>NZ_CP197645.1:2500-3960000 GCF_052232875.1 Stenotrophomonas sp. PUT21 | reverse complement strand
CACCGAGACGAGCCTTTAAGGCGAAGTCACTGATACCACGCTTCCAGGAAAAGCTCCTAAGCTTCAGCTTACGCAGACCGTACCGTAAACCGACACAGGTGGGTAGGATGAGAATTCTCAGGCGCTTGAGAGAACTCGGGTGAAGGAACTAGGCAACATGGCACCGTAACTTCGGGAGAAGGTGCGCCCTTTTTGGTGGCTCATGCGAGCTATAGCTGAAGAGGGCCGCAGTAACCAGGCCGCTGCGACTGTTTATCAAAAACACAGCACTCTGCAAACACGAAAGTGGACGTATAGGGTGTGACGCCTGCCCGGTGCTGGAAGGTTAATTGATGGGGTCAGCCGCAAGGCGAAGCTCTTGATCGAAGCCCCAGTAAACGGCGGCCGTAACTATAACGGTCCTAAGGTAGCGAAATTCCTTGTCGGGTAAGTTCCGACCTGCACGAATGGCGTAACGACAGCGGCGCTGTCTCCACCCGAGACTCAGTGAAATTGAAATCGCTGTGAAGATGCAGCGTTCCCGTGGCAAGACGGAAAGACCCCGTGAACCTTTACTATAGCTTTACACTGAACGTTGAGTTCGTCTGTGTAGGATAGGTGGGAGGCTATGAAACCATGGCGCTAGCTGTGGTGGAGCCATCCTTGAAATACCACCCTGTCGTGCTTGACGTTCTAACCTAGGTCCATAATCTGGATCGGGGACCGTGTATGGTGGGTAGTTTGACTGGGGCGGTCTCCTCCTAAAGAGTAACGGAGGAGCTCGAAGGTACGCTCAGCGCGGTCGGACATCGCGCACTGTGTGCAAAGGCATAAGCGTGCTTGACTGCAAGATCGACGGATCAAGCAGGTAGGAAACTAGGACTTAGTGATCCGGTGGTTCTGTATGGAAGGGCCATCGCTCAACGGATAAAAGGTACTCCGGGGATAACAGGCTGATACCGCCCAAGAGTTCATATCGACGGCGGTGTTTGGCACCTCGATGTCGGCTCATCACATCCTGGGGCTGTAGTCGGTCCCAAGGGTATGGCTGTTCGCCATTTAAAGTGGTACGCGAGCTGGGTTCAGAACGTCGTGAGACAGTTCGGTCCCTATCTGCCATGGGCGTTGGAGATTTGAGAGGGGCTGCTCCTAGTACGAGAGGACCGGAGTGGACGAACCTCTGGTGTTCCGGTTGTCACGCCAGTGGCATTGCCGGGTAGCTATGTTCGGAAGCGATAACCGCTGAAAGCATCTAAGCGGGAAGCGCGCCTCAAGATGAGATCTCCCGGGGCACAAGCCCCCTGAAGGAACCATATAGACTATGTGGTTGATAGGTCAGGTGTGTAAGTACAGCAATGTATTGAGCTAACTGATACTAATGATCCGTGTGGCTTGACCATATAACCTCAAGTTGCCTTGGCCGACATGACATGTCGATAGATCCCAAGTGCACGCTACGTCACAAGACTTACGAGAGGCAGGCGCCTTATCCGTTCCTTAGGATGGCGACGCTCCAACTGTCTCCCTGGTGAAATTAGCGCTGTGGAACCACCCGATCCCATCCCGAACTCGGAAGTGAAACGCAGCTGCGCCGATGGTAGTGTGGCCTAAGCCATGCGAGAGTAGGTCATCGCCAGGGTTTTTACCCCGAAAACCCCGCTGCTCATGCAGCGGGGTTTTCCTTTTTATGTAAGCACATGGTTTTTCATGCACTTACACCGACAACTTCGAGACGAACTTCAAGTTCATCAAATAAGTTGTTGACAGATTCGAAAAGCCTGACATAATAGGCGGCTCGCAACGACGAAAGCCTCTGAGGCGAACGACGAAGCGGCATCGGCAACAACGTTTCACTTCGGTGAAACGGCCTTGAAAAAAGGTGTTGACGAAGCAGATAAGCCGGCTATAATGGGCGGCTCGCAACGACGGAAACGTCGGGGCACACGGAGGAAGGCGCTGAGGCCGACTCCAAAGTTCTTTGACAGTATGCGCAGGTATCTTGTGAAGGCGCCTGCAGGAAGGATGATTGTCCATCTTGCAGACGTTTGATCAAGCAACATATCAATTGTTTTAAAGCAAGCGAAACGTTGCCAGCGGTCAAGCATCTGCAGCTTTAAATTTTTAGTCTTCGGACTATGCGTTTTTAAGTGAAGAGTTTGATCCTGGCTCAGAGTGAACGCTGGCGGTAGGCCTAACACATGCAAGTCGAACGGCAGCACAGTAAGAGCTTGCTCTTACGGGTGGCGAGTGGCGGACGGGTGAGGAATACATCGGAATCTACCTTTTCGTGGGGGATAACGTAGGGAAACTTACGCTAATACCGCATACGACCTTCGGGTGAAAGCAGGGGACCTTCGGGCCTTGCGCGGATAGATGAGCCGATGTCGGATTAGCTAGTTGGCGGGGTAAAGGCCCACCAAGGCGACGATCCGTAGCTGGTCTGAGAGGATGATCAGCCACACTGGAACTGAGACACGGTCCAGACTCCTACGGGAGGCAGCAGTGGGGAATATTGGACAATGGGCGCAAGCCTGATCCAGCCATACCGCGTGGGTGAAGAAGGCCTTCGGGTTGTAAAGCCCTTTTGTTGGGAAAGAAAAGCAATCGATTAATACTCGGTTGTTCTGACGGTACCCAAAGAATAAGCACCGGCTAACTTCGTGCCAGCAGCCGCGGTAATACGAAGGGTGCAAGCGTTACTCGGAATTACTGGGCGTAAAGCGTGCGTAGGTGGTTGTTTAAGTCTGTTGTGAAAGCCCTGGGCTCAACCTGGGAATTGCAGTGGATACTGGGCAACTAGAGTGTGGTAGAGGGTAGTGGAATTCCCGGTGTAGCAGTGAAATGCGTAGAGATCGGGAGGAACATCCATGGCGAAGGCAGCTACCTGGACCAACACTGACACTGAGGCACGAAAGCGTGGGGAGCAAACAGGATTAGATACCCTGGTAGTCCACGCCCTAAACGATGCGAACTGGATGTTGGGTGCAATTTGGCACGCAGTATCGAAGCTAACGCGTTAAGTTCGCCGCCTGGGGAGTACGGTCGCAAGACTGAAACTCAAAGGAATTGACGGGGGCCCGCACAAGCGGTGGAGTATGTGGTTTAATTCGATGCAACGCGAAGAACCTTACCTGGTCTTGACATGTCGAGAACTTTCCAGAGATGGATTGGTGCCTTCGGGAACTCGAACACAGGTGCTGCATGGCTGTCGTCAGCTCGTGTCGTGAGATGTTGGGTTAAGTCCCGCAACGAGCGCAACCCTTGTCCTTAGTTGCCAGCACGTAATGGTGGGAACTCTAAGGAGACCGCCGGTGACAAACCGGAGGAAGGTGGGGATGACGTCAAGTCATCATGGCCCTTACGACCAGGGCTACACACGTACTACAATGGTAGGGACAGAGGGCTGCAAACCCGCGAGGGCAAGCCAATCCCAGAAACCCTATCTCAGTCCGGATTGGAGTCTGCAACTCGACTCCATGAAGTCGGAATCGCTAGTAATCGCAGATCAGCATTGCTGCGGTGAATACGTTCCCGGGCCTTGTACACACCGCCCGTCACACCATGGGAGTTTGTTGCACCAGAAGCAGGTAGCTTAACCTTCGGGAGGGCGCTTGCCACGGTGTGGCCGATGACTGGGGTGAAGTCGTAACAAGGTAGCCGTATCGGAAGGTGCGGCTGGATCACCTCCTTTTGAGCAAAGACAGCATCGTCCTGTCGGGCGTCTTCACAAGTAACCTGCATTCAGAGTTTCACATCGGCCTGGCCGGTGTGGATAGTCCCGTATATGGGGCCTTAGCTCAGCTGGGAGAGCACCTGCTTTGCAAGCAGGGGGTCGTCGGTTCGATCCCGACAGGCTCCACCACACGCCGCGAGTTTATCGACGCGGTAGCAATGAGCTGAACGGACATTGGGTCTGTAGCTCAGGTGGTTAGAGCGCACCCCTGATAAGGGTGAGGTCGGTAGTTCGAGTCTACCCAGACCCACCACTCTGAATGACTAGCGCATACAAAGAATTTATTACGCATCAGCATTGTGGCTGGTACGTGTTCTTTTAAAACTTGTGACGTAGCGAGCGTTTTGAGATTCTATCTTAGACGTGTCGTGAGGCTAAGGCGGAAGACTTAAATGTCTTCTTATTAATTGAGTCGTTATATTTCGTATCTGGGCTTTGTACCCCCAGGTCATATATATAACCCAAGGCAACTTGCGGTTATATGGTCAAGCGAATAAGCGCACACGGTGGATGCCTTGGCGGTCAGAGGCGATGAAGGACGTGGCAGCCTGCGAAAAGTATCGGGGAGCTGGCAACAAGCTTTGATCCGGTAATGTCCGAATGGGGAAACCCACCCGCTTGCGGGTATCCTGCAGTGAATACATAGCTGCTGGAAGCGAACCTGGTGAACTGAAATATCTAAGTAACCAGAGGAAAAGAAATCAACCGAGATTCCCTGAGTAGCGACGAGCGAACGGGGACTAGCCCTTAAGCTGGAATGGTTCTAGAAAAACAGCCTGGAACGGCTGGCCATAGAAGGTGATAGCCCTGTATTTAAAAGGGCCACTCCAGTGAAGACGAGTAGGGCGGGGCACGTGAAACCCTGTCTGAACATGGGGGGACCATCCTCCAAGGCTAAATACTACTGACCGACCGATAGTGAACCAGTACCGTGAGGGAAAGGCGAAAAGAACCCCGGAGAGGGGAGTGAAATAGATCCTGAAACCGTGTGCGTACAAGCAGTAGGAGCTCGAAAGAGTGACTGCGTACCTTTTGTATAATGGGTCAGCGACTTACTGTTCGTGGCAAGCTTAACCGTATAGGGGAGGCGAAGGGAAACCGAGTCTGATAAGGGCGCATAGTCGCGGGCAGTAGACCCGAAACCGGGTGATCTAGTCATGGCCAGGGTGAAGGTGCCGTAACAGGTACTGGAGGCCCGAACCCACGTCTGTTGCAAAAGACGGGGATGAGCTGTGATTAGGAGTGAAAAGCTAATCGAACCCGGAGATAGCTGGTTCTCCTCGAAAGCTATTTAGGTAGCGCCTCATATGTATCCTCTCGGGGGTAGAGCACTGTTATGGCTAGGGGGTCATCGCGACTTACCAAACCATTGCAAACTCCGAATACCGAGACGGACTGTATGGGAGACACACGGCGGGTGCTAACGTCCGTCGTGAAAAGGGAAACAACCCAGACCCACAGCTAAGGTCCCAAATTCACTGCTAAGTGGAAAACCATGTGGAAAGGCACAGACAGCCAGGAGGTTGGCTTAGAAGCAGCCACCCTTTAAAGAAAGCGTAATAGCTCACTGGTCGAGTCGGTCTGCGGGGAAGATTTAACGGGGCTAAGCAGTGAACCGAAGCTTGGGGTGTGCATATTTATATGTACGCGGTAGAGGAGCGTTCCGTAAGCCGTTGAAGGTGGATTGAGAAGTCTGCTGGAGGTATCGGAAGTGCGAATGCTGACATGAGTAACGATAATGCGGGTGAAAAACCCGCACGCCGAAAGCCCAAGGTTTCCTTGCGCAACGTTAATCGGCGCAGGGTGAGTCGGCCCCTAAGGCGAGGACGAAAGTCGTAGTCGATGGGAAGCAGGTTAATATTCCTGCACCTCGCGTAAGTGCGATGGAGGGACGGAGAAGGTTAGGTGTACCCGGCGTTGGTTGTCCGGGGGAAAGGCGGTAGGTTTGGATCTTTGGCAAATCCGGGATCCTTTAAGACCGAGCACCGAGACGAGCCTTTAAGGCGAAGTCACTGATACCACGCTTCCAGGAAAAGCTCCTAAGCTTCAGCTTACGCAGACCGTACCGTAAACCGACACAGGTGGGTAGGATGAGAATTCTCAGGCGCTTGAGAGAACTCGGGTGAAGGAACTAGGCAACATGGCACCGTAACTTCGGGAGAAGGTGCGCCCTTTTTGGTGGCTCATGCGAGCTATAGCTGAAGAGGGCCGCAGTAACCAGGCCGCTGCGACTGTTTATCAAAAACACAGCACTCTGCAAACACGAAAGTGGACGTATAGGGTGTGACGCCTGCCCGGTGCTGGAAGGTTAATTGATGGGGTCAGCCGCAAGGCGAAGCTCTTGATCGAAGCCCCAGTAAACGGCGGCCGTAACTATAACGGTCCTAAGGTAGCGAAATTCCTTGTCGGGTAAGTTCCGACCTGCACGAATGGCGTAACGACAGCGGCGCTGTCTCCACCCGAGACTCAGTGAAATTGAAATCGCTGTGAAGATGCAGCGTTCCCGTGGCAAGACGGAAAGACCCCGTGAACCTTTACTATAGCTTTACACTGAACGTTGAGTTCGTCTGTGTAGGATAGGTGGGAGGCTATGAAACCATGGCGCTAGCTGTGGTGGAGCCATCCTTGAAATACCACCCTGTCGTGCTTGACGTTCTAACCTAGGTCCATAATCTGGATCGGGGACCGTGTATGGTGGGTAGTTTGACTGGGGCGGTCTCCTCCTAAAGAGTAACGGAGGAGCTCGAAGGTACGCTCAGCGCGGTCGGACATCGCGCACTGTGTGCAAAGGCATAAGCGTGCTTGACTGCAAGATCGACGGATCAAGCAGGTAGGAAACTAGGACTTAGTGATCCGGTGGTTCTGTATGGAAGGGCCATCGCTCAACGGATAAAAGGTACTCCGGGGATAACAGGCTGATACCGCCCAAGAGTTCATATCGACGGCGGTGTTTGGCACCTCGATGTCGGCTCATCACATCCTGGGGCTGTAGTCGGTCCCAAGGGTATGGCTGTTCGCCATTTAAAGTGGTACGCGAGCTGGGTTCAGAACGTCGTGAGACAGTTCGGTCCCTATCTGCCATGGGCGTTGGAGATTTGAGAGGGGCTGCTCCTAGTACGAGAGGACCGGAGTGGACGAACCTCTGGTGTTCCGGTTGTCACGCCAGTGGCATTGCCGGGTAGCTATGTTCGGAAGCGATAACCGCTGAAAGCATCTAAGCGGGAAGCGCGCCTCAAGATGAGATCTCCCGGGGCACAAGCCCCCTGAAGGAACCATATAGACTATGTGGTTGATAGGTCAGGTGTGTAAGTACAGCAATGTATTGAGCTAACTGATACTAATGATCCGTGTGGCTTGACCATATAACCTCAAGTTGCCTTGGCCGACATGACATGTCGATAGATCCCAAGTGCACGCTACGTCACAAGACTTACGAGAGGCAGGCGCCTTATCCGTTCCTTAGGATGGCGACGCTCCAACTGTCTCCCTGGTGAAATTAGCGCTGTGGAACCACCCGATCCCATCCCGAACTCGGAAGTGAAACGCAGCTGCGCCGATGGTAGTGTGGCCTAAGCCATGCGAGAGTAGGTCATCGCCAGGGTTTTTACCCCGAAAACCCCGCTGCTCATGCAGCGGGGTTTTCTTTTTGTCTGCGATCTGGTGGTGATGCGTGAGCGCACGCCGATCACCGCCGGGCTGCTGGCCACGCTCCCGCGCCTGCGTTTGCTGGTTACCAGCGGCATGCGCAAGGCCGCGATCGATGTCGCCGCCGCGAAGGCGCAGGGTGTGGTCGTATGCGGAACCGACAGCCATCCCGAACGGTCCGTGGAACTGACCTGGGCGCTGATCCTGGGGGGGTGCGGCACCTGGTACCGGAGGCCAACGCGCTGCGCAACGAAGGGCCGTGGCAGCAGACGCTCGGCCGCGACCTGCAGGATGCCCGGCTGGGACTGCTGGGGTTGGGCAAGATCGGCCAGCGCGTGGCGCGGATCGGCCAGGCCTTCGGGATGCAGGTCAGTGCGTGGAGCCCGAACCTGGATGCCGCCCGTGCACAGGCCGCGGGCGTGCACTTGGCAGCCTCCAAGCAGGCGTTGTTCGCTGACAGTGATGTGGTCTCGCTGCACCTGGTGCTGGGTGAACGCACGCGGGCATCGTTGATGCGGCCACCCTGGCCTGCCTGCCGGCACACGGTTACCTGATCAACACCGCACGTACCGGCCTGATCGATCAACAGGCGTTGATCGAGGCACTGGCGGAGAAACGCTTCGCTGGCGCCGGGCTGGATGTGTTCGACTACGAACCGTTGCCGGCCGGGCACCCGTTACGCACGCTGCCCAACGTACTGGCGACGCCGCACCTGGGCTATGTCACCGCGCGCAACTACCGTGATTACTTCGGCCAGGCGGTCGAAGACATCGCCGCCTGGCTGCAGGGAGCGCCGCAGCGCGTGCTGGACTGACGCCGATCAGGCCACCGCGGCCGGGCGGTGCAGCTGTTGCTGATGACGGAACACCGCGACCGCCTGGGTCAGGTCGGCCGCCTGCGTTTCCAGCAACCGCGCGGCGGCACTGGCTTCCTCGACCAGTGCGGCATTCTGCTGGGTGGCATCGTCCATCTGCGCCACGGTCTGGTTGACCTGGTCGATCCCGGCCGCCTGCTCCTGCGAGGCCGAGGAGATCTCGGCCATGATCCCGCTGACGCCGGCCACGCTGGTAACGATCTCGCCCATGGTCTGCCCGGCATCCTGCACCAGGCGCGCGCCATCCGCGACCTGCTCCACGGAGGCATCGATCAGGCCCTTGATCTCCTTGGCTGCCTCGGCCGACCGCTGCGCCAGACTGCGCACCTCGCTGGCCACCACGGCGAAGCCGCGGCCCTGCTCGCCGGCACGCGCGGCTTCCACCGCCGCGTTGAGCGCGAGGATGTTGGTCTGGAAGGCGATCCCGTCGATCACGCGGGTGATGTCGCCGATCCGGCGCGAGGCGCTCTGGATCGCGTCCATGGTGGTCACCACCTGACTCACCACTTGGCTGCCACGCGTGGCGACGTCATGCGCACCGTGTGCGAGCGCACTGGCCTGTCGCGCATGCTCGGCATTCTGGCGGACGGTCGAAGTCAGTTCCTCCATCGACGCGGCGGTTTCCTCCAGATGTGCGGCCTGGCGCTCGGTACGCTCGGACAGATCATCGTTGCCGCTGGCGATCTCGCTGGCGGCGAGCGAGATCGAGCCGGTGCACTGTTTGATGCGCTCGACCATGGCGGTCAGTTGTTCGGCGGTGGCATTGGCATCGCGCTGCATGGCCTGGAACGACCCGTGGAAGTCGCCCCGCATGCGCTGGTCCAGATCGCCGTCGGCCAGCGCCGAGAGCACCCGGCGGATCTCGCCGACCGTGCCGCCGACGCTGTCGAGCAAGTGGTTGATGCCGCCGGTCAGACCATTGAGGAAGCTGGCGCCACCCTCGGTGGTCTGCAGACGACGATCTAGGTCGCCCTTGCTGGCGGCCTCGACGATATCGGCCACCGCCGTCTCCAGCAGCAGCTCATGGGTGCGGTCATGCCACTCCACCGCGAAGCCCTGGCGCTGGCCCTGCGCATTGAATACCGGCGTGACCACCTGAGCGAAATGCACCGGGCCGATCCGCACGCGCCCATGATGAGTGGCCATCAGGGTGTTGAGGATGCCGCGGATGCGGTCCGGGTTGGCATGGAAACGGTGGATGCTGCTGCCGACCAGGCGCTCGGCGTCGAAGTCGGGGAAGGCCTCGCGCAGGCTGGCCTGCTGGTTGCGCAGCAGCGTCACCACCGACTGGTTGACGTAGCGGATCACGTGATCGTTGTCGGCAATCATCATCGCCGTGCGGGAGACATCCAGCGCCTGCCGCACCTGGGCATCGTGCGCGTGCGCGAGGCTGTCGCGCGCCTGCGCGCGCGCCGCCTTTGCAGCGAGCGCCGCTGATCGCGTCTCTGCCTGCCGCAGTGCATGGCCCTGCTGCCGCACACGCAGCGCCACCAGGCCCAGCAGCACGGCCGCGATCGCGACGGGAAGCAGCAGCCAGGGCTGCCGCTGCCAGATCGCAGCGATCACGGCAGCGGCGAGCAGCACCCCTGCGGTGGCCAGGCAGGCCGCGTCAGCGGACGGCCGGGACGCACGCGTGCGCAGCAGGTCGGGTGGGCGGGACGAGGCATCGGGAATGGCGGACATGGCGGCTCCAGAATCATCAGAAAGCAGAGAGCCCGCGGCGCTGGCGCACGCAGGCGGATGCCGCACCCGTCACCGGCGAAGCGGTCGGTGCAGCAGCGGAAAGAGAGGCTTGGGCGTGCAACGGACGGGCAGCGGAAAACGCCGCGTCGGCGGTGGCGATCACCGCCGGCATGGCCCGGTCCTGTGGGCGATGGCACGGCCAATCCGGCATTGCGACGACGTTCCCTGGAAGCCTGGGTGATGCGCGGCTTCGCAACGGCGGAGCAAGCGACGACAGTGCGGCCGAGGAAGATCGGCCTGCATCATCGGTATCGGTCACTGCCGGGATAAGTTGAGTGCGACCATGTGTCGCACCGTGCGGGGTTTACCCTGCGAGGAAGCCCTGGATCACCCCACCGACCTGCGCTGGATGCTCCATGTGCAGGTGATGCGTGCCCGGGAAGACCGCCAGGCGGCCTTCGCGCAGCAGACCAATGCGCTGGCTGCGCAACGGTTCGGGGTAATACGGTTGCGCGGGCGTGGCGTAGATCACCTGGGTCGGGCATTCGATCGCTGCGAGCAGGTCGTCGATCTGTGCCTCGCTCAGGCGCATCGCGGTGGGCAGCATCAGGCGTTGATCGCTGCACCAGCTGTAACCGCCCTCGACCGGTTTGACGCCGCGCTCGACCAGCAGGCGCGCGCATGGCTCGCTGAGCTGGTTGGCCATCATCCGGGCGCGGATCGGGGCGGCCAGATCCGGGAACACGCGCAGCTTGCGGGAGGACAGTGCACGCGCGGCGCGCACATGCTCGCGAAGACGCTGCGCCGTCTCATTCTCCGGGCCACGCAGGCCACCCAGTGCTTCGATCGCGATCAGGCGCTCCACCCGCTCCGGTGCGGCGGCCGCGGTGAGGCTGGCAATGCCGGCGCCCATCGAATGGCCGAGCAGCACGAAGCGGTCCCAGCCCAGCGCGTCGGCGACATCGAGCACGTGGCAGATCGCACCGGGCGTGTTGTATTGCGTGCCGGGCGGCAGATGCGCGCTGTGGCCGTGGCCGGGCAGGTCGATGGCGACCAGCTCCAGTTCCGGCAGCTGCGCCGCCAGCGGCACGAAGCTGGCCGCGTTGTCGAGCCAGCCATGCAGGGCCAGCACACGCAGGCCACCGCTCACAGGCGACCGCAGGCCGGCCACGGTGCTGCCGGCGACCGGCAGCGAGAACGGCTGCAGCGTCATGCCAGCGCCGCGATGCTCAGCCGCGACAGCGCCAGTGCATGCGCCTGCGCGTCATTGAGGCAGGGGATGTAGCGCATCGTCGCGCCGCGCTGGGCCACCGTTTCGGTAAAGCCCATCGCGACTTCCTCGAGCGTTTCCAGGCAGTCGGTAGCAAAACCGGGGCAGACCACGTCCATGCTGCGCACACCGCTTTCGGCCATCGCCCACAGCGTGGGTTCGGCATAGGGCTGCAGCCATTTCTCGCGGCCGAAGCGCGACTGGTAAGTCAGCTGCCAGGCATCCTCGCTCAGCTCCAGCGCCTGCGCGATCGCCCGCGCACTGGCTTCGCAGCGCTGCGGATACGGATCACCGGCATCGGCCAGGCGCTGCGGAATGCCATGGAAGGAGAACACCAGCTTCTCGCCGCGGCCGTGCTGTTCCCACCACTGGCGGATGCTCCCGGCGACGGCGGCGACCCAGTCCGGATCGACCGCGTAATCGCGCACCAGGGTCACGGTGACGCCGGGATGTTTCGGCTGCCATTGGCGCACCTGGTCCTCGATCGAGGCCGTGGTGGTGGTCGAATACTGCGGATACAGCGGCAGCACCACGATGCGTTTCATGCCCTCGGCGGCCAGTCGGTCCAGCTCGGCCGGCAGTGCCGGGGCGCCGTAACGCATCGCATGGCGCACCCGCAGATCGGGCATCAGGCCCTGCATGGCCTCGGCCAGCCGGCGGGTGTAGACCATCAGCGGCGAGCCGTCCGGCAGCCAGACCTGGGCGTACTTGGCGGCCGAGCGACCGCTGCGCAATGGCAGGATCAGCCCGTACAGCAAGGGTTTCCAGAACAGCGGCGGAATCGCGACCACGCGCGGGTCGCTGAGGAACTCAGCCAGGTAGCGACGCACCGCCGGGGCGGTTGGCGTCTCGGGCGTGCCTAGATTGACCGCCAGCACGGCGGTGTCGGGTGCGTCGAGCATGTCGCCATTCTCGCAGGTCTGCGCGATTGGAGGGATGGATTTGGATGATGAACGCGATCCAGCAGGCATATCGACAGCCCGGAATACTCATTGCCGATTCATCGCCGGCCTTCTAACGTCGAGAAGCGTATCGACCCCGGTCGTACCTGCCGCTATCTTGTATGAATCGACTTTCTGGAGCCCACCCATGCGCCGCCTCAGCCTTGTACTGCTGATCTCCGCCAGCCTGCTGTCGACCCAGGCCATGGCCGGGCCACAGGAGGACCAGCGCGCCCGCAATGCCGTGCGCGTCCTGAATGAAATCCAGGACATCCCCGAGCAGGGGATTCCCGACAAGCTGCTCGACGAAGGTCGTGCGGTCGTTGTCATTCCCGACACGATCAAGGCCGGCCTGGTCATCGGTGGCCGTCGCGGCCACGGCCTGATGTCGGTCAAGACGCCCGATGGCAGCTGGTCCAACCCGGTGTTCGTGAAGCTCACCGGCGGCAGCATCGGCTTCCAGGCCGGTGTGCAGTCCTCCGACGTGGTGCTGGTGTTCCGCAATGACCGCAGCCTGGACAACCTCGTCAACGGCAAATTCACCCTGGGCGCCGATGCCGGCGTCGCCGCCGGTCCGGTTGGCCGCAACGCCGCCGCCGCCACCGATGGCCAGCTGAAGGCCGAGATCTGGTCCTGGTCGCGTGCCCGCGGACTGTTCGCCGGTGTGGCGCTGGATGGTGCCGTGCTGCAGATCGACGATGCCGCCAACCTGGATGCCTACGGCAGCAACACCACGCCGCGCATGGTGTTCGAAGGCCGCGTCGGCGAGCCACCGTCGGTGGACGTGGTCGCCTTCCGTGATCGCCTGGAAGAAGCGACCTACACCGCCCGCGAGAAGCGCGGCACCGCGGGCAGCGCCCCGGCACAGGCCCCCGCGCCGCGTGCGGCCGCCGTGCCGGTTCAACCTGAACAGGCGCCCGCCCCGGCCGCTGCCGGCGCGACCACGGCCCCGCTGCAGTCCGTGCCGGCGCAACCGGCCCCGCAGCAGGGCTTCCAGCCGGTCGGCGACGGTGAAGTCCGTACCGAATCGCTGGACGGCAACTGACTTTTGTCACGCGCGCCGGCTTACCGCCGGTGCGCTATGCTCAACCGTCTGATCACTACGTAACGAGCGAGTCATGGGCAGTTTCAGCATCTGGCATTGGTTGGTCGTGCTGGTCATCGTTCTGCTGGTGTTCGGCACCAAGAAACTGACCAGCGGCGCCAAGGACCTTGGCAGCGCCGTCAAGGAATTCAAGAAGGGCATGCGCGACGAGGACAAGCCGAACGCGCAGCTCAGCGACAGTTCGCGTCCGCAGGACTCGACGACGACGTCGCAGACCGAGCACGACCGCGACCCGCGCTGATCCGGGCGGCTTGGCGTGTTCGATATCGGTTTCAGTGAACTGCTGGTCATCGCGGTGGTGGCCTTGGTCGTCCTCGGCCCGGAGCGGCTGCCCAAGGCGGCCCGCTTCGCCGGGTTGTGGGTGCGCCGTGCGCGCAACCAGTGGGATTCGGTGAAGCAGGAACTCGAGCGCGAGCTGCATGCCGAGGAGATCAAGCGACAGTTCGATGATGTGAAGACCTCGATGCGTGACACCGAGTCGCAGCTGCGCGCGAGCGGTGAAGCGGTCCGCCGCGAAGCCGAGCAGATGCGCCAGGATGTGGCGGGGCATGGCGATGGCGTTGCTGCCACTGCCACTGCCACTGCCGCTGCCGCTGCTGCTGAAGACGGCGAGCCGGTGATGACCGGCCCGGCGCCGGGCTCCCCGGCCAGCGTGGCCCAGCATGTGGTGGCACCCGATGAGGGCGAGCCGCCGCGCGATGCGATGGCGCCGCCGGGCATCGATGGCAGCGCACCCCGTTCGGATGCGCCCGCCATCCTGCCGCCGCCGACTGACAGCGTGCCGCCCACGCCCACGCCGCCGAACGACGAGGCACCGCGATGAGCGAGCATGAAAGCAACGAGAGTTCGCTGGTCGAACACCTGATCGAACTGCGTGCGCGCCTGGTGCGCGCGTTGATCGGCCTGGGCGTGGTGCTGCTGGGGCTGATGCCGTTCTCGCGGCAGATCTACACGATGGTCGCCGAACCGCTGATCTCGCAGCTGCCGAACGGGCAGACGATGATCGCGACCAATCCGGCGGGCGCCTTCTTCGCGCCATTGAAACTGACCTTCTTCGTGGCGGTGTTCATCGCCGTGCCGTGGCTGCTGTTCCAGCTGTGGTCGTTCGTGGCACCGGGCCTGTATGCGCGCGAAAAGCGCCTGGCCGTGCCCTTGCTGGCCTCTTCGGTGCTGCTGTTCTACCTGGGCTGCGCGTTTGCGTATTTCCTGGTGTTGCCGGCGGTGTTCCACTTCCTCACCACGTTCCGCCCGGAAGTGATCGCGATCACCCCGGACGCGACGGCGTACCTGGATTTCGTGCTGGCGATCTTCTTCGCCTTCGGCACCAGCTTCGAGCTGCCGGTGGCGATGGTGATCCTGGTGCTGCTCGGCTGGATCACGCCGCAGCAGTTCAAGGAGGGCCGCGGCTACGCGATCGTGGGCATCTTCGTGCTGGCCGCGGTGCTGACGCCGCCGGACGTGGTCTCCCAGCTGATGCTGGCCATTCCGATGTGCCTGCTCTACGAACTGGGCATCCATGCCGCGCGCTGGCTGGTGCCGCGCCCCGGTGGGAAAGAACAGCCGGAGTGATGCACAAACAAAAACCCCGGCCTTGGCCGGGGTTTTGTGTTGATCAGGCCGCGAACACGTTGTTCGGGCCCGGCATCGGCGGCGGGGTCTGCGGCCCCTGCTGGCCGAACATCTGCTTCCACGCGGTGTAGATGGCACCGGCGAAGACCGGCATCACCACGCCCATCAGCAGCAGCTGCGCGACGAACAGCGCGAGCATGGTGCCGCCGATCAGCTGCGCGATCAGGGCCACCAGCATGACGCCGAAGTAGATCGCAAACACCGCCACGAAGGCGAGCAGGAAGAACACCAGCATCGCCAGCACGTTGTGCAGGCAGGCGCGCAGGCTCAGGCGCATCGCCTGCAGGCCGTTGCGGTGCTCGAACATCACCTGCGGCGGCAGGGTGAACAGCGCCAGCGCCATGGCCAGGAAGGTGACCACCACCAGCGCCAGCCACAGCAGGATGCGCATCGCCGGCAGGCTCGCCATCAGCTCTTCGATCTGGGCCGGGTCCGGCTGCGCGCCGGACTGGCTGATCGCGTTGAGCTGCACCATCACCTCGCTGAGGTGCTGCAGGCCGCTGCTGCCGATCAGCACCAACAGCAGCACGCCCAGGAACAGGCCGGCCACCAGCTGCGGCAGCAGCGAGGCGAGCAGGTTCAAGGCGCGCCCTTCATGCAGGCCCTGCAGCAGGTGCGCCGGCTGTGCCACGCGGCCCTGGTCCACTTCGCGCACGGCCCAGACCAGGCCGCCGAAGAACAACGGGCCAGCCAGCGCCATCAACAGCTGCGCCAGCGTGCTCAGCGCCGGGCTGACCATCGCCAGCGACATCACCAGCAACGCGGCCACGGCCCAGATCACGCCGAGCAGGCCCAGCGCCAACGGCGCCTTGCGCAGCAGGGTGAAACCCGACACCAGCCATTCCGCGCCGGCGGAGGCCGGCAGCTTGCGAATCTCGCTCATAACATTCCGGGACAGGGGAGGAGGCGCGAACGCCCGATTGCGGTCGATTATCCCTGTTTTCCCGGCGCGTGACCTGAAGGCCGCCACGCGCGGCGCGGACGCTGCGTTGCGCCCGGGGCCTTGCCGGTGCTGGCCTCAGGCGTTGCGTGCCTGACGGACGAAACGTCGCAGCAACTGGCGGGCCAGCGGCGCAGCGCTGACCTCGCGGGCGACACGGCGCGCGCAGCCACCGTGCTGGCGGATGCACTCGGCGCGGGCGCGGACGTAGCCGCGCATGTGATGGGTGGCGAACTCGGGATGGAACTGCACGCCCCAGGCATGCGCGCCCCAGCGGAAGGCGTGGCAGTTGTCCTGCGCCGAGCGCGCCAGGATCGCCGCGCCCTCCGGTGCGCGCAGCACCGTCTGCAGGTGGGTGGCGTGGGCCGGGAAGCGCGCGGGCAGGCCACCGAACAGCGGATCGTCGACGGCCGAAGGGTCCAGCGCCAGTTCGATCGTGCCGGATTCACGGCCGGCCGGGTTGTAGGCGACTTCGCCGCCCAGCGCGTGGGCCAGCAGCTGGTGGCCGTAGCAGATGCCGAACACCGGGCGGTCGTCGTGGGCGGCAGCACGCAGCCACTGGGCGCTGCGCTCGCTCCACTCGGCGCGGTCGGTCACGTAGGCGGCCGAGCCGCTGACGATGACCCCGGCGAAATCGCGGTGGCTGGGCAGGGCGCCGCCGTGTTCGACATCGACCACCACGGTCTCCTCGGCATCCAGCCCGGCCGCGACCCGGATCCAGTGCGAAAACCGCCCGTAGCGGCGCAGCGAGGCGACGGGTTGGCCGGTTTCAAGAATCAGGAAGGGGGCGGAATTCATCCGGGGGAGGCAGGACCGAGAGGACTTCCTCGATTGTAGTCAGCCCTGCGGCTACCTTTTCAAGCCCTGCGCGGCGCAGGGTTCGTACCCCTTCAGCACGTGCGGCACGGTTGAAGGCGGCCAGGTCCATGTCCGCGCGGATGTGCCGGCGCAGGCTGGAACCCAATGGCAGCAACTCATACAGCCCGACGCGGCCGAGAAAACCGGTGCGCCGGCAGTCGATGCAGCCGACCGGTGCATATGGCGTGGGCGCCTGAGGTAATGCTGCATCGGCATCAGTCAGCACTGCCCATTGCTCGGCCGAGAGCACCGTGGGCACCTTGCAGCTGGGGCACAGGGTGCGCACCAGGCGCTGGGCCAACACCCCGTTGAGGGTGGAGGCGAGCAGGTAATGCGGCACGCCCAGATCGAGCAGGCGCGTGATCGCCGAAGGCGCATCGTTGGTGTGCAGGGTGGACAGCACCAGGTGGCCGGTCAGCGAGGCCTGGACCGCCATCTGCGCCGTCTCCAGATCGCGGATCTCGCCGATCATGATGATGTCCGGGTCCTGCCGCAGCAGGGTGCGCACGCCGCTGGCGAAATCCAGGTCGATGTTGGTCTGCACCTGCATCTGGTTGAATTCCGGCGCGATCATTTCGATCGGGTCTTCCACCGTGCAGACATTCACGTCCGGGGTGGCCAGCCGCCTGAGCGTGGAATACAGGGTGGTGGTCTTGCCCGAGCCGGTCGGCCCGGTGACCAGCACGATGCCGTGCGGGCGCTCGACCAGGGCCCTCCAGCCGGCCGCTTCCTGCGGGCTGAAACCGAGCTGGTCGATGCTCTTGAACGCGGCATCCGGGTCGAAGATGCGCATCACGCACTTTTCGCCGAACGCGGTGGGCATGGTGGACAGGCGCATTTCCACTTCGCGCCCGCCCGGCGAGCGGGTCTTGATGCGGCCGTCCTGCGGACGCCGGCGTTCGGCCAGGTCCATCCGGCCCAGCACCTTGATCCGGCTGACCACGGCGGTCATCACCGCCGGCGGCACCTCGAACACCTTGTGCAGCACGCCGTCGATGCGGAAGCGCATGCGCCCCATGTCGCGGCGCGGCTCCAGGTGGATGTCCGAGGCGCGCTGTTCGTAGGCGTACTGCAGCAGCCAATCCACGATGTGCACGATGTGCTGGTCGTCGGCGTTGACGTCGCCGGCGCGGCCCAGCTCCACCAGCTGCTCGAAACTGGGCAGGGTGCTGCTGGTTTCGCCGCGCACATCGCCACGGGCGCCGCGCACCGAGCGCGTCACCCCGTAGAACTCCATGGTGTAGCGGTGCAGATCCAGCGGGTTGACCATCGCCAGTTCGATCCGGCGGCGGCTCAGGTGCTGCAGGTCGCGCAGCCACTCCTGGGCCAGCGGTTCGCTGGTGGCAACCAGCACGCGCTCGCTGTCCACCGCCAGCGGCAGGAACCGGTGGCGGCGCGCATAGGCATGGGACACCAGGGCAGTGACCGCCGAAACGTCGACCCGGGTCGGGTCCACCCGCAGGTAGCGCACGCCCGCGCGCTGGGCCAGCCACTCGCTCAGGCGCTCCAGGCCGAGCTCACCGCCGCCGCTGGCGCCCAGCTTCAGGTTGGCCAGCAGCACCAGCGGATGGACCTCGCTGGCGTTGCGCGCGCCCGGGGCGGAGAAGCGGATGCGTTCCAGATCCGCAGGGGCGACCAGGCCATCGGCGACCAGCGCCGCGGCGACCTGGTCGAAATCCAGCCGGCCGTGCGGCAGCGGCACCGCCCCCTCCGGGACGCTGGCAACGGCTGCTGGCAGGCGTGGATCCATCCTCCATTTCCCCAGGCACGGAAGGCCCGTGCGGTCGGTCGCTATACTAGCGCACCCCTTCTGCAGGCAAGAATCCGCCGCATGTCCGCGATCCCGAACGTTCCGATCACTTTCCAGGGCCTGATCCAGACCCTCAACCAGTATTGGGCGCAGCAGGGCTGCGTGCTGATCCAGCCGCTGGACCTGGAGGTCGGTGCGGGCACCTTCCACCCGGCCACGTTCCTGCGCTCGATCGGTCCGGAAAGCTGGAATGCCGCGTACGTGCAGCCCTCGCGCCGCCCGACCGACGGCCGTTACGGCGAAAACCCCAACCGCCTGCAGCGTTACTACCAGTACCAGGTGGCGATGAAGCCGAGCCCGGACAACATCCAGCAGCTGTACCTGGAGTCGCTCAAGGCGCTGGGCATCGATCCGCTGGTGCACGACCTGCGCTTCGTCGAGGACAACTGGGAATCGCCGACGCTCGGCGCCTGGGGCCTGGGCTGGGAAGTGTGGTTGAACGGGATGGAAGTCACCCAGTTCACCTATTTCCAGCAGGCCGGCGGCCTGGAGTGCAAGCCGGTGCTCGGCGAGATCACCTACGGTCTGGAGCGCCTGTGCATGTACCTGCAGAACTGCGACAACGTCTATGACCTGATCTGGACCTACGGTCCGGATGGCACCCCGGTCACCTATGGCGATGTGTACCTGCAGAACGAGATCGAGCAGAGCACCTACAACTTCGAATACGCCGACGTGGACGAAATGTTCCATCGCTTCGATGCCTGCGAAAAAGAAGCGCAGAAGCTCGTCGATGTCGGCCTGCCGCTGCCGGCGTATGAGCAGGTCTGCAAGGCCAGCCATGCGTTCAACCTGCTGGATGCGCGCCGCGCGATCAGCGTGACCGAGCGCCAGCGCTACATCCTGCGCGTGCGCGCGCTGGCCCAGGCCGTGGCCAGGCTGTACGAGGCCAAGCGCCTGGAAGCCGTGGCCGCCAAGGAGGTGCAGGCATGAGCACGATGCAGCCGCTGCTGATTGAACTGGGGACCGAAGAACTGCCGGTCAAGGCGCTGCCGGGCCTGGCCCAGGCCTTCTTCGATGGCGTCGTGGACGGCCTGAGCAAGCGTGGCGTGGCCATCGAACGCGGTGATGCCAAGCCGCTGTCGACCCCGCGCCGCCTGGCCGTGCTGCTGCCCGGCGTGGCCGTTGAACAACCGGAACAGCACAGCGAAGTGCTGGGCCCGTACCTGAACATCGCCCTGGATGCCGAGGGTCAGCCGACCAAGGCGCTGCAGGGCTTCGCGGCCAAGGCCGGGATCGAGTGGACCGCGCTGGAGCGCACCAGTGATGCCAAGGGCGAGCGCTTCGTGCACCGCTCCACCACGCCGGGCGCGCGCACCGCGACGCTGCTGCCGGAGATCCTGCGCGAGGCGATCGCCGCGATGCCGATCCCCAAGCCGATGCGCTGGGGCAGCCACACCTATGGCTTCGCCCGCCCGGTGCATTGGCTGGTGCTGCTGCACGGCCCGGACATCATCGAGGCCGAGGTGCTGGGCCTGAAGGCCGACCGCATGAGCCGCGGCCATCGCTTCATGCATGACAAGACCGTGTGGCTCAGCGCGCCGGAGGACTACGTCGCTTCGCTGCAGGCCGCCTATGTGCTGGTCGATGCCGACGCGCGCCGCGCGCGCATCGTCGAGCAGGTCAACGCCGCTGCCGCCCAGGCCGGTGGCCAGGCACGCATCACCCCGGACAACCTGGAGCAGGTGGTCAACCTGGTCGAGTGGCCGGCGCCGGTGCTGTGCAGTTTCGAACGCGAGTTCCTGGCAGTCCCGCAGGAAGCGCTGATCGAGACGATGGAGATCAACCAGAAGTTCTTCCCGGTGCTCGATGCCGGTGGCACGCTGACCGAGAAGTTCATCGGCATCGCCAATATCGAGTCCAAGGACGTGGCCGAAGTGGCCAAGGGCTACGAGCGCGTGATCCGCCCGCGCTTCTCCGATGCCAAGTTCTTCTTCGACGAAGACCTCAAGCAGGGCCTGGAATCGATGGGCGACGGCCTCAAGACCGTCACCTACCAGGCCAAGCTCGGTTCGGTGGCCGACAAGGTCGCCCGTGTGGCCGCCCTCGCCGAGGCCATCGCGCCGCAGGTGGGCGTGGACCCGGTGCTGGCCAAGCGTGCGGCGGTGCTGGCCAAGAACGACCTGCAGTCGCGCATGGTCAACGAGTTCCCGGAGCTGCAGGGCATTGCCGGCCGGCATTACGCCGTGGTCGGCGGGGAGTCGCCCGAGGTCGCGCTGGCCATCGATGAGGCCTACCAGCCGCGCTTCGGCGGCGATGACATCGCGCTGTCGCCGCTGGGCAAGGTGCTGGCCATCGCCGAGCGTCTGGATACGTTGGCCGGCGGCTTTGCCGCGGGGCTGAAGCCGACCGGCAACAAGGATCCGTTCGCGCTGCGCCGCAATGCGCTGGGCCTGGCCCGCACGGTGATCGAGAGCGGGTTCGACCTGGATCTGCGCGCGCTGGTCGCCACCGCCATCGCCGGCCTGCCGGCGGCCGTGCAGCCCAATGCCGAGCGCAAGACCGAGGCACTGCCGCAGGAGCTGTACGACTTCGTGATCGACCGCCTGCGCGGCTACTACGCCGACAAGGGCGTGCCGGCCACGCATTTCAACGCGGTGGCCGAACTGAAGCCGGCCTCGCTGTACGACTTCGACCGCCGCATCGATGCCATCGGTACCTTCGCCGCGCTGCCGGAAGCCGAAGCGCTGGCCGCGGCCAACAAGCGCATCCGCAACATCCTGCGCAAGGCCGAGGGCGCGATCCCGGGCATGATCGACCCGGCGCTGCTGGCCGAGCCGGCCGAAAGCGAACTGGCCGAAGCGGTGGAAGCGGCGATCGATGACAGCAACGCCAGCCTGCACCAGAAGGACTACGTGAGCGTGTTGAACCGCTTGGCGCGCCTGCGCCCGCAGGTGGATGCGTTCTTCGATGCGGTGATGGTCAATGCCGAGGATCCCGCGCTGCGGGCCAACCGCCTGGCCCTGCTCAAGCGCCTGGGCGACCGCCTGGGCAGCGTGGCGGCGATCGAACACCTGTCCAACTGACGCCGCGGGGCACGGTGCCCCAAGGCGTACCAGAAGGCGCGACGGCTTCGGCTGCTCGCGCCTTCTGCATTTTCGGGGTGCCGCCCGCGCGGCGCGCATCATGCGTGCTGGATACGTCATGGGCTGTCGCGGACGACTTTGTCCGACACCGTGCTGTCATCGATCAGGGCCAGCGCGACAGTCGCCACGTTCTCGCGGAATTTAACGGCTTCTTCACCGCCGTTCTGAAACGCCCACGTCGATTTCGCATGCTCGCAATGGCCCGTTATGCTGTCGCCATGCAGCCAACGAAATTCGCCCTTCCCCTGATGTTCCTGTCCCTTGCCACCGCCTCGGTGGCACATGCGCGCGGGACCATCGAAAAAGTGGACATCAAAGGACTGGACAAGGGCGACGATGCCGAGATGATCGAGAACATCGAGGTCTCGCTCTCCCTGTACGACACCATCGGCAAGCCGCAGGGCGAGTCGCGGCTGGAGTATCTGCTGTCCCAGGCCGAGCGCCAGACCCGCGAGGCGCTGGAGCCGTTCGGGTACTACAACCCGACCATCAGCGTGGAAAGTCCCCGCGAAGGCGAGAACCTGCGCGTGGTGATCCAGGTGCAGAAGGGGCCGCCGACCGTGGTCCGTCGCGAGCACATCGACATCACCGGCCCGGCCCAGCTGGACCAGTACCTCCAGGAAGACCTGGAAAAATTCAAGCCGCGCAAGGGCCAGCGTTTCGAACACACCGAGTACGAAGCCAGCAAGATCCGGGTGACCCGGCGCTTGGCCGAGCGTGGGTATTTCGATGCCGACTTCACCCAGCGCCAGGTGCAGATCACCCGTGCCGAAAATGCCGCCGACGTCGATCTCACCTGGGACAGCGGCCGCCGCTACAACATGGGCGAGATCCGCTTCCATCAGGATTATTTCGTCGACAAGCTGTTCGACCCGCTGGTGTACTGGGACGAGGGCAGTTACTTCCACGAAGGCAAACTGGACCGCCTGCGCGAATCGCTGACCAAACTCGATTACTTCAGCGTGATCGACATCCAGCCGCGCCCGGACCAGGCCGATGACAACGGCGACGTGCCGGTGGACGTCAACCTGACCCGTGCCAAGCGCACGATCTACACCGCCGGCCTGAGCTACGGCAGCGAGAGCGGTGCCGGTGTGCGCGGTGGCCTGGAGCGGCGCTTCCTCAACAGCCGCGGCCACAAGATGAACACCCAGCTCGACTATGCGCAGAAGCGCAAGAGCTTGGTCACCAGCTACCGCATCCCGGCCTTCAACTGGCTCGATGGCTGGTATGCGTTCACCGCCAGCGCGTACGACGAGCAGACCGACTACATCGACCTGCGCAATTTCAAACTGTCGGCCAGCCGCAGTGGTGAGATCAACGAGAACTGGACCGCGATCGCCTCGATCAACGCCCTGCGCGAGCGCTGGCGTTACGCTTCGGGCACCGAGTTCACCGACGCGGTCTACAACACCTCCACGCTGGTTTATCCGCAGCTGGTCGCCGACTACGTCAATGTCGACGATGAGATGTTCCCGCGTCGTGGCCTGAGTGGCAGTGCGACCCTGCGGGGCGGTATCGAAGGCGCCGGCTCGGATACCAGCTTCGTGCAGGCCAACATGGTGCTGCGCTGGTACGTGCCGATCGGCGACACCGACCGCCTGATCCTGCGCGGCGAGGGCGGCACCACCTGGACCAGCGATCTGGTGGCGATGCCGCCGAGCCTGCGCTTCTTCGCCGGTGGCGACCGCAGCATCCGCGGTTATGCCTTCCGTGAAGTCGGTCCGCGCACTGCACCGCCGGACAAGTACGCGCTCGGCGCGAAAAACCTGGTGGTCGGCTCGGCCGAGTATGAGCATTACTTCAAGGGTGGGCCCTGGGGCGCGGCGGTGTTCGTCGATACCGGCAGCGCGTTCGACAACACCATCGACCTGCATACCGGTGTGGGCTTCGGCGTGCGCTGGAAATCGCCGGTGGGCCCGGTGCGCGTGGATATCGCGCACGGCCTGAACAATCCGGATTCGCAGTTCCAGCTGTACCTGAACATCGGAGCGGACCTGTGAGCACGCCAACGCCTTCCGCACCCGCCACCCCGCCGCCGCGCGTGCGTTTCTATCGCAAGCGCCGTTTCTGGGCGTGGTCCGGGTTCACCGTGCTTGGGCTGGTGTTGCTGGCCCTGTTGCTGGTGTATTGGCTGCTGCAGACCGTGGCCGGCCGCGATGTGCTGCTGGCCCAGGTGGTCGCGCGGTTGCCGGTCGGCGCCTCGCTCACCTGGAGCAAGGTTGACGGGCCGGTCGCCGGCCCGCTGGTGCTGCACGACCTGGATTTCCGCTACGACGACATCCATTTCACCGCCGAACGCGCCTACCTGGACCCGGACATCCGGCCGCTGCTGGGCCGCAAGCTGCAGCTCGATGCGCTGCAGATCAAGAACGCGACGCTGAACCTGGCCAAGAGCGATGAGCCGTTCGAGCTGCCCTCGTGGCCGGATTCGCTGCCGCAGATCGAAATGCCGCTGGCGATCCAGGCCGATACGATCATCATCGACGGCTTCCGTATCACCCAGGCGCAGCAGCCGCTGATCGACATCGCCAAGGTGCGCGGTGGGGTGGAGATCGCCAATGGCGAATTCCGCGCGACCCAGCTCAAGGTCGACAGCGACATGGGCGATTTCCGCGTGGACGGCCGTTACCTGCCGCGCAGCGATTACGACACCGACATCACCATCGGCGCGCTGATGCCGGCCCCGCGCGGGCGTACCCCGGCGCGGCTGGGGCTGGTCGCCCGCGGCGACCTGGGCCATATGGAAGTGGCGATCGCCGGCAACGCACCGGCGCCGCTGCAGGCCAGCCTGGTCTTTGATGGCCGTACCGATCCGGTGTGGAAACTCGCTGCGCGCAGCAAGGAACTGGACCTGGCACTGCTGGTGCCAGGGATGGACGCGAGCACCAGTACGCCGATGGCGCTGGATGTGCAGGCCGACGGCAAGGGTGGCCAGGCCAATCTGCAGGGCAGCTTCAAGCAGGGCGATATCGCGGTGGAACTGGCACCGTCCAAGGTCGGCTTGGCCGACCAGGTACTCACCGTGTCGCCGCTGCAGGTCAAGGGCTTCGGTGGACAGGCGCGGCTGGAAGGCATCGCTGATTTCACCGACAAGGAAAACGCCAGCCTACGCTTCTCCATTGTCGCCAACGACCTCACCTTCGTCCCCGCCGCCGATACCACCACCCCGGGCGCCGCTGCGCCGGTGCCGGTGACGCTGAAAGAAGCGCGCATGGGCCTGGCGGGCACGCTGAAGGCGTGGGCGGCGGTTGGCCGTGCCTCGGTGGAACGCGAGAAACAGGTTGCCGATCTGCAGTTCGACGTGCGCGGCAATGACCAGGCCGCCGTGATCAAGCAGCTCCAGGCCAGCACCCCGGGCGGTTCGCTGGGGGTCACCGGCCAGGTCGCCTGGGCCCCGCAGCTGGATTGGGACGTGGCCGCCAAACTGGCCGGCTTCGATCCGGGCTACTTCGCCCCGGGCTGGGACGGCAAGCTGTCCGGTTCGTTCGCATCGAAGGGCCGCCAGTTGCCGCCGCCGGCCGGCAGTCCGGCCGGTACCGCCGGCAGCTACGAAGCCACCGTCGATGTACCTGGCATCAAGGGCACGCTGCGCAAGCGCGCGCTGGATGCCCAAGGCAAGTTCGCCCTGCGCGGCGAGCAGGGCGAGGGCAACCTCAGGCTCGCGCTGGGCAACAGCCGCCTGACCGCCAAGGGCTCGGTCGGTGACCGCCTGGATATCGATGCACAGCTGGAACCGGTGCAGCTGGCGGACCTGTTGCCCAACAGCACCGGCAGCCTGCGCGGCCACGTGCTGATCAAGGGCGCGCGTACCGCACCGGACATCACCGCCGACCTGGTCGGCAGTGGTCTGCGCTGGGACGACTGGAGCGCCGAGGCGATCAGCATCAAGGGGCGCCTGCCGTGGCAGGGCGACAGCGGCACGCTGGCGGTGCAGGGCAGCAAGCTGCAGGTGGGCATGCTGCTGGACACGCTCAACGTCAATGCACGCGGCAGCCTTTCCAATCTGCGCCTTGATGCACAGACCAAGAACGAGCTGGGTGCTGTCGCGCTGGAAGGTGGCGTGCGCCAGCAGGGCCAGAGCTGGCGTGGCGATCTGACCGCGCTGCGCATCGCACCGATGAAGGGCGATGCCTGGAGCCTGCGCGCACCGGCCACCTTCAGCGTGCAGGGCAGCAACTTCACCCTGAGCGATGCCTGCCTGGGCGCCGCCACCGGCGGTGCGCTGTGCGCCAGCGCGAACTGGCCGCGCGAAGGCCTGCTGGTGCGCGGCGATGCATTGCCGCTGGCGCTGGTGCAGCCGTGGCTTCCGCCGCAGTCCGGCCGCCGCATCTTCCTGCGCGGTGAAGTGAATCTGGACGGGCGCATCCGCCCGCGCGGCAACGCGTGGGAAGGCAGCGCCTCGGTCACTTCACGCGAAGGCGGCGTGCGCCTGGGCGACAACGCGCGTGGCGAACTGGTGCGTTACGACCAGTTCTCGGTGAATCTGGAGATGACCCCGCAGCAGATCAACGCCAAGCTCGGTGTCGGTTTCCAGGGCGACGGCTTCGTCGATGCCAAGGTGCAGACCGGCTGGGATGCCAACGCACCGCTGACCGGCGAGCTGTACATGAACATCGCGCGGCTGTACTGGCTCGAATTGTTCTCGCCCGACATCGTGCGCCCGACCGGCCTGATCGAAGGCCACGTCAGCCTGCGCGGCACGCGTGGCACGCCTTCGCTGGGTGGCGAGGCGACGCTGAGCAAGTTCAATGGCGAATTCCCCGCACTGGGCCTGACCTTCGCCGAAGGCAAGGGCAGCTTCACCGCGCAGCCGGACGGCTCGGCCAAGATCACCGCGCAGGCCAACTCCGGCAAGGGCACGCTGTACGTCGATGGCGGGCTGTCCTGGTTCGGCGATGCACAGCCGCTGCAGCTGCATATCCACGGCGAGAACGTGCTGCTGGCCAACACCAGCGAACTGCGTGTGGTGGCCAACCCGAACCTGGACTTCACCCTGGCCGGCAGTGCGATGCAGCTGCGCGGCACGGTGCATGTGCCCGAAGCGGATCTGGATCTGGAACGCCTGGATCGCGGTACCTCGGTCTCCGAGGACGTGGTGGTGCTGGACCCGGTCGATCCGGAAGAAGGCCCCAGTTCGCCGCTGGACATGGACCTCACCGTCAGCCTGGGCGACCAGGTCAAGATGGCCGGGTTCGGGCTGAAGGGTGCGCTGACCGGCAAGATGCAGGTGTGGGCACGCCCCGGGCGCGAGATGACCGCCAATGGCGGGCTGGAAGTGAGTGGCCGCTACAAGGCCTACGGGCAGGACCTGACCATCACCCGTGGCAACTTGAACTGGAACTACAACGCGGTCTCCGATCCGCGCATCAACATCCGTGCAGAGCGCACTGTGGGTGATGTCACGGCCGGCATCGACGTGACCGGACGGGCGCAGTCGCCGCGCGTGGATGTGTGGTCGGACCCGGCGATGTCGCAGTCCGAAGCACTGGCCTACCTGGTGCTGGGGCGCAGCCTCACCGGCGCCAGCAGCGACCAGGCTCAGCAGGTCAACGCGGCCTCGGCGGCGCTGTCGGCCGGCAGTGGCCTGCTTGCCTCGCAGCTGGGCGCCAAGCTCGGCCTGGACGATGCCGGCGTGAGCCAGTCGCGCGCGCTGGGTGGCTCGGTGATCGGCTTCGGCAAGTACATCTCGCCCAAGCTGTACATCGGCTACGGCGTTTCGCTGGTCGGCAGTGGTTCGGTGCTGACGCTGAAGTACCTGCTGCGCCGCGGTTTCGACGTGGAGCTGGAATCGAGCACGGTGGAGAACCGTGGGTCGTTGAACTGGCGGCGGGAGAAGTAAGCCACGGCCGATGGTTCAGCCACCCCTGACCATCGGGCGTTGCCCTGCCGGGCCTCAGTGGCTAAGGTCTCGGGCTGTTCTGACGTACCGGAAGTGCCCATGTCTTCACGCAAACCCCTCACCGCCGCGCTGGCGCTTGGCCTGACCCTCGCCGCCGGCGCCCATGCCGACGAAGGCATGTGGATGCCGACCCAGCTGCCGGACCTGGCCAAACCGCTGAAGGCGGCCGGCTTCAAGGGCAACCCGGGCGACCTGGCCAACGTCACCGCGCCGCCGCTGAGCGCGGTGGTGCGGGCCGGTGGCGGCACCGGTTCGTTCGTCTCCGACGACGGCCTGCTGCTGACCAACCACCATGTCGCCATGGGCGTGATCCAGTACAACACCTCGCCCGAGCACAACCTGATCAACGAGGGCTTCATCGCCAAGGGCCGCAGCGACGAGCGCGCGGCCAATCCGGATTTCCGCGTGCTGGTCACGGTCGGGTTCGACAAGGTCACCGATGAGGTGCTGCGCGATGCGCGCGGCAAGACCGGGCGGGCGTACTTCGACGCGGTGGACCGCGCCAGCAAGCAGCTGGTGGCCGAGTGCGAGAAGGAAGGCAACATCCGCTGCAGCGTGGCGGACATGTACTACGGCACCGATTTCTATCGCATCCGGCAGCTCGAGCTGAGCGATGTGCGCCTGGTCTATGCGCCGCCGCGCGCGATCGGCAACTACGGCGATGAGATCGACAACTTCATGTGGCCGCGCCACACCGGCGATTTCACACTGCTGCGTGCCTACGTGGGCAAGGACGGCAAGCCCGCGCCGTACAGCGTGGACAACGTGCCGTACCACCCGCCGGCACACCTGAAGATGGCGATCGACGGCCCCAAGACCGGCGATTACGCCATGCTGGCCGGCTATCCGGGCATCACCTACCGCCATCGCACCGCGGCGGAGTTCGCCAGCCAGATCGATGCGGTGCTGCCGCGCCGCGTGTCGGTGTACCAGCAGATGATCGACACCATCGAGTCGGCCAGTGCGAAGGACGCGCAGGCGCGGACCCGTTACGCCTCGCAGCTGCAGTCGCTGAAGAACAACCGCAAGCGCGCCGCCGGTGAGCTGGAAGGCCTGCTGCGCAGCGATGCCAAGGCCCAGCGCGCCGCCGATGAAACGGCGATGCTGCAGGCCACCGATGCCCGGTACCAGGGCGACATCCAGTCGCTGCTGACCTCGCTGTCCGGCGGTGCTTCGGTGGGCGAGCGCGATCTGCTGCTCGACCTGATCGCGGCGCAGAGCCAGCTGCTGCGCTCGGCGCTGACCCTGGAGCGTCTGCGCATCGAATCGGCCAAGCCCGATGCCGAGCGTGACAGCGGCTACCAGCAGCGGGATCTGGCGCTGATCGAAGGCGTGCTCAAGCAGGTCCAGCGCCGTTACGATCCGGCCATCGAAAAGGCGTTGCTGACCACGCTGCTGACCCGCTACCAGCAGCTGCCCGATGCGCAGCGCGTGCCCGAGTTCGACGCGGCCTTCGGCCGCACCCCGGCCGCGCTGGCCAAGACCCTGGACACGCTGTACGCCAGCACGCACCTGGGCGAGGAAGCCGAGCGCCTGTCGCGCTTTGCCGCAGCGAAAGAAGGCAAGGCGCTGGCGCGCGATCCATTGATCGACCTGGCCGGCCCGCTGGTGGCCGCGCAGCTGCGCCTGGATGATGAGCGCAAGACCCGCGAAGGCGAGCAGCTGCGCCTGCGCCCGGCCTACATGCAGGCGCTGTTCGCCTGGCGTGCCAAGCAGGGCCGCGCGGTCTACCCGGATGCAAACCGTACGCTGCGCATCAGCTATGGCAAGGTCGAGGCGCTGTCGCCGCGCGACGCCGTGCATTTCGACCCGGTGACCACCGTGGCCGGCATCGTCGAGAAGAACACCAATGCCTATCCGTTCGATGCACCCAAGCCGCTGCTGGACGCGATCGCCAAGGGCGACTTCGGCTCCACCGCCGATCCGGTGCTGAAGACCCAGACGGTCAACTTCCTGACCAACCTGGACACCACCGGTGGCAACTCCGGCTCGCCGGTGCTCAACGCCAAGGGCGAACTGATCGGCCTGAACTTCGACAGCAACTGGGAGTCGGTCAGCGCCAGCTGGTGGTTCGACCCGCGCTTCAAGCGCGCGGTGCATGTGGACATGCGCTACCTGCGCTGGCTGCTGGCCAAGGTCTACCCGGCGCCGGAGCTGTTGAAGGAAATGGGCGTCCCCGCCGAGTAAGCGACAAAGCCGGTCGCGATCCACGGTCGTGACCGGCAACAGCCGTCTCCAGGCGGTGGCACCCGTCTACCGGGGCACCGCCGCTGTCGCATTTGGCTCGTTTCCGGCCGGCAGCTAGACTGCAGGCCGGTGAAGGGAGGCAGCGGTCACGTGACGGCAGACCAGGACAACCGCGGCAGCGTAGTACTGTCAGCGGCACACAGGGAACTGGACGGGTTGACCGTCTGGGTGGTCGAGGACGACCCGGAACTGCTGGCCCTGATGCTCGACGACCTGCAGTGGCGGGGTGCCGCGGTGCGGGGCCTGGGCAGTGCAGAGGCGCTCTACCGCGCGCTGTTGCATGATCGATGCGATATCGTCGTGCTCGATGTCGGCCTGCCCGGCGAAGACGGTTATACGGTGGCCAGCCACCTGCGCCAGGCCGCCGATATCGGCATCGTGATGCTGACCGGGCGTGGCAGTCCGCACGACATGGCGCATGGCCTGACCCAGGGTGCCGATGTGTACCTGGTGAAACCGCTGGACCTGGACGTGCTGGCCGCCGGGCTGCTCAGCCTGCGGCGTCGCCTGTCCGCAGGGCGCCCGGCCGTGCAGACTGTCACCGAGGTGCAGCGGGCCTGGCAGCTCTCTGCCGATGGCTGGACGCTGCAGTCGCCCACGCCGCACACGCTGGCATTGACCGCGATGGAGCGTGCCGCACTGCAGGCGTTGTTCGACGCCGCAGGCGAACCGGTCACGCGCGAGCGCCTGATCGAATGTATCACCGATACCCCCTGGGACTTTGATCCGCACCGGCTCGACGTACTGGTGCATCGCCTGCGCGCGCGCGTGCGTGCGGCCACCGGCGCGGAGCTGCCGATCCGCGCACTGCGTGGACAAGGCTACCTGCTGACCGCCTGACCCGGCGTTTCCCCGTGTGAGCAAGTGTGAGCCAGCGTGAGCGGGCGGCACTGACTTGCCGATCCGGCACCACCACAATGCGCCCCGCCTGAGCGTGCCAATGACGACAGTCGTGCACGGTCAGGTCGCATCACGTCACGGGAGCGCAGTGCGCTCCCTCTGAAAGCAGCAGAGACCGGAACAGGGGAACAACGCATGTCCAGCCATAGCGATCGCGCAGCTATCTGCGCGGCGGTGACGCCGTTCGAGCGCGCCAAGCCATCCGCCCGCCTGGGCCGGTGGCGCGCCGCCCTGGCGACCCTGTTGCTGGCCTTGCCACTGTCTGCACTGGCCATCGATCTGCAGATCACCGACTTCTCCGATACCGGTTACGACCCGGTGCCGGCCGGCACCACGGTGATCTACAACGTCAAGGTCGAAAACGGCGCCAATGACAGCGCCGCCGGCAGCGTCACGATCATCGATCTGCCGGTGGGCACCGCGCTGGGCAGCCCCGCCCCGGCCGGCTGCAGCGCCTCGCCCGGCACTGCAGGCACCACCCGCGTGGTGTGTACCAACCCGACCCTGAGCGCCTCCGGTGCGCCGTATCAGTTCAAGCTGCCGGTCACCACCGTGCAGACCCAGCCGGCCACCATCACCCTGCATGCGGCGATCGGTTTCGCCGCCGCACTACCGCCGGCGACCACGCCGATCGTGGCGCTGCCGTCCAACGATCCCTTCTTCGCCGGCGATACCAACACCGGCAACAACCGTTCCAACCAGACCACGACCATCCAGGCCGCGGCCGATCTGGAACTGAGCAAGTCCGCCAGCCCTGACCCGGTCATCGGCGGCGGCGAGGTGACCTATACCCTCACCGTCAAGAACAACGGTCCCAGCGTCAGCACCGGTTTCCGGGTGGTGGATACGCTGCCGCCCAACGTCACGCTGGTCGGTACGCCCAGCGGTGCGGACTGGAGCTTCAGCGCGCAGAACGGCACCTACAACGGCACCCTGGCCGTGGGTGCGAGCACGAGCTACCAGTTCCGCGGCAAGGTCAACGTCGGCACCGGCAACATCGTCAATGCCGCCGTGGTCAACGCCGGTCCGGTGCCCGATGCAGTGCCGGACAACAATGCCGCGCAGGTCACCACCGCCGTTACCGCCGGCGCGGACCTGGCGATGTCCAAGTCGGTGTCGCCGGCACCGGCGGCAGCCGGCTCGGTGGTGACATACACCCTCACCGCGCGCAATGACGGCCCCAGCGCCGCAACCGGCGTGGTGGTGACCGATGCGATGCCGGAAGGATTCGTGATCACCGGTGGCGTGGTACCGGCCGGCTGGACCTGCACCAGCTCTGCCGGCGCGAGCGTACGTACCTGCAGCCTGGCCGGCAGCTTCGCGCCCGGGGCGCAGGCGATCATCACCATCACCGCGCAGGTGCCCTCCACCGGCACCAACAGCAGTGGCGTGGTCAGCAACACCGCGCGGATCAGCGCGACCACGCCGGACCCTGCGCCGATCAACAACAGCGGGACCGTTGGCCTGACCATCATTCCCGATGGTGCCGACCTGCTCATGAGCAAGTCCAAGTCGCCGTTGCTGGTGCCGGTCTGGAACGACACGGGCGTGCGCAGCGACAGCATGATGTCGTCCACGCTGGGCGTGCAGAACCTGGGGCCGCGGACGGTCACCGGCGACCTGCAGGTGGTGGACACGCTCGCCGTCGGCGAGCAGTGGGTGGACAACACCGGGCAGCCCATCCTTCCCGGCACATCGGTGGTCATCGGACGCTGGAACTGCAGCGTCGATCGTGCCTGGGCCGTCGGCGAGGCACAGCGGGTGACCTGCACCCTGATCACCGGCTATCCGGTGGCCGTCAACGCCAACGCGCCCTCACTGGTGCTGCAGACCCTGGCGCGCACCGCCGGGATGCTGCGCAACAACGTCTGCACCGGCGGCAGCGGTGGCTCGGTTGAGCCGATTACCGGCGGCGGCATCAACCGCGATCCGAATGACACCAACGACTGTGCCGGTGGCGAGAGCCGCGCAACCGACGACCGTGCCGACCTGTCGATCACCAAGGTAACCAATGGACCGGGCGACACCGACAACATCATCCGCAACAGCGATGACTCGGTGACCTACACGCTGCAGATCCGCAATGCCGGCGAAGCCACCACCGGTGTGGTGGTGAACGATCCGATTCCAGGCTTCGTCAACGGCACGACCACGGTGACCGCCAACATCAGCCCGATGGGCTGGAACTGCCGCCTGAGTGGCAGCGCGTGGGTGTGCGATGCGGGAACCACGGTGCTGGGCCGCAACGAGACCGCAACCGTGCGCTTCACCGTCAACCGCGGCCTGTTCGACAGCCAGAGCCAGCCGGCCACCGTCTGTGGTGGGCAGCCGCTGCTGCCGGGCCGCTTCTGCAACACGGCCGGTGTGCGCATCAACCCGGCCATCGTCGGCGCGCTCGGCGAGATCGACCAGAGCAACAACACCGCCTCGGACTGGGTCCAGATCGATCCGGTCGCCAATATCGCCACCACCCGCAAGGACATCATCTCGGGTGCGCCGGGCCGTGCCGGCGTCAACACCACGTACCGCATCACCTACCAGAACAGGGGCCCGTCGTCGGCGCGTGGCGTGGTCTTCAGCGACCTGTTCACGCTGCCCGCCAACGATGCCGGCTTCGTGCTGCTCTCCGCCCTGCGCACCGGTTCGGACGCGGCAGACAAGGTCTGCCGGGTGACCACGAGCGACCCGTCGATCAACTCCGCACCGGCGCCCGGCGGCACCTCGTGGTTCAACACCGGCGGCGCACCGGCCACGCTGCGCCTGACCTGTACGCCCAAGGACATGGCCAACAACTCCACTGAAACGATGACGGTGCAGATCCGCCCGAACGTCAACAGTGGCAACACCGGCCGTCAGTTCACCAATACCGGCAGCTTCCACTTCGACCTCAATGGCGACGGCACGCCGGACCCGTCCAGCGGCACCGATGCCAGCGGCCGGACCTACGATTACAACAGCCGCACCGACGACGACAGCAAGGACGCCACCCTGCCGTTCGATGCCGGGCGCGTGGACCTGATCGTCAACAAGATCGACCAGAACTTTGCCGGTGCGGTGGACCCGCTGGGCTTCGACTCGCGCACCGGGATGGAGGTCAACAACTACATCTACTACCAGATCAGCGTGCGCAACGCCGGCCCGTCGCTGGCCACGCGCGCCATGATCGACGACACCATCACCCCGCCGCCGGGCGCGAGCGTGAGCCTGGTTGGCAGCCGGACCGGCAGCGCCGCCGGCCCGCTGGGCGTGCTGGAGCCGGTGGGCACGCGCTGCTCGGTGGCCGCTGGCAGCACCAATCCCAGCACCGGGCCGCAGACCATTTCCTGCACCCTGCCCAGCGCCGGTGTCACCACGACCGACGAAGGCGTCATCACCAGCAACCAGACCAGCTACCTGTACCTGGTCTATCAGTACATGACCGCACCGCCGGCCACCGGCGAAACGCTGACGAACTCGGTGACCGCGCGCTCGGCCGAGGCCGAGAGCGACACCAGCAACAACACCGCCACCCAGGAAACCAGCATCCGTACGCGCTCGGACCTGGCCATGCAGAAGTCCAGCGTGGTGCTCGCACCCAGCGCCGATCCCAGCCAGCCGCTGCCGGCTGCGGCGGGCACGGTCAGCCTGCACCAGCCGTTCTGGTTCGTGCTGGACGTGATCAACCACGGCCCCGGGCACAGCCTCTCGCGCGACCGCAGCGGTACCAACCCGCTCAACGGCGATGGCGTGGTCGTCACCGATACCCTGCCCGAAGGGCTGGAAGTGCTCGGCGGCGCGGCCGCGATCACCTGGCAGAAACGCGGCGCCACCGCAGACGCGGGCGTGCAGACCACCGGCCTCGGCAACTGCCTGCTGGTGGGCCGCGTCGTCACCTGCCGCATGGGCGACCTGGCCCTGGACGGGCGGGTGCGCGTGCTGATTCCCGCGCGCTGGACCACGCTGCCGGCCAACGGCACGGGCCTCAATACCGCCAAGGCCACCAGTGACCAGCTCGATCCGGAGCCGGGCAACAACGACGACACGACCACCCACACCGTGGTGCGTTCCTCGCTGTCCGGCGTGGTGTTCCAGGACCGCGACCGCAGCGGGGCCAACGGTGGCACGCTGCAGAGCGGCGAGCCGCTGATCTCCGGCGTCACCGTGCACCTCAGTGGTGAAGATGCGTACGGCAATGTCGTTTCGCTGGATGCCACCACCGACGCGCAGGGCGCTTACCGCTTCGACAACCTGGCTCCGGCCGGCACCGCCGGTTACACCCTGACCCAGCGTCAGCCCGCCGCCTACGTCAACGGCCCGGTCGCACCGCCGTCAACGGGCGCGCAGGCGCCGTCGGCCGGTGGCGTATTCGCCGCGGTGACGCCGCCCACCAGCGCCGACTCGGTCTACACCGCGATCACGCTCGGTGCGGGCGTGGATGCCGTGCGCTACAACTTCCCGGAAGTGCGCCGCCCCTCGTTGTCCGGCTTCGTCTACGTGGACAGCAACTACAGCAACGCGCGCGATGCCGGTGATGCGCCGATCGCCAACGCCACCATCGAGCTGCTCGATGCCTCCGGCACCGTGCTGGACACCCGCACCACCGGCAGTGACGGCAGCTACAGCTTCATCGACCTGGACCCGCTGCAGGTCTATACGCTGCGCGAAGTGCTGCCCGAGGGCAGCTATCGCAACCGTCCCAGCGCCATCAATCCCGGCCTGATCGGCGGCGTCGCCTGCACGGGCTGCACGGTGACCACCGGCGCGAGCGGCGATGCGCCCACGACAGACCGCATCGTCGGCATCGATCTGTCCACTGGCGACGATGCCATCGTGTTCAACTTCGGCGAAGACGCGATCACATCCATTTCGGGCCATGTCTACCTGGACCGCAACGGCAACGGTGATTTCGATGCCGGTGATGCCGGCAGCCGTGGCTCCCAGCCCAATGGCGGCCTGCAGGGCGTCACCATCACCCTGACCGGCGCCGGCCCGGACGGCCTCTACGGCACCGCCGACGATCTGCCCCCGTTCGCGGAGAAGACCGATGCACAGGGCCGTTTCACCTTCGAAAATCTGGTCGTGGGGCAGAACTACCGCATCACCGAAACGCAGCCCCAGGGCTACGCCGATGCGGCCGAGAACCCGAGCAACCAGATCGACATCACCGCGCTGCCGTTGACCGGCTCCAACGGCAATGACTTCGGCGAGAGGCTCGGCTCGATCGCCGGCTCGGTCTATGAAGATTTCTCCAACGTGGCCGCCGGCAACAACAACGGCCTCCGCGACAGCGGCGAGAACCCGATCGCCAATGTGATCGTGACGCTCACCGGCATTGACCTGCTCGGCAATCCGGTCAACCTGACCGCGACCACCGATGCCGATGGTGCCTACCGATTCAGCGATCTGCTGCCGGCCCAGGCGGGCAGCGGCTACACGCTGACGGAAACCCAGCCGGCCACCTACCTGGACGGCAAGCACACCGCCGGCAATGCCGCCACGCCGGGCAGCACCGCCGTGCCCAACGTGATCTCCGGCATCGGCATCACTGCAGGGCAGGATGCTACCGGCTACCTGTTCGGTGAGCTGGCCAACGCCCCGATCAGCGGTACGGTCTACCTGGACCGCAACGATGACGGCGACAACAACACCGGCGACGTCGGCATTCCCGGCGTGCAGGTGGTCATCGTGGGCGCCGGCCCGGACGGTGTGTTCGGCACCGCCGATGACACCACCGAAACCCTGGTGACCAATGCCGATGGCCATTACAGCTATCCCGGCGCCGTGTCCGGCCAGGACTACCGCATCACCGAGACCCAGCCGACCGGCCTGGCCGAGGGCCGCGAAACCCCGGGCAACCTGATCACGATCACCAACCTGCCCGCGGCCGGCTCCACCGGCAACGACTTCGGCGAGCGCGCTGCCGCGCTCTCCGGCACGGTCTACCTGGACCGCAACAACAACGGCGTGCAGGACGCCGGCGAACCCGGCCTGCCCAACGTGCAGGTGCAGCTGCCGGGCGGCACCGTGAACGCACTGGGCCAGCCGGTCGCGGCGATCGCGACCGATGCCGACGGGCGCTACCGCTTCGACGACCTGCTGGCGGGCACCTATACGGTGACCCAGCAGGCCGCGCAGCCGGTGTTCAACGGTGTCGCCACGATCAATGGCATTACGGCCGCCGGCACCATCGACGGGACCGTAGTCGGCACCGCCACGCCGGTGGCGAGCGTACCCAGTGCGATCAGCGCGGTCGTGCTGCCGGCGGGCAAGGCCTCCATCAGCAACAACTTTGGTGAAGTGCTGGCCGTCGTCGTATCCGGCACCGTGTTCTTCGACGCCGACAACAACGGTGCGCAGAACGGCGCGGCTGAAACCGGCATCGAAGGCGTCACCATCGAGCTGACCGGTACCGACGATACCGGCGCCAGCGTCACCCGCAGCGTGCAGACCGACGCCGATGGCCGTTTCGCCTTCGCCGACCTGCGCCCGGGCACCTACACCCTGACCGAACCCCAGCAGCCGACCGGCACCAGCAACGGCATCACCACCGCCGGCACCGTCGACGGCGTCAGCCGTGGCACCGCCACGCCGGTGACCACGGTGCCCAGCCGCATCAGCACGATCGACCTGTCCACGCCGGGCACCGCCTCGGTGGACAACCTGTTTGGTGAGATTCCGCTCAACAGCGGCATCAGCGGCAAGGTCTGGATCGACCGCAACAACGATGGCGTGGTGGACCCGGGCGAAACCGGCCTGGCCAACGTCACCCTCACCCTGACCGGCACCGACCTGGTGGGCAATCCGGTCAGCCGCGACACCGTCACCGATGCCGACGGCAACTACAGCTTCAGCGACCTGCCGCCGGGCACCTACACGGTAACCGAGCCGGATCAGCCGGCGGGCACCCGTGATGGCCGCACCGTGGCCGGCAGCACCGGTGGCACCGTGACCGCGCCGGGCACCACGCCGTCGAAGATCACCGGCCTGGTGCTGGGCGTGAACCAGCAGTCGGTGAACAACAACTTCGGTGAGATCCCGACCGGCAGCATCGCCGGCCGCGTCTACAACGACAGCAACGACAACGGCGTGGTCGACGCAGGTGAGGGCGGCATCGCCAACGTCACCGTGGTGCTGACCGGCACCGACGATCTGGGCCAGGCGGTCTCGATCACGCTCACCACCGATGCCGACGGCCGCTATCGCTTCGATGAGCTGCGTCCGGGCACCTATACGGTGACCGAGCCGACCCAGCCGCCGCAGACCCTCAACGGCATCACCAGTGCCGGCGCAGTGGAGGGTGTCGTCACCGGCGTGGCCACCGGCCGCGAGACCGTGCCCTCGGCGATCAGCCAGATCGTGTTGCCGCTGGGCGGCGACTCGCTCGGCAACAACTTCGGCGAGATCGGCGATTCGCCGGACATGCTGGTCAGCAAGTCCGCGGGCAGTACGCGCTTCACCGTCAACAACATCGCCACGTACACCATTCACGTGCGCAATGGTGGGCAGCAGCCGTCGCGTGGCGAGTACGTCGTGCACGACCGTCTGCCGCAGGGGCTGACCCTGGCGGCCGCGCCGAGCGGAACCGGTTGGGTGTGCACCGGCGCGGTGGGTGAGACCCGCTTCGACTGCCGCAGCCAGCAGGTACTGGCCGCCGGGGCCACCTCGGTGGACACGATCGAGGTGCAGGCACTGGTCGGTGCGGCCGCCGCGGAGGCGGGCACCGTGAACAACGCGGTGCTGGTCGAAGGTGGTGGCGAGAATGAATTCCGCGCACCGACCCCGGCCGAGCGCGCTGCGTTCGAGGGCGATGTGACCCAGCTGCCCGAGTGCGTGGAGACAATCCAGTTCAATGCCTGCCGCGTGCCCAACGCCGTGCAGCTGGCCGCCTCGGTCGGCGGTACCGTGTGGTACGACATCGGCAGCGATGACCAGCTGCTGGACGGCGGCGACAAGCGTCTGCCGTCGTGGATCGTGGAGCTGGTCGACCCGGCCAGCGGCCAGGTGGTGAAGACCACCACGACCGGTGCCGACGGCAGCTACCGCTTCGGCGACGTGGTGCCCGGCGTGACCTGGAACATCCGCTTCCGCGATCCGACCTCCAGCATCCTGTGGCCGAACCCGGTCACCCGCGAAACCGTGGCCGGGATCCAGGAAGCCTGCGACGCACCGGCCGCCATCGCGCGTGCCGGGGTCAGCGCCTGCCGGGTCAACGAGAACGGCATCAGCCAGCTGGAAGTCGTGCTCCGCCCGGGCCAGCACCTGCCGCAGCAGAGCCTGCCGGTGGACCCGTCGGGCGTGGTGTATGACGCCACCACGCGCGACCCGGTCCCGGGCTCGATCGTGACCCTGGCGCCGGTCGGCCTGTGTGCCGGCTATGACCCGCGTACCTCGGTGCTCAATGCCGGCAGCGGCGGCTATCGCTTGGAAGGCAGTGCGATCTCGATGACGGTGGGCAGCGAAGGCTTCTACCAGTTCGCCTTCGGTCCGGCCGCGCCGGCCCGCTGCGAATTCCAGCTCACCGTGACGCCGCCGGGCAGCTACCAGTTCGTGTCGACACTGATTCCGCCGCAAGGTGGCTCGCTGTCGCCGGCCGGCAGTGCTGGCGCCAACCACGCGGTGCAGCCGAACCGCCTGGCACCGACCGGTGCGGTCGGCACGGCGACGCAGTACTACCTCGGCCTGTTCGCCGGCTCGGACACCGCGGCCATCGTCAACAACCACCTGCCGCTGGACACCGCGGTGGCGACCGGCCTGGCCATCAGCAAGAACGGCGACCGCCAGACCGCCGAGATCGGCGACACCGTGCAGTACACGATCACCATCCGCCAGACCGCGGGCAGCGCGCTGCGCACGGTCAATGTGATCGATCGTCTGCCGCGCGGCTTCACCTACATCGACGGCACCGCGCGTGCCGATGGCCGCGCCGTGACCGATCCGTCCGGCAAGCCGGGCCCGTTGCTGGGCTTCGATGTCGGCCCGATCAGCGTCGGTGGGCAGATCGTGCTGACCTACCGCGTGCGGGTGGGCGTGGGCGCGCAGCAGGGCGATGGCATCAACCGTGCGCAGGCGTTCGGGTGTGCCTTCAGCGGCGGCTGCATCGACACCGGCAGCCTCACCCCGTTGCCCGGCGCGCTGCCCTCCAACCGCGCCGAGTACCGCGTGCGGGTCACCGGCGGTGTGTTCACCGACCAGGCCTGCGTGCTCGGCAAGGTATTCGTGGACTGCAACAACAACCACGTGCAGGACCGCGAAGAACTGGGCATCCCCGGCGTGCGGCTGTACTTCTCCGACGGTACCTGGGTGATCAGTGATTCCGAAGGCAAGTACAGCTACTGCGGCCTGCCGCCACAGAGCCACACGCTGAAGGTGGATGCCAGCACGTTGCCGATCGGCGCGCGCCTGACCACCAGCAGCAACCGCAACCTGGGCGATGCCGACAGCCTGTTCCTGGACCTCAAGAACGGCGAACTGCACCGAGCTGATTTCATCGAGGGCAGCTGTGCCAACCCGGTGCTGGAGCAGGTCAAGGCCCGCCGCACCCAGGGTGAAGTGCGGGCGCCGGAGACCGAGACCGGCCAGCCGCCGTTGCGCTTCGACAGCAAACCCGCGCGGGCGCCACAACAGGCGACCGACTCGGCCAACCAGAGACCGATCGTGCATCCCAGAGCCCATCCGCCCGCTGCCGGCGCTTCGACGGAGGACCAGCCATGAGCCGCGTCCAGACGTTGTCCCGCCTGCCGCGCCTGAGCCTGCTCGCCTGCGCCCTGGCGGCCGTGCCTGCCATGGCCCAGAGCGTGGGCAGCCCCGGCCGCTTCACGCCGGTGCTGGGCGATGCCAGCACGCTGTACCCGCGCAGCCCGGCCAGTACGGATGCCGCCCCGCGCGCGCTGGACAGCGCCGTACCGGGCACGCTCGACCGCATCCTGGTCGAGCTGGACCGTGATGGTGTACCGGCCGATGGCCAGAGCGCCGTGCATGTGCGCGTGCAGCTGCTCGATGCCACCGGCCGTGCACTGACCGGCACCACCTACGCCACGATCGAGACCAGTGGCGGCCGCATCCGTCTGCCCGGCTCGCGTACCGACGAACTCGGTCCAGGCGCGCTGGACGCCGACAAGGTCACCCCGGGCATCCAGCTGCAGGTGGTAGACGGCGTGGCCGAGTTCGACCTGCTCGCCCCGCATGAGCCGCAGGACGTCGTGCTGCGCATCACCGCTGGGGCCGAGACGGCGCAGGGCACGATCGGCTTCCTGCCGGAAATGCGCGAGCTGCTGGCGACCGGCCTGATCGAAGGCGTGGTCAACTTCCGCCGTCGCAGCAACGCCGGGCTGATCTCTCCGGTGGAGCATCACGATGCCTTCGACCGCGATATCCGCCGCTGGGAGCGCCAGTTCAACAACGGCAAGGCCAATGCGGCCGCGCGCACCGCGTTCTTCGTCAAAGGCCGGATCAAGGGCGAGTACCTGCTCACCGCCGCGTATGATTCGGACAAGGACACCCGCGGCCGTCTGCTGCGCGACATCCAACCGGAAGAGTTCTATCCGGTCTATGGCGATTCCTCGCTGCGCGGCTTCGACGCACGTTCGGCCGAACGCCTGTACGTGCGCATCGACAACCAGCGCAGCTACCTGCTGTACGGCGATTTCCAGACCGGCGACACCCTGGCCACCGCAACCGGCATCGGTGGCAGTGGTGCCATCCCGCAGCGCAGCCTGGGCACCTATAACCGGACTGCCACGGGGCTGGGCTGGCACTTCGAAAGCGAGCGCGTGCGCAGCAACGTGTTTGCGATGCAGGATTCACTGCGCCAGGTGATCGAGGAGTTCCGCAGCCAGGGCAGTGGCCCGTACGCCCTGCGCAACAACGCCGTGCTGGAAGGCAGCGAGCGGGTGGAAGTGATCGTGCGTGACCGCAACCAGCCCACCCGCATCACCTCGGTGCGCTCGCTGGCACGGCTGGTCGATTACAGCTTCGAACCGTTCTCCGGCCGGATCCTGCTCAATCAGTTCCTGCCGGCGTTCGACAGCGATCTCAATCCAGTGTCGCTGCGCATCACCTATGAGCTGGACCAGGGCACCGAGAAGTTCTGGGTGGTCGGCGCCGATGCGCAGGTCAAACTCACCGAGCAGCTCGAGGTGGGCGCGGCGGCGGTCGATGACCGCAATCCCTATGCCGAGTTCAAGATGGGCAGCGCGAATGCGAGCTACCGCTTCGGTGCCAACACCCTGCTGGTGGCCGAGTTCGCGCGCACCCGCAGCGAGGTCAATACCAACTCGATCAACCAGATCACCTCGCAGGGCCTGAAGGACATCACCGGGGAGGTCGAGGGCGATGCGTGGCGGGTGGAGTTCGCGCACAGCGCCGACAAGCTCGACGCGCGCGTGTTCGCGGCACGTACCGACCCGGCGTTCAACAACCCGGCCGCACCGCTGTACGGCGGCCGCGGCGAGTACAACGCGCGGCTGGCCTACCGGGTCGGGCCCCGCCTGGAACTGTATGTGGAAGGATTGCGCAGCGAGGACCGCAATCCCGACGGCGGCAAGCGCGATGCCGGCGGTGCCGGCGTGCGCATCGGTGCCACCGAGCGCCTCACCGTGGATCTGGGCGTGCGCAGCATCCGCGAGACCATCGGGGTGACCTCGCCGTGGTCGTCCGGGGTGCCGTTCGGCCATGCCGGCGGTCTCACCGGTGGTTTTGCGACCGGCTCCGGCGGCGGAGCGCTGGGCTACGGGCAACAAGCGCTGGATCCGCTGACCGGCCTGATGGTCATCAACGGCAGCAGCAGCGGCAGCCCGATCACCAGCGACCTGCCGGTCGGCACCGAGCTGGAATCGGACAGTGCGCGGTTCGGTATGGGCTACCGCCTGAGCGACCGCCTCAGCGCGGGCGCGGAGGTGGAGCACAGCGTCAGCGGTGAAGACCGCAAGCGGGTCGCCGCCGGCCTGGATTACCAGGTGTTCGAACGCAGCCGCGTGTATGGGCGCTACGAAAAGCAGACCGGCCTCACCAGCGCCTACGGCATCACCACCACCGACCGCGAGGCCGATGCACTGGTGTTCGGTATCGACAGCAGCTACCTGCGCGATACCCAGACCTTCAGCGAGTATCGCCTGCGCGATTCGATCAGCGGCCGCGATGTGCAGGCTGCCTCGGGTATCCGCAACACCTGGGACATCCGCGAAGGCCTGCGCCTGGCCAGCTCGGCCGAGCACGTCAAGGTGATCGACGGCAGCACCGGTGACAGTACCGGCCTGGCACTGGCGCTGGACTACAGCGCCAACCCTCTGTGGCGCGGTGCGATCCGTGCTGAGCACCGAATTTCCGAAGACGTGCCCGATACCGAAACCAACGAGGCGTTCAACACCACGCTGCTGCAGTTCATGCTGGCCCGCAAGCTCAGCCGCGACTGGACCCTCCTGGCCCGCAACTATCTGCTCAGCACCCGTTACGATGCCCGCGGAGACGTGCTGCAGGATCGTTTCCAGCTTGGCGTGGCCTATCGCGATACCGACCGCAACCGGATCAACGCGCTGGCCCGCTACGAGTACAAGCTGGAGCGCGATGAAAGCGGCCTGACCCTGTCCGATGGCAACACTGTCGATGGCAGCAGCCAGGACGTGCGCACCCGCGCGCACATCGTCTCGGCGCATGCCGACTGGCACCCGTCGCGACCGTGGTGGTTCACCGGCCGCGTGGCCGGCAAGTGGCAGCAGGATCAGTTCGCTTACACCGACAGTGCACGCGTCAACAGCCGTTTCCGCGCGATGCTGTTCTCCGGCCGCGTGGTGTACGACATCACCGAGAACTGGGACATCGGCATGCTCGGCTCCACCTTCCGTGGGCAGAGCGGTGCCAACCAGTACGCCTACGGCATGGAGGTCGGTCGCCTGCTGCGGCAGAACCTGTGGCTGTCGGCCGGCTACAACTGGAGCGGGTTCGCCGGCGACCGTGACCTCAACGGTTACGAGTACACCCAACAGGGCGTGTTCCTGCGCCTGCGCTTCAAGTTCGATGAAGACCTTTTCCGGCCGGACCCCGTCCGCTACCGCGACCCGGCACGCTGAGGATGCCCTGATGACCACACTGTTCCCGATGAACCACGTTGCCCCCTCGCTGCTCGCCGCCGCCCTTCTGGCCGCCGTGGCCGGCCCTGCCGGGGCGCAGCAGACGCAGCTGCTGCCGCAGCACCAACGCATCACCGACGAGGCGATCCACGCGGACCACGGCGCCTACGAGGCGACCCAGGGCCGCATCCAGGCGCTCAATGATGGCGGGCGCCCGATCCGCGATTACCACCTGTCCAAGGCGCAGTGCTGGCTGGACGTGTCCTTCCACGAGTACAGCCGTAACGATCGCAGTGCATTTCCGCAGCAGGCGCTCACCGAATCGGAAAAGCTGATCGTCGGCATGGAGCAGGGCGTCTCCCCGCTGCCTACCGACACCCCGCTGGTGAACAACGCAAAGTACCTGCGCGACGACCTGTGGCAGCGCCTGCGGGTGCTGCACGGTGCACCGGGCTTCGTCTGCGCACAGCAGCAGGTCGCCTGTGGCGAAGTGGAACTGGTGCATGCCGGCAACGAGTTCAACCAGCAGCAGTGGCGTCACTCCAAGCCCTACATCCAGATCGCCGAGGAACTGGTCAATGAAGGCGAAGCGCTGGCCCGCCAGTGCGACGTCGGCCCGGCCATTGCCGCCGCACCGGGGCCGCTGGTCGCCAATGTGCTGTTCGAGTTCGATCGCGATGCGTACCGCGACATCCGCACCTACTCACTGGAAAGTGTGGACCGTGCGTTGGCCAGCATCGGCGGAGAATCGCTGCAGCTGCAGGGGGTGACCCTGGTGGGCCATGCCGATCGCATGCAGGGGCGCGGCTTCGATGCGAACCAGGCGTTGTCCGAGCGGCGCGCGCGCACCGTGCGCGAGCTGTTGATCGGCCGGGGTATCGATCCGGCCCGCATCCGCTATGAGTACAAGGGCGATACCCAGCAGGTGCAGCAGTGCGAAGGCGTGCGCCCGCGTGCCGCGCTGCTGGAATGCCTGCTGCCGAACCGGCGGGTCGAGGTGCGCTTCGAGGTGTCGCGCTGATCCGGCGCGGTCAGCGCTGTCCGCAACCGGTCTGCACGTCCTGATCCACGGTGGGACGTGCAGACGCCTGCCGTGGCGGAAGCCAGGCCATCGGCCGGCTGCCGGCCAATGACACCCAGCCGCAGGCCATCGCCCGGGCCGGGTCGTGCAGCAGGCTGTACAGATCGACATCGCGCCCAGCCGCTTCGCCCCAAAGCATGGCCCACGCGTCGTGACCGCTGCGGCGGGCACTCTGCAGCGCCCGGTCGGCAGCGCGCAGGCTGTCCTCCAGCACCGCTGGTGCTTCGGGGAACAGCGGCAGGGGAGCCATCCCGATGCTGGCGGTCAGGGTCAGGTGCTGGCCCGGGCCGATGTCCACCACCAGTCGTCCGATCGCTGCGCGCAGATGATTGGCCAGCGCCTGGGCAGCGGGCGCGGCGGTATCGTGACGCACCACCAGGAAGGTGCCGCCCGCCCAGCGGGCGATCCGATCATGGCGGTCGCTGTGCTGGCGCAGGCAGCGGGTCACCGCACGCAGGACCGCATCACCTGCGGCCTGGCCGTAGTGGTCGTTCAGCGCCTTGAATGCATCCAGTTCCACCAGCATCACGAGGCTGCGCTGCCCGCGCCTGGCCTTGACCAGCTCCGTGCTGAGCAACCGCTCGGCTTCACGGCGGTTGACGGTACCGGTCACCCAGTCCGTGCTGCTCAGCAGGGCAAGCCGGTGTCGCTGGCGCCGCATCCGCAGGAGCAGGGTCGTCGCGACCCCTACCACCAGCAGCAGGGCGATCAGCGCGCTGTTCCGCAGTACACGCACGCGACCCAGGTCCTGCACGGCATTGACCTCGGCTGGATCGATGCTGCGTTCGGCGGTCGCCTGCAGCTTGGCCAGCTGGTTGAGAATGTCGCCCTTGCTGCGCGCGCTGTCGATCTCCCGCCCCTGCCGCGCATAGGCCAGGGCCTGCTCGCGGTGGCCCAGCAGGGTGTGGATATCGGCAAGCAGGTCCAGGCCTTCGCGGATCTCATCGCTGAACTGCCCGCGTTCGGCCTGCATCTGGGCCAGCTCGGCCACGGGACGGGCCGCTTCGGCGCCGTGCTGGTCGATGGTCACCCGGGCAAGCCGCTGCAGGGTCACGATATGGCCCTGCGGATCGTGCTGCGCCTGCCAGCCGAGCACGTTGCGGAACCGGGTCTGCGCGTCAGCCAGCTGGCCGCGCAGGCGCAGGATTTCAGCCCGATGGCTGGCGATGCGGTACAGGAACAGCTCCTGCCCGCCCAGTCGCGTGCCGATCGCCTCGGCCCGGCTGAAGGCTGTATTGGCCTCCTCATGCCGCTGCATCCGCAGCAGCGCGAAGCCATAGTTGTAATACAGGATGAGATCGCCCGGGTTGGGCGGCCGGCGCATGTGCTGACTGAGCAGCGTGGCTTTCTGCAGATACGTCAGTGCGCCCTGCGCGTCGCCCAGCGCATCGCCGCGGATCATGGCGATCTGCATCAGTGCGGCGATCTGTCCCTGCACGTCGCGCTCGCGCACCGCTTCTTCAAGGAAGGCATTGGTCAGCGTCAGGGCCTGGCTGTGTTCGCCCCGCCAGAGCAGCAGGTGTGCGGCCAGGGAGTGAGCGCGCAGTCTGTCCTCCTTGCTCGCGTCGGAACGCGCGGCGGCGGCCTGCAGCCTGTCCGGCAGATCGACGGTCTGGTCGAGCTGGCCTTGCGAGCGCAGTGCGATGCCCAGGCAGCCCAACGCGCCGATCTCGATCGAGGTGGGCAGTGAGGGGGTGGCCAGCAGGCTGCGCGCCATGCTCAGCGACAGGCGTGGCTCACTGGTCAACAAGGCATGGCACTGTTCGACCTGCGCACTCAGTGGCGGGCTGTCGGCCGAACGCTGCGCCATCGCTGCAGGCGGGGCCAGTGCGAACAGGCAGACAAGCGCGGAGAACCCGCGACGGACAAGCGACGACGTACGCATAGGAGCAACGACTTCCCGGTCGAGTGCAGGCGGCAACGCAAACCGTCTGCGGCACAAGCGCAGCGAGAGCATCGCCGGTCCACGTACGGCTGATGACCGCCTTCGGCCGGCTGCTGTCGCTTTCGGCCTGTATTCTGCCACACATGCCCATTCCGCCTCCCTCCCTCCGCGACGCGCCCGTTGCGGGCGTGCCGCCCTCGCTGGGGCGCCGCACCGATGCCATGCTCCGCGGGCTGCTGCACATGGTTGGCCTGTTTCATCTGTCCATGGCCGTCTGGATAGCGCTGCGGATGGGCATCGGCCTGGATGTCATGGTGCCGCTGACCGCTGGCCTTCACGCGTTGCTCTGCCTGGTCTGCCTGCTGCAGCACCACGCGGGCCGCGCGTTGCGGGCGGCCACGGTGTTCGTGATCGGCGAACTGCTGCTATCGACCTTGGCCTACACCTACTGGGGGCTGGCGGCACAGTCGCGCTTGCAGCTGGTGGTGGTGTTGCCGGTCCTGCTGATGTCCGCCGTACTGGGGCGGCGACCGCTGGGGTGGGCCACCGCCTGGCTGTGCGGGTTGATGGTGGCGGGCGCATGGGTGGATGCCTCCAGCCTGATGTTCCGTCCGGACCGTGTCCTGCTGGCGGTGAATGACCTGGTGATCGCCGTGTTCGGTACGCTGATGGGGGCGTGGCTGCTGCACCACAGCGTCACCGGCCTGCGCGAGAGCCTGCAGGTGGCGCGCCAGCACAGTGCCGAACTGGCCCGCAAGCGCGACGAACTGCAGCTGGAGATCCAGGAAAAGGAACGCTCGCGCGAGCAGTTGGTGCACGCGATGAAGATGGAGAACGTCGGACGCCTGGCCAGTGGCATCGCGCATGACTTCAACCATGCCCTGGCGCTGATCCAGGGCTACGCGGCCAAGGCCCGCCGCAGCGATGATCCAGACGCGCTGCAGGACGCGCTGCAGGGCGTGCAGTCGGCAACCCGCCGCGCAGCAACGGTGAGCCGGCGGTTGCTGGATTTCAGCCGGCTCGATCCGGGCCGGCCGCAGCTGCTGGATGCGGCCAGCACGGTCGCGGCGATGGCGCCGATGCTCCAGCAGGTGTTCGACGACAGCGTGCAGTGCCGCGTCGCCACCGACGGCGCCCGCAGCCAGATCCACTTCGATCCCGCACAGCTGGAGTCCATCCTGCTCAGCCTGGCGGTGAATGCGCAGCAGGCCATGCCCGAAGGTGGCCGGTTCGATCTGACCCTGCTCGACCTGCCGGGCAGCGGTGAACTGCTGATCCGGGTCGGCGATACCGGCCATGGCATGAGCGCGGACGTCCGCGCCCACTGCCTGGAGCCGTTTTTCACCACCAAGCCGATGGGCGAGGGCACCGGGCTGGGCCTGGCGATGACCGCCAGTCTGGTCCGCGCGGCCGGCGGCGAGGTCACCGTGGAGAGCCAGCCCGGTGCCGGTACCCGGATCGAGCTCCGGCTCCCGGCGCGTCAGCGCGCCACGGCATGAGCACCCCGGTGGACGTGATTCAGCCGCTACACTGCCGGCTGCTCTCGCGGAAACAACCCTGTGGTTTCTAGCTGGATCCTGCTGCTGGTTTCGGTGGTCTACGCCGCGCTGCTGTTCGCCGTGGCGTGGTGGGGCGATCGTCGCCCGATGTATCCGGACCGGCCGTGGCTGCGCCCGGTGGTCTACAGCCTGGCACTGGCGGTGTACTGCTCGTCGTGGACGTTCTACGGCGCGGTCGGCACAGCGGTGCGCAACGGCATCGGCTATCTGCCGATCTACCTGGGGCCGCTGCTGCTGTGGGTGTTCGGCTGGCGCATCATCGAGCGCCTGGCGCTGATCGCACGCAGCCAGAACGTGGTCTCCATCGCCGATTTCATCTCCTCGCGGTTCGGCCGCTCGCGGCGGCTGGCCGCGCTGGTGGCCGTGATCGCACTGATCGGCATCGTCCCCTACCTGGCATTGCAGTACAAAGCCGTGGCGATGAGCCTGCAGGTGCTGACCGGCAACGTCGGCCCGACCGGTTTCTTCACTGATCCGGCGCTGTACGTGGCGCTGCTGATGGCCCTGTTCGCCACGCTGTTCGGCACCCGCCAGGTGGATGCCACCGAGCACCACCACGGCATGATGCTGGCGATCGCGCTGGAATCGATGATCAAGCTGATCGCGATGGTCGCGCTGGGGCTGTTCGCCTACCTGTGGCTCAACGACCGCACCGATGCGGTGATCGAGTCGGCGCATACGCTGTTCACCGGCCTGCCGCCGGTCGGCTTCATCTCGCAGACGCTGCTCAGCTTCCTGGCGATCATCTGCCTGCCACGGCAGTTCCATGTGGCGGTGGTCGAGTGTGGCGATGTGCGCGACATCCGCCGCGCGCGCTGGATGTTCGGTGCCTACCTGGTGATCATTTCGGCGATGGTGATCCCGATCGCCACGGCCGGCGTGACCCTGTTCGGCACCGGTGGCAGCGTTGCCGATGACAGCATGGTGCTGGCGTTGCCGCTGGCCGAGGGGCGCAAATTCCTGGCACTGGTCGCCTACGTCGGCGGCTTCTCGGCGGCGACCGGCATGGTCATCGTGGCCTCGATCGCGCTGGCCACCATGGTCAGCAACGACCTGGTGATGCCGGTGCTGCTGCGCCGCAGTGGCGACCATCAGGAGGCGGCCGATGTCGCCTCGCGGGTGCTGTGGATCCGGCGCACGGCGATCCTGCTGCTGGCGCTGGTCGCCTACAGCTACTACCGCGGCAGCAGCAACGACAGCACCCTGGCCTCGTACGGGCTGATGGCCTTCGCCGCCGTGGCGCAGTTCGCGCCGGGATTGATCGGCGGCCTGTACTGGCGGGGGGCCAGCCGCCGGGGCGTGGAGGTCGGCATGCTGCTCGGCTTCGGCACATGGGTGTACACCCTGTTGCTGCCGGCACTGACCCACGCCGGGTGGATGGACGAGGCCTGGCTGGTGCAGGGGCCGTTCGGGATCGGCTGGCTGCAGCCGCAGCATCTGTTCGGCATGAGCGGCTGGGACCCGCTGACGCACGGCACGTTCTGGTCGCTGCTGGTCAACGTCGCGGCGATGGTGCTGGTCTCGGTGCGCTGGCGCCCGGGGGTGGACGAGCGCCTGCGCGCCGCGCCGTTCCTGGACCCGTATGCGCAGCGGCCGTCGGTGGCCGGTGTGTGGCCCGGCAACGTGCATGTGGGCGACCTGCTGGCGCTGGCCTCGCGGGTGGTCGGTGACCGCCACGCCCGGCGCTCCTTCTTCGAGCAGGCGCAATCGATGGACCGCGAGCTGCAGGCCTCCGCGCCGGCAGACCGGGCCTGGGTGCAGTTCACCGAGCGCCTGCTGGCCGCCTCGATCGGCGCCGCCTCCGCGCGGCTGCTGCTGACCAGCCTGCTGCGTGGCTCGGGCATGGACCTGGGGGAAGTGGTGGCGGTGCTCGATGAAGCCGGGCAGGAGCTGCGCTTCAACCGCGAGATTCTTTCCACCACCCTGGAGAACATCAGTGCGGGGGTCAGCGTGGTCGACCCGGACATGCGCCTGACCGCGTGGAACCGCCGCTACCAGCAGATGTTCGGCTATCCCGACGGGATGCTGTATGTCGGCCGCCCGGTGGCCGACCTGATCCGCTACAACGCCGAGCGCGGCGAGCTGGGTGAGGGCGACATCGAGCTGCAGATCAACCGCCGCATCGGCTACATGCGCGCCGGCTCGCCGCACATCTTCGAGCGCACCCGCAGCGACGGCAAGGTCATCGAAATGCGCGGGCAGGCACTGCCCGGCGGCGGCTACGTCACCAGCTACAACGACATCACCGACTACAAGCACGCCGAGCGCGCGCTGCTGGAAGCCAACGAAACGCTGGAGCAGCGCGTGGCCGAGCGCTCGCACGAGGCCGAGATGGCCCAGCAGTCCAAGACACGCTTCCTGGCCGCGATCAGCCACGACGTGCTGCAACCGCTCAACGCCGCGCGCCTGTTCGCCTCGGCGCTGCGTGAGAGCCACCACAACAACGAAGAACAGCGGCACCTGGCCGAGCGCGTGGATGCCTCGCTGCGCGCCGCCGAGGAGCTGCTGGATGGCCTGCTGGATGTCTCCCGCCTGGACGCGGGCGGCCTGCACCCGGTGATCGGCGATTTCGATGTCAGCCTGCTGATGCGCGAGCTGGCGGCGCAGTACTCGCCCGTCGCCGCAGGGCGCGGCCTGCGCATGGATCTGTTCGCGCGCCCGGCCTGGGTGCGCAGCGACCGCCGCCTGCTGCGCCGCGTGCTGCAGAACTTCCTGGCCAACGCCCTGCGGTACACCCGCCAGGGCCGCATCGTGCTCGCCGTCCGTCACCGCGGGCCGGAAGTGGAGCTGCAGGTCTGGGATACCGGCCCGGGCATTCCCGAGCACCACATGCAGCAGATCTTCGACGAATTCCACCGTTACCAGCAGCCGTTCGACTGGGGCGAGCAGGGGCTGGGGCTGGGCCTGTCGATCTGCCAGCGGATCTCGCGCCTGCTCGATCACCGCCTCAACGCCCGCAGCCGGGTGGGCAGCGGCAGCATGTTCTCGATCCTGCTGCCATTGGTGGCCGCGCCGCAGCTGCCGGCCGCGGCGTCGTCGCCGGCACCGAGCCCGGTGACCCGCGCCGATTCACTGGCCGGGATGCGCGTGCTGTGCGTGGACAACGACCAGGAAATACTGGATGGCATGCGCGCATTGCTGGGGCGCTGGCAGGTGCAGGTGATCACCGCCAGTACCGTCGACCAGGCCCTGGAGAAAGTCGTCGAGCGGCCGGACGTGATGCTGGTGGACTACCACCTGCATGACCGCCTGGATGGGCTGGACACGCTGGTGGCGCTGGGCCAGAAGGCGGGCCGTGCGATTCCGGGTGCGCTGCTTACCGCCGATGGCCGCGATGAACTCAAGCGGATGGCGCGCGACCGTGGCTACCGGTTGTTGACCAAGCCGATCAAGCCGGCCTCGCTGCGCGCCTTCCTGGCAGCCTTCCACGATACCCGCGGCGACCTCTAGCCGCGGGCGTCGTGTGTGGGGGGCAGGCAATCAGGCCATGGCGCCGCTGAGGTGTTCGTACAGGATGGTCGAGCCGATGATGATCAGGATCAGGCCGCCGATGATCTCCGCACGCTTGCCGACCATGCCGCCCAGCACGCGGCCGAGCATGATGCCGGCGGTCACCATGGTCAGCGTGCACAGGCCGATGATCAGCGCCATGACGCCGATATGCACGTCCAGGAAGGCCAGGCCGATGCCCACCGCCATCGCGTCGATGCTGGTGGCAAAACCGGTCACCGCCAGACGCCAGAAGCCATGGTGCTTGCTGGTGTCCTCGTCTTCCGCACCGTCGTCCGGCCGCAGGCCGTTGATGATCATGTGCACGCCCAGCGCACCGAGCAAGCCGAACGCGATCCAGTGATCGAAGGCCTCAACATACTGCAGCGCGGCGCGGCCGAGCAGCCAGCCGATCACCGGCGTGATGCCTTCGATGACGCCGAAAATGAGGCCGGCGCGCAGCGCATCGGAGAAACGTGGCTTGCGCATCGCCGCGCCTTTGCCGATCGCCGCAGCGAAGGCATCGGTGGACATGGCAAAGCCGATCAGCAGGATCGAAACAGGTGACATTGGGGTACGCAGCAGGTCGGGCGATATCGAGCAACGGACCGCGAACGCGCCCAACCTGTCGTTGCGCACGCGGACCGCTGGTCTCGCCAACCACGATGGTTGCCCGCACCACGGCGCACTGGCCGAGTATGTTGATACGGGCGATTCCTGCAGCAGGAATCCGGCTACTCCCCAAGGGGACGCGAAGCTTAGCACCGGGCCTGCGGCGTGGAGCGTTTGCCGCGAATTGCGCAGGTAACGCTGGATTTCATAGCCCTGGCTATAAGCCGGGGCGGGTAGAGCCGACCGTTGGTCGGCTGCACGGCGTGATCGGGCTCTGCAGCCGACCAACGGTCGGCTCTACGCCACCGATCCGCGCGGTGCCCTCACTCCTCCTCCGGCGGCAACACGATCTGCTCGTCATCGATGGCCAGCTTGCCGGCCATCAGCACCGCCTGGGTGCGGTTGGTGACGCCCAGCTTGCGCAGGATCGCGGTGACATGGGCCTTGATCGTCGCTTCGGAGACGTTGAGGTCGTAGGCGATCTGCTTGTTGAGGCGGCCGGCGCCGAGCATCTGCAGCACCCGGAACTGCTGCGGGGTCAGCTCGCGCAGGCGCTGGCCGATTTCGCGCTCTTCGCGGCCGGTCGGCGGCACGTTGTGCGCCTCCGGTGGGGCCCAGGTCTCGCCATCGAGGATGGTGCCCAAGGCGTGGCCGATCGTGTCCGAATCGGCGGATTTGGGGATGAAGCCGAACGCACCGTGGTCGAGCGCGCGGCGCATCACGGTCGGCTCCTCGCGCGCGGACACCACCACCACCGGCAGCTGCGGGTGCAGGGCGCGCATATGGACCAGCGCGTTGAAGCCCTGCGCACCGGGCATGTTGAGGTCCATCAGGACCAGGTCGGCGTCGGTGTGCTGGTCGGCCAGCTGGTACAGCGCTTCCACGCTGTCCGCTTCGTACAGCTGCACGCCGGGGATGACGCGGCTCACGGCGCCGCGAAGGGCTTCGCGGAACAGCGGGTGGTCATCGGCAATCAGGAGGGTAGGCATGGTGGGGGCCATGTTGCGAAAGGGGTAACACGCTGAAACGGAACGAGTGTATCGAGACGACAGCCCCCTGAGTCAGGGGGCGGCCGCGCAGCGGCGGGGGTGTGGGTGATGGTGAGAAAGGGGCCCACGGTCCGCTTGCGGACCGTGGGAGCGACAGCGCGAATGCGATGGGGCGACCCTTCACTTCACCTTGCGTTCTTCCACCAGCGAGGCCACGACCGACGGATCGGCCAAGGTCGAGGTATCGCCAAGCTGATCCGGGGCGTTCTCGGCGATCTTGCGCAGGATGCGGCGCATGATCTTGCCCGAGCGCGTCTTCGGCAGGCCCGGGGCCCACTGCAGATGATCGGGCGCGGCGATCGGACCGATCTCCTTGCGCACCCATGCCACCAGCTCCTTGTGCAGTTCATCGCTCGGCGTCTCGTCGGCGATCAGGGTCACGTAGGCGTAGATGCCCTGGCCCTTGATGTCGTGCGGGAAGCCGACCACGGCCGCCTCGGCTACCTTCGGGTGCGAGACCAGCGCGCTTTCCACTTCGGCGGTGCCGATGCGGTGGCCGGAAACGTTGATCACATCGTCGACGCGGCCGGTGATCCAGTAGTAGCCATCTTCGTCACGACGGCAGCCGTCGCCGGTGAAGTAGCTGCCCGGGTAGGTGCGGAAGTAGGTGTCGATGAAACGCTGATGGTCGCCGTACACGGTGCGCATCTGGCCCGGCCACGAATCGCGGATGATCAGGTTGCCTTCGGTCGCGCCTTCCTGGATCTCGCCATCGGCATTGACCAGCGCCGGCTGCACGCCGAAGAAGGGCAGGGTGGCCGAGCCCGGCTTGAGATCGACCGCGCCGGCCAGCGGCGAGATCAGGATGCCGCCGGTCTCGGTCTGCCACCAGGTATCCACGATCGGGCAGCGGCTGTCGCCGACCACTTCGTAGTACCAGCGCCACGCTTCCGGATTGATCGGCTCACCGACGCTGCCAAGCAGGCGCAGCGAACTGCGCGAGGTGCGCTTGACCGGTGCATCGCCTTCGCGCATCAACGCGCGGATGGCGGTGGGGGCGGTGTAGAAGATGGTGACCTGGTGCTTGTCGATCACTTCCCAGAAGCGCGAGGTGTTCGGGAAGTTCGGCACGCCTTCGAACATCACCGAGGTCGCGCCATTGGCCAGCGGCCCGTACACGATGTAGCTGTGGCCGGTGACCCAGCCGACATCGGCGGTGCACCAGTAGATGTCGTCCTCGCGCAGGTCGAACACCGCTTCGTGGGTATAGGCCGCATACAGCAGGTAACCGCCGGTGGTGTGCAGCACGCCCTTGGGCTTGCCGGTGGAACCGGAGGTATACAGGATGAACAGCGGATCCTCGGCGTTCATGCGCTCGGGCTCGCACTGCGTCGGCTGCGGGTCCACCACATCGTGGAACCAGCGGTCGCGCGGGGCCTGCATGTCCACCGCGCCGCCGGTGTGGCGGACCACCAGCACCGTTTCCACGGTGGTGGTGCCCGGCAGCTTCAGCGCCGCATCGACGTTGGCCTTGAGCGGAATCTTCTTGCCACCGCGCAGCCCTTCATCGGCGGTGATGATCAGCTTGCTGCCGCAGTCGATGACGCGGTCGGCGATCGAGTTCGGGGCGAAACCGCCGAACACCACCGAGTGGATCGCACCGATACGCGCGCAGGCCAGCATGGCCACGGCGGCGTCGACGATCATCGGCAGGTAGATGGTGACCCGGTCGCCCTTCTTGACGCCGAGGTTGCGCAGCGCATTGCCGAGGCGGCAGGTGCGTTCATACAGCTCGCGGTAGGTGACGCCCTGGGCCGGCGCATCGGGGCTGTCCGGTTCGAACAGCAGGGCGATCTTGTCGCCGCGTTTGTCGAGCTGGCGGTCCAGGCAGTTGACGCTGGCATTGAGCTCGCCGTCTTCGAACCACTTGATGCGGAAGTCGTCGAGCTGGTAGCTGACATTCTTGATGCGGGTCGGTTTCTTGAACCAGTCCAGGCGCTCGGCGGCCTTGCCCCAGAAGGCATCCGGGTGCTCCACCGATTCGCGGTAGAGCCGCTGGTACGTGTTCTTGTCGATCCGCGAGGCCGCGGCGAACGCAGCATCGACGGGGTAAAGATCAGCCATGGCACCCTCACTTGCACGTTGACTTGGGGTTGTGCGGTCGCAACATAAGTGACGACCTCTCCCCCTCAGTTTGCCGCATCCACCCGTCTGCGCGGTATCGGGGTGGTTAGACCATGGTCGAACGCTGTCCACCCCGATATGACATGGCAGCCAACCCCGGTAGCTCACGACCGTTCGCCGCGGTAGCGCGCGACCGTTGGTCGTGAGGCACTGCGTACCAACCAACGGTCGGTACCTACACGGTGCCTGCGGCACCTGCCGGTCGCCTGCCGGCGCCCGGGTCGTACTCACCCGCAGGGGCGAGTACGACTAATGGCCAATAGCTTCGGTGCGTCAACGCGCCGCACCCTCGGCTCGACCGTGCCCCATGCGCGGCATCACCTTGCCACCCGGGAGAGAGGGCAACATGAGCCACCGTTTGCTGAGGACGACACGCCGGCCGTTGGCCGCCGCCATGTTCGTCGCACTGATCGCGCCAGGCATGGCGTTCGCTGAAACCGCAAAAGAAAGAGCGCTGGAAGCCCGCGTTGTCGAGCTCGAGCGCCAGGTCCAGCTGCTGCTGAACAACCAGCAGCAACAGCAGGCCCAGATCAGCCAGGCCCAGACCGATGTCACCGCCGTGCGCACGGTCCAGGCGCAGCAACCGGTGGCAGCCACGGTGCCGGCCGGCAAGCAGCCGATCCAGGTCACCACCATCACCCCGGGCGCCGCACCGGGCACCACGGTCAAGATCGGCGGCTTCATCAAGGCCGATTTCCTGGCCACCCAGACCGGCGACGGCCAGTTGGCCGACGATGCCACCGGCCGCGCGCTGTACCTGCCGGGCCAGACCCCGGTGGCCGGTGCCGGCGGCAGCGGCAAGCGCTCGGACGTGGACTACAACGCCCACGCCAAGTTCTCGCGCTTCAATCTCGGCATCGACAATGTCAGCGAGGCCGGCAACAAGTCCGGTGCGTTCTTCGAGATGGACTTCTTCGGCAACTCGCTGGGCAACCAGACCGCGACCAATACCTACGGTGCGACCCTGCGTCACGCCTACATGTACTGGAACAACTGGATGGCCGGCCAGACCTGGTCGAACTTCATGGACGCGGCTTCGCTGCCGGAAGCGGCCGACTTCGTTGGCCCGACCGATGGCGTGATCTTCGTGCGCCAGGCCCAGATCCGCTACACCCAGGGCGGCTTCAGCGTCGCGCTGGAAAACCCGGAAACCACGCTGCTCACCGGCACCCGCAACCCGGTCACCGGCGCGTGGACCAACGTGGCCAGCAATTCCGACCGTGGCGCACTGCCGGACCTGACCCTGCGCTATGGCTGGAAGGGCGACTGGGGCACCTTCGGCGTGGGTGGCGTGGTGCGCCAGCTGAAGGTCGACAACCAGACCACCGGTGCCGATGCGGACAAGATCGCCGGCGGCCTTACCCTGGGCGGCAAGTGGGTGATGGGCCCGACCGATACGCTGCATTACCAGGTCACTGGTGGTGAAGGCATCGCGCGTTACATCGGCCTGGGCGTCACCGCCGATACCGCGTATGACATCGCCCGTGACGAACTCAACCCGACCGGCGTATTGGCAGGCTATGTGGGCTGGCGCCACGCCTTCACCCCGAAGCTGCGCACCAACCTGATCTACGCGCGCAGTGATTACGACAACGACGGCAGCCTGGGCCCGCTGGTCACCAAGAGCGTGCAGAGCATCCGCGGCAACGTGTTCTACACCCCGATGCCCAAGGTCGATGTCGGCGCCGAGCTGATGTACGGCGTGCGCGAGATCGAGGATGGCCGCAAGGGCGATATCAGCCGCCTGCAGTTCACGACGAAATACAGCTTCTAAAACAGAAAACGCGTGCCGGCGTACAGCCGGCACACCACCACGATTGCTTCGGAGGGGAAGCGTCCCATGTCAACAACACCTGCACCGGCGAAAGCCCAACTTACCCAGGGACACAAGAAGGTCATCTTCGCGTCCAGCCTGGGGACCGTCTTCGAGTGGTACGACTTCTTCCTGTACGGTTCGCTCGCCGCGATCATCGCCAAGCAGTTCTTCAGCGGCGTCAATGAAACCACGGGCATGATCTTCGCCCTGCTGGCGTTCGCGGCCGGCTTCTTCGTGCGTCCGTTCGGCGCGGCGTTCTTCGGCAGCCTCGGCGACCGCATCGGCCGCAAGTACACCTTCCTGGTCACGATCCTGATCATGGGCATCTCGACCTTCCTGGTCGGCGTGCTGCCCAACTACGCCTCGATCGGTTTCGCCGCCCCGGTGATCCTGATCATCCTGCGTCTGGCCCAGGGCCTGGCGATGGGTGGCGAGTACGGTGGTGCCGCGACCTACGTCGCCGAGCATGCGCCGGCCGACAAGCGTGGTCTGTACACCAGCTTCATCCAGTGCACCGCGACGCTGGGCCTGTTCATGTCGCTGCTGATCATCCTGGCCTGCCGCTACTTCCTGGGCAATGAAGCCTTCGAAGCCTGGGGCTGGCGCATTCCGTTCCTGGTCTCGATCGTGCTGCTGGGCATCTCGGTGTGGATCCGCCTGCAGCTGAGCGAGTCCCCGCTGTTCCAGCAGATGAAGGCCGAAGGCAAGGGCTCCAAGACCCCGTTCCGTGACAGCCTCAAGGACGGCAACCTCAAGCTGATGCTGCTGGTCCTGCTCGGTGCCGCAGCCGGTCAGGCCGTGGTGTGGTACGGCGGCCAGTTCTATGCGCTGTTCTTCCTGAGCAGCATGCTCAAGGTCGATGCCACCACCTCCTACCTGCTGATCGCCGCGGCACTGGCGCTGGGCGTGCCGTTCTTCATCTTCTTCGGCTGGCTGTCGGACCGTATCGGCCGCAAGAAGATCATCCTCGCCGGCTGTCTGCTGGCCGCCATCACCTACATCCCGATCTTCAAGGGCCTGACCCACTTCGCCAACCCGGCCATCGAAGAAGCCCGCACCAACTCGCCGGCGCTGGTCAATGCCGACCCGAACACCTGCTCGTTCCAGTTCGATCCGGTCGGCCTGCGCAAGTTCACCAGCTCCTGCGACGTGGCCACCGCGGCCCTGACCAAGGCCGGTGTGCCCTATGACGTGAAGCCGGCCCCGGCCGGTACGCTGGCCACGGTCAACGTGGGCAATACCGCGGTGACCTCCTACGAGGCCGCCGGCCTGACCAAGGATGAGCTCAAGACCAAGGGCGATGCCTTCGGTGGCGAGCTGAAGGGCGCACTGACCGCCGCCGGCTACCCGGCCAAGGCAGACGGCGCACGCATCAACATCCCCGGCACGATCTTCATGCTGTGGCTGCTGGTGCTGTACGTGACCATGGTCTACGGCCCGATCGCCGCCTACCTGGTCGAGCTGTTCCCGACCCGCATCCGCTACACCTCGATGTCGCTGCCGTACCACATCGGCAACGGCTGGTTCGGTGGCTTCCTGCCGGCGATCTCCTTCGCGCTGGTGGCCGGTACCGGCAACCTCTACTACGGCCTGTGGTACCCGATCATCATCGCGTTGATGACGGTCGTGGTCGGTGGTCTGTTCCTGCATGAAACCAAGGATGTGGACATCACCAAGTAACGGTGAACCGCACGGCAGGACGAAGGGGCCGCGATGCAGATCGCGGCCCCTTTTGTGTCCGGCGTAGACACGGCCGTTGGCCGGCTTGCCGATGAACCTACGGAGAAGCGTGCGAGGTTGCCAGCCAGCGGCCGGCACTACCCGTCCTCACCCTCCCTGCCGCTATAGTCGGCCCATGAGTGACGCCCACACCGATCCCGCCGCGCTTCCCGCGATCCTGCAGCGCCTGCGCGCCGCGTGGCAGGCCAACCGCCCCACGCTGCAACAGCGTCGTGACGACCTGCAGCGCCTGCGCGCGGCCCTCAAGGCCCGCCTGCCGGAGATGGCCGCGGCGATCTCGGCCGATTTCGGCCACCGCTCCACCCACGAATCACTGATCGCCGACGGCATGACCGTACTGGGCGACATCGATCACCTGTGCAGCCACCTGCGCGGCTGGATGCGCCCGCGCCGGGTCGGCGTCGGCTGGCGGTTCTGGCCGGCGCGCGCGCAGACCCGGCCGGTTCCCCTGGGCGTGGTCGGGGTGATTTCCCCCTGGAACTACCCGGTCAACCTGGCCCTGATTCCACTGGCGACCGCGATTGCCGCCGGCAACCACGTCATCCTCAAGCCGTCCGAGCACACGCCGCGCACCAGCGCCTTCCTGCAGTCGCTGCTGGCGGAGGTGTTCCCTCCGGACCGTGTGGCCGTCGTGCAGGGCGATGGGGACCTGGCCAGCGCCCTGGCCGGCGCGCCGCTGGACCACCTGGTGTTCACCGGCTCCACCGCCATCGGCCGCAAGGTCATGGCCGCGGCCGCCGAACACCTGACCCCGCTGACGCTGGAACTCGGCGGCAAATCCCCGGCCATCGTCTGCAGCGATTACCCGCTGGAGAAGGCCGCCGCGCGCCTGGCCACCGGCAAATTCTTCAATGCCGGGCAGACCTGCATCGCCCCGGACTACGTGCTGATCGACGGCCATCGCCAGCGCGAGCTGGTACAGCAGCTGCAGACCCAGGTGCAGGCGCGCTACGGCGATTTCAGCGACGCCGCCGATTACACCCGGATCATCCACGACGGCCAGTACCAGCGGCTGCGTGGCTATCTCGAGGAAGCCCGCGCGCGGGGCGTGCCGGTGATCGAACTGGCCACGGTCGATCCCGAACGTGCCCAGCGCGAGCGGCTGATCGTGCCCACCATCGTGCTGGATCCGCCGCCGGATCTGGCCTTGATGCGCGAGGAGATCTTCGGCCCGATCCTGCCGGTCTGCGCCTATCCGGACCTGGATGCCGCCATCGCGGCCGTGCAGTCACGCGACCGGCCACTGGCGCTGTACGTCTTCAGCCACGAACGTGTGCAGGTGGAACAGGTGCTGGCGCAGGTCGTGGCCGGCGGCGTCACCGTCAACGACACCCTGCTGCATTTCGCGGTCAATGGCCTGCCGTTCGGCGGCGTCGGCCCGAGTGGCATGGGCGCCTATCACGCGCGCGCCGGCTTCGATGCGATGAGCAAGCAGCTGCCGATCCTGTGGCAGTCGCGCTGGGCCGCCAGCGATCTGCTCAAACCGCCGTATTCGAAGATCGCCGGAATGTTGAAGGCGATGGTGCGTTAGCGGCTGCCAACGGACGCGCGCCCCGCAGGTAGAATGACCGCATGAAAATCGCCTCCTGGAACGTCAACTCGCTCAACGTGCGCCTGCCGCACCTGGAACAATGGCTCACGGCGTTCGCGCCGGACGTGGTCGGCATCCAGGAAACCAAGATGGAGGACCACAAGTTCCCCGATGCGGTGCTGGCCGGGCTGGGCTACCGCAGCGTGTTTGCCGGGCAGAAGACCTACAACGGCGTCGCGCTGCTCTCGCGCGAGCCGGCGCAAGACGTGCAGATCGGCATTCCCGGCTTTGAGGATGAGCAGAAGCGCGCCATCGCCGGCACCGTCAACGGCGTGCGCATCATCAACCTGTACGTGGTCAACGGCCAGGACGTGGGCACCGACAAGTACGCCTACAAGCTGCGCTGGCTCGAGGCCGTGCATGCCTGGGTCGAGGCCGAGCTGGCCAGGCACCCGGAGCTGGTGGTGATGGGCGACTTCAACATCGCCCCCGATGCGCGCGACGTGCACGACCCGCTGGTCTGGAACGAGAACCACATCCTGACCTCCACTGCCGAGCGCGGCGCCCTGAACAAGTTGCTGCAGCTGGGCCTGCACGATGCTTTCCGCCTGCACAGCGAGGAAGAAGGTGTGTTCAGCTGGTGGGATTACCGGGCTGCCGGGTTCCGCCGCAACCTGGGCCTGCGCATCGACCTGACCCTGGTCTCCGATGCGCTCAAGGCGCGTGCGCTGGCCTCGGGCATCGATCGCGAGCCGCGCACCTGGGAGCGCCCCAGCGACCATGCCCCGGCCTGGGTGCAGCTGGGCTGACCGCGGAAACAACAAGGCCCGGCAGTGCCGGGCCTTGTCGATCAAACGGGATGCGTGCGCGCGTTAGCGGACGCTTCGACGCGTAAACAGATTCACGATCGCGAGCAGGATGACTGCGCCGATCAACGAGAACAGGAACGTGCGGATGGTGATCGCTTCATTGATGCCACCGCCGAACAGCCAACCGGCCAGCAATGCGCCGACGATGCCGACCACGATGTTGAGGATGATGCCTTGCTGCGCGTCCCGCTTCATGATGATGCTGGCAAGCCAGCCCACGATGCCGCCGACGATCAACCAGATGATGATGCCCATAGCGTTGACTCCCTCTGTGCGGTTGCGACCTGTGCAGTTGACGGCACACCCCGTGAAGTCGTCGTGCAGTCGCGATGGCGGGGCCGTGGTATGAGCCTGCCGGCCACCCTGGACGGCCCCTGGCGTTTCGGCCCGGTCACGGTCTGGCGCCTGCCGCATGTGCCGGGCACCCGGGGCGAGCCCCAGGCCCGGGTGCTGCTGGCCGAGCAGCTGGGCGGGACGCCGCAGGACCTGCCGCTGCAGCGCGACCCGCGCGGCCGCCCGGCGCTGCACGGCCCGTTGGCCCATGTCGGCACCGGCTGGAGTCACAGCCACGGCCTGTTGCTGGTCGCGATGGGCGAACGGGTGCGGCTGGGCGTGGACCTGGAACCCCTGCGCCCGCGCCCACGGATGCTCGAGATCGTGCAGCGCTTCTTCCACCCCGCCGAGATCGCCTGGCTGGAATCACTGGACGAAGACGCCCGCAACCACTGGTTCTTCCGGGTGTGGTGCGCCAAGGAGGCGCTGCTCAAGGCGCAGGGGCAGGGCATCTCCTTCGGCCTGCACCGGCTGCAGCTCGCGCCGGGCACCGATGGCGGCCTGCACCTGGCCTGGTGCGACCCGGAACTGGGGCCGGCCGAGCGCTGGCACCTGCATGAGTGGCAGGCCGCCGATGATTTCCGGGCGGCGCTGGCCTGGCATGCGATGTGAGATCTAGGGCGTGGCCAACGATTGGGTATGCGAGCAGCGGCAGCCGACCAACGGTCGGCGCTACCGACCTGCGATAATGGTGCCATGACAGAACACACCCTCCCCGCTGGCGTGGCCGACGCGCTTGAGCGCGGCCTGGCCGCCATGCAGCTGGACGCCGCGCTGGCACCACCGCTGCTGACCTACCTGACCCTGCTCGACCGCTGGAACCGCACCTACAACCTCACCGCGATCCGCGACCCGCTGGAGATGGTCACCCGCCATCTGCTCGATTCGCTGGCGATGCAGCCGTACCTGGAGACCGGCACCCTGGCCGACCTGGGTACCGGCCCCGGGCTGCCGGGCATTCCGCTGGCCATCGCACGCCCGCAGCTGCAGGTGACCCTGGTCGAAAGCAATGGCAAGAAAGCGCGCTTCATGCGCGAGGCCGTGCGCCAGCTGGGCCTGGGCAATGCCCGCGTGGCCGAGTCGCGTGCCGAGGCACTGGCCGAACCGGCCGCCTATGACCACCTGACCGCCCGCGCGATGGACACCCTGGCCGGGATCATCCGGGTCGGTGGACACCTGCTGCGCCCGGGCGGCCGCCTGCTGGCGATGAAAGGCGTGTACCCGCACGACGAGATCGCGCAGCTGCCGGCCGGCTGGTCGGTGGAGCAGGTGCTGCCCTTGAGCGTTCCTGGATTGACCGGCGAACGCCATCTGGTGGTGGTCACCGGCCCGTGAGCCGGTGACTTCGCTGCCCGCAGCGCCCGCCCCACGGTCGTCCTGCCCCTTCCCGCGGTGGCCCCACGCGGCGCCATCGGCGTGCCCGTGGGCGTGACCGCAGCATTGCGGCGCGTGCCTGCCGCGCATCTCACAGTGCATGACACGCCCCATATACGCATAATGACCAGTCCCACTCCCTGCCGATGAGGCTCACCCGCATGGCCCGCATCATCGCCATCGCCAACCAGAAAGGTGGCGTCGGCAAGACCACGACCGCCGTCAATCTGGCCGCCTCCCTGGCTGCTGCACCCAAGCGCGTGCTTCTTGTCGACCTCGATTCCCAAGGCAATGCGACCATGGGCAGCGGTGTGGACAAGCGCGAAGTCGCTGCGTCCACCTGTGATCTGCTGCTGGGCGAAAGCACCGCGGCCGAGGTCCGGGTCAAGACGCCGGAAGGCTTCGACCTGCTCCCGGGCAACATCGACCTGACCGCCGCCGAGATCCAGCTGATGGACCAGAGCGAGCGCGAGCAGCGCCTCAAGCGCGCGCTGGCCCCGATCCGCGACGAATACGACTACATCCTGATCGACTGCCCACCGGCGCTGTCGCTGCTGACGCTCAACGCGCTGGCCGCCGCCGATTCGGTGATCGTGCCGATGCAGTGCGAGTACTACGCGCTGGAAGGCCTGAGCGCGCTGGTGGAAACCATTGAAGCGCTGCGCGCCAACCTCAATCCGGCGCTGGAGATCGAGGGTGTGCTGCGGACCATGTTCGATGTGCGCAACAACCTGGCCAATGCCGTGTCGGCCGAGCTGACCGAGCACTTCGGCGAGCAGGTGTTCCGCACCATCGTGCCGCGCAACGTTCGCCTGGCCGAGGCGCCCAGCCATGGCCAGAGCATCGTCGGGTACGACCGTGCCTCGCGCGGTGGCGTTGCCTATCTCGGCCTGGCCGGCGAGATCATCCGTCGCAACAACCAACGCAAGAAGGCCGACAAGGCCATGGAGACCGCCTGATGAGCACCAAGCCTGCCCTCGGCAAGAAACGCGGCCTCGGCCGTGGCCTCGACGCGCTGTTGGGGCCCAAGGGGGCGGTGACACAGGTGCAGGCAGCGGCCGTGGTCGAACCGCAGCCGGGTGAGCTCCTGCGCAAGCTGCCGGTGGCTCATCTGCAGCCGGGCAAGTACCAGCCGCGCCGCGACATGGACGAAACCAAGCTCGCCGAGCTGGCCGAGTCGATCAAGGCGCAGGGCGTGATCCAGCCGATCCTGGTCCGCCAGCTGGGTCCGGACAGCTTCGAGATCGTGGCCGGCGAACGCCGCTGGCGCGCGTCGCAGCTGGCCGGCCTGGACGAAGTGCCGGTGGTGGTGCGCGAGCTGGAAGACCGCACCGTCATCGCGATGGCGCTGATCGAGAACATCCAGCGCGAAGACCTCAACCCGCTTGAAGAAGCCGAAGCCCTGCAGCGGCTGATCAGCGAATTCGCCCTGACCCATGCCGAGGCCGCCCAGGCTGTCGGCCGCTCGCGCGCGGCGGTATCCAACCTGCTGCGCCTGCTCGAGCTGCCGATCGCGATCCGCCTGCTGCTGGAAACCCGCCGGCTGGAAATGGGCCATGCGCGTGCGCTGCTCACCTTGGCGCCGGAACTGGCCAGCAAGCTGGCCCAGGAAGCGGCCGACCAGGGCTGGTCGGTGCGCGAAGTGGAGCACCGTGCGCAGCAGTTCGCGGCCGGCAAGGTGCCCGGCGCGCTGCGCAAGAAGCCCACGGCCGCCGCGCCGCAGGCCGATATCGCCTCGCTGGAAACCGAGTTGTCCGAGTCGCTGGGGGCCCGTGTGGCGATCGCCCACGGCCGTGGCGGCAAGGGCAAGCTGATCATTCACTACACCGACCTGGACACGCTGGATGGCGTGCTCGACCGACTTCGCGCACAGAAGGGCTGAGTCCCCCGCAGGCGTCAGAGGATCTTCCCCAACCAATGAACCCCACCAAGGTCGACCGCAACCATCTGTTGCGTCTGACCGACCTGCCGAATGTCGGGCCGGCCTGTGAGAAAGATCTCCGTCTGATCGGCATCCGCGTGCCAGCGCACCTGCGCGGTCGCGATGCGTATGACATGTACGCGCAGCTGTGCCTGCGCACCGGGGTGATGCACGACCCCTGCGTGATCGATGTATTCCTGTCGGTGCTGCGTTTCATGCAGGGCGAGGCGCCGCGGCCGTGGTGGGATTTCAGCAAGGAACGCAAGGCCACGATGGCCAAGGAAGCGCCGCTCAGCCTCTGGTGAGGCCGGCCACCGGGACGCGCGGATCGCCACGCGGGCGTCCCGGCAACGCACTGCATTGATACGTGGCTGCATGATGGACAGATCCCATGACGATTCTCGTGACCGGTGCCGCCGGTTTCATCGGTGCCAATACCTGCAAGGCCCTGCGTGAGCGCGGCGAGCGCGTCGTCGGCCTGGACAACTACAACGACTACTACGCTCCGCAGATCAAGCGAGATCGCGTGGCCGCGCTGTGCCCGGACGCCGATATCCGCGTGCTCGACCTGACCGACCGCGACGGCCTGGCCGCGCTGTTCGACGAGGTCCAGCCGACCCGGGTCATCCACCTGGCCGCCCAGGCCGGCGTGCGTTACTCGCTGGAAAACCCGCATGCCTACGTCGACAGCAACCTGACCGGCTTCGTCAACATGCTGGAGCTGTGCCGCCATCGCGGCGTGGCCCATCTGGTGTATGCCTCCAGCAGCTCGGTGTACGGCGATTCGGCCACCCCGCCGTTCTCCGAAGACCAGCGCATCGACAAGCCGCGCTCGCTGTACGCGGCGACCAAGGCCGCCAACGAGCTGATGGCCTACACCTACGCCCAGCTGTACGGCCTGCACGCCACCGGCCTGCGCTTCTTCACCGTGTACGGCCCGTGGGGCCGCCCGGACATGGCACCGCTGCTGTTCGCGCGCGCGGTCCTGGCCGGCCGCCCGATCGATGTGTTCAACGACGGAAAAATGCAGCGCGACTTCACACATGTCTCCGACATCGTGGATGGCATCCTCGGCGCGCTGGCGCATCCGTCCAGCGACACGGTGCCGCACCGGGTGTTCAACCTCGGCAACCACACCCCGATCGAGCTGGAGCACTTCATCGGCATCATCGAGGCGGCCGCCGGACGCCCGGCGCAGAAGGTCTACAAGCCGATGCAGCCCGGCGACATGGTCCGCACGATGGCCGACACCACGCGTGCGCATGACGCTTTCGGCTATGAGCCGGCCATGCCGATCGAGCGCGGTCTGCCGCCGGTGGTGGCCTGGTGCCGCGAGTATTTCGGCGATCACGCCTGACACACACGCGCCGATTCATCTTCGGATAACCTCGGGTGCGGAAAATGCGCGCTCTTTTTCGATCCTGGCCATTCGCAGAGCCCGACCATGAGCCAACCCCAGTTGTCGGTCGTCGTCCCGGTCTTCAATGAACGCGACAACGTCACGCCCCTGATCAACGAGATCACCACCGCGCTGCGCGGGCAGGTCGATTTCGAAATCGTCTACATCGACGACCACTCGCGCGACGATACCCTGGCGGTGCTGCAGGCCCTGAAGGCCATCACGCCCGAACTGCGGGTGCTGCACCACGTTACCCAGAGCGGGCAGAGCACTGCGGTACGCAACGGCGTCAAGCACGCCCGCGCGCCGTGGATCGCCACCCTGGACGGTGATGGCCAGAACGACCCGGCCGACATCCCCAAGCTGCTCGCTGCACGGGCCGCGGCCGCCACCCAGGTCAAGCTGTTCGCCGGGTGGCGTGTGAATCGCCAGGATTCGGGCAGCAAGCGCTGGGCCAGCAAGTGGGCCAACGCGATCCGTGCGCGCATGCTGCGCGACGATACCCCCGATACCGGCTGCGGCATCAAGCTGTTCGAGCGCGCCGCGTTCCTGGAACTGCCGTACTTCGACCACATGCACCGCTACCTGCCCGCGCTGATGCAGCGCGCCGGCTGGAAAACCACCAGCGTGCCGGTCAACCACCGGCACCGCACCGCGGGCGTGTCCAAGTACAACAACCTTGGCCGCGCGCTGGTCGGCATCCGCGACCTGCGCGGCGTGGCCTGGCTGATCACGCGCAGCAAGCGCACCGCCGTGGAAGAACGCTGATGGAACTGCACTGGCTCGACCAGCCGCTGACCTGGCTGTACTGGACCGGCCTGCACGTCACTGGCTGGAAACTGATCGGCTACACCGGCGCGCTGATGTTCGGGGGCCGCTGGCTGGTCCAGTTCGTCGCCTCGCGCCGCGCCGGCAAGCCGGTGATCCCGCGCCTGTTCTGGTACATGAGCGTGGTCGGCAGCCTGATGACGCTGAGCTACTTCCTGTTCTCGGCCAAGCAGGACTCGGTGGGCGTGCTGCAGAACCTGTTCCCGGCGTTCACCGCGCTGTACAGCCTGAAGCTGGATATCGCGCACCGCGGCTGGAAGCGGGACAAGGCGGCGCATTGAGGGCGTGCCTACCGACCAACGGTCGGTGGCTACCCCGCCTTCGGCGCTGCCCGCGACCCGGGCAGGACCTTTGATCCATGCGCGGCCCCTTCGCCGGGTGCCATCATCGGGGTTTGCCGTCCCTCGGAACCCCTGACCGTGAAATCACCGCTCGTTGCTGCGTTGCTGCTCGCCCTGGCCCTTCCTGCCGGCGCTGCCCTGGCTGCACCTCCGGCCTCCGCGGCTGCCGCCCCGGCCAGCCTGGCTGCCGAAAGCCCCGCCGATGCGCAGTTCCGCGCCATCTACGAGAAGGAATGGGCCTGGCGCGAAGCCGGCGGCGGTGAAGCCAGCGAAGACGGCGACGGCCCGGCCAACGCGACCCGCATGCCCGATGTCGGCGCAGCCGCGCAGCAGGGCCGGCTGAAGGTCTGGGACGACGTTCTTGCCCAGCTGGACAAGGTGGATACCCAGGCGCTCTCGGCCGAGAACCGGATCAACTACGCGATCTACCGCGACCAGGTGTTCAACCTGGCCGCCGACGTACGCCTGCGCGCCTACGAAATGCCGTTCAACGCGGACTCCTCGTTCTGGTCCAACCTGTCCTTCATGGCCCGGCGCGAGATGAAGACCGCGCAGGACTACCGCAACTACATCGCGCGCCTGAATGATGTGCCGCGCTATTTCGACCAGCAGACCGAGAACATGCGCGCCGGCCTCAAGCGCGGTTTCAGCGTGCCGCGTGCGGTGCTCGATGGCCGCGAGGTCTCGATTGCCACCGTGTCCGAACTGAAGGACCCGACCCAGTCGCCGCTGTACGCGCCGTTCAAGAAACTGCCGGCCAGCATCCCGGCCGCCGAGCAGGCGCAGCTGCAGGAACAGGCCCGCCAGGCCATCGGTGGCAGCGTGGTGCCGGCCTTCGCCAAGCTGCGCACCTTCTTCGTCAGTGAGTATGTGCCGCAGGCGCGCACCACCCTGGCGGCCGAGGCGATGCCCGGCGGCAAGGCGTATTACAAGCAGCAGATCCACGAATACACCACGCTGGACCTGACCCCGCAGCAGATCCACGAGATCGGCCTGAAGGAAGTCGCGCGCATCCAGGCCGAGATGGACGGCATCATCAAGCAGGTCGAGTTCAAGGGCAGCTTCGCCGAGTTCCTGACCTTCCTGCGCACCGATCCGCAGTTCTACGCCAAGACCCCGGACGAGCTGCTGCACCGCGCGGCCTGGATCTCCAAGCGCGTGGACGGCGTGATCGGCAAGTACATGACCCTGCCGCGCGCGCGCTTCACCATCGTCCCGGTGCCGCCGGATATCGCTCCGTTCTGGACCGCCGGCCGTGGCGGCATGGGCACTTACTGGCTCAACACCTACAACCTGCCGGCGCGGCCGCTGTACAACCTGCCGGCGCTGACCCTGCATGAGTCCGATCCCGGCCATGCACTGCAGGGCGCACTGGCGGCCGAGCAGGGCGAGCAGCCGGCCTTCCGCCGCAACAACTACATCTCCGCCTATGGCGAAGGCTGGGGCCTGTACTGCGAGAAGCTCGGCGTGGAAATGGGCATCTACGAAACCCCGTACGAGGATTTCGGCCGCCTGACCTACGAAATGTGGCGGGCCGCGCGCCTGGTGATCGACACCGGCGTGCACCACAAGGGTTGGACCCGCGAGCAGGCGCTGTCCTACCTGCGCGACCACACCGCGCTGAGCGAGCATGAAGTGACCACCGAAGTGGACCGCTACATCTCCTGGCCGGGCCAGGCGCTGAGCTACAAGCTCGGCGAGATCGCAATCGTGCGCCTGCGCGCGCAGGCCGAGCAGGAACTGGGCGACCGTTTCGACGTCAAGGCCTTCCACGACGCCGTGCTCAGCCAGGGCTCGGTGCCGCTGCCGGTGCTGGAGGCGCAGATCCAGGCCTTCATCGCCCAGCGCAAGGCCGCGGCCAGCTGAGCCGCGCCGGGGCCGGCCATCGTGCCGGCCCTGGCCAACGTGAACCAACGTGCCGGGCTGCGATTGTGTAACGGCTTCACGCCCGGCTACCCTGCGGGCCATGTTCCGTCGTGCCCGCCCGCGTCCGTCCCTGCTGCTCCGCCTGCTGATGCTGGTGGTGGTGGGTGTGGGCGTGTTCGGCAGCTCGCTGGCCTCGGCCCTGGCCGATATCCACCTGACCGTGCACGCCGACAGCAGCGAGCTGCACGGCACCGGCGATGACACGGCCGGCGTTGCCTCCAGCGACGGCGACGGCAACGAAGACTGGCTGCATGCCCTGGTGCATTGCGGCCACTGCCATGGCCATGGCGGCGTGCTGCCGATGGCCGCGATGGCCTGGAGCCTGCCCACCGCGCCCAGCCACGGCGTGCCTGCCGGGTTGGTCGCGCAGCTGCGCACCCAGCCGCCCGAGAACCTGCTGCGTCCTCCGATAGCGATCTGATGCCCTGCGGCCACGCGCCGCCGTTTGCCCTCTGATCGCTTTCTGGAGACTCCCATGTGGATGCGTCTGGCAGCCCTGGCTGCCATTGCGTTCGTGCCGTGCGTGTACGCACAGGGCACGACACCTGCTGCACCGTTGACCCTCGACGACGCCATCGCGCGCGTCGCCCAGTACCACCCCGATCTGCGCCTGGCGCAGGCCCAGCGGCCGGTGTGGGAAGCCCGCCGTGACGCGGCCGGCCTGTCGCCGCCCTTGACCGTGGGCGTGGAGCTGGAGAACGCCCTCGGCACCGGCGACACCCGCGGCTTCGATGCCGCGGAAGTTACCGTCACCTTGGCCGGCGTGCTGGAGCGCGGCGGCAAACTGGACGCCCGCCGCGCCGTGGCCCAGGCCAATCTGGACAGTCTGGCCCCGCAGCGGGAAACCGCGCGGCTGGACCTGATGGCCGAAGTCGCCCGCCGCTACCTGGCGGTGACCGATGCGCGTCAGCAGCTGCGCATCGCCGAGACCGATATCGAGCAGCGCAGGCGCGCCGTCGCCGCCGCGCGGCTGCGGCTGCAGGCCGGTGCTTCGCCGGAATCGGTGCTGATGACGGCGCAGGCGATGCTGGCGCAGGCCGAACTGGACCGCGATCGCGCCCGGCAGATGGATCAGTCCGCGCGTGCGGCGCTGTCGGCGTTGTGGCGCCAGCGCGAGCCCGGCTTCGACGTGGTCACCGGCGATCCGATGCAGCTGCCCGCGTTGCAGGACTTCGCCGTGCTCGCCGACGAGCTGCAGCGCACCCCGGAACTGGCGGTGCTGGCCGGTGAGCGCCGCATCCGCGAAGCGCAGGTGCAGCTGGCCCGCACCCAGGCACGGCCCGATGTCAGCTGGCAGGTGGGCGTGCGCAACAGCCGCGACACCCGCGATACCTCCCTGGTGGCCGGTTTCAGCGTGCCGCTGGGCAGTGTGCGCCGTGCCGACCCGGAGATCCGCGCGGCCGAGGCCGAACTGGCGCTCAACAGCGTGGAGCGCGACGCGCGCGCGCTGCAGCTGTACGCCACGCTCGCTGAAGCGCATGGCCGCTACCTGACCTCGCGGCTGGAAGTCACCCGCATGGAGCGCGACGTACTGCCCCAGCTCAAGCGTGCCGAGAACGCCGCCGAGAAGGCCTGGCGTGCCGGCGCGATCAGCTACATGGAGTGGGCCCAGCTGCAGGCGATGCGGATCGAAGCACGCCAGCGCCAGCTCGAAGCGGCCATCGCCGCACAGACCGCCCTGATCGAAATCCAGCGACTGACCGGCCAGAGCATGGTCGCCGCTACCGACACCGTGTCCACGGAGGACCGCCGATGACCGCTTCCCTGACCCGTACCGTGCTGGCCGGCAGCCTGTTGATCGCGCTGATGGCGCTCACCGGCTGCGGCAGCAGCGACCCCGCTGCGGCGCCGGTCAAGGCGGCCGCGACGGACGCCGGCCATGGAGAGGCTGGGCATGACGATGATCATGACGATCACGACGCACCGGAAAGCACCACCATCGCCGCGGCCATGGCCGAGCAGGCTGGTATCCGTGTGGCACCTGTGGTGGCCGGCACCATTGCCGACGAGCACGACGTGCAGGGCCTGCTGACCCCGGTCGATGGCCGCGTCGCGCAGGTGATGGCGCGCTTCCCCGGCCCGATCCGCTCGCTGCGCGCCAATGTCGGCGACCGCGTGCGCGCCGGCCAGGTGCTGGCCAGCATCGAGAGCAACCTGAGCCTGACGACCTACACCGTGACGGCACCGATCGGTGGCGTGGTGCTGGCGCGCCAGGCACAGGTCGGTGGGGTGGCCGGTGAGGGCACGCCCTTGTTCGAGATCGGTGATCTGTCCACGTTGTGGGTGGACCTGCATATCTTCGGCAACGACACCCAGCACATCACCGCCGGCGTGCCCGTCACCGTGTCGCGCATGACCGACGGTGTCAGCCAGGCCACCACGCTGGAGCGCGTGCTGCCCGGTACCGCCACCGCCAGCCAGAGCACGGTCGCCCGTGCCACGCTGCGCAACGATGATGGCCAATGGCGGCCCGGTGCCGCGGTGAAGGCCCGCATCGTGGTCGCCACCAAGCCGGCGGCGCAGGTAGTGCCGCTGAGCGCGCTGCAGACGATGGACGGCAAGGAGGTGGTGTTCGTGCGCGAAGGCGAGACCTACACCGCGCGTGCGGTCAAACTCGGTGCGCGCGATGCCGGCAAGGTGGAAGTGCTCGATGGCCTGACCCTCGGCGAAGAGGTGGTGGTCGAGCAGAGCTACGTGGTCAAGGCCGACATCGGCAAGGCAGGGGCATCGCATGAACATTGACGCCCTGCCACGCCCCGCCGCCGGAGGCCGCCCTCATGCTTGAGCGCATCATCCGCGCCGCCATCGCCCATCGCTGGTTGATGATGGCCCTGACCCTGGTGCTGATCGTCATCGGCAGCTGGAGTTTCACCAAGCTGCCGATCGACGCCACCCCGGACATCACCAACGTCCAGGTCCAGATCAACACCGCCGCGCCCGGCTACTCGCCGCTGGAGACCGAGCAGCGCATCACCTATCCGGTGGAAACGGTGATGGCTGGCCTGCCCGCGATGGAGCAGGCCCGCTCGCTCTCACGCTACGGGCTCTCGCAGGTGACCGTGGTGTTCAAGGACGGCACCGACATCTACTTCGCCCGGCAGCAGGTCGCCGAGCGCCTGCAGCAGGTCAAATCGCAGATCCCGGAGGGGCTGGATCCGCAGCTGGGCCCGATCTCCACCGGGCTCGGCGAGATCTTCATGTACACCATCGACGCCGATCCCAAGGCGCGCAAGGCCGATGGCACGGCGTACACCGCCACCGACCTGCGCACGCTGCAGGACTGGGTGATCCGCCCGCAGCTGCGCAACGTGCCCGGCGTGACCGAAGTCAACACCATCGGTGGCTTCCAGCGCCAGGTGCATATCACCCCGGATCCGGCACGCCTGCGCGCGCTGGGCTTCACGTTGGAAGATGTCGCGCAGGCGGTGGAAACCAACAACCAGAACGTCGGTGCCGGCTACATCGAACGCAACGGCCAGCAGTTCCTGGTGCGTATCCCCGGGCAGGTCGCCAATCTGGAGGAGATCGGCAACATCGTGCTGGCCCGCCGCGAAGGCGTGCCGATCCACGTGCACGATGTGGCCCAGGTCCAGGACGGGCCGGAGCTGCGCAGTGGCGCGGCCACGCAGAACGGCCATGAAGTGGTGATGGGCACGGTGGTGATGCTGATCGGCGCCAACAGCCGCGATGTCGCCCAGGCCGCGGCGGCGCGCCTGCAGCAGGCACAGGCCAGCCTGCCGGAGGGCGTCACGGTCACCGCCAGCTACGACCGCACCGCGCTGGTCGACCGCACCATCGAGACGGTGGCCAAGAACCTGGTCGAAGGCGCGCTGCTGGTGATCGTGGTGCTGTTCCTGCTGCTCGGCAATTTCCGCGCGGCGCTGATCACCGCCGCGGTGATTCCACTGGCGATGCTGTTCACGCTGACCGGCATGGCCCGTGGGGGTGTGTCGGCCAACCTGATGAGCCTGGGCGCGCTGGACTTCGGCCTGATCGTCGACGGTGCGGTGATCATCATCGAGAACTGCCTGCGCCGCTTCGGCGAACGCCAGCATATGCTCGGCCGCGACATGACCCGCGAAGAACGCTTCGCCGAAACCGCCAGTGCGACGGCCGAAGTGATCCGCCCCAGCCTGTTCGGGCTGGGCATCATCACTGCGGTGTACCTGCCGATCTTCGCGCTCACCGGCGTGGAAGGAAAAATGTTCCACCCGATGGCCATCACCGTCGTGCTGGCGCTGACCGGTGCGATGGTGCTCGCGTTGACCTTCGTCCCCGCCGCGATCGCGCTGTTCCTCGGCGGCCGCGTGCAGGAGAAGGAAAACCGCCTGATGGCCTGGGTGCGCCGACGCTATGCGCCGATGCTCGCCTTCGCGCTGCGGCGCGGCCGCTGGATGGTCGCCGGCGCGCTGGTGCTGGTGGTCGGCTGTGGCCTGCTGGCCACGCGGCTGGGCAGCGAGTTCGTGCCGAACCTGGACGAAGGCGATGTCGCCATGCACGCCATGCGCATCCCCGGGACCAGCCTGACCCAGTCCATCGAGATGCAGAAGCAGATCGAGAACCGGCTGGTGCAGTTCGCCGAGGTGGACAAGGTGTTCTCCAAGATCGGCACGCCGGAAGTCGCCTCCGATCCGATGCCGCCCTCGGTCGCCGATACCTTCATCATGATGAAGCCGCGCAAGGCCTGGCCGGATCCACGCAAATCGCGTGCGGCGCTGCTGGCCGAGCTGGAAGAAGCGGTCGAGCAGTTGCCCGGCAACAACTACGAGTTCACCCAGCCGATCCAGATGCGCACCAACGAGCTGATCTCCGGCGTGCGTGCCGACGTGGCGGTGATGCTGTTCGGCGATGATCTGGACACGCTGCTGTCGGTCGGCAAGCGTATCGCGGCGGTGGCCGGCAGCGTGCCGGGTGCGGCCGACGTACGGGTGGAGGAAACCAGCGGCCTGCCGTTGCTGACCGTCACCCCGAACCGTACCGCGTTGGCCGGGTATGGCTTGAATCCGGGCCAGGTGCAGTCGACCGTGGCCACCGCGGTGGGCGGCCAGGTGGCAGGGCAGTTGTTCGAAGGCGACCGTCGTTTCGACATCGTGGTGCGCCTGCCCGAAGCGCTGCGCCAGGACCCGGCCGCGCTGGCGGACCTGCCCGTGTCGCTGGAGACGGCCCTGGCCGATGACGCCGACGAGTCCAGCCGCCCCGGCAGCTGGACCAGCGGCAGTGCGCGCACGGTGCCGCTGCGTGAGCTGGCAACGCTGAGCAACAGCGAAGGGCCGAACCAGATCAACCGCGAGAACGGCAAGCGCCGGATCGTGGTCACCGCCAACGTACGCGACCGCGATCTCGGCGGTTTCGTGGGTGACCTGCAGCAGGCGATCGGGCGCGATGTGCAGGTGCCCAACGGCTACTGGATCGAGTACGGCGGCAGTTTCGAGCAGCTGATCTCGGCCAGCCAGCGCCTGTCGATCGTGGTGCCGGTGACGCTGGCGATCATCTTCGCGCTGCTGTTCTGGGCGTTCGGCTCCGTCAAGGATGCGGCCATCGTGTTCAGTGGCGTGCCGTTGGCGCTCACCGGCGGCGTGCTCGCGCTGGCCCTGCGTGGCATTCCGCTGTCGATCTCGGCCGGTGTGGGCTTCATCGCGCTGTCCGGTGTGGCGGTGCTCAATGGCCTGGTGATGATCAGTTTCGTGCGTAGCCTGCGCGAGCAGGGGATGCCCTTGCCGCAGGCGGTGCGCGAGGGCGCGCTGGGCCGTCTGCGCCCGGTACTGATGACCGCGCTGGTGGCCTCGCTCGGTTTCGTGCCGATGGCGTTCAACGTCGGTGCCGGTTCGGAGGTGCAGCGTCCGCTGGCGACCGTGGTGATCGGCGGCATCGTCTCGTCCACGCTGCTGACCTTGCTGGTGCTGCCGGTGCTGTATCGGTGGCTGCATCGCAAGGACGAGGCGACACTGGTCGTCCGGTAGCACCCGACCGTGGGTCGGGTGACCCGGCCGGCGGCACGGAAGCGTCCGTGCCGCCTGCTGCCACTGCTATCGAGGTGACAACCACGCCTCGATGGTAGTGACGCCAGCGCGGACGCCGTTCTCGGCCGTCATCGCCTGACCCAGCGCGCTGGCGCGGGCGCGGGTATCTGCATGCTCTGCAAAGGCGATCGCCCGCTGCAGTGTCCCGGCGTCCAAGCGCTTCGGCGACAACGCCGGCGGTGCCACGCCCAGCGCGCGCAGCCGGTCTGCCCAGAAAAACTGGTCGGCGGCGAACGGCATCACCAGCGAGGGCACACCGGCCCGGCAGGCCGAATGCGTGGTGCCGCTGCCACCGTGATGGATGATCAGCGCGCAGCGTGGGAACAACGCCTCATGCGGGGTCGGCCCGATCACGAATACGCTGGGTGGCAACGGGGCGCTGGGCAGCCCGGCCCAGCCCGGGAACAGCAGGACCCGGCGCGGCGCCAACGCCGCCAGCAGCGCGGGCAGCACGTGGTCGCGATCGAAGCCGGTCATGCTGCCGAAGCCGAGGTAGACCGGGGCGGGGCCGTCATCCAGAAAGGCCTGCAGATCCGGCGGCGGTTGCCAGCCACGTTCGGGCGCGCGCCACTGGCCGCAGATCCGGTGGTTGTCCGGCCAGTCCGGCGGCGGGGGAAGCAAACTGGGCGAAATGCCGTACAGCATCGGCAGATCCCGCCAGGGTGAGGCGCGCCGCGGCATGCCCAGTGCCGCTCGCGCGGCGTTGACCGGGCGGCGGAAGGTGCGCCATACCGCCTGGTTGACCAGGGTGTAGCTGAGCCGGTTGAGCACGCCGGGCAAGCGCAGCCGTGGCAGGAACGGGGAGGGGAAGCCGGCGGTCGGGGTCAGCGGGATCATCCCGGTACCGATCACCGGCAGCCCGTGGTGCTCGGCCACGGTCAGGCCGACGAAGGCGGCCAGCCCGCCGGTCAGCACCGCATCGCACCCGGCGGCAGCGGCATCGGCCTGGCGCATCCAGCCGGGCACATGACGTTGCGCCATCCGCGCCAGCCCCCGCGAGGCGGCCAGCCGGGCGTTGCCACGCGAGACCAGGGCCACCACCTCGTCATGGATGTCCCCCTCCAGCGCGGCATGCGGCACGCCCAGCTCGCGCGCGGTATCCAGCGTGCCGCGCTCGGCCAGCAACAGCACGTCATGGCCCGCGGTGATCAGGCCATGGCAGAGCATCACCAACGGGCGCGTGTCGCCTTCGGTGCCGTAGGTCAGGGCGAGCAGCTTCATGGGTGGCGCGTCGGGAACACGGAACGCCGGGTCATGGCGGGGATCCTCATGCAGGGCTGTCCTTCTCGGGCACCCAGCCTAACGCAGCCGCCAGTGACGGCCCCATCGCATTGGAACAGCACCGCATCTCTGCTACTTTCCGCCACGGAACGGCCGCGCTCGCGGTGTCGCAGGAAGCAGGGAATGGCTCGCAATCTGTTGTTCGGCAAGGAGGCCGCCACCGCTGGCCTGTCTGTCGCCACGCGCTCACAGGCACGTACCACCACACTGAGCGCGGCCTCGCTCGACAGCCGGCTCCGGCAGAAGCGCTCGCCTGCGTACGTACAGGCCATGACCCGGGTCGATGTGGGCGGCCACGTGCACGATCGCGACGCAGTGGCCGCGCTGAAGCAGCTGGTGGAGGCGGAGCTCGGTGAGATCGCCCTGGAGGACCGTCTGCTCGGCATCGTCAGCCGCTGCATGCTGGGGCACCCGTATGAGGTCCATACGCTGGACCTGACCGGGCAGATCATCGAGCACTTCAAGATCGGCCACACGCTGCCGCTAACGCTCGAACGGGCACGCACGCTGGCCCTGCATCCGTCCTACGCCTTCATCGAGGTGTACGCGAAGCGGATGGTCACCGTCAGCGACTCCGGCCAGACCGCCGTCATCGAAGGAACGACATGAGCACACAACGCATCATCCACATGGCGGACCTGTCCGCGATCAACAGCAGCCTGCGCTCGCTTGGGCAGGACCTGGACGCCCTGCATACCCGGGCCCACGCGATCCAGAGCGATGTGGGCGCCACCCGCAGCGAACTGGCCCGCCTGGAAAAGGCGTTCATGGATTTCGTGGCGGCGGACCTGAAAGCCAAGGAGCTGTCGCTGGCCGAAACCCGCCAGGTGAAGATCCGCCAGGAGCTGGAGAACCGTTTCGGCCACTACGCCGAAGTGCGCCGCCAGACCACCGGCATCCTGCAGGCGGCCGATATCAGCCTGGTCCGGCAGGACACCATCCGTGCCGCCAGCGAGAACCTCATGCTCGCTGCACCCGGTTACTGGCTGGCCCCGGCACTGGTGGCGCTGGCGGCGTGGCTCAACGACCAGCAGGATCTGGCGCAGCGTGCGCTGGCCGAGGCGATCCGTCGCGATGACGAGAAAACCAGCCTGCTGTTCTCCCTCGTCAGCCGCCGCGCCGGCCGTCTGTCGGCCGCCCAGCAGTGGATGGACCGTTACCTGGGCATGCAGAATCCGGTGGAACTCGACCGCCAGACCGTGGTGCTGATCGATGCGATCGCCGGCGGTGTGTTCGGCGTGGATACCGCCCGCATCTGCGTGGCCCGCACCAATGAATGGATCGAGGAACTGGCCCAGCGCGCCGGCTTCGTAGAGGCCCAGCGCAGCCAGTGGATCGACGCGCTGCGCTCCAAGACGCCCAATGGCGACGACAGCGCCCGCTATCCGCACCTGCAGCGCTTCAGCCCGACCTGGCCGGCCCTGCAGGACTCGCTCAACGCCACGGCGACCCACGCGGCCGTCACCCGGCACTTCCAGAGCGTGTTCAGCGGTGACGTACGCGCCACGGCCGGACTGGCCGCCGACGTGGATGCGCTGCTGACCAAGCTGGTCTCGCATTTCGATGCCGACGAGCTCCCGCTGCGCCGCGATGAGGCCCTGTGCAAGCTGATCATCGATGAGAACGGCGACCGCCCTGCGGCCGATCGCCGCTTCCAGCTGCAGGACCCGGCGCTGGAACACCGCATCAGTTTCACCCAGCTGCTCACCAACGCCGCGATGCATCCGGAAACCTCGCAGGCCTCGCGCGCCACCCAGCGGTTTGCCACCGCGCAGTCGCGCAGCTGGATTCTGGAAGCGCACCACGACCTCACCGCCAGCATCCGCCAGGCGATCCCGACCGAGGTGGAGGTCACACTGGATGCCTGGCAGGGCAGCACCCGCGATGGCAGCAACCAGGCTGCGTTGGAGACCTCGCTCAACGAGCACGTCGACACCGGGCTCGCGCAGGCATTGGCCGGTGTGAAGCTGCGCTTCCAGCACTGGGCGGTGCTGGTGCTGGGTGTCCTGCTGCTGGTGATGACCTTGGGCAACGTCATCGGCATGGTGATCGCCGCGCTGATGCTGCTGTGGGTCGGCATGGCCTACAAGAATCTGGAAAAGACCCGCGAAACGGTCCGCGCCGACTTCACGCGGCAGCGCGAGCAACTGCAGAACGCGCTCAAGGCCTGCATGGCCGAAGTCGTGGAGGTGCGGCGGGACCTGGCCGGGCGCGACGCACAGGCCGCCGAGTTGACCGCGCTGCTGGAGTCGATCACGCCCGAACAGTTCACTCTTGGCGGCCATGACAACACCCGCCGCATCCTTGCCGCCACCGCCTGAGGCCCGACCATGACCCGTTCCCTGCTCGATGCTTCCGCCGTGCCGCCACCGCTGCCGGTCCATGACGCCGTTCCACCGCCGTTGAACGATGCAGCGGTGGCGACCCCGGCCCCCCCGCCGGTCGCCGTTGCCGCGCCGGATGCGCTCGCCGGTGCCCTGCCTGGCTGGGACCTGTTGCCGATGACCGGTTTCGTACGCCGCAAGCGCGCCTCGCACGGATGACCCTGCCGGTTCCCCGGACCTACGCCGAATGGAGCCAGGTCCTGGATGCCTTCAGCGAAGGTGGCCGCGAAGCCGAGGCGCTCGCGGCCATGGCGGCAGGGCGGCTGGACTGGACGCCTGGCGTGGCGCAGTTATTCACCGACCGGATCACCACGCTGCTCGACCTGCGCCTGAAGCAGTGCAGCGCTCGCCTGCAGCGCGATCTCGGCGACCGCGCTGACGAGGTGACCCTGGTCCGCGCGCTGCTGGATGCGCGTCGGCATTTCAGCGTGCTGCATCAACTGGCGTCGCTGGCGACGCTGCCCGAATCGCTGCGCGCCTTCCTGCGCGGGGAACTGGTGCGCATCACCGCCAGGATGCAGGCCGACCTGGAAGCCAACGCCCGCGCCCAACGCTGCGACCGCACCCTGCGCGCGGTGCGCTACAACAGCCTGTGCCACTACCGGCCGGCCGCGCTGGATGCCTCCGCGCCGCCGCCCCTCCCTTCTGCTGCACCTGCCGATGTTCCCGCCCTGCCGGGGCGCCGGCGAACCTTGATGATCTGACCCCATGAGCGATACCCGCGAGTTCCACGCCACGCTGACCCGTTACCTGAAAGCGCGCGTGCCCTTCATCTCCATCCGCAGCACTGAACGTGCGCGGGTGCTGGACATCCTGCGTGACGTGGCCGGCGCGCTGAGTGCGCCGTTCTACGTGCACACCCTGTCGCAGGGAACGCGCGAACTGGCGACGGGGCGGATCGTCAACGAAGACCGCTCGGTCATCGGTGCGGTCGACTTCGCCAGCCAGCAGATGGCGCAGCGGCAGAACCTCAGTTTCGTATTGACCGAGGTGTCCGACCTGGAGGACGACACGCCGTCGGCCCGGCAACTGATCGATGTGGCGATGCTCGCGGCTGACCATGGTGGCTCGCTGGTCGTGGTCACCAGCAAGCCGGTGTTCGGCCAGCTGCAGCGCCTGGGCATGTCGTTGGTGCTGTCGCCGCCGACCGAAGACGAGATGGCGGCGATCATCCATGAGCAGATCGATCCTTACCGCAGCCAGTTCCAGATCGACTGGGACGACGCCGACATCCGCCAGGCGGCGGCGATCCTGGCCGGCATCTCGCGGCTGGAGGCGGAGAACATCATCGCTACGTTGCTGGTCAATGGCCGTATCGACAAGAATGATCTGGTCGAGTTGATGCATGCCAAGGACCGGATCTTCGCCGACATTTCCGGTATCGAGCGGGTGCCCGTGCGTGGCGGCGACCTCAGTGTGGGTGGCCTTGGCGGCCTCAAGAGCTGGCTGGCCCGCGAGCGGCCGCTGCTGACCGCCGACCTGCGCGAGCGCGGCATCCGGCCGCCGCGTGGCGTGCTGCTGGTCGGCGTGCCGGGCTGCGGTAAATCGCTGTCGGCCAAGGCCATCGCCCAGGATTGGCAGCTGCCGCTGTACCGGCTGGACCTGTCCACCATCCATGGCCAGTACCTGGGCCAGAGCGAAGGCCGCTTGAAGGAGGCCTTGGCCACTGCCGATCACGTGGCGCCCTGCGTGCTGTGGATCGACGAGATCGAGAAGGGCCTGGCCGGCGCCACCGGGGGCGGCGATGGCGGTACCTCGACCCGGCTGGTCGGCCAGTTCCTGTATTGGCTGCAGGAGGCCCGCACCCGCGTGTTCGTGGTGGCCACCGCCAACGATGTCTCCAAGCTGCCGCCCGAGCTGCTGCGCCGGGGCCGGTTCGACGAACTGTTCTTTGTCGACCTGCCGACGCCCCCTGAGCGCCGCGACATCATCGGCATCTATGCGCGGCGTGGGCTGCAGCAGCGCGAACTGGCGCCGGGATTGTTGGATGAACTGGTCGAGCTGTCCGAGGGCTTTGCCGGCTCGGACCTGGAATCGGCGGTTCGTGAAGTGGTGAAAGAGGCGTATCTGAAGGGCGATGCCATGGTCACCGATGAGCTGTTCCGGCGCAGTTTCCAGAACGTGGTGCCGTTGTCGCGGACCGCACCGGAGCAGATCGAGAACATCCGCGCCTGGGGCCGGGAGCGGGCAGTGCCGGCCTCGGGTGAGCCGATCGCGGCCAGCACCCCAGCCGCCGGGCGGCCGCGCCGCGCCGTGCTGGCATGAACGACCCGGCCGGCAGGCCCCTGCCGGCCTCGGTTGCGCCAGCAGGGCCAAGCGGGCATAATGCGCGGCTCGCTGTGTCCAAAAACCTTTGGATCGGCGGCCGGGAACACGTCATCCGGCCCGCCCTCGACAGCGTAACCCTTTGATTCTCATGACGTGTGGCGGGAAACCGCCGAGGCCGCCGTCGCCCGGGCTATGGGCTGACAACTACTTTTATCGAGGTGCGCAATGTCCCGCGTATGCCAAGTTTCCGGCAAGCGAGTGCAGACGGGTAACAACGTCTCGCACGCCAACAACAAGACCCGTCGTCGTTTCCTGCCCAACCTGCACGAGCGCCGCTTCTGGGTTGCCAGCGAAAACCGCTGGGTCAAGCTTCGTGTTTCCGCGCATGCCCTGCGCACCATCGACAAGAACGGTATCGACTCCGTTCTGGCTGAGCTGCGTTCGCGCGGCGAAAAGGTCTGAGGAGTAAACGATCATGGCAGGCAAGCGCGATAAGATCCGTCTGATTTCGACGGCCAACACTGGCCACTTCTACACGACGGACAAGAACAAGAAGAACACCCCCGGGAAGATGGAATTCCTGAAGTACGATCCGGTCGTGCGCAAGCACGTCCTGTACAAGGAAGGCAAGATCAAGTAATCCGCAAGGATCCTTGAGCTTCCCGACGAAAAACCCGCCCTCGTGGCGGGTTTTTCCGTTTCAGCCCGCGCGGCGATGACCGTCGTTGACCGCTACGCCGGTCACCCCGGCCGCACAGCAGCCCATGGCAGAATGGGGTTCCCTCCCGACGGGCGACGCGATGCTGTTCGAGTGGCTGCTGGGTTCGTGGTTGTTGATGCTGGATTGGCTGATCCGGCTGGCCGCGCTGTTCTGGATTCCCAGCCGCACCACGCCCGGTGCCGCACGCAGCTGGCTGCTGCTGGTCGGCTTCGTGCCGCTGCTCGGGCTGCCGCTGTATCTGCTGTTCGGCCACCCCTGGCTGTCGCGTCAGCGCGTGCAGCGCCAGGCCGAGGCCTCGCAGGTGATCCGCGAGGAACAGGCCCTGCAGCCGCCACTGCGCTGGACGCCCGCGCCGGATACCGCCACCGCCGAGATCGTGCCGCTGATCGAGCGCCAGGGCGATTTCATGCCCATCCACGGTAATGCGGTGGATCTGCTCAACGACTATGACGCCTCGCTGCAGGCGCTGATCGAAGACATCGACCAGGCGCGCGATCGCGTGCACCTGCTGTACTACCTGATGTTTGACGATGCCGTCGGCGAGGCCATCGTGCAGGCGCTGCAGCGCGCCGCGGCGCGTGGCGTGCACTGCCGGTTGCTGCTGGATGCGGTCGGCGCCAAGCGCGGGCTGCGCCACTATCGCCACCGGCTGCAGGCCATCGGCGTGGACGTGCGCGCGATGCTGCCCGGTGGCCTGCGCTGGCGCCGCAGTGGCCGCATGGACCTGCGCAACCACCGCAAGATCGCGGTGATCGACAACCGGGTCGGCTACATCGGCTCGCAGAACCTGGCGCGCGCGCAGTTCGTCGCCGGCTTCCCGAACAAGGAACTGGTCGCGCGCGTGCGCGGGCCGGTGGTTGCCCATCTGGAGGCGGTGTTCGCCAGCGACTGGTACATGGAAACCGGGCAGCGCCTGGATGTGCTGACCGCGGTGCCGGTGTGCTCGGCCGATGTGCCGACCCAGCTGCTGCCCAGTGGCCCGGCGTACCCCTTCAGCAACGCGCGCGATGCGGTCAACGCGCTGATCCATCTGGCGCGCCGGCGGATCGTGCTGGTCACGCCGTACTTCGTGCCCGACGAAGCGACCCTGAGCGCGCTGCGCATCGCCGCGCTGTCCGGCGTGCAGGTGCAGCTGATCCTGTCGGCCAGCACCAACCAGCGGCTGACCTCGTGGGCGCAGGAGGCCTACTACGACGAGCTGCTGCGTAGCGGCGTGCGCATCGCGCTGTACGAGCCGAACTTCCTGCACGCCAAGCACCTGACCGTCGATGAAGACATCGCGCTGGTCGGCTCGATCAACCTGGACATCCGCTCGTTCGCGCTCAACGCCGAGATCGGCATGCTCTGCTACGACGCCGGCATGGTGCGGCAGTTGGCGCAGATCGAAGCAGACTATCTCGAACAGTCGCGCCCGCTGGATCTGGCGACATGGCGCCAACGGCCGGCATGGAAGCGCAGCCGCGAAGGCATCGCACGGCTGGCCGATGCCTTGATGTAGCCCGCTGTGACGCACGTGGACGGCCGGTCCACGTGCATCGCCTACAATCGGTGCATGACTGCGTCCGATACCCACTGCCAGTGTGATCTGGCCATCGTCGGCGGCGGCGCTGCCGGCGTCCTCGTCGCACTGCAGGCCCTGCGCCATGCACAGCGGCCGTCACGCATCGTGCTGTTCGAGCCGGCCTCGGTGCTGGCTGAAGGCATCGCCTACGCCACGCCGTGGCCCGAGCATCTGCTCAACGTACCGGCCGGCAAGATGAGCGGGCTGCCGGATCAGCCCGCGGATTTCCTCGATTACCTGATCGACAGCCAGGCGATTGCCGGGGTACCGCGCGAGCTGCTGGCCGACCAGTTCGTGCCGCGCCGCCATTACGCCGCGTACCTGCGCGAGCGCCTGGAGCAGGCGCGCGAGCGCAGCGTGGCGGTGCTGGAGGTGGTCGAACAGCCGGTGTTCGCGTTGGCGCCCACTGCACAGGGCGTGCAGCTGCGGCTCGACGATGAGGTGACGTGGAACGCCCAGCGCGTGGTGCTGGCGTGTGGCAACAGCATGCGCCCGTTGCCGGTGCCCGGTGCCGAGGCACTGCCGCCCGCGCAGGTGGTGGAGGCCTGGGATTACGATGGTGTGCGGGTGCTGGCCGGCGATGACGATCTGGCCATCATCGGCTCCGGCCTGAGCATGGCCGACAGCGTGGTGGCCCTGGCCGCCGCCGGTCACCGTGGGCGCATTTTCGTGCTGTCGCGCCACGCGCTGCTGCCCTTGCCGCACGCGCACGGCGCAGCTGTCACGTTCGATCCGCAGCCGCTGTTGGCGATGCCGCTGCGCCAGCGCGTCCGCGAACTGCGTGGGCAGGCCCGCACGGCAGTGGCGCAGGGCATCCCCTGGCAGAGCGTGATGGACCGGATCCGGCCCATGGGGCAGGCGCTGTGGTTGAGCTTGAACGAGGCCGACCAGCGCCGTTTCCTGCGCCACGTGGTGCGCTATTGGGACGTGCACCGTCATCGTATCGCCGAATCGGTGCACGCCCAGGTGGCCGAACTGGAGCGCAGCGGCCAGCTGCAGCGCCACCGCGCCCGGCTGGACACGCTGCTGGTGCAGGAAAGCGGGCTGCAGCTGCACGGCCGCAGTCCGAACGGTGGCCTGCCGCCGCTGACCGTGGGCGCGGTGATCAATGCCACCGGGGTGGAGACGCGCGCGCTGTCCATGCGCAATCCGCTGATCCAGCAGCTGCTGGCGGACGGGCATGCCCGCCCGGGCCCGCATGGCCTGGGCCTGGATACCACGGTGGAGGAGGGCGGCCTGATCGATGGCCATGGCCAGCCGCAGCCCGCGATCCGTGTGGTCGGCAGCCTGCGCATCGGCACGCTGTGGGAGAGCCTGGCGATCCCGGAGCTGCGCGTGCAGGCCGAACAGGCCGCGCGCGGCTGAACCCGTTCGATCCGGCCGCCGGGTAACGGCCCGGAGCGACCCGCCCGAGGGTAAAATGGGGACATGGATGTTTCCCACTTGCTCGACGGGTTGAACCCCGCCCAGCGCGAAGCTGTGTCCGCCCCGCCCGGCCACCATCTGGTGCTTGCCGGTGCCGGTTCCGGCAAGACCCGCGTGCTTATCCACCGCATCGCCTGGCTCAACGAAGTCTGCGGCGTGCCGACCCATGGCATTTTTGCGGTGACCTTCACCAACAAGGCCGCCGGCGAGATGCGTCACCGCATCGACCTGCAGCTGTCGCAGGGTAGCCGCGGCGCCTGGATCGGCACCTTCCACGGTCTGGCCCATCGCCTGCTGCGCCTGCACTTCCAGGACGCCAAGCTGCCCGACAGCTTCCAGGTGATGGATTCGGACGACCAGCTGCGGCTGGTCAAGCGCGTGGTCCAGCAGCTGGAGATCGACGACGGCAAGTTCCCGCCGAAGCAGATCGCCTGGTGGATCAACGAGCAGAAGGACGAGGGTCGCCGCCCGCAGCACATCCAGCCCGAGCCGCATGACGCGTGGCTGGAAACCATGCGCCAGGCCTATGCGGCCTACCAGGAGCGCTGCGATCGTGCCGGCCTGGTCGATTTCGCCGAGCTGCTGCTGCGCGCGCATGAGCTGCTGCGCGACAACCCGGCGCTGCTGGCCCACTACCGCTCGCGTTTCCGCGAGATCCTGGTGGATGAGTTCCAGGACACCAACGCCATCCAGTACGCCTTCGTGCGCGTGCTGGCCGGCGAGACCGGCCACGTGTTCGTGGTCGGCGACGACGACCAGGCCATCTATGGCTGGCGCGGCGCCAAGGTCGAGAACGTCCAGCGCTTCCTGAAGGATTTCCCGGGTGCGCAGACCGTGCGCCTGGAGCAGAACTACCGCTCCACCGCCAACATCCTCGGCGCGGCCAATGCGGTGATCGCGCACAACCCGGACCGCATCGGCAAGGAGTTGTGGACCGACAGCGGCGACGGTGATCCGATCGATCTGTACGCGGCCTACAACGAAATGGACGAGGCGCGTTACGTGGTCGAACGCGCGCGCCAGTGGGTGCGCGATGGTGGCAGCTACGGCGATGTTGCCGTGCTCTACCGCAGCAATGCACAGTCGCGTGCCTTCGAAGAAGCGCTGCTGTCCGAGCAGGTGCCGTACCGCGTGTATGGCGGCATGCGCTTCTTCGAGCGCGCCGAAATCAAGGACGCGCTGGCGTACCTGCGGTTGATGACCAACCGCAACGATGACGCTGCCTTCGAGCGCGCGGTCAACACGCCGACGCGTGGCATCGGCGACCGCACCCTGGATGAAGTGCGCCGGTTGGCGCGCGCCCACGCGATTTCGCTGTGGGAAGCCACCATGCTCACCACCCAGGGCAATGCGCTGGCCGCACGCGCACGCAATGCGCTGGCCGGCTTCCTGGTGCTGGTCAATCAGCTCCAGGCCGAAGCGGACACGATGACCCTGGCCGAACGCATCGACCACGTGCTGATGCGCTCGGGCCTGCGTGAGCACTGGTCCAAGGAAAGCCGCAACGCGCTGGATTCGGAATCGCGCGCGGACAACCTGGACGAACTGGTTTCGGTGGCCTCGCGCTTCGTGCGTCGCGAGGATGATGTCGAAGAAACCCAGGACATGAGCGAGCTGGTCGCCTTCCTCGCCTACGCCTCGCTGGAGGCTGGCGAAGGCCAGGCCCAGGCCGGCGAAGAGGGGGTGCAGTTGATGACGCTGCACGCCGCCAAGGGGTTGGAGTTCCCGCTGGTGTTCCTGGCCGGCATGGAAGACGGCCTGTTCCCGAGCGCGCGCTCGCTGGAAGAAAGCGGCCGGCTGGAAGAAGAGCGGCGCCTGGCTTACGTGGGCATCACCCGCGCGCGCCAGAAGCTGGTGCTCTGCTACGCCGAATCGCGCCGCATCCATGGCCAGGACAACTACAACGTGCCCTCGCGCTTCCTGCGCGAGATCCCGCGCGAGCTGGTGAACGAAGTGCGCCCCAAGGTGCAGGTCTCGCGCGGCACCTCACTCGGCGCCAACCGGGTGATGGGCCACGCCGCGCTGGAAGCACCGCCGCTCAAGCTGGGCGCGATGGTCAACCATCCCAAATTCGGCGAAGGCATGGTCACCGACTACGAAGGCAGCGGCCAGCACGCCCGCGTGCAGGTCGAATTCATCGAGGCCGGCAGCAAGTGGCTGGTGATGGCGTATGCCAATCTGACGGTGCTCTGAGCAACGGCCGTCATCCAGCAGTGCCGGCCGCTGGCCGGCTGCTCTTTGCCGCGGCGTTGTCGCGAGCCGGCCAGCGGCCGGCACTACAATGGCGCCATCCTTTTCGAACAGGCCCCCGCCATGACCGATGCGCCGCTGCACCTCACCGTCAAATTGAACGCCAAGCTCCAGCCCGAGCATCGCCATGAGCTGTTCGAAGATCCACTGGATGCGCTGCTGGGCAGTGCCGAGCTGGGCGAGATCACCGGCGGTGGCACTGCGCTGACGGAAGACGGTGAAGTGGACTACGGCGATATCGAGGTCGCGTTGAACGATCCGGCGTCGCTGCCCGGCGTGATCGAACTGCTGGAGCAGCTGGGCGCGCCGAAGGGCTCACTGATCCAGCGCGAAGGCGCCCCCGATCAGCCGTTCGGCGTCACCGAAGGCTTGGCGTTGTATCTCAACGGCACCGATCTGCCCGATGAGGTCTACGAACAGTGTGATTCGAACTATGTGTTCGAACAGATCGTCGAGCGCATCGAAGGCCACGGCGAGATCTGCAGCTGGTGGCAGGGCCCGACCGAGACGGCGCTGTATCTGTATGGCGCCTCGTTCGACACCCTGCACGCGCGCATCGCCGATCTGCTGGCGAGCTACCCGCTGTGCCAAGGTGCACGCGTGGTGCGTACCGCCTGATCAGCAGTCCGGCGCGTGGCCTGCTGCATAGCGCAGGCCACGGCGCAGCTGCGCCCGCACAGCCGGATTGGCGTACACCGCAGCATCATGGCCCAGCCCGGTGTACCAGCTGCGGCCGCCATCGAAGGGCCGGCACCAGGCGATGGGATGATCGGCGCCCATGGTGCCGCCGTCGTAGCGCGCTTCGTCCACCGTCGCGATGACCTGCACCATCCCACGCGGATTGCGCCGGTAATTGTAGAGCTCATCGCGGAGTGGCCACGCCGGGCCTGACGGTTTGCCGTCACGCTCGGGCTGCACCCGCGTGTCCTGCAGACCCTCCGGGTGCTTGTGGAACCACGCGCCGACCAGTTCGCCGTACCACGGCCAGTCGTATTCGGTGTCGGCCGCGGCGTGCACGCCCATGAAACCGCCACCGTTGCGGATGAACTGCTCCATCGCAGCCTGTTGCGTGGCGTCGAGTACATCGCCGGTGGTATTGGCGAAGATCACGGCGCGGTAGCGGGCGAGGTTGTCGGGGCGGAAATCCCGGGGATCGTCGCTCGGGTCCGCCGTCATGCCGGCCTCGGCACTCAGCTCGCGCAGCGCCGCCACGGCCACAGGAATCGAGTCGTGGTGGAACTTGGCGGTGCGGCTGAAGATCAGGACGCGGTCCGGACCCGGCGCGGCGGCAAGGCCGGGTAGCGGCAGCAGGGCCAGCGAGCACAGCAGAGCGATGAGCAGAGGGCGCATGCGTGAAGTCTGTCATGGGCGGTGCTGGTCTCCGTCCTGCGCTGCAGCACACAGGCATCCCAGGCAGCGCATGCCTGCGCTATCCGCATTGCGGTCGGCCAGAGCGCCTCGCTTCATCCCCGATCGCCCCAGACTCATCCCGGATTTCACCCAGTTCGTCGCGTACCGCTTGTCCGTCCCCGGGCCGGCGCCCAGAGTCTGCCCCTGTCCGCTGGGAGCGCACTCGTGAACAAGGGAATTCCGTATCTGCTTGCTGCACTGGTCCTGCTGACATGGTCGGCAGGCTGGGCCGAGCCGGTGCTGGCCCTGGTCCACAACGCGCAGACCTGCCTGGCCGACGGTGGCGACTTCGATCTGCTGCGCCTGCGCTGCCAGCCGCAGCCCAGTGTGGTGTGCATCGGCCAGGCGACGCTGTGGTTCTGGCTGAGCGGCCTCGTCTTCGCCGTGGTCGCATTGCTGGGCACGCGCTGCAAGGCGCGCTGACAGGCGGACGGCCAACCGGCATCATCAGCCTCTGTCTGAAGGAGGCCGCATGGGTCAGAGCGAAAAGGAAAAGATGCTGTCCGGGAAGCTGTACCGCCCGGGCGACCCGGCGCTGCAGGCCGACATGGCCGCCGCCAAGGTCTGGATGGTCCGTTACAACGCCGCCCTGGCCGAAAGCCCGGCCGTGCGCCGCGCGCTGTTGCGCGAGCAGTTGGGCGCAGTCGGCGAGGGCGCGGTGATCCGGCCGCCGTTCCACTGCGACTACGGCTACAACATCCGCTTGGGGCAGGGCGTGTTCCTCAACTACAACTGCGTGATCCTGGATGTCGCCGAGGTCAGCATCGGCGATGGCACCCAGATCGGTCCGGCGGTCCAGATCTATGCCGCCGACCATCCGCGCGATCCGCAGGCGCGGGCGGAAGGCCTGGAGTCGGCCAGGCCGGTGCGGATCGGGCGCAATGTCTGGATCGGCGGCGGCGCGATCGTGCTGCCCGGCGTCACCATTGGTGATGACGCGGTGGTGGGTGCGGGCAGCGTGGTGACCCGCGATGTACCCGCCGGTGCGACCGTGGTCGGCAACCCGGCGCGGGCGGTGCCTGCGCGCGCCCACGGCGATTGATCCAGCTCAAGGCACCGCGTCCACATCGGGTGTGCAATGGTGATGTTCCCATTGCCCACCCCGAGGAGCTCTGCCATGTACAAGCGCATCCTGATTGCCACCGATGGTTCGGAGCTGGCCGAAAAAGGCCTGGCCAAGGGCCTGGAGCTGGCCAAGGACCTCAATGCCGAGGTCGATATCGTGACCGTCTCCGAGCCGTGGGCGGTCGGCATGTACGACGCCATGGGCTGGAGCGTGGGCTACATGAACACGCCCGAGTACAAGGCCGACCGCGAAGAAACCGCGCAGAAGGTGCTGCAGCCGGCCCAGGCCGCCGCGCAGGCGCAGGGGCTGCGGGCTACCACCGTGCACGTGCTCGACCGCTATGCCGCCGACGGCATCATCGATACCGCTACTGAACGCGGCAGCGATCTTATCGTGATGACCTCGCATGGTCGCCGTGGCGTCACCCGCGTGCTGCTGGGCAGCCAGACCGCCGAAGTGCTCGCGCGCAGCACGGTACCGGTGCTGGTCATCCGGTAATGGGAAAGCGGTAGTGCCCACCGCTGGCCGCCGCCTCGGGGTCCCGCTGCAAGCGCAGCCGCCCAGCGGCCGGCACTACCCATCCGCCGCGCAGCGTGGGCGTCAGATCAATCGCGCAGCTTCAACGTCTGCGACTCATCCAGTGTGCCATCGGGCTGCAGCACCACGTAACGCTCGCCCGTCCGGTCGAACAACACCGGGATCGGATCGCGGAACAGGGGGCGGCGCACGAAGCGCAGCTGCCAGCCGAAATGCTCCAGCGTTTCCACCGCCTGCCGCTGCTCTGCGGTGAGGCCGGCGCGCAGTGCAGCCGGATTCGGATCGTGGCGGCGTTCGGGTGTGGTCATCGAGCGGGGGCGAGCAGGGATGGGGTCCATCGCCCAACCGGCCCCGTGCAGTCACGGGGCGGCAGAGCGGTCAACGCCCGCAATCACCAGCTGTAGAGCTTCCAGTAGACCGGCGAGACGCCGTCCTTGTCGCTGTCCATCCGGCCATCGCCGTTCTGGTCGTACATGTAGAACGGGGCACCGCGCGACGGGGTCACCTTGACCATCCGCAGCTGGCCGCCGACCCGGTATTCCTCGATGGTGTCGCCGTTGTCCTGGACCGTCTTGACCACGTCGGCACCGGTGACATCGACCGGGGGCCTGCCGCCACCACCGGTGGCACAGCCAGCCAGCGCGAGCACGCCTGCGAGCAACAGAATCTTCATGGGCCGGGAGTCCTTGGGCGAAGAGGGCCTGATTATGCCCGATGGATCGTGAGGCCGGTGCCGACGACGGTCAGGGCCGGGCGCGTAGAATCGTCCCATGAGCCGATTAGTCCTGATTGACGGGTCCAGTTACCTGTATCGCGCGTTCCACGCGCTTCCGCCGCTGACCAACGCACACGGTGAACCCACCGGTGCGTTGTTCGGTGTGGTCAACATGCTGCGCGCCACCCTGAAGGAGCGCCCCGAGTACGTCGCCTTCGTGGTCGATGCGCCCGGCAAGACCTTCCGTGACGACCTGTATGCCGACTACAAGGCCAACCGCCCGCCGATGCCTGACGACCTGCGCCCGCAGATCGAGCCGATGTGCCGCATCGTCGAAGCGCTGGGCCTGAGCATCCTGCGCATCCCCGGCGTGGAAGCCGATGATGTGATCGGCACGCTGGCCCTGCAGGGCCATCGCGATGGCCTGCAGGTCACCATCTCCACCGGCGACAAGGACTTCGCCCAGCTGGTCCGCCCGGGTATCGAACTGGTCAACACGATGACCGGCAGCCGCATGGATTCGGACGCGGCGGTGATGGAGAAGTTCGGCGTGCGTGCCGATCAGATCGTCGACCTGCTGGCACTGATGGGCGACGCCGTGGACAACGTGCCCGGCGTGGAGAAGTGCGGCCCCAAGACCGCCGCCAAGTGGCTGGCCGAATACCAGCACCTGGATGGCGTGATCGCCGCGGCCCCGACCATGAAGGGCAAGATCGGCGAGAACCTGCGCGCGGCGCTGGAGCGCCTGCCGCTCAACCGCGAGCTGGTCACGATCCGCACCGACGTACCGCTGGAGGTAACGCCGCAGACGCTGCCGCTGCGTGAGCCGGACGTGCCGTCGCTGAGCGAACTGTACCTGCGTTACGGCTTCACCCAGGCCCTCAAGGAGCTGGGTGGCCCCGTGCCGGCCCCGGCCGCTGCCAGCGATGCCCCGGTCAGCCTGCGTGGCACCGCGGCCGGCTACGCCCGCGCCACGGCCGATGAGGCGGTGGTGCCGGTCGATCCGGCGCTCTCCGCTCCGGGCGAGTACGAGATGGTGCTGACCACCGAACAGCTCGATGCCTGGGTACAGCGCCTGGCCGAAGCCGATCTGATTTCCTTCGATACCGAGACCGACGCGCTGGACGCCATGCGCGCCAACCTGGTCGGCATCAGCCTGGCGGTCGAGCAGGGCCGGGCCGCCTATATTCCGGTCGGCCACGATTACCCGGGCGCGCCGGCCCAGCTGCCGCGCGAGCAGGTGCTGGCAGCGCTGCGCCCTGCCCTGGAAGACCCCACCAAGAAAAAACTGGGCCAGCACGGCAAGTACGACCTGCACGTGCTGCGCCGCCATGGCGTGAACCTGCAGGGGTACCACGACGACACCATGCTGGAGAGCTTCGTGCTCAATTCCACCGCCACGCGCCATGACATGGACTCGCTGGCGATGCGCTACCTGGGTTACACCACGATCAAGTTCGAGGAGGTGGCCGGCAAGGGTGCCAAGCAGATCTCGTTCTCGCAGGTCGGGCTGGACGAAGCCTGCCGCTACGCCGCCGAAGATGCCGACGTGACCCTGCGCCTGCACCACGCGCTGCAGCCGCAGCTGCAGGCCACGCCCTCGCTGGACAGCGTCTACCGCGACATCGAAATGCCGCTGGTGCCGGTCCTGACCCGGATCGAAGCCAATGGCGTGCATATCGACATGGCCGAGCTGCGCCGGCAGAGCCAGGACCTGGGCGCGCGCATGCTGGCCGCCCAGCAGAAGGCCACCGAGTTGGCCGGGCGCACCTTCAACCTGGATTCGCCCAAGCAGCTGCAGGCCGTGCTGTTCGACGAGCTCCAGCTGCCAGCGCTGGTGAAGACTCCCAAGGGCCAGCCCAGCACCAATGAAGAGGCGCTGGAGGCGATCGCCGAGCAGCACGAACTGCCGCGGGTGATCCTGGAATACCGCGGGCTGGCCAAGCTGCGCAGCACCTACACCGACAAGCTGCCGGAGATGATCAACCAGGACACCGGGCGGGTACACACCAGCTACCACCAGTCCGGCGCCGCGACCGGCCGGCTGTCCTCGTCCGATCCGAACCTGCAGAACATCCCGATCCGTACAGAGGACGGCCGCCGCATCCGCCGCGCCTTCGTGGCCCCGCCGGGCCGCAAGATCCTGGCCTGCGATTACTCGCAGATCGAGCTGCGGATCATGGCGCACCTCTCCGAGGATCCGGGCCTGGTGCGGGCCTTCGAGCAGGGCGTGGACGTGCACCGGGCGACCGCGGCCGAAGTCTTCAGCCGTCCCCTGGACGAGGTCACCTCCAACGAGCGCCGAGCCGCCAAAGCGATCAACTTCGGCCTGATGTACGGCATGAGCGCGTTCGGGCTGGCCCGCAACCTGGGCATCGACCGCGGCCAGGCGCAGGATTACGTGGCGCTGTACTTCAGCCGCTACCCCGGCGTGCGTGATTTCATGGAGCGGATGCGCCAGCAGGCCCGTGACCAGGGCTACGTGGAGACCCTGTTCGGCCGCCGCCTGTACCTGAACGACATCAACGCCCGCAACCAGGGCCTGCGTGCCGGTGCTGAACGCGCCGCGATCAACGCCCCCATGCAGGGCACCGCAGCAGACATCATCAAGCGCGCCATGGTGAAGGTGGACAGCTGGCTCCAGGACCATGGCGACCAGGCCAAGATGATTCTGCAGGTGCACGATGAACTGGTCTTTGAAACCGAAAGCAGTTTCCTCGATACCTTGCGTTTGAAAGTCGTGGAGTTGATGTCTTCAGCGGCCGAACTGCGTGTGCCCTTGGTGGTTGACGCTGGCGTCGGGGATAACTGGGACGAGGCACATTGAGGCCTGAATCACAGTCAAAAGGCTGAATTGGTTCAGTGCGACACGATAATCTGACTGTTGGATGAATGTTTCTGGGAAGAGGCCCGGATTAATTGGGCCCCTTCACGAACTATCAATGTTCGGAGTGTTTTGATAGACCTCGACAGGCGCAATGCCTGTTGTGGATCTCTCCCATCCCCTGGAGCAGATCTCGGAACGGGGGCTCCTCCCCAAGCGCCCGTTCCCCGGCCCCGCTAACCTCCCCCTGGTTGGCGGGGCTTTTTATTTGTGGCGCCGAAAAGCCCCCTTCGCCGTCGCGCGGCCATTGCCTCGCGCCGGGTGCCGGCCCATGCTGACCGGACCAGTCCGGGGAGAGGCAATGAGCGACCTGTTTGCATTGGCCATGCCGTGGTGGGAATTCATCCTGCGCGCGGTGGTGGTGTACGCGGTAGTACTGGGCATGGTCCGGCTGTCCGGCAAGCGGGCGCTGGGCCAGATCACCCCGTTCGATGTGTTGCTGATCGTGCTGCTCGGCAACGCGGTGCAGAACGCGCTGCTCGGCGAAGACACCTCCCTGGGCGGCGGCCTGCTGCTGGCGGCGACCCTGATCTCGATCAACTACGGCGTGGGCTGGCTCAGCACGCGCAGCCGGCGCGTGGAAACGCTGGTCGAAGGCGAGCCGATCCTGATCGCGCGCGATGGCAAGGTGCTCGATTCGGTGCTCAAGCGTGAACTGGTCACCCCGGCCGATCTGGACGCGGCGATGCGGCAGCAGGGCTGCCTGTCCATCGACGACGTCGCGTTGGCGGTGCTGGAGATCAACGGACACATCACGATCGTGCCGAAGAAATAACCGTTAGAGCCAGTCGCGTGGGACCAGGTAATCGGCCAAACGCGCCTCATCACTGCCGGCGTCGGGCTGGAAGCCGTACTCCCAGCGCACGCGCGGCGGCAGGCTCATCAGGATGCTTTCGCTGCGCCCGCCACTCTGCAGCCCGAACAGGGTGCCGCGGTCGTAGACCAGATTGAATTCGACATAGCGGCCGCGCCGGTACAGCTGGAATTCGCGCTCGCGCTCGCCGTACGGCGTGTCCTTGCGGCGCTCGACCAGCGGCAGATAGGCGTCCAGGAAACCATCGCCGACCGCGCGGAGATAGGCGAAATCACGCTCGAAATCGCCATGCAGGTCGTCGAAGAACAGCCCGCCCACGCCACGCGTCTCGTTGCGGTGGCGCAGGAGGAAATACTCATCGCACCAGCGCTTGTGCGCGGCATAGCGCTCTTCGCCGAACGGCGCGCACAGATCGTGCGCGACCTGGTGCCAGTACCGTACGTCTTCGTCGATCGGGTAGAACGGGGTGAGGTCGAAGCCACCGCCGAACCAGGATGCCACTGCCACGCCATCGCGCTCGGCGCGGAAGTAACGCACGTTGGCATGCGTGGTTGGCAGATAGGGATTGGCGGGGTGGAACACCAGCGAGACGCCGGTGGCGCGCCAGGAAGCCCCGGCCAGCTCCGGCCGGTTCGCCGAGGCCGATGGCGGCAGGCGCGTGCCAGCCACATCGGAGAACCCGATCCCGGCCTGCTCGAACACGGCGCCGTCGCGCAGGATGCGGGTGCGGCCACCGCCGCCCTCCGCGCGCTGCCAGAGATCCTCGGCAAAGCGGGCCTGGCCGTCGGCCGTTTCGATCGCCGCACAGATGCGGTCCTGCAGGTCGGTCAGATACGCGCGGACGCGGTCGAAGTCGTTCATGGCGCTACTTTACCGCAGGCCGGTGCTCGGCCTGCGTGTGCTCACGTGCGCTCAGTGGCCGCCCTTGCGGTTGCTGTTCTTGCTGTGCTTTGTCGTGGCCGGCGCCTCGGCTGGCGCCTCGGCATCGTCGTCGGCCTCGGCCTCGGCGGCCATGCGCTGGGCGATCTGCTCCAGCCCGGCGCTGACCTGCATCAGGCCCCAGTTGCGGGTCGCGTGCACATCGCAGGCCACGTGGGTGCCGTTGCCGTCCTTCGCGCAGAGCGCGGCCATCTGCTCGGGCAGCGCCTCGTCACCGGTGTGCTCGTAGACGGTGGCCAGGTTCTCGCAGCCTTCGCGTACGCCGGCGGTGCACAGCGTCATGTAGAACGGCGCCGCCTCGGCCCAGCGATTGCGCAGCGCCAGATGGTGACCGGCGGCATTGCAGCCCTGCAGTTTGCCGGCCGCACAGCACGCCTGCGCACCGCCCTCGCGGCCCAGGGTCGGGCAATCCTGGGGCAGCGGGGTCTCGACGAAGACCACTGGCGCACTGCACTGCTGTGCCTCGCCGGTGCGCTCGTAATAGCTGTAGCGGTTCCAGCTGTCCATGCCGATCAGGTTGCCGTTGACCAGGCGCTTGAACACGAAATCGTCGCCCTGGTCGTGGCGCACACGGATGTCGCCATCGACCAGCCGCGCGCGCAGCTTGCCGCCGAAGCCGCTGTCGATCATGCCGCCATCGCCGAACGGCAGATGGTCCATCAGGCCCTGGCCGGCCACGTAGCTGCCGCAGGGCAGGGCGGTGGCGGCTACCGGGGTCAGGGCCTTGGCATCCAGCCCGGCCAGCGGCGCCGCACGCTCACAGGCGCGCGGATCCTTGCCGAGCGTGCAGGCCCGCTGCAGGGCATCGCGTGCCGGGATCAGGCGGCCAGCGTCCCACAACGCCTCGGCGGCGTTGGCACAGAACGTGCCGCCGGTCTGCGTCCGGCACAGGGTGGTGATCTCATCGAGCTGCGCGGCTGGCAGTGGTGAGGCATCGGCGGCGCCGAGGCCGCCGAGCAGCGCCTTGGCAAAGGCCTGCCCCATGGCGTCACGCGCGGCCTCCAGGCAGGCGGCCTGGTCGTACTGGACGGAGTCGGGCTTGCAGACCGCCGGGGCGTCCCTGTCCGGGCCTTCATCCTGCGTGGCGGCCAGCGTCCTGGCCTCGCGCGCTTCGGACTGGAAATTGGCGAGCAGACGCTTGCAGGCCGCCGGCACCTCCTCACTGCACCACTGCCGCAGGCGGTCGTTGCTGGCAAACAGCATGTCGTGCAGGCAGCTGCCGATCTCGGCCCGGCACGACCCGGCCGGAAACACCGCCGCTGGCCGGCAGCGGGCCGCCTTCTGCAGGCGGTACGTGTTGAAGCGGTCGCTGAGCCGCCGACCGCTGTCGGCCAGGGTCAGCGAGCCGACGCCACCGTTGTCCAGGTCGGCCAGCTTCAGCTCGTCGCCCAGGCGGCTGAGCAGGTACGGCTCGGGTGCCTGCCCGGGAATCTGCCGGGCGCCCTCGTTCGCACTGTGCAGGGTCAACGTGGTGCCGCTGTCTTCGGAGGCGAACGTGCCGCACACCATGGCCTGCGTGGCGGCGACCGCCGGCAGGCTCACCGCCGTGAGCAGGGTGAACAGGGTCGCGCGCCAGCCGTAGCGGCGCAGGAGGGGGAGGGAGACAGTCACACGATCATCCTTGCAGGTCATGCAGCGCACGGTGGCGCTGCGGGAAACGTCTCAGCGGCGGAACAGCGCACGCACATCGGCCGCGCACAGGCGCACGATCAGCCAGCCCTGGAGCACCGCGAAGGCCAGCGCGGTCATGCCGGCCACGCCGCTGCAGATCACGCGCTGCACGCGCAGCTCAGTGCGCAGCTTGAGCAGTTCGATCGACATCGTGTCATCGGGTATCTGCGCGAGCAGGTGGCCGAATGCATCATCCAGCAACCACGCCGCGATCACGTTGAGCACGGCGGTGACCGCCAGCAGCACGATGAACAGTACCCACGCCCAGCGCCAACGCCGCAGCATGCCCCAGCATGCGGCAATGCCCAGCAGGCTCGACACGCACAGCAATACGTTGGCCAGCACGGGGTGGGTGAGCAGCCAGCGCAGCGAGGCGGGCAGCCAGTGCAGGTCCTCATCGGCCAGCAGTGCCTGCAGTGCCTCCGAGCCCGACAGCGGAATGGCGATCAGCGACAGCACCGCCCACAGCGCGGCCGAGACCAGGCAGACCAGCAGCACCGACTTGAGCAATGGTGCGAGAAAGGCAGGTGCGCCATCCCCGCTGGGGGAGGGCAGGGTGGAAGGCAATTGCGGAGGAAGCGATGCTGACATCCGGTGTCCTGGTTGGGCAGGCCGCAACGTCTAGGTCGCAGCCACCGCGTTCGCGGCCGCGGGCAGGATATGGTCTGCGCTCAACGGTGCCAAGCGCAATCCATGCGGCGGGCGCAACGGCACCCAGGCCAGTTCGGCGATTTCCGCTTGGGCGTGGGGCGTACCGGTGACCGTTACCAGGTAAGCATGGGCCCGCACCCGGTGCCCGGCTTCGTGCACCGCCCAGGCCTCGAACCGGCCCAGCGACACGGCACTGCCAGGCTCCAGCGTGACCCCGAGTTCTTCGTACAGTTCACGTGCCAGGGCGACCAACGGGGCTTCGCCGGGCTCGGGTTTGCCGCCGGGTTGGATGAAGGTCTCCGAGCCCTGTTTACGCACCACCAGCACGCGGCGATCGGGGTCGAAAACGACCGCGGCGACGATATCGATCGTCGCCGCGGCGTGCTGCACGTCAGTGGGCACCGACGTCATCGCTGGCTTACTTCAGGTTCTCTTCGAACAGCTTGAGGATGCGCTTGTACTGGTCCAGCCAGGAATCGGCACGCACATAGCCGTGGCGTTCCAGCGGGTACGGCGCGATCGACCAGTTGTCCTTGTGCAGCTCGATCAGCTTCTGGGTGAGGTTGACCGAGTCCTGGAAGAACACGTTGTCGTCCATCATCCCGTGCGCGATCAGCAGGTGGTCCTGCAGGCCGTCGGCGTACTCGATCGGCGAGGACTTGCGGTACGCCTCCGGGTCGATGTCCGGGGTGTTGAGGATGTTGGCGGTGTAGCCGTGGTTGTACTGGTGCCAATCAACCACCGGACGCAGCGCGGCGCCGGCCTTGAACGTGCCCGGCGAGCGGAACAGCGCCATGAAGGTCATGAAGCCGCCGTAGGAACCGCCGTAGATGCCGGCGTGGTCACGGTCGCCCTGCTTGGTGGCGACCAGCCAGTCCAGGCCGTCCTTGTAATCCTCCAGTTCCGGGTGGCCCATGTTGCGGTAGATCGCCGTGCGCCAGTCACGGCCGTAGCCGGCGCTGCCGCGGTAATCCATGTCCAGCACTACGTAGCCCTTCTGCACCAGCAGGTTGTGGAACATCTGCTCGCGGAAGTAGGCCGGGTACTGCTGGTGCACGTTCTGCAGGTAACCGGCGCCGTGCACGAACATGGCGATCGGGTACTGCTTGCCCGGCTCGAACGTCTCCGGGCCGTAGTACTTGGCCCACACCACGCCGGCGCCATGCTTGGACGGCACCTGCACCAGCTTGGGCTGGATCCACTCGCGCGCCTTGAACTCGGCCGTGCGGGTGTCGGTCAGCACCTTGGCCTGGCCACCGGCGGCGGGCACCACGGCCAGCTGGGTCGGCAGGTAGGCGCCGGAGTAACGCACCAGCAGCTGCTGGCCGTCCGGGGACAGCGAGAAGTCTTCCACGCCGTTGAGCGCGGTCAGCTCACGCACCTGCTTGCTGGCGGTGTCGACCGCGCAGACTTCGTAGTCGCCCGGCGACTGCTGGTTGCACAGGAAGTAGAAGCCGCGGCCGTCGGCGCTGGGCACCGGCATCGAGGTTTCCCACTTGCCGCCGGTCAGCGCCTGCGGCTTGGCCGTGCCCTGCTGGGTGTACAGGTGCGAGTAGCCGGATTCTTCGGACAGCAGCCACAGCGTGCGGTTGTCGTTGGACCAGCCGAAATCGTTGAAGCTCCAGTTGATCCAGGCGCTGTCGGTCAGGCGATGGCGCGTCTCCAGCTTGCCGCTGGTCGGGGTCACGCTGGTGATCCAGCGGTCCTTGTTGTCGTTGGCGCGCAGCATGATCGCGGCCTGCTCGCCATCGGCGCTCCAGCGAATGCCGGGCGCGCCGGGGCCGCCGAGTACTTCCACCGGGCGATTGCCTTTCAGCGCGTCCTTGCCGGCGGCCTTGCGCAGCGCGGCCAGCGGATCGGTGGCGATGCCCGGCAGGCCGTCCAGCGACAGCGGCTTGACCGTGCCGGCGACGGCATCGACCAGCCACAGCGCATTCGGCTCCGGATCATTGCGGCCCACGCGGGTGCGGGTGTCCTCGAACTCTTCGTAACCCGATTCGGTCACGTACTTGGGCATCTTGCCGCCGCGGCCTTCATCGAAGCTCTTCGGCTTGGTGACCACGATCAGGGTGCGCGCATCGGGCGAGAGCACGCTGTCGATGATCTCCACATCGGCGCCCAGATACACCGGACCCGGCGCACGGGTGCCGTCGGCACGGCGCCAGCTGGCTTCCTGGGCCTTGAGCGCCTCGCGCTGGGCGCGATCGTTGCGCAGCGTGGCCAGGGTGCGCAGCTGCTGCTCGCGCAGGGTGTCGGCCTTGGGTGCGTCGTCCGGGTTCTTTTCGGCCTTCAGGCTGGCGACCTGCTGCACGCCGGCGGCGGCCGTCCAATGGAACCAGTTCTGGCCGGTGCGCCAGATCACGCCGCCGTCGCGGGCGAAATTGACCGCGCCGGACTTCTCGGTGCTGCGGGTGAGCTGGGTCAGCGCGCCACTACGCAGGTCGCGCACGAACACATCGCCATTGCGCACGAACGCCGAGCGCTGGCGCGCGCTGTCGTAGACGGGGCTGTCCACATCCAGGGTGCCGCGCTGGTCATCGCCAACCTGCGCCGCCACGCCACCGGCGACCGGCTGGCGGAAGGTGTCGCGCACCGGGCTGCCAGTGCGCTTGAGCTGGTACTCCACCTGCTGGCTGTTCCACGACCACCAGGCGCTCTCGACCGGCGGACCGATCCAGTCCGGGTCGGCCATGGCCTGCTCGATGGTGATCGGCGTCGGCGCCGCATGGGCAGCGCCGCCAAGGGCGGCGAGCAGCAGCAGGGACAAAGGCAGCGTTCTGGGCATTGCGGGCGGCACCAATGAGGAAAACCCGGCAAGCGTAGCAGCCGCAAGGACTGCGGGAAGGGGCCACAGGTCATGGCAGCGTGCCGTGGCCGGGATCGGCAAAGTCGTCCGCCCCGGACGCTGCCCCGTGCGCGGGGTGAGGTGATCCCGACACGCGGCCTCGGGAACCCGGCCTTGCGCTGTCTTGCTTGGCTGCGTGCAGCGTGTCGCCGCGTCGACAGCCCGCAACCGGCTCTCTACGGTGGCCGTGACCCCCGGGGATCCAAGGGGGACATCCAATTCAAGGAGCGATTCGATGTTCAAGACGATCACCCGCCTGACCGTGCTGGCCGGCGCCGTGTTGGCGCTAGGGGCGTGCAGCAATCCCCGCGAGGCAAGCAAAGCCAACTTCACCCGTGCCATCCAGGCCTACCTGGATGGGCAGAATGGGCTCTGTGTCCCGCTGCCGGCCAACGAGGTCCCCTTCACCCTGCCCGACCAGGACCTGTTCCCGCAGAACAAGGCCCGTGCCGACGCGCTGGTCCAGGCCGGCCTGCTGGCCGCACAGCCGACCGGGATGAAGCCGGGCTTCGGCAGCGGCACCCGCCCCGCCACCGAGTACCGGGCCACGACGCTCGGCCAGACCTTCCTGGACACCCAGGCCCCGAAAACCCTGATCCAGCGCGCCGCGTTCTGCAGCGGGACGTACCGGGTGCAGGAGGTCACCAACTTCACCGAGCCGGGCGAGCTGATGGGGGTCAAGCTCTCGCACGTGGAGTACACCTATACGGTCAAGGACGGCGCCGACTGGACGCGTTCGGAGGCCCTGGGCACTGCCTATCCTGAATTGGCCAAGCACTCCCAGGACCGCGTGGCCGCCAAGGCCACCTTGATCCTCACCCATGATGGCTGGGTGCACGAGAGCCAGTTCAAGCGCTGAGCATCTGGCAGGCGGCGGGCGCTAACGACGCCGCCTGCGACAAAGTGAAGCAGCGCGTCACCGGGTCGCATGTGCCTTTCACGGATACAGGCCCAGACTGGTGCGGATTTCAGAAGCCAGTCGGAGGCGTCTCTTGGACGCGTTGTTGTTGTCCCGGATCCAGTTCGGGTTCGTCATCAGTTTCCACGTGCTGTTCCCGGCCTTCACGATCGGCACGGCCAGCTGGCTGGCCTTTGTCGAATCGCGCTGGCTGCGCACCGGCAATCCGGTCTGGCGCGAGCTGTATTTCTTCTGGCAGAAGATCTTCGCCGTGTCCTTCGGCATGGGCGTGGTCAGCGGCATCGTCATGGCCTTCCAGTTCGGCACCAACTGGCCGCGGCTGAGCGAGGTCGCCGGTACGGTAATTGGCCCGCTGCTGACCTATGAAGTGCTCACCGCGTTCTTCCTGGAAGCCAGCTTCCTGGGCGTGATGATGTTCGGCTGGGGCAAGGTCTCGCCGCGGCTGCATTTCTTCTCCACCTGCATGGTGGCGCTGGGCACGCTGGTCTCAACGTTCTGGATCCTGTCCTCCAACAGTTGGCTGCAGACGCCGGCCGGCTACGAAATCATCGACGGCATCGTGCACCCTCAGAACTGGTGGCACGTGGTGTTCAATCCGTCCTTCCCTTACCGCCTGGCACACATGGCGCTGGGTTCGTTCATCACCACCTGCTTTGTGATCGGTGGCGTGGGCGCGTGGTACCTGCGCAAGGACGTGCACCGTGAAGCCGGACGCAAGATGCTGCTGGCCGCGGTGGGCTTTGCCGCGCTGACGGTGCCGGTGCAGATTTTCGTCGGCGACATGCATGGCCTGAACACGTTGAAGCACCAGCCGATGAAGATCGCGGCGATGGAAGCGCACTGGCATTCCGAAGGCGAGGGCAAGGGCGTGCCGCTGGTGGTGTTCGCGGTACCCAATGAAAAGGCCGAACGCAATGACTATGAAATCGCGATCCCGCGCCTGGGCAGCCTGATCCTCACCCACTCGCTGGATGGCACCTTCGATCCGCTGACCTCGGTGCCTGCCAGCGATCGGCCGCCGGTGGTCCCGGTGTTCTTCGCATTCCGGGTGATGGTCGGGCTGGGCACGCTGATGCTGCTGCTGGCCTGGGTCTCGGCGTTCCAGTGGTGGCGCGGCAAACTGCTGCAGTCGCGCTGGTTGATCCGCGGCTGGAACTGGATGCTGCCCAGCGGCTTCATCGCGCTGATTTCCGGCTGGTTTGTGACCGAGATGGGCCGGCAACCGTGGGTGGTCTATGGCGTACTGCGTACCGCCGACGCCGTCGGTCCGCAGAGTGCGTGGATGACCGCGCTGTCGCTGGGCGTGTACATCGTCGGCTATGCGTTCGTGTTCGGCTGGGGCATCTGGTACCTGGTGAAGATCATCCGCACCGGTCCCAAGCCGCATGAGCCGGCACCGAAGCTGGATGCCGGCAGCCATACCCCGGCGCGGCCGCTGTCCGGTGCCGATGAACCGCTGGAGGAGCGCTGAGATGGAGATGACGACCTGGTTGCCGGTTGCGTGGTTCGCGGTGATCGGCTTTGGTGTGCTGATGTACGTGGTGCTCGATGGCTTCGTGCTCGGCATCGGCATCCTCGCGCCCATGGCCGAGGATGAAGAACAGCTCGACATCATGATGAACACCGCCGCGCCCATCTGGGACGGCAACGAAACCTGGCTGGTGCTGGGCGGGGCCGGGCTGATGGCGGCCTTCCCGAAGGCCTATGCCGCGCTGCTGTCGGCGCTGTACCTGCCGGTCCTGTTGCTGGTGGTGGCGCTGGTGTTCCGCGGCGTGGCCTTCGAATTCCGCTTCAAGGCACACCGCTCGCGCAAGTTGTGGAGCGTGGCGTTCGGCCTGGGTTCGCTGCTGGCCGCCTTCGCGCAGGGCGTGATCCTCGGCGCGCTCGTGCAGGGCCTTCAGGTCGTGGATGGCCGTTACGTGGGCGGCGCCTTCAGCTGGTTCAGCCCGTTCTCGATGCTGACCGGCGCAGCGGTGGTGTTCGGTTACGCTCTGCTGGGCAGCACCTGGTTGATCCTCAAGACCGAGGGCCGCGAGCAGACCTTCGCGCGCACCTTGACTCGCCCGCTGGTGGTCGCCGTGATCGTGTTCATGGGCCTGGTCAGCGCGTGGCTGCCGTTCCTGGATTCGCGCCTGATGGCACGCTGGTTCAGCGATGGCAACTTCTGGTGGCTCTCGCCGGTGCCGTTGCTGACCTTGGCGGTCGCCACGGCGCTGTGGCGCAGCGCGATGCATCCCAAGCGCGACCTGCCGCCGTTCCTGTTGACGCTGGCCCTGTTCGTGCTCGGCTTCATCGGCCTGGTGCTGGGCATGTGGCCCTACCTGCTGCCGCCGAGCATGACGTTGTGGCAGGCGGCCGCACCGGCCTCGTCGCTGAGCTTCAGTCTGGTCGGGCTGGTGATCCTGCTGCCGGTGATCCTGGGCTACACGGCGTGGTCGTACCGGGTGTTCCGCGGCAAGGTGCGGGCGGATGTGGGGTATCACTGAGGAAAGCGCGGTGGCTATTCCCGGTTCCGTGTGGGCGAGGGCGGTCAGACCCTGCCCGGACGCGCCGTAAACCCATCCATGCTCGTGAGCGGCATCCATGCCGCTCCAACGGTCCCGGCAGGGTCTGACCGCCCTCGCCCGGCAGAGTCTGCGTCGTCGGTTGGAAGAAGCCAACCGTAAAAGAAGGGTCAAGGGCAGCCAATTCAACAGCAGCCGACCAGCGGTCGGCTCTACCAGAGCCAGAGCCAGAGCCACAGCGAGAGATCGCCTTATTCATCAAGAAAAAGTGTCAGGCAACCGATCGGGCGCCGTCTGCTTTTGATGTTACCCATGCGCACCAGCCAACTGTCGAAGGGGCGGTGTGGGTGGGGTGGCGGGACCATGTGTTGCCATGGATGGCAACACATGAGCTTACATGGACGTACTTGCAGCGGGTCCCGACACCCCACCCACGCCGACCCAGCCCAGGTACGACCGGAAAACCAAGGCTTTTGGCTCAGCCGTGCAGCCCCTCGATCTCCACCAGCAACTCCGCCCGACACACCTCCGCATGCAGCACCACGAACGGCGGTGCCGTCGGCAGCGCCGCCATCTGCGCAGCCACCGCGCCCATGTCCTGCGCGCGCCGCACATACACCTTCAGCAACGACCCCGCTCCCAGCACCGGTGACAACGACGGCCGCTGACCGCGCGCCGTATCCACCAGACTCTGCAGATTCGTCAGCGTCTCCCGCAACTGCTCATCCACCGCCCCGGTGTGCTGGGACACATGGCCGACGATGGCCGCCGTCCCGGACTGCAGCAAGGGCAGGCCGGTGGCCAGCGGCGGCAGCAGCGCCCGCGAAAAACTCGGCGACTGCGGCCCGTACTGGCGTGGGTAGCGGAACGCGCTGACCTGGCGCGGATTCTCCAGCGGCTGGCCCGGCTCGCGTGCCGCCAGCCAATACACCTGCAGGCGGCGCTCCCCGTCGAAGCGACCAATGCAGGTCGCCGCCGGCAGCGCGGCCTCGTCCAGTTCGCGCAGGCCCCGCACGCGGCCCACGCAGAAACGCCGATACCGTTCCTGATCGCCGTCGCCCTCGGTCACCGCGTCCAGGTAGTTCCAGGTCCGCAGCAGATGCGGATAGCCGCAGCGCGCCAGGAACGCACTCATCCGGGCGTAGGCCTCGGCCGCGGCCGACTCGATGTCGCTGTCGAGCTCGTCGATCTCCAGCACCCCGAACAGCACGCTGTCGTTGTGCGACCAGCGGACCCCATCGGTGATGCCGTGCTCGACCGGTGTGCCGCCGCGCCAGACCTCGATCTGCGCCGGGCCCTGTTCGGCCAGCGGCACCTGCAGCCAGCGCGGGTCGTCCGGCGCGAGGGGGGCAAGGCCGAAGCCGAACACGGCCAGCGTCTGCGGGTCGGCCAGCGCGGCATCGCGCTGCGCGGCCGGGACGTACGCGACACGGAACAACGCGGGTCCGGAGAAAGGGGAAGCGACTGCCGGGGCCGTTGCGTTGTCGATCGTGTTGCTCATTTCAGAATGTGAATGCAGCCAGTGCGGAGAGTGTCATGATAGCGTGCGCTCCTTTCCCGGCGCCGCCACCGGTGCCAGGCGATGTCGACGGCCTTCTCCTGGTACCCATCCATCATGTTGGCGGGAATGATTGAGTTTTCTGTAATCGATTGGGCGGCGTGGGCGCCGGGCATCACCACTCACGCGCAGTGGCAGGCGTGGGCGAGGGCCCCTTGGCTGCCGACCGGTGAAGACACCCCCGCGTTGTCCGAAGTGCCCGCCATGCAGCGACGTCGCATCGAGCGGCTCGGACGCATGGCGATCCAGACCGCCTGCTGGTGCGAGCAGCCCGAGGACGGTGGCCGGGTGCCGCTGGTGTTTGCCTCGCGGCACGGCGACGTGGCCCGCTCGATGGAGTTGCTCAACACCCTGAGTGCCGACCAGCCGATGTCGCCGACCGGCTTCGGCCTGTCGGTGCACAACGCGATCGCCGCGTTGTACTCGATCGCCCGCGGCCATCGGGGCAACTATCTGGCCCTCGCGGCTGGCCGGGCCACGGTGGAAACGGCCTGCGTGGAGGCCTTCGGGCTGCTCGCCGATGGTGCGCCGGAGGTGCGGCTGGTGGTGTACGAGTCGCCGCTGCCGCCGATCTATGCCGGCTTCGCCGACGAGCCCGACCCCTTCTTCGCCTGGTGCTGGCGGCTCGGGCCGGCCGGCGGTCCGGGTACCCGACTGTCGCTGGGCTGGGGTGCCGGCGGCGGGGATCGTCCCTCCGATGGTCTGCCGCATGGCCTTGAAGCGCTGCGCTTCCTGCTGGCGGGGTCGCCTTCGCTGAGCCTGGATGCCGACGGCCAGCACTGGAGCTGGCAGCGCCATGGCTGAGCGCTGGCCGGCCCGGATCAACCGTGCCTGGCGGGTGCTGGGCACGGGGCTGAGCTTTGCCGCCTTCGGGATCGGGGGGCTGGTCCTGGGCGGGATGCTGTTCCTGTCCCTGTTGCTGGTCCGCGACCCGGTACGCCGGCGCGTGCTGGCGCGGCGCCTGGTCCAGGCCGGTTTCGCTACCCATGTCGTCCTGATGCGCCGGCTGGGGCTGATGACCTACGAGATCCGCGGGGGGGAGCGCCTGCAGCGCAACGGCCTGCTGATCCTGGCCAACCATCCGACCCTGATCGATGTGGTGCTGCTGATCGCCCAGCTGCCCAATGCCGACTGCGTGGTCAAGCAGGCCGTGGCCCGCAACCCCTTCATGCGCGGCCCGGTCCGTGCCGCCGGTTATGTGTCCAATGATGATGGGGCCGGGCTGGTGGACGACTGCATCGCCGCGGTCCAGGCCGGCGGCAACCTGGTGATCTTCCCGGAAGGGACCCGCACCGTGCCCGGGCAGCCGCTGCGCCTGCAGCGCGGCGCGGCCAACATCGCGGTGCGGGGCCGGCTGGACATCACCCCGGTGCGCATCACCTGCACTCCGCCGACCCTGACCAAGGACCAGAAATGGTATCGTGTGCCATCACGGCGATTTCACGTTCAGCTGGAAGTCGGGGAGGATCTCCCGATTGCCCCGTTTCTGAACGAGACCGGCGATGCGCCCAGGGGGGATGCCTTGGCGGCCAGGCGTGTGACCGATCATCTTGCCCATTACTTCGACTTCGCTGGAGACCCGACCCGTGCAGGCACTTGAGCACGAGATCAAGGAATTGATCATTTCATCGCTTTCACTGGAAGACATCTCTCCCGAAGACATCGATTCCACCGCGCCCCTGTTTGTAGAGGGGCTGGGCCTGGATTCGATCGACGCGCTGGAACTTGGATTGGCCCTGCAGAAAAAGTACGGTGTCAGCCTGTCAGCCGATTCGGAAGAGACCCGTCGCCATTTCTCCAGCGTGCGTGCCCTGAGCGAGTTTGTCGCCGCACGCCAGCCGTCCTAACGGCGCGTCAGGATTTACCCATGACCAAGAACGAACTTTTCGAGCGCATCGTCAAGATCCTCAAGGACAGCTTTGAGATCGAGCCGAGCCGCATCACGCCTGCCGCGCGGCTGTACGACGACCTGGACATCGACAGCATCGACGCGGTCGACCTGATCGTGCAGCTCAAGCCGCTGCTCGGCCGCAATCTGCAGCCGGAGGCCTTCAAGCAGGTGCGCACCGTGCAGGACATCGTGGATGTGGTGCACGGGCTGTTGCCCGGTCAAGCGGCCGCCTGACGGCCATCGCTGAAGACTGACCATGGTCCGGGTACGCGTCGCGGCGTTTGCGTTGCTGTCGCTGGCATACCCGCTGGTGGTCTACCTGTCGCTGGGCCGGTTCGAGCCGCGCTGGTTGTCGCTGCTGCTGTTCACCTTGGCCGCGCTGCGCGCGCTGACCACCCGCCAGGCGGTGTGGTGGGTGGCCGCGCTCGGTGCCGGCGTGCTCGCGCTGGTCGCCACGGCCTTCAACGAGGCGCTGCCGCTGAAGCTGTACCCGGCGCTGGTGAATGCGGTGATGCTGGTGATCTTCGCCACCAGCCTGCGCTTCGGCCCCAGTGCGGTGGAGCGCCTGGCGCGGCTGAGCGAGCCGGACCTGCCGCCGTTCGCCGTGATCTATACCCGCCGCGTCACCTGGATCTGGTGCGGCTTCTTTGTTCTCAACGGAAGTCTGGCCCTGGCCACGGCGCTGTGGGCGTCCAACCAGGTCTGGGCGTTCTACAACGGATTGTTGGCGTACGTGATGATGGGTGCTCTGTTTGGTGGGGAATGGCTGGTCCGGCGACGGGTCAAGGCGGCGCATGCGCATGGCTGAGTGGATCGCACTGGACCGGCTGGCGCTGGTCCCGCACCCGGGCCGCATCGTCGGCATCGCCGGCGACACCGTGGTGGAGCATCCGCAGTTCCGCGCGCAGGTGCTGAGGTGGCAGCAGGCCTTCGCACGCGCGCCCGGCACCGACTGGGCGCTGTATTTCGATGACACGCTCACTTTCGCCGCCGCCCTGCTGGGGGCGTGGCATGCCGGCAAGCGCGTGTTCCTCGGTGGCGACAACCTGCCGGCCACGCTGGAGGGATTGAGCCCGCGCGTGGCCGGTTTTGCGGGTGACGTGCCGGCGCGCTATGCGCCGCTGCAGCCGGATCCGGAGGTCGATCCCGCCGGGGTGCTGCAACCGCTGGATGAAGCGGCACCGGCGCTGGTGGTGTTCACCTCCGGCAGCACCGGTGCGCCGAGCGCGATCGTCAAGCGCATCCGCCAGCTGACCCGCGAGGTGGATGCGTTGCAGGCCGCCTTCGGCGAGCAGATGGACGGCGCGCAGGTCCAGGGCACGGTCTCGCACCAGCACATCTACGGCCTGCTGTTCCGCGTGCTGTGGCCGCTGGTGGCTGGCCGCGCGATCCAGCCGCGCCGGTTTTTCCATGAGGATCTGGTCAGCGCACTGGGCGGCCAGCCGTCGGTGCTGGTAGCGACCCCGGCCCACCTCAAACGGTTGCCCGAACAGCTGGACTGGTCCTCGCTGGGCGGCCAGCTGCGTGCGGTGTTCTCCTCCGGCGGCCCGCTGCCGAGCGAGGCGGCGCTGCAGGTCCGCGCCCTGATGGGGGTGGCCCCGACCGAAGTGTTCGGCAGTAGCGAGACCGGGGGCGTGGCCTGGCGCCGCTGGAGTGCCGAGCAGCCGCAGTGGCATCCGCTGCCGGGCGTTGCCTGGCGGATCGACGACGGTTGCCTGGCGGTGCGCTCGCCGCACCTGGACAGCGAGGACTGGTGGTTGACCCAGGACCGCGCGGTGGCCGATGACGGCCACAGCTTCCGGCTGCTCGGCCGCGCCGACCGCATCGTCAAGATCGAAGAGCGCCGCGTCTCACTGGACGCCCTCGAACAGCAGCTGCGTGTGCACCCGGCGGTGCAGGACGTGCGCGTGCTGGTGCTGCCGGGCGCGCGCGAACAGCTGGCCGCCGTGGTGGTACCGCAGGCGACGGGCGCCGCGCAGTGGGATGACGCTGAGCGCCGCCGCCAGACGCAGCAGCTGAGCGCCCATCTGGCCCGCAGCCATGACGCCGTGACCCGGCCACGCCGCTGGCGCTTCATCGACGAACTGCCGTTCAACGCGCAGGGCAAGGTCACCGCCGCGGCATTGGCCGCGCTGTTCCGTCCATCGATGCCCACGGCCGAGTGGCAGCAGCGCGATGACACCACCGCGTCGCTGCAGTTCGTGCTGGATCCGGACCTGGTCGCGTTCGATGGCCACTTCCCGCAGGCGAAGATCCTGCCCGGCGTGGTCCAGCTGGACTGGGCAATCCACTACGGCCGCAGCGCATTCACGATGCCGCCGCGGTTCCTGCGCATGGACGCGGTCAAGTTCCAGCACGTGGCCCGCCCGGGCGACTGCCTGCAGCTGAGCCTGGGCTGGGATGCGGCCAAATCGGCGATGAGCTTCCGCTACGTCTCCGAGCATGGCGTGCACGCCAGCGGCCGGGTGGTGTTTGGTGATGCATGATGACCCCGGTGACGGAATGAGCAGATCGGCCTTCGCCCCGCTGGTGGTGATCCCGGTGTACGACCACGCGCATGCGATCGGTGCGGTGGTGCAGGGCGTGCTGGCCAGTGGGCAGCCGTGCCTGCTGGTCGACGATGGCTCGCACCGTGAGTGCGCGCAGGTGCTTGATGCGCTGGCCAGGGAGCACGCACCGCAGGTGACCCTGCTGCGGCTGGCGGTGAACCAGGGCAAGGGGGGCGCGATGCTGGCCGGCTTCGCCGAAGCCGCGCGCCTGGGCTACAGCCACGTGCTGCAGATCGATGCCGACGGCCAGCACGAGACCGCTGATATCCCCCGTTTCGTCGCGCTGTCGCAGGCGCAGCCGGCGGCGGTGATCTGCGGTATCCCGAGTTATGACGCCAGCGTGCCCAAGGCGCGCCTGTACGGCCGCTATGCCACGCATATCTGGGTCTGGATCAACACGCTGTCGCTGCAGATCCGCGACTCGATGTGCGGCTTCCGCCTGTATCCGCTGGCCCCGGTGATCCGCCTGATGGGCGAGGAAACCATCGGCCGGCGCATGGATTTCGACAGTGAAATCCTGGTGCGGCTGTTCTGGCGTGGGGTGAAGGTGATCAGTGTGCCGACCGCTGTCACCTATCCCAGCGACGGCGTCTCGCACTTCGATGTGTGGCGCGACAACGTGCGCATCAGCCGCATGCATGCGCGCCTGTTCTTCGGGATGCTGTGGCGCGCGCCGCGACTGCTGTGGCAGCGCATCGCGGGGCCAGGCGCATGACCACGCCCGCCCCCGGAAGCGCCCCGCACTGGGCCGACATCGGCGAGTCCACCTCGGCCGCTGGCGTGCTGTTCCTGTGCTGGGTGCACCGCTGGTTCGGCCGCTGGCCGTTCCGGCTGTGCGTGTATCCGGTGGTGCTCTGCCACTGGTTGAGCAACCGGGTCGCGCGCGAATCGTCGCTGCAGTACCTGGAGCGGCTGCAGGCCCATACCGGCGTGTTCGCCTCGGCACCTGGGCGCTGGCAGAGCCTGAAGCACTTCGCGCTGTTTGCCGACACCATGCTCGACAAGCTGCTCGGCCTGGGCGGCCGCTATCCGCCCGAGCACATCTATCTGCAGCGCGACCTGGTGCTGGACAAGATCGCGCGCCGCGAAGGCGGGCTCATCCTCACCGCGCACATCGGCTGTCTGGAGCTGTGCCAGGTATTGGCCGAGCGGGTACCGGGCTTCCACATCACCGTGCTGGTCCACACCGCGCACGCGCAGCGCTTCAACCGCCTGATGCAGCGGCTCGATCCGCTGGCCTCGGTGGAGCTGCTGCAGGTCACCGACATGGGCCCGGCCACCGCAGTCGAGCTGCAGCGCCGGGTCGAAGCGGGTGGATTCGTGGCCATCGTCGGCGACCGCGTGCCGCTGCGTGGCGGCCGCACCGTGCCCGCCCCATTCCTCGGCCACACCGCGCAGTTCCCGATCGGCGCCTATGTACTGGCCGCGGCGCTGTCCTGCCCGGTCTACACCATGGCCTGCCTGCATCACGGCCGTGGCTACCAGGTGCGCTTTGAACACTTCACCGACCGCATCGTGTTGCCGCGCGGTTCGCGTGACGCCGCGCTGACCGCGCAGGCTGAACATTTCGCCCGGTGGCTGGAAGTTCAGGTCACCCAGGCACCCTTGGACTGGTTCAATTTCTTCCCCTTCTGGGATCAGGCATCTCATGGCAAGTAAGGCCGATCAGGCACCCTCCGTCCGCTTCGGCGATGCGCCGCTGACCATCGAAGACGTGGTCGCGCTGTCGCAGCGCCAGGCCCAGGCCGTGGTCACCGACGATGCCGCGTTCACCGCGCGCATCCAGCGCGGCGCGGACTTCCTCGATCGCCTGCTGCGCGAAGATGGCGTCATCTACGGGGTGACCACCGGCTACGGTGATTCGTGCACGGTGAACATTCCGCCGGCGCTGGTGGCCGAACTGCCGCACCACCTGTTCACCTACCACGGCTGTGGCCTGGGCCGTTTCCTGGACCCCCAGGAAACCCGTGCAGTGATCGCCGCTCGCCTGGCTTCGCTGGTGCGCGGCATGTCCGGGGTCAGCCACCCGCTGCTGCAGGGCCTGGCCACGCTGCTGCGGCATGACGTGCTGCCGCTGATTCCGGCCGAAGGCTCGGTCGGCGCCAGTGGCGATCTCACCCCGCTGTCCTACGTGGCCGCGGTACTGTGCGGCGAGCGCGAGGTGATGTACCAGGGCGCGCGCCGCCCGGCGGCCGACGTGCTGTCCGATATCGGCATGACTCCGCTTCGGCTACGCCCCAAGGAGGGCCTGGCGATCATGAACGGCACGGCCGTGATGACGGCGCTGGCCTGCCTGGCGTACGACCGCGCCGACTACCTGACCAGGCTTGCCACGCGCCTGACCGCCTTCAACGTGCTGGCCAGTGACGGCAACGCCCATCATTTCGACGAAATGCTGTTCGCTGCCAAGCCGCACCCGGGGCAGAGCCGGATCGCTGCGCGCCTGCGCCAGGACCTGCACAGTGACCGGCCGCCGCGCAACGAACAGCGCCTGCAGGACCGTTACTCCCTGCGCTGCGCCCCGCATGTGATCGGCGTGGTGCAGGACGCACTGCCGTTCTTCCGCCAGCTGATCGAAACCGAACTCAACAGTGCCAACGATAACCCGCTGATCGATGTCGACGGTGAGCGCATCCTGCATGGTGGCCACTTCTACGGGGGACACATCGCTTTCGCGATGGACGCGCTGAAGAACACCATCGCCAATCTGGCCGACCTGCTTGACCGGCAGATGGCGCTGGTGGTGGATGCACGCTTCAACCACGGCCTGCCGGCCAATCTGTCGGCCGCCACCGGCGAGCGTGCGGCGATCAACCATGGCCTGAAGGCGCTGCAGATCAGTGTCTCGGCGTGGACCGCCGAAGCGCTCAAGCAGACCATGCCGGCCTCGGTGTTCTCGCGTTCCACCGAATGCCACAACCAGGACAAGGTCAGCATGGGCACCATTGCCGCCCGCGACTGCCTGCGTGTGATCGAGCTGACCGAGCAGGTCGTGGCGGCGTTGCTGATCACCGCCCGCCAGGGCGTGGCGCTGCGTGAGCGCGTGGGCATGAAGGCCACGCTGCACGGCGATCTGGCTGCGATGTACCAGGACCTGTCCGAGCGCATCGCCCTGATCGAGGAAGACCGCGCGCTGGATGGCGAGCTGCGCGCCCTGCTGGACGATATCCGCGCACAGCGCTGGGAGCTGTATGTCCACGAATGATCTGAGCTTCGAGGTGGCGCTGTCGCCGGCCTTCCATGACTGCGATGCGATGCAGGTGGTCTGGCACGGCAACTACTTCAAGTACTTCGAGATCGCGCGTTGCGCCCTGCTGCAGCGCCACGACTACGACTACCCGCAGATGCGCGATTCCGGATACCTGTGGCCGGTGGTCGATGCGCGGGTGAAGTACATCCGCCCGCTGCTGTACGGCCAGGCACTGCGCGTGCGCGCCACGATCACCGAGTGGGAAAACCGCCTGAAGATCGCCTACGAAATCGTGGATGCGGACAGCGGTACCACGCTGACCCGCGCCCATACCATCCAGGTCGCGGTCGACGCGGCCACCAATGAAATGCTCTACCTGTGCCCGCCGGTGCTGTGGGAGCGTCTGGGAGTGCAACCGCAATGAACCGTTTCCTGCGCACGCTGTGTGCACTGGTGATGCTGGCCATGGTCGCCCCGGTGTTCGCCGCCACCGATGTGGAGGCAATCAAGCAGCGCGTGGCCAAGGTCGACGTGCTGCGCGGCGAGTTCACCCAGGAGAAGCAGGTCGCCGGGTTCAAGAACCCGTTGCGCTCGCAGGGCCGCTTCGTGCTGGCCCAAGACCACGGGGTGGTCTGGACCACGCTCAAGCCTTTCCCCTCCGAGGTGGTGGTCACCCGTGACCGCATCCTCAGCCGGCAAAGCGATGGCAGCAGCCGGGTCGAACTGGATGGCCGCCAGCAGCCGGCGATGCGCTCGGTCAACGCGATCATGTTCGCGCTGATGAGCGGCGATGCGCAGGCGCTGTCGGCGCAGTTCACGGTCAAGGTGGAAGTGTTGCCCGGCAATGCCTGGCGCATGCAGCTGACGCCGCGCTCGGCGATGCTCGGCAAGGTGTTCGCGCAGCTCACCCTGAGCGGTGACCGCTACGTGCGCGAGGTGCAGATCAACGAGGCCAACCAGGATGTCACCCGCATCCACTTTGCCGGCATGAGCGATACGCCGGCGGCGTTGAGCGCCGACGAGGGCCGCAAGTTTGAATGACGTGCTGACGTCCAACGGCCGCCTGCAGCGCCTCTGGCGCTGGCTGGCCATTGCCTGGCTGCTGGTGCTGATCGGCCTGGGCGTGCAGCAATGGCAGTTGTGGAAGAGCGAATCGCGGATCGACACCGACATCCTCGCGCTGTTGCCGCAGGACGCGCATGACCGCCTGCTGTCCGATGTCACCCGCCGCATCGCCGATGCCAATGCGCGCCAGATCGTGGTGCTGCTGGGCAGCACCGATGCGGCACAAACCAAGGCAGCCGAGGCCGCGTTCCGCGATGCCATCAAGGTGGAGCGGGGCGCTGCCCCCCTGCTCCAGGAAAGCGGCTCGATCGAGGGCTGGTTCGATCGGGCACGGGCGTTTTACGCACCGTATCGCGACCGCCTGCTGACCAGTGCACAGCGCGAGCGGCTGCAGAGCGAACCCACCGACGGCCTGGCCGAGTCGGCACTGGCGGCGCTGTACGGCCCGATGGGCGCGCCGCGCCTGACCGAGTGGCGCCAGGATCCGCTCTCGCTGTGGCCGCAGTGGTGGCAGGAGCGCGCGCTGGGTTCGGGCCTGCAGATGGGCGATGACGGGCTGCTGGAAGCCGATGGGAAGCACTGGTCGATCGTGCAGTACGACACGGTCGGCTCGGCGTTCCAGCTCGATGGCGAGCGCCATATCGACCTGCTGCTGGACACCGCCGCCGCGGCCGCCACGACGCAGGCGCCGGGTCTGGAAGTGCTGCGTGCCGGTGTGCCGCTGCACGCTGAAGCGGCGGCCGTGCAGGCCAACTGGGAGATCAATACGATCGGTTGGGGGTCGCTGGCCGCAGTATTGCTGCTGGTATGGCTGGCGTTCCGTTCGCTGCGCCCGATCCTGCTGGTGGCCGCCTCGCTGCTGATCGGCTGTGGCGTCGCGCTGGCGGTGACGGTGCTGGTGTTCGGCAAGGTGCATGTGCTGACGCTGGTGTTTGGTGCCTCGCTGGTGGGCGTGGCCGAGGATTACGGCATCCACTGGTTCGCCTCGCGCCAGGCCGAACCGGCGGACCGCCGCTGGAAGCTGCTGCGGCACCTGCTGCCCGGCCTGTGGCTGGCGCTGTTGACCAGTGCACTGGCCTATCTCGCGCTGGGCCTGGCGCCGTTCCCGGGGCTGCGCCAGATGGCGCTGTTCTCGGTGGTCGGCCTGGCCGCCGCGTTCCTGACCGTGATCTTCTGGTTCCCATGGCTGGATGGCGGCGAGATCCGCCGCACCGGGTTTTCCCGGTGGCTGGGCGCCACGTTGGAGCGTTGGCCGCGCCTGCATGGACGCAGTGCCGCGCTTTTCCTGGGCATGGTGACGGTGCTCTCGGCGATCGGCATCGCCCGCCTGCAGACCAATGATGACCTGCGCAGCCTGCAGTCATCGCCGCCGGACCTGATCGCCCAGCAGATCCGCATCAGCCAGATGCTGGGCATGCCCAGCCCGGCCCAGTTCTATCTGGTCCAGGGCGATACCGCCGAACAGGTGCTGGAGCGCGAAGAGGCATTGATCGATCGCCTGCGCGTGCTGGAAGCGGACAAGCAGATCGGTGGCTATCGTGCGATCAGCGACTGGCTGCCCTCGCAGCAGCGCCAACATGCCGATGCGGCCCTGACTGCCAAGGTCGAGCCGCAGGTGCTGGCACGGGTCGGTGCGGCGGTGGGTGAGCCACTGCTGCGCCCGGCCTATGCTGCGCACGACCTGCAGGCCGAGGCCTTCCTTGCCTCGCCCGCGGCGATGCCGTTCCGACATCTGTGGCTGGGCACGGTCGGGCAGGGCGTGGCGTCGGTGGTGATGGTCGATGACCTCTCGCGTGCCGATGCGCTGGCGCTGCTGGAAGCACAGGCCAAGGGCATCGATGGTGTGCGCTGGGTGGACCGGACCGCCGATTTCTCGCAGCTGCTCAAGCATTACCGCAAGTTGATGAGCGGGCTGCTGTTGATCGGGATCGCGCTGGTGTTTGCGGTGCTGTTCTGGCGCTACCGCGGCCAGGCCTGGCGCGTGCTCGCCCCGACCCTGATCGCCGGCGCACTGACACTGGCGCTGCTGGGGCTGTTCGGCCAGCCACTGCAACTGTTCAACGTCCTGGCGCTGATGCTGCTGCTCGGCATGGGTATCGACTATGGCATCTTCCTGATCGAACACCGCGGCGATGCCAGTGCCTGGCTCGCGGTCTGCGTGGGCGCTGCAAGCACCTGGTTGTCGTTCGGCCTGCTCGGCCTGTCGGCCACGCCGGCGCTGCGCGCCTTCGGGTTGACCCTGTTGTTCGGCATCGGCCTGGTCTGGCTGATCTCGCCGCTGTTCCGCCCGCCACCGCACGACGCACCGCACTGAGCGACCGCGTTTTCCCTCTCATGATCTGATCAAGGATGTATCGATGAACCCGCAGGTGGAACGTACTGAAATCCTCGTCATCGGCGCCGGCCCGGCCGGCTCCGTGGCGGCGGCGATGCTGCGCCGCCAGGGGCGCCAGGTGCTGATCCTGGAGCGCCAGGCGTTCCCGCGGTTCTCCATCGGCGAGAGCCTGCTGCCGCAGAGCATGGAATACATCGAGGCGGCCGGGCTGCTGCAGGATGTGGTGCAGGCCGGCTTCCAGTACAAGAACGGTGCGGCGTTCGTGCGTGGCGAGGCGACCACCGAGTTTGATTTCCGCGACAAGTTCTCGCCGGGCTGGGGCACCACCTACCAGGTGCAGCGCGCCGACTTCGATGACGTGCTGGCGCGCGGTGCTGAGCGCATGGGCGCTACGCTGCGCTTCGGTGATGAGGTGCTGTCCGTGCAGCCCGGGCGTCCGGCGCAGGTGCAGGTGCGCCGGCCCGATGGCCGTGAGTACACCATCGAGGCCGGTTTCATTCTCGACGCCAGCGGCTTCGCCCGGTTGCTGCCGCGCCTGCTGAACCTGGAGTCGCCGTCGAACTTCCCGGTGCGCGGTGCGATCTTCTGCCATGTGCGCGACCACATTCCGGCTGGCGCGGGCTTTGACCGCAACAAGATCCTGATCACCACCCATCCCGAGCACGTGGACGTGTGGTACTGGACGATTCCGTTCTCCAACGGCTGCTGTTCGCTGGGCGTGGTGGCCGAGCCGAGCTTCTTCGCGCGCTACCCGGGCAACGATCTGGAGAAGCTGCAGGCCATCGTCGGTGAGGATCCCAACCTGGCCCGCCTGCTCGGGAACGCCGAATGGGCGGTGCTGCCGGTGCGCACCATCACCGGGTACTCGGCCAATGTCTCCTCGTTGTGGGGCGAAGGCTATGCCCTGCTCGGCAACGCCGGCGAGTTCCTCGATCCGGTGTTTTCCTCGGGGGTGACCATCGCGTTCAAATCGGCCCAGCTGGCCAGCGATTGCCTGGCCCGCGAGCACGCCGGTGAGACGGTGGACTGGGAACAGGACTTCTCGGTGCCGCTGCGCGCCGGGGTGAAAACCTTCCGGCGCTTCGTCGAGGCCTGGTATGCCGGTGGCTTCCAGAAGATCATCTACCATCCCGATCCGCAGCCGGAGGTGCGCCGCATGATCTCCTCGATCCTGGCCGGCTATGCCTGGGATACCAACAATCCGTACGTTGCCGACGCCAGCGGCCGGCGCCTGCGCGTGCTGGAGGAACTGTGCAGCGCCTGATCCTGACCCTGTTGTTGGGCCTGCTGCTGGCCGCATGCGCCAGCACCCGCATGCCCACGCCGCTGGTACAGCTGCCCACGCTGCAGCTGGCGCCCTCGGCATTGCCGCAGCCGGTGCAGCTGCAGCAGCGCCTGCAGTTCCGCTTCGGTAGTCATGAGCGCGAGCTGGATGCCCTGTTGGAGGTGGATGCCGAACAAGTGCGGCTGGCGGTGCAGGCGATGGGCCAGACCGGCGTGCGCATGGTCTGGGACGGGCAGCATCTGGAGCAGACCCGGGCGCCGTGGCTGCCGCCGCAGGTACGCGGCGAGCGCGTGCTCGACGACCTGCAGTTCGCGTTATGGCCGGCCACGGCGATCCGTGCAGCGCTGCCGGACGGCTGGAGCCTGCAGGAAACCGACGGCGTGCGCAGTCTGGTCCAGGGCGGCACCCCCTGGCTGGTGCGCGAGACATTGCCCGATGGTCGCGTGCGGCTGCGCAACCTGGCCGAGGGCTACGAACTGGTGATCGAATCAATGGACATGGGGCAGGGCCAAGAGTGAGCAGCAGCGCGGTCTATCTCAACGAGCTGGGCGTGATCTGCGCACTGGGGGCCGACCGCGCCCAGGTGCGCGAGGGCCTGTTCGCGGCGCATCCCGGCGGGCTGCACGACAACGACACCCTCCTGCCCGGCCGCACACTGGCGCTGGGCGAGGTGCAGGCGCCGCTGCCGGACCTGGCCGACCTGCCGGTGGCCCTGCGCGGCCGCAACAACGGCCTGCTGGACGCTGCGCTTGGCCAGATCCGCGAGGCCGTCGATGCCGCCGTCGCCCGTTTTGGTACCGAGCGCGTGGCGGTGATCATCGGTACCAGCACCTCGGGCATCGGCGAGTCGGAGCACGCACTGCGCACCTATCATCGCGATGGCGTGTGGCCGGCGGATTTCCATTACGCCCAGCAGGAAATGGGCACCGCCGCGCGCTTCGTGCGTGAGCGGATCGGCTGCACCGGCCCGTCCTGGACGATCTCCACCGCCTGCTCGTCCAGCGCCAAGGCGTTGATGTCCGCCGCACGCCTGCTGCGCGCCGGCGTGGTCGATGCGGTGGTCGCCGGTGGGGCGGACTCGGTGTGCCGCTTCACCGTGGCCGGGTTCAGCGCGCTGGAGTCGGTCTCGGCGGTGCGCTGCAATCCCTTCTCGGTAAACCGCAGCGGCATCAACATCGGCGAAGGCGCCGCGCTGTTCCTGATGACCCGCGAGCCGGGCCCGGTGCGCCTGTCCGGCTGGGGCGAATCGTCCGATGCCCACCACATGTCCGCGCCTGACCCGCAGGGACGGGGCGCGATCGATGCCATGCAGCAGGCGCTGGACCGGGCTGGGCTGGATCCGGCGCAGATCGACTACGTGAACCTGCACGGCACCGCCACCGGTCACAACGATGCGATGGAAAGCCAGGCGGTCGCCGCGGTGCTGGGTACGCAGGTGCCGGCCAGCTCGACCAAGCCGCTGACCGGGCACACGCTCGGCGCCTCCGGCGCGATCGAGGCGGCGCTGTGCTGGATGACCCTGGCCGACAACCCCGACCAGCAGCTGCCCACCCACTGGTGGGACGGGCAGGCCGATGACGCCTTGCCGGCGCTGGCCCTGGTGGCACCGGGCACGTGCGCTGCGCAACCGCTGCAGCACGTGCTCAGCCATTCGTTCGCCTTCGGCGGCAGCAACGCCGTGCTGGCACTGGCGCGAGGATGAGCATGCCGCTGCCCGATGACATCGATGCGGTGCTCCCGCACCGCGACAGCATGCGCCTGATCCACCGCGTGGTGGCCTGGCAGGACGAGTCCATCGCCGTTGAGGTGGACGTGCCCGCGCAGGGGCTGTTCTGCACACCTGACGGCGTGCCGGCCTGGGTCGGGGTGGAGTACATGGCGCAGGCGATCGCCGCCTGGGCCGGGTGCCGCGCACGCCACGCCGGCCGCGCGCCGTCGATCGGCTTCCTGCTCGGCACCCGCCGCTACACCGCCCACCAGCCGTTCTTCGCCGCCGGCAGCTGCCTGCGGGTGGAGGCGAACTGCGAGCTGTTGGGCGAGAATGGCCTGGGCATGTTCGCCTGCCGGATCCTGGCGGGCGATATCGAAATGGCGGTTGCCAACGTCTCCGTGTTTGAACCCACGGACGCGATGGCCTATCTGGAGAGTGGAGAGGCATGACAGGGAATCTGACCGTGCTGGTGACCGGCGCCAGCCGTGGCATCGGCCGTGCCGTGGCGCTGCGTTGCGCGCGCGACGGCTTCGATGTGGTGGTGCATTGCCGCAGCCGCATCGAGGAAGCGCAGGCCGTGGTGGCCGAGATCCAGGCGCTGGGCCGGCAGGCCCGGGTGCTCATGTTCGACGTGAGCGACCGCGATGCCGCGCGTACCGCGCTGGAAGCGGACATCGCCGCGCACGGCACATATTACGGGGTTGTCTGCAATGCCGGCATCGCCCGCGATGGCGCCTTCCCGGCGATGCCGGCCGAGGATTGGGATGCGGTCATCCACACCAACCTGGACAGCTTCTACAACGTGCTGCATCCGCTGGTGATGCCGCTGGTGCGCCGGCGCAAGCCCGGCCGCATCGTCACCTTGTCCTCGGTCTCCGGCCTGGTCGGCAACCGCGGCCAGACCAACTACAGCGCGGCCAAGGCCGGCATCATCGGCGCCACCAAGGCGCTGGCGCTGGAACTGGCCAGCCGCGCGATCACGGTCAACTGCGTGGCCCCCGGGCTGATCGAGACCGAGATGGTCAACGAAGAAGTGGTCGAGCACGCGCTCAAGCTGATTCCCGCCAACCGCCTGGGCCAGCCGGAGGAGGTCGCCGCCGCGGTCTCGTTCCTGCTCTCCGAATCGGCCGGCTACATCACCCGCCAGGTGATCTCGGTCAACGGAGGGATGGTCTGATGGCCCGGCCCGATCGTCGCGTGGTGGTCACCGGCGCGGCTGCCATCAGCCCGCTCGGGCAGGACTGGGCGAGCATCCATGCGCGCCTGCGGGCCAGGACCAATGCGGTGCGCTACATCCCCGAGTGGGAGGTCTTCGATGGCCTCAACACCCGCCTGGCCGCACCGGCCGAAGATGTCGAGCTGCCGTCCAACTACAACCGCAAGACCACCCGCAGCATGGGCAAGGTCGCGGTGATGTCGGTGCGCGCCACCGAACTGGCGCTGGAGGCGGCCGGCCTGCTCGGCCATCCGGTGCTGCGCAGTGGCATGGCCGGCGTAGCCTACGGGTCGTCCTCGGGCAGCCACGAGGCCACCGCCGAGTTCGGCCGGATGCTCCATGAGCACACCACCGAAGGCATCAGCGCCACCACCTACCTGAAGATGATGAGCCACACCTCACCGGTGAACATCGGCGTGTTCTTCGGCTTGTCCGGGCGGGTCTACACCACCTCCAGTGCCTGCACCTCGGGCAGCCAGGGCGTGGGCTCGGGCTATGAAGCGATCCGCAGCGGCAAACAGACCGTGATGGTCACCGGCGGTGCCGAGCAGCTCGACGCCACCGCCGCGGCGGTGTTCGACACCCTGTTCGCCACCAGCGTGCGCAACGACGCCCCGCAGACCACGCCCAGTCCGTTCGATGCGCACCGCGACGGCCTGGTGCTGGGCGAGGGCGCCTGCACGCTGATCCTGGAAGAGCTGGAGCATGCGCAGGCGCGCGGCGCCACGATCCTGGCCGAAGTGGTCGGCTACGGCACCAACAGCGACGGCCAGCACGTCACCCAGCCCAGCGCCGGCACCATGGCCCAGGCGATGCGGCTGGCGCTGGAGGATGCCGACCTGGCTGCCGACCGGATCGGCTACGTCAACGCGCATGGCACCGCCACCGAGCACGGCGACATCGCCGAAACCCAGGCCACCCACCAGGTGTTCGGCCCCGGCATGCCGATCAGCTCGCTCAAAAGCTATGTAGGCCACATGCTCGGTGCCTGCGGCGCGTTCGAGGCCTGGCTTAGCATCGAGATGATGCGCGAGGGCTGGTTCGCCCCGACCCTGAACCTGCACCAGGTCGACCCCCGCTGCGGCGCGCTGGATTACATCCAGGGTGACGGCCGTGTCCTGCAGACCGACTACGTCATGAGCAACAACTTCGCCTTCGGCGGCATCAACACCTCGTTGATCTTCCGCCGCTGGCAGGGCTGACCGCTGTTTTCGGCCAGCCCTGCGGGCCGGTCGTTCCATGGACCCTCGCGTCCCACCAACAAGGAGAACGTTGAATGCGTCGTTTTGCCCTGATCGCCGCCACCGCGCTGCTCGCCCTGGCCAGTACCGCCCAGGCCCGCGAAACCCGCGTGGAGCAGTCGCTGCATGAGCTGGTCAATTCCGCCGAAGCCCGCAACGTCGGGATCGACGGCAGCGTGAAGTTCTACCTGGCCGGCGAAAAGCCCAGCGTCGTCGAGCGCCTGGGCGAGGACGTGACCAACAAGAAGACCAACGCCGCCAACAAGAGCGATGCCGACGCCTGCCGCTGGGTGGCGCTGTCGGCGCTGCGCGCGCTGCAGGATGGGGCCAGGTCGCGCGGCGCCAATGCGGTGGTCGACATCGTCAGCTACTACAAGAAGAACGAATTCAAGAGCAGCACCAACTACGAATGCTACGCGGGCGCCATTCTGGCCGGCGTGGCGCTGAAGGGCACTTACGCCAAGGTGAAGTGAGCTCCCGGATCACTGCCCCTGCCGGGGCGGTGGTCCACGCGGCGGCGAACGTGGGCACCCGCCGCATCGCCACAGCGACGCATTCATCACGGCGGCGACGGCAGACTGCAGCGGCGCGCAGCTGAACGACATCACCACATTGATGAACCTGATGCTGTCGCGCGACGGAAAACCGACGGCGGAGAGTGCACGCAGCTTTCACCTGTGCCGGCTTTCCTCCACAATCATTGCCATTCACTACCCTGGGCAACGCCCTGCGGCATGCAAGCCTACGTCTATAAAAGCCAACGCAAGCAGGACAGCTTCGTCTATCTCGCCGTTCGTGATGACTTCTCGGTCATTCCGGACGCGGTGAAGGCCTCGCTGGCGCCGTTCCAGTTCGTTCTCGAAGTGGCCCTGACTCCCGACCGTCGCCTTGCCCAGGTCGATGCCGCACAAGTGCGCCAGAACCTGACCGAGCGTGGATTCCACCTGCAACTGCCGCCGCCCCCGTTGGCGCCGGTCCGGTTCCCGCGACGCAATGATTGAATCCCAACGCCCCCGCGCTGTTGCCGCCGCTGCCGCCCTCGGTGTGCTGCTGGCCTTGGCCGCGGCCGTCGGCGGCGTGCCCGGCGCCGTGTGCGCCGCACTGGCGCAGCCGGCGTTCGCGCTGGCGGTGTCGTGGTGGCGCCGTACCCGCGCGCTGCAGCCGCTGCCGCAGGTGGCTCGCCACGATGCACCGGCCTTGCTGGCGCTGTGGGGCCTGGGCCCGCTGCTGCTGACCCTGCTGGTGGCCTGGCCGCTGAGTGCGCTGCACGACAGCGGCAGCCTGGCCGCCGTGCTCGGCCTCAGTGTGGCGGTCAGCGCCGCGCTGCTGGGGGTGTGGCGGACCTGGCCGTTGTGGAATGACGTGGAACGCAGCGACGGCAGCCTTGCCCGTCATTGGCAGACGCTGGCCGGGCGCGACCTGACCGCCTGGCGTGGCCTGGCCGTGGCTGCGCTGGTGGTGCTGGTGTGCGCACTGGTGGTGCTGCCGGCGTGGCCGGGCCTGGTTTCGGACGCGCTGCACTGGCCGATCGCCGGGGCGGTGGTCGTGCTGTCGCCGTTGGCGCACCTGCTGCTGCAGACGATCGCGCCGGCCACCGCACTGGGCGTTCCCCTGCCGGTCGAGGCACGCGCCGACCGCGATGACCCATTCGCCGATCACCACGCAGAGCCAACGCCGCTGGAATCGATCGGCCTGCACGAGCAACAGCCGGCGCTGTACGACGCTGCGCGCAGCGGCCGGGTCGACCGCGCCCTGCAGCTGCTGCAGGCGGGTGCCGACCCGCACGGCCTGCCCGATCCGGCCTGGCGCGACCAGCGCAGCCTGGCCGTGCTGGCCGCGGTGCTGCCCGACCTGCGCCTGCTGCGTGAGCTGATCGCGCGCGGCGTGGGCGTCAATGCCCCGCACCGTGGCATGACTCCGCTGCTGGCCGCTACCCGCGACAGTTGGCACGGCCGCCCCGAGGCGGTGATGACCCTGCTTGCCAACGGCGCCGACCCGCGCGCGGTGGACAGCGAGGGCAACACGCCGCTGCATCACGCGGCGCGCAGTTCCGATCCCGGTGTCGCCGCGCTGCTGCGCGATGCCGCCGCCGAAGTGGATGCGCTCAACGACGACGGCTGGTCGCCACTGGCCGTGGCCTGCCAGGTCGGCAACTGGCGCTTGGCCAAATTCCTGCTCGAGCGCGGGGCCAAGACCGAGCCGGCCGAGGGCACGCCCGTGCTGCTGGCCGCCGCCGGTACCGAAGAAGACGATCCGGCCGGTGTGCAGCTGCTGCTCAAGCACAAGGCCCGCGCCGACGCGCGCGACCGCCAGCGCCGCAGTGCGCTGCACGAAGCCGCGCTGGCCGGTCATGTCGACATCATCGATGTGCTGCTTGCTGCCGGCGCCAACCTGGAAGCGCGCGATGCACTGGCGCGCACGCCATGGCTGGAGGCCGCCCGTGGCGGCCGTGCCGGCGTGGTCGAACACCTGCTGCCGCACCACCCCGACCTCAATGCGGTGGATGGCGAAGGCCGCAACGCCGTGCTGTTGGCCTGCATGGCCGACAACGTGTCGCCGCTGCTGGTGCGCCGCCTGCGCGACCTGGGCATCGCCGCCGACGTGGCCGACCCGCAGGGCCGCCGTGCGGTGGACATCGCCGCGGGCGCCGGGCGCTGGGCGATCGTCTCGCTGCTGGATCCGTCCTATCCGCTGCCGTCCGCGGTCAGCGATGGCCTGGTGATGTCCGGCGACAGCGATGCGGCCTCGCCATCGCTGCCGGACCGCCCGCCACTGGAGCTGCTGCGTGAAGCGCTGAGTTTCGGCAATGTCGACGGCATGGCCGCGCTGGCCCGCCTGTGCGCGCCGGAGGAACTCGGTGCGCTGCTGCACGATGCCGAACTGGCGCTGGATCCGCAGGCACTGGATTGGCTGCTCGCGCACGGCGCGGCCCCGGAAGTACTCGATGCCTGCGGGGATACCCCGATGTTCGCGCTGCTGGCGCGTGGCATTGATGCGGTGCCGGCCCTGCAGGTGCTGCTGCGCCGCGGCCTGTCCCCGGCCGGTCGCGGTGGTCTCGCACGGCTGCTGAGCGCCTGCGCGCAGCACGACCACGCCTCGCGCGGGCTGGAACAGCTCGCGCTGGAACTGTTGGAACGCGGCGCCGATCCGTTCGCGCCGTCGCCGGCCGGCGATCCACCGCTGTCGCTGGCCGTGCGCCTGGGCTGGCTGCGCCTGCAGCAGGCCCTGCTGACGCTGGGCGTGGATCGCGAAGCACGCGACAGCCATGGCATGACCGCCCTGCATCTGGCCACCGCGCTCGCGCGCGAAGGCTCGATCAAGCTGCTGGTGCAGCAGGGCGCCTCACCCGAAGCCCGCGCCGCCGACGGCCAGACGCCCCTGGGCGTGGCGCTGTCGATCGGCCGCCGCGATCTCGCCGACTGGCTGGACTGGCGCGTCTGGCCGTTGCCGCGCCGCGCGCTGCGCGACGGCGACCTGCCGGCCGCCGCGATGGCCGGTGATGCCGATGCCGTGCGCCGCCTGATCGATCTCGGCTTCGGGGTCGATGTGGTCGACGCCCAGGGCTGCACCGCGCTGCTGCGCGCCGCCGGTGGCGGTCACCTGGGCGTGGTGGATCTGCTGCTCACCCGCGGCGCGAATCCGCAGCACGCCGCGGCCAGTGGTGCGACGCCGCTGTCGGCGGCGGTCAGCATGCGTCAGATCGATATCGTCTCGGCCCTGCTCGATGCCGGGGCCGAACTGGAATACCGCCTGCCGGGCGGCGTCACCGTACTGATGCTGGCCTCGGCGCTGGGCCTGCCGGATATCGTTTCGCGCCTGCTCACCGCCGGTGCCAACGTACACGCCGGCGATGCCCAGCAACTGGGCCCGCTGCACTGCGCCGCGCTGTATGGCTTCAGTGCGCGCGACCGCTCACGGCTGCTCGCCCTGCTCGACACGCTGCTGCTGGCCGGTGCCGAACCGGACCAGGCCGCGGCCGGCTCGGTCACGCCATTGCTGCTGCTGCTCGGCGCACGCGCCGAACCGGGGACCGCCTGCGACGAGCAGATCGTGCTCGCGGCGGTGGAGCGCCTGCTCGACGAAGAGGTTTCGCTGGACGTGCGCGATCCGCGTGGCTTCGGTCCGCTGCATCTGGCCGCCCTGCACGGGCTGCCGCTGCTGGTGCAGCGCCTGCTGCGTGCCGGCGCCGACCCGGATGTGCGCGATGCGCTCAACCGCAGCCCGCGCGAGATCGCGGTGATGCGCGGCTTCATCGACGTCGCGGGCGAGTTCGAACCGCTGGTGCCGGGCGTGTCCTCGATGGCCCGGTTCCTGCGCGACAACGGCTGACGCCGCGGCTGATAGTGCCGGCCGCTGGCCGGCCGCGCATCCTCGATGCACCAAGCGGTGCATCCGCAGGTTCATCAACGCGGCGGATCGCCGTCCGCCCCCTTCCCATCACTCTCCGCATCCGCCTCGAACAGATGCATCAGGTCCGCACGCGCATCGCGCGAGGTCTGGATCACCGCCGCTTCGTCGTCATAGACCAGGTACTGATCGCGCAGCAGTTTTTCGTCATGCTCGCGAAAGCGCTGCACATGGTTGCGTGCGGTCTCCACCGACATCCCCAGCGCGATCAGCATCCGTTCGCTCAGCTCCAGGCTGGTGCCGAACACCTCGCGGAACGGCTCGGCGGACATGTCCATCAGCCGCCACGCATGCTGGCGGTTGCGCGCGCGCACCAGCACCACCGCGTCCGGATACATGCGCCGGATCAGCCGCGTGGCGCGCATGTTGGCGTCCGGATCATCCAGGGTGACCACATACACGCGGATGTGCTCGCCGCCTGCGGCACGCAGCATTTCCGGCCGGGTCGGGTCGCCGTAATAGAGCTTGTTGCCGAACCGGCGCAGGTCCGAAACGGTATCCGGGTTCGATTCCAGCGCCACGAACGGGATCTTCTGCGCGGTCAGCAGGCGCGCCACCACCTGGCCGAAGCGGCCCATGCCGGCGATCATCACCTGCGGCTGCACATCGCCGATGTCGACCTTGTCGGCAGGCGTGGGCGCGGCCTTGGGGCCGTCATCGCGGCCGAGCAGCCGGATCAGGCCGATCATCAGCAGCGGCGTGATCGCCATCGAGAGGCCGACGATCGCCACCAGCCGATCATGATTGGCATCGCCGAGCAGGTGCACCCGTTGCGCTTCGTTGAACACCACGAAGGCGAACTCGCCGCCCAGCCATAACACGCTGCCCAACAGCACCGCGTGGCGGGTCCGCAGCTTGGCCAGTTTGCCGATGCCAAACAGCAGGCCGAACTTCACCACCAGCAGGATGGCCACGCCGGCGGCGATCGTCATCGGCTCGGCGGTGATGCGGTCCAGGTCGATGCCCATGCCGACCGCGATGAAGAACAGGCCGAGCAGCAGCCCCTTGAAGGGCTCGATCTGCGATTCCAGCTCGTGCCGGAATTCCGAATCGGACAGCAGCACACCGGCCAGGAAGGCGCCCAGGCTCGGGCTCAACCCCGCTTCCTGCATGAACCAGGCGGTGCCCAGCACCACCAGCAGTGCGGTGGCGGTGAACACTTCCGGGCTGCGCGTCCGCGCGATGATGTTGAACAGCCGGCGCAGCACCGGCCGCCCGCACAGGATCACCACGGCCAGCGCGCCGAGGGCGATCGCCACGTCATTCCACTGCAGGGTGTCGTTGCGCGCGCCGCCCAGCAGCGGAATCGCCGCCAGCAGCGGGATCGCGATCAGGTCCTGGAACAGCAGGATGGCAAAGCCCAGCCGGCCGTAATCGCTGTTGATCGCCTTGTGCTCGGACAACAACTGCAGGCCGACCGCAGTGGAGGACAGCGCCAGCGCAATGCCGACGATCAACGCGCTCTTCCATTGGAAGTGATCGAGCATCAGCAGACTGCCGAGCACCAGGGCACTCAGCGCGACCTGCAGCGCGCCGGCACCGAACACCGAGCGGCGCATCACCTTCAGCCGGGCGGGGGACAGCTCCAGCCCGATCACGAACAGCAGCATCACCACGCCGATTTCCGCAGCGCTGAGGATGCGGTCGGCATCCTGCACGAAGCCCAGGCCATCCGGGCCGAGCACCACGCCGGCGGCCAGATAGCCGAGCACCGCGCCAAGGCCGAGCTTCTTGAACACCGGCACGGCGATCACCGCGGCCAGCAGCAGCACCAGGGCCAGCTCGAGCGCGCCGCTATGCATGGGGGAACCTGCTCATGGGATCGTGTGCCGTGCGGGTGGAGAGCCTCCCCGGCAGCCGGGGCCTGCGGCCGGAGCCACGCGCCATTATGCGGCCGCGATGCGGGCCGAAGGCCACTATTACCCGAACGGCGCGCCGCTCAAGGGTTGACCTGCGTCACACCCGGGTCCAGACTGCCCGCCGCTGCTGGCGTCCGCCGTCGGCAGTAAACCCTTCCGGAGTCCCCAACCCATGTCCAGCGACAGTAGAAGTCGACCTTGCTCGACGCCAGCGATGGCTACCGCCTGACACGGGTCGGTTCGCCAGCGTTGGCGTCGCGCAATGCGATACCCACAGGCGAATACGATGAACCAGAAAGACCTGCTGCGCCCGGTGGCCGATGCCGCCTCCTTGAGCGCACCCCTCGATAATTTCAACACCGCCGATGCGGTGGAATTCCTCAACACGCTGAGCCTGTCGCGCGCCGCCGACACGCTGGCCGCGTTGCCGTTGCCGCGCGCGGTGAAGATGCTCGAGCAGCCCGAGCTCAACCGCGGTGGCGACCTGGTGGCGGCCATGCCGGTGGCCCGCGCTGCGGCCCTGCTCGGGCTGATGGCCGATGACCGTGCGACTGATATCGTCCACGAGCTGGATGAGGACGAGCGCGCGCGCCTGATTCCGCTGCTCAGCCCCGAGGCCCGCAAGGCGATCCAGCAGCTGCTGAGTTACCCGGCCCACACCGCCGGCGCGCTGATGACCACCGAGTTCGTCAGCGTGCCCTCGGACTGGACGGTGGGCCGCACCCTGCAGCACATCCGCGAGGTCGAGCGCACCCGCGAGACGGTCTACGCGATCTACGTTCTGGACCCGCACACGCGTGCGCTGGTGCAGGTCGTCACCATGCGCCGGCTGATCACCGGGCTGCCCGAGGAGCCCATCCTCGACGTCGCCCAGGTCAACCCGCCGGTGACGGTGGATGTGCAGCTCGACCAGGAAGAAGTGGCGCAGCTGATCCGCCGCCACGACCTGCTCGCGATCCCGGTGGTGGACGCGCAGCGCCATGTGCTCGGCATCGTCACCGTGGATGACATCCTCGATGCGCTGATCGAAGAATCCACCGAGGACGTGCACAAGTTCGGCGGCATGGAAGCGCTGGAAAAGCCGTACATGCAGATCGGCTTCTTCGAGATGCTGCGCAAGCGCGCCGGCTGGCTGAGCGTGCTGTTCCTCGGGGAGATGCTGACCGCCAGCGCGATGCAGCACTACGAAGACGAGCTGGCACGTGCGGTGGTGCTGACGCTGTTCATCCCGCTGATCATGAGCTCGGGCGGCAACTCCGGCTCGCAGGCGACTTCGCTGCTGATCCGCAGCCTGGCCCTGCGCGAACTGCGCCTGCGCGACTGGTGGAAGGTGGCGCTGCGCGAGGTGCCGACCGGCATCACCCTGGGCGCCATCCTGGGCGTGCTGGCGATCATCCGCATCGTGTCCTGGCAGCTGCTGGGCCTGCACGACTACGGCGAGCACTGGCAGCTGCTGGCACTGACCATCGGCGCGGCCCTGGTCGGCATTGTCACGTTCGGCTCGCTGTCCGGCTCGATGCTGCCCTTCATCCTCAAGCGGCTGGGCTTCGACCCGGCCAGCGCCTCGGCCCCGTTCGTGGCCACGCTGGTGGACGTCACCGGCCTGGTCATCTACTTCAGCATCGCCGCGATGATCCTGCGCGGCACCCTCCTTTAACAGGGACGGAGGTCGTTAATAACAGGGACGGGGGTGATTATTAATCACCCCCGTCCCTGTTACTGTCTGGTCGCATGAGTACCTACCACCTGCAAGCCGTCTTCCGCCCGCAGTCGGTCGCCGTGATCGGCGGCAGCCCGCGTGAACGCTCCGCCGGCCGGGCGGTGATGCGCAACCTGCGCGGCACCGGTTTCCCCGGCAAGGTGGCCTGGATCAACCCGCGTTACAGCGAGATCGACGGCATCCGCACCGTGAAGCGGCTCAAGGACCTGGACTGGGTGCCGGAACTGGTGGTGATCACCGCCCCGGCCAGCATCGTGCCGCAGGTGGTGGCCACGGCCGCCGAGCGCGGGGTCAGCGCGGCGATCATCCTCACCGCCAACCTGGGCGAGGGCCCGGGCTCGCTGGCCGCGCAGGTGGAGGCGGCCGCACGGCCCAAGGGCCTGCGCATTCTCGGCCCGCACTGCCTGGGCGTGATCGCCCCGCATGCGCGCTTGAACGCCAGTATCGCCGCGCACTTCCCGCAGGCCGGCGATCTGGCGCTGATCTCCGAATCCAGCGCGATCGCCGCGGCCCTGGTGGAGTGGGGCGTGGCACGCTCGGTCGGGTTCTCCGCCGTGGTCTCGCTGGGCGACACCCTGGATGTGGACTTCGGCGATCTGCTCGATTACTTCGCCACCGATTACCGCACCCGCGCGATCCTGCTTTACGTCGAGCACATCCGCGATGCGCGCAAGTTCATGTCGGCCGCGCGTGCCGCGGCGCGCGCCAAGCCGGTGGTGGTGGTCAAATCCGGCCGCCACATCCGCATCAACCCGGATGCGGACACGCACGTGCAGGCGCTGGCCAGTGCCGATGCGGTGTATGGGGCGGCGTTCAACCGCGCGGGCCTGCTGCGCGTCAGCGCGCTGGACGAGCTGTTCACCGCCGCCGAAACGCTGGGCCGGCTGGGCACCTTCCCCGGGCGCCGGCTGGCGATCCTGAGCAACGGTGGCGGGGTCGGGCGGCTGGCGGTGGATCAGCTGCTGGCCCTGCGTGGCAGTCTGGCCGAGCTGTCGCCGGCCACCGTCGCCCAGCTCGATGCGGTGCTGCCGCAGGGCTGGTCGCGCAGCAATCCGGTCGACATCGTGGTCGATGCCGACGGCGACCGCTATGCCGCCGCGATCGAAGCGCTGATGTCCGATACCGAGAACGACGCGGTACTGGTGGTCAACGTGCCGACCGCGTTCACCTCCTCGGCCGATGCCGCGCAGGCGCTGACCCGCACGCTCGGCCTGCGCCCGCGCCATCACCGCGACAAGCCGGTGTTCGCGGTGTGGCTGGGCAACGACGACCGCGCCACCGCCACGCTCAATGCCGCGCGCGTGCCGACCTACCCGACCGAAGCCGAGGCGGTCCGCGGCTTCCAGCATCTGGTGCGCTACCGCGACGCGCAGGCCGCGTTGATGGAAACCCCGCCCAGCCTGCCCGAGGATTTCGTGGTCGATACCGCCGGCGCCCGCGCGCTGGTGGAGGCTGCGCTCGCGGCCGGCCAGCAGTGGCTGGACCCGATCGCCACCCACCAGCTGCTCAATGCCTACGGCATTCCGTCCGCGCCGGTGATGCAGGCACGCGATGCCCACGAGGCGATGGACCTGGCCCAGCCGTTGCTGGAGCAGGGCGCCACGGTCGCGATCAAGGTGTTCTCGGCCGACATTCCGCACAAGTCCGATGTGGACGGCGTGCGCTTGAACCTCAGCACCCTGCAGTCGGTGCATGCGGCGGCCACCTCGATCATCGCGCGTGCGCACGAGAAGCGGCCCGATGCGCGCATCGATGGCGTGCTGGTGCAGCCGACCATCGTGCGGCCCAAGGCGCGCGAGTTGATTGCCGGCATCGCCGATGACCCGACCTTCGGCCCGGTGATCGTGTTCGGCCGCGGCGGCACGGCGGTGGAAGTGATCGATGACAAAGCCATCGCCCTGCCACCGCTGGACCTGCGGCTGTCACACGAACTGATCGGACGCACACGCGTCTCGCGCATCCTCAAGGCCTACCGCGATGTTCCGGCCGCCGACGAACGCGCGGTCGCGCTGATCCTGGTCAAGCTCGCCCAGCTCGCCGCCGACATTCCCGAGATCCGCACCCTCGACATCAATCCACTGCTGGCCGACCGTGATGGTGTGATCGCACTGGACGCGCGCGTGGCGATCGAACCCTCGCGCAAGCTGCACAAGGGCCGTGGCCACCCGCGTTTCGCGGTGTTCCCGTATCCGAAGGAGTGGGAACGCACCATTACCCTGTCCGATGGCGCCCCCGCCTTCGTGCGTCCGGTCCGCCCCGAGGACGACGCGCTGTTCCGCGCTTTCTTTGCCCGCGTCACCGATGACGACCTGCGCCTGCGTTTCTTCCAGTCGGTGAAGCATTTCAGCCACGAATTCATCGCGCGCCTGACCCAGCTCGACTACGCGCGCTCCATCGCGCTGGTGGCGATCGACCCGCGCAGCGGCGACATGCTCGGCGCGGTGCGCCTGCACGCCGATGCGGACTACGACCGTGGCGAGTACGGCATCCTGATCCGCTCCGACCTCAAGGGCCATGGTATCGGCTGGCGGCTGATGGCGATCATGATCGAGTACGCGCAGTGGCTCGGGCTGAACATCATCGAAGGCCAGGTGCTGCGCGAAAACAGCACCATGCTCGCGATGTGCCAGAGCCTGGGCTTCAAGACCAAGCTCGACCCGGACGATTCGACGGTGATGGTGGTGACCCTGCCCGTGCAGGACGTGCAGGTGCCGCAGGCACCCGATCCTGCAACGCACTGAGCCGATCGCGGTACGGCGTGGGCACGCGGGCGGGGCGACAATACGGCATGACCGATCGTATCCCCCTGCTGCTGCTCCCCGGCCTGCTCAACGACGCTGAACTCTGGCGTGCGCAGATCGCCGACCTGTCCGATATCGCCGAGTGCATCGTCGGCGACCAGACCCGCGGCGAGACGATGCAGGCGGTGGTCGATGATGTGCTGGCCCAGGCACCGGCGCGTTTCGCCCTGGCTGGTTTCTCGCTGGGCGGCTTCGTGGCGCAGGCGATCCTGCGCACCGCGCCGGAACGGGTGCTGCGGCTGGCCCTGATCGATACCTCGATCCATGCCGACTCGCCCGAGCGTGCCAGGCAACGCCAGACCCAGCGCGCCAGTGTGCGCCTGCCCGGAAAATTCCACGGCTTTGGCGATACGTTGATGCGCAGCTACATCGACGCCTCGCGGCTGGACGATTATGTGCTGGTCCAGCGCGTGCGCGACATGACCGCACGGCTGGGTGCGGAGGTGTTCCTGCGGCAGAGTGCGTTGGACCGCGTGGATGGCCACGACGTGCTGGCCGGGTATCGCGATCCGCTGTTGATCGTGTGCGGTGCGAACGACCGCATCACCCCGCTGGCGATCAGCGAGGAGATGCATGCGCTGGTGCCGCACTCGCGCCTGGTGGTGCTGCCCGACTGTGGGCATCTGGCCCCGATGGAAAAGCCCGACGAGGTCAGCGCGGCGATGCGGGACTGGTTGCTCCGGTAGGTGCCGACCGTTGGTCGGCACGCACCCCACGCCCGACCAACCATCGGGCCCTGCCGATCAATCCCAGGCCGGGGCGATCCCCTCCGGATTGGCCAGGCGATGCCCGCGATCCAGCGTGGCGATCTGCGCCATGTCCTCATCGCTCAAGCGCAGCTCGGCCGCCAGCAGGTTGCCGGCCAGGTTCTCGCGCTTGGTCGAGGACGGAATCACCGCAAAGCCCTGCTGCAATGCCCACGCCAGGGCGACCTGGGCCGGGGTGGCCTGGTGGCGCTCGGCGATGGCCTGGATCACCGGGTCCTTGAGCACTTCGCCGTAGGCCAGGCTCATGTACGCGGTGACATGGATGCCCTGGTCCTTCAGGAACGCGATCAACGCGCGGTTCTGCAGGTACGGGTGGACTTCGATCTGGTTGGTGGCGATCGCGTCGGCGCCCAGGATCTCGATCGCCTGGCGGGTCTGGGCGATGGTGAAGTTGGAGATGCCGATCTGCCGGGTCAGGCCCTGCGACTTGGCCTCGGCCAGGGCACCGAGATACTCGGCCATCGGCACGGCATCCTTCGGCGAGGGCCAATGGATCAGGGTCAGCTCGACATGGTCGGTGCGCAGCTTGCGCAGGCTCTCGCGCAGGCTCTCCAGCAGCGCGTCGTGGTGGAAGTTGGCGATCCAGATCTTGGTGGTCAGGAACAGCTCATCGCGCGCCACGCCGGACTCGGCGATGGCCTGGCCGACCTCGGCTTCGTTCTCGTAGATCTGGGCGGTATCGATGGCGCGGTAGCCGACGTCCAGTGCGTTGCGCACCGAGTCGATCACGGTCTGGCCCTTCAGGCGGAAGGTGCCGAGGCCAAAGGCGGGAATGCTCATGGAAACTCCTTGGTGGGGTGAGGTGCAGGCTACGCCGTGCACCGTAAAGTGACGTAGAGCCGACCGTGGGTCGGCTGTGGTGACGTGAAACGAATCGTTGCTCGGCTGTCAGGTAGAGCCGACCGTTGGTCGGCTGCTGTCACGGGTCCGCGACCGGAATCCCTCAATGCGCACTCACGGCGATGCCTTCGGCGCGGTCGGCCACCCCATCGCGGCGATCCAGGCGGCCGCTCAATGCGGTCAGGCCGAAGGCGCCCATCACCACCAGCGCGCCCAGCCACGGGGTGTGCATCAGGCCGAAGTGATCGACCACCAGGCCACCCAGCGAAGCACCGAGGGCGATGCCGACATTGAACGCGGCGATGTTCAGGCCCGAGGCCACATCGGCGGCCTGCGGGGCGAAACGCTGTGCCTGCTTGACCACGTACACCTGCAGGCCCGGCACGTTGCCGAACGCCACCGCACCCAGCGCCAGCACGGTCAGCAGCACCAGCCAGGTGTTGTAGGCGGTGAAGGTGAGCACGAACAGCACGGCGGCCAGCAGCGCGAAGATCAGCTTCAGTGCCGGGATCGGGCCGCGGCGGTCGGCCAGGCGGCCGCCCCACAGATTGCCGATCGCCACCGACACGCCATAGACCAGCAGCACGCCACTGACCGCATTGGCCGAGAAACCGGTGACGTCCTGCAGGATCGAGGCCAGGTAGGTGAAGGACAGGAAGGTGCCGCCGTAACCGAGCGCGGTGATCGCATACACCAGCAGCAGGCGCGGCTGCGCCAGCACGGAGAGCTGCTGGCCGAAGGTGGCCGGCTCGCTGCGCTGCAGGTTGCGCGGCACGAACAGCAGGCTGCCGATCAGCGCGATCACGCCGAGCGCGGCGACCGCAAGGAAGGTGGCGCGCCAGCCCAGATGCTGGCCGATGAAGGTGCCCAGCGGCACGCCCGTGACCAGGGCCACGGTCAGGCCGGTGAACATGATCGCGATCGCGCTGGCCGCCTTCTCCTTGGGCACCACCGAGGTGGCGATGATCGAGCCGATCGAGAAGAACACGCCGTGCGCCAGGCCGGTCAGGACGCGCGCCACGATCAGCGAGCCGTAGCCCGGTGCCATCCAGGCGATCACGTTGCCGAGGGTGAACAGCAGCATCAGCGCCACCAGCAGGGTCTTGCGCGGCACCCGGCCGGTCAGCGCGGTGAGCACCGGCGCACCGACCGCCACGCCCAGCGCGTACAGCGATACCAGCAGGCCGGCCGAGGGCAGGGTGACGCCGAGGTCGGCGGCGATGGTCGGGATGAGGCCGACGATGACGAATTCAGTCGTGCCGATGGCGTACGCACCCAGCGTCAGCGCCAACAAGGCCAAGGGGATACCACGGGACATGGACGGATACCGGTGGGGAGTAAGGCTGCGCAGTCTGCGCGCCGCACTCTTGCGGAAAAAGCGGTCTTCACGCCAATCACTGTTGCCCCATGGTCAATAATGGGGCCCCTCCGCCGTGCCGCCGCCATGAAAACCACCCTCGATGAGATGCAGGCCTTCATCGCCGTGATCGACAGCGGCTCGATCACCGCCGCCGCCGAACAGCTGGGCCAGACCACCTCCGGCGTCAGCCGCGCGCTGGGCCGGCTGGAAGAAAAACTCGGCACCACGCTGCTGACGCGCACCACCCGCCGCCTGCAGCTGACCGAAGAGGGCGATGCCTTCCTGGCCCAGGCCCGCGCGATCGTCGCCTCGGTGGAGGCGGCCGAAGAGCAGATCGCCGCACGCCGCGAGCGCCCGGCCGGACGCCTGCGCGTGGACGCGGCGATGCCGTTCGTCCTGCACGTGATCGCCCCGCTGGTGGCAAGCTACCGCGCGCGCTATCCCGAGGTGGCGCTGGAACTCAACAGCAGCGAGCGCTACATCGATCTGCTGGAGCGGCGCACCGATGTGGCGATCCGGATCGGGCCGTTGGCCGATTCCACCCTGCACGCGCGGCCGCTGGCCCACAGCCGCCTGCGCGTGATGGCCAGCCCGGCGTATCTGGCGCAGCACGGCACCCCGCGTGATGTGGCGGCGCTGGCCGAGCACACCCTGCTGGGCTTCAACGAGCCCGATTCGCTCAATCACTGGCCGCTGCCCGGCGCCACCGACGCGCTGCTGCACGTCCGTCCGGCGGTGGCGGTCTCCAGCGGTGAAACCCTGCGCCGGCTCGCGCTGGAAGGAGTCGGCATCGTCAGCCTGTCCGACTTCATGACCCACCGCGACCGCGAAGCCGGCGCGCTGGTGCAGGTGCTGCCGGATATCACCGTGGAGGTCCGCCAGCCGATCCACGCCGTGTACTACCGCAACACGGCGGTCTCGGCGCGGATCAGCTCGTTCCTCGATCACCTGGCCGAGGCCATGGTCGGCACGCCCTACGTCCGGTAGTGCCGGCCAGCGGCCGGCACCATGCGTGGATCACGCAGCGCGAGCCCATCCGCGCATCGCACTGTGCCCGGCGTCCAGCACGAACACATCCACCGCGGCATTCAAGGCCACGGCCTGCGCTTCCATGCTGCGTGCCGCCGCCGAGGCTTCCTCCACCAAGGCCGCGTTCTGCTGCGTGGTCTCATCCATCTGCACCACGGTCTGGTTGACCTGCTCGATCCCGGCCGACTGTTCCTGCGACGCGGCAGCGATGTCGGCCATGATGTCGGTGACGCGCTGCACGCTGCCGACGATCTCGCCCATGGTCTGGCCGGCCTGGCGCACCAGCGCTGCACCGCTGTCGACATCGGTGACGGACTGATCGATCAGCGCCTTGATCTCCTTGGCCGCACCGGCCGAGCGCTGCGCCAGCGTGCGCACTTCGCTGGCGACCACGGCAAACCCACGGCCCTGTTCGCCGGCACGCGCCGCTTCCACCGCGGCATTCAGCGCAAGAATGTTGGTCTGGAACGCGATGCCGTCGATGACGCTGATGATCTCCGCGATCTGACGCGACGAGGCCTGGATCGCCCCCATCGTGGTGACTACCTGGCCGACCACTTCGCCGCCCTGCGAGGCGACCGAGGCGGCGCTGATCGAGAGCTGGTTGGCCTGGCGCGCATGCTCGGCATTCTGGCGCACGGTGGAGGTCAGTTCCTCCATCGAGGCGGCGGTTTCTTCCAGATTGGCCGCCTGCTGTTCGGTACGGCGCGACAGATCGCTGTTGCCCGCGGCGATCTCGCCGGCAGCGGTCTGGATCGACTGCGCGGCCTGCTTGATGTCGCCGACGATGGTGGTCAGCTGACCGGTGGTGCGCGCCATGTCATCGCGCATGCGCGCGAACACGCCATGGAAGTCGCCGTGCATGCGCGCGCTGAGATCACCGCCGGCGATCGCCTGCAGCACGCGCGAGACCTCGCCCAGGTCCTGCTCGGTGGTCTGCATCAGGCGGTTGAGGCCGCCGACCATCTCACCGAAGTCATGCTGATAACGCGCTTCATCGCCGCGCTGGCTGAAATCGCCCACGGCGGCTGCTTCGGCCAGCCGCTTGATCTCGGCATTGATCGCACCGAGGTTGGCCTTGGCCGTATCCAGCGCCTGGGTGATCACCGCCTTCTCGCCGGGCAGGCGCTCCATGTCCACCGACAGATCGCCGACCGCGTAATGGCCCATGATCTCGATCGCCCGCAGCTTCACCTGGATGTGGTTGGCGACCAGGGTGTTGGTGTCGCGCACCATCTGCCCATAGCCGCCGGGGAATGCCGTGGCGTCCATGCGGTAGCTGATCTCACCGGCGTCGTGGCGCTGTGCCATGGTCGCCTGCGCGGCCAGCACTTCCTTCAGGGTCTGGGTCACCGCGCGCATCGCGGTGCCGAGGCGACCGATCTCGTCGTGGCTGCGCACCACCACGCCATGCTCCAGATCACCGCGTGCCACCGCGCGTGCCGCCGCTTCCACCGCGACCACCGGGGCGATCACCGCGCGCCGCAGCCACACGGTAAGCGCGACCAGCAGCAGCACCGCCGCCAGCGCCGTGACGATCGCCGAGGCGACCAACGCTTCGCGTGCGCGCTCGGAGGTGGCGTTGGTCTCGTACGCCGCGCGCTCGCTGGCCCGCGCAGCCAATGCATCCAAGGTGGTGCCCACGGCACGGTCGGCCCCGAGCACCAGCGCGTCGCCGGCCCGGGTGTCATAGCCACTGGCCGCGAACGCCTCCAGCGCGCCGCGGTAGCGGGCCTCCAATGCGCGGTGCTCGGCCAGGAACCGGTTGGCCAGCGTGCGTGTCTGTTCGTCGCGGCTGGTCGCCAGCGTGCCGGCCAGGGCTTCAATGCGGCGTCCTTCCGCATTGAACGCGGCCAGGTGGCGTTCGCGCTGGGCGTCATCGGCGCCGCGGATCAGCACGTTTTTCCACTCCTGCACCTGCAGCCGGAACTCGCGCTGCAGCAGCTCGGCCTGCGCCTTGCGGGCGACCTCGACGGGCACCTCGGCCGACAGGTGCCGCCAGGCCGAGCCCAGCCCGGCCAAGGCCGCCAGCACGATGATGACCAGGCCGAGCGACAGCGCGCCCAGCAGTTTGAATTGAAGACTCAGGGCGCGTGGACGCGCCGGTGCGGAGGACGTCATGAGAGATCAAAAGTAAGGAAGGGCGATGCGGTATCGGTCTGCGGCGGACACCCTGAAGTGCGACGCAAATCACGCTTACCGTTCCATTCAATGATGTGAGGGCCGCGTGTAGATGAAATTTGACCGCGCATGGAACGAAACAGGACTGGACACGCAATCAATATGTAACTAATGTAGTTACATGAAATCCAGCAACCAATTCTCCGATGCGCTGCACGTGATGGCCCATCTGGTCGGCCAGGACGGTCCGCGTACCTCCGAGCAGCTCGCCACCTGCCTGCCGACCCATCCCGTGGTGATCCGGCGTCTGCTGTCGGCCCTGAACAAAGGCGGCCTGGTGACCACCGTGCGTGGCCACGGGGGCGGCGCCCAACTCGCCCGGGCGCCGGCGCAGATCACCCTGCACGATGTGTATCTGGCGATCGGCGCGCCCGCCCTGCTGCACACCGGCGCACGCGAGACCGGACGCGGCTGCCCGGTGCAGCGCGTGGTCAGCGAGGCCCTCGACGACAGTTACCGCCAGGCCCAGGCCCTGCTCGAGGCCCGCCTGCGCGACACCACCCTGGCCACGCTGGGCGAGGCATTCGCCCGCCACCTGGCCCACCACGCTGCAGGAGTTCCCCATGACGTTTGATGCGATTGTCGTCGGTGGCAGTTTCGCCGGCCTGTCCGCTGCCCTGATCCTGGCCCGTGCGCGCCGCGAGATCCTGGTGATCGACAGCGGCCTGCCGCGCAACCGGTTCGCCGCGCATTCCCAGGGCGTCCTCGGCCAGGACGGCATCGCCGGCGCCGAGCTGCTGCGCAACGCCAAGGCGCAGCTGCTGGACTACCCGACGGTGCGCTGGATCAACGACACGGTCAGCACGGCCCAGCCGACCGTGGATGGCTTCGTGGTCGGCACCGCGAACGGGGACACCTGGGCCACCCGCAAGCTGCTGCTGGCGACCGGCATCGCCGATGAACTGCCCGGACTGCCCGGCCTGGCCGAGCGCTGGGGCCACAGCGTGGTGCATTGCCCGTACTGCCATGGCTATGAGATCGGCGGCGGCGCGATCGGCCTGCTGGGCGGGCATGAGAAATCCGCCACGATGGCCGCGTTGCTTGCCGACTGGGGTGAGGTCACCCTGTTCGCGCACGGCATGGCACTGGCCCCCGAGGACCTGGCTGCCCTGCAGCATCGCGGGGTCAGCATCGAGCACGAGGCCGTGGTTGATCTCGACGGCGAGGCACCGGCGCTGAGCGCCGCTGTGCTCGCCGATGGCCGCCGGGTTGAGCTGCGCGCGCTGTTCGTCACCGCGCGCCAGCACATGGCCACACCGCTGGTGGAGCAACTGGGCTGCGTGCTGGAGGACAGCCCGATCGGCGTGCTGGTCCAGGTCGATGCAGGCAAGCAGACCAGCGTGCCGGGCATCTATGCCGCGGGCGATGCAACGCTGGTCGGCAACATCAGCCTGGCCAGTGCTGAAGGTGTGCGCGCCGGCGTCAGCCTTCACCACGCGCTGGTCGCCGAAGACAGCCGGGCCAGCCGATAAGGCGAGCAAGCTTGGGCGGGCCGGAAACCGAACGCCCGCCCCAGACGCACACAGCCGCCCTGCGGCGGCTGTGCGTCACCCCTGCCGGTGGGCTCAGGCCTGTTCGGCGCTGGCCGCATCCAGCTGCTGCACGTCCTGCGCCGACAGCGCGACGTTCGCGGCCGCCAGCACATCCTTCAACTGCTCGACACTGGTGGCGCTGACGATCGGCGCGGTGATGCCCGGGCGCGCGATCAACCACGCGATCGCGATCTGCGACGGGCTCACGCCATGCGTGCTGGCGACATCATCCAACGCGGCAAGGATGCGCAGGCCGCGCGGATTGACGTACTTGTCCACTACGCTCTGGCCGCGCGCGCTGCTCTTGCCCGCATCGGCCGCACTGCGGTATTTGCCGCTGAGGAAGCCACTGGCCAACGAGTAGTAGCTGATCACGCCCAGCTGCGCCTCGCGCACCACCGCTTCCAGCCCGGCTTCGTAGCCGGCACGGTCGTACAGGTTGTACTCCGGCTGCAGCGTTTCATAGCGGGGCAGCTTGTAGTCGGCCGAGACCTTCAAGGCATCGCGCAGGCGCTCGGCGCTGTAGTTGGAGGCACCGATCGCGCGCACCTTGCCCTGTTCGATCAGGCGACCGAAGGCGGCCAGCGTGGACTCCAGCGGCGTGGATTCATCGTCTTCGTGCGCCTGGTACAGATCGATCACGTCGGTCTGCAGGCGGCGCAGCGAGCCCTCCACCGCAGCGGAGATGGTGTCGGCGGACAGGCCGGGGTGTTCAGACCACTTGGCCACCTTGGTCGCCAGCACCACCTTGTCGCGCTTGCCGCTGTGTTTGAACCAGCGGCCCAGGATGGTTTCCGATTCGCCGCCCTGGTTGCCGGGCACCCAGGCGGAATAGACGTCGGCGGTATCGACCAGGTTGAAGCCGGCATCGACGAAGGCATCGAGCAGGGCAAAGGAGGTCTTCTCGTCCGCACTCCAGCCGAAGACGTTGCCGCCGAAGGCGATGGGGGCAACATGGAGGCCGGAACGACCGAGTTCGCGCGTAGCAGTCATGGGTGATGTTCTCCCTGGGAATCGTTTCCACAGCATACGGCCGGGGTGGTGACAGCGTTGCGGCAGCAGGCACAAAACAGTGTTCCGGAATGCTGCGCCGCACTAACGTTTTGTGAACACCTGTGCACGCTTGGCTGCTAGGCTCGCCGCATCCCGCTACCGGAAGCCCCGCCGATGAAAGCCCGTTCGTTGACCTGTGCCTGCCTGTTCACCGTCTCCACCCTGATGCTTGCCGCGCCCGCGATGGCGATCAAGCCCGCCGGACCGAACGCGCAGGTCGCGATCACCCCGGCCGTGCAGAAGGCCGTGCAGGACAGCCGCCGCGATCCGGCCAACGTCAAGCGCGATGCGTACCGCCATCCGGCGCAGACGTTGTCGTTCTTCGGTGTCGCGCCGGGCCAGACCGTCATCGAGATCACCCCGGGCAACGGCTGGTACTCGGAAATCCTCGCACCGCTGCTGCACGACAAGGGCCAGTACGTGGCTGCCGTGGTCGACCCGATGGCCGTGCCGGAAGGGCGTGGCCGCGACTACCAGCAGCGCAGCCGCGACGGTCTGGAAAAGAAATTCGCCGGCGACGCCGCCGTGTTCGGCAAGAGCCGTGTGGTCGCCTATGACCCGAAGGCGCCGGTGTTCGGCCCGGCCAACTCGGCCGATGTGGTGCTGACCTTCCGCAACGTGCACAACTGGCGCAGCAGCGGCCAGGCCGAAGGCATGTTCAAGGGCTTCTTCTCGGTGCTCAAGCCGGGCGGCGTGCTCGGCGTGGTGGAGCATCGTGCCAAGGCCGATGTGCCGGCCGACGACAAGACCGGTTACGTGGGCCAGCAGCAGGTGATCGCGATGGCCAAGGCCGCCGGCTTCGAACTGGCCGGCAGCAGCGAGATCAACACCAACCCGCGCGATACCAAGGATTACCCGAACGGCGTGTGGACGCTGCCGCCGACCAACCAGCATGACGCAGCCGACGAGGCCAAGTACCAGGCGATCGGCGAAAGCGACCGCATGACGCTGCGCTTCGTGAAGCCGGGCAAGTAAGACACCGCGCGACGTTCAACGGCCAACGCCGCGCGGATCGCGGCGGCGGCACGGGGATGGGACAATGGGCCATCCCACCGCCGCTGTTGCCCCGATGCTGATCGCCTTCAACAAACCGTTCAACGTGCTGTGCCAGTTCACCGACCGCAGCCAGCCGCCGCGCGCGACGCTGGCCGGCTTCGGCCTGCCGCCGGCGGTGTACGCCGCCGGGCGGTTGGATTACGACAGCGAAGGCCTGCTGCTGCTTACCGACGATGGCACCCTGGCACATCAGTTGACCGATCCGCGGCACAAGGCCGACAAGACCTATTGGGTGCAGGTGGAAGGCACGGTGACCGATGAACAGGTCCAGGCGCTGCGCCGTGGCGTGCTGCTCAACGATGGGCCGACGTTGCCGGCCGGTGTCGAACGGTTGGAACCGTCGCCTGAGCTGTGGCCGCGCTCGCCGCCGGTGCGCTTCCGCAAGACCGTGCCCGACGCGTGGCTGGCGATCACGCTGCGCGAAGGCCGCAACCGGCAGGTGCGGCGGATGACCGCGGCGGTCGGCTTGCCGACGCTGCGGCTGGTGCGTGTCTGCATGGGCGCGCATGTGCTCGGCGATCTGCAGCCCGGCCAATGGCGGGAGATCGGACAGTAAAAAACCGCCGGTTGGAGCCGGCGGTTTCGATACGCATGCGGTGATGCGTCAGCGGATCAGGCGTCGCTGCCGATATCGCTGGTTTCATCCACCACGGTGTCGTTGCGGCGGTTGCGGGCGCTGATACGCTGCGCCTGGCCGTTCACCACGCCACCGTTGGCGAGCTTCTTCTTCTGCTGCTTGCGGTACAGCGCGTAGCCCAGCAGGCCGACGCCGACAGCGGCGGCAGCGATGGTCACGGCCGGATTGCGGCGCACCACCTTGGCGGCAACCTTGCTGCCGGTCTTGACCGCGCCGAGGGCGGCGCCGGTCTTGATCCAGTCGGTGGCCTGCGGGCCGAAGTGGCGCAGGTTGCTGCCGGCATGCTTGAGGCCGTCACCAGCGGTGCTGGCGATGTCCAGGGCGCGCTCGAGGGCGCGGTCGGTAATCACGGTCAATCTGCTCATGGGGGGTCCTTTGCCTCGGTTCTGATCCAGTGTCGCGCGATGGCCGTGTACGCGGTGTTATCCGCCAGCGACGGCCAGGTCATGACTGTAGCGGCTGGGCGCGGTGCAGTCAGCGGAACCGACGGTGCCGGTCAGGTGACAGCCATGAATGGGGGGATACGTCATCGCGGCCGGGGCGCGCTCACGTCCCGCGCGGCTTTGCCCGGTGCGTGGCCGTGGCCGTCCACGGATCGTCCGGCCATGGATGCTTGGGATAGCGGCCCTTCATTTCCTTCTTTACTTCCGCGTAGGTGTTCGCCCAGAAGTTGCGCAGGTCCTGGGTGACCTGCAGCGGGCGGCCGCCAGGGGAGAGCAGATGCAGCGTCAGCGGGATGCGGCCATCGGCGATGCGCGGGGTGTCGCTCAGGCCGAACAGTTCCTGCAGTTTGACGGCCAGCACCGGCGCCTGCGGCGTGACGCCATCGGCATCGAGCGCGTAGTGGATCGGACGTTCCATGCCGGAGGGCACGGTGATGCGGACCGGGGCGTGGCGATCGATCAGCTGGCGTTGCGCCCACGGCAGGGGGGATTTCAGCGCGTCACCCAAGCTGGATTCGTCGAGCGCGTCCAGGCGTGTCTTGCCGTTGAACGCCGGCGTCAGCCACGCCGGCAGCGTCGCCATCAGCGCTGCATCGGAGACATCCGGCAGGTCAAGCTCCGGCATCCACGCGCGCACCGCCAGTGCACGTGCCTGCCACTGGCGCAGGCCCTCCGTCCACGGCAGTGCATCCACCCCGAGTTCGGCAACCGCATCGGTCAGTGCCTTGGCGGCGTGCGCCGGATCCACGCGGCCGGCCGAGCGGCTGTCGAGCACGATGCGGTCGAAGCGGGTTTCGCGTCGCGCGACCAATGCACGCTTTTCACCGTCCCAGCGCACCACGTCTTGCTGTGTGAAGCGTTCGGGGAAATCACGGCGCAGGCGGTTCTCGTCCACCGGCGCGGCGCGCAGCAGCAACGCGTCGCGTGCTTCGTAGCGCAGCTCCACGGCCACCAGCCACGGCTCGCCGCGCAGATCGCTGGGATCGAACAGACGCGCGCTGCGGCCGTTGGCCAGCAGATAGCGCAGCGGATCGGTCGGATGGCGGGCGGCGATCCGGTCAGGGAAGGCATGCGCGAGCAGGTCGCCGAGCTGATGCGCCTCGACCGACGCAGGCGGCGCGGCATCACAGCGCAGGCGTCGCCGCCATTGCTTGCTGGCCGCATCGATGGTGGCCAGGCCACCGCGGTTGGCATCGTGCGGCACGCGCCCCTGACGGAACGCGGCCAGCGCACGCCACCGCGCGGCGAGCGCATCACCGCCCTGGCGCAGCGGATCGCGCGCTTCCACCAGCGCGGCCAGATCGCAGGCCAGGGCCTGTTCGGCACCTGTGCCGGCCGCCATCAGCATCGCGGCCAGCCGCGGATGCGTGCCGAGGGTCAGCATGCGCCGGCCCAGCGGGGTCAGCGTGCCGCTGTCGCTGAGCGCGCCCAGGCGCTGCAGCAGTTCACGGGCGGCGGCCAATGCACCGGCCGGCGGTGTATCCACGAAGCGCAGGTCGTCACTGCCCCAGGCGGCCAGTTCCAGCGCCAGCGAGGCCAGTTCCACCTGCGCGATCTCGGGCCGACGCTGTGCCTCCAGGCGCTGCGACTGCGGCCACAGCCGCCAGGCCCAGCCCTCGGCGACACGGCCGGCGCGGCCGGCACGCTGATCGGCCGAGGCCTGCGCGATGTGGACCACATCCAGGCGCGCGAAGCCGCTGTTGGGGTCATAGCGCGGCTCGCGGGCCAGCCCCGCGTCGATCACCACGCGCACGCCGGGCAGGGTGACCGACGACTCGGCCACGTTGGTGGCCAGCACCACGCGGCGGCGACCGCCGAGATCGGGCTGCAGCACCTGCGATTGCTGGTCCACCGGCAGTTCGCCGTGCAGCGGCAATACCTGCACGGCGGGATCGAGCACGGACTGCAGCGCGGTCTGCACGCGCGCGATCTCGCGCTGGCCGGGCAGGAACACCAGCACATCGCCGGGATGCTCGGCCAACGCCTGCTCCACCGCACGGCGCGCCTGCGGTTCCAGCGCTTCGTCGCGGCGTGCGGGGAAATGCGCGATCGTCACCGGGAAGCTGCGGCCTTCGCTGCTCAACCGGGGCGCATCGAGGAACTGCGCCAGCCGCTCGCCATCCAAAGTGGCCGACATCACCACGATGCGCAGGTCCTCGCGCAGCTGCGACTGCACATCCAGCGCCAGCGCCAGGCCCAGATCGCCGGCAAGGTGGCGCTCATGGAATTCATCGAACAGCAGTGCGCCCACGCCCTCCAGCAACGGATCGTCCTGCAGCATCCGGGTCAGGATGCCTTCGGTCACCACTTCAATCCGGGTCCGCGCGGAAATCCTGTTCTCGAAGCGGATGCGATAGCCGACGGTCTCACCGACGTTCTCGCCCAGCTGTCGCGCCATGAACTGCGCCGCGCTGCGGGCGGCCACGCGGCGTGGCTCGAGCATGATGATCCTGCGGCCTTCCAGCCACGGGGCATCCAGCAGGGCCAGCGGCACCTGGGTGGTCTTGCCGGCGCCGGGCGGCGCTTCCAGCACCAGCCGGGGGCCGCGCTCCAGCGTGGTCAGGAGCTGCGGCAGCAGCGTGGAAATCGGGAACATCGGGGGCGTCATGCGGCAAGGATACGGGGCGCAGGCGAGGGCGGCGAGACGTGCACGCCGGGGCATCGCGGGGCAGCACGGTAGAATGGGCGGGTTCATTCGCCCTTGTAGCCCCCATGCAACTGATCGATATCGGCGCCAACCTCACCCACGACTCCTTCGATCGCGACCGCGACGCCGTGCTGGCGCGTGCGCGCGAGGCCGGAGTGGTGCAGATGGTGATCACCGGCGCCAGCCGCGAGCATTCGCCCATGGCGCTGGCGCTGGCCCGCCAGCATCCCGGGTTCCTGTACGCGACCGCCGGCGTGCATCCGCACCATGCGGTGGAATACACCGACGAGTGCGACGCGGAGATGCGCGCGCTGCACGCGCATGCCGAGGTGGTGGCGGTGGGCGAGTGCGGGCTGGACTACTTCCGCGATTTTTCGCCGCGCCCGGCGCAGCACCGTGCCTTCGAGCGTCAGCTGCAGCTCGCCGCCGAGAACGGCAAGCCGCTGTTCCTGCACCAGCGCGATGCGCACGCCGATTTCATGGCGCAGATGAAGAACTTCGACGGCAAGCTGGGCCCGGCGGTGGTGCACTGCTTCACCGGCGAGCGGCAGGAACTGTTCGATTACCTGGACCAGGACTGGTACATCGGCATCACCGGCTGGTTGTGCGATGAACGCCGCGGCGCGCACCTGCGCGAACTGGTCAAGCACATCCCGGCCAACCGCCTGATGATCGAGACCGACGCACCCTACCTGCTGCCACGCACGCTCAAGCCATTGCCGAAGGACCGCCGCAACGAGCCGATGTTCCTGTCGCATATCGTCGACGAGCTGGCGCGGGATCGTGGCGAAGCCGTGGAGGTCACGGCTGCCCACGCCACTGCCGCGACGCGCGCGTTCTTCCGGCTGCCTGACGCGGCTTGAGAAGGTAGGTACCGACCGTTGGTCGGTACGCGTGTCGGACCCTACCGCAGGGCAGGGCGTCCGTCGCCGTGGGCCCACGCATCGTCCAGCCCTTCGCGGTACGTGGTGAACCGTGGCTGCCACTGCAGTGCCGCGCGCGTGGCGTGGCCATCGATGCGCTTGTTGCTGGTGTAGAAGCGGCGCAGTGAGGCGGCCACCTCGGGTGCGTCCCACGCCTGCACGACGGGCAGCGGCAGTCCACTCAGCGCCGCGGCGTAGGCCACCACGTCCTGTGGCGGCGCCGGTTCGTCATCGCTCAGCAGATGGAGCGCAGCGCCTGCAGGCCGCTGCATCGCCGCGAGCACGCCGCTGGCCAGGTCCTCCACGTGCAGCCGGTTGAAGACCAGCCCCGGCCGCACCACCTGCTTCGCCTTGCCTTGCGCCAATTGCACCAACGCATTGCGCCCGCGCCCATACAGGCCCGGCAGCCGGAACACCGCCGAGGCGATGCCGCGGGCCTGCGCGAACGCCTGCCACTGCTGTTCCGCGCGCAGGCGCTTCAGGGCGGTCGCATCGGTTGCATCGGCGGCAGACGTCTCGTTGACCCAACCGCCATCGCGGTCGGCGTAAACCGCGGTGGAGGAGAGATAGCCGACCCAGCGCAGGGCGGGGGTGTCGCTCAGCGCATCGGTGAGCAGGCGCAGGGCCGGGTCACCGTCTGCATCCGGTGGCACGGAGCAGACGATGGCCTCGGCCGTGCGGATCGCCTCGCACAGGCCCGCGCTGATCGGTTCGCCTGCCACCAGACGGTGGCGGAGCAGCCCATCCGCCGGCGCACTCGCCGGATCACGCACGGTGCCGCTGCAGGCCACGCCGTGCGCGTGCAGCCGCGCGGCCAGATGCCGGGCGCTGTAGCCCAGGCCCAGCACCAGCACGCGGGCCGGCAGCGCGGTCGGCATGGCGCTCAGGCGCTGCGCAGCTGCTGGTAGGCCTGCAGGTGTGCGTAAGCCACGGCCAGCAGCGGTGCCGGCTGGCCGGCTGCACGTGCGCGCACCAGCATGTCGCCGACAATGTGCTCGGCCTCGACCTGCTGGCCGGCTTCCAGATCGCGCAGCATCGACGCCTTCAACGCCGAGCCGGCCTGGGTGGTCGCGGCAAGTGCGATCTCGCGCGCCTTGGCCGGGATCGGCTCGCCGGCCGCCTCGGCAACCGCCACGCACTCCGCGTACAGGCCGCGCACGATCGCCGCGCCGTCATCGGTGGCCACGATCGTGCCGACATCGGCGCGCATCAGGCAGGTCGCCGCCGCCAGCGTGGTCAGGAAGGTGTACTTGATCCACTGTTCCTGGCCGATCGCATCGGTGGCGACGTGGTCCACGCCCGCCTGTACGCAGGCTGCCGCCAGTGCGAGCACCCGCGCGCTGCTGCCGGTGCCGTCGCGCTCGCCGAAGGTCAGCTTGGCCGCCGGCGCAAGATGCACCACCGCGCCGTCGCTGGCCTTGGTCGCGCTGATGAAGCACAGCCCGCCCAGCACCGCGTCGCGGCCGAAGCGCGCGTCGAGATCGGCGTAATGGCGCAGTCCGTTGAGGATCGGCAGCACCGTGGTGCGCGGGCCGACCGCCGGGGCGATCGCCTCGATCGAACTGGCCAGGTCGTAGGCCTTGCAACTCAGGATCACCAGGTCGAAGGGTTCAGCGCTCGCCAGCGCAGGCAGCGCCTCGGCGGTGACGTGCTGGACCGGGAACGCCGCATCGCCCAGCGGACTGCGCAGCACCAGGCCCTCGCGCGCAAGCTGCGCCGCGCGCGCCGGGCGCACCAGGAAGGTCACGTCCACGCCGGCCTGGGCCAGGCGACCACCGAAGTATCCGCCGGTCCCGCCGGCACCGAGGATCAGGATGCGCATCAGCTGCGCATCCCCACGCCACGCTTCAGCAGCCACAGCGCCAGCGCGGTCAGGGCGACCACGAAGCCGATCATCAGCGCGTAGGCCACCCACAGCGGCACGTCGCTGGTGCCCAGCAGGCCGTAACGGAAGGCGTTGACCATGTAGAAGATCGGGTTGGCGTGGGTGGCCGCTTCGGCCCAGGTCGGCAGCAGCTTCACCGAATAGAACACGCCGCCCAGGTAGGTCAGCGGGGTCAGGATGAAGGTCGGCACGATCGCCACGTCATCGAACTTCTTGGCGTACACCGCGTTGATGAAGCCGGCCAGCGAGAAGATCGTCGCGCCCAGCAGCACCGTGGTCAGCGTCACCAGCGGATGCGGGATGCGCACCGGGGTGAAGAACATGGCGATGATCAGCACGATCACGCCGACCATCAGGCCGCGCAGCACCGCACCGGAGACATAGCCCCACAGGATCACCCAGTTGGGCATCGGGCTGACCAGCAGCTCTTCCACGTGGCGGCCGAACTTGGCGCCGAAGAACGAGGAGCTGATGTTGCCGTAACTGTTCTGGATCACGCTCATCATCACCAGGCCCGGCACGATGAACTGCATGTAGCTGTAACCCCCCATCTCGCCCACGCGCGAGCCGATCAGGCCGCCGAAGATCAGGAAGTACAGGGTCATGGTGATCGCCGGCGGCACCAGGGTCTGGCCCCAGATGCGCAGGATACGCGCCACTTCGCGGCGCACGATGGTCATCAGGGCAATGCGGTTGCGCTGGCCGTCGGTCAGGACCGGGGTCGGGATGCTGCTCATGCCACGTTCTCCTGGTTGCCGGTGAGGCGCACGAACAGCTCCTCCAGGCGGTTGCTCTTGGTGCGCATCGAACGCACGCGGATACCGGCGGCGTTCAAGGCGTCAAACACGCGGTTGAGGTCCATCGCGCGCGGCATGTCCACGTCCAGCGTGTGGCTGTCGGTGGCGATCAGGATCGCGCCGTCGATCTCCGGCAGCTGGGCCGGCAGGCTGCCGTCGATGTCGAACAGGAAGCCCTCCACGTCCAGCTTGGCCAGCAGTTCGCGCATCGGGCCCTGGGTGACGATCTGGCCGTGGTTGATGATGGCCAGGTTCCGGCACAGGTGCTCGGCTTCTTCCAGGTAATGCGTGGTCAGGATGATCGTGGTGCCGGCCGCGTTGATCTCCTTGAGCACGCGCCACATGTCGCGGCGGATCTCGATGTCCACGCCGGCGGTCGGCTCATCCAGGATCAGCAGGCGCGGGCGGGTCATCATCGCGCGGGCGATCATCAGCCGGCGCTTCATGCCGCCGGACAGGGTGCGGCTCATCACCTGCGCCTTGTCCCACAGGTGGGCGCGCTTGAGCTCTTCTTCGGCCATCTTCTCGGCCTCGGCACGCGCCACGCCATAGAAGCCGGCGTAGTTGACCAGGATGTCGAAGGGCTTTTCGAACAGGTTGAAGTTGATCTCCTGGGGGACCAGGCCGATCAGGCGCATGGTGGCGCTGCGGTTGCGCACCAGGTCGCTGCCGAATACCTCGACCTGGCCTTCGCTCAGGTTCACCAGCGAGCTGATGATGCCGATCAGGGTCGACTTGCCGGCGCCGTTGGGGCCCAGCAGGGCGAAGAAGTCGCCCGGGGCCACGTCCAGCGAGACGCCCTTCAGCGCCTGGGTGCCGTTATCGTAGGTTTTGCGGAGGTCACGCACCCGCAGGGCGGGCACGGCGGTGGGCGCGGGAGTGTTCTGGGAAGCCAAGCTCTTGCCTTCGCGCCTATGGGCTGGCGCTGGATAGGGGCGGGGAGCGGCTATTATAGAAGACCCCGAGGGCTTGCCCCGGCTACACACTGTCCCGAAAAGTCGTGCCTGCTCAATTCCCCCTCAAACTGGTCGACCGGCGCATGCTGGCCCCGACCGTCGGCCATTACCAGTTCCTGCGTGATGACGGCCAGCCGCTGGATTTCCAGCCCGGTCAGTTCATCCAGGTCCATTTCGAGTACGCCGACGGCACCGCTACCAAGCGCAGCTATTCGCTGGCGACCATTCATGATCACGCCCTCGGCGCGGGCGATGCGGTCGATATCGCGGTCAGCTTCGTCCCCGGCGGGGCCGCCACCTCGCTGTTCGAGGGCCTGGATATCGGCGGCCACGTCAGTGCCAGTGGCCCGTTCGGCCGGTTCTGCCTGCAGCCGGGCGACCACAATGCCCGCTACCTGCTGATCGCCACCGGCACCGGGGTCACCCCGTACCGGTCGATGCTGCCGTTGCTGGCCACCGCCATGGCCGAGCGTGGCGTGGAGGTGGTCCTGCTGCAGGGCGCCCGCACGCCGGCCGAACTGCTCTACAGCGACGACTTCCGGGCCTTCGCCGAGGCCCACCCGGGCTTCCGCTACGTGCCGTGCCTGTCCCGCGAGCTGCCGGAGAACCCGCATCCGGACGTGCGCCACGGCTACGTGCAGCAGCATCTCGCCGAGTTCGCCCCGAACCCGGCCACCGATATCGCCTACCTGTGCGGCAACCCGGACATGGTCGATGCGACCTTCGAGACGCTCAAAGAGGCCGGCCTGCCCACGCCGCAGGTGCGCCGCGAGAAGTACGTCAGCAGCAAATGACCGCGCCCGGCGGCTGCACCGCATGGCGCGGCCGCCCAGCGCTGCCCGGGATGAAGGCCGCGCCCTCACCCCGGGTGCCGTCATGGCTCAGTACGGAATCCAGGCATCGCGCCAGGCCGAGCCGGTGCCCGGGCGGTACGCGTCCGCATTGATGTTGCACCAGGCGCCTTCCGGGAACGGGCGGCAGGCATAGAGCTTGCCATCGGTCCCCTTGACCACGGTCTGGCCCGGCACGTAGCTGCCGATGCCGGCCGGATAGACATGGTCGTAGTCACCGACCGGCGGCGGATCGATGTTCGGCAGGCGCACGTCGAGCTGATGGCTCAACCCGCGCTGCAGGTACACGCGGTTGGCGGTGGCCGAGGCGACCGGGGTGATCACCCCGTTGCGCATCACACCGATCCGGGCCCGGCTGGCGCTGGCGTTGACCCGGCGGGCCAGCTGCAGCGGCCACTGCGCTGCCGAGGTCTGGCCGGCGGCCAGGGTGGTCTTGATGCGCTCGGCATCGCTGCCGTTGGCCTTGAACACGCGCAGTTCCAGTTCGCTGCCAACCGGCAGGTCCCCCCGGGCGGTCAATGCGCCGGCATCCAGCCAGACCGGCGGGGTGCCGCTGCCGCCGCCCTCGAACTTCACGTCCATGCAGGTGTAGAAGGCTTCGGCCGAATCCGAGCGCTGCCACGTGTTGTAGATGATGTGCGGACCGGTGCGCTTGGGCAGCGGGCAGTCCAGCTTGTAGGTGCCATCGGCCGACAACGGCGTATTGCCCAGGGTGCAGAACGCTTCCAGGTCGCCCCAGCGCAGCGCGGTGCCCGGCTGCCAGCCCTCGCGGGTGACGTAGAACTTCCACTCGCGGGTAGCGTGCGGGGCCGGTGCCTTGAACTCGAAGGTGTAGCGGCCGTTGGCGTCGCCGTGGATCGGGGTGGCCTGCCAGTCGTCGCGGGCCAGGTCCAGGCCGCGGAAGGTCGGGTTGTTGCCGCTGCACAGCTTGCCATCGGGCACCACGGCCTGGTGGTTGCCGTTGGCGGCGGCCTGGTTGATACCCATCCAGTCGTAGAACGGCTGCGGGCCGGCAACCGCCTTGGCCGCGGCGCAGGCCGGGTTGGTCGGGTTCTCGGGATTGCCCTGGAAACAGGTATAGACGCGGCTCTGCGGGGTGACCATGGTGCCGTGCGCCAGCGCGGCGCTGGAGACGGTCAGGCCACCGAGTGCGAGCGACAGCGCCAGCAGCACGTGGGGATGACGAGGGTGGTGGGACATGTGGTTTCCATCAAAGAAGGGCAGGCGTGCTCCGACCCGCGGCAGCGCGGGCGCGTGGCCACGGTGCCCGGGGCGGTCGAAAGCAGTCGAGTCAGTCTCCGGGCGCGAAGGGCGGACCGGAATGCAACGAATCTGAAAATTCGCGGGCATCTGCGCGCTGCGTCCGGCAGACCGCCGCGCGCCTGCACCACCGCGTGTGTGGCCGGGCAGCGCCACGGCGCGGCGGGCGGTAAGATGCGCCGCGCCCCGCTTCCGCCTGGCTGACACGATGCCCCTGGATTTCCCCACCATCGCCGTGCTCGGCTTCCTGTTGTGCCTGGGCATCGCGATGGGTTTCTCGTTGCTGCTGCTGGTGCTGCGTCGGCAGCCTGCGCTGCGGCTGTGGACGGCCAGCCTGTGGATGCTGTCGGTCAGCCTGACCCTGGTCGCGCTGCGGCCGTACCTGCCCCAGGTCGCCGGCATCCTCTCGGGCAACGTCGCGGTGGCGCTGTCCGGCGTACTGATGCTGTATGGCGTAGCGCGCCATCTTGGTCATCGCCTGCCGGCGTGGCAGCCCGTGGCGTTGGCGGCCATTTACCTTGGTGCCATCGCCTTTTTCCTGGTGGTCCATCCCAGCCTGGTCATCCGGCTGCATGTGTTCAGCGTGTTCGCGGTGCTGCTCAATGGCTGGATGACGTGGCTGCTGCTGCGGCATGCACCGCCGGCGCAGCGCACCAGTTGCCGGCTGGCGGCGGCGGTGTTCGCCGCACAGACCCTGTTGTACCTGGTGCGTCTGTTCCTGCCGGTGGCGCCGGATGCAGGCGAGGACATCATGCGCGCGGGGTCGCCGGTGTTTGCAACCTATCTGGTCGGGCTGATCCTGGAGCTGGCGCGCTGCTTCGCACTGGTGCTGCTGCTGGTGGAGCGCATGCTGGTCGACCTGCAGCGACTGGCGCGCACCGACGTGCTGACCGGCCTGCTCAACCGTGGGGCGGTGCTGGCCGACGGCGCCACCCTGCTGCACCTCAGTCGCCGCCCGGCCCGGCCGCTGGCCTTGCTGCTGCTGGACGTGGACCACTTCAAACAGATCAACGACCGCTGGGGCCATCTGGCCGGCGATGCGGTGCTGCGCCATGTCGCCGACGTGCTGAGCGCCTGTGTCGCCGATCGGGCGCATCTGCTGGGCCGCTATGGCGGCGAGGAGTTCGTGCTGCTGTTGCCAGGGGCGGATCAGGACCAGGCGCGGCAGTGCGCCGATCGCCTGCGGCAGGCGCTGCGTGAGTCGCCCGCGCGGCTCGACGGCCTGCCGGTGCCGGTGACGGCCAGCATCGGTCTGGCGATCGATCAGGGCACAGGCGACATGGCCCGCCTGCTGGGTGAGGCCGATGCCGCGCTGTACCGGGCCAAGGCCGAGGGCCGGGACCGCACCATCAGCGCGGCGGCACTGAGCGCCCCGTGAGAGACGTCGCCCTGCCGTCTGCAGGGCGACGTGGTCCTCAGGCTGGGACGCGGGTCAGGCGCCTGGCCCGCGCTGGGCGGCGCCGGCCACGCTCAGCAGTTGGTGCCCAGCCAGCCCGAGCAGTTCTTCAGGCGGCCCAGTTCCCACTTGTCGGTGACGGTTGCGCCGCTGGTGATCCACTGGCCGTTGTAGGGGCAATTGGCGGTGATGGTGCAGCCATCCGCACCATACGGGCTGATGGTCTGGACGACGCAGCGCTGGCTGGAGGCGGCGGGCGAGATGTTCCAGTAAGCGCGGCATTCCTGCACCGTCGCTCGTTTGCCGTCTGCGGTATCGGCGGAGGCCGCCGGGCTGGCGAAGACGGCCGCCAGCAGCAGGGGGAAAGCAAGAATCGTCTTGTTCATGTTCGATGTCCTGTTGCAGAGAAGGGTGCGTCCAACCCGGCCGGCGGAACACGCGCGGCGCCGGCCGCCGCTGGAGCGGGGACTATCGAATCCATTGCTGTCACCGCAGAAGGGAACCACGGCACAAATCGTCGGCAACGTGCCGAACTGTGATCAGGGCGATCCGCCGCGCTTATAGAGCGTCACGTTCCGATAGTGCCGACACGCACAAACCACGCATCGACGCTCGTCGCGCTGCGGCCGAATGCGACATCCTGCGCAGGACGGCACCGATACTTCCTCCCGAGGGAGGCCGCGAGTGGGGCGCCGCCTTCCCCGGTACGGGCCCGGGCGTGTAAGTTGAGTCACATCGGCCACGCCTGCACGTCGTGGTGGCATGACCTTCAACAAGGGGAAGTACGGAAGATGTCTACACACCACCTGAGGCTGGCCGTCGTGCTGGTCGCCGCCCTGTGTGCCGGCTGTGCGCCGGTGCCGGACGATGCATCCGGCGCTGCTGGCGCTCAACGCCTGTACGGAACGCTCGCGTTCCAGCCCTGCACCCTGACCAGTGCGCAGGCCAGCGCGAACGTCGAGGCGCAGTGCGCCACGCTGCAGGTACCGGAGAACCCCGCCGAACCTGGTGGCCGCAAAATCGGCTTGAACATCGCCTGGCTGGAGGCCGGCAATGACGGTGCCGGCAAGGCCGACCCGGTCTTCTTCCTTGCCGGCGGGCCTGGCCAGGCCGCGACGGAAGTGGCCGCGCCGGTGAACCTGGCGCTGCGCGATGTGCGCAAGCAGCGCGATATCTTCCTGATCGATCAACGCGGCACCGGCAAATCCAACCCGCTCACCTGCCTGGATGCACAGGGCAAGGAACTGCCGCTGGATGAGAACGCTGCGCCGAGCGCGGGCCTGATCGAAGACTATGCCCGCCGCTGCGCGCAGTCGCTGACCGGTCGCGCCGATACGCGCTTCTACACCACTACCGAAGCCATCGGCGACCTCGATACGGTGCGCAAGGCACTGGGCGTGGACAAGATCAATGTGATCGGCGGTTCTTATGGCACGCGCGTGGCACAGCAGTATGCCGCGCACTATCCGCAGCACACCCGCACGGTCGTGATCGATGGCGTGGTGCCGAACGACCTGGTGGTCGGCGGCGATTTCGCCAATACCTTCGAAGATGCGATCACCCTGCAGTCGGCACAGTGCCGCCAGGACCCGATCTGTGCCAAGCGCTTCCCGGTCGATACCCGCACCCAGCTGCGCAACGTCATGGCGACGCTGGCGAAGGCGCCGGTCGAGGTCGAGTACCGCAATCCCGGGACCGGCCAGGCCGAACGCGATGTATTGACCGCCGATTCGGTGACCGGACTGGCCTTCATGTTCTCGTACATGCCCGAGCTGTCCTCGCTGCTGCCGGTGATGCTCGATGAAGCCGCGCAGGGCCGCTATGCGCCGCTGATGTCGCTGAGCAAGATGGCCAGCCGTACGTTGGGCGTGCAGATGAACCGTGGCATGCAGTGGTCGGTGCTGTGTGCTGAAGATGCCGACCGCTATCAGGAGGGCGCGCAGGGCGACCGCGTGCTGGGCCCGGAAGTGGCGCGCATGTTCTTCGCGGCGTGCCCGGCGTGGAACGCCGGTTCGCGGCCGAAGGATTTCAACGCGCCGTTCGCTTCATCGTTGCCGGTGTTGCTGCTGTCGGGCCAGTTCGATCCAGTGACCCCGCCGCGTTATGCCGAGCAGGTCGTCAAGCAGCTGCCGAACGGGCGCCACCTGCTGGCAAAGGGCCAGGGCCACGGCACGATCAACGCGGGCTGCATGCCACGCATCCTCGGTCAGTTCATCGACACCACCGACGCCAAATCGCTCGATGCCACCTGCCTGGACACGCTCAGCCCGGTGCCGGCGTTCACCTCGTTCAACGGATGGGCCCCATGAACCGTTCCTCGTACCGCACCGGGGAGGTGCGCGCATGATCGTCGCCGAGAATCTGCATAAAGCATTCAAGACCAAGACCGGCCTGATCCATGCCGTCCAGAACGTCGGCTTCCAGGCCGATGACGGCCGTATCACCGGCCTGCTCGGCCCGAACGGTGCCGGCAAGACCACCACCATGCGCATGCTGTACACGCTGATGAAGCCCGACCAGGGCCGCGTGCTGGTCGATGGTATCGACGCGGCGGTGGACCCGGTCGCGGTGCGCCGCCAGCTGGCGGTGCTGCCCGATGCCCGTGGGGTCTACAAGCGCCTGACCGCGCGTGAGAACATCGCCTACTTCGGCCAGCTGCACGGCCTGAGCGCGGCACGGATCCGCGAGCGCACCAAGGTGTTGGCCACGGCGCTGGAGATGGATGACATCCTCGACCGCCAGACCGAAGGCTTCTCGCAGGGCCAGCGCACCAAGACCGCGATCGCCCGCGCATTGGTGCACGACCCGCGCAACGTGATCCTGGATGAGCCCACCAACGGGCTGGACGTGATGACCACGCGCGCGCTGCGTGGCTTCCTTCGCGGGCTGCGCGATGAGGGCCGCTGCGTGATCTTCTCCAGCCACATCATGCAGGAGGTGGCCGCGCTGTGTGACCACGTGGTGATCATCGCGCAGGGCACGGTGATGGCCGCCGGCAGCGCCGATGAGCTGCGCGCACAGACCGGGGAAAGCAACCTGGAAGATGCCTTCGTGAAGGCGATCGGTACCGAAGAAGGATTGCACGCATGAGTTCGTTCGCCACGCTGTTGACCGTGATGCGCAAGGAACTGCGCGATCTCTCCCGCGACCGCCGCACGCTCGCGCTGACGCTGCTGCTCGGCCCGCTGCTGTACCCGGTACTGATCCTGGGCATGAGCAAACTGGCCGAAAGCCGGGTCAAGACGCAGATCGAGCAGCCGCTGGAGATTCCGATGATCGGCGGCGAGCACGCCCCCAATCTCGTGCGTTTCCTGGCGTCGCAGGGCCTCAATGCGACCGAAGCACCGAAGGACCTCACCGAGGCGATCCGCAGCCAGCGCATCGATGTGGCGCTGCGCATCAGCCCGGAGTTCGGCAAGGACTGGAGCGAGGGCCGGCCGGCGCTGGTGGAGATCATCAAGGACAGTACCCGCCGCGCTGCCGATATTCCCAGCAGTCGCCTGGAGGCGGCGCTGGGTGGCTACAGCCAGCAGGTCGGTGCCCTGCGCCTGCTGGCACGCGGTATCGATGCGCAGGTAGCGCGCCCGCTGGACGTTGCCGCACAGGACCTGGCGACCGCCGAAGCCAAACGCGGGATGATGCTCTCGGTGCTGTTGCCGATCCTGCTGACCATCACCTCGTTCCTGGGTGGCGCCTACCTGGTGATGGATACCACGGCCGGGGAACGTGAGCGGCAATCGCTGGAGCCGCTGCTCGCCACCCCGGCACCGCGCAGCGCGATCGTCAGCGGCAAGATCGCCGCGGCCTGCGCGGTCGGTGTTGCCTCGTTGCTGCTGACCCTGGCGGCCTTCAAGATCAGCGCGCAGCTGTCCTCCGGCGGGGTAGGCCGGCAACTCAACATGGGCTTCCTGCCGATGCTGCAGATGCTGCTGATCATGCTGCCGATGCTGTTCATCGGCACCTCGCTGCTGACGTTCCTGTCGGCGGCGGCCAAGAGCATGAAAGAAGCCCAGAGCCACATGACCTGGCTGATGCTGCTGCCGATGCTGCCGGGGTATGCGCTGATGGTGTACCCGATCAAGAGCGAGCTGTGGCAGTTCGCGGTGCCGTTCCTGGCGCAGAACCAGATGCTGCTCAAGATCATCCGCCACGAAACGATCAGCCCGCAGATGTGGGCAGTGTATCTGGGCGCGGGCTTCGGTCTGGCGGCGCTGTTCTGGTATGCCGCGGTGCGCCGCTACCATCAGGAACGGTTGGCGATTTCGGGTTGATGCACGAAGGGCTCCGCAAGGAGCCCTTTTTAATAACGGGGACGGAGGTAGTTAATAACAGGGACGGAGGTGGTTAAACGGGATGTCGTCCGTTGGTACCGGCGTGCTGACGGACAGCCGGCTAGTCGCCGCTCTCCTTCACCGGCCGTCCCGCAGGCCGGTAGACCACGGACCTTTGCAATGCCTGCTGCACCATGTCCTGAAAGCGTCGGCTGCCCAATGCGCGCTCCTGCGCGACGTAGGCGACGATCCGCTCTCTTTCCTGTGGCTGGATGCTGGCCCGAAGCCATTGACCGTAGGCGTCCGCACGGGCTTTCGGCGTAGGGCCTAGGAGGGTGTAGCAGGGGTGTGGCGTCAGCATGGGGTTGTGCTCAAGCCCCAGATACACTCGGGCACTGGACCATCGATAGTCCTCGGGGAAGGCCACCATCGCGGCCCGTACCGGATTGAGCTCTATGTAACGATGCACCATCAACAGGTAGCCATCGGAATCCACCAGGCACGACTTGAAACGGCCTTCCAGCAGCGTCCCGCTACGCACATACCGCATGTTGAAGTACTGCACATAGTTCTGCCCGCACTGCCGCATGGCCGGGGCCAGCCCCTCCGCTGTCGACGGTGTCATCAGAAGATGGACGTGATTGCCCATCAGTACGAAGGCATGGACGGCGATCGCCTGCTTCTGGCAGGCATTGCGCAACAGTCGCAGGTAGTGACGCCGGTCTTCGTCGTCGATGAATAATGCAGCGCGATTGACGCCACGCTGTATGACATGCAGCGGGATGCCCGGGAGAACCAGGCGGGCGGAACGAGGCATGGTCGGCAACGTTGATGGCGATTCACTACCTTGCAGAGCCAGGCGGGGAAAAGCGCTAGGCCTGCGGCGCGCTCAGTCGTCAGACAAGCGCGCTTAACTACCTCCGTCCCTGTTATTAACTACCCCCGTCCCCGTTAAAGCAATCAGCCGCCTTCCGGTGCGAAGGCAAGCGTGCGGCGCGTGGTGACCGGGGCGCCGACCGGTTCGAACTTCCAGCGCTTGACGGCGTTGAGCGCTTCGCGGTCGAACACGCGGGCCGGGGTGGCGCGCAGCACGCGGGCGGCGGTCACCGAACCGTCGGTGCCGACGGTGAGCTCGACCAGCACTTCGCCGGAGGTGCCCGACCGCAGGGCGTCGGCCGGGTAACGCGGGGCCGGCGTGCTGACCGGGCGCAGGCTCGGCGCCGCGGCGGCCTGGCGGGTGGCCGCGGCCTGCTGGGCGGCGGCCTGCTGCTGGCGCTGCTCGGCCTCGCGGCGGGCGGCGGCCTGACGCTCGGCATCCTGGCGGTCGGTGTCGCGGCGCGCGGCTTCCTGCTGCGCGGCGATCTGCCGTGCGGCCTCGGCTTCGGTGCTCTGCTGCTGTGCCAGGCGCTGCTGTTCGACCAGTTGCTTGGCGCGGGTCTCGGCGTCCTTCTTGACCTTGTCGGTCTCTTCCTGGGTGCGCTTGAGCGCGGTCTGCATGCTGCCGCTGATGCCCTGCTTCAGGCGCGGCAGCGCCGGGGCGGTTGGGTCGACCTTTTCGATCAGCGCGACCAGGCGCTGGGTTTCAGCGAAGTCCTCGCGGCTCAGGTTCTGCTCGGCGGCGATCAGGGTGTAGGGCAGCAGATCGGTCAGTGCGCTTTTGACCGAGGCGTCATCCGGGGTCTTGTCACGCAGCGCCAGGTAATACTCGATGGCGTTGTCGCCGGCCGGGGCGTACATACGGTTCTCGCGCAGCGCCTTGCTGGCCAGTTCGCGCAGTTCCTCGGTGCCCATCGACTGGACCTTGGCCGACACCGCCGGTGCGGCCGGGGCAGCAGTGGGGGCCACGGGGGCCGCCGGCGTCGCCGGTGCGGTCTCGTCCTTGCCCGAGCAGGCGGCCAGGGCCACCAGCAGGATCATCGGCGCGAACAGCCGCGCCGGGCCATGAGTCTTGACGTGCGACATCCAACTCCCCTTTGAAGACGACGATACGTAGGGCCTGATGCGGTCAGGCCGACCGACGGCCATGGACGTTTCCCGACGTCCACGGCGGACCCGCAGGTGTGCAATCTAGCATCACCCCGCCCGGCCCGGGGGCCAGGCGGTCAGGGCAGGGGGCATCCTCACCGATGCCGCCGCTGCCGGGCAAGCCTCAGTGCGACAGCGCCTTGCTCGGCGTGCCGTTCATCAGCTTGTCGGTGTAGGCGATGCCGATCGCCGAGAGGATGAAGGCGCAGTGGATGATGGTCTGCCACATCACGCCGGTGGAGGTCAGCGGGGCGCACTTGAAGGCCGCTGCAGCGCTCGGGCCGATGCTGCTGATCGCCGTCTGCACCGCCAGGATGTAGTCCGGGCTGGCGCACGACGGCAGGCCGTCCAGGGTGCCGGCAGCGATGAAGGTCTTCAGCAGGTGGATCGAGGAGATGCCGATGATCGACAGCGCCAGCTTCACCTTCAGCACGCTTGCGTTGACGTGGCTCAGCCATTCCGGCTGGTCCGGATGGTTCTCCAGGCGCAGGCGCGACACGAAGGTCTCGTAGCCGCCCACGATCACCATCACCAGCAGGTTGGAGATCATCACCACATCGATCAGGCCCAGCACCAGCAGCATGATCTCCTGCTCGCCCATGGTGTTGGCCTTGTGCAGCAGGTGCCACAGCTCCTTGCCGAACAGGAACACGTAAACGCATTGGGCCAGGATCAGGCCCAGGTACAGCGGCAGCTGCAGCCAGCGCGAGGCGAAGATCAGGGAGGACAGGGGACTGATGGGGGTCTGGGTCGAGCTCATGCTGGAATGCTGCGTTGCGGGGACGGCGCAGCGTAACGGTCCGGCTTGACCCTGCCAAGCCGAGTGACGGACTAGACTCGGTATTCCCAATCCGCGAGCCGTCGCCATGATCGACCTGTACTACTGGCCCACCCCGAATGGCCACAAAGTCACGCTGATGCTGGAGGAGACCGGCCTGCCGTACCAGATCCAGCCGGTGAACATCGGCGCCGGGGACCAGTTCACGCCCGCCTTCCTGGCGATCTCGCCCAACAACAAGATGCCGGCCCTGGTCGATCACCAGCCCACCGATGGCGGCGCCCCGCAGAGCGTGTTCGAGTCCGGCGCGATCCTGCTGTACCTGGCCGAGAAGACCGGCCGCTTCCTGCCCGCCGACAGCCGCGGCCGGGTGGCGGTGCTGGAATGGCTGTTCTGGCAGATGGCCGGGCTTGGCCCGATGAGCGGCCAGATGGGCCATTTCAACGTCTACGCGCCCGACAAGATTCCCTATGCGATCGAGCGCTACAACAACGAGGTGCGCCGCCTGCACGGGGTGATGGACAAGCGCCTGGCGCAGACCGCTTACCTCGGCGGTGAGGCGTACAGCATCGCCGACATGGCCAGCTACCCCTGGATCGGGGCTTACGATACCCTCCCGGTGGACTTCGACGCCTTCCCGAACCTCAAACGCTGGCATGACGCGATCGCCGCCCGTCCGGCCACCCAGCGCGCCTATGCCCTGCGCGAGAAGGTGAACCCGCAGGCCGGCAAACCGCTCAGCGAGGAAGAGCGCAAGCACCTGTTCGGGCAGCGCTGAGGGAGTGCGTCGTGCCGGCCGCTGGCCGGCCCCCCGGAGCGTCTTGCGGGGCCGGACGCCCCCGCCCCCGGCACGATCCAGACGGTTTTGGTTAGGATGAAGCGTTCCCCGGTACCGCAGCTGCGGCCGGGGACTGCCCAGACGCTGCCGGAATCCTTCATGCGCCACCTGTTTGCTTCGCTCGCCCTGATGCTCGCCTCGACCTCGATCGCCCACGCTGAAAAACTGACCCTGGATGCCATCACCGGCCCGCTGCCGTTGTCCGGCCCGACCCTGATGAAACCCAAGGTGGCCCCGGATGGCTCGCAGGTCAGCTTCCTGCGTGGCAAGGATGCCGACCGCAACCAGCTGGACCTGTGGGCGTATGACATTGCCAGTGGCCAGACCCATCTGCTAGTCGATTCCAAGGTGGTGCTGCCGGGCGAAGAGACCCTGAGCGATGCCGAGAAGGCCCGCCGCGAGCGTCAGCGCATCGCCGCGATGACCGGCATCGTCGATTACCAGTGGTCGCCGGACGCGCGCACCCTGCTGTTCCCGCTCGGCGGCGAGCTGTACCTGTATGACCTGAGCAAGCAGGGCAAGGCCGCGGTGCGCCAGCTCACCCACGGTGAAGGCTTCGCCACCGATGCCAAGCTCTCGCCGAAGGGCGGCTTCGTCAGCTTCGTGCGTGCCCGCAACCTGTGGGTGATCGACCTGGCCAGTGGCCAGCAGATCCAGCTCACCGGCGATGGCAGCGACACCATCGGCAATGGCGTGGCCGAGTTCGTGGCCGATGAGGAAATGGACCGCCACACCGGCTACTGGTGGGCGCCGGACGACTCGGCAATCGCGTTCGCCCGCATCGATGAGTCCCCGGTGCCGGTGCAGAAGCGCTACGAGATGTATGCCGACCGCACCGAGATGATCGAGCAGCGCTACCCGGCCGCCGGCGACCACAACGTCACCGTCAAACTGGCGGTGATCGCGCCGCGCCAGAACGCCAAGCCGCGCTGGATCGACCTGGGCCGCAACCCCGACATCTATCTGGCCCGCGTCGATTGGCGCGACCCGAAGCACCTGACCTTCCAGCGCCAGTCGCGCGACCAGAAGACGCTCGAACTGGTGCAGACCGAACTGGCCAGCGGCCAGCAGCGCACCCTGGTGACCGAAACGTCGCCGACCTGGGTGCCGCTGCACAACAGCCTGCGCTTCCTCAAGCAGGGCGGCTTTGTGTGGTCGTCCGAGCGTAGTGGCTTCGAGCACCTGTACCGCATCTCCGATGACGGCAGGACCGTCACCGCACTGACCGCCGGCAACTGGCCGGTGGACGAACTGCTGGCCGTGGACGAAGAGGCCGGCAAGGTCTACTTCCGTGCCGGCATGGACAGCCCGCGCGAAAGCCAGCTGTACGCCGTGTCGTTGCAGGGCGGCGCACCGCAGCGCCTCTCGCAGGCGCCGGGCATGCACACCGCCAGCTTCGCGCGCAACGCCAGCGTCTACGTGGACAGCTGGTCCAACACCACCACGCCGCCGCAGATCGCGCTGCACCGTGCCAACGGCGAGAAGATCGCGACCCTGGTCGAGAACAATCTTGAAGACCCGGCGCATCCGTATGCGCGCTATCTCGATGCGCAGCGCCCGGTCGAGTTCGGCACCCTGACCGCCGCCGATGGCAAGACCGAACTGCACTACAGCCTGATCAAGCCGACCGGTTTCGATCCGGCCAAGCGCTACCCGGTGGTGGTCTACGTCTACGGCGGCCCGGCCTCGCAGACGGTCACCAACAGCTGGCCGGGCCGTGGCGATCACCTGTTCAACCAGTACCTGGCCCAGCAGGGCTACGTGGTGTTCTCGCTGGACAACCGCGGCACCCCGCGTCGCGGCCGCGATTTCGGGGGCGCGCTGTATGGCGTGCAGGGCACGGTGGAAGTGGCCGACCAGCTGCGCGGCGTGGCCTGGCTGAAGCAGCAGGCCTGGGTCGACCCGGCGCGCATCGGCGTGCAGGGCTGGTCCAACGGCGGTTACATGACCCTGATGCTGCTGGCCAAGGCGTCCGACAGCTACGCCTGCGGCGTGGCCGGTGCACCGGTGACCGATTGGGGCCTGTACGACACCCATTACACCGAACGCTACATGAACCTGCCGGGCAACAACCCGAAGGGCTACGAAGAAGCGCGCGTGCTGGCGCATATCGACGGCCTGCGCTCGCGCCTGCTGCTGATCCACGGCATGGCCGATGACAATGTGCTGTTCACCAACTCCACGGTGCTGATGAGCGCCCTGCAGAAGCGCGGCCAGCCGTTCGAACTGATGACCTATCCCGGTGCCAAGCATGGCCTGTCGGGCAGCAACGCGCTGCACCGCTACCGCCTGGCCGAGGATTTCCTGGGGCGCTGCCTGGCGCCCTGATCCCCCGTTCCTGCCACCGGCCTGACAAGGAGTTTGCCGATGACATTGCCGCCCGCGCTTCCTGGTACGACCGTGCCCACCGGCTGGTGGCGCCGCCACTGGCGCTGGGCCATGCCAGTGGCGGTGGTGTTCGGCATCGGCGCCGCAACCGGGGCGGTGTGGTTCGCGCTGTCCCAGTGGGCGTACTGGAGCAAATCCAGCATGCCCTACCAGGAGGCCATGCGTCGCGCGCGCTGCAACATCGAACTGGTGGAGGCCCTGGGTGAGCCGCTGCGTGATGGCTACCTGCCGGCCGGCTCGATGCATTCCAATGGCCAGAGCCAGTTCGTGATCGCGGTCTCCGGCCCACAGGGCAATGGCCGCATGTTCCTCAATGCCAAGCGCTCCGGCGATCACTGGGACTACCCGATGCTGTACGTGGTGACCGACGGCAAGGAGGCGATTGATCTGGCGGCGCTGGACGATATCGAAGCCGCGGAAAGCTGCGCGCTGGAAGAGTGCCGGGCGAAGGGGGACTGCCCGCCGCCACCGGAGGCCTTGCAGATCTGAGTGGCGCATGACCTCCGGCCAATTGCCCCGGACCCGCCAAGTGCGTAGGGTCGCAGGCATCCTGCCCTGGAGTTCCTGCATGAAGCCGCTTGTCCTTGCCGTTGCGTTGGCCCTGTCCGTTCCCGCCGCGCTGTCGGCCCCGCCGGCCCTGGCCGCCCCCGCGGCCGCCAAGCCCGCCGCCTCGCCGGCCTGGGTCACCCGCAGCAACCAGTTGGCGCAGATCCTGCTGGATGCGCAGGGCCCGTTCCAGCCGGAAGAAACCGGCTTCTTCGGCGTGCCGGGCTACGACGACAAGGTGGCCGACTACGGCCCGGACAACGGCGCCCGCTACCGCGCGGCGATGGCCAAGGCGCGCAGTGAACTGCAGGCCAAGCTCGCCACCGAGCGCGATCCCAACGTCCGTCAGGACCTGGCGATCATGATCGCCGCCGCCGACCAGAACATCGAAGGCAGCGAACTCAACGAGAAGTACCTGCTGCCGTGGAGCGACACCCCGCAGACGGTGTTCAGCGGCCTCAACCTGCTGCTGTCCGACCAGGTACCCGCCGAGCGCCGCGCCAAGGCGCTGGATCGCCTGAAGGCCTACGCCGGGCTTGCCGCGGGCACGCAGCCGGTGACCACGCTGTCGCGCCAGCGCTACGAAGAGCGCCTGGGCGACAAGAGCCTGCTGCAGCCGACGAAGATCGAAGTCGAGCAGTCGCTGGCCAATGTGGATACCTACATCAGCGGTATCGAGCAGTTGTTCGGCAAGTACAAGGTCGCCGGTGCCGAGCAGGCACTGCAGACCATCGCCAGCCAGCTGCGCGAGTACCGCGACTGGACCCGCCGCGAAGTGCTGCCCAAGGCCCGCACCGATGCGCGCCTGCCCGAGCCGCTGTATGCGTACCAGCTCAAGCGCGTGGGCATCGACATCGCGCCGGCGCTGCTGATGCAGCGCGCCCAGCTGGAATTCATGGAAACCCGCTCGGCGATGCGCCAGCTGGCACCGCTGGTGGTGCAGGCCAAGGGCCTGAAGGTCACCGACACCACCGACCCGGTAGCGGTGGTGCGTGCGCTCAAGGGCGACAAGATTCCTGACGATCAGCTTGAGCACCACTACCGTGGCGTGATCGATGCGATCGACCCGATCATCCGCAAGGAAAAGATCGTCGACGTGCCGCAGCGCCCGATGCAGATGCGGCTGGGCTCGGCTGCCGAAAGTGCCGCCTCGCCGGCCCCGCATTTCCTGCCGGCCCCGCTGGTCGGTAACACCGGGCAGCAGGGCACCTTCGTGCTGCCGCTGGGCAACCCGGCCGCCGGCGACAAGGCCGCGCAGTACGACGATTTCAACTTCGGCTCGGCCGCCTGGACGCTGAGCGCGCATGAAGGACGCCCCGGTCACGAGCTGCAGTTCACCGCGATGGTGGAGCGCGGCATCTCGCTGGCGCGCACCATGTTTGCCTTCAACTCGGTCAACGTGGAAGGCTGGGCACTGTATGCCGAAGCGGAGATGGTGCCGTACGAGCCGCTGGACGGGCAGCTGATCGCGCTGCAGTTCCGCCTGCTGCGTGCCGCCCGCGCGATGCTGGATCCGATGCTCAACCTGGGCCAGATCGACCGCGCCAACGCCGAGCGCGTGCTGATCGATGAGGTCGGCCTGTCCAAGGCGATGGCGACCCAGGAACTGGACCGTTACATGGTGCGCATGCCCGGCCAGGCCGGCAGCTACTTCTACGGTTACACCCGCATTCTTGAGCTGCGCATGCAGACCGAACTGGCCCTCGGGGATCGTTTCGACCGGTTGGCGTTCAACAACTTCCTGCTCGACCAGGGCCTGCTGCCGCCGGACCAGCTCGCCAAGGCGGTCAACGACGTGTTCGTGCCGAAGTACAATGGCGCGGCCAAGCGCTGACACGGTTCCGGTAGGCGCGGGACGTTTTCCGGTAGGCACCGACCGTTGGTCGGTGCGCTGTTCCAGCAGCCACGCCCCACGGTCGTGGCCTGCCGCGGTGTTCTTTACCGCAGCGCTCGTTACCGCTGCGGGGTGATCGTCTGCGTCGGCAGGCGCGGCGGCGGCGGCGGATTTGGCACCCAGATGGCTACACCGGCCGCGCGCTTCTGCGTGGTCGGGATGCCGATGCCCACACCACCGCCTACGTGCGAGCCGTAGCTGCCGGCGCCGACGGACATGCCCACCGGCGAACCGCTGGAGCCCACGCCCATCAGGATCACGCCGTTGGCACCGAGGGCGGCCGCTTCACGCTTGAGCCGCATCACGGCGGCATCGGTCTGGCCCTGCGTGCCAAACCCCACCGCGCTGGCCGATTCGAGCTGGGCGATTTCCTGCGACCCCGCCGGCGGGGTGGAATAGATCTGCACCGTGGCCGGATCGACCGGCGCACGCGCCTGGCCGAGCATGACCTTGGAGGTGCTGGCGCAGCCGGCGCTGAGCAGCGCCAGGCCCAGCAATGCAGCGCATCGGATGTTCATGGCGTTACCCCTGTGTGTGATGGCTGGGATGATCGGTGCTGGCGACTGAATCGGTCCCAACCCCTGCCAGCGCACCCTAGCACCGCGGCGGTGAGGCCCCCGCCAACGGCGTCTCGCTGCCGCTTGCGCCTGCGCCGGGAACCGCTATGGTGGGCCACGCATTCACCTCAAGGAGCCGGATATGGGATTGATCAGTCTGTTGTGGGGCATCGTCGCGCTGCTCTGGATGATTGTGGCCCTGATCCCGCTGCTGGGCTGGGGCAACTGGTTCCTGATCCCGTTTGCCGCGGTGGGTGCAGTGATCGCCGCCATAGGCATCCTGTTCACCCACGCCAGCAAGCGCGGCCGGGCCTGGACCGGGCTGGTGCTCAACGGCATCGTGGTGGTGGTGGGTATCGTCCGGCTCGGGCTGGGTGGCGGCATCATCTGAGCGGCCCGTGCGTGGCCAGGGTGCGACCGACCGTCGCAGCTCACGGCCGCCCGGTGCCATCGGCGTAGAATGACCGGCTGCCGCATCCGGCTCCGCCGGCGGTCCACGCCCGTCCGGGCGCTCTCCCTGCACCGATGATCATTCGTCCTCGTCCCCACGGCTGGCAACTGCTCTACATCCTGCGCGGCTCCATCGTTCCGGCGGTGGCCCCGAAGGTCGTGGCGATCCTGCTGCTGTCCGTCGCGGTCGCGGCCCTGGCCGAACTGTGGCACCCCCCGGGCATCGAGCGCGTGTCGGTGGCACCGTTCACCCTGCTGGGCCTGGTGCTGTCGATCTTCCTCAGCTTCCGCAACAACGCCTGTTTCGAGCGCTGGTGGGAAGGCCGCAAGCTGTGGGGCCAGCTGATCTATGAATCGCGCAGCCTGGCCCGCCTGTGCCAGGCGTTGTTGATGGACGACCCCGCACTGCGCGATCGTGTGTGCCGGCTGTGCATCGGCTTTGCGCATGCGCTGGCCGCCCGGCTGCGGGGCCGCGACGTGGCGCTGGCGGCGCTGCCGTGGGTGGCCGAGGCCGACCATGTGCGTTTCGGCCAGCGCCGCAATGCACCGGATCAACTGCTGGCGATGATCGCCTCTGATCTGGCCCAGGCGCTGCGCGCCGGTCAGCTCGATCCCTACCTGTACACCCAGTTCGAAACACGCCTGCATGCGCTGTCCAGCATCCAGGCCGGTTGCGAGCGCATCCTGACCACGCCGCTGCCGTTCGCGTACACGCTGCTGCTGCACCGCTGCGCCTGGCTGTTCTGCGTGCTGCTGCCGTTCGGCCTGGCCAGCTCGCTGGGCTGGGCCACGCCGGTGGTCTCGGCCGTACTGGCGTATGCGTTCTTCGGCCTGGACCAGCTCGGCGAAGAGATGGAAGAGCCGTTCGGACTGGAATCCAATGATCTGCCGCTGGATGCGATGGTGCGCACCATTGAAATCGATCTGCTCGACAGCCTCGGCGCCCAGCCGCTGCCCGAGCCCCTGCAACCGCGGCAGTACCTGCTGCAGTAATTCCTGCCTTCCGTTCCGGAGCACCTCATGGCCCATCCCGACTATCGCCCCCGCCGCATGCGTCACGACGAGTTCTCGCGCCGCCTCATGCGCGAAAACACCCTGACCACCGACGACCTGATCTATCCGGTGTTCGTGCACGAGCTGGCCGGCCGCGCGCCGATCGCCTCGATGCCGGGCGTGGAGCGGCTGTCGATCGACGAGCTGCTCAAGGTGGCCGAAGAAGCGCTGGAACTGGGCATCCCGGTGATCGACCTGTTCCCGGTGATCGATCCGGCCGGCAAGAGTCTGGACGCGGCGGCGGCATGGGACGGGAACGGGCTGGCGCAGCGCGCTGTCCGTGCGCTCAAGTCGCGCTTCCCCGAGCTGGGCGTGATGACCGACGTTGCGCTGGATCCGTACACCACGCACGGCCAGGACGGCATCATCGATGAGGCCGGCTACGTGCTCAACGACATCACCGTAGAGGCACTGGTCAAGCAGTCGCTGTCGCATGCCGAGGCGGGCGTGGACATCATTTCGCCGTCGGACATGATGGACGGCCGCATTGGTGCGATCCGCCGTGCGCTGGATGCCGCCGGCCACGTCAACGTACGCATCATGGCCTACTCGGCCAAGTATGCCTCGGCGTTTTACGGTCCGTTCCGCGACGCGGTCGGCAGCTCGGCCGGCCTCGGCAAGGCCGACAAGAAGACCTACCAGATGGACCCGGCCAACGGCGACGAAGCCATGCGCGAGATCGCACTGGACCTGGAAGAGGGTGCGGACATGGTGATGGTCAAGCCAGGCATGCCCTACCTGGATCTGGTGCGCCGGGTGAAGCAGCAGTTCGGCGTGCCGACCTTCGCCTATCAGGTGAGCGGCGAGTACGCGATGATGAAGGCCGCCTTCGCCAATGGCTGGCTGGACGAAAAGGCCTGCGTGATGGAGTCGCTGATCGGCTTCAAGCGCGCCGGCGCCGATGGCGTGCTGACCTATTTCGCCCCGCAGGTGGCGCGTTGGCTGCGCGAGCGCTGACAATACGCGCCCACCCCGATACAGGACGAGGATGATGCAGACGATGGGATGGCTACAGTGGGTGACCTGGACGGCCGGTGTGCTGGCCTTCGCCGTGGTCATCGGGCTGGTGATCCGTGGCGTGCGCCGCGCTGCGCGGCAGGCACCGGAGCAACCCTCCGCCGCCGCCCGCATCGCCCGTGAGGCGCAGCTCTCGCCTGCGTTGCAGGCGCAGTTGGCCGCATTGAACCAGCGCAAGGATCACGGCGAGATCAGCGAAGCGCAGTACGAGCAGCTGCGCGCGGAACTGCTGCAGGCGCGCTAGCGCCCGGCCAGCACCCTCACCGGTAGCGCCACGCCACGCGTGGCGGCCTTCCGGCGACTGCTACGTCAACCGCAGCCCGGGGCCTGCGGCGCCGACGGCAGCCTGATCCGGTACAGATCCAGCCCGCCGGCACGCGGTGCGCGTGCCATGCCAGCCAGCACCATCTCCGTAGGCTTGGACGCGTCCACCACCGGCGCGCCGGTCTGGCCGTCGGCAGTGTTGAACGACAGCGTCAACGGCACCGCCGCCTGGCGGTGATCGCAGCTGACCAGCATGACCTGCGAATGCCCGGCGCTCGCGCGGGTAAAGGCCAGTGCACCGTCCGTGCTCAACCAGGCGGCGCCGAGTTCGTCGGCGGGCGTGTTGAGCGGGGCGGGCAGGGCCTGCGCGGCACCGAAGCCCTCGCCCTGCACAGGCGCCAGATACAGATCGAAGCCGCCTTGGGTCTGCGTGCCATTGCGTGCGAACAGCAGTGTGCGCCCATCCGGACGCAGCGCGGGCGCGCGCTCGTCGTCGCGCGTGTTGAGCGGCGTCGGCAGGGCCTGCGCGGGCCCGATGCTGCCATCGGCGGCCACGGGCGCGCGGTACAGATCGAAGCCGCCCTGGCCGCCGCGGCGGTTGGAGGCGAAGTACAGCCAGCGGCCATCGTGGCTGAAATAGGGATCGCGCTCGTCGCTGGCGCTGTTGAGCGCAAGCGGGGCAGGGTCCTGCCAGCGACCATCGCGCATCACCGCCTGCCACAGGTCCCAGCCGCCCTGGCCACCGGCGCGGTCGCTGGCCCAGACGATGCGCTGGCCGTCCGGCGCGATCGTGCCCTGGGCTTCATTGGCCCTGGTCGAGACCACGCCCATGCCTTCGATGCCGAATTCGGAAAGCGCCATCGCGGCGGGTGTGCAGAGTAAACTGGCGCTCAGCGCGAGCAGAGACAATGGAATGCGCATCATCGCGTCCGTTGGGGTTTGCGTTCCATTCTAGGCCCGGAGCAGGACACCCATGACCGACCGTTACGCCGTATTCGGCCAGCCCATCGCGCATTCGCAGTCGCCGCACATCCACGCCACGTTCGGCCGGCAGGAAGGCCTGGCGCTGGACTACCGTGCGATCGAAGCCTCCCCGGCCGAGTTCCTGGCAGCGCTGGAGGCCTTCGCCGCCGAAGGTGGCGTGGGCGCCAACATCACCGCGCCGCACAAGGAAGCCGCCTTCGCGCTGTGCACCACGCTGACCTCGCGCGCGCGCCGCGCCGGCGCGGTCAACACCCTGCTGCGCAAGGGCGACCGCTGGCACGGCGATACCACCGATGGCATCGGCCTGGTCCGTGACCTCACCGACCGCCACGGGCTGGACCTGCGTGGCCGACGCACCCTGCTGATCGGCGCCGGCGGGTCGGCCCGCAGCGTGGCCCCGGCCCTGCTGGATGCCGGCATCCTCGAGCTGGTGGTGGTCAACCGCACCCCGGAACGCGCCGATGCGCTGATCGATGCGATGGGCGAGCCCGGCCGCGCGATCACCCGTTACTGGGAAGACATCCGCGAGCTGGGCGATTTCGAACTGATCATCAACGCCACCTCGGCCGGCCGCGACCGTGCCGCGGAGTTCAAGCTGCCGCTGTCGCTGGTCAACAGCATGACCACCGCGGTGGATCTCAACTACGGCGAGGCCGCCATCGCCTTCACCGCGTGGGCGCGCTCGGCCAATTGCCGCAACATCGTTGATGGGCTGGGCATGCTGGTCGAGCAGGCCGCCGAGAGCTTCCTGCAGTGGCACGCAGTGCGCCCGCAGACCGATGCGATCTACACCGAGCTGCGCACCCGGCTGGCGCCGCTGGCCGGCGAGGACTGAGCCGGTGGACATGGACCTGCTGATCTCGATGCTGACCATGGTGGGTGTACGCCTGCCGGTGCTGATCGCGCTGGCGATCGCCGTGGTGTGGGTGGTGGATACCCCGCGCGGCGCGATCCGCAGCGTGGCGCTGGGCGCACTGGGCGTGATGGCGCTCACTACGCTGGCCGGCCTGGTGCTGAACCTGGTGCCGATGTGGATGGTGCAGCAGGGCAACTACGAAAACCTGCAGCTGATGTCCAAGCTGCTGGGCGCTGGCCACTTCGCGCTCAACCTGTTCGAGGCGCTCGCCCTGGTGCTGCTGGTCTGGGCGATGACCCGCGCATTGCGCGGCCGCGCGCTTCCACCGTCGCCGCCGCCGCGCTGAGCGGGTGCAAACGGCGGGTCGCGGTCCATCGCCCTGGCGTGGGCCGCGTCACGGAGATGAACCGGCGCGGAAAATGGCGCCGGTCACGGCCGCCGGGTCGTGAGAAAATGGGGACCGTGATCCAGTCAGGCAGTCCCCCGGCGTGACCGAAAAAGTTGAAGCCCCCCGCGCCCTGAACGACGAACTCAAGGCCGGCATCCGCGACGCCTACGCCAAGCTGCAGGCCAATACGCCCGGCTTCAGCACCCGGCGCTCGCAGAGCCAGATGATCGGCGTGGTGTCGCGTGCGCTCTCGCACAGCGGCGGCGTCGGCGTGGTCGAGGCGCCCACTGGCGTGGGCAAGTCGCTGGGCTACCTGACCGCCGGCGTGCCGATCGCGCTGGCGACCAAGAAGAAGCTGGTGATCAGCACCGGCACCGTGGCGCTGCAGTCGCAGCTCGTCGAACGCGACATCCCCAATTTCCTCAAGGCCACCGGCATCGAAGCCACGGTGGCGCTGGCCAAGGGCCGTACGCGTTACCTGTGCACCCGCAATGCCGCTGAAGCGCATGGCGATGGCGCGCAGGAAGGGATGTTCGAAGACGAGCAGCCGCTGTTTGACCGCCCATTGGCGCCGATCGAGATGGACCTGGCGCAGTCGCTGAGCAAGGCCTTCCTCGAAGGCCGCTGGAACGGCGACCTGGACAACGCGCCGGAAACGATCAGCAATACGCTGCGCTCGCGCATCACCACGCCGGCCTCGGGCTGCGCCGGGCGCAAGTGCGCCTACTCGGCGCAGTGCGCCGTGCTGCGTTCGCGCAACAGCGTGCGCGAGGCACAGATCGTGGTGACCAATCACGCGCTGCTGTTGTCGGCGCTGTCGATCGGTGAGAGCGACAACGGCCAGCCGCTGATCGCCCCGCCGTCGGACATGCTGCTGGTGCTCGATGAAGGCCATCACATCGGCAACGTCGCCATTGACCAGGGCGCGGCCAGTCTCGCGCTGGACGAGATGGCCAAGCGCACCGGCCGCCTGCAGGTCCTGATCGCCGCGTCCTACCGCGCAGTGGACAAGGACAAGCTGGGCAACCTGTTGCCCAACGAGGCCATCGAGGCCGCCGCCAAGGTCAGCAAGCAGCTCAAGGCCTTCCGCGACGTGATCGACCGCAGCTGGCGGCCGGACCCGTCCGCGCAGGAACCGATGTGGCGCGCCCCGAACGGCCGCCTGCCGGAGATCTGGATGCCGGACATCGAGGCCATCGCCGACGACACCCGCGCACTGTTCAACTGGGCCCACGCCGCGCTGACCCAGGTGGCCAAGGGCAAGCCCGAGGATGCCGCGCGCGAGCGCCTGCAGCGCAACCTCGGCATGGCGCTGGAGATGATCGAGCAGCAGCACAACCTGTGGACCGGCTGGCGCCGCGAAGACAAGGAGGGCCAGCCGCCCACCGCGCGCTGGATCACCCTCTCGCGCGATGGCGACCTGGTCCTGCATGGCTCGCCGGTGTCGGCCGCCAACGTGCTGCGCAAGCTGCTCTGGGATGAAGTGGACTCGGTGGTGATGACCTCGGCCACGCTCACCGGCGGCGGCGATTTCCAGGCGCTGGCGATCGACAACGGCATTCCGGCCGAGGCCGAGATGGTCTCGCTGGCCTCGCCGTTCGATCTGCCCAACCAGGCGCAGCTGATCGTGCCGGCGTTTCCGGTGACCCCGGATGACAAGGAAGGTCATCCCAAGGAGATCGCCAAGTACCTGGTCAAGGAACTGGACTGGGACAAGGGCAGCATCGTGCTGTTCACCTCGCGCTGGAAGATGGAAAAGGTGGCCGAGCTGATGCCGGCCGCGCAGCGCAAGCAGGTGCTGGTGCAGGGCGAGACCGCCAAGCAGAAGATGATCGACGAACACCTGCGGCGCACGGCGGCCGGCGAGGGCTCGGTGCTGTTCGGGCTCAATTCCTTTGGCGAGGGCCTCGATTTACCTGGCGAGGCCTGCACCACGGTGGTGATCACCCAGGTGCCGTTCGCGGTGCCGACCGACCCGCAGACCTCGACGCTGAGCGAGTGGTTCGAGAGCCGTGGCCTGAACGCCTTCAACCTGATCGCGATCCCGCACGCCCTGCGTACGCTGACTCAGTTCTCCGGCCGGCTGATCCGCACCTCCACCGATACCGGCCGCGTGATCATCCTCGACTCGCGGCTGCTGACCCGCCGCTACGGCAAACGCATCATCGATTCACTGCCGCCGTTCAAGCGGGTGATCGGGTAGCGCAGATTGCTCCCTGGCAGCTCGGTCAGGGGGTGCTTCCGTGAGGCGCGGCCGAGGTGTCTGGATGACGGCAGGCCTGATTGGAGTAGGCCTGCCGGTAGCTCTGGCCGAAGCACCGCACAAACGCATCGACCACATCGAGATTGGGCGGCCAGGCGACCTGCATCACCTCGCCGCTCGGCATCGTGAAACTGAAAAATCCGTCCTTGACGTTGGCCTCCGGCGGCGCAGGCACGGCTGCCAGCGCCGCGCGGGCGGCGGCCAGGGCCGGCTGGTCCTTCTCGATGAGGGCGATGCTGGCATCCACATACGGATTCCAGCCACCGGCATCGGGTGCGGGTTTATAGGTCTGGCGCATGAGTTCCACCGCCCGCGCATCCTGCCCAGCCTCCGCGCGCAGCTGCGCTTCATGCCAGATCATCGTGCTGTTGCCGGCGGCCTTGGGCTGCGCACGGTAGGCCGCGATGAGATCGGCGGCAGCGAACTGGCACTGGGCCTTCTCCGCCATCGGCCGCCAGCCGCCCCGCAGATCCTGATCGAACTGCTCCGGGGTCAGCGCCAGCATCGCGGCGCGATCCACGGCGCAGTCGTCGGCAAAGGCCGGACATGCGACGGCCGACAAGGCCAGTAAGAGCAGAGAACGCGTGCCGTGCATCGTCACATCCTTGTGCAGAGGTCTGCACCGAGTGTTTTCCAGCGGTGCGTGATGGGTCAAGCGCTCATACCCGCCGGAACGGCAAACGCATCATCGATTCACTGCCGCCGTTGAAGCGGGTGATGGGGTAACCCGTAGATCCACGCCATGCGTGGATGCCCTTCTCAACGGGCTGCCGGTGCCCGGCACGCCATGCCGTAAGCCTCGCGGTACGGCTTGTCGAAGCAGTGCATCAACCCGTCGAGCACGTTAAGGTTGGGCGGCCACGGGATGCGCTGTTCATTGCCGTTGTCGTTGAGGATCAGCATGCCATCCACCACCGGCATGTCCGCTGGCGGGGCGATCAGTGCCAGCGCATCGCGCGCCTGCTGCAGGGCTGTGCGGTCCTGCTGCAGGAAGGCGATGCTGCCATCCACATACAGGTTCCAGCCGGCCCGGTCCTGCGCGGCAGGCTTGTAGCTCTGCTGCATCAGCGCCACCGCCTGCGCGGTCTGTCCCAGGTCCGCGCGGATCTGGGCCTCATGCCAGACCAGCAACATGATGCCGGAAGCCTTGGGCTGCGCGCGGTAGGCCGCGAGCAGGTCCGCGGCGGCCTGCTGGCAGCCGGGGCGGGCGTCCAGCGCGCGCCAGCCCCCGCCCATGTCCTGGTCGAAGGCCTCCACCGACAGCGCCAACATCGCACTGCGGTCCACCGCACATGCTGGTTCGGACGCCGCCGCCGTTGACGCGCCCATTGCCAAGGCCAGTACCATCGAAAACAACGCCATCGCCACGTCCCTGTTGGTATGTCACCTGCACCTTAGCGCATGTCGGGCGTGGCGCCCGGCGTCTACCCCGCCAGCTTGGCCAGATCCCGCACCGCGCCCTTGTCGGCACTCGTTGCCAGCAGCGCATAGGCCTTCAGCGCACCGGTGACCTTGCGCGGGCGCGCCTCGCGCGGTTTCCAGCCCAGTGCATCCTGCTCGGCACGGCGTGCCGCCAGCGTGGCGTCATCCAGCAGCAGATCGATGCGCCGTGCGGGGATATCGATGCGGATGCGGTCGCCATCGCGAACCAGGCCGATGGCGCCGCCCGCGGCCGCTTCCGGTGAGGCATGACCGATCGACAGCCCGGAGGTGCCGCCGGAGAAACGGCCGTCGGTGAGCAGGGCGCAGTGCTTGCCCAGCCCCTTGGATTTCAGATAGCTGGTCGGGTACAGCATCTCCTGCATGCCCGGGCCGCCGCGCGGGCCTTCGTAGCGGATCACCACGACATCGCCGGCCGCCACGTCATCGGCGAGGATGCCCTGCACGGCGGCATCCTGGCTCTCGAAGACGCGCGCGTTGCCCTCGAACACATGGATCGATTCGTCCACACCGGCGGTCTTCACCACGCAGCCATCGATGGCCAGATTGCCACGCAGCACGGCCAGTCCACCCTCGGCGGAATAGGCATGTGCGACGCTGCGGATGCAGCCTTCGGCACGGTCCACGTCCAGCGTCGGCCAGCGCGTGGCCTGGCTGAAGGCGACCTGGGTCGGGATGCCGGCCGGACCGGCGCGGAAGAAATCGTGGACCTTTTCATCGCTGCTCACCGCGACATCCCAACGTGCGATCGCCTCGGCCAGGGTGCGGCTGTGCACGGTCGGCACGTCGGTATGCAGCAGCCCACCGCGCGCGAGTTCGCCGAGGATGCCGAACACGCCGCCGGCGCGATGCACGTCTTCCATGTGGTACTTCGGCGTGTTCGGGGCTACCTTGCATAGCTGCGGGACACGGCGCGAGAGCGCGTCGATGGCATGCAGGTCGAAGTCCACCTCCGCCTCCTGCGCTGCGGCCAGCAGGTGCAGGATGGTGTTGGTCGAGCCGCCCATCGCGATGTCCAGCGTCATCGCGTTCTCGAACGCCTGGCGGGTGGCGATGCCGCGGGGCAGCGCACCGATTTCTTCGCCGCCATACCAGCGGTGGCACAGTTCCACGATCAGGCGGCCGGCACGGCGGAACAGCTGCTCGCGGTCGGCATGCGTGGCCAGGGTCGAGCCGTTGCCCGGCAGCGACAGGCCCAGTGCTTCGGTCAGGCAGTTCATCGAGTTGGCGGTGAACATGCCTGAGCACGAGCCGCAGGTGGGGCACGCGCTGCGCTCGTATTCGGCGACCTTCTCATCGCTGGCGCTTTCATCGGCGGCGATCACCATCGCATCCACCAGGTCCAGCTTGTGCTCGGACAGGCGCGTCTTGCCCGCTTCCATCGGCCCACCGGAGACGAACACCACCGGGATGTTCAACCGCAGCGCGGCCATCAGCATGCCGGGGGTGATCTTGTCGCAGTTTGAGATGCACACCAGCGCGTCGGCGCAGTGCGCATTGACCATGTACTCCACCGAGTCGGCGATGATCTCGCGGCTGGGCAGCGAATACAGCATGCCGTCGTGGCCCATGGCGATCCCATCATCCACCGCGATGGTGTTGAACTCCTTCGCCACGCCGCCGACCTGCTCGATCTCGCGCGCCACAAGCTGGCCCAGGTCCTTGAGGTGCACGTGGCCGGGCACGAACTGGGTAAACGAGTTGGCGACGGCGATGATCGGCTTGTGGAAGTCGCCATCGGTCATCCCGGTGGCGCGCCACAGGGCGCGGGCGCCGGCCATGTTGCGGCCGGCGGTGGAGGTGCGGGAGCGGTATTCAGGCATGGTGGCTGGCAGGATCTGGCGGGCCGTGGGGGCGCGTTTCAGCTCGATTCTGCCGAAAAATTCCGGTTGCGTTTGCAACCACCTTCGCCGCTGCCGCGGGATCGAATCCTGAAACGCTGTTCATGTTTTCGACTTTGCTGGTTTTGGTTGTTCGCGCCGATCAGGCATGATTGGGGAGATAACCGCATTAGGGGGCATGACGCCATGAAACGTTCCAGGACCACTGCGCTGCTGCTGATGAGCGCTGCGCCGCTGCTGTTCACCGCCTGCCAGAAGAACGAGGCCGTGCAGGTGCAGGAGGGGCTCTACACCTCGGTGCAGGCCTGTACTGAAGCCACCGGCGATCCGTCCAGCTGCCGCAACGCCTTTGCCGAGGCGCAGAAGCAGTCGGCCGATGCGGCCCCCAAGTACGCCACGCGTGAAGCCTGTGAGGCCGAGTACAACGCCGAGCAGTGCGTGGAGCAGAAGACCTCGACCGGCCATTCGTTCATCGGCCCGATGATGATGGGCTTCTTCATGTCGCAGATGCTGAGCAACCGTGGCGGCGCGGGCCTGGCCCAGCAGCCGGCGGCGGCGCCGGCCTATCAGGACAAGGCCAAGGGCTGGGCCCGTCCGGGTCCGTCCACCGGTGGGATGAACACCGCCAGCGGTATCGGCGCCGGCAAGGCCGGCCTGGCCCCGGTCAACGCCACCCCGAACCGGGCGGTCACCGCCAGCCGCGGTGGCTTCGGCAACACCAGCAGCAACCGCAGCAGCGTCGGCGGCTGATCGATGCAGCGCGTGCGTATCGCCGAGCGCAGCCAGTGGCGCGCCCGGGCCGAAGAGTCGGGGTTCCGCTTCCACACCATCGATGGCCTGCCGTACTGGGATGAAACCGCGTACTACGCCTTCACCCTGCGCCAGATCGAACAGGACATCGAAGATCCCAGCGCCGAGCTGCATGCGATGGCGATGGACCTGGTGGACGAGGTGGTGGGCAGCCAGCAGCTGATGGAGCAGCTGGCGATCCCGCCGCAGTTCCGCGACTGGATCGCCGACAGCTGGCGCCGCCGCGAGCCGCACCTGTACGGGCGGCTGGATTTCGCCTACGACGGCACCGGCCCGGCCAAGCTCTACGAGCTGAATTACGACACGCCCACGTCGCTGTTCGAAGCCTCGTTCTTCCAGTGGCAGTGGCTGGAGGACCAGCGCAACCAGAACCGGTTGCCGCCGCATGCCGACCAGTTCAACGCGATCCATGAGGCCCTGGTCGAACGTTTCGGTGTACTGGCCGCGCAGCTGCCGCCGCCGCTGTATTTCAGCGCGGTCGGTGCGTCGGAAGAGGACCAGGGCACCGTCGCCTATCTGCGCGACTGCGCCGCCCAGGCCGGCCTGCGCGGCGAAGCGATCGCGATCGAGGATATCGGCCTGTCCGAAGACGGGCGCTTCACTGCGCTCGACGACACCGTGATCGGCAGCCTGTTCAAGCTGTACCCGCTGGAAGACCTGATGACCGAGTCGTTCGGCCAGGCGCTGCCCGCTTCAGGGGTGCAACTGCTGGAACCGGCATGGAAAGCGATCCTCAGCAACAAGGGCGTGCTGCCGCTGCTGTGGCAGCGCCACCGCGGCCACCCGAACCTGCTCGCCGCCGAGTTCGACGATGGCAGCGAGCTGCCACGCGGTTGGGTGCGCAAGCCGCTGTTCTCGCGCGAGGGCGCCAACGTGGCCATGCACCTGGCCGATGGCAGCTGGCAGGAAAGCGAGGGCCCGTATACCGGCCCGGCAATCCGCCAGGCCGCGCATCCGCTCACCGCGTTCGATGGCGGGTATCCGCTGATCGGCAGCTGGGTGGTGGGCGACCAGGCGTGTGGCATGGGTATCCGCGAGGACAACAGCCGGATCACCCGCGACAGCGCCCGCTTCGTACCGCACGCGATCATCGACGAAGCGCCGACGCGCATCTTCGTCTGATGAGCATGGTGTACCGGCGCCATCTGCGTGCCCGCCCATTGCCTGGCCGGCATCTCGATGACGGCCACCGCCTGTGGCGGTATGCGGATCGGGTGGCGGTACGCTGTCACCGCTGCCAGTCGCCGGGATGGGTGCTCAGACGCGAGAACGCCGCCAGCTTTCGGTGCCTCAACTGCAGCGTTGCGCTGGACGGCGGCTGCGGTTGCAGCCGCTGTGGGCCTGGCGACTGGGTAGGGCCGGTGAGTTACAGCGGCCGGCGTCCTTGTGGTTACTGTGGCCATCGGTGGGTCAGTGTCGCAGCGACACGCAAGGTGGCCTCGCCGCCCTTGAAATCCCTTGCGGCGAACTGCGGCCACTGTGGGCGTAGCAACGAGGTCACCGTCAGCGTGGCGCAGGTCCGCGGCACCGAAGCGGTCGATCCGCATTTCGGCATGTCGCTGCTGTTGATCGAGAAGACCGCCGCCGGCCTGCTGTGGGCCTACAACGCAGCGCATCTGCAGGCACTGCACGACTACGCTGCTGCGCCGCTGCGAGAGAGCACCGGTATCGCCAATAGGTCGATGTTCTCGCGCCTGCCGCAGTGGATGAAACTGGCACGCAACCGTGTGCTGCTGCAGAAGGCGACCGCCCGCCTGATCGCCAAGGCCTCCGCCATCGGGTAGGTGCCGACCGCTGGTCGGTACGCGTTACAGCAACCCATCCCGCTTGACCGCCAGATAGCGCTCCACCAGCGCGCCGGGCAGCGCTTCGGCGGTGACGTCCAGCACCATCACCCGATGGCTGCGCAGCGCGTCATGGGCATCGCTGCGCTGCTGCAGGTAACGGGCGATCGCGCCGGCCTGGGTGGCATCCTGCAGCGTCTCCACCGGCTGGGCCAGCGCATCATCCAGTGCGCGTTCGCGCAGGCTGGCCACGCACACCAGGTGCTGGCGCTGCAGCAGGCGCACCGCGGCGAGCAGATCTTCGATGTCCTCATCGCGCACGTTGGTGACCAGCATCACCAGCGAACGCCGGCGCTGGCGCAGCGAGAGCTCGGTGGCCGCGGCGAGATAGTCGGTGGCGACCGGCTGCGCCTGCAGGTCGTAGCTGGCGCGCAGCAGGGTATCGATGGTGCCCATGCCGCGTTTCGGCGCGACCCAGCGGCTTTCACCGCCGGCCGCGAACAGGCCCACGCCGTCGCCCTGGCGCAGCGCGAGGTAGGACACCACCAGCGCCGCATTGAGCACGTGGTCGAAGTGCGACAGCCCACCTTCGCTGGCCATCATGCGCCGGCCGGTATCGATCATCAGCACCAGCTGCTGGTTCTTCTCGTCCTGGTACTCGCGCGACACCAGCTTGCGTGCCCGCGCGGTGGCCTTCCAGTCGATCTGGCGCAGGCTGTCGCCGACGCGGTACTCGCGCATCTGGTGGAAATCGGTGCCTTCGCCGCGGCGGCGCTTGAGGTGCGCGCCGACCAGACGCGAGGCCTGTTCGGCACTGAACAGCGCAAAGCGGGTCAGCGGTGCGAAGTTGGGGTAGACGCGCACCGTCATCGCCGGCGCCAGCTGCCGCCGCTGATGCCACAGCCGCCAGGCGCTGTGCACGCGCAGGTGCACGCCGTCGAACACGAAGCGGCCACGCGCGGTCGGGGTCAACCGGTACGCCACACTGCTGGTCACCATCGGCTTGAGCGCCAGCGCACGCGGCAGGCCCTGCAGGCTCCAGCCACCGGGCACCAGATCAAACACCTCCACGCGCTGGTGCCGACTCGATTCCAGGCGCAGCGTGGCCTCACGCTCCACGTTCAGCGCGAGCGACTCCGGCAGTTCGCGGTGCACGCTGGGCGAGGGCTGGTGGCGCAGGCGCAGCAGGTCCACCAGTGCGATCAGGCCCACGCCGGCACCGGTCGCCCACCAGACTCCCTGAGGCCAGAGGCCGATGACCACCGGCACGCCGAGCAGGCCCCAGCCGGCCAGCAGTGCCAGCAGCAGTGCGGCCGGCCTCATGCCGTCCGCTCACGATGGGGGACGTGCCCGCTCATTTGCGCGGTGCGTCCACCTTGGCCAGCAGCGCGGTGAGTGCATCGTCGGCGCTCTGTCCTTCGATCTGCAGCTCCGGTGCCAGCGCGATGCGGTGGCGCAGCGCCGGTTTGGCGATATCACGCACGTCATCGGGGGTGACGAAATCACGGCCGGACAGCACCGCCTGCGCACGCGCCGCACGCACCAGCGCGATGCTGCCGCGCGGGCCGGCACCGAGCGCGATGCCCGGCCACTGCCGCGTGGCGGCGACGATCCGCACTGCGTAGTCGATCACTTCCGGATCGACCGTGATCGCCACGGTCGCCTGCTGCAGCGCGACCACTTCCGCCCCGCTGAGCACGCGTGGCACCTGTGAAAGATCGAAGTCCGCGGCGCTGCGGCCGGTGGTGATGGCATCCACCATGCGCTTCTCGTCCTCCAGCGCCGGGTAGTCGATCAGCACCTTGAGCAGGAAGCGGTCCAGCTGCGCTTCGGGCAGCGGATAGGTGCCTTCCTGTTCGACCGGGTTCTGCGTAGCCAGGGTGAGGAACGGCGGGGTCAGTGCGAACGCCTTGCCCTCGATGGTCACCTGGCCTTCCTGCATCACTTCCAGCAGGGCCGACTGGGTCTTGGCCGGGGCACGGTTGATTTCATCGGCGAGCAGCAGGTTGGTGAACACCGGGCCGCGACGGATCTTGAAGCTCTCGGTCTTCGGGTCGTACACCGCATGGCCGCTGACGTCGCTGGGCATCAGGTCCGGGGTGAACTGCACGCGGCCGTAGTCCAGCTCCAGCGCCTGGGCGAGCGCACGCACCAGCAGGGTCTTGCCCAGCCCGGGCACGCCTTCGATCAGCACGTGGCCACCGGCCAGCAGTGCGATCAGGATCTGATCCAGCACCTCGGGCTGGCCGATGAACGCGCGGCCTACCGCCTCGCGCACGGCATCGACGCGCTCGGACAACGGCGATGGCGATGGCGACGGCGAGGGCGTCACGGCAGGAGGGGACAACGGCGGCGGAAGCGTCGGCTCGGTCATAGCAGGTTTCTCATCTGGATCAGCAGGCGGATGCGGTCGCGCAGGCCGGCGACGTCGTGGGAAGCGGGTGGGGTCAAGGCGGTCTGCACGCGCTCGTGCGACCACTGCAGCAAGGTGGCGACCGCGTGCACCCGGGCCTCGCCGGTCAGCGCGGCCGCACTCGGCGAACGCCGCCGCAGGCGCGCCAGGAACGCACGCCGGACCGCGTCGTACAGCAGCGGTGCCTTGCCAAAGCGCAGCAGGTGTTCGCCGCTGGCGCGGATGTGTTCCAGCAGCGAACGGCGTTCCGCGGCGGGGGAGGGCAGTTCGCTGCCCAGGCGCTGCGCGCGCTGCCAGAGCCAGCCGAGCAATGCCAGCAGCAACGGCACCCACACCGGCCAGCCGAGATAGAACACGCGGTTCCACAGCGAAGGCGGACGCGAGGCGTAGACCAGCCACATCGTGCCCTTGCCATAGTTGGGCGCCAGCACGTAGCGGGTCAGGTCGCGATGCGCCTTGTCGTGCAGCCCGTCGACGATGGCGTTGGGCGCGTTCGGCGGGACGGTCGGGTTGGGCCGGCCCTTGCCGTGCATGAAGGCCATGTCGGCCAGCACATCGATACGGCCCTGGCCGTGGCGCAGGCGGGCGAAGACCAGATTGGCCGCGTTGCCCCATTCGCGTTCGACCGTCACGGCCGCAGGCGGTTCCACCGCGAAGCGGCGTCCGCTGCAGAATTCGACATGCTGCGGGTCATCGCGCACGTGAAGGGGCTGGCAATAGCTCCCGTGGTCTCCGCTGTCCACGCCGAGCGCGTCCAGCAGCGGGCCGCTGCGTGCGGTATCCTTGCCGACCGGTGGCGTGCGCACGATCAGGTGCCCGCCACGCTCCACCCAGGCCAACAGTGCGGCGACGGCCGGTGCCGGCACTTCCGCGCTGTCCTGCAGCAGCACCACGGTATCGCCCGGCGCCAGCGGCATCCGGGTCAGGTCCAGGCGCGGCCGCGACTGCACGGTGAGTCCGTCCGCGCGCAGCGCCTGACCGAGCACGTACAGCGGGTTGTAGCTGGCTTCGCCCTGCGGCGGCAGCCGCTCGACCTGGGTCACCCGCTCGTGCGTGCGCAGGAACAGGATCGCCAATGGCACCCCGATCACCAGCAGCACGATACCAACCAGCAGCCAGCGCAGGCGGGTGCTCATGCGCGCCACCCGAACTGGCGCTGCAGGGTCGTGGCCAGCGCCTGGAAGTCATCATCGGCCGGCAACCGGCCGGCATACGCGGCGTACTGCCAGACCCGCACGATGCGTGCGAATAGGCTGCGGTCGGCCTCGACCGGCATCCGCCGCGAGGCACGCAGGCACTGCGCTTCAGTGGCACCCGGAGGCAGAGTGACCCCGGCGCGCTCGCTCATCGATTCCACGCTGGCGCGATACAGCAGGGCCAGCGCCTGGCGCGGGCGGCCCTCCTGCCACAAGGCACGTGCACGCGCGGCGGGATCGGGGGGCGCCACATCCGGTATCCGGATCGGCTCTTCCACGACCGCCGCAGCCTGTGCCTGACGGCGTCGGCCGGAGCCGCGCAGCCACGGCAGCCAGCGGGGCGCGGTGGCCAGCAGCAGCAACACCAGCACCCCGACCGCAGCCCACAGCGTCCATTCGGCGATCTGTGCCGGCAGCAATGGGCCCTTGTTACCGCGTTGCCCGGATCCCTTGGCGGCGGCCTCGCGCTTCGCCTTCTCGGCCTCGGCCGCCTCGCTATCCGTGCGCTTCCACTCGGTGACCTCGCGGGTCGGGCTCTGCAGCGGGTCTTCATATGCGCGCTGCACGGCCTGGCGGAAGCCGGCCGTATCCACCGCGTCAGTGCCAAAGATGACCGTGGGCGTGTTGTCTGGATCGTTGTCGTACGTCCGCGGCGGGTCATTGGTTTCATCGTCTTCGCCGCGGTCCGCGTCCCCGTCCGACACCGCATCGGCGTCTTCCGCCGGCGACGGTGCGTCCTCGGCCGTCGTCGGCAGCGCACCCTTGCTGTTCGGATGCGCTGGGGCCTGTTGGGCGTGCAGCCCCGCTCCCGGCCAGATCAGCACCAGGGCCAGCACCAGCAACGGCGCGGCCTGCTGCAGCCGGGCCCGCAGGCGGCGGAAGGCGATCTCCAGGTCCCATGCTTCCATCTGCGTGCGGCGGTCCAGATACAGGCCGAAGCCGGCACCGACATGGAACGGACCGATCAACGTGGCCGCCGCCCAGAACAGCAGGTTCACGCCCAGCTGCATCCACGCCGGCATGTCCTGCTTGGCCAGCTCCCACGCCGCGCGCCAGGACTCGGACAGCAGGTCTACCGGAATGAACAGGAACACCGCCGCGATACCGCCGACCACCAGCACGACCTCGAAGATCATGCACAGCATCGTCAACAGGACGGCGTAGCCCATCGCGCCACCGGCGATGGCGCGGCGGCGTTGGCGACGCTGTGCAGCGTCGGTGCCTTCGAGCAGATTCACCGGCAGCAGCACCGAGCGCAGCGGACTCAGGCGCCGCCAGCCCAGATAGCCCCAGAAGCCCTGCCAGCCCCACGTGCGCTGCGCGCGCAGTGTCTGCGTGGTCGTCGATACATCGCCGAACACCCCGCGTGAGATCACATACAACGCGATGCGTTCGAACAACGGCTTGAGCCACCACATCGCCAACCACGCCCAGCCGAAACTGTCGGTCCACCAGGCCAGCGCGTTGAGCAGCACGAACACCGGCAGCGACACGATGACCCACGGCGCCCAGATCGCCGCCGCATGCCGGCGCACCAGGGCCATGCCCAGTTCCATGGCTTCCCAGCCCGAGCGCGCGCGCAGGACGACGTTGAGCCGATCAATCTGCATCGGCCGCTCCGCGTCCGCCACGCCACAACCACACGAACACGGTGGTCCACAGCACGGCCGCCACGCTGTATTTGCCCCAGGCCGGAACCGCGGCGATCGAGGACCAGAACGCTTCGATGAAGGCGGCGACCAGCAGCATCGCGGCGACGCCCACGCACAGCTTGGCGCCGATCACACCGCCCTCGACCAGCGCATCGATGCGCCGCCGGCGACCGGGTGCGAGCAGTTTCATGCCCAGCTGCAGGCCGGCGCCGCCGGCGATCACGATCGCCGTCAGCTCGAAGGCACCGTGGCCGGCCACGAAGCGCCAGAATGGATCGCCGTGGCCGATGTGCTGCAGATGCCCGGCGACCGATCCGATGCCGACGCCGTTGAACAGCATCACAAACACGGTGCCGACACCGGCGATCAGCCCGAAGGCGAACGTGCGCAGGCCGATGCTGATGTTGTTCATGATGTAGTAGCCGAACATCGACCAGTTGGTGCCGCTGTCGCGGCCCAGGTTCGGCGAGGCCGGATCGTACATGCGTTCGAATTCGGCGATCCGCGCGTTGTCCATCAGCAGGTGGATCAGCTCGGGGCGCCACAGGATCAGCGCGAAACTGCCCACCAGCGGCACCGCGAACAAGGCGGCGGCCACCCACATGCTGCGCGCCTGGCTGCGCACCAGTTGCGGGAAATCGGCGAACAGGAAGGCAAGCGCGCGCTGCCACTGCGGGCGCGGGGTGCGGTAGAGCAGGGTGTGGCCCTGCTGCATCAGCTGCTGCAGTCGCGCCACCAGCTGTGGGCTGTAACCACGCCGGCGTGCCAGCGCGAGCTGCTGGCACAGGCGGCGGTAGCGTTGCGGGAAGTCGCCATCGTCCAGGCCGTCATGGACTGGTTGCCGGCGCGCCTGCCGCGGGTGCTCACCGCGCTGGGCCAGCCACTGCTCCAGCGCTTGCCACTCGGCCTGGTAGCGGGCAACGAATTGTTCCTGTCTCATCGCCGCCCCAGCAGCCAGTTGGCCATCGCATACAGGCGCAGCACGCCGACCTGCCCGTGACTGCCGGTCAGTGGCGCGGCGATATCGGCCAGTTCCTGCTGGCGTGGGCCCGACAACCGCGGCGCGCGTTCGGCGAAGGCGACCACGGCGGCCTGTTCGGCCGGCTGCAGCGGTTGCGGGGGGGCGAGCACGCTGCCGACCGGCACCGTGCCGCCCAGCGGCGCCGCGCTCTGGTGGATCACCACGGTCCCGGCGACCAGATCACCGAGGCGGCGGCCATGCGCATCGAACAGGCTCGACAGCAGCCCCAACGCATAGCCGAACGGCAGCATGTCCACGGTGCGCAGCAGGTTGCGGGTGATCGCGCTCATCCAGCCGATCGGGCCGCCATCGCGCGCGACCACGCGCAGGCCCATCGCGCGCTTGCCCAGGGTGCGGCCCCAGCAGGCTTCCTGGACGATGGTGTAGGCCCACATCAGCAGGAACATCAGGCCCAGGTAGAGCCCCTGGCCGAACCCGCCGAGGAAGGCCAGCGGAATGCTCAGCATCATCAATGCGCCGACCCGGATCACGAAGTCGATCGCCCAGGCCAGCGCACGCGGCAACGGACCGGCGACCGGCAGGTGCAGGGGCACGCCTTCGGGGGTGATGACCTCCCGGTAGGTATCCAGCATGGGCGCGCTCATCGGCGGCGCATCACGGTGGATCGTACGAAAGGCCACCGGGGACGCCGGATTCCTCTCCGGTCTGCCAGCGGGGGCATGCGGTTCTCGACTGCTTCCTGGTCGGCTGAGGACTTTACCGCGCACCGATCCCGATGCCCAGCGGGGTGGCCGCAATCAACCCCGATACTGGTCTTTCAGGCGTACGTAGTGATCGGCTGAGTAATGCAGCGACTCGATCTCCTTGTCGCTGAGCGTGCGCGCCAGCCGTGCCGGATTGCCGAGCCACAGTTCGCCTTCGCCGACCACCTTGCCCGGGCCAAGCACCGCGCCGGCACCGAGGAAGCCGTGCGTGCTCACCTGCGCGCCATCGAGGATGCACGCACCCATGCCGATCAGGCAGTAATCGCCGATCGTGCAGGCATGGATGATGGTGCCGTGGCCGACCGTGACGCCCTCACCGATGATCGTCGGGTAGCCGCCCTTGTTGAACGGACTGTGGTGGCTGACGTGAATGATGGTGCCGTCCTGGATGTTGCTGCGCGCACCGATCCGCACGTGGTTCACATCGCCGCGGATCACCGTGCCCGGCCATACCGAGACGTCATCGCCCAGCACCACATCACCGATGATCGTGCATGCCGGATCGATGTAGACGCGCTCGCCGAGCACGGGCAGCTTGTCGAGGAAGGGGCGGATCGGGGACATGCGCAAACTCCGGCAACGCAGGGGCTGGGACGTCGCCTGCAGCGTTGTCCCGGCCCCCGATGATAACGCGGCTGCGCCCGCCGCCCGTTGATGGCCTTACACCACCGCCGGTAGAGCCGACCGTTGGTCGGCTGCCCGGAATGTCCCGGCCGATGCTGTGCAGCCGACCACGGTCGGCTCTACCGGCGATGTGCCGTGTTACGCGGCGCGGATGCGGCGCGCGCGTTCCAGGTGCACCAGCAGCAGCGAGATCGCCGCCGGGGTCATGCCGGGGATGCGCTGGGCCTGGCCGATGGTCTGCGGCCGCACGCGCTCGAGCTTCTGCTGCACTTCCGCGGAGAGGCCGCGCACGCCGGCGTAATCGAAATCGGCGGCGATGGCGGTGTTCTCGTGACGCTGCTGGCGCTCGATCTCGTCGCGCTGGCGGTCCAGGTAGCCGGCGTACTTCACGCCGATCTCGACCTGTTCGGCGACCTTGGCATCGGCCACGGCCGGGCCGAGCGACGGCACCTGCATGAGTGTGGCGTAGTCCAGTTCCGGGCGCTTGATCAGGTCCAGCACGTTGGTTTCGCGGCTGAGCGTCACCCCCAGCGTGGCCTCCACCTCGCGGCCGAGCGCATTGCCCGGCGTCGCCCACAGCGCACGCAGGCGCGCGGTTTCCTGTGCCACGGCGTCCTGCTTGGTCTGGAATGCCGCCCAGCGGCGATCATCGACCAGGCCCAACTCGCGGCCGACGCCGGTCAGGCGCACGTCGGCGTTGTCCTCGCGCAGCTGCAGCCGGTATTCGGCGCGGCTGGTGAACATGCGGTACGGCTCGTTGGTGCCGTGGGTGATCAGGTCGTCGACCAGTACGCCCAGATACGCTTCGTCGCGGCGCGGGCACCAGCCAGCCTCCTCGCGGGTGAAACGCGCGGCATTGAGGCCGGCCAGCAGGCCCTGCGCGGCGGCTTCTTCATAGCCGGTGGTGCCGTTGATCTGGCCGGCGAAGAACAGGCCGCTGACGGTCTTGGTCTCCAGCGTGTTCTTCAGTCCGCGCGGATCGAAGAAGTCGTATTCGATCGCATAGCCCGGGCGGGTGATGTGCGCGTTCTCGAAGCCACGCATGCTGCGGACCAGCGCCAGCTGCACATCGAACGGCAGCGAGGTGGAGATGCCGTTGGGATAGATCTCGACCACGTCCAGCCCTTCGGGCTCGACGAAGATCTGGTGGCTGGCCTTCTCGGCGAAGCGCACCACCTTGTCCTCGATGGAGGGGCAGTAGCGCGGGCCGATGCCCTCGATCTGGCCGCTGTACAGCGGCGAGCGGTGCAGCGCGTTGCGGATGATCTCGTGGGTGCGCTCGCTGGTGTGGGTGATCCAGCAGCTGACCTGCGCCGGATGCTCGGCCGCGCTGCCCAGGAAGGACATCACCGGGCGCGGGTCGTCACCGGGCTGTTCTTCCATCAGGCGGTAGTCCAGCGAGCGGCCGTCGATGCGCGGCGGCGTGCCGGTCTTCAGGCGATCGATCACGAACGGGCGCTCGCGCAGGCGCGCGGCCAGCGTGGTCGCCGGCGGGTCGCCCATGCGGCCGGCGGCGTACTGGGTCTCACCGACGTGGATCTTGCCGGCCAGGAAGGTGCCGGCGGTCAGCACCACGGCGGCCGCGCTGAAGCGCAGGCCGGTCTGGGTGATCGCCCCGCGTACGGCATCGCCTTCGATGACCAGATCATCGACGGCCGCCTGGAACACGGTGAGGTTGGGCTGGGCCTCGACGATCTGGCGGATCGCCATCCGGTAGAGATTGCGGTCGGCCTGGCAGCGGGTGGCGCGCACGGCCGGGCCCTTGGAGGCGTTGAGGGTGCGCCACTGGATGCCGGCGCGGTCGGCCGCATGCGCCATCGCGCCGCCCAGGGCATCGATCTCCTTGACCAGATGGCCCTTGCCGATCCCGCCGATGGCCGGGTTGCAGCTCATCGCGCCGATGGTCTCGACGTTGTGGGTCAGCAGCAGGGTGCGCGCACCGCTGCGTGCGGCCGCCAGCGCGGCCTCGGTGCCGGCGTGGCCGCCGCCGATGACGATCACGTCGTAGCGGTAGAAGGAGTCAGTCATGGCGGAGGAGCTCGGGACGGGGCCGGGCGGCCCGGATCAGCCCTGCAGGCAGGGCGCGGGTGGCGATTTTAGCGCCATTCGTCGGGGGCCATGAAATCCGCCCTCAAGTTGGCACGTTTTCTGCAGATAACCCAATAGCACCCAGGATGGCATGCGCCTTGTGCGTAACGGACCGGAATTGGAACAGGGGCCGGTTCAAGCGCATCGTGGGGAAGCAGAGGGGCCGGCAGTCGGGGGACTGCCGGCCCTGTTTTTATGGCCGCAGCGGCCGGTTGCGTACCCGGAAAACAGAAGGCCCCGCCAGTAGCGGGGCCTTCTGCATTTAAGGTGCCGACATCCGACAGGGCCGGAACAGGGGGGATCCAGATGTTCCTGGCGGATATCGACATAGAGCCGGATGTGACGCCACTTGTCGCTTTTGGCACTTTGTGACCGTGGCTGTCACCGCCCGGCTAGAGTGAACCGCCGGGCGCGTGAAAATCAAGCCATCTCAGGGCTCAACTGTGCGTTGGTTCGCATTGTTGAGATTCCGCCACGGGGAACCGTTCATCCTCGGCGCCGACGGACGCGGGGCCTGGGCCGGGCGTGCCTGCGGCGGCGGCGACGGACGCTGCTGTTGCTGCTGCTGTGGCCGGCGCGGTCCACCGACCGAATCCATGTTCCGCCACGGCGAGCCGCCGTTGTTCGGCCGCGGGCGATCCGGCGGACGGGTCGGCTGGCCCCCGTTGCCATTGCCGGGGCGCGGCGGCGGGCGATGATTGTGCGGCGGGCGATAGTTCGGGTACGGGCGATACACCGGATAGCCGTAGCCACCGCCGTAACCGTAATAGCCACCACCGTAATAGCCGCTGCCGTACCCGTAGGGATACCCGGCCGGGTAGCGGTACTCGACCGAAGGTGCGCCGTGGTAGTAGCCATTGCCGCCGCCACCGCCGACATAGTCGTACGTCGCGCAGCCGGACAGGGCCAACAACAGGCCACCGGCAAGAACAAGGCGCATTTTCATGATGGGGTCCCCCCAAAGGGCTGTAGGGCCAGCTTCAGCCCAGGGCATTGAATCAGCCCTTAACTCGGCCCGATCCGAATGAATGGTTGCCATGCTGACACGTTCATCAAGGCGGATGTGGACGGGGGGCATACGTTAATCTTGCGTCATGAGCGATTCACCCTTGCCCTGTGTTGACGACGTGCTGGCGGCGGCGGCGCGCATTGCCGCGCACGCCTGTGTCACTCCGGTGCTGCGCTCGCGCACGCTGGATGCGATGACCGGTGCCACCATGGTCTTCAAGGCCGAACATCTGCAGCGCAGCGGCGCCTTCAAGTTCCGCGGTGCCTGCAATGCCGTGTGGGCGCTGGACGATGCGCAGGCCCGGCGCGGGGTGGTCACCCACTCGTCGGGCAACCATGGCGCCGCGTTGGCGCTGGCCGCACGTACCCGCGGGATCGCCTGCCACGTGGTCGTGCCCGAGGGCGCGGTGGCGGCAAAACTGGCCAACATCGGCCGCCATGGGGCCACGCTGTGGCGCTGCGATGCCTCGATCGCCGCGCGCGAGGCGATGTGCGCCCAGGTCCAGGCCGAAACCGGGGCGACCCTGGTCCATCCCTATACCGACCCCTGCGTCATCGCCGGCCAGGGCACGGCCGCGCTGGAGCTGCTGCAGGCCAGCGACGGGCTGGACATGATGGTGGTGCCGGTCGGCGGTGGTGGCCTGGCGGCGGGCACGCGGCTGGCACTGCAGGTGGCCAACCCGGCGGTGGAGCTGCTCCTGGCCGAGCCGCTGGGCGCGGCCGATACCGCACGCTCGCTGGCGGCTGGCGAGCGCCGCATCGATTTCACCCCTGACACCGTCTGCGATGGCCTGCGCGGGACGCTGGGCGCGCCCAACTTCGCGCTGCTGCAAGGCGCGGCCGAGGTCATCACCGTCGCCGATGACGCCACCATCGCCGCCATGCGGCTGATCTGGCAGGTGCTCAAGCAGGTGGTGGAACCGTCCTCGGCGATTGCGCTGGCGGCGATCCTCGCCGAACCGGCACGCTTCGCCGGCAAACGGGTCGGCGTGGTGCTGTCCGGCGGCAACGTCGATCTGGATGCTCTGCCGTGGGGCGCGGCATGAGCCGACGCACACGGGTGGGCTTCTTCGGGTGGCTGTGGCGGCTGTGCGTCGTGCTGGCCGTGTGGCTGCTCGGGGTCACGGCGTGGATCGTCTGGATCGGCGAGCGCGACCAGGCGCAGAAGGCCGATGCGATCATCGTGCTCGGCGCGGCGGCGTATGACGCCAAGCCGTCACCCGTGTTCGAAGAGCGCATCCGCCATGGGCTGGATCTCTACCAGCAGGGCTATGCGCCGCTGCTGATCTTCACCGGTGGCTACGGCGGCACCGGTGCGCGTTTTTCCGAATCGCAGGTGGCGCGCCGCTATGCGCTCAAGCAGGGCGTGCCCGATGACGCGATCCTGATCGAGACCGCCTCCCGCACCACGCGGCAGAACCTGATCGAGGCGCGGCGCCTGATGGAACAGCGCAAGCTGCACCGCGTGATCATCGTCAGCGACCCGCTGCACATGGCGCGCGCGCTGCGCCTGTGCCGCGAACTGGGCATCGATGCGCTGGCCTCGTCCACGCCGAGCACGCGCTTCCGCAGCTTCCACACCAGCTGGCGGTTCCTGGCGCAGGAAATCTACTTCTTCCATCGCGATCTGTTCCCGTCGTAGCGCCGACCGTGGGTCGGCCGGGCCGCCGTGCGGCCAGCCGACCAACGGTCGGCTCTACGGGATCACCGTGATCACCGCGGCCGGCGCGATCACCTCGATCAGCGCGATCGGCTCAGGGCGTTTTTCGGCGAATCGGAATCGCCGACACCGGCACCGTGGCGATATCGTGCCCGCGCTCGCGGATCGGTGCGCCGCCTTCCGGTGCCCACGCGTGTGCGTAGATCACTTCCCAGCTGCTGGGCAGTTTGCCGTCTTCGCGCCGCAGCGGCTCGTAGGCCGCACGCGCGGCATCGAAACGCCCGCGCCCGGTCAGCGTGTGGCGGCGGTCCTGGCGCGCGTTGGTGGCGCCGATCGCCTGCAGTTCGCGCATCAGCGCGGTCAGGTCGTCGTAGGTCAGGGTGAACAGGTCGCGGTCCAGCACCGGATCGCGGAAGCCGGACATCATCAGCGCATCGCCGAACTGTGCGATTGGCGCGAAGCGGCTGACATGGGGTACGTCGTCGTCGGCGGCAAACGCATCGCGCAGTTCGATCAGCGTCTCCGGCCCGAACGTGGAGACCAGCAGCAGACCGCCCGGCTTGAGCGCACGGCGGAACCCGGCGAACACCGCGGGAAGATCCTCCACCCACTGCAGGCACAGGTTGCTGAAGATCACATCCACGCTCTGGTCCAGCACCGGCAACGCCTGCGCATCGCCGCACACGCGCGAGAACGGCTTCCACCAGCCCGCCTGCTTCTTCGCTTCGCGCAGCATCGGCTGGGCCAGATCCAGCGCGATCACCTGCGCCTTCGGCCAGCGCTTCTTCATCAGCGCGCTGGCGTGGCCGGTGCCGCTGCCGACATCGAGCACCACCTGCGGCTGGCGGTTTTCCAGATAGTCCAGCGATTCAAGCAGGCGCTTCTCCACCTCGCGCTGCAGCGCGGCGGCGGCGTCGTAACTGCTGGCGGCGCGCGAGAAGGCGCGGCGGACGTGATGCGGATCGAAGCTGGACGTCATGGGGTACTCATGGCTCAAAACGGTGGTGCGGGTGGAATCAGAAGGTGCCCGGGTAGGCGCCGCCATCGATCAGCAGGTTCTGCCCGGTGATGTAGCCGGCCTGCGCGCTGCACAGGAACGCGCAGGCGGCGCCGAACTCATCGGCGGTACCGAAGCGGCCGGCGGGAATATGCGTGCGTTTGCGTTCGGCCAGCTGGCCGGCATCGATGCCCTGCTGCTGTGCCAGGTAGGCGAAGTTGCCGCGCAGGCGATCGGTATCGAACTGGCCCGGCAGCAGATTGTTGAGGGTGACGTTGTGGGCGACGGTCTTGCGTGCCAGCCCGGCCACGAACCCGGTCAGGCCCGAGCGCGCGCCGTTGGAGAGCCCGAGGATGTCGATCGGGGCCTTCACCGAGGAGGAGGTGATGTTGACCACCCGGCCGAAGCCGCGCTCGATCATGCCATCGACCGTGGCGCGGATCAGCTCGATCGGGGCCAGCATGTTGGCATCCAGCGCGGCGATCCAGTCCTCGCGGCTGAACTGGCGGAAATCGCCTGCCGGCGGCCCGCCGGCGTTGTTGACCAGGATGTCGACCTGCGGGCATGCGGCCAACGCCGCGGCGCGGCCTTCCGGGGTGGTGACGTCGGCGACCACCCCGATCACCTTGCGCGCACCCGGCAGGGCCTGCAGTTCGAGCACGGCGCGGTCCAGTGCTGCTTCACCGCGCGCGGCGATCACTACGTTGACGCCTTCGCGCGCCAGTGCGCGTGCGCAGCCCAGCCCGAGGCCTTTGCTGGCGGCGCAGACCAGGGCCCAGCGGCCGGCGATTCCAAGATCCATGGGTCAGTCCTGTGGGAAAAGGCAGGCGTACATGATCGGCGATGCGTGGCCGGAACAGGTCAAGACAGCGCGGCAACAAACTGTTGCAGCTGCGCGGCGACCTCGTCGGTATGGCCCAGGAAGGGCGCGTGCCCGCCGTGGGCGACCACGTGGGCCTGCGCGCCCGGCGCCAGTGCGGCGGCGGCCTGCATGGCCCGCGCAGAGACCAGCCGGTCGCGCTGGCCGGCCAGCCACAGGCTGGGTTTGCCCAGGGTGGCCAGGGCGCCGCGCAGGTCGGTGGTCTCCAGCAGGCGCAGGCCTTCCTGCAACGCGCGCGGGGCCGGCTCACCGCGCGCGACCAGCATTTCGCGCAGCGTGCGCAGTTCCTGCCGCGCGTGTTCGGAGCCCATCGCGTCCAGCGCAAGAAAGCGCTCCAGCGTGCCGCGGTAGTCCGTCGCGAGATCCTTACCGAACTGCTCGAACACCGCCGGCTCCACCGCGTGCGGCCAATCGTCACCGCGCACGAAACGCGGCGTGGCGGCGATCATCGCCACGCCGCGAACCTGCGGCAGTGTGGCGGCGGCATGCAGGGCGAACAGGCCGCCGAGCGACCAGCCGCACCAGACCGCCGGCGGCGTGGCGGCGGCGATGGCGTTGACCACATAGGGCAGCCGCAGTGGTGTGGTGTCGTCACGGCTGGCGCCGTGGCCGGGCAGATCCACCAGGTGCAGCTGCACGTGCGGGGACAGGCGCTCCACCAGCGGCGCGAACACGCCGCCATGCAGGGCCCAGCCGTGGATCAGGACCAGCGCCGGTCCCTGGCCGATGATATCGATATGCATGTTCAACTCTGCAGCGTCACGCGGTCAGGGCATTGAACGCGTGCTGCTGCGCGACGGTGTCGCGGGCGTGCGCGATCGCATCGACCAGCGCGTGGACCTGGGCCGGTGCATGCAGCGCGGACAAGGTCACGCGCAGGCGTGCCTTGCCCTCGGGGACGGTCGGCGGGCGGATCGCGCTGACCAGGAAACCGGCCGCTTCCAGCGTGGCCGACAGCGCCAGCACGGTGGATTCGGCGCCGCACAGCAGCGGTTGGATCGGGGTATCGGAGGGCATCAGTTCCAGGCCGTGCTGGCGGGCGCCGGTACGGAAGATGCCGATCAGTTCGGTGAGCTTCTCGCGGCGCCAGTCGTCGCGGCGCGCCAGCTTCACCGCGGCCAATGCGGCGGCGGCCTGGGCCGGTGGCACGGCGGTGGTATAGATGTAGGGACGTGCGGTTTCGGCCAGATGCTGGATCATCGCCTCGTCGCCGAGCACGACCGCACCGCTGCCGCCGAGCGCCTTGCCGAGTGTCGCCAGCTGCAGCGGCACATCGTTGACGCCCAGGCCGGCCTCGGCCACGCAGCCGCGGCCGTGTTCACCGACTACGCCGATGCCGTGCGCGTCATCGACGTACAACAGCGCGTCCTGCATGCGCGCCACCAGCGACAGCGACCGCAGCGGCGCGATGTCGCCGTCCATACTGAAGACGCCATCGGTGGCCAGCATCGCCGCGCCGTTGGGCGCGTGCTTGAGCTGGCGCAGCGCGCCTTCGGTATCCAGATGCGGATAGCGCCGCAGGCGGCAACCGGCCAGGCGCGAAGCATCCAGCAGGCTGGCGTGGTTGAGCCGGTCCTGCACGCAGACATCGTCTTCTTCGCTGAGCAGGGCCTGTTGCACGGCGAGGTTGGCGGCAAAGCCACTGCCGAACAGCAGCGCCCGCGGATAACCGAGCCAGTCGGCCATTTCCTGTTCCAGCGCTTCATGCAGGGCATGGTGGCCGCAGATCAGGTGCGAGGCGGTCGCGCCGGCGCCTTCGCGCGCGGCGGCATCCTGCAGTGCGCTGACCACGCCGAACTGCTGGGAAAGACCCAGATAGTCATTGCTGCAGAAGTTGGTCAGCCATTGACCGTCCACTTCCAGCTGCACGCCATCGCGCCGGCTCACCACGCGGCGCACCCGCAGGCGCCCCTGCGCGTCGCGGAGCTTGCGCTGGGCCTGGATGCGGTCGTGCAGGTCAGGACGGGCCATGGTCGTCAGGGGGTCCGGGTGGGCCGTTAGCGTACCCGGTTGCCGGGCCCGCTGCTCGGGGCTCAGGCCGCGCGCCCGCAGGGGCCGCCGGCGGTGATGTCGGCATGGACCGTACCCGGGTGGTCGTGCCCGGTGGCATCCACCGTGACCGCCATCGGGCGCAGCCCCAGCCGTTCGAACAGGGCCAGGTCGCGTTCGGTGTCCGGGTTACCGGTGGTCAGCAGCTTTTCGCCATGGAAGATGGAGTTGGCTCCGGCCAGGAAGCACAGCGCCTGCAGTTCGTCGCTCATCGCCTCGCGCCCGGCCGAGAGCCGCACCATCGAACGTGGCATGACGATGCGGGCCACTGCGATCATCCGCACGAACTCGAACGGATCCAGCTCGGGGGTGCCATGCAGCGGGGTGCCGGCGACCTGTACCAGCCGGTTGATCGGCACCGAGTCCGGATGGGAAGGCAGGGTCGCCAGCGCCAGCAGCAGGCCGGCACGGTGCTCGCGGGTCTCGCCCATGCCGACGATGCCACCGCAGCAGGTCTTCAGCCCGGCATCGCGGACATGCCCCAGCGTGTCCAGGCGATCCTGGTACTGGCGCGTGTGGATGATCGAATCGTAGTAGTCCGGCGCGGTGTCCAGGTTGTGGTTGTAATAGTCCAGCCCGGCTTCGCGCAGGGCAGTGGCCTGCGCGCCGCTGAGCATGCCCAGGGTGGCGCACGTCTCCAGGCCGAGCGCCTTCACCTCGCGGATCATCGCCGCCACCTTGGGGATGTCGCGGTCCTTGGGCGAGCGCCAGGCCGCGCCCATGCAGAACCGCGAAGCGCCGGCGGCCTTGGCCTGGCGCGCCTTGGCGACGACATCGTCGGTGGCCATCAGCTTCTGTGCATCCACCCCGGTGCTGTAGCGCTGCGCCTGCGGGCAGTAAGCGCAGTCTTCCGGGCAGCCGCCGGTCTTGACCGAGAGCAGGGTCGAGATCTGGACCTCCGCCGGATCGAACTGCTCGCGGTGCACGCTGGCCGCGCGGTGCAGCAGCGCCGGGAAGGGCAGCGCGAACAGGGCCAGCAGCTCCTCGCGGTGCCAGTCGTGTCGGATGACAGAAGCCATGGGAGTGTCCTGACAGATAGTGGAACGAAAGGGCGGCAGTCTGGTGAGGCTGCCGCCATCTGTCAACCATATGATTTTATCTAAAGTTTACGGTGCTCTCGGCTGGCTGGGCTGGCAGATCCTGCCGCTGCGCTGCCTGGTCTGCGAGTGCCCCGGCGAGGACGGGATGGATCTATGCCGGGCCTGCCACCAGGCGCTGCCATGGAACGATCACGCCTGCCGTCGCTGCGCACTGCCCTTGGCGGCAACCGATCCCGGCGATCCAGAGGGCGATCACTGCGAGCGCTGCGTGGACGAGTATCCCCGCCAGGCGGCAGCCAGTGCCGCCTTCCTCTATGCGCCACCGATCGACGGCCTGCTGATCCGATTCAAATTCCACCAGGATCTGGCCGCCGGACGGTTGCTCTCGCAGCTGATGCTGCAGCGTGTGCCCACATTCCTGGCCGGGCCGCTGCAGCCGATGCCCCTGCATCGCCGCCGGCTGCGCCAGCGGGGTTACAACCAGGCGCTGGAACTGAGCAAGCCACTGGCACGCGGGCTGTGCTGCCCGCTCTGGAACGGGCTGCAGCGCACGCGCGCAACCGCCGCGCAATCGAATCTGGACGCGGATGCTCGGCGCTGCAATCTGCGTGATGCCTTCACGGTACGGGGCCACCCGCCCGCCGGGCTGACCGTGGTCGATGATGTGATGACGACCGGGGCGACCACCGATGCCGCCTTGCGCGCGCTGCAGTACGCCGGCGCCGGCCCGATGCAGGTCTGGGTCTGTGCACGGGTGCCCTGAGCACCGTTGCCGCGCCTTGCACGGGATCAGGACGTACCATCGGGGCGTCACCCCCCCCACCAAGGACGCCTCATGAACCTGCCGCCGGATCCGCGCACCTCGCCGCTTCTCACCGCCATCGGCCGCAGTTGGTGGGTGTTGATGCTGTATGGGGTGGTCGCCGTCGTGTTCGGGCTGATCGCGATCGCACGGCCGCTGTCGGCCGCGACCGCACTGGCGTGGGCGCTCGGCGTGATGGCGCTGGTGGAAGGCCTGATCAGCCTGTTCGCGCTGTTTGGCCGCAGTGGCGTGCCGCGCGGTTGGCTGCTGGTCTACGCGCTGGCCTCGCTGGTGTTCGGCGTGCTGGCCGTGCTCAACCCGCTGGCCACGGCCAGCGTGCTGATCCTGCTGCTCGCCGCCTGGCTGATCGTCGCCGGCATCTACCGCATCGTGTTTGCGATCCGGGTGCGCAAGGAACTCCAGGGCGAGTGGTTGCTGATCCTCAGCGGCGTGCTGGCGATCGTGCTCGGCGCGATGATGGTGGCCAATCCGATGGCAGGCATTGCCGTCACCACGCTGTGGATCGGTATCGGCAGCCTGCTCTACGGCGTGCTGCAGATCGCCGTCGCCTGGCGCATCCGCCGCCTGCGCTGAGCACGCGCAGCGGCGATACTCGTGTCCCCACACAAGGAGAGACACGTATGCGCGGCTGTCTGTTGATCGCGACGATGATGCTGGGTGCCGGACTGAGCGCCTGCACCCAAGCCCCTCCCGCACCGACGGTGAGTGACTCCCCGGCGGGCATCGCACCACTGGCGCAGGCACGCATCCAGATGCGTGAGGTGGCCGAGGATGCCAAACGCGCCGGCGTCACCATGCTCAAGGACCGCGACGGCAACGCGCTGCCCTTGATCGAGCCCGCCTTCATCACCACGGCCGACATCGCCTCGGTGGCCCTGGGCAGCGACGCGACCACGGGACACGGGACGCTGATCCTGCGCTTCACCGATGCGGCGGCACCGCGCATCCTCGCTGCGACGGAGGCGCGCGTCGCCAAGCGTGTGGCGTTCACCGTCGGCGATCAGGTCCTCAATGTCGCCGTCATCGCCGGCCCCTTCGCGCAGTCCATGCAGGTGTCCGGGTTGGACAGCACCGAGGAAGCGCACCGGCTGTACACGGAGATCACCGGCAAGGCGCCTTGAACGCCCCGCCAGCGGCAACCCGCCTCAGCGGAAATGCGCCTCGATCTGCTCCAGCGATTTGCCCTTGGTCTCCGGCAGCCAGAACGCGGCAATGAGGAAGTACAGCAGCGTGCAGCCGGCCCAGAAGAAGAACATGCTGGCGTAGCCATGGTGGCCGACCGTGGGCAGGAAAATCGCGGCGATCACGGTGGAGACGAACTGGTTGATCAACAGCGCGATGCTCATGCCGTTGGAGCGGATGCGGGTGGGCATCAGCTCGGACAGCGCCAGCCACACGCACACGCCAGGGCCCACCGCGAAGAACGCCACGAACAGCAGGATGCAGCCGGCGACCAGCCAGCCGTGGGTGGGCGAGGGCACCGGGCCGATCACCGCGCGTTCGATCACCAGCGGCGCGTTGGCGGCCTGGGCGGGGTCCGGGAAGGGATTGAGGTGCAGGGTGCGGAAGAAACGGCCGATCACGCTGTCGGCCGAGACCGCATCTTCGCGGCGGATCTGCAGGGTGGCGTCGATCGGGTTGTCGCTGCGCAGTGAGCGCACGTTGCTGAAGCCACCGTAGGCGTAGGACACCGTCAACTGCTGGGGTGCGGCGCCGGCGTTGCCATCCAGGCGCTGCCATTGCGCGGCGTCCAGCGGCAGCGACAGGCGGGTGCCGCTCACCTGCTGCTGCAGCGCGGCCTGCACATCCAGCCGCCCGCGTTCGCTCTGCACGAACAGCAGCGCCGCGGCCAGCAGCGACAGCGTGATGCCGCCACTGCCCAGCATCAGCAGGAACTTGCGGCCTTTGCGGTCCACCAGCAGCAACGCGACCACGGTCATCACCGCGTTGAGTAGTTTGATCGCCACATCGGCGCCATTGGCCACCGAGCCAGGCAGGCCGGCCTGGTTGAGGATGTTGACCGCGTAAGCCAGCACCGAGTTGATGCCGGTGGCCTGGGTGAAGGCCAGCACCAGGCAGGCCAGCACGAAGGGCCACACATAGCGCCGGCTGAGCAGCGGGTCGCGCTTGCCGTTGCGGCCGATCTGCATTTCTTCGGGGGCCTGCATGCGCTGCAGGGTCGGCTCCACCTCGCCCGCGGCAACGGTACGCTGCAGGGCACGGCGGGCCTTGTCGATGCGGCCACGGCGGACCAGCCAGCGGGGGGATTCACTGATCAGCAGCACGCCGCCGGTGAACACCAGCCCGGGCAGCAGGCAGCTCCAGAAAATGGTTCGCCAGGCGTGATCCTTGATGTCGAACAGCAGGCGCTGCTGCTCGGCACCCGGCAGGTGGCGCACCGCGGCGGTGGCCGCATCCACCGCATGCGCGTGGTACAGCCCGATCACGGCCGCCAACACCAGGCCGATGGTCAGCAGCAGCTGGAACATCGCCGCGCCACGCCCACGTCGTTCCGGGCTGAGCACTTCGGCCAGATAGAGCGGCACCACCACGCCGATCAGGCCGCCACTGATGCCCTGCAGCAGGCGCCCCATCAACAGCGCGCCATAGCCATCGGACAGCGCCATGACTGGAATGCTCGCGGTGAACAGCACGCCGGCCAGCAGCATCGCGCCACGGCGGCCGATCAGGTCGGCGACCATCCCGGCGAACAGCGAGGACAGCACACTGCCCAGCAGCACCGCGGCGACCACGAAGCCCAACTGCTGGCTGGTCAGGTGCCAGCTCGCGGTGGCGGTGGCCTCCAGATAGGGCAGGGCGCCGGCGATGATGCCGATGTCGATGCCGTAGAGCAGCCCGCCCATGCCGCCGATGAACAACAGATAGCGTACCGGCCAGCGCGGCGTGGGGGCGCCGGCGTGCACGGGCATGGCTGCGGAAACGTCGTTCATCGTGCCGGTCCTGTCTGCTGCTGCATGCGCCATGGCGGCGCGGGAGTCCACGCTCAGTCGAGCGCGATGTCGTCGCCTTCCACCACCACGCCGCGCACGCGCAGATCGTGATCGAGCACCACCAGGTCCGCCCAGGCACCGGTCGCGATGCGCCCGCGGTCATCGATGCCGAGGTAATCGGCCGGGTAGCGCGACAGCCGGTTGGAGGCATCGGCGATGTCCAGGCCGAGCGAGACCAGATTGCGCAGCGCCTGGTCCATGGTCAGCGCACTGCCGGCCAGCGAGCCGGTCGACAGCCGCACGCAGCCCAGGCATTTGTGCACGCGCTGCACGCCGAGTGCGTACTCGCCATCGGGCATGCCGGTGGCGGCGGTCGCATCGGTCACGCAGTACAGGCGCGGAATCGCGCGCAGCGCGGTGCGGATCGCGCCCGGATGCACGTGCTGCAGATCGGGAATGAGTTCGGCGTACTGCGCATGCGCGAGCGCGGCGGTGGCGATGCCGGGTTGGTAGTGATCCACGCCGGTCATGCCGTTGAACAGGTGCGTGAAGCCGGCCGCACCGGCGTTCAGTGCGGCCACGCCGTCTTCATAGCTGCCGGCGCTGTGGCCAAGCTGCACGCGGATGCCGAGCGCGTTCAGTGCGGGAATCAGCGCGAGGTGCTGGCCGATCTCCGGGGCGAGGGTGAGCACCCTGATCGGGGCGATCGCATGCAGGCGCTGCACGTCGGCCAGCGTCGCCTCGACCACCAGCGGTGGCTGCGCGCCCAGGCGCTGCGCACTGATGAAGGGGCCTTCCAGGTGGACGCCGAGCACCCGCGCCATGCCTTCCCCGCGCGTGGCGATCGCAGCGGCCAGGCCTTCAAGCGCGCGGGTGATGTCGTCTTCCTGCGCGGTCATGGTGGTGCCCAGCAGCGCGGTGGTGCCGTGCCGGGCGTGCGCGCGGGCCACCGTCTGCGCGGTCATGCCGCCCTGCATGATGTCCACCCCGGCCCCGCCATGCACATGCAGGTCGATGAAGCCGGGCAGGATCAGCGGCACCTCATCATCGCCGCGCGGGTCGGCGTGCGCGGTGTCGATGGCGGTGATGCGCTGGTTGAAATGGAGATCGCCGCGGACCCAACCGGTGTCGGTGAGCAGGCGGCCGTGCAGGGAGCGGGACTCGGTCAAGGCGGGGACTCGGCGATGATCACTTCGACGCCCAGCCGCTGCAGGCCTTCCAGGTACTCGGCCTCGATGCTGGCGTCGGTGATGATGGTATGGACCTGGTCGAGCCTTGCGATGCGGTGCAGGCTGACCCGGCCGAACTTGGAGGCGTCGGTCAGCACCACGATGCGGCGTGCGCGCTCGACCATGCGGTGGTTGAGGCTGGCTTCGGCCTCGTGGTGGGTGGTCAGGCCGAACTGCAGGTCCAGGCCATCCACGCCGAGGAACAGGGTGTCGAAGCTGTAGGTGTTGAGGCTGGCCTCGGCCTGGCTGCCATGCAGCGACAGCGACTGCTTGCGCAGCAGCCCGCCGGTGAGCAGCAGCTCCACGCCGGGCGCATTGGCCAGCTCCCAGGCGATGTTGAGCCCGTTGGTCATCACCGTGACATCGCGATGCCCGCGCAGGTGCCGCGCCAGGGTCATCGTGGTCGAGCCGGAGTCGATGATGATGTTGTCGCCGGCTTTGACCAGCTTGGCCGCCTCGATACCGATGCGGTCCTTCATCGGCAGGTTCAACGCATCCTTCTCGTGGATGTCCTGTTCCTGCGGCGGTGTGCGCACCAGCGTGGCGCCCCCGTGGGTGCGCGTGGCCAGCCCCTGCGACTCGATGTGGCTCAGGTCGGCGCGGATGGTGACCGCCGAGACCGCAAAGCGCTCCACCAGCTCGCTGACCTGCACGTTGCCGTGCTCGACCAGCGTCTGGAGAATCTGTTGGCGGCGCTGCCGGGTGTTTCGCATGGGGGCGATTCCGTTCGAAAGGGAAAGCCGAAGCTTACCGTTCCGAAAGCTCCTTGGCCTGCCGGGTTTCGTTATGCGCGCCCGAAACGTTGCGATTGCAGGCGCGGGCGTACTCGGCCAGGCGCAGCGCCACCTTGTGCTGGATCAGCGCCAGCGGTTCGGGCTGCAGCTCGCCGGCCTCGATCGCCTTGAGCTGTTCGGGCATGAACTGACTGAGCAGCATCTGCGGCGGCGCGTGCGCGGTGAGATTGGCGACCAGCGTGTCCAGCGCGGCCTGCACCGCCGGCTCGCCCCAGTAATAGCGGCTGCGGTCGCTGAGCGAGTACGCGCGCAGCAGGCGCAGTTCGTGTTCGTCGCCCTGGTAGTAGCTGCGCCAGTTGGCGGGCTTGTCGACCATGCAGCGGTCCAGCACCTCGATCAGCTGCGAGTGCTGCGCGGCGGGCAGCAGCTCACGCTCGATCATGGCCAGCGCGAACACTGCTTCGCGGAAGGCGTAGGTCGCCGCCGGGCCGACCTTCAGGATCGCGAAGTGATCGCGGACCAGCGCGTGCAGGCCGGCTTCGGTCTGGTAATCGGTGGAGTGCGCTTCAAACACGATGCGCGGCTGCTGCTCGACGAAGGCCGAGAGGTCCGCGGCGGCGGCGGGGTCGTAGTAGTGCACGCTGCTGTGGTCGAAATCCACGCCGGGCTGCACCACCATCGCGATCACGCGGTCCCACGCCGGCAGTAGGTCCGGGGCGGAGAACGCCTCGCGGTGGATCGCCAGCGTGGTCGCCGCAGCGGCCGGTGTAGTCACCTGCAGGCCACCGGCAAGCGAGGCTTCACCGCCGGGAATCGGCACTTCGGTGCCGATCACGTAGACCGGTGGCGTAAGCCCGTGCTCGGCCGCGGTGCGCTCGGCGATGCGCGCCAGTTCGGCCGAGCGCGCCGCGACGATGGCGTCCGGCAACGGCGTCGGGTCATCGGCGCAGGACATGCTGCAGTCCAGGTGGATCTTGTGGAAACCGGCAGCGACATAGGCGGCGATCAGCGCACGCGCGTTCGCCATTGCAGCGTCTGCCGGGCCCTTCTGCCAGGCGTTGGGACCGAGGTGGTCGCCACCGAGCACCAGCCGCTCGGCCGGGAACCCGGCATCGCGCGCCAGCTGCAGTACGTAATCGCGGTACTGCGGCGGGGTCATGCCGGTGTAGCCGCCGAACTGATCGACCTGGTTGGAGGTCGCCTCGATCAGCAGCAGCGTGTCATAGCGCTGCGCGACCTGCATCGCCGCCAGCAACACCTGCGCGTTGCTGCAGCACACGCTGTACAGCCCGACGGGGTGGCCTTGGCGATGGGCGGCGATCAACGATTGGACGGCGGACATGGCAACTCCAGTAACAACGGTGTTCAGGGGGAGGGATGGTGCTGGCGCGCGAGCAGGGCGGCGCCCCGCGCACCGCCGGCATCGCCGAAGGTGGGCGGCAGGATCGGCGGCACGCGCACGCCGTCGAACAGGTAGGGCGCGATCGCGGCGGGCAGATCGCGGTACAGCTGCTCCAGCTTGGACAGGCCACCGCCGAGCACGATCACGTGTGGATCCAGCGCGAGGATCAGGCTGGCGAAGCTGTAGCCGAGCAGGTCGCGGTGGATGGCCAGCGCCTGCTGTGCGATGGCATCGCCGGCCTGGGCACGTGCGACCACCTCGGCGGCGTCCAGCGCATCGCCACCACGGCGTTCATGGATCATCGCCAGGCCGCTGCCGGACACGTAGCGCTCCAGGCAGCCGCGCAGGCCACACCCGCATGCGAGCAGCGGCAGATCGTGGCGCTGCTGCAGCGTGGCGGGCAGGCTCCAGTGGCCCCACTCGCCGGCGATGCCGTTGTGCCCGGCGATCAGCCGGCCACCCACGCAGAAGCCACCGCCCGCGCCGGTGCCGAGAATCACCCCGAACATGCTGGGATACCCGGCGGCGGTGCCGTCATGCGCTTCGGACAAGGCAAAGCACTGCAGGTCGTTGCCCAGTTCCAACGGGCGCTGCAGGCGTGCCTGCAGGTCCGCGCCGACCGTGTGACCGGTCAGGCTGGGCACGTTGGCACTGAGCTGGCGGCCGCTAGCGCGGTCGCGCACGCCGGGCAGGCCGATGCCGACCGCCACCCCGCGCTGGCTGAGGGCAGCGTCTGCCGCGTCGACCAGATCGACGATGGCCTGCAGGAACGCGGCGTAGTCGCGGGTCGGTGTCGCCACGCGCTGGCGGTGATGGACCACCAGGGTGGCATCGCACGCGACCAGCTCGATCTTGGTGCCGCCGATGTCGATGCCGTACCAGGTCTGCATGCGTGCTCAGCCGTGGGGGTGGATGGTCACGCCCTGCACCACACGGTTGACCGTGCCGTCGGGGAAGGGATTGTCGGGCGTCATGCCAAGCGCGGCCGAACGCTGCAGCGCATAGCACTGCGGCACCAGCAGCCACAGCGGGGCCAGCCACGGATCGGGCAGTGCGGGTGCGGCGAGGACGAAGTCGCCGTCGGCGCGGTCCGCATCGTCCGGTCCGATCGACAGCACCCGCCCGGCGATGCCGTCGCGGCGCAGTTCGTTCAACAGGTCCTGCTCGTAGCGGCGGGCCAGCGGTTGCGCGCTGCGCAGCATCACCACTAGGGTCTCGCGGTTGAGGGTGGACTTGGGCCCATGGCGGAACCCCAGCGGCGTATTGGCCAGCGCCAGCACGCGGCCGGCGGTGAGTTCAAGCACCTTCAGCGCGGCCTCGCGGGCGACCGCTTCCAGTGGACCGCTGCCGAGATAGATGACGCGCGAATACGGCGCCTGGGCCAGGGCGCCCACTGCGCCGTCCCAGGCATCCAGCGCACGTTCGCCGTGGCTGGCCAGGGTGTGCAGACGCTGCAGTCGCTGCGCCCACGGGGCGCTGTCGAACGCACTCAGCGCGGCCAGCAGCATGCAGCTCAGGCTGCTGGTCATGGCGAAGGCGCGGTCGCAGCTGGCCACCGGCATCAGCAGCGACAACGTATCGCTGCGGCCGTGGCCACGTTTGGCCAGTTCGCCCTCGGCATTGCAGGTGATATCCACGAAGCGCGCCTGCTCGACCTGGTCGCGGACCAGATCCACTGCGGCCACGCTCTCCGGGCTGGAGCCGCTGCGCCCGAACGAGACCAGCAGGGTCGGGCGGTCGCGGCGCAGGTACAACGCCGGATGGGTCAGCAGGCTGGTGGTATGCACGGCGCGGACCTCGGCAGGCCACTGCGCATTGATCTGGTCGGCCACCATCTCGGCAATGAAGCCCGAGCTGCCGGCGCCGGTGAAGATCACCAACTGGCCGGGATCGCGCAGGGCTTCCCCGAGGAAGCCGTCGATGCGCGCCTGCGCCGTGTCCAGAAGGCCGGCCAGCGCGGCCCATAGACGGGGCTGCTGAGCGATTTCTTCGGCGGTATAGGCGCCACCGAGGCGCTGCCACGCGGGCAAATCAGGGAGCAGAGAAGCGTCCATTCGCAATTCCTGTTGGGCGACCGCACCTTCTGTGTTTTCTTTCGAAATGTCAAATATCGAAAGATAAAGAAAAGGTCGTTCGGTCACAGTTTTCGTCGTCTTCTGGGCGGGCAGCTCTCCGGTCGTCGCCGTAATGCCGCGCCGCAGCAAGGTTTCAGACGGATGGAAACGCGTATTCAGGCGCCGTTTGGAAAGCAGGGCGGTGCATTATCTTTCGTTTTATATAAATTATCCTTCCTTTTTCTTTGCAATTTGTTGACATCTTTCGAGACCCTGCCCTAGAGTCGGCCGCACTGGTTTCAGTTTCCCGCTGACCGCGGGCTTGGGGGCAAGGTGGACTTCCGGTTACGACGCACTGGTCTGACGATCGCACTGCTTGCCGCAGTGGCGCTGGGCGGCACCGCCAGTGCCGCGCCCGTGGGCAACCTGCGTGCGATCAGTGCCACCCCCGCCAACGACGGCACCGCCGGCTGGACACTCAGCACCGATACCGGCGCCACCGTGCGCGTGGACCTGCTGCGCGATGACGTGCTGCGCGTGCGGGCCGGCCGCAACGGCACGCTCACCGGTGCCGGCGACAAGGCTGCTCCGATCGTGCTGCCGCAAGCGCCCGCGAAGGTCGCCGCCCAGCTGGAAGAAGATGCCAACGAGGTGCGCATCCGCACCGATGCCCTGGTGCTGCATATCCAGCGCCAGCCACTGCGTCTGTCGCTGGTACGCCGTGAGGGCGACCGCGATGTCGCGCTGTGGCGCGAACTGCAGCCGCTGGACCTGGACAAGGACCAGAGCGTGCAGGTGCTCTCCAGCGACAGCGATGAGCACTTCTACGGCGGCGGCCAGCAGAACGGTCGCTTCGAGTTCAAGGGCCGCGAACTGGAGGTGTCGTACTCCGGTGGCTGGGAAGAGGGCGATCGTCCCAACCCGGCGCCGATGCTGTTGAGCTCGCGCGGTTGGGGCATGCTGCGCAACACGTGGAGCGACGGCACCTACGATCTGCGCCAGGCCGACCAGGCCACGCTGCTGCACCGCGAAGACCGCTTCGATGCGTACTACTTCGTCGGGCCCAGCCTGCATACCCTGCTGGACCGCTACACCACGCTGACCGGCCGCGCCGGTCTGCTGCCGCGCTGGGCGTTCTCCTATGGCGACGCCGACTGTTACAACGACGGTGACAACATCAAGAAGCCCGGCAGCGTGCCCGAAGGCTGGAGCGATGGCCCGACCGGCACCACGCCGGATGTCGTCGACAGCGTGGCCAGGCAGTACCGCGACCACGACATGCCCGGCGGCTGGATCCTGCCCAACGATGGTTACGGCTGCGGCTACAAAAAGCTGCCCGAGACCGTGCAGGGGCTGGCGAAGTACGGCTTCAAGACCGGGCTGTGGACCGAGAACGGCGTCGACAAGATCGCCTGGGAAGTGGGCACCGCCGGCAGCCGCGTACAGAAGCTGGACGTGGCCTGGACCGGCAAGGGCTATCAGTTCGCGATGGATGCCAACCAGTCCGCGTTCAACGGCATCCTGCACAACTCCGAGTCGCGCCCGTTCCTGTGGACGGTGATGGGCTGGGGCGGCATCCAGCGCTACGCGGTGGCCTGGACCGGCGACCAGAGCAGCAGCTGGGACTACATTCGTTGGCACATCCCGACCCTGATCGGCTCAGGCCTGTCCGGCATGGCCTACGCCAGTGGCGATGTGGACGCGATCTTCGGCGGCAGCGCCGAGACCTTCACCCGCGACCTGCAGTGGAAGAGCTTCACCCCCGTGCTGATGGGCATGTCCGGCTGGTCGGGCAATGCGCGCAAGCACCCGTGGTGGTTCGATGAACCCTACCGCAGCGTCAACCGTGACTACCTCAAGCTGAAAATGCGCATGACCCCGTACATGTACGGGCTGGCGCATGACGCGGCGACCACCGGTGCCCCGCTGCTGCGCGCGCTGATGTGGGACTACCCGCAGGACCCGCAGGCCTATACCGAAGCGCACAAGTACCAGTTCCTGCTCGGCCGCGAGCTGCTGATCGCGCCGGTGTACCGCAGCCAGGCCGCGAGCCGTGGCTGGCGCCGCGACATCCACCTGCCGCAGGGCCGCTGGATCGACTACTGGGATGGCCGCCAGCTGCTCGCCGGTGCCGAAGGACGCTCGCTGGACCGCCCGGTCGACCTGGCCACGATCCCGGTGTTCGTGCGCGCCGGCGCGATCATCCCGATGTACCCGGCGATGCTCTACGACGGTGAGAAGCCGCTGGATGAAGTGACCTTCGATCTGTACCCGCAGGGCGAGGCCCGCTACACCCTCTACGAAGACGACGGTGCTACCCGCCGCTACGAAAAGGGCGAATCCAGCACCCAGCAGATCCACGTGCAGGCACCGGCGCAGGGCAGCGGCCCAGTGCAGGTGCGCATCGATCCGGTGCAGGGCCAGTACGCCGGTCAGCTGCCGCAGCGCCGCTATGCGCTGCGCGTGCTCAGCCGCCAGCGCCCCGCCGCGGTGACGCTGGACGGTCGCGTGCTGCCGATGCTGGCCGACCAGGCGGCCTGGCAGGGCGCCAACGAAGGTTGGTACTTCGACGCGGCCGAACGCCGCGGCACCGTGCATGTGCGCACCGCGCCGACCGATATCCGCCAGGCGCTCGCACTGCAGCTGGACCTGCCGGTTGCCGCCGCACCGGCCGACGATGCCTTCCCGGCCGCCCCGGAACTGGGCCGCGCGCTGCCCTCCGACAGTCTGCTGGTGGTCAACCGCCCGGCCGAGGAGCAGGGCTACGAAATGGAGAAGGCCTTCGACGACGATCCGGCCACGTGGTTCCGCACGGTGCGCAACCAGGCGGTCAAGACCGGCGCGCACGAGTGGGTGCTCGGCTTCGGCGAACGCAAGCTGATCGACGGCATCGAACTGGCGCCGCGCAACGACCAGCACTGGAAGAACAGCCAGATCCGCGATTACGAGATCTACATGGCCGACAGCAACGGCGAGTGGGGCGAACCGATCAAGCGCGGTCGTCTGACCCTGCAGCAGGGCATGCAGCAGATCGACTTCCCCGCCCACGCCGGCCGCCTGCTGCGCTTCCGCGTGCTGAGCACGCAGAACCCGGAAGGTGATGGCGCCAGCGGTGCCGATCCGATGGTGACGGCTGCGCAGGGCAGCGTGGCACGTGCGGTGGATGCGCTGCAGCCGCGCGATGTCGGCCCGATCGTGCTGTCCACCTTCCACGTGCTGGAGCATCCGCAGCCGGACGGCCCGGCGCAGCAGCTGTATCTGTCCGCGTTGCCGCTGCCGGCGCCGTTGAAGGCCAGCGTCGCCACCGACCATGCCTTCGGTGGGCAGGCCGGGATGCGCATGAACGGCCTGCATTTCCGCCGCGGCCTGGGCGTCGACGCCAGCAGCCGGATCGACCTGCAGCTGGGCGGCAGCTGGCGCCTGCTGCGCGCCGATCTGGGTATCGATGATCAATGCCGCACCGCCGGCGGCATGCAGTTCCAGGTCTGGGGCGATGGTCGGTTGCTGTACGACAGCGGCCTGGTCAACGCACCCGGCGTGGTCAAACCGGAGCTGGACGTGCGCGGCCTGCAGCGGCTGAGCCTGCGCACGCTCGGGGCGCAGGGCGATCACCCCGCGCAGGTCTGTGGCAACTGGGCCAATGCCGCCCTGATCGGACAGGAGGGCGATACCGCCAGCATCGTGTCGCCGTAACCGAACCGCCTTTCGAACCACCGCTCTCTCCCGTTTCCCGTCTACGGCCGCTTGGCCGTGGCACGGGGGACGTTTGCCCGAAAACACCCATCCACCGCCAGCCCCACGCTGCGGATCGAACAAGGAGCCAAAGATGTTGACCGAACGCCATCGCCATCGCCGCATCACCGCCACCCCCTTGTCCATCGCACTCGGCCTGGCCGTTGCGGTGGTCGGCAGTGCCAGCGCCCAGGACGCAACGCCGGGTACGAAAGCCACCGAACTGTCGCGCATCGAGGTGACCGGCTCCAACATCCGCCGCAGTGATGTGGAAACCGCCTCGCCGGTGCAGGTGATCAGCAAGCAGGACATCGAGAACATGGGCGCGCGCACGCTGTTGCAGGTGCTCGACAACCTGCCGGCCGCCCGCCCGGGCCAGCAGGATGCGCGCTCGCTGTTCACCGGCTCGGACGGCGCCTCGCAGGCCAACCTGCGCGGTCTCGGCGCGCAGGGCACGTTGGTGCTGTTGAACGGTCGCCGCCTGTCCTACTACGGAGCGCCGGCCGGCTTCCAGACCCAGTTCGTCAACATCGATGCGATCCCCGCCGCGGCGATCGAGCGCATGGAAGTGCTGACCGACGGCGCGTCGGCGGTGTACGGCACAGATGCGGTGGCCGGTGTGATCAACGTGATCACCAAGCGTTCCTACCAGGGCGCGGAGATCAACCTCACCACCGACAGATCCTCGCGGATCAGCTCCTACGGTGAGCACCAGGGCAGCATCACCGCCGGCTTCGGCGACCTGGATGAAGACCGCTACAACGTCTATGCCTCGGTGAACCTGTACCGGCGCGATGCGATTCCGCTGAGCGATTTCTACGACAAGCGGCCCGACCAGTACTACGTCAACAACCCCAACTACCTGCCTAACCTGCGCCTGGGCACCGGCAGCAAGCCGGGCGAGTTCAATCCGGGCAGCTATTTCGCGTTCGATCCGGTCACCGGCCGCCGCGTGCAGGAAGCCGCGCCGGGCTGCAACAACGTGCTCACCAGCGAAGCGGCCGGCCCGCGCTGTATCTGGGAGACGTGGATGAACAACGAGATCGACGCCGGCGCCAAGTCCGAGCGCAACACTGCCTACGTCAACGCGCACTTCCTGATCGGCGACAGCACCGAAGCCTTCGCCGAGGCGACCTACACCGACATCGACCTGACCGCCAACGGTGGCACGCCGCGCGCCTACGGCACCACCACCGGCAACCCGACCAGCTGGTTCTCGCGCAACACCGGCACCACGGTCAACCAGTTCCTGTATCCGTATCTGGGCCCGAACAACGAGTACAACCACGCCTCGCCCGAGCTGAAGGCACTGATGGGTGGCGTGGTCGGCCTGCAGTACCTGCTGCAGGACGTGGGCGCCAACCACTTCGGCCAGCGCAACACCGATCAGAGCTACCGCGTGGTGGCCGGGCTGCGCGGTGACATTGGCGACTGGAACTGGGAAACCGCCTTCGCCACTGCGGGCAGCCACTCGGTCACCTACCAGACCACCAACGTGAACCTGGCCGGCTTCGAGAAGGCCTTTGGCCCGTACTCCATCGACCCGGGCACTGGCCGCGTCATCATTTCCGACCACCCGGCCTACAAGTTCGGCGAGATCAGCGAGGCCAACGCCGCGCTGATCCGCGAAGCGTTCCCGACCTTCGATATCCAGTCCTGGACGCGCCTGCATACCCTGGATGGCAAGATCGAAGGCCCGCTGTTCCAGATGCCGGCCGGCGAAGTGCGTGCGGCCTTCGGCTTCAACGCCAGCCGCGAGACCTTCTACACGCCTGGCAACCCGGACGCGGCCAACGGCCTGATCACCCAGCAGGGTGGCTCGTGGTTCGACGGCAAGCGCAACACCTATGCGCTGTTCGCCGAGACGGTGGCGCCGCTCACCGAGAAGCTGGAACTGGACGCCGCACTGCGCGTGGACAAGTACCCGGACTTCAGCGCCAACCTGGCCCCGAAGATCGGCCTGAAGTACCAGATGTTCGACCAGCTGATGCTGCGCGGCACGTACTCCACCGGCTTCCGCGCGCCCAGCCTGGCCGAGTCCGGCAACGGCGGCGTGTTCGCCCAGTTGGGGGGCTACCGTGATGAAGTGCGCTGCAACGAGACCAACGCGATCGCCAACCTGCTGCTGAAGTCGCAGCGCGGCGGTGACGTGGACCTGGGCAATACCCTGCTCAATACCGATTGCAGCCGCACCGTGGCGCGCATGACCCAGCCCAACCCGGATCTGAAGCCGGAGAAGGCCAAGATCACCACGCTCGGTTTCGTCTACGAGCCGACCCAATGGTTGTCGGTGTCGGCCGATTACTGGTTCATCTACCGCAGCAATGAAATCGTCGCCCCGGATTTCACCCGCGACGAAGACATCATTTCCTCCAGCCGTTCGCCGATCACCGAAAGCGACCGCGCCAACCTGGCCGCCCTGGCGGCGATGTGCGCCGACCCGGCCAGCGGCGTTGCCTGCCCTGGCACGCTGCCCGGCTACAGCGTGGGCAACGTGGCCAGCGTGGTGGGCCAGTACAAGAACCGCGGCAAGACCCTGATCGACGGCTTCGACATCGACGCGCGCAGCCGCTTCTCGCTGGGCGAATGGGGCAACCTCAACATTGGCGTGGCTGCCACCATTGCCAACCGCAACCGTTCCTACCTGGATGACGAAAGCGGCTGGTACTACGGCGACCTGGTCGGCTACTACAACAACCCCCGCCTGCGCGCCACGTTGAACGCGGATTGGAGCTACAAGCAGGTCACCACCAGCGTCTTCGTCAACTACGTCGGCGGCACCAAGTGGGCGCTGCAGCAGATCGACGAGCAAGACAACAACCCGCAGACCTGCACCGCCGGCTACCTGCCGGTGGAGCAGAGCAAGTGCGATGGTGCGCCGTCGTGGTGGACCGCCAACCTGAGCGTGGCCTGGCGTCCTGACGAGCACTGGAACGTCGGCTTCACCATCAAGAATCTGTTCGACCGTCTGCCGTTCTATGACCCGAACAGCTTCCTGGGCGATTCCAGCGATTACGCCACCATCTTCGGTCGCGGCTACAGTCTCACCGTCGGCTACAAGTTCTGATGCTTCCCCCGCGCCGGTCCCGGCCGGCGCGATCTTCACACGAGGTACTGTCCATGAAACGCAGAGAATTCATCGCCGCCAGCGCGGCCGTCGCCGCCACCAGCCTGCTGCCCAACACGCCCGCCTGGGCACGCGCGCGCAAGGTGCGGCTGGGCCTGATCGGCACCGGCATGCGCGGCCAGGTGTTGCTCAAAGAGCTGGTCCGCCGCGATGACGTGGAGGTGGTCGCGCTGTGCGATATCGAACCGATCATGCTCAAGCGCGGCATGGACATGGTGGCCAAGGCCGGCAAACCGGCGCCCAAGGCGTACGGCCAGGATGGCGACGTCAACGCCTGGAAGCGGTTGATCGAGCAGCGCGGCCTGGACGGCGTGATCATCGCCACGCCGTGGGAATACCACGCACCGATGGCGATCGCGGCCATGCAGGCCAAGGTGGCGGTGGGTTGCGAAGTGGTGGCCGGCATCACCCTGCAGGACCACTGGGATGTGCTCAAGACCCAGCTGTCCACCGGCACCCCCTACATGCTGCTGGAGAACGTCTGCTATCGCCGCGACGTGATGGCAGCGCTGCAGATGGTGCGGCAAGGCCTGTTCGGCGAACTCGTGCACCTGCAGGGCGGCTACCAGCACGACCTGCGCGGGGTGAAGTTCAATTCCGGCGACCCCAGCCAGCCCTATGACAGCGGCGTGGAGTTCGGCGCCAAGGGCTGGTCCGAAGCCCGCTGGCGCACCGAGCACTCGGTGAAGCGCAACGGTGAGCTGTACCCCAGCCACGGCATCGGCCCGTGCGCGATGTACACCGGCATCAACCGTGGGAACCGCTTCACCCACATCAATGCGTTTGCCAGCAAGGCGCGCGGTCTGCATGAGTACACCGTGGCCAAGAGCGGCGGCACCACCCATCCCAGCACCAAGGTGAACTTCAAGCTCGGCGACATCGTCACCACCACGCTGGCCTGCGAGAACGGCGAAACCATCCTGCTGCAGCACGACACCTCGCTGCCGCGCCCGTACTCGATGGGCTTCCGCGTGCAGGGCACCAAGGGCCTGTGGATGGATGTGAACCAGTCCATCCATATCGAAGGCCGCAGCCCGCCGCACAAGTGGGAACCGTTCCAGGCCTACCAGGACCAGTACGAGCACCCGCTGTGGAAGCAGCATGCCGATACCGCGGCCAGCGCCGGCCACGGTGGCATGGACTGGTTCGTCATCCATGCCTTCGTGGAGGCCCTCAAGGCCAAGGCACCGATGCCGATCGACATCTACGACGCGGTCACCTGGAGCGCGATCACGCCGTTGTCCGAGCAGTCCATCGCCAACAGCTTCCAGACGCTGGAGTTCCCGGACTTCACCGCCGGGCTGTGGAAGCAGCGCAAGCCGATCTTTGCGTTTGATGGGACGTACTGAGCAAGACTGACGTCGCATGGCCGGTACCGATGCGTACCGGCCATCCCTGACCCGGTCGGCCAGGCGATGGCGCGGCCCAGCCTGGGCGCGATCAGCGCATGCGCAGCAATGAACACGGGGAAGTGGCAAGGATGGTGCGCCCGGAGGGATTCGAATAAATCAACCATCCATCTGATTATAATTAACTTTCAATAAAACTAAAAATCAAAATGCCCCCACGCATGCCCCCAGTCGATCTTGTGACAAGGGTTGCAATCCGCAAGACGTAATTCTTGCTGAATTGACCATAAGCAACCAGCATCACCCGGAACCAGTCAGCCGATCAATACGCTGCGCAGCGCCGATTTTGCGCGCCTCTTTGACGGGCGGGTCGCCCTAGCGGCTCAGTGCACCTCTTCGCGCCGACTCGGACGACCCAACCTAAGAGCATGTGCAGACTTTTGTGTAGCTCGAAACCTGTTGCCAGAAGAATCTGCCCACGCACCATCATCGACGCCAACCGCCATGGTCGGCCTCCCGAGGGAGACGGCGCGCATTTTTGATCAGCGCTTTGACTACGGTGGAAGTGTCTTTTCCATCCAACTTAACGAGCATTACATACCGCGTCTTCCGCTCTACCAGAGTCGCAATCTGGCTCTCACGATCGCCAAACAGCAGGTCGCCTTCCCAGTGGCCAGGGATCGCTCGATCCTCGACTGAGGCGGGACGTTGACTGATCGATATCGTGTCCTTGATCCTGCCGTGATCAGCCGTTTTCTGTGTGTGGTGGCGCGAGCGACGCATGCCGCGGGTCCGGCGCAAATGCGCCAAAAGCGCCTGCTTAAGGGGCGCCGCGAGACTGGATGTACAACGTGCGATAGATCGTCTCGTGGGACACCTGGCAGCTCATGTCGTTTGTATACAGGTGCTTCAGCCAGCCAGCGATTTGCTCTGGTGACCACTGTCGCCGCAACTTGCCGGCCACCATCTTCGCCAAGGCTCGATGAGTTGTGAGCTTACAGAGCTTGGGTCGCCGAGCCCGCTCCCAAGCGCGCTCGTCGGCTTGATTTGCTCGATAACCTTGCGTCCCATGATTGCGCTGCAGCTCGCGGCTGACTGTCGACGGGGCTCAGCCCAGTGAGGCTGCTATTGCACGCATAGACCTCCCAGCTGCGATGCCACGGGATATCTCTTCGCGCTCAGCCAAGCTCAGCGTCCGTGTCGAACGCCTCCGCAATGGGGGGCGAATGCCGCCGGACTCCGAAAGGATTCCTCGGACCGAGCTGTGATGTCGATCAAACAGCGCTGCTATCTGGTGCAGGGACTCGCCGCGCTGCCAGCGATCCCACATCAGCGACTTCTGGCTATCGGTGTAGTGTATCCGCTGTCGGTACTTCATCTGCAACACTCCCGCTGCCTATGGCAGCCCTAGTGTGTTGCATCGATCAATTGAATCCGCGGCCAGAAGCAGACCTTGGGCAGTGGCTTACCCCCTATCGCGCCGAGGTGGCGATGTAGGTGTTATTTCCGCGCTTCAGCGAAAAACTTTTCGCTTTGTCGTTACCGACCTGCTGGAATTCAACCGTCATGTCTTGTGCTGTCATGAAGAACTGGTTCTTTGATTGCGCAAAAAGCTGCATCGGCCGCTCGCCGAACAACTCGCTGCGGAGATACAGATGATCGCCCTCGGCAACGACTTGGGCAGGCTTGTCTACGAGAATATAATTACCCACGAGCTTCGCGTTGGCGACCGGGTCGGATGGGAGCGCGACCTTTTCAGTAATCTGGAACTCTGGCCACCCGTATTCGGCCGAAACGCTCACAAGAATCTCGTCGATCAGGGCGGCGCCGTTGTCGCTATTGGTCATCACCACCACGCCTTGTCCGGTGTGGGTGTAGCCGTACAGCTGTGAGCGGAACCCGTCGGTGCCCCCTGAATGCGCAAAGCTGATGCCCTCACCCAGCTTTTCAACATACAGCCCCAAGCCATACTCGCCCAACCCGCGGCTCAGCATCATGGTAGTCATCGCACTGGACAGTACCTTGCCGGGCTTGCCGGACTGCGCTTGTTGGATATCGATTACCACCTTGGCCAGATCCGTCGGTGTGGACCAGAGCGCGGCCGCAGCCGATTCGGGGTAGACATGCCAGCCGCCAGAGACGGGCTCACCGTTGGTGTGATGTCCAATCCCTGCCCGTGTCTTCCAAATCGGCTGCAAGGTCGTGGCGAAGGTACTGTCCTTCATATCCAACGGGCCCAGGACCAGCTCCCGCATCAGCTCGGGAAACAACTTCCCACAAGCTTCGGCCATCATCAGTTGAACAACGGTGTAGCCGCCACCGGAGTACTTCCATTCGGTTCCGGGTATAGCCTCTACGCGGACCGGTTCGGAGTTGGCTGGCGGCACGCCATCCAGCACCTGCAGCAGTGAAGGTACTGCTTCGCCCTGAGCGTAGCCGTTGAAGCCATGGATGTTCATGCCCGCACTGTGATTGAGCAGGTCGCGTAACGTGACAGGACGTTGCTGGGTGAAGCGGTTGTCCGGAATCTTCCAGCTGCCCAGCTGCTCGTTCGCAGAACCGTCCAAAGACAATTTTCCCTGCTCGACCAGGCGTAACGCGCCTAGCGCACTGATCGACTTGCTGACCGAGCCAGCCTGAAACAGGCTTTCGGTCGTAGCAGGACGCCGGCGGTCCACATCGAGCACGCCGTACGCGCGTGCCCACTCGACGCGCCCGTTGTTGATGAGGGCAATGCTGACCGCAGGAACGTCATGGAAAGCCATGCGTGCGGCAAGCGACATCTTTTGGTCGGGTGCGTCCTTGACGACTACACGACTCGAAAGGCCCTGTTCCACCCTGGCAATCCGAGATTGGACCTCTGGCGTCAGCTCCTGCGCGGATGCGGATGGGACCAACAACATGAGCACGATTGATACCTTCTTCCGTATGGCGCGGCTCAGCAGGCGTAGTACTTGTTGTAGCGGCCAAGCGAGCCCTCGCTCGACAGCGAAGGCAGGGGTGGGGGGGGGCGGAGATGGATACGAGGTGCCCGCCTGGCTTGAGGATCTGCAGCTACTTTTTGAGCTCGTCGTTGCCCAGACTGTTCAACACCACGTCGTAGTCGTTTAGCTCGGTTGCGAAGTCCTGCGTCTTGTAGTCGATGACGACATCCGCGCCGAGTGCTTTGACCCATTCGACGTTGTTGGTACTGGTGGTCGTAGCGACGATTGCGCCCAGATGCTTAGCCAGCTGGATGGCAATCGTGCCCACGCCACCGGAACCTGCCTGGATGAACACCTTCTGCCCCTTCTTCAGTTTGGCGGCTTCGACCAAGGCCTGCCAGGCGGTCAGTGCGACTAGCGGGATGGAGGCCGCCTCCTCCATGCTGAGATTTATAGGCTTGGGAGCAAGTGAGGCTTCCTTGACGGCAATGAACTCTGCGAAGGCGCCGATCCGGAAGTCGTCTGGCCGCGCATAAACCTCGTCACCTGGCTTGAACTGCCGCACGCTTGGGCCGACTTTTAAAACCACGCCGGCGACGTCATGACCTAACACGAGGGGCATGCGATAGGGCAGGATGAGTTTGAATTCACCACTTTTGATCTTGGCGTCCAGAACGTTGACGCCCACCGCTTGGACCTTGACTAGGACTTCATCGTCCCGAAGTTCGGGCTCTGGCATCTGGGCGATGCGACCGGTTTCTTTTTTTCCGTAGCGATCAATGAGGAAGGCTTTCATGAGGGAACTTCTCTCCAGAGTTTTGAACGAGTGTGATTCAGGCAGATCTGCCTGCGTCGGGCAGTCTTGAGTATTGACGCTCGGATCGATGGGATTGCTCGTTTTCCTTGAACGGCCTCAGGTCGAGTTCCCGTGTCCGGGCTGATGTTTGCTGTCGGTGCGGTGGCCAGTACTTTTAGGCGATGGCGCTGAACCCTGATCGGAACTTTCAGTCTTTGAGGAAGGCCAGTGCCTTGGATACGAACTCGTCGTGGTACTGGAAGATTCCCCCATGTCCGGCGTCTTTGTAGATGACCAGTTGCGAGCCCGGTATGCGTCGTGCCATGTCATGGCTGTTCACGGTGGGCACCATGATGTCGTTATCGCCATTTGCAATCAGCACGGGGATGCTGATGCTGCCTAGATCCTGAGGCGCCTGCCGGCCCCAGGCCTTGATGGCTTTCAACTGCCGCAGGAAAGCGCTGGGTGTCGGCCCCTTGTCCCGATCCGCCTTGCGCTCCTTCAGCCGGTCCAGGAAAGCGGCCGCAGCTTGACGACCACGGACCGTGGAGGTGAAGAACAGGTGCGTCTTTGGATCCCGCAACGTCAGCAAGCCTTTGGCCATCAACGGCCAGGAGACTGCTCCAACCTGATCGATGCCTTCGCCGCCTGCTGGCCCAGTGCCAGTCAGGATGAGTCGGCGTACTAGCTCAGGGGCTTTCAGTACGATGTCCTGCGCCACGAATCCGCCGAGAGAGAAGCCGAGCAGGTCGACCTTCTCGAAACCCAGTGTGTGTATCAAAGTGATCACATCCTTTGCCATCGCTTCGATGGTCATGGGTGCCGTTCCACCGGAAGCACCGATCCCCCGGTAGTCGAGGGCGATGATGCGATGTTTGCGGGACAGCCCATCGACGATACTTGGATCGAAATTGTCCAGGACCGCGCCCCAGTGGTTGAGCAAGACCAGTGGCACGTCAGTGCGCGGCCCCAGGTCCCGGTATGCGAAAGCAGTCCCGTCGACATCAATCGATCGGTTGGGGGTATCGATGTAAGGCATGCTCAATCCTGGAGGGGCTTCGATAAGAGTCATCGCCATTTCAAGGCGTTTCGTGTGATGCGGCAAATGGTGGGGGATTCAAGCTCCCCGCGTTGGCGATCAGGCGTTCACATCGACGATAGTGCGCCCTTGAACCTTCCCTGCGAGGATCTGGCTGGCGATTTGAGTAACCCCTGCCAAGCCAATCATCTGGGTGGTCCGTGCAAGCTTGTCCAGATCCAGGTCGCTGGCCAGACGCGACCACGCCTGCAGCCGCACCGGCTGGGGTGCATTGACCGAGTCGATGCCGGCCAAGGTGACGTTGCGCAGGATGAAAGGCAGGACCGAGGCCGGCAGATCCGCGCCCTGTGCGAGCCCGAAGGCTGCAACCACGCCGCGATAGCGGGTCTGCGCCAGGACGTTTGCCAATGTATGGCTGCCAACCGAGTCGATGGCACCGGCCCAGCGCTCCTTGCCGATCGGTGCGCCTGCTTCTGACAGTGTTTGGCGGTCGATGATCTCGGCTGCTCCCAGTGCACGCAGGTAGTCGGCTTCCTCAAGACGTCCGGTCGAGGCGATCACGCGATAACCGAGTTTGGACAGCAGGGCAATCGCCACCGAGCCGGCACCGCCATTGGCGCCGGTAACCAGGATGTCCCCGCGCTCGGGTGTCAGGCCGCCATGCTCCAACGCCAGCACAGACAACATGGCGGTGTAACCGGCGGTGCCAATGGCCATGGCATCCTTGGTCGAAAAAACATCGGGAATCTTGACCAGCCAATCACCGCTCACTCGCGCCTTTTGGGCAAAGCCTCCGTGGTGGGTCTGGCTCAGTCCCCATCCATTGGCCAACACATGATCGCCAGCCACGATGCCGGGATAGGTCGATGACTCGACGACACCGGCGAAGTCGATGCCTGGAATCAGCGGGAACTGGCGGATGACCGACGCCTGGCCGCTGATCGGACGCACCTGCTGCAGGCTGTCGCGCCCTTGCAGCAAGGCCGAGGGAGCGTCGGGGTCGATTGCTAGCAGTCGCGCCAAGCCAATCAGGTCCAGCGCACCGGAGCGAAGGGCAGCATTCATGCCAGCGGCCGTACGGAAACCGCCAGTGACCATCAGCGGCAGTTTCACGGTGGCGCGCACCTTCTCGGCGAACTCGAGGAAGTACGCCTCCCGGGCTTCGGTAGACGCTTTCTTGGGGTCTTGCATTGCACCGTTCATGGCGGGTGCCTCGTAGGTGCCGCCGGAGATTTCGATCAGGTCGATGCCTGCGTCGGCCAGTGCGCGGATCGTCTCGATCGATTCTTCTTCGGTGAAGCCACCACGTTGAAAGTCGGCCGAGTTGAGCTTGATTCCCACGGGGAAATCGGTGCCAACTTGGCTGCGGATTTCCGCATAGACGGCCAGCACGAAGCGGCGCCGCTTCTCGGGACTACCGCCCCACTCATCGCTGCGGCGATTGTGGTGCGGCGACAGGAACTGGTTGATCAGATAGCCATGAGCCCCGTGGATCTGCACACCACTGAACCCGGCCTTCATGCAGATGGCTGCACTGCGCCCGAAGCGTTTGATGATGTCCTGGATTTCCGATGCTGTGGCCTCGCGCGGGGTCGCGAAGAATGCCGCCATGTCCTCGCGGAACGGCACAGCCGAGGGGGCTAGGTTGTAAGCGTTAAGGCCCTTGGTCGATTGTTTGCCTGGATGATTGAGCTGTGCCCAAATGGCCGTCCCTTGCCCGGTGGCCGCCTGTGTCCACTGCCGCAGGACAAGCAAGTCGTCCTCGTCCTCGATTACCACGTTGCCCGGTTCGCCAAGCGCGCGGCGGTCGATCATGACATTGCCAGTCATGATCATCCCCACGCCGCGCAGCCCACCTTTTGTAAAGCCGAACCAGATCCGGTGTGGGGCGATTATCATAGGTGCCCAAGGTCTCGCTCATAGCCGCTTTGACAAGGCGGTTGCGCAGCACGCTGCCATTGGGCAGGTGAAGGGGGTGACTCAGCAGATTTGTTTGCATGACGAGCTCAGAACGCGGTGCGATCATAAGGAGAGACGACTTTCGGCGGCTGCAGGAACGCGGTCAGGCCTTGGAACCACATGACCTCCGAAAAATCGCCGCTGATGGTCAAGTCCTGACTGCCCAGACCCCGCAGAAATGCGGCTTGGCTGTCTTTGGCAGACAGGATCGCGAAGCCCTTCGCGGCATCGGTGAAGTTCAGGGTGAACTGGGGATTCGCTGCCAGCCCGGCTCGTGAGCGGAGCGTGCCATCGCCGATCACATAGTGGCGACCCACGTTCGATGCGGTGCGAATCTGGAATACCAGACGCTTGTCAGCGATGTAGCGCGCACAGTCGGGGTTGCGCTTGATCTGTCTCTTTAGGAGCTGGGCGAATGCCCACAGCAGAAACTTGAACTTGAGCATGGCAGGTGCCTTTGAATGCGGAAACCTGGATCTGGGGCGGTGCGTGTAGGGGCTGTCACTCGTCCAAGAACCCAACCGCGTGATGCAGGAAGCGTTGCGCGCATTGGAACTGTGCGCCATGCCCGGCATCTGGGTAGATGAAAAGCTGTGCGTTCGGCAGGTTGCGGGCCATGTAGAACGAGTTGACGGTTGGGACCATCACATCGTTCACGCCGTTGAGGATGAAGGTCGGCTGCTGGATCTCGCGCAGGTAGGAAAAGGGGTCGTCTTCCGACAGCCTGGGTAGGTACAGCATGTTGGCCTCGATCTGGGCCTCGGTGACTTCGGGTGAGGACGGTGGATCCTGGTCGACACGCTGATGCCGACGCTGCCAGAACTCATGCGCTGCCTGCTTGGCCTGCTCCGATCGGCCGAAGAACAGGTACGCGAAGTCTTCGAAGGTGGGAACCGGCCTTGGCGCCGTGGTCAGCACCTGCGGCTCCATATCCGGGGCGCCGCCGCGCGGGCCGGTGCCAAGCAGCATCAGCTTGCGCACCAGTTGGGGATGACGCCAGGTCAGGTCCAGCGCTTGGAATCCGCCCAGCGAGAACCCTAGTACGTCGATCTTGTGCAAACCCAGCGCACGAACGAAGGCGGCTGCATCATCGGCCATGTCCTCGATGCGGGTTCGCGGCTGGCCATTGGATGAGGCAACGCCACGGCCGTTGTAGAGAATGACTTCGCGGCCATGGGCAAGGCCATCGGTCATCAACGGATCCCAATGGTCCATGCCGCCGCGGAAGTGCTGCAGCAGCAACAGTGGTGGCTGTGCGGAATCGGCATTGCCCCAGCGGCGGTACGCGAATCGCGTACCGCCGACATCGGCGAAGCACGTGGGCGTGGAGAGATGCGTGTCGGTCATGTGGATACCTGTTGAGGTGTTGACCAAGGGTGCTGGTCCAGCGGCCGGAACTTCGCAGGAGGGTTCCGAGAGAGGTGAGAGCGACCTAGATCACGCAGCGGGCTTGTAGCGCTCGGCCACGTGTGCCTGCCGAAGGTCCGAAAGCAGCCCTTGACGCGCGCCATCCAGCGCATCCCACCGTGCGGCATCATGCAGCGGCGGGATCGTGACGCCTTCGCGCCGGTCAAAGCCGACCAGTGCAGCATCCACCAGTTCATTCACGTCCATCAGCTCGGAAAGCGTGTTGACGTCGATACCCGCGCGCTCCCAGATCTCAGTACGCGTTCCAGCAGGCAACACGGCCTGAACGTAGACGCCCTTCGGGGTGAGTTCCAAGCTCAGCCCTTGGGAAAGGAAGAGCACGAAGGCCTTGGTCGCACCGTAGACCGACATGCCGAACTCGGGCGCGAAGCCGACCACCGAGCCGATATTGACGATTGCACCCTTGCCGGCCTCCGCCAGGCGCGGCGCGATGGCACTGGCCAGTCTCACTGGCGCCGTGGTGTTGAGGGCGACCAGGCGGGCGACATCGTCAGTCGCCTGGTTGATGAACGGACCGGACAGCGTGGCCCCGGCATTGTTAATCAGAGTCTCGATGCTGGCGTCTTCGCGCAGGCGCGCTTCGACTGCGGCTAGATCACCAGGTTGGGTCAGGTCGGCCGGGAGGATGTCGACGGCAGCGCCGGTCTCCTTGCGCAAGCGCGCAGCGAGCGTTTCCAGGCGCGCCCTATCACGGGCAACGAGTACGAGGTCGTGGCCGCGGCGTGCGAAGCGTTCCGCATAGGTGGCGCCAATGCCGGTCGAGGCGCCGGTGATGAGAACAGTGGTACGAGTAGTCATGAGAGTATCTCTGAATTGAAAGGTGATTCCATGCCGCTAGTTGCAGCGTGGGGGCCTGTTAAGGGGTGCTGGAACTGGAGAGGGCCGGGTAGTCGATGTAGCCTGCGGCGCTTCCGCCATAGAGCGTGGCGGGGTTCAGCGCAGCCAGAGGGGCGCCGGCCTTCAGTCGTTCGACCAGATCGGGGTTGCTGATGAACGGGCGTCCGAAGGCGAACAGATCGGCTTTTCCACCGATCAAGCGCGCGTTGGCCAATTCGAGGTCGTAACCGTTGTTGGCCAGGTAGGTGTGCTTGAAGCGGCTACGCAACGCATCGAAATCGAACGGCACGGCATCGCGCGGACCGCCGGTGGCACCTTCGACCACGTGCAGATAAACGATGCCAAGAGCGCTGAGTTGCTCGGCGACGTAGTCGAACTGCGGCTGTGGATCGCTGCAGGAAATGCCGTTGGCTGGCGATACCGGTGAGATACGTACGGCAGTGCGATCGGCACCGATTTCCTCTATTACTGCGGCGGTTACTTCCAACAAGAGGCGTGCGCGGTTCTCGATCGAGCCGCCGTAGGCGTCGGTGCGCTGGTTGGCGCCGTCCTTGATGAACTGTTCAAGCAGATAGCCATTGGCACCGTGGATTTCCACGCCGTCGAAACCTGCTTCGATCGCGTTGGCAGCGGCCTGGCGGAAATCGTTGATGATGCCCGGCAGCTCGTCCAGTGAAAGCGAGCGTGGCTCCGACACATCGGCAAATCCGTTGTTGACGAAGACCTTGGTCGCGGCGCGGGCTGCGTGTAGAGACCGGGAGTGTCCTGGTAGCCCTGCGCTTGTGCTGAGATCTGGGTAGCTTCCGTGATCAACAGGCCGGCCGAGGCGCTCTGGCTGTAGTAGGTGGCCGCGTGCTCGCTGGGAACCAGCCCGGGACCTGCACGATTGCGCGTGAGCGGCGCCATCACGATGCGGTTGGAGAGTTTGAGGGGGCCGAGGTTGTAGGGCTCGAAAATCGATTTGTCAGTCATAGTGGTTTGCTGTGCTGTCATTGGTCAGGCGGAAATGGGAGATGCGCAACGGCATCACTCGTCCAGGAACTGGGTCGCGTGTTTCAGGAAGCGTTCGGGATATTGGAATTGAGCGCCGTGCCCAGCGTCGGGGTAGATCAAGAGCTGTGCGTTGGGAATGTTCTGTGACAGATGCCAGGAGTTGATCGTCGGGATCCTCACGTCCTGGACGCCATTGAGGATCAGGGTCGGCTGGGTGATCGCGCTCAGGAAGGCGTAAGGCTTCAAGCCCGGCAGCGGCTGCAGGTAGGCGGCATGTGCTTCGGCTTGCGCTTGGGCGACTTCCATGGAGCTGGGCGGATCCTGCTCCAAGCGCTGGTGGCGACGCTGCCAGAAGGCCAATCCAGCCTGCTTGGCGGCCTCCGAGCGGCCGAAGAACAGATAGAGGAAGTCCTCTGCAGTCGGTACCGGATTGGGTGCAACACCCAACACCTTGAGCTCCATCTTCGGATCACCACCCCGCAACCCTGTCCCAAGAAGGAGAAGCTTGCGGACCAGCTGCGGATGACGCAGCGCGACTTCCTGAACTTGGAAGCCACCGATTGAGAATCCCAGCAAATCAACCTGTGGCAATTGCAAAGCCCGAATCACCAAGGCGATATCGTCCGCCATGTCCTCGATCCGGCTGCGAGGCGTGCCGGTCGAAGAGGCGATGCCGCGGCCGTTGTAGAGGATGACCTCCCGGCGCGGACGTCATCGCGACATTCGCGCAGTCCAAGGGACTGCAGGACTCCACGGTCGGGGGAGAGACCGGGAGGCATCCCCGCTGAAGGAGAGTCAGCAGGAGATTGGTTTGGCCTGACGCACTGCTTGATCGTGTGCGCCCAGCTGTTGTTCTACGCAGTGACGTGATCGTTGCAGCTATTGTGAAACGAACAGCGGAACTGGAACCTCCGCAAGCAGGGTCCGGGTCACGCCGCCGAACAGCGCTTCACTAAGTTTTGGGCGGCTATACGCACCAAACACCACCATATCGCACTGCGCGTCCTGTGCATGCGCGACGATCACCTCGGCGATGGGAACACCTGCGGAGGTGACGCGCTGCAGATCAACTCTCACGTGATGGCGGGCGAGATAGGCGGCCATGTCGGCGCCCGGTTCGTCGCCGTGCAGCTCGGCGTTGCGTTCGGCATCGATGATCAGCAAGGTGACTTCTTCGGCCTTGATGAGCATCGGCATCGCGTCGGCAATGGCGCGGCGTGATTGCCGGCTGCCGTTCCATGCGACCAGTACCTTCTTCCCGATGGGTTTATCCGCCCAGTCACGCGGCACGATCAGGATGGGTATGCCGGATTGCTGCAGGATCTGCGGTGCGGACCAGGTCAGTGGCGAGGCCGGGATGTTCGGATGGCTGACCACCAGCAGGTCGCAGTACAAGGCATGCAGTGAAGATTCACTGCTGGACTCGGCATGCGATATCACCCGCAGTTCGCCGCTTACCTCATGACGATTCAAGGCATCGTTCAAGCTCTGCCCGAGCTGAAGCGCACGCGCGGCCATCACCGACTGGTGACGGACGATGACTTCATGCAGTGCCTCGCCCTTGGCGAAACCTGCCTGCAGGGTTGCCGGCTGCTGGGCCAGAGCGGTGATGCCGATCAGATGCGAGCCATGGCCGCCGGCCAAGCGGGTTGCCGTATCCAGGATCTGTTGGCCGGATTCACTGGCGTCGAACAGCACTGCAATGTCTTTCAGCAGGGTAGTCATGGGCGTGCTCTGTTGTGCTCGGCTCGGTGGCGGGGTGGCCATGCGGGCTTCAAACCAGAATTAGAATGATCGTTCTAGTTAGAATGATCATACTACACAACGCGGCCGCGGTCATGCGCCAATCCGATCGGGACATCTCCAGGTTCACTTCATGAATGCGAGCAGCAGCGCTCCGCTGGGACAGGACAAGGGCGAGGCGCGCCGCCAGCAGGTGCTGGACGCGGCCAGCGCCTGTTTCCGACGCAATGGCTTCCACGGCACCAGCATCGCCAAGATCTCGAAGGCGGCCGGGATGAGCCCGGGGCACATCTATCACTACTTCGAGAACAAGGAAGCCATCGTCGAGGCCATCGCCAAGCGCGAGGAACAGAACCTCTCCGAGCTGGCCCGCAAGCTGCAGGAAGACGAAAGCGGTGGCAGCCTGGCAACCCGCGTCGCGCGGCAGGCGAGTGACTCGGTGGACCGCTGCCTGGACCCGGCCTACTTGGAGCTGCAACTGGAGCTCGCCGCCGAAGCCGCACGCAATACGGCCATCCGCCGCATCCTGCGCCAATCGGACAAGGTGGTGACAGGCGAGTTCATGGCGCTGTCCAATCGGGTCGGCCTGCCAGAAGGGATGGACGCGGCAGAGGTGGAGCTGCGGATGAACATGATCTCGGCGATCTTCAACGGCGTGATGGTCCGCGGTGCGGTGGGGGCGGAGGTCGATCGCAAGCAGGTAAGCCGCTTGGTTGAGAAACTGGTGCGCTGCCTGCTCGAAGATGCTGGCTGACCCGCAACTTCGCTACGGCAACGTGATGCGTTGTTCGCCGGGATACAAGCTGCCGCCATCGTCCTGTCACGCGCCGCGGTAATAGTGGCTGCCGTCCGGGGGACCGGGGGTTGCTGCGTACATTGTGCTACGCGGTTGGTTTTATTCTTCTTTGGTGCAGGCAGCGTCGCGGCGATGGCAGAACATGCAGGAGGGTGGTCGCAGCGCGTCCGCCAATGGTGGCGGCAGGCGTGCCGCTGGGGAGTGTTGGGTGGACTGGCCGTGGCAGGCTCCGCGGCCGCTGCTGATGCTGTACCCGCGCACTGGATGGCATATGCCAACCAGGCCAGCGAGAGGTTGGCGCAACAACTGGCACGCGCGGACGACCCGCGCGTGGAGCGTTTGCAGGCCTGGCTTGCAGGGCGCGGCGAAGCAGCGACGGCGACACTGACGGTGTCATTGTGGATAGATGAAAGCGGACGGATCATCGACAGCCGTTTTGTATCGCTGGGCGACGCTGCCGTGGATGCCGATCTGCGCGGGCTCTTGAACAGTGCGCTGTTGCCATCAGCGCCGCCTGCCGACATGCGTCAGCCCTTGAACCTTGGGCTATCACTGCAACCGGCAGTGGAAGCCCCGTCCCGTCACTGAGCCGGCGGCAGCACTGGATCAATTGCCTGGACGGGGCGGCAGTGGGACCGGTGGCGGGCGCTGCGGTTGGGTGGAAACACCGAATGCGCTGCCCATGCGTTGTTGGGTGGCCGCGCGATTGGCCAGCCCCAGCGCCGAAGGCGGCTGGCGGATGCGCTGCTCGGAGGAAAGCTGCGGGGCGGTTGCTGCGGAACTCGCTGCTTCTGTCTTCAGCAGCCTGCTAAAGCACTCGTAATCGCGAATGCGCTCGCCGTTCACCTCTATCTCCACGCAACTTGGCGCCGCTCCGGTTTGCGCTGATGCAGCCCAGGGAGCCGCCGATGACATGCACAGCAGGGCCAGGGCGGTGCATGCGATTGAGTGTTTTGGGAGGCGCATGATTGTCACCGATCTGCAATGAAGCAGGCCTACCGTGACCTGCTTGGCGTTGTGATGCTGGCGCGTCTTGCATGCAGTTTTATGACACCCGGACACACGACCGATACGAACGGCTGAGCAGGATTGCTTGGGGCAGGCATCATGGCCGCCGTTTGGGCTGGGCGCTGCTGCTGTGGTTGTGGCTGCCGCTTGTTGTGTTGGCGGCGGACGGAATGGATGCCGACCGTAGCAACGAGCAGCAAGGTTACACCTTCGACATCCCGGGCCAGTCATTGCCGGATGCCTTGCGGCTGTATGGGGAGATCACTGGAGTGGCGGTACTGATAGATGCCCGCTTGCTGGGCGAGCTGCGCTCGGCCCCGCTATCGGGGCGTTACGGTTGGCGGGAAGCATTGCAGCGGATAGTGGACGGGACCGGACTGGCACCGCATTTCGTTGGGAACGGTGCGTTCACCCTGGTGCCGTCTTCATCTGTTGGCAATGGCAGGTTGCAGGAAGCTGCAGACCTGCCTGCGCAGGCGCTGCTGTCCGAGCCGGATCGTCGCCGCGGCGCGCGGGTGATCCAGCGCTCGCTGGAGCAGGCCTTGTGCGGCCACCCGCTCACCCGCCCCGGGGGTTACCGTGCCAGCCTGCGCTTCTGGCTGGGCGCAGCGGATCAGCGCATACGCGCACCCGAACTGCTGGAATCCACCGGCGATCCGGAGCGTGACAGCACCCTCCTGCAGCGCTTGCGCGATCTGCCGTTGCCTGGCCTGCCTGCCGATATCCCGCAACCGATCACCTTGCTGCTGCTCCCGGAATCACCCGGCGCGACACCGCCGTGCCGGGGCCGTTGATGAGCGGTCTGCGCAGTCTCTTCCTGGATCACTATGAAGGCTTCCGCAAGCGTCTGCGACGGCGCCTTGGATCGGATGACCTTGCGCTGGATGCACTGCAGGAAACCTGGCTTCGGGTCGAGCGCATGGGCAGCAGCGAACCGCAGCGCAACCCGGTGGCGTATCTGTTCCGGATGGCAATCAACGCTGCCACCGATCAGCGCATCGCCCACAGCCGTGTGCTCACGGGTGCCGAGGTGGAGGCGCTGATGGACGAAGCTGCCGACCATCTTGACCCGGCGACAGTGGCTTTCAGCCAGTCGGAGATGGAGGCGCTGGCCGCCGCCCTGCGCGAGCTTCCCGAACGCCAGCGGGCGATCCTGATCGCCGCACGCATTGAACAACAACCCATTGACAGCATTGCCGACCAGCACGGGGTTTCCTCGCGCATGGTCGGCAAGGATCTCAAGAAAGCGCTGCAACATTGCGCGGGACGACTTGACCGTCCGCTGGTACAGCGTTTCGGTCCGGGGGCGGGAAAACCGTCACGAAAGATATGAACACGACATCCAGCGTTCCGAACATACCCGTTGAGCTGCAGGCGCAGGCGCAGGATTGGCTGCTGCGGCTGCAGACCGGGCCGGTGACGGCCGCCGACGCCGAGGCGTTCCGACGCTGGCGCGCGCGTGACCCACTGCACGCAGCGGCGTTCGCGCAGGTACGACACCTGTGGGTGGCGCTGGCACCGGCAATGCAGACGGCCGTGGCGCCGGTCACCGCGCCGTCGCCAACGCCGGTCGGCGCAGCCGTCACCGTAGCGCTACCAGCCAGCGGCAGGCGCCGTCCCCGGGATGCGGTCAACCTGCGCCGCCGTGCATTCCTGGGCGGCGCCGCCGCTGCGGCAGCTGGCTGGATGGTGGTGCGCTCACCCTTGGGCATGTGGCCGGAGCTCTCGGCGTTGGCCGCCGACTACCGCACCGCCACCGGTGAACTGCGCACGCTGAAGATCGCCGACGTCGATGTGACGATGGCTGCACGCACCACCATGAACCGGCCTGCCGACGGCTCGCCAGGCATCGAGGTCAGCGAGGGCGAAGCGCAGTTCGCGCTGCAGGCAGATGCGGTGCAGGGCTTCACCATCGCGGTCGCTGGCGCGCACCTGCTGCCAGCGCCCGGAGCACGGGTGAACGTGCGCTGCGTCGGCACGGATGTCCGCATCACCTGTCTGGCGGGCCGTGCGCAGCTGCTGCGCGGGGCACGCACGGTGGTGCTGGAAGCAGCCTGGCAGGCGCGCTTGCTGGAAGATCGTATTGCTTCGGTCGCGCCTGTTGCTACCGACGCCATCGATGCCTGGCGCAATGGTTGGCTGCTTTTCGATGATCAGCCGCTGCAGGACGTGGTGGATGAGGTAAACCGCTATCGCACCGGACGCATCGTGCTTGCCGGTGGCGCACTGCCGCAGCGCAGGGTGCAGGCGCGCATTCCGCTCGAGCGCATCGATACCTTCATCGATCTGGTTCGGGATGCCTATGGCGCCAAGGTGGTCAACATGCCTGGTGGTGTGGTTCTGCTCAGCTGAGCGGCAGCATGCAGGCAGTGACGCAGTGAAGCCTGCAACAACGCGTCGCGCTCGATTCGAGCACCCCTGCATGACATTGGCATGACGAAGTCCGGCTGAATTTCTGCTGCGTCGTCATTGCATGAATTTTCTATGACAGCGGTTCAGTCGCTGCCAACCAGTGCGGTCTTATCCAGCGTAACAAGCGCAACGCATTGCAGTGTCAATCTCGCTTCCGGTCGGAACAGGTTCGTATTGCAGCGCGGGGATATGCGCTTGCCCTTATCAGCGAACGATATTGCGACGGGTGACGGCGATGGTGAAGCAGCACAATGGTTCGGTTGTTCCCGGTACCACGCGGGCGCCGCAGGTACGGGTATTGTCACAGACAATCGCAGTGCTGCTGATGGCCGGCAGCGTCAGCGGCGGCGTCAGTGCACAGCAGGCCTTCAGTCCCGCCTGGTTTGCCGGCAAGGGCGCGCAGCAGCGGACCGCAGCGCAGACCGGCAGGCTTCCCAATGGCATGCCATCGAACCTGCAACGCAGCGACCAGCAGGCGCAGCAGGCACGCGATGCGCTGAAGACATCGCTGGAGAACCTCAATACCGCCGCGCAGGCAATCGCAATGCAGCAGCGCCTGCAGCAGACCGCGCGCGACGCCGCACGCGCACGGCCAAGCCAGGTGCCGGACGGCCTCGGCGAAGGCGGATTGAAGATCGATGACGATGCACTGACCCGTGGTTGGCACAATGCCAATGCGGCAACCCAGAGCAGCAAGGATGGCGTCACCACGGTCAGCATCCAGCAGACCGCCGACAAGGCCATCCTCAATTGGGAAACCTTCAACGTCGGCCGCAACACCGTGGTGGACTTCGACCAGCAGGCGAGTTGGTCGTTGCTGAACCGCATCAACGACCCCAGCGGTCGTCCCTCGCAGATCCTGGGGCGTATCCAGGGCGAAGGCACGGTGATGCTGATCAACCGCAATGGCGTGGTATTCGATGGCAGCAGCCAGGTCAATGTAAAGAACCTGGCCGCATCCGCAGTCAACATCAGCGACGCGCAGTTCGGCAAGGGCATCTACGGTGATGCGCAGGGCAACGGCTTCATTCCCACCTTCGCCAATGACCTGACCACCACCGCGACTACGTTCACCCATACGGCTGCAACCGGCGATGTGATCGTCGAGCGTGGCGCGCAGATCAGCACCCACGTTCCTTCGTCGGTGACCGAGGGTGGTGGCTATGTGCTGCTGCTTGGTCGGCAGGTGCACAACGACGGCCAGATCAGCACGGCCAACGGACAGACGATGTTGGCGGCGGGTGATGCCTTCGTGATCCGCAAGGGCATGGGTACCGAGCAGAACCAGACCTCGACGACGCGCGGCAACGTGGTCACCACGCTGCGCAAGCCAGTTACCGGGGGGATTGATGCGGCGGCTGCCGCCGGTGTCGTCAGCAACACGGGCCTGATCCAGGCAACCACCGGCGACATCACCTTGGCCGGCCATGATGTGCGCCAGGACGGCGCGCTGGTCGCGACCACGTCCGTGCACACCCGTGGCACCGTGCATCTGCAGACCGCCCGCGGTGACGCCGATGGCGACGTGACGCTGGGCCAGGGCAGCACCACCGCAGTGGTGCTGGACGATAGCGCCACCACCGCATTGGACGTGCAGCGCGAGACCCTGGTGCAGGAATCGGACAAGGCCGGGGACGGCATCCTGCACCGGCGCGACCAGTCGCTGGTGCAGATCGTCAGTGGCGGTGACGTGCGCTTCGAGGATGGCAGCCTCACCCTGGCGACCGGTGGCCAGGTCTTTGTCGATGCCGCTGCCACCGAAGTTGAACGCGGCGCACGCATCGATGTATCCGGCCACGTTGGCGTCAAGATCGCGATGGAAGCGAACAACGTCCAGATCAACGTGCAGGGCAACGAGCAGCGCGACGCATCGCTCAACCGCGATGACAAATCGCTCAACAGCAAGAACATCTGGTTGGATCGACGTGATCTGGTACTGGTGCCCGCCGGCACCAATGGCTATGAAACCGACCGTTGGTATACCGCAGGCGGCCTGCTGGAAGTGGGCGGCTACCTGGGTGTCACCGGCCACGGCATCGGCGAGTGGTCGGCGCAAGGCGGCACGGTGCAGTTCAATGGTGGCAGTGTGGTCACCCAGGCGGGTTCGCATATCAACCTGTCCGGCGGCACGCTCGACGTGCAGACCGGCTATATCCAGCAGACCCACCTCAAGGGTGCCGATGGCAAGTTGTACAGCGCCTCAAGCGCGCCGGGCGATCTGCTGTACACCGGGCTTTACCGTGGTTTCGAGGATGTGCATGCGCGTTGGGGCAATACCGAGTACTACTACAGCCCGGTGATCGGCCCGGACAAGCGGCTGGAGAATGGTTATGTGGTCGGCCGCGATGCCGGCCGCGTGGTGGTGGCCACCCAGTCGGCGCAGCTGGAGGGCGGGATCGAAACCACCACCTTCCAGGGCGACCGGCAGACGCGTGCACGCGATGCCGTGCTGGATGGCTATCAGCAGGCGCAGACCGCCGTTGCACGTGGTGGCCAACTGGTCATCGGCACCTACGACCCGTTCTACGACAAGGACACCGGCCAGCTACGCTTTGGTCCGGGCGCGGTTGTCGATGAAGTCTCGATTGGTTCGGATGGTACTGCAGGCGAGGCCGGGCATATCACGCTGGATGCGGCCTGGCTCAATGCACAGAAGTTCGCCGCGCTGGACATCCACGCGCTGGGCAGGGTGAGCGTGGATGAGGCGCTCACTGTCGCCGCTGGCGGTGGTATCGCGTTGCACGCGAGCGATGTCACGGTGAATGCCGATCTTACCGCCCGCAGCGGCAGCATCCGCCTGGGCAACATGCTGGTGCAGCACACGGCCAGTGGTGACCCCTGGCAGGATCGGCCGATCGGTGCACTTGCGGCCGCCAGCTATGAGCGCAAGGTCGACATCGCCGATGGCGTGACGTTGGACGCGCGCGGGCTTTGGAACAACCAGTGGCAGGACCCGCAGTCCATCGCAGGGCTGCCTTTCATCAACGGTGGCGAGGTGATGCTGCGCAGCAGTGGCAGCGTCAGCCTGGGCGAAGGCAGCCTGATCGACGTGTCCTCCGGTGCCGCGGTTGCGGTGGATGGCAGCGTCTCCGGTGGCAAGGGCGGCAGTGTCACGCTGGCGGCTGGCCAGTACCAGGGCAATGGTGTGCTTGCGCTCGATGGCGCCATCCGCGGCTACGGTGTCAAGAGCGGCGGCGCGCTCAACATCGAGCACGGCACGCTGGTAAGTATTGGCGGTGAATTGGCCAGTGCGATCGAGCAGCTGCCTGCGGGCGAGAAAAGCGATTTACCGCTGCGCCTTGCCGCCGATGTGGTGCTGCAACCGGGCGAGGTCATTCCGGTCAGTTTCAGCGTCGTGCAGACGCGTGTGCTGGGTGGCCAGGCGATGCCGGCGACGCTGCGGCCTTCGGTGGACAGCATCAACACGGTGACCACGCAGGCGCCGTGGCTGCTGCCGGTGACGGTACAGCTGGCCAACGGCGGACCGGTGATGTACGCCGGGCAGACCCTGCCCGCAGGCACCACCTTGGCGACCATCACCGATCTGCCCGCAGGCTATGTCATCCCCGGCAACGTGTTTCCCACCGGCTTGCCGATCCCGCAGCAGACCTACAACTATGTCGCCGGTACCGTCACCGATCGCGTGCTGGTGATGCCCGACGGCACCCGCATTCCGCCGGGCACTTCGTGGCACCGTGACCTGCCGGTGCAGTCGTTCCTGGCCTTGGACAGCAAGCTGTTCCAGTCCGGCTTCAAGAGTTACAGCGTCAGCGGTCGCGATGGTGTGGTGGTGGTCGATGGTGCGCGTGTCGATGTGGCGATGCCGCTGTTGCAGTTCGACCGGGTGGCTGCACGGGCTCTGACCAGCGGTGGCGATCCGGATGAGGCCTTGTCGCTGTGGCTGCCGCCGCTGCAGCAGGATCAGCCAGGCAAGGGCCTGGTCAGCCTGCGGCAGGGTGCGAGTCTCGCGTTGACGGCAGGCACGGTACTGACCGCCGCCGACCTGTTGCTTGGCAAGGGCAGCCACATCGGTGTCGATCCGGGTCAGTCCATCACCCTGACCGGCAACGCCCAGATCACGCTGGAAGGCAGCCTGCAGGCCAATGGCGGTCGCATCTCGGTGTTGGGTGGTGACTTTGGCACCGGCAATGACGCCAACCTGCCGGCCGGCTTGCCTTCCGCACGATCGGTGTGGATCGGTGACAACGCCGTGCTGGATGTTTCCGGCAAGGCATTCACCGCGAACGATGACGCGGTTGGCCGCTATGGCCGTCTGCTCGACGGCGGCACCATCGAAATCGGTGCCAAGCACAATCTGGCATCGCAGAACATCGGTGCGATAAACGCCTTCGTCGTGGTCCGCGAAGGTGCGCGGCTGGAGGCATCGGGTACGCAGGCTGTACTCGACCTGCCCGGCATGGGCGAAACCACGCTGGCCAGCCATGGTGGCGTGATTGCCTTGAGCTCGGACAATGGCCTGTTCATCGATGGCACGTTGAACGCTGCCGCAGGCGGCGCCGGTGCCATGGGCGGCACGCTGGCATTGAACCTGGAGACGCCGATCTACGGGCCGGTAGATCGCTGGACGTCCAAGGGCGAACTGGTCGACGACGCCGTGCGCGTGCCACGTGAACTGGTGCTGGAACAGATCTACAGCGGCAGCGGGCTGGCCGCGGATGTCGGCGTGGGTGAGCTGGATGCCAGCCTGGCCTATGGTCATGCCCGCTATGGCGTGGATGCGATACGCGCGGGCGGTTTCGATACCGCTTCGCTATACGTCAATGGCCTGCTCAGCATGGATGGCGACATCGACCTGAGCATGCGTCAGGCCTTGTACCTGACTGCCAGCGCGATCGGCCTGTCCAGCAACGCGGCGCGCGATAGCCAGGTGCACCTGGCTGCGCCGTATCTGCGCATCGCAGGCGCGGCCCGTCGCCAGCGCGACAACACCTTGATGCCGAACCCGATCATCGGCTCCAGCAATGTTTCACCCGCCGCAGGGACCTTGGGCGTGCCGCTGGTGGCGGACGACGCCAGCTTGACCCTGGCCGGCAGCATGGTCGATATCGTCGGCATGCTGGGCTTCGGCAGCCGTGGTGAGATCAAACTCAACGCCGCTACGACGTTGGCGGTCGAACGCGACGCGTTCGGCCAGGTGCGCATCCAGAGCGAGGGCGATCTTCGCCTGCAGCAGGCCAGCCTGTTCTCACCGGGCGACACCACCTTGGCGGCGGCGCAGATCTACGGCAGTGGCAATGTCAGCGTCGGCATGCACACGACATTGAACCAATGGGGTGTGCGCCAGATCGAGCTGGACCCGTCCCGCGCGCTCACCATCGAGCGCATCGGCAGCGCACTGCCGGCGATGCCGTACAGCGTGTTCGGCACGATGGAGTTCAGTGCCGCGACCATCAACCAGGGCGGCGTACTGCGTGCCCCGCTGGGCAGCATCACGCTCGGCAGCAACAGCAATGGCTATACGAGCGTGGTCAACCTGCTGCCAGGCAGCATCACCTCGGTCAGCGCCAACGGTCTGTTGATGCCCTATGGCGGTACCGTCGACGGCCTGACCTACAACTACAACGGCATGGACGCCGACTACCGTGGTATCGGCTGGGAACCGAAGGTGGAGTTCAAGGCGCATGCAGTGAATGCGCAGGCTGGCGCGGTGCTGGACCTGTCCGGTGGTGGCGAGCTTACCGGTGCGGCCTTCCTGTCCGGCCGCGGCGGTTCCACCGATGCGCGCTTCAATCCGCTGGTGCAGATGGGCGTTGATGGCTTCACCTTGCCGGGCCTGAAGACCAATCCGGTATACGCGATCGTGCCCGGCGTGCAGGCCGGATATGCACCGGTTGGCGCGGAGAAGGGCGCCGGCGATCCGGCCATCGGCCGGCAGATCACCATTGGCGCGGGTGTGCCCGGGCTGCCGGCTGGTACCTATACGCTGCTGCCGTCAACCTATGCCTTGCTGCCTGGCGCGTTCCGCGTCGAGCTCAACGGCCTGGCCAGCAGCGCGGCGGCCTTCGGTACGACGCAGGGCATGCGCAATGGCTCCTGGAGTACGTCGGCGCAGCTTGGTATCGCCAATACAGGCGCCGTGGATGCGCTGCCTACCCAGGCCATCCTGACTTCCGCCGATACGCTGCGCAGCTATTCGCAATACAACGAAACCAGCTATGCCAGCTTCGCCTTGCAACAGGCCGCGCGCGAAGGCGCACCGCGGCCGCTGCTGGAACGCGACGCCAAGGCGGTGAACTTCGCCTTGACCAGCCCCAGCCAACCGGGTGCGGTGGATCAGCCTGCGCTGCAGTTCGATGCCACGGTGCTGGGTACGCCGGGCAAGGATGGCAATGGCACGGTGGCGCGGCTGTGGAGTGCGTCGAACTACGAAATCCTTGCCGACGGTGCGGCTGCCACCGACGGCTACGACGGCGTTTCGGTGCATGCCAGTGAACTCAATGCGATTGCTGCCTCGCGCCTGGAGATTGGTGGTCAGTTGAGGAGCACTTACCTGGACCCTGCCACCGGCTCACTGCAGTCGGCCAATGTCATCTCGATGTCGGCCACCGGCAGCAACAGCATCGTGCTGCGTGAGGGCGCGCAACTGCAGGCCGCCGATGTGTTCCTGATGACCGGCCGCACCGCCGGTGGCATCACCCTGGAGCAGGGCTCGGGCATCAATACGCTTGGGCGCGGCGCATCGGGCTACGGCGCCGAGCAGGGCTATGTCTACCAGCCGGGCAGGAACTCGGTGCTGGCGGTATCCAACGCGCAGCTGGATTTGCTTGCACCGCAAGCGCCTGATTCCGACGGCAATGGTGCTGGCGCCATCGAGATCGGTGTTTGTGCTGTCAATGCGAGTTGCATCGGTGATACCCGACTCTATTCGGAAGGGACCATCGCCACCGCCACCGACAATCGCTTCGTGCTCGGCGACACGGTCCGCTACGGTACCCGCAACCTGACGTTGGCGGTGGGTGGCATCAATGTTGGCAGCGCCGAGGCCATTGCCGCAGCCAACGCGAACGGTACCCTTCCCGCGGGCATGACCCTCAACCAGGACGTGCTGGGTCGGCTGCTGCTCGGTGATGCCAGCACCGGCGCGCCGGCATTGGAAGCGCTGTCCTTGAAGGCGCGTGAGTCGGTCAATTTCTTTGGCGACGTCAGCCTGTCCACCTACGATGCGGTCACCGGCAAATCCGCGCTGCAGCGGCTGGTATTGGGCACGCCGGCCATCTATGGCTATGGCAATGCCGGTGATGTTGCGCGCATCCACACCGACACCTTGATCTGGAGCGGGGCACTGACTCCGGCAGGCAGCGTGGTTGCGGGTGGGCCGGGCACCGGCACCGGGCAGCTGGTGGTCGATGCACGCGACATCGTGCTTGGCTTCGGCCCCAAATCACAGCCCGATACCGTGCGTGCGCAGGATCGGCTGGCACTGGGTTTTTCCTCGGTGCACCTGAACGCAAGCGAGCGTGTGACCGCCAACAACAAGGGCACGTTGGCGGTATTCGAATCGCAGGGCGACTGGAACGCGACGACCAAGGCCTACGACCGCCAGGGCGGTGACCTGTTCATCAGCACGCCGCTGTTGACCGGCAGCGCGGGTTCGGTCAACAAGATCACAGCGGGCGGTGATATCCATGTAAGTGGCAATGGAAAACCGGTCACGCCGGACAACGCAACGCTGGCATCGGCGCTGGGCGCGGAGATTGCGCTGGACAGCCGCGACGGTGGCGTAGTGGTGGATACCGCAGTGCTGCTGCCCAGCGGCAAGCTGTCGCTGTCGGCGCAGCGGGATGTGACCTTGGCCGATGGCGCGCAGCTGGATCTGGCTGGTCGTCGCATCGACTTCTTCGATACCAGCAAGTACAGCTGGGGCGGCGATGTGGTGTTGGACAGCCGCGCGGGTGGTGTCACCCAGTCGGCAGGCGCGAAGGTCGACCTGTCGGCGTTGTTCAACCGCGGCGGGAAGCTGTCCGCGTTTGCCGAACACGGCACCATTGGCCTGTTCGGGCAGCTGCTGGGCAGCAGCAGCGGGCACTACGATGCCGGTGGCACCGAGGTTCCGTTCTCGGCCGGGCGTATCGACCTGCAGGGGCGCTTCATCGCGGATTTTGCCGGGCTCAATACCCGCCTCAATGCCAGTGGCGTCAGTGGCGGCCGCAGCTTCCGCATCGGCGAGGGTGACCTGAGCATCGGCGATGAGCTCAAGGCGCACGACATATCGGTGGCGCTTGACCACGGTCAGCTGATCGTCAATGGCACCATCGATGCCAGTGGCGAGCAAGCCGGCAGCATCCGTCTGGCTGCTTCCAATGGGGTCACGGTGGGTGGCACCGCCGTGCTGGATGCCAGTGCCGACGTGCTGCGCAAGGACAGCTACGGCAAGACCATCGACGCACCCAACCGGGCGGTGATCGAGATCGATTCGGGCAAGGGTGTGTTGGCGCTGCACAGCGGTGCGCGCATGGACCTGCGCGTGGCCGGGAGCAACAGCAACTTCGGCAGCGTGGCGCTGAATGCGCCACGGCTTGGAGGCAACGATGTAGCCATCGATGCTGCCGGGACCATTGCCATCGACGGTGCCAAGTCCATCCACCTCAACGCTTTCATCACCGATGCGAGTGCCGCGCTGGGTAGTGAGGCCACCACCGACGGCAAGAGTTATCAGGTCATCGACCAGGCCTATCTGGATCGTCTGGATGGCCAGAGCCGAACCTTCATCAATGCCGCGTTGAACAATGCCGACCTGATGGATCGCAAGTTGGCCGGCCTGCGCACGCACGGGCAGCAGTTCCATCTGCGGCCGGGTGTGGAAGTGGTGGCGGACACCTCGATAAACGCCGATGGCAATCTGCACGTCGATGGCGATATCGATCTGTCGGGTCATCGCTACGCCAGCGTCAATCCGAACAACCAGCAGAGCCTGATCCGTGGTTCCGGCGAAGCCGGCTCGCTGCTGATCCGTGCACAGGGCGATCTGGACGTATTTGGCAGCATCAGTGATGGCTTCGACGGCAGCGTGCTGGGCAGCACCCTGGATGACAGTGGTTGGTACCTGACTGCCGGCCGCCAGCTGTTTGGTTCGGATGTGGTGGTACCGCATGGTGGGTTGGTAACCCTGGCCACCGGCACCGGATTCAACTCCGGCAAGGTGCTCAACTACGACCTGCCGATTGCCGCCATGCAGATGGCTGCCGGTACGCAGTTGCCTGCGGCGGCCACGCTGGCGTTGCCATTGGCATTGGCCAAGGGCACGGTGCTGAGTGCAGCGGTGCACGACGCCTCCGGCGCACTGCTGTTCGCCGCCGGCGCGGTGCTGGCCGATGCGATCACCCTGCCACAGGGCACGCGTCTGTCCGCTGGCATGCGTCTGCCCTTGGCCGCCCGCATCGATGCGATGACCTGGCCGGCCGGGGTGGCGCTGCCGGCACCGCCAGTCGGGGACATCGTTACCTTGGCTGCCGACCTTGCGTTGGCCAAGGGCGCTTTCATTCCCAGCGATACCGATGTGAAGTTGCCCGGTGGCGCCAAGACCGTCGACCTGCGCCCGGCCGATGCCGATGGCAATCATGGGCGGATCTGGGCAGTGGCGCCGATGCTGCAGTCCGGCTCGCAGTCCTGGGATATCAGTCTGGTTGCAGGCGCCGATACAACCGCCGTCGATCGTCTCACCGTGATGCGTTCGAGCAAGGGTGATCTGCGCTTCTCCGACGTGCATTACGGGCAGGGTGGGGTGGTGGTCGAGGTGCCCGGCACCGGCTCGCCTGCCACCTACCTGTGGGGCGATCTGGCCCGGTTCGAGCAGTTGGTGGTGGATTTCTTCGGCGAGTACCTGCTCAGCTTCATGCCTGTGTCCGGCACGTCGATCACTGCCGATCAAACGGCCGAGCTGCAGGCATATGGCTTCTTCAGCGCTGATGTCAGTGAGCTCGACAGCTACGGCTACGGTCAGCTGACCGCGATCGATACGCCGGCGACGCCGCCGGATACGATGTTCAGCATTGAGCCTGGTCGGCAACAGATCGCCAGCGTGGTGCGCACCGGCACCGGTGACCTGCGCCTGGTGTCTGCCAGCGACATCGCTACCACCTCGCTGTTTGGCATCTACACCGCCGGCACGCAATCGGCCTCGTTGGCGGCCGGTGCCGCCAGCGATCCCTATAACCTGTCGCGTGACAGGCCAACGAGCGATGCAGGCGTTGCTGGCACGGTGCTGGGTGCACAGGGCAGCGCGTTTGAACACCTGGTCGACGGCGGCAGCCAGAGCCTGTACCAGGCCTGGTATCCCGAAGCGGGAGGCAACCTGTTGCTGCGTGCCGGCGGTGACATCAGTGGCGACAGCCTCGGCCGCCCGTCCTCAACCCTGCGTTACGAAACCCTGGGTGTGGCCACCCCGGGCTTGCTGCCGACGGCGTCGCTCGGCAACTGGCTGTGGCGCCAGGGCAGCGGCAGCGTGCAGCGGGGTGCCGACGGCGTGCCCACCGCGTGGTGGATCAACTTCGGAACCTATGTGCGGCCCACCGACGGGCCCAACTACTACAACAACTACGTAGGCATGCCACGCCAGGTCGGCTTTACCGGCTTCGGCACGCTGGGTGGTGGCAACCTGGTGCTGGAAGCCGCTGGCGACGCCGGCATGCTGCAAGGGCGCGGCGATGTTGGTTCGTACTTCCTGATGCGCAGCAGCGGCGTGAATCTGGCGGTGGCCAGCACCGGCCGTGTTACTGCCAATGGGGAGCTGGTACAGACCGGTGGCGGTGATCTGGATATCCGCATCGGCGGTGGCCTCAATGCGGATCCGGCGCTGCGTGTGTTCAGTGGCAGCAACACCGTGCCGGTCGCCAACGTGCTCAGCAGCGGCAACGCGCACCGCCTGGAACTCAATGGCAGCTTCACCAACCTGCGCGGTGCGTTGCGGCTGGAGTCGGGCGCGGTAGGCGGTGTCGAGCTGCGTTACGGCGGCAAGGATGCCAAGGAATCGCGTGTCTACGACGTCTTCCAATCCACGGTGGGCATCGGTAGCGGCGGTCCGGTGCTGGTGCTGGGCGATGCGGGCGCGCGTCTGGATGCACGTGGCGACCTGGTGCTGGGCAGCGTGGTCGACCCCGGGCGGGTGCCGCTGGTCAGTGGTGGAACTCCGTTCAAGGCCAATGGCCAGGCCTACAGCGATGGTGGCTGGAGCTGGTTCTCGCTGTGGACGCCATCAACAGCGGTGGACCTGCTCGCCGCAGGTGGCAATCTCACCCCGACGCTGGCGATGAATGATCCGGCCGTGCGTACCGATGCGCAGGCCACCGATGGTGATCACGTGTATCCCTCGGTGCTGCGTGCGGCAGCGGCCAGCGGCAGCATCTTCTATGGCAAGGCGCGGACGTCGCCCATCATGGGCACCAACAACGAACGCTTCGTGGCAGGTGTGGTGCTGGCGCCTTCGCCGGTGGCCGATCAGTTTGTGGTGCAGGGTACCGGTCAGCTGGAACTGCTGGCGGCAGATTCGATCTATTCCAACGGCACCGCGTTCTCGACCTCCGGCGCTGATCCAACCGCACTGTCCAATCCATGGAATCCGGGCTTTATTGGACAGGGTCCGAAACTATGGTACGGGCGCCAGTTCCTACACAACGTCAGCGCCAACGCGTTGGCTCCCAGCGTGCTGCTGGACGCGACTGATCCGCATGGCAGCGGTCAGGTGTATCCGTTGTTCACCTTCACCGCGCCTACCGCCTCGGGTCACGTCTATGTGGGTCAGATACCTTCGCGCTACTACGCGGTACGCGGTGACCTGGTTGGCTTGCGCATGGGCAGCATCGTATCGGACGTCAACTGGTACGACGGTGGCGGCGCGGTAGCACTGCGCGCCGGGCGTGACATCGTGAACTCCGGCACGCCATTGGGCGCTTACGACAACCAGAGCCCGTTTTTCGGCAATACAACGGGAGCGCTGGGTTGGTTGGGACAGGCCAATGGCAATGATCCATCGGCACCGCAGCGGCCCATCGCAGTCACCAGCGCGACCGCACGCGGCAACCTCATCGTGCATACCAGTGCCGATGACGTCTCGGTGGTGCAGGCCGGGCGGGATATCCGTTTCAGCACGTTCTACATCGCCGGCCCCGGCCTGCTGGACATCAGCGCCGGTCGTGATGTGTACATGGCCGACAAGGGCGAGCTGCGCAGTCTCGGGCCGGTGGTCAACGTGGTTCCGGGCGACCGCAGCAGCGGTGCCGGCATTTCGGTGGCCGCTGGCATGGGCAAGCACGGCGCCGACTGGTCGGCGTTCGCGGCACGTTATCTGGATGCGGCCAATCTTGCCGATCCGGGTGCGCCGCTGGCAGATCAGCAGGGCAAGGTGGTACGTGTCTATGGCGGAGTGGTCAGCCTGGCGCAATGGCTGCGGGCCGAGTTTGGCTATTCGGGTGACGAAGCCGGTGCCGAACGCTTCCTGGCAGACAAGCAACTGGAGCTGGACCAGACCCGCACCACCGCGCTGGCCAATGGTGGTACTGCAGCCAATCGCAGCCTGGCCCGCGAATACAAGCTGGAAAGCCAACTGCACCTGGTCAATTGGCTGAGTGCGCGCTTTGGCGGTGCCAATGGACGCGGTCTGCACTTCGATGCGGCCACGATGGATGCGCGTACTTTCTTCGCAGCCTTGCCGGTGGAGCAGCAGAGCGCGTTCCTGCGCAATGTCTACTACGCCGAACTCAAGGCCGCCGGTCGCGAGTACAACGATGCGGACGGCGCTCGCCAGGGCAGCTATCTGCGCGGCCGCGAGGCCATTGCCACGCTGCTGCCGTCCAAGGACGCACAAGGCAGGGACATCGCCTACGAAGGCGACTTCACCATGTTCAGCAGTGCGCTGTACTTCGATCAGTACGTTGACAGCTTGGCACGGCGCCGGCCGGTGCTTGGCAAAACCTACCTGACCGAGGCCGAGTGGATCGCCGCAGGAAAGCCCAGCTACTACGTACCGTACTACACGGTGAACGATGCAGGCATCCACACTGACTTCGGCGGTGACATCAGCATGATGGTGCCGGGTGGGCGCACCCTGGTCGGTGTCGATGGTGGCTTCAGCCCAGGTGCGGGCTCCGGCGTGCTGACCCAGGGCGAGGGCGATATCAACATCTATTCGCGTGACAGCCTACTGCTGGGCCAGAGCCGCATCTTCACCACCTTCGGCGGCAACATCCTGGCCTGGTCGGCAGAGGGTGACATCAATGCCGGTCGTGGCAGCAAGACCACCGTGGTCTATACGCCGCAGCGCCGTGTCTATGACGCGATGGGCAATGTGGCGCTGTCGCCGAACACGCCGAACACCGGTGCCGGTATCGCCACGCTCAATCCAATCTCCGAGGTCCCGCCGGGCGACATCGATCTGATCGCGCCGCTGGGCACCATCGATGCCGGTGAGGCGGGCATTCGTGTATCGGGCAACGTCAATCTGGCCGCACTGCAGGTATTGAATGCCGACAACATCCAGGTGCAGGGCGAGGCGGTGGGCATCCCGGTGATCGCCGTGGTCAACGTCAGTGCATTGACCTCGGCCAGCGCCGCGGCCAACAGCGCGGTGCAGGCGGCGCAGGACATGGTCAAGCGGCAGACGCAGCAGACCCGGCCGTCGACGATCAGCGTGCAGGTGCTTGGCTTCGGCAACGAAACCAGCAGCGTGGCACCGCCGAAGCGCGAAGACGGTTACGACCCCAACAGCGTGGTGCAGGTGGTCGGCATGGGCAGCTTGAGCAGCGAGCAACGCGCCCGTCTCGAACCGTCGACGACGAAGCGGCAGTGATGTGCATGCCCGCGCTCCGCGTGGCCAACGTGCGTGGTCGTGACCACGCACGTCTCGCCACATGCAATTGCCTTGCAGGTGCAATACGGCTGTTACCGCTGATGCACACACTTTCCGCATACGCAGCGCCCGCACGTGGCGTCGGCCGATGTACGCACCGGGGATCCGCTGCATCGGCATCACTTTCCGCATCGAGAAGCCACTGATGTCTTCAAATTTTCCGGCGCTGGCTTGGGCGCCGCTACCGTTCTTCCTGTTGTGTGTGATTCCGCAGGCCAGCGCGCAGAGTGCAGCCGCGACCACGGTGGATCCCACGCCTGCTGCACCGGCCGCGGAACAGGCCGCAGCCGCCCGCGTCACCATCAACGAGTACCTGGTGCGAGGCAATACTGTGCTGCAGGCGCGTGATATCGAGAAGGCGGTGACTGCCTATCTCGGCCCCGGCCGCACCATGAAGGATGTGGAAGCGGCGCGCGATGCCTTGCAGCAGGCCTACCAGGGCAAAGGCTACCAATCGGTCTATGTGGATCTGCCCGAGCAGCAGGTTACCGGCGGCGTGGTGATCCTGCAGGTCACCGAGACCCGCATTGGCCAGGTCAAGGTAGTCGGTGCCGAGCACAATGACCCGCAGCGTCTGGCCGCCCGCGTGCCGGCCCTGCAGGCGGGTGCTGTTCCGGATTTCGAGCGTGCGCAGTCGCAGCTGACCGAGCTCAATCGCAGCGGCAAGCGCCAGGTGGTGCCGCTGGTCAAGCAGGGTGCCGCCGACGGCACCATGGACGTGGAGCTCAAGGTCGACGACAAATCGCCGTGGCGCTACAGCGCGACGGTCAACAACGATCACAGCGTCGATACCGAGCCGCTGCGCAGCATCCTGACCGTCGGCCACGACAATCTGTGGCAGCGTGAGCACACTGCGTCGCTGACGTTCTTTGCCGCGCCGCAGGACCTGGATCAGGCAAATGTATGGTCCGCTGCCTACGGCATGCCGCTCGGCAGCCCGGACTGGATGCTGGAGTTCAACGGCTACCGCTCGGACAGCAACGTGGTCTCCACCGGGCAGACGAATGTCACCGGCAAGGGCCATGCGCTTGGCGTCAAGCTCAGCCATACCTTGCCGATGACCGGGGCATGGTGGCACCAGCTCTCGGCCGGAATCGATTTCAAGGACCTGGACGAGTCCGTGGCGATGGTTGGTCAGGCATCGAACTTCGCGCCGCTGAAGTACGCACCGTTGACGCTGGCCTATAGCGGCTTCCGCCAGGGTGACAAGCATCAGCTCAACGTCGGCCTGCAGGCGGTGTTCGGTGCACGCAGCATGTTCGGCTATGGCAGCAGCGATGACGAGTTCGACTGGAAGCGGGCCTATGCAGATCCCAGCTTCTTTGCCCTCAAGCTCGAGCTGAGCGACACCTATACGCTGGAGAGTGGCGCGCAGTGGTATGCGCGGCTGTCGGCACAGATGACCGACCAGCCGCTGGTGTCCGGCGAGCAGTTTGCCGCTGGCGGCATGTTCACCACCCGCGGTTACCGCTCGGCCGAAGGCATCGGCGACTACGGCGCGCTGGCCACGCTGGAATGGCGCACGCGGCCATTGGGCCTGTGGGGCCTGCAGGACTGGCGTTTCTATGGCTTCGTAGATGGCGCCTGGCTGGGCTTGCGCCAGCCCTTGCCCGAACAGGCAGACAGCGCCTCGATGAGTGCCGTCGGCGTAGGCAGCAGCCTGCGCATCGGCCAGCACTACAACCTCCGCCTCGATTACGGCCGCACGCTCAGCGACGGCCCCACAACGACCAAGGACGCCAACCGGCTGCATCTCAGCGTCGGCGCCAGTTACTGATCCTGATATTCCACGACTTTCCGGAGATACCTTCAATGCAACGCTTCATTGCCCTGTTGTTGTTCTGCCTGAGCATGTCCATGCTCAACGTCGCGCATGCCGAAACCACCTGGTGGCAGGCCGACTGGAAGTACCGCAAGCCGATCACCGTGGACGCCAGCCCGAACGGTGCTGCGTTGGGCGGAAATCTTGGCCGCACGCCCGTGCTGATCCGCCTGCATACCGGCAATTTCGCCTTCGATGGCGTTGCACCCGAGGGCAAGGACCTGCGCTTCATCGGCGCCGATGGCCACACCGTGCTCAATCACCAGGTCGAGCAGTACGACGCGGACCTTGGCATGGCGTTGATCTGGGTCGACGTGCCGACGATCAGCGGTACCGCCGCGCAGACGCTGTGGATGTACTACGGCAACCCGGGCGCACCGGCTGCAGGCAATGGCCAGCGCGTATTCGATCCGGACTACAGCGCGGTCTATCACTTTGCTGACAGCGCTGCCGAGGCGCGTGATACCACCGCATACGTGAACACCTTGAGTGGCGAGTTCAAGCCGGCCGATGGCGCCATCATCGGTCGTGGCGCGCAACTTGGTGGAGCGCCGCTGCACCTGCCGGGTGCGCCGTCGCTGGCCATTGTCGCCGGCGGCGCAATGACCTTCTCGGCCTGGGTCAAGCCGGACCAGATCGGCCCGGACCAGGCCATCTATGCGCGCCGCGAGGGCGGCAATGTAGTGCTGGTGGGCGTGGACAACGGCGTGCCGTATGTGCGGGTGAACCAGCAGCGAAGCCAGCCGGTGCCGGCACTGGTGAACGGTCAATGGGCGCATATCGCGGTGACCGCCGCCGATGGGGTGGTGACCTTGTTCGTCGGCGGCCGCGAAGCCGTGCGGATGGAGGCAGCCTTGCCAGCATTGGCCGGTGAAGCGTTGCTCGGTGGTGACATTGTTGCTGCGGATGCGCTTGGCGATGCCGCTGCGATCCCCGCTGCGCAGCCGTTTATTGGCGTAGTCGATGAAGTGCGCGTGTCCAAGCTCGCACGCCCGGCAACAATGTTGTTGGCTGATGCCACTGCGCAGGGCGCAGAGTCGCGTTTGATCGCCTTTGGTGAGGACGAGCAGTCGGCTGGCGTCAGTCACTTCGGTTTTATCCTCAAGGCGATGCCGGTCGACGCCTGGGTGGTGGTGATCGTGCTCGGCCTGATGCTGCTGCTGTCGTGGGCGATCATGATCGCCAAGAGCCGCTACTTCGGCACCGTGGCCAAGGCCAACGAGAGCTTCACCTCGCAGTACAAGAAGGTGACGGGTGCGCCGGTCGCTTCGCTGCAGGAACTGGAACGCACCGGCACGCTTGCGCCGGAGATCCGCGAAAGCTCCACGTTGTGGCGCCTGTATCGCATCGCCATGGACGAAATGGATGGCCGCGGTTCGCATCATCACGGTTTGACCGCTGCTGCGATCACCTCCATCCGCGCATCGATGGATGCCGAAGTGACGCGTGAGACCGAGCGCATGTCCAAGCGCATGAACTGGCTCTCGACCACGATCGAAGGTGCGCCTTACATCGGCCTGTTCGGCACCGTCATCGGCATCATGCTGGTGTTCGCGGTGGCTGCCATGGCGGGTGCGGTTGACATCAACTCGGTGGCACCGGGCATGGCCGCGGCGCTGCTGTGTACCGCAGCCGGCCTGGGCGTCGCCATCCCCGCCCTGTTTGGCTACAACTGGCTTGCCTCACGCGCTGAAGCCATTGCCGCCGACATGTCGGTATTCGTTGACGAGTTCACCGCACGCCTGGCCGAAGAGTTCGACCGTAGCACGCCGGCGACCGCGGCACGTCCGGTCCAGGCCTGAGGAGATCATCATGGCCAGGGCTAAGCGGTTCGGTATCAAGAAACGCGAGAAAGGAATCAACGTCACCCCGTTCGTCGACGTGCTGCTGGTGGTGCTGGTGATCTTCATCCTCACCAGCAACGCCACCATTCCAGGCATCGAGGTCAACCTGCCGAAGGCCAGCTCCAGCATGGCGCTGGAGAAACCCAAGACCAAGGCGATCACGGTCGACAACGCCGGGCAGATCTTCCTGGACGCCTATCCGGTGAGCCTGGCCGAGCTGGAAGACCGCCTGCGCACCGAGAAGGCACTGAGCCCGGATTTTCCGGTGATCGTGCGTGGTGATGCGCAGGTGCAGTACGCACGCGTGGTCGAGGTGCTGGACCTGCTGCGCAAGATCGATCTGACCCAGGTCGGCCTGGTCACCGGCAAAGTGCAGGGGTGAGGGCGTGACTTCCCTCCACTCCCGCAGCGGTGACAGCGTGCCCGCGTGGCGCCGCTGGTGGCCCGTGGCGGCGTTGCTCGTCGGCCTGGCGGCCGTGGCGTTGCTCCTCTGGTACCTGCTGTTCAAGGACACCGCCAGTACGCGCCGGCCCGTGGCCGAGATCCCAATGGTGATGTTGCCGCCGCCACCGCCGCCGCCCCCACCGGAGCCCGAGCCCGAGCCGGAGGTGACCCCTGAAGAGGTCATGCCCGAGCCCGAGCCGCTGGACGAGGTGCCCAAGCCCACCGAAGAAGCGCCGACGCCCGACACCGCCGACCCGGTGACGATGGATGCCGACGCGCAGGCCGGCGGCGACAGCTTCGGTATCCAGTCCGGTTCCGGCGGCGGGCGCAGTGGCGTCGGTGCCGGTGGCGCCGGCAACGCGAGTTACGGGCGTTACCTGGGCTACGTGCTGCAACAGGCCGTGGCGCGCGACCCGAAGGTGCAGCGCCTGGCCTTCCAGCTGACCGTCAACGTCTGGCTGGACGAGGCCGGGCAGGTGACCCGCGTCGAGCTCGCGCGCGGCAGCGGCAACACCGAAGCCGATGAAGCGGTGCTGCAGGCGATCCGCGCGATCGGCCGCATCGACGAGCGGCCGCCAGCATCGCTGAGCTTCCCTGCGCGGGTACTGGTGCAGGGGCGCCGACCGGCCGGATGAGCATCCCGATCTCTTTCTTTCCCGATTCTTCCTTTCTGCGAGCAAGCCGATGACCTGTTCTACCTTCCGTTCCGCGCTGCGCGGATTGCGCACGACCACCCTCGCCACCGGCGTCGCGCTGGTGCTTGCCAGCGGCGCTGCGCACGCCCAGGCCGGTGGCGGCGACAGCACCATGATCAAGTTGATCCGTGGCTTGATGGACAGCGGTGCGCTCAAGCCCGAGGTTGGCGCAGCCCTGTTGCTGGAAGCGCAGCGTGAAGCCGCACCGGCAGCTGCCACTGCCACGGCGGTGGCGGCGCACCCCGGCGATGTACGCGTTCCCTATATTCCGCAGAGCGTGCGCGATGAAATCCGCGAGGAGGTCAAGGCCAGCGTGATGGCCGAAGCCAAGGACCAGCGCTGGGCCGCTCCTGGCCAGGTGCCGGAGTGGACCCAGCGGCTGAAGGTGCAGGGCGATGTGCGCGTGCGCAACGAAAGCCGTCTGTACTCCCAGCGCAACAGCGACATCGAAGTGGACTGGGCGCGCATCAATGCCGGCAATGGCTATGACGTCAACGGCAATACCAACCTGGACCTGCCGCCGCTGCGCAACAGCCGCCAGGACCGCAACAATTCCTGGCGCATCCGCGCCCGTCTTGGCGTGGTAGCTGAGCTGGGCGAGCACACCCGAGCCGGCGTGCGTCTGGCGACCGGCAACGACAATGGCCCGGTATCCACTACCCAGACGCTCGGCGGCGGCTTGGGCAAGAAGGACGTGTGGTTGGACCAGGCGTGGTTGTCATGGTCGCCGCTGGCGGGACTGGACATCCAAGGCGGCCGCTTCGGCAATCCGTACTGGTCCACCGATACCCTGTTCTCCAACGACCTCAATTTCGACGGTATGGCGATCAAGTACGCACATCCCATCGGTGGTGATGGGCTTTCGCTGTTCGCAACATTGGGTTTGACGCCGCTGGAGTATTCCTCCGACAGCTTCCCCAGCACCAGCCAGAACAAGATGAAGAGCGAGAACAAATGGCTCAATGGCTTGCAGGTGGGTGCGGACTGGCAGTTCGGTGATGCACAGAAGCTGCGCGCCGCCGTGGGCTACTACGACTTCCGCAACATCGCCGGTGAGTACTCGCAGCCCTGCGCGCTGTATGCCGGTGCCGATTACTGCAGCAGCGACTGGACGCGTCCGGCGTTCATGCAGAAGGGCAATACGCTGATGTTGCTGCGTAACATCGCGGTCAACCCGCTTGATCCGGCCAATACGCCGATGCCGCAGTATGTGGGACTGGCCTCGGAGTTCGAACTGCTCGACCTCAATCTTGCATGGGAAACCCCCTTGTTCGACGGCATGGGTCTGCGCGTCGAGGGCCACGCCATCAAGAACCTTGCCTATGATCCCAAGCAAATGTGGAAGCGCGCACAGGGCGGCATCGTCACCAACCTTGCTGCGCCGGTGAATGGCGTGGCGGGCCCGCAGGACATCCGCAGCGGTGACATGGCCTATATGGCGCAGGCAACGTTTGGCCAGTTGGCACTCAAGCAGGCCGGCGATTGGAACCTGGCCCTGGGCTACAAGCGGCTGGAGGCGGATTCATTGCCCGACGCCTACAACGACTCCAACTTCCATCTCGGCGGCACCAATGCCAAGGGCTACTACCTGGGCGGCTCCTACATGTTCGACAGGAACGTGTGGCTGACCGGGCGCTGGATGGCAGCCAAGGAAGTGACTGGCGCACCGCTGTCGATCGATGTCTTCCAACTGGAAGTGAACGCAGGCTTCTGACCGGCGTCCGCACGCTCTCAATCGAGGAAGCAGCTTCTGCTGCCCCGAAATCACAACTGGAAGGACCTGCAAAATGACGACCGATACCGTACTCGACCAAGACACGACACCGCCTGCAGACGCATCGGCAGCGCAAGTTGAAAGTGATGCTGGCAGCACGCCTCCCGCCTGGCCGATGCTTTACCGCAACCCGGTGGTGCTGTCCTCGCAGGCACATGGCCATTGGCGGTTGCGCGCTGGCGATGCCGCGTTTGCCGCTGACAGCCATTCCGTGCCGCTGATGATCGGCGAGTTTGCCGCTGCCTCGCGGGCCTACCCGATGGTGTTCGCCGGTGCGGACCACCTGCCGGTGGCCGTGCTTGGCCTGGAAGCGGAGCAGAACCGCTTCGTCATTGCCGACCAATGGCGGCCGGAAACCTATGTGCCGGCGTACCTGCGGCGCTATCCGTTCGTGTTTGCGCGCACCAGTAATCCGGATGGCTATGTGCTTGCCATCGATGCAGATGCGGACATGCTGGTGCAGGAAGGCGAGGAAGGCCAGCCGCTGTTCGAAGGCGACCAGCCCGCGGCGATCACCCGCCAAGCCATGCAGTTCTGCGAAGCCTTCACCCGCGAAGATGCCGCCACCCGCGCGTTCAGTGCAGCGCTGGCGGATGCGGGCGTGCTGGTGCCGCGGCAGGCCGATGTGGCCCACGCCGATGGCCGCAGGCACAGCTTGCAGGGCTTCCATGTGGTCGATCCAGAGCGGTTTGCAGCCCTGCCGGACGCCACCGTGCTGCAGTGGCATCGCCAAGGCTGGCTGGCACCGGTGCACTTCCACCTGGCCTCGCTGGCACGGTTCGCCGATCTGACCACCGACTGATCCTGTTCACGCGTGGCGCCGGGCAGCTGCCGTCGCAGTCCTTGCCGATTGCAGGCGGCAAGGTTGACGGTGACTGCCCGGTGACCACGCCCTAGGCGTGGACGCGCGATTTGAAGGGATGCCTGCAAGCGCCCTGGCATGCTTGCCGGCGGTGGGCCTGCTGTCGCGCCAGGGCATGATCTGCACGTATCGGTTTGCCGTACCGGCGCGGGGGTATCGGCGCCGAGCCAAGGGGCACCTGCGGTAATACATGCAAACCTCAGCCTCGCGGGCGGGGTCATCCTCGGTTGCCAGCGGATTTGACCCGGCCGCTTGGCGGGTGCAAGCTCGGATACAGTGCTGCGCAACTCAGGAGTCCCGATCATGACTGCTGTCGGTTCGATGAGTACCCCGGGCGACAAGTCGCCGCCCTCGCATTTGTGGCGTGTGTTCTGGCTGCAGGGGGTGATCCCCAGCAACCTGCTCTGGGCGGCGGCGCTATGGGCGCTGATGCAAGACAAGACCAGCCTGCTGCTCGGCCTGTTCGCCGTATTGCTGCTCTACACCGGTTGGATCATCCCCACGGTGTGGCGGGCCGCGCCCAGCGCGCACAACCCCAACTATGGCTTGGCCGCACGCGGCCTCACCGTGGCGTGGGGGCTGAACACGGTGCTGGTGATCTTCTTCCTGTTGCTGCAGCTTGCGACCTGACCGGGCTGCAGGCTGGCGAGGCTGCGCGCGGTCGGAACCGCGGGCTAGTAGAACTGCACCGGCGCGCCATCGCGGTCAAATGCGGCGAAGCGGCTGATCTGGCCGTCATTGACGGCATTGACCATCAAACGCAGTGGCTGCGCGGCTTCATCACTGGAGGGAGCAATGCCGGCGCGGCCATCCAGCGAGGCAACGAATACGAGATCCCATGCCAAGCCGGTCTTTGCGGACTCGGCGGCCAGCGCGGCAAACGAGGCGATTTCCTGTGGCGCCTTGTCCACGCACAGCACCGGGCTCAGGGTGCCGCCTTCACCGCTGTCATGGCGCGAATGTTGATCGGCGGTTGGGGATTCAGGCAGGTCGGCTTTGACGAAGACGAACAACAGGCGTTGTGGCTCGGTCTGCTCCGAAGCGGCACGCAGTAGATCGTCGAAATCACTCAGCATCATGATTGTTTTCACAGGGAGGAAGCCACTGAGGCGCCATGCTGCCACAGCTGAGCAGGGTCTGGCTGGGGTCTGAATTGATTTAAGTCATGCCATCGTCGCAATGCCCCGCGTAGGCTGGCAGCCTGTCAACAAAGGCGAGGGCATCCCGGCATGCCGGGCGAGCGTGCAAACGTGGAGTCAGAAGGTGAAACAGCCCTGAGCCAACTCACCGACGGCTTCGGTCGCAGCTTTCCATACCTGCGTCTGTCGCTGACCGAGGCCTGCAACTTCCGTTGCAGCTATTGCCTGCCCGATGGTTACCAAGCCGACGGCCGCCCGCAGTTCATGGCGGTGGATGAGATCGAGCGACTGGTGCGCGGGTTTGCCGCGTTGGGCATGCACAAGATCCGCCTGACCGGCGGCGAGCCAAGCCTGCGCAAGGACCTGCCGCAGATCATCGCCACCGTGGCGAAGGTGCCGGGCATCCGCAAGGTGGCCATCACCACCAACGGCTGCCTGCTGCCACGGCACCTGCCGGGCTGGCACCGCGCTGGCCTGACCGCGCTCAACGTCAGCATGGACAGCCTGCAGCGCGAGCGCTTCCATGCCATCACCGGCCACGACCGCCTGCCAGAGATCATGCAGGGCCTCAACCTCGCGCAGGCCCTGGGCCTGCAGTCGATCAAGCTCAATGCGGTGCTGCTGCGCGGCCTCAACGATGACGAGCTGCCGGCGTGGATGGAATTCCTGCGCGAGCGCCCCATCAGCGTGCGTTTCATTGAGCTGATGCGCACCGGCGACAACCGCGAGTACTACGAGCGCCATCACCTGCGTGCCGATGTGGTCATCGAACAGCTGTTGGCTGCTGGTTGGAGTGAGCGCAAGCGCGGTGCCGATGCCGGCCCGGCGCGCGAGTTCAGCCACCCGGATTATCGCGGCAGCGTCGGCATCATCGCCCCGTATTCAAAGGACTTCTGCAAAGGCTGCAATCGCCTGAGGGTCACCGCGCGTGGCGATCTGCGCCTGTGCCTGTTCGGTGACTTCGGCGTGGCGCTGCGGCCGTTGCTGCAATCCGACGACGACCAGGACGCACTGCTGGCGCGCATCACCACCCAGCTTGGGCTCAAGGCGGCCGGGCATGGATTGCATTTCGGCCAGACCGGGCTTACCCCACACCTGGCCTCGATTGGAGGATGAAACAAGCAATGAGTGGGCAGATAAGTGCGGCATTCCACATGGCCGATGTACGCGACAAACGCATCACCCGCCGCCGCGCGGTGGCGGTCGGTGAGCTGATCGCCGGGCCGATTGCCTACCCGTTGATCGTCGAGCGGCGCCTGCCCAAGGGCGACGCGCTGGTGATGGCTGAGATTGCAGGCCTGCAGGGCGCCAAGATGGCCTCGGCATTGATGCCGATGTGTCATCCGCTGCCGTTGGAGCTGGTGCGGGTGTACTGCGCGCCGGTGCCGGAACGGCAGGCGATCCGGGTCTGGTGCGAGTGCGCGAGCGAAGCGCGTACCGGCGTCGAGATGGAAGCACTGGCCGGCGTCAATGCCGCCCTGCTGACCTTGTATGACCTGAGCAAGCCGGTCGAGCCGGCGCTGGAAATCAGTGCCATCCGCCTGCTGTTCAAGGAAGGCGGCAAGAGCGGCGTGTGGACGCACCCGCAGGGCATGGATGCCGGCGAGCTCGAACGTTTTCGGCCACGCCCGCCCAAGACTCTGGGGGCCGCACGCTCGCGGTGATGCAGATCAGCGGCGGTTCGCAATCCTTCAATGTAGTGAACGCGTTGCGGGTGCTGGGGCGTTGGATGCGCATGATCACCATCCCCAACCAGTCGTCGGTACCGAAGGCCTGGCAGGAGTTTGATGAACAGGGACGGATGAAGCCATCGACGTACTACGACCGGGTTGTCGATGTGATGGAGGAACTGGTGAAGTTCACGCTGCTGGTCAGGGATCGCAGTGACTATTTGGTTGATCGCTACAGTGAGCGCAAGGGGGACGCAGCGGCGGCGGCTCTTGCGGCGGCCTCCGGCGCCAGCTCTCCTCAAGCGGCCGCAGGAGCCGGAGCATGAAGGCAACCATCTACCACAACCCCAGCCGCGGAACCTCCAGGAATGTGCTGGCTCTGATCAGGCATGCGGGCATCGAGCCAGTGATCGTCGACTATCTGACCGATACGCCGTCCAGGGCGCGATTGGCTGGGCTCATCGGCAAGGCTGGATTGACCGTGAGAGAAGCAATCCGCCAGAAAGGAACGCCCTACATTGAACTCGGCCTGGACGATGCGGACCTTGCCGACGATCAGTTGATCGACGCGATGCTGGCGCATCCCATCCTGATCAACAGACCGTTCGTGGAAACTGACCTAGGAGTGCGACTTGCTCGCCCGTCAGAGGTGGTCCTTGCAATCCTGCCGGCGGTAGTCAATCCCTTCGTAAAGGAAGACGGCGAGCTGGTCATCGGTGAGCATGGGAACAGTCCCGCATCTTGATCTTCACTGATACGCGCAGCCGTTGCAGAGCAGACGATGAAAACTTTCAAGACAATTTCCGTGAATGTTGCTGTCTTGTCCTTGCTGAAGGACGCCGCGCTGCCCGTAACCGACCTTGAGGACAGTGTGCGTAGGGTTTTCGGTGGTCTCTACGAAGAAGATGAACTCATCGGTGTAGTGGGTGTAGAGCTGCATCCACCGGCAGGCTTGCTACGTTCCTTGGCGGTCGCGCAGGGCCATCGAGGACTTGGCTACGGCTCGGTGCTGGTGCGCCATGCAGAACAGCTAGCGACCAATGCTGGCATCACCGAGCTGTTTTTAATGACGACCACGGCAGTTGCCTTGTTCGAACGCTGGGGCTACAGATGTCTGCCCCGGGCGGCAGCGCCGGAATCAATCCGCACGTCTCAGCAGTTCTCCGGCTTATGTCCTGGAACTGCGGAATTCATGATGAAGCACTTATAGCGTCGGCGTCTCTTTATGGCCGATACCGGCCGGCCCTCTAGCCCAAACGACGCTACAGCGTTCTGTAGCACTGATGCCTCCAGAACGGAAAGTCCGTAACCTTAGTACTTCACGCGTCGGACCGTCCGCGTTCGACAAGCAGTCGAAAGTCCGATCTTCCGGCCCCCTTACTCGTAGAAGGCTCATTGATGCTCAGCGTCACCAGCAAAGCGCTTGGAACGCCGGTTTTCGGTCTACTTCGAATCCGTTTCATAGTGGCCAAGCAGCGTGGTGTCAACTACTCGTTCCTCTTCATGCGAGCCCATGGAGCACAACTGCGCGAGATCACTTCACTGATCGAATCAGGTGCAATCCACCCCGTCGTTGACCAGGTATTTCCGTTCGCCGAAACCGCCAAGGCGTTGACCTACGTCGAGAGTGGTCGTGCCAAGGGGAAGGTCGTCGTACGGATGATCTAGCCGCCACCTGGACCTGCACACTCTCCGATCAGGCCTTTGTCGTGGCCGGATGGAGGCGCGGCCGACGCTGCTGAGTCAGTGGTTGCGATCAACGCGCAACGCCGACAACAGAACGGTCCGTTGCTCCCGATTCCAAAATCGCTTATGCATTTTTTTACACGGAAACTCGCCGCTGGCGTCATTGTTATCAATGCTACGACGCAGATAGTTTGTCCTGGCTTCGATGGCATCGCACCACGTAGCGCTAACGCACTTCAGCATCCGATACGCCCCCACAACGCGCCTCCCCCCAAAGGAACGAATAATGAGTTTTTCCACCGTCAATCCATACAGCGGTCAAACCATCAAGACTTTTCCGGTCGCCGATGCCGCTACGATCGATGCCGCCATTGAAAGCGCCCATGCCGCGTTCCTTTCCTGGCGGACGACCCCGCTGGCGGAGCGGGCTGCCGTATTGCAGCGGGCTGCCGATCTACTTCGCAAGGACTCACGCCGCTTCGCGGAAATCCTCACCCTTGAGATGGGGAAGCTGATCGGCGAAGCCGAGGCAGAGGTCGAGCTGTCGGCGAAAATCCTTGAGTACTACGTGAAATTCGGTGCCAAGCAACTGGCACCGCGCGTATTGCAGGCCAACGGCTTCGCTGACGGCGATGTTCAGCTGATCAAGGAGCCGCTCGGCGTGCTGTTCGCCATCGAGCCGTGGAACTTCCCCTTCTATCAGGTCATTCGCATCACCGCACCGCAGACCACGGCCGGTAATGCCGTGTTGCTCAAGCACGCGTCCAACGTGCCGCAATCGGCGCTCGCCATGGAACAGTTGTTCCGGGATGCCGGCGCGCCCGAGGGACTGCTAACCAACTTGTTCGTATCGCACGACGATGTCGAGACGGTGATTGCCGACCCTCGCGTGCGAGGTGTGGCCCTGACAGGCAGCGAGCGGGCCGGCTCGTCCGTCGCCGCGCTGGCGGGCAAGTACCTGAAGAAGAGCACGCTGGAGCTAGGAGGGGCCGATGCCTTTATCGTGCTCTCCGATGCCGATGTCGAGAAGGCTGCGAAATGGGCGGTGTTCGGACGTCACTGGAATGCAGGCCAGGTCTGCGTCTCGTCCAAACGCATCATTGTCGAAGACGCCATCTACGACAGCTTCCTGGCGCACTACCGAGCCGGTGTCGCCGAGCTTGTGGCCGGTGACCCTCTGGACCCGAGCACCACTCTGGCACCACTGTCATCACAGGGTGCGCGCGATGGGCTGGCCAAACAGGTCGAAGCAGCAGTTAGCCATGGCGCAAAGGCCGAGACAGTCGGCAAGCCAGTTCCGACGCAGGGTAGCTTCTACCAGCCTACCCTCCTCACCGATATCAGCCCGGACAATCCGGCCTACCACACGGAGTTCTTCGGCCCGGTCAGCCAGATCTATCGCGTGTCCGATGAGGATGCGGCCATCAAACTGGCCAATGACTAACCGTATGGTCTGGGTGGTTCGGTGTTCAGCCAGGATGTTGCCCGTGCCAAGCGGGTGGGCGGACAACTTGAGACCGGTATGGTCTACATCAATCAGCCGACCGGCGTGAAAGCTGACATCCCCTTCGGCGGCGTGAAGAACTCAGGTTACGGCCATGAATTGATTGACCTGGGATTGACCAAGTTCGTCAACGAAAAGCTTCTGGTCATCAGCGATATTGACGGTTCCTTCTGAATCCACGTAAACGGCGGGGGACGCATGCTGCGCTCCCGCCGCTGTTCGGATTCTCAAGAAATAATCTTCCAACCAACAATGAAAAGGAATTCTCATGGATAGCTTTGAAGTACAGATCATCCACGAGCCAAAGAAATTCTCTGAAGCACACCAGGACCTTGTGGGGGCACTTGCAACCTACTCTCCACATGGCACAAACGATCCAAGCGTTGTCTTCCTTCGACGGGTGCACATCGAGGAAGCGGAGCAAATGCTCGCAGAGTCAAAGAGCGCCAGCCCAAATAGCGAGGAGGCTTGGTACTTTCTAACAAAAGCAGCCCGTGCGGTTGGCTACCTCGCCGCATCCAAGAACGCCACATACCTCCGCGATGACGTAGAAGATCCGCGCGCCGCCGCGCGCAAGAATGGAAGCTTAGGTGGTTCTGCGAAGGGAGCAAACGCTAGAAAGGTTCTCGACGATATCGCCACTAAGATGCTCAGCGCAGAACCTCCAAAGGGTGGATGGGATAAGGCCGGCCTTAGGAGGAAGTTCAACGAGATCACCGACAGCCTACCGAACTTTGCGGATCCTGAAAGAAAGTTCAGGGAAATCATCAAGCGAGAAGACATTCGGCGTTTAGTGCAGGCGAAGTAGCCGCAATGATCTTGCCTCGATATTCAGACGCATTGCGGATTGCATCGCTCTGTTTGCCAGAAGCGCACATCCTCAAAGCAGAGAATTTGACAAATAGCCGCTGTAAAAATTTACAGACTGCTATGTAACTGACTGATTTTTAGATAGATATTAGCTTCGCTCCCCAGGCATACAACCTGAAGGAGCGAACATGAAGAGCGACATCACCTCACCGCTGCGGATCATCCCCGTACGCGTCACTGCGGCCCGACTTAACGCGGGCCGCAGCACCCTCTATACCTGGATCGACGAGACGTCGCCCTATTTCAAGCCCGATCTGCCCAAGCCCGTCCGCTTGGGCTCCAGTGTCGGCTTCATCGAACATGAGATCGATGACTACATCCGTGGCCTGATGCAGGCCCGAGGAGGTGTAGCCGAGCATTAGTTCCGCTACTTGCTAGCGGCTGCTCCAAGCGGGCACGAGACGCACCGCTTGCTCCAGCTGACCACGACTGTGGCAGCTCACATCCCCTATTGAAGATCCAACTTATGAGTAACGACGTCAACGACGACGTGCAAGCGCACGCCGACAGCATTGCCGAGGCCCTGCGCGGCCTCAAGCCGAACGAACAGCATCGTAAGAGCCAGCTGTTCTCGCTCCTGTATCCGGTGATCTCCGATCTCCTGCAGCAGAACGTGACCCAGAAGTCGATCTTGGAAAAGCTCGGCGAAATGGGCCTGAAGCTGCACCCCGCCCGTTTCAAGGAACTCATGGCAGCGCAGGCCGCCACCGCCACCACCCACACCTCCAGCACCGACAAGGCACTCTAATGAACAAGCGCATCCCTACCTATCCGTTCCCGGTGAACGAGTTTTACAAGTCCGTGGCCCTGGCCATTGAGGAAACCATGGAGACCATCCAGGCACCGGATGCCCTGGTCGCTACTTCGTTCCTGACTGGCATGTCGATCGCATGCCAGTCCGATGTCGATGTCATGCTGCCGCATGCCGCCACGACGCCCTGCGCGCTGTATCTGGCAACGGTTGCCGACTCCGGCGAGCGCAAGACGGCCACGGACAAGCTTGTCATGAAGCCGATCTACGACTACGAGCGCTCGTATGCCAATGCGTACAAGGTCGCGGCGGAGCAGTACGAAGTCGATCACGGCTTCTGGGAGGTCGAGAGCAAGGCGATCAATCGCCTGATTACCAGCACCATCGCAAAGGGTGATAACACCACCGAGCTGCGTCAGCGCTTTGCTGTGCACAAAGCAGCCGAGCCGGTGAAGCCGGCATGCAATCGCATTATTGTGCAGGACGCGACCGAGCGCGGCTTGATCAATGCCGTGCAGGGTGATGGCAAGTCCATCGCCATGCTCAGCGATGAGGGAGCAACGCTCCTTAAGAGCGGTGCATTCCGCAACTCGGCAACCCTGAACAAGCTGTGGGATGCCCCTTCGCTGATCATGCTGGACCGCGCCGACGAGGTGGTCCAGGTCACGGATCCGCGCTTGACGCTCAGCTTCATGATCCAGGAGGATCTGTTCCAGGACTTCCTGAAGACGAAGAACAGCACGGCACGCGCATCCGGCTTCCTTGCGCGCTTCGTGTTCTGCCATCCCGAGTCGACCCAGGGCTACCGTGCGGCCACGGAGCTGACTGACGAGCAGCCGGTGCACGGCGCTAACATTCTGGCCTTCCACAAGCGCATGGCCGCGCTCTTGGAGGCCCGAGACCAGCGCCATGCCAATGGCAACTACAGCAAGAAGGTGCTGCGCTTCTCGACCGATGCCAAGGCACTGTGGAAGGAGATCTACGACATCATCGAACCGCAGCTCGCAAATGGCCGCGCCTACCACAGCATCCGTGATTCGGCCTCCAAGACCATGGAGATCGCCAGCCGTATCGCCGGCATCTTCCACCACTTTGAGGGTATCGAAGGTGAGGTGATAGAGCGTGCGACGCTGCAGCGTGCCATCAACGTCACGCGCTTCTATCACGATGAGTTCCTCGAGAACTTCGGCGACCACAATGACCTTCCGGAAGACGAGAAGGACGCCCGGGCCTTGTTGGGCTACATGCGCACGAAGTACTGGGACCGCGGTCGTAACTCGGCATACCGCAATGACGTTCGCAAGGACGGCCCTGTTCGCCATCAGGCCCGCTTTGTGGCCGCGTTGGACCTGATGGAGGAGGACAACGTCATCCGCGTGGCACGTGAACGCCGTTACGGCCGCACTGGCAAGTTCGTGATTTATTTCAACCCCGACTTCTTTGATCGTCCTGGGGCGCTCTGACCCCAGTCGTCCGCACAATAAAGGCCGCCCCTCACGGGGCGGCCTTTATCTATTCTGGTGACCACCAGGGGGCAGCGGCCTCGGACTTTCACACAAAATGGGCATGCACACGATGCGACTTTGCCCCAGCTGGGGCAAAGTCGCACGGTTTTCCGGGCTCCCGCCCCACCATTCTCAAAGCTTCCCTCGCCCGCGCATGGCTTGCCTGGCATTCACGTAGGCTAGCCGCTCGTCTCCGGACATCCCCCGAATCCGGAATGCTCCTAAGTGACGCTCAGCCTGACGTTCGATGCCCTGCTCTTTCAGTGTCCGGTGATCAACACGTTCCGCAATGCCATTGCGTTCCAAGTGCTCGTTGATGATGTTCGCAACCATGCACCGGCTTTCAATCACGCTCTCACTGACCTGCATGTTGGTTCTTCCGCACGCATCCTTCCTGCGTCCGCCCGCTTGGGGTCTGTCAGGGTTGTACCTGCGGAACATCTGCGACGCCGGTCGATCGATCCCATCCGGCATGCGATCTGAAATCATCAAGTGCAGGTGCAAGTTGATCCCCCCTTCGAGGGATGCCTCGGGTGCATGGACCGCGAACTGATAGGGCTTCGCACCTGCCAGGTAACAAATGAGATCGTGCACCAAGTCCCTCGCCCCGCTGCCGACAAGCTCATTTGGGAGCGCAATGATGAACTCCCTGTACGCGGCACCATTCATGCGCTCGTGTGCATCCGCTGCGGCCCAGAACGCTCGAGCACTTCCTTCTGCCCAGGAAGGCAGGTTCCCGCACCCAACGTCGACCAGATCCTCCCGTGACCGATACCTTCCTTCGCGACGTATGTAGTCACTATGCCCTACCGCCTTGCCTTTGGCGCCAGTCTTTAGCTGTAAATGGAAGATCTTCATGGTTAACCTCTATGTCGGGAATGAAAAAGGCCAGTGACGTTGGTCACTGGCCTCTGTGGGGTGGCTTGAAAGCTACTTAGCCTGATGGTTTTGGAGAAACGGTAAGTGCGCGCTCTGCATTCCCCCCCTCCCTTCTATTGCATGTAGTGCACGTCATTGGGGGGAGTCATGTAAGTACTAGTGGCCGGCTTCTCTCATACCTTATGCACCCAGGAGTAAGAAACTACTCACCCTGCTCCGAGCAGTAGTTCAATCAGTACGCCGCACTGACAGGCTTAGCCTCAATCAACTTCCCGTTATGAAGAACGTAGCTGACATTCTTCTCCACCGAGGGACAGCAGGTGGCATCACCCGGTCCCTGTACCAGGATCTTCATGACAACCATCCCGCCCTGCACTGCGAACTCCTGAACTCCCTCCCCATAACCCGACACAGGCAGTGAGTCTGCATACGTCAAACCATTACCTTCTTTGAGGAAGACCGCCAGGTGCGTGGCGTAACCGTTACCGCCATCAGTGGCCTGCAGTACGAACAGCGCGGCCTTGTCACTGACACCGTCGCCATTGAGGTCACCCTCGGCAAAGCGCCTAGCTTCGACGTCTTCCTCTGACTGATTGAATATGAAGGCATCTCGAGCCAGTGCTTCATTGATGACACTCTCCACCGGAGCAGCTGCAGAGGGCCCTGCTGTGATCTGCGGCTCTGCTTGCGCAGGTGCGCAGCTAACCGCTTCTGCCTGAGCAGATGTCAAACCCGCCGGCACTTCGCATCCAGCAAGGTTGATGTCCCCTGCTTGGGTGAGGGTCGATTCCTTCTTGCAGCCCACCAGCGCCAGTGCGGCCCACATGGCGCCTACCAACATACCTACCTTCTTCATCGTCTCTCCTGAGATCCTTTGGCAAAAATCAAAACACGCGCACGCAGCGGGCGTGCATCGGCACGCCCGCTATGTACCCTCTTTACCCCGTCAGTTCCTTTTGTCCGATCCGTCACAGACCCAGCAGTCCGGATCCAGTCCGCGAGCTATCTTGTCGGCCCGGATGCTCTCCTGCTCCGCTTGGTACTTCGCTTCGCGTTGGGCCGGCGTCAGCAGGCGTACTGCGTTGTATCGTTTCTCCGCCTCTGTAAGCAGAACTTCCTGCTTGGGCGTCAGAGCGAAATCATCGCTTTGCGAAATTGAACGGTGGAGTGCCCACATCTCCGGTTCGGTCAGGTATTCGGTGCCGTCTTGCAGATAGCGCGTCTGTGAGACCAGCTTTCCACCCTCGTACAGGCCCCGCTCCGAGACGGCTCCGTTCTCCTCCCAGTAGGCTTCCCACAGCCCTACAGGCACGCTGCCTTTGAAGTTGGCCTTTACCTTGACCTGACCATTCAGGTAGTAGCTGATCGCTTCTCCTTCCAGACCGTTGTTCACAGCCATGGCTTGGTAAGAGAGCTGCCCGGGCTTCTCGGCGAAGTAGATCTTGATTGGCCCTTCCACACGACCGTTCTGCATCGTCAGGATGACGCCAGGACTGCCCGTCTTTGTGTGGAACACGGTCTCCCCATCCAGACCGCCGTCCGTCCGCTTACCTTCGTAGGCGACGACCTGTGACTGCGGATAGCGGCAGATGTACTGGCCGCCTACCAATCCTTCTTCCACATCCACATCGCAGACATAGTTCAAGTTGCCCAGCAGTGCGGTCATGCTGGTGGTCTGATTGGTGTTCAGGTTCTGAAGGATGGTTCTTAGAGAGCCAAGGAGCGGTTCGAGCTGCTTGTGCGGCACACCGGTCACCCGTCCGTCAAAGGGTTCATTGGAGCCGGATTCGTAGATTTTGCCGTTACTCAGCTCTGCGTTGCGCCAGTCCAGGACTGGCTTGCTGCAACCCCCAAGAAGAAGCGCAGCCAGCATGGCTGCAACGTAGTTGATACTTTTCATGGAATTCCTTGTCTGTATGTTCGGGCGGCCGGCATTCGGTCGCCAGAGGTAACGAGCGATACTGTCGACGGCCTACTTCGCGGCCAGGACGTCAGGCGCTATCACGGGTTCCGACACTGGCCCGCAGCAACGAACAGCTGCTCGGCGAAGTCGGAAGGTGGGTAACCCTGTCTGTTGATGGCCACCAGACCCTGCTCGCCGTAGTGGTCCTGCAGCTTGTCGATGGCGCACCTGCAGTTGGACTTCGGTGCGCCGCTGCTCATGCAGTTGTCTATGAACTGGCCTCGGACCTTGTCCAGCTCGCTGGTACAAGCGCACAGCGCCAGCGGAATGAGAGCAACGGTGAGCATCTTTCGGATTCGTGATCCCATGCCTATCGCCTCTTCACCAAGACGAGCAAGGCAAAGATCACCACGATCCAGACCACACCGCCGATCAGCTTTCCGAATGACGGGAAGACCACTACGGGCCAGACAAGGCCCTGCCCGAGGTTGTAGAAGAACCCCTTGTAGGCATAGCGCCCCCAGATATCGAAACATATGGCCGCGATCAGCACGGTCACGCCGTATAGGCCTATCAGGTACTTCATGTCATTCCCCTGTTGGTTGAGATCAGTTGATTTCTTGCAAGTAGTGGCTGACGGCTCTGAACAGCCGTCGCAGGTCATCGGCGTTGGGAACACTCAATGTGATGTAGGGCTCGCCATGGATCCGGATGTGCGCACCGTGGGCGGTAATCTCGGTCAGACAACCCAGTAACCGGATCTCAGCCTGCTCGAACTTGGCCTTGCACCGAATCTGGGTTTCGGTGATGAGAACGCCCTCCCTGGCACCACCGAACACGGTGTCGTCGATGAGCACGACAACGTCCTGGGCCCGCAGCCGCTCCCCGTAGCTGTCCAAGGCTCCCTGGAGCTTTTTCCTTGGTATGTGCGGAGCCACGAACACGCGTTCGAAGGGCTCGTTGCTGAACTCGAGCCCTTCCAGTGCTTCTCGGAGTGAGCGGAGCGGTGGAGGCTCTGGGGCCTTGGCCCGCTCCGTCCGAGGACCTGGATCAGCAGACCCGGCCGACGCTTGGGTACGGTCGAAGCGTTCACGCTGGTCTGGGTCCTTGAGGACGGCGTACGCCTTGTTGACGGCTTGCATCTTGGCCGTCGCCCATGCCACGGCAGCCTCGTCACCCGCGGCATACCGATCAGGGTGGTATTGGCTCCGCCGCCCCTTGTAGGCCAGCTCTATTTCCCAGAGCGGTGCCCCGGGGCGTACCCCGAGGACTTCGTAGTGGTTTTCTTCGGACATCCGTTTCTCCGTTGATGGGAGCTAGGTCGAGGCACACCCGCCCATAACGGCCCCATCCCTTTACAGGGCACCACGACAACCGCCAGAAAGGGTCGTAAATGCCGTGGCCGTAAGGGCATCATAGGCGGACGATTCCGTCCGTGACAAGAGTCTCCGGAACCGCAAGCACCAATAACGACCTAGTCCGCCTGGGCCAGGCAGTACGCGTGCGCCGTCAAGAACTCGCAATGTCCCAAGAAGCCCTGGCGGACGTTGCCGGAGTAGATAGATCGCACATGGGAAAGATTGAGCGCGGTGAACGGAATGTCACCTTCCTCAATATCCTGAAGATCGCGAAGGCCCTCGAGTGCAGGGCATCCGAGTTGCTAATCAACGCTGATCTTTAGCCCCCCTTTTCGGCTCGCTTTAGACTGACGAATCAATCAGCCCAGCTCTATCCCTCGGGTGGCTCTTCAAGCCGCTGCGCTTTAACCAAGTGCTCCCCCGCTCTCATACGAAGTCGGCTGGCAGCCTCCCTAATCCTCGCCCTCTGGCGCCAATTCCCAACATCAGCAGCGCGCTCTATCTCCCGAGCCTGTCGGTCGAGATCAGCTGCTTTGGCACGAGCCAGTGCCGCCCTGGTCGATGACTGGGGCGCATCCATTATCTTCATGGTCTCTCCTAGGTGTTCGCGCCTTAGACCTGCCCGAGCTGAGCCATCGAGGTTTCTTGGCTTGCCGACACCACAAGGTGGTCGACGACCCTCACCTCCACCATCGCCAGTACTTCCTTCAATCGCCTGGTGATGGCTCGATCCGCTTCTGATGGCTCGCAATGCCCGCTCGGGTGGTTGTGAGCCAGTAGGACCGCTGCCGCGTTCCGGGCCAAGGCACGTTGGACGACAATCCGCGGATGGATCTCAGCTCCATCTATGGAGCCTGAGAACAGCCTTTCTACGGCGATCAGGCGGTTGCGGGCATTGAGGAACGCTACCTCGAAGTGCTCGCGGATCTCATGCCCTAGACGCAGGCGGAAGAACCTGCCTGCAACATCCGGATCTCCCAATAGAAGGCCACTGACCATTGCTCTGCTCTCAAGAATTTCCAATGCTTGGGAGAGGACGGAGCTGTCACGTTCGTTCAAACCGCCAGGTAGCTCTTCCAGGCGCTGCTTCTGCGGCGAGGCGTTCATGCGGCCTCCCCGATCAGTTGTTTCCATGCCTTTTGCTTTAGCAGAGCCCCCTGGCCGAACCAGGCCGCATCCAAACGGTTCTCCATGCTCTGTGCCCGCCGATGGTGGTCCACGAATTCGGTGATGCTATTGAGCAAGCCAAACGCCGTGCCCTTGCTGGTTTTCAGGCTCGCGCCCCTCCCCTGCCCGTCGTACAGCGCCCGCACCTTGGCTACAGCCTGCTCGTTCACGACCGCCCTCCCATTCTGAGCAGCCGGATACGTAAGCAAGTTACGCAACATCCCATCGACGGCGTCAGGGTCCACCGGTGTCTCACAGAGGACTCGCATCCGCTCCACGAAGCCATGCCAGCCCTCAACAGCGATGCCTAATTGACTCTTGACCCTGTCAGCATCGAAGGAACTGCGGTGCGGCACCTTGATGGCTCCGGTTCGATCCCCAACAGCGATCTGCAGAGTGTTGTTACACACCACGCGCACTGAGGTGAACTGGGCGGTGGTAGCCAGCGTTCCGTCACAGGCCGTAGCCAGAAGAAGGTAGCCATTGACCTGATCCTGGCCCTTCAGAGCCACACCCTGTCCAGTACGGGCCAATGCCCAGAACTTTCGTCCGCCGCGAAGAACCCCAGCGGTTTCCAGCTCAAAGCCGCTGTACCGTGTCAGGTCGCGGTAGAACTCCAGGATCTCCCGCGGCTGGACTACTTGATAGCGCTTGGACACCACGGCCAGCGGTCGCTTGGTGTCAGAGCGATAAAGCACCTTCTGCCCGGGGAACGCCCGAACGGGATACTGATCTTCGGCGTCAGCGGCGAATCGCACTTCAGCCTCTTCCAAGGACCAATTCATGCCGGCGCGCTCGCGCCATACCTCAATGGGCTGCCCTGGAGCCAACTGGCTTCCGATGCCATGCCATGGGACTTGGCCTGCATAGGCCATGGTTTCAACGTGATGCATCTCGGTCTCCTTTCATAGACGGCATAACGCACAAGGCCCGGACAGTGCCGGGCCTTGTGGGTCTATCTGGATAGTTGGTTTAGTCGTAGGAATCCCGGCCGAATTGGTCGGGGCGGGTGAAGGAACAACGGGCCACGGCCGACAAGATGGCCGCAGCCACGATGAAGACGCAGTAGAGGAACTCGGATTTATCCTTCATGCCTAGTACTCGAAGCGATACGCCGATGCGCGGCGCACACGCAAAGCAGGGGGGATCCCGCTTCGATGTAGTACTAAGGGTCTGAAATTAGTTCCAATCAAAGGGTGCACCGCAATACCGCCCGACAGTTATGCCTGATATGGCAACCGGCGGCTACCGGCCAAGAGCGGCCCTTTGAGAGTGCTGACTCTTCGGGCAGCTAGCTGTTGTGGCCGACAGAATTTTGACAAGCTATGCACTTGAACCCGGGACTGGAGGTGTTGAACGCATAGCCGGCGACGATGTCGCTAGGTAGTCGCGCAACTGAAATGCCAGGGATGAACCGGCGTCTACGAGCCTGTCCAGCACCTCCAGAGTAGCCTGCCTGAGGGTTACGTCTCGGAGGAGCGCCTGACGATACTCATGCACCGCTGTTTGGCAAACAGTCTCAGCGTTCCAAAGGCTGCTTCCGTCGTTGAACAGGGTAGCCGGGGCCTTCGCTATCGCATCCCTCAGTTGCCCTAAGGCAGAGGGGACCGCCGTTGCCCTTCCGACACCTGCCATTAGCGCAAGTAAATGTTCGAGCGCGTGCAAACCGTCACCTACCGCGACAAGGCAGTTGGCGACGAAGCTAGGGCGGCGGCGCAGCAGCGGCAAGTCGTGGAAGGTACTCGTCCATGGAATGGACCGAAACAGCAGCACGGCGAGCAGCTTCTCGTTCTTGCTGTACACGCGCCGCGAGGGCGCGCGCAACGAATCGTCTGCAAGAACACTCGCTGCGGCTCGGTCCCATACCCGCCAGAAAGCATCCGCGCTCGCGTACTCTTGCTTCATGCACCCGCGAAGGGTTGACTCCAGTACCCTTTCACTGATCTCTGGGCCGTGCTCGATGCAGTAATCAAGAGTGTCAAAGATTGGAGTCTTCTCGTTGCTTTGAACTAGCAGCTCAGACGCCAAAAGATCTCCCACCGCCGAGCGCGCTTCGAAATCGACATAGTCTGATTCGTACCGGTCAACTCGTGGCTTACCTTCCTGATCGGCGACTAGACGGACAAGCGTTGTAAGCGCTTGGACTCTCCAAGTCTCGGGCGTCTCGCTGCTGGCGGCATCGAGTGCGATCGTCCACTCTTTGATGGCAGCGAGGCTTCTAGGACTAGGCCTAGATGCTAGCTTTCCGCCTGTGAGGGCTGCCATCAATCTCTTGCAGGTAGCGTTCCGTGCTTCTTCGACGAAGTCGCGCCCGCGTCCTCGCGCTGCGCCGATTGCGATGTCGAGCTCTTCAGCGTATTGCGCCAGCGCCGTGGTCAGTATATCGGCGAGCAGAGGTTGCTTTGGTCGCAGAACCTCAGAAATTGCAAGGGCTCCTGCCCGGCGAATCGTCCAGACGGGTTCCGTAATGATGTTGGCGAGGGACTCAGGCAGCTTTGGATGGCCTGGGTCTACACTTGCCAGCAAGACGAGCGTCTTGGCTCTCAACTCGCCCGTCGCGGGGCTACGCCGGACCCAAGCGTCGTTCTCCAAGCGCTTCGAGGTGACGTCAAGGAGATAGTCCTTGGCCCATTGGAGCGCTTCCGAGGTGTCCGTAGGCCAACGCTGAATCAGCGCGCAAGGGAGGCCGTCGTCCATCCCAAACAGCAAATCCTCTTCCTGCCCCATAACCTCTTCAAGAAGGCGCTGAAACTCTTCGTATACCTCAGACGAGGAGGAGAAGCGGTCTGCGGCCCCCGGAGACGAGGTGAGCGTTGGCTGCGTCACGGCTCCGATCCAAAGCCGGACAGCCGCCAACCGGTTCATGAGTTGACCTCTTGACTGCGCTTGGTCGCTCACTTGCTTCAGCTCTGGTTCGAGGTTCGCGATTTCCAGAGGTACGAACTTCCCATCTTCAACTGGGTCGCCGAGCTTCATGCCCCGAGCGTCCATGCGCTTGAGCCCCATCCGCCAACCGTCCGGCACGCCTTCAGTGTGTTTGAGATCTTCGATATGCTTATCGAGGATCGCGAAAATGCCCTTCCGGAGATCGGGGCGGATCATCTGCAACTGAAGCACGAGCATCTCTAGGTGCTGCTTCCTGTGCGGTAACCGATTACTGGCGATGCGCTCCTTTTGCCTCTGCTCGTCCAGGCCGTCGTGACCACCGTAGATGGCCAGAGCAGTCTCCTCTCTCACGTAACGTGCAATGTCGTCGACGAAGAACTGCGGGCAACTGAACAGCGGCAGCAGCTTCTCAGTGACAAGATTCGGATGAGCCATCAATACGCCTGCGACCAAGCCTGTAGTGAAGCTCGATTCACCGCTCTCCAAGATGAACTCAATAACCTTGGAGAAAGACTCCGGCTGCGTCTCCGCCTCGATCAGCAGTCGTTCCTCCAACGCCATGAGTGCGCAGTTCAAAACATAGCTGGAAACGGAGTGGCCACGATAGGCCGCCCAAAGTCGCCAGTCGTGAATGTGGGCGCGCCCATTCGGACTATGCTCTGGCGGAAGAACGGTAACTTCCTCCGGATGTGATTTAGCAAATGCCGCGGCTGCGTGATTGCAGAGATCGATGACGAAACGCACGCTTTTGGCAGCGGAGTAGAGCAAAAGCCACTTGAAAGGCCCTTGCAGCACAGAGGGAGGGAAAAAAGCGTGGGACGTCCTCTCACTGAGGCCCATTGCTGCCTCCCAGCCGATCATGCCAAAGTCACGTTCGGTTCGAGGCTCAGGTTCGATGTAGAGCGCCCAGAACACAGTGCGAACTAGCTCTGCATTGAAGTAAACGGGCTCCCTGCAGTGCTTAATATCAGTGAGGAACTGCAAGCGTTCCTCGGCGTAGACATTGTGACCTTCTCTGTTCTCGGAGATCCGTTTCACTAGTGCGTCGATGAACACCTTGAACTTGGCGGGGTTAGCTCCAGAGCAGCGACACAGAAGCTCGTAGAATCGCCTACCTACAGAATTTTCTCGGTACCAAGTGTCGTTGTCTCGCCAGCAATAGTGCTCAGCTATGCTGAAAACATCGTTCACACGCGGACTGGGCTTGTGCCAAGCATTGTCGTGCGCAACTGCATCCTCAGCGAGCTGGACAACCCATGAGTGAGCCTCCGGCGGCAGCGATGGGAATGCCCTTGCAACCAGCCCAGTCATCACGTCCCAAGCCTTTCCTACCGGTGCGGCCATCCCGACTCGGGCAAGAAGTTCTTTGTTCGCAGAGTCGGCCGCCAAGTGCGAGTAATCGAGGGAGGTCGGACCCTTGCAAGCAACCCTAAGCAGGTGGCTCAGGCGCTGAAGCAGAGACGCACTGCCGAAGGTATCATTGCTTCCAAGCTTATCGACCAGTTCCTCGACTCGCTCAGAGCGCAGAAGCCCGATGGCTATCTCGTCGCGCCACAGCTGCGCAATCGTTGATTCTGGCTTGAGCGACGCCTCCAGGAGTGCATAGGCGTCATCGTCGCCTTCAGTCGATTTCTGAGCCGTCCATGAGCGCAGGGCACGCCGCATGCCCGCATGTGAACCGAGCCTTGCAAACATCGCTGACCAGTCCCGCTCCGCAGAACGTACCTCACGCTCCACTCGAAAGAACAGCGACCAATCCTCCAAGACGTCGTGGGCCGGGGCCACTCGGTCGGCCTCGTCCTTCACGAGCACAGCGTCATGCAGGAGCGACGTGACAGCTTCAGCGTCCAGGGGAGGATCGACGAACTGCGAAAAGCGCTCGGTGCGCAGGTAGCAGACTTGGTCGAAGGCCGCTTGACGTTTCATGCGCATAGCGGCCAAAAGGCCTCTACTGGGTGCAATTCGCTCTATCCAAAGTGCCCGCCTGAGGTCATTTCCAGAGGCACTTGGTAGTGCCGTTCCAGCGGCGGTGAACTTGAAAGCAAGCTCAAGGTAGTAGGGTGTGCGCAGAACCTCTTTTACCCCTGAATCTTTGGCGACAAACTCATGGAGCGGGGTTCCGGCTACCGCAGCGGCAATCTCCGCGTCCGTGAGTGGTGGAACGTCTACGACTTGGCTGGAAAAGCTATAGAGGAAGTTTGTGTGCAGGCCATTGAGAGCATAGGAGCGAGTCGTGATGCAGAGCCTCGAAGACTTGTTCTTGCGAACAAGCGTGAGCAGCTCTTCGAGCGCACCTGGGTTCTGTGCCTCGAGAGCTTTCTCCAGCGAGTCGATGATGATGGTGGGTGCCCCTGTCCGCAGCAGTGTTTCGATGCCCAACATCGGGTCTTGAAGCCCGTTCAGAGACTGCACTGCTGCCAAGGTGGGGACATCCAGCTCATCAGCCTTGAAGAAGAACAATGGGCCGGACTCACGCAGCAAAGAAGCAAGCTCAGAGACGACCGCTGACTTTCCTGCGCCCGGACCGCCAGTGATGATGACGAGCTGGCGGTCATCGAGCGCTGACAACACACGACCTACGCACTCGCCTCGAGGGATGTGCGCGCCATTGGGTAGGCTTGTCGAGATGAGGGAGAGCTGAAGTAGAGCTCGCTCGGTCAATCGCTCAGCAACAATGCCCAGTCCGCGCGCGGAAGTCAGGCGGCTTACTGCGGCTTGCAATCCTTCTTTGGCGGTCCGACACCATGTTGTCCAAGTGACGGTCCCTACTGTAATGCCTTGTTCTTGCACATAGGAGACAAGTCCATCCCATACCAGTGCTCCAGAGTCGCCTGGTTGCCCTGAGGTCAAGAGTGCCTGGACGAGGCTGACCTCCTGTGAGGACTCAGTGCCCAGGTCATGAATGTCAACACGAAGCCGCCGGAGCAACTGGAAGACAAGCTCCTCGGTGTACTTATCGGTCAACGTGCCCTTCGAAACCGTCTTGAATGCTTCCCAAGTTTCTTTGTGCTTCTTGTCGAACAGCTGGGAGTTCACCTTCTGCAGGTAGTCACCGATGTCTGCTGATGCACGAGCAAGTTCGCACAGACGTTTCGCTGCCTGGTTGGCTGCCGTCGCTGGGGCGATTGTCGCAAGAACCAGGACGTCACAGGCGCGATCAAAATGGCTCTTCTCGATGCCGAGGAAGTCGCGCCAGGCACCCCGCAGCCCGTCGATGAAGTCTGTGTTGCCAGCCGTGGCATTGAGGCCTCGCTTGCATTGGACGAGTTGCAGCCAACTCTCCTTGGTGTCACTGAGTCGGCAGTAGACGTCGTCGGTGTGAGCGCCTGTATAGCGGGCCTCAAAGCGCAGTTCTTCGATCCTGGCGCCGTGCAAGCAGAAGGCTGTGGGCAAGCCCGTAAGCATGTTACCCAAGTATAGGGCGCCCACACGAGCCTGAAAGACGCCGCCACCGCCGCCAGTGGCGACTGTGCTCATGACCTGGGTACCCTGCAGCGGGTCTCGCGGGGTGACTTCCCTCTTGCTCATTTACTAAAGCTCCCGCCGCGGCGCGGCCCCTCCTGCAGACAATCATAGAGGATTAGCGTCCTGCTTCGCGGAAGCTGGAACCCTATGCAGACAGTCCAGCGAGGAGCAGCACGACACCGGTCCAGCCTAGCTGGTGAAGGCGTTCAACAGCGCAAGAATCAACACACTCTTCAAACAAGCTCGCGGCCGACTGCAACTCCGGGCAGACGATGCAACTTCAAGTGAGCGCGCGAAGCACCGTTTGACTCACCGCAATCGGGCGTAAAGATGGCAAGCCGCTACTACCGCTTTGGGTCGTATGCCCCCCCTGCGGCCAGGAACGGACCTCCACCAACGCCGGAACTAAGCCGAGCCGCAAAGCGGCCTCGGCTTAAAATTGTTACGCCGCTGCTAGCTAGCCCACGACGACTGCTTAAAGCAAATGAGCGGCAAGGATAGCTGCTGGGGGAAGGGCGGCACACAGAAGGACGACTCCGAGGCAGCCGGAGCTGCCTGCCGCAAGCTCGGGAGGGGCAGACTCCTTTCTCCAGACCAGCGCCTGCCCATACATAGGAAGCAAAGCCTTCTTTGGATACTTGATGGAAAGAGGCCCTTGCAACTCCCATCCAGTTGCAAGGCGTTCATTGACCTTCCGCACCAACGCATCTTTGCTCGGAGCAAGCTCAATCGTGTATTTGCTTACGGGGCACTTGGCGGAAGCCATGCTCAGCCTGCGCCGCTTGTAATGCCCTTTACTAGGGCTTGGCCGTACATAGGCAGTGCAGCGTTGGCTGGGTACTCGATGCTGAGTCCTCCTTGAGGCGTCCAGCCGGCCTCGATCAAGCTATTGACCTCACTCAACAGTTTCTCTTTGCTTGGAGCGATTACGACCGTATAGGTGCCGGTGATTTCCGTTGCCACGTGCTTCCTCCTCTTAAACGTTGGCGAGCGGTAGATCAGCTGCACACCGCTGTAGTTAAGCCCCACCGCGAAGCGGCACCGGCTTTAATTTATTGTTAGGAAAAACTGGCTAATCATCGGATGCTCCGCACGATTGCAAGTGCGCTCGAGCCTCTTGGAGCATCTGCTTTAGAACGCCAAGTCGGTTGACGGGTAAGAAAGTTGAGCTGCGATGATCCGAGAGCTTCAAGAAGGCCAACTGTCCTTGGTCGCTGTGATAGAAGCCGAACGTTGCGCCGTCCTTAGTGGAGTAAGTGACCTCAGTGTAATCACGGTCCTGTCCGGAAAGCTCGACGGCAGTATGCGTGATGAAGTCAATAGCATTGATCAACTCCGGCAACTCATCGTGATCTAAGAATACAGCAGAGTCAGTGTCGCCATCTTGGTCGATCCTTTCCAAGCGTACCCCGTAGCTGGTGTCCTTCTTGGTTCCCTTGATCACGTTGAGGATCAATGTCTCTGCGAATATCGAATCGCCGTGCTCACCCTTGCAGCGGCCCGCAGGCCGATTCTCTTTCACCACGATGACACCACGGTTGGCTAAGAACCTACCTACGTTAGTTCCTTGATCCACTGACCTTTCCTGCGCCAAATCTGACATGTAGCCCCCCCCTTGTCATGTGTGCGGTGCCTAACTACCCGATGGACGGTCCCTTGGGGCCGGCAATACGACTTACCCACAATGCAACGTATGGTGGGATTTCCCCTTGGTTAAGCTCGATCTTAGGACGGCTGGGGCCGGCCAACAAGCCGGCGTATAACCAGAACCAGCGGCAGGCACGGCGGCCGCACCAATGGGTGCTTTGGATCGCATGACGCCCTACGGCCAGAAGCGGATATTTAACACCTGAGTTAAGCCGACTCGCGAAGCAATGTCGGCTTGAATGATCTGTTAGAGCGCACTATAGCGGATGTTCCGTACGAAGTTGCGCCAGCTCGTTAGTGAGTTGCTCGCAATCAGCGCATATATCTGCAAGAGTTCCAAGCGTGTACACCAACTCATTTTTTGGTTCAACAAAGATCGGAGTTGAAATGGCAACTGCGTGGCGTCCATATGGCTCAATTGACCAGCGCGAGTGCATGATGATGTTTCGCTGCTCCCGAATCTTATGCGCCCGCGCAGTCCAATATTTGTACTTCTTGTGTCTCTTTGAATCCTCTCCGAAGCGGGAAGCGGCTTGACGTTCAATTCTCTTGATTAGATCGGCTGCGGCAAGATCTCCTGCGGCGTCTCCGTAGCGATCTAAATCTTTGCCGTCGTTATGCCACGCGACGCAAAGATGCAAATTGTTGACGAGCCTAGAAAAGGAAAAGACGAGCTGACCGATCAGCCTTGAAGCCTCTTGCTCTGCGGATGACCTGCGAGCAAGCATCTGGCCTATTGTCAACGACTCGATATCTTCCATGCGCGGCCTAACTATCTAATAGACGGCCCAATGGGCCCGGTTATACGACTTATCCACAAAGCACCTTATAGCGGGCTTTCCCCTTGAGACAGCTCGATCTTAGGGCGGCTGGGTCCGGCTAACAAGCCGTTTCATAAGCTGACCGAGCAGGGTGAGGAGCGTGCTCCTCGGCGGGAATTCTGCTTTGGGTCGCATGACACCCTGCGGCCAAGAGCTGCCATGCTCCCGACCACTGGCCGCCGACAAGAACGAGTGCAATTCAAGAATCCGACTGCATGAAAATCTGCACATGCTCTGCGGCCAGAAGAGGACGCTCAACGCCTGAATTAAGCCGAGCCGCGAAGCGGCTTCGGCTTGAATGAATTGTTAGCCGTCACACGATAAACGCTACCGTAACCTTGCTACTCCCGTAGAAATGGAGCCGCGCTAGGACTTTGCCATCAGCCTCGACGAATTGGTAACCAAAGACATCCTGATTGTTGCCCCTCAATGGTTGGCCTTCCAAGAATGTGTCCAGTCTCTCTACCAGTAAGCGCTGGTCCTCATTTTTTTCGAGATCGTCGAAAGAGAGCATGAACTCAATTAGGACGCTTACATCGCCAAGCCATGGAGTACGCTTCTCGTGAAAGTAGAGGCCCTTGGCTATGCAAGTGAACATGCCAATAAGGCGTGACTCCTCGGGACGGAACGCAATGGTCTTCTCCCACGTGCCGGCGACCGTGTCGTGGACGACGACCTCTTGAGTCTCCGTCAGCAGCCGTTCCATGAGCTTCGGGCGTCGCTTAACTGCCCTCATGATCTTTGTCAGGAACTGATGCTTCGCTACCTCGTTTGACGGCAGGCTCATCGCGAGAGTGTAAAGCAGGTACTCATCTTCACGCGACTTATCAGTGTTGTGCTCCTCACAAGACGGCACCGTAATCAATTGTTTTCGGTAGTCCTTTCCGTCGGGCGAATCCTTCTGTCTGGGAAATATTCCCTGCGGCGGTACATGCTCCGCTGTGCTCGCTTCAAACCCGCAGTAATAGCAAATATTCATTGACAGCTAACTGCCCAATAGACGGACCCATGAGTCCACTTAAATGGCTCATCCACAAAGCACTGAGTTGCGTGCTTTCCCCTTGATACGGCTCGATCCTAGGGCGGCAGGGTCCGTCTAGCAAGCCAGCATGCAACCGGACCCAGCGACAGGCTGGGCGGCCGCATCAATGGTCGCTATGGGTCGCATGAAGTCGTAGGAGCAGGAGAAGATGCTCACAGCGCTTCAACAGGGCGTATCGAGAAACAGACACATCAATTGGTGAGGCCTGGTGGAACAGCTGAAACCGCAAGGAGACCTTGCGAGCCATCCTGGAAGGTATGGTCAATACAGAGCACACGATCACCATGATTGAATTCCCAAACCTCGTCCAGACCCTGCCATTCATCAACGATTTCAAACACGTGATCGGAAACTCGCTTAGCATCCACCGGGCGGAACACTTCGACGCCTTCATTGACTATCCGAACAAAAACAATCATCAAAAAACTCCGGCAGACCGCTGTTCGAATTGCGCCACGCGGCAAAGCGACATTGGGCACAAGTCAACCTTTTTAAGCTCGCAGCTTGTCCAAATAGTCTGCCCATTCCTGCATCATCTTGCGGCGCTCGCCCAAGTGAGCAGTGCGGTTGTAGGCGCGTCCATTGGGGTCGCGAACCGCATGAGCAAGCTGATGCTCGATGTAGTCGGGACGGAACCCTAGTACCTCATCAAGAATAGTCCGCGCCATTGCACGGAACCCATGCCCCGTCATGGTTTTTGAGTCAAACCCCATCCGGCGTATGGCCGCATTTATCGTGTTCTCGCTCATCGGACGTCCTTTCCCATGAAGGCTTGGGAAAACGTACTGGCCTCGGCCGGTGAGAGGGCGCAGCTCAGTGAGAACTTCAATTGCTTGCTTGGACAACGGAACAATGTGCGGTGTGTCGGTCTTGGTAGCGACATAGCGCCACTCCGCCGCATCAAGGTCAATATCTGCCCAGCGTGCGCTACGCAGCTCGCCTGGGCGGGGAAATAGCAACGGCGAGAGCTTCAACGCGGCGGTTACTATGGCACTACCTTCGTACCCCCAAATGGCACGTAGAAGCGGCGCAACCGCGGATGGCTCCGTCAAGCTAGCGAAGTGCGTCGTCTGAGGCGCTTCCAACGCGCCGATCAGGTCAACAGCAGGATTTCGCTCTGCCCTACCTGTAGCGATTGCGTACCGGAAAACCATTCCTGCAATGCCACGGGCTCGATGCGCCGTCTCCACCGCACCCCTCTTCTCCATCTTTCGCAGCACAGCAAGCAGTTCGACAGCGGAAATCTCATTGATCGGCCTATCACCAATGTAAGGATTGAGATCCTTCTCAATGATCCTTCCGTTCCTTACAGCCGTGGATTTAGCGTTCTTCTTGGTTCGCATAGCAAGAAGCTCCAGCGCGATCGCCCCAAAGCTGTTCTCAGAGCCTCCGCTGCGAACCAGCTTTTCGAGCTTCCGCTGCTCGCCAGGGTCAATGCCGTTAGCCAAAGTCTTTCGCGCCACCATGTGCTTCTCACGGGCTTCAGCCAGGCTCACCTCGGGGTACGAACCCAGGGCCAGCCGCTTTTCCTTTCCAGCAACGCGATACTTCCACCGCCAAAGCTTGCCACCCGCTGGGGTGACCTCAAGGTAGAGCCCTCCGCCATCGAAGAGTCTCTGGGGTTTCTCAACAGGCTTGGCTTTACGTACTTGGATGTCAGTCAGGGCCATTGGGGGCATGTCCGCATTTCGGGGGTCTGGATGCCCCCGAACTTGCCCCCGGATGCCCCGGATTGCAATAGATGCCCCCGGACCTGACTGGACCACGGATAAAGAAAAAACCCAGATTTCTCTGGGGTTTTGGACATCCTGAGACATGCTCGGACTTCAATCTGGCGCGCCCGGAGGGATTCGAACCCCCGACCAATGGCTTCGGAAGCCACTACTCTATCCGGCTGAGCTACGAGCGCGTTGTGTCCTGCATCCCGCCGGGCCGCCTGATGGGGCCACAGACCGCCAAAGCGGCGCGGGAGGAGCATTCTATCCGTAAACGCCGCGCAGGTCTGCCCCCTGCATCGATGCACCGGGCGACGGCGCGCCCGGCCAGCCCAGGCGGTATCCTTTACCGATGGCTTACGAACGTTTTGAAGCGCCCGAGGCGGCGCCCCCGTCGCGCTGGCGGCACTACTGGAAACTGATGCGCGCCGACCGCCCGATCGGCACCCTGCTGCTGCTCTGGCCCACCTGGTGGGCGCTGTGGCTGGCCTCCGGCGGGCTGCCGCCGCTGTGGACGCTGTTCGTGTTCACCGCCGGCGTCTGGCTGACCCGCTCGGCCGGCTGCGTGATCAACGATTACGCCGACCGCTGGCTGGACCCGCACGTCAAACGCACCAAGGACCGCCCGCTGGCCAGCGGGGCGGTCTCCGGCCGCGAGGCGCTGGCGCTGTTCGCCGGGCTGATGATCGTCGCCTTCGCCCTGGTGCTGACCCTGAACTGGCTCACCATCGGCATGAGCTTCATCGGCGTGTTCCTGGCCGCCAGCTATCCCTACCTGAAGCGCTATACCCACCTGCCGCAGGTCTACCTCGGCATGGCCTTCGGCTGGGGCATCCCGATGGCCTTCGCCGCGGTGCAGGGCGAGGTGCCGGTGATCGGCTGGCTGCTGTACGGCGCCAACATTCTGTGGTCCACCGCGTATGACACCTGGTACGCCATGGTCGACCGCGATGACGACCTGAAAATGGGCTCGCATTCCACCGCGATCCTGTTCGGGGATCTGGACCTGGTCATCCAGGGCATCCTCTATGCGCTGTTCCTGGGCACGATGGCGCTGGTCGGCCTGCGTGCCGGGCTTGGGTTCTATTACGGCCTGGGCGTCGGCGTGGCCGCCGGGCTGATCGCCTACGAGTTCTGGATCGCCCGCAAGCGCGAGCGTGACCCGTGCTTCAAGGCCTTCCTGCACAACAACTGGGTCGGTGCGGCGCTGTTCGCCGGCATCGCGGTGTCGCTGGTACTGCGCTGAGGGGCCACCCGACCAACGGTCGGGTGCTACCGGTAACGCGCACTACGACCATTAGGCGACTGACAGCGCCGTGGCCAGCGCCCAGAATCCCTCCCATCGAATGATCGGGGAGGGTGGGGGCAATGAACACATCGACGGTGGTGCAGGACGGCTGGATGGCGCGCGCGGCACTGCGCTCGGCCGCCTGGGCGGAAAAGTGGTTCCCTGATGCGTACGTGTTCGCGGTGCTCGGCGTGGTCATCGTCGCCGCCGCCGCGATGGGCTTCGGCGCCACCCCGCAAGCCACCGCCACCGCATTCGGCGAGGGCTTCTGGAGCCTGATCCCCTTCACCATGCAGATGGCCTTCGTGGTCATCGGTGGCTATGCGGTCGCCACCGCGCCGATCGTGGCGCGCTTCATCGATCTGCTGGCCCGTGTGCCCAAGACCGGCCGTGGCGCGGTGGTCTATGTTGGCCTGATCAGTATGCTCGCCTCGCTGCTCAGCTGGGGCTTCTCGCTGGTGTTCGGTGGGCTGCTGGTGCGCGCGCTGGCGCGTCGCGAAGCGCTCAACATGGACTACCGCGCCGCCGGTGCCTCGGCGTATCTCGGCCTTGGCGCGGTCTGGGCGATGGGCCTGAGCTCCTCGGCCGCCCAGCTGCAGGCCAACCCGGCCAGCATGCCGCCCGGCCTGGTCGAGATCACCGGCGTGCTGCCCTTCACCGAAACCATCTTCCTGTGGCAGTCGATCGCGCTGACCGCCGCGCTGATTCTGGTCTCGCTGCTGATCGCCTGGCTGACCGCCCCCGGTGCCGCCACCGCCCGCACCGCCAAGCACTTCGAAGGCGCCGCCCGCGCCGAGGCCGAGCCGCTGCAGCCGCGCACCCGCCCCGGCGAGTGGCTGGAGTACAGCCCGCTGCTGACCGTGCTCCTGTCGCTGCTCGCGTTCGGCTGGCTGTTCGGCGAGTTCGCCAGCAAGCCGGTGGTGACCGCCATCGCCAACCTCAACACCTACAACTTCCTGTTCATCTCGCTCGGCCTGCTGCTGCACTGGCGCCCGCGCAGCTTCCTCAACGCGGTGGCCAAGGCCGTACCGAGCACCACCGGCGTGCTGATCCAGTTTCCGCTCTACGGCGGCATCGCGATGATTCTCACCCACGCCACCGGCAGTGGCGATGAGACGCTCGCCCATCGTCTCTCCACGTTGTTCGTGCATATCGCCACCACCGACACCTTCGCGCTGGTGATGGGCGTGTACTCGGCCGTGCTCGGCTTCTTCGTGCCCTCCGGCGGCGGCAAGTGGATCATCGAAGCGCCGTACGTCATGCAGGCGGCCAACGAATTGAAGGCGCACCTGGGCTGGGCGGTGCAGGTCTACAACGCCGCCGAGGCACTGCCGAACCTGATCAACCCGTTCTGGATGCTGCCGCTGCTGGGCGTGCTCGGCCTGAAAGCGCGCGACATCGTCGGCTTCACCTTCATCCAGCTGCTGGTGCACATCCCGTTGGTGCTCGGCCTGCTGTGGCTGCTCGGCATGACGTTGACCTACGTGCCGCCGGTGATGCCGTGATCGTCATCTGCGCGTCATCTGCACGGCTTGGTTGATGGAGGCCCTGTTCAGTGGCGCGAGCAGGCGTTGGGTGGGGAGCGGCATAAGGGAATTCGAACCGTTCATATGCAGGTCAACGCCTACTGCGACATGGGGTTTGTAGCTGCAGAAAACGTTGGCGTGGAGACGTTGACGAATTCGTACACAAACGCCCACACGTCGTTAACCTCGGGCTGCAGAGGATGGCCTCGACCGCGACATTCCGTTTGCGGCAACCGGAGAATCGAGATGGCTCAGCAGAACCAGCAGAACCCGAATCAGCGCGGTGAGCAGCAGGAAGGTGGCCGCGGCCAGCAGCAGCAACAGCAGCAGGAGCAGCAGCAGCGTAACCAGAACCAGCAGCAGGGCGGCCAGCAGGACGAGGAAGAGTGAGCCCAGCCGGCTGTTGTGTGAACTGAAGCCCCGCTCCGGCGGGGCTTCGTTCGTCCGGGCCTGCTCAGGCCGAGCGCAGGTGCCAGCCAAACGCTGCGTCTTCGACCACCGCGCCAGGCACCACGTCATGCAGCACCACGCAGATGCCGCGCGCATTCGGCAGCACCTTCTGCTCGGGGAACCAGCGGCGCGTGGCATCGACCACGATCAACAGTCCTTCGTCATCGCCAAGCGGTGCGAAGTGCGGCGTGGGCTGTGACAACGGATTCAACCCGAAGGCCGCCTCGGCCTTCGCCTGCACTTCGCCCACGTGTTCAGCGGGCAGGCCGACCTCGCTGATGCAGGTCATCTCGCTGCCATGGAACTCGCCCTGACGCTCGCCCGCAGGCAAGCGCCGCCGCGCGATCAACTCCAGGATCAGGCCGTCCGGCCCGGTGAAATAGATCGACTCCGAATCCCAGCGGCCATCGAAGGTGAAGTGGTCATGGCCCTTTAGATCGCGCTGCAGCGTAGCGCGTGCTTTGAGCCAGTCGGTGGCCGCTTCGAAGCGATTGGCCGGCACGTTGAACGCCAGGTGCACGCCACCGACCGGGTTCGATCCTGCGGGTTGCAGCTGCAGGGTGCTCCAGCCGATGCGCACGGCCGAGCCCTCGACCGGCAGCTGAAGTTCATCGCGGAAGTACGCCACGGTGTCGGCGACATCGGAGACGGGAAGGTCGATCTGGTGGATGCGCATGGCGATGGATGTCTCACGTAGATACGTCGACATTCTGCCGTAGATGCATGTGCCTCGGCGATGAACGCCATAGAGCGCGCACCAACTGCAGGCGCCCATCACCGGGTATTGCAGCCGCATTTGCCACTATCAAGACACCACTATCAGAGGAGTACTCCCGCGATGGGCATGCTGGTCGATGGAACATGGCAGGAAGGCACCGCGGGTGCCGCTGACAAGGACGGTCATTTCAAGCGCGAGGATTCCACCTTCCGGGATTGGTTGAGCGCCGATGGCAGTGCAGGTCCGAACGGAGAGCATGGCGTCAAAGCAGCGCCAGAGCGGTTCCGCCTGTATGTGAGTCTCGCTTGCCCTTGGGCACACCGCGCGCTCATCGTGCGCGCGCTGAAAGGCCTGGAAGATCTGGTGCCGGTCTCGGTGGTCAATTGGCATATGGGTGATCAGGGCTGGAATTTTGAACCGGGCCCGGAGGTGACGCCCGAGCCCGAACGCGGTGCACGCTATCTGCATGAACTGTACGCCGCCGCCAAGCCGGGAATGACCGGCAAGGTGACCGTGCCGGTGCTCTGGGATCGCGAGCGCGGGAAGATCGTCAGCAACGAATCGGCGGACATCATCCGCATGTTCAACACTGCCTATGACGGACTGGGTGCCAACGCCGGCGATTTCTATCCGCTTGCGCTGCGCGCCGAGATCGATCACGTCAACGAGCGTGTGTACGCGACCGTCAACAACGGTGTGTATAAGGCGGGCTTTGCGTCAACGCAGAAGGCATACGAGGAGGCGGTTGGGCCGCTGTTCGAGACGCTCACCTGGTTGGACGAGCGACTGCAGCAACGCGAATGGCTGGTGGGCGATGTCATGACGGAAGCCGATATCCGCTTGTTCACTACGTTGATCCGCTTCGATTCGGTCTACTACGTGCACTTCAAGTGCAACGTGCGACGCATTGCGGACTTCGCTGGCCTGCATGGGTTCGTGGCGCGGATGATGGCGATTCCCGAGGTGGCGGATACTGTCAACCTGGAGCACATCAAACACCATTACTACGGAAGCCATCGGCATCTCAATCCCTCGGGGATCGTGCCGGTGGGGCCGGAGCGGGCCTACTGACGTAGCTGCCAGTCCGTCAGTGAGCTGGTTCCAGGATCACCACCGGCACAGATGCCAGCAGACGCTCAAACTGCTGGCGTTGCTCCGTGTCCATCTCCCGGAAGGCAATGGGGATCGCGCCGCCCTCGATCAGTTCGATGAGATAGGCCGCCTGCAGCCGGTGCACATGCTTTCATTCGGTTCCGTGGTAACGAATCCGGAGCAGTGAACCACTCATCGTTCCGTGCCTCGGCGCCAAAATTCTAGAACCAGTTAAGCCGAGCGATAGCTGATCTGTACTCTTCTGCCGCCTTAATGAATCCCCCGTGGTTGTCTCCAAATAGGCCTGCTTTGAACGGTGCCCACTGTTCACCTTCATCGCGCGCGCGCACGAACGCGGCCTCAAGAGGCGCTTTTGAACTGCGACGATGCTTCCATCCGAATCTACCGACCGGGCCCCATACGCTTCGCTCTTCTTTCCCATATGCCTGTGCCGTCGCGAGTGCGAGTAGAACCTCAAACTCGTCAAACGCGTGCTCATAGGCACGACCAATGAACAATGCATCGTCAAGCCGCGGCTGAAGCAACTTGAAAAGATAGTCGCTCATAGGGGTGTGATGGCGCTCGTAGCCCGGCAGGCGTTTGAACAGATCGGCGCGAGTGAACGCAAGGATTGCATCAGCCACCGCGCGGAATGCCGGACGAGATTCTTCAGCTGTATGGATCTCAGTCGAAAAAACATCCGCCAGCGTGTCATAGCGCCCTGCCGCCACGGCAGCGATACCAGCGCAATATGACTGCAGGACAAGCGGGTACCAGCGAAGGTTCGACCAAACGACCATTCCACTACTCGCCTCCAAGCGGTCAACCGAGCGAGCCAGGACTTTGCGTAGTACTGGTCGATGTGCGTCACCCGCCCAGTACGCCAGACAGGCCTCAATCACCGACAGATCCAGCGTGCATTCCTCATAGGCAGCGAGTCGCTGGGTCAGCTCCTCATCACTGTATGAAACATCCTGGTTGAAACTGTCCTGTGCGGTTGCAGATAGAAAGCGCTTCAGCTCATCAATGACAAAGTCGTGCAGCTCAATCGCACGGTCAGGCTGGGCCAGCAAGTGCTTTGCTCGCGAGACCTTGGATTCTAGACCGGATCGCGTGTCCAACTCTTCCGGGTACGGCACCACGAACAGTGCATCCTCACCGCTTGTGCCATCGGCCTCTGACACTTCCGGCATGCGGAAGATGAAGTCGCCATCTCCATCGATATGACCAAAATGTGGTGTTTGGAATGACCCGGCGTCTGCCGATACACGGCCGTAAACGTACGCCATCAAGCCACTAGCGGTGAGCACGCCGTCCGCTGTTGCGGCGGCCCCGTCTAGTCCTTGCAGAAAGTGCCCGGTAAAAACAGAGTGTCCAGGCAGCGGCCCGCCAGCATCAGCGACGGTTTCATCTGCCTTTCCGGCGGTCAAGACCTGGCGGGAGACTCGCTTCAGCATGTCTTTGATAAAGCGAACACTGCCTGCACCAACGGCCCGGGTGACGGCTAAGCCTCCGTAGCAAGCGTCCATCACAAACAACATGTGCTTGGCAGCGATGATCTCTGCATTACGAGTCAGCTCGTCCCACCGAAGCAGAGTCGAAAGATCATTCAAGTCGCCGTCGTGCGGAACCAAGTAGCCGATCTCGCCACGCACTCCACGTCGAGTGGTTCCATGGCCGGCGAAGAACAAGACGACTCGATCATCAATTCCGATCGAATCTTGATCAGCGAAGCGAAGGAACGCCCGCCGAATAGCTTCAGAAGTGGCATCTTCGTCCAAGAGCAATTGAACGTTCTCAGTCTGAAACCCGTAATCGCGCGTTAGCCTGCCGTACACGGCATTCGCGTCGTTGACCGCGTAACCCAGAGGCCCAGCATTCCGATAGCGATTGATTCCGATGACCAAAGCGTGACTTTGACCATAGCGGGGCTTAAGAAGGAATCGGATGTCGCGCATACGCTTCTCCCTTTGCATGCATGGGTCCTACTTAATCGTATTCCTTCCGAAGGAATCGATCCACCGAAGCGTATCAGGATAGGTGGTGACCTCGCCCATTGACATTCAATGCTCGCGTCGTCCAGTTCTCAGTACGCGATTTCTCATCAGTCTTTCCCGCCACATCGGATGGGTTGCGATCCAGCTAAGGATCGAGTAAGTCGTCGCCATCCACGTGATTTCGCACTGCTGCGAGGTCTTCGACCCGACCATTACAAATAAGCGCTCAAGCAGTAGATTCTTGAAACAGTGAAGCAGAGCTGGGCTGGCGGACCCAACCGCCTTCTTACCGCCCGGGAAAATGCCAGCGCTGCCCTTGCTCATTTGATGGTGGACGTCGTCGCGGATCCACACTTGCCGCCGCAGGCTGTGTGGTGCGGCGCTCTGTAGGGCCGCTGCCGCCAGCGCCCCGCATCAATGCCCTGGCCACTGCACGAGGCGATGGTGGCGCTTCCAGCGCCTCCAGCTCGCTGGCAGCGGGGAGGATGCCGGGCAGGCGCGAGGCCAAGAGGGTCTTGCCGCAGCCGGGCGTGCCGAGCAGCAACAGGTGATGACCGCCGGCCGCCGCGACCTCCAGCGCCCGGCGGGCCTGTAGCTGGCCGCGCACGTCGCCACGGCCGGAGGCAGCGTGCCGCTTTCAAGGGCGCTGTAGACCTCCAGCAGGGTGCGGGCAACGCGAACGTCGGCCTGCTGGGCCAGGGCGGCCTCTTCTCTGTTCGCGGCGGCCACGATGAGGCTGCGGCCGTCCCGGGCGGCAGCGATCGCGGCAGGCAGAACGCCGTCTACACCGCGCAGTTCGCCGATGAGGGCCAGTTCGCCCAGGAACTCGTACTGGTCCAAGGACTGCGCATCGATCGGACCGCTCGCGGCGAGGATGCCCAGCGAGATGGCCAGATCAAATCGCCCGCCCTCCTTGGGCAGATCGACCGGGGCAAGATTGATGGTGATGCGGCGCTGCGGGAACTCGAGCTGCGCGCAGATCCGCATCCATGCATTGGCGGTGTGGTTTGTTCACGTGTCCTTTCGGAGATACCGAAGGCTTAACTCCCCCCACCCCGATCCAACTGCCGATACCCGATCGCCTCCGCCACATGCGCGGTCTCGATTTCCTCCGCGTGCCCCAGATCCGCCAACGTCCGCGCCACCCGCAGGATGCGATGCATCGAGCGCGCCGACAGCTGCAACCGTTCCACCGCATCCTCCAACAGCTGCTGATCCTCCCGCGACAACCGGCAATGCGCGCTCAGCTCGAACGGCAGCAGCTGTGCATTGGCCTTTTCACTGCGCAGCAGCTGCACCTCCCGCGCGGCCACGACACGGGCACGAACACTCGCGCTGTCCTCGCCGAGCGGCGCGTCATCACGCAGCTCGCGCGGGTCCAGCCGCGGCACTTCGACATGCAGGTCGATGCGGTCCATCAATGGGCCGGAAACCCGCCCCCGGTAACGACGGATGACCTCCTCGGTGCAGAGGCAGCGCCCGCTGCGATCACCGGCCCAGCCACACGGGCACGGATTCATGGCCGCAACGAGCTGGAACCGGGCAGGAAAGCGCTCGGTGCGGGCCGCGCGGCTGACCACCGCAACCCCGGATTCAATCGGCTCACGCATGACTTCCAGTGCGTGCCGGCTCCACTCGGGCAGCTCATCCAGAAACAGCACCCCGTTGTGCGCCAGCGAGATCTCGCCAGGGCGCGGATGCGAGCCGCCACCAATCAGCGCCACCGCGCTGGCCGTATGGTGCGGCGCCCTGTAGGGCCGCTGTCGCCAGCGCCCTGCATCAATACCCTGGCCGCTGCAGGAGGCGATGGTGGCGGCCTCCAGTGCCTCAAGCTCGCTGGCCGCCGGCAGGATGCTGGGCAGGCGCGAGGCCAGCAACGTCTTGCCGCAGCCGGGCGTGCCGAGCAGCAGCAGGTGATGCCCGCCGGCTGCCGCCACTTCCAGCGCCCGGCGCGCCTGCAGCTGGCCACGCACATCGCGCAGGTCGGGAATGCTGACCGGCAGTGGGTCAGCGGCCACGGCAGGTGGCAGCGTACCGCTCTCAAGGGCGCTGCAGACCTCCAGCAGGGTGCGGGCGATGCGTACGTCGGCATGCTGGGCCAGCGCGGCCTCTTCGCTGTTCGCGGCAGCCACGATCAGGCTGCGGCCGTCCCGCGCGGCGGCGATCGCGGCAGGCAGGACCCCGTCGACCCCGCGCAGCTCGCCGGTGAGGGCCAGCTCGCCCAGGAATTCGTACTTGTCCAAGGATTGCGCATCGATCTGGCCACTGGCAGCGAGAATGCCGAGCGCGATGGCCAGGTCGAATCGGCCGCCTTCCTTGGGTAGATCGGCGGGAGCCAGGTTGATGGTGATCCGCCGCTGCGGAAACTCGAATCGCGCGCAGATCAGCGCGGCGCGCACGCGGTCGCGCGATTCCCGCACGGCCGCCGCAGGCAGCCCAACGATCTGGGTATGCGGCAGCCCACCAGAGAGGAATACCTCGATGCGCACGGCAGGGGCTTTCACGCCGGCGCGGGCACGGCTGTGCACCAGCGCGAGGCTCATGCGGTTGTATCCGGGGTCTGCGGCATGCCGAACACAATGGCAGCACATGGATAACCCCATCCATCAGCGCTTGCCGCGCCACGGGGTAGGCAAGCACCGCCACCGTACCCGGCACTGCCGCTAGACTGGATGCCCCCACGCACCACGCCGTCGAACACCATGGATATGCACCACCGCTCCGGCCCGATCGAACTGGTCGCCATCGATATGGACGGGACCCTGCTCGATCCCTCCCATACGCTTACGCCCCGGGTCATGCAGGCCATCGCCCGCGCCCGCGCGCAGGGCGTCCAAGTGGTGCTGGCCAGTGGTCGCCCAGTGTCGGGGATGGCGCCGTTCCTGCAGCAGTTGGGTATCCAGAGTGAGCAGGATTACTGCATCGCCTGCAATGGCGCGCTGGTCCAGAACATCGGCAGCGGCCAGCGCGTGGTCGAGTTTCCGCTGAGTTTCGAGGACTTCGTGTTCTGTGAGCGGATCTCACGTGAACTCGGTATCCACTTCCAGGCGCTCGATGGCCGCCGCATGTACACGCCCAACCAGGACATCAGCCACTACACCGTGGTCGATTCGCACCTGTCCAATGTGCCACTGTCATATCGCCGGGTGGCGGATATGGACCCGGCCATGCAGTTCATCAAACTGATGATGATCGACGAACCGGCTGTGCTGGACGCCGCCATCCAGCGCCTGCCCTCGGAGCTGACCGACCGCTTCGCGGTGCTCAAGAGCGCGCCGTTTTTCCTCGAGGTGTTCGACCACCGGGCCGGCAAGGGGCCGAGCCTGGAGAAGCTGGCCGCGCATCTGGGCGTGGACCGGGCCAACGTGATGGCCGTGGGCGACCAGGAGAACGACCTGACCATGCTGCAGTTCGCCGGGACCAGCGTCGCCATGGGCAACGCGATTCCGGCGGTCAAGCAGACGGCGCGCTTCGAGACCGCGACCAACGCCGAGGACGGCGTGGCGCTGGCAATCGAGCGGTTCGTGCTGCAGGACGCCTGACGCGCGTCAGCGCAAGCCCGGCTTACTCGCGCGGCTCAGCCGACCCGCCACGCGCTTCCAGCTCGGCCACCGCCTTCTCCAGCGCCTCCAGCTTTTCGCGGGTCCGCAGCAGCACGGCACGCTGCACGTCGAACTCCTCGCGGGTCACCAGGTCCAGCTTGCCCAGGCCGGCCTGCAGCGCCGTCTTGAAGGTGGCCTGCAGTTCTTCGCGCGACTGGCGCAGGCCCGGCGGGACCATGTCGCTCAGGCGGCGGGCGAGGTCATCGAGGTGGTTGAGGTCGATCATGCTGCGGCTCCGCGGGGGTATACGCTAAGGATAAGCCGCCACGCTGCCGGCGGCACTGACCGCGCGCATCGCGTTCACCGGCGGACAGGCGTTATCCTCGCAGCCTGAAAGAAAGGAGTGCAGACGGATGAAGATGGTCATGGCGGTGGTCAAGCCGTTCAAGCTCGACGACGTGCGCGAAGCGCTGGCCGAGCGCGGCGTCACCGGGATCACGGTCACCGAGGTCAAGGGCTTCGGGCGGCAGAAGGGCCACACCGAGCTCTACCGAGGGGCGGAGTACGTGGTCGACTTCCTGCCCAAGGTGAAGATCGAGGTGGCCGTCGTCGACAACCAGGTCGAGGAGGTGGTGGAAGCCATCGTCAAAGCCGCCGGCACCGGCAAGATCGGCGACGGCAAGGTCTTCGTGTACGACCTGGGCAGCGTGGTGCGCATCCGCACCGGTGAACTGGACGCCGACGCGCTGTAACGCGCCGGCCTGCCCACGGGCGCGCGCTGTCAGGCGTGGCCCTTGAACCAGCGGTAGAAGCGCTTCCAGGCCACGCGTACGCCGGCGACCCATCGCGGGTCGGCCACCTGGGCCGCCTCGGAGGCGCTGGGGCGCTCGCCGGTCAGGCGCTGGCGCATTTTCAGCAGGTTCTTCATGTCGCTGCGGCGCAGCTGGCGCGACACCGGGTGCACCGGCAGCCAGCGCGGGCTGCGCCAGGCCGAGGTGAAGTCCACCAGTACCGGCACTCCGCCGCTGACCATCACGTTGGTGCCGTGCAGGTCGTTGTGGGTGATGCCGGCGGCGTGCAGGCGGGTCAGGGCGTACTGCAGTTGCTCGAAGACCTCGATGCCGACCGACTGGGCCGCGCTCAGGGTCTGGCCGGGAATGAATTCCATGCCCAGGGCGAGGCCACCGATGGTGCCAAGCAGGGCCGGCGCGTGCTTCCAGCCGCTCAGGCGCTGCAGGATGCGCGCCTCGCGGCGGACCAGGAGGCGGGCGATCGGCGACAGCGGGGTGCCGCGATAGCGGGTGTAATCCTTGACCACGGCCGGCTGGCCATTGAGGCAGGTCCGGTAGACGTCGGGTTCCAGGAGGCGTTCGCCGCGCTTGAGCAGCTCGGCGGGGGCGGTGTCATCGACACACGAGGCAACAATTGTGTTCATAGGGGTCTGTGCGACCCGGCGGTCGGCGCAATGCGTCAGGCGTACCGGTGCTGCTTACTGTGGGGAACTTAAGATTTCGTTAATTTTAGTACTCGCCAGTACACGAATCCAGATGATGTCGGAGAAATGTCGTAGCCCGGGGTGGAACAGTTCGTCACGCTGAAGCGGACAATCTTGTATCGTTTGGAGTAATTTCGTTTTTAATCAGCGGGTTAGTGGCCAAGTCTGGAGAGTGCAGGGCAGGCATGACTGCCGTGCGCCCCGCGCAGGGGGCCATTCGGTGAACCGTCAGGGGCTCCGCGCGCTCGCCTGTGCTGGGAGCAGGCGAGCGCCGCAGGCTTCTGCTGGGGTGGCCCGGTCCGCCACGCCGCGCTGAATGCCGCTCAGCCCGTGCTTGACCGCGACGCGGGCGCTGCCGACCATATGCTGTTGCTCGCGACATCGGCGGCCGCCCCTCCCCGGCACGTCCCCGCCTCCTGCCGCCCTATCGATGCCGGTCACTGCCGTGCATCGCCCCCACCATTTCGGGTCCGGCCATGCCGGAGGAAGACTGATGATCAAGATCGTGCTGGCAGGGCTGTTCATCGCCTGCGTGCTGTACATCCATTACCGCGGCAAAGTGCGTGCGCGCTGGTCGCGCCAGCTGCTGGACCACTCCAGCTTCATGGCCCCGATCAACGTGATCATGTACGCGTTCTCGAAGGTACCGACCACCCCGTTCCTGGACCCGGGCAAGGAATTCCCGCAGCTCGAGCCGCTGCGCCAGAACTGGCAGATGATCCGCGACGAAGCGCTGGCTCTGCGCGATGCGGACAAGATCGCCGCCTCCAGCACCTTCAACGACGCCGGCTTCAATTCGTTCTTCCGCCGCGGCTGGAAGCGCTTCTACCTGAAGTGGTATGGCCCCTCGCACCCTTCGGCCAAGGCGCTGTGCCCGAAGACCACTGCGCTGCTGGAATCGCTGCCGGACGTGCGCGCGGCGATGTTCGCCCAGCTGCCCTCGGGCAGCGAACTGCGCCCGCACCGCGATCCCTTCGCCGGCTCGCTGCGCCTGCACCTGGGCCTGGCCACGCCGAACGATGACGCCTGCTACATCGAAGTGGACGGCATCAGGAAGAGCTGGCGCGATGGCGAGTGGATGATGTTCGATGAGACCTACATCCACCACGCGCACAACGAGACCCCCGATGACCGCGTGATCCTGTTCTGCGATATCGCCCGCCCGCTGCGCTTCGGCCTGCCGGGCCTGTTCAACCGCGCGGTGGCGTCCACGCTGCTGGCCGGTGGTGCCTCGCCGAACCTGCCGGGTGACCCGACCGGTGGCGTCAACAAGGCCTTCGGCAGCGTCTACAAGGTGCGCCTGAAGGCCAAGGCACTGCGCGAGCGCAGCGTGGTGGCCTACCAGGTGATCAAGTGGGGCCTGGTGGTGGCGGTGATTGCTGGAATCTGGGCGATCTGAGGCCAGGGGTTCAGGGGGTTGCCGGCCAGCGGCCGGCACTACCGGAAACGCAAAAAACCCGCGCTGTCGCCAGCGCGGGTTTTTTGTTTGTCCGCATGCATCGCGGTTTCAGAGCGCACCGACCAACGGTCGGTGCCTACCCCTTCATTGCCGGGGCCGGCCGATCAACACCCGGGCCGAAGGCGACCGGTAGAGCCGACCGTTGGTCGGCTGGCCGCGCAGAGCGCGGCAACGATCGACACCGGCGCTTGACGCATCAGCCCTTCAGGGCTGCCGCCACGAACGGCGGGGTCACCAGCACGCCGGTGTGCAGCGCGGCGGTGTAGTACAGCGTGTCGAACGACTTGGCGGCCGAATCGGCCTGGCGGAAGTCGAAGCTGCTCTCGCCCTTGCGGGCCAGGGTGACGCTCCACCAGCCGGTCGGGTAGCACGGCTGCGGGAACGGCAGGGTCTTGAACGAACCGAAGCCGGCCTTGCCCATCTCGGTGCGCATTTCGTTGATCAGGTCCAGCTGCATCAGCGGCGATTCGGACTGCTGCACCAGGATGCCGTCGTCCTTCAGGGCCTTGAAGCAGCTCTCGTAGAACGCCTTGTTGAACAGGCCTTCGCCCGGGCCGACCGGATCGGTCGAGTCCACGATCACCACGTCCACGCTGCCTGCCGGGCAGTTGGCCATGTAGGCCACGCCGTCGTCGAACATCAGCTCGGCGCGCGGGTCATCGTTGGAATCGCACAGTTCCGGGAAGTGCTTGCGGGCCATCACGGTGACCTGCTCATCGATGTCGCACTGGGTCACGCTCTCCACGCCCGGGTGCTTGAGCACTTCGCGCAGGGTGCCGCAGTCGCCGCCGCCGATGATCACCACGCGCTTGGGCGCGGCATGGGTGAACAGCACCGGGTGGCTGATCATCTCGTGATAGAAGAAGTTGTCCTTGCTGGTCAACATGATGGCGCCATCGATGGTCATCAGGTTGCCCCAATCGGTGGTCGCGAAGATCTCGATCTTCTGGAACGGCGACTGCACTTCATCCAGCTTGCCGGTCAGGCGGTAGCCGATGGCCGAGCCGGTGCGCTCGAAGTGTTCGATGTACCAGTTGTTGTTGTCAGTCATGGAATAGCAGTCCTGTTCGGATGGGTGTTGGAGCCGGGCTGGCGGCGGTGCCGCGTGGCGCAAGCCACGTCCGGACGGGTTGGCCCGTTCAGGTTTCAAGCCTGAGCACGGGCGCGGGCGCGCATGATAACGGAGCTGTCGCCACATAGGCGTTATCATGCACCCCCTTTTTTACCAACCAGGCCCACTGAAATGACCGATTGGTCCCTCGACCAAGCCCGCAAGACCTACTCGATTCCGCATTGGGCGGATGGTTACTTCGACGTGGATCAGGCAGGACACATGGTGGTGAGACCGACTGGCCAGGACGGCCCGGTGGTATCGCTGCCGAACATCGTCGATGCCGCCCGCGAGGCCGGCGCCAAGCTACCGCTGCTGGTGCGCTTCCCGGACATCCTGGGCCAGCGCCTGGGCAAGCTGCAGGCCGCGTTCGCGCAGGCACAGAGCGACTGGGACTACCCGGGCGGCTACACCGCCGTCTACCCGATCAAGGTCAACCAGCACCGTGGCGTGGCCGGCACCCTGGCCAGCCACCACGGCGAGGGCTTCGGCCTGGAAGCGGGCAGCAAGCCCGAGCTGATGGCCGTGCTGGCGCTCTCGCGCCCGGGTGGCCTGATCGTCTGCAACGGCTACAAGGACCGCGAGTACATCCGCCTGGCCCTGATCGGCCGCAAGCTGGGCCTGCAGACCTTCATCGTGATCGAGAAGCCCTCCGAGCTGAAGCTGGTGCTGGAGGAATCCAAGGCGCTGGACGTCAAGCCGGGCCTGGGCGTGCGCATGCGCCTGGCCTCGCTGGGCGCGGGCAAGTGGCAGAACAGCGGTGGCGACAAGGCCAAGTTCGGCCTCTCGCCGCGCCAGCTGCTGGACCTGTGGAAGTCGCTGCGCGATACCGAATACGCCGACTGCCTGAGCCTGCTGCATTTCCATATGGGCTCGCAGATCTCCAACGTGCGCGACATCGCCAACGGCATGCGCGAAGCCACTCGTTACTTCGTGGAGCTCTCGCGCCTGGGCGCCAGGATCACCCACGTGGATGTCGGCGGTGGCCTGGGCGTGGATTACGAAGGCACCCGCTCGCGCAGCTTCTGCTCGATCAACTACGGCCTGAACTCCTACGCCAGCAATATCGTGCAGCCGCTGGCCAACGCCTGCGAAGAGCACGGCCTGACCCCGCCGCGGATCGTCACCGAGTGCGGCCGCGCGATGACCGCGCACCACGCGGTGCTGATCGCCAACGTCTCGGAAGTGGAAGAGGCGCAGGAAGGCCGCGTGCCGGACCAGCACGACGACGAGCCGGCGGCGATCCGCCACCTGCGCGAGATCCATGCCGAGCTCGATGAGCGCCCGGCGGTGGAGCTGTTCCAGGAAGCGCAGCACTTCCATGCCGAAGGCCTTGCCAGCTATGCGCTGGGCCAGATCGACCTGCCGCAGCGCGCCCGCATCGACGACCTGTTCTACGCCATCGCCCATGCCGTGCGCGCCCGCCTGAGCTATGACGAGAAGAGCCACCGCCCGGCGCTGGACGAGTTGAACGAGCGCCTGGTCGACAAATACTTCGTCAACTTCAGCGTGTTCGAATCGATCCCGGACGCCTGGGCGATCGACCAGGTGTTCCCGATCGTGCCGATCGAGCGCTTGAACGAGCAGCCCGAGCGCCGCGGCATCATCGCGGACATGACCTGCGATTCGGACGGCATGGTGAAAACCTATGTCGAGAACGAAAGCCTGGATACCTCGCTGCCGTTGCATGCGCTGAAGTCCGGCGAAAGCTACCGCATCGCGTTCTTCATGGTGGGCGCGTACCAGGAAATCCTGGGCGACATCCACAACCTGTTTGGCGATACGGATGCGGTGGAAGTGCTGGCCGATGCCGATGGCTACGCGATCACCCAGCAGCGCCGCGGTGACACCACCGATGTGATGCTGGACTACGTGGGCTACAGCCTGGCCGACCTGCGGGCGAGCTACGCCGCGCGCGTGGCGGCGGCGAAGCTCTCGCCCGAGCGCGCGCAGGAACTGTCCGAGGCACTGGAAGCCGGTCTGACCGGCTACACCTACCTGTCCGACGAACCGCTGGCGTAAACCAGCGGCGACGGGTGACGGCCTTCGGGCCTCACCCGGCTGTCTGTTACCCCGGGCGCTGCCCGGCGGTCTTTCCAAGGCACCCGACACCGGCATGAGCGCGCGCGCGATCTTTCATCTGTTCCTGCATGCGGCCGTCCCCGCGCTGCTGGCGTGGATGTTCTGGCGCAAGCGGTTCATGTCCGCCTGGGTGCTGATGCTGCTGGGCTGGATCATCGATCTGGACCACCTGCTGGCCGACCCGATCTACGCCCCCAACCGCTGCAGCATCGGCTTCCATCCGCTGCATACCGCACCGGCGATCGCGGTGTATGCGGGGCTGTGCATACCGAAGAAGACGCGGTTGTTCGGGATCGGGCTGATGATCCACATCGTGCTCGACGCGATAGATTGCTGGTGGATGCACCAGGCCCGTTGAACCACCCGCCCCCGGTAGAGCCGACCGTTGGTCGGCTGGCGCGCGCTTGGGCGCGTTAGGGTCTTCGCGAAAAGCAGCCGACCAACGGTCGGCTCTACCCGGTGGTGGGCCAGCCTGCCGGCAACGTCAACGTCGCCCGCAATCCCGGCGTGCCATTGGCCAGCACCAGTGTTCCGCCGTAGCTCTCGGCGATGTCCGCCACGATCGCCAGTCCCAGTCCGCTCCCCGAAGCGCGCTCATCCAGCCGCACGCCGCGCTCCAGTACCCGCTCCAGCTGCTCGGCCGGAAGCCCGGGGCCGTCATCGCTCACCGTGATGCGCAGCTGACCCTGCAGCGGTGCCACCTCCACGCGTACCGCCTGCGCGGCCCACTTGCCGGCATTGTCGAGCAGATTCCCGAGCATCTCTTCCAGATCCTCGCGCGCACCGGCGAACACGCTGGCATCGTTGTTGTCGCAGGTAAAACGCAGCTCGCGCGCGGCATGTACGCGCTGCATCAGGCCGCACAGCGCGCTCACCACCGGCGCCACCGGCGTGCGCTGCTGGCTGTCCGCACCGACGCCTGCAGCGAGGTAACGATCAATGCTGGCCTGCATGCGCGCGCTCTCGCTGCGCAGGGTCTGGCGCCAGTGGCTGCCGTCGCCCTCGGCCTCGGTGGTGAGGACGGTCAGCGGCGTCTTCAGTGCATGCGCCAGGTCTTCGGCACTGCGGCGTGCGCGTAGCACCATGCGCTGGTGGTGATCGAGCAGCGCGTTGAGCTGGCCCGCCAGCGGCGCGACTTCCTTGACCAGGCCCTGCTGCGGGAAGCGCACGTTCTCGCCGTTGCGCACCTGCCCGGCGATGCGCCCCAGTTCGGCCAGCGGCCGCAGGCCGTAATGCACCTGCGTCACCAGTACACCGAACCACAGCGCGATCAGCACGGCCAGCGCCAGCGCGGTGCGCTGCCGGAAACTGGCGACCTGTGCATCCAGCGGGCTGCGGTCGGTGGCGACCATCACGATCACCGGCCCGGCGGCACGGGGCAGGGTGACCTGCTGGGCCAGCACGCGCAGGGATTGCTTCAACGGGCCGCTGGCATCGAAAGCCTGCGCCGGCCCCGGTTGCAGCGCGGTCGGTGCGGCCAGCGCGTCGTCCCACAGCGAGCGCGATTGCCCAAGCGGGCGGCCCTGCGCGTCCAGCACCTGCCAGTAGTCGCCGGAGAACACACGGCGGTAGCGCTCGTCGGCCAGGGTGTCGCGCCAGTGCAGCTGGCCGTTGGCATCGCTTTCGGCCAGTGCCAGCACCGCGATCAGATCATTGCCCAGACGCTCGTCCATCGCGGTGCGCGCAGAGCGTTCAAACATCGCGCCCAACCACCAGGTGGCCAGTGCGGAGACCAGTACCAGGCCCAGGCCACCGGCCACCAGCAGGCGGGTGCGCAGCGAGCCGGTGGTCATGGCGTCGCCGACAGGCGGAAACCCTGCCCGCGATGCGTGTGGATCAACTCGCTGCCCAGTTTGCGGCGGATGCGCCCGATCAGCACGTCCAGCGTGTTGGAGTCCGGATCGAAACCGTCTTCGTAGACGTTCTCGCCCAGCCGGGAACGGCTCAGCACGGTGTCCGGGTGGTGCATGAAGTAGCTGAGGATGCGGTGCTCCTGCGCGCTGAGCGCCAACGGCGCACCGTCGAGTTCGAAGCGGCCGGCATTGACGTCCAGCACCAGCGGGCCGCACTGCAGGCGCGGATGCGCGTGGCCGGCACTGCGGCGGATCAGGGCGCGCAGGCGCAGCAGCAGCTCTTCAGGCTGGAAGGGCTTGGTCAAATAGTCATCGGCGCCGGCATCGAAGCCGGCCAGCTTGTCGTGCCAGCGGGCGCGGGCGGTCAGCACCAGCACTGGAAAGTCCCGCCCGGCCTGGCGCCAGCGCTCGATCACGCTCAGCCCGTCCAGGCCCGGCAGGCCCAGATCGACCACGGCCGCGGCGATGTCCTCGATCTGGCCCTGGTACTCGGCGTCCCGGCCCTCCGCACTGTGGATGACCACGTAGCCGGCCTCTTCCAGCAGCGTCTGCAGGCGGCTGGCGAGCAGGGCGTCATCTTCGGCAAGCAGCACGCGCATCAGTCTTTTTCCATTTTCAGCAGGCGGCCGGTCGCGGCATCGTAATCGAGCTCCATCACCACGCCGTCCGGGCCGAGGATCTCGACCTCGTAGGTGTCGTCATCCAGTTCCACCTCGATGAGCTTGCCGGGGTAACGCCGCAGCGCATCGGCGACCACCTGTTCCAGCGGCACGAAACGGCCCTGGCGCACCGCCTGGCGCACGCTGTCCTGCTGGCGGCTGCCACCGTCGAGCACCCGCATCGGGTCCTGCGGGGCCAGGGTCAACAGCAGGGGCAGCATCAGGGACAGGGCGGACATACGGGCACGCAGGGCAAAGGGCAGGCCACCGGTATACCGGGGATGTCTAAACAGTATCTAACAGTCGCGCTCATGGTCCGGTTAGGCGCGATGACCACACTGGCGGTGCCGGAATGGACCGGCGCCCCCTCAAGGATTCCCATGAAGACGATGATTGCCGCGACCGCCCTGGCCGCTGCGCTGTTCGCTACCCCGGCGTTCGCCGCCAACCTGTCCGCCGCCCAGGTGCAGGCCAAGCTGAGCGCGGCCGGCTACACCCAGGTGCACGAGCTGGAGCACGACGATGGCGTGTGGGAGGCGGATGTGACCCGCAAGGACGGCACCGTCGATGAAGTGATCATCGATGACACCAAGGGCGAGATCTTCGACCCGCGTGACGGCCGCGCGCTGCTGGATGCCGGGCAGATCCTGGCGCTGGCGGGCAAGGCCGGGCTGACGCAGATCGAGTCGCTCGAGCGCGATGGCGGCACCTGGACCCTGGATGCGCGCAATGCCCGTAACCAGCGCGTGGAAGTGCGCATGAGCGGTCACGATGGCCGCGTGCTGGCCAGCAAGCGCGATGGCTGGTGGGACTGATCCGGCCACGCCACCGCGCGCTGGATGCACGAACGGCCGGGTTTCCCCGGCCGTCCTCACAAGTACCTGGGGGCGGCAGCGCTTACCAGCGCGCCGGGTAATCCCAGTAGCCCGGGCCACGCCCGTAACCTCCGTAACCCCCGAAGCCGTCATAGCCATACGGACCGAAGAAGCCGGGGCCCTTGCCCTCGCTCACCCGGATGTTGACGTTGACGTTGCGGGTGTTGCCCTCATCGGTGGTGTAGTTCTTGCTCAGATTGAGCTCGGCCGCGTTGTAATGGCTGTTGCCGTAATTCTCGGAATAGCCGATGCCGGTGGTGAAGCTGCCGTTGACCCGCAGCTTGTCGTCGGTCACATGGGCAATGCCATTGGCGGCCCGGTCGGTGGAGCGCCGGCCGGTGCGGTCGCCGTAGAAGGTGCCGGGCGGATCGCCGCGCAGGGACTGATCGCTCAGGTACTGCAGCGGCGCGTCCGGGATGCTCAGGTCCAGTCCGGTGGCGGACTGCGGGCCGGTGGCGCCTGCAGCAGACTGGGCCAGCGCCACACCGGGCAGGGACAGGCACAGCAGCAGGGGAAGCAGGCGGATCATGAGAGGCTCCGGAGCGGACAGGCGGGACGGCCGACAGCGCTGACGCTAGCAGCCGTAGTTTGAATGATGCCTGTCATAGCGTGCGTTGCAAGGGGAACTCAGCCCAACCGGTCAAATCCGAACAGCTCGGCCAGCGGATGCCGGCGGCGTTCGATCCGCGCCCGCAGCAGCCCGGCGCCGATCATGGAGTAGGTGATCCCGTTGCCGCCGTAGGCCATAGCGAACAGCACCCGCGGCCCCCACTGTGGGTGCGGACCGAAGAAGGGCAGGCCATCGTGGGTCTCGGCGAAGGTGCCCCCCCAGGAGAACGCCGGCTGCAGCGGCAGGTGCGGGAACAGCTTGGCGGTCTTCTTGAGCAGCTTGCCGGTCTTGCTCTCCACACGCCGGTCGCGCCGCGCCGGGAGATCGATGGCGTCGTCTTCGCCGCCGATCAGCAGCCGGTTGTCGCCGGTACTGCGCAGGTAAAGATAGGGCCGCGCCGATTCCCAGGCCATCGTCTCGCGCAGCGGGCCGAGCAGATCCGGGTGGATCGGGTCGGTGATGAACGCGTAGCTGCTGCGGTTGCGCGCCACCGAGGGCTTCAGCCAGCGCTGTCCGGCATAGCCGGTGGCCAGCACCACGTGGCGGGCGCGGATGCGTGCGCCGCCCAGGGTGGTGGCGGTGACGCCGCGCGGGGTGGGCGTGAGGGTATCGAGCACGGTGCGGTCGTAGACCCCGCAGCCGCGCGTGTGCAGCCGCATCAGCAGGCGATAGGTCAGCCGGTACGGATCGATGCGTGCCGCCAGCGCGCTGAGGATCGCCCCGGGCGCCCGGATGCCGTACTCGTCCCCGACCGCCTCGCTGTCCAGCCAGCGCACCTCGAAGCCGTGCTTGGCACGCAGCGCGCACTCTTCGGCCAGTACGGCCCGATGCCCGCGCTTGCTCGCGTAGTACAGGCTGGCCATGCGGTGGCAGTCCACATCGCGGAACGGCGCGGCCACCGCGCAGATGGCCGGAATCGCATCGGCACAGGCCTGGTAGGCCTGCACGGCGGCGTCCTCACCGTAGCGTTGGGCGAGGTCGATCAGGTGGGTGTCGATCTCATACTGCAGCAGCGCGGTGCTGGCCGCCGTGCTGCCCCAGCCGATGTCGCGCTGTTCGATCAGCGCCACATCATGGCCGTGCGCACACAGCTCGTCGGCGATCAGCGCACCGCTGATACCGCCACCGACCACCAGCACCTCGCAGTTCAGATCGTTTTCCAGCGGTGGAAACGCATGCATCAGGCCGTTGCGCACGGCCCAGAACGGGTAACCGCTCTTCAGATCCATTGCAGCCTCAAGCGGTGGGGTGGCCGGTATGCGGGGTCTGGATCAGCTCGGTCAGGTCGAAGCCCTGCAGGCGCGCCTGCGCCAGGTAGTGTTCCTGGGTGGTGCGGTCGAGCGTGGGGGTACGCGAGAGCAGCCAGAGGAACTTGCGGTCCGGGCTGCCGACCAGCGAAACGCTGTAATCCGGCGCGATCTGGATCACCCAGTAGTCGCCCTTGGTGAAGGGCAGCCAGCGCAGGCCTTTGGGCAGGAAGCTGACCTCCAGCCGCGCGGTGTCGTTGTCGACCGGGCAGGCTTCACCCTCGGCTTCCTCGATCTCGTTGCCCATGCGGCAGCGGTTGACCACGGCGACATGGCCGTTGTCTTTCAGGCTGTAATGCGCGGACACATCGGTGCAGCCTTCCGGCTCGTGCTTCATCGGCAGGCGGGCGATCTCGTACCAGGTGCCCAGGTAACGCGGCAGCTTGAGGTCGGGAACGGTTTTCAGGTCGGGATGTGTGGTCATGGGCAACGGCTGGTGGGAATGCGACCCCACGATGCCGGGCCTGCTGCCACGGCCGGGTGAAGCCGGGGCGAGTACGGGGTCGAGAACGCTGCGTTGTCGATGCGTCATGCTGCGGCCGGGTGGGCGGCGCTATGCTGGGGCGGAGCGCCATGAGCGCTTCTTTCAACAGCGATGGAGATGCGGATGTACCAGGTGATTCTGCTCAAGAGCGAAACCGGCTTTGCCCGCCAACAACGGGAGACGGCCGATGATGTGGTCGACCATGACGGGGTGACCTACACCCTGCGCGCCGGGCCGCGGCAGCCGCTGCCGACCGATCACGCCTGGGACGAGATCGCAGTCTACGCGCCCGAAGAGATCACCGAAGAAGAGTTCCAGGACTGGTACGCCCGCCTGCAGCCGCAGGTCGAAGAGCTCCGCCTGAAGTACTGAGCGGCCGCATACCTGTTCTGAACGGGGCCCGGTTTATAGTCGCGGGCAGGCGCGGTGGTCCGCGCGAACCGTTGGTGCTGGCGTGTCGCTTCGTCATTCTTCGTGTGTGGTGCGGTCGTTGTCGTGGCTGCTGTTGTTGGCCTGGCTGGGGGCCGCGCCGATCGCGCTGGCCCAGGCTGGCGATCCGGATCCGGACCCTGCCAAGCAGCTGGTCCAGGCCGAAAAGACCTTCCGGTCCATCAGTGACGACCTGGAGGATGCGGCCACCACAGAAACCCTCAAGACGCTGTCCGACCGCGCCCTGGCCGTCCAGCGTGATGCGGACGGCCTGCAGAGTGCGCTGGACCCGCTGCTCAAGCAGGTGGACGCGCGCCTGTCCCAGCTCGGCGAGGTGGCCGAAGGCACCGTCGAGCCGCCGGAAGTCAGCCGGCAGCGCAAGGCGCTGAACCAGCAGAAGGCCGACATCAACGCGCAGATCGCCCGCGCCAAACTGCTTTCGGTGGATGCCAAGCAGCTCGGCGAGCGCATCGAGAAGATGCGGGTCACCCAGTTCAGCGAGCAGCTGACCCGCAAAGTCGCCTCGCCGTTGTCGCCCGCGTTGTGGCGCAGCTTCGCCAAGGATGTGCCGGCTGATGTGGATCGCCTGGCCATCCTGTACCACATGGGCGTGGACACCGCGCGCAAGGCGATCGCCAGGCACGGCTGGACCGCGCCGCTGATCGGCCTGGGCGTGGCCCTGGTGATGTTCTTCCCGCTGCGGCTGTGGCTGCGCGCGCTGGGCCGGCGCTTCGCCGCCTCCGAGCGTGCACCGGATGGACGGCTGCGCCGCTCCGGGCTGGCGGTCTGGCTGCTGCTGGTCGGCACGCTGCTGCCCGGCCTGGCCGCGGTTGCGCTGATCGAATCACTGGATGCGATCGGGGCGATCCCGGCGCGTCTGCAGTCGGTGGCCGAGACCTTCGAGGTGGCCACCTTCGTGGCGGCCTTCATCGCTGCGCTCAGTGCCTGCCTGCTGGTGCCCAAGCGGCCGTCGTGGCGGCTGCTGTCGCTGGATGACAGCGCGGCCTGGCGCCTGCGCAAGTACGCCTGGGGCGCGGCCGGCCTGACCTGGCTGAGCATCATGCTGGTTGCCCTGGACCGTGCGGCACGCACCAGCGAGGTGACCACGGTCGCCGTGGACGGGCTGATCGCGCTGACCTACATGGGGCTGATCATCGCGATCCTGGTCTCGCTGGCGCGCATGCACAACCGCCAGGCGGCCGAAGCTGCCGAAGCCGAAGCGCGTGCCGATCCCCGCGCCGGTGGCGATGGCAAGGTACGCGGCGCACCCCGTCGCAGCGGCTGGATCGTGCTCGCCCGCCTGGCCGGCCACATCGCCGTGGCAGCGGCGGTGATCGCCACCCTGCTGGGCTATCTCAACTTCGCGCTGTTCGTCGCCCAGCAACTGGTCTGGGGCGCAGTGGTGCTGATGGCCGTCTCGCTGTTGCTCAAGTTCGCCGATGACCTGGCCACCTGGGCCCTGGCGCCCAGCAGCCGTGCCGGGCAGACCATCGTGTTGACCACCGGGCTGAGCGAGGCGCGGGTGGAGCAGGCCGGCGTGCTGCTGTCGGCGGTGCTGCGTGTCGGTGTGATCCTGCTCGGTCTGCTGGCGCTGGCGGCACCGTTCGGCAACCTCAACGCCTTCCTTGGTGGGCTGGATTCGCTGTCCGGCGGGCTGAAGATCGGCGAGACCACCCTCAGGCCGAGCACCGTGATGTACGCGGTGCTGGTGTTCCTGGTGGTATGGGCGGTCATGCAGGCGTTCCAGCGCTGGCTGAGCGACACCTACCTGCCCAAGACCGAACTGGACGCCGGTGCGCGCAACTCGATCAGCACCGTCACCCGCTACCTCGGCATCATCGCCGCGGTGCTGTGGGGCCTGACCGCGCTGGGGATCGGCTTCGAGAAACTGGCGCTGGTGGTCAGCGCACTGTCGGTGGGTATCGGTTTCGGCCTGCAGGCGATCACCCAGAACTTCGTCTCCGGCCTGATCCTGCTGGCCGAGCGGCCGGTCAAGATCGGCGATTGGGTCAAGCTGGGCGACCAGGAAGGCGACATCAAGCGGATCAGCGTTCGCTCGACCGAGATCCAGGTGGGCGACAAGTCGACCTTGATCGTGCCGAACTCCGAGCTGATCACCAAGACCATCCGCAACATGACGATGGGCAACGCGCAGGGCCGGATCCAGATCCAGTTCTCGGTGCCGTTGAACACCGACGTGGCCGCATTGCGGCAGATCCTGCTGGATGCGTACACCGATCACCCAGGCGTGCTGAGTGATCCGGCGCCGTCGGTGTTCATCGATTCGATCGCCAATGGGCAGATCGCGATCAACAGCTTCGCCTACGTGTCGGGCCCGCGTGCGGTATACGGCGCACGCAGCGAACTGTACTTCACGATGCTGCAGAGGTTTGCCGCTGCCGGGATCGCGCTGTCGGCGCCGACGGATATCCATCTGGTGCGCGATCCGGCCGCCAAGCCGGACCCGGACGCGTAAAGAAGCCGGTGCCGGCCCATGGTCGGCACCGGCCGTCAGCCGCGGTTCCCGCGGCGCGAGGGCACCAGCGCGAAGGTATCCACGGCCAGCTTCTCGGCGTGGTTCAACCAGGCGCGCACTTCCAGATCATCGACCTCATGGTCCAGGCCGAAGCTCAGGTTGATGCGGCCCTCGGCATCGGGCTGCACCCACTGCTGGGCCACCACCACCTTGCGCTGCGAGGAGACCGCTTCGATCCAGAAGCCGCGGTCGGGTGACTGCTTGGTCACCAGCTGCACCATGTACTGGCCGGCGCGGGTGCGGCGGCCCTTCTGCGTGATCATGTGCGCCTGGCGGATGCTCGGGCGCGGGCCGTTGAATGGATCCAGCGGGCCATCCACCGCCACGCCACCGCGCAGCTGGTCATCGCGGAACAGCTTGATGCCCTTGTCCTGGTTGACCAGCATCGCGCACCAGTCGCCATCGGCCGAGCCGTCTTCGAACGCAGTGCAGCGGTCCACGTAGGCCAGCGTATTGGACGGGTCGGCCAGATCGAACTGCTTGGAGGTGTTCTCCAGGTAGACCGACTTCAGATCCCAATGCTTGTCGTACTCCAGCAGCACCGGCGGCTGCACATGCTGCAGGCCGATCACCACCTGGTTGTCGTCATCGATGCGCAGCTGGCGGGTTTTGTCGCCCAGCCACAGCGAGCGCGAGAACGCGAGGTAGCGCGGGTAGTCCTTGCCGTTGTCGCGGAACACCGCGGCGCTGGCACTGTCCGAGCGCTCCGGATGCAGCAGCGAGCGGCCGAAACCGATCGAATCGATGGCCGGGTCGATCAGGCTCAGCAGGGTCGCGCCCGAGTCCAGCGTCGAGCCGGCCGGAGCGGTCAACTGGCGCGGGGCGATGTCCTTGCCCAGGAACAGCAGCAGGTTCTCGCGGTCCTGCTTGGCCAGGATATGGCTCAGATCGTTCGGCATGGCCAGGTGATCGGAGGCGATCACGATCAGGGTGTCCTCGCCGTACGGGCTGGCCTGGATGCGATCAACCAGCTTGGCGATCAGCCCGTCCGTGCACTTGAGTGCGTTGAGCATGCCGATGTTGCCGTGCTCGCTCTGGTAACGGGTGCCCTTGCAGGCCACGGGCAGGTGACCGGCGGGATGATGGGTGTCCATGGTCAGCGTGGTGAGCATGAACGGTTCGCCCTTGCGCGAGAGCTGCACGAAGCGGTCGTACGCCTTGTCCAGCAGCACATCGTCATGCACGCCCCACGGCGAGAAGTGCGCGCGGGTGATCTTCTGCTTCTTGAACCAGGCCAGGTCGTCCACGGTATCGAAGCCATGCGTGGCCAGGAACTGGCCCTTGCCGGCGAACTGGCCGTTGGCGCCGCCCAGGTAGTGATTGGTGTAGCCCTGCTGCTTGAGGTAATCGCCCAGGCAGACCGCTTCGGGCAGGAAGCTGCCCATGCGGCCCATGCTGTTCTCATCTTCCTTGGCGGTGGTCAGCGGCACGCCGCACATCGAGGAGACCAGCCCGGCGATGGTCCAGCCACCCCCCTCGGCCGAGACCAGCCCGCGCACGTCCAGCGACTGCGCGGCCAGCCGGTTGATATTGGGCATCAGGTCCGGGAAGGTGGTTTCATTGAGATAGGTGCGTTCCAGGCTTTCACCGTAAATCCACACGATGTTGCGCGGCTTGGTCAGCGGCTGCTGTGGCACGCGGTACTCGGCCTTGACCATGCTGTAGTCGACCGGGCGCATCTGCTGGTACAGGCGCTGGCCATCGCTGTAGAGCGGGCTGACCACGATCGCGACGAACCACATCGCCATGAAGCCGGCGAACACCGCCTTGCCATGTGCCCGGCGATCCCGACGACGGAAGCGGGCCAGCAGCAGCGGGGACAACGAGAGCAGGGCCAGTGCGATGAAGCCGGCGATGTAGTGCTTGAAATCGGCGATGCCGGCGCCTTCCATGTCCGCACCGAGGTGGTACAGGGTGGCGGCATTGAGACCATCACCGGACAGCTTGTTGATCAACCACCACGCACTGAGGGTCAGCAGCAGCAATGACATCAGGCTTGCCTTCCACCACACCCATTTGTCAGATGCGAGGAACAGCCAGGCGAGCAGCAACAGAGACAGCAGCAGGATCCAGAGCATAAGCACTTTTGGCAGTGGAGACAGGTGGTGATGGACGTCATGACGACGTATGTCCCATCCGACCGGCTGTCCCAACCACACATGCATGACAAGCCGATGACTCGATCATGCCTGCACGAACCTGACTGAAATGTTTGTTGAAAACGACATTCGTACACACGCATCGCACTGCGATATGCGACGTAAAACACGCGTGAAGAAGGGCGCACGATGCTGCAGTGCATCGTGCGTTATCCGTGGTGTTTTCCGTTGTGTCTGAATGCGTGGTACGCGCGGCAGGTGCGTCAGCGGTGCCCGCGCTCTTCCTTCGAGCGCGCACGACGATCGAAGATCAGCGCACTGAGGATGATGCCCAATCCGAGGAACACGCCGATCAACATCAAGGTGAACGCGATGGCGGGATAACCGAACAGATGCCAGCCGGTATCGACCTTCATCATCATCGCCGCGGCAAGAATCAGGGCGGCGGTGACGATGCCGGCAGAGACGCGGTTGGCGATCTTCTGCAGGTTTTCCATCAGGCGTGATTCTTCCAGCCCGGTGACCTTCATCTGCAGGCGGTTCTCGGCGAGCAGCGCGAGGATGTCGGTCATCTTGCGCGGCCCATCGCGCAGCAGTTGCTGCATCTCCATCGCCTCGCTGGCGAGGTTGGCGGCCGACAGCGATTTCTTCAGGCGCGCACGCATCACATGCTGCAGCTGTTTCTCCACGATGCGCCGGGTATCCAGGTCCGGCGACAGCAGCCGGCACACGGTTTCCAGATTCAACAGCGCTTTGCCCAGCAGGCTCAGCTCCGGCGGGGTGCGCAGGCCGCTGGCGGTGGCGATGCGGACCAGGTCCAGCACCACCCGGCCCTCGGAGAAGCTGCTGTTGGCGGCATACCGCGCGATGATCTGCCCGGTCTCGCGCAGATAGCGCTCCTCATCGAAGAACTCCAGCCGCGTGCTGATGCCGATGATTTCATCGGCGACTTCTTCACCGCGCCCGTCCACTGCGGCGAACAGCAGTTTCAGCAGGCGCTCGCGCAGGCGCGGCGGCATGTGCGCGACCATGCCCAGGTCGAAGATCGCCAGGCGCCCGGCCGGGGTGACGCGCAGGTTGCCCGGATGCGGGTCGGCATGGATCTCCCCATGCACGAAGATCTGGTCGACATAGCCGCGGATCAACGCCGCGGCCAGCGGTGCCATCGGCTGCTCGGTGCGGCGCACATCGGGGATCATGTCCACGCGCACGCCCTGCGCCAGCTCCATGGTCAGCACGCGGTGGCTGCAGTAATCCCAGATCGGCTGCGGCACCCACAGCGGCTTGAACGGCTTGAGGTGCTGGCCGAAGCGCTGCAGGTTCTCGGCCTCGGCCTGGTAGTCCAGCTCCTGCATCAGGGTTTTGGCGAACTCATTGAGCCAGTCGCGCAGGCGCACGCGACGGCCGACCTGGGTGAGATGATCGGCGGCCAGCGCGAAGCTGCGCAGCACCTCCAGATCCGAGCGCAGCTGCGCGGCGACCTCCGGCTTCTGCACCTTGACCGCCACCTGGCGGCCATCGTGAAGCTCGGCGCGGTGCACCTGGGCGATCGAGGCGCAGCCCAGTGGCACCGGGTCGAAGCTGGCGAACAGCTTGGATACCGACGCGCCCAGTTCCTTTTCGATGATCGCCGCGACGCGCTCGACCGGGATCGGCGCGACGTTCTCCTGCATGCGCTCCAGGGCCGTGGCGAACTCCACCGGCACCATGTCCGGGCGGGTGGAGAGCATCTGGCCCAGCTTGACGAAGGTCGGCCCCAGCGACTCCAGGTCGGTGACGAACTGCTCCGGGTTGCCCTCCGGTGGCACATCGTGGACCGCGCCTGCGTCCAGGTTCATGCCGGAAAACACGCCGGAATTACGGTAGCGCAACAGCAGGCGCAGAATCTGGCTGCGGCGGTTCATGCCCTTGACCAGCGACGGCGAACCGGGGACGACGGGCGTGGTATTCAAGCAGGACTCCGGGGCGACGATCACCGGCAGTGTGGCCGGGTGGCAGTGGTGGACTGGTGAATCCGCACCCGCTACCGCGACAGGGCTCGGATCGGTCAGAATCGGCGCTCCCGCTTCCTCCTTTGGATCCACCATGGCCGGTGCCAGTCTGTTCGCGTTGCTCGATGACATTGCGTCCCTGCTGGACGATGTGTCGGTGCTGACCAAGGTGGCGGCCAAGAAAACCGCCGGCGTGCTCGGCGACGACCTCGCGCTGAACGCGCAGCAGGTGACCGGGGTCAGTGCCAACCGCGAGCTGCCGGTGGTCTGGGCCGTGGCCAAGGGCTCGCTGGTCAACAAGGCGATCCTGGTGCCGGCCGCGCTGGCGATCAGCGCCTGGCTGCCCTGGGCGATCACCCCGCTGATGATGATCGGCGGCGCGTTCCTCTGCTACGAGGGCGTGGAGAAGCTGGCACACCGCTTCCTGCATTCGCGCGACGAGGATGCGCAGCGCAAGGCCGAGCGGGCCAAGGCCCTGGCCGACGAGAAGGTGGACATGGTCGCGTGGGAGAAGGACAAGGTGAAGGGCGCGATCCGCACCGACTTCATTCTGTCGGCGGAGATCATCGTGCTGTCGCTGGGCGTGGTTTCCAGCGCACCGTTCCTCAACCAGGTCAGCGCGCTGGTGGTGATCGCGCTGGCGATGACGGTGTTCGTCTACGGTCTGGTCGCCGGCATCGTCAAGCTGGACGATCTGGGCCTGTACCTGTCGCGCAAGGGCGCGGCGCTGGCCGCGGTCGGCCGTGGGCTGCTGGTCGCTGCACCGTGGCTGATGAAGTTCCTCTCGGTGGCCGGCACCGCGGCCATGTTCCTGGTCGGCGGCGGCATCCTGGTGCACAGCATCGCGCCGCTGCACCACGCCATCCTGGAGATGGGCGGTGACGGCAGCTGGGGCTGGTTGATCAACGCCTTGGGCAACGTGATCGTCGGGGTGGTGATCGGCGCGGTGGTCTTGGCGGCGGTGACCGGGTTCCAGAAGCTGCGCGGGGCCAAGCCCGCGCACTGAGGGGCACGCGCGTCAGGCCGGCTCCCAGCCGCGCAGGGCCTCCAGCTCGGCGCGGGCGCGGGCCAGCCGGCGGCCGGACAGCGCATCGATCGCCCGCTGCAGCCACGGCGAGCCCGGTGCGCGCTGGACCCAGCGACGCGCAAGAATCAACGCGGCCAGCATGGCCAGCGCCCCTGCCGCCAGCGAGGCCAGCAGCCACGGCGCCGCGAAGGTGCCCAGATCCACGCCCCAGGCCTGCCAGGCCACCAGCACCGGTACCGCCAGCCACAGCCAGCACCAGGGCAGGCCGAGCAGCAGTTCGGTCAGTGCGGTGTGCCGGCGCAGCGCGGCCAGCTGTCGCGATTGCTCGACCACGGTCTGCGTCGGCTGCAACTGCCGGCGGCGATGCAGCCGGGTGATGCTGGCGATGATCACGGCGATGCAATACGCATGCAGCGCCAACGCACTGAGCATCACCGCCAGCGGTGGCTGCTGCCACCATTGGCTGCCGCAGTAGACCGCCAACGCCAGCCAGGCCACCAGTTGCAGTCCCTGCCACAGGCTGAAGAGGCCGAGCTGGCGTTCAACGCTGCGTTGCCGATGGCTGCGCCACGCCTCCAGCGCGAAGGTTTCCTGCGCATCGGTGGGGGTGCCGACGCTGTTCCACAGGTGCTTGAGGTCATCCGGTTGCATGGCGGGGCTCTCAGTCGGTGGGGTTCAGGCGCGTACGCAGCTGCTGGCGCAGGCGGTGCAGGCGGGTGGAGACGTTGGCGACGCTGATGCCCAGCACCTCGGCGATCTGCCGGTGGTCGTGATCGTCCAGGTGCAGCAGCATCAGGGCGCGGTCCAGCGGCGGCAGCGCATGGATGGCGACCTCCAGCTGGTGCAGGGCGTGGCGCTGCTCGGGCGGCGCGCGCTCGTCGGCGGTGGCGGCGGGCAGCGCGTCGTCCAGCGGCGCGTGGTGGCGCTGCCGATGCTGCTGGCGGCGCCATTGCGAGATCGCCACGTTGAGCGCGAGCCGGTACAGCCAGGTGGAAAAGCGCGCCCGTGCCGGGTCGAAATCCTCGAACGCCGCCCACGCCTGCACGCTGATCTCCTGGACCAGATCGAGCCTATCCTCGGGGTGGCGGCAATAGCCGCGCGCCACCTTCAGCACGATGCCGCGGTGCTGCTCCAGCAGCGCGGCGAAGCGCGGGCGCAGATCGGTGTCGGTACCGGGCCGTGTCATGTCCATACCCGGGTGATTCGCGCCGCTGCGCGGAATATCACAGGCGCGGGCTCAGCGCGGCGGCTCGGCCGCCAGGACGCGGTTCTTGCCGACCCGCTTGGCCGCATACAGCGAGGCATCGGCGCGCCGCAGCAGCGCCTCGGCTGGCTCGCCCGGTTGCCACTGCGCCAGCCCGGCACTGAAATGCACCGGCACGCGCTGTTCGTCCAGCGGCAGCGGCCGCTGCGCCAACGAGCGCTGCAACCGCAGCAGGGTGGACATACTGTCCGCCGCCGGCGTTTCCGGCAGCAGCAGGACGAACTCATCGCCACCCAGCCGGGCGATGGCATCGCTGCTGCGCAGGTGCAGCTGGCAGACACCCACCAGGTGGCGAAGGACCGCATCGCCACCGGCATGGCCGTGCAGGGTATTGGTCTGGTGGAAATCGTCCAGATCCAGCAGGGCCAGCGCCAAGGGATGGCCGTGGCGGGCGGCGCGCGACAGTTCGCGTTCCAGCAGCTCGTCCAGACCGCGGCGGTTGAGCGCGCCGGTCAGCGGATCGGTGCGGATCAACCCGGACACCTCGCGCAGCTCCTGCTCCAGTTCGGCGATGCGCTGTTCGGCCTGTTCCACTTCGCGGCGCGCATTGCCCAGGTGATCGCGCGCCTGCAGGGCCTGATCCTGCACGCGCCCGGTGTCCTGCAGCACGTCCTGCAGCAGCTGGTTGAGGTCGGCGATGCTGCGGGCTTCCTTCAGCGCCAGCGCGTAGCTGCTGATCCGGTCATGGTATTCGCCGGTGCTCACGGCCATGCCGTCCAGGCGTTCGATGAAGCCACCCATGACGTTCTTCATCGCCGCTTTGGATTCGACGATGCCCTGCTTGAGCAGCCCTTGCTTGTAGATCACCTCGCGCAGGTTGGCGCGCGCCTGTTCGACCGAATCGCGGTCCAGCGGGCCGCCGATCAGCGAACGCACCGCGTGGACCTGGCCGTGCAGCCAGCTGCTGTCATCGAGCAGCTCGCTGATATTGTCCAACAGCAGATCGAACAGACTCAGCAGCAGCTCCTGCTGCTCCTGCCAGCCATCGCTGCGCACGCCGATCTGGTGCGAGAGCTCGCGCAGGCGCTGTTCGATCGGCTGCAGCGGCTGGCCCGGATGCCAGTGGCGCAGTTCACCGGCCAGCTGCACCGGCTCCTCGCGCAGCTCGGGCATGTTCTGCAGCAGGCTGGCCACGGTCACCCCGACGGTATGCCGCAGCAGCTCGCGCAGGCGCAGGCTGTCGGGCTGGCCGTCGGGCGTTTCCTGCTCGATGGTGCGGATGTACTTGTCGATCAGCTGGCGCATCGCGCGGCCGTAGCTGACCCAGTCGGCACTGCGCTGCGCCGACTGCAGGCGCAGGCCCATGTCGCCCAGTTCGCCGGGCAGGGTGGACATGCCATTGGCGAACGCGGCCAGCAGCGGCTCGGGCGCATCGATGCCGGCGAACAGCCGCTGCAGCATCGCGCTGCTGCCGCCTTTGGGCCCCGGGGCCGGTTCGCCGGCGGCGTCCACCCCGGTGCCCACGCTCTGCCGCCGCGACAGCAGCCGCCCGACGGCGGTGCCGGGGCTGGGGGGAGTGTCGTGCGGGTCCGTCATGCGGCAGATCCTTGCAGGGCACGGCCGGAGGCCGGCGCGGTGGAGAGGTGGGAACAGTATCGGCGCAGCGGGGCCGGCCTTGAACCGGTCATGCATGGCAGGATGGTAAGCACGGCGACGGCAGGAGAGTGCGATGAAGGTGATGCTGGTGGGTGCGACCGGACTGGTCGGTGGTCATGTGCTGCGGCAACTGCTGGACGACCCGCGTTGCGATGCGGTGATCGCCCCGACCCGCCGCGCGCTGGATACCACGGATGCAGCGCTGCTCAACCCGGTGGTGGACTTCGCGCAGTTGCCGGCCCAGGCCGACTGGTGGGCGGTGGATGCCGTGATCTGCGCGCTCGGTACCACGATCAAACAGGCCGGCAGCCAGGAAGCGTTCGCACGGGTCGACCATGATTTTCCGCTGGCGGTGGCACGGCTTGCACGCGCCCATGGCGCGCATGCCTTCGCATTGAACTCGGCAATGGGCGCGGATGCGGGCTCGCGGATCTTCTACAACCAGGTCAAAGGGCGGCTGGAGCAGGACCTGCGTGCACTGGGCTACCCCTCGCTGACCCTGGTCCGCCCCGGGCTGATCGGGGGCGAGCGTGCCGAACGGCGTACCGGCGAGCATCTGGCCAGTGTGGTGCTGGGCGTGCTCGGTCCGCTCCTGCCGCGCGCCTGGCGGATCAATCCGGCCGGGAACATCGCCGCCGCGCTGGTCGAGGCGGCGCTGGTGCCCACGCCCGGCGTCAGGATCGTGGGTTCGGCCGATCTGGCGGAGCGCTGAGCCGCTGACGGCCGGATGCGCGGCGACCCGGTCACTGCGCTACCCTTTCAGCCCCTTTAGCGGTCCCTGCCATGTCCGTCGACAAGAACCAACGCGATCTCGAAGCCGGTATCCACACCGATCTGGAGGGGCGGCTGACCTACGGCGGCTACCTGCGCCTGGACCAGCTGCTGTCGGCCCAGCAGCCGCTGTCCAACCCGCCGCACCATGACGAAATGCTGTTCATCATCCAGCACCAGACCTCCGAGCTGTGGCTGAAGCTGCTGGCGCACGAGCTGCGCGCGGCGATCGGGTTCCTGCAGCGCGACGAGGTCTGGCAGTGCCGCAAGGTGCTGGCGCGCAGCAAGCAGGTGCTGCGCCAGCTCACCGAGCAGTGGTCGGTGCTGGAGACGCTGACCCCCTCGGAGTACATGGGCTTCCGCGATGTGCTGGGCCCGTCCTCGGGCTTCCAGTCCCTGCAGTACCGCTACATCGAGTTCCTGCTGGGCAACAAGAACGCGCAGATGCTGCAGGTGTTCTCGCACGACCCGGCCGGCCAGGCCCAGCTGCAGGAGGTACTGGATGCCCCCAGCCTGTACGAGGAATTCCTGCGCTACCTGGCCCGCTTCGGCCATCCGGTGCCGTCCGGCTACCAGGGCCGCGACTGGCAGCAGCCCCACGTGGCCGACGATGCGCTGCACCCGGTGTTCGAGCGGATCTACCAGAACACCGACCGGTTCTGGCGCGAGTACGCACTGTGCGAGGACCTGGTCGATCTGGAAACCGCCTTCCAGCTGTGGCGCTTCCGCCACATGCGCACCGTGATGCGGGTGATCGGCTTCAAGCGCGGCACCGGCGGCTCCAGCGGGGTCGGCTTCCTGCGCCAGGCGCTGGAGCTGACCTTCTTCCCGGAGCTGTTCCAGGTGCGCACCACGATCCGCAACGACGACCCGATGCCGCCGGACGCCTGAGCCGGCACCGACCGCAATAAGCCTATTCATATTTACCTGCCCCATCCGCCGTACGGTGCGGCAGGCCCCGCCGTTGCTGCGCTGCCGGGCGTTGGCCGGAAGTTGTAGATGCAAGTTCAGCGACCATGCTGCCAGCGGCACACATCAGCGTGTATTTGACGTGAACGTGGTTGGTCTGGGATTCTCCCGCGCTGCCTTCGCACATCGGACGTGCATGTCTTCCACCGAACCCAGGAATCCCGCATGAGCGTAGACGCCGCCGCGAAATCCGTTCCCGATCCGGCGTTGCCGGAGTTCAAGACCACGCTGGGCCATCCGCGCCCGTTGTGGATGCTGTTCATGACCGAATTCTGGGAACGCTTCGCGTTCTACGGGATCCGCTGGGCCCTGGTGCTGTACATCGTCGCGCAGTTCTTCGACGGTGATTCGGCCGGCCAGGCCGCGGCCAGCCGGACCTACGGCGCCTACCTGGCGCTGGTCTACGCCGCCGCGATCTTCGGTGGCTACGTCGCCGACCGGGTGCTGGGCTACCAGCGTTCGATCCTGACCGGCGCGGTGATCATGGCCGCCGGCCTGTTCATGGTCGCCATGCCCAACAAGGAGATCTTCGAGCTGGGCCTGGCCACGATCATCATCGGCAACGGTCTGTTCAAGCCGAACATCTCGACCATGGTCGGCAAGCTGTACGGCCTGAAGGATGAGCGCCGCGACTCGGGCTTCACCATCTTCTACATGGGCATCAACATCGGCGCGATGATCGCCCCGGTGCTGACCCAGTACCTGGCCGAGAGCGTGTTCGGTACCAAGGCGATGCCGTCCTACAAGATGGTCTTCATCGCCTCGGGCATCGGCATGCTGATCAGCCTGGCCTGGTTCTACGTTGGCCGTGCCGGCCTGAAGGGCATCGGCGCCCCGCCGGCCGGTGCCGAAGGCTATGGCCGCATCGTGATGGTGTTCATCGGTGCGATCGTGGCGATCCCGGTCGCCTTCTTCCTGCTCTCCACCGGTGCCACCGCACTGGCCTGGATCCTGGGCGTGATGTTCATCGCGCTGGCGATCCTGCTGCTGGTCGAAGGCATCCGCGAAGGCAAGGTCCAGCGCGACCGCGTGATCGCGATGCTGATCATCTTCACCTTCAACGTGATGTTCTGGATGTTCTTCGAACAGGCCGGCAGCTCGTTCACCTTCCTGGCCGACAACATCGTCAACCGCAACCTCGGCGGCTGGGAATTCCCGACCGCCTGGTTCCAGTCGGTCAACTCGGTGGCGATCATCACCCTGGCGCCGATCATTGCCTGGATCTGGATCAAGCTGGGCCGCGCCAACCCGTCGATCCCGCGCAAGTTCGGCCTGGGCCTGCTGTTCAACGGTGCGGCGTTCGCGCTGCTGATGGTGGCGCTGTCGAGCATGGTCGTGGACGGCAAGATCCCGTTCTGGACCCTGTTCATGGTCTACGTCATCCAGTCCATCGGTGAGCTGTGCCTGTCGCCGATCGGTCTGTCGATGGTGACCAAGCTGGCCCCGGTGCGCCTGGTCGGCTTCGGCATGGGCGGCTGGTTCCTGTCCACCGGCATCGGCAACAACATGTCCGGCATCTTTGCCGGCGTGGTCAGCGGCGAAGGCGGCATGACCGTGGAATCGGCCTTGAAGGGCTACACCTTCGGCTTCTGGGCGTTGATTGGTTCCGGCGTGGTCCTGTTCCTGGTCGCGCCGCTGATCAACAAGCTGATGCACGGCGTCAAGTGAGGTCTGCGATGCGCATGAAAGCGGCGGGAATGTCGATGATCGTGGCCGGCCTGCTGGCCGCCTGTTCGCCGTCGTTGGCGCCTACCGCTGCGCCCGCGCAGCCGCTGGATACGTCCGAGCAGAAGGCCCCGGTCGCCGATCCCGGCGCACCGGTGGCCTCGGGCAACACCCCGGCCGCGGCGGATATCGCCGCGATCGCCGCGCTCAACGCCCAGTTCGATCCCGCACGCGACCCGGTCGCCGATCTGGCCACGGCCAAGGTCGAGGCCCAGCGCGGCGGCAAGCGGATCATCCTGGATGTGGGCGGTGAGTGGTGCCCGTGGTGCCATCTGATGGACGGGTTCATCGAAGGGGATGCGGAGATCCGCAGCTTCCGCGATGCGAACTACGTCTGGATGAAGGTCAACTACAGCGAAGACAACGAGAACGCGGCGTTCCTGTCCCAGTTCCCGGCAGTAAAGGGCTACCCGCACCTGTTCGTGCTCGATGCCGATGGCAAACTGCTGCACTCGCAGTTCACCGGTGAGCTGGAAGCGGACAAGGGGCAGAAGAAGGGCTACGACCGTGGCCGCTTCTTCGCCTTCATGAAGCAATGGGCGCCACCGAAGGCGTCGTGATCGACAGGGCCGCGGATTCCGCGGCCTTTTTTTTGCCCTCAATTTCCGCGCCACTCTGCCGCTACCCCCAAGGACCTCATGCCGCGCTGTTCGTGGCGGGCAACCGACGGAATTGGACGCATGCAGCCGGGCACCAGTGACACCACCACCGATGTTTCCCTCGATGCGCCGGCCGGCGTGAGCCTGCCGCCGGTCGATGTGCTGCTGGACGACCAGACCGCACCGGACGCGTTCGATGGCGAGGCCGAGGGCGAGACGCCGGCACCGGGTGCGATCCGCTACCGCCTGCCGATGGTCTCGGTGCCCGACAACGTGCTGCTCAAGGCCGCCGTGCAGAAGCTGGTCGAGCAGAAGGCGCAGCTGGACGCGCTGGCACGCCAGGGCAGACTGCCCGGCCTGATGCCGGCCGAGTGGCAGGGCAGCGGCCTGCGCGGGGTGGACCTGCAGGGCTTCGTGCTGAGCGTGGTGCCGTTCCTGCAGAACGCCAGCAAGGACGAAACCGCCCCGGCGCGCCTGCCGCTCAAACACGTGCTGGGTGATGCCGGCCGCTGGGACCAGCACGACGTCGAAGAACCCAGATCGCTGGCGTTCTTCCTGGCCAGCGATGATCGCGCCAGCGCCGGCGCCAAGGATCCTGCCGAGGCCTACCTGGTCGGCGCGCTCGGCCTGGCCTGGGCGCACGAAGGCCGCACCCGCCCGGGCTTCCTGCGTGAGATGGGCTACGACAGCATGGCCGCGCGCGTGCACCTGCTGCCTTACCCGGCGGCGGCGCAGCTGGCGCTGTACAGCGTGACCGCGCACGGGGTGACCCAGATCTGGTGCGTGCTGGATCGTCGCAAGGTGCGCCCGCTGCTGGCGCCGTGGATCAGCGTGCCGCTGCTGACCGCCTATGGCGTCAATGCTCCGCAGACCTGGCCGACCAGCTTCCCGGCGGTCGACGAGGTGGCGGCGATGCTGGCCGCCGCGCGGGGTGGCAAGGGGCCGGTCGAAGCGGACCTGGGCAAGGTGGCGGCAAAGGTTGCCCAGGACGCCTCCGGCGAAGCCTGGATGCCGGTCAGCCTGCTCCAGGTCGGTACGTGGTCACCGCGCTGGCGTTACTTCATGGCCACCTTCATCGGGTTGCCATCGCTGCTGCTGGTGGTTGCCGTGCTGGCCCTGCCGGGGGCGATCGAAGCGGCCGCCGTGGCGGCCTCGCTGGGGTTCGCCGGTGGTGCGATCGGCGCGCTGGCCGCGCCCTGGGTGCATGCGCGGCGCAAGCACCTGAGCTGAGGCGCGTGCGCCAACGACCCACGCTCGTCGGCTACTCGTCCATCCGCTGCAGGCCTTCGCCGGCCAGGCGCAGGATCAGCGTTTCCAGCATCTGCTCTTCGTCCTCGCTGAGCACGGACATCAGCTTGCGGGTGATGTCGATCACCAGCGGGGCGATGGTCTCGTATACCTCGAACCCGGCGGCCGACAGCGCCAGCACCGAGCGGCGGCGGTCGTCGCCATGGGTTTCACGCTTGATGAAGCCCCGTTCGAGCAGTCTGGCTACGGCGCGGCTGACCGCGACCTTGTCCATCGCGGTGCGATCGGACACCTCGCTGGCCGATGAGCCCGGGTACAGCGCCAGAACCGTGATCACCCGCCACTCGGGGATCGCCAGGCCATAACGGTCCCCATACAGCTTGGCGATGTTGCCGCTGACGCGGTTGGACAGAACGCTCAGCCGGTAGGGCAGGAACTGCTCCAGATCGAGCAGGGCGTGCGATGCGCGGATGCTGTGACTGCTGGGATCGGGCGGGCTCATGCTGCGGTGCACCTTGATGGTGGTTTCATGTGAAACTATAACCTACGTTCCGGACTCCGCATTCTCGCGGGTCTGCCTTCCTACCGCACCTGGTTTTTTCCGATGCGGACTGCTTTGGAGCCACAGCATGACCAGCCAAACGAGCACCGCGTCCTTCGCACCCGATCCGGGCATGCAGGTCACCACCTTCGAAAACCCGATGGGCATCGATGGTTTCGAGTTCGTCGAGTTCGCCGCCCCGGCCGGCCGTGGCGCGGAACTGCACGACTATTTCCGCAAGATGGGCTTCACCGCCGTGCTGCGCCACAAGCAGCGTGCGATCACGGTCTATCGCCAGGGCGACGTGAATTTCCTGGTCAACGAAGAGCCGGAGTCGTTCGCCTCGGACTTCGCCGAGAAGCATGGCCCGTGCGCCTGCGGTTTCGCCATCCGCTTCAAGAAGCCGGGCGATGAGGTCTACCAGATGGCCCTGGGCAATGGCGCCGAAGCGATCGACTTCAAGCCCGAGACCCGCGCCGTCGCGGCCCCGATCATCAAGGGCATCGGCGACTGCATGCTGTACCTGGTCGACCGTTACGGCGCCCACGGCAGCATGTTCGATACCGATTACGCGCCGATCGAAGGCGTCGACCAGCGCCCGAAGGGCTTCGGGCTGACCTTCATCGATCACCTGACCCACAACCTGTATTTCGGCAACATGCAGCAGTGGTCGGATTACTACGAACGGCTGTTCAACTTCCGCGAGATCCGCTACTTCGACATCAAGGGCCTCAAGACCGGCCTGGTGTCCAAGGCGATGACCGCCCCGGACGGCATCGTGCGCATCCCGCTCAACGAATCGTCCGATCCGAAGAGCCAGATCAACGAATACCTCGACGCCTACAAGGGCGAGGGCATCCAGCACATCGCCTGCTTCACCGAGAACATCTACGACACCGTGGAAGCGATGCGCGCCCAGGGCGTGGAGTTCCTGGATACGCCGGACACGTATTTCGACGTGATCGACATGCGCGTGCCCAACCACGGTGAAGACGTGGCCCGCCTGGCGAAGAACAAGATCCTGATCGATGCCGACCCGGAGACCAAGCAGCGCAAGCTGCTGCAGATCTTCACCACCAACTGCATCGGCCCGATCTTCTTCGAGATCATCCAGCGCAAGGGCAACGAAGGTTTCGGCGAAGGCAACTTCACCGCGCTGTTTGAAAGCATCGAACGCGACCAGATGAAGCGCGGCGTGCTGTAAGACGCGCGCTGTAACGCACCGGCAGCCGCCCGCGTTACGCTGCAACGATGGCCTCCGCGTCCGCGCGGGTGCCATCGGCTGTATTCCCTTGCCATCCACGCCTCCGGCGGAGCAGGACCATGAACAACCCGATGTCATCGCGCGGCTATCAGACCGGTTTCGGCAACGAGTTCGCCACCGAGGCGGTGCCCGGTGCGCTGCCGGTGGGGCAGAACTCGCCGCAGCGGGTCGCCCATGGCCTGTATGCCGAGCAGCTTTCCGGCACCGCATTCACTGCGCCGCGCGGCAGCAACCGCCGCAGCTGGGTGTACCGCATCCGCCCGGCGGTGACCCACGGCGAATTCACTCCCTTTGCCCAGCCACACCTGCGCGGTGACGTCGCCCAAGGGGCGGTCTCACCCAACCAGCTGCGCTGGGATCCGTTGCCGCTGCCAACCACGCCCACCGATTTCATCGAGGGGATGTACACGATGGGGGGCAACGGCTCGCCCGACGCCCACCATGGCGTGGGCATCCACCTGTATGCCGCCAACCGCGACATGCAGGGCCGCTATTTCTACAACGCCGATGGCGAGCTGCTGATCGTCCCGCAGCTCGGCCGCCTGCGCCTGCTCACTGAAATGGGCGTGATCGAGATCGAACCGCAGCAGATCGCGGTGATTCCACGCGGCGTACGTTTCCGTGTCGAACTGCCCGATGGCGACGCACGCGGCTACGTCTGCGAGAACTTCGGCGCGCTGCTCAAGCTGCCGGACCTGGGCCCGATCGGCTCCAACGGCCTGGCCAATCCGCGCGACTTCGAAACCCCGCATGCCGCGTTCGAGAACGTCGATGGCGCGTTCGAACTGATCGCCAAGTTCGATGGTCAACTGTGGCGTGCGGATATCGACCATTCCCCGCTGGACGTGGTCGCCTGGCACGGCAACTATGCGCCGTACCGCTACGATCTGCGCCGCTTCAACACGATCGGCTCGATCAGCCACGACCATCCCGATCCCTCGATCTTCCTCGTGCTGCATTCGCCCAGCGACACGCCGGGGACCAGCAACATGGATTTCGCGATCTTCCCGCCGCGCTGGCTGGTCGCGCAGAACACGTTCCGCCCGCCGTGGTTCCACCGCAACATCGCCAGCGAGTTCATGGGCCTGATCCACGGTGCCTACGACGCGAAGGCCGAAGGCTTCGTGCCCGGCGGCGCCTCGCTGCACAACTGCATGAGCGGCCACGGCCCGGACGCGGCGACCTTCGAGAAAGCCTCCGCTGCCGACCTGAGCAAGCCGGACGTGATCAAGGACACCATGGCCTTCATGTTCGAAACCCGCGGCGTGATCCGCCCCACCGCCCAGGCGATGGACGCGGTGCACCGCCAGCGTGGGTACCAGCAGTGCTGGCAGGGCCTGAAGGCGAATTTCTCGGGGTAAGCAGCCTCAAACCGCCGCGATCTGGACGCGGTCGGCATGTTCCTTCGGCAACACCTCCAGCAACCGCTGCCGCACCCGTTCGGCATAGCCGGTGGAGGTCAGGTCCGGCAGAGCCTCCAGCGCGGCGTGCAGCGCCGCCATGACCGCGTCGTCGCTGCGCGCCTGCTGCAGGGTGTGGAACAGCGCTGCCGCGCGCGGATGGCGCTGCAGTTCCAGGATATCCAGCAGATAGATCCGGGCGGCGACCAGCGAGCGGCGGCGTTCGGTCACCGGCGCGGGCACCGTCGCCACGGTGGGCATCACGCCGGGCACGAGTGTGGCAGGCGCGACAACGGCCGCCTCCGCGACCGCACTTGATACCAGATACCCGCTCTGGATCAGCTGGATCACCATCGCCGGGGTTTCCGGGCCCACCAGCTGGCCCAGCTGGACCAGGTCACGCTGGCCGTCGCACAGGATCAACAGCCGGCGCTGGCGCATGTCCAGCGGGGCACGGTGGGCCTGCAGCGCGGTGCGGGCGAGATCGGTCTTCTGCGGTTGCATGGGGGCGGGGTCGATGCGGTGCAGGCCGAGCCTGAACGCGGCAGGTGAAACGCGGATGACAGCGACAGCCTGCATCCCGCCCACACAGCGTTCGCGCTAGGCTGCGCCCATTCACCGGGAGGATGCAGGCATGAAACAGCTGGGAAGCATGATCGCACTGGGTATGGCGCTGGCCTTGGCCGCGTGCGAGCGCACGCCGGAAACCCCGTCGGGCGATGCCGAGGCGGCCGTGCCGGCACCGGCGGCGGACACCGCGCCGGCAGCGCCTGGCACGGCCGCGCCAGGCACGGATACGCAGGGGCCGGCACGCCTGGATGGCTACGGCCCGGTGGCGCTGGGCAGCACGCTGGAGGAGGTCAGGGCGGCCTGGAAGGAACCGCTGCAGGGGGACGTCGCTGACGACTACTGCCATGCGCTGCGGCCCGAAGGCGCGCAGGCCGAGGACGTGATCTTCATGATCGAAGGCAAGCGACTGGTGCGCTACGACGTGCGCAACGACCGCATCGTCGCCCCCGGCGGCGGCAAGGTCGGCATGTCGCTGGGCCAGCTGCAGACGCTGTACCCGGACCGCGGCGACCTGACCCCGCACAAGTACGATCCGCAGGGCCACAACCTGCGCGTGCGCCCGGCCACTGAGGGCGGCGCGCTGGTCAACTTCGAGATCAATGGCGATGGCAACGTGACCGCCTGGCGCGTCGGCAAGACCCCGCAGGTGGACTACGTGGAAGGCTGTTCCTGAGCCACCGGTACCGCCCCGGTCGCATCGACGGGGCGGGCCTTCACTGTTCGGGCCGGGCTGGCCCTAGAATCGGCCCAGATCTGTCTCCGGGGAGCACCAGATGATCGCTGCCACTGTTTGGTTCGTGCTGGGCCTGGTGCTGCTGGCACTGGGCGGTGATTCCATCGTCCGGGCCGCATCGGGCCTGGCCCAGCGCTTGGGCGCCTCACCGTTCGTGGCCGGGCTGCTGCTGGTGGCCTTCGGCACCTCGCTGCCGGAACTGGTGGTCAATGCCCGCGCCTTCGTGGTCGGTGCTGAAGAACTCGCCCTGGGCAACGCGGTGGGCAGCAACATCGTCAATGTCGGCCTGACCCTGGGCCTGGCGGCGCTGGCCGCGCCGCTGCTGGTGCGTGCGCGGCTGCTCTCGCCGCTGCTGGTGTGCCTGGCGGGCGCCAGCGCATTGCTGATCCTGTTCGGTCTGGATGGCGTGATCGCACGCTGGGAAGGGGCCGTGCTGCTGCTCGCCTTCGTCGGCCTGCTGGTGTTCCTGCTGCGCCGCGCGCGGCTGGAATCCGAGCCGGTGCGCGAGGGCATCGCCGGCTACGCGATGACCCGCACAGGGCTGTTCCTCAACCTCCTGCGGCTGCTGTTCGCGGCGGTGTGCCTGTATGTCGGCGCGCGCTGGATCGTGCAGGCCGCGCCGGTGTTTGGCGCCGGGCTGGGGTGGTCACCGTTGCTGGTCGGCCTGCTGCCGGTGGCGATCGGCACGGCCTTGCCCGAAGTGGCTGCGGCGATCGCGGCGGCACGCCGTGGGCAGGGCGACATGGTGCTGGGCCACGTGATCGGCTCGAGCCTGTTCAACCTGCTGGTGGTGGTCGGCGGCATGGCCGCGCTGCGCCCGCTGGCGCTGCCCGAATCGTTCGTCAAACTGGAGCTGCCGGCGGCGATCGCCTTCGTGCTCGTGCTCTACCCGATGCTGCGCGGTGACCTGACCATCAGCCGGCGCGAAGGCGCGGTGCTGGTGGTGGCGTTCGTCGGTTGGGCCGCGCTGGAGCTGGCGTTGATCTGGGGCGGCTGACCGTCGCAGGACGCAGCGCCGACCGTGGGTCGGCTGCCCTCCGGTACGATGCAGGCGGCCGACCAAGGGTCGGCGCTACTGGCTGTCCCGGGAAACGGGGGCCTTCGCCTCATCGGCCTCGTCCGCACGGCGCGGTTCCGGCGGCGGCAACTGTTCTTCCTTGGCGGTCTTGTGGCCCGGCAGGTCCGGTCGGGTTTCCATCAGCAGCGACAACGCGGCCTTGGCCATCATGTGCGCGCTGATCGGTGCGGTGATGAACAGGAATACCGTGATCAGCAGTTCGCGCGGCTGCGGGTCCTCGCCGAGGAAGATGTGATAGCAGACCGAGCCGACCAGCACGCAGCCCACGCCCAAGGTGCTGGCCTTGGTGGGTGCATGCAGGCGCTTGAAGAACGTGGACAGCTTCACCAGGCCGAGCGCGCCGACCAGGATGAAGAAGCAGCCGAACAGCAGCAGGATCGACAGCACGATCTGGATGAAGGTGATCATTCGACGATGTCCCGGCGCAGCACGAACTTGCTCAGCACCACCGTGCTGCCGAAGCCCAGCATGGCGATGATCAGTGCGGCTTCGAAATACACCGCCGAGTTGAGGTACATGCCGAACAGCATCAGCTCGGCGATCGCCGTCACCGACAGGGTGTCCAGGGCGAGGATGCGGTCGGGCACGGTCGGGCCGCGCAGCAGGCGCCAGGTGGCCAGCAGCATGGCCAGGCCGACCACGTGCATGCACACCACCATCGTGGTCTGGATGAACATGTATCCGGTCATGGGAAAATCTCCATCAGCGGGGCTTCGTAGCGGGATTTGATCTGCCGGATCAGCGCGTCCGGGTCATCCAGGTGCAGCACATGCACCAGCAGATACCTGCGGTCATCGGACAACGCGGCCGACACCGTGCCCGGGGTCAGCGTGATCATGCTGGTCAGCGCGGCGATGCCGTGGATGTTGGCGATATCCAGCGGCAGCCAGATGAAGCCGGGATGGATGCGGCGCTCCGGTCCCAGCACCTGGATCGCGACCCGGATGTTGGAGATCAGGATGTCCCACAGGGTGACGAACAGCAGCTTGGGCAGCGGGCGGAGCGAGCCGATGCGGGCGAACTCGCGGTCCAGCCGCGCCGCGAACAGCGGCACCACCACGCCCAGGATCATGCCGAGCACGATCTGGCCGACGGTGAAGCTGTCGGACATCAACAGCCAGAACACCACCACCATCACGCTCAGCGAGGGCGAGGGCAGCACGCGTTTGTACAGGGAAGGCTTGCGCGTCATGGCTGGCGGATCTCCGGCGTGGTGGCGCGCAGTTCACCCACGTAGTCCTGCGGCTGCAGCAGCTGGGTGGCCATCGCATCGGTGTGCTGCATCAGCGGGCCGGCGAACACGCTCATCGCGATGCCGTAGCTGAGCAGCAGCGCCGCGGCGAACAGCTCCACGGTGCGCGTGGGCGCCTTGCGCGGTTTGGGGGCGCCTTCTTCGACCACCGGCACCCGCCAGAACAGGCGGATACCGCCGCGGGTCAGGCCGACGATCACCATCAGGCTGCTGCCCAGCACGGCGGCCCAGACCGCCCAGGTGTACTGCGCCGGCATGCCGGCCAGCAGTGCCGCCTTGGCCAGGAAGCCGGACAGTGGCGGCAGGCCCGCCACCGAGACCGCACCGATCAGGAACAGCACCGCCGGCGTTTCCTTGCCCGGCATCGGCGCGATGACCTCCTTGCGATCGCTGGCACCGCCACGGCGGCGGCGGATCAGATCGGCGATGAGGAACAGTGCGGCGGCCACGAAGGTGCTGTGCGGCAGGTAGTACAGGCCAGCGGAAAGCACTTCGGGGGTGCGCACCGAGAAGGCGATGAACAGCGTCGCTGCCGAGACCACCACCAGGTAGGAAATCAGCACGCGCAGGCGGGCGGCGGCCAGGACACCCAGGCCACCCAGCACCAGCGTGGCTACACCGGCCCAGAGCAGCCATTCGCTGCCGTAGCCAGCCATCGGGCCGGCACCCTCGCCGAACCACAGCGTGCTGACCCGCAGCACCGCGTACAGGCCGACCTTGGTCATGATCGCGAACAGGGCGGCCACGGCGGCCGGCGCACGGGCGTAGGCTTCGGGCAGCCACAGGTACAGCGGCATCAGCGCGGCCTTGCTGCAGAACACCAGCAGCAACAGCCCCATGGTCGCCTTGACCAGGGTCAGGTGCGAGGCCGGTACTTCGGCGATGCGCTGGGACAGCTCGGCCATGTTGAGCGAGCCCAGCGAGGCGTACAGCAGGCCGAGCGCAATCAGGAACAGGGTCGAGGCGGTGACGTTGAACACCACATAGTGCAGGCCGATGCGCATGCGCAGGCCGCGCCCGCCGCTGAGCAGCAGGCCATAGGAGGCGATCAGCATCACCTCGAAGAACACGAACAGATTGAAGATATCGCCGGTCAGGAACGCGCCGTTGAGGCCGACCAGCTGGAACTGGAACAACGCATGGAAATGCGGCGCGCGCCGGTCCCAGCCCGAACAGGCATGCAGCAGGCAGGGGATGGCCAGCAGCAGCGTGGTCACCAGCATCCAGGCCGAGAGGCGGTCGGCCACCAGCGCGATGCCCAGGCGCGAGGGCCAGTCGCCCAGCAGGTACACCGCGATGCTGCCGTCGGCAGTCTGCGCGAACAGCAGCGCGACCGCTGCCGCCAGTGCGGTCAGCGTGGTCCACGCCACGGTGCGCTGCACCTTCGGCCCGTAGCGGCGGTGTTCGACGAACAGCGAACAGGCCGCGCCGAACAGCGGAATCAGGATGGGCAGGATCACCGCATGGTTCATGCGCCGCCCTCCCGGCCCGGCGCGGTATCGGCGGGAAGTTCTTCTTCTTCGTGTGCGTCCACGTGGTCGCTGTGGTTGTCGCTGCGGCTGCGCATGGCCAGCACGATGCTCACGGCGGTCATCGCGAAGGCGATCACGATCGCGGTCAGCACCAGTGCCTGCGGCAGCGGATCGGTGTAGTTGCCCAGGTCGCTGTCGATGCCCTCACGCAGCACCGGCGCCTTGCCCTGCACCAGCCGGCCGCCGGCGAAGATCAGCAGGTTGGTCGCATACGACAGGAAGGTCATGCCGAGGATCACATCGAAGCTGCGCGCGCGCAGCAGCAGGTAGATGCCGATCGCGCTCAGTACGCCGATGGCGCTTGCCAGAGCCAGTTCCATCAGTGCATCTCCCCGGTTTTTGCCGAACGGCGGTTGGGATCGATCTCGCCTTTGCGGGCATTGCGGGTGCGCGAGGGCTTGATCGTGCCCATCATCGAGAGCATCAGCATGACCCCGCCGAAGACCACCAGGTACACACCGGTATCGAAGCCGATCGCACTGGCCAGCGGAACCTCGCCGATCAACGGAATATGCAGGTCCAGATGGCCGCTGGTCAGGAACGGCACCCCGAACAGCATCGAAGCGCAGCCACTGAGGATGGCGATCAGCAGACCGGCACCGATGCAGCGGATGTAATCGAAGCCGAAGCGCGATTCCACCGACGTGGTGCCCTGGATCACGTACTGGATCAGCAGCGGCACGGCCAGCACCAGGCCGGCGATGAAACCGCCGCCGGGTGCGTTGTGGCCGCGCAGGAACAGGAAGATCGAGACGGTCAGGGTCAGCGGGAACATGATCTGGGCCAGATCGGCCGGCACCGGCAGCTTGATCGGCGGGCCCGGCATGATCTGTTCCGGCGCCATCCGCGAGCGGCGCAGCATGGCGTGCACCACCAGCGCGGCAATGCCGAACACGGTGATCTCACCGAAGGTATCGAAGCCGCGGAAGTCGACCAGGATCACGTTGACCACGTTCTGGCCATAGGCCTCGGGCAGCGCACGCGCCAGCAGCTCGCCGGCCATGGTGTTGGGCGGCAACGTCATGGCGGTGTAGGCCATCGCGGCCAGGCCGCCACCGGCGACGATCGCGATCACCGCATCGCGCCGCTTGCGCCAGACCGACTTCTCCGGTGGCGACTGGATCGGCAGGTAGTTCATGCCCAGCAGCATTAGCACCAGGGTGACCATCTCCACCAGCAGCTGGGTCAGGGCCAGATCCGGCGCGGACAGGAACACGAAGGTCAGCGACACCATCAGGCCCACGCCACCGACCACCAGCACCGCCAGCAGGCGCTGCCGGTACACGAACAGTGCGCCCAGCGCGCAGGCCATCATCACCAGCCACAGGGCCCAGCCCAACAGGGGGATCGGCTGCGGCGAGGGCCAGTTCGGCGAGGCCGGATTGGCCACGAACGGTGCCGCGGCGACGATGATCGCCACCACCACCAGCGCCATCAGCATGCGCTGCAGGCTGCCGTTGGCCAGGCCTTGGGTGAGCCGGTGGGCGAAGCCGAACACCAGGTCCAGTTGCTTGTGGAACAGGTTGCGGCCGATGCTGCGGCTGACCACCGCATGCAGGTCGATCAGGCGGCGCAGCCCGAAGTACAGCGCGATGCCACCGATCACGCCGGCGATGCTCATCATCAGCGGGGTGTTGAAACCGTGCCAGACCGACAGGCTGTAGGCCGGCATCGCCGCGCCCAGGATCGAGGAAGCCGCGGCGTGCAGCACCGGCGCGATGGTGATCGCCGGGGCGACGCCGACGGCGACGCAGACCACCACCAGGATCTCGACCGGCACCTTCATGAAGCGCGGCGGCTCATGCGGGACGCGATCCAGGTCGTGCGGCCCCTTGCCGAAGAAGGTGTCGTGCACGAAGCGCAGGCTGTAGGCCACGCCGAACACACCGGCCAGCAGGGCGGCGATCGACATCACCACGCGCATGGTCTCCGGGCCGCCGGCCGTCAGCGCCTCGGCGAACAGCATTTCCTTGGACAGGAAGCCGTTGAGCAGCGGAATGCCGGCCATCGCCAGCGAGGCGATGATCGCCAGCGCGCTGGTGATCGGCATCAACCGCCGCAGGCCGCCCAGCTTGCGCATGTCACGGGTGCCGGTCTCGTGGTCGATGATGCCGGCGGCCATGAACAGCGAGGCCTTGAAGGTGGCGTGGTTGAGGATGTGGAACACACCGGCCACCACCGCCATCGGCGTGGACAGGCCGAACAGCATGGTGATCAGGCCGAGATGGGAGATCGTCGAATAGGCCAGCAGGCCTTTGAGGTCATGCTGGAAAATCGCGTTCCAGGCACCGATCAGCAGGGTGATCGCCCCGATGCCGCTGACCGTATAGAAGAACAGGTCGGTACCGGCCAGCGCCGGGTGCAGCCGCGCCAGCAGGAACACGCCGGCTTTGACCATGGTGGCCGAGTGCAGGTAGGCCGAGACGGGCGTCGGCGCGGCCATCGCGTGCGGCAGCCAGAAGTGGAACGGGAACTGGGCGCTCTTGGTGAAGATGCCGGCCAGGACCAGGAACAGCGCATACGGGTACAGCGCACTGGCGCGGATCAGATCGCCGGCGGCGAGCACGGCATCCAGCTCGAAGCTGCCCACGATGCGGCCGATCAGCAGCACACCGCCGAGCAGGGCCAGGCCGCCGCCGCCGGTGACCACCAGCGCCATCCGGGCGCCCTCGCGGGCGTCCTGGCGGTGTGACCAGAAGCCGATCAGCAGGAACGAGCTGATGCTGGTCATCTCCCAGAACACCATCAACAGCAACAGGTTGCCCGACAGCACCATGCCCAGCATGGCGCCCATGAACAGCAGCAGGTAGCAGTAGAAGCGGTGGGCGCTGTCGCGGGCACTGAGGTAGTAGTGCGCGTACATCACCACCAGCGCACCGATGGCCAGCACCATGCCGGCGAACATCCAGGCCAGGCCGTCCAGGCGCAGCGAGAAGGCCAGGCCGATCTGCGGAATCCACTCCCCGTAGCTGCGGACAATGCCGCCGTCCATGATCGCCGGGGTCATCGTCGCCAACAGCGCCAGTCCCCCCAGCGGAGCGGCCGCGGCTACCCAGGCGGCCGTGGAGCGGGAGGTGCGGCGGAATGAAGCGACGGCCACTGCCATCAGGAAGGGCAGGGCGAGCAGCAGGAGCAGACTAGGATTCATGCAGGGAATGCGGGATTCACGAGCAGGTCGTTCAGTCTAACAGGCAGGCAATTGCTGCCGATACACCCGAATACGCCCTCAATTGCATGTAACGTGCGCTGATTCATTTTTTCCGGGCAGCGCGACGCCCCATTCGGGTCTGTCGAAGGCCGTATGGAGGCCCGCCCTCGACTTTGCCGACTGTGGCCTCCCGACGCCGCTCGAAACGGGTCCGGAACCAGACATCGCAGGGGCTGCGGGACCCCCCGGGTGTGCACGAAGATGAACGGTGACCGTCGCTCGAAAGGCCACTGGGGACGATGCTGGACGGTGCGGCGTGGAGTGCCGGTGAGCGCGTCGGCTCGTTCAGGAAAAACTGGTCAGTAGCGCCAGTCCATCCGGCGGTAGACCTTGGCCAGGACCCACAGCGGGCCGATCAGCAGATAGACCAGATCGGTCAGGAAGCTCGGTTTGCGGCCTTCATGCTTGTGGCCGATGAACTGCGCGACCCAGGCCACGGCGAACACGCCCAACGCCAGCCAGAACAGGTTCACCAGCCCGATCTCGGCTTCCAGCAGGCGGCACACGCAGCCGATGACGAAAAAGAACGCCAGCATGCCGTAACCCAGCGTGCGCGAAAGACGGTTGTAGAAGCACCAGGCGGCGAACATCGCCAGGCCGGCCCAGATCCCGTTCTGGAACCAGGTGATCAGCGGCGGCAGGCACCACAGCAGGGCGATCACCGACCACGCGATCGCCGGGACCGCCACGACATGGATGCGCTGGTTGAGCACATTGCGGTGGTCATCGGAATAGCTGGCGAAGTAGCGGTCGATCGGGCGTGCGACGGTGGTGGTGGCCATGTTCCCTCCCAGGATCCGCAGAGCATACCGCCCCGGGCGGATAGAGCCGACCGTTGGTCGGCTTGCTCTCACCCAGACGCTACCCCTCGTGCTGCACGCGATAGGCCACCAACGTCCGCGGCAGTCGACCAACGGTCGACGCTACGGCCGGGACCCCCGGCCATCACGGCCGGGGGCGCAGGCGAATCAGTCGACCGAGATGCCGGCCAGGCGCTGCAGCGCCTCGGCATACTTGGCGCGGGTGCGCTCGATGATCTCGGCCGGGATGCTCGGGCCCGGGGCAGTCTTGCCCCAGTCCAGCGTCTCCAGGTAATCGCGGACGAACTGCTTGTCGTAGCTCGGCGGGCTGGTGCCCACCTCGTACTCGTCGGCCGGCCAGTAGCGCGAGGAATCCGGGGTCAGCATCTCGTCCATGATGTACAGACGGCCATCGGCATCGGTACCGAACTCGAACTTGGTATCGGCCAGGAGGATGCCGCGCTCGCGCGCATAGTCGGCGGCGAAGGCGTAGATGCGCAGCGTGGCATCGCGCACGCGCTCGGCCAGGTCCGCACCGACCGCCTTCACCATCGCATCGAAATCGATGTTCTCGTCATGGTCGCCGACGGCGGCCTTGGTCGAGGGGGTGAAGATCGGTTCGGGCAGCTGTTCGGCCTGGCGCAGTCCATCGGGCAGCTCGATGCCGCTGATCTTGCCGGTGCGCTGGTAGTCCTTCCAGCCGCTGCCGATCAGGTAGCCCCGGGCGATCGCCTCCACCGGGACCGGCTTGAGCTTGCGGGTGACCACCGCGCGTTTGGCGTACAGGGCCGGATCGACACCCTCGGGCAGCACGCTGGCGACATCGATGCCGGTCAGGTGGTTGGGCATCAGGTGCGCGGTCTTGGCGAACCAGAAGTTCGAGACCTGGCAGAGCATTTCGCCCTTGCCGGGGATCGGGTCGGGCAGCACCACGTCGAAGGCTGACAGACGGTCGGTCGCGACCATCAGCAGGTAGTCCCCCGGCGGAGTGCCGGCGGGGAGCCGGTCGCGCGGAATGTCGAAAACATCACGCACCTTGCCGCGATGGCGCAAGGGCAGGCCGGGGAGATCGGATTGCAACAACGTGGTCGGCACGGGCACTCCTGAGGCTTCGTCATGACAGCTGTCCAGGGGACCCGGAGGGCCCGCACAGACAGCGGGCGGCCTAGTGTAAAGCGGGTTGGGCCCGCTGTGACGTAAAATGAGGATCCTTTGTCGCCTCGGCTGCCCAGACCACCATGCGCTGGTACGGAAAACTGCTCGGATTCATCGCTGGCGCCCTGCTGTTCAGGCCCAATCCGCTGTTCGGGGCCGCGTTCGGGCTGCTGCTGGGGCATGCCTTCGATGCCGACTGGTTCCGGCTGAACAGGGAGAACCCCTACCGCGAGCTGGGGCTGACCTCCGAGGCGACCGATGCCGAGATCGACCTGGCCTACCGCCGGCTGATGTCCCAGTACCACCCGGACAAGGTGGTCGGCGCCGCCCCGGAGCTGCGCCAGCAGGCCGAGCGCAAGTCGCGCCAGCTCAATGCCGCCTACGACCGCATCAAGACCCTGCGCAAGCGCTGATTCCGCGCGGCGCCCCCTTTCAACCTCCTGAAGGTCCCGGCCATGTCCAACTGCATCATTGCTCCCTCCATCCTGTCCGCCGATTTCGCCCGCCTGGGTGAGGAAGTGGACACCGTGCTCGCGGCCGGCGCCGACTGGGTGCATTTCGATGTGATGGACAACCATTACGTGCCGAATCTGACGATCGGCCCGCTGGTCTGCCAGGCGCTGCGCAAGCACGGCGTGACCGCACCGATCGATGTGCATCTGATGGTGGAGCCGGTGGACCGCATCATTCCGGATTTCGCCGAGGCCGGCGCGACCTACATCAGCTTCCATCCGGAGGCGAGCCGCCACGTGCACCGCACCATCCAGCTGATCCGTTCGCTGGGCTGCAAGCCGGGCGTGGTGCTCAATCCCGCCACGCCGGTGGACATCCTGGACTGGGTGCTTGATGACCTGGACCTGGTGCTGGTGATGTCGGTCAACCCGGGCTTCGGCGGTCAGGCCTTCATTCCCTCGGCGCTGGACAAGGTCCGCGCGATCCGCCAGAAGATCGATGCCAGCGGCAAGGACATCCGCCTGGAGATCGACGGTGGCGTGAAGGCCGACAACATCGGGGCCATCGCGGCGGCCGGTGCGGATACGTTCGTGGCCGGCTCGGCGATCTTTAATGCGAAGACCAGCTACCAGGACATCATCGCGCAGATGCGCGGCAACGTCGCCGCGGCGCGGGGCTGAGCCATGGGAGCGGTGGCTGCCGTGACCATCCGTGTGGCCACCGCCGAGGATGCGGGGTTGATCCTGCGCTTCATCCGTGAGCTGGCCCTCTACGAAAAGGCCGAGTCGTCGGTGCAGACCGACGAAGCGGGCATCCGCGCGAGCCTGTTCGGGCCGGCGGCGAAGGCGCACGCGCTGATCTGCGAAGCCGACGGCGTCGCGATCGGATATGCGGTGTATTTCTACAATTACTCCACGTGGCTGGGCCGCAACGGGATCTATCTGGAAGATCTGTACGTGAGTCCGGAGCGCCGCGGCAGCGGTGCGGGCAAGGCGCTGCTGCAGCACATCGCACGCATCGCGGTGGCGGAAAACTGCGGGCGGTTCGAGTGGTCGGTGCTGGACTGGAATGCACCGGCGATCCAGTTCTACGAGGCCGCAGGGGCGAAGCCGCAGAGCGAGTGGACGGTGTACCGGATGGAAGGTGAGGTGTTGCGGACCTTCGCCGAAGGCTGAGCACCCGTAGCGCCGACCGTTGGTCGGCTGCCGCAGCCAACCCAACACGGTAGAGCCGACCGTTGGTCGGCTGCGCTGCTGGCGGGTCAAAAAAAGACCGCACCATTGCTGGTACGGCCCTGGGAATAGCGGGAGGCTGATCCTGCCTCCATCCATCTTCCTTGCTATGGCCTTTCATTCTCCGGACCGTCGGTGACGCTTTGATGACGTTCACCGGCGGCCATGCCACGCGCTGCTAGCCTTCGCTTCCCCACTCCCAGGAAGTACCGCATGAGCCGTCCCCATTGGCGTTTGATCCTCAACGGCAAGGCCACCGGCAATGAGGATGTGCGCGAGGCGGTGGCGACGCTGCGTGAGCGCGGGGTGCAGCTGGAGGTGCGGGTGACCTGGGAATCGGGCGATGCCGAGCGCTATGTGGCCGAGGCGATCGCGCATGGGGTCGATACGATCATCGCGGCCGGCGGCGATGGCACCCTCAGTGAGGTGGCCGAAACCCTGGCCCACCGCGAGGAGCCGGCCGACGCGCTGCCGTCGCTGGGGCTGCTGCCGCTGGGCACGGCCAACGACTTCGCCACGGCGGCGGAGATTCCCGATGCACCGCTGGCGGCGCTGGAGCTGATCAGGCACGCGCCGGCGCGCCCGGTCGACCTGCTGCGCATCGATGCCGACGGCAAGGTGTGGTGGTGCGCGAACGTGGCCAGTGGCGGCTTCGGCACCGAGGTCACGGTGGAGACCGATGAAGGGCTGAAAAAAGTGCTCGGTGGGCTGGCCTACCTGGTCACCGGGGTGTCGCGGCTGGGGCGGATCGATCCGATCCAGGCGCGAGTGCGGGCGCCGGGGTTCGAGTGGGCCGGTGGTTTCATCGCGCTGGGTGTGGGCAACGGCCGCCAGGCCGGTGGCGGGCAGGTGCTGTGCCCGGAGGCCCTGATCGACGATGGCCTGCTGGATGTCACGGTGATTCCCGAACTGAGCGGGGAGGTCGCCTCCACCTTTGCCGCGCTGGTCAAGGGCGGCAAGCGCGGCGCGCTGGAGCAGGTGGCCGAACGTGTGCAGGCGCCGTGGGTGGAGATCGAGGCCGAGCTGCCGCTGACGCTCAACCTGGATGGCGAACCGGTCCAGGCCCGGCACTTCCGCATCGACTGCGTGCCGGGGCGGGTCAACCTGCATGTGGCGCTGGACAGCCCGCTGCTATCGCGTGGCTGATGCGCGGGGCGGCGCCGGGTTCCATCCGGTGCCGTCAATGCGGTACAGTCGCCGGGTGTCCATTCTGACGACCCCGCATACCCTTTCTTCCGCTCGCCGTTGGTGGCGATGGTGGCCTGTTGCCGTCGTCCGTCCCGCCACCGCCGTTTCCCGGAAGGAAAGTCGTCTTGATCACGCTCGAGCAGTTCCAGCAGCAGGCCGCTGAAGGCCACACCCGCATCCCCGTCGTCCGTGAAGTGCTGTCCGACCTGGACACGCCGCTTTCGGTGTATCTGAAGCTCGCCGACGGCCCGCATACCTATCTGTTTGAATCGGTCGAGGGCGGCGAACGCTTCGGGCGCTATTCCATCATCGGCCTGCCGGCCCGCCGGGTGTATGCCTTCCACGGCCATACGCTGACCATCAGCGAGTCCGGCACCGTGGTGGAAACCCGCGAGGTCGCCGACCCGTTCACCGAGGTCGAGGCGCTGCGTGGCGCCCACTCCGTGCCCAAACTGGCCGGTCTGCCCGGCTTCACCGGGGGCCTGGTCGGCTGGTTCGGTTTCGAGTGCATCGGCTACATCGAACCGCGCCTGGCACCGCCGCGTGGCCGCGATGAGCTGGGCACGCCGGACATCCTGCTGCTGCATTCCGAAGAGCTGGCGGTGTTCGACAACCTCAAGGGCCGCCTGTACCTGATCGTGCATGCCGACCCCGGTCAGCCCGGTGCATGGGAGGACGCCCAGGCGCGGCTGGATGCGCTGGTCGCCAAGCTGCGTGCGCCCGGTGCCGGCTACCCCGCGCCGATCACCCGCGATGTGCTGGACGAGAACGATTTCGTCTCCGGCTTCACCCGCGAAGGCTTCATCGCCGCGGTGGATAAATCCAAGGAGTACATCCGCGCCGGTGACATCTTCCAGGTGGTGCTGAGCCAGCGCCTGAGCGTGCCGTTCAAGGCGCGCCCGGTGGATGTGTACCGCGCGCTGCGTGCGCTCAATCCCTCGCCGTACATGTATTTCCTCGACACGGGCGACGTGCAGGTGGTCGGCTCCTCGCCGGAAATCCTGGTGCGTTTGCAGGACGGGGAAGTCACCGTGCGTCCGATCGCCGGCACCCGCCCGCGTGGCGCGACGGCCGAAGAAGACAACGCGCTGGAAGTCGAACTGCTGGCCGATCCCAAGGAACGCGCCGAGCACCTGATGCTGATCGATCTCGGCCGCAACGATGCGGGTCGCGTGTCCAAGGCCGGTACGGTAGAGGTGGGCGAGCAGTTTGTGATTGAACGCTACAGCCACGTCATGCACATCGTCAGCGAAGTCACCGGGCAGCTGCAGCCGGGCCTGAGCTACGCCGACGTGCTGCGCGCGACGTTCCCGGCCGGCACCGTCAGCGGGGCGCCGAAGATCCGCGCGCTGGAAGTGATCCGCGAGCTGGAACCGATCAAGCGCAACGTCTACGCCGGCAGCATCGGCTACATCGGCTGGCATGGTGATGCTGATACCGCGATCGCGATCCGCACCGCGGTGATCAAGGACGGCCGCCTGCACGTGCAGGCCGGTGCCGGCATCGTCTACGACTCGGACCCGGGCAAGGAATGGGACGAGACGATGAACAAGGGCCGCGCGCTGTTCCGCGCCGTTGCGCAGGCGGCCAAGGGCCTGTAACGGCGCGCGGCCGAACTGCCTGACCCGTGCACGGTTGCGTGCACGCCACTTCCCCATTCAAGACGGACCCTGACCATGTTGTTGATGCTCGACAACTACGACAGCTTCACCTACAACCTCGTGCAGTACCTGCAGACGCTGGGCGCCGAGGTGAAGGTGGTGCGCAACGACGCGTTGAGCGTCGATGAGATCGCCGCGCTCGCCCCCGAGCGCATCGTGATCTCACCCGGCCCGTGCACGCCCAACGAAGCGGGCGTGTCGCTGGAGCTGATCCGCCGGCTCGGCCCGACCACGCCGATCCTGGGCGTGTGCCTGGGCCACCAGAGCATCGGCCAGGTCTACGGCGGTGATGTCATCCGCGCCACCAACATCATGCACGGCAAGACCTCGCCGATCCGCCATGAAGGCAAGGGCGTGTTCGCCGGCCTGCCGGACCGCTACCAGGCCACGCGCTACCACTCGCTGGTGGTCGACAAGACCACGTTGCCCGCGTGTCTGGAGATGACCGCCTGGACCGAGAACGAAGACGGCTCGATCGAAGAGATCATGGGCCTGCGCCATCGTGAGTACCCGGTCGAGGGGGTGCAGTTCCACCCCGAGTCGATCCTCACCGAGCATGGTCACGCCCTGCTGAAGAATTTCCTGCAGCGCTGAGCGCGCCGCATCTGCATCACAAAGGACCCCGCATGACCTTCTCCCCCCAGGAAGCCCTGCAGCGCACCATCGAGCACCGCGAAATCTTCTTCGACGAAATGGTCGACCTGATGCGGCAGATCATGCGCGGTGACGTCTCGCCGGTGATGACCGCCGCGATCCTGACCGGACTGCGGGTCAAGAAGGAAACCATCGGCGAGATCGCCGGCGCGGCCACCGTGATGCGCGAGCTCGCGCTCGCCGTGCCGGTGGAGGACAAGACGCATCTGGTGGACATCGTCGGTACCGGTGGCGACGGCTCGCACACCTTCAACATCTCCACCTGCGCGATGTTCGTGGTATCGGCGGCCGGGGCCAAGGTGGCCAAGCACGGCAACCGCAGTGTTTCCTCCAAGTCCGGCAGTGCCGATGCGGTCGAAGCGCTGGGCGCGATCATCGACCTGCGTCCGGAGGAGGTCGCGCGCGCGATCACCGAAACCGGTATCGGCTTCATGTTCGCGCCGATGCACCACCCGGCGATGAAGGTCGTCGCGCCGGTGCGCCGCGAAATGGGCGTGCGCACGATCTTCAACATCCTCGGCCCGCTGACCAATCCGGTCGGTGCGACCAACGTGCTGATGGGTGTGTTCCACTCGGATCTGGTCGGCATCCAGGCACGCGTGCTGCGCGAACTCGGTGCCGAGCGCGCGCTGGTGGTGTGGGGCCGCGACAACATGGATGAGATCTCGCTCGGCGCCGGCACGCTGGTCGGCGAGCTGCGCGACGGCAAGGTGCGCGAGTACGAAATCCATCCCGAAGATTTCGGCATCGCGATGTCGGCCAGCCGCAACCTCAAGGTCGAGAGCCCGGAGGAATCCATCGCGATGCTGCGTGGCGTGCTCGACAACCAGCCCGGCCCGGCGCTGGACATCGTCGCACTCAATGCCGGCGCGGCGCTGTACGTGGCCGGTGTCGCCGACAGCATCGCCGATGGCCTGGCCCGTGCCCGTGCGGTGCTGGCCGATGGCAGTGCGCGTTCGCGGATGGAGCAGTACGTGGCAGCCACTTGCCGCATCCGCGGGGCTGCCTGAGCCCACGTTTTCCGAATTCAGCGGGGCTGGCCGATAATGGCCGGCCTCCAGGACCCCAATGACATGAGCGACATCCTCGATACCATCCTGGCCCGCAAGGCCGAAGAAGTCGCCGCACGCCGTGCCCAGGTGCCGCTGGAGGCGCTGATCGCGCGCGTGGAACAGGCCCCGCCGGTGCGGGGGTTCGCCGATGCGCTGCGCGCCTCGATCACCGCCGGCAACCCGGCCGTGATCGCCGAGATCAAGAAGGCCAGCCCGTCCAAGGGCGTGATCCGCCCGGATTTCCATCCGGCCGACATCGCGGTGAGCTACGAATTCGGCGGCGCCAGCTGCCTGTCGGTGCTGACCGACGTGGATTTCTTCCAGGGCAGCGACGCCTACCTGCAGCAGGCCCGTGATGCCTGCACGCTGCCGGTGCTGCGCAAGGACTTCGTGATCGATGCCTACCAGGTGTATGAAGCGCGCGTGCTCGGCGCGGACTGCATCCTGTTGATCGTGGCAGCCCTCGACGACCGTCAGCTGGCCGAGCTGTCCGACCTGGCCATGCAGCTGGGCATGGACGTGCTGGTGGAAGTGCACGACATCGACGAGCTCGAGCGCGCCATCCAGGTGCCGGTGCCGCTGATCGGCATCAACAACCGCAACCTGCGCACCTTCGAGGTCTCGCTGCAGACCACGCTGGACATGCGCCAGGCCGTGCCACGCGACCGCCTGCTGGTCACCGAAAGCGGCATCCTCGGCCCGGCCGATGTCACCGTGATGCGTCAGGCCGGGGTCAACGCGTTCCTGGTCGGCGAGGCCTTCATGCGCGTGGAAGAGCCCGGTGAGGGCCTGCGTCAGCTATTCTTCAGCGCATGACACCGATCTACCCAACGCCGCGCGACGACGCCCCGCTGGTGGTCTTCGATTTCGATCACACCCTGTATGACGGCGATTCCGGCAGCCATCTGTTCGCCTGGCTGATCAAGCGCAACCCGCTGCGGCTGCTGGCCGCCCTGATTGCCACGCCGCTGCTCGGCCCGCTGGTGGCGTTCCTGCCGACCCGCCGCCGTGGCATTTCCGGCTATGTCTGGATCGCCACGTTCGGTCTGCACCGGGCGCGCGAGTTCAACAAGGTGATCGACCGTTACGTGCTCAAGCACGAGGCCGACATCCGCCGCCGCCTGCTGCCGGTCGCGCTGGAGGTGTTCGCCCGCCACCGCGCCGCCGGTGATCGCGTGGTGGTCGCCACCGGCGCGCCGCCGGAGCTGGCCCGCGCGATCTTGGCCTTCGTCGCCCACCAGGGCGTGCCGGTGATCGGCAGTGAGGTCGGGCCGTTCCTCGGCGCGGTCATCGCGACCCGTCATTGCCACAACGAAGAAAAGATGCGGATGCTGCGCGAGCGCGGCTATGGCGAGATCGACGTCGCCTACTCCGACAGCAGCGCCGACCTGCCGCTGCTGCTGGCCGCGACGGCGCCGGTGGTCGTGAACCCCAAGGCGTCGCGGGTGGCGTACTTCCGCCAGGTGCTGCCGCCGGGCACCCCCGTGCTCAACTGGGGATGCGTGGATCGCGCCGGCGATCCGGTCTGATATTTCGCTCGACGGGCCCGAACGGGGCTGAAACGGTGTCGCGTCCGGCTTAGCCTGCGCGCCACTGCACGATGGCGTGGCTGATCTGGAAGAGGCTGATGCCCAGCACCAGGACGCCGACGGCGATCAGTACCCAGCGTTCCTTGACGTTCTTGACCAGAATCGCGGCGATCGGCGCGGCCATCATGCCGCCGATCAGCAGGCCGGCCACGATGTTCAGGTACTGCACGCCCATGGTCAGCAGGAACGTGATCGAGACGGCGAGGGTCACCACGAACTCGGCCGCGTTGACCGTGCCGATGGTGGTGCGGGCCTTGCCGCCGCGTGCCAGCAGGGTGGAGGTGGCCACCGGGCCCCAGCCGCCACCGCCGCTGGCATCCAGCAGGCCGGCCACGAAGCCCAGCAACGGCACCCGCTTCACTTCCTGCGCCGGCAGCATCCGGCCGGCCGCGCGCAGCAGGATGAAGATCGCCAGCACCAGCAGATACATATAGATGAAGGGGCGGATCACGTCGCCGGGCAGCTGGGTCAGCACGTAGGCCCCCACCACGCCGCCCACCGCACCGGGCAGGGCCAGGCGCAGGAACAGCCGGCGATCCACGTTGCCGGCGGCCAGGTGCGACACCCCGGAGGCGCCGGTGGTGAAGACTTCGGCGGTGTGCACGCTGGCGCTGACCGCCGCCGGCGGCAGGCCCATGCTCAGCATCACCGAGGAGGACACCAGCCCGAAGGCCATGCCCAGCGCGCCATCAACCAGCTGCGCGCCCAGGCCGATCAGGATGAACCAATAGAATTCGCTGCCAAGCTCCATGGCGACAGCCTAGCGGTAAAACGGCAGGCAGTGCCGACCGCTGGCCGGCACCACGCAGGCCAGGCTCAACGGGTGCCGTACAGAACGACGGTCTTGCCGCGGGCATGCAGTTGCCCATCGGTCTGCAGCTTCTTCAACACCCGGCCAGCCATTTCACGCGAGCAGCCGACCAGGCGGGCAAGTTCCTGGCGCGAGACGCGCAGCTGGGTGCCCTGCGGGTGGCTCATGGCCTCCGGCTCGCGGGACAGGTCATGCAGGGTCCGCACGATACGGTCGGTCACATCCAGGAAGGCCAGGCGGCTGGCTTTCCTGCTGGTGTCCAGCAGGCGCTTGGAGAGCTGCTGGCCGATCGAGTAGAGCAGGCGCGGCGCATCGGCCGAGAGCGGGCCCAGGAACAGCTGATGCAGGCGCTCGTAGCTGATCTCGGCCAGTTCGCACGGGGTACGGGTGCGCAGGATCACCTCGCGCCGGTCCGATTCGACGAACAGCCCCATCTCGCCGACGAACTCGCCCGAGCCGAAGTAGCCCAGCACCAGCTCACGATCGTCATCTTCCTCAGCCATTATTGAGACTGAGCCACTGATCACGTAGTAGAGCGTGCCGGCCGGATCTCCCGGACGGAACACATCGGTCCGGGCGGGATAACGGCGGCGGTGGCTGTGGGCCAGGAAGCGATCGATTGTTGCGATATCCAGGGCCAATGGACTTGTGGCAAGGCGCACAGTTGACACGTTGAGGCGCTCCGATTGCTCATGAAGAATTCACGGCTATGTGCCGGGAGCTTAACGATCCGAATTGTTAAGGGCAAACCGAGCACAGGTACTCGTTTCAATGCAAGTTTCGCCCCCGATCACTTTGCCCCATAATTACTTCTTTCCCACCACACACAGGATCGACCGCCGTGGTCAAGCCGTTGCCTCGCCTGAGGTTGCAGGGTTTCAACAACCTCACCAAGGCGCTGAGCTTCAACATCTATGACGTCTGTTACGCCCGCACCGAAGAGGAGCGCCAGCGTTACATCGAATATATTGATGAAGAGTACAACGCCGATAGGCTGACTCAGATCCTGACCGACGTTGCCGAGATCATCGGCGCGAACATCCTGAACGTGGCCCGCCAGGACTACGACCCTCAGGGTGCCTCGGTGACGATCCTGATCTCGGAAGAGCCGGTGATCGACAAGAAGCAGGCCGGCAAGGAGCTGATCTCCGACGCCGTGGTCGCCCACATGGACAAGAGCCACATCACCGTCCATACCTACCCGGAAACCCATCCGCAGGAGGGCATCGCCACGTTCCGCGCGGACATCGATGTGGCCACCTGTGGCGTGATTTCCCCGCTGAAAGCGCTGAACTACCTGATCGAGAGTCTGGAATCGGACATCGTGATCATGGATTACCGCGTGCGTGGCTTCACCCGCGATGTGAAGGGCAAGAAGCATTACATCGATCACAAGATCAACTCGATCCAGAACTTCCTGGCCAAGAACATCAAGTCGCGTTACGAGATGTTCGACGTCAACGTCTATCAGGAAAATATCTTCCACACGAAGATGCACCTGAAGGATTTCGATCTGGACCAGTACCTGTTCGAAGAGAAGGCCAAGAACCTGTCGTTCAAGGAACGCATGAAGATCGAGGCGCTGCTGCGTCGTGAGATCGAAGAGCTGTTCCATGGGCGCAATCTGGCCGAGTAAGGCACTTCGCGAGGTTGTCCGGGCCTGGCCCGGGCGGCCTCGTTCAGGCGGGACGGCCCGCCCTGTGGAACCGGTGTTTGCGCAAAACCTGGTTCCACGGCAGCTACCGACGACGGTCCGGTGTGAAAACACCGGGCCGTTTTGCTTTTGTTAACCCAAGGAATCCCCATGCCCTGGATCTATCTTCTCGTCGCCGGTCTGTTCGAAATCGGCTTCGCCATCGGAATGAAGTACTCCGAAGGCTTCAGCAAGCCCCTTCCCACGCTGGCCACCGTCGCGGCCGCCCTGGTCAGCCTGTACCTGATGAGCCAGGCCATGAAGTCCATCCCGGTCGGCACGGCCTATGCGATCTGGACCGGTATCGGCGCGCTGGGCGTGGCGATGCTGGGTATCTTCCTGTTCGGCGACAGCGCCTCGCCGTCGCGGTTGGCCTGCATCGCATTGATCGTGGCCGGTGTGATCGGCCTGAAGCTGGTCTCGGGGTAACGCCCCCGACTCACGGAACACCCATGCCGCCGCTGCTTTGCGGCGGCCCCCTCTGACTCAGGGCGGGGGGCTTCTCACCAGATGCGCCCGGCGCGAGGGAGGCTTGGCGGTGGAGGCTTAAAGGCGGTACGCGATGGTCTTCATGACCTTGGAGGCCAGCGCCATCACCGACGGGATCGGGGCGGGCAGCCTGCGCGCGCCGGCATGCTCGGCGTGATCGGCGTGGCGGGCCTCGTCGATCTTCATCACCTTGATCACCTCGCGGCTGCGCAGGTCGGCCGGGGGCAGGGTATCCAGGTGTTCGTCCAGATGCGCTTCCACCTGGCGCTCGGTTTCGACCACGAAGCCCAGGTTCCAGCCGTCCCCGCGCAGGCCGGCCAGGGTGCCGATGGTGTAGCTGCCGGCATACCAGATCGGATTGAACAGGCTGGGACGGCTGTCCAGTTCGCGCAGGCGCTGGGCGCACCAGGCCAGATGGTCGGTCTCTTCCTGGGCCGCATCGAGCAGGTGCGCGCGGGTTTCCGGCTCGCGGGCGACCGCGGCCTGGCCGAAGTACAGGCCTTGGGCGCAGACTTCGCCGACATGGTTGATGCGCATCAGGCCGGCGGCGTGGCGGCGCTCGGGCGCGGCCATCTGCACGTCCGGGGTGCCTTCGGCGGGGTAGGGGCGGCTGGCCGGCGGATTGCCGAACACCGTATCCAGGGCCCGCTGGGCTTCGGTCAGCAGGTGGTCGAGCGGGGTGATCTGGCGGAGCGCGGTCATGGCGGGCGGTGTCGCGGCGGGGGACCCTCGATTCTCGCCCCCCGCGGCCGGTGTGCCAAGCCGGAATCGGGGTCAACTTGCATGTGGTGGGGATGGCCAGTACAATCCCGCCTCTTCACAACGCGTGGCAGAGTTCCGGCCGTACTGCGCCGTAATGAGCCCGACCTACTAGAGTTCTTTCATGAGCACTTTCACTGCAAAGTCCGAGACCGTCCAGCGCGACTGGTATCTCGTCGACGCATCCGGCAAGACGCTGGGCCGTCTGTCCACCGAGCTGGCCCGCCGTCTGCGCGGCAAGCACAAGCCGGTCTACACCCCTCACGTTGATACCGGTGATTACCTGGTTGTCATCAATGCAGAAAAGATTGCCGTCACCGGCAACAAGCTGCAGGACAAGCTGTATCACCGTTTCACTGGCTACATCGGCAACCTGAAGACCGAAACTCTGGCCCAGGCGCTTGAGCGCCACCCGGAGCGTGTCATCGAGACCGCCGTCAAGGGCATGCTGCCGAAGGGCCCGCTGGGCCGCGCCATGTACCGCAAGCTCAAGGTGTACTCGGGTTCCGAGCACCCGCACGCCGCTCAGCAGCCTCAGGTTCTGGATATCTAATCATGGCTATCACGCAAAACTACGGCACCGGCCGCCGCAAGTCCTCCACCGCCCGCGTGTTCCTGCGCAAGGGCGCCGGCAACATCACCGTCAATGGCCGTCCGCTGGACGAGTTCTTTGGCCGTGAGACTGCACGCATGATCGTGCGTCAGCCGCTGGAACTGACCAAGAACACCGAAACCTTCGATATCATGGTCACCGCTGCTGGCGGTGGTACCACCGGTCAGGCCGGTGCGATCCGTCTGGGCATCGCCCGCGCGCTGATCGAGTACGACGAAACCCTGAAGTCCGAGCTGCGCAAGGCTGGCTTCATGACCCGTGACGCCCGTGAAGTCGAGCGTAAGAAGGTCGGCCTGCACAAGGCACGTCGCGCCACCCAGTTCTCCAAGCGCTGATCCATTGCGCCTGGCGTGGGATCCTTCGGGATCCCCCTGGGAGGTACGCAAAAGCCCGGCTTCGGCCGGGCTTTTGTCGTTTCCGGGGTTGGGTTTCCCCTGCGCGGATGGCCTGGCCGTCGGATGGGCGTGCCCGTTGCATGTTGCACCTGGCGGCCACCCATCTTCTTGCTGGTGGAACAGCCCCCTTGGAGTCCAAGGGGGCGCGCCGTCAGGCGCGGGGATGTGGCAGGGGAGGGCTGGCGCCCACACCTTGCTGCGCAAGGTGTGGGGTCCGGGCGCTATGCGCCCGGACAAACGCCCAAACAAACAGAAAAGGCCGATCTTTCGATCGGCCTTTTCTGTTTGTTTGGCTGCCCCGGATGGATTCGAACCACCGAATGCCTGAGTCAGAGTCAGGTGCCTTACCGCTTGGCGACGGGGCAAAATGTGCGTGCAATTATTGCACTTTCTCCCTGAAAAACCAAGCGAACTTGGTGGCTATGGGTGGACTCGAACCACCGACCCCAGCATTATGAGTGCTGTGCTCTAACCGGCTGAGCTACATAGCCTCAGGGAGCCGGTAATTCTGGAGATGTATCTGGAATCTGTCAACACTTTTTCACCGCGCTTGTGAGTGGACAGCGGGCGTGGCACAGTCCCGATCAGTAGATTTTTCTAGGAGTCCGCATCGTGATCGATCCGGACGGCTATCGACCGAACGTCGGTATTGTGCTGATGCGGCAGGATGGGCAGGTTTTCTGGGCACGACGCGTGCGCCGGGATGGCTGGCAGTTCCCGCAGGGCGGCATGAACACCGACGAGACGCCTGTCGAAGCCATGTATCGCGAGTTGCAGGAAGAAACCGGGTTGTTGCCCGAGCACGTTGAAGTGCTTGGGGCGACGCCGGGTTGGCTTCGCTATCGGCTGCCGGCACGGGCCATCCGCCGCAATGAACGGCAGGTCTGTATCGGCCAGAAGCAGGTGTGGTTCCTGCTCCGGCTGGCCGGGGACGAATCCCATGTCACCCTGGACCATACCGACAGCCCGGAGTTCGACCAGTGGCGCTGGGTCGATTTCTGGTACCCCGTGGAGCACGTGGTGATGTTCAAGCGCGGCGTCTATGCGCGTGCCCTGCGCCATCTGGCGCCGTTGGCACGGGGCGTGGCCGGGACCGGGGTGGAATCGATGCCCAAGTCCGCCCAGGAGGCCTGGATGCCGGGCAATGCGGCAGGTCACGACCGCCCGCGCAAGCGCACGACACCCAAGCGTGGCGGCGGTTACTGGCCGCGTAAGGCCAAGGGCGAGCCGGGCGCGGTCTGAGCGATTCCCGGCGGCTCTGAACCGTATCGAGAATGATTCAGGTTCGAAATTGACAACCATTCTCGTTTCGATTGGAATAGCAGCAGGCCGATCCGGGCCTGCCTGCCGAGTCCGCACGTGTACGTCTGCATCTGCAACGGGGTTACCGACCATCAGATCCGCGAAGCCGCCCAGAGCGGTGTCGTGAGCGTGTCGGAGTTGACGATGCGCACCGGCTGCGGCGCTACCTGCGGTTCCTGCCTGGACATGGCGGCCGACCTGCTGGCCAAGTTCAGCGCCACCCACGATCTGCCGCTGCCGGTACTGGGCCTGCAGGCCGCCTGAAGCCGTCCACGCTGGCCGTGGGCGCGCAACTGGGGCGGGCCGCAACTGAGCACGATTCGCGTTCCTTCATGCTTCCACGCGACGCGCTACAGTGCCCGCGATTCCACGCAGCAGGAGCACGCTCATGAAGGGCGACGCCAAAGTCATCGAATTCCTCAACAAGGTCCTCTACAACGAGCTGACCGCGATCAACCAGTACTTCCTGCACGCCAAGATGCTGAAGAACTGGGGCCTGAAGGAGCTCGCCGATCACGAGTACAAGGAATCGATCGAAGAGATGAAGCATGCGGACATTCTGTCCGACCGCATCCTCTTCCTCGAAGGCCTGCCGAACTTCCAGGCACTGGGCAAGCTGCGCATCGGCGAGAACCCGGCCGAGATCCTGCAGTGCGACCTCAGTCTGGAACGCGATGGCGTGGTGACCCTGCGCGAAGCGGTGGCCTATGCCGATTCGATCGGCGACTACGTCAGCCGCCAGCTGTTCGTGAAGATCCTCGAGTCCGAGGAAGAGCACATCGACTGGCTGGAAACCCAGCTGGATCTGATCGAGCGCATCGGCGAACCGAACTACCTGCTGACCAAGATCGAAGACTGAGTCAGCCCTGCAGCGGGGCGCGCAGGCGGGCGTGATAGCCGGCCAGCGCGATCCGCGCACGCGCGAACTCGGCGATCAACAGCGCCACCGCCACGGCGGGGCGCTCCAGCGTGCCGGCACGGGCATCGTGCTCGATCCGCCAGGCCGCTGCCGACAGTGCCATCGCCCCCACATTCGCACTGGCGGACTTGAGGCTGTGCGCCAACGCGCGCAGCTGATCCAGATCCGCGGCGACCGAGGCGTCCTGCAGTTGCCGGATCAACGGTGGCGTGTCATCCAGGAACACGCCGATGATGCGCGCGGTATCGGGACCAATGACCTCCAGCAGTTCCTCCAGCACGTCCTGATCGAGCACCGGGGCCGGCGCCTCGTCGCGTGCCGACGCTGCCGCGGGCGGTGAAGGCATCTGCCCGGGCAGGGACGGTGGCTGCACTGCCGCGTCATCGTTCATCGCACTGCCCCAGCGCGCCAGCACGGCCTGCAGTGTTTCGCGGTTGATGGGCTTGGACAGATAGTCGTCCATGCCGGCCTGCAGGCAGCGTTCGCGGTCGCCGGCCATCGCATTGGCGGTCATCGCCACGATCGGCAATCGCGCGGCGCCGCGTGCGGCCTCGTGCGCGCGCCAGCGGCGGGTGGCGTCGTAGCCGTCCAGCACCGGCATCTGGCAATCCATCAGCACCACATCGAACGGGCGGGCATGCAGCGCCTCCAGCGCCTGCTCGCCCTGCGTGGCGGTGTCCACCTCGCAGCCGAGCACCTGCAGCAGACGCTGGGCGACCAGCAGATTGACGCGGTTGTCTTCCACCAGCAGCACGCGCAGCGGGAACTGCGGCAATGCCGTGGGTGAGCCGGCGTATTCGACCTCGGCCAGCAGCGCAGCCGGACGCGCACTGGGCACCACCGGGCGCAGCAGCGCGTGCAGTTCGCTGTCGGCGCCCTGCCGCGACAGCGCCGGCCCGGGGCCGAGCGACTCCGGCGCGGGCGCCTCGTCGCCATACAGCCACAGCAGCTGCGCGCCCGGATGCCGATCGTTGCCGGCCACCGCCTTCTGCAGCGCCTGGGTGCCATGACGCAGGCCGTCGGTGTCTGCGATGACCCAGGCCAGCGCCGGATCGATGCCGGGGCGCTGCGGGGCGCGCAGGGCGTCGATCGCCTCGGCGCTGGTCTCCACGGTGTGCAGGCGCAGGTCGTGGTGCTGGGTCACCCGTTCGATACGCTGGGCCAGCACCGCATCACGCGTGATCAGCAGGGCGCGGCGCATGTTGCCCACAGCCGGCAGATCGCCGATCACCTTGAGCAGCGGAATCTCGAACCAGAAGGTGGCGCCGTGCCCGACGGTGGAATGCACGCCGATGCGGCCGTGCATCAGGTCGATGATGCGCTTGCAGATCGCCAGGCCCAGCCCGGTGCCGCCGTACAGGCGTGTGGTGGAGGCGTCGGCCTGGCTGAAGGACTGGAACAGGCGCGCCTGCAGGGCGTCGTCGATGCCGATACCGCTGTCGGCGATCTCGAACCGCAGCTGGTGCTGCGCGTTGGTCTCGCCCTGGCGCTGCACGCGCAGCCGGATCTGGCCGCGCTCGGTGAACTTGATCGCGTTGACCAGCAGGTTGCTCAGTACCTGGCGCAGCCGCACCGGATCGCCACGCACCGACAGCCGCACCGCCGGGTCCAGCTCCAGCGACAGCTGCAGGCCTTTGGGATCGGCGGCGCGCTGCATCAACTGCACCAGCCCTTCGAGCAGTTCGCGCAGGTTGAATGTGGTGATCTCCAGGTTCAGGCCCTTGGCCTCGAGCCGGGAGTAATCGAGGATGTCATCGACAATGCGCAGCAGTTGCTGCGAGCTGGTCGCGGCGGTCTGCAGCATCTGCCGCTGGTCGCTGCCGAGCTGGCCGCGCGCGATCAGATCGAGCATCGGCAGGATGCCGTTGAGCGGGGTGCGGATCTCATGGCTCATCGTGGCCAGGAACTCACCCTTGGCCAGCGCTGCGGCTTCGGCGGCCTGCTTGGCGCTGAGCAGTTCCTGCTCCAGCTGGTTCTGCTGCTGCCGGCGCTGCTGCAGCTGATCGCGTTCCAGCAGCAGCGACTCGCTGCGCTGCTGCAGGGTGTGGAGCTGGTCCTGCGCCTGCCGCCAGCGGCGTACGGCCTGCACCGCCGCGAGCAGCGCCAGCACGCCGGTGCCGGCGGCGATGTCGATCCACGGGCCGTTGGCGCCGATCCGCGCCATCACCCCGGCGGTCGCGCACACCGCCGCGGCCACCGCGGCGATCCACAGCGAGGCCGGGGTGGAGGAGGGGGCTGGCCGTCCGTGGCGTCCCATGCTCAGAGCACCGAGTTCTGGAAGTCGAAGTTCAGTTCGCTGCCGGCGGACTGCACCATGTTGCCCTGGATGAAATCGACCCCGCCGATCCACATCGCAGCCGCAGCCTGCGGGTCTTCGATCTGCTGGCCGATGATGCGCAGCCCGGCGCGGTGGGCCAGATCGATCGCCGCGCGCAGTTCGTCGCGGGTCTGCTGGTTGGTGTGGCTGTTGGAGAAGCGCGCGGCCATGCGCACGTAGGCCAACGGCAGCTGCGCCATCAAGGCATTGGCTTCATCGCCCGGCTCGAACTGGCTCAGGCAGAAGCGCACGCCGGCCGCATGCATGCGCGTGCAGAACTGCTGCAGGGTGACGGTGTGGATCAGCGCATCGGGCAGGCGCACATCGATGACCAGCGCGCTGCCGTCGATCTGCCGGCTCGCCAGCGACTCCAGCAGCCAATCGCCGAAGGCATCGCGGGCCAGCGTGCGCAGCGACTGCGAGACAAACAGGTGCAGGGGGTGCGCAGCGTGGCGATACAGATCCAGCAGACCCAGTGCGTGGTCGAGCACCTGCTGGTCCAGATCGGCGATGCGCCCGGCCGCCTCGGCCGCCGGAATCACCTGCCCGGCGGCCAGCACACTGCCATCGGCCTGGCGCAGCCGCAGCAGCACCTGGTACTGCGCGGTGTTGCCACCGGCCACGGCGACGATCGGCTGATAGGCCAGCTCCAGCTGCCCCTCCAGCAACGCCAGATGTTCCTGCGCGGCCACGTCCTCGCGGCGCACGTAGGCGGCCACGCCAGCGGTCAGCAGCCGCGCCTGCAGGGTGGTGCGTTCAACCGCTTCCAGTGCGCTGCCCGCGTCGGAGAAGCCCGGCGACAGCTGGGCATGCCCGACCACGCCGCGCAGGTGCACCGATTCCTCATCGCGGATCACGAAGGCGCGGGCGGACAACTGTTCGCGCAGCGCATGCGCCATCGCATCCAGCGTGTCCTCGTCGGCGTCGCGGGCCAGCACCAGGAAGCTGTTGTCGTTCAGGCGTGCCAGCAGGTGCGGCTGGGCCGCATCGGCCAGGCGCTGACCGGCCTGGGTCATCAGCCGTTCGAAGGCGGCATAGCCATAGCGCTCGCGCAGGCCCAGCGCACTGGCGATCTCGATGAAGAACAGGCCGCCGCGATCGCGGTGCGCGAGCGAGGTGGCGAGCTGCTGCATCACGTGATGGCGCGTGGGCAGGCCGGTCTCCGGGTTGTTCATCGCCGGCGCACCCGCGTTGCCCGCCTGCGAGGCGGCCTGGGCGCGGGCGCGGCGGATCCGGTTGGAGACGGCCGCGATCAGATGGCGCGGGCGGATCGGCTTGCTGAGGAAATCATCGGCGCCGCTGTCGAGCACTTCGAACTGGCGTTCCGGATCCGGGTCGCCGCTGAGGAACACGATCGGCAGCAACTGCTGGCCGGGTTGCTGGCGGATCAGCGCGGTCAGCCGCATGCCATCCAGCCCGGGCAGGTGCAGGTCCATCAGGATCAGGTCGGGGCGATGCTCGGCGATGGCCTGCTGTACGCCTTCGGCATCACTGTGCACCAGCGCCTGCATGCCGGCGCCGTGCAGCACGCTCTGCGCGAACAAGGCCTGCGAGCGGTCGTCTTCGACGATCAGCACGCGGTAGGGCGAATCGATGCCCGGTGGCACCAGCGCGCTGGCGTCGCTGGGTACCGGCGGCAACAACGGCGGTGGACTGGACGGTGCTGGATTCAGCGCAACGACATTGCTGTGCGCCACGGGAGCGGGCGAGGCCTGGCGTTGCCAGCGCTGCCAGTGGTCGGCCGGCGGCGTTTCGGCGCGCACGGCGCGGGCGGGTGCAACAACGTTGTCATGAACGGCCATCAGTACTCCCAGTCTGCGCCGCAATTATGCGATGAACGCCCGAAGGCGGGGCACACCTCAGCGTGGCAGGGTGCCCGGCTTGACCTGCGTCTGGCCACTGTCGGCCTGGCGCATCAGCCAGCGCATGCCTTTCCACAGCGTCCGCCAGATCATCCACACGATCAACGCGCCGATCAGGCTGCACGCCACCACCAGGATCAGCGCCAGCCAGGGGTGTGCCAGCGCGAGCGCCAGGCCGCCGACCACGACGGTGTCCTCGGCCGCGGAGGCAATCCAGTTGCTGGCGGGTTCGGGTGAGGTGTTGAGCAGGGCGCGGGTGCCGGATTTGAGCCCGTGGCTGGCCAGCGCGACGCCGGCCCCGGCCACCAGTGCGGTGCCGCTGAGCTCACCGCTGGGCGAGAGCGTCGCGGCGGCCAGGAACGCACCGGCGGGCACCCGGGCCAGGGTCTGGACGAGATCCCAGACGGAGTCGACCCCGGGAATCTTGTCGGCGAAGAATTCGGCGATGGCCAACGCGGCCGAGGTGCCCAGTACCCACCACGATTCAGTAGCCTGCAGCGCGGGCGGCAGGTCGACCCAGCCGAGCAGACCGGCCAGGCCGACGCCGAACACGGTCAGGTACACGCGGATGCCGGCCAGCCAGGCCAGCAGGATGCCGATCACGAACAGGTGGGCTTCGGTCATGGCACGCGCTCCGGCTGCAGAATGTGCACAGGCGCACACTATCGGGGATGACGTCCATGAACGCCACTGTCCCGATCCCGGCCCTGCGCGGACAAGGTCTTTTCCCTGACTTACACTAGCCCGTCGTTCCAGACAGGGGCCTTTCGTGAACAAGCCCACACCTTCCCGCATCCAGATCCGCCGGCCGGGCACGCCGCCCGTGCAGGACCGCAAGCGCCTGCTGGTGCTGGGCGGCGCCTGGTTGCTGTCGCTGATCCTCGCCGTGCTGCTCGGCGCCTGGCTGGGCTCGCCCGGCGGTGACGTCGGCACCCAGCTCAAGGCCGCCGAGACCCGCAACGAGCGCCTCCAGCAGCAGCTCATCGAACTCCAGCAGCGCCAGGCGACCCTGCAGGCCTCCGACCGCATCAGCCGCGCCGCCAACAACGAAGTCCAGACGTCGCTGGGCGAGCGCGACGAAGAGATCGCCGGCCTGCGCGCCGACGTGGCCTTCTATGAGCGCCTGGTCGGAGCGACCAGCCAGCGCAAGGGGCTGAATACTCATTCGGTGGAGTTCTCGCCGGAGACCGGCGGCACCTGGCAGTACGCCGTGGTGCTGACCCAGAACCTGAACCGCGGGGCGATCAGCCAGGGGCAGATGCGCTTCACGGTGGAAGGCGTCAAGGACGGCAAGCTGACCTCGGTCAGCTGGGATGAGCTGCACCAGCGCACCAAGGTGCCGGGCCAGGACTATTCCTTCCGGTACTTCCAGCAGCTCACCGGCAGCGTGATGCTGCCGCAAGGCTTCACCCCGCAACGTGTGCGGGTCACGCTGGGATCGGGCGCGGGGGGCGCCACCCAGGTATTCGATTGGAAACAGGCCGGGGCACCGGCGGCATCGGCAAAAGAAGGGGAGTAAGCCCATGTTTGGCAGCAACAAGTCCAACCGCGACGGACATCTGGTCGTGGACGCGCTGATCGGCGCGCAGGTGGTGATCCGCGGGGACGTGGAATTCAGTGGTGGCCTGTATGTGGAAGGCACCATCCTGGGCAAGGTGATCGCCCAGGACGGCGCCAGCAACGCCACCCTGACGGTGGCCGAGCACGGCGCCATCGAGGGTGAGATCCGCGCCCAGGTCGTGGTCATCAGCGGCCGCCTGGATGGGGATGTGCACGCCACCGAGCGGGTCGAACTGACCCCCAGCGCCCGGGTCACCGGCAACATCCACTACCAGGTGGTGGAAATGCACGCCGGCGCCCAGCTGACCGGCCGCCTGATCCATACCTCGGCGCAGATGGCCCTGCCGCCGCCGTCCGGGGACTCCGACGAGGGCAAAGGCAAGGACACCGCGGCCCGCAAGAAGCTGGCCGAGGCGATGGCCTGAATCGCGCCCGCGCGACAGCTTGAATCCGTGCTCATGCACCCCCATGCTGGGGGCATGAGCACGCTTGTTTCCCTGCCCGGCGCTCCCGCCGCCGCGCCGAACTACCAGTCCCTGGACCGTCCGCTGAACTTCACCGAGGCCGCTGCGGCCAAGGTCAAGGAGCTGATCCAGGATGAGGGCAATGCTGCCCTCGCCCTGCGCGTCTACATCGAAGGCGGTGGCTGTTCCGGCTTCCAGTACGGGTTCGAGTTCGATGAGAACCGCGCCGAGGACGATCTGGCGGTGGATACCGCGGGCGTCACGCTGCTGGTCGATCCGCTGAGCCTGCAGTACCTGATGGGCGCCGAGGTGGATTACACCGAAAGCCTGACCGGCGCGCAGTTCGTGATCCGCAATCCGAACGCGAAGACCACCTGCGGCTGCGGCAGCAGTTTCAGCATGTGACGTGCGCGCAACCGGCCGGTAGGTCGGTTGCCGCTTGCCAGTCCCGCCGAATGTGGGCAGGCTCTTGCGATGTCCAGATTCCCTTCGCAGCTTTCCGGTTTCGCCTTCGTCAGCGAGCCGTTGGAGCGCGCCGATACCCTGCGCGATGACGCCGATGCGTTGTTGCGGCTGTGGCCGGACGCGCGCGTATTGGTGCTCGACCAGGACGGCACCGCGCTGGCCGGCAACGATGGCCAGCCCCTGCCACTGACCGGCGCCGAACTCGGCGGTGGCCCCGGCACCGCGATCTTCCTCGGCCTGCGCGGTGAGCAGGCGTGGTTCTCGATGGAGGCCGCCGGGTTGTCGGTGACGGCCCCGCAGCGGGTCGACCTGCGGCAGTCCGCCGCGACCTGGTCCATCGCCGATTCCACCGCCTTCTGTTATGCCCGGGGCATGTCCTACTGGCAGTCGCGCACCCGCTTCTGCGGGGTGTGCGGCGGCACGGTGACCTTCAGCCGGGGGGGATTTGTCGGCCGTTGCGGGCAGTGCGCGACCGAACACTACCCGCGCGTGGATCCGGCCGTGATCGTCGCCGTGGAGAACCAGGGCCGGCTGCTGCTTGGCCGCCAGGCCAACTGGGCGCCGCGCCGTTATTCGGTGCTGGCCGGGTTTGTCGAACCCGGTGAAGCGCTGGAACAGACCGTGGTCCGTGAAGTCTTCGAGGAAAGCCGGGTGCGCGTGCGCGAGTGCCGCTACCTGGGCACCCAGCCGTGGCCGTTCCCCGGCGCGCTGATGCTGGGCTTTGCGGCGACGGCCGAAGACGACGTGCCCACCGTGAACGGCGAGCTGGAAGATGCGCGCTGGTTCACCGCCGAAGAGGTGGGCGCGGCTCTGGCCCGGGATGTCGAAGACGATGGCGAAGGCATCCGCCTGTCCCCGCCGATCTCGATCTCGCGCAGCCTGATCGAGCACTGGTACCGCCAGCAGATCGCCTGACCGTCGCCTGCCGTTGCCGCAGGCTGAACACGCGGCGCGGTACATTACCAACGGCCCGGGGAATTGCCGGGCCGCAAGGCATAGTAGCGGCGCGTTCCACGTCCCGAGCCGGAGGCTTACATGTTCACCACCCTGGTCGCCGTGCTGGTTGCCTTGGCCTTGGGCCATGTCGCGCCGGGCGCGGCCGTCGCGTTGCGGCGCTTCGGCCTCTACCGGCGCTGGCTGCAGTGGCTGGACCGGCATGCCGCCGAGGACGGGGTCTGGCGTGGCCGCAAGGGCGCCTGGCTGGCGGTGCTGCCGTTCGTCGTGGTGCTGGGCCTGCTCCAGTGGCTCTTCGATGATCGGGTCTACGGCCTGCCGTCACTGCTGCTTGGCGTGCTGGTGCTGGTGATGTGCTGGGGGCCGCGCGATCTGGACCGCGATGTCGAGGCGGTGATCGATGCTGATGACGCCCACGCACGCCATGTGGCGATCGCGCAGCTGCAATCGGCCGGCGGCAGCCTGCACGAAGACGTGCCCTCGCTGGTGGAAGCGACTGTGCTCAACGCGCTGCGGCGCTGGTTCGCGGTGCTGTTCTGGTTCCTGCTGCTGGGGCCGGTCGGCGCACTGCTGTATCGCCTGCTGGCCTTGCTGGCGGTCGGCCCGATGCGCTCGCTGGCCAGCGTGGAAGCGGTCGCTGGCGCGCGCGTGGTGCTGTCCTGGCTGGAATGGCCGGTGGCGCAGCTGATGTCGCTGTCGATGGCGCTGGTCGGCAATTTCGATACGGCCTTCAACGCGTGGCGCGAGGCGCATGGCAACCAATGGGCGGCCTCCACGCACTTTCTCGGCGCGGTCGCACGCGCAAGCGTGAGTGCCGAGCTGCGCGAGGACGCGCACGATTACAGTGATGCGGGCATGGTGCCGGTGTGGCGTCGGCTGCCGGAACTGCGCGATGCGATGAGCCTGGTGTGGCGCATGCTGCTGTTGTGGATGGCGGTGCTGGCGTTGCTGGTGATCGCCGGCTGGGTGACCTAGCGGTTCACGCCCCGCCCGGTGCCAACCAGGTGAACGGTACCCAGGGCAGGTTGCGTGCGATCCAGTACGCCGGCAGCAGGATCAGCCAGAACGCGGGCTTCATCAACAACGTGATCAACGGCTGCAGCACGCGTGGGCGCCAGCCCAGCGCCCAGCCGATGACCAGCGGGGCGACGGCCAGCATCAGCATCGCCAAGGGGTTCATCGAGAACGCGGTGACCACATCGCCGTGGGCCAGCGCGTGCAGCGCACGCGTCAACCCGCAGCCGATGCAGTAATACCCGGTGACGGCCAGGAAGCTGCACGGCGGAAACGGACTGCTGGCGCTGTTGGGGTCGTAGTGCCGCAGCACCCAGAACCCCGCGCCCGCCGCCAGGGCGGCCGGCGGCAACGCCGCCAGCAACCAGCGCTTGCCGTGCAGCGCGATCATCAGCTGTTGCTTTCGATCTGCTGCTGGAACTGCTGCATCTGTTCCATGTAACCGTCCACGCCCATGAAGGCCAGCGAGATCACGAACAGCAGCACGCCGGCGATCAGGAAGCCGGTGGTGACCCACGCCCAGATCTTGGCGTTCTTGGAGGCACGACGCGCGCCTTCCAGGTCGCCCTGGTTGAGCAGGCCGTTGACCTTGCTGGCGAACACGATCGCGACCACGCCGGTAACGATGCCCGGGAAGCTCAGGCACGACAGGCAGCACACGAAGAACGCCAGGATGGTGACGACGATCGACCAGATCAGGTGATTCGGAATGCTGCCCGGGGCGGGCGGCAGGGGGGCAGTGGCATTCATCAGCGAAGCTCCATTTGCTTGGGTGGGTGGATACGGGCGCGGTCTCCCGGGCGGTAATCTAACCGATGTGCCCGCGTCCATGTATACGGTTACATGCAGGCAGGGCGGGACTCAGGCCTGGTCACCCCGCAGCTGGCGCACCTGCGTCTCCAACAGTGCGGCCGCGGCGACCTCGCCGGCGATCGGTGCGGAGGCGACCACCTCGACATGCGCGCGGAAGCGACGGGGCACGCGCATGCGGCCCAGGCGCGTGTCGCGCCGGCTCCACATGCTCGACCACATCCCACGCAGCGCCATCGGCACCACCGGCACCGGGCGACGCTCGAGAATCTTCTCCACGCCCGATTTGAATGCCCCCATCTGCCCATCGCGGGTCAACGCGCCCTCGGGGAAGATGCACACCAGCTCGCCCTCGGCCAGCGCTTTGTCCACCTCATCGAACGCGGCCTGCATCAGTGCGGGATCCTCGCGTGCGCCGGCGATCGGGATCGCCTTGGCGGTGCGGAAGATCCAGCGCATCACCGGGATGTTGAAGATCTTGTAGTACATGACGAAGCGCACCGGACGCGGGATCGTGGCCGACAGGATCAGCGCGTCCATGTAGCTCACGTGGTTGCACACGATCAGCGCCGCACCCTCGTCCGGCACGTTGGCTTCGATGCCGTGCGGGCGCAGCCGGTACAGCGCGCGCACCATCACCCAGCTGAGGAAGCGCATCAGGAATTCGGGGACGATCGTGAAGATGTAGATCGACACCACGGCGTTGGCGATCGCCAGCGCCAGGAACAGCTGCGGGATGGTCCAGTCCAGCACGCGCTGGGTGAGCAGGCCCAGGCCGGCGGCCAGGACGATGAAGCCCGAGTTCTGGATGTTGAGCGCGGCGAACACGCGCGACATTTCCGACTTGGCCGTGCGGCTCTGGATCAGGGCGAACAACGGCACCACGAAAAAGCCGGTGAACAGGCCGATACCGATCAGGTCGATGATGATGCGCACGCTGCCCGGGGCCTGCACGAACTGCCAGATCGACAGCCCGGCGGCGGCGGCTTCACCGACCCGCGCGAAGTACAGGTCGAGCATGAAGGCGGTCATGCCGAACGCGCCCAGCGGGACCAGGCCGATTTCCACGGTGCGCCCGGAGAGCTTTTCGCACAGCAGCGAGCCGGTGCCGGTGCCGAGCGAGAACAGCGCCAGCGCGAAGATGTAGAGCAGGGAGCCGCCACCGAGGTTGACCTCGGCATAGGTCGGCAGCTGCGAGGTCAGCATGGTGCCCACGAACCAGAACCAGGACACGCCGAGAATCGCGTTGCGCACGGCCTTCTGCTTCTTGGCCATGCGCAGCACCGCCAGCGATTCCGGCAGCGGGTTCCAGTTGATCTTCAGATCCGGCGCACCGGCATCGACCTTCGGGATCATCCGCGCGGTGAGGTTGCCGGCCACGGCCAGCACGATCACGGCGGTCGCGGCGACGATCGGGCCATGGCTGCCGGAGAGCGCGAAGATCAGGCCGCCGGCGATCATGCCGGTAAGGATCGACAGCGAAGTGCCCATCTCGACCAGGCCATTGCCGCCGGTCAGCTCCTCGGGCTTGAGGATCGAGGGCAGCACCGAGTATTTCACCGGCCCGAACAGGGTGGACTGCATGCCGGTGCAGAACAGCGCGACCAGCAGCACCGGCATGCTCTCGGTCAGGAAGCCGACCGCGGCCAGCGACATGATCGCGATCTCCATGGTCGTGGTGATCACGATCAGCCGCGATTTCTCCAGCTTCTCCGCGATCTGCCCGGCCAGCGCCGAGAATAGGAAGTACGGCAGGATGAAGATCGCCGGCGCCAGGTTGGTGTACAGCGAGCGCTCTTCGATCGGCGTGCCGAGGAAGAACAACAGCGCGATGATCGCCTGGCGGTAGACGTTGTCGTTGAACGCGCCCAGCGACTGGACGATGAAAAACGGCAGGAAACGGCGTTGCCTGAGCAGAGCGAACTGACTATGGCCGGACATGGAGACTCCTTGCGAACCGGCGCAGCCTAGCACTCTCCCTGTTGGCGGAGCATGGCAGCGCCGTCGGGCGGCGCTGCCGACCGTTCAGACGATATCGTCGACCACGCCACCGTCCACCCGCAGCGCGGCACCGGAGGTGGCCGAGGCCTGCGGCGAGGCCAGGTACACGACCATGTTGGCTACTTCCTCCACCGTTGCCGCGCGCTGGATCACCGAGGTGGGCCGATTGGCCATCACGAACTCGCGGCCGAGCACCTCCAGCGATTTGCCGGTGCGGGCGCGCTCGTCTTCCATCATCGCCGCGAAACCATCAGACAGGGTCGGGCCCGGCAGTACCGCGTTGACGGTGACACCGCTGCCGGCGACACGCTTGGCGAGCCCGCGCGACAGCCCGAGCAGGGCGGTCTTGGTGACGCCGTAGTGGATCATGTCGGCGGGGATGTTGCGGGCGGACTCGGAGGACAGGAACAGCACCCGGCCCCAGCCCCGCGCGACCATGCCCGGCAGCAACGCCCGTGACAGGCGCACCCCGGACATCACGTTGGTCTGCCAGTACTGCTCCCAGGTGGCATCGTCGGTCTCGTAGAAATCCTGCGGCCCGAAGATGCCGGCGTTGTTGACCAGGATGTCGATCGGCGGCAATGCCGCGAGCAGCGCGTCCACGCCGACCGCCCCGGACAGGTCGGCAGCGATGCCGTCCAGCGTCGCGTCCGGCAAGGCGCTGCGAAGGTCGGCCAGCGCACGGGCCACCGAGGCCTCGCTGCGGCCGTTGACGACAACACGTGCGCCCGCGGCAGCGAGGCCATGGGCGATGCCGTGGCCAATACCGGCGGTGGAGGCGGTGACCAGGGCGGTCCGTCCGGTGAGATCCAGATGCATGGGGATGATCCTTGTGGAGAAGGCACCCAGAGTCTGCCCGACGGTCTGTCGTGGCCATGCCATGGGCGTGACCCAGAGATCGGGGTGATGCCGGCCGGGGACCAGTGCGACACCCGCAACACATGCGTGCGTGGCGTGGTGGCTCAGCGCAGCGTACGCGCCGCCTCGTTGGCGGCCCCACGCAGCTTGGGCAGCAGGCGCAGCATCAGCCCCATCTGGGTGCGGATCAGCTGCAGCTGCGGGGGCGTGTCCTCCGGGATCTGCTCCAGCTGTTCGGCCAGCGCGCGGTCGCCCTCGTTGGCATCCTCGGCCACCGGCTGGCGCTGCTGGAGCGCGCTGGCGATCTGCTGCATCGCCTGTTCGACGCGTTCCCCCCCGGACAGGGCGAGCGGATCCTTCCCGTAGCTGTCCAGCTGGGTGCGGTGCGCCCCGAGTGCGGAGAGATGGCCGAGCAGGGTGTTGGAGAGCGCCAGGAAGCGGAAGCCGGCATCCAGGTTGCGGCGTACGTGGCCGGGCTCGCGCAGCATGTTCGACAACGCCGTGGACAGGGCCGCATCCGCGTTGTGCATGTCGCGCCGGGCGATGCGGTAGGCCAGGTCATCCTGCATGCCACTGCCGTACTGGCCGAGCACGGCGTGCAGGTACCTGGCGCAGTTGTCGAGCACACGCGCCATCACCAGGTTCAGGCGGCGGCCCTGCCAGTCGGGCAGGATCAGGAACGCGGCCGCTGCGGCGATCGCACAGCCCAGCAGCGTATCCACCAGCCGCGGCCAGATCAGCAGGAAGCCATCGCCGATGAGGTTGAAGCAGGTCAGCGCCATCACCGTGATCGCCGCCGAGGCCACCAGGTAGCGATCGCTGCGGGTGAAGAAGAACAGCAGCGCCGAGAGCAGCGCGATCAGCAGTTCGATGCGCAGGTCCTGGAACAGCTGCATCAACGCCCAGGTCAGCACCAGGCCGATCAGGGTGCCGGCGATCCGCTGCGCCAGCCGCTGGCGGGTCGCGCCGAAGTGCGGGCGGCACACGAACACGATGGTGAGCAGCACCCACGAGCCGTTCTGCGCGTTGAACAGGCGGATCGCGGCGAAACCGACGATCAGCGCCAGCGCCATGCGCAGGCCGTGCCGGAACAGCACCGAGCCCGGGGTGAGCTGCTGGCGGATGCGCACGCCCATCTCGCGCAGGGTGTGCGGGTTGGTATCGCGCAGGCGGGTGTCGACGTTGTCCAGGGTGGATTCGGACTTCTCGGCCTCGGACAGGCGACGTTCGATGCTCTGCAGGTTGTGGCCCAGCAGTTCCAGCGAGGCCAGCAGGCGCTGCCACTGGGGGTTGTGCTGGGCGCGCAGCCAGGCCAGCGAATCGGTCAGGTCGGCGGTGGCCTGCTTGGTGCGCTCGCCGTACTGGAAGGGCTGGCGCAGCCGGATCGCCTGGCCGAGATTGGCGCAGGCTTCGCCCTGCAGCGCGAGCAGGCGCTGGCAGCGGTACAGCACGTCGCTGTGGAAGAACGCTTCGGTCAGCGCGCCGTAGGGGTAATGCGAGGAACTGGCGCGCTCGTGGAAGTCCTGGGCCATGTAATACAGGCGCAGGTACAGGCCGGACTGCACGCCGGGCCGGCCGGAGCGGCCAAAGCGCGCCAGGATCGCGGTCTTGGCGATGTTGAGGGCTTCAACCACGCGCCGGTTCTGCTCGGCCAGGGCGAGCTGGCGCTTCTGCACGTCCGCATCGCGGACCGGTTCGAACAGATCGGCCTTGAGCTGCAGGTAGCGGCCCAGCTCCAGGTACAGGCGCGCCACGCGCTCGCGCACGGGGCGATTGGCGAACAACGCGGTCCACAGGATCGAGAGCAGGGCGTACCAGACCGCACCGGCCAGCAGGTGGCTGACCGCATTGATCGCCTGGGACAGATCGGCTGCGCCGTGCTGCTCCAGGCCGATCATCGTGTAGATGGCCAGCGTCACCGTGGCCTGCGCGATGGAGGCATAGCGCTCGCCGAGCGCGCCGAGCAGGGTCAGCCCGAAGGTCGCCGCCGCCAATGCGGTGATGAACCACCACGGATGCGGGAACAGGAGCACCACCGCTGCGGCAGCGGCGACGAAGCACAGCAGCGACAGCGCCACCGATTTGATCCGGCCCCACCAGTTGTCGTCGGTCTCGGCGATCGCGCTGGCAATGATGCCCAGGAACACGCCGGGCAGCGCGCTCAGCTGGTCCAGGTACCAGCACAGCCCCATCGCCGCGGACAGCGCGATGAACACCCGCAGGCCATAGCTGGCCTTTTCATGCGCCCACAGGCGGCTGACGCGGGTTTCGAACGAAGACATGGCGGCTCGGCACAGGAGAGGCCGCCATTATTGCGGGTCGCGGGTGAAGGGGACACCTCCGCGCAGGGTGGAACGGCGATGGGAGTGCCGGCCTGCGGCCGGCACTCCCCGTGCCTGCCGGTTACATATCCAACCGCACGCTTACCGCGAAGGTGCGCGGCAGGCCCACGCCTGCGTTGGACCAGTACTTCTTGTTGGCCAGGTTCTCCACGCCGGCGCGCCAGGTGACGGGATGGCCGGCGGCCTGCATGCGGTAGCCCACCCCGGCGTTGACCAGGGTGTAGTCCGGCAGCTTGAGCGTGTTGTCGGCGTCGTAGTAGACGTCACCGTAGTAGCGGGCCAGTGCGTACACGCTCAGGCCGTCGATCTGCGGGATGCTGTAGTCGGCGTGCAGCACGCCCTGCCAGCGGGCGGCGCCGGCGGTGCGGTTGCCTTCCTGGGCGACGCTGCCGGGGGAGAGCTTGTCGTAGGTCGGGTCCAGCCAGGTCACGCCGGCACCGAGAGTGAAGGCATCGGTCAGGCGTACGTCGCCGCTGACTTCCACGCCTTCATACAGCGTGATGCCGTCCTGCACCAGCAGTTTGCCGGCGGCGGTGAGCAGGTCGATGTTGGCGCCGCGCTCAAGGCGGAAGGCGGCGGCGTTGGCATTCCAGCGCGGGTACTCGATCTTGGCGCCGATCTCGTACTGCTTGCTGATGGTCGGGTCGAGCACGTCACCGGCGTTGAGGTAATCGCTGCCCACGCGGCTGCCGGCTTCCAGCGATTCGACGTAGCTGGCATACAGCGTCACTGCATCGGCCGGCTTGTACATCAGGGCGTAGGTCGGGGTGACCGGATAGGTGTGGTACGCGCCCTTGTTCTCGAAGTCGTTGTAGCGCGCGCCGGCCAGCAGCGACCACCCATCGGCGAAGCTGACGGTGTCGCTTACGAACACCGCCTGCTGTACGGTCTCGCTGCCGCGGCTGAGCACGCGCGAGCCGACCGCGTCATGGCGCAGGGTCGGGCGCTGATAGAGGTTGCCACGGCCGATGGTGTTCCATTCGTACGGGCGGTCCCAACCCAGTCCGGTCTGGTGGGAGACGCCGGCAACGACCTGGTGCGAGAGCGGGCCGGTCTGGAAGCGGCCCTGCACGATCGCCTGGGCCAGCTTCCACTCGCTCTTGCCGCCGAGCTCATAGGTGTTGACGTTGTAATCGCCGTTGACGTCGTCGATATAGGCGAAGATCTTGTTGACGTCGTTCCAGGAGGTGGTCACGCCATAGCTCAGGCTGGCTTTCCAGTCACTGTTGATCTGCCAGTTCAACGCGGTGGAGAGCAGGCTGGAGCGGGTGTCGTAGTAGCTGCCCTCGATGCTGTTGTCGACGTCGCCCGCGAGCGGGCGCGGCAGCTCGGTCAAGCCGATGAAGTAATACTGCGGCGACTCGTTGCTGAGATCGCGTGACTGGAACACGCCGTCGAAGGTCCAGGTGAGGCGGTCGCTCAGACGCGCATCCAGCGACAGTGCGCCGACCTTGCGGTTTACCTCGCCACCGTTGAAGGTCTCGCCTTTCTCCTGGTAGGCATTGAAGCGGTAACCGAACATATCCTCGTTGCCGAAGCGTCCGCCCACATCGACCTGACCACTGACGATGCCCGCCTCGCGCCAGCCGAGCTGCGCCGACAGCAGGGTGACCTCGGTCGGCTTCTTGGTCACGTAGTTGACGATGCCCCCGGGCTGGCCGAAGCCATACATGAACCCACCGGGACCCTTCAGAAGTTCCACCTGCTCCATCACTTCCAGCGGCCACTCGGTGCCCCACGAAGAGACCTGCAGGCCGTTGACGCGGTAGCTGTCGTAGCTCAGATCGATGCCGCGGTTGCGGATCGGCGAGCTCCAGCCACTGGCGTAGGCGCTGACCTGGGTGACCACGGACGGATCGGTGAGGAAGGCCTCGCCCAGCGAGACCACCTGGCGCTTCTCGATGTCCTCGCGGCCCACCACCGAGATCGCGAACGGGGTATCGCGCACGGCACGGTCGCCCAGCGCGCCGGTGTCGGTATGGGTACGTTCGGCGGTGACCTTGATCGCATCCAGGTCGGTGGCCGAGCGCGTCCGGGCGCCGCCATCCGGTGCGGACTGGGCGTAGGCGGTGCAGGCCGCGGCAAGGGAAAGGGCGAGCAGGGCCGGGCGCAGGGAACGGGCACGGCAGCCCGGCACCACGGCCGGGAGCAAAGACACAGACTGGCGCATGTTGTGGGGGTCCTCAGCGGACAGCAGCACACCGTCCGCGATCAGAAGAAGGCGGAAAAAGAGGGGTGGCTGAGTCGTCAGGCGTACCGCGTCAGCGGCAGCGGGGCATCGCGAGGGGCAGTGCAGGACCGTGGCTGATGCGAATTGTTCTCTTTTGGGCAGGAGGCGTCAATCCGGCGAAGTGCCGACCAACGGTCGGCACCTACCTCCATGAACCCCGTTCAGTGCAGGCGTTCCGCCGTCACCGCGCGGCCGCGGCCCGCTTCAACGCCCGCTTTTCACGGCGCCGCGCGCGGCGGGCCACCCAGCGCTCGCGCAGGCACGAGAAGATCACATACAGCGCGGGCGTGCTGAGCAGGGTCAGGCTCTGCGAGAACAGCAGCCCGCCGATCATCGCGATGCCCAGCGGGCGGCGCAGCTCGGAGCCTTCGCCCAGGCCGATCGCCAGCGGCACCGCGGCCAGGATCGCCACCATGCTGGTCATCATGATCGGGCGGAAGCGCACGATGCTGGCTTCGCGTGCGGCTTCCAGCGGCGTCTTGCCGTGTTCGCGCTGCGCCACCACGGCGAAGTCGATCATCATGATCGCGTTCTTCTTGACGATGCCGATCAGCAGCACCAGCGCGATCATCGAGATCACCGACAGTTCGGTATTGGTGCCGTACAGCGCCAGCAACGCGCCCACGCCCGCCGCCGGCAGCGTGGAGAGGATGGTGACCGGGTGGATCAGGCTTTCATACAGCATGCCCAGCACCAGGTAGACGGTGATGATCGCCGCCATCACCAGGATCAGCATCGCCATCGGGTCCGAATCGAACCCGAACCCGGCGTCGTCGGCCAGGCGGATGTCGCCGGGCATGCGCATGCCGTTGACGGTGCTGTCGATGATGGCCTTGGCCTCGCCCATGCTGGTGCCGGGAGCGAGGTTGTAGCTCAGGTCCATCGTGGTGTACTGGTTTTCATGGGTGATCTGCGACGGTGCCAGCCCGGGCACCTGCTCGGCCACTGCGGTGATCGGCACCATCTGGCCATTGCCGGCGCGCACGTAGATCTGGTCCAGCGCCCCCGGTGTCGCGGTCTGTTCGGGCAGGGCGTTGACCACCACGCTGTACTGGTTGATGTCCGAATAGATCGTGGAGATCTGGCGCTGGCCGAAGGCGCCGTACAGCGCGCCGTCGATGGCACCGACCGACACGCCAAGGCGGGCGGCCTTGGCGCGGTCGATCACGATGTTCTGGCGCAGGCCGGCAGCGTCCACGTCGGTGCCGACATCGGCCAGCTTCGGGTTCTTCTTCAGCGCGGCCTGCAGCTTGGGCAGCCATTCCTGCAGCTGGGCCAGGTCGTTGCCCTGCAGCGAAACGCGGTACTGCGCGCCCTGGCTGGCGCCACCGCCGTCATTGCTGGGCAGATCCTGGATGGCGCGCAGGCGCAGCTGCAGGTCGGGATAGCGGTCCGCCTTGGCGCTCAGGCGGGCCAGGGCCTGCGCGGTGGTCTCGCGGCGGCCGTCCTTGCGTGACTTCAGTTCAACGTTGAACTGCGCGCTGGAGCCCTGGCGACCACTGCCCAGGCGCACGCCCACGGTCTTCACCGCCGGGTCGGCCATCAGCATGTCGGTGATGCGGCGCTGGCGGTTGACCATGTCTTCGAAGGAGACCGTGGCGCTGGAGTTGGCGCGGCCCCAGATCAGGCCGGTGTCCTGGGGCGGGAACGCGCCCTTCTTCACCGCACCGAACAGGAACACCGTCGCGCCGATCAGCAGCAGCGGGGTCAGCGACAGCAGCAGCGCGTGGCGCAGCGAGAAGTCCAGCAGCTTCACGTAGATCCGCAGCATGCGGTCGTGGCCGGCATCGAGCAGGCGGCCGAAGCGGCTCGGCGCACCGGCATCGGCATGCGCACTCAGGAAGCGGCTGCACAGCGCCGGGGTCAGGGTCAGCGAGATGATCATCGAGACCACGATGGCCGCGACCAGGGTGACGGTGAACTCGCGGAAGAACGCGCCCATCATGCCCTTGGCGAACAGCAGCGGGATGAACACCGCCACCAGCGAGGCGGTGATCGAGACGATGGTGAAGCCGATCTCGCGCGCACCGGTGAGGGCGGCCTGCATGCGCGTCATGCCCTCGTCGAGGTGGCGCATGATGTTCTCGATCACCACGATCGCATCGTCGACCACGAAGCCGATCGCGATCACCAGCGCCAGCAGGCTCAGGTTGTTGAGGGTGAAGCCCAGCACGTACATCACCAGCGCCGCGCCGGCCAGCGACAACGGCACGGTCACCGCGGCGATCAGGGTCGGGGCCAGACGGCGCAGGAACAGCGCCATGGTCAGCACCACCATCGCCAGCGCGATCAGCAGGGTGATCTGCACTTCATGCAGCGAGGAGCGGATGGTCGGAGTGCGGTCGAAATACGGGGTGAGCGTGGTGCCCGGTTCCAGGTAGTCGCGCAGGGTCGGGATCTGCGCCTTCACCCGGTCCACGGTTTCCACGATGTTGGCGCCGGCGCGGGTGAACACGTACATCACCACCGCCGGTTTGTGGTTGAACCACGCGGCCTGGTAGGCGTCCTGCTGCCCGTCGTAGACGTTGGCGATGTCCTGCAGGCGGATCACCCGGCCATCGTCGGCGGTCTTGATCACCAGCTGGGCGAAATCGGCGGCGCGTGCCACCGAGTCGTTGGCGATGATCGCGGTGGTGGTGTTGCCATCGGTGAGGAAGCCGGTCGGCGAGGTCACGTTGGCCGCGCGCACGGCATTGCGCAGGTCATCGGCGGTCAGGCCGAGGGCATTCATCAGGCGCAGGTTGACGTCCACCCGCACCGCCGGCGTGGACGCACCGGCGATATCCACCGACGAGACCCCGGTGATCTGGCGCAGGCGCTGGGCCAGCAGCGAATCGGCCACGTTGTAGAGGTCGTCGGCGGACTGCGTTTCGGAGGTCAGGGCGATCGCGATGACCGGGTCGTCGTTCGGGTTCGCCTTCTGGAACATCGGCGTGCCCAGCCCGGCGGGCAGGTCGGACTGGGCCGAGTTGATCGCGGTCTGCACGTCCAGCGCCGCCGAATCGATGTCGCGGTCGCTCTGGAAGATCATGAAGACCAGCGAGCTGCCTTCCGAGCTGGACGAGCGCATGCGGTCGATGCCCGGCAGCTGGCCGAGGTGGCGTTCCAGCGGCGCGGTGACCGTGGAGGCCATCGTGGTGGCATCCGCGCCGGCCTGGTTGGCATGCACGAAGATCACCGGGATCTGGATGTTCGGCAGCGCCGACACACCCAGCTGCAGGTAGCAGATCACCCCCACCACGAACAGGCCGATGGCCAGCAGGGCGGTGCCGATCGGGCGGCGGATGAACGGGCCGGAGATGTTCATCGAACGCCCCGCCGGCAGTCTGCGGTGCTCATCATCACGCCTGCGGCTCCTGCACCGGGCCATGGCCGTGACGCATCGCGCGCTGTTCGCGGCGCTGGCGCAGGCGCTCGGAGAAGCGCTCCATGTACAGGTAGATCACCGGCGTGGTGTACAGCGTGACCAGCTGCGAGAGCAGCAGGCCGCCGACGATGGCGATGCCCAGCGGGCGGCGCAGTTCCGAGCCGATGCCGGTGCCCAGCGCCAGCGGCAGCGCGCCGAGCATGGCCGCGGCGGTGGTCATCATGATCGGACGGAAGCGCAGCAGGCAGGCGCGGCGGATCGCCTCATGCGCGTTGGCGCCGGTGCGGCGTGCCTCGATCGCGAAGTCGACCATCATGATGCCGTTCTTCTTGACGATGCCGATCAGCAGCACGATGCCGACGATGCCGTCCACCGACAGCGGCAGCCCGCACACCATCAGCGCCAGCAGCGCGCCCACGCCGGCCGGGGGCAGGGTGGAAATGATGGTGAAGGGGTGGATGTAGCTCTCATACAGCACGCCCAGCACGATGTAGATCAGCACCAGCGAGGCCAGCAGCAGCCACACCACGTCGGTCTGGCTGCCGGTGAACTCGGCGGCCTTGCCGATGAACTGCGCATGCACCTGCGAGGGCATGTCCAGCCCGGCCTTGGTCTCTTCGATCGCCTTGACCGCATCGGACAGCGAGTAGCCCGGCGCGATGTTGAACGACACCGTGACCGCCGGCAGCTGCTGCTGGTGGCTGACCACCAGCGGGGTGCTGGTGACCTTGCCCTCGGCCAGCGCGGCCAGCGGAATGATGTTGCCCGCACCGACCGGAATACCGGTGTTCTGCGCGCCGATGCCGGTGGCCGTGGACGAGTTGGACGAGGTCACCTGGCCGAAGTTGGTGGCATTGCTGCCGGTCAGCGCACCGGCCCCGTTGGAGGCCACCGCCAGCTGGTTCATCAGCGCGGTGCTGGTGCGGAACTCCGGCGCCACTTCCAGCACCACGCGGTACTGATTGAGCTCGGTGAAGATGGTGGAGATCTGGCGCTGGCCGAAGGCGTCGTACAGGGTGTCGTCGATGGTCTGCATCGGCACGCCGAGCACGCTGGCCTTGTCGCGGTCGATGGTCAGCTCAAGCGCGCGCCCCTGGTTGGAGAGGTTGTTGTCCACGTCGGCCAGCTCCGGGCGCTGGCGCAGCGCTTCGGTCAGGCGGGTGGCCTGCAGCGCGACCTGCGCGCTGTCCACGTCCGACAGCGAGTACTGGTACTCGGTGGCGGCCACGCGGGTATCCAGGGTGACGTCCTGCACCGGCTTGAGATACAGCGCCACCCCGGGAATGCCCGCCACGGCCTTCTGCAGGCGCGGCAGGATCTCATCCAGCCCGTCGCGGTCGCCGCGCTCCTTGAGCACGATCGACAGCTGGCCCTGGTTGAGCGTGGGGTTCATGGTGCCGGCGCCGATGAAGGCCGAGACACCGGTCACTGCCGGGTCGCTGCGCAGGGCTTCGGCCACCGCTTTGGTGCGCTGCTCCATCTGCGGGAAGGCAATGTTCTGGTCGGCCTGCACCACGCCGGTGATCAGGCCGGTGTCCTGTTCGGGCAGCAGGCCCTTGGGGATCACGATGTACAGCACCACGGTCAGCACCAGCGCACCGGCGGCGACCGCCAGGGTCAGCGGCTGGTGATCCAGCACCCAGTCCAGGCTGCGCTCGTACAGGCCAACGGTGCGCGACCACACGGTGGTCTTGCCGGCGGCGGCGGCACGCTCGTGCGCATCCTCGCCTTCAGGCAGCGCGTCGGGCTTGAGCAGGTAGGCGCACATCATCGGGGTGAGCGTCAGCGAGATCAGCATCGACAGCGTCACCGCGATGCTCAGCACCCAGGCGAATTCGTGGAACAGGCGGCCGGTGACACCGGGCATCAGCAGCAGCGGCAGGAACACCGCCACCAGCGAGATGGTCAGCGAGAGCACGGTGAAGCCGATCTGCTGCGCGCCGATCTCGGCCGCTTCCGGGCCGCTCTTGCCCTGTTCGATGTAACGCACGATGTTCTCGATCATCACGATCGCATCGTCGACCACGAAGCCGGTGGCCACCACCAGCGCCATCAGCGACAGGTTGTCCAGGGACATGCCGGCGAAGGCCATCACACCGAAGGTGCCGGCCAGCGACAGCGGCACCGCCACCGAGGGAATGATGGTCGCCCACAGGCGGCGCAGGAACACGAAGATCACCGCGACCACCAGGCCGATGGTCAGGATCAGGGTGAACTGCACTTCATGCACCGAGGCACGGATGGTCTCGGTCCGGTCGTTGAAGATCTCCAGGTGCACGTCGGCCGGCAGCACGCTCTGCAGCTGCGGCAGCAGCGCACGGATGCGTTCGACGGTCTGCACGATGTTGGCGCCGGGCTGGCGGCGCACTTCCAGCAGCACCGCCGGCTTGCCATCGGCCCACGCGGCCAGCTGGTCGTTCTCCACGCCATCGACCACGTTGGCGACATCGGACAGGCGCACCGGGCGGCCGTTCTTGTAACTGATGATGGTGTCGCGGTACTCGGCGGCGCTGGTCAGCTGGTCGTTGGTGCCGATCGAGTAGGACTGGGTCTTGCCGTTGAGCGAGCCCTTGGGCGCGTTGACGTTGGCCTGGGTCAGCGCGCTGCGCAGCTCTTCCAGGGTCAGGCCCATGTTGGACAGCTGCGCCGGGTTGACCTGGATGCGCACGGCCGGGCGCACGTTGCCGGCGATGGAGACCAGGCCCACGCCCTGCACCTGCGACAGGCGCTGGGCGAGGATGGAGTCGGCGTAGTTGTTGACGTCGCGCAGCGGGCGCGTGTCGGAGGTGAGCTTGAGGGTGACGATCGCCGCATCGGCCGGGTTCACCCGGTTGTAGACCGGCTGGTAGGGCAGCGAAGAGGGCAGGGTGGCCTGGCGGATCGCGGCCTGTACATCCTGCGCGGCGATATCGATGTCGCGGTCCATCGAGAACTGCAGGATGATCGTGGACAGCCCCGCCGACGAATCGGAGGTCATGATCTCCAGCCCGGAGATCTGTCCGAATTGGCGCTCCAGCGGCGTGGTCACCAGCGAGGCCATGGTGACCGCGTTGGCGCCCGGGTATTGGGTGGTCACCACCAGGCTGGGCGCATCGATCTCGGGCAGCGCCGACACGGGCAGCTGGCGGTAACCGAGGATGCCGAGCAGCAGCAGGCCCGCCATCAGCAGCGAGGTGGCGATCGGGCGGCGGATGAAAATCGTCGAAAAGCCCACGGGCGGGTCCTTGCTGGTGCGTCGTGCTGCGTTGGATCAGGCGAACGCCGGCGCTTGGGCCGGCGTCAGGAACGTGGGGCGGGCGCGATCAGCGCGGACCGCCACCGCGGCGTCCACCGCCACCCTGCTGCTGGGCGGCCTTGAGCTCGGCTTCGGTCGGTGCGGCCGGGGTCTCGCCCGGCTTGAGCGCGGTGACCTTGGCGCCCGGCTTGAGCCGGAACTGGCCTTCGCTCACGACACGCTCGCCGCCCTTGAGGCCCTCGGTGATCTGCACCTGGCTGTCGCCGACTTCCACCCCGCTCTTGACCGTCTGCATGGCCACGGTGCTGTCCGGCTTGACGATGTAGACGTACTCGCCGTCCGGGCCGCGCATCACGGCCTGGGTCGGGATCACCACGCCGCCGGCGATGGTGCGCAGCTGCATGCGGACGTTGACGAACTGGCCCGGCCACAGCGAATTGTCTTCGTTGTCGAACAGGGCGCGCGCGCGGAAGGTGCCGCTGTCGCTGCTGATCTGGTTGTCGACCACGTCCAGCTTGCCGCCATCGGTCAGCACATGCGCATCGTTGCGGTCCAGCGCGGCGATATCCACTGCGCCGGCGGCCTGGGCCTGGCGCACCGCCGGCAGCTGGCGCTCGGGCAGGTTGAACACGACATGGATCGGATGGATCTGGGTCAGCGTCACCAGCGCGGTGCCCGCGCTGACGATGTTGCCGGCATCGACCGCACGGATACCGGCGATGCCGGAGATCGGCGCGGTCACGCGGGTGTACTGCAGCTGCACCTGGGCGGCGCGCATGCTGGCCTCGTTGGCGGCCACGGCACTTTCGAACTGGGCCACCTGGTTGCGCTGGGTATCCAGGTCGGTCTTGGCCACGTACTGGCGGTACTCGGCCGAGTTCGAGCGCTGGTAGTTGGAGCGGGCGGTGGCGAGCTGGGCCTCGTTCTGGCGCTTGGCCGCCGCGGCCTCGTCGTAACTGGCCTGCAGGGTGCGCGGGTCGATCTGCGCAAGCAGGTCGCCCTTCTTCACTTCCTGGCCTTCCTTGAAGTTCAGGCTGATCAGCTGGCCACCGACCTGCGGGCTCACGGTGACGGTGTTCATCGCCGCGACCGTGCCCAGTGCACTGGCGTAGACCGGCACGTCCTGGCGGATCGCATCAATGACGGTGACCGGGACCGGCCCGGCGTTGGCCGGATCCCCGCCCTGGCGCCCTTGCGCCGACGCACCCGCCGCGTCGCCCTTCTTGCCGCCCATCAGGCGCACACCCACCACGGCAACCACCAGCACTGCGACCACCAGCAGCACGATCTTCCAGAAACGCGACATTCAATAACTCCTGAGGGGCTGGCGGAGGGCGGGGGCCCGGTTGGCTAGGCGCAAAGCATACTCGTCGCCCGTGGCCTTTCATGCATGACGGATGGGACGGGCGATCAGACCGGATGTGACGGGTGAGGTTCCATCCATGAACGTTTGCCGGGGCAGAAAGTTACAGCGCGACCGGCGCCGATGCCCTACATTCAGGTTCGACCGCCGTTCTGACCCGTGGAGACCTTCAATGCCCCGTCTGTCGCTGCTGATGTCCGCCCTGCTGCTGGCCGCCCCCGGCCTGGCCGCCGCCGCCCCCGCCGAACGCCCGGAAGTGGCCGCCGCTGCGACCCGCCTCAAGGCCCAGGTGATCGACTGGCGCCGTGACTTCCACCAGCACCCGGAGCTATCCAACCGCGAAGAACGCACCTCGGCCAAGGTGGCGGAGCGCCTGCGCGCGATGGGCCTGAAGCCGCAGACCGGCATCGCCCACCACGGCGTGGTGGCCATCATCAAGGGCGGCAAGCCCGGCCCGCGGATCGCCCTGCGCGCGGACATGGATGCGTTGCCGGTGACCGAACAGACCGGCCTGCCATTCGCCTCCAAGGCCACCAGCACCTACCGCGGCGAGACCGTCGGGGTGATGCACGCCTGCGGCCACGATGCCCACACCGCCACCCTGCTGGGCGTGGCCGATGCGCTGGTGAAGATGCGCGCGAACCTGCCGGGCGAAGTGATGCTGATCTTCCAGCCCGCCGAAGAGGGCGCACCGCCGCCGGAAGAGGGCGGTGCGGCGCTGATGCTCAAGGAAGGCCTGTTCAAGGACTTCAAGCCCGAAGCCGTGTTCGGCCTGCATGTGTTCTCCAGCGTGCCGGCCGGCCAGATCGCGGTGCGTGGCGGCCCGCTGATGGCCGCCTCGGACCGGTTCGGGATCAAGGTGATCGGCCGCCAGACCCATGGCTCGGCCCCGTGGAACGGGGTGGACCCGATCGTGGCCACCGCCGACCTGGTCGGCACCGCACAGACCATCGTCAGCCGCCGTGCCAACCTGTCCAAGCAGCCGGCAGTGGTGACCTTCGGCGCGATCAAGGGCGGCATCCGCTACAACATCATTCCCGATGAAGTGGAGATGGTCGGCACCATCCGCACCTTCGACGAAGGCATGCGCCAGCAGATCTTCGCCGACCTGCGCAACGTGGCCGAGCACACCGCGGCCGCGCACGGAGCCAAGGCAGAGACCGAAATCTATGAGTCCGAGGGCAACCCGGCCACGGTCAACGATCCGGCCCTGACGGCGCGGATGCTGCCGAGCCTGCAGGCCGTGGTGGGCGAGGGCAATGTCTACGAGCCGCCGCTGCAGATGGGCGCCGAGGATTTCTCGCTGTATGCGCAGCAGGTGCCGGGCATGTTCTTCTTCGTCGGCTCCACCGGCGAGGGGATCGATCCGGCCACGGCCCCGGCCAACCACTCGCCGAAGTTCCTGCTCGATGAGAAGGCGCTGGACGTAGGCCTGCGCGCGCTGCTGCAGGTGAGCCTGGATTATCTCAACGGGACGGCGGCGGCGCCTGACGCAGGCTGACGTCAGCCGACGGCGGGCAGACGGCAGGTCCCGGCCGGTGGCCGGGGCCACAACCGGCGCCGGCGGAAGGGTTCGGATCCTCCCGCCGGCCGGGGAGGCCGTCACCCGGTCGCCGTGGCCTTTCGTTTCGCCGCCGGACGCCGCCTGCGTACCGGCGTAAAATGGCGGCATGAATACCCCCCAGGACTCCAGCCTCGGTCGCGAAGTGGCTTACCCGTCGCAGTACGATCCCGGTCTGCTTTTTCCCATCCCGCGCCGCGGCGCCCGCGAAGAGATCGGCCTGGACGAGGCGGCGCTGCCGTTCGTCGGCCATGACCGCTGGCAGGCCTATGAGCTGAGCTGGCTGGACGGGCGCGGCAAGCCGCGCGTGGCGGTGGCCACGGTCAGCGTGCCGTGCACCTCCCCGAACCTGATCGAATCCAAGTCGTTCAAGCTGTACCTCAACTCGCTCAACAGCACGCGCTTCGACGACGACGCCGCCGCGCGCCTGTGCATCACCCGCGATCTGTCGGCCTGCGCCGGGGCGGTGGTGACGGTCGTGTTGGGGGTGCCGCCGCTGGTGGAAGAGGCCGAGGGCGAATCGCTGGACGAGCGCGACGTGGCCATCGAGCGCTACGGCCCGCCGGCACCGGAATTCCTGTTCGCCGATGCCGATGACGTGGTCACCGAGACATTGAGTTCGGCGCTGCTCAAGTCCAACTGCCCGGTCACCGGCCAGCCGGACTGGGCCAGTGTCAGCGTGCGCTACCGCGGCCCGAAGATCGACCGCGACGGCCTGCTGAAGTACCTGATCAGCTACCGCGAACACGCCGAGTTCCATGAGCAGTGCGTGGAGCGCATCTTCAGCGAGATCACCCAGCGCTGCCAGCCACAGTGGCTGGAAGTGGAAGCGCGGTACACCCGCCGCGGCGGGCTGGACATCAACCCGTGGCGGGCCAGCCCGGGCATCGCCGCCCCGGCACGTACCGTCCGCGACCTGCGCCAGTAGGCGTTCCGCGCGTCTTCACATCCACGCCATGCCGCATTAACAAGGGCTGTGACACCGTGCCTCCCATGTCGTCAATCAAGACGGGAGTGTATGGATGAGTACCGATAAGAAAGTCGACTTTTCCGGTGTCAGCGCCAGCGTTGATACCACCGCGCAGAAAGTCGATCAGGTCGATTTCTCGGGTGTGACCGCCTCGGTGGATACCACCGCGGAGAAGGTCGGAGGCACCTACACGGTGCAGAAGGGCGATTCGCTCTCGAAGATCGCCAAGCAGGAACTGGGCGATGCCAATGCGTGGAAGCGCATCTTCGAGGCCAACCGCGACGTGCTGGACGACCCGGACAAGATCCAGCCCGGCCAGACACTGAAACTGCCGCCCAAAGCCTGATCCACTTTACTGCCCACCATCACACAGGGAGCAACCTCCATGAAGAAGTCGTCCATCAGTACTGCCGTCCTCGCCGCGCTTCTGGCCACCGTGGCCTTGGCGGGCTGCAAGAAGAAAGAAGACACCGCCGATAACAATGCGCAGCCGGCGGCGACCGCGCCTGCCGCTCCGGCCCCGATGACCGAAGCCGCGCCGCAGCCGATGACCGCTGCCACCGGCGTGACCGTTTCGACCGTCACCGTCGGCAAGACCGCCGCGGCGGACAAGACCGTCACCTCGGCCGCATTGTTCGCGCCGAAGGACGACATCATCGTCTCGATCCGCACTGACGGCAGCGCCAACAACGCCAACGTCGCGGCCAAGCTGACCTTCCAGAACGGGCAGGTCGCCGGCGAGCAGAATCAGGTGGTCAATACCACCGGTGCCGAAACCACCAACATCTCCTTCAAGAATGCCAATGGCTGGCCGGCGGGCAAGTACCGCGCGGAAGTCACGGTAGATGGTAAGGCGGCTGGATCGCCGCAGGAGTTCGAGGTCAAGTAAGCCTAGACGCCGACTCTCTCCCGGCAACAGGCTCACGATGGACGCAGCCGCGAGGCTGCGTCTTTTTTATGGGCGTCTTCCGGACCACAGCGTTCCAGTACGTTTGCGTATGGGACGGCTTTGCTCCGGGGGGCTGAAAACGCGACAATGCGGGGGTTTCCCGCCGTGCGCGCCGTTGGTTGGCGCGGTCCCCGGGGAAAGTGCGGGCCCGCTGTGCCAGGCCCTGCACGCGACACGGTTGCACGCGGCCCGGCATTGCCGTCGGCCATCATTCACGAGATCTGCAAGAGAGCCCTGATCCCCCATGTCGAACACGCCCAAGATTCTCTACACGCTCACCGATGAAGCCCCGTTCCTGGCTACGCAGTCGCTGCTGCCGATCGTCGAGGCCTACACCGCCACCGCCGGCATCGCCGTGGAAACCCGCGACATCTCGCTGTCCGGCCGCATCCTGGCCCTGTTCCCGGATTATCTGAAGGACGACCAGAAGGAAGCCGACCATCTGGCCGAACTGGGCCAGCTGGCGACCACCCCGGACGCGAACATCATCAAGCTGCCCAACATCAGCGCCTCGGTGCCGCAGCTGAAGGCCGCGATCAAGGAACTGCAGGACCAGGGCTTCGCACTGCCGAACTACCCGGATGTGCCGACCGATGACGTCTCGCGCGACATCAAGGCGCGCTACGACAAGGTCAAGGGCAGCGCGGTGAACCCGGTGCTGCGTGAAGGCAACTCCGATCGCCGCGCACCGCTGTCGGTCAAGAACTACGCCCGCAAGCACCCGCACCGCATGGGCAAGTGGTCCAAGGACTCCAAGTCGCATGTCTCGCACATGGACGGCGGTGATTTCTACGGCAGCGAAAAGTCGGCCACGCTGGCCAATGTCGGCAGCCTGAAGATCGAACTGTTCAAGGCCGATGGCAGCAGCGTCGTGCTCAAGGAAAAGACCGCGGTCAAAGCCGGCGAGATCGTCGATGCCGCGGTGATGAGCCGCAATGCGCTGGCCAGCTTCGTGCAGGCGCAGATCGCCGATGCCAAGGCCAAGGGCGTGCTGTTCTCGCTGCACCTGAAGGCCACCATGATGAAGGTCTCCGACCCGATCATGTTCGGCGTGGTCGTCGAAGAGTTCTACAAGGACGTGCTGGCCAAGCACGCCGACGTGCTCAAGCAGGCCGGTTTCGATCCGAACAACGGCATCGGCGATCTGTTCGCGCGCCTGCCGCAGCTGCCCGAAGCCACCCAGGAAGCGATCAAGGCCGATCTGGCGGCCGAGTACGGCAAGCGCCCGGGCCTGGCCATGGTCAATTCGGACAAGGGCATCACCAATCTGCACGTGCCCAGCGACGTGATCGTCGATGCATCGATGCCGGCGATGATCCGCGACTCCGGTGGCATGTGGAATGCCGACGGCAAGCTGCAGGACACCAAGGCCGTCATTCCCGACCGTTGCTACGCCGGCGTGTACCAAGCCGTGATCGACGATTGCCGCACCCATGGTGCCTTCGACCCGGCCACCATGGGTTCGGTGCCCAACGTCGGCCTGATGGCGCAGAAGGCCGAGGAATACGGCTCGCACGACAAAACCTTCCAGATCCCGGCCGACGGCACCGTGCGCGTCACCGACGACGCCGGCAAGGTGATCTTCGAGCACGCCGTGCAGACCGGTGACATCTGGCGCATGTGCCAGACCAAGGACGCCCCGATCCAGGACTGGGTGAAGCTGGCCGTCAACCGCGCCCGCCTGAGCAACACCCCGGCGGTGTTCTGGCTGGATGCCAACCGTGCGCACGATGCGCAGGTGATCGCCAAGGTCGAGACCTACCTGAAGGACCACGACACCAACGGCCTGGACATCCGCATCCTGGCGCCGGTGGAGGCGACCGCCTTCTCGCTGGACCGCATCCGCAAGGGTGAGGACACCATCTCGGTGACCGGCAACGTGCTGCGTGATTACCTGACCGACCTGTTCCCGATCATGGAACTGGGCACCAGCGCCAAGATGCTCTCCATCGTGCCGCTGATGGCCGGTGGTGGCCTGTTCGAGACCGGTGCCGGTGGTTCGGCGCCCAAGCACGTGCAGCAGTTCGTGGAAGAGGATTACCTGCGCTGGGATTCGCTGGGTGAGTTCCTGGCCCTGGCCGCGTCGCTGGAGCACCTGGGCAACCGCTACGACAACGCTGGTGCCACCGTGCTGGCCAAGACCCTGGACCAGGCCAACGGCCAGTTCCTGGACAACGACAAGTCGCCGTCGCGCAAGCTCGGTGGCATCGACAACCGCGGCAGCCACTTCTACATCGCGCTGTACTGGGCCCAGGCCCTGGCCGCGCAGGATGACGACGCCGCGCTGAAGGCCCGTTTCGCGCCGCTGGCCAAGGCACTGGCCGACAACGAGCAGGCCATTGTCGGTGAACTGGCGGCGGTGCAGGGCAAGCCGGTCGACATCGGCGGTTACTACCGTCCGGACGTGGCCAAGGCCAGCGCCGCGATGCGTCCCAGCAGCACCTTCAACAGCGCGCTGGCTGCGTTGTAACGAAGCGGTCCCGCCACGGCGGTGATCTATGAAGAACCCGCGCTTCGGCGCGGGTTTTTTTTGTGGGCCCCCGCTGGGCAAGCGACCAGCCGCTGCCGTATGGTGGCAGCAGGTTTCCTGGAAGTGACTGCATGTGCGCTCGCTGTTCCTGCCGGTTCTGCCCGTGGTGCTCCGTCCGGGGCATCGCATGAACACGCCCGCTGATGCGCTGGCGCGGCTGATCCGCGATGGCTTCGAGGACTACCATGCGCGCTTCGCGGCGATCAGCCGGCGCGCACGGCTGCGCTTCGAGCAGCGCGATTGGGCAGGGGCCCGGCAGGACGCCGTGGAGCGCATCGGGCTGTACGACCAGTGCATCGCCGAGACCGTCGATGCCCTGCGTCGTGTCGCCACCGGCGACATCGGTGAGCGCGCGCTGTGGCTGCAGATACGCGCCGCCTACGCCGTGCTGCTGGCCGGGTTGATCGATGCCGAGCTGTACAAGACGTTCTACAACACGCTGGCGCGGCGGTTGTTCGCCACCCGCGGTGTGGACGGGGCGATCGAGTTCATGGCGATGGATGTGGAGCCGTCCGATGCCATCACCCATCCCGTCGCACGGCACAGCTATACCCTCTCACCGACGCGCCCTGCTGACGCGTTCATGCGCGTTCTCGGTGACTATCGGTTCGACGTGCCGTATGCGCACCAATTGCGCTGCGCCGCGGCGGTCGCGGTGCGCCTGCAGGACGATCTGGCGCACTGGGGCGACTACCCCGTGCGCAGCATCGAGCTGCTCGATACCGTGTTCTATCGGGAGCGCCGCGCCTATCTGGTGGGGCGTGTCTTCGGCGAGCATCGCTTCTCGCCCTGCGTCATCGCGCTGGTCCATGACGAGCGCGGCCTGCGTGTGGACGCGGTACTGAGCCGGCGCCGCGATGTCGCGCATCTGTTCGGTGTCTCACGCAGCTATTTCCAGGCGGATCTGGCGACCGTGGGCGATGCGGTGGTGTTCCTGCGCAGCCTGCTGCCGGGCAAGCCGGTGGATGAGATCTATACCGTGCTCGGGCGCGCCAAGCAGGGCAAGACCGAGCGCTATCGCACGTTCTTCCGCCACTTCCAGGACCAGGCCGGCGAACAGTTGACGCACGCCGATGGCACCCCCGGCATGGTGATGGCGGTGTTCACCCTGCCCAGCTATCCGCTGGTGTTCAAGCTGATCCGCGACCGTTTCGCCTGGCCCAAGACCCTGACCCGGCACCAGGTCGAAGAAAAGTATGCGTTGGTGTTCAATCTCGACCGGGTTGGCCGGTTGCTTGATGCGCAGCCCTATCGGCACCTGCGTTTCCCTCGGGCGCGCTTCTCCGCTGCGCTGCGCGAGGAACTGCTCACCCAATGCGCCAGCAGCGTGCACGAGGAAGGCGACGAGCTGGTGATCGCACTGTGCTATGTACAGCGGCGATTCCGTCCGCTCAATCTTTACCTGCGCGAGCAGACCGCCGAGGCCCGTCGCATCGCCGCGCTCGACTACGCGCAGGCGATCACCGACATGGCGCGCAACAACATCTTTCCCGGTGACATGCTGCCGAAGAACTTTGGTGTGTCACGGCACGGGCGCGCGGTGTTCTATGACTACGACGAGCTGTGTCTGGTCACGGAGTGCACCTTCCGCACCTGGCCAACCCCGCGCAACGAAGAAGAAGCGCTGGCGGATGAGCCGTGGTTCCAGATCGGTCCGCACGATGTGTTTCCGGAGCGGTTCTGGATGTTCATGGGGCTGCCGTCGCCCGAGCTGGCCGCGGTGCGCGAACACTTCGCGCATCTTTTCGATCCGGTGTGGTGGCAACGGCTGCAGACCGGATTCGCCGCCGGTGTGTTTCCCGACACGCCGCCGTATGCCGGATCGCTGCGGCTGGCCTGATTGGCAGCGTGGAGATGGCTGGGCTAGGCTGTAAGGAAACCCGCCGTCGCCGTCGCCGTGGGCGACAGCGCCTCTGGCAAGACCACAACGGATCCACCGATTCGATTGGTGACGTGACCGGCGCTCGCTATGCTGTTCCCACCGATAACGATGCATGGCACAAGGAGAAACAACAGGATGGACATCATCAAGGGACTCGCCGTGGCTGCGGCGCTGGTGGCAGCGCCCGCGCAGGCGGCCAAACCGCCCGCCGATGTGCCGGTGGAAATGGGCATGCGGATCGAGGGCAGCCTCGCCATTGGCAGTGACGGCCGTATCAATACGCTGGAGATCGACAAGCAGGACATGATTCCCGAGGCGGTTGCCACGCTGGTGCGGGACACCGTGCAGAAGTGGGAGTTCGAACCGCAGCTGCGTGACGGCGTTGCCGTGCCGACCGATACGCGGATGACCGTGCGCGTGGTGGCCCGGCCGGGGGAGAACGAGACGTTCAACGTGCATCTGGTCAGCGCGCACTTCGAAGCCGCCAAGAGCGATGCCGAACGGGCCGCCGACCGCCGTGGCCGCACGGTAGCACCGCGCTATCCCGGCGAAGTGTTCCGGTATGGCGGCCAGGGAACGGTGTATCTGGCACTGAAGGTCGATCGCGACGGCCGTGTGGTCGACCGGGTCGCCGAGCAGGTCAATCTGCGCAGTACCGGCACACCGAAACAGTTGGAGGCATTCCGCAATGGCCTGGCCAAGGCCTCGCTGGATGCCGCGCGCAACTGGCGCTTCCCGCAGAGTGCCGAGGATGCGGCGCTGGATCAGCCCTACCGCACCCTGCGCGTGCCGGTGACTTTCGCCATCGGCGGCACGCCAACCGATGATCTCAGGCACTGGCGCGCCTATGTGCCGGGCCCGCGCAGCCAGATTCCCTGGACGACCCGCGCTGACAGCGCAGCGTTCTCGCCGGATCTGCTGAGCGACGGCTCGGCCACGCTGGCCGGTGACCCCAACGCCCCGCGCCTGCGCACCCCACTGGGCAGCTGAGCCTGACCGGATCGCGGGCGTGCTGCCCGCGATCCTCGTCTCAACCGACGCTTGGGCTGTCGGGCTGCGGATACACCACGGTGCGGTTGCGACCCTGTTCCTTGGCCATGTACAGCGCCTTGTCGGCCAGCCGCAGCGCCTGCTGCGGATCGTCATGGTAGGTCGGGTAGTGCGCCACGCCCAGCGACACCGTAACCGTGCCAACCTGCTCGAAGACTTCAGCGGCCACCTGCACGCGCAGGCGCTCGGCAACCCGAGCGGCGTTGGTGACATCGATGCCCGGCAGCAGCATCAGGAACTCCTCACCGCCATTGCGGCAGAGCAGGTCGGTATCGCGCGCGTCATCGCGCATGAGCTGCGCGATGCGCAGGATCACGGCATCGCCGACCGCGTGGCCGAAGCGGTCGTTGATGGTTTTGAAGCGGTCGATATCCAGCGCGATGATGCCGAACGGCTGCCCGCGTGCCTGCCAGTCTTCCAGCCCCTGCTGCAGGCCACGCCGGTTCTGCAGGCCGGTCAACGGATCGGTCATGCTGGCGCGGTTGAGCTTGCCGATCCGGTCCTGCAGCAAGTTGAAGCTGTACAGCAGGGCGTTCTTGAGCTGGGCAACCTCGTAGTACCAGGCGCGGATGCCGGTGACGTGGCGGATGGCGATGCCGGTATCGCGGTTCTGCACGTTGCGCGCCAGCTGCCACAGTGGCAGCGAGATGCGCCGCGCGAACCACCAGGTGATCAGCAGCGACAGGATGCCAAGTGGGATCGCATTCCAGATCACCGAGGACATCAGCTGCGACAGCGGCGCCAACGTGGCCGTGGTCGGCCGCTGGGCCACCACACCCCAGCCGACGCTCGGCACCGGTGCGTAGCCTGCCAGCATCTGCACGCCGTGGCTGTTGCGTACCTGCTGGGCGCCGGAGTGGCCTTGGGTGACCGCCTGCACGGCCGGGTTCTCCAGTGCGAACTGGCCGACCCGGTCCTGCTCGATGTGGTACAGGATGCGGCCGTGGCGGTCGACCACGTACAGGTAGGAGCCATCACGGTAGTAATGCTTGCCCAGCAGCGACTGCAGGATGCTGCGCTGACGCAGGTAGATGGTGCCGCTGACGTAGCCCTGGTACTCGCCCTGCGTGGAGAAGATCGGGTGCGAGATCGCCACCAGCAGCCGGCCGGTGGCCGACTGGTACGGATCGCTGATGAACGGCACGCGGCGGGCGAGCGCATCGCGGTTGCCGGCGCTCTTGAGCAGCACACCCTGCAGCGCCAGGCTCTGCGGTGAGGTGGCCAGCACGGTGCCGCCGGCATCGACGATCAAAACCGAATTGAAGCTGTTGGTCTGCAGCTGCAGGCGCGCAGCCTCGGCCTCCAGTGCCGGGCGATCATGCCGGCGCTGACCAAGCAGGGTCGCGCTGTAGGCAACCTGCTGCTGGGCCGACAGCACGAAGTTCTGGGTCGATTCGGCAAGCTTGCTGGCATACACGCGGTTGGCTTCCAGCGTGTTGCCGATCAGCTGTTCGCGCTGCACGCGGTAGCTGGCATGCAGGGTATTGGCCAGCGCGATGATGGCGCTGAGCAGGGCCAGGGCAAGGATCAACGTGCCGAGGTTGAGGCGGGCGGACAACGGGCGCATGCAGGTCACGGGCAGCAGGGTGCAGCACCAACCGGAACACGCGGGTGGAACGGCAGCAGCGAAGCAGTCAGGAGCGCACGACACAGTGCCGACCCGGTGCGCGTCCCGCGCTCGCCGTTCGACGACCCCGCCCCCGGGCGGTCAACAACTCTTGCGGCGGCGATTATTGCGGATAACGCCCCTGCATGGGTGAAGTGAGGCGCCGCCGTGGCGGCACGCTGCCTCCCGTAAGGGCACCCGCGGGCGCGCCTCAGCGCTCCAGACGCTTGCGCAGCACGCCGCGCAGGTGATCGGCGCCGGCCGGGTCGAGCGGGCCGAGCACGCCACGCACGGCCTCGGGGATGTGCGCGGCGGTGTGATCATCGGCCTCGAAGACGTAATGCTGGAACAGCGCCTGCCAGTGGGCGCGCTGCGCCGGCGGCAGATCGCGGATGGCGAGCAGGGAGAGCATCAGTGCGTTCATCGGCGCATCCATCCACGCCGGCACCGGCCGCCACCAGTAATTGACCAGTACATTGAAGGCGTCCAGCCCTTCCATGTGGTGCCACCACAGCGAGGGAATGAACACGGCATCGCCGGGCCCCAGCTCGGCCACCTGTGCGTGCGCCAGCGCCTCGCTGAAGCGTGGGAAGCGGGCCAGGTCCGGTGCAGCGAAGTCGACCAGGCTGACCGCCTGACCGGCCGGCGTGAAGTCCAGGGGCCCGATATACAGATTGCCCACCTGCGCCGGCGGGAACAGGGTCACGCGGCGGCGGCCGGCCGCCACGCAGGCGAGGTTGTCCGGCACGTCCTGGTGGGCGGCGATGCGCGAGCGGTTGCCGATCCAGATGCTGGCCAGCGGATCGGCTACGCCCATGTCCAGTGCATTGGCCTGGCGGAAGCCGGGCAGGAAACTGTCCAGCGTGGTCGAGGCGACGTAGATCGACGGCGGCGCCGGTGCAGGGGCGTACTTGAGCAGGGTGTCGAGCACGACCTTCAATGGGATCTGCTCGCGGCGGAAATTGAAGCCGCTCATCTCCGCGTTATAGAACACACGCCCCTTGGCCTCCGGCGGTGCCGTGGTGGCGGTGACCGGCATCGTGCCGTGGTCGAACTGTTTGAGATGCGCGACCGCCGCCTGTGCGGACTGCGTCGCTGCGGCGACCAGCGGCCACCCGGCCACCAGCCCGCGGATCACCTTCGGCGTCGTCCAACCCGGCAACTGCGCACGCAGCTGCGCCGGATCCAGATCACGCAGTTCCTCGATCGGGCCGGGCATGGTGGACATCAGCTTCCTGGCGGCAGCGGCGGGTGGCACCCACGGTAGCGCGGGGGTGAGGGAAGCGAAAGGCCGCGGGGTGAGCGCGGCCTTCCGGTGCTGCAGGTGGGGGCGGCTGGCTCAGAACTTGTAGCGCACGCCGAACATGTAACGCGGGCCGGTCTGGGTGGCGTAGCGCAGCATGTTGGAATGGCGCGCGTAGGTGCGCATGGTCTCGTCGGTCAGGTTGATCGCCTCCAGGCTCAGCGTCAGCTGGTCGCTGACCGCGTAGCTGATGTTGAGATCGAGCTGGCCGTAGGCTTCGGTGTAGTTCGGGTTGGGGCCCTGGCCGCCGATGCCGTTGAGGAACTTGTCGCGCCAGTTGTAGGCCGCACGGACCTGCCAGGCATTCTTTTCATAGAACGCCACGAGGTTGGCCGAGTCGCTCAAGCCGATCATCGGGTACTGGTCGCCCAGGCTGTAATTGTCGAAGGTCAGGCCGGACTTCACCTTGGTGTAGTTGGCCGCCAGGCCGAAGCCGGATTGGCCGAACAGGTGCTGCACCGCCAGTTCCCAGCCGTCCAGATGGTCGGAGTGCTGGTTGGCCGGCACGGTGGTGTCGAACCCGGCGACCGGATCACCCGGCTGGCCGACGATGGTACCGGTCATCTGCCCGGCCGAATTGCGGCCGGTGTAGGTCACGCCCGGGTCGCCGGCATGGTTGGTGAAGATGTAATCGCGGATGCAGGGCATGTCGGTCGCGCCGCAGCCCGACCCCAGCGCCTCGTTCCAGTACGCGCCGCCGACCGGCGTGTGCAGGGTGCCGGTGTTCTCGCGCACGATGGTGTTGCTGATGAAGTTCTTGATGTTCTTGCGGAAGAAGCCGACCGAGGCGTAGCTGGATTCCCCGTAGTACCACTCCAGCGACAGGTCGAAGTTGTCCGACACCAGCGGCTCCAGCCCCGGGTTGCCACGCGAGCCGGTGCCGCCCTGGGTGCGCACGATGTCGTCCACCCGCGAGCCGCTCTGGATCTGGGTCCAGCCCGGCCGGCCGATGCTGCGGCTGTAGCTGCCACGCAGCGCGAGCGCCTCGTTGATGTCCAGCTTCAGATCGAGGTTGGGCAGCACATAGTTGTACTTGCCGGTGCCGCCGACGAAGGTGCCGTTGGCGTCGTAGGTCACATTGAACTCGTTGGCCGAGCCCCAGCTGATCCCGGTCGGCAGGCGGACCAGCGCCTGCGATTCCACTTCGGTCTGCTCGTAACGCACGCCTGCTGCCACGTGCAGCGGCATCGACCAGTCGAACGTCGTGCGGTACTGCGCGTAGGCGCTCTTGGATTTCTCCGTGGTGCGGATGTCCTCGGAGTACTCGGTCGGGGCGACATAGCAGGTCGGGCAGGCCGGTTCTGCATCGGTGGCGACCCCGGCCGCCTGCGCACGCAGGCGGTCGAAATCGAAGACCAGGAAGCGGCCGGTCATGCGCGGATCGTTGTGGCCGGAGAACGCCTTGAAGTAGCGGCTCATGTTATCGGCGTACCAGATGTTGTCATCGTAGTCCGACGGATCGCCCAGGCCGCCCCAGCTGTTGCGCTGCATGATGGCCGAGGCCGAGCGGTTTTCCACCTGGGTGTAGCCGACGCCGAAGTCCAGCGCCGAGTAGTCCGCGAATTTGAACGTACCGCGGCCCTGGTACTGCTCGACCTTGGACTTGTTGTAGCTGTTCTGGAAGACCGAGCCGGTGACCAGCGCATCGGAAGCCTGCACACCGCCCGGCGGCAGGTCCATGTGGATGATCGGCAGGTCGCCGCTGTAGTCCACGGTGGTGGTGCCGCGGACGAAGGCGGCCACGCCGAGCACGCCGGCCGAGCCGTAGGGGCCGTCCGGCTGCGATTCGGCGGTGGAGTTGTGGACATCGAAGGACAGGTCCAGCGCGTCGTTGACTTCCCAATCGACGTTGAAGCCCAGCGAATCCATCGAGTTCTTGGTGGCCAGCTTCATTCCGCCCATCGAGACGTCCGAGCCGGTCATGTCTTCGCTGTAGATGATCGGTGCTGCGATCGGGCCGTTGGTCCAGGTGCTGTCGCCCGGGCCGTAGTTGAACCACACCGACAGCTCGCTGCGCTGCTGCTGCACCTTGTTCTCGACGAAGGTGTAGTCGAGCGTGGTGGTGATGTTGTCGGCCGGCTTCCACTGGAACGTAGCCTGGCCGTTGGTGCGCTGGCGCTGTACGCCATTGACGTTGTACGCGGTGTTCTGCGGGCGGCCGTAGATATCGTCGGGATCCGGACGGTTGGTGATGCGGTCCGAATAGCCCTGGCCCGGCAGCGGCAGTCCCCGCCAGTCGGTGGCTTCGTTGCCGCGGAAGGTCGCCCAGCCCTCGGCCACGGTGGCCTGGTTGAAGCCGGAGTCGCGTTCCTGGTGGCTGGCGCTCAGCGCCACGCCGAAGCGGCCATCGGCATAGGTCTGGCTGAAGATGCCGGACAGCTCACCGGTCACTTTCGAGCCCTGCAGCGTGCGCGGCAGGTTGTCGTTGGAGGAATCGTTGACCGCCTTCAGGCCGAGGCTGATCACCGGTTCGGACTCCAGCGGGCGCATCGTCTTGATGTTGATCGTCGCACCGATGCCACCGGCCGGATTGTCGGCACGGCCGGTCTTGTAGACCTCCACCGCCGACACCGACTCGGCGGCCAGGTTGGCGAAATCGAACGAGCGCGAACTGTTCAGGCCGGCGCCGCCGGCGCCGAGGTTGGAGGCGGGCATCTGCCGGCCGTTGAGCAGCACCAGGTTGTAGTCCGGGCCGATGCCGCGCACGGTCACCTTCGAGCCCTCGCCACTGGCGGTGCGGTCGATCGAGACGCCGCTGATGCGCTGCAGCGATTCGGCCAGGTTGGTATCCGGGAACTTGCCGATGTCTTCGGCAACGATGCCGTCGACCACACCCTGGCTGTCGCGCTTGAGGTTCATCGACGAGGTGAGGCTGCCACGGATGCCGGTGACCTGCACCGTATCGAGCGTGGTGGGATCGACGCCATCTGGGGCCGTCGTGGTGGTCTCTCGGGCCGCGGGATCCTGTGCCCAGGCCGGACCGGCCAGGACAGCGAGAAGTGCGGAGGTGAGCATCGCCTTGCGGGGTACGGCCTTGTACGTCTTCATGATGATCCCTCCCCAGGGAATTCGATCGTGGCGGTTCTGCGTTGTGTCGGCGCGGGTTCCAGTGCGCACGGCCCGGATTGGAGCCATGGTTGACAGCGTTGTCAACAAACGTCATCCGCAGTGCGCTTCCCTCGACGCCCGTCACGCCTCCCGCATCGCAGCTGCATCGGCCCCGTGTGGAGCGGAAACACTGCAACGCGGGCGCTGCCGCCTGATTTCGCCGGGACGTAGGCATCGCGATGGACGACGCTGATCCGTTGTGCAGTGCAGAACGAAACTGCGCGAAGTCGCTCGGGCACGTTCACCGCCGCAGTAACCGGCCCGTGGCGTGGTTGGCTGACAGCGCTGGACAATCGCAGTCCAAGCAGGTTCCATGTCTGGCCGCCGACTGGCCGGCACTCCCAATCTGGAAGGACATGCAATGGACACTCCTGCTGCCGTCCGCGGACAACACGTGCAAAGCAATGGCGTTGCACTGGCCGTGGTCACTGCCATCTTTTTCATGTGGGGCTTTCTCACCTGCCTCAACGACATCCTGATCCCGCACCTCAAGGCGGCGTTCGCGCTGACCTGGGTGCAGGCGATGCTGGTCCAGTTCACCTTTTTCGGTGCGTACTTCCTGATGTCGCTCCCGGCCGGGCGCCTGGTCGCGGCGGTGGGCTACAAGCGCGGCATCGTCGCCGGCCTGGCCATTGCCGGCGTGGGCGCGTTGCTGTTCTGGCCCGCGGCGCAGGCGCATGTGTACGGCCTGTTCCTCGGCGCGCTGTTCGTGCTGGCCACCGGCATCACCGTGCTGCAGGTCGCCGCCAATCCCTACGTGGCGCTGCTCGGGCCGGAACAGACCAGCTCCAGCCGGCTGACGCTGGCGCAGTCGATGAATGCGCTGGGCACCACCATTGCGCCGTTGTTCGGTGGTCTGCTGATCCTCTCGGCCGCGCCGCGCACGGCCGATGAGCTGGCCCTGCTGCCGCAGGCCGAAGCGCTGGCCTACCGCGCGGCCGAAGCGCAATCGGTGCAGCTGCCGTACTTCGGCCTGGCGGTGGCGCTGTTCGTGCTGGCGGTGGCGATCTGGATGTTCCGCCTGCCGGCCATTCCCGGCGTGGAAGGCGTGGCAGCCACCGGCCGCGGCCGCCTGCGCGATGCGTTGCGCCACCGCCACCTGCGCTATGGCGTGCTGGCCATCTTCTTCTACGTGGGCGCGGAGGTGTCGATCGGCAGCGTGCTGGTCAATTTCCTCTCGATGCCCGGCATCGGTGAGGGGCTGACCGAGCAGGAAGCCACGCGTTACGTGTCCTTGTACTGGGGCGGTGCGCTGGTCGGGCGTCTGCTTGGTGCGGCCCTGCTGACCCGCCTGGACCCGCGCCGCATGCTGGGAGTCTTCGCGCTGATCGTGATCGCGCTGCTCACGGTGACGATGCTGGGCAGCGGCAACCTGGCCAAGTGGAGCGTGGTCAGCATCGGCCTGTTCAACTCGATCATGTTCCCGACCATCTTCGCGCTGGCGATCGCCCGCCTGGGCACGCTCACCGGGCAGGCATCGAGCCTGCTGGTGATGGCGATCGTGGGCGGCGCGGTGATCCCGCTGGCGATGGGCTGGCTGGCCGACCATCACGGGCTGCAGGTGTCCTTCCTGCTGCCGATGCTGTGCTACCTGTTCATTGCCTTCTATGCGTGGCGCGGTTCTCGCCACAGCACCTGAGGCAGGCGCTCAGCGGCGCCGCGGGGGGGTGCGTGGATTCGCGCACCAGCACCGCGTGGTCGACGGTGACCATGATGCCGGCCTCCGGGGAGCGGATGCGGTCGATCAACTGCTCGGTGGCCAGCCGTCCCATCGAGGCGGTCGGCTGGCGCACGGTGGTCAGTGCCGGGTAGATATGCCCGGCGATCGGCGTGTCATCGAAGCCGCACACCGACAGGTCGCGCGGGATGCGCAGGCCGCGTTGGCCGGCGACGCGGAACACGGCGGCGGCCATGTCGTCGTTGGCGGCGAAGATCGCCGTCGGCGGCGCTGGCAGATCCAGCAGCGCGTTGGCCGCGTCGATGCCGGATTCGAACGAGAACTGGCCGTTGACCACCAGCGCCGGGTCGTACTCGATGCCGTAGCGGCGCAGCGCCTGGCGATAGCCGGCGTGACGCCACTGGCAGGCGCCATGCGCACGCGGCCCCTTGATGTGGCCGATGCGTTGATGGCCCTGCGCGACCAGATGGCCGATCAGTTCGACCACCGCGGTGGTCTCGTCCATGCGCACCCCGATGCAGCCCTCGGGGTGCCGCGGCGCAATGGAGGCATACGGAATCTCGTGCTCTTCCAGATAGGCCAGCACCACCGCGTCGTCGGTCAGCGGCGGGATCAGCACCACCCCGTCAGGGCGCGAATTCTCGAACAGCGCGGCCAGGTCCGGCAGCGTGCGGCGCGCGGTGCCGACCGGGCCCAGGATCAGGTTGTAGTGGTTGGCGTGGCAGGCCTCCAGCATCCCGTTCTGGATTTCCATCAGGTAATTGCGCGAGGGGTTGTTGTAGACCAGCGCCAGCGCGTACGAGCGCTGCCCGGCCAGGCTGCGCGCCGAGAGGTTGGGCTTGTAGCCGAGGCGGGTCACCGCGGCCAGCACGCGATCACGCGTTTCCGCACGCACGTTGGGCTCGTTGTTGAGCACGCGGGACACCGTTTTGATCGATACCCCCGCAACGGCGGCGACATCCTCGATACGACTACGCATGATGCGGGGGTTCCTCTTGGAGGGGCGGGCGGGCAGATGCCGATGGTAGTGCGCGTGTGTCACATCGATGTTGCCGATGCAGGCGGATGTTGCCATGCCGGCGACGTGCGTGGCGGGTTCGTGTTTTCCATGCCGCGATGCAGCACTTCAGGCGACGGTGGGCGAGCGTCTTCGCCGGCGATCCCTGCTGCAGCGGGACTTGGCCAGCAACGCTGTGCGCAGGCGGTTGACAGCGTTGCCATGGGCTTATATGACAGCGCTGTCAGACAGGGCGCTGACCGAGGCGGTATCGCCACCCGCCGGCCCGCGACATCGCGGCGCGGGCGGTGCCCGGCTGCGGTCACGCCCGTCCCGTTCGCGCATATTTCATCAGAGGAAGATGTCCAGTGATCAGCTCCAACAAGACGATACTCGCCACCTGCCTGTTGGCTGCGCTGGCCTCGACGGCCGGTGCCGCACCGGCCACCGGTGAACGCCTGCAGGACTGGCCCCACGTGACCAGCGCCATCGGGCCCGATGCCGCGCTGGAGGCGCGCGTGCGGGAGATCGTGGGGCAGATGACGCTGGCACAGAAGGTGGGCCAGATGACCCAGCCCGAGATCAAGATGATCACGCCCGATGAGGTCCGCCAGTACTACATCGGCTCGGTCCTCAATGGCGGCGGCTCTTGGCCGGGCATGGACAAGCACGCCACGGTGGCGCAGTGGCTGCAGCTGGCCGATGCGTACCGCGCGGCCTCGCTGGCCACCGATGCACGCACGCCGATCCCGGTGATCTGGGGCACCGATGCGGTGCACGGCCACAACAACGTGTACGGCGCTACGCTGTTCCCGCACAACATCGGGCTGGGCGCGGCCGGCGATGCCGCGCTGATCGAACGGATCGGCCAGGCCACCGCCCACGCGGTGCGCGCGACGGGTATCGACTGGGTGTTCGCGCCGACCCTGGCGGTGGCGCACGATCCACGTTGGGGCCGCACCTACGAAAGCTACTCCTCCGACCCGCACGTGATCCGCGCATTCGCCCAGGCCTACGTCAAGGGCGCGCAGGGGCGCTTTGGCGACGACGGCAATGTCGTCGCTACCGCCAAGCACTACATCGGCGATGGCGCGACCGACAACGGCCGCGACCAGGGGGAGGCGCTGGTCGACAAGGCCACGATGATCAACGTGCACGGGCAGGGCTACTACGGCGCCCTCGGCGAAGGCGTGCAGACGGTGATGGCCTCGTTCAACAGCTGGAACGACCGCAGTGGCGGCGTCGACTACGGCAAGATGCACGGCAACAAGGCCCTGCTGACCGGTGCGCTGAAAGAGAAGATGGGCTTTGACGGTTTCGTCGTCTCCGACTGGAACGGTATTGCCCAGATACCCGGGTGCCGCAACGACAGCTGCGCGCAGGCGATCAACGCCGGCATCGACATGGTGATGGTGCCCGACGACTGGAAGGCGTTCATCGCCAACACCATGGCCCAGGTGGAGAGCGGGGAGATCCCGATGGCGCGCATCGATGATGCGGTCACCCGCATCCTGCGCGTGAAGCTGCGCGCGGGCCTGTTCGACCACAAGCCGTCCGACAGCCGCTACGCCGGCGATGTCGCCGCGGTACAGCACCGTGAGCTGGCACGCCAGGCCGTGCGCGAGTCGCTGGTGCTGCTCAAGAACGATGCCAAGGTGTTGCCACTGCGCCGCGATGCGCGGGTCATGGTGGTCGGCAAGAGCGCCGACAACCTGTCCGACCAGTCCGGCGGCTGGTCGCTGACCTGGCAGGGCACCGAGAACCGCAATGCCGACTTCCCGCATGCCGACTCGGTGCTCGGTGCGCTGCGTGCCGAGCTGGGCACCCAGCAGGTTGCCTACAGCGCCGATGCGACGGCGCTGGACCCCACCCGGTTCGATGTCGTGGTGGCGGTGATCGGCGAGACGCCCTATGCCGAAACCAACGGCGACATCCTGGCTTCTGATTCGGTGAGCCACAGCCGCGCGTATCCGCAGGATCTGGCCGTGCTGCGCGCTGCCCAGGCCAGTGGCAAGCCGGTGGTGACCGTCTACTTCTCCGGGCGCCCGATGTACACCAACGACCTGCTCAACCAGTCGCAGGCCTTCGTGGCCGCGTGGCTGCCGGGCACTGAGGGCAAGGGCATCACCGATGTGCTGGTGGCTGGCAAGGACGGCAAGCCCGCACATGATTTCCGCGGGCGCCTGAGCTTCCCGTGGCCGGGCGTTCCCTGCCCCGCGCCGATCGACCGCCCGGACCCTAAGCAGCCGCCGCTGTTCGCGCTCGGCCATGGCCTGAGCTACCGCGCACCGGGCAAGGTCGACCGCCTGCCCGAGGCCAACCCGGACAACTGCGGCGAAGTCACCACGCTGCCGATCTTCAACCGGGCCGACACGCCGCCGTTCGCGCTGCATGTGGCGGCCGGCGGTGCCACCCAGCCGCTGGGCAACGATCTCAACGCCACGTTGCGCTGGCCGGCCGCCGCGCCGGTAGTGCAGGTACGCACCGTGCAGATCAATACCCAGCAGGATGCCAAGGAAGTGACCTGGCTGGCGCCGGCGCAGTTGATCGCACGCAGTTCCTCGCGGCGCAACCTGGGCGCGCTGGCACGCAACCACGGCGCGCTGCAGTTCGATGTGCAGCTGGTGCAGCGCCCGGGCTCGCCGGTGAAGGTGACCATGCAGTGCGGTACCGGCTGCGAGGGAGGGGTGGATATCGCGCCGGTCCTGGCCAGGCTTTCGCCGGGGCAGAAGCAGACCGTGACCGTACCGCTGGCGTGCTTTGCCCAGCAGGGCGTGGACCTGGGTGCGGTGGAAGCGCCGTTCGTGGTGAGCGCCGACAAGCCGTTCGCGGCGGCGTTCACCCAGGTGCGCGTATCGGTGGATGCAGACAACGCGGCGGGCGTGGTGCGCTGCCCGTAGCGCCGGGCGCTGCCCGGACATCCCCCTCAACGAAAAAGGCCCCGCGATGCGGGGCCTTTTTCTGTTCGCCTGGAACGCGTGTCAGCGCTTCATCGAACCGAAGAACTCGTCGTTGGACTTGGTGTTCTTCATCTTGTCGAGCAGGAATTCCATTGCGGCCATTTCATCCATCGGATGCAGCAGCTTGCGCAGGATCCAGATCTTCTGCAGCAGTTCCGGTTCGATCAGCAGGTCTTCGCGACGGGTGCCCGAGCGGTTGATGTCGATTGCCGGGAACACGCGCTTTTCGGAGATGCGACGGCTCAGGTGCACTTCGCTGTTGCCGGTGCCCTTGAACTCTTCGTAGATCACCTCGTCCATCTTGCTGCCGGTATCGACCAGCGCGGTGGCGATGATGGTCAGGCTGCCGCCTTCCTCCACGTTGCGCGCCGCGCCGAAGAAGCGCTTCGGACGGTGCAGGGCATTGGCATCCACACCACCGGTGAGCACCTTGCCGGAGCTGGGCACCACGTTGTTGTAGGCACGTGCCAGGCGGGTGATCGAGTCGAGCAGGATCACCACGTCCTTCTTGTGCTCGACCAGGCGCTTGGCACGCTCGATCACCATTTCGGCGACCTGCACGTGACGAGCGGCCGGCTCGTCGAAGGTGGAGCTGATGACTTCGCCGCGCACGGTGCGCTGCATTTCCGTCACTTCTTCCGGGCGCTCATCGATCAGCAGCACGATCAGGTGCACGTCCGGATGATTGGTGGTGATCGCAGTGGCCACCTGCTGCATCATCATCGTCTTGCCGGCCTTGGGCTGGGAGACGATCAGCGAACGCTGACCCTTGCCCTGCGGTGCCATCAGATCGAGGATGCGGCCGGTGATGTCTTCGGACGAACCGTTGCCGCGTTCCAGGGTGAAGCGCTTGCGCGGGAACAGCGGGGTCAGGTTCTCGAACAGCACCTTGTTCTTGGACGCTTCCAGCGGCTCACCATTGATGGTGTCCACGATCGACAGCGCGAAGTAGCGCTCGCCGTCCTTCGGGAAGCGGATGCGGCCGGACAAGTGGTCGCCGGTGCGCAGGTTGAAGCGGCGGATCTGGCTGGGCGAAATGTAGGTATCGTCCGGGCCGGCCAGGTAGCTGGCTTCGGCCGCGCGCAGGAAGCCGAAGCCGTCCGGCAGGATTTCCAGCACGCCGTCGGCGGCGACGCCGTCGCCATGGCGGGTCAGCACCTTGAGCAGGGCGAAGATCACGTCCTGCTTGCGGGCACGGGCCACGCCTTCGGAGATCTGCAGCTGCTCGGCGATTTCCAGCAGCTTCTGCGCCGGCATGCGCTTGAGGTCGCTCAGCGAATAGACCGGGAAGCCTTCGGGCACGTTGGCCTGCTGGCTGCGCACGAACGGCTGCTGTTCGCCGTTGTCCTGCGGCATGCCGTCGTCGTTGTAGCGATCGCCACCGCGGTTGCGGTCACGGCGATTGCGGAAACGGTCGCGGCGGTTGCCTTGGCCTTGGCCCTGACCCTGGTTCTGGCCCTGACCCTGCTGGTACGGGTTCTGCCCGCCCTGCTGGTTCTGGTGACGGCCATTCTGGTTGCGCTGGCCACCGTCGCCGGTGTCCTGCTGACCACCGCCCTGCGAGGGCGATGCGTCGCCACCGGCAGGCGCTGCCGGCGCCGATGCCTGCGGGGCTGCCGAAGGAGCAGCAGCCGGCGCCGGCGCGTCAGACGCGGCAGCCAGAGGCAGAGCGGGTTGTGAGGGGGGGGAACCTGCGTCGGCAGCGGTGTTGGCGGCGGCCTTGGCGACGCGCGGCTTGCGCACGCGCTTCTCGGCGGGCGCGTCGGCGCTCCCGGGTTCGGAAGTAGTGATATCGGACAAGTGCTGGATTCCTCGCTAGAAGGTGCGAGCGCCCGGCAGGGCGGCGAACGTTGGGAAAGGATCTGGAAGGAAACTGCGTCCAGAAGATGCGGCGCGCGAATGCGGCCGGATGTGCCGACACTAACACCGGCTCGCGGCAGCGCGCAAGCCGGGCGGGGCAGGGTCATTCATGCGGGCGACGGGCCCGCGTGGCAGCCGGACGGGGCCGGCTGCCCGCTGCGATCAGGCCAGGGCCTTGTCGAGCATGCCGGCCAGCTGGGCCTTGCCGACGGCACCGATCTGCTGGGCCTGGACTTCGCCGTCCTTGAACACCAGCAGCATCGGGATCGAACGCACGTGGTACTTGGCGGCCAGGGCGCGGTTCTGGTCCACGTTGACCTTGGCGATCTTGGCGCGGCCGTTGTAGGCGTCGGCCAGTTCGTCCAGCGCCGGGGCGATCATCTTGCAGGGACCACACCATTCGGCCCAGAAATCGACCAGCACCGGTTCCTTGGAATTCAGCACTGCGCTATCAAAGTCGGCGTCGCCGACATGTACAACCTTGTCGCTCATCTTGGTTTCTCGTCTGGTAATGCACCCGGCAGGGCCGGAGGAAGTTGAAGTTGGGCAACGCCAACCGGGCGTCACCCTCGTCTGGTGCCTCGTGGCCGCGGGCGGCCAGCGGTGCGTTCGGCGGATGCCTGGACGCTCACGGGGCGCAGTGTACCGCTATCGCCGTGAGCGGACAGACGCTGGTTGGAAAGAAGCGTCCCGTGATCGCCTACCTGCGTTATCGCGACGATCCCGGTTGATATGCGGGGCCGGGACGACGGTTCCAGCCCGGCCGGTGGTCCCGTTCAACCGGCGGCAGGGCGGGTGAATACGGGGTGCAGAGCGCATGTCAGCCGCTGCTACGTACGGCAACGGCGCGCCGGGCGGGCGTTCTCATGACGGCGTGCGACGGGCGAGCCCGGTTTGGCGCCGACATTGCGCTAAACTGGGGCATTGTGCGGCGCCCTGGACCTGGAGTCCGGCCCCGCCAATCCCGGCGCAGGGGCCGTTTGCGACGGTGCCCCCCAAGATTGCAAGCCAGCCCGCACCTCTGCCGGGATGGCCTTACCAAGACGGACTCATGAGCGACAAACCGCTGACCGATTTGACCTTCTCCTCCTTCGAGCTGCATCCGGCCCTGCAGGCCGGCCTTGAAGGAGCCGGATTCACCCGTTGCACGCCCATCCAGGCGCTGACCCTGCCGGTCGCGCTGCCCGGCGGCGACGTCGCCGGCCAGGCCCAGACCGGCACCGGCAAGACCCTGGCCTTCCTGGTCGCCGTGGTGAACCGCCTGCTGACCCGCCCGGCGCTGGCCGACCGCAAGCCGGAAGACCCGCGCGCGCTGATCCTGGCCCCGACCCGCGAGCTGGCGATCCAGATCCACAAGGACGCCGTGAAGTTCGGCTCCGACCTCGGCCTGCGCTTTGCGCTGGTCTACGGTGGCGTGGATTACGACAAGCAGCGCGAGATCCTGCAGCAGGGCGTGGACGTGATCATCGCCACCCCCGGCCGCCTGATCGACTACGTCAAGCAGCACAAGGTGGTTTCGCTGCACGCCTGCGAGATCTGCGTGCTCGACGAAGCCGACCGCATGTTCGACCTGGGCTTCATCAAGGACATCCGCTTCCTGCTGCGCCGCATGCCCGAGCGCACCACGCGCCAGACGCTGCTGTTCAGCGCCACGCTCAGCCACCGCGTGCTGGAGCTGGCCTACGAGCACATGAACGAGCCGCAGAAGCTGGTGGTGGAGAGCGAATCGATCACAGCCGCACGCGTGCGCCAGCGCATCTACTTCCCGGCCGACGAAGAGAAGATTCCGCTGCTGCTGGGCCTGCTCTCGCGCAGCGAAGGCGCCCGCACCATGGTGTTCGTCAACACCAAGGTGTTCGTCGAGCGCGTGGCGCGTTCGCTGGAAAAGGCCGGTTACCGCGTCGGCGTGCTGTCCGGCGATGTGCCGCAGAAGAAGCGTGAGAGCCTGCTCAACCGCTTCCAGAAGGGTCAGCTGGAAATCCTGGTGGCCACCGATGTCGCCGCCCGCGGCCTGCACATCGACGGCATCAAGTACGTCTACAACTACGATCTGCCGTTCGATGCGGAAGACTACGTGCACCGCATCGGCCGTACCGCGCGCCTGGGCGAAGAAGGCGATGCGATCAGCTTCGCCTGCGAGCGCTACGCGATGGGTCTGCCGGATATCGAGGCGTACATCGAGCAGAAGATCCCGGTCGAGCCGGTCACCAGCGAAATCCTGACCCCGATCCCGCGCGCGCCGCGTGCACCGTTGCCGGAAGGCGAGGGCGATGCCGAGGGCGAGGAGAACGAAAGCGTCGGCCAGATCTTCCGCGAGGCACGCGAAGCGCGTGCCGCTGAAGAGCAGCGTCGTGGCGGTGGCAGCAGCCGTGGCGGCAAGCCGGCCGGTGGTCGTGGCGAGCGCCGCGCCCCGGGTGAGCGCAGTGCCGACGGCAAGCCGCGCCGCGAGCGCAAGCCGCGCGTGGAAGGCGAGCAGCCGGTGGTCGCCACCGATGCCGCCGCCAAGCCGCAGCTGGCCCCGAGCGCCGCGCCGTCTGCCGAAGGCAGCCCGGCCGTGGAAGGCGAGCGCGCCCCGCGCAAGCGTCGTCGCCGTCGCCATGGCCGTCCGGTCGAAGGTGCCGAAGGCGCGGCAGCCACCGGCCCGGTGACCCCGGTGCAGGTGACCGCCAAGCCGATGCGTGGCACGCCGGCCGCCGATCCGGGCGCGTCGTTCCTGACCCGCCTGGGCCGCAAGATCCGCCGGATGCTGTCCGGTTCGTAAGACCTGACGGCTGAGGTAGTGCCGGCCGCTGGCCGGCGCTACCGATCAGCCCCCCCTCAGGTTGCCGTTACCTACGCGCCACCCTCGTCCTGCATAATCAGAGGATGAGCGTCCTGCGTTTTGACAATGTCAGCAAACAATATGCCGGCGGCCACCAGGCACTGGTGGACGTCAGCTTCGATGTCGCCCCCGGGGAAATGCTGTTCGTCACCGGTCATTCCGGTGCGGGCAAGAGCACCCTGCTCAAGTTGATCCATCTCGACGAGCGGCCCAGCCGCGGCGCGGTGATCTTCAATGAGCGCAACCTGCTGAAGGTGCGCGGCGGCAGCATTCCGCGGCATCGGCGCGAGGTCGGTGCGGTCTACCAGGACCACCGCCTGCTGATGGACCGCAGCATCGCCGAGAATGTCGCCCTGCCGTTGATCCTGCGTGGCACCCGCCGCAATGAGATCGGCAAGCGGGTGCGCTCGGTGCTGGAACGCATGGGCCTGGGCCATCGCGAAAAAGCGTTGCCCTCGCAGCTGTCGGCCGGTGAGCAGCAGCGCGTCGGCATCGCCCGTGCGATTGTCGGCGAGCCCAAGCTGCTGGTGGCCGATGAGCCGACCGGCAACCTCGATCCGACCCTGGCAGCGGAAATCATGGCGCTGTTCGCCGAGCTGCCCGACCGCGGCACCAGCGTGCTGGTGGTCAGCCATGATCTGGCCCTGCTGCGGCGCATGCGCAAGCGCGTGCTGATCCTGGACCACGGCCGCCTGGTCGATGACATCTCGCCGCAGGACCTGGCCGAATGAACACTCCGGTGACCAAAGAAACCGCCGCGCCGTCGCGCTTCGGCGTGTGGCTGCACCATCATGGCCACAGCGTGGTCTTCAGTCTCGGCCGCGCCTGGCGCAAGCCGTGGGCAACCCTGCTCACGGTGATGGTCATGGCGCTGGCGCTGGCCCTGCCGCTGGGCCTGTCGATCGCGTTGGACAACCTCAAGCATTTCGCCGGCAGCGTGCAGCAATCGCGCGACATCAATCTGTTCCTCAAGACCGACGCCGGTGCCGATGCGGCCCGCCAGGTCGCCGAGACCCTGCGCGGTCGTGCCGATGTGGCCAAGGTCACCGTGCAGACCCCCGAGCAGGGCCTGGCAGAGCTGCGCGAGAGTGCCGGGTTGGGCGAAGCGATCGACGCGTTGCACGACAACCCGCTGCCGACGCTGCTGATCGTGACCCCGGGCGAGGGCGCCGATGACGCGCGCCTGGCGCAGTCGCTGGAAGGCCTGCCGCAGGCCGATCTGGTCCAGCACGATGCGCTGTGGCGCAAGCGCCTGGATGGCTGGCTCGGCTTTGGCACGCGCCTGGTGCAGGTGCTGTCGGTCCTGCTCGGCCTGGGTGCCGCGCTGGTGGTCGGCAATACGGTGCGCCTGGACATCCAGGCCCGCCGCGATGAGATCGGCGTGCTGCAGCTGCTGGGCGCCAGCGATGGCTTCATCCGTCGCCCGTTCCTGTATCTGGGCGCGTGGTACGGCCTGGGGGCCGGTGCGGTGGCGCTGGCACTGATCGGCGCCGCCGGGCTGGCGCTGCGCCCGCCGTTGGCCGCGCTCTCGCAGAGTTACGGCAGCCCCTTCGTGCTGCACGGCCTGGATCTGCTGCATTCCTCGTTCGTGCTGCTCGGCACCGTGGTGCTGGGCTGGCTGGGCGCCTGGCTGGTGACCGGGCATTTCCTGCGCCAGACCCGCCCGACCGAAACCTGAGGCCCGCATGCGTCCGCAAGCCCTCAAGCACCTGGCCGACGACGCACCGCGCGTCATGGTCGTCGATGGCTCCAGGCTGGTCCGCAAGTTGATTGCCGATGTGCTGCAACGCGAACTGCCGGCGGTGGAGGTGGTGGGCTGTGCGAGCATCGCCGAGGCGCGTGCGGCGCTGGATGCCGGCCCGGTCAGTCTGGTCACCACGTCGCTCACGCTGAGCGATGGCGACGGGCTCGACCTGGCGCGCATCGTGCGCGACGCCGCGGGCCAGGCCTACGTGCCGGTGATCGTGGTCTCCGGCGACGCGCAGCAGCATCTGGAGCAGCGCCGTTTCACCGAATACGTCACCGATTATTTCGACAAGGCGCTCGGTCATGAAGCCCTGGCCACCTTCATCCGCGGCTACGTGCAGCCGGAGACCATCCCGGGCGCGACGATTCTCTATGTCGAAGACAGCCGCGTCGTTGCCGAGGCGACCAAGCGCATGCTTGAACGGCAGGGCCTGAACGTGCTGCACGTACTGACCGCCGAAGATGCGTTCGCGCTGCTCACCGCCGAGTCGCTCGGCCGCAGCAGCCATCGCATCGATCTGGTGCTCACCGATGTCACGCTCAAGGGCGAACTCAGTGGCCGCGATGTGGTGCAGCGCGTGCGCGTGGACTTCGGTTATGGCAAGCGCCGCCTGCCGGTGCTGGTGATGACCGGTGACGGCAACCCGCACAACCAATCCGGTCTGCTCCAGGCCGGTGCCAACGATCTGGTGCAGAAGCCGATCGAAGAGCGGCTGCTCATCACCAAGGTGCTGTTCCAGTTGCGCCTGTCCCGCCTCAACGACAAGCCTGTAGTGCGATGAATGACGATGTAGTGCCCAGCATCCAGCTCGAACCGAGCTGGAAGACGCGTATCGGCGATTACCTGCTGCGCCCGGACATGCGCGAACTCTCCGCGTTCCTGCGCCAGCGCAAGGCGGCCGGAGCCCAGGTGTTCCCACCGGGCCCGCAGATCTTTGCCGCCTTCGATGCCACGCCCTTCGACCAGGTCAAGGTGGTCATCCTCGGCCAGGATCCGTATCACGGGCAGGGCCAGGCGCACGGCCTGAGTTTCTCGGTGATGCCGGGCGTGCCGGTGCCGCCGTCGCTGCTGAACATCTATAAAGAAATCGAAGCCGATCTGGGCCTCCCACGGCCCGACCATGGCTGCCTGTTGCCGTGGGCACACCGTGGTGTGCTGCTGCTCAACGCGGTGCTGACGGTGGAAGCGGGCAATGCCGGCTCGCACCAGCGGCGCGGCTGGGAGGGCTTCACCGACCACGTGGTGGACACGCTCAACCGCGAGCGCGACGGCCTGGTGTTCCTGCTGTGGGGCAGCTACGCCCAGCAGAAGGGCAAGGTCATCGATACCGGCCGCCACCGCGTGCTCAAGGCGCCGCATCCTTCGCCGTTGTCGGCGCATCGCGGTTTCCTGGGCTGCCGCCATTTCTCGATGACCAACGAGTACCTGCAACGTCGTGGCCACGACCGCATCGACTGGTCGCTGCCACCGCGTGCCGCGCTGGAGCTGCCGGCGTAGGCACCCGGCCGTGGGCTACACGGCCAGCATCTCGATGATGGATTGCGCGACCTGCCGCTTGCGTGGTGGCAGGCGCCGCAGCAGTGACAGGATGTTGCCTTCCAGATCGTCGCGCACGTAGTCCTGCGCGGGCGCGGTCACCGTCAGTTCTTCGCCGCTGGCCTTGCACGCGCCGCGCCCGGTAGCCAGCCACTCGAAGCGCACCCGTGTACTGACCGCGATATGTGCCAGGTGCGACACACTCGGATGGGTGCCACCCCGGCGCTCCCATTGCGCGACGGCGCTGCGCTTGACCCCGGTTTCCACTGCCAACTGCGTTTGTGACATCCCTGCACTGGTGCGTGCTGCGCGAATCCGATCCGACATCGCCAACATGGCCTTCCCCTTTCTCGTTCCTTGAACGGTGGATGGTTATCGATACTTACCGGGCAGTGATTCTTTTTTCCGTCTGTACAGAACTGCTTACGACCCCTGTCATTCCAACCGCTCCGCCGATAAACCCACGGGCGACAGTGAAACTTCCCCCTGCACGCGAGGTGGCCGGTTTGACGGTTTCCCTGCGTGCACGTACTTAATCCCTCAAGCCGGCCATGACGCGCCGGGACATCCAAAACATCGGAAGCAGGCCGATGCGCTGTCGATCATGGTCGGTATCCACCGGCCCGTGAAAGACCGCTTCGGCCCGGACGCAGGGGATGGCCGATGGATAAAGTTTCTGTTGTGAAGTTGGCGTTACGGCGATTCAGCTTGAGGGCTGGATCGCTGTTATTTGTGATGCTGATCGCATTAACTGCCGGTATTTCTTCGGCCAGCGCGCAATCGGCCTGCACCGCCGGCGCGTGTGTGAGTGCCGGCCCGCGGCTGGCCTCGATCGATTCCACCCAGAGCCCCCTGCTCAACCTGCTGTTCGGCGCGCTCTTGCCGGGCACTACCCTCAATCTCAGCGTGGCCGACTGGAACAACCTGGCCGGGGCCAACATCAATCTCAACGCGTTGCTGACCCAGCTCAACGGCGGCGTGGTGGTCAGTGATCCCAGCCAGGTGCTCAACGCGAACATCACGCTGGGCCAGCTGCGCGCGGCGATGGTGCAGGTCCTGCAGGCCGACGGGCAGACCGCGGCCGCCAATGTCCTCAACGCATTGCCGCTCGGCGCGGCGGGTGTGGGGGGCAGCATCCGCCTGGCCGATATCCTGCAGATCGCACTGCCCACCGGGTCGCTGGCGACCGTGCGCCTGAACGTGCTGGATCTGTTGACCGGTGGCGTGCAGCTGTACAACTTCCGCAACGTACTCACCACGCCGACCCCGATCACGGTCAACACCGCGGCGCTTGGCCTCAATGGCGTGGCGAACGTGCGCCTGTGGCTGCAGGTGGTGGAACCGCCGGTCTACAGCTGCGGTGCGGCCGGTGCGGCGTTCCACAGTGCGGCGATCCGCATCAAGCTGGATCTGGATCTGGTGCAGGGGTTGAACACCGGCACGCTCTCGGCGACGCTCACCGGGCTCAATCTACTCGGCGTCAGCCTGTCCAACACCAGCATCTCCGCCGATGTCCTGCATCTGCAGGTGTACGCCGATGTCGCGCGCGCTGAAGGCGCGATCTCGACGATCAACCTGGTCGGCAACGCGGTCACGCTGCAGGCGCGTCCGGGCCTGGTGAACCTGTATGTCGGCCAGATCAGCGATGCGACGTTCTTCAACCGCACGACGGTGCTGACCGATACCGCGCTGAGTGCGGCCACGCTGACCTCGCTCAGCGTGCGGGTGCGGGTCTCGGCCAATGTTCTCGGCCTGCTCACGCCGGTGGCCGACATCACCATTCCGCTGACGGTGAGCATCCGCAGCTTCGCCACCGCCACGCCCGGGCTGCAGAGCGCGAGTTTCACCGGTCCGTATCCGCAGACCCGGACATTGAATGCCGGCACCGTCAGTGCGGCGACCATGGTCTCCACGCTGGTCAACTCGCTCAGCATCCAGGTCACCAGCGGCAATCCCACGGTCACGCTGCTGGGCGGCCTGGCGCTGCCGCTGCCGGTGGCGGACCTGGTCAACGGCATCGTCAACGCGTTGCTCACCCCGATCCGTACGCAGGTCAACGGGCTGGTCACGCCGGTGCTGACCGCCGTGCTTGGCGGGCTGGTCGACAACCTTCTCGGCCTGCTCGGCATCCGCATCGGCCAGGCGATCTTCACCGTGGAAGGCGTCACCCAGGCCTGCGCGGCGACGCTGCAGCTGGTCAAGGACCTGCAGCCGACCAGCGACACCGGCCGGTTCAATCTGTCCATCACCTACAACGGCAGTACGGTCGGCTCGGCCAGCAACGTCGGCAACAACGGGGCCACCGCCGCGGTGATCACCGTCCCCGGTGGCAGCTACGCGCTGGCCGAGGCCGCTGCCGCCGGCACCACGCTCACCCGCTATGCCAGTACCTGGCAGTGCACCGACCAGAACAACACGGTGGTTTCCTCCGGCAGTGGCGGCAGCTTCACCCTGCAGGCACCGGCAATGACCGCCACCGCAGTGACGCTGGTCTGCCGGATCACCAATCGAACGCGCCAGGCGGATCTGTCGATCACCAAGACCGACGGCAGTGGCAGCTACACGCCGGGCGGAACGGCCACCTACACGCTGCTGGTCCGCAATGACGGTCCGGATGCCGTCACCAACGCCGTGGTCACCGACAGCCTGCCCAACGGCACCACGCTGCGTGGCGCCTGGACCTGCAGCGCCACCAGCGGCAGTACCTGCGCGGTGGCCAGTGGCGGCGCGGTGGGCGGCAACGCAGTGAATGTCGGCGTGAACCTGATCAACGGCGGGCAGGCCACGATCAGCGTGCCGGTCAGCTTCAGCAGCAACCCGGGCGCGTACTAGCGCCCGGTGCAGCACGCGGATAGCGCGGGGCGACCCGCGCCGGGGATGCACAGGACCACTGGCTTCGAGGATGAGCGCATGGCAGCAACCGGCAAACACAGCAGGGCAGGGACCGCCTCGGCACGCATCGCGTGCACGTTGGCCCTGCTGGCGTTGCTGCTGCCGCCGCCGCTGCTGCTGGCGCAGAGCTATCCCAACCCGCTCAGCAACACCGCCACCGTCACCGCGCCGACCGATGTCGCTGATCCTGCGCTGGGCAACAACAGCGCCAGCGACAGCAACGCACTGGCCCTGCAGGCTCAGCTGAGCGTCACCAAGACCCTGCTCAGCACAACGCCGGTCGCCGCCGGCGGTACCGTCCAATACCGCATCCAGGTCAACAACGCAGGCCCGTCCGCTGCCTCGGCGGTGAGCGTGGTCGATACCGTGTCCCCGCTGCTCACCAACGTCAGCTGGACCTGCCAGGCCACCACGGCCGCCTCGTCGTGCGCGCAGGCCAATGGCAGTGGCAATGCCATCAACGTGCAGGTCAACGTCGGGGTCGGCGACAGCGTGGTGCTGCTGGTCAACGGCACGGCACCCACCAGCACCCCGGCCACGGTGCCGGCCAACACTGTGTCGCTGGTGCTGCCCACCGGCACCACCGATCCGACCCCGGGCGACAACAGCGCCACCACACCGGCCGTGCCGGTCCAGGCCAACGCACTGGTCGCCAACAACGATACGTTCGCCACGGCAGTGTCCTCGACCACCGGGGGCAACACGCCCACGGTGCTCGGCAACGACACGCTCAACGGCGCGCCGGTGAACGGCGCCACTCTGATCATCGCGCTGCAGGGTGCACCGGCCGGCTTCACCATCAACAGTGCGGGTGTGATCGCGGTTCCTGCCGGTGCCGCCGCCGGTGCCACCGCATTGACCTATCAGATCTGCGAAAACGCCTCGCCGACCAACTGCGCCACCGCTACGGCCAGTCTGATCATCAGCCCGACCGCCGTGAACGATAGCTTCAACGCTACCGGTGGCGCGGCATCGTTGAGTGGCAATGTAGCCAGCAACGACAACGCCCCCACCGGCGCAACGTTCAGCGCCATCGGCACGCCGCCGGCCGGGCTCACCCTCAGCGCCGATGGCAGCTTCGTCTATGCACCCGCCGGTGGCATCGCCGCGGCGACCTCGTTCCAGTACCAGGTCTGTCTGCCGGCGCCGAACGGCACGGTCTGCGCCACCGCGACCGCCGCGATCGTGGTCAATGCGAACGCGCTGGTGGCGGCCGATGACACCTTCACCACGGCGCTCCCGCCTGGCACCGGCGGGCTGACGCCGAGCGTGCTCGGCAATGACACCTTCAATGGCGGCGCCGTGCCCCAGGCGCAGGTCGCGCTGGGCCTGATCGGCGCCCCGGCCGGATTCGGGATCAATGCCAATGGCACGATCCAGGTGCCCGCCACGGCGGCCGCCGGCCCGCTGGCACTGACCTACCGCTTCTGCGAAATCGTGATGCCGGCCAACTGCGCCACGGCAACCGCGAACCTGATCGTCCGCCCCGACGCGGTCAATGACACGGTCACCACACCTGGCGGCGGGCAACCGGCCACCGGCAGCCTGGCCGGCAACGACAACATCGCCAGCGGGTCGACCTACACGCTGGGCGCCCCGCCTACCCGCGGCACTGCAGTGGTCAATGCCGATGGCACCTTCACGTATACGCCCACGGGCGCCGCCACCGGGCCGGATTCGTTCACCTACCAGGTCTGCCTGCCGGCGCCGAACGCGACGGCGTGCGATACCGCCACGGTCAGCGTGAACGTGCAGGCCAACCAGATCGCCGCGGTCAACGACGTGTTCGCCGCACCGCTGCAGCCAGGCACCACCACCACGGTCAGCCTGCTCGGCAATGACACCCTCAACGGCGCGGCGGTGTTGCCCGCCTCGGTCACGCTGGCGCTTACCGGTGCCCCGGCCAACTACACCGTCAACGCGGCGGGGCAGGTGTCCGTTCCGGCCGATGCGGCGGCCGGCGCGGTGAGCTTCAGCTACCAGCTCTGCGAACAGGCTGCGCCGACCAACTGCGCCACCGCCGACGTGCAGCTGGTGGTCGCCCCTGATGCGGTCGATGACACGTTCCCGGCCACCGCGGGCATCGCGTTGGCCGGCACCGTGGCAGCCAACGACAACGTCCCGGCCGGCGCGCAGTTCAGCGTGCTGGGGGTAGCCGCGCATGGCAGCGTCACGCTCGCCGCCGATGGCAGCTTCAGCTACACCGCCCAGGCGGCCTTCACCGGTCCGGACAGCTTCCGCTACCAGGTGTGCCTGCCAGCGCCGAACGGCAACGTGTGCGATACCGCCACAGTGACGATCAACGTCGCCGCCGCCGCCATCGCCGCCAACAACGATGACTTCACTGCCGCGCCGCTGACCAGTGCCGGCGGACTTACCGCCAGCGTGCTCGGCAATGACACCCTCAACGGCAGCGCCATCCTGCCGGCACAGGCCACGCTGTCGCTGATCAATGCACCGCCGGCCGGCTACACGCTGGACAGCAACGGCCAACTGCAGGTGCCCGCCGGGGCCCCGGCCGGGCCGGCCAGCCTGACCTACCAGCTGTGCCAGGCGGGAACCAGCAACTGCGCCACCGCCAGCATCGCCGTGGTGATCGCGCCGGATGCGGTGGCGGATGCGTACACCACGCAGGTCGCGACGCCGATCAGCGGCAACGTCGCGGTGAACGACAACACCGCCACCGGCACCACCTTCGCCGTCAGCGGCACGACGCCGCCGGGGCTGCTGTTCAACACCGATGGCAGCTTCACCTATACCCCGCCGGCGCAGTACACCGGCACCACCACCTTCACCTACCTGGCGTGCCTGGCCGCGCCACTGGCGGGCGTGTGCGATACCGCCACGGTCACCCTCAACGTCAACGCGGGCACGCTGGTCGCCAACGACGATGATTTCCGCAGTGCACTCATCAATCCCGCCACCGGCGGCACCACCAACAGCGTGCTGGCCAATGACACCATCAACGGTGCGGTTCCGCCGGCACCGGCGCAGGTGATCCTGAGCCTGGTCGGCGCGCCGGCCGGGTATGTGCTCAACAGCAACGGCACGATCTCCGTGCCGGGTGGCGCAGCGGCCGGGGCGGTCAACCTCGCCTACCAACTGTGCGAAGCAGCGCTGCCAAGCAACTGCACCAACGCGGCAGTGCGCCTGCTGCTGGCCCCGGTGGCGGTCAACGACACCTTCAGCACGCCCGTGGGCGTGGCGCTGACCGGCACCGTGGCCGGCAACGACAACGTGCCGGCGAACGCCACCTTCAGCCTCAGCGGCACCGCACCGGCCGGACTGGTGTTCAATCCGAACGGTGGTTTCACCTATGCGCCGCCGGCCGGTACCCAGGGCGCGGTGACATTCGCCTACCAGGCCTGCCTGCCCGCGCCGGACGGTGCGGTGTGCGCGGGCGCGACGGGCACCATCAATGTCAACGCCGGCACGCTGATCGCCAATGACGACGACTTCCGCGGCACGCCGATCACTCCCGATCTCGGCGGCAGCACCGCCTCGGTACTGACCAACGACAGCCTCAACGGCATAGCGCCGCCTGCCTCGGCGGACGTGCTGCCGACCCTGGTCGGCGCACCAGCCGGGTATACGCTGCTCAGCGATGGCACCGTGACGATCAGCAGCGGCGTGCTTGCCGGTGTGGTCACGCTGACTTACCAGCTATGCGAAGCCGCATTGCCGGGCAACTGTGACTCCGCGCAGATCCGGTTGCTGGTGGCGCCCTCGGCGCTGGCCGATGTGTTCTCCACCCCGGCCGGGCAGCTGCTGGCTGGCAATGTCGGCAGCAACGACAACGCGCCGGCCGGTGCGGTGTTCAGCCTGACCACGGCGACGCCGGCCGGGCTGCAGTTCGGCCCGGATGGCAGCTTCCAGTACACCCCGCCCAGCGGCTTCATCGGGCCGGTGACGTTCACCTACCAGGTGTGCCTGCCGGCGCCGGACGGTGCCCAGTGCAGTCCCGCCACGGCCACCATCAACGTCAATGCCGGCACCCTGCTGGCGCGGGACGATGACTTCAGCGCCGTGCCGCTGGCGCCGGGCAGCACAACGGCCACCAGCGTGCTGGCCAATGATGCGCTCGATGGCACCACGCCACCGCCAGCGGGCAGTGTGCTGCTCAGCCTGGTCGGTGCCCCGGCGGGCTACGCGCTCGACGCCGACGGCCTGCTGACGGTGCCGGGCAACGCCGTCGGTGGCGCCACGGTGCTGACCTACCAGGTCTGCGAGGCCGTGCTGCCGAACAACTGCGCCAGTGCCACGATCCGCCTGGTGGTCTCGCCTTCGGCGACCGACGATACCTTCTCCACGCCAGCCGGACAGACGCTCAACGGCACCGTCGACAGCAACGACAACGTGCCGCCGGGGGCGCTGTTCACGGTCATCGGCACCGTGCCGACCGGCCTGGTGTTCAGTGGCAACGGCAGCTTCACCTACGCGCCGCCGGTCGGCACCGCCAGCCCGGTCGACTTCACCTACCAGGTCTGCCTGCCTGCACCGAACGCCGCCCTGTGCGCGACCGCGCGCGTCTTCATCACCGTCAGCAACGGCACGCTCGCCGCCAACCCGGATGATTTCAGTGCTGCGCCGATCAACCCGGTGAGTGGTGGTGCCACCACCTCGGTGCTGGCCAATGACTCGCTCAACGGCACCACGCCGCCTGCGATGGCCGACGTGCTGTTGTCGCTGCAGGCCGCGCCGGCCGGGCTGGCCATCACCGCCGAAGGGGCGGTCACCGTCGCACCGGGAACGCCGGCCGGGGTCAAGAACGTGACCTACCAACTGTGCGAAGCGGCGGCGCCGGGCAACTGCGTGACCGCCACGGCCCGCCTGGTGGTCGCACCGGTGGCGGTGGACGATGCATTGTCCACGCCGGCGGGGCAGGGCGTGACCGGTTCGGTGGCCACCAACGACAACGCGCCGGCCGGTGCGCTGTTCACGGTCGTCGGCGCGCCGCCAGCGGGCCTGGTGCTCGGTACCGACGGCAGCGTCACCTATGCACCGCCGCAGGGCTTCAGTGGCGTGGTGAGCTTCACCTACCAGGTCTGTCTGCCGGCACCGGATGCCAGCGTATGCGCGACTGCCACTGCGACACTGAACGTCAACAGCGGCACGCTGGTCGCCGTCGATGACAGCGTCGCGGCACCGATCGCCCCGGGCGTGCCGTCACCGAGCGTGCTCGACAACGACACCCTCAACGGCAGCACGCCGGTGGCGACGGACGTGCTGCTGTCACTGGTCGGCGCACCGACCGGCTTCAGCATCGCCGCCGACGGCACCATCACCGTGGCCACCGGTACCGCGGCCGGTCCCACCACGCTCACCTACCAGCTCTGCGAAGCGGCCGCCTCGTCCAACTGTGATACCGCCAGCGTCACCCTGGTGGTCGCGCCCGCACCGGTCAACGATGCGTTCGCGGTGCAGGCGGGACAGACCATCAGCGGCAACGTGTCCGGCAACGACAGCATGCCGATCGGCTCGCTCTACAGCGTGCCAGGCGCGCTGCCGGGCGGGGTGAGCTTCAATGCCGATGGCAGCTTCACCTATGCGCCGCCGGCTGGGACCACCAGCCCGACCAGCTTTGTCTACCAGGCCTGTTTGCCTGCCCCGAACGCGGCCCTCTGCGGCACCGCTGCGGTCACGCTCAACATCAACAACGGCGCGCTGATCGCGGGCAACGACAGCTTCGGCGTAATCGCACCGGGTGCTGCCACGCCCAGCGTGTTGGACAACGATGCGCTCAACGGTGTCAGTCCGGCACCCGCGGCCCGTGTCACCTTGAGCCTGGTGGGCGCGCCGAGCGGCTTCACGATCAATCCCGATGGCACGGTGGCGATCGCGGGCAACGCGCCGACCGGGGCGAACACGCTGAATTACCAGATCTGCGAAACGGCCGCCGCGAACAACTGCGCCACGGCCACCATCGCGCTGGTGGTGCGTCCGGTGCCGGTGGACGACACGATCACCGTGCAGGCCGGTCAACCCAACAGCGGCACCGTGTCGGGCAACGACAACATGCCGGCGGGGTCCAGCTGGAGCGTGGCCGTGCCGCCGCAGGGCCTGGTGTTCAACAGCAACGGCAGCTTTACCTACACCCCGCCGGCGGGCACGCTCGGCCCGGTCACTTTCAGTTATCAGGCCTGTCTCCCGGCACCGGATGCCGCCATCTGCGGCACGGCGACCGCAACCCTGGACATCGCGGTCAATGCGGTGGTTGCCACCGACGATATCTTCGCCGCGCCGATCAGCGGTGGCTCGGCGACGCCGAGCGTGCTGGCCAATGATTCGCTCAATGGCGTGAGTCCACCGGCGGCCGCTGCGGTACAGCTGCTGCTGGTCGGTGCACCGGCCGGCTTCGTGATCAACAACGATGGCACCGTGCAGGTGCCGGCCGGCGTGACCGCGGGGGCCACGACACTGACTTACCAGCTGTGCGAAGCGGCGTCGCCGACCAACTGCGATACCGCCGCGATCCGCTTCGTGGTCGCACCGATGCCGCAGAACGATGCCTTCGCCGTGCAGGCGGGCAGCAGCATCGCCAACGGCAGTGTTGCCACCAATGACAGCATGCCGCCCGGGTCGAGCTGGGCCGTGCAGGGCACGCCGCCGAACGGGCTGGTGTTCAACAGCGACGGCAGCTTTGCCTATACCCCGCCGGTAGGCACCTCCGGCGCGGTTACCTTTACTTACCAGGCCTGCCTGCCCGCGCCCAATGGTGGCGTGTGCGGTCTCGCCACGGCCACCGTGAACGTCAATCTCGGCACACTGGTGGCCGGCGATGACAGCTTCGTCGGCATCGCCCCGGGTGCAGCCACGCCCAGCGTGCTGGCCAACGATGCGCTCAACACGGTGAGCCCGCCCGCACCGGGCAACGTGCAGTTGAGCCTGGTCGGTGCACCTGCCGGTTACAGCATCGCCGCCGACGGCACGATCACCGTGCCGGTGACGGTCACCTCCGGTCCGGCCACGCTGACCTACCAGATCTGCGAAACCGCTGCGCCGTCGAACTGCGATACCGCTACGGTGTCGCTGGTGATCGCGCCTGCCCCGCAGGACGATGCCTACGCGGTGCAGGTCGGCGGCACGATCAGCAACGGCAATGTCGGCGCCAACGACAACCTGCCCACCGGCGCCACGTGGACGCTGCAGGGCGCCGCGCCCGCCGGCCTGGCGTTCAATGCCGACGGCACGTTCACCTATACGCCGCCGCTCGGCACCACCGGCCCGGTGACCTTCAGCTACCAAGCCTGCCTGCCCGCGCCGAATGCCGCGCTGTGCAACACCGCGACGGTCACGCTCAACGTCAACACCGGCACCCTGGTCGCCGCCGACGATACCCTCAGCGGGGTCGTTGCCGGCGGTACCTCCAGCGCCAGCGTGCTGGCCAACGACACCCTCAACGCGGTCAGCCCGCCCGCACCGGGCGACGTGCAGCTGAGCCTGGTGGGCGCACCGGCCGGCTTTGCCATCACCCCGGCAGGCACCATCACCGTGGCGACCGGCGTGGTATCGGGCAGCACCACGTTGACCTACCAGATCTGCGAGGCAGCGGCGCCGGGCAACTGCGACACCGCCACTGTCACTGTCGTTGTGACCCCCACCCCGCAGGACGATGCCTTCACCGTGCAGGCCGGGCAGACCCTGAGCAACAGCGTGGCCGGCAATGACAGCATGCCGGCCGGCGCCATCTTCGCGGTGCAGAGCCCGCTGCCGGCCGGCCTGGTATTCAATCCGGACGGATCGTTCACCTACGCACCGGCGACCGGCACGCCGAGCCCGGTCATCTTCACCTACCAGGCTTGCCTGCCCGCCCCGACGTCGCTGTGTGCCACCGCCAACGTCACCCTCAACATCGCCAACGGCACGCTGCTTGCCGGCAACGACACCCTCAGTGGCGTGGTTCCGGGCACCACTTCGGCGGCGAGTGTGCTGGCCAACGACAGTCTCAATGGTGTTTCACCGCCGGCGTCGGCGAGCGTGGTGCTGAGCCTGGTCGGTGCCCCGGCCGGCTTTGCGATCACGCCCAACGGTACGATCAGCGTTGCCACCGGCACGACGGCAGGCTCGACCACGCTCACCTACCAGATCTGCGAAGCCGCCGCGCCGGGCAACTGCGCGACAGCCACGGTGACGGTCATCGTCACCCCCACACCGCAGAACGATGCCTTCTCGGTGCAGGCAGGTCAGACGTTGAGCAACAGCGTGGCAACCAACGACGGCCTGCCGGCGGGCGCTACCTGGGCGATCCAGGGCACGCCCCCGGTGGGTCTGGCCTTCAACGCCGATGGCAGCTTCATCTACACGCCGCCGGTCGGTACCTCCAGCCCGGTGACCTTCATCTACCGCGCGTGCCTGCCCCCGCCGAACGGCAGCCTGTGTGGTACCGCCACGGTCACCCTCAACATCAACAACGGTTCGCTGAGCGCGGGCGATGACAGCCTGACCGGCGTGCTGCCCGGGGCAACCTCGGGCGGCAGTGTGCTGGCCAATGACAGCCTCAATGGTGTCTCGCCGCCTGCGCCGGGCGATGTGGTGCTGAGTCTGGTCGGTGCACCGGGTGGCTTCACTCTCAATCCCGACGGCACGATCAGCGTCGGCAGTGGCGTGGGGTCCGGCCCGACCACGATCACCTACCAGATCTGCGAAGCGGCCGCGCCGTCCAACTGCGATACCGCCAGCGTCACCGTGGTGGTCACGCCGGCTCCGCAGAACGATGCCTTTGCGGTGCAGGCCGGGCAGACCCTGGCCAACACCGTCGCGGCCAATGACAACACGCCGACGGGTGCGGTGTTCACCCTGCAGGGCACCGCGCCAACGGGGTTGACCTTCAACCCCGACGGCACCTTCACCTATACCCCGGCGACCGGTGTGACAGGGCCGGTCAGCGTTGCCTACCAGGTGTGCCTGCCCGCACCGGACAGCAGCCTGTGCGGCCGCGCGATCCTGACCATCAACATCAACAACGGTCTGCTGGTGGCCGGCGATGACACGCTCACCGGGGTCGCGCCGGGCACCACCTCCAGTGGCAGCGTGCTGGCCAACGACAGCCTCAACGGCGTATCGCCGCCGGCGGCGGCGGATGTACTGCTGAGTCTGGTCGGCGCACCGGCCGGTTTCAGCATCACGCCGGCCGGCACGATCACGGTGGCCAGTGGCACGACCTCCGGGGTCACCACGATCACCTACCAGATCTGCGAGGCGGCCGCGCCGGGCAACTGCGATACCGCCAGCGTCACGGTGGTGGTCAGTCCGGCCCCGCAGAACGACGCCTTCTCGGTGCAGGTGGGGCAGAGCCTGAGCAATAGCGTGGCCAGCAACGACGCGATGCCCGCCGGTGCGCTGTACACCGTGCAGGGTCCCGTGCCGGCGGGTCTGTCCCTAGCCAGCAATGGTGGCTTCACCTACACGCCGCCGGCGGGCACCCCCAGCCCGGTCAGCTTCACCTACCAAGCCTGCCTGCCCGCGCCGTACGCCACCACCTGCGGCACGGCGACGGTCACCCTCAACATCAGCAATGGCACCCTGGTCGCCGGCGATGACGTGCTCACCAATGTCCTGCCGGGTGCAAGCTCATCCACCAGCGTGCTGGCCAATGACCGCCTCAACGGGGTCAGCCCGCCAGCGCCGGCCGATGTGATCCTGAGCCTGGTCGGCGCACCTGCCGGGGTCACGATCAACGCCGACGGCATCATCAACGTCGGCGCGGGCACGGCATCCGGCGCCACGCCGATCACCTACCAGATCTGTGAGGCGGCGGCGCCGGCCAACTGCGCCACCGCGACCGTGACCGTGGTGATCACCCCGGCACCGCAGAACGACAGCTTCAGCGTGCCTGCCGGTCTGCCGCTTACAGGGAACGTCGGCCTCAATGACAATGCCGCAGCCGGTGCGCTCTACACCCTGACCAGTGGCACGCTGCCGGGCCTGGTGTTCAATGCGGATGGCAGCTTCACCTACACCGCTCCCTCGGGTACCGCCGGGCCGGTCACCTTCACCTACCAGGTGTGCCTGCCTGCGCCGTATGGCACGCAATGCGGTACGGCAAGCGTCACGCTCACGCTGGCCGGCTCGGTCAACGTGGTGCTGGCGGTCAACGACGATTTCACCGGCACCCCGGTGGATCCGGCCGTGGGCGGCACCATCGCCCGCTCGGTGCTGGAGAACGACAGCTTCAACAACGTCTCGCCACCCCCGGTGGGCAGCGTGGTGGCCAGCCTGACCGGCAGCACGCCCGGGTACACGATGAACAACCAAGGGCAGATCATGGTCGCCGCCGGCGTGCAGCCCGGCCAGGTGCAGCTGGCCTACCAGCTGTGCGAGGACGGCGTGCCGACCAACTGCACCACCGCGATCGCCACGGTGCGTGTGCAGGGGCCGGTGGGTGCGCTGCTGGCCGTGGATGACAGCGGCGGCCCGGTCGGTCCGGCTGGCCGCGCGCGGCTGCTCAATGTGTTCACCAACGACACCTTCAACACGGCGCCGCTGGACCCGAGCCAGGTGAGCTTCGCGCCGGTCGCCACCAACGCACTGAGCTTCAGCGCCGATGGCTGGGTGGACGTCGCCGCCGGGCTGGCGCCGGGCAGCTACAGCACCTCCTACACGGTCTGCCTGCTCAACCAGCCCACGGTCTGCGACACCGGCACCGTGAGCGTCACCGTCATCGCCGGCGAGCCGGGCGTGGATGCCGAAGATGATCGGGTGGAGATGCCGCAGGACGGCGTGATCGAGATCGACGTGCTCGGCAACGACCGCGTCAATGGCACCCCGATCGATCCGGATACGGTCACGGTGACCATCACCGCGCCGCCGCCGTACGGCACGGCCACGGTGCTGCCGCGGGCCCGCATCCGCTTCGCCGCGCTGGCCAATTTCTCCGGCGAGCAGCGCTTCGACTACCAGGTCTGCGACGTCGCCGATCCGGCGATGTGCGCCAGCGCCACGGTCACGGTCGTGGTCGATCCGAACGTGTTGACCCTGGTCGATGACACGGTCACGGCGGACACCTCGGCGCCGCTGGTGATCGACGTGCTGGCCAACGACAGTGCCCGCACCGCGCCGCTGGATCCTGCCTCGCTGCAGGTCGCCGTGGCCCCCACCCATGGCACCGTGCAGTGCGCCAACGGGACCTGCACGTACACACCGGCGGCCAACTTCGCCGGCACCGACAGCTTCCGTTACCGGGTCTGCGATGTGTCCATCCCGACGCCACTGTGTGCCGAGGCCAACGTGGCGGTGACCGTCGCTGGCCAGCAGGCCGTCCTGCGCCTGACCAAGGTGGCCGGCAAGCGCAGCGCGCAGATCGGTGACCTGGTGCGTTACACCGTAACCATCGACAACGTTGGCGAAGTGGATGCCAACGGCGCCACCCTGCTCGATACGCTGCCGCCGGGCTTCACCTTCGTGCGCGGTGGCTTTGCGGTGATCGATGCCGACAACGATGCGCGTACCAGCGGGGTACAGCCGCTGCGCATCGACGGCATCGATGTGGCCGCCGGTGAGCGGGCGACGGTGGTGTACTACCTGCGCGTCGGTGCGGGCACCGGCACCGGTGTGCACACCAACCGCATCACCGCCATCGACGGCGAGAACCGCACGATCGGCAACGTCGCCTCGGCCGAGGTGGAGATCACCACCGATCCGCTGCTCGATGAGAGCCTGATCGTGGGCAGCGTGTTCGACGACCGCAACGGCAATGGCATCCAGGAGGAGGGAGAGCGCGGTATCCCCGGCGTGCGCATCGCGGCGGTGGAAGGCCTGCTGATGGAAACCGATGCCTTCGGCCGCTACCACCTGGTCGGCATCCCCGGTGGCGAGGCGCGCGGGCGCAACTTCATCCTCAAGGTGGACCCGTCCACGCTGCCTGCCGGCGCGCGCTTCACCACGCCCAACCCGCTGGTTCGCCGCATCACCCCGGGGCTGCCGGTGCGCTTTGACTTCGGTGTCCGGATGCCCGACGGTGCATTGAGCACGAGCGCATCGCGCCCGTCCGCGCCGACCGTCGCTGCGGCATCGCGCCCGGCGCGGATCGAACTGGGCGATGCACTGTTCGCCCCTGGCACGGCGCGGCTGGATGCCGACCGCGCGCCGGTGATCGCCACCGCCGCCCAGGCGTTGGTGGCACGCGGTGGCGGGCGCCTGCAACTCACTGCCGCTCCCGGTCACGAGGCGCTCGCACTGCAACGTGCGCAGGCGCTGCGTGAGGCGCTGGGACCGCAGTTGCCGGCCACGATCGCCACGGCAACCACGGTGGACGTGCTGGGCGCCGACGGCCGCGTGCTGCACCACGTGCGCCTGGGCGATCCCCCCGAGCCTGCCAGTCCCGGTCGCACCACCGGGGAGGGGCGCTGACATGGACATGACCCTGATTCCGAGCCCGATCTCCCGCCGCCTCAGCCTCGGTCTGGCCAGCGCGCTGCTGCTGGCCCTGCCGGCCGCTGCCCAGCCGGTCACACCGGCGCCGTCCCCCGCACCAATACGCTGCGAGGCCGACAGCTGCCGCAATGATGACGGGCTGCTGCTGCGCATCCGCGATGACAGCGAACCGGAGCTGCCGCTGCCCGGCCGCACCGATCTTCCTGCCGCCAACGTCGTGCCGCTCGCGCCGGCAGTCACGCCCGATGTCGCTTCGCGCGGCGGGCAGTTCATGGCCGAGCTGCCCAACGGCGGCGTGGTCTGGGCGACCGAAGACCCGACCATGGTGCCGCCCAGCCTGAGCGTGCAGGCCGCGGCCACCGTGCCATTCGAGAACGGCCGGGTGATCCGCCCGCTGCGTTTCCACAGCTACAACAACTACGCTTCCTTCATCCAGAAACTGGAGGTGACGCTGTATCGCGGTACCGATACCGATCTGGTCACGCCGTTGGCCCGCATCGAGCTGCCGGCCGATTACGTCGGCGATGCCGAATGGAGCGGTGAGTTGCCGCCGCAGATCAAGCTGCGCACCGGCGATGAGCTGATCTACGTCGCGCGTGCGTACGGCGCCGGTGGCGCCTTCGATGAAACGCGCCTCCAGCGCATCCAGCTGGTCACCCCGGCCGATTTCGACCGTGGCCTGCAGATCACCCGCGAGAACGTGCAGAAGACGCTCGGCCAGGCACTCGATGGCGACAGCGCGCAGGACCTGCAACTGAGCAACAGCATCTACGGGCAGAGCATGCTCCGCCTGCAGAATATTCCCATCCATGGCTCGCGCGTGCGCCTGTACGGCCGCAACCTGGAGCCCAACAGCCGCGTGCGCATCAACGGCCAGGACTTCCCGGTCGATCTGGAGCAGAAGTTCGCGGCCGAGTTCCTGGAGCCGGTCGGTGAGCACCGTTACGACGTCAGTGTGGAATCACACGATGCGCCATCGGCCCAGCGGCAGCTGGATGTGGATGTCACCGGCCGCTACCTCTTCGTGGTCGCCATCGCCGATGTCACCGTCTCCAAGAACAGTGCCAGCGGCAACCTGCAGCCCCTGGCCGCCGATGATCGCGACAACGACAGCTTCCTCAGCGAAGGCCGGCTGGCGTTCTATCTGAAGGGCAAGCTGCGCGGCAAATACCTGGTGACCGCACAGGCCGATACCCAGGACCGCGAGTTGAAGTATCTGTTCCGCGATTTCACCCAGGCCGACGCACAGGACGTGTTCCGCCGCCTGGATCCGGACCTGTATTACCCGGTGTACGGCGATGACTCCACCACCTACCGTGATGTGGATACGCAGGGGCGGTTGTACCTGCGCGTGGACTGGGACCAGAGCCAGGCCGTGTGGGGCAACTACGCCACCGGCATCACCGGCACCGAGTACGGCCAGTACGTTCGCTCGCTGTACGGTGGCGCGTTGAACTGGCGTTCGATGGAGGCCACGCCGCTGGGTGAAGCACGCTCCCAGCTGAAGGTGTTCGGCTCGGAGGCGCAGTCCGCGCCGGGCCACAGTGAATTCCTCGGCACCGGCGGCAGCCTGTACTACCTGCGCCACACCGATGTGCTGCCCGGCTCGGAGCAGGTGGTGCTGGAAGTGCGCGACCGTACCACCGGCCGCACCGAAACGCGCGCCACCCTGCAGGAAGGCGTGGACTACGAGATCGACAATCTGCAGGGGCGGCTGATCCTGACCCGGCCACTGGCGCAGCTGACCCGCGAGAACGTGCGCAGCATCACCCGCGACATGCCGCTCGATGGCTACGACCAGCTGCTGCTGGTGGACTACGAATACGTGCCGCTCGGCTTCAGCAGCGACGACGTGACCTACGGGGCGCGTGGCCGGCAGTGGATTGGCGACCACGTGGCGATCGGCGGTACCTGGATCGACGAGAACCGCAGCGGCGAGAACTACAGTCTGAAGGGCGCCGATCTCACCCTGCAGGCCGGGCGCGGCACCTATCTGAAGATGGAACAGACCCGTACCGATGCGACCGCCGCCCCGGTGTTCTATTCGGACAACGGCGGCCTGAGCTTCATCCGCCGCAACCCGTACGAAGGCCGGCGCTCGGGCACCGCCAGTGCCGTGGAAGCGCGGGCCAACCTGCGCGAGCTGGGCTGGACCACGCAGGATTGGAGCCTGGGCGCATGGTGGCGCGATGTCGATGCCGGCTTCTCGGTCGCGCGCCAGGACACCGGTCTGCCGATCCAGGAATACGGTGCCGAGTTCCTGGGCTACCTCACCGATGATTTCAGTCTGTACGGCCGCCACACCCGCACCGAGCAGGGCGACCTGGCGTTGGAGCAGAGCCAGCTGACCGCCGAGTGGCGGCTGGGCAACGACGGCCAGCTGACCGGCGAACTCCGCCGCGTGCGCGAAGAACAGCAACTGCAGAGCGTGGACGCACTGCTGGCCGCGATCGGTTACCGCCAGCGCTTCGGGGCCTCGTGGGAGGTGTACGGCACCGGCCAGGTCACGCTGGACGATGACGGCGGTGCCTACGAGAAGAATGACCTGCTGACCCTCGGCGCGCGGTATCTGTTCGGCGACCGCAGCAGTGTCGGTGCGGAAGTCAGCGGTGGCAGCCGCGGCCACGGCGCCAAGGTCGATGGCGAGTACCGCATGGCACCGGACCACAGTCTGTACGGCAGTTACAGCTACAGCACCGACCGCACCGGCACCGATCCGTTGTTCGATACCGGGCTGCAGAGCGGGTGGACGCTGGGCCAGCGCTGGCGGCTGAGCAACCAGGTCAACGTCTACAACGAGAGCCAGTATCTGAAGGACCGTCGCCAGGACAGCGCCGGCATCGTGCATACCTTCGGTATGGATTTCAATCCCGCACAGGGCTGGAACCTGGGCTTTACGATCATGGACGGTGAGCTGGATTCCACCGTGGGCCGTGTCGACCGCCGTGCCTACAGCGTGAGCGGCGGGCGCACCGATGCGGTGGCGCAGTGGAACAGCAAGCTGGAGTACCGCCGCGACAGCGGCGCCGAACAGCGCGAGCAGTGGGTGACCACCAACCGCCTGCTGTACAAGCTCAACGAAGACTGGCGCTTCGCGTTGCGCGCCAACTACGCCGATACCGAAGACCGCATCGACCGCCTGGCCGACGCCAAGCTGGTGGAGACCAACATGGGCTTCGCCTGGCGCCCGCACGACAATACCCGCTGGGCCGGCTTCGGCAAGTTCACCTATCTCTACGATGTGGCCTCGCTCGGGCAGGAGGGCGGCAACCTGTACGACCAGCGCTCTCAGATCCTCTCGCTTGAAGGCATCCGCCAGCTGGGCGCGCGCTGGGAAGTGGCTGGCAAGCTGGCCTCGCGGTGGGGCGACTACCGCACGGGCCGGGGAGAGGGCGCGTGGCTGGACAGCCGTGCCGACTTCGCCGCGCTGCAGCTGCGCTACCGCCTGTTCGCACAGTGGGAAGGCCTGGCCGAGCACCGTTGGTTGAAGGTGCACGAGGGTGGCGTGCGCAAGGGTTGGCTGGTGGGCGTGGACCGCCGGGTCGGGGAGAACTTCAAGGTCGGGGTGGGCTACAACTTCACCGAGTTCAGCGATGACATGACCGAGCTGAAGTACGACCAGAAGGGGTTCTTCCTGAACATGGCGGGGTACTACTAGGCTTCGGTGGGGTTGGGCCGGCCACGCATGGCCGTGGGTGCGCGGCTTCGGTCGGTTTGGGCCTGCCACGCATGGCGTGGCACTACCGGCGATGGCGGTGTTGGCGGTCGGCGTCGGTGGGGCGATCGGGTGCGGCGCCATCGCACGACCGGGCAAAAGGGCGATTTCGGGTAGAGCCAGGCCATGCCTGGCTGAACTGCCGACAACCTTTCCGGGCTGAATGGGCGCTTCCCGCCGGCCTGTTCAGTCAGAAAACACGCGCGCCCGCCCAATTCATCCCTCTATCAAATTGATTTAATTGGATTAAATCTCCTATTTCCTGCCTCTCGCCACTGTCATCATTTCGCGGTACGTTAGGGATGTCTTCGGTGCCAGCGTCCCATGAACAGAACGCTGGAACTTCTTTCCCCTTTAGCAGTCCAATTCCGGGACTGCTAAGATGAGTGCTATGAGCCAGAACACCTCTACTGCCCTTGTGGCAAACAATCTCCCGATTCCCAGTGCGCTCGGTTCGCTGGACGCCTACATCGGTGCCGTGCACCAGATCCCGGTGCTGTCGGTCGATGACGAGCAGGATCTGGCCCGCCGCTTCCGCGACGAGCTGGATCTGGACGCCGCGCGCGAGCTGGTCCATTCCCACCTGCGTTTCGTGGTGCACGTCGCCCGTGGCTACAACGGCTACGGCCTGGCGCTGGGCGACCTGATCCAGGAAGGCAACATCGGCCTGATGAAGGCGGTGAAGCGTTTCGACCCGGACATGGGCGTTCGCCTGGTGTCGTTCGCGGTGCATTGGATCCGTGCGGAAATGCACGAGTTCATCCTCAAGAACTGGCGCATCGTCAAGGTCGCCACGACCAAGGCGCAGCGCAAGCTGTTCTTCAACCTGCGAAAGTCCAAGACCCGCCTGGGCTGGATGAACGCGGCCGAAGTCAGCGCGGTGGCCAAGGACTTGAACGTGTCCGAGCGCGAAGTGCTCGAGATGGAGTCGCGCCTGTCCGGTCGCGATATCGGTTTCGATCTCTCCAGCGATGACGATGACGATCATGCGCCGCCGTCGCCGGCTGCCTACCTGCGCGCCAACGAAGAAGATCCTTCGATGGCGTACGAGCGGATGGACAGCGAAGATAATCAGCTGCAGTTGCTGCGCGAAGGCATGGCCGAGCTGGATGCGCGTTCGCGCGACATCATCCGCCGTCGCTGGCTGGACGCGGACAGCAAGGTGACGCTGCAGGAGCTGGCCGATGAGTACGGCGTGTCCGCCGAGCGCATCCGCCAGGTCGAGGCGAACGCCCTGAAGAAGATGAAGGCGCTGTTTACTGCGTGATGCAGTGACTGGCGCGGTCACGCACAAAGGCCCGGCTGATGCCGGGCCTTTCTGCTTTCTGACGCTGACGCCAGCGCTTTGATGGGACCCGCTTCGATGCTCAGCCCTGCTCGCGTGCGATCGCCCGCCAGCCGATATCACCCCGGTGGAACTCATGGGTCCAGTGGATGGCACCGACGCCGGCATAGGCGTTGCGCTGTGCTTCGCCCACCGTGCCGCCCAATGCCGCCACGCACAGCACACGGCCGCCGGCGCTGAGCACCTGGCCCTGCGCGTCCAGCGTGGTGCCGGCATGGAACACCTTGGCCGTCGCGGCGACCGCGTCCAGGCCGTGGATCACCTCGCCGGTGATCGGGGTCTCCGGATACGGCGAGGCTGCCATCACCACGCCCAGCGACGGGCGCGGGTCCCACTGCGCCTCCACGGTGTCCAGGCGTTCGTCGATCGCCGCTTCGACCAGATCCACCAGATCCGACTGCAGGCGCAGCATCACCGGCTGGGTTTCCGGGTCGCCGAAACGCACGTTGAATTCGATCACCTTCGGCGCGCCATTGGCATCGATCATCAGGCCGGCATAGAGGAAGCCGGTGAACGGAATGCCGTCGGCGATCATGCCCTGCACGGTCGGGTTGACCACCTCGCGCATCACGCGCGCATGCACTTCATCGGTCACCACCGGGGCCGGCGAGTACGCGCCCATGCCGCCGGTGTTGGGGCCGGTGTCGCCGTCGCCGACGCGCTTGTGGTCCTGCGAGGTCGCCATCGGCAGTGCCGTCTTACCATCCACCATCGAGATGAAGCTGGCTTCTTCGCCGTCCAGGAATTCTTCGATCACCACGCGGGCGCCGGCATCGCCGAAGGCATTGCCGGAGAGCATGTCACGCACCGCGTCCTCGGCTTCGGTGAGGGTCATCGCCACGATCACGCCCTTGCCGGCGGCCAGGCCATCGGCCTTGACCACGATCGGCGCGCCCTTCTCGCGCAGGTAGGCCAGCGCCGGCTCGACCTCGGTATGCACCGCGTAGAACGCGGTCGGGATCCTGTGGCGGGCCAGGAAGTCCTTCGCATACGCCTTGCTGCCTTCCAGCTGCGCGGCGGCGGCGGTGGGCCCAAAGATGCGGTGACCGGCGGCGCGGAAGCGATCGACCACACCGGCCACCAGCGGCACTTCCGGGCCGACCACGGTCAGGCCGATGCCTTCGGTGCCGACCAGCGCCAGCAGGCCGTTCAGGTCGGTGACCTTGACGTCCACGTTGCGGCACTTGGGCTCGGTGGCGGTGCCTGCATTGCCGGGGGCGACGATGACCTCACGGACCTTCGCGGACTGGGCCAGCTTCCAGGCCAGGGCGTGTTCGCGGCCGCCAGCGCCAATGACCAGGATCTTCAATGCAGTTCTCGCGTAAGAGGGCAGGAACGTGATTTTACGCGGTGCGGGCGGCGGGCGCATTCGGGCGATCGGTTGCCGTGGCAACCCACGCCCTCAGCTGTCCGCGCAGCCGTCGCGCTGGAGATCGTCCGGCACCGGATAGGCACGCTGCCGGGCATCGAAGATCAGGTGGTAGTACTCGGTCGCCGGCCCCGTGCAGTCGTGGCCGCTGGCACGCACCGTCAGCGGCCAGTAGCCATCCTCGGCGTTGCTGTCGCCCACTGTCGTGCTGAAGTCCACCGCGAACACGCCCTCGCCGCAGTCGGCCGGCTTGCCGCCACAGCCGTGCAGGGCAAGATTGTCGAGGTGGTCGCGGTACTGGGCGACATCGCGCAGGCGATCGTTGTGGAGGGCGACGTAACTGCGCCAGATGCGCCGATGGCCTCGCCGGTGTTCCTCATGGGTGATGTGGAAGGCATGGCGTTGCGGGCCGAGCTGCGCGATCTGGACCGTGCCGGGTGCGCCGTGGCGGCCGTACTGTTGCTGCAGCCGCTGCGCGATGACCACCAGCGGGTCGCTGTCCAGCTGCTGGGCAAGCGCGCCGCCGTGGCTCGCCTCGTCATCGTCCTTGCCCAGGCGCAGCACATACAGGTCGACCCGCCCGGGTTCGACTGTGGCGGCGTCATCAAGGGTCTGGCACACCGCCAGCAGGGTCTGCTCATGCCCTTCGCTGGTGACGGTGTCACGCGCACACACGCTGCGGGTGACCGGACGCAGTGCCTCAACCTCGGTGTCCTCCCAGTCGCCCTTCCATGGCGCGCCGAGCAGGGCGGCGTCGCCGTAGCGCTTGCGCAGAAACGCCAGCAGGCGCTGGTTGGCATCGCCGCGCAGGTAGATCATGTCCTCCACCAGCACCGTGGTTCTGAGCACACGGTGCGGTTTGCGTGGTTCCGATGCCGCTGGTGTGCGGTCACAGCCGGCCAGCAGCGCGAGCGCCACACCTGCCAGTGCCCACGAACGCATCACTCGCACCCTTCGCGCTGAAGCGCCGCGGGGAACGCATACGTCCACGTTTTCGGGTCCAGGGTGAAGCGATGTTCGCGCCGCACCGGCTGCCCGCCACAGCCCAGGCCGGTCTCTTCGATCACCAGCGGCCATTGCCGCGCCGCTGGATCGCGGCTGTCGAAGGTCAGGGCGAAATCAAGGTTGAACAGACGTGCCTGGCAATCCGGTTCGGCATCGGCATCGTCGCAGTCGTAGGCACCGCTGTTGTCGATATGGCTGCGCACGCCGCCGGCGTCCACCAGCCCGTTCGGGCCGGGCAATACCAGCGTCTGCGTGATCAACGCGTAGCCCTGGCCGAACCAGCCGTGCTCGATGCGGAAACCGTAGAAGTCGCTGCCGGCGCGGACGATCTGCACCGTGCCGGGCTCACCCTGGCTGCCGAAGTTCTGCCCGGTCAGCTCGGCGGCCACGGCGAAGCGGTCCGCCTCGGGGCGCAGCACGAAGAAGTCGATCGCGCCCGGGTCGGGATGGGCGCCGTCCAGCGGTGATCCGCAGACGGCCACCAGTTGTTGCCAGCTCTCGCCCGTGACCACCGGCTGCTCGGCACACACACGCCAATCGGTGAGGCGGGTGTCGCCGTCCTGGGTCCAGCTGCCACGCCATTTTCCCGAAAGCGTGGCGGCCTTGCCGTAGCGCTCGGTCAGGAAGCCCTGCAGGCGCGCCGTGCGGCTGACGTGAGCGAGCGGGGCGGCGGTCGCCGCTGCAGCGGGCGCGGGCGGCGGCGCCGGGTCACTGGTGCGGGTGCAGCCCAGCACCCCTGCAGCGGTGGCGATCACCACCGCTGCAAGGCGGTTGCGTTGCAGTGGCGACATCCGTGTCGATCCAGGCATCAGTGGCGGAAGTGACGCACGCCGGTGAACACCATCGCCAGGCCATGTTCGTCGGCCGCGGCGATCACTTCGTTGTCGCGCATCGAGCCACCCGGCTGGATCACTGCCTTGATGCCGGCCGCCGCGGCGGCATCGATGCCGTCGCGGAACGGGAAGAACGCATCGGAGGCCATCACCGAGCCCTCCACCACCAGGTTCGCATCGGCGGCCTTGATGCCGGCGATGCGCGCCGAGTACACGCGGCTCATCTGGCCAGCACCGACACCAATGGTGCGGTTGTCCTTGGCGTAGACGATGGCGTTGGATTTGACGAACTTGGCGACCTTCCAGGCGAACAGCAGATCGGCGAACTGCTTGTCGGTCGGCGCCAGCTTGCTCACCACGGTCAGTTCGTCGCGGCGCATGCCGCGGTTGTCGGCGCTCTGCAGCAGCAGGCCCGACCCGATGCGCTTGGTGTCGTAGTTGTTGCGGCCGTCGCCGTGCGGAATGCGCAGCACGCGCACGTTGGCCTTCCTGGTCGCGTATTCCAGCGCGGCCGGCTCGTAATCCGGGGCGATCAGCACTTCGACGAACTGGCGGTCCAGGATCACCTTGGCGGTGGCGGCGTCCAGCGGCTTATTGAAGGCGATGATGCCGCCGAAGGCGCTGGTCGGGTCGGTCGCGTAGGCCAGCTCGTAGGCATCGCCGTTGCCAGCGCCCACGGCCACGCCGCACGGATTGGCATGCTTGACGATCACGCAGGCCGGTACGTCGAACTGACGCACGCATTCCCACGCGGCATCGGCGTCGGCCAGGTTGTTGTAGCTCAGTTCCTTGCCCTGCAGCTGCTGGAAGGTGGCCAGCGTGCCCGGCACCGGGTAAAGGTCGCGGTAGAACGCGCCGCTCTGGTGCGGGTTCTCGCCGTAGCGCAGATCCATCACCTTCACGAAGCTCGAATTCATCTGCGCCGGGAACTCCGCGCGCACCGGCACGGCGGTGTCGGTGGTGGTCACGGCCGAGAGATAATTGCTGATCGCCGCATCGTACTGGGCCACGCGGTTGAACGCGGCCACCGAGAAGGCGAAGCGCTTGGCCGCCGACAGCTTGCCGTCGTTGGCGTCCAATTCGGCCAGGAGTTCGTCGTACTGCGACGGGTCGGTCGCCACCGCCACGCGGGCGAAGTTCTTCGCCGCCGAGCGCAGCATCGCCGGGCCACCGATGTCGATGTTCTCCACGGCATCTTCGAGGGTGCAGTCCGCCTTGGCGGTGACCGACTCGAACGGGTACAGGTTCAGCACCAGCAGGTCGATCGCGCCGATGCCATGTTCGGCCATGACCGCGTCATCCAGCCCGGCGCGGCCGAGCAGGCCACCGTGCACCATCGGGTGCAGGGTCTTGACCCGGCCGTCCATCATTTCCGGGAAACCGGTGACGTCGGCAACGTCCTTCACTGCCAGGCCGGCCTCGCGGATCGCCTTGGCGGTCCCGCCGGTGGAAAGCAGCTCCACGTTGCGCGCAGCGAGGGCGCGGGCCAGGTCGATCAGACCGGTTTTGTCGGAAACGGACAGCAGGGCCCGGCGCACGGGCAGCAGATCGGAACTCATGGGGGCAGGAGATCGAAGCGGAGCGGGGCCATATTGTAGGCCAGTGGCGCGGGGATGGCCCCTGAAACGACGAAGGCCGGCACCGAGGGCTGCTCGATCCGGCCTTCTCACGCCAGGCACGACACGCGTGCCCGGTCGGCATCAGGTGCTGATGCCGTATTCCTTCAACTTCTTGCGCAGGGTGGCGCGGTGGATGCCCAGCATCGACGCGGCCCGGCTCTGGTTGCCTTCGCAGTGATTGAGCACTTCCACGAACAGCGGAATCTCCATCTCGCGCAGCACGATCTCGTAGACATCGTCCGCATCGCAGCCATCCAGGTCCCGCAGGTAGCGCCTGACCGACTGGGCCACGTGTTCACGCAGGGGTGGCTTGGGCGCGCCACGACTGTTGTCAGGACGAGAAAGGACAGCGTTCAAGGAGTTTCCCGGTGCAAGAGCCGGGGCGGACAACAGCCCACGGCGGAATGGTGATGGGGTCAGTCTAGCGCGTGCGTCGGCCGCCTGCCACGCTCCGACGGCTGCGGCGGCACCTCAGAGGAACTCAAAGGTGAATGCGACGGTAGACGCGGCAGGCTCCCGCACACGGAAGGCGATCTGCGCGCTTTGCCCCGGTTCCAGCGTGGCGGCCGGGTCCGTCGCGCGCTCCAGGTAGTCCGCCGGCGCGAACACATTGGTGCCGATCACGCGGCCATCGGCGTCGGACAGCGACAGCCGCAGCGACGGCCAGGCCTGTGCCCAGCGTGCGTCGTTGCGGATGCTCGCCTGCACCTGCAGTGCGCCGGCCTGGCCCGGCACGGGGCGCACATCACGGCTGAGCATGCTGAAGGCCGCCGGCTCGCGCCAGGCCGGCAACGAACAGCGCAACACGCTGCACAGCCCGGCAATCCACGGGCGGGTGCCGGCATCGGCAGCCAGCCGCGCACGGTCGGCCACGGCGATCTGGAGCAGCAGCAGGGCGACCAGCCCGGCGACCATTCCCCATTGCCAGCGCGGCGTGCGCAGGCGCGCACCGGGCAGACGCAGGAAACTTGGCGTGGTGATCGCTTCGGCCGGCGGCAGGGCGGCCGTGGCGGTGCTTCCCGCGTCCCCGGTGGAGGCGCCCCCATCATCCGGCAACGCCATCGATGGCGTCGCTGTGCCAGCAGGCAGTGCGGCTGCTGGCCCAGCGTCGCCAACAGGCGCGCGTCCGGAACGGAGGGGCAGGTCGAGTTCCCGCGCCGGCGCCGGGCGCTGCGGCGCGTGCACCGGCTGGGCATCGATCACCTGTTCCACCGCCAGGGGTGCGATCCGATCCTGCACGGGCGACGTCGGCAACGCCGACGCCTCGTCATGGACGACGGAAGACGGCTCAGCCGGATCGGCCGGAGCCTCCACGGACGGACGCAGGAACGTGGCGAGCGGGCGTCGCGGCGGCATCGGAGGCTCGGACATGGGCACGGGACCGGGCAGGAGACAGGCTATTCAAGCACGGCGGACGCCGGTGATGCGCATCCAGTCACCGTCCTGCGCCACCGCCAGCTGCTCGAAGGCGGGGGCATAGCGTTCCAGCAGTTCACCTTCCTGCCCGTGCAGGATGCCCGACAGCGCGATGCGGCCGCCCGGGGCGACGCGCGCGGCCAGCACATCGGCCAGGGCATCCAGCGCCGAGGCGAGGATGTTCGCCACCACGACCGGATACGTTGCCTGCGGCTCGTCGTCCGGCAGGTAGACCTGCACACGGTCCTGCAGGCCGTTGCGCTCGGCGTTGTCGCCGGTGGCGATCACCGCCTGCGGGTCGTTGTCCACGCCGACCGCGCGGGCCGCGCCCAGCTTCAGTGCCGCCAGGGCGAGGATGCCCGAGCCGCAGCCGAAATCGAGCACGGTGTTGCCGGCCAGGGCACCCTCGGTGGCCAGGCCGTCCAGCCAACGCAGGCACAGCGCGGTGGTCGGGTGGGTGCCCGAGCCGAACGCCAGGCCCGGGTCCAGGCGGACCACGGCGGCGTCCTCGGCCTGAGCGGCGTCTGGCAGCGCATGGTTCCACGGCACGATCCAGGTGCGCTCGCCGAAGGCCATCGGCTGGAACTGGTCGATCCACGCGCGCTCCCAGTCTTCGTCGGCCACGGCGCGGAAGCTGGCATTGGCCCAGTCCAGGCCCGGGTCGAAGGCGTCCAGGGCGGCCAGCAGCGCCAGCGCGTTGGTGTCCCCCGGGAACAGCGCGGTCAGCACCAGGTCGTTCCATAGCGGGGTCTCGCCCACGCCCGGCTCCAGGATCGCGCGCTCGTTGCTGGTGTCGGCATCGGCATCGAGCAGGGTCACCGCCAGCGCGCCCACGTCGTCCAGCGCATTCTCATAGCGCGGCTGGGTGGCTTCGGTGCAGTGCAGGGTGAGTTCCAGGAAGGGCATGGGGGCAGGGACCGGCGGAAAACCGTGCATGTTAGACCAGTGCGGGCCGATGGTCCCGGCACCACCGCAGTGAGGGCGTCTCGCCAGCCGGTAAGATCGGCCCGACAGCCGGTTCAGACAGTGTTGCGGCTGCTTGCTAAACTTGGATTTCTGCTGTCCATGACCGACAGCCTGTGACCTCCTGCCCATGGCGCTCGTGCCGACCCTGAAAACCTGGTTGCTGGTCGTACCGGCCCTGGCATTGCTGGGGGTGGTGGGCTACCGCGCGGGTGACCGGGTGCTGCATGCCGATCAGGCTGCTTCACACATGGATGAGCCGCAGGCCGCCAGTGCGCCGAGCGCCGTTCCGGCCGAAGCGCGGCAACTGGCCCGGCGCCTGCTCGGCAGCGAGCGTGGCACCGCGGTGGCGTCCGGTCTGCCGCTGGATCTGCGCGCCGACATCGAAGGCGATACCGATCTGTTTGCCTATGCGCAGCGCCTGCAGCTGCAGGCCGCCAACGGCAATGCGGAAGCCGGCTGGATGGTCAGCCGTGTGTACGACTACTGCGCCACGTATGCGATGGATCCGGGGGGCTACCGGCTCGACAACGATGTACTGACCGGCCTGGGCATGAAAGCCTCGGTGTCGATGGTCGCCGCGCGTGAGCGGGTTTCCCGACGTTGCGCCGGTTTTGTGAGCAGCGACAATCTGGGCCGCTCGTTGATCCTGACCCAGCGCCTGCAGGCCGCCAAGGCCGGCAATCTGGCGGCCGAGGCTTCGCTGTTTGCCGAAGGTCATCCGCTGGAAACCGCCCCGGCCTATCGTCGCGGGCTGGTCGAGCGGGTCATGGACTCGCGTGATCCGGAAGCCTTCATGGCACTGGCGCCGGGCATGGGCCAGCGCGCCAGCGGTGATGGTGCGATGAGCGGCATGGTGGCCGGCGATCAGTTCAGTGAACTGGCCTGGCGGCTGGCCGCTTGCGAACTGGGCATGGCCTGCGGGCCGGACAGTGTGCTGATGAACAATTTCTGCGCGAACGGAGGGATCTGTTCGCAGGACGGTGGGCAGGACTTTGCCACTTTTGTGTATGACGCCGCGGTATCGCGGCAAGGTGCGGGGAAAATGAAGGTGTTGGTCGAAGAGCTGGTCAAGCAGAGGAATGGGCGATGAATTACCGTCGAATCCTGCACGGTGCGAAATTCTGGTTCTGGGTCGCGTTGTTTGTCGCGTACTCGGCCGGAGCGGTGGGCTTGGTGATGATCGATACCTACGACGATCGTTACCGAAGCTTGTCCAAGGTGCAGTTGACCTCGGTCAAGGCCGATGCCGACGTGCGTCGTGCCGGTGCCAGTCAGGTCGCTGCGGTGTATCGCGCGCAGAGTGGCATGCCGTTCGCTTCGTTGCCCACCGGCAGCACCTTCCAGGTGGTGTGGCCGGATGGCTCCACCGAAACGATGGTGATCGTGGACCCGACCTCGTCGCAGGGCGTGGAGCCGGTGAAGAACTCGCAGGTCACTGCGGCGGATACTGCCAAGTGACAGCCAGATAGGGGCAGCGGTGTTCGACCTGCCTGCGCTGATCGTATTGCCGGGCATGGATGCCACCGGCACGCTGCATACCGCCTTCTTCGATGCGATGGCCGCGCGGGGCGTGGCCACCTCGGTCATCGCCTACCCGCGGGATGTTCCTCTCGATTACCCCGCGCTGTTGCCCTTCGTGCAGGCGCTGCTGCCGCGCGATGCGCCGTTCGTATTGTTGGGGGAGTCGTTCTCGGGGCCGTTGGCGCTGACCATCGCCGCCGCTGCGCCTTCGCGACTGCAGGGGCTGATCCTCTCCACGACCTTTGCCCGCCCGCATTGGCCCGCCGGGCGCGCGCTGCGCCCGCTGCTGCCGTATGTGCCGATGCGGGGCATGCCGTCGCCAGCGCTGTCATGGTGGCTGCTGGGTCGCTGGGCGACGCCAGCGTTGCGGGACGCCCTGCGGAAGGCGCTGGCCCAGGTCACTGCTCCGGTCCTGCGCGCGCGCCTGCGTGCCGTGCTCGACGTTGATGCGCGTGCGGCCCTGTCCGACATCGCAGTGCCGATGCTGTGTCTGCACGCCTCGCATGACCGCCTCCTGCCTGCGCGGGCGCAGCACGAATGGGCACGCTTGCTGCCGCAGGCGCAGCAGCACACCGTGCCGGGCCCTCATCTGCTTCTGCAGGCGAACCCACAGGCTGCCGCCGACGTGGTGCGTCAGTTCATGGGCGGGCTCGGGTAGGGCGGTCGAAAGCCGCAGACAAACAAAAAGGCGGGGAGATCCCCGCCTTTCTGCTGTCCAGCGTCCCACACAAGCGATCAGGTCAACGCGATCGACTTGTTCTTGCGTTCGGCCAGGCGCTTTTCCAGGTAGTGGATGTTCTGCCCACCGGCCTGGAAGCCCTTGTCGCGCATGATGCGCTGCTGCAGCGCGACGTTGGTCTTGATGCCGTCCACGACCAGTTCGCTCAGCGCCACGCGCATGCGCGCGATCGCGGTCTCGCGATCCGGGCCGTGCACGATCAGCTTGCCGATCATCGAGTCATAGTTCGGCGGCACGCGGTAGCCACTGTAGATGTGGGTATCCACGCGCACACCGGGGCCACCGGGCGGATGGAACGCGGTGATCTGGCCCGGGCTCGGCACGAAGGTTTCAGCATCTTCGGCGTTGATGCGGCATTCGATCGCGTGGCCGGTCAGCACCACGTCGCTCTGCTTGATGCTCAGCTTCTGGCCGGCGGCGATGCGCAGCTGCTCGCAGACCAGATCGATGCCCGTCACCATCTCCGTCACCGGATGTTCCACCTGCACGCGGGTGTTCATTTCGATGAAGTAGAAACGGCCGTCTTCGAACAGGAACTCGAAGGTACCTGCGCCGCGGTAGCCGATGCGGATGCAGGCCTCCACGCACACCTTGCCGATCTCATCGCGCAGCTCGGCGGTGATGCCCGGTGCCGGCGCTTCTTCCACCACTTTCTGGTGGCGGCGCTGCATGGAGCAGTCGCGTTCACCGAGGTGGATGGCGTTACCCTGGCCGTCGGCGAGCACCTGGATTTCCACGTGGCGCGGATTCTCCAGGAACTTCTCCATGTAGACCTGATCGTTGCTGAAAGCGGCCTTGGCCTCGGACTTGGTGGTCTCGATGGCCGCCTTCAGCGAAGCCTCGGCATGCACCACGCGCATGCCGCGGCCGCCACCGCCACCGGAGGCCTTGATGATGACCGGGTAGCCGATCTCACGGGCGATCTTGGTGTTGGCCACGATGTCGTCGGTCAGCGGGCCGCCCGAGCCGGGCACGCACGGCACGCCGGCGGCCTTCATCGCGCGGATCGCTTCCACCTTGTCGCCCATCAGGCGGATGGTGTCGGCCTTGGGGCCGATGAAGATGAAGCCGGATTCTTCCACGCGCTCGGCGAAGTCGGCGTTTTCCGAGAGGAAGCCGTAACCCGGGTGGATGGCCTGGGCGTCGGTGACTTCCGCCGCGGCGATCAGGGCCGGGATGTTGAGGTAGCTCTCCGAGGACGGTGCCGGACCGATGCAGACCGACTCGTCGGCCATGGCCACGTGCTTGAGATTGCGGTCGACCGTGGAATGCACAGCCACCGTGCGGATGCCCAGGGTATGGCACGCGCGCAGGATGCGCAGCGCGATCTCCCCTCGGTTGGCAATAACGACTTTGTCGAGCATGGACTAATCCTTAGCCGATCACGAACAGCGGCTGGTCGAATTCGACCGGCTGGCCGTTTTCGCCCAGGATGGCGACGATGGTGCCGGAGACATCGGCTTCGATCGGGTTGAACATCTTCATCGCTTCGATGATCGCCAGCGTTTCACCGGCCTTGACGGCCTGGCCGACCGACACGAAGGCCGGCTTGTCCGGCGAGGACGAGGCATAGAAGGTGCCGACCATCGGCGCGCGCAGCACGTGGCCATCGGGCAGGGCGTTGCCGGCCTTGGCGGTGCCACCGGTGGAGGCTTCGGTCGGCGACTGCATCGGCATCGCCGGGGCGGCGGCCTGGGCCGGTGCCGGGGCCATCATCATCTGCGGCTGGGCTTGCACCATGCCGTAGCCGGAGACGGGCGCGCGCGACAGACGCACGGACTCTTCGCCTTCCTTGATTTCGATTTCGGCGAGGTTCGACTCTTCCAGCAGGTCGATCAGCTTCTTGATTTTGCGGAGATCCATAGGGGCCTCTGTGGTCTTGATGTCAGTGGAGAGGGGAAAGCGCAGTGCGCTCGGGTCAAAGCAGTTCGTAGAAATCGCGCAGCTGCCGCGTACGGTCGCGCGCGAGGGTGGTGAGGCAGTGCATCTGCGCGCCATTGCGCGAGGTGCCATCGGCGTTGAAGGCGTAGACCGCATCGCAATCGTGATCGCGCAGCTGCATCCACGCGCGCTGGGCCAGGATCAGCTGCTTTTCCGCATCGGCGCAGTGCGTGCAGGCGCCTTCGGCCGCCTGGCTGCGCAACTGCTGGCGCGCCTGGGCGTACACCGCGTTCAATTCGGTATCGGCCGCGCTGGCCACATCCGAGGCGCACAGGTCCGATTCCATTGTGCCGCTCGGCTGTGCGCAGTCGATGCCTTCCGCGCTGCGATCAGCGGCGATAGCGGCGCCGCACAGGCAGCCCCACAGCGCGACGCTGGCGAGGACACGCAGCAGCGTCATCACGCGGAGGTGGCCGCCAGCCGGGTCAGCGCTGCATCCATTGCATAGCGATAGCTGTCCGCCCCGAACCCACAGATCACCCCGACCGCCTTGTCGCTGAAATAGCTGTGCTGGCGGAAGGGCTCGCGCGCATGCGGGTTGGACAGGTGGATCTCGATGAAGGGCACATCCACCGCGGCCAGCGCATCGCGCAGGGCCACCGAGGTGTGGGTGAACGCGGCCGGGTTGATCAGGATGAAGGCGGTGCCGTCGTCCCGGGCCGCCTGCACGCGGTCCACCAGCACGTGCTCGGCGTTGGACTGCAGGTTCTCCAGGGCATGGCCGGCGGCCTGCGCCTGGGCCAGCAGGGCCTGGTCGATCTGCGCCAGCGTGGTGTGCCCATAGACCCCCGGCTCGCGCGTGCCGAGCAGGTTGAGGTTGGGGCCATGCAGGACCAGCAGTTTCGCCATGGGTGCCGAACAACAGGAAAGGGCGGAGTCTGGCGGAACTGGTGGATCGTGTCCAGTTCGACGAAGTTATGCGTGTTTCAAGCGATTGTTTGAAATTCGCGTGCGATCCCTGTCCCAGCACGGCATGCCGGCGTCGGGATCACCGCACCTCCGCCAGCACCGCGCGCACCCGCAGCGCCAGATCTTCCAGCGTGAAGGGCTTGCCGATCACGTGGACTGCGGGGTCCAGCACCCCATCGTGTTCCAGCGCATTGCGGCTATAGCCGGTGGTAAACAGCACTTTCAGGCCGGGCCGCCGTTTGAGGGCTTCGTCGGCCAGTTGCCGGCCGTTGACCTCCGGCATCACCACATCGGTGAACAGCAGCGCGATGTCCGGATGCTGCTCGAGCAGCGCGAGCGCGCCGGCCGCATCGTCGGCGGCAAGGACCCGGTAGCCCAGTTCGCCCAGCGCCTCGATGGAAAACTGTCGCACGCCCGGTTCGTCTTCCACGACCAGGACCAGCTCGCGGCCACCGCTCAGCGGGCGACTGTCCGCGGGTGCTGTCGAAGGACCCGCGTCGATCTCCCCCTCCCGGCGCGGGAGATACAGCGCCACCGTCGTTCCCTTGCCGAGCGAGGAATGGATCTTCACGTGCCCGGCCGATTGGCGGACGAAGCCGTACACCTGTGACAGGCCCAGCCCGGTGCCCTGGCCGACCTTCTTGGTGGTGAAGAACGGATCGAAGGCCTTGGTGATGACCTCCGGTGGCATGCCGCCGCCGTTGTCGGCCACGGTGATCAGCACGTACTCACCGGTGGGCACGTCGGCACGCACGGCGTCTGCGGCAGAGGCGATCCGGCAGTTGGCCGTTTCCACCACCAGCCGCCCGCCGCCCGGCAGCGCGTCGCGCGCGTTGACGGCCAGGTTGAGGATCACGTTCTCCAGCTGATTGGCATCGGCGAAGGTGCACCACACCTGCGCGGCCAGCACGGTCTCCAGGCGGATGTTGCTGCCCAGTGAGTGCACGAGCAGGTCCGACATCCCGGCGATCAACCGGTTCACGTCCAAGGGCACCGGCTGCAGGGGCTGTTGCCGGGAAAACGCCAGCAGGCGCTGGGTCAGCTGCGCGGCCCGGGTCGCGCCGTCGATGGCCATGTCGATGTAGCGCTTGGCGCGCGGATCGCTGTCGCCCATGCGCATCGCAAGCAGGTCCAGCGGGCCGATCACGGTGGCGAGCATGTTGTTGAAGTCGTGCGCGATGCCGCCGGTCAACTGGCCCACCGCCTCCATCTTCTGGCTTTGGCGCAGGGCATCTTCCACGCGCGTGCGCTCGGCGACCTCTTCGAGCACGCGGCTCTCGAGGTGTTCGTTCAATTCCTGCAGGCGTGCGTCGGCGAGCTTGCGCGCCGTGATCTCGATCGCCACGCCGACCACCCGCACGCAGCGGTCGCCTTCGAAATGGCCACGCCCCTTTGCCGCCACCCAGCGCACGACACCGTCTTCCTTGCCGACGGTGCGGTACTCCACGTCGTAGAGCGCGCGCCGGGCCGGGTCGGCCGCAGCGGCGAAGGCCGCGAAGGTTGCCTCGCTGTCATCAGGATGGATGCCGTCGTAGAAGTCGCGCAACGTCACTGCCACCCCGGGCGAGATGCCGAACATCGCCTTGGTCCGTGCCGGCCAGATCAGTTCATCGCGGACCAGGTCGACATCCCAGAAGCCCATGTCACCGGCCTCGGTGGCAAAGCGCAGGCGTTCCTCGCTTTTGGCCAGCGCAGCTTCGGCGGTGTTGCGGACGGTCAGGTCGAGCATCGCGCCGATCATCCGCAGCGGCTCACCCACGCCGCCACGCAATACGGTGCCGCGGTCGAGCACCGGCGCAAAGCTGCCATCGGCGCGCCGGAACCGGTATTCGCTGTTCCAGCCCGTCCCGCCGCCTTCGATCACCGCATGGATGTCGGCATCGACGCGCGCACGGTCATCGGGATGGATGTGGTCCAGCCACCACTGCGCCGTGGTCTCGGCCAGGGGATGGCCGAACAGGGTGGTGAGCGCCTCGTTCCAGATCACATGGCCATCGGAGATCCGCCAGTCCCAGATCGCATCGTTGGTGGCCTGGGCGGCCAGCCGATAGCGCTCCTCCACTTCCAGGTGGCGGGCCTCGGCGGCCTTGCGGTCGGTGATGTCCAGCGAGGTGCCGACCAGGCCAACCACGGTGCCGTCGGCGTCACGCAACGGTGACTTGGTCGACAGCCAGTAGGCGCGCCGGCCGTCGGGAAAGCTCACTTCCTCTTCGAGCTGCTCGGTCTGCCCGCTGGCCATGACCCGCTCGTCGGTGGCCATGACCGTGGCGGCCTGGGCTGGGTCGTTCAGCAGTTCGGCATCGGTGCGGCCCACGTACACCTCCGGCGGCAGGCCGATGAGGTCGGTGGTGCCGCGGTTGCCGATCAGGATCCGGCCCTGGCGGTCCTTGGCATACACCACGCCGGGCGCTGCCTCGACGAAGGAGCGCAGCAGGGTCTGTGCCTGGTCCCGCTCGGCTTCGATCCGGCGGCGTTCGTCGATATCGATGAGCACGCCGGGGAAGCCGATGGCCTCTCCCTGCGCATCGAGATCCACCCGGCCGATCGCTTCGATCCAGCGGTACGCGCCGTCCGGGCCGCGGGTACGGTACTGGTGCGCATAGCGACCGCCCCGGCGGACCGCCTCGGCGATCGCATCGGCCAGACCGGCGCGGTCGTCGGGGTGAACGGCGGCCACCACCTGTTCCAGCCGCAGTTCGGTGCGCGCCAGGGCAGGGTCCAGGCCATGGGCCAGGGCGAGGGCATCATCCACCGTGAGGTTGTCCCGGGCCACGTCCCAGAACCAGGTGCCGATGATCGCGCCGGCGGCCAGCGCCATCTTGACGCGCTCGGAATCCCGCTCGCGGTGGGAGCCGGGGGAAGGTGAAGAACTCAAGCGGTACCTGCGATCGGCGGGGGGCGGCTCCGGAACCCGGGGGCCCGTACTGCAGGCGACACGGGGCGGCAACGATAGGGTATCGCTGCCGGGCGCCGCTTTGGAACACCCCCCGTTCGCGCCCGCTGCCCGGGCTGAATCCCGTCGGTCGCCCGTGGCTCCGGCTCGATCAGGGGATCAGGCGGGCCGCCCGCAGGCGGGCGAACAGATCGAAGAACGCATCGTCGCTGGGCTGGTAATCCAGGAACCCCATCCGGCGGCTCTTGGACATGTCCGTGATCACCTCCAGCGGGCGCCCGAGATCGGCATCGGTGTGCCAGGGCGAGATCAGCCGATGGATATCCGGCTCTGCCAGACCGTGCGTGGCGGCCAGTGCGGACCAGGGCGCGGCATCGTCGGCCATCTGCGCCGCCAGCGGCCGCACGTGCCCACTGAAGGGCACGGCCTCGATATCGAACCACGCCGCGATCCGGCCCCACATCCAGCGCCACCGGAACACATCGCCGTTGACCACGTTGAACGCCTGGTTGGCGGCGGCCGGTGTCTGCGTGGCCCACAGCAGATGACGCGCCAGCAGCCCGGCATCGGTCATGTCGGTCAGCCCCTCCCATTGGGCGAGCGAACCGGGGAACTGGAACGGGCGGCCGGTCTGCCGGCACAGCGTCGCGTGCACGGCCAGGGTCGTGCCCATGTTCATCGCATTGCCCACCGCCGCGCCGATCACCGTGTGCGGACGGTGCACGCTCCAGTGGAAGCCATCGCGGGCGGCGGCGGCAAACACCTCGTCTTCCTGTGCGTAGTAGAAGTTGTCCACGGGCAGGCGCGGTTGTTCTTCACGGAAAGGCGTCTGCGGCAGGTTGCCCTGCGCATAGGCCTCGAACGGTCCCAGGTAGTGCTTCAGGCCCGTCACCAGCGCCACATGCTGCACCGTGCCAGCCGGCGCCAGGGCCTGCAGCAGGTGACGCACCATCGCGCCGTTGACCCGGATGTTCTCGGCCTCGTTGGCCTGCCGGGACCAGGTGGTGATGAACACGTGCGTGGGTGCCAGTCCGGACAGCGCGGCGCGCGTGGCCTGCGCATCGTGCAGGTCGGCGCAGACGCCGTGGGCGCCGGCGGGCAGCGAATCGGGCCGACGGGCCAGGCCGTGAACTTCCCAGCCCTCCTGCAGCAGCCGTTGTATCAGTGCACTGCCCACGATGCCCGTTGCACCGACCACCAACGCTTTCTGCCTCACGATGTCGCCCCGTTCATTGCTTTACAGGCGCACACCTTAGGATATCGAGGTACGCCTCGAAAGAAGGCACCAAACGGTAACCACACATGAAAACGGGTACTCCCGAAGAGCACTGGCGAGAGGATTGCGCCCCCCGGCGGGTGCTGGAGCTGTTCAGCACCAAGTGGACCTCGATGGTGCTGCACACCCTGGCCGTGCGGCATGACGGTACCGCCCGCAGCAACGCGCTGCACCGCAGCCTGCCGGCCGTCTCCAAGAAGATGCTGATCCAGACACTGCGTGACATGGAGCATGCGGGGATCGTGCTGCGCACCGAGTACCCCACCGTGCCGCCCTCGGTGGAGTACACATTGACCCCGCTGGGGCGGCAACTGGTCGAACCGATCGAACTGATCTACGACTGGGCGCGCCGCAATGCTGGCGCCCTGGACGCGTTGCAGCCGCGCGCGACCTCACGTCGGCGCTGAGCAGGGCAGGCCAGCCGGATCGGGCAGAGTACGGCTCCCCTCCAGCGGATCGATGCCGTGGCGGCCTGACAGAATCAGCGGTCAGTGCGGTGTGGTACCGGCAAGCCCTCAGGCGCGCTGTGACAGTGCGGACCGACCCTGCCAGGCCTCACTTTTGTCCTGTCGTCTCCAGCGCCGCCTTTTCAGCCGCGGTCAACGCACGATGGCCATAGCTCAGCACCCGGGTCATCTGCCATTGCCCGTCCTTGTGCTGCCAGACCATCACGAACTTCGCGCTGCCTTCGCACTTGCCGGTCGCCACCTCGCAGAAGCGGTGCTCGCCTTCCTCGATCGCGCCGAAGTTCTTGATCGGGTACACCCTGAGCGTGCCTGGAACGCGTTCGCGACGGACCTTGTGGCAAATGTACTTGCGCGTGTTGGAGACCACCGTGTCGCGATCGAAGGTGGCCCCGCCGCTGTCGTGATAGAACTCGACGGTAGGCGAAAAGTAGCCGGCAAAGGTCTCCAGGTCGCAGCGGTTGTAGGCGTCGAAGACCTGGTCATCCAACCCGGTAATGGTGCGGGTGAGGGCGGCCGCGTCTTCGGCCTCCTCGCCAGCGGATGCCGCCAGGGGCGCGAGCATGCCAGCGGCTACGAGCATGGCGGCGACAACAGCGGGGAAGCGTTTCATCGGCAGTGCCTGCTTCAATCGGACCAGAGCGGGCCCCACTTTTCGCATGGGCTGGGACGCCCTTCAAGTGTCATTCGGACGGAGGACCTCCGGGACACGGGATGACGGGCGTGCGCCCGGCCCGCTACAGCGTGCTGGAGTCCACCACTTGGCGGCCGGCCTGGGTCAGGTCGATGTCGCCATCTTCCGCCTGCGCGGCATAGCCGGCCCGGACGGACCAGTTGGCGGCCTCGTCGCTGACCGGCCGCGTGGCGTTGATATCGCGCAGGATCTGCCGCTGTTCGTCCGTCAGGCGCGGCTGGGTGCTTCCGCTTCCGCTCATGGCGCGCGGACCTCGACGCTGATCGCGCCCTGGGCCAGCCGCGCGCGCTTGGCCCGCCGATGGTTCACCCACCACACCAGCCCCGGCAGGCCGTACAGCAGTGCACCGGCGAGCAGAAAAATCTTGAAGGCGGCATTCATGGCGGTCTCTCTCCGTGCGGCGTGGCGTAGTGCGTCGTGATCGGCCCGAGGTGCGGCAGCGTCCGAGCGGCCCTGCAGCAGCTCCCGGGCGTGATCCCAGCGCTAGTTCAGCGCAATCGCCGTGAAGGTGCTGTCCCTTCCTTCACTGTCGCACGTTCATGCGCTGCAGGGCCGCTGGCGGCGCCACTCTCTCACGACGCGCGGGAAGGGTGGCTTCACCCGCGGGCAACGCCGGACTGGGTCAAGTTGGCAGGTGGCCGGTCCGCTCCTGCGTCCGACGCTAGGTCATGGCTTGTGAGGATCGACATGCAGCGCGGTGTGCATCTTTCGATCTGGCGAAGCAGGGCGTCCACAGAGGGTGATGAAGGGGGCAGGTGGGAGCCAATGCCCTTATGATCATCGGCGCTGGTCAGCAATGCTCGTCGGCTGGCCAACGTTCCCTTGTCGTACAAGGACTGTGCTTTGGCTGCCATTACCGACCCTCCTCCGCGTCGCCGCGCCTCCGCCTGGGGCCTATGCTCCTGCCTCTTTCTCGCCTTGGTAGCGGGACCTGCCCAAGCAAAGGCGGATGCCGCACTCGTGGCCTGGCCGGCGGGTATCTCAGGTGCGCCAGAGCGGATGGACGCAGGTCTAGCCGAGCTTGCGTGCGCGTTGCTGCAGGATGATCCCGCTGAGGAAGCATCACTCACGGAGGCACAGCGCAGCCAACTTCATCTGGTCGCGGGGCGCTACCCGGACGCATCGCGCTCGATACACGCGCTGATGGGTGCATTAGTCGAGAACGGGGAGGCAGCCCGCGCCCAGCGGTGGGTGCCATATCTGTTGTTTGCCCAAGCAGAGACTGGGCCTTTCAGCGATGCAGGTGCCAGCTATGCAGCTGCATTCCGCGCTTGGTTTGCCACGCTGGATGATCTGGCTGCCGTGCAGACGCATTACTGGTTCGTTGCCGACCTGCCCAGCGCGAATGGTCGGTTGCGCCAAGCCATCGTGGCACACGCGGGGCAGGCCGCCATCGCGCGGGCGGATGCACTCGAGTTGATTCGTCAGGCGGCCTTCGTGAAGACCTACCGCATGGCCGAACGCTTTTCGCCCGCGCTGATTCGCGAAGACGAGGACAGACGGTTTCTCATTGACGACAAAGCAATGATTGCCGCCGACGGGGGCGTGTTCCTCTCCGCGCACGTGGCCCGCCCGCGCAGGACTTCCCGTGCTGCGCTGCCGGCCGCAATGGTATTCACCATCTACGCCGACCCAGTACAGAATCGGAACGAGGCGGTGCAGGCGGCCGCACGGGGATACGCTGGCGTCGTGGTCGACGCGCGCGGAAAACGATTGGGCAATGGACCAATCGTCCCGTACGAACACGATGGCGAAGATGCGAACGCAGCCATCGACTGGATCAGCCGACAGCCTTGGAATGACGGTCGCGTAGTGATGTATGGCGGCAGTTACTCCGGGTTCGCCGCGTGGGCGGCGGCCAGCTACCGGCATCCCGCACTGAAGGCGATCGCGCCCTATGTGGCCGCGATTCCAGGCCTCGGATTGCCGATGGAGAACAACATCTTCCTGACCGCCAACTACGCATGGCCCTTCTATGTCGCCAGCAACCGACTGCTCGACAAGGAGATTTATGGCCAGCGCGAGCGGTGGAACGCCTTGAGCGATGCCTGGTACGAGAGCGGTCGTGCCTTCAGCGAGATTGACCAAGTGGATGGCATGCCCAACCCCTGGCTCCAGCGCTGGTTGCACCATCCCGACTACGACGCGTACTGGCAGGCCATGGTGCCTTACGGGGCGCAGTTTGCTGGTATCACTGTGCCAGCGCTGTCGATCACGGGTTACTACGATGACGGCCAGATCTCTGCGCTGCAGTACGTCAAGGAGCATGTCCGATACCTCCCGGCAGCCGACCACCGTCTGCTCATCGGTCCGTACGATCATTTTGGCGCGCAGGCGGCGAGCAAGCCCATGCGGTTGCGGGGCTACACGTTGGATGCTTCGGCGCAGTTCGATACCCAGGCCCTCACCTTCCAGTGGTTCGATCATGTCCTGGCTGGTGCTCCGCTTCCGGCGCTGCTTTCGGGCCGGGTCAACTACCAGCTGATGGGCACCGATCAGTGGTGGCACGCGGACTCGCTTGCTGAAGCGGGAGGTGATCAGGTGGCACTACATTTGTCACACGATGGCGAGGGAGACCGGTACCCCTTGACTCGCCAAGCACCCCGGCGTGCTGGATACCTCCGTCAGACGGTCGATCTTTCCGACCGCACTGCGCCGGTGCACAGCTATTATCCTTGGCCCATCGTCCAGGATGATGCGCCCGCCGAGAGCGGCCTGAGCTTTGTCAGCGCGCAGTTCGAGCAGGCCACCGACATCGTCGGCAGTTTTTCAGGGGATCTGAAGATCCGCATCAACAAGCGCGACGTCGACCTCGGTATTTCGCTGTATGAAGTGATGCGCGATGGACGTCGCATGCAACTGAGCTACTACATCGGCAGGGCAAGCTATGCGCAGGACATGACCAAGCGCAGACTGCTTACGCCCGGGAAGTGGACGCGGCTGTCATTCGATCGCACCCGCATGACTGGGCGTCGCATGGCTGCAGGAAGCCGTCTGCTGGTGGTTGTGGATGTGCTACGTGGGCCGGGCCAGCAGGTCAACTACGGGACCGGACGCGACGTGAGCAACGAGTCCGTTGCCGATGCGGGTGAACCACTACGCATCGACTGGCATTCAGACAGCGTTATCCGGGTGCCATTGCGGGTCGCGGCTGGCCCGTCCTCCGCATCGGAAAGCAGTCCGCGGTAGCGCCGCCCGGGCCTCACGCCCATCCCCGACCAGCCACGGATGCAGCAACAGGGCGCTCGACGTAGGACCGTCATCACTTCGTCGTCTGGCTCGCTTACAACGGGAGCCACTGGCGACGCCATGTTTGCTCATTGGGATGGGCCCTAAAGTTCATCCCAAACCCGCCGATACCGATGCGTCCTTCCGCCTGGAGTACGTGATGTCGGCCGTCCCCCGCCGCCTGTCGTTGTTCGTCGCCCGCCTGGGCGACCGGTTCCGCTTCCGTCTGGCCCAGCCGTCCCGGCTGGCCGGGCTCGGTCGTCTCAGCGTGGCACAAAAACTCAGGGCCAGCCTGCTGATCTGCGGCTTGGGCCTGTTCGCGGTGGCCGTCGTGTACGGCTGGACGCGCCATGATAACGAGCGCGCGGCCGAGGCGTTCGCGGCGCATCAGCAGGAGGCGGCACGGGCCGCCACGCTGGCGACCGAGATCGCCGATGCACGGCGGCTGCAGACGCGGTATGCCAGCACCTTCGAAGATGCTGACCGGGAGGCCCTGCAGGCCGCGCAGCAGCGCCTGCAGACAACGTTGGCGCACCTGCAGCGCGATCCGCACGATGCCGGCAGTGCCGGGGCACTGCGCGAGCTGGCGGTGCGTGCGGGTGACTTCGCCGAGGGCATCACCGCATTGAATGCCCGGGTGAATGAGATGGGGCGCGGTGATGCCGGCCTGCGTGCGCAGCTGGAGGCCGCGGCCGCCACGCTGGAAGCCAGCGTCGAGAGCAGCGCGAGCCCGGTGCTGATGGCCCTGCTGCAGAAGATGCGGCGCGAGGAAAGCCTGCTGCTGCTCACCGGTGATTCGGCGCACACCGATCGTGCCAGCGAACAGAAGCTGCCGTTCGATCTGGCGCTGGCGCAGGCGTGGCTGGGCGCAGACACGCAGGACGCGCTGCGCACGCAGATGGACGACTACCAGGGCGCGCTGTTGGCCTATACCGCTGCCCGCATCGGGCTGGATGTGGAAGCGCAGTCACTGGCTGAGACCGCCGCCCAGATCGGCCCCGGTCTGCAGGCGCTGCAACAGGCACAGACGCGGGCATTGGCGGCGGCACGTGAGCGACAGGCCGCGCGGGCCAGCACCATGGGGGTCGTGTTCGCACTGACTCTGCTGCTGGTGGCGGTGGTGCTGATCGCCACGCTGCTGCTGGTGCTGCGCGCGGTCCGTCAGCCGATCACCGATACGCTGCGCTTCGCCGAGGATATTGCCGAGGATCGGCTGGACACCGTCCTGCCCCTGCATAACCCGCACGATGAAATCGGCCAGCTGGCCGCACGCCTGCGCCACATGCAGCACCGGCTGCGTGAGCGGATCGATGCCGAGCGCGCCGTCGCGCGCGACAACACCCGCGCCCGCCAGGCGCTGGACTGCGCGCAGACCGGGGTGATGGTGCTCGACGGTGAGGGGCAGATCGGTTTCCTCAACCAGGCGCTGCTGGCCGAACTGCAGCTCACGCAGGCGGAGTGGAGTGGCCAGCCGGCGGCCGCCCTGCATCCGGCCTTCGCGACCCTGGTGCAGACACTGCGGGCCGGCCAGCGCGCCAGCCGCGAGATCGAGCACGCGGGCATCCGCTACCAGTTGGTGATCACCCCGATCGTGGACCACGGCCAGCTGCTGGGCGCAGCGGTGGAGTGGCGCAGCCGGGCGCTGGAAACCACAGTGGAGAATGAAGTCGCCGCACTGGTGGACGCCGCCGCGCGCGGGGAGCTGCACGGGCGGATCACGATGGAGGGCAAACAGGGCTTCGTGAGAACCCTAGCGCTGAGCATCAACCACCTGCTCGATACCTTCCAGAGCAACCTGTCCGGGTTGCAGGGCCTACTCTCGGCGCTGTCGCAGGGCGATCTGCGCGCGCGCATGCAGGGCGACTTCCACGGCGTGTTCGCGCGCCTGCGTGACGATGCCAACGCCACGGTGATGCAGCTGACCGACATCGTCGCGCGTATCCAGCAGGCCTCGCTGGCGATCAACCATGCCGCCGGTGAGATCGTCGCCGGCAACCACGACCTCTCCGGCCGCACCGAGCGCCAGGCGGCGCATCTGGAAGAGACCGCCTCCTCGATGGAGGAGCTCTCGGCCACCGTGCGGCAGAACGCGGACTCGGCGCAGCAGGCCAACCAGCTGGCGATCCGCGCGGCCGAGGTCGCGGCGCGCGGCGGTGAATCGGTGGCGCAGGTGGTGACCACCATGGCCGACATCGCGCTGTCCTCGCGGCGGATCGGCGAGATCACCGGGGTGATCGACGGGATCGCGTTCCAGACCAGCATCCTGGCCCTGAACGCCGCCGTGGAAGCGGCGCGGGCCGGCGAGCAGGGGCGCAGCTTCGCGGTGGTGGCCAGCGAAGTGCGGCTGCTGGCACAACGCAGTGCAGACGCCGCGCGCCAGATCAAGCAGCTGATCGACGCCTCGGTGGAGAAGGTCGACGTCGGCACACGCCAGGTCGATGATGCGGGCGCGACCATGGGCGAGATCGTCGGCAGCGTGCAGCGGGTGACATCGATCATGGCCAGCATTTCGGCCGCGTCGCAGCAGCAGACCGCGGGCATCGAGCAGGTGAGCCAGACGTTGCTGCAGATGGACGGCAGCACGCAGCAGAATGCGGCGCTGGTGGAGGAGGCCTCGGCTTCGGCGCGCGCGCTGGAGCGCCAGGCCACCCTGCTGGGCGAAGCGGTGGATGCCTTCGTCATGACTGCGCCGGCGTCCGCGCGCGTGCGGGCGACGGCCTGAGGCCGGCGTCAACACCGCACTCACGGGTCTTCACCGGCAGTGAGCCGGCGCTGTGGTTCGCTATTCTTCATCCATGAAGACCTCCACGCGCCGGCCGTCGCCCACTACTGCCCCGGATACCTTCGTGCGTGTCCGGGGCGCACGCGCACACAACCTCAAAAACGTGGATGTCGACATCCCGCGCGATGCGCTGGTGGTGTTCTCCGGCATCTCCGGCTCGGGTAAATCCTCGCTGGCGTTCGGGACGCTGTATGCCGAAGCACAGCGGCGCTACCTGGAGTCGTTGTCGCCGTATGCGCGTCGGCTGATCGACCAGGTCGGCGTGCCGGACGTGGACGCGATCGAAGGCCTGCCACCGGCGGTGGCCCTGCAGCAGCAGCGCGGCACCGCCAGCGTGCGTTCCAGCGTCGGCAGCGTCACCACGCTGTCGAGTCTGCTGCGGATGCTGTATTCGCGCGCCGGTACCTATCCGGCCAGACAGCCGATGCTGTATGCCGAGGACTTCTCGCCGAATACGCCGCAGGGCGCCTGCCCGAACTGTCATGGGCTGGGCTACGTATATGAAGTGACTGAACAATCGATGGTGCCCGATCCCTCGCTGAGCATCCGCGAGCGCGCCATCGCCGCGTGGCCGCCGGCATGGCACGGGCAGAACCAACGCGACATCCTAGTCACGCTCGGCTACGACGTGGACATTCCCTGGCGCGATCTGCCCAAGAAGCAGCGGGATTGGATCCTGTTCACCGAAGAACAGCCGGTGGTGCCGGTCTACCCCGGCTTTACCCCGGCCGAAACCCGCGCCGCGCTGCGGCGCAAGGAAGAGCCCAGTTACATGGGCACCTTCAGCGGTGCGCGCCGCTATGTGCTGCACACCTTTGCGACCACGCAGAGTGCGATGATGAAAAAGCGCGTGGCGCGCTACATGATCGGTGCGCAGTGCCCGGTCTGTGATGGCCGCCGGCTGAAGCGCGAGGCGCTCTCGGTGACGTTCGCCGGCATGGATATCGGCACCCTGTCGCAGCTGCCGCTCAATGCGATGGCGCAGGCGCTGCGTCCTGCAGCGGAAGGGCATTTCGACGCACCTACCGCCACCGCCACGCGCAGCCGCAGTGCAGGCCGCAAGGCGACCGCCAAGCGCGTCGCCGCCGGTGGCAATGCGCATGCCGGCGGCAGTGACGTACGCCGCACGCCGGATCTGTCCGAAGAGAAACGCATCGCAGCACAGCGCATCGCGCACGATCTGGTCGAGCGGATCGGCACGCTGCAGTCGCTGGGCCTGGGCTATCTGTCGATGGACCGCGCGACCCCGACGCTGTCGCCGGGCGAACTGCAGCGCCTGCGCCTGGCGACGCAGATCCGTTCCAGCCTGTTCGGGGTGGTGTACGTACTGGATGAGCCCACCGCCGGCCTGCATCCGGCCGATGGCGAGGCCCTGTACGACGCGCTCGCCCAGCTCAAGGCCGGTGGCAACACCTTGTTCGTGGTCGAGCATGATCTGGAGATGCTGCGCCGCGCGGACTGGCTGGTGGATGTCGGCCCCGGTGCCGGTCAGCATGGCGGCCAGGTGCTCTACAGCGGACCGCCCGACGGACTGCGCACGGTCAATGCCTCGGTTACCGCGCCCTATCTGTTCCAGGACGCCACAGGCCCGCGGCGCACGCCGCGCACGCCCTCCGGCTGGCTGGGCCTGCAGGGCATCCATCGCAACAATCTGCATGGCGTGGACGCGCGCTTTCCGCTTGGCGCGTTCACGGCGGTGACCGGCGTCTCCGGCTCGGGCAAATCCAGCCTGGTCAGTCAGGCGCTGGTGGAGCTGGTCGGCGAGCATCTGGGGCAGGAGCCGGTGATCGAGGAAGCCGACAGCGAGGTGCCGCAGCCCAGCCGCATCGAACGCACCCGTGGCCGCTTGAACGGGGCCAAGGCGATCAAGCGGCTGGTCAATGTGGATCAGAAGCCGATCGGGCGCACGCCGCGCTCCAACCTGGCCACCTATACCGGCCTGTTCGATCATGTGCGCCGGCTGTTCGCCGGCACGCGCTCGGCCAAGGCGCGCCGCTACAGCGTCGGCCGCTTCTCCTTCAACGTCGCCGCCGGGCGCTGCGAGACCTGCGAAGGCGAGGGTTTCGTCCACGTCGAACTGCTGTTCATGCCCAGCGTCTACGCACCGTGCCCAACCTGTCACGGCCAGCGCTACAACGCCAAGACGCTGGAGGTGCAGTGGAACGGCCGCAACATCGCGCAGGTGCTGGCGATGACGGTGGAGGAGGCGTTGGCGTTCTTCGCCGACGAGCCGCCGGTGCAGCGGCCGCTCCAGCTGCTGCGGGACATCGGCCTGGGCTATCTGCGCCTGGGCCAGCCCGCCACCGAGCTGTCCGGCGGCGAGGCGCAGCGGATCAAGCTCGCCACCGAGCTGCAGCGCAGCCAGCACGGCAACAGTCTGTACGTGCTGGATGAGCCGACCACCGGCCTGCATCCGGCCGACGTGGACAAGCTGATGACGCAGCTGCATGGCCTGGTCGATGCCGGCAACACGGTGGTTGTGGTCGAGCACGACCTGCGCGTGGTGGCCGACGCGGACTGGGTGATCGATGTGGGTCCGGGTGCGGGCGAGGAAGGTGGCCGGATCGTCGCCGAGGGCACGCCGGCGCAGGTCAGCCGGGCCAGGCAGGGCGCCACCGCGCGCTATCTGCGCCGCTGGTTTCCGTGAGCGCCGCGGCGTTGCTCAGTACACGTCGCGGCGGTAGCGTCCATCGTTGAGCAGGGCATCGACCGCATCGTTGCCCAACACCTCGCGCAGCACCGCATCGACGCCCTCGGCCATGCCATGCAGCGAGCCGCACACGTAGACACTGCCACCCAGGTCCACCCACGCGCGCAGTGCCTCCGGTGCCGCGCGCAGACGATCCTGCACATAACCACCGCCATCGGCATCGCGCGAGAACGCCAGGTCCACCCGGCTCAGGTGGCCCTTGGCCTGCCAGGCCTCGATTTCCTCGCGATAGATGAAATCGTGCGCGTGCGTGCGTTCGCCGAACACCAGCCAGTGGCCGCGGTCGCCCTGCGCGTCGGCTTCACGCAGCAGGCTGCGCAGGCCGGCGATGCCGGTACCGTTGCCGATCAGCAGCATCGGGGCGTGCTCGGGATGGCGATGGAAGCCGGTGTTGCGACGCACGCGGGCAGGGATGCGGTCCGCCCCGGTGGCATGCACGCACAGCCAGCCCGAGCCCAGCCCATGGCGGCCATCGGGCAGAGCGGTCAGGCGGATCACCAGCTGCACGGCCCCATCGGCCGGTACCGAGGCGATCGAGTACTCGCGATGGGGCAGCGCCGGCAGCCGCGCCAGCCAGCGGGCGGCATCGGGTGCTGCCGCGGCAGCGATCGCCTCCGCGGTCTCCGGCAGCACGCGCGCGGCAGCCGCTTCGGCCAGCGTCGTGATCCGTCCATCCACCGTTACCGGCGCCTGCGGGTCCAGACCATTGCGGGCCAGCACCGTCAGCACATGCGCACGCGCGTGGCGGGGCGCCATCTCCAGAATGTCACCGGCCTGCCAGTGCGCGTGTGCCGGCGGCTGCAATGCCACCTGCCAGATCGCCCCGGCGGCGCTGCCCGGGTTGAGCAGGGTGCGTGCATCCAGTGCCCATGGCTGCAGCTCGGCCGGCGCCGGCAGCGGAGTGTGGTCCTCAACCCCGGTCAGCATGGCCAGCTGCTGCTGCCACTGCGCCAATGCAACGGCATCGGTGCGGTCCACCTCGATGCTGGCGAACAACCGCTGCGCACCCTGCGCTACCAGCCAGGTGTCCACCTGACGCGGGAAACCGCAGAAGCGTGCGTACTCGCGATCCCCCAGCCCAAGCACGGCATACCGCATCCCCGGCAGCGCAGCGGAGTGCGACAGCACCCATCGCTCGAAGACACGCGCGGCATCCGGGGCTTCGCCATCGCCGAAGGTGCTGATGACGAACAACGCCTTGTCCGTGCCCGCGAGCAATGCGGCATCCACCTGCGCGAGCGGGCGGACGTGCACCGGCAGACCCGCCGCCTGCAGCTGCGCAGCGGTGCGCCAGGCCAGCTGTTCGGCGAAGCCACTCTGGCTGGCGAATGCCACCAGCCACGGCTGCCCGGTGCCGGTGACTGTGGCCAGGGGCAGGCGCGAGGCGCGCACCTCGCGCTTCCTGCGGCGGCGGTCCAGATACAGCATCCAGCCGGTGATGAAGAACACCAGCATGCCCAGGCTGGACACCATCACGATGATCCGCCCCGGCAGCCCGAAGAAGCTGCCCGAGTGCAGCGCGAACACACTGACGATGATCTTGCCGCCGGCGTTCTTGCTGCGGTAAGGCTCGTAGGAGAGCAGGGCACCTGTGGACGGATCGAGCTGGAGGATGTCCTGCGCGCGGTCGTGCGCAGTGTTGTTTCCCTGCACGCGGCCGCTCAGCGCACGGCCTGGTTTGGCCGGGAAGCGCAGGTCGATGTAGCCACGTCGCACGCCCTCCAACCCGTACAGGGTGGCCTGCACCTTGCCCAGGTCCAGAGGGCCGCCGCTGGTGCGCGGCTGGTTCTGCTCGGCCGCGGGGCCGCCCAGCAATGCCGTTGCGCCTTTGCGGTACCAGTCGAACGACCACCACAGCCCGGTCAGGGCGATCATCAGGTACACCAGCAGCACCCAGGTGCCGACCACCGAGTGCAGGCTCCACAGGAAACTGCGGCCGCTGCGTGACCACTCCACCGCCAACCAGGTGCGCCAGTGCCACCAGCGTCGCGGCCAGCGCAGGTACAGCCCGGAAAGACAGAAGAACACCAGCGCGATCGCGCAGCTGCCGGTGATCAGGCTGCCGCGTTCACCGCTGACCAGGTGGCGATGCAGATCTTCGACGAAGGCGAAGACGTCCAGCCCCTTCAGCCCGGTCAGCACGGCACCCGTGTATGGATCGAAATAGCGCCAGTTCGCCTGGCCGCCTTCGAAACGCGCCACCGACAGGCGCTGCCCGGTGGCATCCACGCGCAGCCGCTGCAACGGCTGTGGCATGTCTTTCTGAAGCCGCGGCAGCAGCGCGGTCAGAGCCAGCGGCTGCTCGCCGGCCGCATGCCGCTGCACCACCTGCGCCAGCGGCGGGTTGGCCGCGCGCATGATCTCGTCTTCGAAGGCCAGCGTGGCCCCGCTCAACCCCATCACCGCCAGAACCGTACCGGCGGTAATGCCCAGCAGCCAATGCAGCTGGAAAATGATGGTCTTCAACATGGGGGCGGTCCGGCGGCAAGGCGAAGCGCGCCCGGCGGTGGATGAGAATGGATCTCGTCATTGTTGGGTGCGGGCCTGGGGCGGTCAATAGCCAGGTCGGGCCCGTACGGCCTCTCGATCAGACGTTCACCTTGGCCACGCAGGCGTCAGTGCGTTGCCCACGCCTCGATCTCACCGGCCGCAAACGGCCCCAGCTTCTGTTTCACGATGCGCCCCTGCGCGTCCACCAGTACCGAATACGGCAGCAGGCCCTGTGCATTGCCCAGGCGCACGCTGGCATCGGCTGGCCCGGGCGTATCGAGCACGATCGGGTAGGCCACCGGGATGCGGGTCAGGAAATCGCGCACGCCTTCGGGTGTATCCAGCGCCAGCCCGAGCACCTGTACGCCGCTGGCACCCTGCGCGTCGGCAAAGGCGGTCAGCGCGGGCATTTCCTCCACGCAGGGGCCGCACCAGCTGGCCCAGACATTGATCAGCAGCGGACGCCCGCGGAAGCTGGCCAGGGCCAGCGGTGTCCCCTGGAGGTCCGGCAGGGTGATGGCCGGGATCGGATCACCCGGTTGGGCAGCGACCACCGCCGGCCGAGGCGGTGGCGGAGCCTCGGCCGGGCCTTGGCCATGCCCGGCGAACCACATGCCCGCGCCGATGCCGAGCACGGCCGCGATCACGACCACCACGACCGTCCGGCGTGGTGGCCGCAGGCTCATCGCGCGGTCCGCAGCAGCGCTTCTTCCACCAGCGCCTGGGTCAGCACCGTGGGCAGCACGGTCGGCGGTGCGCCCGGGCCGTAGACCACATACAGCGGCACACCGACCGCTTTATGTTCATCCAGGAACGCGGTGATCTGCGGGTCGACATTGGTGTAGTCGCCGCGCATGTAGACCGCGTTGGTCCGGCGCAGGGTGTCCTGGAACGCGTTGGTGCCCAGCACCGCGCGCTCGTTGGCCTTGCAGGTCACGCACCAGTCGGCGGTCATGTTGACGAACACCACGCGGTTGTCCTGGCGCAGCCGGTCCAGCATCTGCGGCGAGTACTCCACCACGTTGTCGCTGGCCACCTGTGCGGCCTTGGCCGTCGGATCCATGCGGGTCACGCCCCAGATCGGGTACAGCGCGCCCAGGGTCAACAGCAGGGCCAGCAGGCCGCCCACGCGCTGACTGCGCCAGCGGCTGCGCTCGAACCACCACAGCGCCAGCGACAGGATCACCAGGCCGCCCAGCACCAGTGCCATCGCATCCACGCCGCGCTGCTTGCCCAGCACCCACAGCAGCCAGATCGCGGTGCCGTACATCGGGAAAGCCAGCACCAGCTTGAGGGTTTCCATCCACGCGCCGGGGCGCGGCAGGCGGCGGGCGAGCGAGGGCACGAAGCCGATCAGCAGGAACGGCAGCGCCAGGCCCAGGCCGAGGGCCAGGAACACCAGCATCGCCTGCAGCCCGGGCGCGGCGAAGGCGTACGCCAGTGCCGGGCCCATGAACGGGGCCACGCACGGGCTGGCCACCACGCAGGCGAGCACGCCGGTGAAGAAATCGCCGACCGGGCCGCTGCGCGAGGCCAGCGACTGGCCGACGCCGCCCATGCTGCCGCCCAGGGTGAACACACCCGACAGGCTCAGGCCCACGGCAAACATCAGGTACACCAGCGCGGCGATGAACCACGGGTGCTGCAGCTGGAAGCCCCAGCCTGCGGCCTGGCCAGCCGCACGCAGCGCGATCACCAATGCACCGATCGCGGCGAAGGCGACCAGCACGCCGGCGGTGTACCAGAGCGCATGGCTGCGCGCGCGCTGACGGCTCTCGCCGCTCTGCGCCACGCCCAGCACCTTCAGCGACAGGATCGGCAGCACGCACGGCATCAGGTTGAGGATCAGGCCACCGGCCACGGCGAACAGCAGCAGCACCAGCAGATTGCCGGGTGCGGCGGCCGGCGCCGCCGGCGGCGGCGTGCGCTGCGCGTTGTCGGCGCTGGCATCGGGGGTGGCGGCGGTGTCGCCCGGCACGGTCAGCGCCGGTTCGTTCGGGCGGATCAGCATCGGCTGGCTGCCGGCGTCGCTGCGGCCCTGGGCGCGCTTGTCGCGGTTGGGCAGCGGTGCGATTACCTCGGTCTTCTGTGCGACCTCATCAGCTGCCGCGTTGACCTTGCCGGCCGGCAGGGCCAGCTTCACCCGGCGCGTCATCGGCGGGTAGCAGATGCCATCGGTCTGGCAGCCCTGGAAGGTGATCACCAGGGTGGCGTCGGTCGCCCCGGCAGCGCTGCGGCGCAGCGGCAGCGGCACGTCGATCTGGTCGAAATACACCGCCACGTCGCCGAAGTGCTCATCGCGGTGCGATTTGGCGGCCGGCCACGTCGGCTTGTCCGCGCGGATGCCCGGCGCGCCTTCCAGCGCCAGCGAGGTGCGGTCGCGATACAGGTAGTAACCCGGCGCCGGCGTGAAACGCAGCAGCACGGTGTTGCCATCACCGACGATCGCATCGAAGCCGAACGCACGCTCGGACGGCAACGGCAGCGCCTGGGTGGTGCTGGTGCCGGGCAGGCGCAGCCCGCTGCCGCTGTTGCCGGCCAGCGGGTTGTTGAACGGGGAGGCGGCGCTACTGGTGGCGGCAGGTGCCGCGCTGGCAGTGCCACTTCCACCGGCCGGCAGCTTCACCTGCAGCGTGCGCTTCTGCGGCGGGTAGCACACGCCGGCGTCGGCGCAGCCCTGGTAGCGCACTTCCAGCGTGACGGTGTCGGTGCCATCGGCCGCCTTGCCCGGCAGGACCCCGGTCAGGCGCTCGCGGTAGGTTTCCACCTCGCCGAAGAAGTCATCGTGGTGCTTCTTGCCGGCGGGCAGCTGCAGCGCCTCTGCATCGAAGCCGGCTTCAGCCTTGACCGTGGTGCGGTGGCGATACAGGTAGTAGCCCGGGGCGATCTTCCAGCTGATCTCCACCCGGTCGCGGTCACGCGCCTGCGCCGTGAGCCCGAAGGCCTCATCGACCGGGAGCAGATCTTTTTCGCTGACGGCCCAGGCCGGCAGGGAGAGCACGAGCAACGCGCACAGCGCGGCAACACGACGAAACAGCGTCATCAATCACTTTCCTCACGGGTCTGCGCCCGAATCCAATCCAGGTACGCCGGTAGGCCGGCGCGGGTTTCGACCGCGATGCACTCGGGGAGTTCATACGGATGCAGGGCCTGCACGCGCGCGATCGCGGCGTCCAGGCGGCTGCCGGTGGTCTTGATCACCAACTGGACCTCATGGTCCTCGGTGACCTCGCCCTGCCAGCGGTAGGTCGAATGCGCCCCGTCCAGGCGCGTCACGCACGCGGCCAGGCGTTCGTCCACCAGCGCATGTGCCAGCCGCGTGGCGCAGGCCACGTCGGGGCAGGTGGTGAACAGCAGGAAGACGGGATCGGCAATCGACATGACCGCCGAGTATAGGACCGCCGGAGGCCAATGGTCCGACCGGCGCCGCAAGGGGGCGCCGGCCGGACGGTGTCAGTTGGCCAGCTGGCAGGTCGCTGGCTTGGCCGAGGTGAACAGGGCCGGGGTGGCCCATTCGGGGTGATCGATGAACGGATTGCGGTTGCCCTGGAAACTGAAGATCACCTCGTTGCGAGCGCGTTCTGCCGCGTCCGGCTGGTCGGACAGGTGCCAGTCGATCAGGGTCGAGAGCAGCCCCATGTAGGCCGGCGAGGCCGAAGTCTTGACGATCCTGCTGCGGTCGTCGGTCAGCTCCAGGTCGGGCTCGGACTGCCCGGTTTTCGCATCGTTGCCCCCTTCATAACGGATCGCCATGTACATCACCGCACGCGCCATATCGCCCTTGCGGTGGCCCCACACCTCGAACGAGCCGCCGTTGCCATCCGGTGTGCGCACCCAGTTGGAAGTGCCCGGGTAGCCGCCGCTGCCGCCGCCGGATCCGTTGTTGGATTCGGTCGCGCGCTCACCGCAGTTGCTGTCGCATCTGGCATAGGGCTTGTTGCCGCGGTCCGCATTCCACTGCGCATCGGTCAGATACAGCATGTGGGTGTCGGTGTAGGGCGCGTAGGGCAGGCCTTTGTCGCCGGTGGTGCTGGCAAAGCCCAGCGAGTTCGGCCAAGTGTGTTCGCGGTTGTAGGTCAGCCCGCTGCCCGTGCCTGCGCGCCCACTGACCTTGGTGTAGCTGCGGTTGCGATACGCATCGAGAATCCTGCCGCTGTTGTTGGGATCTTCGTCGGCGATCTCCAGGATGGTCCAGGTGCTGGTGCCCGAGCCGCTGTACGGGTAGGCGGTGTGGCCCTTGATGGTCTCGTGCAGCGAGCAGCGCAGCTGGCTGGGGGTGGCGGTGTTCACCTTCGCGTAGTAGTCGCCCGGGGTGCCGGGGTTGCCCGGATCGGGCGGGGTGGCGGTGGCCACGGTGAAGGCGATGCGCGTATCGGCGGCCGGGCGCGCGCCCTGGGCATCCTTTACGCGGGTGGCGCGGATGTCGAAGCGGCAGGCTTCCCCCGCCACCAGCGCGGTGTGGGTGGCCAGCGTGAAGCGGGTACTGGTGGTCGGGTGGCTCAGCGCGACCGTGCCGGACTGGCCGCAGCTCAGCGCGAAGGCGCCGCTGGAGAGCGTGACCGGCTCACTGAAAGTGACGCTCAGGTCGGCGGCGGCCGGGAAGGTGCTGGCGCCCTGTTCGGGGGTGGTCGCGGTGACCGAGGGCGCCGTGTTCGGGCCGGTCGGGCCACCGCCGCTGAAGGTCTGGCCGGGGTTGCAGGCGTCGAAGGTCTGCCCGGCCGATTCCGCCCAGGTGAAATGCGCGTACTGGCTGCCGGTGCCGGTCAACTGCAGGGAGGTGCCCGGGGCGGTGCTGTTGGTCTCGCTGACCGGGAGGTTCTGGCTGGTCAGGCCCGCCGCGGGGCCCCCGGCGGCGGTGATGGTGCCCTCGTAGCTGAGGAACTGGACCACCTTGCCGCTGGCATCGACCAGAGCGATGCCGTCGTTGGGACCGTTCTGGAGGCCGTTGGTGGGGTAGTTGACCGTGGCCAGCCGGGCGCTGCCGCAACTGGCGGTGCCGGCCGGGACGGCGTTGTTGGCGTAGACCGCGGCGGCCGAGGGGGTGCTGCCGTTGTAGAGGTAGAGCCGGTAGCCGGACAGGTCCTCACCGGCGGTGGCGACCACCTCGATCGCCTCGCCCACATCCCCGGCCGGGGTGCTGTCGTCGTAATGCAGTTCATTGATGAATACATCGGCCCGGGCCGGGCTGGTGGCAATTACCAGCAGGCAGGCCAGGGACAGCGGCGTCAGCAACCTCATCTACGGCTCCTTGTGATTGGTCAGTGCCGCTCGAATCTACGCAATCCAGATGACACATCGATCGGCCTGTCGGGTTCGACCTTTCGCATTGAGAACTGGGTCAAACATTCACGTCCCGGTGCCGGCCGGCAAAAAAATCCGGCCGGGTGCCCTTGAAAGGGCAGGGGCCAGCACCATCTCTGCTCTGTCCCGCACCGTCGGGTTTTTTCGTGAGCGTGGCTGGCAGTCGCCCTGTGCGAGTGCTAACATCGCCAGACTTTCCTAGACCAATCAACAACTTAAAAGGGTCTCACATGAGCATCAAGCCGCTTCATGACCGCGTCGTAGTCAAGCCGATCGAAGCCGACGAAATCTCGTCCGGCGGCATCGTGATTCCGGATTCCGCCAAGGAAAAGTCGACCAAGGGTGAAGTCGTGGCCGTCGGCCCGGGCAAGCCCCTGGACAACGGCAGCGTGCGCGCGCCGTCGCTGAAGGTCGGTGACAAGGTCATCTACGGCCAGTACGCCGGCAGCAGCTACAAGTCCGAAGGCGTCGAGTTCAAGGTTCTGCGCGAAGACGACATCCTCGCCATCGTCGGCTGAGTGGGCGTCGCCGGGCCTGGCCTGGCGCTGCCGGATATTGCTTCGTTCCGTCATTCATGACGCCGGGCTTGGCCCGGCTCAACAAAAAAGGTAATCGCAATGGCTGCCAAAGATATTCGTTTCGGTGAAGACGCCCGCGCCCGCATGGTTCGCGGCGTCAACGTTCTCGCCAATGCCGTCAAGGCCACCCTGGGCCCGAAGGGCCGCAACGTCGTGCTCGAGAAGAGCTTCGGCGCGCCGACCATCACCAAGGACGGCGTCTCCGTCGCCAAGGAAATCGAACTGGCTGACAAGTTCGAGAACATGGGCGCGCAGATGGTGAAGGAAGTTGCTTCGCGCACCAACGATGACGCCGGCGACGGCACCACCACCGCCACCGTGCTGGCCCAGGCCCTGATCCGCGAAGGCGCCAAGGCCGTCGCTGCCGGCATGAACCCTATGGACCTCAAGCGCGGTATCGACAAGGCCGTGATCGCCGCCGTCGCCGAGCTGAAGAACATCTCCAAGCCGACCGCTGACGACAAGGCCATTGCCCAGGTCGGCACGATCTCGGCCAACTCGGACGAGTCGATCGGCAACATCATCGCCGAAGCGATGCGCCGCGTTACCAAGGAAGGCGTCATCACCGTTGAAGAAGGCTCGGGCCTGGACAACGAGCTGGACGTCGTCGAAGGCATGCAGTTCGACCGTGGCTACCTGTCCCCGTACTTCATCAACAACCAGCAGTCGCAGACCGCTGACCTGGATGATCCGTACGTGCTGCTGCACGACAAGAAGATCTCCAACGTGCGCGACCTGCTGCCCGTGCTGGAAGGCGTCGCCAAGGCCGGCAAGCCGCTGCTGATCATCGCCGAAGACATCGAAGGCGAAGCGCTGGCGACCCTGGTGGTCAACACCATCCGCGGCATCGTGAAGGTCGTGGCCGTCAAGGCACCGGGCTTCGGCGACCGTCGCAAGGCGATGCTGGAAGACATGGCCGTGCTGACCGGCGGCACCGTGATCTCCGAGGAAATCGGTCTGTCGCTGGAAAAGGCGACGATCAAGGACCTGGGCCGCGCCAAGAAGGTGCAGGTCTCCAAGGAAAACACCACGATCATCGATGGCGCCGGCGAGAAGGCCAACATCGAAGCGCGTGTCACCCAGATCAAGACCCAGATCGAAGACACCTCGTCGGATTACGACCGCGAGAAGCTGCAGGAACGCGTGGCCAAGCTGGCCGGCGGCGTTGCCGTGATCAAGGTCGGTGCCTCGACCGAAATCGAAATGAAGGAAAAGAAGGATCGCGTCGACGACGCCCTGCACGCGACCCGTGCAGCCGTTGAAGAAGGCGTGGTCCCGGGCGGCGGCGTTGCGCTGGTCCGTGCGGTCACCGCGCTGAGCGGCCTGAAGGGTGCCAACGAAGACCAGAACCACGGTATCCAGATCGCCCTGCGCGCGATGGAAGCCCCGCTGCGCGAAATCGTGGCCAATGCTGGCGAAGAGCCGTCCGTGATCGTCAACAAGGTCAAGGAAGGCACCGGCAGCTTCGGCTACAACGCGGCCACCGGCGAATTCGGCGACATGCTGGAATTCGGCATCCTGGACCCGACCAAGGTGACCCGTTCGGCGCTGCAGAACGCGGCCTCGATCGCTGGCCTGATGATCACCACCGAAGCGATGGTTGCCGAAGCCCCGAAGAAGGATGACGGCGCTGGCGCAGCTGGCGGCGGCATGGGCGGTATGGGTGGCATGGGCGGCATGGACTTCTGATGTAGAGGCCGGCCATCGGTCGGCACCTGCCATCCGCCACCGCAGTACAAAAACCCCGCCGGAAGGCGGGGTTTTTTTGTGCGCGGCTTACGGGCTCACAGCGCGCTGGTGGGCGTCTCGACCTCGTCCTGCAGCCAACCCAGGAAGGCTGCGATGGCCGGCGTCTCCTCGGCGCCGGGCAGGGTGACGGCGTAGTACGCAAACCGCGTCGGCCAGGGCTGATCCAGCACCACCGCCAGCCGCCCGCTGGCCACTTCGGCGTCGACATACAGGTCGCGCACCAGCGCGATGCCCTGGCCCGCCTCCGCGGCACGGATCAACAGCACGTCATCATCGAACGCCGGGCCACGCTCGATGCGCGGGTCGGGTGGCAGGCCGAGCGCGCTGAACCACAGCGACCAGTCGCTGCGGTCTGAATCCTGCAGCAGCGGGTACTGCAGGCAATCCACCGCCGAGTGGATGGGTGGGCCGTTGGCGAGCAGTGCCGGGCAGGCCACCGGCAACAGCACCGGCGCCGCCAGCGGGCGTGACACCAGGCCGGGATACGCACCCAGACCGTGGCGGATGGCGATGTCGATACGGTCGCGACGCAGATCCACCAGCGTCGATGAGGCCTCCACGCGCACTTCGATCGCCGGGTGACGTTCGGTGAACCGCCCCAGCCGCGGCACCAGCCAGGAGGCGGCAAAGCTGGGCACGGTGCTGATCGTCAGTGTCTGCCGCGCATGGATGGCGTCCAGGGTGGCCATGCTGTCCTGGATCTGATCGAACGCGCGCAGCAGGGCAGGGTGCACCTGTGCGCCGGCCGCGGTGAGGGCGACACCATGGGGGGTACGGGTGAACAGCGTGACGCCGGTGCGCGCCTGCAACAGCTTGAGCTGCTGGCTGATCGCGCCCGGCGTGACCCCCATGACCGCAGCAGCGGCCTTGAGGCTGCCATGACGCCCGGTTTCGACGAAGGCGCGCAGCGCGAGCAGGGGAAGGACGGCGCCCATGACCTTAGATTTTCTCTCTTGATAGTGCAGGAAGAATCGTTCTACACGGCGTGCTGCCCTGCGTAGCATCGTGATCATGTTGATTCACGGTGGTTTAGTCCAGCTGCATTGCATGTACCCGGTTGCCCACCGCAATCGACATGCGCTGCCATCGCGGCGCGACGCCGTGACATGAACCTCCTCCCCCCTCCACCGCCCGCCAAGGAGACCGCTGTGTCCCCCGCTTCGCTGCACCTGTACACCGACAGCTCGCCCAACGGCTTCAAGATCACCATCGCGCTGGAGGAACTCGGCCTCCCTTATGTGCTGCACCACGTGCGTATCGACGCCGGTGAGCACCGCCATCCCGATTTCCTGCAACTGCATCCGCACGGCCGCATTCCGGTGTTGGTCGACGAGGCGACGGGTATCACCGTGTTCGAATCGGCTGCCATCCTGCTGTACCTGGCCGAGCAGAGCGGACGCCTGTTGCCCCACGCGCCACGCGCGCGCTGGGAGGCAATCACCTGGCTGATGTTCCATGCCGCCAGCGTCGGCCCGATCCTCGGCCAGCGCGTGCATGTCGAGATGTTTGCCGAGGAGCGCTACGCACCTGCGATCGAACGCTATCGGCGCCTGAGCGGGGAGTTCTTCGCCACGCTGGACCAGCGCCTCACCGAGCGCCCATGGGTGGCAGGTGAGGCGTATTCGATCGCCGACATCGCCGGTTACGGCTGGACCCACATCGCGCAGTTGATCGGCTTCGATTTCAGCGCGTACCCGCACTTGAGTGCATGGCACCTGCGCATGTCACAGCGGCCTGCGGTGCAGCGCGGCGTGCAGCTCCCCGAACCGGCCACCGGCCCCTGATCCAGGCATGACCATGATGACGCAGTTGACCGATATCACCGCGATGCAGGCTCCGCTGACCGGCGCCTCCGCCCCGATGTTCGCCCGGCATGCCGGCTACCAGCGCATGTTCCGCGACGGTGCGCTCACGCTGGGCGTGTTCCTGCCATTGCGCTTCTACCAGGGCGACATGCAGGTGCTGGCCGGCCAGGCCGACCTGGTGAGCCAGCTGGACCGCGACGGTTTCGCCGCGACCTGGGTGCGGGATGTGCCGTTGTTCGACCCGCTGTTCGGCGATGCCGGGCAGGTGTTCGATCCGTTTACCTATCTGGCCTTCTTGGCGGCGCGCACCGAACGGCTGGCGCTGGCCACCGGTAGCGCGATCTTCTCGCTGCGCCACCCGATCGATCTGGCAAAGTCGGCGGCCACCATCGACCAGCTGTCCGGTGGGCGCCTGGTGCTGGGCATCGCTTCGGGCGATCGTCCGGTCGAGTTCCCTGCGTATGGCCTGCAGCATGCAGACCGCGGCGAGCGCTTCGCCGCATCGGTGGCCTACGTTCGTCAGTTGATGCAGCACGGTTCCCTGCATATCGAGTCGCCACTGGGCGCGCTGCAGGGCGTGGAACTGTTGCCCAAGCCAGTGGCCGGGGCGATTCCGCTGCTGGTGACCGGCACCTCGCGGCAGACACTGGACTGGGTCGGGCAACATGCCGATGGCTGGCTGACCTATCCCGGGGCAACCCATCATGCGGCCGGGCCGCGGCGCTTGGCCGACAAGATCCAGGCCTGGCGCCGGCTCATTCCCGACGGGGGTTTCCGCCCGCATGTCACCAACGAGTGGCTGGATCTGGTCGAGGACCCGAACCATCCACGCACCCCGCTCAATGGCGGCTACACGTTGAGGACCGGTCGTAACGGATTGATCGATCTGCTCGGCGAGTGGCAACGTGCCGGCGTGAACCATGCTGCGCTGGGCATCCAGTTCTCACAGCGCCCGACGGCCGAGGTGCTGCAGGAACTGGCCGAATACGTGCTGCCCTTGTTTCCCTCGCATGATGGGCCTTTACCGGCGCGTGTGCGCTGGTAAAGGGACGGCCGGAATCCCTGCGCTATGGCTGGGCGTGCCCGTCGCCGCGGATGGCGGGGTCGGCGAGGCGTGCACGCCGGTCCAGCCATAGCTTGGTGGGCAAATACGTCAGCAACGCGCCGATCAGCATGCCCTGCGAAAAGGCCATCGGAAACTGGCTGGCCACCGCGGCGCCCACGGCCATGCCGACCAGGCTCGCTCCTGCGGCCTTACGCTGACGCTTCAGTTGTGCGGCGCTGGCAAGATGCCGTGCCCGCACGGCCTCGCGCTTGGGATCGGGTTGCAGCATGGCATCCGCCACGGCGTCAGCTTGAGAAGGGTCCATCCGCGTGTCCTTGCGTCGGTGGTGATGGCGTCATGCTGCCGTGGGACGGCGCCCGCGTAAACCCCCACTCGCGCGTGGCTCAGTGCGTTGCGGGACGTTGCAGGCAGATGCGCGCTGCCCCCGCACTGATGTCCACCTGGCTGCCGAGCATCGCGTCGGCGCCCAGGATCAGCGCAGGCTGGTCCTCCAGTCCAATGGCCTTGAACACCGGCAGCGCACTGATCCTCACCTCAAACGCAGGGTGCTGCCAGGTGCCGCTGCGTAGTGCAGGCAAGGTATAGAGCCAGCTCGGCTGCGGTTGTCCGCCCAGGCCTTCCGTTCCCTTTTCGCGAGGCGTGACCCGTGCATCGCTGCCATCGGTGCGCAGCCCCAACGCACGCGCGGCGGCGGCATTGAGCACGGTCTGGGCTGCCCCGGTATCCACCACCGCAATCGCCTCGATGCCCGCCTCGCCCAACTGTGTGGCGATGAAGCCGAAGCCTTCCAGTCCACGTCGTCGCGAGGGTAGGGCGTTGGCTTGGCAGTGAGGCCCATCATCAAGCTGCCCCGCCGTCCACAACTGCAGTTCACTCGCGGCGAAATCCCACCGGGTGTCCCAGCGGCGCGTAAGGTCGTTGCCGAGGATGCCATCGACGGTGATCGCCTTGTCGGGATTGGAAAGGCGCGACAGGTCCGCGTGCATGCCGACGATCGTCAGCTTCACCGTGCCGATCGCCCAGTCGGTCTGCCGCATGCGGTTCGCCGTGGCGCTGCTGGCAGACGCACCGCGGATCTGCCCGGCGGTCGCGTCGTCGGTATTGTCCAAGCCGTAACGACGGGCGATGCGGCTGTCCACCAGCGTGGCACCTGCCGCGCTGTCGACCACGAAGCGCAACGGCTCGGCCTGGCCATCCAGACCCACGGCGACGCTGGGATGCATGGCCTGCATCCACATCGGCAGGACATGTTCGGGTGCTGGTGCTGCAAGGGTGGCGGCCAGCAATGGGAGCAGGGCAGGGTGCATGGGAGAACGCCGTGGGAAGGAGCGGTGATTGATCCTCACCGCCGTATCGCGGGAATGTCCGCGTTGATACCGTCCGGATACAGACCTGCCCGATACTGCCCGCATGAACCGCAGCCCCGAGATCGTCGTGGTCGACGATGACACCAGCATCCGTGATGCACTCGCCGAGTGCCTGGAGCGGCATGGCTTCCGTGTGCGCGTGGCCGCCGATGCAGTCGCGCTGGACCACCTGCTGCAGGTCCATCGGCCCGACGCGATCATCCTGGATTGGATGATGCCCGGTGAGGATGGCCTGTCGGTCTGCAGGCGGCTGCAGGCACGTGCGATTCCGATCCTGATGCTATCGGCGATGGGGGCCACGCCCGACCGCGTCATCGGCCTGGAGATGGGCGCCGACGACTACCTTGCCAAGCCGTTCGACCCGCGCGAACTGATCGCGCGCGTCCGCGCGCTGCTGCGCAGGCAGGAGAAGCTGCGGGGGCAGGCTGTTGCCGAACTGCGTTTTGCCGGGTGGCGGCTGCTGCCGGAGCAACGCCGCCTGTTCGCGCCCGAGGGCGCCGAGGTTGTGTTGAGCCGGGGCGAATTCGCCCTGCTGCAGGCCTTGGCCGAGCGCCCCGGGCGGGTGCTTGACCGCGAGCGGTTGATGCAGCTCACGCGCGGCGATGCGCACGAGAGTGTCGATCGCGCGGTCGACCTGGCGGTCAGCCGCCTGCGCCGCAGGTTGGCCCATGCGGCGGCCGGTGGCGATGCACTCGTGCAGACACTGCGCGGCGAGGGCTACCGGTTCGATGCGGCGGTGGAGGTACTGTGACCCGGCACTGGTCCACCACCACCTGGATCGTCATGCTGGCCGTGAGCAGCCTGCTGTTGGCCACGCTGGTCAGCCTGGCGGTGATCGGCTGGATGCCCCGGCCTGCGCCGCCCCAGATGCGGCTGGATCATGCTGTGCAGGTGCTGCGCGGTGAACGGGCCCCGGCGGCCGAGGGAATGCGGGTGACGCTGCGGGATGCGCCGCCCAGCGGTCATGCCAGTCCCTGGTTGACACAGTTGACCGCCCACCAGCTGGCGCTGCCTGTCGAGCATGTCAGGCTGGTCTGGAAAGGGACGGGCAATGCGCCCGATATCAAGGTGTACTCCCGTGGCACCCCGGTGGACGCGCTGGCCGATCCAGAAGTGCTGCGTGCGCAGGGCCTGGCACTGGCGGCCCTGCAATGGCCACCGTTCGAGCTTGGCGTGCAACGCGCCGATGGCCGCTGGCAGGTGCTGGGCAGTGACCAGGGCGACGTGGTGGCGTGGCGACGCCAGGTATTGTTGGCGCTGCTCGGCGGCACTGTCCTGCTGGCACCGCTGACGGCATGGGCGGCGCTCCGGATCGGGCGCCCGCTGCGCCGGCTGGCCGACGCGAGCGCTGCTGTGACATTGCAATCCAGCATGCTGCTGCCCGACGACGGCCCACGCGATGTCCAGATGCTGGCCAAGGCCATCAATGCCGGTCGTGAACGTCTCCGCGAGCAAGCGCAGGACATGACGCGCATGCTGGCAGCGGTCGCGCACGATCTGCGCACGCCACTGACCGGGCTGCGCCTGCGCGCCGAATTCGCACCGCCCGCGCAGGCGGCGCGGATGGTGGCCGACATCGAACGCATGAACGCAATGATCGAACAGGTCCTCGACTACGCCCGTGGCGAACTGGAACCCGCCTCGATGCTGCCGCTGGACATGGCGGCCCTGCTGGACGAGTGCGTGCAGTCCGCGCGCCTGCGCGGTGTGGACATCCACAGTGGCCTGACCGGGCCTCTGCCATGGCACGGTGATGCCCTCCTGCTCAGGCGCGCACTGGACAACCTCATCGACAACGCCGCGCGCTATGCCGGCACGGTGGAAGTGGACGTGCGCACCACGGGCGACGCGCTGTGGCTGGAGGTCGCCGACCGCGGGCCGGGTATCCCCGATGGCGAAAAAGCCCGGTTGCTGCAGCCTTTCCAGCGGCATGAAAGCTCGCGCAACCGCGCCACCGGCGGCACCGGTCTGGGGCTGGCGGTGGTCCAGGGCGCGGTTCGCCAGCACGGCGGTCAGCTCTGGCTGCTGGACAGGCCGGGCGGCGGGTTGATCGTACGGATGCAGGTGCCCGCAGTAGCGGCAACGTAGGCGCCGAGCCTTTCTCTCAGAGCGCAACGACGATATAGTTAGCCGCCGTATTATGTCGAAGCCGCCTGCATGCTGGAAACCAAACACCATGCCTTCCTGACTGAACTGGAGCGCCGCGGCCAACCGGATTCGGGCGAGTTGGCGCTGTGCTTCCAGGTGTTGTCGCTGGCCAGCGCGATCGACCAGGACTGCGCCAGCCGGCTGGCGCCGCTGGGCCTGAGCGAAGGGCGTTTCGTCCTGCTGTTCCTGCTGCGTGGCGCAGATACGGCGCTTTCGCCACACCAACTGGCCGAGCGCGCCGGGGTGACCCGCGCCACCATCACCGGCCTGCTTGATGGGCTGGAGCGCGAGCACCTGGTGAGCCGCCACAGTGATCCGGATGACAGGCGCCGCATCCACGTACGGTTGACCGGGGCCGGCCAGGCACTGGCCGCGCGCCTGTTCGACCAGCAGACCGAGTGGATCGCCTCGCTGTTCGCGGATATCAGCCCCAGGGAACGGCGCACGCTCGGCACGTTGCTGCAGCGCGTGTGGTCGCGCACCGACGCAGGGCGCGCCGCATGAAACAGCCCGTCACCCGCGAGCGGCGCGGGCAGCTGGATCGCGGTGAAACCGAAGCCACGCATCTGGCCGAAGTGCTGGCGGTGGACTTCGCCAAGCTGATGGCGAATGTAGCGCCGGGCTTGCCCGCCGCCGCGATCACACCGATGCGCAATGCGGCCAAGCGCGGCATCACACTGCGCATGCAGGGGGCGGCCACTCTGCTGCGCGTGCATGGTCACGGTGACCACGCCACGTGGTCGCGGCACGGCAGCGATACCGTGCGTGGCTGGGCGTGCTATCTGATCGGCAGTGACCCGGCCTTGTCGCTGGAGCGCAAGCTCGATGCCCTGCGCGTGCTGGCCGATGATGCGCACTTCGGCGTGCGCGAGTGGGCGTGGCTGGCGGTGCGACCTCACGTCGTCGCCGAACCGCTGCGCGTGCTCACGCACCTGCACGGCTGGACCACCGACGTCTCACCGAATGTGCGCCGCTTCGCCTGCGAAGCGCTGCGCCCGCGGGGCGTATGGGCCGCGCACATCGCGTTGTTCAAGCACGAACCGCAGCACGCCTTGCCGCTGCTGCAGGCACTGTGCTGCGATGCCTCGCGCTACGTACAGGACTCGGTCGGCAACTGGCTCAACGACGCCGGCAAAAGCCAGCCTGACTGGGTCCGCGCGCTGTGCAGCGAATGGCAGCAGCGGCATGCCGATGATCCGGCCAACACCTATATCCGCAAGCGCGCACTGCGCTCGCTCTGACCTCAAGGACTGCCATGTCGCACATGTTGATCGAGCTGTACACCGCCACCCCTGCCTGGACCGCGCTGGACCCGGTATCGCGCGGGGCGCTCTTCGCCCGCATCGGCGCGGGTATGCAGAACGTGGATCCCGCCCGCGTCACGCCGGTGGCGATGGGCCGTATCGAGCAGGACGTACCGCACACCACCGCCGAGCAGTTCTATGCGGTATGGCAGTGCGCCGAACGGCTGGATGCCGATGCGCTGCTCGCCGCGATCGGTGCCACCGGCTGGCACGAGTACTTCACCACCACGCACGCGATGGGCGCAGCGGGCACCCTGCAGCAGCACCTGGCTGAGCTGGCGGCGCTGCCGCGGACGTGAGCGCGTGGGGCGCTCGAACGGGGCTGAACCGACGCCGCAGTTGCGAATGAAACAGTTGGCACCTCCAAACCCCTGTGTTATCAATACTCCCCAATGAACGCACGCCCCGCCAATGCCTACTTTTGGTATTACTTTCCGAAGCCACCGGCGGAGGAAGGCATGCGCTCACCCTGAAGAAAGCTTCAGACGCATTCCCGAAAGCCGCCAGCGCACCTGGCGGCTTTTTTGTTGCCGCCGCGCTGGGGACCCCCACTTCCAAGGAGTTATCCCATGCCCCCCCATACCGACGACCTGCGCATCCGCAAGATCGAACCGTTGACCCCGCCGGCACAGCTGCTGGCGATGCTGCCCTGCGACGATGAAGCCTCCGATACGGTCAGCGCCTCGCGCTCGGCCCTGCACGAGATCCTGCACGGCCGCGACGACCGCCTCGCGGTGGTGATCGGCCCGTGTTCGATCCATGACCCGGTGGCCGCCATCGAATACGCCCAGCGCCTCAAGCCGCTGCGCGATGCCTACGCCGATGAGCTGGAAATCGTCATGCGCGTGTACTTCGAAAAGCCGCGCACCACGGTGGGCTGGAAAGGCCTGATCAACGATCCGGACCTGGACGGCAGCTTCAACATCAACAAGGGCCTGCGCGTGGCGCGCGGCCTGCTGCGCGACATCAACAAGCTCGGCCTGCCGGCCGGCGTGGAATTCCTCGACGTGATCTCGCCGCAGTACATCGCCGATCTGGTCGCCTGGGGCGCGATCGGCGCACGCACCACCGAGAGCCAGGTGCACCGCGAGCTCGCCTCGGGCCTGTCGTGCCCGGTGGGCTTCAAGAACGGCACCGACGGCAACATCAAGATCGCCGCCGATGCGATTGGCGCGGCCTCGAACCCGCATCACTTCCTCTCGGTGACCAAGGAAGGCGGCACCGCGATCGTGGCCACCGCCGGCAATCCGGATTGCCACGTCATCCTGCGCGGCGGCAAGACGCCGAACTACGATGCCGACCACGTGGAAGCGACCAGCCAGACCCTGGCCAAGTCGCACCTGGCCGCGCGCATCATGATCGATGCCAGCCACGCCAACAGCAGCAAGAATCCGGAGAACCAGCCCAAGGTCATCGCCGACATCAACGCGCAGCTGGCCAACGGCGAAGAGCGCATCGTTGGCGTCATGGTCGAGAGTCATCTGGTGGCTGGGCGACAGGACCTGGTCGAGGGCCAGCCGCTGACCTACGGCCAGAGCATCACCGATGGCTGCATCGGCTGGGACAGCTCGCTGGCGGTGCTGGAGAGTCTGGCCCAGGCAGTGCGGGCGCGGCGGGCGGTGCGGATCAGCAAGGCGGCATGAGCGTGCGTTGATCCAGGGTAGAGCCACCCCCTGGGTGGCTGCGCACAGCGCCGCGGCGCTGCTTGCAGATCATGCAGGAGCAGCCACGCATGGCGTGGCTCTACCCTCAGGGCGTCGCGCGTCCGATGATCACGCTGCCCGCCGCAGCTTCGCCAAGGCCAGGTAGATCGCCGGCGTCGTATACAACGTCAGCCACTGGCTCACCAGCAACCCACCCACGATCGCAATGCCCAGCGGCTGACGCATCTCCCAGCCTTCGCCGGTGGCCAGCATCAGCGGCAACGTGCCCAGCAACGCCGCGACGCTGGTCATCAGGATCGGGCGGAAGCGCAGCCGTGCTGCCTCGCAGATGGCGTCGTACGACGGCAACCCGCGCTCGCGTTCGGCCGAAAGCGCGAAGTCGATGATCAGGATGGTGTTCTTCATCACCACCCCCACCAGCAGGAACAGGCCGAGCAGCGAGATCAGGTTCAACTCGTTGCCGAAGGCCATCAGCGCCAGTAGCGCGCCCACGCCGGCCGAGGGCAGGGTGGAGAGGATCGCCAGCGGCTGCACGAAGCTTTCATACAGCACGCCCAATACCAGATACACCGCGAGCATCGCGCCCACGATCAACCACAGCTGGCGCTCGCGCAGCTTCTCGAAGCCACCGGCCTCGCCACTCAGCCTGGCCTGCACGTGGGTGGGCAGCATGATCCCGGCCATCGCGCGGTCCACCGCCTTCACCGCCTGGTCCAGGGTCACGCCGGGCGCCAGCGCGAACTCGATCCAGACCGAGGCAAACTGCTGGCTGTGGTAAATGCGGTCCGGTGCCATGCCGTAGGACCAGCTGGCAATCGAGGACAGCGGCAGGCGCTGACCGTCCTTGCCGATCACATGGATCTGCTCCAGCGTGGAGGGATCCTGGGTGTAACGCGGGTCCAGTTCCATCACCACGCGGTATTGGTTGAGGGTGTCGTACAGCGTGGCGACCTGGCGCTGGCTGAAGGCGTTGTTGAGCACCGAGGCGATCATGCGCATGTCCACGCCCAGCCGCGCGGCGGCGTCGCGGTCGATGTCCAGCACCACCTGGCGCATGCCTTCGTCGCCCTTGGATTCCACATCGACCAGCTCGGGCAGGGCGCGCAGCGCATCGGCTACCTTGGGTGTCCATTGCCGTAGCGGTTCCAGTTCGCCGGAGAGCAGCTGGAACTCGTACTGGCCGCTGTCGCCGCTGCCCTCCAGCTTGATGTCCTGGTCCACCCACAGGAACAGGCCGCCGCCCGGAATCTTCGGCATGTTGGCGCGCAGGCGGTCGATCACCTGCTGGCTGGAGACCTTGCGCTCGGCCAGCGGCTTCATCTTTATCATGATGAAGGCGTTGTTGACCCCGCTGCGCCCACCGATATACCCGATGATGTCGCTGATGGCCGGATCGGCCAGCAGCAACTTCCGATACGCATCGATCTTGGGCTGCATCACCTGGAACGACAGCCCGTCGTCGCCGCGCGCGAAGCCACGCAGCTGCGCGGTGTCCTGTTTGGGCACAATGCCCTTGGGCACCTGCTGGAACAGCCACACATTCAGCGCGATCACGCCGGCGAACAGCAGCAGCGGCAGCGCGAGCCAGCGCAGCATGGTCTGCAGGCTGCCCACGTAGGCCGCGCGCAGGCGTTCGAACAGGGCGGTCCCGGCGCGCTGCAGGCCATTGCCGGGGCCCGGCCGAGCCTGCCCGAGCAGGCGTGCGCACAGCATCGGGGTCAGGCTCAGCGAAACCAGCAGTGAGACGCCCATCGCCGCCACCAGGGTCAGTGAGAACTCGCGGAAGAGCTTCTCGACGAAGTCATCCAGGAACAGGATCGAGATGAACACCACGGCCAGCGCGATGTTCATCGACAGCAGCGTGGCACCGACTTCACCGGCGCCGCGCAGCGCGGCGGTCATCGGCGAAGCGCCCTCCTCACGATGGCGGGCGATGTTCTCCAGCACCACGATCGCATCGTCGACCACCAGCACCGCCGCCACGATCAGCGCCATCAGCGAGAGCGTGTTGAGCGAGAACCCGAGCAGGGCGATGATCGCCAGCGCGCCCAGCAGCGAGACCGGAATCGCCACGGTCGGCACCAGCGCCGCACGCCAGTGGCCGAGGAAGGCCAGGACCACCAGCACCACCAGGGCGATGGCCAGCAGCAGGGTCAGTTCGGCCTCGCGCAGGGTGGCGCGGATCACCGGCGAACGGTCCATCACCACCTGCATGTCGATGTTGGCCGGCAGCAGTGCCTGCAGTGTGTCCATCTGCGCCTGGATGGCGTCGACGGTCTCGATGATGTTGGCATCCGGCTGGCGGCTGACGATCAGCAGCACCGCCGGGCGCTCGTTGTGGAAGCCGCTGGCGTAGCGGTCTTCGACGCCTTCGCTGATCCCGGCCACGTCCTCCAGGTACACCGGCCGGCCATCGCGCATGGCCACGATCAGGCGGCGGTACTCGGCGGCGGTACGCAGCTGCAGGGTGGCTTCCAGCTGCCACTGCTGGGCCTGGCTGGCGACGGTGCCCAGTGGCTTGAGCGCGTTGGCGTTGCGGATCGCCGCGGCGATGTCGTCCAGTGCGATGCGGTGATGGTTGAGTGCATTGGGATCCAGCGAGACGCGCACCGCCGGCAGCGAGCTGCCCCCTACCTGGACCTCGCCGACACCGGGAATCTGCGCCAGCTTCTGCGCGATCACGGTGGAGGCCACGTCGTAGATCTGGCCCGGCGAGAGACTGTCCGAACTCAGCGCCAGCGCCATGATCGGCGCCTGCGAGGGATTCACCTTGCGGTACTGCGGCATGCCCGGCATGCCGCTGGGCAGCTGCGCGCGCGCGGCATTGATCGCGGCCTGCACATCGCGCGCGGCATCGTCCACGTTGCGGCCGAGTGCGAACTTCAGTTCGACCTGGGTCGAGCCCTGGGTGCTGGCCGAGTCGATCCCGGTCAGCCCCGGTATGGTGCCCAGCGCACGTTCCAGCGGCGTGGCGACGTTGGCCGCCATCGATTCCGGGCTCGCGCCGGGCAGGCTCGCGCTGACGTTGATCGCCGGGTAGTCGACCTGTGGCAAGGGCGCAACCGGCAGCAGGCGCAGCCCGAGCAGGCCGGTCAGCACCACCGCGACCGCGAGCAGCACGGTGGCGACCGGATGCTGCACGAACCAGCCGATTGCCCGCGACAGCGGACTCACGCCAGCGCCTCGTCAGCCGCGTCGGCAGCCGGCGTGGGACGCTGGCGGAAGCGATCGAAGAACAGGTAGATCACCGGCGTGGTGAACAGGGTCAGGACCTGGCTGACGATCAGCCCGCCCACCATCACCAGGCCCAGCGGCTGGCGCAGCTCCGCGCCCGAGCCACTGGCGAACATCAGCGGGATCGCGCCGAACAGCGCGGCCAGCGTGGTCATCAGGATCGGCCGGAAGCGCAGCAGGGCGGCCTGGTGGATCGCCTGACGCGGCGCCATGCCATGCTCGCGCTCGGCCTCCAGCGCGAAGTCGATCATCATGATCGCGTTCTTCTTCACCAGCCCGATCAGCAGCACGATGCCGATCACCGCGATCAGATCCAGGCTGCGCCCGCTGACCAGCAACGCCAGCAGCGCACCCACCGTGGCCGAGGGCAGGGTGGAGAGGATGGTGATCGGGTGGATGAAGCTCTCATAGAGCACGCCCAGCACCAGGTACATCACCACCACCGCCGCCAGCACCAGCCACAAGGTGCTCGACAGCGAGGCGCGGAACGCATCGGCGGCGCCCTGCAGGCGCAGTTCGACGCCGGCCGGCAGCCCGATCGCGGTACGTGCACCTTCGATCGCCTCCACCGCTTCGCCCAGCGAGGCGTCCGGGGCGAGATTGAAGGAGAACGTCACCGCCGGGAACTGGCCGACATGGTTGATCAGCAGCTGCGCCGGGCGCTGTTCGATCCGCGCGATGCCGCCCAGCGGCACCTGCCGCCCGTCGGGCCCGGTGACGTGCAGGCGTGCGATCGCATCCGGGCCGAAGGCTACGTCCGGGCGCGCTTCCAGCACCACGCGGTACTGGTTGGCCTGGGTGAAGATGGTCGAGATCTGGCGCTGCCCGAACGCGTCGTACAGCGCATCGGCGATGGTCTCCACGCTGATCCCCAGCCGCGCGGCGGCGACCCGGTCGATCACCACATGCGCCTGCAGGCCCTGGTTCTGCAGATCACTGGCGACGTCGGCCAGCGCCGGCGACTGCTGCAGATGCGCAAGCAGGCGCGGCGTCCACGTGTCCAGCTGTGCGAGATCCGGGCTGGTCAGGGTGAACTGGTACTGGGTACGGCTGATCCGGTCTTCGATGCCCAGTTCCTGCACCGGCTGCAGGTACAACCTGATGCCCGGGACGTGCGCCACGCGCCGCTGCAGCCGCGCGATGATCGCCTGTGCATCGGCAGCGCGCTGTGCATGCGGTTTCAGCTCGATCAGCAGCCGGCCACTGTTGAGCGTGGCGTTGTTGCCATCCACGCCGATGAACGAGGACAGGCTGGCCACGTCCTCATCTTCCAGCAACGCCGCGGACAGCGCCTGCTGGCGCTGCGCCATCGCCTGGAAGGAAATCGACTGCGGCGCCTCGCTGATGCCCTGGATCAGCCCGGCATCCTGCACCGGGAAGAAGCCCTTGGGCACCCACACGTACAGCAGCGCCGTCAGCACCAGCGTGGCGACGGTGGCGGCCAGCATCAGCGGCTGGCGCTGCAGCACCCAGTGCAGCTGGCGATCGTAGACCGCCACGACGCGGTCGAACGGGTCGCCCTGCTGCGACGATTCCTGCCCATCGGCATCGCGACGGGTCGCGTGGCCGGCCTTGAGCAGGCGCGCGCACATCATCGGCGTCAGCGTCAGCGAGACCAGCAGCGAGATGCCGATCGCCACCGCCAGCGTGATCGCAAACTCGTGGAACAGCTTGCCGACCACGTCGGCCATGAACAGCAGTGGGATCAGCACCGCGATCAGCGACAGCGTCAGCGAGATCAGCGTGAAGCCGATCTGCCGGGCGCCTTTCAACGCCGCCTGCATCGGCGTGGCGCCGCGCTCCAGGTGACGGGCGATGTTCTCCAGCATCACGATCGCATCGTCCACCACGAAGCCGGTGGCGATGGTCAGCGCCATCAGGGTGAGGTTGTTGAGCGAGAAGCCGGCCAGCAGCATCACCCCGAAAGTGCCCACCAGCGACAGCGGCACCGCGATGCTGGGGATGATCGTGGCCGGGAGGTTGCGCAGGAACACGAAGGTGACCATCACCACCAGCGCGATCGCGATCAGCAGCTCGTGCTGCACGCCGCGGATCGAGGCGCGGATCGATTCGGTGCGGTCACTCAGGACGGCCACATCAACACCGGCCGGCAGCGAGGCCTGCAGCTGCGGCAGCAGCGCGCGCACCTGGTCGACCACGGCGATCACGTTTGCGCCGGGCTGGCGCTGGATGTTGATCAGCACGGCCGGGGTAGTGCCCGACCACGCGGCCAGCTGGCGGTTCTCGGCGCCATCTTCGATGGTGGCGACATCGCCCAGCCGCAGCGGTGCGCCCTCCTTGTAGGCCAGGATCAGCGCGCGGTACTCGGCGACCGAGCGCATCTGGTCGTTGGCATCGAGCATGATCGCGCGGGTCGGGCCATCGAAGCTGCCCTTGGGCATGTTGACGTTGGCCGTGCCGATCGCGGTGCGGATGCTGGCCATGCTCAGGCCGTTGGCGGCCAGCGCGGACGGATTGACCTGGATGCGCACTGCCGGGCGCTGCCCGCCGGCCAGGCTGACCAGGCCGACACCGGGCAGCTGCGAGAGCCGCTGCGCCATGCGCGTATCGACCAGATCGTGCACCTGCGGCAGCGACAGCCCCTGCGAGGTCACCGCCAGGGTCAGGATCGGGGTATCGGCCGGGTTGACCTTGCGGTACACCGGCGGCACCGGCAGGTCATCGGGCAGGAAGCTGTCGGCGGCGTTGATCGCGGCCTGCACTTCCTGCTCGGCCACGCCGAGCGCGACCTCCAGCGAAAACTGCAGCGTGATCACCGAGGCGCCGCCCGAACTGGTCGAGGACATCTGTTTCAGGCCGGGGATCTGCCCCAGCTGCCGTTCCAGCGGCGCGGTGACTGCGCTGGTGGTGACATCCGGGCTGGCGCCGGGATACAGCGTGGTGATCTGGATGATCGGGTAATCGACCTGCGGCAGTGCCGCGACCGGCAGCAGGCGGTAGGCCATCACGCCGGACAGCAGCAGCGCCACCATCAGCAGCGTGGTCGCGACCGGGCGCTCGATGAAGGGGCGCGAGAGGCTCATGCGCCGGTCCGCGGCGGGTCCTGCTCCACCACCTCGACCTTGGCGCCTTCGCGCAGCCCGTCGATGCCTTCCACCACCACGCGCTCGCCGGCCTTGAGCCCTTCGCGTACGGACACGCGCTCGCCATCGGCCGGGCCGAGCACCACGCTGCGCAGGTGCGAGGTGGCATCGGCCGCGATCACGTAGACGTAGCTGCCTTTGCTGCCGAACTGCACGGCGGCGTTGGGAATCACCACCGCATCGCTGCTGCTGACCTGCAGGCGCACATTGACGAACTGGTTGGGGAACAACGATTCATCGGCGTTGGCGAACTGCGCGCGCAGCTTGAGCGTGCCGGTGGCGGTATCGATGCGATTGTCCAGGCTGGAAAGCATGCCGTCGCCCAGCGCGGTGCGCTCCTCGCGGTCCCAGGCTTCCACGGTGAGCTGCGGATTGGCGCGGGCGGCGGCGACCACCGCCGGCAGGTCCGGCTCGGGCACGGTGAACAGCACGCTGATCGGCGTGGTCTGGGTGATGGTGGCCAGCGGCTCGGTATCGCCACTGCGCACCAGGTTGCCGACATCCACATTGCGCAGGCCCATGCGCCCGGCCACCGGCGCAGTGATGCGGGTGTACTGCAGCTGCAGGCGCGCTTCATCCACGGCCGCCTGGTCGGTCTGGCGGCGGCCCTGCAGCTGGCGCACCTTGCTCTGCTGGTCACTCAGGTCCTGCGCGGAGACGAAGTGCTCGGTCTGCAGTTCGGTGAAGCGCTTGAGCTGGCTTTCGGCGTTGTCCAGCTCGGCCAGGTTCTGCTGCTGCGTCCCCAACGCACGCGACAGCTGCACCTGGAACGGGCGCGGATCGATCTCGGCCAGCAGCTCGCCGGCCTGGACGTGCTGGCCTTCGGAGAACGCCAGGCGCAGCAGTTCGCCATCCACGCGGCTGCGGATGCTCACCGTATGCAGCGGGGTCACCGTGCCGAGCGCCTTCAGGCGCACCACCAGGTCTTCCTGCGTCGCGGTGGCCACACGCACCGGGGTCGGCTGCGGACCACCGGACGGGCCGGCGGGAGCGGGCGAGAGCAGTTTCCATGCGGCGATCGCGGCCAGGCCGACAGCGGCGGCGATCAACAGCGGTTTGACGACACGACGGCGAGACGACGGGGGCGTTGAAGCGGACATACGCATCCTGCGCACCCTCCACCGGAGCAGTGCGTCCATGGGGACCGGCCGAGTGCGGCAGGTCAACGGGGGAGAGGGTGTCTGGCGGGGCAGCGGGTGGAACACCGCCGCGTGGCTGGATGCCGTTCGAATGGAACGGGAGCGCCATGATACAGGGCCAGGCCGCTCAAGCTCCCGTGACCTTGGTCATGCCCGCGGGTGCGTCAATGCACCTCGTCGCGGTACACGAACTTCGGCATTTCCCATTTGAAGTGGATCGCCAGCAGGCGCAGCAGGAAGCCGCCGCCCAGGCACCACAGCGTGGCCGCGTTGAGCGATACGCCGAGTTCCAGCAGGGTCAGGTAGGCCGCACCGGTGAGCAGGGTGATCACCGCATACAGTTCCTTCTGGAAGATCAGCGGCACCTCGTTGCACAGCACATCGCGCAGCACGCCGCCGAACGCACCGGTCAGCATGCCGGCGATCAGGATGATCGGTACGGTATGCCCGCCCTCGCGCGCGACCGCGCAGCCGATCAGGGTGAACGCGATCAGGCCCAGGCCATCGAGCACCAGGAAGGTGCGCCGGAAGTGGTGCATCCAGCGTGCTACCCAGGTGGCGATCAGCGCGGCGCAGATGGTGAAGCCCAGGTACTCCGGGTGCTTCACCCAGCCCAGCGGGTAATGGCCGAGCACGATGTCGCGCAGCGACCCACCGCCGAGTGCGGTGACGCAGGCGATGATGACAACGCCGAACAGGTCCATGCGGCGGCGGCCGGCCGACAGCGCGCCGGTCATGGCTTCGGCCGAGATGGCGATGAGGTAGATCAGGGAGAGCAGCATGGGGGTGGCTCCGGGAAACACGTCAGGCGGGGACGGAAACGCACACGCATCACGCCTGCGCCGCTGCACTGTCGTGGGGTGGGATTCCGTTGCCGCTCCCGCTGTCCTTTTGCCTGAGAGTTCGGTGGCCAAGGCCACGTGCCCCTTCGGCGGGTCATTGAAGACCTCTCTCCAGATCGGCGTGTCGGATGCATGGTTGGTGGCGTATCGAGCCACCGGCCTGAGCGATTATGGGAGCCTGCGCCTTCGGCGGGCGCCAGCGCGGCGCCTCTCTCCTGCATCCGGGGCGGATTCTAGCAGCCGCCGGCCCCGCGCCGGGGGATAATCCCGGTATGCCCGCTGAACCTGCCCTCTGGTACCTGTACCTGCTTGAATGCCGCAACGGCAGCTATTACGCCGGCATCAGCAACGACGTGGAGGCACGTTTCCAGGCGCATCTGGCCGGCAAAGGGGCCAAATACACGCGCGCCAACCCGCCGGTGAAGGTGCTGGCGATGCGCGCCTACCCGGACCGGGCCGCGGCGTCGAAGGCCGAATGGCAGCTCAAGCGGCAACCGCGCGAGCGCAAGCTGGCGTGGCTGGCGCTGCCCGATCCCATGTAGCCCTGCGTGCTGGTTGTTCGGGCCTTCGTTGGCGGCATACCATCGACCCTCGTTCGTTGATCCGCTTGCCCAAGCCCTGGAGTGCCATGTCCCGCGATCTGTCGTTGTACCCGGAAGATGAGAATGGCGATGTGCTCTGGAACATGCTGCAGGATGGCGACGACCTGTCGATTCCGCGCGAGGTGGATTTCGCGCTGATCTTCCCGACCCAGGACGTGGCGATCGCCTTTGCCGTGCACCTGCTCAAGAACGAGCAGAAGGTGTCCTTGGCTGCCTACGAGGGCAACGACGAATACCCGTGGCAGGTGGTGGTGCATCCGCTGATGCTGCCGACCCACCAGAACATCTCGGGCTTCGAAGGGCTGCTCGCCAGCGAGGCGGTCTCCTACAGCGGCCAGGTCGATGGCTGGGGATGTCTGTCGCAGGGCTGAGTGGCCCATCCGTGTGGCAGCCCGGCGTGGCTGGCTGCCACCGTTGCGGCTCGACCGCTCAGGGCGTCGGCGGCCGCTTCGGCCGGCGATCGTCCTGCGCATCGCCGAAGATGATCCGCGCGCTGCGCTGGTAGCTCCAGTACGCCACTGCCCAGTTCAGCAGCACCACCACGCGGTTGCGGAAGCCGATCAGGAAGAACACGTGCGCGGCCAGCCAGAACCACCACGCCAGCACGCCGGAGAGCTGCAGGCGGCCGAGGTGGACGATCGCGGCCATGCGGCCGATGGTCGCCAGGTTGCCGAAGTCCTGGTACTTGAACGGGCCCGGCGCGGGCTTGCCGGCCAGGCGCGCCAGGATCGTGGTCGCCACGTGCTTGCCCATCTGCTTGGCTGCCGGGGCGACGCCGGGTACCGGCTTGCCATCGGCCTGGGTCACTGCGGCCAGATCCCCGGCCACGAAAATCTCCGGGTGGCCGTCCAGGGTGAGATCGGGCTGCACCGGCACGCGGCCGGCGCGATCCAGGGGCACGTCCAGCGTGCGCGCCAGCGGTGAGGCGGCGACACCGGCGGCCCAGACCACGGTGCGCGCTTCGACGAAGCGCTCGCCCAGCTGGAAGCCCTCGGCGTTGATGTCGCTTACCGGCGTACCGGTGAGCACTTCCACACCCAGTTTTTCCAACTGGCGGCGCGCCTTGAGGGAGAGCACCTCGGGGAAGGTGGACAGCACGCGCGGGCCGGCCTCGATCAGGCGGACCTTGGCCGAGGCGGGGTCGATATGGCGGAACTCATTGCGCAGCGTATGCCGTGCGATCTCGGCCAGGGTGCCGGCCAGTTCCACCCCGGTGGGGCCGCCGCCGACCACGGCGAAACTGAGCCAGGCGGCCTTGCGTGCGGGATCGGGCTCGGCCTCGGCGCGCTCGAAGGCGAGCAGCAGCTTGCGGCGCAGTGCGATGGCATCGTCCAGCGTTTTCAGGCCCGGCGCATCGGCGGCCCATTCGTCGTGACCGAAGTAGGCGTGGGTGGCGCCGGTGCACAGCATCAGCGTGTCGTAGGCGATCTGCGTGCCATCGGCCAGGGTGGCACTGCGCGCCGCTTTGTCGATGTGGGTCACTTCGCCAAGCCGCACTTCAACGTTGCGCTGATGGCCGAGGATGTGGCGCAGCGGGGCGGCGATATCCGGTGCCGAGAGGCCGGCGGTGGCCACCTGGTAAAGCAGCGGCTGGAACAGATGGTGGTTGCGACGGTCCACCAGGGTGATGCGCACGTGCGCCGAGGCGAGGGCACGGGTGGCCCAGAGGCCGGCAAAACCACCACCGATGATGAGCAGGTGGGGCGTGGGATCGCGGGTCATGCTTCACTCCTTGGCGGGCGCCGGAGGGGGGCGGCGCAGGTCGTCTCGTGATGCGGCCTATGGTCGCACGTGAAGCGCGATGTTCACGTCGATGGCCGATACTGGGTTCAGGGGCCATCGCGCTTGCCCGATGGCCGATCCGATCCCGCCCTGGAGACCGAGATGTCCGAACCGGAAAAGCGCATCGCCCTGCTGATCGATGCCGACAACGCACCTTCTTCCAAGATCGATGCGGTGCTGGCCGAAGTCGCCCGCTACGGCGTGGCCAATGTCCGCCGTGCCTACGGCAACTGGAAGAGCCCGCGGCTGAAAGGGTGGGAATCGGTGCTGCACGAATACGCGATCCGCCCGATCCAGCAGTTCGCCTACAGCCGTGGCAAGAATGCCTCGGACATGGCGATGGTGATCGATGCGATGGACATGCTGTACGCGCGCAATCTGGACGGCTTTGCGATCGTCTCCAGCGATGCCGACTTCACTCCGCTGGTGATGCGCCTGCTGACCGACGGGGTGAAGGTGTACGGCTTCGGCGAGAAGAAAACGCCCGAGCCGTTCGTCAACGCGTGCTCGAAGTTCACCTACATCGAAGCGCTGGGCCAGCCGCATGCGGCCGATCAGGAGGTGGAGCAGGACAACGAGGAGACGCGCCCGCGCAAGAGCGGGCCGGAGCTGCGCAACGACACCCGGCTGGTGCAGATGCTGCGCCGCGCGGTGACCTCGGCCGAAGCCGAGGATGGCTGGTCGCATCTCGGCCCGGTCGGCAGCCAGATCGGCAACCAGGCCTCGTTCGATTCGCGCAATTACGGGTACAGCAAACTCAGCGATCTGCTGGCCGCGACCGGCCTGTTCGAGATGAAGAAGGACGGCAAATCGACCTATGTGCGCGCGCTGCCCAAGAAGAGTACGGCCAAGGTGGCGAAGTAAGCGCTGGCCTCAACGCAGCAGCGCGGCGAGCGGGCGGGCCGTGCTGCCGTTGAAGCCATCGGAGAAGCCTCGCACGGCGTCAGGCAGCATGCCGCTGGCCAGCAGCAACAGCGCGGCGCTGAGCAACAGATTGCGATGGTGGCGGCGATAGCCGACCACGAGGGTGCCGATGCCGGCAACGAGCAACACGATTTCGAGCGCGTAGAGGATCATTGTTTTTCATCCATGACATGACGGTCGGCCCGCCGTTGGGCGTATCGTAGCGGCACCGCGCGACCCCGCTGCCGCGCATCGAACGATACGGGAATCCGATCATGTTGAAAATCTGGGGCCGTCGCAATTCCAGCAACGTGCGCAAAGTGCTGTGGTGTGCCGAGGAGATCGGCGCGCCGTACGAGTCGATCGAGGTCGGCGGTGCCTTCGGTGGCACGCAGTCGCCGGAATACCGCGCGATGAATCCCAACGGGCTGGTGCCGGTGATCGAGGATCAGGGCCTGCCGTTGTGGGAATCCAACACGATCGTGCGCTATCTCTCGGCGCGCTACGCGTTGGGCACGCTGTACCCGGAAGACGTGGTGACGCGCGCGCAGTCGGAGAAGTGGATGGACTGGACCACCTCGACCTTCGCCGGCGTGTTCCGCGATCTGTTCTGGGGCACCCTGCGGACCGCGCCGGCGGATCGGGACGAGGCGCGCATCGCTGCCGCACTGGTGCGTTCCGGCGAGCTGCTGGCGATGGCCGATGAAGCCCTGTCGCGGCAGCCATATCTGTCCGGTGAGCAGTTCGCGATGGGCGATATTCCGCTGGGCGCCTTCATCTACGCCTGGTTCGAGATGCCGATCCAGCGCCCGGACCTGCCGCATCTGGCGGCCTGGTACGAGCGGTTGAAACAGCGTCCGGCGTACCAGCGTGGGGTTATGACCGCGCTCACCTGAGCGACCGTGCCGCGCTAATACAGATCCATCGGATCCACATCCAACGACCAGCGTACCCGGCGTGCCTGCGGCAAGCCGGCAATCTGCGGCGTCACCTGGTCCAGCACGCCATGCAACGGGCGCCGCGCCGGTGAGGACAGCAGCAACTGGGTGCGCTGGTAGCCCGCGCGGCGCGGCATCGGCGCCGGCATCGGGCCATAGCGTTCCACCGCCGCATCGTCGGGAATCAACGCGCGCACGGCACTGAGCATCGCGTTGGCATGCTCCACCTGCTGCGCTTCGGCACGCAGCAGTGCCAGATGCGCGAAGGGCGGAAAACCGGCCGCCTCGCGCTGCTGCAGTTCCGCATGGGCGAAGGCGTGGTAGCCGCCGTTGACCAGTGTCTCCAGCAGCGGATGCCCCGGGTGGTGGGTCTGCAACCACACCTCGCCTGCATCCACGGCGCGCCCGGCGCGGCCGGCGACCTGGATCAGCTGCTGGGCCAGCTTTTCACTGGCGCGGAAATCCGCCGAGAACAGGCCTTCATCGATGCCGACCACGACCACCAGGGTCAGTTTCGGCAGATCGTGCCCCTTGGCCAGGATCTGCGTGCCGACCAGGATGCCCGCGCGATCGCCGAGCGAGGCCAACTGGGTCTCCAGCGCGTCGCGCTTGCCGGTGGTGCCGCGGTCGATGCGGATCACCGGAAAATCCGGGAAGGCTTCGACCAGATGTTCTTCCAGCCGCTCCGTCCCGATGCCCTGCGGCTGCAGCGCGAGGCTGCCGCAGTCCGGGCAGGCCAGCGGCGCGGACTGGCGTGCGCCACAGTGATGGCACTGCAGGCGGCGGCCGCCGGCGTGCACGGTCATCGGCGCATCGCAGCGCTGGCACGGGGCGGTCCAGCCGCAGTCATGGCAGAGCAGCACGGGCGCATAGCCGCGGCGGTTCTTGAACACCAGCACCTGGTGCCCGGCCTGCAGATGCTGGGTGATGCCGGCCAGTACCTCCGGCGATAGCCCATCGCGCAGCGGCCGCTTGCGCACGTCGAGTACGCGTACCACGGGGGGCCGCGCCGCTCCCGCGCGCTGCTTCAGGCGCAGGTGGGTGTAGCGGCCGGCCTGCGCGTTGTGCAGCGATTCCAGCGACGGCGTGGCACTGCCGAGCACCACCGCCACGTCCAGTGCCTTGGCGCGCACCAGCGCGAAATCGCGCGCGTGGTAGCGGATGCCGTCCTGCTGTTTGTAGCTGCCGTCGTGCTCTTCGTCGATCACGATCAGGCCCGCATTCGGCAGCGGGGTGAACACCGCCGAGCGCGTGCCGACGATGACCTGTGCTTCGCCGCGCGCGGCGGCCGCCCACACGCGGGCACGCTCGTTGTCGTTCAGGCCCGAGTGCAGCACGTGCACCGGAATGCCCAGGCGGTTGCGGAAGCGCGACAGCGTCTGCGGGGTCAGGCCGATCTCCGGCACCAGCACCAGCGCCTGCTTGCCGCGCGCAAGGCACGCCACGATCGCCTGCAGGTAGACCTCGGTCTTGCCACTGCCGGTCACGCCATCGAGCAGGTAGGCGGCAAAACCGTCGGCGGCGGTGATCGCGGCGATCGCGTCGGCCTGTTCGGCGTTGGGCGCGGGGCCGCCCGCGGGCGAGGCCACCACCGGCGAATGGGCCAGCGCGATCCGTTCCACCAGCCCGCGCTTGGCCAGCGCGCGGGCGGCGCTGCGCCAGTCGTCCATCAAGGTGTCCAGGCGGTCTTCGTTCACCACCCCCTCGGCCAGGCACTCGGCCAGGCGTTGCGGTCGGGTGCCGTTGCGCAGCCTGGGCTGCGGGTCGCGCCCGGGCTCCGTCAGCTGCCAGCCCCACTGATGGGTATCCGGCACCGCCTCGCCCCGCCGCAGCGGGCCAGGCAGGGCCGTACTGATCACTTCGCCCAGCGGCGCATGGGTGTAGCGCGCCAGCCACTGCAGCGAGCGCCACAGTTCGCCGGTCACCAGCGGCGTGGTGTCGATCCATTCAATCGCCGCGCGCAGGCTGCCGGGATCCTCCACCTGGCCGATGCCGGCCACCACCCCGACCAGCTCGCGGGAGCCGAACGGCACCCGGATGCGCTGCCCGGTCATCGCCGGCGCTGGAGCCGGCCCGGGCGGCGGGGCGTAGTCGAACAGTTGCGGCAGCGGCACCGGCAGGGCGACGCGCAGGGTCGAAGACGAGGAGGTCATCGGGTCAGTGTAGCGGGGCGGGCGGACCCGGATCACGCCCATTCACGGTCTCAACCGGGTACGCGCCGAATCATAAATCCCACCTAAATATCCGAGTTGATTGGAGATTCGGGCTTATCCACATCTTCTGTGGATAAGTCTGTGTGCCACTGCGGATGTGACCGCCTTGCGTCAGGAACTTCCGACGTTCTTCTCAGGTTGGTCAAAAAATAGCCAAGAAACAATGATCAATAAAAACAACGAGATAGCTGTGAAACAAAGTTGAAACAGACTTGACGCGGGCCTCACCTGCAGTTCCACCCCGGTTTTGCGTGGTGCTGTGCACAACCTTTTGCGCCGGAAGGCTTTGCGGACCGTGGCCACTCACAGGAAATGAACATCCGCGCGCCGCTGGCGTGACGCAATCGCTATCATTTCCACACAATGATGGAGTTGCTATGACGGCTGCGCCCGCCCCTGTTTCCTCTACCGCAGCCGGCGCGCTGTCGGCATTTCTTCGTGGCGTTGAACGCCGGGCCCTGGTCGTGGCCGAGTTGCAGTGCGGCGACCCGACCGTGGCCGAGCAGGCCCTGGTCGCGGTCATGCGCGCCTTTGCCGGGATCGCCAGCGACCTGCCCATGGCCCAGTGGCCGGAACGCTTCTGGTCGCTGCTGGTGCACCGCGCGCCCTTGCGTGAGCCGACCGCCGGCCATTGGCCGGCGCCCTTGGAGCATCTGGCCGGGCTGACGCCGCCGGCACGTCTGGCGTTCGTGCTGCGCATCGGCGGCGGGCTGGATGAAGCCGCTGCCGCGCAGATCCTGGATCTGCCGATGGCCGACTACCAGCACGCCCTGGCCGATGCCTGCCCGCGCGATGCCCACGGCAATCCCGACGCCGCCGGCTGGCGCGCCCTGGCCGAACAGGTCCAGCTGCGCATCCGGGACCTGCCCGCGAGTCGCCTGCAGCGGCTGCAGCAACCGGTGGCCGCGCCGACCAGCCAGCAACCGGACGCGGCCTCCTGGCGCACCCCGGCCAGGTCCGATGCGCCCGCCCAGCGCCGCCCGGTCAAGCGCCAACGCGGCCGTCGCTTCCCATGGAAGGGCGTGCTGATCGTGGCCGTCACCGTTGGCGTGCTGCTCGGCGGCGCGGCCTGGTGGAAGCACGCCCGCCAGGCTGGCGCGCCCTTGGCCGATACCCCCGAAGGCGCGGTCGCCGACGCGGGCCCGGTCAAGGTGGAAGCGCTGCCGACGGACGACCTGCCGACCGTGGCACCGACCGCCTCGCCGTTCGCCGCCAGCGACGCGGCGATGCTGGCCGACCCGGACCTGCCGACCGCCCGCGATGCCGATCTGTACGCGTGGTTCGCCGCCGGCGGCCCGGTCCCGGTCGATGAATCGCAGGCCCAGCCCAGCCGCCCTGAACCCGCTACCGCCGGCCTGGAGACGGCTGCCGCCGATGAGTAAGCCTGCCTTCCTGCTGATCGCCCTCGGGCTCTCCAGTGCGGCCATCGCCGCCCCCAACCGGGTCGAGGTTCCGCTGGCGGTGCCCGCACCTGCCAGTGCCACCGCCCCGGCGATTCCGGCCACGCCTGCGGCGCTGGACCCGGCCCAGCTGCGGGAGCTGCGCAGCCGCTATGCCGCCTGGCAGGCCATGAGCGAGGGCGAGCGTGCCCGCGTCCGTGCTGCGGCGGCGCGCGTGGCGGCATTGCCTCCGGCCCAGCAGCAGGCGCTGCGCCAGCGCTTCGCCGAGCAGGACCAGCGCTTCCGCGACGGCTGGTTGCTCGGCCCGCAGCTCGGCCATGAGTTCACCAAGCTGCAGGGCCTGTTCGGCTATCTGCCGGCCGAGCAGCGTCCCACCGCGTTGGCCGTGCTGCGCCAGCTCACGCCCTCCCAGCTGACCCAGCTCACGCTCGTCGCCCAGCGCACCCCGCCGCAGGACCGCGACCGTGTGCGTGCCGAGTTCCTGGGGGTCGCACCGACCGCACGCGACACCTGGCTGCGCGAGCACGTGGGGCACTGACGGGTTCGTCTCCGTTTACCTGAAAGCGCGGCTTTCCCCCGCCGCGCGCGTAAGATGGCGGGCCGCAACCCGGTGCCTGTGCCCTCCGCGCGCGACCGTAGTTGCCGTCTGTGACTCCCATGTCTACCGCTTCCTCCACGCCGCGCCTCTCCCGGGAAGTGCGCGCCACCGGTCTGCTCGCGCTGCCGCTGGTTCTGGGCCATGTCTCCACCGGCCTGATCTCCTTCGTCGACAACGTGATCGCCGGTCACCACGGCACGCACACGCTTGCGGCCGTCACCATCGGCACCGCGCTGCTGTGGCTGCCGATGCTGATCCCGATCGGCACTCTGATCTCGCTGACCGCCTCGGTCTCGCAGCTGCACGGCGCGGGCCGCGAGCGCGAGATCGGCCCGCTGTTCCGCCAGGCGCTGTGGCTGGCGTTGGGGCTCGGGCTGATCATGTTCACCTTCCTCACGGTGGTGCCGCCGCTGCTGCCGGCGTTCGGCATCGCGCCGGACATCGTGCCGGGCGCGACCGCGTTCCTGCACGCGGTGCGTTGGGGCGGCCCGGCGCTGACCCTGTATTTCTGCATGCGTTACCTCAGCGAAGGCATGCACTGGACGCTGCCGACGATGCTGCTCGGCTTCGGCGGCCTGCTGGTGCTGGCACCGCTGGGCTATGTGCTCTGCTACGGCAAACTCGGTTTCCCCGAGCTGGGCGCCGAAGGCCTGGGCATGGCCTCGGCGATCATGATGTGGCTGCAGGCGCTGTGCTTTGCCGGTTATCTGTGGAAAACCAAGCGCTTCGCCCACCTGCAGCTGTTCTCGCATTTCGAAGCGCCGCGCTGGTCGGCGATCTGGGACCTGCTGCGGACCGGCCTGCCGATCGGCATCACCGTGCTGATGGAAGGCGGGTTGTTCATCGTCACCGCGCTGCTGATCGGCCGCCTCGGCGCCACCGAAGCCGCCTCGCACCAGATCGCGATCAACGTCGCGCAGCTGTGCTTCATGATCCCGATGGGCGTGGCCGAGGCCACCACGGTGCGGGTCGGCCATGCGGTCGGCAGCGGCAACGGGCTGGGTGTGCGCCGTGCGGCGATCGCCGGGCTGGTGATCATCCTGGGCACGCAGACGCTGTCGGCGCTGGTGCTGCTGCTCGGCCATGACGCCATCGTCGGCGTCTACACCGCCGACATGGGCGTGGCGGCGCTGGCCTCGACGCTGCTGCTGTACGCGGCGGCGTTCCAGTTCCCGGATGGCATCCAGGTGCTCTCGGCCGGCGCATTGCGCGGGCTGAAAGACACCCGCGTGCCGATGTTCATCGCCATGTTCTCTTACTGGGGCCTGGGCATGCCGCTCGGCGCAGGGCTGGGACTGGGGCTGGGCATGGGCCCGCAGGGCATGTGGCTGGGCCTGATCCTGGGCCTGACCGCCGCCGCGATCCTGATGGCCTGGCGCCTGCGCGTGAGCAGCGCCCGCGCCGGTCTCCCTTCGACACCCTGACTTGTGTCCGATGCCGGCGAGACCGGCACCGGCTATTCTGGCACCACGGCAAGAAGCCACTCTGGAGTTACCCCCATGAACCAACCCGCGCGTCGCAATCCCGTCGCCAGCTTCTTCATCGGGCTGTGGGATGTGATGAACTTTACCCGCCGGCTCATCCTCAACCTGGTGTTCTTCGGCCTGCTGTTCCTGATCCTGATCCTGTTCATCGTCGCGATGGGCAAGAGCGCGACCTCCAAGGCGTCGCTGCAGGACCGCACGACCCTGGTGATCGCACCGGAAGGCCGGCTGGTCGAACAGTTCAGTGCCGATCCGGTCAGCCGCGCGCTGGGTAAGGCGGTTGGTGACAAGGGCGCCGATGAGATCCAGCTGCGCGATCTGATCCGCGCGCTGGAGGCCGCCAAGACCGACAAGAAGATCGAGCGCGTGGTGTTGGAGCTGGACAAGCTGCAGCCGAGCGGCTTTGCCTCGATGCGCGAAGTGACCGTCGCGCTGCAGGAGCTGCGTGCCGCCGGCAAGCAGGTCGTGGCCTTCAGCGAGAACATGAGCCAGTCGCAGTACCTGCTCGCTTCGCAGGCCGATGAGGTCTATCTGGACCCGATGGGCGGCGTGGTGCTCGAGGGCCTGGGCCGCTACCGCCAGTACTTCCGCACCGGCCTGCAGGACAAGCTGGGCGTGGACGTGCACCTGTTCAAGGTGGGCGAGTACAAGTCGGCTGCCGAGCCGTATGTGCTGGATGCCGCGTCGCCGCAGGCCAAGGAAGCCGATCTGTTCTGGATGAACGATGTGTGGCAGCGCTACCTGGCCGACATCGCCAAGGCACGCAAGCTCGACCCGGCACAGCTGGCCGCCGGCATCGATACCATGCCCGAAGGCATCGCCGCCGCCGGTGGCGACCTGGCCAAGTTCGCCCTGCAGCAGAAGCTGGTGGACGGCCTGAAGACGCGCGAGGAAGTGGACACCCTGCTGACCGAGCGCGGCATCGCCGACGATGACGCCGACGGTGGCTACCGCAACGTCAACCTTGATGCCTACCTGAGCGTGCTCGACAGCCGTCGTTCGCCGATGGATTCGCGTCCGCAGGTGGCGGTGATCGTGGCCTCGGGCGAGATCTCCGGCGGCGATCTGCCGGCCGGCCGCATCGGTGGCGAGTCGACCTCGGCGCTGCTGCGCGAAGCCCGTGACGACAAGGACGTGAAGGCCGTGGTGCTGCGCGTGAGCTCGCCGGGCGGTGAAGTGTTCGCCTCCGAGCAGATCCGCCGCGAAGTGGTCGCGCTGAAGGAAGCCGGCAAGCCGGTGGTGGTCTCGATGGGTGATCTGGCCGCCTCGGGCGGTTACTGGATCAGCATGAACGCCGATCGCATCTACGCCGATCCCTCCACGATCACCGGCTCGATCGGCATCTTCGGCATGATCCCGAACGTGGCCCGCTCGCTGGACAAGATCGGCGTGCATACCGATGGCGTGGGCACCACCCGCTTCGCCGGTGCGTTCGACATCACCCGCCCGATGGACCCGGCCGTGGGCCAGGTCATCCAGTCGGTGATCAACAAGGGCTACGCCGACTTCACCGGCAAGGTTGCCGCCGCGCGCAACAAGCCGGTCGAAGCGGTCGATGAAGTCGCCCGCGGCCGGGTGTGGAGCGGTGCGCAGGCCAAGGAACGTGGCCTGGTCGACGACTTCGGTGGCCTGAAGGCCGCGGTGGCCGATGCCGCCAGCCGCGCCAAGCTTGGCGAGGCCGGCAAGTTCCGCGTGCGCTACATCGAGAAGGCGGCGACGCCGTTCGCGCAGTTCCTCAGCGGCTTCGCCAGCAGCCATGCCGGTGCCTGGATGCTGGGCGAATCGGGCATGGCCCGTCTGATGCTGGCCCGTTCGATGCCGGAGCTGGACACCCAGCTGCGCTTTGTCGAAGAGGCCGCGCGTGACCCGCGCAACAATGCCGCGCCGGTCAAGACGCTGGTGTACTGCTTCTGCGGTCTGTAAGCGGCCTCAGCGGTTCCGTGTGACACCCGAACGCCCGGCTTCTGCCGGGCGTTCTGCTATCGGGCCGATGCGGTCAGGGGGTCGGCGGTGGCGCATCACCGCTGGCGCGGTCGGCATCGGCAGCGCGGGCATCGGCGGACTGCTGCAGGGTGTCGCTGACCGCTTTGGCGCGGTCGATCGGTTTCTGGAACGCATCGCGCAGTTCGGCAGCCTGCGGTTCCGGCGGCGTATCCGGTGCCGGGGGCACCGGCCGGTTGCAGGCGGCCAGTACCATCATCGCGAGCAGCGGCAGGGCAATTCGGATCGTCATGGCAACCTCCCTCGTTGAGCCGGTAGCGGAGCACCAGTGTCCCACCGCCGCGCGCCTCGTGCGTGATGGCGTCCGGTGTGCAGGCCATCGCGCGTTATCCTATCCGGGCAGCACGTTCGGTGCCGCACCCCATGGATCACCGCAGGAGAAGCACGTGAGCGCGCAACGTTGGCGACTGGATGGACAGACCGCATTGATCACCGGCGCCAGCGCCGGCATCGGCTTGGCGATCGCGCGCGAACTGCTGGGCTTCGGGGCGGACCTGTTGATCGTCGGCCGCGATGCGGATGCGCTGGAGATGGCGCGCGACGAGCTGGCCGATGCCTACCCGGACCGCGAAATCCATGGCCTGGCCGCCGACGTCGCCGATGACGAGGACCGACGCGAAATCCTGGACTGGGTGGAAGACCACAGCGATGGCCTGCACATTCTTGTAAACAACGCCGGCGGCAACATCAGCAAGCCGGCCACCGAATACACCGAAGACGAGTGGCGCGGGATCTTCGAGACGAATCTGTTCTCGGCGTTCGAACTGTCGCGCTACGCACACCCGCTGCTGGCGCGGCATGCCGCTTCGGCGATCGTCAACGTCGGCAGCGTGTCCGGCCTGACCCACGTGCGCAGCGGCGCTGTGTACGGCATGACCAAAGCCGCGATGCACCAGATGACCCGCAACCTCGCCGTGGAATGGGCCGAGGACGGCATCCGCGTCAACGCCGTGGCGCCGTGGTACATCCGCACCCGGCGCACCTCAGGGCCGTTGTCCGATCCGGATTACTACGAGCAGGTGATCGACCGCACCCCGATGCGCCGCATCGGCGAACCGGAAGAAGTCGCTGCCGCCGTGGGCTTCCTGTGTCTGCCTGCTTCCAGCTACGTCACCGGCGAGTGCATCGCGGTGGATGGCGGCTTCCTGCGTTACGGGTTCTGAGCCGGCGCGGTAAAGGTGCTCGGCACTCTCGTTACGGAACCGGGCAATCGCTGTCGGCCAATACTGCTTCCAGGCGCGCGCGCTCGGCGGTCGCAGCGGCCTGATTTTCCGGCGCCGCAAAGCGCTCGCGGCCACGCGCGTCGCGGAAGCGCTGCTGCCAGTTGCTGCAGCGCTGCTCCTCAACCACCGGCTCGCAGTCATCGCGGACCACTTCGCAGCTCGCCGCGTTGCTTGGCGCATGGCTGCCGCCCAGGCCGGTAAGGGCGAGGGATTCGCAGCGTGGCGGCGCCGGTTCGCGCTCATGCAGGTAGCGACCGCCCTCTGCCGAGACGCACTGGTAGATCTCCGGCAGCGGCGGCTTGGGCGGGCCGGCGTCATCAAGCGCCGCCACCGGTGTTTCCGGGCGTAGCGCAGCACTGTCGAGCAGGCCGCTGTCTTCGTCGCCCTCCTGCGGCAACGGTGGCATGCGGTAGTCAGGGGTGGGCGCAGCCGGTGCATTCTCCACCGCGGCCGGGGCACGCACCGGCGCGCTGATCCGCTGGATGCGCTGTTCGCTGCCGGCCGGGCAGGGCACGCTCTGGATGGTCAGGCTGCCGCCGGCGTCGGTGCAGCGGAAGAACACCGCTTCGTCGGCCGCAGCGGGCAGGCTCACAAGCAACAGAAGCAGCAGATACTGTCGTTTCATCGCATCAGTGTAGGGCGCAGCGCGCTCAGTGGCCGCCGCAGTCCTGGTCCAGGCGCGCGTCGATCCCGCGCTGCTCGCGGGTCAGCGCATCGCGCTCGCTCTGCAGCGCACTGTTGTAGCGGCGGATCAGGTCCCAGCGCCGGTCTTTCAGCCGCGAGCAGACTTCCTGCGCGGGCAGCGCATGGCATTCATCGCGCACCAGCACGTTGCCGGCCGGCACCACCACGCTGTTGCCCAGCCCGGGGTGCGGATACCCGCCGCCCTGCCAGTGCGAGCTGCCACCGCCGATGCTGATGCTGCCGCCCACCCGCGCGCCGCTGCCGCTCACCGAGACCGCGCCGCCACTGCTGCTCACCGAACCGTTGCCCATCGGTGCGATCGGTGGCAGCGGTCGCGAGGGAGGATAGCCGCCCGAGGGCGGCCTCGGGCCAGGCGAGTAGGGCAGATAGGCTTCGGTCCAGATCGGCACCCAGCGCGGATTGCCCTCGTTGCTGTCGCTGACGTAGCTGTCGCCATCGCTGGTGGTGCACTCGTACATCGGCTGCGGCGGCTGCACGTGCACATAGCGCACCTCGCGCTCGGGTGCGCGCGGTGCCGGTGTCGGCTCGGGCGCGCGGTCGCTGCGCACGACCTGCGGGGCCGGGTCGCGCGGGCGCTGCAGGTCGCGGACTTCCTGCCGGCCCTGGCGGCACGGTGCATCCTGCAGTGACACGGCGCCATTGCTGCCCACACAGCGGTAGACGCGCACGTTGTCGCTCTGCGCCGCAGCGGTCACGGCGGGGCTCAGCAGGGCGAGCAGGGACAACCACAGGGCAGGGCGCAGGGTCATGCGGCCAGTGTGCGGGTTTGCCTGCCTGCACGCAAAAGGCGGCTCAGCTGCGCAGCACGTGGCCGCTGAGCGCATCGCGGATCGGCGTGGGCTGCGCCAGGCCCCCGGTCTGGCCATCGATCAGGCCATCGAGCAGGGCCAGCAGGCGCGGGTCCAGTTCCGCGCGTGTGCGTGCCGGTGGCTCACCGGCGAGGTTGGCGCTGGTGGAAACCAGCGGGCCGCCCCAGGCGCGGCACAGCGCGGCGACCAGGGGGTGGGCACTGATCCGCACCGCGATCCCGCTGTGCTCGCCGGTGATCCAGCGCGGCGCACGAACGCCGGCGGGCAGGATCCAGGTGTTGGCGCCAGGCCAGCTGGCCAGCACCGCGCCTTGGCGTTCCAGCGGCAGGGCATCCATCCGCACCCAGCCCTCCAGCTGGGCCGGGTCGGCGGCGACCAGAATCATCCCCTTCTCGACCGGGCGCTGCTTGAGCTGCAGCAGCTTCATCACCGCAGCTTCGTGCGCGGGATCGCAGCCCAGACCCCAGACCGCTTCGGTGGGATAGGCGATCACCCCGCCGGCGCGCAGCGCAGGCAGGGCGGTGTCCACAGTGAATTCGTTCATGACAGGCGGGCCGGATGCATGGCCCGCATTATCCTCCCGCCGTGGCGGGAGGGGTCAACCCGGCGGCGGGTGGGAGCAGCGCCCCTGCGCAGGGGCGTGAGCCGCCCGGGGCGGTCAGGACGTCTTTTTGACGGCCTTCTTCACCGCTTTCTTGGCCACCTTCTTGGTCGCCTTCTTCGCCGTGGCTTTCTTGGCAACCTTCTTCACCGCCTTCTTGGTGGCGGTCTTCTTGGTCGCTTCACCGGCAGCGGCTTTCTTGGCCGGTGCCTTCTTGGCCACGACCTTCTTGGCGGCCTTCTTGCCGAAGCCCTTGCGCACCGGCTTGCCGGTTTCTTCCATCAGCTTCTGCACCTCGGCCAGGGTCAGCGAGGCCGGCTCGCGATCCTTCGGGATCTTGCCGTTCATCTTGCCATCGCTGATGTACGGGCCGAAGCGACCATTCAGCACCTGGATCTCGCTGCCCTCGAATTCCTTGATGATCCGGTTGCGCGCGATCTCTTCCTTCTCTTCGATCAGGAACACGGCGCGGGCCAGGTCGATGGTGTACGGGTCGTCTTCCTTCTTCAGCGAGGCATAGGTGCTGCCGCGCTTGGCGAACGGGCCAAAGCGACCGATGCCGACGCTGACGTCCTCATCCTTGTCCTGGCCGAGCGCACGCGGCATCAGGAACAGCTCCAGCGCGTCTTCCAGGGAGATGGTGTGCATCGACTGGCCGGGGCGCAGCGAGGCGAACTTGGGCTTGTCCTCGGCGTCCTCGGCAGTGCTGCCGATCGCCGCGTACGGCCCGAAACGGCCCAGGCGCACGCTCACCGGCTTGCCGGTCTTGGGGTCGGTGCCGAGCTCGCGCGCGCCACTGGCCTCGGCACGGTCGACCGATTCGTTCTTTTCGCCGACCAGCTTGTGGAACGGTTCCCAGAAACGCGCCATCAGCGGGATCCAGTCTTCTTCGCCACGCGACACCGCATCGAGCTCGTCTTCGAGCTTGGCGGTGAAGTCGTAATCCACGTACTGGGTGAAGTGGCTGGAGAGGAACTTGGAGACCGCGCGGCCCACGTCGGACGGGCGGAAGCTGCGGCCTTCCATCTCCACGTACTTGCGGAACAGCAGGGTCTGGATGATCGAGGCGTAGGTCGAGGGGCGGCCGATGCCGTACTCCTCGAGCGCCTTGACCAGCGCCGCTTCGGTGAAGCGCGGCGGCGGCTGGGTGAAGTGCTGTTCGGCCAGGATGCGCTCGAGCGGCACGCGGTCGCCGGGCTTCATCGCCGGCAGCTTGCGGCCTTCATCGTCGTCCTCGGCACTCTTGTTGTCCTTGCCTTCCTCGTACACGGCCAGGAAGCCGGGCACGACCACGGTGGTGCCACTGGCGCGGAACACGTGCTCGCTGCCGGCCGACAGGTCCACGCTGACGGTGTTGAGCGTGGCCGGAATCATCTGGCAGGCGACGGCGCGCTTCCAGATCAGCTCATACAGCTTGCGCTCGTCATCGGTGAGGAAGCGCGCCACCTGGGCAGGGGTGCGCAGCGCCGAGGTCGGACGCACGGCTTCGTGCGCTTCCTGGGCGTTCTTGGATTTGGTCTGGTAGGTGTTCGGCTGGTCCGGCAGCGAGGCGATGCCGAAATCGCGCGCGATCACGTCGCGGATCTCGGCCAGCGCATCCTGGGAGAGGTTCACCGAGTCGGTACGCATGTACGAGATCAGGCCGACGGTACCTTCTTCTTCACCGATCGCCACGCCTTCGTACAGCTTCTGCGCGACCTGCATGGTCTTGCGCGTGGTGAAGCCGAGCTTGCGCGAGGCTTCCTGCTGCAGGGTGGAGGTGGTGAACGGCGGGGCCGGGCGGCGCTTGCGCTCCTTGCTGACCACGTCGGTGACGTGCAGGGCGCCCTGGGCGGCCTGCTGGATGCGCATGCGCGCAGCCTCGGCGGTGTCGCCGTCGGTCACGGTGAACTGTTCGAACTTCTGGCCGTCCAGCTTGATCAGGCGCGCATTGAAGTGCTGCGAAGGATGCGCGCACAGCGCATCGATGCTCCAGTACTCGCGGGCGATGAAGGCTTCGATCTCTTCTTCGCGTTCGACGATCATGCGCAGCGCCGGGCTCTGCACGCGGCCGGCGGACAGGCCGCGCTGGACCTTGCGCCACAGCACCGGGGACAGATTGAAACCGACCAGGTAATCCAGCGCACGGCGTGCCTGCTGCGCATCGACCAGATCGGCGGCGATCTCTCGCGGGTGGCCCATCGCTTCCTTGATGGCGCGCGGGGTGATCTCGGTGAAGACCACGCGCTGCATAGGCTTGTCCTTGACCAGCCCACGTTCCTTCAGGATCTCGGCGATGTGCCAGCTGATCGCTTCCCCCTCGCGATCCGGATCGGTCGCCAGGAAGATGTCGTCGGCGCCCTTGGCGGCCTTGACGATGGCATCGACGTGCTTTTCGTTCTTCTCGATGAGGTCGTAACGCATCGCGAAGTTGTTGTCGGGGTCGACCGCGCCTTCCTTGGGCACCAGGTCACGCACATGCCCATACGAGGCCAGGACGGTGAAGTCCTTGCCGAGGTATTTGTTGATCGTCTTGGCCTTGGCGGGCGATTCGACGATGAGCAGGTGCTTGGGCATGGCGTCAGGATTCTATGGGCAGGGCCCCGGGGAGGGCCGCTAGGGTGGAGCAAATGGCCGCATTAGTGAAGCGGCGCGGGCGATATACATAAACCGAACGCCCGGGGGTGGGCCGGGCGTTCAGCTTTCTGCCTATTAGTGGAATCACGCCGGGCCGGCTCATGTCAAGCGGCCCGGTGTGAGGATTGCTCAGATCAGGACATCGAGGCGATCACGCCGATCATGGCGATCATCACGCCGAACAAGGCCACCACGGCCAGTGCGGCGATCACCAGGATCACGATGGTGACCGTGCCCAGGCCGCGCTGCTGCAGCTCGGGATGCTCGGTGAAGGCCCACTTGTCCACCACCAGGGTGTCGCACATCATGTCGTGCAGTGCCTGCTTGCGCTCGGTGAAGGCGGCCATGATGAAACCGATCATCAGGATCAGGCTGCTGACAATGGTCGCCAGGTAGCGGCAGAACGCCCGCAGGAAGCTGATCCGCTCGCCGTTGCCACGCACCACTTTGATGCCGACGGCCATCTTGCCCAGCGTGGCGCCGCCGCGCGAGGCGTGGAAGCCGGCGTAGTAGCCGATGCTGATGACCATGCTGAGCAGCATCACCACCAGCGTGAGCGCGACCTGCACGCCCTCGTTGCCCGAGCCGACGCCGGCCAGGTTGATGATCATGCTCAGCGGCAGAGTGACTACGGTGAGCAGGATGTAGTCGATGAAGTAGGCGGCGTAGCGCTTCCAGAAGCCGGCGTAGACCACGTCATGACCGCTGACCACCGCCGTGTTGGCGTAGCCGGTGGCCGCAACAGGCGCGGTATACGGCGAGTGCGTGCCACCGCCGGTGCCGGGCAGGGGGGCAGTGCCGTTGTCGATGGCGGTGTAATCCCCGCGCAGGTCGATGCCGCTGCCGAGGTTGTCGGCCGCAGCGGTCAGGGTCTGCAACTGCAGCTCGTCGACGGCCTCGGACAGCGGTGCCCACTGCGCGAACCCTTCGCGCCACACCAGTGTGGCCAGGGTGATCTCACCACGCTGGAAGCGCTGGCGCATCTCATCTGCGCTCAGCGGTCCCTGACGTTCCTGGCCATCGGCGAAATACCACTCAATCATTGCTTCAATCCCCTGTTGGGTGCATCCATGGACATGTGTCCGTTCATCAGCCGCGGCATTCCTGCGGCAGGTACGTATCGTCGGGCTCGCCGCTGCATTCCCAGTGCCCGGCGCCGTTGTAATCCAGCCACAACAGCTTGCCGTCCAGCGCGGCATTGCCGGGCACGGTGAGTTCGGCTTCCACGCCGCAGTGGCCGTTGTCGAAGCGACCGATCCGCACGGCATTGATCGCGCCGTCGGCATACCCGTCGGCCGGCTGGAAGCCTTCGTCATCATTGACCGGGCAGCGGCCATGCTCACCGTGGAACGCGGCCACCGCGACCTTGACCGGGGCCAGCGTCACCAGCGCTTCGCTGGTCTTGGACCGCGCGACATACTCCTGGTAGGCGGGCAGGGCGATCGCGGCGAGTACCGCACCGACGATCAACACCAACACCACGATGATGGCGGCCACGATGCCCACGATCGCGCAGCCGCTCAATCCCTTGCGGGGCGGCGGAATGACGGGATTGGCGGGGGCCGCAGGCGCGACGGGGATGGCCGGCGCGGCGGGCAGTGCCGGCGGCACGGTGGGATCGGGCACCGGCTCTGCCGCCGGCCCGGCGGCGGGGGCAGGGTCCAGGCCGATCTCGGCAGCCACCGATTCCAGGGGCTGCCACTGGGCCATGCCGTCGCGCCAGACCAGCGTATCCAACCCGATGCGGCTGGAACGGTAGAGCGCGATCAGCTCGTCAGCAGGCAGCGGACCGCGCTGCTGACTGTTTCCTTCTGCAAAGAACCATTGGTCCACCGGCCCGCTCCTGAATGCGCAAGGCGCTCAGTGTAAGGTCAGTGAAGCGGTTCCGGCTCGTCCACGAACATCTGGGTTTCCATCCAGGCGTATGCGGCCTCGGCACCGGGCTGGTTGAACAGCACCATCAGCACGACCCACTTGAGGTCGTCCAGGTCCAGTTCGTCCTGGTCCAGCGCCATCGCACGGTCGAGCACCAGCTCGCGCTGGCTGGCATCGAGAATCCCGTGCTGCTCTAGGAACATCAGAAAGCCGCGGCCTTCCACGTCGAGCTTGTCCAGCTCCGGGCCATGGAAAATCCGCACCGGGCCATTCACGCGGCCCAGCACGACGGCCGGGCGCTGCTCGGCAAGCGCGTCCAGCCAATCGAAGGCTTTGTTGATCTCGGTGGGGCTGAAGCCGGCCTGGATCAGGCCGTTCTGGAGGGAGTCGCGGTCGCGGATGAGGTCCGCGTCTTCGCTGAAATAATGTTCGAACAGGTACAGCAGGACATCCAGAATGCTCTCTTTCATTGCCCCTCGGCCTGCGTCAACGACGCTGTGGAGGTGAAGAAACTAGGGTTTTCGACAGTAGCGACCATGGGCGGCCATTACCTTTCCATCCAGTTCCATGACCAGCAGCATGGCCGACAGCTGGGCCGCCGTCAATCCGCTGCGCTGGATCAATGAATCCATACCCGTTGGGTCGTGATCCAGGGCTTTCCACAAGCACTGGTAGTCCGGGTCGGTGTAGGAAGGGGCGCGCTCGGGCGCCGGTCGTGCCTGTTCAGTGGGGGCGTCCAACCGGGTTCGCAAGGCCCCGGCCAGGGTCTGGGCGAGCGCGGCCACCCCGGCGGTCACCTCGGCCGGGGCCTCCACCAGCGCGGCGCCCTGCCGGATCAGTCGGTGGCAGCCGCGGGCCCGGGGGTTGCGGATCGAGCCGGGCAGGGCGAACACCTCGCGGCCTGCCTCGGCGGCGCAGCGGGCGGTGATCAGCGCGCCCGAGCGCTCGGCAGCCTCGATCACCAGGGTACCCAGGCTGAGCCCGGCGACGATCCGGTTACGGGCAGGGAAGTGCGCCTGGGTGGCCGGCATTCCGGGCGCGTATTCGCTGACCACCGCGCCGGTACGGGCAATGCGTTCATGCAGCGCGGCATGCCGGGGCGGATAGGTCTGGTCCAAGCCAGTGGCGACCACGGCCACGGTCATTCCTCCGGCGATCTGCAGGGCGCCCTCGTGGGCCTGGGCGTCGACCCCGGTTGCCAGGCCGCTGATGACCGACCAGCCATCGCCAGCCAGCGCGGTGCCGAAGGCGTGCGCGTGCTCGCGGCCGCTGGCGGTGGGCGAGCGGCTGCCCACCACCGCTACCGCCGGATGCCACAGCCGGGCCGGGTTTCCGTCCACGAACAAGGCCACGGGCGGCTCCTCGATCTGGGCCAGCAGCGCCGGGTAGTCGGGATCGGTGAGGGCGAGCAGATGGTGGCGTTCGTCTGCCAGCCAGGCCAGGCCGTGGGCCAGATACCCCTCGTCCGGCAACGCCAGCCGGGCGCGTTGCGCCGGGGTGCAGCCGGCGGCGCGCCAGGCGCTCGGACCGGCCAGCAGCGCTGCCGCTGCATCAGTGAACTGGCGCAGCAGGCGCAGCCGGGGCGGCAGGGCACCGCCGGCCAGGACCAGGGTGAGCAGGGCGGTGGATGAGGCAAGGCAGGGAATCGGCATCCCTATACCCTGGTCCGCAAATGATGACGGCGCCCTAGGGCGCCGTCGGATGGCGGGGTAGGACTCTCCCGCGCTTACTGCTTATCGGGATGCAGTGCCGAATAGCCGACCCTGACCGGCTTCACGCCTTCCATCACCAGCGCGTAGCTGACGTTCTCGAAGGTGCGGAAGACCATCGCGTGGGCGGCGTACTCGTCCGGCAGGGTGACCCGGCCGGCCCCGCTGGTCAGCGAATCGTCCATCCGCGACGAGTTCGGGTAATTCATGCGGTGGGCCACATGGCGGCCCTGGCGCCACAGCGAGAACACGGTGCCGTTGTCCACTCCGTTGGCACGGCCGGCGGAGATCGCGATCACATCGCGCGGGCCGCCGGAGGTGAAGGTATCGGCCACGGCCAGCACCCGGACATCCAGATCGAGGGCCTGCGGCGCGGGCACGTGCGGCACGAACTGCAGGTCGTACGGGCGCGCCTCGACCGGGACCAGGCGGTCCCCGGCGCGGACTTCACGGCCGTCCACCTGACCCTGAAGCACCAGCGAGGTCACTTCGACACTGCCGCTCTGCACGCGGCTCACCGTGCCGACGTTGATCTGGGCCAGTTCGTAGCCCAGCGCCTGGTGCCGCTTGCTCGGCACGATGAAGGTCTTCCAGAGGTTGCCGCTGCCGGGCGTGGTCTCGCCGCGGGCATTGAGGTCTTCGGTCGGCTTGGGCAGGGCGTACTGCACGGTCGGGCGGACCACCGCGTAGCGCTGGCCGACCTGGGCGTTCTCCAGGCCCCGCACATAGGCGGTCTGGCCGGTGGTGGCGCGCAGGCGGTTGTCTTCCAGATTGACCACGTAGGGCAGCGACTTGACCTCGTCGACCACGCTCAACTGCTTCAGGAAGGGCTCGACCTGCTCCAGCGGGACGCCGTTGATCGGGGCCTCCTGGCGCGGGCCGGGCTGGGCCACGACGCGGTCCAGATAGGCCAGGCTGAGCACGTCACCCGGGTAGATCAGGTGCGGATTCTTGACCTGCGGGTTGGCCTGCCAGATCTCCGGCCACAGCCAGGGCTTCTGCAGGAAACGCGCCGAGATATCCCACAGCGTGTCCCCTTTGCGCACGACATAGGTATCCGGGTGCCCGCCATTCATTTCCACGGCGGTAGCATAGGTAGCGACGGTCAGCATCGCCACGGCGACGACCGTACGAGTTCGTTCAAACATAGATGTGGTGCCTGATTCCCCAACAGGTTCGCGCACTATAGTCCAGAAACCGGGGCGCGGGGCAAGCGTTGGCGATAGAATCGCCCTGTACGCCGCTTCGACCGGCGCCCCCTACCGGTATTTGCCATGGCCCTCCTGCCCATTCTCGAATTTCCCGATCCGCGCCTGCGTACCAAGGCTGCGTTGATCGATGCTGCCGACGTGACCACGCCGGCGTTCCAGACCCTGATCGACGACATGTTCCAGACCATGTATGACGCCCCGGGCATCGGCCTGGCCGCCAGCCAGGTGGACGTGCACAAGCGCTTCATGGTGATCGACGTCAGCGAAGAGAAAGACACCCCGATGGTGTTCATCAATCCGGAGATCGTCGCCAACGAAGGTGGCCAGGTCTATCAGGAAGGCTGCCTGTCGGTGCCGGGCATCTTTGCCGACGTCACCCGCGCCAACCAGATCACCGTGCGTTACCTGGACCGCGACGGCGTGGCGCAGGAACTGACCACTGACGGCGTGCTCGCCGTGTGTGTGCAGCACGAGATGGACCACCTGGACGGCAAGCTGTTCATTGATTACCTCTCGCCGCTCAAGCGCGAGATGGTGCGCAAGAAGCTGGCCAAGCAGCGCAAGCACGTTGCCTGAGGTGATTGCAGCGACCGCCGCGCGGGTTGACCGCGCGATGGGTCCTGTCGCGCGGCGCCGGACATCGGCGCCGTTTTACGTTCTGTTAGTGGGGTCGCCATGAAGATTGTCTTTGCCGGTACGCCGGCGTTCGCCGTGTCCTCGCTGCGTGCCGCAGCCCGCCACCATGAAGTGGTCGCGGTGTACACGCAGCCTGATCGTCCCGCTGGCCGTGGCCGTGGCCTGGCACCTTCGCCGGTCAAGCTGGAAGCGATCGCACGCGGCATCCCGGTGTTCCAGCCGGAGAGCCTGAAGACCCCCGAAGCCCAGCAGCAGCTGCGCGATCTCGCCCCGGACCTGATGGTGGTGGTGGCGTATGGCCTGATCCTGCCCAAGGCGGTGCTGACCATCCCGACCCATGGCTGCTGGAACGTGCACGCCTCGCTGCTGCCGCGCTGGCGTGGTGCCGCGCCGATCCAGCGTGCGATCCAGGCCGGCGATGCCGAAACCGGTGTGTGCCTGATGCAGATGGACGCGGGGCTGGATACCGGTCCGGTGCTGCTCAAGCAGCACATCGCGATCGGTCCCAACGACACCGGCGGTCAACTGCATGATCGCCTGGCGGCGTTGGGTGAGCAGGTGCTGTCCGACGGCCTGGGCCTGCTGCGGGCCGGCATCAAGCCGATCGCGCAGCCGCAGCCCGAGGCTGGCGTGATCTATGCGCACAAGCTCGACAAGGCCGAAGCCCGTCTGGACTGGGCGCAGGACGCCGACGCGCTGGCGCGCACCGTGCGTGCGTTCAATCCGTGGCCGGTCGCCGAGGCGATGCTGGTCGGCGAGCGTGTACGCATCCATGGTGCGATCGCGCTGGATGACAACCAGGGCAAGGCGCCGGGCACGCTGCTGGCCGCCTCGCGCGATGGTATCGACATCGCCTGCGGTCACGGCGCGCTGCGCCTGCGCGTGCTGCAGCGCGAGGGCGGCAAGGCGATCACCGCCGCCGATTACCTCAATGCCCGCCGCGACCTCGTGGCAGGTGCCTGAGATGACGACGCCCCGTCCCGCCAAGCCTGCTGGCGCGTACACCGCCCATACCGCCCCCGGGGTACCCACCCGTGTGCTGGCCGCGCGCGTGCTGGCCCAGGTGATCGGCCGCGGCCGCTCGCTCAAGGCCGAGCTGGCCACCGCGTTGCCGACCCTGGACGACAGCCGCGACCGCGCGCTGCTGGAGGCGCTGTGCTTTGCCGTGCTGCGCCACCGCGCGGCCTATGACGCGGCGCTGGCGCAGTGGATGCCGCGGCCGCTGAGCGTGCGCGAAGACGAGCTGCGCGCGCTGCTGCTGGTCGGCTTCGCCCAGCTGGACGCGCTGGAACTGCCGGCGCACGCCGCGCTCTCGGCCACGGTCGACGCCGCGCGCGCGATGGGCCGTGATCGCCAGGCCGGCATGGTCAATGCACTGCTGCGCCGCGCCCAGCGCGAAGGCATTCCGCCGCTGCCCGCGCGCGACGCCTTCCCGCTGTGGATGGCCGAGAAGATCGAGCAGGATTGGCCGGACGAGGCCGAAGCCGTGTTCAGCGCCAGCCTGCAGGCCGCGCCGCTGTGGCTGCGGGTCAACCGCCAGCACAGCAGTCGTGACGCGATGCTGCAGCAGTTGGAGGCCGCCGGTATCGCCGCCGAAGCATCGAGCGTGGGGGCCGATGCGATCCGCCTGCCGGTGCCGGTCGCGGTCTCCGCGCTGCCCGGGTTCGCCGATGGTGCGTTGTCGGTGCAGGATCTGTCTGCACAGCAGGTGGCCGATGCGCTGGCGCCGCGCCCGGGTTCGCGGGTGCTTGATGCCTGCGCCGCACCGGGCGGCAAGGCGGCCCATCTGCTGGAGCGCGATCCGACCCTGCAGCTGTTGGCGTTGGATATCGATGCGCGCCGGCTCAAGCGCATCAGCGACACCTTCGCGCGCACCGGCGTGGGCCAGAACGCGAAGGTGCTGGCCGGCGATGCGACTGCGCCGGCCAGTTGGTGGGACGGGCAGCTGTTCGACACCATCCTGCTCGACGCCCCCTGTTCGGCCACCGGTATCATCCGCCGCCAGCCGGACGTGCTGGTGCACCGCCGGCCCACCGACATCGAGGCACTGATCGCCCTGCAGGCGCGCCTGCTGGATGCGTGCTGGTCGATGCTCACGCCGGGGGGAACCCTGCTGTATGCGACATGCTCGATCCTGCGCGATGAAAATCAATTCCAGGTCGAGGCCTTCCTGCAGCGCACGCGTGATGCGGGCTTCCTGCCGTTGGGTGACGCGTATGGCCACGATTCCTGGGCCGGGCGCCAGCGCCTGCCCGGTGAGGACGGTGCTGACGGCTTCTTCTATGCGCGTCTGCTAAAGAAGGGTTGATCCGAACCCGGCTAGAATCCCGCCCCATGCTTAAAAACCGCGCATCCCGAGAGTTCTGGCTGCTTGCCCTGATGGCCCTGCTGGTGCTGGGGGCAGGCTTGGGCATGCGTGATCCGTGGCCGTCCGACGAGCCCCGCTTCGCACTGGTCGCCAAGCAGATGGTGGACAGCGGCGACTGGTTGTTCCCGCACCGGGGCACCGAGCTGTATTCGGACAAGCCGCCGATGCTGATGTGGTCGCAGGCCACGCTGTACTCGCTGGTCGGCGACTGGCGGGTGGCGTTCCTGCTGCCCTCGTTGCTGGCCGCGCTGGGCACGCTGGCCTGCGTCTATGACCTGGGCCGCCGCCTGTGGACGCGGCGGGTCGGCTTGTACGCGGCCTGGGCGCTGCTGTTCGCGCTGCACTTCACCTTCCAGTCCAAAAAGGCCCAGATCGATCCGCTGGTGGTGTTCTTCATCACGTTGGCCAACTACGGCCTGCTGCGCCACCTGCTCAGTGGCCCTGCCTGGCGCTGGTGGTGGCTGGGCTGGTTCGCCGCCGGGCTGGGGGTGATCACCAAGGGTGTAGGCGTGATCGCGCTGCTGATGATCGTGCCGGCGGCCGTGGCTTCTGTACGGGGCTGGCCGCGGGTGACGCTGCACATCCGTGCTTGGCGCTTCTGGGTCGGGCCGCTGGCGTTCCTGTTGGCGATCGCGTTGTGGCTGGTGCCGATGGTGGTGACGGCGTTGAGCAGCGGGTCGGCCGAGTACCGCGCGTATCTGGACGACATCCTGTTCCGGCAGACCGCCAAGCGCTACGCGCAATCCTGGGACCATCACCAGCCCTGGTGGTACTTCCTGGGCACGATGCCCTCGATGTGGATCCCGGCCTTCCTGGCGATCCCCTGGGCGATTCCAGCCTGGCGCCGGCGCCTGCAGCGGCGCGATGCGCGCTATCTGCTGCCGCTGGTGTGGTGGTTGTTGATCGTGCTGTTCTTCTCGATTCCCAACGGCAAGCGCGACGTCTACATCCTGCCGGCGCTGCCGATGTTCTGCCTGGCGTTGGCACCGCTGCTGCCGGGGCTGCTGCGCAAGCGCGCCTTCCAATGGCTGCTGGGGGGCTTCGTGGCGCTGCTGGCCGCCGGCCTGCTCGGCATCGGCATTTCGATGCTGGTCGGGCAGCCGGGGTTCGAGCGCAAACTGATCCTCGACCGCGGCATCGATACCGCGGTCACCTCCGGCCTGGGCTGGGTCGCGGTCGCGTTGGGCTGCTGGGCTGTGCTGACCCTGTGCATCGCCGGCGTGCGCCGCTTCCATCTGGCGGTGGTGGCGACGCTGACCATGGCCTGGGTGGCGTTCGGCCTGATCGGCTATCCGCTGTTCAACGACTCCAGCTCGGCACGTGGGCTGATGCAGCAGGTCGGTCAACGTATCGGCCCGGAGGCGGAACTCGGTCTGGTCGCCTGGAAAGAGCAGAACCTGCTGATGGCCGACCGTGAGGCCGCCACGTTTGGTTTCAATCGCCGCTGGGATCGGCAGCTCAAAGATGGTGTGGCCTGGCAGGCGGAACAGCCGCAGCAGCGCTGGTTGCTGGTGCAGGAAGACGCGCTGCTGGCGTGTGTGGACCGCACCACCGCGGAGCTGGCCGGGGTCGCCAACCGCCGCCGTTGGTGGTTGGTCAGGCCCGGTGATATCCACGGTGCCTGCGTGGCCAGCGCCGAAGAACAGGAGCGCGAACGCGCGCTGCACCGGATCGACGGCGATGAGTGAATTCTGTAATGCTGGCGGCCTGGTCGGGCAGGTGCCGCAGCTCCGTGGGCGCCGGTCGCGTCCTGTGCAATCACGGGCGTGTGTGCCTGCGTGTGGCAATCGAGGTTGGCAATGACGTTCTCCGCAGCATCCGAGCCGGCCACCCCCGTTTCCCTGCCGCCGCTGCAGGGGCGTGCCGGCGTGGCGCATTGGATCGCCACCGTGGGCCTGTTCTGCATGCCCGCGCTGGTGCTGACCCTGCCGCAGAACCTGCTGCCGTACGGCATCCTGTTGCTGCTGAGCACGCTGCTGGCGCCGGATTACCTGTGGCGCGCGCGCGGGCTGGCCGGGCGGCCGGTGAAGGCCCTGACCTGGCTGGTGGTGGCCGCGATTGCCTTTGCCCTGCTCTCGATCTATCTGTTCGAACAGGGACTGCGCGACATCGACAACCGCTCCCGGTTCGTGGTGATCCCGTGGATCGCCCTGTGGGTGTGTGCCCTGCGGCCGGACATTCGCTGGCTGTGGGGCGGGGCGCTGGCCGGCCTGCTCGGCACCATGGTGCTGTCGATCCTGCAGGTGGCCGGCGGCGCGCCACGCGCCGACCTGAGTACCAATGCGATCGTGCTGGCCGACATCGTGCTGGTGCTGATGGTGCTGCTGGTGTTCTGCCGGCCGCACCAGCGCTGGACCTGGGTGATCGTGGGCATGGTGGCCGGCTGTGTGACCATCGTGCTCAGCGGCAGCCGCGGGGTCTGGCTGGCGCTGCTGGCGCTGCTGGTAGTGATGGCGATGAGCCTGCGCTGGCGCACCGGCCGCGCGCGCCTGGGCGTGCTGCTGGCGCTGGTGGCGATCGCCGGCACCTTGACCCTCACCATCCCGAGCCTGCGCGAGCAGGTCCGCCTGACCGAGCTCAAGCACGACGTGGTGCGCATGGAGCGCGGTGACAGCGACTCGTCTGCCGGTGCGCGCGTGGAGCGGCTGCAGGTGGCCTACGAAACCTTCCTCGATCATCCCCTCACCGGGGTGGGCATTGGTCACTTTGACAGCGCCATGCAGCGCCTGCCGGTGTGCCGGGATGATCCCAGCGAGCAGCGTTGCCACCTGGGCCACGCGCACAACGATCTGGCCGAGTGGGCCGCGACCCAAGGCGCCCCCGGCCTGCTGTTGCTGCTGGCCATCTACGGCGTGCCGCTGTGGGTATTCACCGGGCTGCACCGGCGCAGCGGCGAGCAGACCTTCCGCGGTCCGGCCGCCGCCGGGATCATGGTGGTGGTGACCTACGTGCTGTGCGGGATCACCCAGTCGATGTTCGCGCACCAGATCACGGCCAGCTTCTACGTCACCATCGTCGGCCTGCTGGCCGGGCTGTCGATCGTCCAGGGTCACACGCGGCGCCTGGCGCTGGCGCGGGCCCGGAGTCAGGCGCCGGGCTGATCCCGCGGTGGATCGGTCACCGGCTGCCCGTTCTGCAGCATCCACAGCATGATGGTCTTCTGGCGCACGTAGTTGGCGCGCACGTAGGCGTAGACCAGGCCGTGCCAGCCGTCGCGGAAGCCGCCGCGCAGCAGCAGCCCGCGCCAGAACCGCCACGCCGGGGCCAGGATCAGCTTGGGCAGGGTGGCGCGCTTGCCCCGCGCGAACTCGTGCTCGGCCATCATCCGCGCATAGCGCTGGGTCTTGAGCAACTGCTGTTCCAGCGAGCGGTAGGGGTAATGGATCAGATCGCCGCGCAGGGTGCCCACCGCACCATCCACGCTGGCGGCCTCATGGATCTCGCGCTTGCCGCGCCAGCCGCCATGGCGGCGGTCGAACAGGCGCAGGACCCGGTCCGGGTAAGCATTGCCATGCTTGAGGAACTTGCCGAAATACGCGGACAGCCGCGCGAACCGGTAGCCGTGGTGGCCGGCGAAGCCGTTGGCCTGGGCGGCCAGGATCGCCTCGCGCAGGGGGGCGCTGATGCGCTCGTCGGCGTCCAGGCACAGCACCCAGTCATGCGCGGCCTGCTCGACGCAGAACGCCTTCTGGCTGCGGAAACCATCGAACCGGCGTTGCAGCACGCGGGCCCCGGCCGCCGTCGCGATCGCCACGGTGGCATCGGTGGAGTGCGAGTCCACCACCACGATCTCGTCGCAGAAGGCCAGCGAGGCCAGACAATCGCCGATGCGGTCGGCTTCATTGAACGCGATAATGCAGGCCGAAATGCGAGGCCGTTCAGTGGGAGCGGTCGAGGAGGACATGATGGCCGAGTACCTGCTGTTTGCGACGGAGCGTTATGCGCTGCCCATTCTCGCCCCTCTGGCGCAGGCGTTGCACGCATCCGGTCAATCGGTGTCGGCCTGGTTCGCCGATGGCGCCGCCGGTGCGTCGCTGCCCCGCGTGCCCAACGTCGGCCTGAAAGAGGCCCTGACCCTGCGCCCGCGCGCGGTGTTCAGCGCGGCCAACTGGGTGCCGCCGTTCATTGCCGGGGCCAAGGTGCAGGTCTTCCACGGCTTCAACGTGCAGAAGCGTGACAGTGCCCGCGGCCACTTCCGGGTGCGCGGCCTGTTCGATCTTTACTGCACCCAGGGGCCGGCCACCACCACCCCGTTCCGCGAGCTGGCCGCGCGCGAGGGCCACTTCGCCGTGGCCGAGACCGGTTGGCCGAAACTGGACCCGCTGTTCCGCGATGACGGCGGCCTGAGCGCAGGATTGCGCGTGCCGGCACAAGGCCGCCCGGTGATCCTGTTTGGCTCGACCTTCACCGAGCGGTTGAGCGCGGCGCCACACCTGTACGACCAGATCGCCGCCGACATCGCCCGTGGCGATCACTACTGGCTGCTCACCCTGCATCCCAAGTGCGCGCCGGAACTGTTCGATCGCTACCGCGCGCTGGCCGGCCCGCATGCGCGCTTCATCGAACCGGAACAGGTGATGGCCGCGCAGCGTGCCGCCGATGTGCTGGTCTCGGACACCTCCTCGATCGTGTCCGAGTTCATCGTGCAGCACAAACCGGTGGTGACCTTCCGCAACCGGGTGCCGCAGCCGCACATGATCGATTTCGACGATGCCACGCAGCTGCCGGCGATGCTGGCCCAAGCGTTGAATCCCGCCCCGGCGTTGATGGCCGAGATCCGGCGCTACGCCGATACCATCCACCCGTTCCGCGATGGGTATTCCTCCGAGCGGGTGATCGCCGCGACCGAGGATTTCCTGTCCGGTGAACTCGGCACGCTCAAGCGCAAACCGTTCGGCGCGTGGACGCGCGGTCTGCAGATCCGCAAGGATCTCGGGTATTGGGGGCCGGCCAAACGCTGAAGCGCCCTTCGCGATGCCGGCCGGGTTGCGGGAAGCCGGCCAGCGGCCGGCGCCACCGGGATTCACCCCCTGCGTGGACGCCGCTCATCCGGCAGGTTCACGCCATGCATGGCTGCTCTTTTACCAGCGCAGGCGGCGCTTGGCCAACGCCCGGCCGAGCTGCTCATACACCGCGCGTGCGTCGGCTTCCGGCAGGTACTGCAGCACCAGCGGCGTGCCCATGCCTGCGCCAGCGGTATCCAGCCACACGCTGGCCGTGCCCAGCCGGCGATCCAGCGGCGAGCGCGTCAGGCGCAGTGCCTGCAGCTTGTCCAGCTCGGCAAAGCGCCACCAGCGCTGCCACCAGCCGCCACGCACGGCTACGTAGTCGTCATCCAGGTGATAGCCGATGCGGGCCATCTGCCGATGCGCGCGGAATGCCGACCACGGCAACCACAGCAGCAACACCGCGCCCCACGGGCCGCCGTACCAGATCGCGCCTGCGCTCAGCAGCGGAACGAAGCACAGCGCGCCCAGGCACAGTCGCCACCAGCCGCGCATCTGAACCGGCTGCCAGCGCGTCGGCGGCCACTGCAGGTGCGGCAGCAGATGCTGGACCAGCCCATCGCACACGGCCGGCGTCGCCAGCGGCGCCAGCTCGCGCAGGTCACGCCGCTCGCCTTCGCCGGGATTGCCGGCAGCGATATCGATCCGCAGTTGCCGGCGCTGGAACCAGCGCTGCAGGGCGCTCTCGCGCAACGTCCACGCCTGGATCCGGCGGCGCGCCACGCTGGTGCGCATGCGGGTCAGCAAGCCGCTGGCCACGGTCAGCCGACGCTCGTGCTCACTGAGCCGGAAGCCGTAGTAACGCAGCAGCGCGAGCACCACCGAGAGTACCCGCAGCAGCACCCAGAAACCGGCCACGGCGATCACCGCGGCGATCGTCCACAGCCAGATGCCGGGATGCAGGTGGCTGGCATAGCCGAAGGCCTGGCGACCACCGGCTTCGATCACATCGGAGACGCTGCCACGCGGGAACAGTTGCAGCATCGCACCCACCACCGCCACCACCACGACCCAGCCGCGGTTGGAGAGCAGGCCGATACGGACCACCTCGGCGGAGCTCAGTGCGAGCAGTACGTCCTCGGCAGGCTCGGCGATGGTCGCCTCACCTTCGGCCGTGACCGGGGCGGCCTGGCCGCGCTGGCGCACCAGCCGCTCCAGCGCGAGGGCCTGGTCGAGCTTGAGCACCCGCATTTCCGCTTCGGGGCGATTGCCACCGGCCGATTCCAGCTTCAGCTCGGCCACACCGAACAGGCGATGCAGGGGGTTCTGGTGGACCACCACGTTGTGGATGCGGGCGAAGGGAATCTCGCGGCGATTGCGCGCGAAGACACCACTGCGCACCGTGATCGCCGTCGTGCCGATCCGGTAGCGATAGGTGAGGTACTGCAGTACCGAGTACGCGACCAGCACCATTACCGCGATCACCGGGCCGAGTGACAGCCACAGTTCATCGCGGTCGCCGCGCTGGCCGAACACCACCAGTGCGATCAGCGGGACCAGGCCCTGGCGCAACTGCATCAGCAGCACGAACAGCCACGACCACGGGTGCAGCCGCTGCTCCGGCGCGACATCAAGCGGCGGCGGCGTACTCACAGGGCGTCGTCGTCCTGGTCCAGCTGGTGCGCGAGAGTGTCGCGCAGGCGCTCGGCATCGGCGCTGTCCAGCCCGCTGAGGGTGACCGCACTGAAGCGGCTGCCGGCGGTATGCACCACCAGCGTGCTCAAGCCGGCGCTGCGTTCGATCGGGCCCCGGCGCAGATCCAGATGCTGCACGCGCGAGGTCGGCACCCGGGTTTCGTTCTGCCACAGCAGGTCACGCCGCAGCCCCAGGCCCTGGGCATCAAGCCGCCAATAGGTGCGGCGCTGCCGGCGGAAGGCGAGCGCCGCACCGAACAGCGCGCCCAGCACCACCATGCCGGCCGCACCCCACCAGCGCCCCGGCAGATCGAAGACCACCCACAGCGCGCCGAGCACGCCGCCGATCATCAATGCGCCGGCGATCGCGCCGCCGAAGGCGGCCAGCCAGGCCGAACGCACGGGCAGCGGTTGCCAGTCGGGGGCGGCGGCCGGCAACGGCGGCAACGGCGGCGGCACGGGAGTGTCGAGGAGATCGGACAAGGCAGGGCGCTCGGCTGGAAACAGGCCGGGCGCATGCGTGCAGGTGCAACCGCCCGTGGCGCAGACGGTAGCAGGTTGCCGTGGGCTATTGCGCGGCCTGGATCAGTGCATCGACATCGAGCAGGTGGCCGGCACGTTCGGCCTTGGTACGCAGGTACTGCTCGTTTTCGGCGGTGATGTCGCCGGTGACCGGCACGCAGTCGACCACATCGATGCCGGCATTGCGCAGGCGCTGGGCCTTGGTCGGGTTGTTGCTGAGCAGTTGCACGCGGGTCACGCCCAGGCCCTGCAGCATCGCCACGGCACTGCCGTAACGGCGCTCGTCGGCACCGAAGCCGAGCTGGGCATCGGCGTCGATCGTATCCAGGCCATCGTGCTGATAACCGTAGGCGCGCATCTTCGCCGCGATGCCGGTGCCACGGCCTTCCTGGTCCAGGTACAGCAGCACGCCGCCGCCGAGCTCCTTGAGTTTGCGCAGGCCACGCCGCAGCTGGTCGCCACAGTCGCACTTGAGCGAGCCGAACAGATCGCCGGTCAGGCAGGAGGAGTGCACGCGCACCGGCACCACGGCGGACAGGTCCGGCGTGCCGACGATGATCGCGACCTGGTCGCGCTGGGCCACGCCACCGCGGAACACCGCGAATTCGGTCATGCCGACCTCGCGCAACGGGACCGGCGAGCGGGCCACCAGTTCATAGGCGTGCGCGGCCTGCTCGGCGCCCTGGCTCAGGTCGCACAGCGAGACCTGGGCGCAGTCGTCGAAACGGCGATCATCAGGGGTCAACAGCACGCCGACCATCGCCGGCAGCAGCAGGCCGAGGCGGGCGATTTCCACGGCACCATCGTCGAGTGCTTCCCCGCCGGTCCAGCCCGGCGGCATCGCGCCGGGATCGCGCAGGTAGCTGAGCGAGGGCAGGGCATCGAAGTCGATCCCGGCCAGCGGCACGCGCGCGCCACGTTCGGCACTCACCCCGAGCACGCGCGCGCGGGTGGCGGTGAGGAACAGGTAGTGGCGATGTTCCGCGGCAGCGGCGAAGGCGCTGAAGCTGGTGCGGGTGCTGCTGTCCAGCGCGATGAAGGCCAGGCGCTGGCCGTGACCATCGTCGATCACCACCGGGCGGCCGGCACGCAGTTCGGCCACCGCGCGCTCGCAGCGGATCGCGGCCGGATCGCCGAACAGGGAAGAAGCAGGAGACATGACAGGGGCCGTGGGGGACATCGTGGTTTCCACAGTGGGGACGGATCGCGGCGATTCAATCGCACCAGGGGCGCGACGCTGCGTCGCAGTCAGTGCGGATGGTCCTCGGTGGCATAGGGATCGTCCTCGCCGCTCTCCGGTGGGCGCAGCGTATAGCGCTTGTAGGTCCACTGGTACTGCGCCGGATCGCGCCGGGCGATGCGTTCGATCCCGGCGTTGAGGGCGGTGGCGGCGGTGCGCGGGTCCGGATCGGCCACGGCGGGCGGGGTGGGCTCGATGTGCAGCGCGAAGTCCATGCCCGGGCCGATGCGTTCGCACCAGCCGTACAGCACCGTCGCGCCGGTGCGCTCGGCCAGCCGGTTGACCAGGGTCATGGTCAGTGCCTCCACCCCGAAGAACGGCGCGAACACCCCGTCGCCGGCCTTGGGCTGCTGGTCGGGCAGGATGCCGGTCGCGCCGCCGTCCTTGAGCACCTTGAACAGCTGGCGCACGGCCGGGCCCTCGGCCCGGACCTGCTGGACGTTGTCGCCGCCGCGGACCAGCTGCAGGAAGGCATCGCCCACCGCTTCATCCGGGGCCTTGTAAACGATCGCGATCGGACCGCGGGAGGCCAGCCACTGGTTGAGCAGCTCCCAGTTGCCGTAATGCGGGGCGGCCACGATCACGCCCTTGCCGGCGGCCAGCGCCGCGTCGTACAGGGCTTCGCCGTGGCGCTCGGTCAGGCGGGCCAGGTTGCGCTCGCGCGGCTGGGTCCACAGGCGCAGGGTCTCGATCGCCTGCAGTGCGGTGGAGCGCAGCACGTTCCGGTGCAGCACTGCGCGCTCGGCGTCGCTCAGCTCGGGGTAGGCCAGTTCGAGATTGCGACGGGTCACGCGGCTCTCACGGGCATTGAGACGGATCCACAGCCAGGCCAGCCCATTGGCGAAGGCATGCAGCCAGGACCAGGGCAGACGGGTGAACAGGGCAGCGGCGCGATAGGCCAGGCGGGCAGTGGTATGCGGTTTCATCACCGCAAAGTCTAGCCGCTGGCGGCCAGCCTGTCGGCGCGCGGGCGCGTTAAGGTAGGCCGCCTTCAGTTAGCGGAGCCCTGTCCATGCGTGTCCTGATCCAGCGCGTCAGCGAAGCCAGCGTCCGTGTCGAGCAGGCCGTGGTCGGCCAGATCGGGCCCGGCCTGCTGGCCCTGGTGGGCATGGAGCCGGGCGATACCGAGGCCCAGATCATCCGGATGGCCGGTCGCCTGCTGGGTTACCGTGTCTTTGGCGATGAGACCGGAAAAATGAACCGGTCTCTGCGCGATACCGGCGGCGGATTGCTGCTGGTCAGCCAATTCACCCTGGCGGCCGATACATCCAGCGGGATGCGGCCGGGCTTCAGTACCGCCGCATCGCCGGCGGAGGCTGAACGCGGATTCAACCGACTGGTCGAGATCTGCAGACAAAAACACTCCCCGGGGGTGGAAACCGGCCAGTTTGGTGCCCATATGGTTGTCAGCCTGGTCAACGATGGTCCCGTGACCTTCCTGCTCAGACCCTAGCCCCCGGGACCACCGCCCGGGAACGCGGGGCGCCGGGCTGGTATAATGCTAGGTTCTATTCCCTCTCCCAGCCGGTGGCGCGAGCACTACATGGCCAACGAACGTCCTGCCCAGCAAAACGACATCAAGCTTCTGATCAGCAAGGGCCTGGAACAGGGCTACCTGACCTACGCCGAAGTCAATGACCATCTGCCCGACGACATCGTCGACCCGGAGCAGATCGAAGATATCATCGGCATGATCAACGGCATGGGCATTGATGTCCATGAAGTTGCTCCCGATGCAGAAACGCTGTTGCTCAACGATGGCAACACCGGCAACCGCGAAGTCGATGACACCGCGGCCGAAGAAGCTGCCGCCGCGCTGAGCGCGCTCGACACCGAAGGTGGCCGCACTACCGACCCGGTGCGCATGTACATGCGCGAAATGGGTACCGTCGAGCTGCTGACCCGCGAAGGCGAAATCGCCATCGCCAAGCGCATCGAAGAAGGTCTGGGCCAGGTCCAGGCCGCACTCGGTACCTTCCCGGTATCGGTGGAATCGCTGCTGGCCGACTACGACGCGCACAAGGAAGGCAAGAAGCGCCTGGCCGAAGTGATCGTCGGCTTCAACGACCTGGTGGAGGAAGTCCCGGCCCCGGCCGTGGCTGAAGACACCAGCGAAGACGCGGACGACGACGCCGATGAAGACGACGACGGCGACGACGTCGAGGAAGAAGCCGGCCCGACCGGTCCGGATCCAGAAGAAGTCGCACGCCGCATGCAGGCCCTGAGCGATGCGTACACCGCGTTCAAGAAGGCCGCTGCCAAGGGCGACCGCAAGCCGCTGGCCAAGCTGCGCGACGACATGGCCGCCGTGTTCGTGACCCTGAAGCTGCCGTTGCCGCTGACCGATGTGCTGGTCAAGCAGCTGCGCGACGTCATGGCCTCGATCAAGTCCCACGAACGCCGCGTGCTGAACCTGGCGACCGTGACCGCGCGCATGCCGCGCAAGGACTTCATCCGCTCGTGGGAAGGCAACCAGACCAACCTGGAGTGGGTGGAAGACGCACTGAAGCGCAAGCAGAAGTGGTCCTCGGCCCTGCGTGACGTGAAGGATCAGATCATCGCCGAACAGCAGGCGACGATCGACATCGAGAAGACCACCTGGCTGGAACTGGACGAGCTGAAGGAAATCAGCCGCGCCATGGCCTACGGTGAAGCGCGTGCGCGCAAGGCCAAGAAGGAAATGGTCGAAGCCAACCTGCGCCTGGTCATCTCGATCGCCAAGAAGTACACCAACCGCGGCCTGCAGTTCCTCGATCTGATCCAGGAAGGCAACATCGGCCTGATGAAGGCCGTGGACAAGTTCGAATACCGCCGTGGTTACAAGTTCTCCACGTATGCGACCTGGTGGATCCGCCAGGCCATCACCCGTTCGATCGCCGATCAGGCGCGCACCATCCGTATTCCGGTGCACATGATCGAAACGATCAACAAGTTGAACCGCATTTCCCGCCAGATGCTCCAGCAGTACGGCCGCGAGGCCACGCCGGAGGAGCTGGCCAAGGAAATGGACATGCCGGAAGACAAGATCCGCAAGGTGATGAAGATCGCCAAGGAGCCGATTTCGATGGAAACCCCGATCGGCGACGACGAGGATTCCCATCTGGGCGACTTCATCGAGGACACCAACGTGGAGTCCCCGATCGAGAACACCACCAACATCAACTTGTCTGAAACCGTGCGCGACGTGCTGGCCGGCCTCACCCCGAGGGAAGCCAAGGTGCTGCGCATGCGCTTCGGCATCGACATGAACACCGACCACACCCTCGAGGAAGTCGGCAAGCAGTTCGACGTCACCCGCGAGCGCATCCGCCAGATCGAAGCCAAGGCGCTGCGCAAGCTGCGTCACCCGAGCCGGTCCGAGCAGCTGCGCAGCTTCCTGGATATCGATTGATCGATTCCAGCGCACCGCGTTGAAACCCGACAGACCCCGCGCAAGCGGGGTTTGTTTTTTGGGGCGGCAGGTGCCGCCGCGTGTGCAGCGGGCAGCAATGCGGATGCGGTAGGATGCGCGTCGCTTTACACCTGTGGATCAATGGAATGACGATGAAAAAAGGCTTGCTTGTCCTTGCCCTGTGTCCCTTCGCCGCGCTGGCCGCGGAGCCTCGGCAGCCTGCCTGCAACGCAGCTGATTTCTTCCAGACCCAGCCCGACCTCACGGTCGGCCGCGTCGTGGATGCCGGCAACCTGGCCCTGGTGGGTGAGCGCGCCGGCTGCCTGGACACGCCGCAGGACGGCTGCCGCAGCGGCGATGAGATCGAACCGGGCAGCAGCCTGGTGATCGGCAGCCGCTGGAACGACTACTACTGCGTGCAGGTTCTGCCACCCGGCAAAGCGGTGGTGGGCTGGGCGCCGGAACAGCGTGTCATGAAGACCGGCCACATGGCCGAGACCGACTTCAGCAGCTGGCTGGGGCAGTGGGACGGCAGCGCCGGGCGCGCGCTGGAGATCCAGGCCGAGGGCGACACGCTGCATCTGCGCATGCTGCCAGCGGGCGCCAAAGGCAAGGGTACGCTGATCGGCAGCGCCGAACCGATGGGCGATGAGCTGTTCCTGGGCGAGGAACCCTGCGCAGTGCGGGCCTCGTTGCAGGGGTCGAAGCTGGTGCTTACCGATAACGGGCAGTGCGCGATCGGCGGGGCCAGCCCGGGTGGCGTGTACTCGAGCCGGGCGGCGGCGCAGCGGATGGAGCGGTTGTTCGAGGGGGTGGGGGATCGCTAGGTTGTTTCTGTTAATTTCGTTGCTTGTTTCGTAACTTAATTGCTGCTGTGCTTTTGCTGTGGCCGAGACGATATTATTTTAATCAGTGGCTTAGCGTCTTCATGAGGTTGCGGGTCGCCGAAGATTGGCGTATAGGTTCGTAACTTAATTCGTCCCGAAACTTAGGCCATGGCCCGTCCCCGTACCGTCCAGCTCCAGACGCTGTTCGACAACCTGCCTGCCGGCGAGGTCGTATCAGCTGCCGATCTCGTCGATCGCCTGGGGATTACCCGGACAACGTTGAGTCGTCTTGTCGCCGAGGCCGGGGACCGCGTGGTGCGACTGGGCCGCACCCGCGCCACGGCCTATGCGGTCCGCCAGCAGACCGCCGCGGGCAGCGAGTGGCCGCTGTTCCGGTTGCGCCCGGATGCCACCCTTGAAGAACTGGGCGCGGTCGTGGCACTCACGGGCGAGACCTTCCACGTCTCGACCACCGCCGCACGCCCCAATCTGACCCGTTCGCCCGACGAGACCGTCGAAGGCCACTTCCCGGGGCTGCCGTGGTATCTGGACGACCTGCGCCCACAGGGCTTCCTCGGGCGTACGTTCGCGCATCGTCGCGGGCGTGACCTGGGCGTCCCCGACGACCTCAATCGCTGGCAATTGGGTGACACCCTGCAGGCGCTGGTACGGGCAGGCGGCACCGAGATCGGTGACCTCCTGCTGGGTGGCGATGCCGTGCAGATGGCGTTGCGCGCGCTCGATGCGCCTGGCGATCACGTCCTGGCCGGGCAGCGCGCACGTCGTTATCCTGAGCGCGCCGCAGCGGCACTGGAAGGCGAAGACATCGGATCGTCGCCGGGTGGCGAGCAACCGAAGTTCACTGCCACGGTGGAGCATGAGGGAGGGCGCTATGCGGCGCTGGTGAAGTTCGCGCAGCCCACCGCAGGCGAGGCCGCCGAACGTTGGGCGGACCTGCTGGTCTGCGAGCACCTGGCCCTGCAGTGCCTGCGCGACGCGGGCGCGCCCGCAGCAGCGTCCGAGATCCTGCAGACCGACACGCATACGTTCCTGGAGGTACAGCGCTTCGACCGCACCGCCGACGTGCTTGGCCGTCGCGGCTTCGTCTCGCTGCTGGCGCTGTCCTCGGCCTTCGTCGGTGACGTGACCGCGGATTGGGGAACCGCTGCCGACGCGCTGCTGATGCAGGGCTGGGTCGATCGCGACGCGCAGGCCGCGATGGGAAGGCTGCACGCGTTCGGCCGGCTGATCGGCAACAGCGATATGCATCAGGGCAATCTGGGTTTCCACCTGGTTGATCGCGGCCCGCTGCCGTTGGCGCCCGCCTATGACATGTTGCCGATGTCATTGGCACCCTCGCGCACAGGGGTGCTGCGTGTGGCTACCCCGCTCGCCTCCATCGCGCCGGAGCGCAGCGGCCAGCTCGCGCACCTGCACTGGGCAGCGCCGCTGGCGGTGGACTACTGGCAACGTGTGGCGGGTTCGGCGCTGCTGCGCTCGAGCGTGCTGCGTGAGCTGGCGGTGGAGAACGCGCGTCGGGTGGAGGAGATGGGGCGGCGCTTCGGCTGATGTGAGGATTGCAGTGGAAAGCGCCTGCGGGCCTCCACTACACTGTGCGGCCGCAAGGGCCTATAGCTCAACGGTTAGAGCAGAGGACTCATAATCCTTTGGTTCCAGGTTCGAATCCTGGTGGGCCCACCAATGCAGCAGGCGGCGCGGCCGCAGCAGCGGATGTGCTGCCGAGCCGCGCGGAGACGTCGACGATCTCGCAGAGATTGACGCCGAGAACTGACAGCGTGCAAGCCTGATCCTGGTGGCGCATCCACCCAGAGACGACCATCCGGGTAGACCTGGTATGTGACGTGACCCGGCTATCGACACCTTCCAACTTCGGCCCGGGCGGCATGACGTCCGACCGTTGTGCCGCGTGTACGCCGACACCAAAGCATGCCTCGTCTGCGCGTTGACGTCGTCAATGCCCGTCAATCTTTACAGCCTCGACCGAAGGTCGTGAGGATGCTCGCCCGGTTGAACCGCTGGGCGCGTCCAGCTGAGTTGGCGGCCAATTTGGCCGCCAGCGGAGCCCCACGCTGCCGTCTCTTGAGTCTCTCGTCGTCGACCAATGCCAGAGCGTCGGCCGTCCCGAATCGTAAGCTGTGAAAGCTGATCGGACAGCGTGAGTGTCGCAACCGAGCTGTTCGATTACCTCGCCGATGCTGTTTGTACGTTCCTAACCACACCCCCATGGATTGCGGCGGGTCAATCGGGGCGATGAGTGGCGTCACCGAAAGTTTCAAAAGAAACTTCGATCACACGTCCTGCGAATCACATCAGATTCGGCCGGGAAAAGTGCGTTGATGGCTTCCGCGCTCGAAAAATAATAGGAATATACAAAAAAAATAATGCAGCGCATTTCGTTTTTGTTAAGTGCGCGTCAACTATCGTTCCGCCCCGTTTGACGGCGCCACTAGTGGCTTGGCCGATTTCGCGATGTGGTTTTGCGCATCGCTTCATGTGCGCGTGGCGGTAATGCAGCGCAGTTTTCCATCGGCCACGTGTCGATTGGCTTTCAGAGAGGTTGAATCATGAAGTTTCTCATTATCCCGGCAGCGCTTGCCGTGACAGTGCTTGTGTCCGGTTGTACGACCAGCAGCTGGATCCAGGCCGCCGGTGGCGTGATGCAGGCAAAGGATGACTACGATAAACAGGCGCGCAACCAGCGCATCCGCGACGCCAACGCGGCGGCAGCACGTGCGCGCCGGCAGTGAGCGCCGCCCCCATGACCAAGGCGATCCTGCTGGCGTGTGGTGTCTCCACAGCGCTGTCCGGATGCATGCCCAGCGTCCTTCAATATGACCGCGGCAATCCGGTCGTGATGAGTTCGCTGCAGCAGGGGGCGACGCGCGAGTCGGTCCTGAGCGCTGCGGGCCGGCCGCTGGACGCGATGGTGCTGCCCGGCATCAACGGCGTCTGCTACAACTACCTCCTGCGCAACCGCGGCAACAGCTCGCCCTACTATGTGGCCTTCAACGCGCAGGGGCGTGTCGTCAATGCAGGCTATATCGCCTGCGAGAAGGCAGTCGCGGCGGGCTACCTGGATGCCAGTGAGCCGATCAAGCCGCGCTACTGATTGAGCGACAACGCGGTGCGCGCGCGTCATCGCAGCAACGACGGCGCCTGGTCGATCCGCCAGGCGCCATTCAACGCAAGCACCACCGCGAACGTTCCGCACAGCAACACGTCCGCCTCATTGTTCTCGCGCAGCGAGTGGTCGGCGCCGGGCAGCATGAGCACTTCGACCTCCCCGATGAACGCATGCCGCTCGTGATGCCGGGCACGCACCATTTCCCGGTACGGCCCGCGAAGTGTGCGCACCACCGGCCGGTTGCCTGCGGCCTGCGCCGCTTTTTCAAGATCGATCACCTTGCCGCGCGGCATGCGCCAGACGATCCGCTCGGGTTGGCCGAACCACTCCAGTGCCTTCACCTCGCGGGTATGAAGGGCGCGCTTGGGTGGCGTGCGGCTCACTGCCAGCGCTGCGCGTCGGCTGCGCAACGCAATCCACAGCATGCTGCCCACGATGAACAACCCGGCGGCCATCAGGTAGACGAACACCAGCCCGAACCATGGCGAGCTGTTGGGAATACCGAACAGCATGGCAAAGAAGATGAGCAGCATCACCCCCTTGATCCACTCGACCTTGGTGTTCCTTGTCGCCATGCCACATCCCTTGAGACACCCGCAACACGCGGGGAGCCGGCCATTCTGAACCGCCAGGGGGTGCTCGTCAGCTGTTGGGGGACTTCTTTCGCAGGCTCCCCCCACGGCGCCTTTGGTCCCCGTGTCATTCGGCAGGTGTCGCTGGCCCCGCGGCTTGCTAAAACAGCCGTCAACCACCTCTCAGGTCATGGATGATGAACCGACGCTACTCACGGTTGTGCGGCTGCCTGGCAACGCTGCTCCCTGCGGTCACCTATGCGGCTGTGGACCTTGCCGCGCTGGACAAGGACATGGTCGGCCCACGCATGGAGATTCTCGTTCTCGGCAGCGTGCACCTGAGCGAGTACAAGGATTTCGACCGCACATCGCTTGATCCCGTATTGGACAGGCTTGCCGCGTTCAAACCGGCGTTCATTACGATCGAAGCACTCAGTGGCGAGCAGTGCGATCTGGCGATGCGTCACCCGTCGGTCTACGGCAAGGATTTCTGTGCGAGCACGGAGAAAGCGAAGATGGCCACCGGCCTCGATGTACCTTCCGCAATCGTTGAAATCAACACGCAATTGAAGGTGTGGCCAGCGGCGCCCACACCTGCGCAGCGTCGCAGGCTGGCCGCCGTGTTCCTGGCCGCCGGTGAGCGGGCATCGGCCTACGTGCAGTGGTTGCAGCTGCCCCAGGCCGAACAGCACGCCGGCGATGGATTGGATGGGACCCTGGTCGAGATGCTGGAGCAGTTCGGTACGCGCAACAACGAGGACTATCAGATTGCCGCTCGCCTGGCGGCGCGACTGGGGCACCAGCGCGTGTACCCGGTCGATGACTACACCGGCGGGAGGCACCAGATTCCCGATCGCGAGGCCTTCGGAAAGGCGGTGCAGGATGCATGGAGCCAAGATCGGTCCCAACTGCAGCCGGTCATTGACGAGCAGAAGCGCCTCGTCACCGCCAAGGACATGCTCTCGCTGTACCGCCTCACCAATGCGCCGCGGACGCAGGCGGTGATGGCCGAGTCCAACGTGCGCCCGGCTCTGGCCGCGGTGTCCGTGCAGCACTATCCGCAGATGTGGGTGCAAGGGTGGGAGATCCGCAATCTGCGCATGGTCGCCAACGTGCTGGATGTGGTTCGCCTGCACCCCGGCGCCCGCGTGCTTTCCATCGTCGGTGCCTCGCACAAGCCTTGGTTCGATGGGTGGCTGGCCCAGATGTCGGGCGTGGATATCGTGGATGCAGAGAACGTGCTCAAGGAATAGAGAGCGCACTTGGCGGTGCCACCATGGAGACTGCCGTCGGCCCCGTGCCATCCGGCACGTGGCCCGACCTGCATCAGCCTGCTAGAAAGGCGGCCACGGACCCCTCTTGAGGTGATGCATGAAGCAACGCGTGTTGTCGGCCTGCGTGATGGCCCTGATCCCGGTCTGCGCCCAAGCGCAGATCGACCTGGCGAACCTGGACAAGGACATGGTCGGCCCACGCACCGAGGTCCTCGTGCTGGGCAGCGTCCACCTCAGCGAGCATGAGACCTTCGACCCCAAGGCACTTGACCCGCTGATGGACAGGTTGGCCGCCTTCAAGCCCGGCTACATCACCATCGAAGCCATCAACGGGGAGCAGTGCGACCTCGCCAAGCGCCATTCCGCGGCCTACGGCGATGACTACTGCGCCAGCACGGAGGCCGCGAAGACGGCCACGGGACGGGAGGTGCCCGCCGCGATCGTGCAGGGCAACACGACGCTCGCCACCTGGCCGGCATCGCCCACGCCCGCGCAGCGTCGCCAACTGGCCGCGCTGTTCCTTGCTGCCGGCGAACGGGCATCTGCCTACGTGCAGTGGCTGCAGCTGCCCGTGGCCGAGCGACGGGCGGGCGATGGCCTGGACGGCACCCTGGTCGAGCTGCTCAGGCAGATCGAAACGCGCAAGAACGAGAGCTACCAGATCGCCGCCGTCCTGGCCGCGCGACTCGGCCTGCAGCGCGTTTACGCGGTGGACGACCATACCGGTGACAATCACAGGATCGCCGACCGCAAGGCGTTCAGCGCAGCGCTCCAGCAGGCGTGGAGCGGATATGGCCCCACGTTCGATGCCATGACGGAACGCGAAGCGGCCTTCATCGCGTCCAACGACCTGCTCTCGCTGTATCGCAGCGTCAACGATCCTGCCGCGCTGCAGGTGCTCGCCGAGTCCAACGTGCGCCCAACGCTGGCGGCCGTGTCACCGCAGCACTACCCGCAGATCTGGGTGCAGGGCTGGGAGATCCGCAACCTGCGCATGGTCGCCAACATTCTCGAGGTCGTGCGTGACCACCCCGGCTCCCGCGTGCTCTCCATCGTCGGCGCTTCGCACAAGCCCTGGTTCGATGGTTGGCTGGGGCAGGTCTCGGGGGTGTATATCGTGGACACGCAGGGAGTGCTCGGTGGGGAGAAGGCGCCGATGGCGGCACCCGACGCGCAGCGTCAGACTCGTTAGTCGGCATCCGCGTGTGAGGCGGTCATCGCCTTCGCGAGCACCTCGAATACCCGTGCATCCTGCGCCTGCGCGGCGTTGAAGCGCAGGAAGCCGGCTGCGCGCAACGATGGGCTGAAGGCATTGCCGGGTGCCAGCATCACGCCCTCGCCAAGACAGCGGCGGGCGATGCTGGCGGCATCCATGCCGTCGGGCAGGTGGCACCACAGCAGCATGCCGGCCTGCGGTACCGTCCATGGCGTGATGCCCAGGGGCGCCAGCCGCGCCAGCGTGAGTTCACGTGCCGCGGTCAGCCGTACGCGTACGTTCTCCAGATGGCGCCGATAGCCGCTGTCGGTCAGTGCGGCGTGCAGGATGTCGGCGGCCAGGCGCCCGCCGCCGAAGCTGGTGGCGATCTTCAGGTCGGCCAGGCCTTCGATCCAGTCGCGGCGCGCGGCGATGTACCCGCAGCGCACCGACGCGGACAGCGTCTTGGAAAAGCTGCCTACCTGGATTACCCGGGACAGCCCGTCGAATGCGGCCAGCCGCGGTGCGGGCGTGTGCTCGAAATCAGCGAACAAGTCATCCTCGACGATGATCAGGTCGCTGCTGTCGGCCAGAGAGAGCAGCCGATGTGCGGTGGCCGGGGAGAGCGTGGCGCCGGTCGGGTTGTGGATGCCCGAATTGGTGATGTACAGGCGGGGCGCATGCGCCTGCAGCGCCGCGGCAAAGGCATCCACGTCCGGGCCATTCGGCGTGTATGGCACGCCGATCACCTGCACGCGGTGCGCCTTGAGCAGGGCCAGGAAATTGAAGTAGCACGGGTCGTCGATGAGTACGGTATCGCCGGGCTCGAGCAGGAAACGGCAGATCAGGTCGACCGCATGCGAACCCGATTCGGTGAGCATGATCTGCTCGGGCGCCGCCTCGACCGCGTGCCCGGCCAAGCGACGGGACAGCAGTTGCCGCAGCGGCGGCAGGCCCAGTGGCGAGGCGTAATCGGCCAGTGCGGCGCTGCTAGCGCGGGCGGCACTGCGCAGGCCGCGGCGGATCCCCTCGACATACATCCAGTCGCTGGGCAGCCAGCCGCTGCCGGGCTTGAGCACGCCGGCCTCGTGATCCAGCGATTGCCGTGCCAGCCACAACGGGTCGACCTGGCGATCGCGTGGGGGCCCCATCTCGGCCAGTGCCAGTGGCGCGACCGGGCCGGCCGCATAGAAGCCGGAGCCGGGCCGCGCCTGGATCAGCCCTTCGGCTGCCAACCGCTCATAGGCTTCGACCACGGTGGACACCGACACCTGCAGTGTCTTGGCCTGTGCGCGCACCGAGGGAAGTCGCGCGCCGGGGAGCCAGCTGCGGTCGTTGAGGCGGGCACGCACGCTGGCCATGACCATCTCGATGCGGGTGGTGGGGAGCGTCATCGGGGCATCCGTACGGGTCGTTCGGCCATAACAGTTACGGCAAAGTGTACTGGACTGTACATGGAGTGGCGGCCCGCCGCCGTGGTCCACTGGCCGCCCTTCAAGGATGTCGGCATGGACAACGCAACCCGCGGCTGGATCAACGGTTTCATCGGTGTGGTGATCTTCGCCGGCTCGCTGCCGGCCACGCGGATCGCGGTACTGCAGCTGGACCCCCTCTTCCTGACCGCCGCCCGGGCGAGCATCGCGGCGTTGCTTGGCGGAATACTGCTGCTTGCCCTGCGCCAGCCGCGGCCTACGCGCGCATCGCTGGGGCCGTTGCTGGTGGTCGCCCTCGGGGTGGTGGTGGGATTCCCCCTGCTCACCGCACTGGCCCTGCAGCACGTGTCTTCGGCTCACTCGATCGTGTTCCTCGGGCTGCTGCCGCTGAGCACCGCGCTGTTTGGTGTGCTACGCGGCGGTGAGCGGATGCGTCCGGCGTTCTGGTTGTTCTCGCTGCTCGGCAGCGCCGCGGTGGTGGGCTATGCGCTGTCGACCGGGCTCGCCGCCTCGCTGCAGGGCGACCTGTTGATGCTGGCGGCGGTGCTGGTCTGTGGGCTGGGCTATGCCGAAGGTGCGCGCCTGTCGCGCACGCTGGGTGGCTGGCAGGTGATCAGCTGGGCCTTGGTGCTGTCCTTGCCGTTGATGCTGCCGCTGGTGGCCCTGCGCTGGCCGCCTTCCCTGGGGGCGGTGGATGCGCCGGCGTGGTGTGGCCTGGCCTATGTGGCGGTCTTCAGCATGTTGATCGGTTTCATGTTCTGGTACCGCGGGCTCGCCCAGGGCGGTATCGCCGCGGTCGGCCAGCTGCAGTTGCTGCAGCCGTTCTTCGGGCTGGCACTGGCGGCCGCGCTGCTGCATGAAACCGTGAGCTGGGCGATGCTGGTCGTCACGGTGTGCGCGGTGACCTGCGTGGCCGGTGCGCGGCACTTCGCGCGCTGACCCGAGCCGCGCGCTGCAGCCGTTGATCGTCGGGCGTTCGGTGACGATCGTTGCCCCCCGCGTTTGAGGGCATCGGGTGACTGCGCTATCCTGCGCGCCGCTTTCGCTGCCCCGGCAGGACCCCTTGTGATGACGCCACCCTGATACCGCGTTGACGACGCGCCGGCCCTTGCGCTGGCTCAGGGAGTGCTTTGTCTTCATCACACAACGCGCCGTGCGCATCGCCGGTGCGTGGAGTCTGTCCATGTCTGTATCCTACCCGCTGCGCCAGCAATGGCTCGGCAACATCCGCGGTGATCTGCTGTCCGGCGCCGTGGTCGCCCTCGCGCTGATTCCCGAAGCGATCGCGTTCTCCATCATTGCCGGGGTGGACCCCAAGGTCGGCCTGTATGCCTCGTTCTGCATCGCGGTGGTCACCGCCATCGCCGGGGGGCGACCGGGCATGATCTCCGCGGCGACCGGCGCGATGGCGCTGGTGATGGTCGATCTGGTCCGCGACCATGGCCTGCAGTATCTGCTGGCCGCGACGATCCTGGCCGGGCTGCTGCAGATCATCGCCGGCGCGCTGAAACTCGGCGCCCTGATGCGTTTCGTCTCGCGCTCGGTGATCACCGGCTTCGTCAACGCACTGGCGATCCTGATTTTCCTGGCGCAGCTGCCCGAATTGATCGGTATGCCATGGACGGTGTACGCCGTGTGCGCGGCGGGCCTGGCGATCATCTACCTGCTGCCGCTGCTGACCCGCGCGGTGCCCTCGCCGCTGGTGGCGATCGTGGTGTTGACCGCACTGTCCATCTGGCTCGGCCTGGACATCCGCACCGTGGGCGACATGGGCGCGCTGCCGGACAGCCTGCCGGCCTTCCTGCTGCCGGACGTGCCGCTCACCTGGGAAACATTGCGCATCCTGCTGCCGGTCTCGGCGACGCTGGCGGTGGTCGGCCTGCTGGAGTCGATGATGACCGCGCAGATCGTGGAAGACATGACCGATACGCCCAGCCAGCGCAACCGCGAGTGTGCCGGGCAGGGCCTGGCCAACATCACGGCCGGACTATTCGGCGGCATGGGCGGCTGCGCCATGATCGGCCAGTCGGTGATCAACGTCTCGTCCGGGGGCCGTGGGCGTTTGTCCTGCCTGGTGGCCGGCGTGCTGTTGCTGCTGCTGGTGGTCTACGGTGCGGACTGGGTCCGGCAGATTCCGATGGCCGCGCTGGTCGCGGTGATGATCATGGTCAGCATCGGCACCTTCCACTGGCGCTCGTTCGCCGAGCTCCGGCTGCATCCCAAAAGCTCAACGGTGGTGATGCTGGGCACGGTGGTCGTCACCGTGGCCACGCATGGCCTGGCCAAGGGCGTGTTCACCGGGGTGCTGCTGTCGGCCTTGTTCTTCGCCCGCAAGGTAGGCCGGATGCTGGATATCGCCGAGGCCGACACCGCCGACGGCACGCGTGTCTACACCGTGAGTGGCCAGGTGTTCTTCGCCTCGGCCGGGCAGTTCGCCGCGGCCTTCGATCTGCTGCATGTGCCCGAGCGTGTGGCCATCGATCTGAGCAACGCGCACTTCTGGGATCTCAGTGCGGTGGGTGCACTGGAGCGGGTGACCGGCAAGCTGCGCGCGCGTGGGGCCACCGTGGAGGTGATCGGACTCAATGCGGCCAGCCAGACGCTGGTGGAGCGCTTGGGGCGCGGCGAGCGCAGTGCGGGCATTCACTGAACACGGTCAGGAACCCGCGCTAAACATCGCGCCGATCACGCCGTTATCCAGCTGAGTCCCTTCTCTGGGCCGGCGCCGTCACGGTGCGGGCAGGCGGTATCTCCACAGAGCAGGGCGGTGCCACCGTGGCGTACGACGCGGTGACCCCAGCACAGGGACCCGCCCTGCCGGGAGTGGCGGCGGGCGCCTGCGCCGATCCGACGTTGCATCGATCCCCGCTGGCCGCGCCGTGATGACACCGCGCGCGTGCCGGCCCGCAATGGACTGCGTGTTTCCGTGGCGGCGCACGCGTGCGTCCGCCGGTATGCCCTTTTTCCGGAACCGCCCCCCATGCCCGTGTCCCGTCCCACCGCGTCCAAGCGCCCTGGCAGCATCGCCAACCGACTGATGCTGGGTACCGCGTTGATCGCCATGCTCTGCTTCGGTGTCACTGCCGCCATCAGCTATCGCGAAGCCAGTGCGTCGCTGGTCGATGCCTCACGCCACACCATGCAGAGCGAGGCCCAGGCCGAAGCGCTGCGGGTGAGTGGTGACCTCTCCAGTGCCTTCGCCACCAGCCAGGCGCTGGCGCAGAGCCTGCTGGTGCAGCGCGCCGCGGGTACGCTCTCACGGGCGACGGTCGCCGCCGTGATCCACCAGCAGGTGCAGGTACACCCGGAGTGGGTGGGGTTCGGCACGCTGTGGGAGCCGGAGGCGTTCGATGGCAAGGACGCCGAGTTCGTCGGTGCCGAGGCACACGACGCTACCGGCCGGTTCATGAGCTACTGGGCCTGGCACGACGGTGCGCCGATGCAGGATGCGCTGAAGGGCTACGACGTGCCCGGCGACGGCGACTGGTATCTCAAGCCAAAGGCGCTGAAGCGGCAGACGGTCGCCGAGCCTTACACCTACGAGATCGGTGGTCAGAAGGTGCTGATGACCACGCTGTCCACCCCGGTGATCGATGACGGCACCTTCCTCGGCGTGGTGACGGTGGACTTCGCCCTGGCCGCACTGCAGAAGCACCTGGCCGCGTTGCGCCCGATGGGCGAAGGTCACGTTGAACTGATCTCGCCCGGCGGCATCGTGCTGGCCGCGAAGGACCCGAACGAGATCGGCAGGCACCGCGAGGACGCGGTGACCACGCAGGTGTTGGCCGCGGTCAAGGCGGACAAGACCTTCGATGCCTTCGAACCGGATGCGGCCGGCAACGTGAAAACGTATGTGCCGCTGCGCATCGCGGGCAGCCAGGAGCATTTCGCGCTCGGCGTGATCGTGCCGCACGCGCTGATCACCGCGCAGGCGCGCGCGCTGCTGTGGATCATTCTCGCCGTTGGCCTGGGCGCGGCGCTGGTGCTCAGCGGCAGCGTGTACGTGCTGCTGCGCCGCCAGGCGATCCGCCCGCTGGCCGATGCGGTCCGCTTGTCCGCCGAGGTGGCCGAGGGCCGTCTGGACACGCCGCTGCCGCCCGCGCGCAATGACGAAGTCGGGCGCCTGCTCGAATCGATGCAGCGCATGCGCAGCCAGCTACGTGCGGTGATGGCGGCGCAGGGCGAAATGGCCCAGCGCCACGAGGCCGGCGAGTTGAGCTACCGCATGGACGCGCAGGCCTTCCCCGGCGAGTACGGCAAGATGGTGGAGGAGACCAATCAGCTGGTTGGCGCCAACATCGCGGTCACGCGCCGTCTGGTCGAGGTGATGCAGCGTTACGCGGTCGGTGACCTGAGCCAGGACATGGACCGCCTGCCCGGCGAACAGGCGGCCTTTACCGCGGCGATGGATACCACCAAGGCCAACCTGCGCGCCATCAACACCCAGATCGGGGCGCTGGCCGGCGCGGCGGCAGTGGGCGATTTCAGCCAGCGTGGCGACGTGGTGCGCTTCGACCATGACTTCCGCGGGATGGTCGAGAACCTCAACACCATGATGCAGGTCAGTGATGACAATCTGCAGCAGATTTCCGCGCTGCTGCGCGCCATCGCCGCGGGCGATCTCACCGCCCGCATGCACGGTGAGTTCCATGGCGTGTTCGCGCGGATGCGTGACGATGCCGATACCACGGTGGCGCAGTTGACCGACATTGTCGGCCGCATCCAGCAGGCCACCGGCAGCATCAATCTGGCCGCCGGTGAGATTGCCGCGGGCAACAGCGATCTGTCGCGCCGTACCGAGCAGCAGGCTGCCAGCCTGGAAGAGACCGCCGCCTCGATGGAGGAACTCACCTCCACGGTCCGGCAGAACGCGGACCATGCGGTGCAGGCCAACCAGCTCGCCGCCGGTGCTGCCGAGGTGGCCTCGCAGGGCGGGATGGTGGTCGGCCAGGTGGTGACCACCATGGCCGGCATCGAGGCCTCGTCCAAGCGCATCGCCGAGATCATCTCGGTGATCGACGGCATCGCCTTCCAGACCAACATCCTGGCGCTGAACGCCGCGGTGGAAGCCGCACGTGCTGGCGAGCAGGGCCGCGGTTTCGCGGTGGTGGCCACGGAGGTCCGCGCGCTGGCGCAGCGCTCGGCCGGCGCTGCAAAGGAGATCAAGACCTTGATCGACGACTCGGTCACCCAGGTCAGTGCGGGTTCGGCGCTGGTGCAGACCGCCGGCCGCACGATGGAAGAGATCGTCACCGGCGTGCGCCGGGTCAACGACATCATGGCCGAGATCTCGGCGGCCTCGAAAGAACAGTCCGCCGGCATCGAACAGGTCAACCAGACCATCACCCAGATGGACGAGACCACCCAGCAGAATGCCGCGCTGGTGGAGGAAGCCACGGCGGCGGCGCGTGCGATGGAGGAGCAGGCCCAGCACCTGGGTACCGCGGTGGCAATCTTCCGTCTGCAATCCAATGTGGCTGTGGCGGGCTCACCGGTGCGTCGTGCTTCGCCGGCATACAGCACCGCCTGATTCACCGGATGCTCACCGCCCTGCGTTGGTAATCGGCGCTATCCTTTGCAGGCATGGTGAGCACATGACCTCCCGTTCCGATCGGCTTGGCCTGACCGCGCTGACTGCCCTGGTGGTCGGGTCGATGGTCGGTGCCGGCATCTTCTCGCTGCCGCAGAACATCGCGCGCAGCGCCGGCCCGGGCGTGGCCCTGATCGGCTGGATGATCAGCGGGTTGGGCATGTTGATGCTGGCCTTCGTGTTCCAGAACCTGGCCAACCGCAAGCCCGAACTGGATACCGGCATCTACGCGTACGCGCGGGCCGGCTTCGGTGATTACATCGGCTTCTCTGCGGCCTGGGGCTACTGGGTCTGTTCGCTGCTGGGCAACGTCAGCTACTTCGTGCTGATCTTCAGCGGGCTGGGCTACTTCGTGCCGGCCTTCGGTGAAGGCAACACCTGGCAGGCGGTGGCGTGCGCCTCGGTGCTGCTGTGGTCGATGCACGCGATGATCCTGCGCGGCATCCGCCAGGCTGCGCTGGTCAATGCCGTCGTGACCGTGGCCAAGATCGTGCCGATCGTGGTGTTTCTGATCATCGCTGCGGTCGGTTTCAAGGCCGAGATTTTCACCGGCGACTTCTGGGGCACGGCCGCGCTCGGCAGCGTGGGCGAGCAGCTGCGCGGCATGATGCTGATCACGGTGTGGGTGTTCATCGGCATCGAGGGTGCCAGCATCTACTCGCGGCGCGCGGCCAAGCGCTCGGATGTCGGGCGCGCGACCATCATCGGGTTCCTGTGCGTTCTCGCGCTGCTGATGCTGGTCAATCTGCTCTCCATGGGCGTGCTGCGGCAGGATGCCCTGGCCCATGCACGCAACCCTTCGATGGCGTTCGTGCTCGAAGCCATCGTCGGGCCCTGGGGCGCCACGTTGATCATCATCGGCATGATCGTGTCGGTGCTGGGCGCATTGCTGGCGTGGGTACTGCTGTGCGCCGAAGTGCTGTACGCGGCGGCGGGGGATGGAACGATGCCTGCCTTCCTCGGGCGTGAGAACGCGCGGCAGGTCCCTGCCAACGCCCTGTGGCTCACCAACGGGCTGATCCAGCTGTTTCTGGTCATCACCCTGTTCAGTGCCGGCACCTATACCAGCCTGGTGCTGCTGGGCGCGTCGATGAGCCTGGTGCCGTATCTGTTCTCGGCCGGTTACGGCGCCCTGCTCGCGCTGCGCGGGGAAACCTATGCCGGGCAGCCCGCGCTGCGGTTCCGGGATCTGCTGGTGGCCGGGCTGGCAACGGTGTACGCGTTGTGGCTGGTCTATGCCGGTGGGCTGTCGCAGGTGCTGCTGTCCGTACTGCTGTACGCCCCGGGCATTGCCATGTTCGCCGCGGCCAAGTACCAGAATGGGCAACGGCTGTTCACCCGGGCGGAGCAGGTGATCGTGGCGGCCGTGATCGTCGTTGCCGGCTGGGCGGCGTGGGGCCTCTACCAAGGTCATCTTCACCTGGCCTGACCGTGCCGGATCGGCTCAGCCTTCCCGGTTGCCGCGCGCCACCCGCTCGGTCAACAGATCGATCTGCTGTTGCTGCTGTTGCAGGTGGTGTCTGGGAAACCGCGACGTCCAAGCCGAAGCGCGAGGTGGACCAGCATGATCAGGACCGGCACTTCCACCAATGGCCCGATCACGGCGGCGAACGCGACCGGTGAGCCCAGCCCGAAGGCGGCGATCGCCACCGCGATGGCCAGCTCGAAGTTGTTGCCGGTCGCGGTGAAGGCAATCGCCGTGGTGCGCGGGTAATCGCGTGCGATCCAGCGGCCCATGAAGAAGCTCAGCAGGAACTGCACGAAGAAGTAGATCGTCAGCGGGATGGCGATACGCACTGCATCCAGCGGAATGCGCAGGACGTCACCGCCCTTGAGGCTGAACATCGCCACGATGGTGAACAACAGCGCGACCAGCGTGATCGGGCTGATCGCGGGCAGGAAACGGGTTTCGTACCACGCGGCGCCGCGCAGCCGCAGCAGTACCCGCCGGCCCAGATAGCCCGCTGCGAAGGGGATGCCCAGATACACCAGCACCGCGCCGGCGATGGTCCATGTGCTGACATCGATCACGCTGCGCTGCAGCCCGAACAACGGCGGCAGCACGGTCAGGAACAGCCACGCATAGACGCTGAAGAAGGCGATCTGGAACAGCGAGTTGAACGCGACCAGGCCGGCCACGTACTGATTGTCGCCGCGCGCCAGCTGGTTCCAGACCAGCACCATGGCGATGCAGCGGGCCAGCCCGATCAGGATCAGCCCGGTCATGTATTCCGGCCGGTCGTGCAGGAACAGCGCGGCCAGCGCGAACATCAGCACCGGCCCCACCACCCAGTTCTGCAGCAGCGACAGCGCCAGCACGCGCTTGTCGGCGAAGACAGCGGGCAGGGCCTCGTACTTCACCTTGGCCAGCGGCGGGTACATCATCAGGATCAGCCCCGCGGCGATGGGCAGGTTGGTGCCGCCGAGGGTCATGGCCTCCAGCGCGGCGGGCAGGCCGTCGAACAGCGTCCCCAGCGTCACGCCAAGCGCCATCGCCGCGAAGATCCACAGCGTGAGCCAGCGGTCCAGGAAGGACAACCGGGAAGAGGCGGGCGTCGTCATCGCAACAGGCGCGGTCATCAAGGTGTCAGCGCGGCGGCGCGCATTGGCCGCCCGGGCCACAGTCCGCCTCGCCGGCGCAGCAGTTTTCGGTCAGGTAACCGATCAGGCCATTCATCGCCTCGAAATCGGCGCGGTAGCAGATGCTGCGTCCGCGTGGCTCGGCGTTGACCAGTCCGGCTGCGCTCAGCTCCTTGAGATGGAACGACAGGGTGGCACCGGGCAGCCCCAGTGCGGTGGCGATCTCGCCGGCCAACCGGCCGCCGCGGCCGGCCTGGACCAACAGACGGAAGACACTCAGGCGGGTGGCATGGCCGAGCGCGGCCAGGGCGTGGGTTGCGGTTTTATGTTCCATGTTTCTAGAATAGTCGAACAAATGATCCGGAGCAACCCGATGTCCCGCTTGCCACACCTGACCGCTGCGGCGGTCGACATCCCCGATCCCGCGCGGTTGTCGACGCGTGCCAGTGACCATCCGCCGCGCATTCTGGTTCTGTTTGGTTCACTGCGCCCGCAGTCGTACAGCCGGCGGCTCGCCAGGGAGGTGGAACGTCTTCTGCAGCACTTCGGCGCCGAGGTCCGCGTGTTCGATCCGCACGAGCTGCCGATGGTCGACGCGGTGGATGCCGACCACCCCAAGGTCCAACAGCTTCGTGCCTGGTCGCACTGGTCCGAAGGCCAGGTCTGGATCAGCCCGGAACGTCACGGGACCCTCAGTGCGGTGTTCAAGAATCAGATCGACTGGCTGCCGTTGTCCGAAGGCAGCGTACGCCCCACCCAAGGCCGCACCCTGGCGGTGATGCAGGTGTGTGGCGGCTCGCAGTCCTTCAATGTGGTCAACGCATTGCGGGTGCTCGGGCGCTGGATGCGGATGGTGACCATCCCCAACCAGTCTTCGGTTCCCAGGGCCTGGCAGGAGTTCGATACGGACGGCCGGATGAAGCCCTCGGCGTACTACGACCGCGTGGTGGACGTGGTCGAGGAGCTGGTGAAGTTCACCCTGCTGGTGCGTGACCACAGCGACTACCTGACCGACCGCTACAGTGAACGCAAGGGCGACGTGCACGCGGCGCAGTTGGCCCGTGCTGCCGGCGTGGTGGAGCCGGTCCCGCCACCGCCGCCGCGCGCCGTGGGAGACCACGCATGAAGGCGGTCATCTATCACAACCCCGCCTGCGCAACCTCGCGCAATGTGCTCGCGCTGATGCGCCATGCCGGCGTCGAACCGGAGGTGGTGGAGTACCTGCGGACCCCGCCGGATCGCGCGCATTTGATCGCACTGATCGCGGCGGCGGGGCTGCAGGTGCGCGATGCGCTGCGGGAGAAGGGCACCCCCTACGCCGCACTGGGCCTGGCCGATCCGGCGCTGGACGACGCGCAGTTGCTCGATGCGATGTTGGCGCATCCGATCCTGATCAACCGGCCGTTCGTGCAGACAGATCGCGGGGTGCGCCTGGCGCGGCCCTCGGAGAACGTGCTGGAGATTCTGCCACCGGTGCATGCTCCGTTCCGCAAGGAAGACGGCGAGGTGGTGATCGACGCCGAGGGCCGGGGCCCCACAAAAAAGCCCGGTCAGTGACCGGGCTCTTCATCCACGCCTGCGCGTTGCTTACCAGCGCATGCCGGCAAAGGGGTTCCAGCTGGTGTCGCCCTTCACTTTTTCCAGGTAGTACGAATAGTTGGTGGTCAGCGCGATCAGCACCGACCAGGCCACGCCGATCGCACGGCCGACCACCTCCGGCAGGAAAGCCACGACGACCATCAGCACCAGGGTGATGCCCAGGATGGTCAGCGCCTTGCGCCACATGCCCAGGATCAGCAGGTAGATCCAGCTGAAGAACAGGGCGAAGAAGTTGAAGTTGACCTTGATCTTCTGGCCGAACGGCAGCGTCTTGTACGCGGCCTTGAAGGTTGGCGAATTGGGGGCGCCGTGCTGTTCGAAGAAGTTGAAGCGGAACTGCCACTTGGGGCTGTAGGGGGAAGCAGTGTTGGAATCCATATCCGAATCGTGTGTTGAAAACGATTACATGATAGCGGCAAGCTCTTGATTAACGCCAATTTTTCGACGCTTCCTGTCACTGTTGGCACGGACTGCGGGCACCGTCACACATTCGTCCCGGTTTTCCGATAGGGTGCGCAATCCGCGCGGCCGGAAGCCCCGCGGGTCAAGAGAAGTCAACGAGATGCCAGACCATGTCCATTGATGTAATGCCCCACGAGCGCCCCGCGGCAGGACCGCAGATCACCCCATGTCCGGTTGCTACCCAGGCGCAGCACCTGCTCGCCCAGCTGCAGTTCTCGCAGGTGAGCGCACGTGCGCTGTCACGCCCGCCGGTCGACACCGACCTGGCCACCGCCGCCACCGTCGCCTGAGCTGACCCCGCCGCCCGTCCCACGCCGGAGCGGCCTCGGGACCGTGTGGGGGGCGAAAACTGCGCACCACCGGCGCCGCCGGATCCTGCGAAGTCCATTGCAGCCACTCACGTTGCGCTTGGCCCCGGACCCACATCCGGCGCCAAGATGAATGGGCAGAGGTCCGTGGCACAGGGCCTGCGCGCCTGCGTCCGGGCGGGGGCCGGGACTTGTCTCGATCCAAAAGCTGAATGCGGAGAAATCCCCAGTCAGCCCTTCGCGCGCACCTTACATTTCGCGCCATAGACTGAGCCGCATTTTTCGTCTCAAGTCGGTTTGGAGAGTTCGTGGGTTCCGGTAGTCACAGACATACGCTGCGTGCCGGTCTCCGGCCCGCACCGACAGGACGCATGCATGCCATCGCGCACGCTGGGCTCAGGACGCCCCATTCCACACTTGGCACCCCCGGCCTGGCACGCCCTGCACAGGGACACCGCGCATGAGTATCCAGACCCTCACCGCCCCGCTGGACGCCGGCCGGGCGACGTTGCCGGCCGAGTCGCCGTTGGCGATGCCCGAGCAGTCCCTGCGCGAGGGCCAGCTGCAGGTGCCGCGCCAGCGCACCTCGCCGCGGATGATCGGGCTGCGCCGTTTCTACATCCTGGGTGGCACCGCGGCGATGACCGCCGCCGCCAGCCGGATGATGTGGAAGGTGCTGGCCGTCAACGGCATCAGCGTGCTCGAGGCCTGCCTGCTGGTGCTGTTCGTCGGCCTGTTCGCGTGGATCGCGCTGTCCTTCGCCGGGGCCGTGGCCGGCTTCCTGACCGCCGTGTTCGATCGGGGCTACAAGCTGGGCATCGACCCGGACGCACCGCTGCCGACCGTGCACACGCGCACCGCGCTGTTGATGCCTACCTACAATGAAGATCCGCGCCGGCTGCTGGCTGGCCTGCAGGCGATCTATGAGTCCGTGGCCGAGACCGGCCAGCTGGCGAACTTCGACTTCTACGTGCTCAGCGACACCCGGCGCGATGACATCGGGCAGGCTGAGGAAGAAGCCTTCCACGCGCTGTGCGATGCCGTGGGCGGGCACGACCGCATCTTCTACCGTCGCCGCGGCGACAACAGCGGGCGCAAGGCCGGCAACATCGCCGATTGGGTCCGCCGCTTCGGCGGCGCCTACCCGCAGATGCTGATCCTGGACGCCGACAGCCTGATGACCGGCGACACCATCGTGCGCCTGGTCGCGGGCATGGAGCACAACCCGGATGTCGGGCTGATCCAGACCCTGCCGGCGGTGGTCGGCGGGCGTACCCTGTTTGCCCGCATGCAGCAGTTCGGCGGGCGCGTGTACGGCCCGGTGATCGGCCGCGGCGTGGCGTGGTGGCATGGCGCGGAGAGCAACTATTGGGGCCACAACGCGATCATCCGGACCCAGGCCTTCGCCGAGCAGGCCGGCCTGCCGTCGCTGCCGGGCAAGGAGCCGTTTGGCGGGCACGTGCTCAGCCACGATTTCGTCGAAGCCGCGCTGATGCGCCGTGGCGGCTGGGCCACCCACATGGTGCCCTACCTGAAAGGCAGCTATGAGGAAGGCCCGCCGACCCTGACCGATCTGCTGGTCCGCGACCGCCGCTGGTGCCAGGGCAACCTGCAGCACGCCAAGGTGGTCGGCTCCAAGGGCCTGCACTGGGTCAGCCGGATGCACATGCTGGTCGGCATCGGCCATTACTTCACCGCGCCGATGTGGGCGATGCTGATGCTGATCGGCATCGCGATTCCGCTGTTCCAGGGCGGCATCGACCTCAATGAAGTGCTGCATCTCTCGCCCGGCGTCTACTGGCGCCACCAGGATGAGACCCAGGTGATCCGCATGTTCGCGATCACCATGGTGGTGCTGCTCTCGCCCAAGGTACTGGGCTACCTGGCGATGCTGCTGGAGCCGGTCGAACGCCGTGGCTGCGGTGGCACGATCCGGGCCTTTATTTCGATGCTGCTGGAGACCATCCTCGCCGCGCTGATGGCGCCGGTGGTGATGTACGTGCAGTCGCGCGGCGTGGCCGAAGTGCTGGCGGGCAAGGATTCGGGCTGGGATGCACAGCAGCGCGACGATGGCGGGGTGTCCTGGCTGGCGCTGGCACGTGGCTATGGCGGGCTGAGTGTGTTCGGTCTGTTCATGGGGGCACTGGCATATGCCGTCTCGCCCTCGCTGGCGGCGTGGATGGCACCGGTGGTGATCGGCATGGTGCTGGCGATTCCGGTGGTGGGCTTCACCTCCTCGCGCACCGCCGGCGTCTGGATGCACCGGCTGGGGCTGATGGAGATTCCGGAAGAAACGGCACCGCCCAAGGTGCTGGTGCGCGCGGCCGAACTGCGCCGTGCGGCCGCCGAGGCGCACCCGGCCGGCTGAGCCCTGCGTTGCCGCGATCAGCGCCCCATTGCAGCGGGGGCGCGGTCATAATGCGGCTTGAACGTACTGGAGCCGCCTGATGCTGGATACCGTGGAAAACGAAACCGGCGCCGACCCGCAGTGGTCGGTGCTGTGGCTGCATGGCCTGGGTGCCGATGGCCATGACTTTGCCCCGATCGTGCCCGAACTGGTGCGCCCGCACTGGCCGGCGATCCGCTTCGTGTTCCCGCATGCGCCGGTGCAGCCGATCACGATCAACAACGGCGTGCCGATGCGCGCCTGGTACGACATCGTCAGCATGGACTTCCGTTCGCGCGCCGACAGTGCCGGCGTGGATGCATCGATCGTGGAGCTGGAGCTGCTGATCGAGCGCGAGATCGCCCGCGGCATTCCAGCAGAACGCATCCTGCTGGCCGGCTTCTCGCAGGGCGGGGCGGTGATCCTCAGCGCGCTGTTGCGCCGCACCCGTCCGCTGGCCGGGCTGATCGCGCTGTCGACCTATCTGCCGGATCCGGCCAAGGCCGCTGCCGCGCGCGTGGCCGATGCCATCAGCGTGCCGGTGTTCATGGCCCATGGCACGCAGGACCCGGTGATTCCGGTGGCGATTGCCGAGCACACCGCACAGACGCTGAGCGCGCTCGGCCTGCCGGTGGAGTGGCACACCTATACGATGGCTCACCAGGTCTGTGCCGAGGAACTGGGCGCACTGGGCAACTGGCTCGAGGCGCGTTTCGCCGCCTGACCGAATGAACGACCCGCGCCAGCAGTCCTGGTTGCCCGAACTGTGCCGCCTGCCGCGCCTGGCGGCGATGCTGGGGTTGGCCGAGCTGGTGGTCGTCGTGGTGGCGCTGGCGCCCGACGGCAGTCGCCACTGGACGCTGCCGGACTTCCTGTCTGCCAGCGGCTTCGCATTGTGGCTGGCGCTGGCGGTGACGGTCAGCCTGTGCAGCGTGCGCGCGATGCTCTCGCGCCTGCCCGAAGTGCCGGGCATGGTGCTGGTAGTGCTGATGACCGGGCTGATCGCCGGTGCGTGTGCGGCGATCGTGCATGCGCTGTACGGCGTGCTCGGCGGCAGCAGCTTTGCGCAGGCGGTCGGCTTCTGGCGGTTCACGCTGGGCAGTGCGGCGATGACCGCGCTGATCACCGCCCTGGCGCTGCGCTACTTCTACGTCAGCGATCGCGGCAGCGCGCAGATGCTGGCCAACGCACGGGCCCAGGCCGATGCATTGCAGGCACGGATCCGGCCGCACTTCCTGTTCAACAGCATGAACCTGATCGCCAGCCTGCTGCGTCGCGATCCGGACGTGGCCGAGCGCGCGGTGTTGGACCTGTCGGATCTGTTCCGCGCTGCGCTCGGGGCCGGCGATGGCGACTCCACTTTGCAGGCCGAGTGCGAACTGGCCGAACGCTATCTGTCGATCGAGTCGCTGCGGTTGGGCGAGCGCCTCAAAGTGATCTGGCTGCGCGACGAGCCGCTACCGTGGTCGCTGCCGATGCCGCGGCTGGTGCTCCAGCCGCTGGTCGAGAACGCCGTGCTGCATGGCATCTCGCGGGTGCCGGCGGGCGGCACGATCGTGCTGGCGCTGTCCAGCGATGGAACGCATCTGCGCATCCGCGTGCGCAACCCGGCACCGGATCCGGCCACGCGCGGGCTGCCGCTGCTGCAGGGCGCCGGCCACGCACAACGCAACATCGCCCACCGCCTGGCCTGGCGCTTCGGCCCGGCCGCGCGGATGACGGGGGCGTGGGCCGACGGCTACTATGCTTGCGAAATCACGGTCCCGGTCGAGTGAGGAAAGTGTCTTGAAGGTGGTGATCGCCGACGACGAACCGCTGGCCCGCGAGCGCCTGCGCGCCCTGCTCGCCGACCAGGCGGGCATCGAGGTCGTGGCCGAGGCCGAGAACGGCGAACAGGCGCTGCATGCCTGCGCGGAACTGCAGCCGGACCTGGTCCTGCTCGACATCGCCATGCCCGGCCTGGACGGGCTGGAGGCCGCGCGTCATCTGGCCACCTTCGAACCACGGCCGGCGGTGGTGTTCTGCACCGCATACGACGCGCATGCGCTGTCCGCATTCGAGGCGGCGGCCATCGACTACCTGATGAAGCCGGTGCGCCCCGAGCGTCTGGCTGCCGCGCTGGAGCGTGCGCGGACCTTCCTGGCCGGCCGCAGCGGCCCGGCGACCGCCGCCAGCCAACAAGCCCGCACGCTGCTGTGCGCCCGCCTGCGCGGCAGCCTGCGGCTGATCCCGGTCGAGGACATCCACTACCTGCAGGCCGAAGAGAAATACGTGGTCGTGCACCACGCCCGCGGCGAAGACCTGCTGGAAGAATCGCTGAAGTCGCTGGAAGAAGAGTTCGGCAACCGCTTCGTGCGCATCCACCGCAATTGCCTGGTCGCCCGGCACGAACTGGTCGAGCTGCGACGAAATGGCGCAGGCCAGGTCCAGGCGGTCCTGCGGCATGGCCACGGGCCGCTGGAAGTCAGCCGCCGCTGCGTGGCCAGCCTCAAACAGGACCTCAAGCACCTCTGAGCGAGGGCGGGGCCACGGCCTTCCCATCGGCCCCGGCTTGCAGTGACCGTTGGTCGATACGCCTCTGTGCGTCGATAATGGCGCCATGAAGACCCTGCGCATCGCCACCCGAAAGAGCCCGCTTGCCCTGTGGCAGAGCGAATATGTCGCCGACCGCCTGCGCCAGGCGCATCCCGGGCTGGACGTGGTGCTGGTCCCGATGAGCACGCGCGGCGATGAGGTGCTGGACCGTTCACTCGCGGCGATCGGTGGCAAGGGCCTGTTCCTCAAGGAACTGGAGCTGGCGATGCTGCGCGGTGAAGCCGATTGCGCCGTGCATTCGCTCAAGGACGTGCCGATGGAACTGGACGCGCCGTTCGCGCTGCCGGCGATGCTGACCCGTCATGACACGGCCGATGGATTCATTTCCAACCTGTACGCCTCGCTGGAGGCGCTGCCGATCGGCGCGCGGGTGGGTACCTCGTCGCTGCGCCGCCAGGCCCAGCTGCGCGCGCTGCGCCCCGACCTGGACCTGCAGGACCTGCGCGGCAACGTCAACACACGCTTGGCCAAGCTAGACAACGGCGGCTACGACGCGATCGTGCTGGCGGTGGCCGGGCTGGAGCGCCTGGGACTGGGCAACCGCATCGTGGCGCGCCTGGCCGCACCGGACTGGTTGCCGGCCCCGGCGCAGGGCGCGGTCACGGTGGAATGCAACGGCGAGGACGCGGCAGTGATGGGCCTGTTCGCGGCGCTGGACGATGCCGACACGCGTGCCTGCGTGGAAGCCGAGCGCGCCATGAACCGCGCGCTGCACGGCAGCTGCCACGTGCCGGTGGCCGGCTTCGCGCAATGGGAAGGCGAGGAACTGTTCCTGCAGGGGCTGGTCGGCGGTGTCGCCGATGGCCGCATCGTGCGCGCCGAGGCACGTGGCCCGGCCAGTGATCCGGAAACGCTGGGCCAACGTGTCGCGCGGGGTCTGCTGGATGCCGGTGCCGGGGAACTGCTGGGCGTTTGAATCCAGGCGAGTGCCGGCCAGCGGCCGGCACTGCATCACGTGGTGGGCGCGGGGCGCCCGCCTGGATTACTTGAACTTGTAGACCACGTTCATCGTGGTCAGCGTGTCGGTCTTGCGCTTGTCATCGGCGACGTCGCTGTTGTGACGCGCCTGCCAGCCGGCCTTCAGCGCCAGATGCTCGTTCATGCTGACCGACACGCCGAAATCGTTCTGCGCGAAGGTGTTGTACGACCCCGATTCGACCAGCAGCGTGTTCACCAGGTCGGTGTTCGGGGTCAGTGTGTACTTGAGATCGAACAGGCCACGGCCGATCAGGCCGGTGCGGGTCGAGTCGTCTTCGGTGTTGTGGGTGCGGCGCACACCGGGACCGATCTGCGCATCCATGTAGAAGCGCTCGGCGTCGATGATCCGGGTGCCGTAACCCAAACCGAACGAACTCTGGCGGTCGTAGGTGGCGAAATCATCGCGCTCGTAACGCACCGTGGCGGTGATCTGGCGGTGTTCGCCCAGCTGCAGCGCGCTGCCGGCACTGCCGGTGTAGCGGTTGGCGGTGGTGTTGCGGCGGCGGATGGTGGTGCCGTCGTCATTGGTATCGGTGTATTCCGAGCGCGAGCGCAGGCCGAACAGGTCCATGCTGTGCACCCAGTCATCGTCGGTGTAGCGCAGGCGCAGACGACCGTTGAAGCTCTCGGTATTGCTGTTGCCGCGGGCCGAGGCAAAGCCCAGTTCACCGCCACTGCCGCTCCAGGGGGAGGTCATCGCCGCCAGTTCGGCAACGTCCTGTGCATAAACCGCCGGGGCGCAGAGCAGCAGGGGAACAAGCAACGAAACGCGCAGGGACATCAACGGTTCTCCGTGATCGGACAAGGGGGAGGGACAACAAGGGGGGGATGATACTTGATGCGTTCAGCGTCACATTCGGCTAAGCGCCCCGGCTTTAGGGCACGTTCGGCCTCGGCCCCTGTTCAGGGAATATCGATGCGCAGTGAGGCGTCATCGAAGCGCGAATAGGTCACGGTGATCCGGAACGGCTGCCCGTTGGTCTCACCCTTGCGCTCGATCTGCACCGGCAGGCCATGCGCATTGATCCAGTACAGCAGGCCGTCGGGCGCTGCAGTGGCGTGGCGGACCTCGTATTTGTGCGCGCGCTGGCCACCGGCCCGTTCCTCGCCGAGGTCGCGCACCTGCAGCTGGGCCGGCTCCAGATCGGCCGGCAATGGATTGCGCCACTGGGCCAGCATCCCTTCGGGCACCGGGATCTGGCGCACTTCGCCGGCCCGCTGCAGGAAGAAGGTGCCGCCGACGATCGTCTGCGGGCCGTCGTCGGTGATCAGGCGGTAGCGGTCCGGGGCCACGTAGTCCAGCTGCGCCTCCACGGCGCGCGGGCCCTGCATCTTCATCACCGCATGGAAGCTGCGCAGCTGGCCGAAGCGCTGGCTGGCGGCCAGCACGGTGCCGACCGGGTCGGACGCCGGCGCGGTCGCGGCAGGCACCGCGGCCACAGGCGTTTCAGTGCGCCCACAGCCACTGAGCAGCAGGGCGGCGGCGGACAGGGCAAGGGCGGGCAACAGGCGCATGACGGGCGGCAGCAGGCGGTGGGGGCCCCACGATAGCCGAAGATGCAGCTCAAGCCGCCACAACGACGGCGACTCGGACATAATCGGGTCATGGACCGATATGAACGCATCAACGCCCTGCATCGCCTGCTCAAGTCCGCCCGTTACCCGGTAACGGTGGCGGCACTGCAGGAAAAACTGGAGTGTTCCCGCGCGACTGTCTACCGCGACCTGGCCTTTCTGCGCGATGCGCTGATGGCGCCGGTGGAAGGCGATGGCGAGGCGGGCTTCCGCTACCAGGCCGACGAAAGCGACCGCTTCGAGCTGCCGGGCCTGTGGCTGAGCTCGGAAGAACTGCATGCGCTGCTGGCCTCCCAGCACCTGCTCTCGCGTACGGGGGGCGGCGTGCTGTCCTCGGTGCTGGCCCCGCTGCAGCAGCGCATCGAAGGCCTGCTGGCCGCGCAGGCCGGCGTTTCGACCTGGCCGGTCGACCGGGTCCGGGTGATCCCGCACCGCGGCCGCAAATTCGATGAGGCCAGCTTCCGCGCGGTGGCCTCGGCAGTGCTGGAGCGCAAGCAGCTGGCCTTCGAGTACCGGGCCCGTTCGACGGATGAGGCGACCCAGCGCACCGTGTCGCCGCAGCGCATGACCCATTACCGCGACAACTGGTATCTCGATGCCTGGGACCACGGCCGCGAGGGCCTGCGCAGCTTCGCCGTGGACCGCATCTACAAGGCACGCGTGATCGATACCACCGCGCGCGATGTGGATGAGAGCGAGCTGGACGAGCAGCTGGGGGCCAGCTACGGCATCTTCTCCGGGCCGCCCAAAGGCTGGGCCACCATCGTGTTCAGCGCCAAGGCTGCGCGCTGGGTGGCCGATGAGCACTGGCATTCCAAGCAGCAGGGCCGCTTCCTGCCCGATGGCCGCTATGAGCTGAAACTGCCTTACAGCGTTTCGCGCGAGCTGCTGATGGATGTGCTGCACTACGGCTCGGACGCGGAAATCGTCGAGCCGGTGATGCTGCGCGAACAGGCCAAGGCATTGCTGGCCCTGGCGCTGACCAGCTACGAGTAAGCCGGCCCGACCGGCATCGGCTCATGCCGTGGGGTCATATGCCCCGGATTCCGCAAGGGCCGGGGCGTGCGGTATCGTGGGGCGCTGCTGCCCTTACGGATCCCGCTGCCCCCATGAAAAAGTACCTGCTGCTCCCGTTGCTTGCCGCCTCGCTGGCCCTGGCCGCCTGTGGCAAGCCGGCCAACGATTCCAAGAAGCTGGTGGTCGCCGCTACCGCGGTGCCGCACGCCGAGATCCTCGCCGTGGTCAAGCCGATCCTGGAAAAGGAAGGCCTGACCCTGGACGTGCGCGTATTCAATGATTACGTGCAGCCCAACGACCAGCTGGTGCAGAAGCAGGTCGATGTGAACTACTTCCAGACCGAGCCCTACCTGGACGCCTACAACCGCGACCGTAAGACCGACCTGGTCAAGGTGATCGGCGTGCACATCGAGCCCTTCGGTGCGTACTCGCGCCGCTTCAAATCGCTCGATGCGCTGCCCAACGGCGCCGACGTGGTGATTCCCAACGACCCGAGCAACAACAGCCGCGCGCTGATCCTGCTGCACAAGGCCGGCGTGATCACGCTCAAGGACCCGACCAATGCGTTGGCGACCCAGCGCGACATCATCGCCAACCCGAAGCAGCTCAAGTTCCGCGAGCTGGACTCGGCGATGCTGCCGCGCGTGCTGGACCAGGTGGACCTGGCCCTGATCAACACCAACTACGCGCTGGATGCCGGGCTCAACCCGACCCAGGATGCGCTGGCGATCGAAAGCAAGGATTCGCCGTACGTGAACTTCCTCGTTGCCCGCCCGGACAACAAGGACGATGCCCGCGTGCAGCAGCTGGCCAAGGCCCTGACCGGCCCGGAAGTGAAGGCTTTCATCGCCGAGAAGTACAAGGGCGCGGTCCTCCCGGCGTTCTGAGGGGTCACCCCACGCGGAAGCCCATCGTCGCTTCGACCGCCTGCTGCCAGCCGGCGTACAGCGCCTCGCGCTGATCCACCGGCATCTGCGGGGTGAAGCGGCGGTCCACCGCCCACTGCTCGGCGATGTCCGCCCGGCTGCTCCAGAAGCCCGTGGCCAGCCCGGCCAGATAGGCAGCGCCCAGCGCGGTGGTTTCGGCCACCTGCGGGCGCAGCACCGGCACGCCCAGGATGTCGCTCTGGAACTGCGCCATGAAATCGTTGGCGATCGCACCGCCATCGGCGCGCAGTTCCTTCAGCTCGATGCCCGCATCGGCCTGCATTGCGGCCAGCACGTCGCGGGTCTGGTAGGCCATTGATTCCACCGCCGCGCGGATGAAATGCTCCTTGGTGGTGCCGCGGGTCAGCCCGAACATCGCCCCGCGCACATCGCTGCGCCAGTACGGGGCGCCCAGTCCCACGAACGCGGGCACCAGGTACACACCGCCGTTGTCAGCGGCCCGTTCGGCGTAGGCCTGGCAATCGCTGGATTTGCCGAACATGCGCAGCCCGTCGCGCAGCCACTGCACCACCGAGCCGGCGACGAAGATCGAGCCTTCCAGCGCGTATTCCACACGGCCGTCGATGCCCCAGGCGATGGTGGTGAGCAGGCCATTCTCGGACACCACCGCCTTGTCCCCGGTGTTCATCAGCATGAAACAGCCGGTGCCATAGGTGTTCTTGGCCATGCCCGGTTCGAAGCAGGCCTGGCCGAACAGCGCGGCCTGCTGGTCGCCGGCGATACCGGCGATGGGCAGGTGCTGGTCGAAAAAGAACTGTGCCTGGGTGGTGGCATACACCTCGCTGGAGCTGCGCACCTGCGGCAGCATCGCGCGCGGAATGTTGAACAGCGCCAGCAGCTCGTCATCCCACTGCAGCGCATGAATATCGAACAGCAGCGTGCGCGCGGCATTGGTGACATCGGTGACGTGCGCCTGGCCGCCACTGAGGTTCCAGATCAGCCAGCTGTCGATGGTGCCGAACAGCAGCTCGCCGCGTTCGGCACGTGCCTGCGCGCCCTCGACGTGGTCGAGGATCCAACGGATCTTGGTCGCGGAAAAATAGGCATCGATCAACAGCCCGGTCTTGCGCCGGATCAGCGGCTCGTGACCCTCGGCCTTGAGCTGCTCGCAGATCGCATGGCTCTGCCGCGACTGCCACACCACGGCGTTGTGGATCGGCTGGCCGGTGGCCTTGTCCCAGACCACGGTGGTTTCGCGCTGGTTGGTGATGCCGATGCCGGCGATCGTGCGCGGGTCCACCTGATGGCGGTTCAACAGTTCGGTGATCGTGGTGTAGACGCTGGTCAGGATCTCGCGCGGGTCATGCTCGACCCAGCCCGGCTGCGGGAAGATCTGGGTGAACTCGCGCTGCGCGCTGCCGGCGATGTGCCCGGCACGGTCAAACAGGATGGCGCGCGAACTGGTCGTGCCCTGGTCGATGGCGAGCACGTAGTGCTTGTCCATGGTCTGCTCCGTGGAAATCGATGCCGTGAGGCGTGACAGGCCTACAGCCTACGGCATCGAAACGCGCGCCTGCAGCGTGGCCGCCAAGGCCTCGCGCTGGCGGGGATCCAGTCGCAGGCCCAGATGGCCGCGGCGCCACAGCACATCGTCGGCGCTGCGCGCCCATTCGTGTGCGATGAGGTAGTCCAGCTCGCGGTCGTACAGGCCGCCGCCGTGGTCCTGGCCCAGCGCGTCGAGCGTCTGCGCATCATCGAGCAGCCGCATCGCACGCATGCCGTAACTGGCGGCCAGGCGCTGCAGCAGGGCAGGGGGCAGGCCAGGGTGACCGCGCAGCAGCGCATCGGCCACCTCGGCGGCCGTGCCGCCATCGCCCCCCGGCAACGGCGGCCCGCCGGCCGTCCACGCCGCACCCATCTCCGGCAGCGAGGGTGACAGGCGCCCCAAGGCGTCCTCGGCCAAGGCGCGGTAGGTGGTGAGCTTGCCGCCCAGCACGCTCAGCAGCGGCGCGCCGGCGGTATCCACGTCCAGCCGGTAATCGCGCGTGACCCGCGACGCATCGCGGTGATGGTCGGCCAGCAGCGGGCGCACCCCGCTGTAGCGCCAGACGATGTCTTCGGCGCGCACGGGCGCCCGCAGGAACCGGTTCACCGCGTCGAGCAGATAGGCCTGCTCGTCGGCGCGGGGCTGCACCTGCGCCGGATCGCCGTCGTAGTCGGTATCGGTGGTGCCGATCAGGGTGAAGTCCTGTTCAAAGGGAATCGCAAACACCACCCGCTGGTCGGGTTGCTGGAACAGGTAGGCGCTGTCATGCGCGAACAGGCGCGGCACCACCAGGTGGCTGCCCTGCACAAGCCGCAGCCCGAGCGGTGCATCCAGCCCGGCGCGTTGCAGGACGGTGCCGGCCCAAGGCCCGCTGGCATTGACCACGCACCGGGCGCGGATGCGCTGCACGGCGCCGGTGGCCGTGCGCAGTACCGCCCACCAGTGATCGCGGTGGCGGATCAACTGTTCGCAGCGGGTGCGCGTGCGGATCTCTGCACCACGCTCGTGCGCGTCCAGTGCGTTGAGCACCACCAGCCGCGCATCGTTGACGCGCGCGTCGGCATATGTGAAGCCGGTCCGGTAACCCGGCTGCAACGTCTCGCCGCGGGGATCGCGTTGCAGGTCGATGCGTTGAGTAGCAGGGAAATGCGCATTGGCGCGGCCCAGGTGGTCGTACAGCCACAGGCCGGCACGCAGCATCCATGCCGGGCGCAGATGGCGTGCATGCGGCAGCACGAACGTGGTCGGGGCAATGAGGTGCGGGGCGAGCTGGCGCAGCGTTTCGCGTTCGTTGAGCGCCTTGCGCACCAGTGCGATTTCACCCTGCTGCAGGTAGCGCAGGCCACCGTGGATCAGCTTGGTGCTGGCGCTGGAGGTGTGGGCGGCCAGGTCATCCTGCTCGCACAGGCAGACCGAGAGCCCGCGCCCGGCCGCATCCCGCGCGATCCCGACGCCATTGATGCCGCCACCCACCACCAGCATGTCGAAGGACTCGCGCATCGGCTCCCCGGGGCGGATCGGCGTGGTCCGCCGTGGTGGCCAGTGTCGGGCAGTGGTCGGCAACGCCCGATGAAAGTTGCCGACCCCCAACGACAACGGGCCCGCGAAGGGCCCGTTGTGCGTACTGCGTGGAAGCGGACGGCGTGCTTAGAAGCGCGCGCCGATGCCGAAGCCCACGGTCCACGGATCCAGCTTGGCCTTGTCGCCGGTGCCTTCACCGTTGACGGTCAGCTCCGGGCGCGAATGCATGTAGCGGGCATCGGCGCGGGCGAACCAGGTGCTGTTGATGTTCATGTCCACGCCGACGGTGCCGATGGCGCCCTTGGCGGTCTTCACGCCGATGTGGCCGATGTCGCTGGCGAGGTCTTCATTGCTGAAGTTGGACTCGTAGTAACCGGCGCCCACGAACGGACGGAACACGTTGTCGGCCTGGCCGAAGTGGTACTGGCCGCTCAGCGCGATCGGCTGCTGTTCGACGGTACCCAGGCGGGCGCCATCGGTGCCGCGCACGCGGTGATCGAACTTGTCGGCTGCGCCCCACAGTTCCACGGCCCAGTTGTCGTTGATGTAGTAGCTGAAGCTCAGGGTCGGGGCCGGGCCGCCGTCTACCTTGCGCACGCCATCAAGCGGATCGTTCTTCGGCTGCAGCAGCGACACGCCGCCGACCACGGCGAAGTGCTTGCCCGAAGCGGTATCAACAGTGCTGTCCTGCGCGAAAGCAGCCGGCGCAAAAGCAAGAGCAGTCAGGGTAGCCAGGGTCAGGGTACGGATGGAGCGCATGGGGGAATCTCCTCAGGATGTTTTTGTTCTGGGCCCCGGTGTTGTGGGGCGAGGCAACCGTAGTCCCCGCAATATGAATCGCATCCGACGCACGTTAAAATTTAGTTGTTTCCATTCAGCGATCAGTGCGAAACCGCTGTATTTACGGGCGATCATGCAATGCCTGACATTCATGCATCTGGTGATGGTGTGATGGAAACGACAACGTGCATCGGCTTCCCTGCGCAGCTGAACGCCGATGGCCGCGTGCTGGTACTCGGCTCGATGCCGGGCATTGCATCGCTGCAGGCCGCGCGGTACTACGCCCATCCGCGCAACCGTTTCTGGCCGTTGATGGGCGTGCTGTGCGGGATCGACGCGACGCTTCCTTATCCGGAACGCGTGCGTGCATTGAACGCGGCCGGTGTGGGCGTGTGGGATGTGATCGGGCAGTGCCAGCGGCGCGGCAGCCTGGATGCGTCGATCGTGCGCGGCAGTGAAGTGCCCAATGCGCTGGGTGCAGTGATCGAGCGATTGCCTGCGCTGCGCGCGATCGCCTGCAATGGCGGCACCGCGTACCGGGCGTTCCAGCGTTTCATCCTGCCGGGGCTGGTCGGCGCGGCGCGCGAGGTCCCGGTCTGGTCGCTGCCCTCTACCAGTCCGGCCAACGCGGCCTGGCCGTTGCCCCGGCTGGTGGAGGCGTGGCAGCCGCTGGCCGAGGCCATACGGCGCTGAGGCGGGGACAGCAGCGGACAATACGGTACCGACTGGAAAATTCCGCTTTGCACTGTGCCAAGCCGAATCCGGCCAAAGCAGATGCCTGCAACAGGCTGTCCCGGGACAGGGGTGCTGAAAATTCGCCAAGCTGGTTGGCGCTGGCGCGCGAAGCCCCCACAATAGGCGATTCCCTACACCAGATTGCCGGAGTTTTCCCCATGGCCGAAATCAAGGAAGCACTTGTCCCCGATATCGGTGACTACAGCGATATCCCGGTAATCGAGGTGCTGGTCGCCGTTGGAGATACCGTCAAGAAAGACCAGGGTCTGGTGACGCTGGAATCGGACAAGGCCACGATGGAAGTGCCGTCCTCGGTGGCCGGTATCATCAAGGAAATCAAGGTCAAGATCGGCGACAACCTCTCCGAGGGCAAGCTCGTGGCCCTGATCGAAGTCAGCGACGAGGCCGCCGCGCCGGCCGCTGCCGCTGCTGCTCCGGCCCCGGCCGCCAAGACCGAAGCGGCCGAGACCGCGACCAAGGTCGAGCCCGTCGCGACCCCGGCCGAGCCGGACAAGCTGGCCGCCCGTGATATCGAACAGTCCGCCGCCAAGCCGACCCAGCCGGCCCCGGCCGCCGCTGCCCCGTCGGGTGGCTCGCCGACCAGCCCGCCGACCAGCCCGCCGGTCGCCTTCAACGCCGACAGCGTGCTGCCGCAGAAGGTGCCCTACGCTTCGCCGGCCGTGCGCGTGTTCGCCCGCGAGCTGGGCGTGGACCTGAACCAGTTGAGCGGTACTGAAAAGGGTGGCCGGATCACCAAGTCCGACGTGCAGAAGTTCGTCAAGTCGGCCCTGGCCGGCGGCGGCGCTGCCACCGGCGGCACCGTGGCGGCCGGTGGCGGCCTGAACCTGCTGGCCTGGCCGAAGGTCGACTTCAGCAAGTTCGGTGAGGTCGAAGTCCAGCCGCTGTCGCGCATCAAGAAGATCTCCGGCGCGAACCTGGCCCGCAACTGGGCGATGATTCCGCATGTCACCCAGTTCGAACAGGCTGACATCACCGAGCTGGAAGCACTGCGCGTGGCCCTGAACAAGGAAAACGAGAAGGCCGGCATCAAGCTGACCATGCTCGCCTTCCTGGTCAAGGCCAGCGCCGCGGCGCTGAAGAAGTTCCCGGAGTTCAACGCCTCGCTGGATGCCAGCGGCGAGAACCTGACCCTGAAGAAGTACTTCAACATCGGCTTCGCGGCCGATACGCCGAGCGGCCTGGTCGTGCCGGTGATCCGCGATGTCGACAAGAAGGGGGTGGTGCAGATCGCGCAGGAATCCGGCGAACTGGCCAAGAAGGCCCGCGACGGCAAGCTCGGCCCGGCCGACATGAGCGGTGGCTGCTTCTCGATCAGCTCGCTGGGCGGCATCGGTGGCACCGCGTTCACCCCGATCGTCAATGCACCGGAAGTGGCCATCCTGGGCGTGTCCAAGTCGTCGATCCAGCCGGTCTGGAACGGCAAGGAATTCGCTCCGAAGCTGATGCTGCCGCTGTCGCTGAGCTATGACCACCGCGTCATCGACGGCGCGCTGGCTGCCCGCTTCACCACCTACCTCTCGCAGGTGCTGGCCGACATGCGGCGCGTCCTGCTGTGAAGCAGGGCCTGGTCCTGGCCGGGCTGCTGATGGCGCTGCCGATGGCACAGGCGGGCGCGCGCGAATGCGCGTCCGACCTGGGCCATGGCTGGCCCCCGGCGGTCGGCAACTATGGCCAGGCAGTGGAAACCCTGTTCGGCGGCAAGGCGCAGCCGGCGTTGTCGCTGGTCAGCCTGCCCAGCAGTGGCGTGGAAACCGGCGTAGCGTTGCTGCCCGGTCCCCAGGGCCAGGCATGGACGCTGCGCTACAGCCGGGCCGACAAGCGCGTCTACAGCTGGAACAGCGGCGCCCGCCAGGGCGGCGTGGAACTGCGGGTGGACCAGCAGCCGGACCAGTACCAGGTCAGCATCCCGGCGCCGTTGGCGCAGCGGTTGCTGCACAGCTGGCAGGCCGCGTTGGCCGCGCAGGTGCCGGCCGAGCGCAAGGCGCCGGTGCTGGACGGTGACGTGCTGTCCTTCACCGTGGCCGGCCAGCGTTACAGCGGCACCCGGCCGGAGTGCGGTGCGGGCCGGCTGATGATGAAACAGGTGGCGCTGCTGATCCAAGCCAGCGACACCAAGGAAAAGAAGCTCGACCGTCGCTGGAAAGATCTGGACGAGTCGCTCGACGAACTGCAGCAACTGCTCGGCGGCAAGGCCGTCTGAGCACCAGGAGAACACGAATGGCCGCAATTGAAATCAAGGTTCCCGACATCGGCGATTACAGCGGTGTCCCGGTGATCGAACTGCTGGTCGCCGTGGGTGACACGGTGAAGAAGGACCAGGGTCTGGTCACGCTGGAATCGGACAAGGCAACGCTGGAAGTGCCGTCCTCGGCCGCCGGTGTGGTCAAGGAAATCAAGGTCAAGCTCGGCGACAACCTCTCCGAAGGCGACGTCGTGCTGCTGCTGGAAGCCGAAGGCGAGGCCGCCGTGCCTGCCGCGCCGGCCAAGGCCGAAGCGCCGAAGGCCGAGGCCGCTCCGGCCAGCAAGCCGCCGGTGACCCCGTCGCACCGCGCCCCGGTCGAACCGGCCGCGCCGCAGCCGGCGCTGTCCTCGGGCAAGCCGGCCGATATCGACTGCAAGATGGTGGTGCTGGGCGCAGGCCCGGGCGGTTATACCGCCGCCTTCCGTTCGGCCGATCTGGGCGTGGATACCGTGCTGATCGAGCGTTACGCCAGCCTCGGTGGCGTTTGCCTCAACGTGGGCTGCATCCCGTCCAAGGCGCTGCTGCATGCCGCCGCGGTGATCGATGAAGTCGCCCATGCCGGTGATTTCGGCGTCGAGTTCGGCAAGCCGACCATCACCCTGGACAAGCTGCGCGGCTACAAGGAAAAAGTGGTCACCCAGCTGACCAAGGGCCTGGCCGGCATGGCCAAGCAGCGCAAGGTGCGCACCGTACAGGGCGTAGCCAAGTTCGTCTCGGCCAACGAGCTGGAAATCGTCGGCGACGACGGCAAGACCCAGCTGCTGCGCTTCGAGCAGTGCATCATCGCCGCCGGTTCGCAGGCGGTGAAGCTGCCGAACTTCCCGTGGGACGACAAGCGCGTCATGGACTCCACCGATGCGCTGGAGCTGGCCGAAGTGCCGGGCAAGCTGCTGGTGGTCGGTGGCGGCATCATCGGCCTGGAAATGGCGACGGTGTATGCGGCGCTGGGCAGCAAGGTGACCGTGGTCGAGTTCATGGACCAGCTGATGCCGGGCGCCGACAAGGACCTGGTCAAGCCGCTGGCCGACCGCCTGAAGAAGCAGGGCGTCGAGGTCCACCTGAAGACCAAGGCGACCGACGTCAAGGCTGACAAGGCCGGCATCACCGTGTCCTTCGAAGCCGCCGTGGAAGGCGAAAAGCCGGGTCTGGAAGCAACCACCTTCGACCGCGTGCTGGTTGCCGTGGGCCGCTCGCCGAACGGCAAGAAGATCGATGCCGAGAAGGCCGGCGTGCAGGTCACCGACCGTGGCTTCATCCCGGCTGACCGCCAGATGCGCACCAACGTGCCGCACATCTTTGCGATCGGCGACATCGTCGGCAACCCGATGCTGGCCCACAAGGCCACGCACGAGGGCAAGCTGGCCGCGGAAGTGGCTGCCGGCGAGAAGAAGGAGTGGGTGGCGCGCGTGATTCCGTCGGTGGCCTACACCAACCCCGAAATCGCGTGGGTCGGCGTGACCGAAACCGAAGCCAAGGCCAAGGGCCTGAAGGTCGGCGTGGCCAAGTTCCCGTGGGCCGCCAGCGGCCGCGCGATCGGTATCGGCCGCACCGAGGGCTTCACCAAGCTGATCTTCGACGAAGAGACCCACCGCATCATCGGTGGCGCGATCGTCGGCGTGCATGCCGGTGATCTGCTGGCCGAGATCGGCCTGGCGATCGAGATGGGCGCCGAGGCTGAGGACATCGGCCACACCATCCACGCGCATCCGACGCTGAGCGAATCGGTGGCGATGGCCGCGGAAATCTACGACGGCACGATCACCGATCTGTACATGCCGAAGAAGAAGTAATCGGCGGTCACCATCATTGATGGTGACTCCGGTTCAACGAAAAACCCCGGCGAAAGCCGGGGTTTTTTGTTGCCCTGCCGCGGGCCGTGGCCGCGGGACATTCGCACGACAGGGTATCCGTGCCCGCCACTCGACTACCGCGCCGTTGTCGCACCAGAACAAAGCAAAAAAAAACGCGGCCCCCGGGTGTCCCGGAGGCCGCGCTTGGAGAGCGGTGTTGCGAAGGGCTTAGAAGACGAAGCTGACGCCTGCCACCGGACCCTTGAACTCCTGCTTCAGACCGATCGTGCCATCGCTGCCGGTCTGGTCCACGTCCAGCTTGAACCAGTCGTAGCCGGCGAACACGCCGAAGTTCTTGGTGAAGCGGTAATCCACGATCGCATTGGCACGGCTCAGATCGCCGTCGTAATCGTCGAAGTTGCCCCACTTGGTGTTCAGGTACTGGCCCTGGAAGGTGATCATCCACTTCTCGGACGGGGTGAAGCTCAGGCGCGCACCGACCACCGGCGCGACACCGTCGGCCTTCTCGTCCAGGAACTCGCCCTGGTACAGATCACCGACGTCCGCGTAAGCCTTGGTGCTGACCTTGGCGTATTCGGCACCCAACTGCAGGCCGAGGTCGAACTTGTCGGTGTCCACCACCGAGTAGTCGTACACCAGGCTGGCGACCTGGTACTTCAGCTCACCCTTGATGAAGCTGCCGGCCGGCACGTTGGTATCGCCGAAGCTCACGCCCTGATCCAGGGTCTCGCGGCGATCCTTGTCGTACTTGAAGTAGTTGAACAGCAGGCGCTGGCGGTTGCTGATACGGAACATGCCGTCCACGCGCGGCTCCCATTCCTTGCCACCGAGGCCGAAATCTTCGGAGAAGCCCACATCCTGGCCAGCGATGTTGGTATTGCCACGGATCGTGTTGTCCGAATCGATCTGCATCGCACCCAGACGCAGGGCGAAGCGGTCATCGCCTTCGGCAGCGTGGGACGGAGCGGCATAGGAAAGTGCGGCCAGAGCGACTGGCACGGCAAGCAGGGAGAGCATCGGGCGCATCGGGGGTCCTTGCGGTGGTTCTGGTGATGTGCCGTCACATTGCCCACTGCGACGTCCACCATTCGTGAAGGTATGGTGGACGCTGTGTGTACCGTTCATGCGTGCCGGGGCGCCGCAGGTCCGCTCGCTGGCCGTTTCAGGGTGCAGACCCCGTTCACGACCAGCCGCCCCGTCTGCGGCGGTTCGCCCGGTCGCCGCGGCGCCAGGAAAAAGAGGGTGGCCCCGGAGAGGGCTTCGGGGCCACCCTGTACTGGCCTGCGCGCGGGACGCCGACGAGGATTCAACGGCAGGCTGATGGATCTGACCGGGTGGTGCGACCAAAGTTCAATCTGCTGCACTGCCGCATCGGGCGTCCCTTTGCGCAGTGGGATTGGCCCGGTGGTGGAACAGGTTCTTAAAAGCCCCCAACGGCGGGCTTACATCCGGGATGAACAGGCAGCGGTTGTCTCTCAAATTGTCCCATTGCTATAATTTGGCGGCTCGACGAGGCGGTTGCTTGCGGCCTCGGCCTTTCCTACTCACAACCATGCAGGACATTCACGTGCTGAACTCCGTTGACGCGGGTCGGCGACTGATGCTGCGCGCAGCGGTTTACCCGCTGGCTGCAGTGGCTGTCCTGGCTCTTGCCCTGCTGCTGTGGGGAGGCCCGAAGGCCGCTCTGGGGGCGCTGCTCTCCGGTGTGGCGGTTTCTGCTGCCGGCTGGGTCGCCGCGCGGATGGCGCTGGGCGGCGGGGTTCAGGCGGCAGGCTCGGCGATGACCCGCCTGATCCTGGCGGTGGTGGCAAAGTGGGTGCTCGTATTCGGCGTCCTGATGGTGGGGTTCCTGGTCTTCAAGCTGCCTGCACTGGCGCTGCTGGCCGGTATCGCCGTCGGATTGATGTTCCAGGTCCTGGCTCTGGCCAGGCGCTGATCCAATTTATTTAACTCAAGGTTCCGGACACATGGCAGGCGAGGCGCTGACACCCACCTCCTACATCCAACATCACCTGCACAACCTGACGTTCCATATGCAGGAAGGTGGTTTCTGGGCAATTCACGTCGACACCATCGTGACTTCGGTCCTGATGGGGTTGTTGATGGTGTTTGGCTTCTGGATGGCAACCCGCAAGGCGACGGCCGGCGTCCCGGGCAAGTGGCAGGCGTTCGTCGAGATCTGCCTGGAGTTCGTTGACCGCCAGGCCAAGGACACCTACCACGGCACCAGCAAGCTGGTGACCCCGATCGCGATCACCCTGTTCTTCTGGATCCTCATGATGAATCTCATCAAGATGATCCCGGCCGACTTCATCGCCAAGCCGCTCGAGCTGCTCGGCGTGCCGTACTGGAAGCCGGTTCCCACCGCCGACGTCAATGCCACCCTGGGCATGTCGATCAGCGTGTTCTTCCTGATGCTGTTCTTCGCGCTGCGCTCCAAGGGCCTGGGTGGTTTCACCAAGGAATTCCTGACGGCGCCGTTCGGCAAGTGGATGCTCCCGTTCAACCTGATCCTCAACATCGTCGAGTGGCTGAGCAAGCCGATTTCGCTGGCGATGCGACTGTTCGGCAACATGTTCGGCGGTGAGATCGTCTTCCTGCTGATCTGGGTGCTGGGCGGTGCGGGTATCGCCGGCGCCATCGCAGGCGGTGCATTCGGCCTGGGCTGGATGCTGTTCCACCTGCTGGTGATTCCGCTGCAGGCGTTCATCTTCATGATGTTGTCCATCGTGTACCTGAGCCTGTCGGAAGACGCTCACTGAGTTTCGCTTCACCCTTCATCCGTTTGTTTCTAAACCCTTAGCTATTCAAAGTTCCAGGAGAAAACCATGTACTTCGCCGTCCTGACCAACCTCGCCCAAGTCCAGAGCTCCACCGTCCTCGCCGTCGGCATCATGATCGGCCTGGCCGCGCTGGGTGCAGGTCTCGGTCTGGCCATCATGTCCGGTAAGTTCCTGGAATCGGCCGCGCGCCAGCCGGAACTGATTCCGGTGCTGCAGGTCCGAATGTTCATCACCGCCGGCCTGATCGATGCCGCGTTCATCATCTCGGTCGCCGTTGGCCTGCTGCTGGCCTTCGCCAACCCGACCATCGGCGAGTTCGTTGCACGTCTGCCGGCCGTTGCAGGCTGATCCAGCGAAAGTGAAACGATCAGGCGCCTTGTGCGCCTGATCGCGGATGAAGGACGGCTGCGCCGCTTCGGGCGGCGCAACCACCCCATCACCCCAGATTGAGCGAACCCCATGGATATCGGTTTTACCCTCGTTGCCCAGGCACTGGCGTTTGCCGGACTGATCTGGATCATCGCGACCAAGATCTGGCCGCCGTTGATGAACGCGATCGAAGAGCGTCAGCAGAAGATCGCTGAAGGCCTTGCCGCTGCCGACCGCAGCCAGAAAGATCTGGCCCAGGCCCAGGAAAAAGTCAACGATGCACTGAAGGATGCGCGCACCAAGGCCAACGAGATCATCGATCAGGCCCATGCACGCGCCAACCAGATCGTTGATGCCGCCAAGAATGAAGCCATCGTCGAAGCCAACCGCCAGAAAGATCTGGCCTACGCCGAGATCGACGCTGCCGCCAACCGTGCCCGTGAAGATCTGCGCAAGCAGGTGTCCGCGCTGGCCGTAAGCGGTGCCGAAAAGCTGCTCAAGCGCGAAATCGACGCCAACGCCCACAAGGCGCTGCTCGACGAGCTGGCCTCGGAGATCTGATCGATGAGCCAGGCCCTCACGCTTGCACGCCCGTATGCCCGCGCCGCGTTCGCGACCGCGCGCGACGAAGGCACGTTCGCGCCGTGGTCGGACGCGCTTGCGTTCTCCGCCCACGTAGCTGCCGACCCGCGCGTGGCGGCCTTGCTGTCGAACCCGGAACTGGATCGCGGCGATGCCGTCGCGATGCTGGTGCCGGAATCGTCCAGCGAGACCTTCGGTCGCTTCCTGGCCATCCTGGCCGATGCGCACCGTCTGCCGCTGCTGCCGGAAATCGCCGGCATGTACGACCAGCTGCGCGCTGAAGCCGAACACGTGGTCAAGGCCACCGTGACCTCGGCCACCGAATTGTCCGGCGCCGAACTGGACGCCATCAAGGCCGCGCTGCGCAAGCGCTTCGGCGCCGAGGTGGACGTGACGACCGCAGTGGATGCGTCGTTGATCGGCGGTGCCGTGATCGACGCCGGCGATGTGGTCATCGATGGCTCGCTCAAGGGCAAGCTGTCGCGCCTGCAGACCGCGCTCGCTAACTGAATTCATTTAACGTCCGGCGTGATCGCCGGCACTAGGACTTGACGATGGCAACCACGCTCAACCCCTCCGAAATCAGCGAACTGATCAAGAACCGCATCGAGAAGGTCAAGCTGGCCGCGGAATCGCGCAACGAAGGCACCGTGACCAGCGTGTCCGACGGCATCGTGCGCATCTTCGGTCTGGCCGACGTGATGCAGGGCGAAATGATCGAACTGCCGAACAACACCTTCGCCCTGGCCCTGAACCTGGAGCGCGACTCGGTCGGCGCCGTGGTCCTGGGTGATTACCAGAACCTGCGCGAAGGCGACGTTGCCAAGACCACCGGTCGCATCCTGGAAGTGCCGGTCGGTCCGGAAATGCTGGGCCGCGTCGTGAACGCGCTCGGCGAGCCGATCGACGGCAAGGGCCCGATCGCGGCCAAGGCCACCGCGCCGGTGGAGCGCGTTGCTCCGGGCGTGATCTGGCGCAAGTCGGTCGACCAGCCGGTGCAGACCGGTTACAAGTCCGTCGACTCGATGATTCCGATCGGCCGCGGCCAGCGTGAGCTGGTCATCGGTGACCGTCAGACCGGCAAGACCGCCCTGGCCATCGATGCGGTGATCAACCAGAAAGAAACCGGCATCAAGTGCGTGTACGTCGCGATCGGCCAGAAGGCCTCGACCGTCGCCAACATCGTGCGCAAGCTGGAAGAGAATGGCGCCCTGGCGCACACCGTGGTGGTCGCTGCGACCGCGTCCGAATCGGCCGCGATGCAGTACATCAGCGCCTACTCGGGCTGCACCATGGGTGAGTACTTCATGGACCGCGGCGAAGACGCGCTGATCGTGTACGACGATCTGTCCAAGCAGGCCGTCGCCTACCGCCAGATCTCGCTGCTGCTGAAGCGTCCGCCGGGCCGTGAAGCCTACCCGGGTGACGTGTTCTACCTGCACTCCCGCCTGCTCGAGCGCGCTGCCCGCGTGTCCGAAGAGTATGTGGAAAAGTTCACCAACGGTGCCGTCAAGGGCAAGACCGGCTCGCTCACCGCGCTGCCGATCATCGAAACCCAGGCCGGTGACGTCTCGGCCTTCGTGCCGACCAACGTGATCTCGATCACCGACGGCCAGATCTTCCTGGAAACCGATCTGTTCAACTCGGGCATCCGCCCGGCCGTGAACGCCGGTATCTCGGTGTCGCGCGTCGGTGGTGCGGCCCAGACCAAGATCATCAAGAAGCTCTCCGGCGGCATTCGTATCTCGCTGGCCCAGTACCGTGAACTGGCTGCGTTCGCGCAGTTCGCCTCGGATCTGGACGAAGCCACCCGCAAGCAGCTCGAGCGCGGTCAGCGCGTCACCGAACTGATGAAGCAGAAGCAGTACGCGCCGATGTCCATCGCCAACCAGGCGCTGTCGATCTACGCCGTCAACGAGGGTTACCTCGACGACGTGCCGGTCAACAAGCTGCTGGCGCTGGAAGAAGGTCTGCATGCCCACTTCGCCAACACCCAGGGCGAGCTGATCAACAAGATCAACGCGACCGGCGGGTGGGACAACGACATCGAAGCTGCTTTCAAGAAGGGCATCACCGAGTTCAAGACCACCGGCAGCTGGTAATACCGGTCCTGTAGAGCGGAGCGTTGCTCCGCCGGGCTGAAAGCAGCGGAGCAACGCTCCGCTCTACGTCAAACGCGGGGCCTATGCCCCGCGCCACGGGAATAAGAGATGGCAAGCGGACGCGAAATCAAAACCAAGATCAAGAGCGTGCAGAACACCCGCAAGGTGACGCGTGCGCTCGAAATGGTCTCGGCCTCCAAAATCCGCAAGGCGCAGGAGCGGATGAAGACGTCGCGTCCGTATGCGCAGGCGATGAAGCAGGTGATCGGTCACCTGGCCCAGGCCAGCACCGACTACCAGCATCCGTTCCTGGTCCAGCGTGACGAGGTCAAGCGCGTCGGTTACATCGTGGTCTCGTCCGACCGCGGTCTGGCCGGCGGCCTGAACAACAACCTGTTCCGCAAGATGCTGGGCGAAGTGCGCCAGTGGCAGGACAAGGGCGCCGAGATCGATGTGGTCACCGTCGGCCAGAAGGCCTCGACCTTCTTCCGCCGCGTCAAGGTCAACATGGTCGGCACCGTCACCCACATGGGCGATGTGCCGCACCTGGAACAGCTGATCGGCGTGATCAAGGTGATGCTGGATGCATTCACCGACGGCAAGGTCGACCGCGTGTACCTGGTCTACAACCGCTTCATCAACACGATGACGCAGAAGGCCAGCTTCGATCAGCTGCTGCCGTTGCCGGCCGCTGAGAAGCAGGTCGCGCATCACGACTGGGACTACCTGTACGAACCCGACGCTGCGACCGTGCTCGAGCACGTGATGACGCGGTACGTCGAGTCGCTGGTGTACCAAGCGGTACTGGAAAACGTCGCGTCCGAGCATGCAGCCCGCATGGTCGCGATGAAGTCGGCCAGCGACAACGCGAACAAGCTGATCGGAACCCTGCAGCTGGTCTACAACAAGGCCCGCCAGGCAGCGATCACCCAGGAAATCTCCGAAATCGTCGGCGGCGCGGCAGCAGTCTGACGCGCACAGTCAAAGCACACATTAGAGGATTGCAGCAATGAGTCAGGGCAAGATCGTTCAGATCATCGGCGCCGTCGTCGACGTCGAATTCCCCCGCGAGTCGGTGCCGAAGGTGTACCACGCGCTGAAGGTGGACAACACCGAAATCACGCTGGAAGTGCAGCAGCAGCTGGGCGACGGCGTGGTCCGTTGCATCGCGCTGGGCTCCACCGACGGCCTGAAGCGCAACCTGGTTGCCACCAACACCGAACGCGCCATCTCGGTGCCGGTCGGCGCGGGGACGCTGGGCCGCATCATGGACGTGCTGGGTCGCCCGATCGACGAAGCCGGTCCGGTGGCTGCCAGTGATACGTGGGAAATCCATCGTTCGGCCCCGTCGTACGAAGACCAGTCCCCGGCCACCGAGCTGCTGGAAACCGGCATCAAGGTCATCGACCTGATGTGCCCGTTCGCCAAGGGCGGCAAGGTCGGCCTGTTCGGCGGCGCCGGCGTCGGCAAGACCGTCAACATGATGGAACTGATCAACAACATCGCCAAGGCGCACAGCGGTCTGTCCGTGTTCGCCGGCGTGGGTGAGCGTACCCGTGAGGGCAACGACTTCTACCACGAGATGAAGGACTCCAACGTCCTGGACAAGGTCGCGATGGTGTACGGCCAGATGAACGAGCCGCCGGGCAACCGTCTGCGCGTCGCCCTGACCGGCCTGACCATGGCCGAGTACTTCCGCGATGAGAAGGACGAAAACGGCAAGGGCAAGGACGTGCTGCTGTTCGTCGACAACATCTACCGCTACACCCTGGCCGGTACCGAAGTGTCGGCACTGCTGGGCCGTATGCCGTCGGCCGTGGGTTACCAGCCGACCCTGGCCGAGGAAATGGGCGTCCTGCAGGAGCGCATCACCTCGACCAAGAATGGCTCGATCACCTCGATCCAGGCCGTCTACGTGCCCGCCGATGACTTGACCGATCCGTCGCCGGCCACCACGTTCGCCCACTTGGATTCGACCGTGACCCTGTCGCGTTCGATCGCCTCGCTGGGTATCTACCCGGCCGTGGATCCGCTCGATTCGACCAGCCGCCAGATGGACCCGCTGGTGATCGGCCACGAGCATTACGACACCGCCCAGCGCGTCCAGCAGACCTTGCAGAAGTACAAGGAACTGAAGGACATCATCGCCATTCTGGGCATGGACGAACTGTCCGAAGAAGACAAGCAGGCCGTGACCCGCGCCCGCAAGATCGAGCGCTTCTTCAGCCAGCCGTTCCACGTGGCCGAAGTGTTCACCGGCTCGCCGGGCAAGTACGTGTCGCTGAAGGACACCATCCGTGGCTTCAAGGCCATCGTCGATGGCGAATACGACCACCTGCCGGAACAGGCGTTCTACATGGTCGGCAGCATCGAAGAAGCGGTCGAGAAGGCCAAGAAGATGGCTGAAAAGGCCTGATGCGGCGGGGACGGGCGAGATGCCCGTCCCGACCCGTCACACGGGGTGGGCGCACGCCCACCGCTGAGGACATCCTGCGGTGGGCGCGAGCCCGCCCTAAAGCGAGAAGAGTTTCATGAGCACCATCCGTTGCGACATCGTCAGCGCCGAGCAGGAAATCTTCCGTGGTGAGGCGACCCTGGTCGTGGCCACCGGTGAGCTGGGTGAGCTGGGCATCGCGCCCAAGCACGCCCCGCTGATCACCCGCCTGAAGCCGGGCAAGGTGGTGGTGACCACGCCGAGCGGCGAGCAGATCGACTTCGCCATCTCCGGCGGCATTCTCGAAGTGCAGCCGCAGGTCGTGACCGTGCTGGCCGACACCGCGATCCGTGCCCAAGACATCGACGAAGCCTCGGTCCGCAAGGCCAAGGAAGAAGCCGAGCGCATCCTGGCCAACCGTGGTGAAGCAATGGAAGTGGCCGAAGCGCAGCAGCGCCTGGCGGAAGTGTCCGCCCAGCTGCAGGCGCTGGAGCGCCTGCGCAAGAACCTCAAGCACTAAGCGGCGCGGCGCGACGGCGCCATCCGCGAAGGGGAGAACGCCGGCTTGCCGGCGTTTTTTTTTGCCTGCCTCAAACGCAGGGCGGCCGCCTCAGCGGAAGATCAGCGTCCGCATCAGCAGGAACGACACCGCCGCCAGGCCGCCTTCGACCAGCGGTTTGGCCAGCCACGCGTAGCGCAGCCCCAGGTGCTCGGCCGCCAGTGTCACCAGCAGCGTACTGATGGCCGTCAGCACGGCCCACAGCAGCAGGAAGCGCGCGAACCGCGACCAGCCGAGCCGGTGTTCGCCGTCGCGGGCGAAGGTATAGCGGCCATTGAGCCAGAAGCCGAGCAGCATGCCACTCACGCGCCCCAACAGATTGCCGGGTGCCGCAGGCATTCCCAGCGCGGTGGCAGCCACGAACACCGCCCAGTCCAGCGCAAGCTGGACCAGACCGATGACCAGGTAACTGCTGCCTTGGCGGAGGAGGCTCACGTGCAATCCGGTTGCGGACAATCCCACATGTTAACGAGCGTCGCACTAGAATTCCCATCAACGATTCCCGGAACGTGATCTACCCATGACCCAGCCCCTGCACGTGATCATCCTGGCCGCCGGCGCCGGCAAGCGCATGAAGTCGGCCCTGCCGAAAGTGCTGCAGCCGATCGCCGGGCGCCCGATGCTCGCCCACGTCATCGACACCGCACGCCAGCTGCAGCCCGAAGCGATCCACGTCGTTTACGGCCATGGCGGTGAAGCGGTGCGGCAGGCATTCGCCGACCAGCCTGACCTGCGCTGGGCCGAGCAGCGCGAGCAGCTGGGCACCGGGCATGCCGTGCTGCAGGCCATGCCGGAAGTGCCGGATGCAGCAACCGTGCTGGTGTTGTACGGCGACGTGCCGTTGATCCGCGGCGAGACGCTGCGCCACCTGTTGTCGCAGCCGGGCCGCCTGGCCGTGCTGGTGGCCGAGGTTGCCGACCCGACCGGCTATGGCCGGATCGTGCGCAACGCCGAGGGCAAGGTCGGTGCGATCGTGGAGCAGAAGGATGCCAGCGACGAACAGCGCAGCATCCGCACCATCAACACGGGCATCATCACCGCCGAATCGACCGCGCTGCGTCGTTGGCTGTCCCAGCTCTCCAATGCGAACGCGCAGGGCGAGTACTACCTGACCGACATCTTTGCCGCGGCGGCCAGCGATTACACCCCGGCCGAGATGGCCTTCGTGCAGGATCCGCAGGATGCCGAGGGGGCCAACGACCCGTGGCAGCTGGCCCAGCTCGAACGCGCCTGGCAGCTGCGTGAAGTGCGTGCGCTGTGCGCACAGGGCGCGCGCGTGCTGGATCCGGCGCGGCTGGACATCCGTGGCACGGTGACCGTGGGCAGTGACGTGCAGATCGACGTCAACGTGATCCTGGAAGGTCGCGTGGTGCTGGGCGACGGCGTCAGCATCGGCGCCTTCACCCGGCTCAAGGATGTCAGCCTGGCCGCGGGCACCGTGGTCAAGCCGCACTGCGATCTGGACGGCGTGATCAGCGAAGGCGCGGCGGAGATCGGTCCGTTCGCCCGGCTGCGCCCGGGTACCGTCCTCGCGGAGGGCTCGCACGTCGGCAACTTCGTGGAGACCAAGAAGGTCGTGCTCGGCGCGGGCAGCAAGGCCAACCACCTCACCTACCTGGGGGATGCGGTGATCGGCAGCAAGGTCAACATCGGCGCGGGCACCATCACCTGCAACTACGACGGCGTCAACAAATCGCAGACCACCATCGGCGACCGTGCCTTCATCGGGTCCAACAGCTCGCTGGTCGCGCCGGTGGTGATCGGGGAGGGCGCCACGGTGGCGGCCGGCTCGGTGATCACCCGCGGCGCCCCGGCGGACAAGCTCACTGTCGCACGCGCACGTCAGGAAACCATCGACGGCTGGAAGCGCCCGACCAGAAAATGAGGGCGGCTGCTGGCCGGCCTCAGCGGGCGTCGGCTGGCAGGAACACCGCCACGCACAGGCCACCCTCGCGGCGGTTCTGCAGAGAAATGCGGCCGCCGTGCGCTTCGACGATCTCGCGGGTGAGTGCGAGGCCCAACCCGGTGCCGTTGCGCTTGGTCGAATAGAACGGCATCAACGCGTTCTGCAGCACCGCTTCATTCATGCCCTTGCCGCGATCCAGCACCTCCAGCCGCAGCCATTGCGGCAGGCGGGTCAGGCGGACCTCCACATCGTCATTGGGTGGCTCGGCTTCACCGCAGGCTTCGTGTGCATTCTTGAGCAGGTTCAGCAGCGCCTGCCCGAGCTGGGCGATGTCCACCCGGCTCTGCACGTCGTCGGGAACCTCGGCCATGCGGAAGGGTATCTGGTGCTGCAACCCTCCCAAAAACTGGTTCCACTGCACGGTCTGCAACTGCGGCTGCGGCAGCTTGGCGAACCGGGCATAGCCGCGGATGAAGCCTTCCAGATGACGCGCGCGCTCTTCGATGGTGGTGAACACTTCTTCCAGCCGCTCGGTCTTGCCGCGACGGACCAGCTCGCCACCGGAATGCGCCAGCGAGGCGATCGGCGCCAGCGAGTTGTTCAACTCGTGGCTGATCACCCGGATCACCTTCTTCCAGGTCTGCACTTCCTGGCGGCGCAGTTCGGCGGTCAGCAGGCGGATCAACAGCAGATCGTGCGGGCGGCCGTTGAGATGGAAGTTGCGGCGTGACAGATGGTAGATCTGCTCGTCGTCTTCATCGCGCTCATCGTCGCTGTCCTGGCCCTCACCACGCACCGCGAACAGGCTGTCGCCACCACGGGCGATGGCGTCGCGCAGCTCGATCGGCATCGCCTCCATGACATCGTGCATGCGCTGCCCTTCCAGCTTCCAGCCGCTGTGCAGCAGTTTGCGCGCGGCCAGGTTGGAAAACACCACGCGCTGCACGCCGTCGCCACCGTGGGTGAGCAGGAGCATCGACACCGGGGTGTTCTGCACCATGGTGTCCAGCAGCAGCTCGCGCTGGACCAGATCCTGGCGCTGCGCACGCAGCACATCGCCGAGTTCGCGGTGGGCCTGGACCAGATCGCCCAGCTCATCATTGGAGGGCCAATAGATGCCGAAGTTGTATTCGCCATCGCGGTAGCTGCTGGTAGTGCCGGACAGGGCGCGCAGCAATGAGCGGATCGGTGCGGTCGCGCGGCGCAGGCTCCACCACATCAAGGCCAGCAGGACCACGATGGAGATCGTGGTGACCGCCCAGCCATGGTCCAGCCAGTACGCCAGGTACCACGGGAACGCAGCCGCCAAGGCCAGCACCGGCAGCAGGCGCAGGAACAGCCGGAAGGTGAATGAGCGCCGCTTCATTCGCGTGGAATGCCGTAGCGGTCCATGCGCCGGTACAGCGCCTGGCGGCTGAGCCCGAGTTCGGCCGCCGTCTGGGCAATGATGCCGTGGTTGTGCGCCAGCGCTGCCTCGATCCGGCTGCGGTCCGGGTCCACCGCCGGGCTGGCCGCGCGTGGTGCGGGCGCACGGGGCAGGTTGAGATCACCGGCTTCGATGCGTGGGCCGGTCGCGAACAGTTGGGCGCGCTGCAGCACGTTGCGCAGTTCGCGTACGTTGCCCGGCCAGGGGTGCCGCTGCAGGGCGGTGGCGGCGGCGGTGGACAGCGGCTTGCCACTGTCTAGGAAGCGCTCGGCCAGCGGCAGGATGTCGCCGGGCCGATCGGCCAGCGATGGCAACGCCAGTTCCACGGTATTGAGACGGTAGTACAGATCCTCGCGGAACTGTCCGTCGCGGATCATCGCCGGCAGGTCGGCGTTGGTCGCGCTGATCACGCGCACCTTCACCTGCCGCTCGCGGTTGGAGCCCAGCCGTTCGAAGCGGCCGGTCTCGAGCACACGCAGCAGTTTCATCTGTCCACTGGCAGAGAGATTGCCGATCTCATCCAGGAACAAGGTGCCGCCGTCAGCCGCCTCGAACTTGCCTTCGCGCGCCTTGTTGGCGCCGGTGTAGGCGCCGGCCTCGGCGCCGAACAGCTCGGCCTCGATCAGCTCGGAAGGGATGGCACCGCAGTTGAGTGCGACGAACGGCCCCTTGGCGACCAATGAGTTGGCCTGGATGATCTCGGCGATTTTCTCCTTGCCCGCCCCGTTGGGACCGGTGATCAGCACCGGCAGGGCTGAGCGCGCGACCTGGCAGGCCAGGCTGACCACGCGCTCGCTGGCCGGATCTGCCACCACTGCGCCGCGCAGATCGTAGCGGGCCTCCAGCGCCGAGCGATCCCGTTGCTCGCGGTCGCGGCGGCGATCGAGTTCGCGGCGGGTTTCAGACAGTTCCAGCAGGTTGTTGACCGTGATCAGCAGCTTGCGGTCGTCCCATGGCTTGGCCAGGTAATCTGCCGCGCCGGCCTTGACCAGATCGACCGCACTGCTCAAGTGGGTCCAGGCGGTCAACAGGATCACCGGCAGGTCCGGATGACGCGCCCGGATCTGCTGGAAGAGGGCTTCGCCCTCCTCGCCGGAGGTGGTGTCCTCGGTGAAGTTCATGTCCTGGATGACCAGGTCCACCGGGTGTTGTTCCAGGATCGCCAGCCCTTGGTCGGGCGACAGCGCATGCAACGCCTCGATGTCGTGCAGCGAGAACAGCACGTCGAGGGCGGTGCCGACGCTGGCGTTGTCGTCAATGATCAGGATCGAGGGCATGCGGCAACGTAGGACCGGAAGTGGAATCAAGAGTACCGGAGCGCCGGGCCAAGGGGCAGATGGCCCGGCGCTCCGGGCTCAGTTGCCGGCGCCGGGCGCCTGCGGGATGGGCGGGGTCTGGACGGCCAGTACCTCGCTCCAGGCGGCGGTGTCCACATCCACGGTCACCTGGTCGCCCTTGCGCATTACGACGACGGGCACCCGGGTGGCCTTGTTGCCGACCAGTGCATGGGTGAGGTCGGCCATGCGCCGCACGGGCTGGCCACCCACGCGCAGGATGCGATCACCGCTGCGCACGCCGAAGTAGGCACTCGGTTCGGTGGTGGTGACCTGCACAACACCGTCACTGGCATCCACCACCAGGTGATGGCCGGCATCGCGCCATTCCAGGCGTGCGGTGTCGGTCTGGGTGGCGGCCAGTACCGGCGCACTGGCCAGCAGCAGGGACAGCAACAACGTGGTGATCTTGGTTCTGGTCTGGCGCATCTCAGGCACTCCGGGTGGCAACGGCAGGGGGCACGGCGGCAGCGCGGCGGGCCGGGCCGAACACAGCGATCTGGCCGAGCAGCCACAGCAGCACCGCACCGATCGGCAGGTAGCTGATGGGCATGCGCGGCAGCTCGTAGTTGTTCATCAGCCACAGATTGATCGTGTAGGCCATCAACATGCCCAGCACGATGCCGACGGTGGCCAGCAGGAAGTTCTCGGTCTGGAAGTAACGCAGGATCTGGCTGCGGGTTGCGCCCAGCGCACGGCGGATGCCGATCTGCTTGGTGCGCTGCTGCACCCAGAAGCTGGCCAGGCCGACGATGCCCAGTGCCGTCACCACCAGCAGAGCGACACACACGGTGATCAGCAGGCCAACCATGGCGCGGTCATTGGCGAAGTACTTTCTGCGCTGTTCTTCGTAGCTGGATTTGCCGCGGATCAGTCGGCTCGAATCGACACGTTCCAGTGCCGTCACCGCCGCCTTGATCACTTCGTCCCGCCGCGCGGGATCGGTGACACGGATCAAGTAGAAGCCTTCCTCATAGGTGGCTCGCAGCGGCAGCATGATCGAGTACTGCATATCGCCGTCAACCTGATTCGGGCGCGCCAGCACCTTGACGATACCGACGATGCGCAGTGGCATGGAGCCGCTGTAGACCGTCTTGCCCAAGGCGTCACCGCCGGGGAACATCTTGTCGGCAATCGCCTTGGTCACGATGATCGCCGAGCCGGTTTTCTCGGCGTCTTCGTCGGTCAGGGCATCCGCTGCGTCGCGGTATTCGTCGCTCTGGAAATCGCGGCCGGCGATCAGTTCCACGCCCAGTGTATCCAGCGCGCCTTCGCGGGCGAAGTACTGGGAGGTGCTCAGCGTCGAGCGTTCCTGGTTGGGGGTCAGCCCCAGGCCGGTGTTCCACGAGCTGTTTCGGAACGGAATCTGGTTCAGCGTGACGGCACTCTTGACGCCGGGAATGGCGTGCAATGCCGCCAGGTCTTCGCGGGTGCGCGCTGCGGCGTTGACCTGGGTGCCGATGCCACCCAGCCGGACTTCGATCAGTTCAGTTTCTGCGATGCCGCTGGGCTGGTTGATCTTTTCGATGCGCTGCCCGATCAGGAACAGCGCGTTGCAAACGATGGCGCAGGTCAGTGCGATCTCGAGCACGATGAGCGCTGCGGCGGTCTTATGCCGGCGCAGGGTCGAGAGGATGGGACGGATATCCATGATGTGCTCCGGATCCTTACTGCGATTTGAGTTGGATGGCGGGCGTGACCTGCATGGCGCGCAGCGCCGGCAGGAACCCGGCCAGCAGGCTGGCGACCAGGGTCAGCGCGAAGGTCATCAGCAGCATCTGCCCGTCCAGCGTGGCCAGCTTGGCGTAGTCCACCGGCTGCTGGCGCACCGCGTACAGACCCAGCATGGCCAGCACCAGGCCAAGCAGGCCACCGGCCAGGCCGACGGTGCCGGCTTCGATGAGCGACTGCATGAAGATCTGACCACGGCTGGCACCCAGTGCCCGGCGCACGCCGATCTCGCCGCTCCGGCGCAGGAACTTGGCCAGCAGCAGGCCCACGGTATTGATCAGGCAGACCAGCAGGAAGCCCATCGCCAACCACAGCTGCAGGCGTACGTCACCGGGGACCACCTTCTTGTAGTCCAGCCACTCCATGACATTGCGCAGGCGCACGTTGTTGGGGCGCTCGAAGCGGCCGGCGGCACGCTGCTGGTCGGAGTAGTTCTCCAGGTAACGGCGGTACTCCGCAGCCTGCCCGGCATTCTCAAGCTCCACCCAGTACTGGATCCAGGTGCAGCTGGCGTTGAGGCCGATCGGGTCGGGCTCGTTGCGGCGGCCGAAGCAGTCCATGCTGCCGCTACGGTCGAACTTCAAATCGATGGCCGTGCTGAACGGCACGAACACATCTTCACTGTCGCCATAGCGACCGGTATTGAGGTCGTAGAAGTGCGGATTGGGGTTCCAGTCGTTGAGTACGCCCACCACGGTCATGGTGTTGCCATTGAGGCGCAGCGATTTGCCGACGCTGTTGGCGCCATCAAAGAGCTTCTGGTTGAGCGTCTTTGAGATCACCGCGACGCGACCGCGACCTTCATCATCCGTTTCCTTCCAGCCCTGTCCGTACAGGAAGGTGGAATCGAACATCGGGAAGAAGTCGCCCGAGGTGAAGCGTGCATCGGTAGAGAATGGACGCAGCGTGCTGTTGTCCGGCTCGATGGTGACGCCGCCACCGGTCATCATCGCTTGGCGCTTGGCGTGTTTCTCGCTCAGCAGCTTGGTGGCATCGAAGCGGGTCAACTGGTCGGCGGGTTCTTCGCCAGGCTGATAGCCAAGCGCCGACTGCGGATCAATCTGCACGCTGAAGAGCCGGTCACTCTTCTGCGGAATCGGATCGCCGGACAGGACATGGAACACGGTCAGCGTAGTCATGGAGGCGCCGATACCCAGCGCGATGGCGATCACCATCAGCGCGGTCAGCACCTTGTTGCGCCGGAAGCTGCGCAGGGCCAGTCGGAAGTAGTAAGCGATCATGGCCGGCCTCAGTCGTTGGCGATGGCAGCGGCAACCGCGGGGCGCGGCGTGGAGAGCACCGGATCGCGCAGCAGGTCGGTGACCTGGCCGTCGACGATGTGCACGTTGCGCTTGGCGCGGGCGGCCAGTTCCGGGTCATGGGTGACCATCACGATCGTGGTGCCCTTGGCGTTGATCTCTTCCAGCAGCTCCATCACACCCCGGGCCATCTGGCTGTCCAGGTTGCCGGTCGGTTCATCGGCCAGCAGCAGGCGGGGGCTGCCCGCCAGCGCACGCGCGATCGCGGCGCGCTGCTGTTGACCGCCCGACAGTTCGGCCGGGTAGTGCTTCATGCGCGAGCCCAGGCCCACCTGGGCCAGCGCATGTTCGATGCGCTGCTTGCGCTCCGCCGCCGGCATGCCGCGGTAGCGCAGCGGCACATCGACGTTGTCGAACAGGTTCAGATCGGAGATCAGATTGAAGCCCTGGAAAATGAAGCCGATCTTCTGGTTGCGCAGGCGGCTGCGGGCGTCATCGCCGAGCTGGCTGACGTCCTGGCCATCCAGCAGGTAGGTGCCGCTGGTGAAGGTTTCCAGCAGGCCGGCAATGTTGAGGAAGGTGGTCTTGCCCGAGCCGGACGGACCGGTCACGGCGACGAACTCGCCCTCGCGGACGTGCAGGTCCAGCGACCGCAGGGCATGGGTTTCCACCTGTTCGGTGCGGAAGACTTTGGCGACCGAGCGCATTTCAAGCATGGCTGTTTTCCTTTGAGGGTCGAGAAGATCGACAGGGACTGAATCAGTTGATGGACACGCGCTCGGCATCGCCGAACAGATCGGCGCCGGAGACCACCACGCGGTCGCCGGGCTGCAGGCCGGAGAGGATTTCCACTTCGCCCAGGCTGCTCACACCGAGCTTGACCGGGCGGCGGACCGCGCTGCTGCCATCCATGACATAGGCGTAGCCGTTGCCCTGTTCGACGAACGGGCCGCGCTCGATCTTGAGCGCGTTGCGGCGGGTATCGAGCAGCACGCGTGCCTGCATGCGCTGGCTCTGGCGCAGGCCCTGCGGTTGTTTGTCGGAGAAACGGATGCGGGCGTTGACCTCGCCGGCCACTACTTCCGGGGACACGGCGGAAATCTCGCCGGCGAACTGGCCGCTGCCGCCGGTGAGCTGTGCGGGCATGCCGATCGACAGCTCGCGGGCGAAGCTCTCCGGCACCTTGATCTCGATCTCGAAGCGGGACAGATCGACCACGCCCAGGATCGGCGCATTGGCGACCACGTTGGTGTGCTGGGTGGCCTGCACCTGGCCGACCTGGCCATCGAACGGTGCGCGCAGGGTGAGCGCGTCGACCTGGCGCTCGACCTCGGTGACCACGGCGCGCTGGCGATCAGCCAACAGGCGCTTGTTGCGGGCGTCCAGATCGGCGCCCTGTGCCTTCAACATCGCATCCTTGCGGGCATGTTCAAGCTGGATGTCGCTCTTCTTGACCGTGTCTTCGGCCTTGGCGACATCGACCTGCGGCACCGCGCCACCATCGAAGCCGCGCTTGTAGCGCTCCAGGTCGCGCACCGCCGCCTGGCGCTCGATCACGGCCTGATCGGTGTCCTTCTGGGCGGTAGCGCGGGCCAGGGTGGCGTCCAGGGTGGCGCGGCTGGCCTCGGCCTGCAGGCCGGCCAGCGTGGCCTGCTCCTGGGCCAGCTTGCTGCGTAGTTCGGGGCTGTCGATCACGGCCAGTTCCTGGCCCTGCTTGACCACATCGCCGGCCACGACCTTCAGGGTCACGGTGCCGGCGGAGATGGCGTACAGCACCGGGTTGTTGGCGGCGATCACGCGGCCGTCGGCGGCGATGTCGCGGACCATGTCGCCCCGGGTGACCTCGGCGACGCGGACACGGGCGCTGTCGAACGACCGGCTGGCCCCGAGCCAGGCGCGGGCGGCGAAGCCGATCGCCAGCAGCACGACCAGGGCGGCGACCGCCGGCCACAGCCAGCGCTTCCACGGGGCGGGCGTGGCGTGCGAGGAAAGGGTCTGGTCCTGGGCGGAAGTGTCGCGGATCATCGGGCTCGTTCGCGGTTGGGTTGCGAAGTACCAAGCAGACTCCGTGCCAACTTTTCACCCTTTGAAAACAATGGCTTGCAGAATCGGTTCAGTGTCCATGTGTCCGCGGACACCTGACCGGACACTTTCGTTAAGCGGACAGCGCCCAAGCCGCCGGGGCCGCCACGCTAGAATGCGAGGCTAACCAGCAGGGATCTGAATCTATGTGCGGCATTGTGGGAGCGATCGCCCATCGCGACGTGGTACCGGTACTCATCGAAGGCCTGAAGCGACTGGAATACCGGGGCTACGACTCCTCCGGCATTGCCGTGATCGATACCTCCGCCGGCGAACCCGACGTTCGCCGCGTGCGCCGTACCGGCCGCGTGGCCGAGATGGAGAAGGCCGCCACAAGCGAAGGCTTCCAGTCGCTGCTCGGGATCGGCCACACCCGCTGGGCCACCCACGGTGGCGTGACCGAAGCCAATGCGCACCCGCACATCAGCCACGGCGTAGCACTGGTGCATAACGGCATCATCGAGAACCACGAAGAACAGCGCGAGAAGCTGCGCGCGCTGGGCTACACCTTCGAATCGCAGACCGACACCGAAGTGATCGCGCACCTGATGCACCATCACCTCAAGGAAGGCGACAGCCTGCTGTCCGCGCTGCAGCGCACGGTCAAGGAACTGACCGGCGCCTACGCACTGGCGGTGATGAGCCGCGCCGAGCCGGACCACTTCGTCTGCGCCCGCATGGGCTGCCCGCTGCTGGTCGGCGTGGGCGAGGGCGAGAACTTCGTGGCCTCCGACGTTTCGGCGATCATCCAGGCCACCCGCACGGTGATCTTCCTGGAAGAGGGCGATACCGCCGATATCCGCCGCGATGGCGTGCAGGTGTATGACGAGCACAACCAGCCGATCGTGCGTGACGTGCACCTGTCCGATGTGTCGCTGGCCTCGCTGGAGCTGGGCCCGTACCGCCACTTCATGCAGAAGGAAATCCACGAACAGCCGCGCGCGCTGGGTGACACCATCGAAGCGGCGATCGACGCCGGTGGCTTCCCGGCCACGCTGTTCGGCAAGAACGCCGAGGCCGTACTGTCGGGCATCGAAGGCGTGCAGATCCTTGCCTGCGGCACCAGCTACTACGCCGGCCTGACCGCGCGTTACTGGATCGAATCCATCGCCGGCCTGCCGTGCAGTGTGGAGATCGCCAGCGAATACCGTTACCGCGCTGCCTACGCCAATCCCAAGCACCTGATCGTTACCATTTCCCAGTCCGGCGAAACGCTGGATACGATGGAAGCGCTCAAGTACGCCAAGTCGCTCGGCCATCTGCATACGCTCTCGATCTGCAACGTGCCCGAGAGCGCGATTCCGCGCGCCAGCGAACTGGTCTGCTACACCCGCGCCGGTGCCGAGATCGGCGTCGCTTCGACCAAGGCTTTCACCACCCAGCTGGCGGCGTTGTTCCAGCTCACCGTGGTGCTGGGCAAGCTGCATGGCCGCATCGATGCTGCGCAGGAAGCGGACTATCTGGAGCAGCTGCGCTTCCTGCCGGGCAGCGTCCAGCACGCGCTCAACATGGAACCGCAGATCGCCGCATGGGCCGAGCGCTTCGCACGCAAGAGCAGCGCACTGTTCCTGGGCCGCGGCCTGCATTACCCGATCGCGCTGGAAGGCGCGCTCAAGCTCAAGGAGATCACCTATATCCACGCCGAGGCATACCCGGCCGGTGAGCTCAAGCACGGCCCGCTGGCACTGGTGGATGAAGACATGCCGGTGGTGGTGATCGCCCCGAACGACAGCCTGCTGGAGAAGGTCAAATCCAACATGCAGGAAGTGCGCGCCCGCGGCGGTGAGCTGTTCGTGTTCGCCGACCAGGACAGCAACTTCGTCGAGTCCGAAGGCGTGCACGTGATCCGCACCCCGCGCCACGCCGGCGTGCTCAGCCCGATCGTGCACACGCTGCCGGTGCAGCTGCTGGCGTACCACACCGCATTGGCCCGTGGGACAGACGTGGACAAGCCGCGCAACCTGGCCAAGAGCGTGACGGTGGAGTGATCCATCCGCACCTGCGATGGTGACGTAGAGAGGGGGCCGGGAGGCCCCCTTTTTTGATGCCTCACCGGCGCAGAACGACGCCCGGCGTGGCGGTGTTTTGCTACGGGGCAGTCTGCTAAGCCACCCGCGGGCGGTAGCCGGCGGCAATCGGCACCGGAACTTTAGTCGTGCCCCACGGCGGCATTCAGCAACGGTTTTAGTCACGGTGCCATTCTCAGGGTCGTCCACTGCTTTCCACGACCAACCCTCCCAGATTTGCAAACTCCTGGCCCAGGGTGCGGTCGTAGAATCGAGTGACCGAGGCCTGCGTGGTACTGCCACCGACCTCGCTGCAATCAGGCGCATCTCTCGACTTCAGTAACCTGTAACAGGAAACAAGAATGAACGTCCGCGAACTCCTGCAATCCAAGAAAGAAGCCATCGTCACCATCGATGTGGAAGACACCATCGGTGCGGCCGCGCACAAAATGAGCGCGCACAAGATCGCCGCCCTGGTGGTCATGAAAGATGATGCGCCGGTAAGGATCGTGTCCGAGAAGGACATCGTGCGCAGCCTTGCGGAAGATGGCCCCCAGGCGGGCCGCCGGGTCATTTCCAGCCTGCCGTCGGCCGGCCTGGAAGGCATCGGTCCAGACGCGACGCTCAAGCAGGCCATGGCGCTGATGACGTACTCCCGCCATCGTCACCTGATGGTGACCGAGGGCGCCAAGCTGGTCGGCATCCTGAGTCTGGGCGATATCGTCAAGAATCTCCTCAGCGAGCTGGAGCTGGAAAAGGCGGTGCTGCAGGACATCTACATGGCCGCGCACTGAGATAGCGCCATCGACATTGACGGGCATTGCCGGCCACTGGCCGGCAACCCCGTACGAGGTCAGTGCTTGCGGTTGATCTCGACGAGCTGCTCAAGGTCATTCTTCAGCAACCGATAGGCGCCATCGCGCGCCTCACCGTCCGGTTGCCGCAGCACCCACGATGGATGCACCGTCGCAAAGGCGCGCGTGCCGTCATCCAGGACGTGCCAGCGCCCGTGGTTCGCCATCAGGTTGAAGCCCGCACCGAACACGGCCGTGGCCGCGGTGGCGCCCAGGCAGACGATCACCTGCGGCCGCACGTTCTCGATTTCCCCCATCAGCCACGGGCGGCAGGCGTTGATGTGGGTGATCTGCGGCTTGCTGTGGATGCGTCGCTTGCCGCGTCGTTCAAAGCGGAAGTGTTTCACCGCGTTGGTCATGTAGAGCGTGCGGCGATCAATGCCGAGCTCGCGCAGCGCGCGGTCGAGCAGTTGACCTGCCGGGCCGACGAACGGATGGCCGCTGAGGTCTTCGCTGTCGCCCGGCTGCTCGCCCACCAGCATGATCCGCGCATCCTGCGGGCCTTCGCCGAATACGGTCTGCGTGGCCGGTTCCCAGAGTGGGCAGCGCCTGCAGGCGGCGGCCGCATCGCGCAGCGCATCGAGCGTGGCCGGTGGGGTGCCCGGCGCTGGCGTTGGTGATGCGATGGATTCCGGGATACGTCGCCGCGGTGCCTGCGCCTCCCGGTCGTGCATCTCCTGCACGCGATCGCCGGCGTCGCGCACCAACTGCGGCAGCAACGTGGCCTCCGGCAGGTGCTTCCAGTATTTCGCCGGCATCTCCTGCTGCATCATCCGGGTGTTCAGACGTGCCGGATTGAAGATGTTGGCGTAATAGGTGCGCCACAGTTCTTCGCGTGCATCATCGACCGGCGCATCGCTTTGGCGGCCTCCGGGACCGAACGACAGCACCTGCCCATCCCAGTGGGCGCTGCGCCCCGGGGTGAGGATCGCCCAGCGCATCCCGGCGAAGCGGCGCGCGAAGAAGGGTGCGACGCGGTCGACGATATGGTGCTCGGGCTCGAACCAGGCGATGAACGCATCGTCCTGACCCGGCACCTCGCGGAAGCGTACGAACGCCTTCATCTTGTGGGTGTCGCGGCGCACCGCCTGGGTCAGTGCCATGGCCCGCAGCACGTCCGCATCGGCCGGGTTGGAGAGCAGGCTGCGTTCGCCGTGCGTGATGCGCCAGAGCATGCGATACAGCAGCGGCATCCGTTGTGGATCGCGATGGCACAGGCAGGTGGCAGCCAGTTCGATGAAGGCTTTGGACACCTGGATCGGTGCCTCGGCCGAGGCCAAGGAAGCGGGATCGAGCGCCGACAGTGACGGTGCATCCAGCAGCGACGCATCCTCGCCCTGCAGCCAATCCAGCTGATCCGGTGCGACGGCGTGGCGCAACGCCAACCGCGCCGCCGTGCGCCACGCCTCCAGCGACCACACCGGGTCGACCCGCACACTCCAGCGCGCCATCTCAGTGCGCGGCCGCGTCGGGGAACAGCGAGCCTTGGCGGGGCGGCGGCGCCAGCCGGGCGCGCAGTGCCGCCGGGTCGTCGAGCGCGCGGTGCGGGTGATGGTCGGCCAACTGCACGAACGGCAGCAGTTTGCTCATCGGCGCGCGCAGGCGGGCCACATCGGCCACCCGCAGACGCCCATGCCGACGGGCCATCAGCACCCGCTTGACGTTGCGCACGCCCAGCCCCGGCACGCGCAGCAGCAGTTCCTTCGGCGCCAGGTTGAGATCGACCGGAAAACGCTCGGGATGGCGGATCGCCCAGGCCATCTTCGGGTCGATGTCCAGATCGAGCATGCCGCCCTGGGTGGTGCTGGTGATCTCGTCCACGCCGTAACCGTAGAAGCGCAGCAGCCAGTCCGCCTGGTAGAGGCGATGCTCGCGCGCCAACGGCGGTGCCTGCAGCGGCAGCGCCTTGCTGGCATCGGGGATGGGGCTGAACGCCGAATAGTAGACCCGGCGCATCCGGTAGTTGCCATATAGATTGTCGGCCGCGCCGAGGATCTGCTGGTCGCTGGCACCGTCGGCGCCGACGATCATCTGCGTGCTCTGGCCAGCCGGTGCGAACCGCGGCGCGCGTGCGCGGCGGCCGCGCGCTGCGGGCGCAGGTGACGGGGCCGATGCGCTGGCGGCTGGCTGAGATTTGCCTGCTTCCTTGGCCTCCTCGATGCGCCAGCGCAGTTCGCCCATCGCGCCGCGGATCGATGGCAGCGACTTCTCCGGCGCGAAGCTGGCCAGCCCAGCCTCGGTCGGCAGCTCGATGTTGATCGAGAGCCGGTCGGCATGGCGGCCGGCCAGCGCGAGCAGTTCCGGCGAGGCTTCCGGAATCGTCTTGAGGTGGATATAGCCGCTGAAGCGGCGTTCCTCACGCAGGACGCGCGCGATCTCCACCATCTGTTCCATGGTGTAGTCGGCATTGCGGATGATGCCGCTGGAGAGAAACAGCCCTTCGATGTAGTTGCGCTTGTAGAAATCCATCGTCAGCGCGACCACTTCCTCCACGCTGAACCGCGCCCGCTGCACGTTGCTGGAGACGCGGTTGACGCAGTACGCGCAGTCGTAGATGCAGAAGTTGGTCAGCAGGATCTTCAGGAGCGACACGCACCGGCCATCGGGCGTGTAGCTGTGGCAGATCCCCATCCCCTCGGTGCTGCCGATGCCGCCCGATGCGCGCGAATCGCGCTTGCCTGCGCCACTGGAGGCGCAGGACGCATCGTATTTCGCGGCATCGGCAAGGATGGCCAGTTTGCGGATCGTCTCCATGGAAAATACCGTACCGGGGCACGATCTCATCCAGTGAGACGCATCAGATACTCCCTGAAGAATTCAGGTTCCGCCTCAGCCTTCGAAGCTCACCTTCACCGAGTCCGCGCTGTAGGTGGCCGGCCCATGGAACACCACTTCGATGTTGTTGCCATCCGGATCCAGTGCAAACGCGGCGTAGTAGCCGGGATGGTACGGCCGCTCGCCCGGCGCGCCGTTGTCCTTGCCGCCGTTGGCCAGCGCCGCGCGGTGGAAGGCCTCGACCGTGGCGCGGTCGCGGGCCTGGAAGGCGAGATGGTGGCGACCGGTGAGCTGGCCGAGCGCCGCCTCGCTGTTCGGCGTGGAAACGAACAGCTCATCGGCCCAGAAATAGGTATCGCCTTCACCGGCGATCGGGATGCCGATCGTGTCGAACACGGCCTGGTAGAAGCGGCGGCTGGCGGCCAGATCCCTGACCACCAGTTGCAGGTGATCGATCAGGCGGCCGCGGTGCAGTTCCATCGTTTCCATACCGACTCCGTTGGGTAGTGGGACGGGCGCAGGTATACCACCGCAGGCCCCGCGTCGCATGGCCGCGGTGTCGACCTTGCTGACCAGGCGCCGGCCTGTGTCGGCCCAGGCCCTTCCGCCCGCCCGCGCGCTGACCTACGCTGCGCACTGGCGTCATGAACGCGCAGGCGGAGGAAGCACGATGCTGTGGATGGTGATGATGGCCCAGGCGGTCGCCGGCGACGCGGGCTACGACCAGGTGCGTGCATGGGCGCAGCGCGATGAGGCCAGCCTGGCCCCGGCGGCCTATGCGGAGATGCTGGACAGCATGAGCCGGGTGGGTGGGGCCGGCTTCACGCGCTGCATGCCGACCCCCGCGCCGGAGACGCTTGCCGCGTTCACCGTGGTGTTGCAGCTGGATGCGCAGGGCAAAGTGGTGCGGACGTGGCGCGAAGGCGACGCGGCTGTCGCGCGTTGTGTGGACGCAGGGTTTGCAGGGAAAACCCTGTTCGTGCCACCGCAGGCGCCGTTCTATGCGGCGTTCGAGTTCCAGGTCCAGCCGTAGCGCCCGCCACGCGCCGATGGAGGCCGGCGCGTCGCGGAGCGTCGGGATCAGGCGATCGGGGTGTTGGAGATGATCTCCACCCAGTAGCCGTCCGGATCCTTGATGAAGGCCAGGTGCTTCATGCGGCCGTCTTCCAGACGCTTCTGGTAAGGCACCTGCAGCTCATCGAAGCGCTTGCAGGCGGCCTGGATGTCCGGCACGGACACGCAGATATGGCCAAAGCCGCGCGGGTCGGTATTGCCGTTGTGATAGACCGGGCCGTCCTGGTTTTCGGTGCCATGGTTGTGGGTCAGTTCGAGCACGCCGGGGAGGCCGGCCATCCACACGCGACGCGCGTCGTCGCCCTCGGGGATCTGCGTGCCGGCCGGCAGCAGCGCCAGGAAGTACAGGCTGAACTCGGCCTCGGGGAAGTTGCGCAGGTCGATCAGGCGGAAGCCGAGCACGCGGGTGTAGAAATCCAGCGAGGCGGTGGCGTCCTTGACGCGCAGCATGGTGTGGTTGAACACGAAGCCGGCGGTCTCGGCAGGCACGTCGGCAGCGACGCCGGGGTGCTCGCGGAGGGAGGCGGGAAGGGTCATGGGAGAAGTCCTGTCACGATGAAAAGAAGCGCGATGACGCGCGTGCGGACAAGTTTACGTAACGCGGGTGAGGTCTGGACAAACGCCTGACAGGGCCACGCAAAAAGTTGCATGTGTAACGAGCGATCGATATCCATCGTTGCTTGTAAAAATAGAGGCGACATCGCGCCCGAACAGGCATGGTGGCGCTTGGCGGCGACGTGCGCGCTGGCTATGCTGCAACGCAGGATGGACGCTGGCGAGTGCGCCGGGTCGATGCGGGTGGCATCGGCGGGAAGGGAGCCGGCAGAGGCCGGCAGGACGGATATCTGCGTGGGGAAACGCGCAGCCGGCAAGGGAGACGCCGACGTCGTAAAGGGGGAGGGGAGTTGACGCGCCCCGACCGACGCGCTATTCAATGTTTTGTATATACAAATAAACCGAGGCTGTTGAGCGCCCCATGTCCTACCGCTTGATGCTGCCATTGCTGCTGATCGCTCTGCTGGGTGCCGATGGCGTCCTCGGTGCGTGGGCGAGCACGCGCATGGCCCTGCATGCGATGAGCGGCAGCGGTTCACTGGTGGCCGCGCAGGACGGTACGGCGGGCGAGGCCTGCGACCTTCCCCCGCAGGACGCCGCACCGGCGCTGGCCGCGCATGGCGACCACGAGCGCAGCAAACACCGCGGGGATGCCGACTGCGCGGACCGCGCGGCCTGCGATTGCGTCTGCGTGCTGACCTTCTATCCGCCTTCGGCCACCACGCTGTTCGCCACGCGGCATTCACCGATTTCGATGGACACGCTGTTCCCGCCGCTGGAGGTTCCACCCCGGAAGCTCTCGCGCGTCTTCCGACCTCCCATCGCCTGATCTTGTCGTTCCGGCGCCGATACGGCGCCTGATGTGATCCGCCGTGGCCATCGTGGCCCGCGGATCTTGCCACCAGACAAGACCCCAAGCGGGAGAGAGAACATGTACGTCAAGACCCATGCCCTGGCCCTGGCCATCGGCACGCTGCTGAGTGCGGCCGTCACCCCATCGCTGCACGCGCAGGAAAGCCAGCCCGGCCAGGCCGGCGCACGCACCCTGGATACGGTCCAGGTGACCGGCAGCCACATCAAGCGCGCCCAGTTGTCCGGCGTCGGCCCGGTCAGCGTGATCGATGCCGAAACCATCCAGCGCTCGGGCGCCACCTCGGTGGATACCCTGCTGCAGCGCCTGCCGGCCTCGGCCGGTTTCGCGGGCAGCCAGAGCAACGCCTACTGGGCCGAAAACGGCTACGGCACGACCCAGGTCAACCTGCGCGGCCTGGGCATCAACCGCACGCTGGTGCTGCTCAATGGCCGCCGTATCGTCAATGGCGGCACCGGGGCCAACAGTTCAGTGGACCTGAACATCATTCCGGTGGCGCTGATCGAGCGCGTTGAAGTGCTCAAGGACGGTGCCTCGGCCATCTACGGTGCCGATGCGGTGGCCGGCGTGGTCAACATCATCACCAAGAAGGGCTTCGACGGGGTGCAGGCCTCGGTACGCTATGGCGAAACCACCCGGGGCGACGGCGATGACACGGCGGTCGATCTGGCCTGGGGCGTGACCGGCGAGCGTGGCTCGTTGATCGCCGGGATCAACTACGCCGAAGGCGGCACCGTGAACATGGCCTCGCGCGCGCCGTGTGGCTTGATCGAATCGGACGGCAAGCTGGTCTGTTCGGGCAGTTCGGCGACGATCGGTGGGCGCGCGTTGCTGGCCGATGGCGCGCGCATCAACTTCCGCCAGAACCCGGGTGATCCGCTGTTTGAAACCTACAACGCGGCCAAGCACAACTACAACGGCAATCCCACGCTCAACGCGGTCAACCCGATCAAGCGGCTGAGCCTGAGTGTGTTCGGCGACAATCAGCTGAGTGACAGCGTGCGGGTGTTCACCGAACTGATGTACACCAACCGCCAGTCCGATCAGCTGGCCACCGCCGGTTCGCTGGGGGTCTATCGCCCCATCAACATCGCTGCCAACCACCCGACCAATCCCACCGGGCAGGATCTGCTGCTGCAACGCCGGCGCCTGGAAGAAGCCGGCCCGCGACACTTCTCGCAGGAGACCAATACCTACCGCGCCGTCGTGGGTCTGCAGGGGCAGTTCGGCGTGGGCTGGGACTGGTCGACGGCCTTCAACCTGGGCCGCAACACCGGCGTGGACGGCTCGGACAATGTGGCCAACCTGGATCGCGTCGAGCAGACGTTGAACCGGGCCATCTGCAGCCCGCTGCCGGGGGCCGCGATTCCGTGCGGCAACTACCTGGGCTACGGGAATCTCTCCAGGGAGGTGCTGGATTACATCCTCTACACCTCGCGCGATACCGGTGGCAACGAACAGAAGAGTTTCACCGCCAGCCTCAGCGGCCAGCTCGTGGAGCTGCCCGCCGGCTGGGTGGGCGTGGCCACCGGCGTGGAAGTGCGCAAGGAGCGTGGCTGGCGCAACCCGGATGTGCTGACCGCCCTGGGCATCGGCAACACCAACCAGCAGGACCCGATCTCCGGCGAGTACACCGCCAAGGAGGCGTACGTGGAACTGGCGGTGCCGCTGCTGCAGGACAGCGTGATAGCCGATTCGCTGTACCTCAACCTGGCCGCGCGCCTGTCCGATTACGATCTGTTCGGCCGTGACATGAACTACAAGGTCGGCCTGGATTGGCAGGTCAACTCCACGCTGAAACTGCGCGGTACCTATGCGACCGCGTTCCGTATTCCGAACATTCCCGAACTCTTCGGGGGCATCTCCGAAGGTAATCTGACAACCACCGATCCGTGCAGCCGCTGGAGCAGCCTGCCGGCCGACTCGGTGGTGCGGGGCAACTGCCAGGCGGCAGGGGTGCCGGCCAACTACGTGCAGCCGGGCAATACCATCCTGACCACCTCCGGGGGCAACGCGCAGCTCCGCCCGGAAGACGCGACCTCGGTCACCGCGGGCGTGGTGTGGACACCGACGTTCCTGTCCGGGCTCACCTTGACCGCGGACTACTACAACATCCGCATCACCAATGCGATCCAGCGCGTGGCGGGCTCGACCAAGCTGGCGATCTGCTACAACACGCCAGGCCTGGCGCATCCGTTCTGCGATGCCAGCAACTTCACCCGCAACCCGCGCACCGGCGAGGTGGATTTCCTGTCCTCGCAGCCGGTCAATGCCGCCAACGAACGCGCCACCGGCGTCGACCTCGGCGCGCTGTACGAGTTCGGGCTGGCCGGGGTCGATGCCAGCGTCAGCATCGATGCCTCCTACCTGCATCGCTACGACGTGCGTCCCTACCCCGGCGCGGCCGTGATCGAGTACGCCGGCAAGATCACCGGTGGCCGTGGCAGCTATGCGAAATGGCGCGCGCTGGGCGCAGTGAATCTCTCGCGTGAGGCATGGTCGGGCAGTTGGACCGCGCAGTACATCGGCCGCACCGACGACATCAATGCCGCGCGTGGCGCGATTGGCGACCACGCGCCGAGCGTGGTGTATCACAACCTGCAGGCCAAGTACGCCGCGACGCCCGCCCTGGACCTGACCGTGGGTCTGGACAACGCGTTCGACAAGAAGGCGCCCTTCATCCAGAGCTACACCGACGCCAATACCGACACGATGACCTATGACCTGCTGGGTCGTCGCTGGTATGCCCGCATCGGCTATCGCTGGTGATTGCGTGCGCCCCGCCGGTTCGCCGGCGGGGCGCCGTTCCTGAGAGAGGATGAAGACGATGAAACCCGCATTCTGGGCACGACGTGCCCACAAATGGATCGGCCTGATCGTGGGCGTGCAGGCCCTGCTGTGGATGCTCAGTGGCGTCTACATGACGGTGGTGCCGCTGGACGTGATCCATGGCGATCACCTGGCGCATGCGCATGGCGAGGTCCTGCCACGCGCCAGCGAACGGGTCGCCCCGGCCGAGCTGACCACGCGTTATCCCGGGCTGCGTTCGTTCCGGCTCACGCATGTCCTGGAGCGAGAGGTGTTCGATGTACGCGACGCCACCAGCAGATTTCTGGTGGACGCGCGGACCGGCGAGCGGCTGCCGCCGTTGGACCGGGACCAGGCGATCGCACTGGCGCAATCGCTGTATCAGGGAGACGGGCAGGTCAGCCGGGTGGAATGGATCACCCGGGCCCCCGCCGAAGTGAAGACCCGGCCGGTGCCGATGTGGGCGGTGCATTTTGCCGACCGCGGCGACACCACGCTCTACCTGTCGCCGGCCAGCGGTGATCTGCTGGCGCGCCGGCACAGCCTGTGGCGCTGGTTCGACTTCCTGTGGATGTTCCACATCATGGATTACGAAAACCGCACGGACGTCAACAACCTGCTGCTGCGCATCGCTGCCATCGCCGGGCTTGGCTTCGCGCTCAGTGGCGTATGGCTGCTGTTCTACAGCTTCGGTTCGCGGAGGTCGGCATGACACCGTGGATGCGCACGCTGCACAGATGGCTCGGGTTGATCGTCGGCCTGCAGTTCCTGCTCTGGCTCGGCAGCGGCCTGATGATGAGCCTGCTGGACCCGCAGAAGATCAACGGCAGCGCGCACCGCGCGGCCGAGCCCGCGCTGCCGGCCTGGCCGGCCACGACACTGGCGCCGGCCGAGGCGCTGCGGGCCGCACGCAACGAGGCGGCCACACTGGATACCGGCTGGCTGCTGGACCAGCCGGTGTACCGGTTGCTGTCACCCCAAGGCACCGAGCTGATCGATGCGTACAGCGGCAAGCGCATCGAGATCGACCCGCGCTGGGCCCTGCGGCTGGCACAGGCCTCGTATCGCGGCAGTGGTGTGCCGGCCGATCCGGTCCATCTCGAGAAAACGCTGGAAACACGCGCCCATCCCGATCCGGTCTGGCGCGTGGATTTCGGGGATGAGGCCGGTACCTCGGTGTACGTCTCGGCACAGAGCGGCCAGGTGCTGGAGCACCGCAACGACACCTGGCGCCTGTTCGACATCTTCTGGATGTTGCACATCATGGATTACACCGAGCGCGCCAACTTCAACAATCCCCTTGTGGTCGGCATGGGCATCGGGGGGCTGTGGCTGTCGTTGACCGGTCTGTGGCTGCTGGTGGCCAGCGTTCACCTGCGCGAGTTCATCCCGCGGCGCTGGCGGCGCCGGCGCCAGCTGGCGGTGTTCGCGCCCGGTGGCACGCATCTACGCACGGTCACCGCGGCCAGCGGCGACAGTGTGTACGTGGCGCTGGCCCGCGAAGGAGTCCACCTCCCCTCCAACTGCGGCGGTGGGCAGAGCTGTGGGTTGTGCGAGGTCCGTGTGCGTGGGGCGGCGTCGCGGGCCACCGCGGCCGATCGTGCGCACCTGCCGGCGGCCAAGCTCAAGGTGGGCAGCCGACTGGCCTGCAACCTGGCGGTGGATGAGGATCTGGAGATCGAAGTCGCCGGTGGTGCCAGCCTCTGGACCGAGCACTGGGCAACCGTTGAAAAGGTGGAGGCGGTGACGCCGTTCCTGCGCGAGATCCATCTGCGCCCCGACCATCCGGCCGATGCGCAGTTCCAGCCGGGTTGCTATCTGCAGCTGCATGTCCCCGAGTACACGGTGGCGCGCAGCGGGCTGTGGCATCCCGCCGAACACCGGCAGGACTGGGACAGGCTGTCGCTGCCGCCGACGCTGCACAACCGCAGCGAGGTGCGCCGGTCGTACTCGCTGTCCTCGCCCGTGGGCGATGTGCAGGGGCGGCTGCTGCTGCTCGCACGGTTCAGTCCCGGCTGGCAGGACAACAAGCGGCATCCGCCGGGCAAGGGCTCCACGTATCTGTACACGCTGCGCGAGGGTGACCGTGTGCGCTACAGCGGCCCCTTCGGTGATTTCGCCTTGAGTGGTGGCGCGCGCGAGAAGGTGTTCATCGGTGCCGGGGCCGGCATGGCACCGCTGCGGGCGATGATTCAACAGCGGCTCGGCGAAGGAGGGCAGGAGCGTATCCACTATTGGTACGGCGCCCGGAACGCACGCGATTGCCCGTATGACCTGCAGATGCAGGCGCTGGCCCAGCGGCATGCCAACTTCAGCTGGCACCCGGTGTGGTCGGAGCAGGCCGGCGGTGCGTGGGCGGGCAGGGATGGCGCGGCGGCTCATGTGCACGAGGTGATGCATGCGCACCTGCTGCAGGCGCATCCGGAGCTGTCCGCCTGCGAGTTCTACCTGTGCGGACCGCCGGCGATGCTGGCGGCCACGCGCCAACTGCTGCAGCGGCTGGGCGTCGACGAGGCGCGGATCGCCTACGACGACTTCAAGATCTGATCGGCCAGGCCCTGCCGGCCGTGTGCCGGCAGGGCGATGCGGATCAGGGGTGCTGCGAGAACCCGCTGACCTTGCCGTCCTGTTCCAGCAATCCGACGGTGAACGACTGCCGGTACCCATCCGGCGATTCCATGCCAGGCGAGCCGATCGGCATGCCAGGCAGCACCAGGCCGCGCGCCGTGGGGCGTTCGCTCAGCAGGCGCTGGATATCGGCGACCGGAACATGGCCTTCCACCACGTAACCCTCCACTTCGGCGGTGTGGCAGGAGAGCATCTCGTCGGGAATGCCCAGGCGCTGCTTGATGGCGAGCATGTCCTCGGTGTCGTTGACCCGCACCGGGAAGCCGGCGGCGCGGACGTGCTCGACCCATACGCCGCAGCAGCCACAGTCCGGACTCTTGTGCACGGTGATCAGGGGCAGGTCCTGCGTTGCCGCCGCGACGGAGGGCGGTGACACCGACGCTGTGCCTGCGGTGGTGGTGCCGGGCGCTGCCTGGCAGGCGCTGACCAGCAGGGTGGTGCTGAACAGCGCGATGGCCGGCAGCGCGGTCCTGTTGAAGAAGTTCATGACATTTCCTTTCTATGGAGATGGCCGCGCACGGCAGCGTTGCCGTGCGCGGTCGCCGGGGTCAAAGCATGTTCATGCCGGTGTCGAATTCCTTCGCATCGAGCTTGCCATCGCGGTTGCGATCGCTCATGTCCAGGTGCGGCAGCAAGGGATGCTCGGCAGGCAGGTCGCTGCGGCGGATGAAGCCGTCGTTGTCACGGTCGAGCTGCTTGAACGCGGCCGCGTGCTTGCTGGTCGGTGCCGCAGCGGGGGGCTTGGCGTGGCCGGCGTGGTGATCGTGTCCGGCGTGGGCCGACTGGGCCAGTGCGGTCGGCGCGGCGGCAAGCAGGGCGACTACGGGCAGCAGGGTGAACAGGCGCATGGGAATCCTTCGAGAAGATGATTGAAAAGGTGGACGGAGACGGGGCTGCAGACGGAGGGCCGGGCCACGTCGCACACATCGCGGTCGGGGTAGCGAGGCGATGCGATGACTGCAGTGGCGCGCTGCTGACGGGTTCGCCATGGCGAGGTGCATGCGGTCGCCACCCTCGCGCTGTGCGGCGGGCGGCAGACAAGGCAGGCAGCGTCGGCATCGGTCGCCTGTGAGGCGGCCGGTCGTCAGCGGCGGATCAGGCGATGGGAGGGCGGATCCGCCGGTCGGGTGCGAGGCTGCTCCGGCCGGCAATGGCGGGCAGGGGCGCCGTGGATCGCGGCAGGCCCATCAGCAACGGCAGCGCGGCGGGCAGCAGCACTGTGCCCTGTTGTGGGCAGTCGCAGTGATCATCGTCCCCACACCCGGCGGCAGGGCCGGGCTGCCCGGCGTCTTCGTCGGCGTGCAGCCCCGGGGCCGTGTCATGGCAGCTGCGCTCGGCAGCGCTGCTGCTGGCCACCGCGGTGGGCATCGCCATGGCCGTGGCGGCCCACGCCGAACCGACCGCACTGGCGATCAGCGTCAGGCACAGCAGCAGGAGCGTCAGGGAGCGAGGCAAGCGCAGGGCGGAGGCAGGTTCGGGACCGGCGCTCACCATAGCATCGCCGCCCGGCAAACCCGGCCATTCCGGTACCGCCGGGACGGACGCAGTAGAATCTGCTCAGCCTTCCTTCAAGTGTTCATCCATGTCCCAGCGTGAATGGGTAGCCGCGGCCATCCGCAAGATCGACGCCGATTTCAACCGTTCGGCCGATACCCACCTGATTCCGATGGACCTGCCCGGGTTCGAGGGCATCGACCTGTATTTCAAGGACGAGTCCAGCCACCCCACCGGCAGCCTGAAGCATCGCCTGGCGCGCTCGTTGTTCCTGTATGCGCTGGCCAATGGCTGGCTGCGCGAGGGGCGCCCGGTGATCGAGGCGTCCAGCGGTTCCACGGCGGTGTCCGAGGCATACTTCGCGCGCCTGCTGGGGCTGCCCTTCATCGCGGTGATGCCGGCCACCACCTCGCCGGAGAAGATCGCGGCGATCGAATTCCACGGCGGCCGTTGCCATCTGGTGGAGCGCGCCTGCGACCTGAACTGCGATTCGGAAACGCTGGCCCGCGAAACCGGTGGCCACTTCATGGACCAGTTCACCTACGCCGAGCGTGCCACTGACTGGCGCGCCAACAACAACATCGCCGAATCGATCTTCAAGCAGATGGCCGAGGAGCCGCATCCGGTGCCCGAGTGGATCGTGTGCAGCCCCGGTACCGGCGGCACGGCGGCCACGCTGGGCCGCTATGTGAGCTACCGCCGGCATGACACCCGCATCCTGTGTGCGGACCCGGAAATCTCCGTGTTCTACGACGGCTACTGCGCCGCGCTGGCCGGCCAGCCCTGGCGCGAGCTGACCTGCAATGGGGGCTCGCGGGTGGAAGGCATCGGCCGGCCGCGGGTGGAATCGAGCTTCATTCCGACCAGTGTCGATGCGATGGTCAAGGTGCCCGATGCGCTGAGCCTGGCCGCGATGCGCCACGTCACCCGCCAGCTGGGCCGTCGTGTCGGCGGCTCGACCGGGACCAATTTCATCGGCGTGCTTCAGGCCGCGCAGCTGATGCGTCAGGCAGGCCGCAGCGGCTCGATCGTGACCATCCTGTGCGACAGCGGCGATCGTTACGCACACAGCTATTACAACCCCGCGTGGTATCCGACGCAGGGCATCGACGTGGATGGCGCCGATACGGTGCTCGCGGCCGCAGTGGCCGGGCAGGGGCTGCCGGTGCTGCCCTGCGTCTCGCTGGAAACGCTGTACTGAGCGCGGCACCGGCTCTGGCGTGAACCTGGCCCATCGGCGTACGCCGGGGCCTTGTGCGGGGCGGGGGGCAATGCCATATCGTGGGGTGATGCCGCTGCAGCGGCCCCGTTGTCTGGAGATGCCTGTGACCCCCACCAACCCCCTGCTCGATTTTTCCGGCCTGCCGCGTTTCGATGCGATCCAGCCCGAGCACATCGCCCCGGCGATCGATGCCCTGCTGGCCGACGCCGAGGCCGCGGTGAAAACCGCCGAGACCGTCTCCCCTGTGACCTGGGCAAGCTTCGCCGAGCCGCTGGACGACGCTACCGAGCGCCTGTGGCGCGCGTGGGGCCAGGTCGGCCACCTGCAGGCCGTGGTGAACACCCCGGCGCTGCGCGAGGCCTACAACGCAACCCTGCCCAAGGTGACACGCTTCGGCAGCGCACTGGGCCAGAACCTGGCGCTCTACCAACAGTACCGCGCCCTAGCCGCCACGCCGGAAGCGACGCAATACGGCCCGGCACGTCGCAAGGTGCTGGAGAACGCGCTGCGCGATTTCCGCCTGGGTGGCGCTGAACTCGATGACGCCGGCAAGGCGCGGTACAGCGCGATCCGCGAGGAGCTGTCCGCGCTGTCGGCGACGTTCTCGCAGAATGTGCTTGATGCGACCGATGCCTGGTCGCTGCACGTGGACGACCGCGCCGAACTGGCTGGCCTGCCGGACGACGTGATCGCCGCTGCCCGCAGCGCGGCGGAGAAAGACGGCCTGGCCGGCTGGAAGCTGACGCTGCAGATGCCGTGCTACATCCCCGTGCAGACCTACGCCGAACATCGCCCGCTGCGCGAGGCGCTGTATCGCGCCAACGCGGTGCGCGCCTCCGAGTTCGGCGATGCCGCGCTGGACAACAGCGGCAACATCGATCGCGTGCTGGCGTTGCGTGCGGAGCTGGCCGCACTGCTGGGCTTCGCCAACTACGCCGAGTATTCGATCGCCACCAAGATGGCCGAGGATGCGCCTCAGGTACTGGGCTTCCTGCGCGATCTCGCCGCGCGCGCCAAGCCGTACGCGCAGCGCGACCGTGCCGAGCTGGAGGCGTTCGCCCGCGACGAACTGGGCATGCCGGCGCTGGAGGCATGGGACCTGGCCTTCGCTGCGGAAAAGCTGAAGCAGGCGCGTTACAGCTATTCCGAGCAGGACGTGAAGCAGTATTTCACCGAACCGAAGGTGCTCGATGGCCTGTTCAGTGTGATCCGCAGCCTGTATGGCCTGGAGGTGCAGCCGGATAGTGCGCCGGTGTGGCATCCGGATGTGCGTTTCTTCCGGGTGGTCGATGCGCAGGGCGCGCTGGTGGGGCAGTTCTATCTGGACCTGTACGCGCGCGAAGGCAAGCGCGGTGGCGCGTGGATGGATGATTGCCGCAACCGCCGCGAGACCGCGGCCGGTGTACAGACGCCGCTGGTGTACCTGGTCTGCAACTTCGGCAAGGGTGCCGAGGGCCAGCCGGCCACCTTCAGCCACAGCGATGTGACCACGCTGTTCCATGAAATGGGGCATGGCCTGCATCAGTTGCTGACCCGCATCGGTGAGCTTGGCGTGGCCGGCATCAACGGCGTGGAGTGGGACGCGGTGGAACTGCCGAGCCAGTTCATGGAGAACTTCTGCTGGGAATGGGACCGCGTGCAGGCGATGACCGCACACGTGAGCACCGGCGAGCCGCTGCCGCGTGCGCTGTTTGACCGCATGCTGGCCGCACGCAATTTCCAGAGCGGCATGTTCACCGTGCGTCAGCTGGAATTCGCGCTGTTCGACATGCAGCTGCACAGCGAGTTCGACCCGACCCAGGACAGTGTGCAGGCGCTGCTGGAGCGGGTGCGCGATGAAGTAGCGGTCAACCGGCCGCCGGCCTGGAATCGCTTCCCCAATCAGTTCAGCCACATCTTTGCCGGTGGCTATGCGGCGGGCTACTACAGCTACAAGTGGGCCGAGGTGCTCAGCGCCGATGCCTATGCCGCGTTCGAGGAAGCGCCGGACAAGGTGACCGAGACCGGTCAACGGTTCCGCGATGAGGTGCTCTCGCGGGGTGGCAGCCGGAGTGCCGCCGAGAACTTCGCCGCGTTCCGTGGGCGCGCGCCGACGGTGGACGCGCTGCTGCGGCATAACGGGATGGTGTGACTGCGGCCGCGTGATCGGGCGGCACGTGGCTCACTCCGCGTAGATCATCTTCCGGCTCATGCCGCCGTCGACGATGTGGTCCTGGCCGGTGATGAAACCGGCCAGGTCCGAGAGCAGGAAGACCGCCAGCGCGCCGATGTCCGGCGGCTGGCCAACGCGGCCGACCGGGTGCTGCGCATGATCGCGGCGGGAAAGCGTTGGCGTGCGCCGCCGTGAGGGCGCCTGCCAGTCGTCGGTGGTGATCCAGCCGGGGCTGATGCTGTTGACCCGCACGGCGGGGCCTTCGCTCAACGCCAGCGCATGGGTGAAGGCGACCAGCCCGCCCTTGGCCGCGGCATAGGCTTCACTGTCCGGTTCGGACTGCCACGCACGCGTCGAGGCGAGGTTGATGATCGCGCCGGCATGCTCGCGCAGGGCGGGCAGGGCGTGCTTGCTGCACAGGAAAGCGCCATGCAGGCTGGAGAGGCGGCGCTGCCACTCGGCCAGCGGCATCTCCGCCAAGGGCGTGCCGTGGGCACTGGCGATGCCGGCATTGTTGACCAGGCCATCCAGGCGGCCGAAACGCTTCAGCGTCGCCTTGATCAGCGCCTGCACGCTGCGTTCGCTGGCCACATCCGCGCGCTGGAACGCCGCGCGCTCCGGCAGTGCCCACTCCTTCAGACACGCCTTGCCGGCATCGGCATCCAGGTCGGCGATCATCACGCTGCCGCCGGCGCCCAGCACCGACTGCGCGATGCCGCGGCCCACGCCCTGCGCGCCACCGGTGATCAGCACCACGCGGTCGCGCAGCGGCTGTGCCGGCCAGTCGAGGATGCCCGGGGTCAGTGACACGGCGGCATGTCGTTGCGGCCCAGCAGGCGCGTCCAGCCTTCGATGCCGAGCTTGTCCAGCGTGTCGATGTTGCGCTCCACGATCACGTCCGGATCCGGAAACGCGGCGACGGCGCGCTCGACGCTGTCTTCGCGCAGCAGGTGCAGGGTCGGGTAGGGCGCGCGGTTGGTGTAGTTGCTCACGTCATCCGGGGCCACGCCGGCGAACTGGTACTGCGGATGGAAGCTGGCCACCTGCAGGATGCCCTGCAGATCCAGTGCCTCGATTGCCGCATCGGCGTTGTCGAGGAAGTCGTTGTACTCCAGAAAATCGGTCAGCACGTCCGGATGCACGATCAACGTCGTGTCGATCTGCTCGGCCGGGGTATCGCGCAGCAGGATCAGTTCTTCGGCCAGTTCTTCGACCAGTGCCTCCGGCGTGGTCGCATCGCTGAGCACGAACCGCACCTGGTCCTTGACGTACACCGCCTTGGCGAACGGGCACAGGTTAAGCCCGATGACGATCTGCTCCAGCCATTTCCGGGTCTCGGCAATGGGGTCGCGGGTGGCAGTGAGGGATGCATCGTTCATGGCGGGCGGTGTCGCTGGCGGGGGTGTTGATTGTACGGCGCGGCGATGAAGCGGGCGGGGTGGCCGGCTCCACTGTCCATTAACTGGACACCCGTCATCCTGATAAATCCTTATCCGGCAATCACTTGCAGTGATCGAGCCAACGGCCAATAGGCAGTTGCCGGCCGCAGGTATCCAATGGCCGGGTACACGACGCAAGGAGTTCTCAGTGATGGCAACACATGCATTCCTGCCGACGGCCACCTGGTCCGGCAAGTTGTTCGACGGTCAATGGACCCCGGGGGCGGGCACCCGGGACGTGGTCGAGCCGGCCACCGGCGAACGCCTCGGCGAGATCGCGATGGCCGACCCGGCGCAGATCGCGCGCGCCGCCGCCACCGCCGCCGCCGCACAGCACGAGTGGGCCAGCGCCCCGTATGACACCCGCGCGCAGGTGCTGCGCCGCGCCGCCCAGCTGGCCGAAGAACACACCGATGAGATCGTGCAGTGGCTGGTCCGCGAAAGTGGCTCCACCCAGCTCAAGGCCGGCTTCGAGGCCAAGGTGAACACCAAGGCGCTGCATGAGGCGGCGGCACTGCCTTCGCGCAGCATTGGCGAAGTACTGCCCTCAGAACCGGGCCGGTTGAATCTGGCGCGCCGCCGCCCGCTGGGCGTGGTCGGGGTGATTGCACCGTTCAACTTCCCGCTGTACCTGGCCATGCGTGCGGTGGCCCCGGCGCTGGCGCTGGGCAATGCGGTGGTGCTCAAGCCCGATCCGCGCACCGCGGTGTGCGGTGGCTTCGTGATCGCGCGTCTGTTCGAACTGGTCGGGCTGCCGGCCGGCCTGCTGCACGTGCTGCCGGGTGATGGCGCGGCCGGTGCGGCGCTGACCAGTGACCCGAACATCGCGATGATCCAGTTCACCGGCTCCACCGGTGCCGGGCGCAAGGTGGGCGAAGCGGCGGGCAAGCACCTGAAGAAGGTGTCGCTGGAACTGGGCGGGAAGAACTCGCTGATCGTGCTCGATGATGCCGACATGGATCTGGCCATCGCCAACACGGCCTGGGGCGTCTACCTGCACCAGGGCCAGATCTGCATGGCCACCGGCCGCGTGCTGGTCCAGCGCAGCATCCATGCGCGCTTCCTTGAAAAACTGGTGGCCAAGGCCAGGTCGCTCAAGGTCGGCAATCCGGCCGATGGCGAGGTGGCGATCGGGCCACTGATCAATGCCCAGCAGCGCGACCACGCCGCGCGCATCGTTGCCGAGGCGCAGGCTGCCGGGGCCACGCTCGCGACCGGTGGCGGCTACAAAGACCTGTTCTTCGAACCGACCGTGCTCAGTGACGTGAGCCGTGACAACCCGGCCTTCCATGAAGAGATCTTCGCGCCGGTCGCGGTGGTCGTACCGTTCGATACCGATGATGAAGCGGTGGAACTGGCCAACGACAGCGAGTACGGCCTGTCGATGGCGATCGTGTCGAGCAATGTCGGCCGCGCGCTGAAGCTCGGCGAGCGCCTGCGCACCGGCCTGCTGCATATCAACGACCAGACGGTGAACGATGAGGTGATCAATCCGTTCGGTGGCGTGGGCGCGTCGGGCAACGGCACCAGCATCGGTGGCCCGTCCAACATCGACGAGTTCACCCAGTGGCAGTGGATGACCGTCAAGGGCGAAGCGCCCGCTTACCCGATCTGATCAGGAGGCCCTCATGACCGCAACAGCAGAACTGCGCGACATCACCGTGGCCGTGGTGCGCGAAAAGGAACAGCCCTTCACGATCGAGAAGGCGCGCATCCGTGGGCCGCAGGACGATGAAGTGCTGGTCCGCGTGGTCGCCACCGGCCTGTGCCATACCGACCTGATCGTGCGTGACCAGTACTATCCCGTGCCGCTGCCGGCGGTGCTCGGCCACGAAGGCGCGGGCATTGTCGAAGCGCTCGGCCCGGGCGTGAAAGACCTCAAGGTCGGTGACCATGTCGTGCTGACCTACGGCGCCTGCGGCCACTGCAATCCCTGCAGCGGCGGCCACGGCGCGTACTGCAAGGACTTCTTCGGCCTGAACTTCGGCGGCGGTGCGCTGGACGGCTCCACCGCGATCCAGGATCCGGACGGCAACCCGCTGCACGATCACTTCTTCGCCCAGTCTTCGTTCGCCACCTACGCACTGAGCCGCGAAAACAACGCGATCAAGGTGCCTGACGATGCGCCGATCGAACTGCTTGGTCCGCTCGGCTGTGGCATCCAGACCGGCGCCGGTGCGGTGATCAATTCGCTCAAGGTCACCGCCGGCAGCAGCTTCGCCAGCTTCGGTGCCGGCGCGGTCGGCCTGAGCGCGGTGATGGCCGCCCGCGTGGCCGGTGCGACCACCATCATCGCCATCGATGTGGTGCCCTCGCGCCTGGAACTGGCCAGGGAACTGGGGGCCACCCATGTGATCAACAGCCGCGAGGTCGATGTGGTGGAAGCGGTGCGCGGGATCACCGGCGGCGGTGCCAACTTCGCGCTGGAATCCACCGGTCGTCCGGAGGTGCTGGCGCAGGGCATCGAGGCGCTCGGCGGGCGGGGCGTGATCGGCGTGGTCGGCGCCCCGAAGCTGGGCACCAAGGCCGAGTTCGACGTCAACGACCTGCTGCTCGGCGGCCGCAGCATCCGCGGCATCGTCGAAGGTGACAGCGTGCCCAAGGTGTTCATCCCGCAGCTGGTGCAGCTGTACCAGCAGGGCCGCTTCCCGTTCGACCGACTGGTCAAGTTCTACCCACTGGACCAGATCAACCAGGCCGCCGAGGACAGCACCCGCGGCGTCACGCTCAAGCCGATCCTGACCATCGGCCGGTGAAACGGTCCGTCGCAGGCATGCGTGCCTGCGACGACATATCAGTCAGCTTTGCGGGAGTAGGCTGTCGGTCCGAGGTGGAGATCGACCGATGGCCGCGATGGTTCTGGAACAGCAGCAGGTATTGGCCGCCGCCCGTCAGCGCTTCGCCGAGGGCGGCGCGCTGATGGACAGCGTGGTCAGCCCGCCGGTGCAGCGCTCGTGGGAGCGCTCGCGCCAGGCTGGCGTACAGCCGCGGCAGGAGCCGTACTACGCCCCGCTTGCCCCGGCCGCTGCCCGCCTCGACGACCCCGCCGACCGCCGCCTCGCGCGCTGTGTACGCGAAGACATGGACCATCTCTGGGCCGCCTTCGGTGGCCGCCAATGGACCCTGTTCTGCGTCAACGCCGACGGCCTGGTCGTGGCCCAGCGCGAACATGGCCTGGCCGACGTCCCGGTGCTGCGCCCGATCCAGATCGGTCGCCGCCTGCGCGAGATCGACATCGGCACCACCGCCCCGGCCTGCAGCCTGGCTGAAGACGCACCGGCCCTGGTGCGTGGCAACGAGCACTACCTGGACCGCTTCGCCTCGGTGTTCTGCCTGAGCGTGCCCCTGCATGGGCTGGATGGCGAAGTACTGGGCGCCCTGGACATCACCGGCACCGGTGAACGCGATGCCGAACTGCTGCACGGCTATTTCCGCCAGGCCGCCCTCTCCGCCGAAAACCGCCTGATGCAGGACCACCGTCCCTGCCACCTGCTGGCCGTCCAGCACGACCCCCGCTGGCTGCACTCACCGCTGCAGGGCCTGCTGGCCATCGAAGAAGACGGGCACGTCCGCGCTGCCAATCGCGTCGCCCGCCGCCTGTTCGGACTCCCGCGCCGCGGCCCCTTGCCCCTGCTCACCCTCGAAGGCCTGTTCGCCGGCGCCAGCGTCCACCAGCGCCGCCGCCTCCTGCAGACCGGCCCGGCCCACCGCGTCCGCCTGGACGACGACACCGCCGTGCACGTGCAGTACCTGCGCGGACCACTCGCACCGCACGCCAGCCGCAAGCTCGCCGCACAGCCCGTCAACGCCGCCAACGCCTCGCTGCGTGCGCAGAACACACAGCACGTCCGCGACACCGTGGCCGCCCACCAGGGCAACGTCAGCGCCGCCGCCCGCCAGCTCGGCATCTCACGCACCACCCTGTACAAGCTGATCCGCGCATAGCGACCATCGCGCGGCGGCATACGCCGTGCACAGAAGTGCTTCTCTTTGATCCCGCGCAATGAGGGTGCCGGCCAGCGGCCGGCACTACCGATGGGGTATCGCCTGGTCGCCGGCAGCGGCGGGCACAACCGCTTTGCTCGCCCATCCGCCGAGGAAGCGTCAGGGCAGCGGGCAAGGCCTGGCCCTACCCGACGCAGCGCACCAGCAATGAATCACCAGTGCGTTGCGCTACAGCCCCTTCGGCCAAAATCAATCGCGGAAATTATCGAACTGCAGCGGAACCTCGAACGTCTCCTTCCGCAGCAGCGCCATCGCATCCTGCAGATCATCGCGCTTCTTGCCCGTCACCCGAAGCTTGTCGCCATTGATCTGGCTGTCCACCTTCAACTTGGCCTCCTTGATCTTCGCCGCGATCTTCTTGGCCACCTTCTGCTCGATCCCCTGCTTGACCGTGATCTTCTGCCGCGCACCGGCCAGATTGGACTCGATATCGCCAAACTCCAGGCACGCCGCATCGATCTTCCGCGCGGTCAGGCGCTGGCGCAGGATGTCCGTCATCTGCTGCAGCTGGAAATCGCTCGGCGCGGACTGCGTGATCACGCTGTCCTCCAGCACGAACTTCGCGTCCACGCCCTTGAAATCGAAACGCGTGGACAGCTCGCGGTTGGCCTGGTCGACCGCGTTGGTCAACTCGTGGGTGTCGACTTCGGAAACAACGTCAAAAGAGGGCATGGGCAAACTCCAACGGGTGAATGTCCCCATTCTATCAAGCCGCCATGGACGGGCCGGCCAAGCCGGCGATAATGGGGCATGAACACGCAGAAATCCCCCACCCGCGCCGTCGCCTGGATGCTGATCGCCGTCGCCTGCTTTTCGCTGATGGATGCCGGCATGAAGCAGCTGTCGGCCAGCTATCCCACCCTGCAGGTCACCTTCCTGCGCGGCGCGGCCTCGCTGCCGTTCGTCCTGGTGTGGGTGCTGGCCACGGCCGGCCCGCGCTCGCTGGTCCCCAGGCGCTGGGTCCTGCACCTGCTGCGCGGTGTGCTTGGCATGGTGATGATCGGCTGCTTCGTCTACGCCCTGCGCAGCCTGCCGCTGTCCACCGCCTACACCATCTACTTCGTCGCGCCGCTGCTGATCGCCGCGCTCTCGGTGCCGCTGCTCGGCGAGCATGTCGGCCCGCGCCGCTGGATCGCCATCGGCATCGGCCTGATCGGCGTCCTGGTCGTGCTCCGCCCCGGCGTCGGCGGGATCATCTCCTTCCCCGGCCTGATGGTACTGCTGGCGGCCACCGCCTACGCGCTGGCCGCGATCACCGTCAGCATGCTGACCCGCACCGACACGCCGCAGTCGATGGTGGTGTGGTTCCTGGTGATCATGGCCGTCGGCGCCGGCCTGCTGGCCATCCCGGACTGGCAGCCGCTGCAGTTGGATCACGTGGCCCTGATCGCCGGCATGGGCCTGGCCGGGGCAGGGGGTCAGGTCGCGTTGACCCGCGCGTTCCAGCTGGGCGAAGCGTCGATGATCGCCCCGCTGGAGTACACCGGGCTGGTCTGGGTGATCGGCTGGGACCTGCTGTTCTGGGGCGTCCTGCCTGACCAGGTGACCTGGCTGGGTGCGGCCATCATCGTCGCGTCGGGCCTGTACCTGCTGCACCGTGAGCGGGTCCGCCGGGTCCAGCCGCCCCGGCCGCTGGACCACCCCTGAGCCCGGCCGGCGCCCGCAGGCCGGCCGGATCACGGTCTCTTAGAACCAAACGGAATATCATTCCGCGCAACCGCACGGGCCAGGGCCGCCCCGCGCTGGTAGGCTGCACGCCCCCTCCCGTCGATGCCCCGGTTGACCGCGAAGTGATCGAGTTCCAGCGCCTGCACAAATCCTATGCCGTCGGCGGCCGCGCGATTGCCGCGCTGCAGCCGCTGGACCTGACCATCGAGGCCGGCGAAGTGTTCGGCATCATCGGCCATTCCGGTGCGGGCAAATCCACCCTGATCCGCCTGATCAATCGACTGGAGGAGCCCACCGGCGGCCGCCTGCTGATCAATGGCGAGGATGTCACCGCACTCGATGCCGAGGGCCTGCGCGTGCTGCGCCGGAAGATCGGCATGATCTTCCAGCACTTCAACCTGCTCTCCTCGCGCACCGTGGCGTCCAATGTCGCCTTCCCGCTGGAGCTGGCCGGCACGCCGCGCGCGGAGATCGATGCGCGCGTGGCCGAACTGCTGCACACCGTCGGCCTGGAAGCGCATGCTAACAAGTACCCGACGCAGCTGTCCGGTGGCCAGAAGCAGCGCGTCGGCATCGCCCGTGCCCTGGCGACCCGCCCGCAGATCCTGCTGTGCGATGAGGCCACCAGCGCACTGGACCCGCAGACCACCGCCTCGGTGCTCAAGCTGCTGGGCAGGATCAACCGCGAGCTGGGCCTGACCATCGTGCTGATCACCCACGAGATGGACGTGATCCGCCGCGTCTGCGACCGCGTCGCGGTGCTCGATGCCGGCCACCTGGTCGAAACCGGCCCGGTCACCGAGGTGTTCCTGCACCCGCAGCACCCGACCACCCGCCGCTTCGTCAGCGAGTCCGAGCAGGTCGACGAGGGCGAGCTGCACAAGGATTTCGAGGCCGTCGCCGGGCGCATCGTGCGCCTGACCTTCCTCGGTGCCGATACCTACGAACCGCTGCTGGGACGCATCGCGCGCGAGACCGGCGTGGACTACAACATCCTGTCCGGCCGCATCGACCGGATCAAGGACACCCCGTATGGCCAGCTGACCGTGTCGCTGGTCGGTGGCGACGTGCAGGCCGCGCAGGCGGGCTTTGTCGCTGCCGGTGTCCACCTTGAGGAGCTGCGCCGATGATCCTGGCCACCGCAGGCGGTTTTTTCCGCCATCTCGACGCCGGCAAATGGGCCGATATCGGCCAGGCCACGCTGGATACCCTGCTGATGCTCGGCGGCTCACTGCCGCTGACGCTGCTGATCGGCCTGCCGCTGGGCGTGCTGCTGTTCCTGACCGGCTCGCCGCAGCTTCACCGCAAGCCGGTGCTGTATGGCGCACTCGCGCTGCTGGTGAATCTGCTGCGCTCGGTTCCCTTCATCATCCTGATGATCGTGCTGATTCCGCTCACGCTGTGGATGATGGGCACCTCGCTCGGCGTCCGTGGCGCAATCGTGCCGCTGGTGATCGGCGCTGCACCGTTCTACGCACGTCTGGTCGAAACCGCGCTGCGTGAAGTGGACCGCGGTGTGATCGAAGCGACCCAGGCGATGGGAGCCACCACCTGGCAGCTGGTGACCCGGGTGCTGCTGCCCGAAGCGCGCCCGGGCCTGATCGCCGGTGCCACGGTCACGGTGATCGCGCTGATCGGCTTCACCGCGATGGGCGGGGCGATCGGCTCGGGCGGTCTGGGCGACCTGGCGTTCCGCGATGGCTACCAGCGCTCGCACACCGATGTGGCCTTGGTCACCGTGGTCCTGCTGCTGGTGCTGGTGCAGATCCTGCAGATGATCGGCGACCGCCTGGTCTCGCACTACAGCCGGAAATAACCGGTCGGTACCGCCCGTTGGTCGGTACGCCATGCCCAATGGCGACCGGGCATGGCCTCAGATCGTGCCGCCCATGGGAATGCCGGGGCGGCAGCACGCGTTGATTCGACTGATCAGGTGATCGACCAACGCACCCGTCAGGAAATCGAGCGCAGGGTGCAGCCGCGCGAGGCCGCCTGAGCGCCGCCCTTACCGGACGTTCGGCACCTCGAAGCCCAGCCGGTCCACCTGCTCGGGATGCTGCGGCACGCGCTTGAGCTTGTCGGTGTTGACCCCGTAATCGTCACGCAGGCGGGTGGCGAGCTCCTTGTAAAGCTCTTTGTCCATGTCCGGCTGGCGCGCGAAGATCCAGGCCATCTCGCGGCCCGGGTAGCCGAGCATGGCCCAGGAATAATCCGGTGCCACTTCCAGCACGCGCGTATGGGTCGGCACGATCTTGTAGAACCAGGTGCGCCAGTTGTGGTTGCCGCTCTTCTCGTCCACCGAGGCGCGGACGGTCAGTTCCTGCTGCGGTTCGGAAAAGCCGTCGCGGTAGCGGTAGGTGATGGACACCTTCTGGTCGCCACGCAGGCGGAACTGATTGACGCTGGCGACGTGGCCGCGCTCGATCGGGTTCGGCACGCGGCCGATCACATACCAGGTGCCCATGAACCGCTGCAGGTCGATCGGCGCATTGGCGCTGTCGACCGCGACCGGTGTCGGCGCAGGTTCCGGTTTGGTCTCATGGCGGAACGCACAGGCTGACAGCAGCGCCAGCGAGGAGACCAACAGGACAGCGCGAAGCGGGCGGTTCGAAGACATGCGGCGGGTGGCTCCAGTGGCTGGCAGGGGCATGGTGGGTGGGACAGCGGAGAACGTCAATGGCGGCGCAGCGGTTGCGTGACCGATTCATGCAACCTCGCCGCCGGCAGGCCTTCCTGCCGTGACCGGCGCACAAGGTCGCAGCCGGTGAGATGGCGGCGCGGCAAGGTGACGCATCACTTTCGCACGGAGCTGTGTCATGACCCTGTCGTCTTCCCCGCGTTCGGCCGACCGTCCCGATCCACGTGTGCTGCGCTGCGTCAGGCAGGCTGCCCTGGCCGGGGTGGCCCTCGTCCTGGTCTGGCCGGCCGCGCGCGGCCACAGCGAGTGGATCGGCTGGCTGCCGATGTGGCTCGTCGGCATGCCGCTGATGGCCTGGTGGAGCCTGCATCGCTTCCGCCTGCCGCTGGCCGGTCTGCTCACCCGTACCGCCCGCCGCCGTCGCGGGCCGCAGGCGCGTCGCCGCGTTCGCCCGATGCCGCGGCCGGCCCGGCCTGACCTTCGACACGTGAGCCGCGGCCAGCCGGTGTGATAGCGTCCCAAGGCTATGACTGCCTGGAGCTGCAATGTCACGATTCGCTTCCGCCTGCCTGGTGGCAGGTCTGATCTCCGCCGGTGCGGCGGGAACCGCCATGGCCGCTGACGCCCCGGCGGACAAGTACGCCTGGCTTGAAGACGTCACCGGCGACAAGCCGCTGGCCTGGGTCAAGGAACAGAACGCCAAGTCCGAAGGTCGGCTGGCCTCGACCCCGGCCTTCCAGCAGATGGAGACCAGCATCCGCGAGGTGCTCGATTCGGACGCCAAGATCCCCGGCGTGCAGAAGATCGGGGACTACTACTACAACTTCTGGAAGGACAAGCAGCACGAGCGCGGCCTGTGGCGCCGCACCACGCTGGCCGAGTACCGCAAGGCCTCGCCGCAGTGGGAAACCGTGCTGGACCTGGATGCACTGAACAAGGCCGAGGGCGAGAACTGGGTCTGGCACGGCGCCGACTGCCTGCGCCCGGACTACTCGCGCTGCCTGATCGCGCTGTCGCGCGGCGGCGCCGATGCCGACGTCACCCGCGAGTTCGACCTGGCCAACAAGACCTGGATCAAGGACGGTTTCTTCCGCCCCGAATCCAAGGGTGGCCTGAACTGGATCGACCGCGACACCGTGTTCGTCTACACCGATTTCGGCACCGGCACGATGACCACCTCCGGCTACCCGCGGGTGGCCAAGCTGTGGAAGCGCGGCACGCCGATGGCCTCGGCGGCGGTGGTGTATGAAGGCAAGCCCGATGACATGTACATCGCGGCCATGCACGACGATACCCCCGGCTACGAGCGCAACCTGGTCAGCCGCACGCTGGCCTTCTACAACAACGAGATCTACCTGCGTGCCGACGACGGCACGCTGACCAGGATCGACGCGCCCAACTCGGCCGAGAAAGGCCTGCGCAAGCAGTGGCTGACCCTGGAACTGCGCGAGCCGTGGACCGTGGGTGGCAAGACCTACGCCGCCGGCTCGCTGCTGGCCACCAAGCTGGACGATTACCTGGCCGGCAAGCGTGACTTCGACGTGCTGTTCGCGCCGACCGACACCACCTCGCTGGCCGGCACCAGCTGGACGAAGAACCATCTGGTCCTGAACGTGCTGGACGACGTCAAAAGCCGCCTGAGCGTGCTGACCCCCGGCGACAGTGGCTGGAAGACGAGCGCCTTCACCGGCGCGCCGTCGTTCGGCACCGTGGCCGTCAGCGCGGTGGATGCCGATGACAGCGACGCGGTGTGGATGACCGTCACCGATTACCTGACCCCGACCACCCTGGCCATTGCCGAGATCGGCAAGCAGCCGGAGGTGCTCAAGACCATGCCGGCGTTCTTCAATGCCGATGGCAAGGTGATCGAGCAGCACTTCGCCACCAGCAAGGATGGCACCCGCGTGCCGTACTTCGTGGTGCACCGCAAGGACATGAAGCTGGACGGCTCCAATCCGACCCTGCTGTACGGCTACGGCGGCTTCGAGATCTCGCTGACCCCGTCCTACTCCGGTGGCATGGGCCGTGCGTGGCTGGAGAAGGGCGGCGTGTACGTGGTCGCCAACATCCGTGGCGGTGGCGAGTACGGCCCGCGCTGGCACCAGGCGGCGCTCAAGCAGAACCGTCACAAGGCGTATGAAGACATGGCCGCGGTCGCCCGCGACCTGGTCAGCCGCAAGATCACCTCGGCCAAGCACCTGGGCGTGCAGGGCGGCAGCAACGGTGGCCTGCTCACCGGCAACATGCTGACCCAGTACCCGGAACTGTTCGGTGCGGTGGTGATCCAGGTCCCGCTGCTGGACATGAAGCGCTACAGCCACCTGCTGGCCGGCGCCTCGTGGATGGCCGAATACGGCAATCCGGACACGGCCGATTGGGAGTTCATCAAGACCTTCTCGCCGTATCACCTGTTCGACGCCAGCAAGACCTACCCGCCGGTGCTGTTCACCACCTCCACGCGCGATGACCGCGTGCATCCGGCGCATGCCCGCAAGATGGCGGCCAAGATGATCGATGCCGGCAAGGATGTGACCTACTACGAGAATATCGAAGGCGGCCATGGCGGTGCGGCGAACAACGCACAGGCCGCGCACATGTCGGCTTTGGCCTATAGCTTCCTGTGGGAGCAGCTCTCCAAGTAAGCTCGGGTTGCTCGACGGCCAGGGGCGGTCGAGCAGCCGGCAGGGAGTGAGCCTGCCGCAGACGTTGTAGCCCCCTGGAGCAGACTCCGGGTGGTGGGGCGTCAGGTTGGCTCCACCCCATTTTCAGCGCCACGCAGCGATGCGTGGCGTTTTTTTCAGGGGGCGCTCAACGCACCCACGTCTCCAGCCCACACGCGATCCGGCGCACCGCCTCTTCCAGGCGCGGCACTTCCTGCGTGTAGGCCAGCCGCACGTGCGCGTTGGCGCGGTGATGCCCGAAGTCGAGCCCCGGGGTGAACGCGACATGTTCGGTTTCCAGGAAATGCGCACAGAAGGCCTGGGCATCCTCGGTGAATGCACTCACGTCGGCGTAGAGATAGAACGCGCCTTCCGGTTCCACTTCGATCCGGAAGCCGAGCGCACGCAGCGCCGGCAGCAGGTAGTCACGGCGCTCGCGGAACGCGGCGCGGCGCTGTTCGAAGATGGCGATGGACTCCGGCTCGAAACAGGCCAGCGCGGCATGCTGGGCGATGCTGGAGGCACTGATGTACAGATTCTGCGCCAGCTTCTCCAGCTCCCGCACCGCCTGCGGCGGCGCGACCAGCCAGCCCAGGCGCCAGCCGGTCATCCCGTAATACTTCGAGAAGCTGTTGAGGACGAACGCGTCGTCATCCACCTGCAGCACACTGGCCGCATCCATGCCGTAGGTGAGCCCGTGGTAGATCTCATCCACCACCAGATGCCCGCCGCGTGCCTTCAGTGACTGCGACAGCGCGGCCAGCTGGGCGGCCGAGAGCACGGTGCCGGTCGGGTTGGCCGGGGAGGCGACCAGCGCACCGACACTGTCGGCGTTCCATTGGCGTGCGACCAGGTCCGGCGTCAGCTGGTAGGCCGTCTCCGGGCCGACCGGCACCAGTTGCGCGGCGCCTTCCACCAGGCGCAGGAAGTGCCGGTTGCACGGGTAGCCCGGATCGGCCAGCAACCAGTGCTTGCCCGGATCGACCAGCAGGCTGCTGGCCAGCAGCAACGCGCCCGAGCCCCCCGGCGTGACCAGGATCCGCTCGGGGTCGATCTGCACCTGGTAGCGGTCCTGGTAGAACCCGGCAATCGCCTCGCGCAGGGCGGGCAGGCCGCGGGCCGCGGTGTAGCGCGTGTGGCCGGCCGCCAGCGCGGCCTGGCCGGCGCGCACGATCGGTGCGGCGGTGGTGAAGTCCGGCTCGCCGATCTCCAGGTGGATCACATCGTGGCCGGCCTGCTCCAGCGCCTGCGCGCGGGCCAGCAGCGACATCACGTGGAAGGGTTCGATTTCCTGGCTGCGGCGGCTGTAGCCGGTGCCGGTCGGGGGCGTGCGGGAAGTGTCCATGGCCTGATGATAGGCGCAGTGACCAACGACAGGCTTGCTGCTGGCCCACCCGGCGGCACAGACTGCACGGACACGGACGCCATTGCATTCCCCCGCCAGGAGCCTTATCTCGTGAAACCCGCCCTTTGTTTACTGGTTGCCAGCCTCATGACCTCCAACGTGCACGCCGCCCCCGCGCTGACCCCGCCCGACGCCGAGAAGCACCCGCACACGGTGAAGGCTCCCTTCGGCGCGACCCGCAGCGATGATTACTACTGGCTGCGCGACGACAAGCGCGAAGACACGAAGATGCTGGCCTACCTGAACGCGGAAAACGCCTACACCGACCAGGTGGTGGCGCCGCTGAAGCCAATGGAAGACACCCTTTACAAGGAGATCGTCGCCCGCATCAAGCAGGACGACGCCAGCGTGCCCTCGCGTGACCGCGGTTACTGGTATTACACCCGCTTTGAAACGGGCAAGGATTACCCGATCCAGGCGCGCCGCAAGGGCAGCATGGAGGCGCCGGAAGAAATCCTGCTCGACATCAATACGATGGCCGAGGGCAAGGGCTACTTCAACGTCGGTGATGCCGATGTCAGCCAGGACAACCATCTGCTGGCCTGGGCCGAGGACGATGTCGGCCGCCGCCAGTACGTGATCCGCTTCAAGGACCTGCGCACCGGTGAAGTGCTGCCGGACCGGATCGAGAATGTCTCGCCCAACGTGGTCTGGGCCGATGACAACCGCACCCTGTTCTACGTTGAGAACGATCCGGACACTCTGCTCACCGTGCGCGTCAAAAAGCACGTGCTGGGCACCCCGGCCAGCAGCGACGTGCTCGTCTACGAAGAGAAGGACGACAGCTTCTACATGGGCGTCGGCCGCACCCGCGATGATCGTTTCCTGACCATCGAACTGCACAGCACGGTCAGCTCGGAAACGCGCTACGCCCCGGCCGCCGATCCGCAGGCGTTCAAGGTGCTGGCGCCGCGTGCGCGCGACGTGGAATACGACGCCGATCACTTCAACGGCCGCTGGGTGATCCGCACCAACGATGCCGACGCCAAGAACTTCAAGATCGTCACCGCGCCCAGCGATGCCACCACGCGCAGCCAGTGGAAGGACTGGGTCGCCCACGATGACGCGGTGCTGATCGAAGGCTTCGAGCTGTTCGATGGCTTCACCGCGATCGCCGAGCGCTCCAATGGGCTGGAACGCGTGCGCCTGCTGTTCCCGGATGGCCGCCAGGACTATGTCAAGGCCGACGAGCCGGCCTACTCGATGGGGCTGGCCGCCAACAGCGAGCACGATACCCCGTGGCTGCGGTACGCCTACACCTCGCTGACCACCCCGACCACCACCTACGAGCTCAACACCGTCACCGGTGAGCGCCGCCAGCTCAAGCAGCAGCCGGTGATCGGCTATGACCCCTCGCAGTACACCACCGAGCGTGTGTGGGTGACCGCCCGTGACGGCGTCAAGGTGCCGGTCTCGCTGGTCTACCGCAACGGCTTCAAGAAGGACGGCACCGGCGCGCTGTATCAGTACGCCTACGGCAGCTACGGCATGTCGATGGACCCGGGCTTCAACCAGACCGTGGTCAGCCTGCTCGACCGTGGCGTGGTGTATGCCATCGCGCACATCCGCGGTGGCCAGGAGATGGGCCGTGCGTGGTATGAGGACGGCAAGCTGCTCAAGAAGCAGAACACGTTCAACGATTTCATCGATGTCACCCGCGAGCTGGTCCGCCAGGGCTATGCCGCCAAGGACCGCGTCGCCGCCTCCGGTGGCAGCGCCGGCGGCCTGCTGATGGGTGCGGTGGCCAACCAGGCACCGCAGGATTACCGGGTGATGGTCGCCCAGGTGCCGTTCGTGGATGTGGTCACCACCATGCTGGATGCCAGCATCCCGCTGACCACCAACGAGTACGACGAGTGGGGCAACCCGGAGCAGCGCGAGTACTACGACTACATGCTGAAGTACTCGCCGTACGACAACGTCAGCAAGCAGGCCTATCCGGCCCTGTACGTCGGCACCGGCCTGTGGGATTCGCAGGTGCAGTACTGGGAGCCGGCCAAGTGGGTGGCCAAGCTGCGCGATGACAACACCGGCCATTACCCGATCGTGTTCCGCACCAACATGGAAGCCGGTCACGGTGGCAAGTCCGGCCGCTTCCAGCGTTATCACGAGCTGGCCGAATCCTACGCGTTCGTGCTTGACCAGCTGGGCGTGACGCCGGCGACGAAGTAAGGCCGCGGTGACGGTCGGGCAGCCACGCGCTGCCCGGCCATCGCGGCTGCCCGGCCGGCGCGGGGGGGGCACGCGCTCCCGCCTGCCTGTTCATCCAGCCAGCACCCAAGGGCTCAAAGGGCGCGGCTATACTCAGGGCATGAAGACATCCCCCCGTACCCTCATCTCCCTGACGCTGGCCGCCTCGGCGCTGCTGGTGCTGTCGGCCTGTGGCAACAAGGGCCCGCTGGTGCTGCCGCAGAAGCCGGTCCCGGTCGAAGAACAGCTGGTCGAACCAGCCGCCGACGACGCCACGCCGCCGGCCGCCGATGCCGGCAATGATTCCCCCGTCGTCCCCGATCCCGTTGATGCCCCGGCGCTGAAGGCCAATGACGGGAATGAGTAAGTCGAGCACTTCGGCGGCGCTGCGCTTCACCAAGATGCATGGCGCCGGCAATGATTTCGTGGTGTTGGACCTGCGCGATGGCCGCGCCCCGCCGGATGCCGCACTGGCCGCGCGCCTGGCCGACCGCCATACCGGCGTGGGTTGCGACCAGATCCTGACCATCGAGCCGCCCAAGGCCGAAGGCTCGGTGGCCTCCTACCGGATCTGGAATGCCGACGGCAGCAGTTCGGAGCAATGTGGCAACGGCGCGCGCTGCGTCGCCGCCTGGCTGGTACGTGATGGCGCCGCCAGTGGCAGCACGTTCGCGATCGACAGCCCGGTCACCACCCATGCGGTCGAACGGCTGGGCGAAGACCAGTACGCGGTGGCCATGGGCGTGCCGCGCTTCGAGCCGGAGAACGTGCCGCTGATCGGCTTTGCCCGCGCGCGCGAGGAATACCTGCTGCCGCTGCAGGGCGATACGGTGCGTTTCGGTGCGGTGTCGATGGGCAACCCGCATGCCGTGATCGAAGTGGGCCTGGTCGATGCGGCCCCGGTCGAGCGCCTGGGCCCGTTGCTGCAGCAGCACGCCTCGTTCCCGAAATCGGTCAACGTCGGCTTCGTGCAGGTCCTCAATCCGCAGCATGCGCGCCTGCGCGTCTACGAGCGCGGTGCCGGTGAAACCCTGGCCTGCGGCAGTGGCGCCTGCGCCGCGGCCGTGGTGATGATGCAGCGCGGTCGCCTGCAGCGCGATGCCACGATGTCGCTGCCCGGCGGCGACCTGCGCATCCGCTGGCCGGCCGACGATGCACAGATCGTGATGTCTGGACCCGCAGCCTTCGTCTTTGATGGAGAGTGGAACGCATGAGCGAGACCGCCGAGAAAATCGGATCGCATGAAGTGGCCGCCTGGCTGCGTCGGCATCCGACCTTCCTGAAGCAGTTCCCGGACCTGGCCTTGACCCTGGTGGTGCCACGCGATGACGGCCCCACCGCGTCGCTGGCCAGCTACCAGCTGGAAGTGCTGCGCGACAAGAACCGTGAGCTGTCGCGACGGCTGGCCGACCTGGCCGCCAACGCGCAGACCAACGAGCGCTTGGCCGTGCGCACGCACCAGCTGACCCTGGCACTGATGAAGCAGGACTCGGCGGCCGATACCCTGCGGGCGATGGCCGCCTCGCTGGAAGAAGATTTCGCCGGGGATCTGGTGCGGCTGATCGTGCTGCACCCGGTCGCGGGGCTGGAGCAGGCCCCGTGGCTGCAGGTGATCGAGGAGAGCAGCCCGTTGCTGGGGGTGTTCCGTGATTGCCTGAAAGACGGCGAGCCGATCTGCGGCCGGCTGCAACCGGAAAAGAACACCGTGCTGTATGCCGGGCGCGCCGAGGAAGTGCAGTCCAGCGCGCTGCTGCCGCTGCCGGGCGTCGGCCTGATCGCGGTTGGCAGCCACGATGCCAATCGGTTCTACCCCGGCATGGGCACGCTGTTCCTGCGCATGATGGGTGAGTCGCTGGTCGTTGCGTTGCAGCGTTTCCCGTCGCCCTGACATCCCGTTGAGCGGAGCCGTCGTGACTACCGCGCAGGACTTCCTGTCGCATCTGCAGGTGGAGCGCCGCATGTCGGTGCACACGCTGGATGCTTACCGCCGCGACCTGGACGCCCTCGCGGTGTGGTCGGACGGGCAGGGCGCCGTCATCGACTCCCTGGACAGTGCGCAGCTGCGCCAGTTCATCGCGGCCGAACACCGCCGTGGGCTGTCGCCCACCTCGCTGCAGCGCCGGCTCTCGGCCTGCCGCAGTTTCTACGCATGGCTGCTCAAGCACCACCGCATCGCCGCCAATCCGGCCACCGGCCTGAAAGCCCCCAAGGCGCCGCGCAAACTGCCGCAGGTACTCGATGCCGATGAAGCGGTGCAGCTGGTGGAACTGCCCACCGATGCCCCCCTCGGCCTGCGTGATCGTGCACTGCTGGAACTGTTTTACTCCTCCGGGTTGCGCCTGAGCGAGCTGTGTGCGCTGATCTGGCGCGACCTGGATTTTGACACCGGCCTGGTCAACGTGCTGGGCAAGGGCAACCGCGAGCGCCGCGTGCCGTTTGGTTCGCATGCACGCACCGCGCTGCAGGGCTGGCGGGCCGAAAGCGGCGGTGCGGCGACCGCGCCGGTGTTCCCCGGGCGCAAGGGCGGGCCGATCACCCAGCGCGCCGTGCAGATCCGCATCCGCCAACTGGCCCAGCGCCAAGGCCTGTTCAAGCACGTGCACCCGCACATGCTGCGGCACAGTTTCGCCAGCCACATTCTGGAATCCTCCGGCGATCTGCGCGGCGTGCAGGAGCTGCTCGGCCATGCCGATATCGCGACCACGCAGATCTACACCCACCTGGATTTCCAGCACCTGGCCAAGGTTTACGACGCCGCCCACCCGCGTGCCAAGCGGCGCAAGAGCGGCAACGAAAGCTGAATCGATCCGCTGCGGCATCCGGGCGCAGGGCAGGGCGGGTTGAAGCGTCGGGCACAGACCCCACCTCAGTCCTTGTCACCCCGGAGGCTCCATGGACCCCAGTCAGAACCCCAACGTATTTCATGCCACCACCATCATCTCGGTGCGGCGCAATGGGCATGTCGCCGTCGCCGGCGATGGCCAGGTCACACTCGGCCACACGGTGATGAAGGGCAACGCCCGCAAGGTGCGCCGTCTGGGTCGCGAGGGCCAGGTGCTGGCCGGTTTCGCTGGCGCCGCCGCCGATGCCTTCACCCTGTTCGAGCTGTTCGAGGCCAAGCTGGAAAAACATGGCCAGCTGCAGCGCGCTGCCGTGGAACTGGCCAAGGATTGGCGCACCGAGCGCCGCCTGGGCAAGCTCGAAGCGCTGCTCGCCGTGGCCGACAAGGACACCTCGTTGATCATCAGCGGCACCGGTGATGTGATCGAGCCCGAAGACGGCATCATCGCGATCGGTTCCGGTGGCTCCTACGCCCTGTCGGCCGCCCGCGCGCTGATGGCGCACACCGAACTGGATGCCCGCACGATCGCCACCGAGTCGATCAACATTGCCGGCGACATCTGCATCTACACCAATCGCAACGTGGTGGTCGAGGAACTGTAAGCGTAGCGCTGGCTGCTGGCCGGCGACCCCGACCCACCACATTCATTCGTGAGCACACCCATGCCGCACAAGATTGAAGTTTCTTCCGCCACCATGACCCCGCGCGAGATCGTGCAGGAACTGGACCGGCACATCGTTGGTCAGCACGACGCCAAGCGCGCGGTCGCCATCGCGCTGCGCAACCGCTGGCGCCGCATGCAGCTGCCGACCGAGCTGCGCAACGAGGTAATGCCCAAGAACATCCTGATGATCGGCCCGACCGGCGTCGGCAAGACCGAAATCGCGCGTCGCCTGGCCACGCTGGCCAATGCGCCGTTCGTCAAGGTCGAAGCGACCCGCTTCACCGAGGTCGGCTACGTCGGCAAGGACGTGGAACAGATCATCCGCGACTTGGCCGACACCGCGGTCAAGCTGTACCGCGAGCAGGCCAAGGTGCGCGTGCGCACGCAGGCCGAAGAGCGCGCCGAAGACCGCATCCTGGATGCGCTGCTGCCGCGCCGCAGCACCGGTATCGGCTTCGATGCCGACGCCGCGCGCAACGAGCCGTCCGCACAGGACAACGAGACCCGCATCAAGTTCCGCCGCATGCTGCGCAATGGCGAGCTGGACGAGCGCGAGATCGAACTGGAAGTGTCGGCCAACGTCAGCATGGACATCATGACCCCGCCGGGCATGGAGGAAATGGGCCAGCAGCTGCGCCAGATGTTCTCCAGCATGGGCGGTGCGAAGGCGCAGAAGCGCACGCTGTCGATCAAGGCCGCGCGCCCGCTTCTTATCGAGGAAGAGGCCGGCAAGCTGGTCAACGAAGACGATATCCGCAGCGCGGCGATCGAGGCCTGCGAGCAGCACGGCATCGTGTTCATCGACGAGATCGACAAGGTCGCCAAGCGCGGCGACAACGTCGGTGGCGGCGATGTCTCGCGCGAGGGCGTGCAGCGCGACCTGCTGCCGCTGGTGGAAGGCTCCAACGTCTCCACCAAGTACGGCACCATCAAGACCGACCACATCCTGTTCATCGCCTCCGGTGCGTTCCACCTGGCCAAGCCCAGCGATCTGATCCCGGAGCTGCAGGGTCGTTTCCCGATCCGCGTGGAGCTGGGCGCGCTGAGCAAGCAGGATTTCGTGCGCATCCTCACCGAGCCGAAGGCCGCGCTGACCAAGCAGTACGAAGCGCTGCTGCAGACCGAAGGTGTTGCGATGAAGTTCACCGTCGATGCGGTGGATCGTCTGGCCGAGATCGCCTTCCAGGTCAACGAGCGCCAGGAAAACATCGGCGCGCGCCGCCTGCACACGGTGCTGGAGCGCCTGCTGGATACGCTGAGCTACGAGGCCCCGGACCGCGATGGCGAGACCATCAGCATCGACCAGGCCTACGTCGATGCGCACCTGGGCGAGCTGGTGCAGGATCCGGACCTGAGCCGCTACATCCTGTAACGGCACGCAACGATCGGGTGGTAGGAAGAACGGCGGCACTGCGGTGTCGCCGTTTTTTTTGCCTCAGACTTCGTCGTCGGTCGGCAACGCGGTCGGCGGGGCGCCTGGGGTGAACACACCCGGTTTGACGAAGGCACTGAAGATCGCATCGAGCGTCTGCATGCCATCACGCTGGATCTCGAACAGCTCCGGTTCCAGCATGGCGCTGTACAGCACGCCGGTCAGGCTGGTGCTGACGATGCGCGCCACGGTGTCGGCATCCACGTGATCGCGAAGCTGGCCCAGCTCACGCGCGCGCTCGAGCGCGGCGGCGATGATCGCCAGTTCCTCGCGCGAGGCTTCGCGCTGCAGTTCCTGCATCGCCTGGCTTTCCACCGAGAGATCGTTGCGCAGCATGATTTCCATCATGTTGCGCAGGCGCTCGTCTTCGGCCAGTTCGCGGAAGGAGACCAGCAGCGCCGAGCGCAGGTCCAGGATCGGCGTGCTGCGCTTGGCCGAGGTGGTGCGGCGCATGCGCTCGATGAACGGCACGCGCTCGCGGTCGATCATCGCGGTCAGCACTTCGGCCTTGTTCTTGAAGTGCCAGTACACCGCGCCGCGGGTGAATCCGGCGCGCGCGCCGATCATCGCCAGGCTGGTGCCGGCGACCCCGTATTCATGGAAACAGACCTGGGCCGCGTCGAGGATGCCCTCGCGGGTGGCCTGGGCCTCTTCTTTGGTTTTTCTGGCCATTGCGCTGTGCAGTTGCTGGATGAAACCGGCCTGAATTGTACCGCTTTACAAACAAACATGCATGTATGTATATTTGCGCCCCACTGATCCTCAGCGAGGACTGCCTGTGAAAGCGGGCGGGTCTCGTTTCGGATATTTGCCGTCATTTGCTGCCTGTTTGTCGTCATTCTTCGCTTTTATCGGAAGTTGGGCTGCAGGCGCGCCCTTTTCCGTCTGCGAGCTCCTACCGCCATGTCCAGAACCCCATACCGTCTTCTCGCGCTGTCCCTCGCGATCGCCCTGACCGTGTCCGCCTGTGGCGGTGGTGAGCAGGAGGGTCCGCAGGGCGGGCCTGGCCAGGTCACCGTGGCCACCCTGAAGGCCGAGCAGGTGGGCCTGACCCGCGAACTGCCCGGCCGCACCAATGCCTTCCTGGTCGCCGAAGTGCGCCCGCAGGTCAACGGCATCGTCGCCAAGCGCCTGTTCACCGAAGGGGGCCTGGTCACCGCGGGGCAGCCGCTGTACCAGCTTGATGACGCCAGCTACCGCGCCCAGGCCAACAGCGCCCGCGCCCAGCTGGCCCGCGCCGAAGCCACCGCCAATGCCGCGCGCCTGAGCGCCAGGCGCATCGGTGAGCTGGCCAAGGTCGAAGCGGTCAGCACCCAGGACAACGAAAACGCGATCGCCGCGCTCAAGCAGGCCGAGGCCGATGTGGGCGCCGCACGTGCCGCGCTGGATGCGGCCAACGTGACGCTGGGTTACGCCCGCATCACCGCGCCGATCAGCGGCCGCATCGGCAAGTCGTCGGTCACCCAGGGCGCGCTGGTCAGCGCCGGCCAGGCCGAAGCGCTGGCCACCGTGCAGCAGTTGAACCCGATCTATGTCGATCTGACCCAGTCCGCCAGCGAGCTGCTGCAGCTGCGCCGCGAGCTGGCCAGCGGCCGCCTGCAGGACAACCAGACCCTGCCGGTGACGATCCTGCTCGACGACGGCACCGAGTTCGACCACAAGGGCACCCTGGAATTCTCCGAAGTCAGCGTGGACCCGACCACCGGCAGCTACGCGCTGCGGGTCAAGGTCGAAAACCCGGACCAGGTGCTGATGCCGGGCATGTACGTGCGTGCGCAGGTGGGCAGCGGCGTGCGCGAGAACGCGATCCTGGTGCCGATGCAGGGCATCGCCCGCGATCCCAAGGGCGATACCAGCGCCATGGTGGTCGGCAAGGACGACAAGGTCGAAGTGCGACAGGTCAAGGTCAGCCGTTCGCTCGGCGACAAGTGGCTGGTGGAAGACGGGCTCAAGGCCGGTGACAAGGTCATCGTCGAAGGCCTGCAGAAGATCCAGCCGGGCATGCCCGTGCAGGCCACCGAAATGGGCGCGGCCCCGGCCAAGCCGGCCGCCGCGCCGGCGGCTCCCGCCGCCCAGCAGTAACCGGAGAATTCCATGGCACGTTTTTTCATTGATCGCCCCATCTTCGCGTGGGTGATTGCGATCATCATCATGCTCGCCGGTGGCCTGGCGGTGCTCAAGCTGCCGGTGTCGATGTACCCGGAAGTGGCACCGCCGGCTGTCGAGATCAGCGCCAACTATCCGGGTGCATCGGCCAAGGTGGTCGAGGACTCGGTGACGCAGATCATCGAGCAGAACATGAAGGGCCTGGACGGCCTGATCTACTTCTCCTCCAACAGCTCCTCCAATGGCCAGGCCACGATCACGCTGACCTTCCAGAGCGGCACCGACCCGGACATCGCCCAGGTGCAGGTGCAGAACAAGCTGCAGCTGGCCATGCCGCTGCTGCCGCAGGAAGTGCAGCGCCAGGGCATCAACGTGGCCAAGTCGAGCAGCGGCTTCTTGCAGGTGCTGGGCTTCGTGTCTGAAGACGGCAGCATGGATGCCAACGACATCTCCGATTACGTCGGCTCCAACATCGTCGATCCGCTGAGCCGCGTGCCGGGCGTGGGCAACATCCAGGTGTTCGGTGGCAAGTACGCCATGCGCATCTGGCTGGACCCCAACAAGCTGCATACCTACAAGCTGTCCACCGCCGAAGTGATCGCGGCGATCACCGCGCAGAACGCGCAGGTCGCCATCGGCCAGCTCGGCGGCGCGCCGTCGATCAAGGGCCAGCAGCTCAACGCCACCATCAACGCGCAGGACCGCCTGCAGACGCCGGAGCAGTTCCGCAACATCATCGTGCGCAGCGCGCAGGACGGTGCCGAACTGCGCCTGGCCGACGTGGCCCGCGTGGAGCTGGGGGCCGAATCGTACGACTTCGTGACCCGCTACAACGGCAAGCCGTCCTCGGGTATCGCGATCACCCTGGCCACCGGCGCCAACGCGCTGGCCACCGCCAACGGCGTGCGTGCCACCCTGGATGAAATGGCCCCGAACTTCCCGGCCGGCCTGAAGGCGGTGGTGCCGTATGACACCACGCCGTTCGTGCAGGTCTCGATCAAGGGCGTCATCAAGACCCTGATCGAAGCCATCGTGCTGGTGTTCCTGGTGATGTACCTGTTCCTGCAGAACTTCCGCGCGACCCTGATCCCGACGATCGCGGTGCCGGTGGTGCTGCTGGGTACGTTCGGCATCCTGGCCGCGCTGGGCTTCTCGGTGAACATGCTGACCATGTTCGCGATGGTGTTGGCGATCGGCCTGCTGGTCGATGACGCGATCGTGGTGGTGGAGAACGTCGAGCGGATCATGTCCGAAGAGGGCCTGTCACCGCTGGAAGCGACACGCAAATCGATGAGCCAGATCACCGGCGCGCTGGTCGGCATCGGCCTGGTGCTGTCGGCGGTGTTCGTGCCGATGGCCTTCATGAGCGGTGCCACCGGCGTCATCTACCGCCAGTTCTCGGCCACCATCGTCTCGGCGATGGCGCTGTCGGTGCTGGTCGCCATCGTGCTGACCCCGGCGCTGTGCGCGACCATGCTCAAGCCGCTCAAGAAGGGCGAGCACCACGTGGCCCACAAGGGCTGGTCGGGTCGCTTCTTCAACGCCTTCAACCGTGGTTTCGACAGCTCCAGCGCGAAGTATCAGCGTGGCGTGCGCGGCATCCTCGGCCGTCCGTGGCGCTTCATGGGGGTGTTCGCTGCGCTCGCGCTGGTGATGGGCCTGCTGTTCATGCGCCTGCCCAGTTCGTTCCTGCCCAATGAAGACCAGGGCATCCTGATGGCGCTGGTGCAGACCCCGGTTGGTGCCACCCAGGAACGTACGCTGGAATCGATCGACAAGCTCGAAAAGCACTTCATGGAGAACGAGGCCGACGCGATCGAGTCGATCTTCTCCGTGCAGGGCTTCAGCTTCGCCGGCATGGGCCAGAACGCGGGCATGGCCTTCGTCAAGCTCAAGGACTGGAAGGACCGTGATGCCGACCAGGGCGCGATGCCGATCACCGGCCGTGCCATGGCCGCGCTGGGCGGGATCAAGGACGCCTTCATCTTCGCCTTCCCGCCGCCGGCGATGCCGGAGCTGGGTATCGGTTCGGGCTACACCTTCTTCCTGAAGGACACCAGCGGTGCCGGTCACCAGGCGCTGCTGGATGCACGCAACCAGCTGCTCGGCATGGCCGGGCAGAGCAAGCTGCTGGCCAACGTGCGCCCGAACGGGCAGGAAGACACCCCGCAGCTGCGCATCGATATCGATGTCGGCAAGGCCAGTGCGCTGGGTCTGTCGCTGGAGGCGGTCAATACGACGCTGGCGGCGGCCTGGGGCAGCAGCTACATCGATGACTTCATCGACCGTGGCCGGGTCAAGCGCGTGTATGTGCAGTCCGACGCGCCGTTCCGCATGAACCCGGAAGACTTCAACCTGTGGTCGGTGAAGAACACCGCCGGTGAGATGGTGCCGTTCTCGGCCTTCGCCAGTCAGCGATGGGATTACGGTTCGCCGCGCCTGGAGCGCTACAACGGCGTGTCCGCGATGGAGATCCAGGGTGAGCCGGCGCAGGGCGTGGCCTCGGGCGATGCGATGAACGAAGTGGAGAAGCTCGCCAAGCAGCTGCCGGCCGGTTTCGACATCGAGTGGACCGCGCTGTCGTACCAGGAACGCCAGGCCGGTTCGCAGACACCGCTGCTGTACACGCTGTCGCTGCTGATCGTGTTCCTGTGCCTGGCCGCGCTGTATGAAAGCTGGAGCGTGCCGACCTCGGTGCTGCTGGTGGCGCCGCTGGGCATCCTCGGCGCGGTGCTGGCCAACACCTTCCGCGGCATGGAGCGCGACATCTACTTCCAGGTGGCGATGCTGACCACGGTGGGCCTGACCAGCAAGAACGCGATCCTGATCGTGGAGTTTGCGAAGGAAAACCTGGAGAAGGGCGCGGGCCTGATCGAGGCGACGATGCATGCCGTGCGCGACCGTCTGCGCCCGATCATCATGACCTCGCTGGCCTTCGGCCTGGGCGTGCTGCCGCTGGCGATCGCCTCCGGTGCCGGTTCGGGCGCACAGCAGGCCATCGGTACCGGCGTGCTGGGCGGCATGCTGGTCGGCACGCTGCTGGGTGTGTTCTTCATCCCGCTGTTCTTCGTGGTGGTGCAGCGCGTGTTCAATCGCAAGAAGTACGGCAAGAATGCTGGAGGTTCCGATGCGTAAGCCCATGATGGCCAGCGTGGCGCTGGCCGTGAGCCTGGTGCTGTCCGGCTGCTCGACACTGGAGCCGCGCAGCACTGAAGTCGCTCCGGCGATTCCCTCGCAGTGGCCGGCAGCGGTCACTGCCGGGGCGCCGGCCACGCCGACGGCTGAGGTGGCCGACATCGGCTGGCGCGATTTCTTCGTCGATCCGCGCCTGCAGGCGGTGATCACCCAGTCGCTGGAGAACAACCGCGACCTGCGCGTGGCCGTGCTCAATGTCGAGCGTGCCCGGGCGCAGTACCGCATCCAGCGCGCCGACCGCGTGCCGGCGGTCGGGGTGCAGGGGCAGATGACCCGCAGTGGTGGCGATGCACCGGTGACCGAGCAGTTCAGTGCCAACCTCGGCGTGGTCGAGTTCGAGCTGGATCTGTTCGGGCGCGTGCGCAACCTCAGCCAAGCGGCGCTGCAGCAGTACTTCGCCGAGGCGGCCAACCGCCGCAGCGCACAGCTGTCGCTGGTGGCCGAGGTGGCCAATGCGTGGCTGACCCTGGGCGCGGACAGCGAGCAGCTGCGGATCGCGCAGGCGACGCTGGCCACCTATGAGGACTCGCTGCGGCTGACCGAAGCCCGCCGGGAACTCGGTGGCGCCTCGGCATTGGAACTGAGCCAGACCCGCACCCTGGTGGAAACCGCGCGCACCGATGTGGCGCGCTTTGCCGGGCAGGTCGCGCAGGACCGCAATGCGCTGGTGCTGCTGGCCGGTGGGCCGGTCGATGCCACGCTGCTGCCGCAGGCCGAGGTGACCGAGGTCGCCAGCGTGCGGCCGCTGCCGGCCGGGATGCCGGGCGATGTGCTGCTGCGGCGGCCGGACGTCATGGCCGCCGAGCACGTGCTGCTCTCGGCCAACGCCAACATCGGTGCCGCGCGCGCGGCGTTCTTCCCGTCGATCAGCCTGACCGGCAGCATCGGATCGGCCTCGTCGGAGCTGTCGGGCCTGTTCGACAGCGGCACGCGCGTGTGGAGCTTCATTCCCAAGCTCAACCTGCCGATCTTCCAGGGCGGCAAGCTGCGCGCGAACCTGGGCATGGCCACGGCTGACCGCGATATCGCGCTGGCACAGTACGAGAGGGCGATCCAGTCCGGTTTCCGCGAGGCGGCCGATGCGCTGGCACTCAACGAAAGCCTGGATGCACAGTTGTCTTCGCAGCAGGCGCTGGTGGCCGCGGCGGAGCAGGCGCAGCGGCTGTCGCAGGCGCGCTACGACGCCGGGCTGGACAGCTTCCTGACCCTGCTGGATGCACGGCGTACTGCGTATACCGCACGGCAGTCGCTGGTCAGCACGCAGCTGGCGCAGCAGTCCAACCAGGTGGCGCTGTACAAGGTGCTCGGCGGCGGTTGGCACGAGCGCGGGTGAGTCAGTGCGGGTGCGGCCAGCCGGTCGCACCCGTGCCGGTCATGGGTCGTCGGCGCGACCATCGCCATGGCAGCGCCGCGCGCGATCCAGCGCGTTGCCGGCTTCGCGCGCCATGCGTTCGTACTCGCGGCGGATTTCTTCCAGGCGCTCTTCGTCCAGCTCTTCCAGATCGAGCAGTTCGTTGTTGGCGTCTTTGCTCGCGCGGATCAGCTCATCGAGCTTGATCTGGATCGCGGCGGTGTCCGCGTTCTGGCTGTGCTGGATCAGGAACACCATCAGGAAGGTGATGATGGTGGTACCGGTGTTGATCACCAGTTGCCAGGTGTCGTTGAACCTGAAGATCGGCCCGCTCAGGGCCCAGACCACCACGATGGTGACCGCCGCCAGGAAGGTCCACGGCGTTCCCGCCGCATAGGACGCCTTCTTGGCGACAAGGTTGAAGAGACTGCGCAGTTTCATGAGGCACGACAGGCGATGGCCGGGGGTGCCTGCATCATTGGTGGGGCGCCGTGCAGGCGCTGTGCAGCCGGCGCGGGTCAGACGCGGGCATGCAGCCGCGGGCGCGAGGACAGGTCCTGGCGGCCGGCATGGTAGACGTGTTCCCAGCACTGGTCGACAAACTGGCGGGCCTGTTCTTCGGACAGGCGCGGCATGATCTGCAGCGCGTAGTGGGTCTGGAACATTTCATCGCGCTGCTCATCGCTGGCACGCGGTTGCGTGATCAGCGAATCGCAGGCGAATTTGATCCACGGCACGTAGTGGCCGAATGAGCCCGTCCCGAGGTTGCCGTCGGCATGACGCTGGCGCCAGTAGCTGACTTCGGCGTCGACATCGATGACGGCAGGGATGGAGATCTGGGCGGAGGACATGGTCACTTCAATATGGGAAGAAGGGAATCTGGATGATGGCGTAGGGCGCGGTGCATGTGATGTCATGGCGATGTGGAGCCGGTGTGGCGGCTTTCGCTGCGGTGATCGCCCAGCAGATGCGCGTGGCGGACCACGCCCAGGCGTTCGGCCAGGGTCGCCAGCCGGTTGCAGACCGCGACGCGGTGATGCGGATGGGACCGCGTCAACTCATCCTGGATCGCCTGGTAGGCATCCCAGAAAGGCGCGGCGTTGTGGTGGCGTGCGTAATGCACCTGCAGTCTTTCCCACGCGTCCATCAACGCAGGTTCGACGGAGGAGGTGCGGCGGGTTTGGGCATGCATGACGTCTCCTCGACGATGGTGCCCCCTGTGCAACCACCTTAAGACGTTCATGCACCGCGGTTGTTAGTGCCGCGTGTTCGCGCTGTCCCACTGCAGTGGACGTCGCGTGACGGCACTGCAGGCAGACACCCACGGGACAGGGCCTTGCGCGCCGCCCCGCTCACTGAAGCATTCAGAACGTGGCAGTGCCCGCGCGCTGCGTTTGAGCATCGCGCGGGCAGCTTCACCGCCGATCCGCGCGGAATCGGCTGCGCTTACTCGCCGATGTCTTCGTTCCAGACCTCGGGATGGGCGCTGATGAAGCCACCAAGCAGGTCGACGCAGGCCTGGCTCTGCATGTCGATCACCTTGACCCCGTTCTCGCGCAGCCACTCGATGCCGCCCTGGAAGGTGACCGACTCGCCGACCACCACGGTCCCGATGTTGAACTGGCGCACCAGCCCGCTGCAATACCAGCACGGGGCCAGGGTGGTCACCATGATGGTGTCCTGGTAACGGCGCTGGCGGCCGGCCTTGCGGAAGGCGTCGGTTTCGCCATGCACGGACGGGTCGCCTTCCTGCACGCGGCGGTTGTGGCCGCAGCCGAGCAGGCGGCCGTCGTTGTGGTACAGCGCGGCGCCGATCGGGATGCCGCCTTCGGCCAGGCCCTGGCGGGCTTCGGCGATGGCGGTTTCGAGCAGGGCGGCGTAGTCGGGGGTGGTGATCATGCGCAATCCAGGGACGTGAAGGCCTTCATGATAGTGGGCGGCCTGCCGCAACGGCGCCGGCGGTGCGATAATCGTCCCCATGAGCGAATCCCCCTACAAGACTGGCACCACCCATTTCGGCTTCCGCGATGTCGCTGCGAAGGACAAGCAGAAGCTGGTGGGCGAAGTGTTCACCTCGGTCGCGCGCAGCTACGACCTGATGAACGATCTGATGAGCCTGGGCATCCACCGGGCGTGGAAGCGCTACTACGTCGCCACCGCGCAGGTGAAGCCGGGCGACCGCGTGCTCGATCTGGCCGGCGGCACCGGCGATATCGCCGCGCTGATCAAGGAGCGGGTGGGGGACGAGGGTGAAGTGGTGCTGGGCGACATCAACGCCGGCATGCTCTCCGTCGGCCGTGACCGGCTGACCAACCGCGGCCTGGTCGCGGGCCTGAACTACGTGCAGTGCAACGCCGAGGCGCTGCCGTTCCCCGATGCGAGCTTCGATCTGGTCACCATCGCCTTCGGCCTGCGCAACGTGACCGACAAGGAAGCCGGCCTGCGCGAGATGCACCGCGTGCTCAAGGTGGGCGGCCAGGCGCGCGTGCTGGAGTTCTCCGAAGTCACCGCCGACTGGTTCAAGCCGATCTACGATTTCCACTCCTTCAAGATCCTGCCCAAGCTGGGCCAGCTGTTCGCGCGTGACGGCGACAGCTACCAGTACCTGGCCGAGAGCATCCGCAAGCATCCGCCGCAGGAACAGCTCAAGACCATGATGGCCGAGGCCGGTTTCGAGCGTTGCCATTACAAGAACCTGACCGGTGGCATCGTTTCGATTCACTCCGGCTACAAACTTTGAGACAGCGGTCCGGTTCCCGCTGAGGGGGCTCGGCCACACTGCAGGCAGGCTGTCGAAGAGGGCCTGCCATGCGCCTGTACCGCGGGCTTGCCCGTGTGTTTCCCCGCTCGTTCACCGCCAAGCTGATGGCGGTGGTGTTTCTTGGCCTGCACGTCCCGCTGCTGGTCCTGCTGCTGTGGATGGCCGCCACCGGCCACTATGAGCGCGGGATGATGTGGACCGTGGTCGGGGTGGTGCTGCTGGCCACGCTGCTCGGCACGGCGATGGCGATGATGGCGCTGTACCGCCTGATGGCGCCGCTGCGCCAGGCCGCCGATGCGCTGGAGGCCTACTACGATGAGCAACGCCTGCCACATCTGCCGGATCTGGGCCACGATGAAATCGGCCGGCTGCTGCGCAGCATCAACCGCAATCTGCATGGCGTGGATGCCGGCCTGCGCGACCTGCGCCGCAGCGTGCTGCTCGATCCGCTCACCCAGGCCTTGAACCGTCGTGGCTGCGAGCAGGCGCTGGCCGATTCTGCGGCCTGGGCCAGCGAAACGGACCGGCCGCTGACCCTGTTCGTGGTCGATCTGGACAACCTCAAGCCGATCAACGACGCCCACGGCCATCTGGCCGGCGACCAGGTGCTGGTGCGGCTGGTGGACACCGCGCGGCAGTGGCTGCGCGGCCCGGACTGGATCGGCCGCTGGGGCGGTGACGAATTCCTGCTGGCCGTGCACGCTGACGGCAACGAGGCGGGGGAGCGGGTGACCCGCTGGCTGGCGCAGCTGGCCGCGCCTGCGCGCGCCGGCGACCCGCCGGTGCGGGCCAGTGCCGGTGCGGCGGGCTATCGTCCCGGTGATGACCTGCGCGAGGCCTACCGGCGCGCCGATGCGGCGATGTACCGGGCCAAGTACGCCGGGGGCGGCCGCCTGCTGCGCGCGGAGGACTGAATGCGCGAACCGCCACGCGCGGCCTGCGCGGGCGCTCGGGACAGGGGGTAAACTGGTCGTTTCACCCTGATCGGTCCCGAGTTCATGCGATCTCCGTTCCTGTTGATTCCCCTGGCCGTCGCCCTGGCGTCCGGCTGCTCCAAAGAACCGGCGGCTCCGACCGTCGATCCCACTGCCACCGCCCCGGCGAGCACTGCCATGAAAGCCGACAGCCGCAGCCACGATGAAAGTTCCTACGCCGAGCCGGACAAGGTCGTCGTCAAGGACATCGCGCTGGACCTGAAGCTGGATTTCGACAGCAAGCAGATCGGCGGCACCGCGACCTACACGCTGGAGTGGAAGGACAAGGCCGCCAAGCAGCTGGTGCTCGACACCCGCGAGCTGAGCGTGGAGAAGGTCGAGGCGATCGCCGCCGACGGCAAGGCCGCGCCGCTGCCCTTCGTGCTGGCGCCGGCCGACAAGGTGTTCGGCAGCAAGCTGAGCATCGAGACGCCGGACCAGCCGGCCAAGGTCGTGATCACGTATCACACCGCACCGACCGCCTCGGGCCTGCAGTGGCTGGAGCCGTCGATGACCGAGGGCAAGAAGCTGCCCTTCATGTTCAGCCAGTCGCAGGCGATCCACGCCCGTTCCTGGGTGCCGCTGCAGGACACCCCGAGCGTGCGCTTCACCTACAGCGCGCACGTGGTCTCGCGCCCGGACGTGATGGTGCTGATGAGCGCCGACAACGATCCCAAGGCCGCGCGTGATGGGGATTACACCTTCAAGATGCCGCAGCCGATCCCGTCCTACCTGCTGGCCATCGCCGCCGGCGACCTGGTGTTCGAGCCGATCTCCGGCCGCTCCGGCGTGTGGGCCGAACCGACCATGGTCGGCAAGGCCGCCAAGGAGTTCGAAGACACCGAGAAGATGATCGGCGCCGCCGAGAAGCTCTACGGCGAGTACCGCTGGGGCCGCTACGACATGCTGGTGCTGCCGCCGTCGTTCCCGTTCGGTGGCATGGAAAACCCGCGCCTGACCTTCGCCACCCCGACCGTGATCGTCGGGGACAAGTCGCTGGTCTCGCTGGTCGCCCACGAGTTGGCGCACAGCTGGTCGGGTAACCTGGTGACCAACGCCAGCTGGAAGGACATCTGGCTCAACGAAGGGTTCACCACCTACGTGCAGGGCCGCATCACCGAGGCGCTGTATGGCCAGGAGATGGCCGAGATGGAGCGCGAGATCGACCAGAACGACCTGCTCGCCGAAGTGAAGGACATGAGTCCGGCCGACCAGGCCCTGGCGCTGCCGCCGCTGAGCGAGCGTGATCCGGACGAGGCATTGAGCCAGGTCGCCTACGTCAAGGGCGCGTGGTTCCTGCAGTTCCTGGAACAGCGCTTCGGCCGCGAGACCTTCGATCCGTTCCTGCGTGGCTGGTTCGATGATCACGCCTTCCAGAGCGCGAACACCGATCAGTTCATCGAGTACCTGAAGAAGAATCTGCTGTCCAAGAAGCCCGGCGCCGTCACCGATGCCGAGCTGAAGGCGTGGCTGGACGAGCCGGGCATTCCGTCGTTCGCGACCAAGGCCCGTTCGCGCAACTTCTCCATCGTCGATACCGCCCGCATCGCCTGGCAGGGCAGCAACACGCTGCCGAACGCACAGATCACCGGCGAGTGGGGCACCCAGGAATGGGTGCACTTCATCGACGGCCTGGGCAAGACCCTGCCGGTCGAGAAGCTGGCCGCGCTGGACAAGGCGTACCACTTCACCGGCACCGCCAACGGTGAAATCGCGATGCGCTGGTACCCGCTGACGATCCGCAGTGGCTACAGCCAAGCCAACGAAGCCGCCGGTGCCTTCATCGAACGCGTCGGTCGCCGCAAGCTGATCATGCCGATCTACGCCGAGCTGGTGAAGACGCCCGAAGGCCTGGCCTTCGCCAAGGCGGCCTTTGCCAAGGCCAAGCCGGGCTACCACCCGATCACCACCGGCTCGGTCCAGGACATGCTGGACAAGGCCGAGGCGGGCGCGGCCAAGCCGTAATCGCCAGAGGTATCGGTTGAACGAAAAACGGCGGGGAAACCCGCCGTTTTTCATGCCTGGGCGGCAGCGCTTACAGCGCGCGCACCGCCAGGAACATGTCCACGCAGTCGTGCATCACCTGCTGCTGCTGCGACGGCGTGAGCGAGGGCTGGCCGAAGGTGATCTGCGGCCAGAACGCAAAGGCCTTGAGCATCGCCTGCAACTGATGCGCGGCCTCCGCCGGCGGCATCTCCGTGCGCAGCCGGCCATCGGCCTGGGCCGCGCGGATCCAGCCGGTCAGGCCCTCTTCCTTCTCGGCCAGCTTGTCCATCATCGCGCGCGCACGCTCGGGGGCATGGACCAGTTCGGCCATCGCGACCCGCGAGAGATCGATGAAGCCGGGATCGTCCAGCAGGCGCATCTTCCGCGCGGCGAACACCAGCAACTGTTCGCGCAACGGCTGCTCGGGATCGTATGGCACGACATCCAGCGCCTGGCTGGCCTCGAACAGCTGCCACAGGATCGCGGCGAACAACTCGTCCTTGCTGGCGAAGTGGTTGTAGACGGTGCGCTTGGACACTTCGGCGGTGGCCGCGATGCGATCCATGCTGGTGCCGGCAAAGCCGAATTCGCGGAACTCGGCCACGGCCGCGCCGAGGATGGCCGCGCGTTTGCGGTCGGTCAGGCGGGTGGGGCGCTGGGAAGTGCTCATGTGCCCATTTTACACCGTTCAGTTTACTTTTCGAAAAAGGCAAGTAAACTCCCCGGTGTACTTTCCAGGGCAAGCCCCACATGAAACGTCGCCTGCCTCGTGTCCTCCTCCTTCTGACGGTGTTGATCGCCATGTCCATTGGCCTGTTGACCTGCGGTGCCCGCCCGGCGGCCGCCTACGACCAGTCGCCCCAGTTCGGCGACGGTCGCTTCCACAACCCCACCGGCAAGACCGACCTCGGCTTCTTCCGCACGGTCGGGGTGATGTGGCGCTTCCTGTTCAACAAGCCGGCCGATGCCAGCCCGCTGGCGCCGATCCCGGTGCAGGCGCTGACCCGCCAGGCCCTGCTCGACGCGCCGGACGACAGCCTGTGGCGGTTGGGGCATTCGACGATGCTGATGAAGCTGGACGGCCACTTCTGGCTGACCGACCCGGTATTTTCCGAGCGTGCCTCGCCGATGTCGTTCATGGGCCCCAAGCGCTTCCATGCGCCGCCGCTCACCATCGACGAACTGCCGCCGATCACCGGCGTGATCATCTCGCATGACCACTACGATCACCTCGATCACGACGCGATCCGGGCGCTGGCCCCCAAGGTGCAGCACTTCGTCACCGCGCTGGGCGTGGGCGATCGCCTGATCGCCTGGGGCGTACCGGCCGCGAAGGTCGTGCAGCTGGACTGGTGGCAGGACACCCGCGTGGACGGCCTGAAGATCGTCGCGACGCCGGCCCAGCATTTCTCCGGCCGCACCCTGGCCGATGGCAACCGCACGCTGTGGGCCTCGTGGGTGATCGATACCGGACGTACCCGGATCTTCTTCAGCGGTGACACCGGCTACTTCGATGGCTTCGCCCGCATCGGCGAACGCTACGGCCCGTTCGACCTGACCATGATTGAAACCGGCGCCTACGGCGAGGACTGGCCCGATGTGCACATGCAGCCCGAGCAGAGTCTGCAGGCGCATCTGGATGTACGTGGCAAGGTGCTGATGCCGATCCACAACGGCACCTTCGACCTGGCCCTGCACCCGTGGACCGAACCGTTCGAGCGCATCACCGCGCTGGCGCAGGAACAGGGCGTAGCGCTGACCGCACCGCATATGGGCGAACGCCTGGATATCCGCGCGCCGGCACCGTCCACCCACTGGTGGCGCGAAGGACAGCCAAGCGCGGAATGAGGCGGGCCATCATCGCGGCAACACCGGCGTGCGCGGCTTGGCGATAAAGTAGGCGCCGGCGCCGTGCGCGCCATCGTCCACTACGGAGCACGCGATGAAACGACTGATCCTGGTAGCGGCCTGCGCCTTCGCGCTGGCAGCCTGCAGCAACCCCGAAGCCGAACGCCAGGCGCAGCAGGCCGCCGCGGCCGCCGCCAAGGCGCAGCAGGAAGAAAAGGCCGAAGGCGTGGCCAAGCAGTACGACATGGCTGTCGCCGCGCAGGATTGGGAACGTGCCCGCATCCATGGTGGCTCGCTGCTGGACCAGTACAAGGACACCGACGTCGCCGCCCGGATCGAGCCGGGCTACGCCGAGGTCAAGGCCAAGGCCGAGGCCGCGCGCGAAACGCGTCGTCTGCAGGCCCTGTGGCAGTACAACCAGATCCCGGTCGGCACCAAGGGCATCCAGTCCTCGGCGCAGATCTACAGCAAGGAACGCGTGGACGTGGATGGCAGCGGCGCCAAGCCGGTGCAGCTGGTCTTCCGCGATCACCCCGAGTGGAAGCGGCACGCCTATCTGGTGCTGCAGGCCGGCGATTTCCGCTGCCCGAAGTGCCAGGTCAAGGTGACCGTCGACGATGGCAAGCCGGTCTCGATGGCGGCCTGGCGCCCGGACACCGATGAAGCGATCGCGATGTTCATCACCGACCAGAAAGCGCTGTGGAACCTGGCGCGCAAGGCCAAGGTGATCAGCATCGAGTTCCCGGTCAAGGCCGGTGGCACGCGCACGGCCGTGTTCGAAACCGGTGGCGTGGATGCGAGCCGGATGCCCGGGTGGTGGCAATGAGCCGGCGCCCGCCGGTGCGCAGACGCGTGCCGGGCGCGATCGCGGCACTGGCGGCACTGGCGGCCGTGGCGCTGTCGGCGTCGTCACCGGCCTTCGCCGACGCGGCCGCCGGCAGCGCGTTCGAGGTGCATGGCGAGCAGTTGCAGCACACCGTGCCAGCGGGGTGGACCCTGGCCTGGATGGAGGGTGATCGCAGCGGCAACGGTGAGGTGATGGCCGAGTATCTGCCTCCCGGTGAAGACATCCAGACCTGGCGTGGCGGCTATCTGCTGATCCGCCGGTTGCCGATGCCTTCAGCCGAGGTGTTGCAGCAGGTCGCGGCCAGCGGTGCGACCCTGGCGCAGGTTGGTATCACCCAGCAGCAGGAAAAGGCGAAGACGTTCTGCGCGGGACGCTTCACCCCGACGAGTGCGCGCAGCAACCGCTTCAACGGTGTCGAGTTCGCCGTGGCCGGTGGCTTCTGCGACAAGCTGGGTCCGGCGGCACCGTTCGGCGAAGGCGCGGTGGTGGCCTTCGTGCAGGGCAATGGGTTCATGCACCAGCTGCAGTACGGCTGGCGCCCGGCCGATGCGGCCGAGCTTCGGCGCAACAAGCCGTACCGGATCGAGCCGGCCCGGATCGCGGGGTACATGCAGGCCATCACCGCGACCACGCTGTGCGGCGGTGACCAGCAGCCCACCTGTACGCAACCGACCCCATGAGCGGGCTTGCGGCGATCCGTCACTGGGTGTTCGACATGGACGGCACGCTGACCGTCGCGGTGCACGATTTCCAGCGGATCAAGCGTGAGCTCGCGATTCCCGCGGACGAGGACATCCTCACCCACCTCGCCGCGCTGCCGGCCGAGGAGGCCGCAGCCAAGCATGCGTGGTTGCTCGCACACGAACGCGCGCTGGCCGGCGAGGCGCAGGCCGCCCCCGGCGCCGTCCCCCTGATCCGCGCGCTGCACGCCGCGGGCTGCCGGCTGGGCATTCTGACCCGCAACGCGCGCGAACTGGCCCAGGTGACGCTGCAGGCGATCGGCATCGGGGACGTGTTCGCCCTCGACGACATCATCGGCCGCGACGACGCCGAGCCCAAGCCGTCACCGGCGGGCCTGCGATATTTTGTGGAACGTTGGCAGGTCGATCCCGCCCGGGTGGTGATAGTCGGCGACTACCGCTTCGACCTGGAATGCGGCCGCGCCGCAGGCACCCGCACGATGCTGGTCAACACCCCGGACAACCCCTGGCCGGGCATGGCCTGCTGGCACCTGGCCGACTGCGGGCAGGTGCTGGCGACATGGGAAGCGGGCCGGGTTTCGGCCTGACCGCAGCGGCAAGTGCCTGCTGCATGATCCGCAGGCGGTGGGGCCGGAAAGCAGCCAGACATGGCCTGGCTCCAACCTCACCCCCCGATCCCCTTCTGGTGGAGAGCCCCCTTGTTGTCCAAAGGGGGCGCGCCAACGGCGCGGGGATAAGGTGGCATGCCATTGGGACCCGCGATTCGCCTCGGCGAATCGTGGGCCGCGTTTGATCGCAATGCGATCAAACGCTCAGCGCGTAACCAAACTGCTGCTTGAACTGCTCATTGAACTCATCGAACGTGAAGCGCTGGTTCTGGGTGCCCGGGTGCTCGACCTTCAGCGCGCCCATCAGGTTGCCCATGCGGCCGATGGTCAGCCAGTCGTAGCCCTTCTCGATGCCGTAGATCAGGCCGGCGCGGAATGCATCGCCGCAGCCGGTCGGGTCCACCACGCGGCGCTCGTGCGCCGGCGGGATGTCATAGGTCTTTTCCGGGGTATGGATGACCGCGCCCTTCGGGCCGCGGGTGGTGATGTAGGCCTTGACCCGGCTCACGATCTCCTTTTCATCCCAGCCGGTGCGCTCCTGCAGCAGGTTGGACTCGTAGTCGTTCACGACGACGTAGTCGGCCTGCTCGATGAAGGTGCGCAGCTCCGGGCCGTTGAACAGCGGCATGGCCTGGCCCGGGTCGAAGATGAACGGTACGCCGGCCTCGAAGAACTCCTGCGAATTCTGGATCATGCCCTCGCGCCCGTCCGGGCCGACCAGGCCCAGGGTCACGCCCGGCACGTCCTTCACGTGGTTCTCGTAGGACCGCATCATCGCGCCCGGGTGGAAGGCGGTGATCTGGTTGTTGTCGTGATCGGTCGTGATGAACGCCTGCGGGGTGAACAGCTCATCGATCACCTTGACCCGGCTCAGGTCGATGCCCAGGCCCTGGAAGTACTCGCGGTACGGGCCGAAGTCCGAGCCCACGGTGCCCATCGGGATCGGCTCGCCACCCAGCAGGTACAGGTTGTAGGCGATGTTGCCGGCGCAACCGCCGAATTCACGACGCATGCGCGGCACCAGGAACGACACATTCAGGATGTGCACCTTGTCCGGCAGGATGTGATTCTTGAACTGGTCCGGGAACACCATGATGGTGTCGAAGGCAAGAGAACCACAGATCAAAGCGGACATCGAGTAAGGCCTATGCGGAAGGGGGTTTGAGGCCCGTCGGGCGGGCAACGAAACGGCGCCCTGCGGCGCCCTGCGGCGCAAAGGTTAACGGGTAGGGCGGCTTTGGGCCAGAACCCGGGCTGTCCGGATTGGCCTGAATGGCCGTGAAGGCTGGCTTTCGGCCAGATTTGTCCTTGCTCGCGCACAGGGGGATTGCTAGGCTTGTCGGCCTCGAATTCTGCCCATTTTTTCGCCATCCCGCGTTGGGCGCGACACCCCTCAGGATCAACTCCCAGATGTTCAAGAAACTGCGTGGCATGTTCTCCAATGACCTGTCCATCGACCTGGGCACGGCCAACACCCTCATCTACGTGCGTGGGCAGGGGATCGTGCTGAACGAGCCGTCGGTCGTGGCCGTGCGCCAGGACCGTGCCATCGGTGGTACCCGTTCCGTGGCTGCCGTGGGCGCCGAGGCCAAGCAGATGCTCGGCCGTACCCCGGGCCATATCACCACCATCCGCCCGATGAAGGACGGCGTCATCGCCGACTTCACCTACACCGAGGCGATGCTCAAGCACTTCATCAAGAAGGTCCACAAGTCGCGCTTCCTGCGCCCGAGCCCGCGCGTGCTGGTCTGCGTGCCGGCCGGCTCGACCCAGGTCGAGCGCCGCGCCATCAAGGAATCGGCCGAGGAGGCCGGTGCGCGCGATGTGTTCCTGATCGAAGAGCCGATGGCGGCTGCGATCGGCGCCGGCATGCCGGTCACCGAAGCGCGCGGCTCGATGGTCATCGACATCGGCGGCGGCACCACCGAAGTGGCGGTGATCTCGCTCAACGGCATCGTCTACTCGGCCTCCGTGCGCATCGGCGGCGACCGCTTCGACGAGTCGATCACCAACTACGTGCGCCGCAACCACGGCATGCTGATCGGTGAAGCCACCGCCGAGCGGATCAAGGTCGAGCTGGGCTGCGCCTACCCGCAGGCGGAAGTGATCGAGATGGAAATCTCCGGCCGCAACCTCGCCGAGGGCGTGCCGAAGATGATCAAGATCAACTCCAACGAGGTGCTGGAAGCCCTGCACGAGCCGCTTTCGGGCATCGTCAGCGCGGTCAAGCTGGCGCTGGAGCAGACCCCGCCGGAACTGTGCGCCGACGTCGCCGAGCGCGGCATCGTGCTGACCGGTGGTGGCGCCCTGCTGCGCGACATGGACCGTCTGATCTCCGAAGAGACCGGCCTGCACGTGCAGGTGGCCGATGACCCGCTGACCTGCGTGGCCCGCGGTGGTGGTCGTGCGCTGGAACTGGTGGACATGCACGGCAACGAGTTCTTTGCGCCGGAGTAAGCCGTACCGGCCGTGTATCGTGGACGCGCCTCTGCGGCGTGATGCCGGTGGGCCCCGCTCACCGGGCATCGCCTCGCCGGGGCGTTGTCGCATGCTGTTCCCGCTGCGCTGTGCTGCAACGCGCTTCACTCCCACTTTTCCCAGTCGACGCCTGTGCCGCCTTACGCCGGTCCTCCCGTAGCCTCCCGCCAGGGCGATGCCGCCAGTCCCCTGCGCCTGCTCGCTTACCTGGCCCTGGCCATCACCCTGATCGTGCTCGATGACCAGGCCGGCTGGCTGTCGCGCCTGCGCGCGCAGGCCAACGTGCTGGTGCAGCCGGTGTGGGCACTGGCCGGCCTGCCGGGCCGGCTCGGCACCCAGGTCAAGGACAACGCGGCCAGCCACGGCCAGCTCGTCACCGAGAACCGCGAGCTGCGCAACCAGCTGTTGATCGCCAATGCGCGCCTGACCCGCCTGCAGACCGCCGCGCTGGACAACGCCCAGCTGCGCGAACTGCTCAACGTGGCCGAGCGCAGCGGGCTGGACGTACAGCTTGCCCCGATCCTGGATATCGACCTGGACCCGGTGCGCCAGCGCCTGGTGCTGGCCGCCGGTACCCGTGACGGCGTGCACGTCGGCCAGGCGGTGATCGACGCCGGTGGCCTGATGGGCCAGGTGATCGCCACCACCGGCAACAGCGCGACGGTGCTGCTGCTCACCGACCCCGATCATGCCGTGCCGGTCACCGTGGCCCGCAACGGCGTGCGGCTGATCGTCTATGGCCGCGGCGACAAGTTGGAACTGCGCGATATCCCGCTCAGTGCCGGGGTGGAAGTCGGCGATGAGATCGTCACCTCCGGATTGGGCGGCCGCTTCCCGGCCGGCTTCCCGGTCGGCAGCATCACCGCGCTGCGTCCGGATGACACCCATGCCTTCCTGGTCGGCGAACTGAAGCCGGCCGCCCAGCTCGACCGTGGCCGCGACGTCCTGCTGCTGCGTCCGGGCGAAGCGATCCATCTTCCGCCGAACCTGCGCCGCGACGCCGCTGAAGCGGGTGGCCCGGCGGCATCGCCGCTGCAGGACGGTCGTCCGGCGGGCAGCGCGGCACCGGCTGGCGCTCCCCCCGCAGGCACCGCACCGACGAGCGTGCCGGCCAACGTGCCGCAGGCCAACCGGCCCGGCCCGGCCGCGCCGGTACCGGTGGCGGTCCCGCGTCGGGCCACGGCATCGCCCGCGCCCGCGCCTGAAACCGGCGCCACGCCGCCGGAGGAACAACGATGAGCCGCCTGCGCGATAAACCCTGGGTGCTGCCGGTCAGTCTGGTGGTGGCGCTGCTGCTTGGCCTGCTGCCGTTGCCGGCGCTGCTGCAGCCGCTGCGGCCGTACTGGCTGGCGCTGGTGCTGGCCTATTGGGTGATCGAAACGCCGGACCGGGTCGGGCTGGGCATCGCCTTCGCCAGCGGCGTGATCGCCGATCTGCTCTACGGCGGCGTGCTCGGCGAGCAGGCGCTGCGGCTGGTGATCCTGACCTTCATCCTGCAGCGCTTCCGCGCGCGGATCCGCTTCTTCCCGATGTCCCAGCAGATCCTGGCGATCGGCGGGCTGCTGTTCAACGACCGCATCGTCAGCGCGGTGGTGCACATCGTGGTCGGCGAGCCGACCCTGCCGTGGTCGTACTGGTGGGCGCCGCTGCTGGGCATGGCGCTGTGGCCGCTGGTGTTCGTGCTGCTGGACGCGCTGCGCTTCGGGCGACGCGGGCGCTGACATGTACATGCGCCGCCAGGCCAAGAATCCGCATGCCGAGGCAGAACAGTTCCGGCGCCGCGCCGCGCTGGGCTTCCTCGGCGTCCTGGTGTGCCTGGTCGGGCTGGGCGGCTGGTACTTCAAGCTGCAGGTGATGGACCACGACATCTACGCCACGCGCTCGGAAGCCAACCGGATCAAGCCGCGGCCGGTGGTGCCGGGGCGCGGGATGATCTACGACCGCAACGGCCGGCTGCTGGCCGAGAACGTGCCCGCGTTCCGCCTGGACATCACCCCGGACAAGGTCAAGGACATGGACGCCACCCTGGCCGGCCTGTCCAACATCCTCGCGCTCAGCCCGGAAGACATCGAGACGTTCAACAAGTCGCGCAAGGCCCGCCGCAGCTTCCTGCCGGTCACACTCAAGCTGCGCGTCACCGATGAGGAGATGGCGCGCTTCGCGGTGGATCGCTGGCGCTTCCCCGGCGTGGAGCTGGAGCCCTACCTGACCCGTCGCTATCCCTATGGCGATCTGTTCGCGCACATCATCGGCTACGTCGGCCGGGTGGATGACAAGGACCTGGAGATGCTGGGCGAAGGCAATGCCGCGCTGACCCACATCGGCAAGTCCGGGCTGGAGCGCTATTACGAGCAGCAGCTGCGCGGCAAGGTCGGTTACGAGCAGGTCGAGACCAACGTGCAGGGCCGCGCGATCCGCACCATCGGCCGGGTCGCGGCGCAGTCCGGCAGCGATCTGCGGCTGTCCATCGACGCCGATCTGCAGCGCGCGATGGTGGCCGCCTTCGGCGAGTTCGAGGGCGCGGCGGTGGCGATGGACCCGCGCACCGGCGAGGTGCTGGCGATGGTCAGCCTGCCCTCATACGACCCCAACCTGTTCGTCAACGGCATCTCGCACGCCGATTTCAAGGCGCTCAACGACAACCCGTCGCGGCCGCAGTTCAACCGCCTCGTGCTGGGCGGCGTCGCGCCGGGCTCCACGATCAAGCCGTTGATCGGCTTGGCCGGGCTGGACAGCGGCGTGCGCCGGCCGGAAGACAAGATCCTCTCCACCGGCATGTTCTATCTGCCGGGTACCTCGCGGGGCTGGGGCGATGCCAACCGTGGCGGCCATGGCTGGACCGATCTGCGCAAGTCGATCACCCAGTCCGTCAATACGTACTACTACAAGCTCGCGCTGGATCTGGGCATCGAACGCTTCGACCACTACATGGGCTATTACGGGTTCGGTGCGCCGACCGGCATCGACCTGACCGGTGAGATCGGCGGCATCCTGCCTTCGCCGGCGGCCAAGTACAAATCGCGCAAGGAACGCTGGTATCCCGGCGACACGGTCAACGTCAGCATCGGCCAGGGCGACTGGAAGGTCACCCCGCTGCAGCTGGTGCATGGCGTGGCCGGGATCGCCGATGGCCAGCTGCGCCAGCCGCACCTGGTGATGCAGCAGCGCGCCGGGTTCGACGCGGACTGGACGGCCACGCCGCCGGGCGAGAGCAAGCCGATCAGCCCCACGCCGAGCAATCTGCAGGCCGTGCGCGAGGGCATGATGGGCACCATGCAGCCGGGCGGCAGTGGCGCGCGTGCGGCCGCGGGCGCGCCGTACGTGATGGCCGGCAAGACCGGTACCGCGCAGGTGATCAGCCGCCGTGGCACGGCCGCGGTCAATCCGCGCAGCCTGCCGCTGCACCTGCGCCACCGCGCGCTGTTCGTGGGCTTCGCGCCGGCCGACAACCCGGTCATCGCCGTGGCGATCGCGGTCGAGGGCGGTGGTTACGGCGGCTCGGCGGCGGCACCGATCGCACGCAAGATCTTCGATGCCTGGCTGCTCGGCAAGATGCCCGACGGTCTGGAACCGCTGGACAGCGAGCGCGGCACCACCGCGATCGGCATCACCGCCTTCGATGGTGGCGACGGCGCGGCGCGCGAAGCCGGCGATGCGGCGGTGGCTGCGCTGGAGCTGATGCCGGTCGTGGTGGGTGTGCCCGCCCCAGCGCCCGCGCCGGACCCGGGCGCCCCCGTGCCCACTGCCACCGCGCCCCCGACCGCACCGGAGCGGCCACGATGAAGGTCTTCCTGCGCTGGGCGGTCGACATGGCCGTCCGTTTCAGCAGCTCGCTGGACTGGGTGCTGTGCCTGGCCCTGGGCGCGCTGATGCTGATCGGCCTGGCGGTGCTCAAGAGCGCCGGCGGCGATGGACTGGTGTTCGCACAGGGCGCGCGTTTCGCGGTCGGCCTGGCCGCGATGTGGGCGATCTCCCGCGTGTCGATCCTGCGCATCCGTTCGGCGACGCCGCTGATCTATGCGGTGTCGATGATTCCGCTGCTGGCCGTGTTCGTGCTCGGCACCGGCAAGTACGGCCGGCAATGGCTGGATCTGAAGCTGTTCTACCTGCAGCCGGCCGAGCTGCTCAAGGTCAGTCTGCCGATGATGGTGGCCTGGTATCTGCATCGCATGCCGTTGCCGCCGCGCTTCTCCACGGTGTTGACCAGCGCGGTGATCATCGGCGTGCCGACCGGACTGGTGATGCTGCAGCCGGACTTCGGCACCGGCGTGCTGATCGCCGCCAGCGGTGCGTTCGTGCTGCTGCTGGCGGGGCTGCCATGGTGGTGGGTGGGGGTGGCGGTCGGCGGTGTCGCCGCGGCCGCGCCGGTGGCCTGGTTCTGGCTGCTGCGGCCGTACCAGAAGGACCGCATCATGATGTTCATGGACCCGGAGAGCGATGCGCTCGGTGCGGGCTGGAACATCATCCAGTCCAAGATCGCGATCGGCTCGGGCGGCTTGGACGGCAAGGGCTGGGGCCAGGGCTCGCAGTCGCACCTGAACTTCATTCCCGAACAGACCACCGACTTCGCCTTCTCCGTGCTCAGCGAAGAGTTCGGCTGGATCGGCGTGGCCCTCGTGCTTGCGTTGTACCTGGTGGTGATCGGGCGCTGCCTGTGGATCGCCTCGCAGTCGCGCGACTCCTATTCGCGGCTGTTGGCCGGCGCGACCGGGTTGGCGTTCTTCGTCTATGTGCTGGTCAACGGCGGCATGATTTCCGGGCTGTTGCCGGTGGTCGGTGTTCCCATGCCGCTGATCAGTTACGGCGGCACCTCGGCGGTGTCGCTGCTGGCCGGCTTCGGTCTGGTGATGGCGGTGCGTCGCCACAATCCGGTGCACGGCGGCTACGGCTGAGGGCGCGCGCGGCGTACGCCGCGCCCCGGCGGTACGTGTCGGCTAAGGATTGGGGCGCCCGCGCGTGTTACGGTCCTGCGCTCGCGCCGGCCCGCATCGCGGGTCCGCTTTCTGTTCGCCGTGTCGCCTCCTGCTGTGCGTCGCGTCATCCACAGGAGTCGTCCGCATGGTCGAACTACTGCAGCGCGCACGCGCCGTGTTCCATTTCTTTTTCCGTACGCTGGACCTGCCGCTGCTGGGCGCATTGTGTCTGCTGATGGTGGCCGGCCTGGCCGTGCTGCACAGCGTGGACGGGCCCGTGCATGCGCAGGCGATGCGCTACGGTGCCGGCCTTGCCGCGCTGTGGGGACTGTCGCGGCTGCCGGTGGTGACGCTGCGCGCGTGGTCGCCATGGATCTACACGCTGTCCCTGCTGCCGTTGCTGGCGGTGTATGTGGTCGGCACCGGCAAATACGGCCAGCGCTGGTTGAATCTGGGCGTGTTCTATCTGCAGCCTTCCGAGCTGCTCAAGCTCAGCCTGCCGATGATGATGGCCTGGTACCTGCACAAGCAGCCGTTGCCGCCGCGGCCGCGTGCGGTGCTGACCGCCGCCGTGTTGATCGGTGGCCCGGCGGTGCTGATCCTGCTGCAGCCCAACCTGGGCACGGCCACCCTGGTGACCGCCAGTGGCGTGTTCGCGCTGCTGCTGGCAGGGCTGCGCTGGTGGTGGATGGCCGTGGCGCTGGGGGGGCTGTCGGTGGCCGCGCCACTGGCCTGGTTCGGCCTGCTGCGCCAGTACCAGAAGGATCGCGTGCTGACCTTCCTGTATCCCGAGAACGATCCGCTGGGCACGGGCTGGAACATCATCCAGTCCAAGATCGCGATCGGCTCGGGCGGCCTGCATGGCAAAGGCTGGGGGCAGGGCACCCAGGCGACGCTGGATTTCCTGCCCGAGTACACCACCGACTTCGCCTTCTCGGTGTTGGCCGAGGAGTTCGGCTGGGTGGGCGTGGCGGTGGTGCTCAGCCTCTTCCTGTTCGTCACCGCACGCTGCCTGTGGATCGCCAGCCAATCGCGCTGCGGTTACTCACGCCTGCTGGTGGGCACCACCGGCTTGGTGTTCTTCGTCTACGTGGTAGTCAACGGCGGCATGATTTCGGGTCTGCTGCCGGTGGTGGGCGTGCCGATGCCGCTGATCAGCTATGGCGGCACCTCGGCGGTATCGCTGCTGGCCAGTTTCGGGTTGGTGATGGCGGCGCGGCAGCATCAGCCGGTGCATGCGACATGAGTGATCCTGCGCCAGCCCTTGCGCAGCCCAGCATACGGAAACGGTTTCAGGTGCAAACAATGTCAACGCGCCGAGACAAAAGTGAGAAGTGGCGCACAGATATGAAGTGACTTGATCTCGATCAATGGACTTGTCGTAAACGGCCTGCACAATGGCGGCCCGCCAACAACGACGCGCTGAGCCAAGCATCGCGGAGGGGGAGTCTGGCGGGGAGTAGTTGGCCTCACAGGTAGAGGGGCGAGGCGCGCGCTGGGGAGATGCGCGCCACGCCGCTGCCGACCGGGTCCGGTTTGGCCGGTTGCGTCTGCGGGGATGGGGACGCAACCGGCAGACCTCTTGTGCCTACCGCATCTTTCTCAAAAGTGAGACGTACGTTGCTCCATGGCGCTTCGTCGGGTCTCGCCGGTGAACGGAGTTGAGGCCTCACTGCATCGGCGCACGCTGGACACCACGGCGTCAGAACATGAATGGGCAGGGGAGGTCGCGCCTCTCTACACGCGGGCTTAACGGTCGCGAAGAAACTCAGGCAATCCGTTGAGATTCATGGTCTTAGGGGTTTTAATTCATCCATGACCTGCTAACCTGCCGCGATGATTCGACGCTCCCTGGCCTGCATGCTCACGCTCGGTTTGGTCGCTTGTGCGACCCAGCCGCAGACTCCTTCACCGACGCCGCAGGCCTCGGGTGTCCCTGTCACGCCAGCGGCGGGCAACAAAGGGCCGGCCGAAGCCGCTCCCGAGGCCGCCGGTGCCAATGCCGCCCCGGTCGACTTGACCCCGGTGCCGTTCGAGGTGGCCCGCGCCAACTTCGTGCGCGACACCGCGGCCCGTTACGGCATTCCCGCCGCGCAGATCGAAGCGACCCTGGCCCAGGCGCAGATCCGTGATCCGATCATCGCCGCGATGTCGCGCCCGGCCGAGCGGGTCAAACCCTGGAACGAATACCGGCCGATGTTCATCAGCCAGGCGCGGATCGAGGGCGGCAGGAAATTCCTCGCCCAGCACCGCGATGAGCTGATGCGCGTGCAGCAGCGCACCGGCGTGCCGGCCGAAGTGATCGTGGCGATCATCGGCGTGGAAACCAGCTATGGCGGCAACACCGGCAATTACCGCGTGCTCGATGCCCTGTACACGCTGGCCTTCAAGTACCCGCGCAGCGGCGACCCGGCCAAGCTGGAACGCGAAGTGCGCCGCGAACTGTTCTTCCGCGACGAGTTGTCACAGCTGTTCGCGCTGACCCGCGACGAGAAGCTGGACATCACCGCGATCAAGGGCAGCTACGCCGGCGCGATGGGCATGGGGCAGTTCATGCCCTCCAGCTACCTCGACTATGCGGTGGACGGCAACGGCGATGGCCGCCGCGATCTGTTCACCAGCTACGACGACGTGTTCTCCTCGATCGCCAACTACTTCGTCAAGAAGGGCGGTTGGGTCCGCGGTGGCCCGGTCGCCGTGCCGGCGACGCTGCAGGCCGGTCGTGAGGAATTCAATCCGACCGAATGGGCGCCGACCTGGACGTTGCCGCAGCTGGCCCAACGGGGTTACCAGCCCAGCGTGCCGGTCGCGGCCGGCCTGACCGCCACCCCGATCACGCTGGAAGGCAGCACCGGCAAGCAGTACTGGCTGGGCTTCCAGAACTATTACGCCATTACCCGCTACAACCTCTCGAAAATGTACGCGATGGCCGTGTACCAGTTGTCCCAGGCCATCGCCGGACAGGAGTTGCCGCCGGCATGAACACGATCGCACGCTCCAGATGGCTGATCCCGGGTCTGTTGATACTGGCACTGGCCGCCTGCAGCAGTGCGCCGAAGAAACCCGGTGGCAGCAGCGCCGGCAGCAGCAAGCCGTCCGGTGCGGTGGTGCAGGGCAAGGGCGGGCGCCCGGCGCATTGCCCTGACGGTTCGCCCTACAAGGCCGCCGCAGAAGATCCGAGCACGCGCGGTGACTACCGCGCCGGTGGCCTGTACAAGCCCGGCGTGAATGACAGCACGCCCACCTACATCCCGAACGTGGCCTGCATCCCCGAGCCGGAAGTGGTTGACCTGCCGCGCTCGCCGATCGGCAACAAATCGCCGTATGTCGTGCTGGGCAAGCAGTACCAGGTGATGGACAAAACCCGCGGCTACGCCGAGAAGGGCACCGCCTCGTACTACGGCGCCAAGTTCCACGGGCGCCTGACCTCCAACCGCGAGGTGTACGACATGTACGCCTTCACCGCCGCGCATAAGACGCTGCCGCTGCCGAGCTTCGCCCGGGTCACCAACCTGGACAACGGCGAATCGGTGATCGTGCGCGTCAACGATCGCGGCCCGTTCCACGATGGCCGCGTGGTCGACCTCAGCTATGCCGCCGCCGTGCGCCTGGGCATCACCCAGCGCGGCACCGGCAACGTGGAAGTCCGCGCGCTGGCCCCGGGGGATGACAACCTGATGGTCGACAAGCCCAGCCGCCGCGAGCGCCGCGAAGTCGCGGCCGCTGCGGCGGCGGCGACCTCCACCGCTGCCGCGGCACGCAGCGCCAGCGAGATGGATGCGCTGGTCGGCAAGCTGCCCGCCGCCACGGCGACCGCCGCCGCCAAACCGGCCGGCGAGCAGTACCGCTACCGCGTTGCCGATTCGGCCAAGCCCGGCAACGCCGACAACTTCGATCACTGGATGCGCGACAACGGCGTACGCGTGGCCACCGGCAAGCCCGCCACCACCCAGGCCGCCAGCGTGAACAGCGCCCCGGTCGCGGTGGCCGCGTTGCCCGCCGCCGCACCCGCCGCACGCCCGGCGCCGGCGCCCAGCGCGACACTTTCCCAGCAGGTGCTCGGCAGCGTGCTGCTGCAGGTCGCCAGCTTCGCCAGCCGCGACAACGCCACGCGCGCGCTTGGCCAGCTGTCCTCGGCCGGCATCGCCGGGGCCAGCATCAGTGACATCGTCAGTGGCGGGCGCACCCTGTGGCGCCTGCGCGTCCCGGCCCCCGACCATGCCAGCGCCTCGGAACTTGCCGGCCGGATTGCCGGTCTGGGCTTCGGGGCGCCGCAGATCGTGAAGGACTGAGCCTTCCACTGCCCGCGGCACGCCAGCGCGTGCCGCCGCTCCTTGGGCCTACAATGCCCGCTATCCCTCATCCACCCCTTGGCGCCCTCCAGGAGCTTGCTGTCCGATGAAATTCCGCTTTGCCGCCGCTGCCATGGCCACGACCCTGTTCGTGGGCATGGTTTCCGCCCAGACCCCCCTGCCGACCCCGGCACCGGCGCCTGCTCCCGCCGCCGCCGCGCCGGCCACCGTGGCCACCCCGCCGGCGCCCAAGCCCAGCGTCTCCAAGGCCTGGATCCTGATGGATTACGCCACCGGGCAGGTCCTGGCCGGTGAAAACGTGCACGAACAACTGGCCCCGGCCAGCATCACCAAAGTCATGACCTCGTATGTCGTGGCCGCCGAGGTCAAGAACGGCAAGGTCCGTACCGACGACCAGGTGATGATGAGCGAACGCGCCTGGCGCGAGGGCGGCGCCGGCACCGACGGCAGCTACAGCGGCTTCCCGGTCAACCAGACCGCGCGCCTGGAAGACATGGAAAAGGGCATGGCGATCCAGTCCGGCAACGATGCCGCGATCGCCCTGGCCGAACACGTGGCCGGCAGCGAAGAGGCCTTCGCCTCGCTGATGAACAGCTACGCCGCCAAGATCGGCATGAAGGATTCCCACTTCGTCAACGCCCATGGCCTGAGCGCCCCGGGCCACCACACCACCGCTTACGACCTGGCACTGCTCGGCCGCGCGATGGTGCGTGACTACCCGGAAACCTACGCCTACAACAAGGTGAAGGAATTCACCGTCGGCAACATCACCCAGCCCAACCGCAACCTGCTGCTGTGGCGCGACCAGAGCGTGGACGGCATCAAGACCGGTCACACCTCCGAAGCCGGCTACTGCCTGATGAGTTCGGCCCAGCGCGGTGATCAGCGTCTGGTCGCCGTGGTGCTCGGTGGCGGCTCGGAAAAGCAGCGCGCCGATGACAGCCTGGCGCTGCTCAACTGGGGCTTCCGCTTCTTCGAAACCCACCGCATGTACGAGCCGGGCAAGGTCGTGGCCGAGCACAAGGTGTGGAAGGGCACGACCGACAAGCTGCAGCTGGGCGTGGCCCAGCCGATGCTGGTCAGTGTCCCGCGTGGCCGCTACAACGATCTCAAGCCGAGCATCGATGTGCCCAAGACCTTGGAAGCCCCGTTCACCGCCGGCCAGCAGGTCGGCACCCTGAAGGTGATGCTGGACAACCAGGTTGTCGCCCAGGCCCCGCTGGTGGCCGTGGCCGCCGTGGAAGAAGCCGGCTTCTTCAAGCGCCTGTGGGACAGCTTCTGGATGTGGTGGGAATCGGAGTAATCCGCGCCACTGCCTCAGATGAAAAAAAAGACCGGCGAAAGCCGGTCTTTTCTTTACTGGCGGCCACCGGCTGGCACCGGCGGACAGTCGCCTTACATCGAGCGGCTGATCGTAAAGCTGCCGAACACCGGCGCCTCGCGCTGCCCATCGAATTCGCGCGTGCTGTGGTAACGGGCCAACGCGAATTTCCAGCGTCCGCGCATCACCGCCAGGCCGTAACCGGCCGTCCCCACCACAGGGCGCTTGTCCACGCTGTGGCTGTTGCGGAAGGTATTGCCATCCAGCGTGATATCGCGGATCACCCACGCCGCATCGGTCGTCGCGAACAGATGCCACGACCACCCGCTTGGCTTGCCGCCGCGCGTCGGTGCCGTGTTCTCACCGGCCGGGCGCAGCGGCGTACTGCCGAAGTCGTCGGGCAGCTTCCAGCCGAAACGGACCTCGCCACCTGCATTGAGGTGGGTGGCCAGGTTGCCCACCGCACCACCGTAGTGGCTGATCGCATCCCAGCCCCAGCCGCCCAGATTCTCCGTGGCATCGGCCGGCCAGCGGCGCATCCGCTCGTGCGTGAGCATGAACACCGGCTCGTTGTGCAGCTGGTTGTCCCAGCCCTGGAACTTCTCATCGCCCAGCAGATCATGCACCGCGTTCTGCACCTGCTTGCCCTGTGCCCACGGCCCTACCACGCCCACCGCCAGCTGCGTGGTCTGCAGCCGGTCGCCGCGGCGCGCGTTGTACCCGAAGCTGCCGATCAGCACACCGGCATACGGCCGGTCGTCCTCGATCAGGTCCTTCCGGGTGAAATCGGTCGGGGTGAAAATCCCCTGGGCCAGGCTGAAGATCATGTTCTGCTGTTCGTACTCGCCCGGGTGCAGCCGCTCCAGATGGCTGTTGACCCAGCGCGCCAGGCGCGGCAGGCACGGATCGTCGGTGTAATCGACCAGATTCGGCGAGACGAAGGTGATCTGTGCGCCGTTGGTATAGCCCTGATCCTGGTCCTTGCCGCCGAACAGGTCGTTGTCCACGCGGACATTGATCTGCGGCGGGTGCTCGCGCATTGCATCGGGCCCGCATTGCGGGGCGGCCTGGGCGGCGAAGGGGAGGGCGGAGGCCATCAGGCCGGACAGGGCGAGCGCTGCGGCGCAGCGCTTGGGATGGATGGGCATATAAGAATGGGTTTCGGTCGTCTTTTGCCGGGATACGGTACAGACAGGGATGTGAGGGATCGACTACGCCACGTTCATCGGTCTGTTTCGAAACCCGGCATGTCCCGGGAAACGCCGTCCCTGCTGCGTGGCGCCGGCAGCGGGCCGGTCCCCCTGTGCCCCCTCAGTCAGCTGGCGTTGTGGTTGGAAACGCTTTGCCATATTCTCCGCGAGGCGTCAGGGGACGCCGTAAAGGATTCGGGTCTGCGCAGGCAGGCCCTCTCTCAACCCATGGAGTGCGCTTGCCCGTTGGCGGCAGCGCTGGATGACACAGATGATCAAATCACATTCGCTCGCCCATCTTCTGGCCTGCGCCACGCTGGGCGCCGGGCTGATGGCCCTCAGCACGCCGGCGTCGGCGGGTCTGCGCGACGCGTTCGGCAGCCGCGGTTCCGCCCAGGAACAGAGCCAGGCCGGCCAGGCGGAGATTCCCGTCTGCAGCAAGCCCTTGGGCACGATCGCGGTGATCGAGCCGGAAGACGTGGTGAACTGGTGGAGCGGGCAGCAGTTGCCGGCGCCATCGCGTCTGATCAAGGTGTTCGTCAGCAAGTCCAAGTGTTTCACCCTGGTCGACCGCGGGGTGGGCCTGGCCGCATCCCAGGCCGAGCGTGCGCTCGCTGCCGACGGTGAACTGCGCAATCGCTCCAACGTCGGCAAGGGCCAGATGCGTGCCGCCGATTACGTCCTGATTCCGGACCTGATCTCGCAGAACAGCGATGCCGGCGGCAATGCCATCGGTGGCCTGCTCAGTGGTCTGGTGGGTGGCAAGGCCGGCTCGGTGGTCAGCGGCCTCAACCTGCGCAGCAAGACCGCCAACGTCACCTTGAGCCTGACCGACGTGCGGTCCTCCGAACAGGTGGCCGTGGTCGAAGGCAATTCCAAGAAGACCGACCTGGGCTGGGGCGCCCGCGGCAGCCTGTTCGGTGGCAGCGGCCTGGCCAGCATGGGCGTGGGCGGCTATGCCAACACCGAAATCGGCCAGGTCATCACCCTGGCGTACCTGCAGGCTTACACCAACCTGGTGGGCGAGCTCGGTGGCCTGTCCGGCAACCCGGCTGCGACCAACGTCAGCCAGGCTGCGACCATGCTCAAGCCGGGCCGCCTGCTGGCCAACGCCAAGGGCACCGGCACGGCCGTGCGTTCGCTGGAGCCGGGCATGCTGCTGTATCCCACCGGCCTGAAGGAAGGCGCGATGTGGGAAGTGGAAGACGAAATGGGCAACAAGGGCTGGGTCAACTCCACCCTGATGGAACTGGCCCGCTGAGCCGGCCCGGAGGTGGCCGCCGCACGGCCGCCACCTCCGGCCACATTCATGCAGGCTCTTGGGTTTGTCGCCGTGCGACCCGATAATGGGCGCATGGAGATCAAGTCTGACAACCCCGACCACGGCTTCCAGTTCCCCGGCCAGTTCGAACTCAGCGCCATGGGCGCGGCCGGCAACGACCTGGAACGCGAACTGCCGCGCCTGCTCGAGCTCGCCGGCCTGGAAGTACTGACCGAGCGGGTCAGCTGGAAACACTCGTCCAACGGCAAATACGTGTCCGTGCGGCTGGTGTTCAAGGCCGACAACCGCGAACAGTACGACGCCGCCCACACCGCCCTGCGCGACCATCCGGAAGTGAAGTGGACGCTGTAGCCAGCTGTGCCACCGCCGCGGCCCCGGGCGACCGGGCGCCGCAACCGGCCCTCGTGCGTGAGCTCGGCCGCCAGCCCTATGCCCCGGTCTGGCATGCCATGCAGCGCTTCACCGATGGCCGCACCGATGCCACCCGCGACGAACTGTGGGTGGTCGAGCACGACCCGGTATTCACGCTGGGCCAGGCCGGCAAGGACGAGCACGTGCTCGCCCCCGGCGATATTCCCGTTCTGCATGTCGACCGCGGCGGCCAGGTGACCTACCACGGCCCCGGCCAGCTGGTGATCTACCCGCTGCTGCAGCTGCGGCGGCTCGGGATCGGCGTGCGCGACTACGTCTGCCGCATCGAGCAGGCCCTCATCGACACTCTCGGCGACTGGAACATCGGCGCCGAGCGCCTGGAGGGCGCGCCCGGGGTCTACGTGGGCGGGGCCAAGGTCGCTGCGCTCGGCATCCGCGTGCGCCGCGGCTGCACCTTCCATGGCCTGTCCTTCAATGTGACCATGGACCTGGAACCGTTCCGCCGGATCAACCCCTGTGGCTATCAAGGGCTGCAGGTGACCTCGGTGGTAGACTTGGGGGGACCGTCCGGCATGGCGGCCGTCACGCCGGTGCTGCTGGGCCATCTGGCCCGCCAGTTCGGCCTGGCCCTCGAGCCGGCCGCTGAATTACCCGATTTGACTGACGCGGCGTGAACGCCGCCGACCAAGGCCATGACTGAAACCACCGCTCGCCTCATTCCCCTGCAGGTTGTGCAGGGCGACACGCCGTCCGCCGCCCCGTTGCAGACGGGCGTCAAACAGATCGGCGGTGACAAGATCGGCCGCTCGCCGGTGCAGTTCGCCGACGTGCCGGTGCTGCGCAAGCCGTCGTGGATCCGCGTGCGGATTCCCTCCGGCAACGCCGTGCAGAACCTCAAGGCCAAGCTGCGCGAGAACCGCCTGGTCACGGTCTGCGAGGAAGCCAGCTGCCCCAACATCCATGAGTGCTTCAGCCACGGCACCGCGACCTTCATGATCCTCGGCGAGGTCTGCACCCGCCGCTGCTCGTTCTGCGACGTTGCCCACGGCCGGCCCAAGCCGCCCGATGCCAACGAGCCGGCCAGCCTGTCCCAGACCGTGGCCGATATGGGCCTGAAGTATGTGGTGGTGACCAGCGTGGACCGCGATGACCTGCGCGACGGCGGTGCCCAGCACTTCGCCGACTGCATCGGTGCCATCCGTGCCAAGTCGCCCAACACCAAGATCGAAGTGCTGACCCCGGACTTCCGTGGCAAGGGCCGGATGGAGCGCGCGCTGGAGATCCTGGCGACCAACCCGCCGGATGTGTTCAACCACAACATCGAAACCGTGCCGGACCTGTACCGCAACGTGCGGCCGGGCGCGGACTATCAGTGGTCGCTGACCCTGCTCAAGAAGTTCAAGGCCCAGCACCCGGAGATCGCCACCAAGTCCGGCATCATGCTCGGCCTCGGCGAGACCCTGGAGCAGGTGCAGGCCACCCTGCGCGACCTGCGCGAGCATGACGTGGACATGATCACGATCGGCCAGTACCTGCAGCCGACCGCGCATCATCACCCGGTGCTGCGTTACTGGACCCCCGAGGAATACAAGGCGCTGGAGGAGTACGGCAACGCGCTGGGCTTCAGCCACGTCGCTTCCGGTCCGATGGTGCGCTCGTCCTACCATGCCGACCGCCAGGCGGCCGACGCCGGCGTCGCCGGTTGATCCAGCGGGCCCTTCGGGGCCCGTTCTGTCATTCCCCCTGTCTTTCCCCGGCCGCGGCCCTGAACCGCGGATGGCCGCAGGCTCGTGCCTGCGCGCTGCTGCCCCCGGTATTCACAAATTTCTCCAACGGCCTCGGTAGGCTGAAGGCCCCGGTGACAAACGCGGCAACTTTCGGCACTGTCGAGGTGTCTGTAATGCACGCAGTCTCTCCCTTGGCAAGGTGCCACGAGCTAGTCCATGAAATTCAAAGCCCCCGCATTCCTGATGGCCCTGGCGCTCACCGCGCCGATGGCACTGGCCGCCTACGCCGATTCGCCCGCGCTGCCCTCGGCGGCCACGGCCGACCAGGTGACCACCTCCAAGCTCGTCTACGGACTGCTTTCGGACAGCCGATACGCCTACCGGCCGCGTGCACTCGATGCCGCGACCTCCAAGGACGTCTTCAAGCGCTATCTGGAGTCGCTCGACAGCAGCAAGCAGTTCTTCACCCAGGCCGACATCACCCGCTTCGCACCGTTCGAGGCCAACATCGCCACCGCGATCCGCGGCGGAGAGCTGGAGCCGGCGTTCCAGGTGTTCGCGGTGTACAAGCAGCGCGTGGGTGAGCGTGTCGGCTATGCACGCAAGCTGCTCAAGCAGGATTTCGATTTCAGCACCGATGAAAAGTTCGAGTACGACCGCAAGGACGTGCCGTGGGCCGCGAGCAGCGCCGAACTGGACGATCTGTGGCGCAAGTCGGTCAAGAACGATTGGCTGCGCCTGAAGCTGGCCGGCAAGCAGCCGGCGGAGATCCGCAAGACGCTGGACAAGCGTTACGCCACGCTGGAAAAGTCGGTCAATGAGCTCAAGGGCGAGGACGTGTTCCAGTTCTTCCTCAACGCCTACACCAGCGCGGTGGACCCGCACACCGATTACTTCACCCCGCGTACCGCCGAGAACTTCAACCAGGCGATGTCGCTGTCGCTGGAAGGCATCGGCGCGCAGCTGCAGCGCCAGGACGACATGGTGGTGATCCGCGAGGTCATCGCCGGTGGTCCGGCCGCGGTGAATGGCACGCTCAAGCCGGGCGACCGCATCGTCGGCGTCGGCCAGGGCAAGTCCGGTCCGCTGGAAGACGTGATCGGCTGGCGCATCGATGATGTGGTGGCCAAGATCCGCGGCAAGAGCGATACCCAGGTCCGCCTGGAATTCATCCCCGCCGAGGAAGGCGTGGATGGCAAGCACCACACCCTGGTGCTGACCCGCCAGAAGGTGCGCCTGGCCGAACAGGCCGCCAAGGGCGAGACCCTGACCATTCCGGCCAAGGACGGGGAGCCCGAGCGCAAGGTGGGCGTGATCAAGTTGCCCACCTTCTACCAGGATTTCGAAGGCCGCCGCCGCAACGCCGCCGACTATGCATCGGCGACCCGCGACGTGGCCAAGCTGCTGGCCGGTTTCAAGGCCGACAAGCTAGACGGCGTGGTGCTGGACCTGCGCAACAACGGCGGTGGTTCACTGGATGAAGCGATCGAACTGACCGGGCTGTTCATCGAACAGGGCCCGGTGGTGCAGGTGCGCGAATCCGGTGGCCGCGTCACCGTCAACAGCGACCGCAGTGATGTGGTGGCCTGGGACGGCCCGCTGGCCGTGCTGATCAACCGCGGCTCGGCCTCGGCCTCGGAGATCTTCGCCGGTGCGATCCAGGATTACGGCCGTGGCCTGGTGATCGGTGAGACCACCTTCGGCAAGGGCACCGTGCAGAACATCGTCGACCTCGACCGTTGGCCGAGTGGCGAAACCCAGCGCTTCGGCCAGGTCAAGCTGACCATCGCCCAGTTCTTCCGCGTCAGCGGCAGCAGCACCCAGCACAAGGGCGTGGTGCCCGACCTGGCCTTCCCGGCCAGCGTGGACGCCAGCGAGTACGGCGAAAGCACCTACGACAACGCGCTGCCGTGGACCCGCATCGCCGCCGTGCCGCACACCCAGTACGGCAATTTCGGCCCGCTGCTGCCCAAGCTGGAGAGTCGTCACGACACGCGCATCGCCGCCGACAAGGAATTCCAGTGGTGGAACGAGGATGTCGAGCAGTTCCGCGCCGAGAAGGCCAAGAAGTACATCTCGCTCAACGAAGCCGAGCGCCGCGCCGAGCGTGAGAAGCAGGACAGGCAGCGCACCGATCGCCAGGCGATCCGCAAGCAGCTGGGCCTGGATCTGGACCCGCTGGCCGACGACAGCAATGACGACGGCCTGACCGGCAACGAACGCGACATCGTCAAGGATGCCGCCCGCGAGAAGGCCGCTGAAAAGCGTCCGGATCCGCTGCTGCGCGAGTCGGCGGCGATCCTGGCCGATGCGGTGAACCTGCTCGAGGCCGACCGCCCGCTGTCGGCGCAGGTGCTGCCGCAGTCGACTGCGGTTGGCCGCTGGGCGGACTGACCGTAGCGGCCACCGCCAGCTGAACAGGTGACAACTCCACAGGCCGCCCTTCGGGGCGGCCTGTGCGTATCCACCTCCTGCCAACGCGCACGGGTCTATTCTTGGAGGCTGAATTTCCGCAGGAGCGGCCATGCGCTTTCGTCGTGTACGTTCGATCCCGCTGCTGGCGGTGTTCGCTGCCCTGGCCGCCTGTGGCGGCCGCGCCGCCGACAGCACCCTGATCCGTGAGTCGTTCGACTCCGGCGATACCTATTCGCGTACCGTGCCCGGCCCGCCTGCCCAGGCCTGCGAAGCCGCGCGGCGGACCCTGCTCAGCCAGGGCTATGCGATCGCCCGTGCCGGCGATGACGCGGTGGAAGGCAACAAGAACTTCCAGCCCAAGGATGAAGAGCACGAGCAGCTGGTGCTGCGTATTTCGTGTGCGCCGCGCGGCGACCAGGCGCTGGTCTTCGTCAGCGCGGTGCAGGACCGTTACGCTTTGAAGAAGAGCCCGACCTCGGCCAGCGTGGGTGTCGGCGCGCTGGGCTCGGTGTCGCTGCCGTTCGGCAGCAATGACGACTCGCTGGTGAAAGTGGCCAGCAGCACCGTGCAGGACGCCACCTTCTATCGCCGCTTCTTCGAGCGCCTGCAGCAGTATCTGCCTGCGGCGGCCGTGCCCGAGCCCACGCCGGCCCCTGCCGCGGCGGTGGAGGCTACGCCTGCCACGGTGGTGAGCGATACCCCGGCCCCCCTGCACTGAGCGGGCTGCGGTGCGGCAGGTCATGGCAACAGGATCGCGGCGTTGGCGCCGCCATGCGCTTGCGGTCCTGCTGGGGCTGATCCCGGCAGGCAGCGCGTGGAGCGCGGCGTCCTGTGCGCAGGGCGTATTGGAGGACCTTGGCTGGCAGGTCGCTGCAGCCGATATCGACGCCCCCAAGGTGCACGGCGGACCGGTCTGCGAGCGCGCCGATCTGCGCCAGGCGCAGGCGGCCGGCGACCTGCGCGTGCAGTTGCCGCGGCAGTGGTCAGAGGCCCAGCGGCAGCAGTGGCTGCCGACCCTGTTCGATGCGCCGGCCACGGTCTGCGCGTATGCCTTCAAGCTCGGCGCGGCCACGCGCCGCGCCACTACCGCGCTGCAGGACAACGACGGCTTCCGCTTCTCGGCGTTGCAGCTGGGCTGGATCGGCTTCGGCGCCGGTGGCGCGCAGGCCAAGGGCTGGGAGCGCTTCCGCAGCTTCGGGCGCGGCTATCAGCCGGCCGGGGCCAACAGTGCGGCGCTGCAGACCTTCTACGACGGCCGGGTGCGTGCCGAGTGCGGCGTCGGCCGCCAGGTCGCGCAGTTGGCGACCCAGCGCGAGCTGTACGGCGATGCCGCGTTCGATCGCGAGTTCTCCGCCGACGAGCTCTCCATCGGCACCTTCCTGACCCTGCACGAGACCGACAGCATCCTGCTCGGCCGGCATGCCGGTGCGTTCCTGGCCGACGGCAAAGCGAAGAAGACCGCGCAACGCGGGCGGCAGGCCTTCGTCGGTACGCCCGGTTTCATCGAACACGTGTTCGAGCGCGCGTATCTGGACGACATCAACAACCAGGCCGAGAACTTCGTGGTGGTCGATGTCAGTGATGCGGCCGCCCGCGCGCTGCGCGAGCACGACGGCTTCGCCCACTACGACCAGATCAACCGGCGCATCTGGTCGCTGGCCCAGCGCATGCCGGGCCCGGGGCCGCGCCGCTTCGAGCGGCTGCTGATCGAGCGCGATCCGATCTGGCGGCGCGAGGTGCCGGCCGAACAGCAACCGCTGCTGAAGGAACTGGATGCGTTGCTGGACGATCCGTTCTACCAGGGGTTCCTGATTTACGTGCATCCTCGCGGTATACGTCCTATCGGGTACCACATCGCGCGCCTGCTCGATCGCAACCCGCGCACGCCGTTCGCGATCGAGCTGGGGCTGCACAACCTGCATACCACGCTGTATCGGCGCTGGATCGACGCACGCCTTCGCCAGTGCGATTCCCCGCCGGCAGCGTTCCTGCAAGACAACACGACAACTGAGCAAAGGTGATTGATGGATATCGCAATGATCGGATTGGGCCGCATGGGCGCCAACATGGCCGAGCGCCTGCACCGCGGCGGCCACCACGTGATCGGTGTCGATCCCGGTGAGGCGGCACGTAACGCGGCCGCCGAACGTGGTTTCGAGGTCAGCGCCTCGATCGCCGAGACGCTCGCCGCGCTGCCGGTCCCGCGTGTGGTGTGGCTGATGGTGCCGGCCGGTGTGGTCGACCAGACCCTGGCATCGCTCTCGCCGCATCTGTCCGAGGGCGACGTGGTGATCGACGGCGGCAATTCGTACTACAAGGATTCCGTGCGCCGCAGCGAGCAGCTGCGCGGTGAGGAGGTGACCTATATCGACTGCGGCACCAGCGGCGGTGTGTGGGGTCTGCAGGAGGGCTACAGCCTGATGATCGGCGGCGACAAGGCCGCGGTCGAGCGGGTCGGGGCGATCTTCCGCACCCTTGCGCCGGGCGAGGACCGTGGCTGGGCGCACGTCGGCCCGAGCGGGGCAGGGCATTTCTGCAAGATGGTCCACAACGGCATCGAGTACGGGATGATGCAGGCCTACGCCGAAGGCTTTGCGCTGATGCAGCACAAGGCGGAGTTCAATCTCGACCTGGCGCAGGTCGCCAAGGCGTGGCAGCACGGCAGCGTGGTACGTTCATGGCTGCTCGATCTCAGTGCCGATGCGCTGGGCCGCAACCCGCAGTTGGACGGCATCGCACCGTATGTCGAAGATTCCGGCGAAGGCCGCTGGACCGTCGCCGAGGCGATCGATCTGGACGTGCCGGCGCCGGTGATCACGCTGTCGCTGCTCGAACGCCTGCGCTCGCGCGAGAAGAATTCCTTCAGTGACCGCCTGCTGGCGGCGATGCGCAACGAGTTCGGTGGTCACGCGATCAAGACCACCTGAGGCCGATCGACGCGGGCCGGCGAACGTGATCGTCCGGCCTGCATCCACGCAGCGCGTGCAGCTACCCGGGCAGGCGTGATCGATTCACAGCGCCAGCCGCCGCCCGCTGCGCGCGCTCTCCGCACCGGCCTCCAGCAGGCGCATCACCTGCAGCGCCTGCGCGGTGCTGACCGGGGCTTCCCCCACGCCCAGCATCGCATCGCGGAACTGCGCATAGAACGCGCGGTAGTCACCGGGCACGTTGTCCACGCTGCTGCGCTGGGTGTGACCGTCGGCGTCGATCCGCACCAGCTGCCCATGCTGCGGGTCCAGGCCCCAGCCCGGCGCACCCGGCGCGATGCCGCGGCGCAGCTGGTCTTCCTGCACGTCCAGCCCGTCTTTGAGGTAGCTGCCGGCATCGCCATGCACGATGAAGCGCGGGCCGGAGGCGGCCACCAGCGAGCCGGCGTGGAGGATCGCGCGGTGGTGCGGGTAATGCAGCACCGCGTGGAAATAGTCATTGCCCAAGGCGTGCTGGCGCTGCGCCATCAGGTCCACGCTGATCGCGCCGGGCCAGCCGAACAGCTGCAGCATCTGATCCAGCAGATGAGGACCGAGATCCATCCACAGGCCGCTGCCGGGCGCATCGCTTTCGCGCCAGCGATCGCGCACCTGCGGGCGGAAACGGTCGAAGTGGGAATGGCATTCGGCGACGCGGCCGATCCGCCCTCGTCGATCACCCGCTTGAGGGTGAGGAAGTCGGCGTCATGGCGGCGGTTCTGGAACACAGTGACGACACGCTCTGCATCCTGCGCGGCCTGCACCACCGATTCGGCCTCCGCCACGGACAGCGCAAAGGGCTTGTCCACCAGTACGTGTTTGCCGGCCGCGAGGGCGGCGCGCGCCAGTGGAGCATGCGCATCGTTGGGCGTGGCGATCACCACTGCATCCACTGCCGGATCGTCGAACAGCTGCTGCGGGTCTTCGCAGAGGCGCACATCGGTGAAGCTGCGCAGCAGGCGGTCGCGCTGCGAGCTGACGATGCTGTGCAGCGCCAGTCCAGGGGTGTGCAGGATCAACGGCGCATGGAAGACGCTGCCGGCCAATCCGTAACCGATCAGTCCGACCTGCAGTTCGGTGGCCATGGTGCGCTCCAACAGGATGGGCAGGACAGCGTAACGGGTGCGCGCGCGGTGCGGAAACATGAATGGTCAGGCAGGAAGCTGAGTGGTTCACGGCGACGTTATGTGGCGCGCACGCCCCCTCCACGGCCCGGCACGGACACTGGCAGCACATCCGCAAAGGAATTCGAACATGACCAACACGACCCGTAATCTGCTTGCTGCTTCGCTGGCCCTGGGCATGGTGCTGGGCACCTCGTCGGCCATGGCCAAGGATCCGCCGAAGACCACCGATCATGCCGCGATGACCCATGCCGATACGCACGATTCGGCCGAGCCGGTCACCGACAGCTGGATCACCACCAAGGTCAAGACCGACCTGCTGACCAGCAAGAACGTCCCGGGTACCGAAGTGAAGGTGGAGACCGTCAATGGCGTGGTCACCCTCACCGGCACCGTGGCCAGCCAGGCCGAGCATGACAAGGCGGTGCGCGTGACCCAGCAGATCAAGGGCGTCAAGCGCGTCGACGCTGCCAACCTGAAGGTTGCCGCGACGGCCGCCAAGCGCTGAGTCCTGCTGCACCGATGAACAGAGCGCGCCTTCGGGCGCGCTTTTTTGTGCGCGCCCGGTGGTCCTGCGTGCTGTTCAGTCAGGTGAGGGACCGCGTATTCACAAAGGGGTGGAGTATATTCAGCGCTTCGCCATCGCCATGCGGTGCGCATGCCGGCGGTACGCGCATGGGCCGGAGCAGGGGTGGCATCGAGCTGACGAGGGACTATGGCGCTGGTGTTCAGTGATCAAATCTGGGACCGCTGGCGATTGCCGGCCCTGGCCCTGGCGGCGGTAGCCATCATCGTGGTGCCGTGGCTCACCCTGCGCAAACTGGCCGACGACAACGTCGATGCGATGAACTGGGTCACCCACACCCAGGATGTCGGCGTGGCGGTCTACCAATTGCAGGCCGACGTGCGCGATGTCGAATCGGCCGCACTGACGATGTCCAAGGGCATCGACGCCCCCGGCCTGCGCGAGCGGCTGGCCCAGGCCGACGATATCCCGGGGCGGCTGGCCCGGCTGGCCGAGCTGACCCGCGACAATCCGGATCAGCTGGTCCGGATCGGTCGCATCCAGTCCATGCTCGAACGCCGCATGGAGCTGGCCAAGCAACTGGCCCGTTCCGCGCCCGATGCCGATCAGCGGCAGCTGGTGGCCGATCTGACCACCCGCTACCCGATCCGCAACCTGGTCGAAGAACTGCAGGCCACCGAGGAGCAGCTGCTCGCCAAGCGTTCGGCGTTGTTCACGGCGCAGCAGCGCCAGGGCGAGTTCATCTCCTGGTCGGCGCTGGTGGTGCAGCTGCTGTTGCTTGGCCTGGTGCTGTGGCTGCTGCAGCGGCAGATCCGCCACCGCCTGAGCGCCGAACGCGCCTCGCTGCGCGCCGCCGGGCGGGCAGCCTCGGTGCTGCATACGGTGCGCGAGCCGATCGTACTGCTCGACCGCAGCCTGCGCGTGCAGATGCACAACCCGGCGTTCGCCGAGCTGTACGGGCTGGACGAGGAGACCACGGCCGAAGGGCTGCCGCTGGACAGCATCGGCGACGGCGCCTGGGCCGACGCGGTGGTCCGCCAGCGCCTGACCGACGTGCTGCTGCGCGGCCGCGAGCTGTGGGATTACGAACACGAACAGCGCACCGCCGATGACGTGGTGCGGATCATGCTGATCAACGCGCGGCGCATGCCGCTGCCGGACAAGGATGACGAAGTGGTGCTGATGACGGTCAGCGATGTCACCGTCCAGCGCGCCGTGCAGCTGCGGGTGGAGGAACTGAACCGCCAGCTGGAAGGCAAGGTCGAGCAGGTTTCCGAGGTGAACCGCGAGCTGGAAGCGTTCAGCTATTCGGTCTCGCACGATCTGCGCGCGCCGTTGCGCCACGTGGCCGGCTTCTCCGACAAGCTGACCCGCCACCTGGGCGAGGGGGCCGACGAGAAATCCCTGCACTACCTGGGCGTGATCTCCAACTCGGCGCGCCGCATGGCCGCGCTGATCGACGATTTGCTGGTGTATTCGCGCCTAGGCCGGGCCGCGATGCGGCTGCAGGCGGTGGACATGCAGTCGCTGGTCGCCGACACCCGCGCCATGCTCGATGCCAACCAGCAGAGCGAGGCCGAGAGCACCGGCGTGCCGCACCATGTCGACTGGAAGATCGCGCCGCTGCCGATCATCGTTTCCGATGAAAACATGATGCGCCAGGTGTGGCTGAATCTGCTCGGCAACGCGATCAAGTATTCTTCCAACCGCGAGCCGGCCCGGATCGAGGTCGACTACAAACTGCAGCCTGACGGCAGCCATCTGTTCACGGTCCGCGACAACGGCGCCGGGTTCGACATGGCCTACGCCGGCAAGCTGTTCGGGGTGTTCCAACGGCTGCACAAGGCCAGCGACTACCCGGGTACGGGCATCGGCCTGGCCAGTGTCCGCCGGGTACTGACCCGCCACGGCGGCCGCATCTGGGCCGAGTCGGCGGTCGATCAGGGCGCCACGTTCCACTTCGTTCTTCCACCCGCGCTCGACGCAATCAACAAGGGCTCCGCCGCATGACCGCTCTCCGTACCATCCTCCTTGCCGAGGACAGCCCCGCCGACGCCGAGATGGCCATCGACGCCTTGAAGGAGGCCCGCCTGGCCAACCCGATCGTGCACGTCGAAGACGGCGTGGAAGCGATGGATTACCTGCTGCGTCGCGGCGCCTTCGCCAACCGCGACGAAGGCCTGCCGGCGGTGCTGCTGCTGGATATCAAGATGCCGCGCATGGACGGCCTGGAAGTGCTCAAGGAAATCCGCAACACCGAAGAGCTCAAGCGGCTGCCGGTGGTGATCCTGTCATCCTCGCGCGAGGAAAGCGATCTGGCGCGCAGCTGGGACATGGGCGTGAACGCCTACGTGGTCAAGCCGGTGGACGTGGACCAGTTCTTCGGCGCGGTGCAGACCCTGGGCAAGTTCTGGGGCCTGATCAACCAGGCACCGGAGATCGAGTAAGGCCATGCCGCTGACCGGCCCTGCGTTGGGTGCCCTGCGGATCCTGCTGATCGAGGATTCGCCGGAAGACGCCGAACTGATGTGCGAGCAGATGCTCGACGCTGGCCTGGAGGCCAGTTTCGAGCGGGTCGAGAGCGCGCAGGAACTGCGTGAGGCGCTGGCGCGCGCCGCGCCGGACATCGTGCTGTCGGACCTGAGCATGCCCGGCTTCTCCGGCAATGAGGCGCTGCAGATCGTGCGCGCCGCGCTGCCTGAGGTGCCCTTCATCTTCGTGTCCGGCACGATGGGTGAGGAAAACGCCGTGGCCGCCCTGCACCAGGGCGCCAACGACTACATCATCAAGCACCAGCCGGCGCGCCTGCCCTCGGCGGTGGCGCGTGCCGTGCGCGAAGCCCGCAGCGCGATCGACCGCCAGCGCGTGGAAGCCGAGCTGATGCGCGCGCAGCGTCTGGAGAGCTTGTCGCTGCTGGCGGCCGGGCTCAGCCACGACCTGCGCAACATCCTGCAGCCGCTGCTGATCATGCCGGACCTGATGAAGGCACGGACCGATGATCCGCAGCTGCATCATCTGGCCGACATCATCGCCGAATGCGGCCGGCGCGGGCATGAGATGGCCGAATCGATGCTGTCCTTCGTGCGCGGTTCGCGCAATACCAGCGAGCACATCTGCCTGGTCCACCTGTTCGAAGGCGTGGAGCTGCTCCTGCGCAGCAACCTGCCGGCCAAGGTCACCCTGCATCTGGAGGTGGCCGATGGCCTGGCGGTAGATGCCAACTACACCGAGCTGCAGCAGGTGCTGCTCAACCTCTCGTTGAATGCCATCCAGGCCATGCCCAACGGTGGCCGTTTGACCCTGCGCGCGGCGTCCGCCGCCGATACGCATGGCGAGGACTGGCTGCGGATCTCGGTGACCGATGAAGGCATCGGCATGGATGCGGACACGCTGTCGCATCTGTTCAATCCCTTCTTCACGACCAAAGCCACCGGCACCGGCCTGGGTTTGATCTCGTGCAAGCGCATCATCGAAGGCGCCCACGGCAGCATCCACGTCGACAGCCAGCCCGGCGTGGGCACCCGCTTCGATCTGCTGCTGCCGATGCGCGAGAGCACCGACGCGGCCGCCACGGTGGATGGGCCGATCGCCGCCGGCACGGGGCAGTCGATCCTGGTCGTGGACGGTGAGGCGACACGCCTGTCGCTGCTGGGCAATGCGCTGTCCAGCCAGGGTTATCACCTGCAGCTGGCCTCCGATGGTGCCGCCGCACTGCGCTGGATGCAGCAGGAAAGCATGCCCGCACTGGTGATCGCCGATGCCGGCTCGAAACTGCTCTCGGCCAGCCATCTGCTGGGCGAGATGGCCACGCTGGGCTACCGCGGGCCGGCGCTGGTGCTGGAAGAAGCCGACGTCACCGTACCGCTGGCGGTGTTCCCGCCCGGCATCAACGTGCACGTGCTGCGCAAGCCGCTGGAAATGCAGCAGGTGTTCCGCTCGGTCGCCGAGGCGCTGGAGACCGCCTGATCAGACCTCCCACGGAAACCGTGGGAGGCTGGCCACGGCCTGCTCGAGTTTGTAGGACCAGTTGCCGTGGATCTCCGCATACAGCGGGCTGTCGCCGGCCAAGCGCATGCGCTGGGTGATGCGCAGGTCATCCTTGCGGATCAGCACCAGGTCCACCGGCAGCCCCACCGAGAGGTTGGAGCGGATCGTCGAGTCCAGCGAGACGATGGCGGTGCGCGCGGCGTCTTCCAGCCGGGTCTGCGGGCGCAGGATCCTGTCCAGGATCGGCTTGCCGTACTTGGATTCGCCGATCTGCAGGAACGGGGTTTCCGGCGAGGCCGCGATGGCATTGCCGAGCGGATAGATCATGTACAGGCCGGGATGCTCGCCGCCGATCTGGCCGCCCAGGATCAGCGTCGCCTGGGTCACGATGCCGTCCTGCCCCGCCTCATGCGTGCTGGATTTGACCTGGCTGTCGAGCAGCACCCGGCCCACGTACTCGGCCACCTCGAACAGATGCCGGTAGGCGCGGAGGTTTTCCGGGCGCTGCTCGTCCACGTCACGGCGCAACCGCGAGATCAGCAGCTGGGTTGTCGCCAGGTTGCCGGCGGCCATGATCACGAAGGCCGCTTCACCGGGGAACTCGAATTCGTGCAGCTTGCGGTGCACGCGCACGTCGTCCAGCGACGCGTTGGTACGGGTATCGGCGGCGAAGACCAGGCCTTCGTCCACCTCGATGCCGACGCAATAGGTCATGTCGGTGTCCTATGATGTGCACCCCGATTCTATGCGCTGGCCCTGTTGGCCCCGTGTGGAATCGCCCCACGTACGCTGAATACCATGACCACTGCGCTCCTGAGCCTGGGCAGCAACCTGCAGCCGCAACAGCACCTTCACGCCGCGGTGGAGGCCCTGCGCGCGCGCTTCGGCACGATCGCCGTCTCGCCGGCCTACCGCACCGCAGCGGTGGGCTTCGACGGCCCGGATTTCCTCAACAATGCCGTGGCGATCGAGACCGATCTGCCGCTGCAGACGCTGGATGACTGGCTGCATGCGCTGGAAGACGCCCACGGCCGTGACCGCAGCGGCCCGCGTTTCAGCGACCGTACTCTGGACATCGATGTGGTGTTCTACGGCGATCTGATCGTGGAGGGCCCCGGCCATCTGCGCATTCCACGCCCGGAACTCAAGCACGCCTTCGTGCTCAAGCCACTGGCCGATATCGCCCCGGCGTTCCGCGACCCGGTCAGCGGGCTGACCCTGGACGCACTGTGGCGGGCCCACCGGCAGTTCGGCGAGCCGTTCGAGACGATGGACCTGGTGCCCGGCTGATCGAGGCATCGGGGAGGGCCGGCGGCTGGCCGGCAACCCGACAATGCCGGTTCATACAGCGCCGGCCAGCGGCCGACTCTCCCCGGCGTGCGGTCCAACCGGGGTTCACGACAACGTCCGCCCACCATCCACGCGCAGCGTGTGCCCGGTGACGAACGCGGCCTCCGTGGCCAGCCAGTAAACCGCCTCGGCGATCTCCTCCACCGTCCCGGTGCGGGCCAGCGGCGTGCGCGCCAGCAGCGCCTGCTGGGCGAAATCATCCTTGCCCTGCTCCGGCCACAGGATCGCCCCGGGCGCCACCGCATTGACCCGCACCTTGGGCGCCAGTTCCAGCGCCAGCGAGCGGGTCACCATTTCCAGCGCGGCCTTGGCCGCCGCGTACACCGGGTGGTCGCGCATCGGCTGGGTGCCGTGCAGGTCGGTCAGGTTGACGATGCTGCCCTGCTGGCGGCGCAGGTGCGGTGCGGCCGCCTGGGCCAGCAGCAACGGGGCACGCGCGTTCACCGCGAACAGGTCGTCCCACTGCGCGGCGGTAATCTGGCCGAGCAGGGTGGGGTAGAAATTGGAGGCGTTGTTGACCAGCGTATCCAACCGGCCGAACTGGGCCACGGTCTGGTCGATCAGGTCGGGCAGGGCATCGGCATCGCGCAGGTCGGCCTGCAGCGCCAGCACGCTGCCCGGGCGCAGCATGTCCATGTCGAAGGCCATCTGCTGCAGCTCGGTGGTGGAGGTGTGGGCGTGCAGCACCACCGACCAGCCACAGGCGTGGAACTGGCGGGCGATGGCCGCGCCGATCCGGCGCGCGCTGCCGGTGATCAGCGCCACGGGCGCGGTATCGGTCATCGGGGGTACTCCCTGCTCAGGCTATGCTGTGCATTGTCACCGCAATCGCCCGTGCCATGCATTCCCCACTGCCCCTCCCCGAATCCGACGCCCTGGCCCACAGCGACGAGCTGGCTGCGGCGCTGCGCGCTGAAATCCTCGCCAACGGCGGCGCGATGCCGTTCTCCCGCTTCATGGAGCTGAGCCTGTACGCGCCCGGTTGGGGCTATTACAGCGCTGGCGCCAGCAAGTTCGGGGCCGCCGGCGATTTCACCACCTCGCCGGAAATCGGCGCGCTGTTCGCCGCGACCCTGGCCAATGCGATCGCCCCGGTGATGCAGCAGCTCGGCCCGGAAGCGCGTTTCATGGAAGTCGGCGGCGGCAGCGGTGCCTTCGCCGAAGTGCTGCTCAAGCGCATGCTTGAACTGGACGCGCTGCCCGAGCGTTACGCGATCCTGGAGCCCAGCGCGGACCTGCGTGAGCGCCAGCGCGAGCGTCTGGAAAAGGCGTTGATCCCGCCGGTGTTTGCCCTGGTGGAATGGCTGAACGGTCCGTTCGATGACGATTGGGACGGCATGGTCTTCGCCAATGAAGTGATCGATGCCTTGCCGACGCCGCGCTTCCTCGCACGCGACGGCATGGTCTACGAAGAAACCGTCGAACTGGATGCCGAGGGCGCCTTCGTGCGCGGCGCGCAGCCGGCCGATGCGATGCTCAGCGCCGCCGTCCGCCACGTCGAGCATTACCGCGAGAAGCCCTTCGCCGACGGCTACCGTTCCGAACTGCTGCCGCAGCTGCCGTACTGGATCCAGGCGATCGCCGGCGGCATGAAGCGCGGCGCGATGCTGTTCGTCGATTACGGTTACCCGCGCAACGAGTATTACCAAGACGACCGCGACGAGGGCACCGTGCGCGCGTTCTACCGCCACCACGTGCACAACGAGCTGTACCGGTGGCCGGGCCTGCAGGACCTCACTGCCTCGGTGGATTTCACCGCGCTGGCCGAAGCCGGCACGGGCGCGGGTTTCGAGCTGGCCGGTTACTGCACCCAGGCCAGTTTCCTGCTCGGCAACGGGCTGGATACGCTGCTGGAAAAAGCCGATGCGCGCACCGACGAGATCGGCCGGGTGCGGCTGCGCGACCAGGTGAAAAAGCTGACGCTGCCGACCGAGATGGGCGAGCGCTTCCAGGTGATGGGCTTCCAGCGCGACGTGGATTTCGAGCCGGCGTTCGCGCTCGGCGATCTGACCTGGCGCCTGTAAGGTGGCTGCCACGAACCTGTTGAAGCCGCTGCGTTGGCCGCGGTTCTGGCTGGCGCTGTGGTGGATGGCGGTGCTGGGCACGATCGTGGTCTGCCTGATCCCGCCGCCGCCGATTCCATTGCCGGACAACAGCGACAAGATCGAGCACTTCCTCGCTTATTTCCTGCTGGCCTCGTCCGCCGTGCAGATCTACCAGCGACGCGCTGCCCTGGTCTGGGCAGCGGTCGGACTGGTTGGGCTGGGCATCGGCATCGAGTTCGCCCAGGGCGCCCTGACCGTCAACCGCATGGCCGACCCGATGGACGCACTGGCCAACAGCGTTGGCGTGCTGGCCGGCATGGCGATCGCAGTGACGCCGCTCCGCAATCTGCTGGTACGCCTGCGCGGTTGATACCGGCAGCGTGAGGCGGGGTGTGCCGGCCAGCGGCCGGCACGACCGAGGGTGGCCGCGGCGTTACCGCGGCACCAGCGTCAGCTCATCCAGCACCCACATCGTCGGCCGGGTATCGCCGGTAAAGCGCACGCACAGGTTCTGCGTGCCCTTGAGCGAACGCGGCAGCGCCGCTTCCAGCGTAATGAAGCCATCGGCGCCCGGCGCGGCCGGCAGCCTCACGCTGGCCAGCGGCTTGCCATCGCACTGCCCGCCCAGGATGTCCATTTCCCCGTGCGTACTGCGCTTGGGCGCGAAGCGGCGGTTCGGCTCATCGTGGGCCAGCTGGAAGTAGTACGGGATCTGCCCGGCACGCACGCGCAGTTTGGCGATGCCGTCCACATCCGCGTCTTTCCACAGCCAGCACGGGTTGAAGATGTCCACGTTGAAGATCGCGCGCTCGCCATCGGCCGGGCCGTCGTCTTCCAGGCGCAGCAGCAGCTGGCCGTCACCCGGGCACTGCGCAAGATGTTCGTCGGTCCGCGACAGCAGCGAGGCGGCGGTGATGTCGAAGCGGCTGGCCGCCTTGGCCAGTGCCTGACCATTGAAGAATGTGGCGGCCTGCAGTGCCACCGGCAGCGGCCGCTGCAGCGGGGCGGTGTAGCGCGGTGACTGCGCGGTGACCGCGCTGCCGTCCACGCTGTAGTGGATGTCGTAGCCCAGCGGGGTGCGCAGGGCCAGCGTCGCGGTGCCGGCCGCGCGGTCGTCACGGCTGTCCAGTTCCACCTGGAACGGCGTCTGCGCATATGCGATGCCCATGGCCTGGTAACGCTGCAGCTGCGCCGGCAGGCGCGCCAGGAAATCGGCGTAATCGCGGCGTTCGCGCGGCGACCAGCCGGTCTCGGCCACTGCGGCCAAGCGCGGGAACAGGTTGTGCTGCAGGCGTGCGTAGCTGCGCGTGTGCTCGGTGAACATGTTGGCCTGCAGGCCCAGAATATGGTGCTGCTTGTCCTTGGCCAGCGCGTCGGGCACCGGTTCGAAACCGTACACGCGCGCCAGCGGAATCGTCGCCGGGCGGCCCGGCGGCTCGTTCGGCGAGTTGGTCTGCAGGTAATCCATGTACATGTCGGTCACCGGCGACATCACCACGTCGTGGCCTTCGCTGGCGGCCTTCAGGCCGCCCTCGGTACCGCGCCAGGACATCACCGTGGCCTCCGGCGGCAGCCCGCCCTCGAGGATTTCATCCCAGCCGATCAGGCGCCGGTCGTGCTGTTCCAGGAAGGTTTCCAGGCGCTTGATGATGTGGCTCTGCATCTCCATCTCATCGCCGGCGCCCACCTCACGCATGCGCGCCTGCACCCGCGCGGAGGCTTCCCACTGGTCCTTGACCGCTTCGTCGCCACCCACGTGCACGTACTTGGCCGGGAACAGCGCGATGACTTCTTCCAGCACGTTTTCAAGGAAGGCCAGCGTGCTGTCGTCGGTGTTGAACAGGTTCGGGAACACGCCCCATTCGCTCAGCGGCTTGAGCGGGGTGTCGATCGTGCCGAGCTCCGGATAGGCCGCGATCGCCGCGGTGGCATGGCCGGGCACGTCGATCTCGGGAATGACCTGGATATGGCGCGCGGCTGCATACGCGATCACCTCGCGGATCTGTTCCTGGGTGTAGAACCCGCAATAGGGGCGCTCGGCGCCGGTGACCGGATCGCGGCCGCCATCGCCGGCCGGAATACGGCAGCTGCCGACGCCGGTCAGTTTCGGGTAGCGCTTGATCTCCATGCGCCAGCCCTGGTCATCGGTGAGATGCCAGTGGAAGGTATTGAGCTTCTGCTCGGCCATGGCATCGAGGACCTGCTTGATCTCATCGAGGCTCTGGAAGTGGCGGGCCGAATCGAGCATCAGGCCGCGCCAGCTGAAACGGGGCGCATCGTCGATACGCAGCGCCGGGAGCTTGCCTTCGCTGCCGCCGGTGAGCAGCTGCGAGAGCGTGGCCGCACCATAGAACAAGCCGGCTTCGGTGGCGGCCTGCACGGTCGCGCCGCGCGCGTCCGAACGCAGCTGATAGCCCTCGGCACCGGTCTTGAGCGTGGCGTCGAGCACGAAGCGGATGCCGTCCTTGCCGCGTCCTTCGCTGAGGGTTACCGCCGGGCCGCCGCTGTCACGCAGCAGGGTGGCGAACTGTGCGGCCACACGGGCGGCGGCCTGGCCCTGTGCATGCACCGGGGTGGCGGCGGTCACGGTGTAGCCGGCGCCGTCGAGGCGGTCGACCCTGGCCGGTGCGGGAATCAGCATCAGCGAGCCGGGCAGGGCCTGCGGGCCGTTCGGCGCCTGTGCGTCGGTGGCCTGGGCCAGCGGGGCGAGGGAAAGTGCCAGTGCGAAGGTCAGCAGCGACAGCGAGGTACGACGGGTGCGGGTGTGCATCGGGTCATTCCTTTGTAGCGAATCGGGTTCCACCTGTGAAAACGGGCCCGGAAATCCGGGCCCGTTTCAGGCATTCAGCATAGTGCCAAGGCGATCAGAACTTGAAGTGCAGGGTGGCCATGTAGCGGCGGCCGCTCTTGTAACGCGAGGCCAGGTGATCCTTGTCGCCAAGGTACTGGAAGTACTCTTCATCGAGCAGGTTCTGGGCGTCCACGGTGACCGACCAGTTCTCGTTGAAGGTGTAGCCGAAGCTGGCGCCCAGCTCGGCGTAGTCGTCCACGCTGGCCGGTGCCGAGCCTGCGACGTAGCCGCCGGCCAGGTAGCTGTCACGCCAGTTGTAGGTCAGGCGGGCGTTGATCGGACCCTTTTCGTAGTACGGGCTGAACGCAACCGAGTTGCGCGACTGGTAGGGCAGCGCATCACCGGAATTGTTTTCGCCGTTGGCGTAGGTGTAGTTGGCGGTCAGGCCGAAGCCGCTTTCGCCGAAGGGCTGCTGGTAGCTGAGGTTGAAGCCCTTGACGTGACCGCTGCCGGCATTGCGTGGACGCTGGATGCTGTAGTCGCAATAGCCGTCGGCCGCACAGCCGTTGGTGCCCACGATGTTGGCCCAGGTGGCCGGCGAGGTATCGCGGATCGAGTTGTACTGGCGCTCGGTGACGGCGCTGGTATCGATGTAGTTGTCGATCTTCTTGTAGAACAGCGACCAGGCCACCACCGATTGCGGAGCGAAGTAGTACTCGGCCGACAGGTTGTAGTTCCAGGACTCATACGGCGACAGGGCCGCGTTGCCGCCACTGCCGGTCAGGGTGGTGTCGTTGAGGAAGGTGTTGTTCACCATCTGGTTGTACGGCGCCCACGCGATGACCTTGCTGGCGCCGAAGCGGAACACCCAGTCGCTGTCGGTGTCGTAGACCAGGTTGACCGAGGGCAGCAGGAAGTCTTCCTTCTTGGTCTGGGTCTGCCACTTGCTGTCCAGATCGGTCAGGGTGGGGGTACCGCCGTAGACGAAGCCGCTGCCGGCCGTCTTGGAATCCACGTAGCGCACGCCGACGTTGCCGCGTACCGGGCCATTGGAGAAGTTCAACTGCGCATAGGCGGCATTGTTGGTCTGCTCCAGCGCCCAGCTGTTGTTGAGATAGCTGGCCGGATCCGGGTTGGCGAAGTCCAGCGGGCTGCCCTTGACCCAGTTCAGCACGTTGTCGCGGCCGGCCTGGATATGACGGCCCTGGCCATCGGCGAAGCCCTGGATGTCGGTCAGACCGATGGTGCCGACGTCGGCCAGGGTGCCCGGACGCACGCCGCCATACACGTTCAGATCGAAGCTCTCTTCGTGCTTGCCGTGGCGAACGCCGAACTGCAGCTGGTTGAAGATGCTGTCGAACTGCACATTGAAGTCCAGCTGTGCGTAGGTGTCCTTGCTGTCGGTGGAGAAGATGCCGTTGTTGCCGAACCAGCCGCCGGCCGAGCCCCAGTTGGCCGGATTGCGGGCGGCATCGGGGTTGTCGAAGGTGATGCCCTTGTCCAGGTTCCAGCTGAAGCCACCGTTGTAGAACGGTTCGATGAAGTACTGGGCCAGATCCTTGTTTTCGGACTTGCTCTGGCCAGCCTGGCCGCTGATACCCCAGCCTTCACCCTTCCAGGCACCGCGAAGGTCCAGGCCCTTGGTGGTCACTTCGGATTCGCGCACGTTGTTGTCGTAGATCACCGTGCCGCTGTTGGCCGTCGCGCTGGCGTTGGAGTGACCGCTGGTGACCACCCCGTTGCGCACGTCGCCGAGCTGGTTCACCGCACCTACGGTGCCGGGATTCCACGTCAGGAAGGAGTACATCGACTGGTTGTAGTTGTCGAAGTTCTCCTTGATGTACAGGCCGCTCAGGTTGAACTCGAGTTCGTCGGTCGGCTTGAACTGCAGATTGACCACGGCGCTGTCGCGCTTGCGGTCCTGCTGGAACCACGCCGCGTTGACCGAATTGGGTACGTCCGCATTCGGGTCCACGCCCGGCGCGTTGGTGAAGGTGGACGCCTTGGCGTAACCAAACACTTCTATGCCCTGACGGTCCACGCGCTCTTCATAGTGCTGCGCGGCCACGTTGATGCCGAAGGTTTCTTCGTCATTCTTCCAGCTGTAGATGGCCGAGGCGTTCGGCTTGCCCTTGCTGGCCTGGTCGCTGTAGCTGTAGCCCACGGAAGCGGCCACTTCGTTGGCGCGCATGTCCAGCGGCTGGCGGGTGTGCATCAGGATGGTGCCGCCCAGGCTGCCTTCAGTCAGGCGCGCTTCGGAGGACTTGATGACTTCCATGCGACCCAGGATCAGCGGTGACAGCAGGGTGTAATCGAAGCCGCGGTTGGGCTGCTCGCCGTACAGCCAGATCGCCTGGGCGACCGGGTGGCCGTCCAGGAAGGACAGGTTGAGGCTGGGGTCGGTACCGTCGATGCTGACGCGCTCACCCTGGCCGAAGCGGCGGTCCAGCGAGATGCCGGGCAGCTGAGACAGCGCTTCTGCAACGTTCGTACTGGGGAACTTGCCGATGTCCTCGGCGGTGATCGCCTCGGAAATGGTCACGTTGTTGCGCTTGGTATCCAGCGACTTTTCGAGGCTGGCGCGGATGCCGACGACGCTGACGGTGTCCAGGTCGGTGGGGGTACTGGAGGTTTCCTGCGCCTGCGCGCTGAACACCAGACAGCTGAAAATGGCTGCCGAAAGCAGACTCTTGCGATGGTTCATGATGTCTCTCCTCATCAATCCGATGGTTCGCCGGCGACGGCGTGTCTTCTTGCGTCTGGTACGACTTTTCCGCGCGCCCTAAACCGGGGCGTGCCATGGGTGCTGCGTACTGCGTAGTGCCTTTCCCGGCGCGCCGTCAGGCGGTCGGGTGGTCCCTATGGCCCAGGTACCAGCTGGCAGCGCCGATGACGCCCAGCTGCCCGTGCTCGACCACCTTCACGGGAATACGTTCCAGCGCCTCGCGCATCGGGCCCTTGTTGAGGTACCGCTCGACGAAGGTGCTGTTCAACAGAAAGTCGCGGATCTGCGGCAGGATGCCGCCGGCCAGGTAGACACCGCCGGTGACGCCGTACTGCAGCGCCATGTCCCCGATGGTGCTGCCGAGCAGGCCGCAGAACACCTCCAGGCTCTGCCGCGCGAGCGGGTCCTGGTCGGTCATCGCGGCCGCGGTGATCGCATCCGGGGTGGTCAGCGTGGGGGACTGGCCGTTCAACGCGCACAGGGCGCGGTACAGATTCATCAGGCCGGGGCCGGACAGCGCCTGCTCGACCGATACGTGCGAGCGCTCGCGCAGCATCTGCCGCACGATCGCCATCTCCAGTTCGGTGGTCGTGGCCAGGGTCGGCTGGCCGGCTTCGGTCGCCAGGACCACCGCGCCGTGCGGCGTCGGGATCCAGACCGCCGCGCCGAGGCCGGTGCCGGGGCCGACCACCAGGGTCGGGCCGCGCGGGGCGGTGGCCGGGCCGGTCAGCTGCAGCACGCCGCTGGCATCGACCTGGGCGGCGGCGTAGGCCACGGCTTCGAAATCATTGACGATGTAGACCTGGTCCAGGCCGACATCGCGCTCGATCTGCCGCGCCGACAGCGGCCAGGGCAGGTTGGCGGTGATCACCGTGCCGTCGTCGCGGGCATAGCCGGCGGTGGCGACCACGCAATGGGTCGGGCGCGGGCCATCAGCCAGGAAGTCGGACAGGATCGCGCTGAGGCCGGAGTAATCCGCATTGCGGAACTTGCGGTAGTCCAGCAGCTCCACCGGATGGGCCGGATCGGCGCTGGCCTGGACCCGGCCAACCCGGACATGCGTGCCACCCACGTCGGCGGCCAGGAACGGCGGCATCGCGGCGGGCGGGGCATGGGCCGGAACAGCGTGGGCGGCTATGGTCACACGGACTCCATCGGTTGGGCGTGGCCAGGGCTGACCCGGCGATTGAGGCGGAGTCTGTAATCGTTCTGACAACGATGTCAACGATAACCTCACACTTTCGATGCTGCGCCGCAACGCGGGTTTGCGCGGGAAAACGTTTTCATCACACAGCCGTCATGTTTTCGCAAACTGCCGTGAATACGGGCTCCGCTCCGCCCACCGCGAGCGCTGCCGCCAGATTGCGCAGGTGCAGCAAAGGAAAATGCGCGGCGTCGGCGTGAACCAGTTGTTGACAAACCCGGCGGCTGCAACGAATAAATGTGACAACGTTGTTCCCAGCCACTCTTCCGACGCCGCTCCGGTGCCGTCGATGCAGGAGCCTCCTTGATGTCTGCCGTGCCTGCTGCCTCCGCGCGTTCGAGCGTGCTTACCTCGATCCTGATCATCGGCGTGCTGTTCTTCCTGATCGGCTTCTTCACCTGGCTCAACGGTCCGTTGATCACCTTCGTCAAGCTCGCCTTCGAGCTGGACGAGGTCGGCGCCTTCCTGGTGCTGATGGTCTTCTACCTGTCGTATTTCTTCCTGGCACTGCCGGCCTCGTGGATCCTCAAGCGCACCGGCATGAAGAAAGGCCTGAGCCTGAGCCTGCTGGTGATGGCGGCCGGTGCGGTGGTATTCGCCCACTTCGCCCAGCAGCGCTGGTACCCCGGCGCGCTCAGCGGCCTGTTCATCATCGGCAGCGGCCTGGCCCTGCTGCAGACGGCGGTCAATCCGTACATCAGCATTCTCGGCCCGATCGAAACCGCGGCCCGGCGCATCGCGCTGATGGGCATCTGCAACAAGATCGCCGGCATGCTCGCCCCGGTGCTGATCGGCACGCTGGTGCTGCACGGGATCGGCGATCTGGATGCCCAGGTGAAGGTTGCCGACGCCGCGGCCAAGACGGTGCTGCTCAACGACTTCGCGGCCAAGATCCAGCTGCCGTACATGGCCATGGCCGGGCTGCTGGTGGTGCTGGCGGTCGGCGTGCTGTTCTCGCCGCTGCCCGAACTGAAGACCTCTGAAGCCAACGCTACGCCGGCCCGCGCGCCGGGAGTGGCCGAGCGCACCAGCATCTTCCAGTTCCCGCACCTGTGGCTGGGCGTGCTGTGCCTGTTCGTCTATGTCGGCGTGGAAGTGATGGCCGGCGATGCGATCGGTACCTACGGCCATGGCTTCGACCTGCCGCTGGACCAGACCAAGATGTTCACCTCGATCACCCTGGGCGCGATGCTCATCGGTTATCTGGCCGGCCTGGCGCTGATCCCGCACCTGGTCTCGCAGTCGCGTTACCTGAGCATTTCCGCGGTGCTGGGCGTGGTGTTCTGCATCGGCGCGCTGTTCACCCACGGCTACGTGTCGGTGGGCTTCGTGGCCGCCCTCGGTTTCGCCAACGCGATGATGTGGCCGGCCATCTTTCCGCTGGCGATCCGCGGGCTGGGCCGCTTCACCGAGACCGGCTCGGCCCTGCTGGTGATGGCCATCGCCGGTGGCGCGATCATTCCCCAGCTGTTCGCCGTGCTCAAGCAGCACTTCGACTTCCAGTGGGTGTTCGCCGGCCTGATGGTGCCCTGCTACCTGTACATCCTGTTCTATTCGATGCGCGGCCACCGCGTCGGGCTGTCCCGCGACGGGCAGTGATCGGCGATCATGGACGCTCAACCGGTCAGCCAGGAAAAGACGATGCGTAGAGCGACCATCAAGGATGTCGCCGAACGGGCCAAGGTATCGCTGAAGACGGTCTCGCGGGTGATCAACAACGAGCCCTCGGTGATGCAGGCCACCCGTGCGCGGGTGCTGCGTGCGATCGCCGAGCTGGACTACGAGCCCGATCCGGCCGCGCGCAACCTGCGCACCGGCACCACGCTGGTGGTCGGGCTGGTCTACGACAACCCCAATCCGTACCACATCATCGGCGTGCAGAACGGCGTGCTCGCGGCCTGCCGAGAGACCGGGTTCGGGCTGCAGATCCATCCCTGCGACTCCAGCTCGCCGATGCTGGCCGAGGAACTGGCCGACTGGGTGCAGCGTTCGCGCCTGGCCGGGCTGGTGCTGACCGCACCGATGTCCGAGCGCAAGGATCTGGTGGCCGCGCTCACCGCGCGCGGGATCAAGCTGGTGCGCATCATTGCCGCCACGGCCGATCCGCAGGATGGTGCCTGTGTGTTCGTCGACGACCGCGAGGCCGCCTATGAAATCACCGAGCATCTGATCCAGCTGGGTCACCAGCGCATCGGCTTTCTCTGGGGCGGCACCTCGCACCGCTCCAGTGGCGAGCGCTATGCCGGTTACGAGGCCGCGCTGCGCGACTACGGCATGACCATCGACAAGCACCTGGTGGTGCAGGGCGATTACACCTTCGACGACGGCTTCCGTGGGGCGCGCCGCCTGCTGGCGCTGCGCGAACCGCCCACCGCGATCTTCGGCTCGAACGATGAAATCGCCGCCGGCGTGCTGGCGGCCGCCAAGTCCACCGGCATGAACGTGCCCTACGATCTGTCCATCGCCGGCTTCGAGGACAGTCCGTTCTCGCGCCAGTCCTGGCCGCCGTTGACCACTGCCAAGCAGGCCACTGAAGACATCGCCCGGCATGCCGCGCGCCTGCTGATCGCGCAGCTGCGCAGCGATGCCTACGACGATGCACCGTTGCAGCTGCAGAACCAGGGCTTCGTGCCGCAGCTGGTGGTGCGTGGCTCCACCGCGCCGATGCGCCCGCAGGGTGCACGGCTTCCTTCTCCTGAAACGACCTGAGTCCCCATGTCCCTGCCTGCTCCCCACGACACCCTGATGTACCGCGAAGCCGCCGAGGCTGCCGATGTGATCGCCGCGCAGTTCGCGCGCAACCAGGTGGCCGTGGAGACGCTGGCCGCCAGCCTGCGCGCGGCGCCGCCGCCGTTCGTGGTGACCTGCGCACGGGGCAGTTCCGACCACGCCGCCACCTACGCCAAGTACCTGCTGGAAACACGCCTGGGGCTGGTCACCGCCTCGGCGTCGCCGTCAGTGGGCTCGGTCTACGAGGCACCGTTGAAGCTGCGCGGCGCGCTGTACATCGTGATCTCGCAGTCGGGCAAGAGCCCGGACCTGCTGCGCAACGCCGAGGCCGCCCGTGCGGCCGGCGCGCGTGTGGTGGCGCTGGTCAATGTCGAGGATTCGCCGCTGGCGCAGCTGGCCGAGACGGTGATTCCGCTGGGGGCCGGTGCCGAGCGCAGCGTGGCGGCGACCAAGAGCTACCTGGCCTCGCTGTCGGCAATCCTGCAGCTGGTGGCCTACTGGACCCAGGACGTGGGGCTGATCGCCTCGCTGCGCACGTTGCCCGATGCCCTGCGCGAGGCCTGGAACAGCGACTGGTCGTCGCTGACCGATGGCCTGGTGCCGGCCCACAACCTGTTCGTGCTGGGGCGTGGCCTCGGCCTGGCCGCCGCGCAGGAAGCGGCGCTGAAGTTCAAGGAAACCTGCGGCCTGCATGCCGAGGCCTACAGCTCGGCCGAGGTCAAGCACGGCCCGATGGCGCTGGTCGGCCCGGGTTTCCCGGTGCTGGCCTTCGCCCAGCCGGATGAAACCGGCGCCGGTACCCGCGCGGTGCTGAGCGAGTTTGCCGCGCGCGATGCGCAGGTGTGGCTGGCCGATGTCGGCGGTGACCTGCCGCTGCCGGTCGCGCCGCACCCGGCGTGCGCGCCGCTGCTGACCATCCAGAGTTTCTACCGCGCGATCAACGCGCTGGCGCTGCGTCGCGGCCACAACCCCGACCTGCCGCCGCATCTGAACAAGGTGACGGAAACCGTCTGATGAAAACTGTCCTGCGCAACGCCCGCATCCTGGCCGGCGACGACTTCCGCGACGACCTGGCCGTGGTGATCGAAAGTGGCCGGATCACCGCGCTGGTGTCCGATGCCGCCCCGATGCTCGGCCAGGCCGATGAGCAGGTGGACCTGGGCGGTGGCTGGTTGCTGCCGGGGTTCATCGATGCCCAGGTCAACGGCGGCGGCGGCGTGCTGTTCAACAACAGCCCGGATGTCGCCACGCTGCGTACGCTGGCGCAGGCGCACCGCCGCTTCGGCACCACCGGCCTGCTGCCGACCCTGATCAGCGACGATGTGCAGGTGATGCGCGCGGCCATTGCCGCGACCCGCCAGGCGATCAGCGAAGGCGTGCCGGGCGTGCTCGGCATCCATCTGGAAGGGCCGTACATCGCGCCGGCGCGCAAGGGCACGCACGATCCGAACAAGTTCCGCGTGCCGGATGCCGCCGAGATCGCGTTGGCCGCCTCGCTGGACAATGGCGTCACCCTGCTTACGCTGGCGCCCGAGCGGGTGCCGCTGGAGAGCATCCGCGCGCTGGTGGAACGTGGCGTGGTGGTGGCGGCCGGTCACACCGCGGCCAGTTACGAAGAAGCACGTGCCGGCCTGGAGGCCGGTATCCGTGGCTTCACTCATCTGTACAACGCGATGTCGCCACTGACCGGACGCGAGCCGGGCGCCGTCGGTGCGGCACTGGAAGACCGCGACAGCTGGGTCGGCATCATCGCCGATGGCGTGCACGTGCACCCGGCCAGCCTGCGTGTGGCGCTGGCGTGCAAGCCGCGCGGCAAGGTCATCCTGGTTACCGATGCCATGCCGCCGGTGGGTGCGGAAGACCCCAGCTACGAACTGTATGGCGAGGTCATCACCGCCGTGGACGGCGTGGTCCGCAATGCTGCCGGTTCACTGGCCGGCTCGGCGCTGGACATGGCCACGGCGGTGCGCAACAGCGTGCAACTGCTCGGCGTTCCGCTGGCCGAGGCGGCACGCATGGCCTCCACATATCCCGCGCAGTTCCTCAACCTGGATGACCGCTACGGGCATATTGCCGAAGGCCATCACGCCGATCTGGTCCTGCTCGACGATGCGCTGCAGGTGCGCAGCACCTGGATCGCCGGGCAGCGCGAAGACGCATGAGCGCGGCGCCGTCGGCACGGATGGGCTCGATCGACGCGCTGCGCGGCCTGACCGTCGCGGCGATGCTGCTGGTCAACAACCCCGGCGACTGGAACCATGTTTACGCGCCGCTGCTGCACGCGCAGTGGCATGGCTTCACCCCGACCGATCTGATCTTCCCGCTGTTCCTGTTCATCGCCGGCGTCTCGATGGCCTTCAGCCTGGCCCCGCGCGCCACCGACCCGGCCATGCGTCCGGCGCTGGTGCGTGGGGTGCTGCAGCGCGCACTGCGCATCCTGATCGCCGGTGCCCTGCTGCACCTGCTGGCGTGGTGGCTGTTCGAGCTGCCGGCGTATCGCCTGTGGGGCGTGCTGCAGCGGATCGCGCTGTGCGTGGCGGTGGTCGGCGTGCTGGCGGTGTACACGCGGGCGCGGACGCAGTGGGCGGTGATCGTCGCGCTGCTGGTCGCCTATGCCGTTCTCCTGCTCGCGGCCGACTCGATGGAGCCGTGGGTCAACCCGGCCAGCCGGCTGGATACGGCGCTGTTCGCCCCGTTCCTCTATGAATATTCCGCGCTCACCGGGCTGGGCCATGACCCCGAAGGCCTGCTGAGCAGCCTCGGGGCGATTGCCACCACGCTGTTGGGCCTGCGTGCCGGAGCGTGGCTGCGCGCGGGCAGGGCACCGCAGTTGGCGGTTCTGGCAGCGGGCTGCCTGGCGGTCGGCGGTCTGGCCACGCTGTGGTTGCCCCTGAACAAGCAATTGTGGACGCCCAGCTTCGTGCTGTGGACCGCAGGTCTGTCCGCGGCCGCGCTGCTGCTGGCCCATCTGGTGATCGATCGCTGGGGCGCGCCTGCGCTGGGCCGACGCTTTGGCGTGAATGCGATCGCCGCCTATCTCGGCTCCTCGGCGATGGCGCTGGTGCTCGCGGCGAGCGGTGCCTGGGCTTCGGCCTTCCATGCCCTGCAGAGCGCGCTGCCACAGGCGCCAACGCTGGCCTCGCTCGCGTGCGCGGTGGGCTTCGTGGCGCTCTGGTGGGGCGTGGTGTGGGCGCTGGATCGCCGGCGTATCTATCTGAAGATCTGAGCGACCAGCTGCAGGATTGCTCTGCGCGCAGCGAATGCGTGCGATCCACGGTCTGGATTTTACGTTCACATCACAGTTGACCAGTAAAAGTACCGCACTACATCTGCGTAATTGACGAAACCGCCTGTTCCTGGCCGTGGCCCGTGTGCCGCGCGCCGCCTGTCCCCTCCTTGATGTTGTACCGCCGGAAATGCAGTCCCAGGCAGCGTCCGCTGCCGTCGTGAACTTCATGGTGATGCGTGCAGTCAGGAGCAGGGGGCTTCGATGACCTGTCACGCCGCCGCCCTCCGTGATGTCCAGAGGAAGCCGCATGCCCAGGTCCACCCGCCACCCCCTCGCGCTCAGCATTGCCGCGCTGCTCCGTTCACGCTGCCTGCTGGGCAGCGCCGTCGCGCTGGCCTCGTTCGGCGCACAGGCAGACTGCGTTACCGTCGGCACCACCACCACCTGCACCACGGCCGCACCCAATCCCTACGTCACCCGCGTCGGCAACGGCAACATCGCCATCGAGGATGGACGCACGGCGGATGTCCAGGCCGGTGCCAAGCTGGTGGTGGGGGACGCCAACGCCATCTCGCTGCGCGACAACGCCACCATCCACGTCGGCACCGGTGCCACCGTCAGCGCGACCGCAGTCAGCGCGCCGGGGCTGTTCGGCGCGGGCGGCAACACACTGGAATTCCGCACCGGCGGCACGTTGACCGTCGATGCCGGAGGGGAGGTGCTCGCGCTGGGCAGCCAGGGCAGTGCCGAAGTGATCAACTTCCAGGGCGCGGGCAACACCATCCTCAACAGCGGCACCATCCGCGCCAACAACGCCGTGGCGATCTGGTCGCAGAACACCACCGGCCTGAACACCGTGATCAACACCGAGACCGGCATCATCCAGGCGCCGGGCACGGTGATCGGCGGCTCCGGCAACGGCGCGCTGGACTTCACCAACCGCGGCCAGGTCATCGGCAACATCTCGCTGGCCGGCGGCAACGACATCCTGCGCCTGTATACGGGATCGTCGATCACCGGCAATTTCAGTGGGGGCGCCGGCAACGACGCGATCTTCCTGAGCGGCACCGGCGATTCCACACTGCCGGGCAATTTCGTCGGTTTCGAGTCGCTGACCAAGAACGATGCGGGCAAGTGGACACTGACCGGCACCATCACCGGGGTGACCGTGGCCACGGTGGCGCAGGGCACCCTGGCACTTACCGGCAACAATGCCAATTACACCGGGCCGGTGATCGTCGATCCGGCCGGCATTCTGGAGGCGCGGGCGCAGAGCCTGCCGCCCGGCGTGACCAACAATGGCCTGGTCCGCTTCACCCAGCCCGATGACGGCAGCTATGCCGGCAGCATCAACGGCACCGGCGCGCTGGACAAGACCGGTGCCGGCACGCTCACCCTGACCGGCCTCAACAGCGTGGGGGGCGCCAGCACGCTCAACGGCGGCACCCTGGTGCTGGGCAACACGCTGGAGACCGCCAGCCTGACCATGGCCAACGCCACCACGCTGCAGATCAACGGAACGCTGCAGCAGCAGGGCGGGGGCGCGGCGAACGTGATCGGCGCGGGTGGCGCGCAGTCATTGATCGTCAACGGCCGGCTGACCGGCTCAGCGCTGCTCGGCGACGGCGATGATCTGCTCGATGTTTCCGGCGTCATCGTCGGTAGCGTCGATCAAGGCGCGGGCAACGACACCACCATCATGCGCCCGGGCGGCAGCATCGGTGGCACGTTGGCGCAGGGGCTGGGCAACGACCGGCTGCAGATGCTCGGCGGCAGCATCGCCGGCGCGGTCACCCAGGGGGCGGGCGCCGATGTCCTGCTGATGAGCGGCGGCACGCTGGCTTCGGTGGACCAGGGCGACGATGTCGACCAGCTCGAGATCAGCGGCGGCACCATCACCGGCACCGTGCAACAGGGCGGCGGACAGGACGTTTTCATCATGACCGGCGGCACCATCGGGGCGCTGCTGCAGGGCGACGGCACCGACCGCTTCCGCATGACCGGCGGCCAGATCATCGGCGGCTTCGACGATGGCGACTATGCCGAGATGACCGGCGGGCGCATCGGCCGGGTCAACATGAAGCTGGAGAACAACACCTTCGACATGTCCGGCGGCACCATCGACGGCAACCTCGTCACCGGCTTCGGCAACGACACCATCATCCTCTCCGAGGGCTACATCGGCGGCAACATCAGCGTCAGCGGTGGCGATGATTCCATCACCATCACCGGCGGCACCGTGCGCGGCGAGATCCGCGCCAGTACCGGCAATGATCGTCTGGACTGGTCCGGCGGCGGCGTGGTCTACGGCACGGTGGACATGGGCGAGGGCAACGACGTCACCACCCTGAGCAACCTCAACAACAGCCATCTGGGGGCGATCCCGCTGTTCACCGGGGGGCTGGGCACCGATCTGCTGACCATGAACAACGTCAACACCACCGGGGTCGCGCGGTTCACTGGCTGGGAGCAGATCAATCTGCGCCAGAGCAGCCAGCTGACCTTCGATGGCGACCTGGTGCTGTCCGATTTCACCACCACCGGCGGCACGCTGGACATCGACAGCACCAGTACCGTCTTCGCGGGTGGCCTCAATGCCAACGTGCGCACGTTCACCGCTGGCCAGCAGGTCAACGTGATCAATGCCGGTCGCATCGATCTGAGCAATGGCAGCAGCGGTCCGGGCGATGCGTTCACCGTCAACGGAAATTACGTGGGCAACAACGGCGGGGTGTATCTGCAGTCGGTGCTGGCCGGTGACGGTGCGCCTTCGGATCGGCTGGTGATCTCCAATGCGGTAGCCAGCGGCAGCACCGGGCTGGGCATCCTCAATGCCGGGGGCAGCGGCGCGGCGACGAGGGCCGACGGCATCCTGGTCGTGCAGTCGATCAACGGGGCGAGCACTGCGCCCAACGCGTTCGCGCTGTACAACCCGATCGCGGCCGGGGCGTTCGAGTATTTCCTGTTCAAGGGCGGCGTCAGCGCTGGCAGCAGCGAGAACTGGTACCTGCGCTCGACCCTGGTGGCCGGTGTCACGCCGGCGCCGGCGCCGGCCCCGCCGGGCGTGCCGACGGTGACGCCGCCGCCCCCGCCGCCGCAGGATGCCGGCACCCCACCGCCGCCACTGGCCCCGCCGCCTTCGCCGGACGTCCCGGAGAACCCGGACCCCCTCGCGCCCGAGCCCGCGCCGCCGCCGCCGCCGCCGGAACCGTCACCGGTAGCGCCGCCGCAGGCCGACGCCCCGCCGCCAGTGCCGACCACGCCCGCAGCCGTTCCCGGCCCCTTGGCCGTGCCGCCGACCCCGGGCGCCGTGCCGGCGGCAGGCGACATCATTCCGCTGTATCGCGTGGAAGCGGCCACGTATGCCGTGGTGCCGCCGCTGCTGCGCGAGACCAGCCTGCTGAGCCTGGGGACCTTCCACGAACGCCAGGGCGAACAGCGCCTGCTCGCCGGCCAGGGCGGTCTCCGCGCTGCGTGGGCACGCATGATCGGCCAGAGCCATGAGCAGCACTGGGAAGGCGATGCCAAGCCCAGCTTCGATGGTGACATCCAAGGCATCCAGGCCGGTGTTGATCTGTACGCCACGGCCGATGATCACGCGCGCAATCAGGTCGGCGTATTTGTCGGGCGCACCCGCGCGCAGGGCAACGTCAACGGTTTTGCGATCGGCTGGGACAACGTCGCCGTCGGCCGCACCCGTCTGGATGACAAGCATGTCGGCCTGTACTGGACCCGCGTGGGCAGTGCCGGTGGTTATCTGGACGCGGTGGTGATGCAGAGCCGTTACGACGGCAACGCCTGGTCCGCACGCGGGTTGGGCATCGACCTGCGCGGCGATGGCACCACGGCGTCACTGGAAGTCGGCAAGCCGTTGCTGCAGCTCGGGCAATCGGCCTGGTGGCTGGAACCGCAGGCGCAGGTGATCTGGCAGCGCAGCGCACTGGATGACAGTGCCGACCGCATTTCCACGGTGAGCTACGACAACGACAACGCCTGGACCGGCCGGGTCGGCCTGCGCCTGGCGGCCGACTACAACCTGGCCGGCAATGGCTGGCAGCCGTATCTCAAGGTGAATTACTGGCAGACCTTCGATGGCGAGGACCGCATCAACTTCGGCACCAATCAGCTGACCAACCAACAGGGCGTCCGCGCACTGGAAGTGGGCGTCGGCGTGGTGGCGCGCTTCAACGCCAATGTGAGCGCCTTCGCCGTGGCCGATTACACGCGGGACCTCGAAAGCAGCGATCAGAAGGAGCGCAAGAGCATCGAAGGCAACCTCGGGCTGCGCTTGGATTGGTGAGGTGGCTGGCCGCGGGCTGACCATGGCACGTTGAACGGTTCGGGTGACGTGCCTTCCCCCGTTGAGCTGGCACATCATCGGAAGGGCCTGTGCTGTCCCCAAGGCCGTTTGCAGCGGTATGCTGCGGCCAACTCAACTACACGGATGTAGCACGATGGGGATTTCAATGCGGTGCCGGTGGGCGCTCCCGGCACTGCTCGCCAGTGTGCTGCTGGCACCGGTCGCAAACGCACAGGAGATGCCGGCGCTTGCGATACAGGCGCGGATCGTGGAGGTACTGGAGCGCGAAGCGCTGTACCGCGACAAGGTCGACTGGCAGGCGATACGCACGCGCCTGCAGTCTGCCACTGCCGATCCCGCGCAGACCTGGCAGCAGGTGCGCGATGCCATCGCGGTGAGCAGTGGGGGGCATGGGCGGTGGCTGCCGCCGACGCACCCGTTGCTGCAGTCCTCTTCGAGCCGCGGCAGCGTCGCTGCAACTCCGGCACCGTCTGCAACTCAGCGCACGCACGAGCCCGGCGCCATGCAGCAACGCACGGCTCAGCAGCGCGACATGGATACGGTCGGCCGCCGCATCGGCTGGATGACGGTGGGCGCATTCAGCGGCAGTGGACCGGGCGACAGCGCGGCCTGGCAGCGGACAAGTCTTGCGTTTGCAGGCACGCTGCAGACCGCCATCCGCAGCAAGGATCAGGCGGAGCGTTGCGGCTGGGTGGTAGACCTGCGCGGCAACGGCGGTGGCAACATGTGGCCGATGCTGCTTGGCCTGGCACCCCTGCTGGAAGAGGCCGATGGCCATCCGCCGCGGGTCGGTGCATTCACCACGGCGGACTCGGAACGGTCATGGTCATTGCACGACGGTGCCGTGTGGCAGGAGCAGAAGAAAATGCTCGATGCCGGCGCGGCGGAGTATCGGCTGCGCCATCCCGGCGCACCGGTGGCGGTACTGCTCGGGCCACGCACCGCCAGCTCGGGCGAAGCAACGGCACTGGCGTTCCGTGGGCGTGCCACAACCCGAAGCTTCGGCCAGCCCACGGCAGGCTTATCTACGGGTAACCGGACCGAGCGGCTGCCGGATGGAAGCGCCTTGCTGGTCACCGGCAACGTCATGGTCGACCGTAACGGGCAGGGCGATGGCAGGAAGATCGCCCCGGATGTGGTGGTCGGTGAGGGCGAGGATGCGGCGGCGGCCGCAAGGGACTGGCTGCTGGCGCAGCCGGCGTGCGCAGCCAGCGCCCGCTGAGGCGGCATCGGCCCAGCTGGATCTGACTGGGCCAAACATCGCCGCGACCCACCGATCAGCGTGTACGCACCGCGCTGATCGCGTTCACCCGCGCCTTGGCCAACGCCTCGCCCACCGCCGGGCCCTTCAACCCAGTCAGATCCAGATCGCGTGCCTGCACGGCCAACGCCGCCTGGTGCAGGCGGTTGAGCGTTTCGCCCTGCGGGTAGTCGCTGTCCTCGAAGCCGAGCCGGCCGCGCTTGTCGGCTTCGCAGCACAGCGCGATCTGCGCGATGCGCTCGGGGCGGCGGAACCCATCGCAGCGGCCGAGCAGCTCCAGCACGGTGGCGTCGCGCAGTTCCTCGATGCGGTGCACGTTGAGGTGATCGCGGCAAACCGCTTCGGCCAGCTGGCGGTGATCGACCGGCACCTTCAGGCGCTCTGCCAGCGCGCGCAGCGGGGCGACACCACGCTGCTCGTGCATGATGTGGCGCGGCCATTCGGCCGGCGGAGTCAGGCCCTTGCCGAGGTCATGGGTCAGCGCGGCGAAGCCGATCAGATCGTCGCCGGGCGCCAGCTGTGCGGCCATGTCGCTGACCATTTCCTGGTGCACGCCGGTATCCACTTCCGGGTGGAACTCCGCGCGCTGTGGCACGCCATACAGCGCCTCCAGCTCGGGCAGGACCGCGCCCAGTGCATGGGCGTCATGCAGGGTGCGCAGGAAGGCAGACGGCCGCGCCGAGGCGAGGGCGCGACGCAGTTCCTGCCACACGCGCTCGGGCACCAACGCGTCGAGCTCGCCACTGGCGGCGACCTCCCGCATCAGCGCCATCGTCTCGTCGGCCACGGTGAAGCCCAGCGGTGCGAAGCGCGCCATGAAGCGGGCCGCACGCAGCACCCGCAGCGGATCCTCGACGAAGGCCGGGCCGACATGGCGCAGCACGCGCTGCTCGATGTCGCGCACGCCGCCATACGGATCCACCCGTTCACCGGTGGCTTCATCGCAGGCGATCGCGTTGATGGTGAAATCGCGGCGCTGCAGGTCCTCTTCCAGCGTCACCGCGGGATCGGCATCGACCACGAAGCCGCGATAGCCGCGGCCGGATTTACGCTCGGTGCGGGCCAGCGCATATTCCTCACCGGTATCAGGATGGAGGAACACCGGGAAATCGCGGCCCACGGCCTTGTACCCCTGCGCTTCCATCTGCGCCTGGGTAGCGCCGACCACGACCCAGTCACGGTCGCCGGGAGCATGCTGCAAGAGGCGGTCGCGCACGGCGCCGCCAACCAGATAGATTTTCATGTGCCCATGATGCCGCAGTGGACCAAGACCATGCCAACCGGTGGTGCCGGATTCTGCGGCGCCGGCTGGCATGCCGGCGCCAGTCAATCCCCGCCCTTGTCGGCGTTGGCCGCGCAGGCAAAGGTCTTGCGCTTGACCTGCAGGCGGCCGTTCATGCGGTCGGTCACCGGCAGCGCGTCACCGTTCAAGCGCCAGTCGTAAATGACGCTGAAGGCCAGGATGCGCGCGACGTACTCGCGGGTTTCCTTATAGCTGATCGTCTCGATCCAGATGTCCGGATCGAAGCCTGGGCGCTGCGACTGCCAGCGGGCGGTCGGGGTCGGGCCGGCGTTGTAGGCGGCGATGGTGACGTAGGGCAGGCCCTCGTACTTGTTCATCAGCTGGCGCAGGTAGGCGGTGCCGATGGCGATGTTGGTGTCCGCGTCGTACAGGCTGGCCGCGCCGCCGTAGTTGGTCAGGCCGATCGACTTGGCCACGGCCGCGCCGGTGGCCGGCAGGACCTGCATCAGGCCCATCGCATTGGCCGGCGAGCGCGCCTTCGGGTTGAAGATGCTCTCGGCACGGATCTCCGCAGCCACCCAGGCCGGGTCGATCGCATTGCGTGCGGATTCGCGGCGGATGCTATCGTCGTGGTGCAGCGGGAAGCGCAGGGAGTACAGGCGCTGCTCGTCCGGGGTCTTGCCGAGCGAGAACACCGCACGGTCGAACCAGCCGTTGTCGCGGGCCACTTCCACCGCGAGGCGGCGCTCTGTGTTGTCGTAGCGGCTCAGCGCGTCGTTCCACTCGGCGACGGCCCAGCCCGCACGATCGATCTTGAACAGTTCCATCGCCCGCACGATCGCCGGGTCCCGCGCGACCGCCGCCTGCGCCTGGGCGCTGTCGTTGGGTTCCCACGGGCACAGCGTGTAGTTCTGGCCGAGCTGGTCGGCAGCAAGGAAGCCATGGAAGGTGGCCGCACGGGCCGCCTCACGGAAGGCGGCCTGCGCTTCACTGCGCTTGCCGGTCTTGTCCAGCATGCGCGCTTCGAAATAGCGCCAGCGCGAGTCGGCGCGCTGGGTGGGGCCCATCTTGCGGATCGCCGTCAGCGCCGCCGGCCAGTCACCCCGCGACAGCGCTTCGCGCGCGCGCCATTCGTGCAGGCGTTCGTCATACGCAGATTCTGGCACCGCATTGAGGCGACGGGCGGATTCGGGACCATACGAGGCCACCGTCCACAGCGCGATCTGGTACAGCACCTGCGCGCGCTGGGCGGCGCTCAGCTGCAGGGCATCGGCGTACTGCGGCAGTTGCTGCTCGGTCGCGCCCGGATCGGCCTTGGCCAGCTTGGCCAGGCCATCGGTGGCGATGCGTCGGCTGCGCTCATTGCGTGGCCAGTTCAGTGCGCTGGCATTGGGCTTGTCGACGAAGGCGGCATAGGTGTTGGCCAGCGCGAGATCGGCAGCAGGGAGCCCGCGCGCGGCGCTGCGCATCACCGCGGGCTGCTGCTCGTCGGCCGCGGCATCGATGCGCGCCCAGCGCAGCTCGGCGTTCATGCCCCCCTTTGCATCCAGGACTGCAAACACCGGATCGCAGGCATCGGGCAACGACTTGCCGGTGCTGCGCCAGATCGCCTGCGCCTCGGTGACCCACTGCGCATCGGCCTTGCCGGTGGCCTGGCGCGCATTGAGCTGGGCGCAGCGCAGGCCGACATTGGAGGTGTCCGTCCAGTTGGCCAGCAGCGTCGGCCAATCCTGGCGCCTGGCCACCGCCGGCAGCCAGACGTTGCGGAAGCTGGTGGCGACAGCCTGACCGTTGTAGCGCTTGAGGAAATCCTGCGCCTGCACGTTGCTGACCGTATCGATGTTGCGCCGCAGGTTGGCGAATTCCACCCAGCCATACAGGGGGTGCTTGCTCAGTGCCGCGGCCTGGGCCGGGTCGAACTGACCGCGCTCGGCGTTGTCGATCACGGCCTTGAGCTGCGCGCGCTGCGCATCCAGGTTCTGGGCATCGGCCACCGGGCTGACCCCGAAGCAGGCCAGCAGGACGGTCGCGCTGAAGAAATACAGGGGAAGTCGAGTCATGCGGAAAGCATAACGGGGCCCGGTGAAAGGCGGTGAGGGCAAGCCGACTCGAGCATGAACGGATCCCTGCCATGGCAGGGAAGCGCAGGGCGGTCGGCGTAGTCTCGGCCTTGGGGCAGCCGGCCCCCTGTCAAGGAGCAGACCATGGCATTCCGCGCAGCAGGAAACGCAGGACCGTTGGCCGATATCAACGTCACTCCGCTGGTCGACGTCATGCTGGTGTTGTTGATCATCTTCATCGTCACCGCCCCGATGGTGTCGTTGCCCATTCCCGTCCACCTTCCCCAGCCCACCACGGTGGTACCACCCGTGTGGCCACCCGCGCCGATCGAGGTGCGGGTCGATGCCGGTAATCAGGCGTATTGGAATGGCCAGCCGATCGCCGTGGAAACGCTTCAATCACGACTGCAGGAGGTGGCTCACGATTACGCCGGGAACCTGCCCGCGCTGCGCATCGCAGCCGATCCCGACGCGCACTATGACGTGATGGCCAAGGTTCTGGCGGCCGCGAACAACGCCGGCATGGAGCGGATCGCCTTCGTCCAGTAGTCGCCGGATACTGCCTGGCGCCTGCACAACGCCCTTGGAAACAAGGGCGTTTTTTATTCCCAGGCCCAAGGTCACGTGGCTTTCAAGGGCAGCTGCTGCGCAGTCGGCTTTGTCGTTTCCACGTGAAAACGAGGCGCGCGTCACTCCTTCACATTTACAGGTTGTTTACAAAGGAGACACTGCCGCCATGCAGGGGGAGCGGCAGTCCCGCCCACCATTGCTTTGGAGAGAGAGCGAATGAACAACCTGCATCACCGCCCATTGGCGGTTGCCGTATCGCTGTGCCTGCTGCTGGCTGCGCCGGCCTTGGCCAGCGCGCAGGACGCACCACGCAGTACGACCGATCTGGACCGGGTGGAAGTGACCGGCAGCCGCATCAAGCGGGCCGAAGTGGAAGGGCAGGTGCCGATCCAGACCCTGACCCGCACCGAGATCGAGCGCACCGGCCTGACCTCGATCGGCGATGTGCTGCAGCAGCTGACCGGCTCCGGTTCGGCGCTCAATGCGAAATTCAATTCGTCGGGCAATTTCGGATTCCCCCCCGATGGCAGCGGTGTCGGCGCGGGCTCGGCCCAGGTCGACCTCCGGCACCTGGGCGCCAAGCGCGTGCTGGTGCTGGTCGACGGCATCCGCTGGGTCAATGAATCCTCCGCGTCCGGCGTGGGCGCGGCGACAGACTTGAACACCATTCCGCTGGCCATCGTCGAGCGCATCGAAGTGCTCGAAGACGGCGCTTCATCGCTGTACGGCTCCGACGCGATCGCCGGTGTGGTCAACATCATCACCCGCCGCGAATTCGATGGCGCGCAGGTGACGATGAATTACGGCGAGTACACCAAGGGCGATGGCACCCAGAAGGGCGTGGACCTGGCCTGGGGCACCAGCGGTGACCGCTACACCCTGTTCCTGGGGGCGAGCTGGACCAAGCAGGACCCAGTATATGCGCGCGATCGCGAGCAGTCGCGCTTCCCGATTCCCGGCACCGGGCTGGCCTTCGGCAGCGGTGGCATTCCGCAGGGGCGCTTCTCTTTCGTTGATCCCAACACCGGCGCGAAGCAGGACATCGTGCCCAATACCGGCGTAAGCAGCCCGCGTTACGACGGCAGCGCCGGCTGCACCCGCAGCGATGATTACCACTGCTTCACCTCGGCCGACCGCTTCAACTTCGCCGAGTACAACATGGTGCTCACCCCGTCCGAGCGGAAGGGTATCTTCGGCCAGTTCCGCTTCGACCTTACCGACGACATCCAGTGGTACATCAAGGCGCTCGGCAACCGTCGCGAGTCCACCAACCAGGCGGGCCCGGAGCCGCTGTTCTTCGGGCCCGATGGTGCCACCGGCAACCCGCTGGCCGACAACATCGTCGTCTCCGGGCTCAATCCGTACAACCCGTTCGGCTTCGATCTGGTCGCCTCGGGCAACATGAGCCTGATCGGCCGTCGCCCGGTGGAAGGCGGCGCGCGCGTGTTCGAGCAGGAGGTCAATACCCAGTACTTCGCCACCGGGCTGGTCGGCCAGTTCCAGGCCGCGGACCGCAGCTGGTTCTGGGACCTCAACGGCATGTACAGCAAGAACAAGGCCGAGCAGACCAACTACGGCAGCTACGACATCTACAAGGTCAACATGGCGCTGGGCGATCCGGCGATCTGCGCGGCCACGCCCGGCTGCGTCCCGCTGAACATCTTCGGTGGCGTCGGCTCGATCACCCCGGAGATGCTGCGCTGGATCCAGCCGGTGGTGCGCGACCGCAGCCAGAACGAGCTGAGCCTGTTCACCGCCAATCTCAGCAGCGAACTGTTCACGCTGCCGGCCGGCCCGGTCTCGTTTGCCACCGGGTATGAGTACCGCAAGTACGAGGGGCGCTACGATCCGGATCCGCTGACCGTGATCGGCCACTACAACGGCGTGCCGTCGCTGCCCACCTCGGGTTCCTACGACGTCAACGAGGCCTACCTGGAGTTGAGCGTGCCGATCTTCGCCAAGAGCGCGCTCGGCGAGAAGCTCGACCTGAGCCTGGCCGGTCGTTACTCGGATTACTCCACGTTCGGTGGCGAGTTCACGCCGAAGTATGGCCTGCGCTGGCAGGTGACCAATGACTTCGTGCTGCGCACCAGCTATGCCGAAGGCTTCCGCGCGCCGTCGATCGGCGAACTGTACGGCTCGGCCGCGCGCGCCGATCTGCAGTTGTTCGACCCGTGCTCGGTCGGGCTGGGCGGCACGCCGCCGCGCGGCAGTGCCGCCAACTGTGCCGCGCTCGGTGTGCCGGGGGGCTTCCAGCAGGCCAACTCGCAGATCTCGGTCACCACCGGCGGCAACGCGGAACTGGATCCGGAGCGTTCGCGCAGCTTCAGCGCCGGCTTCGTGTGGAGCCCGTGGTTCGGCAGCAATGCGTCCTGGTCGGAGCGCTTCGATGTCGAGGTGACGTTCTACCGCCACCACATCGAAGGTGCGATCCAGGCGATCAACGCGCAGACCCAGCTCGACCTGTGCGTGGACACGCTGGACCCGCTGTACTGCAGTGGCATCACCCGCGCTTCCACCGGTGCGGTCAGCAGCTTCAACAACCGGCTGACCAACCTGGGCTCGATCAAGACCGATGGCTGGGATGTGGATCTGTTCTGGACCCTGCCGCAGACGGAGATCGGCCAGTTCAAGCTGGGCTGGCAGAACACCTTCGTCGGTCGCTACGAGGCGTTGGGGGCCGCCGGCCAGAAGCAGCCGCAGGAGCCCGGCGTGGAAGTGGCCGACAGCTCGATCCCGGAGTGGACCAGCAACGCCACGCTGAGCTGGAACCTCTCCAACTGGAACGCCTCCTGGACGGTGCGCCACATCTCCAAGCTCACCGAGGAGTGCGGCGACGTGGCCGCCTTCCCGATCTGCAGCAACCAGGCCGAAGGTACCAACGAACTGGCGGCGACCACCTTCCACGACATGCAGGTGGGCTACAAGATCGACTGGATGAAAGGGCTGCAGCTCAGCGCCGGCCTGAACAACGTGTTCGACAAGGATCCACCGATCTGCCTGTCGTGCTCGCTCAACGGCTATGACGCCTCGACCTATGACATCCCGCGCGGCCGGTACTGGTACGTGCGCGCGGACCTGCGGTTCTGATCGGGGATTGATGCGGTGCGGTACCGTGGGGGCGCCAACACGGCGCCCCGCGGGACGCCCTGGGAGCGCCGGGCCCTGCCAGGCGGCCTCAACGCCGGACAGTTGTGTTGCGCATACCGGCCATTCCGTGCGGTTTTGCGGCCGGCGCTTTCTGCGTCAGGCATCATGGGGAGCCGGTCAGCGGCCGGCGCTCCCCTTCTCTTGAACCGCATTGCCATGAACCTGCATACCTGGTGGATCTTCGCCGTCACCGTGTTCGTCCTGTGCGGCACGCCCGGCCCGAACATGCTGCATGTGATGACCCGCAGCGTGCGCGTGGGTTTCCGTCGCAGCATTGCGGCGATGGCCGGCTGCCTGACCGCGCTGGTGCTGGCCCTGGCGATCTCCGCCGCCGGGCTGGGTGCCGTGCTCAAGGCCTCGCCGATGGTGTTCGATGTGCTGCGCTACGCGGGCGTGGCGTATCTGGTGTACCTGGGGATCAAGGCGTGGCGCGGCGGTGATGCGCCGATCGACGTCGGCAGTACCACGGCGCTGGTGCCGAGCTCACGCACCGTCTTGTTCCGCGACGGCTTCATCATCGGCATCAGCAACCCGAAGCTGCTGCTGTTCGCCTCGGCATTCCTGCCGCAGTTCGTCGATCTCACCCAGCCGCAGCTGCCACAGTTCGTGATCCTGGTGGGCACCTTCGCGCTGATGGAGATGTTCTGGTACACGGTGTATGCAGCTGGCGGGCGCGGGCTGGCCGGTCATCTGGCCAAGCCCGGATTGCGCAAGATGTTCGACCGCGTGGTGGGTACGATTTTCATCGGGTTCGGGTTGGCGCTGCTGCGCGCGCGGCCCTAGTCGGACTCATGCGGCAGCCCGGACGCCAGGGACGTCCATGGCGCGCTGGTGGGCGGAATCAACGCATAAAACCAGCTTCATTCCGTGGCATCGCTGCACTCAGGCGCATCCAGTCTGTTGAGTGCCAATGCGGCAGACACGGACGATAACGCAATGAAGAAGACACTCTCTGCCAGACTGCAGATCGCAGCGCTGGGACACGCCGCCTACGGCGCGATGGAACTCTGGAACGGCGTGGCGATGCCGGGTGCTGCGATGACCGCCGTCGTGTTGATGGCGGTAGGACTTCACCTACGCAGGCGTGCCGGGTGAGCGGACGCGCCGGGGGAAGCCCTTGAGCGTGTAACAACGCAAAGGGCAGGGAAGTCCCGGCCCTTTTTCGCGTTGTAGGTCTGTCTCGAAAATCAGAACGACCAGGTAAACGTCAGGCCGCCATTGCGACCATCACCGTAGGCGCCGTACCCGTTGATCTGCGAGAGATACTTCTTGTCCAGCAGATTGTTGAGGTTGGCCTGCACGCTGAACTCCGGGGAGATGCGGTAGCGCACGAAGGCGCTGACCAGCGCGTAGCCGTCCTGCTCGATACGGCCGTAGGCCGGCACCGGGTAATAGATCCGGTTCTGCCAGTTGGCACCGCCGCCGACCGTCAGTGCGGTGAGCGACTGCGGGGTGTAGCTGGTGAACAGCTTGATGGTGGTCTGCGGCAGGTTGGTGTTGATGTCCGCGTCGTTGATGTCCTTGGCCACGTAGCGCGAGGCGCCGAAGGTCGCGTTCCAGCCGGGGGTCAGTTCGCCATTGAGCTCGAACTCGAACCCACGGCTGACGGTGCCGCGTGCGGCGATGTAGGCGGTTTCGCCGTTGCTGCCGCCGATCACCGGTTCGCCGGTGGATTGGCCCACGTTGTCCTGCTCGATGCGGAACACTGCCAGCGACGCGTTCAGGCGATCATCGAACCAGGCCCCCTTGACGCCCACTTCGTAGCTCTTGCCATCGACCGGATCCAGGTAGCTGCCGTTGCGGTCTTTGAGCATCTGCGGCTGGAAGATTTCGGTGTAGCTGGCGTAGGTGGAGTAGGTGCCGTTGAGGTCGAACACCAGACCGGCATACGGCGTGGTTACCTTGTGCGAACGGTCGGCGCCTTCGCCTTCACTCTTCCAGTCGGTGTAGCGCGCGCCGATGATCAGCTTCAGCGGATCGGCCAGCGACAGGCGCGTGGCGGCGTAGCCGGCCTTCTGGGTGATGGTGCCTTCGCTGGCCAGCGCCAGCGCGTTCCAGTTCGGCTCGCTGATGTTGCCGGTCCAGTTCAGATAGCTGGAGAAGGGATCCCAGGCGAGGCCGGCGCCGCCCACCTGGTAATCACCGTAGTTGGCGTAATCGCGCTTGTTGTAGCTCAGGCCGGCCATGAACTGGTGTTCGCGGCCGAACAGCTGGAACGGGCCGTCGACAAAGCCGTCCACCGCGTCGACCTTGCGTTCGGTGTTGTAGAAGCCCGCCGAGGGCGAGATGCCGGCACCGGTGGTCTTGTCGAAGTTCGAGGCGCCCGTGGTCCAGTCGTTGTAGGCCGGGTAGAACAGCTTGTCGTCGGCGTTGGTCTCGTCATGCGTCGCGCCGATCTTGAACTTCCAGCCGTTGTTGAAACCGTGTTCCAGGGTGGCGAAGGCGCGCTTGCTGGTGGTGTCCCAGTAGGTCCAGTTCGGGCTGGCGTTGAACGATTCGTCGTAACCGGTGGAGCTGCCGTCGGAGAACAGCATCGGGAAGCCACCCCAGGTCGCGCCATTGGCCCGCTTCTGCTGGTAGTCGTAGCCCACGCTCAGCTGGGTATCCGGGGTCAGGTCGGCATCGATCACCGCATAGCCCAGCGTCTTGTGCTGGTCGTAGCGGTCCATCTGTGATTCGGTATCCAGGTAGCTGCCGATCACGCGGGCACGCACCGAGCCGCTGGCGTTCAGTGGCGTGGTCACATCCACCGTGCTGCGGGTGCGGCCCCAGCTGCCCACGTTCACCGACACGCTGCCGGTCAGTTCGGCACTGTCGGCATGCTTGCGGATCAGGTTCACCGAGGCGGACGGGTTGCCGGCGCCGCTCAGAAGACCGGTGGCGCCACGCACCACTTCCACGCGGTCATACAGGGCCAGGTCCAGCCCGGAATCGCCGTAGCTCCAGTTCTGCACCATCTGCGTCGGCAGGCCGTCGAACTGGTAGCTGTCGATGTAGAAACCGCGCGCGTAGAACTCGGTGCGCTCGGTATCGGACTGGGTGCTGCTGACGCCGGTGGTGTTGCCCAGCACGTCGATGATGTCATCGAGGTTCTGATCCTCGATGCGCTGGTGGCTGATGATGCTGACCGACTGCGGGATTTCGCGCGGGGCCAGATCGAAGCGCGTGCCGGCCGAGGTCTTGCGGACCGAATAGCCTTCGGCGCGTTCGCCCTTGACCACGATCTTGTCCAGGGTAGTGGCATCGGGCGTGGCGTCCTGCGCGAACGCAGGCGCGGCGACAAGGGCGAGGGCCACCATCAAGGCCTGCGGCAGCGGGCGACGGAGCATCGACGGGCGGGACAGCACGTGGGCGGAGCGGGGCATCGGCGTTTCCAGAATGGCGGCAACGGGCATGGCCGGCGTCCTGGATGGCCTGCGGCGGAGCGGGGTGGGGGCAGGAAGCGGCTGGCGGGGGCGGTGACCCGGCGCGGGCTCGATAACTGTTCACGGGTGCGCATCCCTTGCGCGACCCGGATCACACTATGGTAATAGCAATGATTCGCATCAGCAACCGCATCCGGCAGGGCGCCGGGCTGCACGCACGCAGCGCAAAGAAGTGCGTATTCATCTTTCAAAGCGCGACCGCGCGTTGCCGAACGGAGGTGCGGGTCGTCGCCGCACCCGCACCCGCGCGCAGGCTTAACACGCCGGCGCCTACGGTGAGCAGGCGCTATCCACCCTCTGCAGGAGACGCCCATGGTCAGCAAGAACACGATCTGCCTCTGGTTCAACGGCACCGCACTGGAGGCGGCTACTTTTTACGCCGCGACCTTCCCGGACAGCGCGGTGCACGCCGTCCACCATGCACCCGGTGACTTTCCCTCCGGCAAGCAGGGCGATGTGCTCACCGTCGATTTCACCGTCGCCGGCATCCCCTGCATCGGGCTCAACGGCGGCCCGGCGTTCAAACACAGCGAAGCGTTCTCGTTCCAGATCGCCACCGATGACCAGGCCGAAACGGACCGGCTGTGGGCTGCGATCGTCGGCAACGGGGGCGAGGAAAGTGCGTGCGGCTGGTGTCGCGATAAATGGGGGCTGTCCTGGCAGATCACCCCGCGCGTGCTGACCGATGCGGTGACCAGCAAGGACCCCGGCGTGGCCCGGCGCGCGTTCGAGGCGATGATGACGATGCGCAAGATCGACGTGGCCGCGATCGAGGCCGCGGTGAAGGGTTGAGTCACGGTGTGCGGCCTGTTGCGGCGGACAGCAAGAACGATCAAATGACGCGGCGCGCGCTGGGTTACGCTGCGCACCCGTTCATCGGCATGGATCTGGCGGTATGGGTGCGGCACGCAGGGCCTTGTGGTACATCGAAAGCCACTTCGCTGAGAATCCGTCGCTGGCCGCTATCGCCAGCGTGGTGGGGGTGTCGCCGTTCCATCTCTCGCGGCTGTTCCAGCTCAGCACCGGCACGTCGGTGGTGCGCTATCTGCGCGGCCGCCGGCTGACCGAGGCCGCGCGCCAACTGGCGGCCGGGGCCAGTGACATCCTCCGTGTGGCGATCGCCGCCGGGTATGCGTCGCATGCGGCATTCACCCGCGCATTTTCCGAGCAGTTCGGGCGTTCCCCGGAGCAGGTGCGCGCGCAGGGGCTTGCCGGCCTGGCGCTGGTCGAGGCGCTGAGACTGGTCGATACCTCGATACCCTGCGCGATCGAGCCCCATCGCGAGCACCGCGGCGCCCTGCGCGTGGCCGGGATCGGGGCACGGCACACCGCCGCGACCGTCGCATCGATTCCCTCGCAATGGCAGCGTCTGGAGGAAGCGCATGGGCTGGGCACGGAGATCGCGTATGGCGTGTGTGGCAACAACGATGCCGAAGGGGGCTTTGATTACATCGCCGGTGTGGAGATCAGTGCCGGCGCGCCCGTGCCCGCCGGCTGGCAGGCCATCCTGATTCCGCCCCGCGAGTACCTGGTGGCTTGGCATGCCGGGCACATCTCCGCGATCCGCTCTACCTGGTTCTGGTTGTTGAACGACTATCTGCCGGCTTCCGGCCTGACCCTGGCCGATGCACCGGACCTGGAGCGCTACGACACGCGCTTCGATGACCGCAGCGGCCACGGCGGGGTGGAGATCTGGCTGCCGCTGACCGACACGCTGCACCTCAAGGAGAGTGACCCATGCGAATGACCGCCCGTTGTGGTGCTGCGCTGATTGCGCTCTGCCTGCCTCTGTTTGCCGCGGGGGCCGTACCACCCGTCGGCGAGCGCCACGGCATCGCGCATACGCCCAGTGCGGCCGTGCGCGATGCCGACCACCGCGACAGCGTGCGCTACACCGTGTGGTACCCGGCACAGGCCGGGGCGCAGGAGACCGCGCTGACGATCGGGCCGCCCGATGCGCCGCTGTTCGAGGTGGGCACGGCCGCCGCGGATGCCGCCATCGCCAGGGGGCGCTGGCCGGTGCTGCTGCTCTCGCACGGCAACGGTGGCAGTGCACGGATGATGGGCTGGTTCGGCACCGCGATGGCGCGGGCAGGGTACGTGGTGATCGCTGTGGATCATCCCGGCAACAACGGGGGAGAGCCGATGACCGAGGCCGGCAGCATCCTGATGTGGAACCGCGTGGACGACCTGGCGGCGGCGCTGGCCGCCGTGCGCGCCGACCCCGTGCTGGCGACCGCCGTGGATACCACCCGGCTGGGCATCGCAGGTTACTCGGCCGGTGGATTCACCGCGTTGGTTGCCGCAGGTGCACGCCCGGACGTGCAGCGCCTGCTGGCGTTCTGCCACGCGCATCCGGCCGATGGGGTATGCGCCCCGCAGGCGGAGACCCCGGGGCTGACACTGGCGCGGCGGGTCGCTGCCGCAGGCACACCGGCGTTGGCGCCTTGGGTTGCCAGGGCCGGAGACGATCGGGCCATCGCAGGCGTGGGCGCCGTCTTCCTGATCGCGCCGGCGATGGTGCAGGCCTTTGCGCCGGAGGCGCTGGAGAAGGTCACCCAGCCGGTCTCGATCATCGTCGGTGCGGCCGACACAGTGGCCTCACCGGCCACCAACAGCGACACCGCGGCCGCGGCACTCCCCAAGGCGACGCTGACCACCTTGCCCGCGGTCGGGCACTACGACTTCCTGTCCAGCTGCACCGCCCTGGGCCAGACCCGCGTCGGTGCACTCTGCCAGGTGGCGGCGGACAAGCAGGCCACCCACGGGGCCGCGATCACGGAAGCAACAGCGTTGTTCGATGCCGCATTGGCGGCCACGCGCTGACGCGGATTACTCCGCGAGGGGAACGTCCAGCCCCCGCTTGAGCGTGCTCAGCGCCACCGCGGTGCGGAAGCGCTCGATGTTGTCGTCGTTGCCGAACAGCCGCTCGCTGATCGCCTCGTATTCCTCCATCGAGGCGGCGGTCAGGATCAGCAGGAAATCGGCGTCGCCGGTGATCGCGTAACACTGCTGCACGGCGGGGTCCTCCTGCACGCGGCGACGGAACGGCGCGACCCGATGCGGTTGCTCGCTGGCGACCCGGACCTCGACCATGATCGTCAGCGGCCGGCCCAGCCGGGCCTGGTCCAGCACGGCGACGTTGCCACGGATGATGCCGGTCTCTTCCAGGCGCTTGATCCGTCGCTGCACCGCCGGGGCCGAAAGGCTCACCGCCTCGGCGATCTCGCGCTGCGGGGTGGCGTTGTCGCGCTGCAGGATCGCCAGGATGGCGCGGTCGAAGCTGTCGGGGGTGTAGGGCAAGGCGGACATGGTGAGTGAAACATGCAGGAAGGCCCCTGCAATTGAGCATCTCCTTCGGCCGTTGCGCAATATCCTGTGCGGATGTCGACCTCCCGCCTCTCCAGCTTCTTCCCCGCCCTGGCCGTGCTCGGCTCGGTCACCTCCTTGGCCGTGGGCACCTCGTATGCCAAACAGCTGTTCCCGCTGATCGGTGCGCAGGGCACCAGCGCACTGCGCGTGGGCTTTTCGGCGCTGGTGCTGTTGATGGTGTTCCGGCCGTGGCGCTGGACCACGTCACGCGCGGATGCCGGAGCGATCGTCCGTTACGGCATCACGCTCGGGGTAATGAATCTGCTGTTCTACATGGCGCTGCGCACGATTCCATTCGGCATCGCCGTGGCGATCGAATTCTGCGGGCCGTTGGCGGTGGCGATGTGGTCCTCGCGGCGGCCGGTGGACTTCGTGTGGGTCGGCTGCGCGCTGGTCGGGCTGTTGCTGCTGCTGCCCCTGGGCCATGGTGAGCCACTGGATCCGGTCGGGGTGATGTTCGCGCTGGGCGCGGCGGTGTGCTGGGCGATGTACATCATCTTCGGCAAGCGCGCCGGGCATCTGCCGGCAGGTCATACGGTCTCGCTGGGGCTGTGCGCGGCTGCGTTGGTGGTGGTGCCGGTGGGCGTGGCGCATGCGGGCATGGCGTTGCTGGATCCGAAGATCCTGCAGTTCGGCCTCGGCGTGGCGATCGTCTCCAGCGCGATCCCGATGTCGCTGGAGATGATGGCGCTCAAGCGGTTGCCGAAAGAGACCTTCGGCATCCTGATCAGCATGGAGCCGGCGGTCGCCGCGCTGCTGGCGATGGGGCTGCTGGCCGAGCACCTGACCACGCTGCAATGGGCGGCGATCGGCTGCACCGTGGTGGCCTCGGTAGGCAGCACGTTGACGGCGAAGCGGGTGGTGGTGCCGCTGCCGGGTGCGCCTGCCTGATGCAGGCGCTGCGGTAGCGCCGACCAACGGCCGGCGGCTACCGAATGAGCGCGGTGCCCTCAGCGCCGCGCCGGTGCATCCCCGGCCACGTAGTACGCCGCCGTGCTGCGCGGCAGCGGTGCACGCCCGCGGATCCGGTCGGCGATCTTCTCGGCGATCATGATCGTGGTGGCGTTGAGATTGCCGGTGATGATCCGCGGCATGATCGAGGCATCGACCACACGCAGGCTTTCCATGCCATGCACGCGGCCCTGGCCGTCGACCACGCTCATCGCATCGGTGCCCATCGCGCATGAGCACGACGGGTGATACGCGGTCTCCGCATGGGCCCGCACGAAGGCATCCAGTTCGGCATCGCTCTGGCAATCCGCACTCGGGCTGATCTCGCGCCCGCGGTACTCGTCCAGCGCCGGCTGGGCGATGATCTCGCGGGTGATGCGGATCGCATCGCGGAACTCCTGCCAGTCTTGGTCGGTGGACTGGTAGTTGAACAGGATCGAGGGATGCTCGCGCGGATCCAGTGACTTGGCATGCACGCGGCCGCGGCTGGGCGTGCGCATCGAACCGACGTGCGCCTGGAAACCGTGCTCCTTGACCGCGTTGGTCCCGTTGTAATTGATCGCCACCGGCAGGAAGTGATACTGGATGTTCGGCCAGTCGAACTCCTCGCGGGTGCGGATGAAGCCACCGGCCTCGAACTGGTTGCTGGCCCCGATCCCCGTGCCGGCGAACAGCCATTCCGCACCGATCGCCGGCTGGTTCCACCACTGCAGCGCCGGGTACAGCGAGACCGGCTTCTTGCAGGCGTACTGCATGTACACCTCCAGGTGGTCCTGCAGGTTCTCGCCCACGCCGGGCAGGTCGTGCACCAGCGGCACGCCGAGTGCGGCCAGCAATGCCGGCGCGCCCACGCCGGAGCGCTGCAGGATCTGTGGCGAGGCGATCGCACCGGCGCACAGCAGCACTTCGCGGCGCGCGGTGGCATCGATCGGCTCGGCGCTGTTGCCGGCCAGGTAGCGCACGCCCACCGCGCGCTTGCCGGCGAACAGGATGCGGTCAGTGGTGGCGTGCACCACGATCTCCAGCCCCTCGCGATCCTTGGCCATGTCCAGATAGCCACGCGCGGTACTGGAGCGGCGCCCGCGCGGGGTCACGGTACGGTCCATCGGGCCGAAGCCTTCCTGCTGGTAGCCGTTGAGGTCATCGGTACGCGGGTAGCCGGCCTGCACGCCGGCCTCGACCATCGCGTGGAACAGCACGTTGTTGCCGTTCTTCGGGGTGGCCACGCTGACCGGGCCGTCGCCGCCGTGGTAATCGTTGGCGCCGACGTCGCGTGTTTCCGCCTTGCGGAAGTAGGGCAGCACGTCGTGGTAGCTCCAGTCTTCCAGGCCGTCGAAGCTGGCCCACTGGTCGAAGTCCATCGCGTTGCCGCGGATGTAGCACATGCCGTTGATCAGCGAAGAACCGCCCAGGCCCTTGCCGCGGCCGCACTCCATGCGCCGGTTGTCCATGTAGGGTTCCGGCTCGGTTTCATAGGCCCAGTTGTAGCGCCGCCCCTGCAATGGGTAGGCCAGCGCGGCCGGCATCTGGGTGCGGAAGTCCAGGCGGTAGTCCGGGCCGCCGGCTTCCAGCAGCAGCACGCTGACGCCGGCGTCTTCGGTGAGGCGCGCGGCCAGCGTGTTGCCGGCCGAACCGGCGCCGATGATGATGTAGTCGTATTCGCGCTTCATCGCGGTGTCTCCTGGTAAGGCCGGTTCAGAACACCGACGCGTAGCGGTCCAGCTCGATCTGGATGGATTTGGTACGGGTATAGGCGCGCAGCGTGGCCAGCCCGTTCTCGCGGCCGACCCCGGACTGCTTGTAGCCGCCCACCGGCATCTGCGCCGGCGATTCGCCCCAGCTGTTGACCCAGCAGATGCCGGCCTCCAACTGATGGATCACCCGATGCGCGCGCGCCAGGTCCGGCGTCACCACACCGGCGGCCAGGCCGTAATCGGTATCGTTGGCGCGGCGCACCGCCTCGTCTTCGTCGTCGTAGGCGAGCAGGCTCATCACCGGCCCGAAGATTTCCTCGCGCACGATGCGCATGTCATCGCGGCAGTCGCTGAAGATGGTCGGTGCCACATAGCAGCCCTTGCCCAGCGCGCCGTCAGTCAGGCGCTCGCCGCCGCAGACCAGGCGTGCGCCTTCGGCCTTGCCGCTGCCGATATGCTCGAGCACACGCTGCATGTGCGCGGCGCTGACCAGCGGGCCGAAGTTGGTGTCCTTGGCCAGCGGGTCGCCGATGCGGATGCGCTTGACCCGCTCCAGCAGCTTGGCTTCGAAGGCGGCGAGCCTGCCGCGCGGCACGAACACGCGGGTGCCGTTGGTGCACACCTGCCCGGAGCTGTAGAAGTTGGCCATCATCGCCACGTCGGCGGCCAGATCCAGATCAGCGTCCTCGCAGATGATCAACGGCGACTTGCCGCCCAGCTCCATGGTCACGTCCTTGAGCGTGGAGCTGGAGGCGCTGGCCATGACCTTGCGGCCGGTGGCGGTGCCACCGGTGAAGGAGATCTTCTCGATCAGCGGGTGCTCGGTCAGCGCCGAGCCCACACCGGCGCCATCGCCGGGCAGCACGTTGAACACACCATCGGGAAGGCCGGCTTCGGTGAAGATTTCGGCCAGCTTCAGCGCGGTCAGCGGGGTGACTTCGCTGGGCTTGAAAATCATCGCATTGCCCGCGGCCAGCGCGGGGGCGGCCTTCCACAGCGCGATCTGGATCGGGTAGTTCCAGGCGCCGATCGCGCCGACCACGCCCAGCGGTTCCTGGCGGGTATAGAAGAAGCTGCTCTCGCGCAGCGGCACCTGGCTGCCTTCCAGCCCGTGCATGACGCCGGCGTAGTACTCCAGCACGTCCGCGCCGGTGACCACGTCCACGCTCAGTGTTTCGCTCAGCGCCTTGCCGGTGTTGCGCGATTCCAGCTCGGCCAGCGCATCGTTGCGCTCGCGCAGCAGTTCCACCGCACGCAGCAGGATGCGCGAGCGCTCCACGGTGGTCAGCGCGGCCCACACCTTCTGGCCGGCCTGCGCACTCTCCACGGCGGCGTCGAGATCGTCGCTGTTGGCACTGTGGACATTGGCGAGCAGCTCGCCGTTGGCCGGGTTGATGACCTGGAAGGTCTTGCCGCCCCGGGAGGGGACGTAGCGGCCGCCGATGTACAGCAGCTGGTCGGGGAAGGTGGGCATGTCGATGACTCCTTTGCAGCGGGAGACCAGCGGGCGTCAGCGCGTGAGATGCAGGAACTGCAGGTGACGCTCGTACTGGTCGATGATGTCGTTGATGATCTGCTGGCGGCTGTAGCCGACCAGCTCGTAGTCCTGTCCCCCTTCGTAGAGGTGGACTTCGGCACGGTAGTAACGCTGGTTGCGGAAGCGCTGCGCGGCGAAGGAAGGGGTGAGGTAGCCGCGCATGATTACCTGGTAGGTGAATATCTGTTGTTCGCCATGGTCCACCAGCAGTTCCATATGGCCGGGCTCGAATTTGGTCTGCACATCCAGGCCCTGTTCGCGCAGCTGCGCGGCGACTGCTTCGATCGCCGGCTTCACGTCGGTGTCCATGAAGCGGTACACCTCATCGCGCGCCGGGAAATGCACGGCCTGGGTGATGCGCTGGCGCCAGCCACGCTGATGCCGGGATTGCCCGATCAACGGGATCGGCGAGTACTGCGAGGCCTTCTTGCGCTGCGATTCTTCGCCCAGCGCACGGGTCAGGCCCCACAGCATCAGCAGCAGCACCACCGAGAACGGCAGCGACGCCAACACTACGGCCGATTTGAGTGCATCCATGCTGCCGGCCAGCAGCAGCCCAGCGGTGACCAGGCCGGTCATCACGCCCCAGAACACGCGCAGCCAGCGGGGGCCATCGTCTTCCGGATTGCCGCCCTGCGAGGACAGCGTGGACAGCACCACCGTGCCCGAATCGGCCGAGGTGACGAAGAAGATGAAGCTGACGATCACCGTGACCGCAATGACGGTGCGGCTCCAGGGGTAGCTTTCCAGCAGCGCGTACAGCACGGTCGGTGGGTTCTCCACCGCCATCTGCGCCAGGTGCACCTGGTCGTGGTGCAGGATCTGGTCCAGCGCGCTGTTGCCGAAGATCGACAGCCACGCCAGCGTGAAACCCAGCGGGATCAGCAGCACGCCCAGCACGAATTCGCGGATGGTGCGGCCGCGCGAGATGCGCGCGATGAACAGCCCCACGAACGGCGCCCAGCCGATCCACCAGGCCCAGTAGAACACCGTCCAGTTGCCCAGCCAGTCCGGGCGCCCGCCGTAGGCATAGACGTCGAAACTCTTGCCGACCACGTTGCCCAGGTAGTCGCCCATGTTCTGGATGAAGGCATTGAGCAGGTACTGGGTGGGGCCGGCGAACAGCATGAACAGCAGCAGCGAGATCGCCAGCAGCATGTTGATGTTGGACATCCAGCGCACGCCCTTCTCCACGCCGGAGACGGCCACCGTGATCGCCGCGCCCATCATCAGCACGATCAGCCCGACCTGCACCCAGGCCGCATGCGGCACCGGGAACAGGGTGTTCAAGCCCGCGTTGAGATGCAGCACGCCAAAGCCCATGTCCGCGCCGAGGCCGAACACGGTGGCCACGATCCCCAGCGCATCCACGGTGTAGCCGATCGGCCCGTTGATGCGCTTGCCGATCAGCGGATACAGCGCCGAGCGCAGTGCCAGCGGCAGGTTGTGGCGATACGCGAAGTAGGCCAGCGCCATCGCCGCCAGCGCGAACACGCCCCAGCCGTGCAGGCCCCAGTGCAGGAACAGCAGCTGCATCGCCTGGCGCGCGCTGGCCTCGCCACTGCCGGTACCGCCCTGCGGCGGCAGCAGGTAATGGGTGAGCGGCTCGGAGACGCAGAAGAAGAACAGGGTGATGCTGATGCCGGCGGCGAACAGCATGCCGGCCCAGGACAGATAGCTGAACTCCGGTTCGTCATGGTCCGCGCCCAGCTTGACGCTGCCATAGCCGGACAGCGCCACGCCGACCACGAACACCAGATACACGGTCATCGCCAGCAGGTAATACCAGCCGACATTGCGCGAGGCCCAGGTCTGGGCATCGAGCAGCATCACGCCGGCATCGATCGGAAACGCGGTGACCAGAATGGCGAATGCCGCCACGATCGTGGCGGCAAGCAGGAACACGGGTCGAAGCGTGCGCACCTCGGACAGAGGCGGCTCCACGGTACTCATGGGGTGGGGGATACTCCCGGTGCCGGAGCGGCAGACGGCGGGATTTATCGCACAGCGGCTGTGGACAGCCTGTTTACATGCTCACGATGCCCGCCGCGCAAGGGCGGCGGGTGGGGCATGGCTCAGCGCAGCGCGCTGGTGGGGACGTCAATCGACATCGCCAGCGCGAGGTGATCGGAGAACGCGGCCGGCACCGCCTCGGCACTGCGTTGCTGCAGCCCATTGCTGAGCAGAATGTGGTCGATCGCCCGGTCCGGGCGCCAGCTGGGGAAGGTCGGCACCACGCAGCCCGGCGGCTGCAGTGTCGTCTTCTGGTACAGCACCTGCATTTCCGGCCGCTCGGCCAGGCAGTTGAAATCGCCCATCAGCACGGCGTTGGGGTGGTCGGACAGCAGGTCGGCAATAAAGGCCAACTGCGACATGCGCGAATTGGTCCCCAAGGACAGATGCGCCACCGCCACCGCCAGGCCCTGGCTGCCTTCACCGAACTTGGCCAGCAGCACGCCGCGCCCGCCGATCCGGCCGGGCAGGGCGTGATCCTGCACTTCGACCGGCTCGAGCTTGCTGAGCAGGCCGTTGGCGCTGGAGGCCACCCCGCCCATCCGGCGGTTGGGCTGGTGGCTCCAGTAATTGAAGCCGGCGCGCTCGGCCAGATAGTGGGTCTGGTTGGTGAAGCCCGAGCGCAGGCTGCCGGGGTCGGCCTCCTGCAGGCCGACGATGTCGTGTTCGCGGGCCATCTGCGCGATGGCATCCAGGCTGGTGCGTTTGCGCCCGGCCGGCAGTGCGTGCGACCAGCTGCGGGTCACGTAGTCACTGTAACGGCGGGTGCTCGAACCGGCCTGGATGTTGGCCGTCAGCAGGCGCAGGGTCCGCGTGTGGGGGGAGGTCACGACGGTTCGCTATGCCAGGATCAGTTGGCCTTGGCCGCGCGTTCGCGCGCGATCAGGTGATCGGCGATGCGCAGCATGTCCGGGAAGCCCTTGCCCTTGACCAGGTACTTGCCGTTGACGATCACCGACGGGGTACCGCTGATCTTGCTGCGCTGGGCGAACTGCTTGGCCGAGTTGGTCTTGGCGTTGACGGCGAAGCTGCCCATCATCGCGGCGAACTGCTTCGGGTCGGCGCCGTGCTTGCCGTAGAAGTTGGCGATGTCCTCGACCGAATCACGGCCGCGCTCGCCCTTCAGGGTCTGCTCGGCGTGGATCGCGGAGTACAGGGCTTCGTGGGTCTTTTCCTGCAGGCCCATGGCCTGCGCGGCGTAGAACGCACGGCCGTAGTCATCCCAGGTACCGCCGAACATGGCCGGCACGTAGACGAAATTGACGTCGCTCGGCAGACCGGCCTTCCACGGCCCGATCAGCGGCTGGAACGCGGCGCAGGCCGGGCACACGTAGCCGAAGATCTCGGCGACTTCGATCTTGCCGGTGGCCGGCTGGAACGGCTGGCCGTTCTCGATCACCACGTAGTCGGTGCCGGCAACCGGCTCCGGGCCGGTCGGGCGCGAAGAGGCAGGGGCCGGCGCCGGGGTGGTGGCTTCGGCAGCCGCGGTTTCGGCGGCGGCGGTTTCACCGCTGGCGGCCGGGGCCTGTTCGGTCGGGGTGGCCGTTTCGGTGGACGGGGTGCTGCTCGGCGCGGCCGGTTCGGCCGGGGCGGTGGTGTTGGCGGTACCGTCCTGGGCCTTGCAGGCAGCCAGGATCGGCAGCAGGGCCATGAGCGTAATGGCGAAACGGGTCTTCATCGAAGCATCTCCAGCGGATGAGCATGTTGGGGCCGACGCTGGGAGCGTCGGCCAGGGAAGCATGATGACACGCGGAAACGAGCGTCCCGCGTGCACGGTGCGTGATGGTTCAGCGAGCGCTGTCAGAGCGCCTTGCCGCTGCGCGCACGGGCAATCAGGGCATCTGCGTTGCGCAGCATGGACTCGAACGAGTCGCCCTTGACCAGGTACACGCCATTGACGATCAGCGTCGGCGTGCCGGGCACCTTGGTGCGCAGGGCGAAGGCGCGCGCCGCCTTGACCTTGGCATCGACCGCATCGCTCTTGAGCGCGGCGACGTACTGGGCCGGTGCCACGCCGAAGCCCTGGTAGAACGCGGCCAGTTCGTCCGGCGAGATGTTCTGCATCGGCAGCGAGCCCTTTTCATGCAGGGCATCGAACATCGCGCGGTGGCTGCGCTTGGCCACGCCCAGCTGATCGGCAGCGTAGTAGGCGCGGGCGAAGGAGTCCCACACGCCCCCGAAGGCGGCCGGCACGGGGGTGAAGCGGACATCCTTGGGCAGCTTGGCGGCCCAGGCTTCCAGCTGCGGTTCGAAGTGCGCGCAGTGCGGGCAGGTGTAGCCGAACATCTCCACGACTTCGATCTTGCCGGCCAGCGGCGCGAACGGACCGGCGTCGGCGATCCGTTCGTAATCCTTGCCCTCCACCAGCGGTGTCGGGGTGGCGGCGAGGGTGCTCAACGGGCTCAGGGCCAGCAGCAACAACATCAGGCGGGGCATCAACGTCATCTACATCCATCTCCATACAGAAAAAACGACGCCGGCCCAGTCGCCGGCGTGCCAGTGAACATACCCCGCCGGCCGGGGTGGCCGCATCCGTCATCCGACCAAGGGAATACGCTGCGGCGTGGGCGGTCGTTACGGTGCCTGCGTGCCTCCGGCGACCGGCGTGGCCGCGGCAGCGACGTCATCGGCCCGGTTGTGCAGCCCCTGCAGGTAGCTGGCCAGGGCCTGGATCTCCTGCTCGGTCAGCGACTTGGCGATCGTGGCCATGATCTGGAAGTGGGCCTTGTCGGTTTCCTGGGTGGTACCGGCCTGGTACTCCTGCAGCCGCCGTGCGACATAGGCCGAGTGCTGGCCACTGATATGCGGGTAAGCCGGGCCCGGGTTGCCGGCACCGGTCGGCCCATGGCAGGCCATGCAGGCGGGGATGCCGCGCTCGGCATCGCCGCCGCGATACAGCTGCTGGCCGATCTCGTAGAACTTTTTGCCGGCGTACGGGCCCTCGGTCACCGCGCCGTCGTCGGCGATGCCGGCGGTGGCCTTCTGTGTGGCGAAGTAGGCGCCGATGTCGCGCATGTCCTGCGGGGTGAGGTCCTGCACGAACGGCACCATCGCCGCCGAGGCCCCGGAGGTACGCTGGCCATTGGCGATCAGGGCCATCTGCTGGGCGCTGTAGCGCTCGCTCTGGCCGGCGATGCTCGGGTACATCTCCACCGTCGAGTTGCCGTCGGCCGAATGGCAGGCAGCGCACGCCGCGGCCTTGGTCTGCCCGGCCTTGGGATCGCCCCAGGTGGTTTTGCTGAAATCGACCTCCAGCGAGGCGGTCTTGATCGGCCCGTTGTCCGGCAACGGGGTGATCGAGGTCTGGGCAACGGCAACGGCGGCGAGCAGCGAGACAGCAAGTGCGGAAACGGCAAGAACGCGAGCATGGCGCATGCGGAAGCTCCGTGTGGACCGGCCTGGCGGTTGCGGGACCGCAACCACGGGGATCGCCCGATTATCAACGCCGTTTCACGCCACGGTCAACGCAGGGTGCAGCAAAACCGAGCACAGACAGCGCGGAGGGGCCCCGGACATGCGATCCTATGCCCATGTCATTGCTCCTCGAACGCGCCCAATACCTGCTTTCGGCCCACAACACCCGGCAATTGCCGGAAGACGTGGGCGCGGAAGTCGCCTTTGCCGGTCGCTCCAACGCCGGCAAGTCCAGTGCCCTCAACGCCCTGACCCGCCAGAACAGCCTGGCCCGGGTCTCCAAGACCCCCGGCCGCACCCAGCAGCTGGTGTTCTTCGAAGTCACCCCGGAGGCCAAGCTGGTCGATCTGCCCGGTTACGGCTACGCCAAGGTCCCGCTGGACCTGCAGGCGCACTGGCAGGCCTTCATCGACCAGTACTTCCGTACCCGCGAGGCCCTGCGTGGTCTGGTGGTGGTGATGGACATCCGTCACCCGCTGAAGGACTACGATCGCCAGATGCTGGCCTATGCGGTGCAGCGCGGCCTGCCCGCGCATGCGCTGCTGACCAAGGCCGACAAGCTGGGCCGTGGCCAGCAGGGCATCGCCCTGCAGAAGGTGCGCAAGGAACTGCATTCCTCGTTCGGCGACACCGTCAGCGTGCAGACCTTCTCCGGCCCCGCCCGCCAGGGCGTGGATGAAGCCCGCGGCATCATCGGCGGCTGGCTGGGCCTGAACAAGCCGGCGCCCGAAGCGGTCTGATCCGGGCGCTGCCGCGGTCCAACGGGCCGCGCGGCGCGAACGTGTCCCGTTACTTCGCCGGCAACGGTGCGAATTCGCCGGGCACCCAGGCGAATGCCTCACCGTCGCGACGCACATGTCCCAACCCCGGGAACGGCAGGTGTGCGCCTGCGACCCACCAGCCCTGATCCGCGGCCTGCGCCATCATCCGGCGCCGGCTGGCGATCGCGGCCGTGCGGTCGCTGTCCGCTTCATAGGACGCCTGCGGCTGGGCGAACTGCACCGCATGGAAATGCACGATGTCGCCCCATACCAGCAACTGCTGGCCGCTGCCGCCATCGATCCGGTAAGACACATGGCCAACCGTATGGCCGTGGCTGTCCAAGGCGGTGATGCCGGTCGGCAACGTGTCGCCGGGCGCGAAGCGCTTGAGCTGTCCGCCTGCCTCATAGGGCGCCACCGCCTTGCGCGCCAGGGCGAAAGCGAAACGCACCCCCTGCGGCGCGGTTGCCTCGCTGGCCGGATCCAGCCAGTACGCCGCGTCCGCGGCCGACAGCCACACCGTGGCATTCGGATAGGCGATCTTCTCCTGCGCATCCAGCAGGCCACACAGGTGGTCTGGGTGAGCGTGGGTGAGCACGACATCATCCACCTCGGCCGGGTCGTAGCCGGCCTTGCGCAGGTTGCCCAGCACTTGGCCCAGGCCGGGGCCGAAGCACTGCGCGGTGCCGGTATCGACCAGGGTCAGGTGATCGCCCTGCTGCACCAGGTAGGCATTGACCGCGGTCTGCAGGCCCTTGCCGTCCTCGGGGACATAGCGGTGATCGAGCAGGCGGGTGACCGCGCCGGGGGCGATCCCGACCAGTTCCTGCCGGCCCAGTGCGACCGTGCCGTCGAACAGCGCCGTGACCTGCAGCGTGCCGATGGTCTGGTGATACACGCCGGGCACCTGCTCGCGCGGGGTATGCGTGGTGGTGGCCCAGGCGGGGCTGGCGACAACGGCCAGCAACACGGCGGCGGCGAGCGTGCGAACGCGGGGGAAGGGCATGGCAGGTTCCGGACAGGGCGGCAGCGCCGCGGTGTCCCCATGCTGCGCGCCGGGTCGGCTGCGTTCCGCTCAGAATGCCGCGCGATCCGCTCGCGCTCAGCTGTTGCCGATCGCCGCCGGTTCCAACCCGTACCGTTCAGCGAAGCGCTTGTTGAAGCTGCCCAGCGAGCGGTAGCCCACGCGCGCGGCCACGGTCTTCAAGGGCAGCCGGGTGGTGTAGAGCAGGCTCATGGCATGTGCCAGCCGCGCATCGGTGATCAGCTCGCGCACGCTGGAGTGCTCGCTGGCCAACCGGCGCCGCAGGGTCGCACCGCTGAGCCCGAGCTGCGCTTCGAAATCGCGTGACTGCCAATCGCGCTCGGGCTGGGCGGCGATCAGATCGCGGATGCGATCACCCACGCTGGGCTCGGGTGGAATCAGCAGGCTGCCATGCCCGCGCCGGCAGAACGCAACGGCCAGCGATGCCAGGGCCAAGCGTGCTTCGGTGTAGTGGCCGTGTTCCAGTGCCTGCCGCCACTGCAGCAGGGTCGCACCATGCTCGGCCAGTGGCAGCCGTGCCAGTGCATCACCGGCTTCGGGCAAGGGCTCGTTCCACAGCGCCCGGGCAGCGGTGAGCGCTTCGGCGCACATCGGCACGATCGCACTGAGGTACACCCCGCTGTGCGGATCGGGGATGTTCACCACATCGATGCGGCAGCGGCGCGTGATCAGAAACAGATCACCGGGTGCGAATTCCAGCGACTGCTGCGCGGTACGCACCTGCTTGCGCCCCTGCAGCAGGATCGCGAACTGCGGCTGCGGGATCTCCACCGAGGAGGCGCCATGCTCGCGGCGCGCGGTGATGCAGGCGTAGCCGTCCGCGCGCTGGCAGTCGGCCAGGCTGGCCATGGTCGCCAGCAAGGACGTCGTCGTATCGATCGGTGTGGACATCGCTCAGCCTGCCACGTTGAACAGTTGGCCGACCAGCGCGGCGGCGGCCATCGCGAGCGCACCCCAGAAGGTGACGCGCAACGCGCCGCGCAGACGCGAAGCGCCGCCGGCATGCGCGGCCAGGGTGCCGGTCAGGCACAGCCCGAGCAGCGTTACCACGGTGGTCGCCTGGCCGACCAGCGCATGTGGCGCAAGCAGGGCGGTCAGTACCGGCAATGCCGCACCACTGACGAAGGCGCCGGCCGAGGCCATCGCGGCCTGCATCGGGCGCGCGCGCAGTTCCTCGGTGATACCCAGCTCATCGCGGGCATGCGCGCCGAGCGCGTCGTGCGCGGTGAGCTGGGTGGCGACCTCATGCGCCAGTTCGGGAGTCAGCCCGCGGTGCCGGTAGATGGCCGCCAGCTCCTCCAGTTCGCTGTGTGGGTCGTCGTGCAGTTCGCGCTTTTCCACCGCCAGGTCGGCCAGCTCGGTGTCGGCCTGGGACTGCACCGAGACATATTCACCTGCCGCCATCGACATCGCGCCGGCCACGGTCCCGGCGATGCCGGTGGCCAGGATGGTCGAGGCGGAGGCGCCGCTGGCGGCGATGCCGACCACCAGGCCGGCCACCGAGACGATGCCGTCATTGGCGCCAAGCACGGCGGCGCGCAGCCAACCGACGCGGTCGGAGCGATGGACTTCCGGATGTCGGGATCGACTCATTGACTCAGTTTAGGGGCTCGCGACCGCCAGCGGCGGAATGACTCGCAGCCGCGGCGGGGGCGGCGCAGCGTCAAGCCCATGCCAGTAGGATGCTGAAAACCGTCACGGTGACACGACGGCAGGGGACGCCACGATATAGTGCGCCCTTGCGATGCGGGGGCGTGAACCCCACATCCCCGCCCTGACCAGAATTCTGCGAGCCTCCCCTTGTCGAGCCCCAGCCACGTCGCCGAGACGCCGATCACCGACCGTAATGAACTGGTCGCCACGTTGGCCTCCGGGGAAAAGCCCAAGGCGCAGTGGCGCATCGGCACCGAGCATGAGAAGTTCGGCTTCCGCCTGGACGATCTGCGCCCGCCCACCTTCGATGGCGACCGCGGCATCGAAGCGCTGCTCAACGGCCTGACCCGCTTCGGCTGGGATCCGGTGCAGGAAGACGGCCGCACCATCGCACTGCTGCGCGACAACGCCTCGGTGACGCTGGAGCCGGCCGGCCAGCTGGAATTGTCCGGCGCGGCGTTGGAGACCATCCACCAGACCTGCGTGGAAACCGGCACCCACCTCAACGAGGTGGCCCAGGTGGCCGGCGAGCTGCAGCTGGGCTTCCTCGGCATGGGCTTCCAGCCGAAGTGGACCCGCGATGAAATGCCGTGGATGCCCAAGGGCCGCTACAAGATCATGCGCGAGTACATGCCCAAGGTCGGCACGCTCGGCCTGGACATGATGACCCGCACCTGCACGGTGCAGGTCAACCTGGATTACGCCACCGAAGCGGACATGGTGAAGAAGTTCCGGGTGTCGCTGGCGCTGCAGCCGATCGCCACGGCGCTGTTCGCCGATTCGCCGTTCACCGAAGGCGCGCCGAACGGCTACCAGAGCTACCGCTCGCATATCTGGACCGATACCGACAACGACCGCACCGGCATGCTCGACTTCGTGTTCGAGGACGGCTTCGGTTACGAGCGTTACGTGGACTACCTGCTCGATGTGCCGATGTACTTCTCCTACCGTGATGGCAAGTACCACGATGCCAGCGGCCAGAGCTTCCGCGATTTCATGGTCGGCAAGCTGCCGGTGCTGCCGGGCCAGCTGCCCACGCTGCGCGACTGGTCGGACCACATGACCACCGCCTTCCCCGAGGTGCGGTTGAAGAAGTACCTGGAAATGCGCGGGGCCGACGCCGGTCCGTGGAGCCGCCTGTGCGCGCTGCCCGCGTTCTGGGTGGGCCTGCTGTACGACGATGCCGCGCTGGATGCCGCGTGGGACCTGGTGCGTGATTTCAGTCTGGTCGAGCGCAATGTCCTGCGTGATGGCGTGCCGCGCCATGGGCTGAAGCTGCCGTTCCGCAACGGCACCGTGCTGGACCTGTCGCGCGAGGCGCTGAAGATCGCCGTGGCCGGCCTCAAGCGCCGCGCCGCGCGCAACGCCGACGGTCAGGACGAAAGCAAGTTCCTGGAGGTGCTGCAGGAGATCGTCGATTCCGGGTTGACCCCGGCCGACCGCAAACTGGCGCTGTTCCACGGCGAATGGAACGGCAACATCGATCCGGTGTTCAAGGAATTCGCGTACTGATCCGCGTACGCATCGGCAACAAAAAAACCCCGGCATTGCCGGGGTTTTTCATGTGTGGCTGCGCCGGAATCAGGCCGCCTTTTCCAGCGTGCCCATGTCGATCACGAAGCGGTAGCGCACATCGTTCCTGGCCATGCGCTCCCAAGCCTCGTTGACGGTCTTGATATCGATCACTTCCACATCGCTGACGATGTTGTGCTCGGCACAGAAGTCCATCATCTCCTGCGTTTCGGCCATGCCGCCGATCGCCGAGCCGGTGATGTGCTTGCGTCCGAACATCATCGCAGCGCCCATCAACGGCGGCTCCAGCTCGGTCAACACGCCGACCAGGCACATCGTCGCATCGCGCTTGAGCAGGGACATGTACGGGTTGGTGTCGTGGCTGACCGGAATGGTGTTGAGCAGGAAATCGAAGCTGCCGGCATGCGCCTTCATCTGCGCCGGGTCGCGCGAGACCAGCACTTCATCGGCGCCCAGACGCTTGGCATCGGCGCCCTTCTCCGGGGTGGTGGTGATCATCACCACGGTGGCGCCCATCGCCTTGGCGAACTTCACGCCCATGTGGCCCAGCCCGCCCAGGCCGATGACGCCGACCTTCTGGCCGGGGCCGACCTTCCAATGGCGCAGCGGCGAGTAGGTGGTGATGCCGGCGCACAGCAGCGGCGCGGCGGCCTTGAGGTCCAGCGTGTCGGACACTTTCACCACGAAGCGCTGCTCGACCACGATGTGGTCGGAGTAGCCGCCGAAGGTCGGCTGGCCGCTCTCGCGCTCGGTGCTGTTGTAGGTGAAGGTCGCGCCCTTCTCGCAGTACTGCTCCAGATCTTCATCGCAGGCCGCGCAGTGGCGGCAGGAATCGACCATGCAGCCGACGCCGGCGAAATCGCCGATCTTGAAGCGGGTGACGTTGGCACCGACCTCGGTCACGCGGCCGATGATCTCGTGGCCGGGCACCATCGGGAACTTGGAGCCACCCCAGTCGTCGCGGGCCTGGTGCAGATCGGAGTGGCAGATGCCACTGAAGAGAATCTCGATGCGCACGTCATCGGGACCAGCCGGGCGGCGTTCGAAAGAGAACGGCACCAGCGGCGCGGTCTGGTCGTGCACCGCATAACCATGGGCGAGGGACATGGGGAATCCTTGGCAGGTTTGTAGAAAGGCGCTTTACAATACGCCCCGATCCCGTGCACAAAAAGTCAGGATATCGGCATGATTCATCAAGTGAAACGGGATAATCATGGCGACTGACAACCTGACCCATCTGGCCGCCTTCGCCGCCGTGGCCCGCCACCGCAGCTTCCGCAAGGCCGGTGCGGAGCTAGCGCTGTCCACCTCGGCGGTCAGCTATGCGATCCGCGCACTCGAAGAGCGCCTGGGCGTGGGGTTGTTCCACCGCACCACCCGTAGCGTCGCCCTTACCGAAGCCGGCCAGCGCCTGTTGGAACGGCTGCAGCCCGCGCTGGGGCAGGTGCATGACGCGCTGGAAGAGATGAATCACTTCCGTGCCGCGCCCGCCGGCCTGCTGCGGATCAACGCCACCCGCGCCGCCGTCCAGACCCAGCTGGGCCCGCGCCTGGCGAAGTTCCTGCTGGCCCACCCGGATGTGCGCCTGGAACTGGCCCAGGACGACGGTCTGGTCGATATCGTGGCCGGTGGCTACGACGCCGGTGTGCGCCTGCACGAATCGGTACCCGAAGACATGGTTGCGGTGCCGCTGGGGCCCGCACTGCGTGGGTTGATCGTGGGGGCACCGTCGTATCTGGAGGGGCGCGAGATACCGCAGCATCCGCGCGATCTGATCCAGCATGAGTGCGTACGCTTCCGCTTCGCCAGCGGCCATCTTTACAAGTGGCAGTTCGAACGCGATGGCCAGGCGCTGGAGATCGACGTGCCCGGGCGCCTCACGTTGGGTGATCAGAACACGATCCTGCAGGCGGTGGTCGACGGGTTGGGGCTGGCCTACGTGCTGGAAGATTCCGCGCGCCCGTATCTGGACGACGGCCGGTTGGTCGCGGTGCTGGAGGACTGGAGCGAGCCGTTCGCGGGCTTTGCGGTGTATTACCCGCGGCAGCGGCAGATGTCCTCGGCGCTGCGGGCGTTCATTGATCTGTTGCGGGGGTAATTCGCTGGAAAGCGCCTGCACTGGCGGCACGCCGCCGGGTTGGGTAGGCTGATTCCTGCGAGCGGAGGTCTCGCTGGCCCTGCAACGATCACATCGCGGTATGACCAAAAGGAGACACGACGTGGAAGGGATGCATTCTCGACATCTGTTCAACCTGCTCATTTCCTGGGTGACGGCCTACTTCGTCGCCATCGGCGCCCTGGTGCTGGTCTGCGTGGCAGTGACCCTCGCCATGATGACCGGCGCCGGTTGGGCGGTCATCGTGGCTGCCGGTCTGCTGGCGGCAGCGCCCGCCGTGGCGCTGCCATTCTCCCGGCGTGTCGCCAAATGGCTGCTGTTGCTGGCCTATACCGGGCTGGCCGCCGCCTTCGTGTGGCTTGCGTTTTGGCCACGGGCCGGAGAGGCATCGGTGCCCTTGATCAAGGGGGTCGTGGTGGCGTTTGCCGCCCTGCTGGTGATCCGGCTGTTGCTGGCTTGGCGGAACGACCGCAGGGCCCAGCAGCGCTGAGGAAGGCGGCGTGCCGGCGACATCCCTGCGCGATGCGCGGGATGTCGTGCCCGAGGGGTCAGTGGCGCAGCCTGCGCCATCCCAGCAAGATCAAACCCATGGCCGCCGTTACCAGCAGCAGCCCGGCAGCCGCCTGTCCGGCTGCATATCCGTCGGCATACGCCGAAGTCTGTCCGGCCGCATCATCCAGCTGCGATGACAGCACGCTTACGCCGCGAAGCAGAAACGCACCGCCGGCGAGAAAGCAGAGAGGGGGGAGCACTGCGCGTAGCGTTGGCATCGGAAGGTCCGTCTGCAAGGGGGGAAGCGATGTCCGTGACGCTGGCGGATGCATGCGGCGGCCTGGTTTGATTGTTCTTGCGTGCCGGGGGCCTGTCAATGACCTGGATTCCCCGCTGCTGTATACTCACCCCCAGTATAGTTAACCGGTCTCAACCGATGCCCCATTCCCCGCAGGAAAAAAAGCGCGTCCTCGCCCGGGTCCGTCGGATCCGTGGCCAGTGCGATGCGCTGGACCGCGCGCTGGAAGCCGGGGCCGAATGCGCCCCGGTGCTGCAGCAGATCGCCGCGATCCGCGGTGCCGTCAACGGGCTGATGTCCGAAGTGATGGAGGCGCATCTGCGCGAAGAGTTCGGGCAGCCCGCCCAATCCGATGCGCAGCGCGATGAGCGCGTGCGCGAGATGAGCATGCTCATCCGTTCCTACCTCAAATAAGTGCGCGGGCGACCGCGCGCTGCCGATCCTTGTTCCCTGCCTTGGAGTGTTCCCCATGAAATCCCGTGCTGCCGTTGCCTTCGCCGCTGGCGAACCGTTGAAGATCGTCGAGATCGATGTCGCGCCGCCGCAGAAGGGCGAAGTGCTGGTCAAGATCACCCACACCGGTGTCTGCCACACCGATGCGTTCACGCTGTCCGGTGATGATCCGGAAGGTCTGTTCCCGGCCGTGCTTGGTCATGAAGGCGCGGGCATCGTGGTGGAAGTGGGCGAGGGCGTCACCAGCGTCAAGCCGGGCGACCACGTGATCCCGCTGTACACCGCCGAATGTGGTGAGTGTCTGTTCTGCAAGAGCGGAAAGACCAATCTGTGCGTGGCCGTGCGTGCCACCCAGGGCAAGGGCGTGATGCCCGATGGCACCACCCGCTTCAGCTACAACGGCGAGCCGATCTACCACTACATGGGCTGCTCGACCTTCAGCGAGTACACCGTGGTGGCCGACGTCTCGCTGGCCAAGATCAACCCGGACGCCAACCCGGAGCACGTGTGCCTGCTCGGCTGCGGCGTGACCACCGGCATCGGCGCGGTGCACAACACCGCCAAGGTGCAGGAGGGCGATTCGGTGGCGGTATTCGGGCTGGGCGGCATCGGCCTGGCGGTGATCCAGGGTGCGCGCCAGGCCAAGGCCGGCCGCATCTTCGCCATCGATACCAACCCGTCCAAGTTCGACCTGGCCAAGCAGTTCGGTGCGACCGACTGCATCAACCCGAAGGACCATGACAAGCCGATCCAGCAGGTCATCGTGGAGATGACCACCTGGGGCGTGGACCACACGTTCGAGTGCATCGGCAACGTCAACGTGATGCGCGCGGCGCTGGAATGCGCACACCGTGGCTGGGGCCAGTCGGTCGTGATCGGTGTCGCCGGTTCGGGCCAGGAAATCTCGACCCGTCCGTTCCAGCTGGTCACCGGCCGCTCGTGGAAGGGCACCGCCTTCGGTGGCGTCAAGGGTCGCAGCCAGCTGCCGGGCATGGTCGAAGACGCCATGAAGGGCGATATCGAACTGGCGCCGTTCGTGACCCACACGATGGGCCTGGACGAGATCAACGACGCGTTCGACCTGATGCACGAAGGCAAGTCGATCCGCTCGGTCGTGCATTTCTGAGTCACTGCGGGCGGCGCGTGATCCGCGTCGCCCCTACGGAGAATCCCCATGGAACGCATTGAACATCGCGCCGCGTCCGGCGGCTGGCAGGACGTGTACCGCCACACTTCGCAGGTACTGGGCTGCGACATGAACGTCGCCGTGTATCTGCCGCCGCAGGCCGCCACGCAGAAGCTGCCGGTGCTGTACTGGCTCAGTGGGCTGACCTGCAACGAGCAGAACTTCATCACCAAGGCGGGTGCGCAGCGCTACGCCGCCGAGCATGGCGTGATCCTGGTCGCGCCCGACACCAGCCCACGCGGCGATGACGTCCCCGATGCCGAAGGCTACGACCTGGGCAAGGGCGCCGGTTTCTATCTCAATGCCACCGAGCAGCCGTGGGCGGCGCACTACCGCATGTACGACTATGTGGTGGAGGAACTGCCGGCATGGATCGAGGCGCATTTCCCGACGACGGGCGCGCGCAGCATCAGTGGCCACTCGATGGGCGGCCATGGGGCACTGGTGATCGCGTTGAAGAATCCCGGTCGCTACAGGAGCGTCTCGGCGTTCTCGCCGATCGTCGCACCGACGCGCGTGCCGTGGGGCCAGAAGGCCTTCACCGCTTATCTGGGTGAGGACCGCGCCAGCTGGGCGGCGTGGGATGCCAGCGAGCTGGTTGCCGGTGCCGCCGAGCGGCTGCCGTTGCTGGTCGACCAGGGCGGTGGCGATGAGTTCCTCGACAACCAGCTGCAGCCGCAGTGGCTGCAGGCGGCCTGCACCGCGGCCGGGCACCCGCTGACCCTGCGCCTGCAGCCCGGTTACGACCACAGCTATTACTTCATCAGCAGCTTCATCGGCGAGCACATTGCGCATCACGCCAAGGCGCTGTACGGCTGAGCGCACCGGTCGACCATCCGCTGGGCAGCTGCCCGGCAGGGTGGCACGCGCTCAGGCATCGCCGCCGCGCACTTCCACCAGCACCGGGCAGGGCGCATGGTCCACCGTCCATTGCCCGACCGAGCGGTCCAGCAGGCGTTCCATCCGCGACAGGTGGCGGTGGCCGATGACGATCAGGTCGCAGCCGTGCTGGCGGGCGTAGTCGCAGATCACCTGGGCCGGTTCGCCGGCCGGGTGATGCCCGAGGCCATCGATGCCGCGCTCGCGCAGGCTGCCCAGCGCGGTGGCCAGCAGACGCTCGGCCTGGTGGACCTGATCATCGGCGGCCGGGTATTCGGCATGGTCGGCACGCGGTGCGTCATCGGCCAGCGCGAAGGCGGGATCCAGCACGCACAGCAGGTGCAGGCGCGAGGCAGGGCCGGCCAGCGATCCGGCCAGCGCCAGGACCTGTGCGTGCTGCGGGCCGCCATCGAGGGCCACTAGAATCTTGGTGAACATCGGCATTCTCGGAAGAAGGGTTGCTAGGGTCGCCCACTGCCTGCGCTGGACCCATGCCGTGCGCCGCAGGCGAGCAGTGCGTATAACGCACGAATAGGGAGTTTGGATTGCAGTAAAGTCACCGCCACACGTTGAAGGTGATACTGCCGTGACCATGCCCGATCTGAATCTGCTCATTGCCCTGGATGCCCTGATCGAGGAGGGCAGTGTCGTGGGCGCGGCACGGCGGATGAATCTCAGTGCCCCGGCGATGAGCCGCACCCTGGGCCGCATCCGCGAGGCGATCGGTGACCCGGTGCTGGTCCGGGCGGGCCGCGGCCTGGCCCCGACCCCGCGCGCGCTGCAGCTGCGCGAGCAGGTACGCGGGGTGATCGAGCAGGCACATCTGGTGTTCAACGCCGGCCGCGAGGTCGACATGATGACGCTGGAGCGCACCTTCAGCATCCGGGCCAACGATGTGTTCGTCGGCACCTACGGTGGCCGCATGCGTGAGCTGTTCAAGGCACAGGCGTCGTGTTCGGTGCTGCGCTTCGTCCCCGAGGGCGATGGGGACGACGATGCGATGGAGCAGGGGCGGATCGATCTGCACATCAGCGCTGCCGGCAAACTCAGTGCCGATACCAAGGTGCAGAATCTGTTCAGTACCTCGTTCTTCGGTGCCGCGCATGAGGCCCACCCGATCTTCGCCGAAGAGATCACCGCCGAGCGCTTCGTGGCCTTCGACCACATCGCCGTGTCGCGTCGTGGCCGCTGGTATGGCCCGATCGACGAGGATCTGGAGGTGCTGGGCCTGAGCCGGCGGGTCGCGCAGATCATGCCGACGTTCCATTCGGCGATCTTCGCCGCAGCCGATTCGGACCTGATCCTGCCGCAGATGCCCAGCGTGATGCTGGGCCGGCTGGAACGCCTCGGCGTTCCGCTGCGCCTGTTCGAGCTGCCGATTCCGGTCCGCAGCGCGATTGTCGTGCAGGCATGGCATCCCCGCCTGGACAGCGATCTGGCGCATCGCTGGCTGCGCCGCAGCATCAAGGCGATGTGCGACGCGGAGTCCACGCAGGCCTGACGCGCCGCGGCCACGCCCGCTTGCACGGTGATCGGCGAGGCGTGCGTGGGATGCACGCCAGCGATGGCCGACGCAGCATTTTTCGCAGCATCGGCGCTGCCTAGACTGCCGCTCCCCGTCGTGGAGTGGACCCATGTCCGTGTTGTTCCCGCTGCACCCCCCGCACTCTGGCGGTGTCCGATGACAGCTGTCGCCGCAACCTTGCCGGCGGCGACCGCTGCACCTGCCGCACCTGCCGCGCAGGCGGCATTCGGCCTGCGCCTTGCGGTTGGCCTGTGCGGCGTGCTGTTGGCCGTGCTGATCTCCGGCATCAACGAAAACGTCACCAAGGTAGCGCTGGCCGACATCCGCGGCGCGATGGGCTTCAGCGTCGATCAGGGCAGCTGGATCATCGCGCTGTATACGGCGATGTCGGTCAGTGCGATGGCGTTCGCGCCGTGGTGTGCGGTGACCTTCTCCCTGCGCCGCTTTGCGATGGTGATGATCGGTGCCTTCATGGTGCTGGGCGTGCTGTGTCCGTTCGCGCCGGACCTGCCTTCGTTCCTGATCCTGCGTGCGCTGCAGGGGCTGGCCGGTGGCGCGCTGCCGCCGCTTCTGATGAGCGTGGCACTGCGTTTCCTGCCGCCGGGCATCAAGTTGTACGGCCTGGCCGGCTACGCACTGACCGCGACCTTCGGGCCGAGCCTGGGCACCCCGATGGCGGCCCTGTGGGTGGAGTTCGTGGGCTGGCAGTGGGCGTTCTGGCAGATCGTGCCGTGGTGCTTGGCCGCCGTCGGCATGGTGGCCTGGGGGCTGCCACAGGATCCACTGCGGCTGGAACGGTTCGCGCAGTTCAACGGCGTCGGCCTGGCACTGGGGTTTCCAGCGCTGGTGATGCTGGTGATCGGGCTGGTGCAGGGACCGCGGCTGGACTGGTTCGCCTCGCCACTGATCTGTCTGCTGCTCGGCGGCGGTACCGGGCTGCTGGCGTTGTTCCTCTACAACGAATGGTCGCACCCGCTGCCGTTCTTCAAGCTGCAGTTGCTGGCCAACCGCAATCTGACCTACGCGCTGATCACGCTGGGCGGCGTGCTGTTCGTGCTGCTGGCGGTGATCATGATTCCGTCCAGCTTCCTCGCCAAAGTGCAGGGCTACCGACCGCTGCAGACCGCGCCGATGCTGCTGTGGGTCGCGCTGCCGCAGCTGATCGCATTGCCGCTGGTGGCGACCCTGCTCAATCAGCGCCGGGTGGACAGCCGCTGGGTGCAGGCCATCGGCCTGGCCCTGCTGGCCCTGGCCTGCGGCCTGGGCGCACAGCTGACCACCGAGTGGCATCGCGACAATTTCCTGTGGCTGCAGGTGATCCAGATCATCGCCCAGCCGATGGCGGTGCTGCCGTTGCTGCTGCTGGCCACCGCGACGCTGGCGCCCACCGATGGTCCGTTCGCCTCGGCCTGGTTCAACACGGTCAAGGGCTTTGCCGCGGTCCTCGCCGGTGGCGTGCTGGAAGCAGTCACCACCGCGCGCAGCCACCTGCATTCGACCGTGCTGGTCGATCGGCTCGGCAACGCGACCTGGCTTGATGCCACCGCTGCGCCAGGGCTGGGCGCACGCCTGCATGCGCAGGTGGTCGCGCTGACCTCGGCCGACCTCTATCTCCTCGTCGCGTGGGTGGCGGTGGCGCTGATCGCGCTGATTCCGTGGCTGCCCACACGCATCTATCCGCCACGTGCCGTGGCTTGAATTCAAGGAACTCCCTGTGTCCCTGCATCGCAACTCCGTTCCCTTCGTCATCGCTGCCGGCCTGCTGCTGCTCGCCGGCGGTGCCTGGTGGCTGCTGCGCGACGGCCGCCACCAATCCACCAACAACGCCTATGTCACTGCGGACTTCACCGTGGTCGCGCCGAAGGTCGCCGGCTTCGTCAGCGAGGTCCGCGTACAGGACAACCAGACGGTCAAGGCGGGCGATGTGCTCGCGCGCATCGATGACCGCGACTACCAGGTAGCGCTGGCAGCCGCGCGTGCCGATCTCGCCAATGCGCAGGCGCAACTGGTCAACGCACAGGCTGCGCTGGCGCAGCAGGGATCGGTGATCGATCAGGCCCAGGCCAGCGTGGATGTCAGTCGCGCCGAGCTCAGTCTCGCCCAGGCCGATCAACGCCGCTATCAGGCGTTGGCCAGTGATGGTGCGGGCACCGTGCAGAACGCCCAGCAGGCCCAGTCGCGCCAGTCGGTGGCCAGTGCGCATCTGCAGCAGGGCACCGCTGCCGTACTCAATGCGCGTCAACGCACTGCGCTGCTGACCGCCAGTGTGCAGTCCGCGCAGGCCGCCGTTCAGCGGGCCGAAGCCGCACAGGCCCGTGCCGAACTGGATCTGTCGCACACCGAGCTGCGCGCGCCGATCGATGGCATGGTCGGGCGCCGCGCGGTGCGCGTGGGCGCTTACCTCACCCCGGGCACGCCCGTGCTCGCGGTGGTGCCGCTGCAACAGGCGTTCGTCGTCGCCAACTTCCAGGAAACGCAGATGACCCGGATGCACGCGGGACAGCGCGTGGACGTGCAGGTCGATGTGTTCCCCGGCCAGCCGCTGCACGGCCGGATCGACAGCATCGCCCCGGCCACCGGCGTGACCTTCGCTGCGATCGCGCCGGAGAACGCCACCGGCAACTTCACCAAGGTGGTCCAGCGGATTCCGGTCAAGATCGTGCTCGACGAAGGCCAGCCACTGGCGGGCAAGCTGCGCGCGGGCATGTCGGTGGAGGCGCGCGTGGATCTGGACAGCGGCGCGCGTGGGCTGCCGGGAGAGGGCGCATGATGATCCGGCAGACGTTGCGCCTGATGGCGGGCAGCGCGCTGTGCACCGCACTGGCCGCCTGCACCCTCGGCCCGGATTTCGTGCGGCCCGAGGCGAGCCTGCCGGCGCAGTGGGAGGGCCGCGTGATCACCTCGGCCGCCTTCGCTGATGACGCGGCATGGTGGAACGGCTTCGAGGATCCGCTGCTGGCGGCACTGGCGAGCCAGGCCATGCAGGCCAACCTGGATGTGCAGCTGGCCGCCAACCGCGTCGCGCAGAGCCGCGCGCTGCGCGGAATCAGTGCCGCCGACCGCGCACCGGCCGTCGGCGCGACGGTCGGCGCCACCCGCGCGCGCAACAGCGAGGTCGGCCTGAACGATCCGTCCGGCCATGCCGGGCGCGAGGACTACGGTCTGTTCCAGGCCGGTATCGGCCTGAGCTGGGAAGTGGATCTGTGGGGCCGCGTGCGGCGGCAGGTGGAGATCGCCGATGCCCGCGTGCAGATCGCCAACGAAGACTGGCACGCGGTGCAGACCGCAGTCATGGCTGAAACGGCCCGCGATTACCTGCAACTGCGTGCCACCCGGGAATTGCTGACCATCACCGAGGACAATCTGCACATCGCGCGTGACGTGCAGCGGCTGACCCTGGCCCGCCAGCAGCAGGGCGTGGCCACCACCTTGCAGGTCGCCAGTGCGGCCGCTCAGGTGGCAGCGCTGGAGGCGCGCGTGGCGCCGTTGCAGCATCGGCAATCGCAACTGCGCAATGCATTGGCCCTGCTGCTGGGGCGCTCGCCGCAGGCCTTGGACGCACAACTGGACAGCGCACGGCGCGATTGGCCGGCATTGCCCGGCATGGCGACCGGCCTGCCCAGCGACCTGGTCGAGCGCCGCCCGGACATCCGCCGCGCCGAGGCGGCCCTGCACGCGGCGACGGCGGGCATCGGCGTGGCCAAGGCCAACTTCCTGCCGCGCATCACCCTCACTGGCGATGCCGGCTTCCAGGCCAAACAGCTCGACGACCTGGATGGCTGGAACGCCCATCGTTTCAGCATCGGTCCGGCGATCAGCCTGCCGATCTTCCAGGGCGGCCGGCTCAAGGCGAACCTGGCCCTGAGCCGGTTACAGGAACGTCAGGCCGGACTGCAGTTCCAGAAGACGGTGCTGCAGGCCTGGCACGATGTGGACGATGCGATCGACGGCTACAGTACCGAGCAGCAGCGCGGGCAGGCGCTGCAGGTGGCGGTGGAGGAAAGTGAGCGTGCGTTGGCGGCGGCGCGTCGTCAGTACCAGGCCGGTGTGATCGACATGCTCGACGTGCTGACCACCCAGCGCATCGCGCTGGACAACCAGGCCGCGCTGGCCGGCAGCCAGGCGGCGGCCGCGATCGCCCGGGTGGATCTGTATCGCGCGCTGGGCGGCGGGTGGCACGATGAGGGGGCGGATGCAGCCCTCACTGGCAGCGTGTCGGCTGCCAGGGGGGCGGACAACATCGCTCAACGCACGTTGCGCAGTTCCCAGTGACTGCCGGCCAGCATCCGCAGGCGCTGCTTGAACACGTCGCTGTCGATGCTGGTGGTGGCGCAGAGGTTGATCCGCAGATCATCCTGCGCGCCGGTCACGGTGGCGGCCGGATCAGTCGCGCCCCACTGGGGGTCGACCGCGTCGGGATCGTCCTGCTTGGCGCGCCAGCGGTCGAACAGGACCGTGGTACGCAGGGCATTCTGAAGCTCTTCGGCCAACCCTGCCGCACCTTGGGCGCGGAAGGACAGGTCCGGGTCGTTGCCGCGCGCCTTGGCCGGGTCCGGCAGGCTGATGTCATAACTTACTGGCATGGTTACCTCCATTGAATGCGGCAAGGCTGGCAGAGACGCGGTGCAATCCGCGTGCAGAACCGGCGGCCGTGCCCGGATCGTGGCATGGCCGCTGCGATGCTGACCAGTGTGGTCAGCCGCTGAAGCTGTGGGGGCCGTCGGCGAAGCCGATCGTTACCGCGCCCTTGCCCACGTTGACCATGCCGGTGAGGCTCATCACCGCCTCGAATACATCCACGCCATGCGCCTGGCAGGTCTCACGCAACGTGGCGTAGCCGGGCAGCGCCTGCAGGTCGGCCAGCTCACCGCCGTAACTGATGCACACCGTTGGCGTCATCAGGCCCGCCTTGACGCGCTGCCCGACGAAATCGAACAGCTTCTGCACGGCGTTGTCGAAGCCCTTGATCTTGGCCACCGGGCCGGTCTCGCCGCGGTAGCCATGCAGTACCGGCTTGATGTCCAGCGCGCTGCCCAGCGCCGCGCTGATCAGGCCCACGCTGCGGTCGCCCTTGTGCCGTGCGCGGGCGCGCATGTAGTACAGATCGCGGGTGATCATGTAGCCGTGCACGTTGTGCGCCAGCAGCTCCAGCCGCTCGCGGATCTGCTGCACGCTTGCACCGCTGTCGCGCAGGCGCACCGCTTCCACCGCGGTCACGCCCTGGGCGGCGAACAGGTTCTGGGTATCGAGCACGCGCAGCGCGAACGGCGAGTTGAAGCCTGCCGCCTGCCGCACCGGCTTGTAGTCGTTGAGGATCGCGAAGCTGGCCTGCATCGCGTTGTCGTGGATCGGGCTGCGGGTCTTGGTGATCGTCATGCAGAAGACATGGTCGTAATCGATCACCAGCTTGCCCAGGAACAGGTCCCGGATCTGGTTGACGCTGAACGGAATGGTCTCCGCCTCGGCGCCGTGCTCGGCCACATGGGCGTGTAGAAAACTCAGTGTGGCCTGTTCGTCGCGATGGTCGGCCAGCACGGCCTCGCCGATGCGGACGGTGATCGGCAGCAGCACGATCTTGTGTTGTTCAATGAAATCCTGCGGCAGATCGCACGCAGAGTCGACCACGATTCCGATGCGCATCCTGTGCCCCTCCGGCAGGTTGTAGGTTCGGAAACGTGAACGCTATCGCAAAACGGCTCGGCTTGCCTGACCGGGGAGCCGGATCGGGGTCAGCGGCTGCGTTCCACCGCTACCGGCAGCTCCTTGATCCGCGCCCATTCGCCCTGCTCAAGCAGGCTGGGGTCGGCGAGTACCGCCAGCATCAGCGGGTGGGCGTCATTGCCCCAGAACAGCTCGCTGCCGATCGCCAGCGTCGGCACCCCGAACACGCCGGCGGCCAGCGCGGCATCCGTGTTGCGCCGCAGTTCCTCTTTGACCGACGGCTCACTGATCGCCACGGCGACATCGGCGATGTCCAGCATCGCGCCGGGCAGGGCGAGCGCGGCGGCACTGTCGCCGGCATGGCCATCGCGCCAGATCCAGTTGAACAGGATCTCGACCGTCTCATGGCTGGCACCTGCGGCCAGGCACAGGCGCAGCGCCGCCAGCGGATTGAACGGGTGGCCCGGTGGAAAGCGCAGCGTCACCCCGGCGCTGCGGGCCTGCCACAACGCCTGACGATAGGTGAACACCCGCTTGGCCGGAATCTCGGCCGGGCCCAGGTTGCCCAGATGATGCAGCACCGCGCCGAAGGCGATCGGCACCGGGACGATGCTCTTGAACTGCGGCATCACCTTGAGCTGCTGCCAGTGCAGGTAGGCGAACGGTGAGACGAAATCGAAGTACCAGCGCAGGGCCATGATCGGGTGCTCACGTTGCAGGACGACAGCGGTGAGGAAGGAAACAGGGCCGCCGCAGGCAGCGGCCCTGTGCAGGGACTCAGCGCGAGTATGCGCGCGGTTCGCTCGACGCCGGGCCCTGGTAGCGGTCGCGCAGCTCGGTCTGGCGCGAGCGCATCGGCATCGCGCGGCCGCCCAGCCAGACCTGTTCGGCATAGTGGCCGACATCCAGCGGATCGCCTTCCCACAGCACCAGGTCGGCCAGCTTGCCCGGTTCGATGGTGCCGAGCCGGTCGCCGACGCCCAGCGCCTGTGCCGGGACCCGGGTCAGGCCGGCCAGGCCATCGCCCCAGGGCAGCCCGTTGGCGACCGCATTGCCGGCCAGCTGGCGCATCTTGCGCGCGTTGTGCGAGGCATCGTCGCGCTGGGCGAAGCTGACTGGCACGCCGGCCGCCTGCAGGCGTGCAGCGTTCTGCAGGGTCGCGCCGAGCTGGTCGAAGCTGGTCGGCAGGTTGCCCAGCCCATCCACGAACACCGGCACGCCTGCCTGCGCCAGCTGCGGGGCCAGGCGCCACGCCTCGGCACCGCCGGCGATGGCGATCTTGACCTTCTCGCGAGCGGCCCAGCGCAGCAGCTGACGGATGTCGGCGGCACGGTCGACCTGCACGACGATGCGCCCCTGGCCAGCCAGGTAGCGCGCCAGCGTGGCACGCCCGGCCGGTGTCAGCAGGGCATGCGGCGAGTCGGCCGGAACGCGGCCACGCGCCTCGCTGACCATCTGCTCCAGCAGCATCCACTGCGCCGCGCGCGAGTTGCCGGTCAGCTCGGCACCGGACGCGCCAAGCCGGATGAACAACGCCTGCGGACCGACCGGATCGGCGCTGCCGTCCAGCCGCATCACGCCGCCCTGGCCGGCGATGAAGCCGCCGCCGGTGTTGGCCCCGAGCATGGTGAAGCCGATGCCATCCAGCCGTGCGACCGGAATCAGCACCGAATCCGGATTGAAGGCCAGGGTGACATCGAATTCCGGGCGCAGCGGCTGGCCTTCAAGTTTGAGCGTGCTGTCGACCGTGGCCGATTCGCCGGAGACTTCTTCGATACCGATGTCGGTGATGCCGCCGAACAACGCCGGGGTCAGCGGCTTGCCCGCGGCCTCCACCACGGCCACGCCGGCCGGCGCCGACAGGCCCGGACCGACGGCACGGATCACGCCGCCCTGGATCAGCACATCGCTGTGTTCCAGGCTGCCGCGCGCGGCGGCGGTGTGCACGGTGGCGTTGCGGATCAGCAGATCCTGCGCGAACAACGCGGGGGCGGCGCAGGCACCGGCAAGCAACAGCAGTGCCCGCGGCAGCAGGCGCATCGCGACGCGGCGGCTCATGGGCGTGCCTCCTGGCCGAGCATGAAGTCCGACAGCGGCTGCCGCCTCACGTCCTGGCGGTCATAGACCTGATGGCCATCGACATAGACCTTTTCGGCCAGTGCGTAGGAACTGAAGGGGCTGCCGTTCCAGACCACCACGTCGCCCATCTTGCCGGCTTCCAGGCTGCCGGTCTGCTTCTCCACGCCCAGCGAGCGCGCGGCGTTGGAGGTCAGCCACATCATGGCCCGTTCCGGGGCGATCTCGATGCCGGCCCGGCGTGCATTGGCGATCACCTTGGCGGCTTCCTGGTTCAGGCGCTGGATGCCCTCGGGCGAATCCGAATGCACGATCGCGCAGCTGTTGGCCGGGCGGTCGACCAGGGCGATGTTCTCCTGGATGCCATCGAAGGCCTCCATCTTGAAGCCCCACCAGTCGGCCCACAGCGCACCGCACACGCCTTCCTCGGCGAGCCGGTCGGCCAGTTTGTAGGCTTCCACCGCGTGGTGGAACGCGGCGATCTTGAAGCCGAACTCCTTGGAGAGATCCAGCATCGTGGCCATCTCATCGGCGCGGTAGCAGTGGATGTGCACGCGGATGTCACCCTGGATCGCGCCGGCCAGCGTGTCCAGCTTCAGATCGCGCTTGCCGCCGCTGTCACCGGCGCTGTCGCCCTTGTCATCGCCACTGAACCAGCGCTTCTTCTTCGGCTGCTTCGGGGTGTTCTTGGCGATGTACTCGCTGGCATCGATGAAGGCCGCGCGGTAACCGGCGACGTTGCCCATCCGCGTGCCCGGCGCGGTGCCCTTGCCGCCATAGACGCGCTTGGGATTCTCGCCGCAGGCCATCTTCAGGCCCCACGGCGCGCCGGGGAACTTCATCGCCTGATAGGTCGTTGCGGGCACGTTCTTCAACGTCACCCCGCGGCCGCCGACCAGGTTGGCCGAGCCGGGCAGTACCTGCATCGAGGTCACGCCGCCGGCCAGCGCCGCGGCAAAGCCAGGGTCCTGCGGCCACACCGAGTGCTCGGCCCAGACGTTGGCGGTGACCGGCGCGGTCATCTCGTTGCCGTCGCTGTGTGCGCTGACGCCCGGGCTGGGATACACGCCCAGGTGCGAGTGCACATCGATGATGCCCGGGGTAACCCACTTGCCCTGGCCGTCCACGCGGACCGCATCGGCCGGCGCGCTCAGGCCGGTGCCGACCGCCGCGATGCGACCGCCCTGCAGCAGCACGTCGGCATTATCCAGGCGCACGCCGGTGCCGGTGAGCACCGTGGCATTGCTGATCAACACCGGGGCCGAGGCGATCGGCGCATACGTGCTCGGGTAGGGATCCTGGACGAACCGCGAGGCGGCAGGTGCCGGCGCGGACACGATCGACATCAACGCCAAGCCAACGCCGACGCTCAACAACTTCTGCATGGTTCTCCCCCAAGCCGCATGGACACAATTCTTCGACGCTATCCGGGAGCGGGGTCCCTTGCCAAGTGACCTTTTGCATAGTCTTAGCGAATGGGACAACGCAGGGTTGAAAGAAACAATTGTGAATCTTTCATGAACTTTTTGGGTAGGCTGAAATGCGCCTGACACCTCCGCGCATGTCCTGCATGGGACTTGGAATTCCCTCATCGATGTCGATCTCGAACCACTTCAAGGAAGTACATTTACATGCCCCCGCAACTTCAGTCCCCGTATCGCTCCCTTCCGCGCAGTCTGCTGGCCTCGGCCATCACCGGCACCTTGCTGGCCGCCATCGCCGTACCGGCCCTTGCCAGCCCGACCGATGATGTCCTGCAGCGTTTCCAGCAGCAGCGAAGCCAGCAGTCCGCCGCCTTCAGCCGAGACCTGCCGAGCGCATCGATTGCGTCCAGTTTCGCCGCGTCAATCGCTCCGGTGGCTCACTCGTCCATCCGCGCAGACGCTACCGCCCCGTCCTTGGGCACGCCGGGAGACCTGGAGAGCTGGCGCAGTGACGAGTTCAAGGCCGACTGGGGTCTGGGGGCGATCAACGCCGATCATGCGTATGCCCGTGGCTTGACCGGGCAAGGCATCCGGTTGGGTATTTTCGATTCCGGCACCGGCCTGGATCACCCTGAGTTCGCGGGCAAGAACCATCGCAGCATCCGTATCGGCGACCTGTTGCCGGATGGCACCCGCTGCACCAATACGACTGCCATTGCAGGGCCGGGTGCCTGCTTCGCCAGCGACGGTGGCGATGTCCAGATCGGCTATGTCGGCTTCAACGATAATGTGCCTGAGGAGATCCGCGAGCTCATCCGCAAGGGCGGCTATGTGCAGGCGGGTGTCGAATATGAAATCCACGGTACGCATGTCGGTGGCACCATGGTGGCCAATCGGAACGGCTCCGGCATGCATGGTGTCGCCTTTGGTGCGGACCTGACCGCAGCCAAGTTGTTCTTCAACTCGGCAAGAGAATGGCAGCAGACGCCGACGGGCTATTCGGTCGTGTCGCTCGGCGGCGTGGCGCCGGACCCCTCCGCGTTCGTGGATATGTACGACCAGCTGAACGATCAGGGCGTGCGTGCCCTCAACCACAGCTGGGGCCTGGCCACGGAGCCGAATTCCGCCGAGGACATGGATTTCTATCTGTCCCACCCGGTCCTGGCCGAGCGCCTGCAGGCCATCGCAGAGGGTTCGCGTGCCAAGGGCATGATCCAGGTCTGGGCCGCCGGCAACAGTGGTGTCAATCCCAGCCCCGAAGAAAGCCCGATCGCAGGCATGTACGCCTCGCTGCCGCGGGCCCTGGCGGACATCGAGCCGTATTGGCTGGCCGTGGTCAACGTCAACCAGACGCTTGGGCTCAGCAATCAGTCCATGAAGTGTGGGTTGGCCGCCAATTGGTGCCTCGCTGCCCCGGGTTCGCAGATTTACTCGACCGTGTATGGCGATGACTCGCAGGTCAATGCGGGCCTCGTTGTCGACGCCGAGGGCAACCTGGTTCTCGACGTGCTGGAGCGCGTGCCCACCTACAGCCATGGCCGGCTGAGCGGCACCTCGATGGCCGCCCCCCACGTCACCGGCGCGCTCGGCCTGCTGTTCGAACGATTCCCGTACCTGGACAATGCGCAGGTACGCGACGTCATGCTGACCACGGCGCGTGATCTCGGCGCCCCTGGCATCGATGAGGTCTACGGCTGGGGCTTGCTCGACCTGCGCAAGGCCATTGAAGGCTACGGCATGCTCCGCGTCGATACCGACGTGGTCATGAACCAGAAGGCCGGCGGCCTGAAGGTGTGGGAAGGCGATGCGTGGGACGACTGGACCAATGACATCGGCGGGCCGGGCAAGCTGACCAAGTCCGGCATCGGCTGGCTGCGCCTGAGCGGCGACAACCGCTTCAACGGCGCCATCGTGCGCGACGGCGTGCTGGAACTGGACGGCGTCAACGTGCTGACTTCGTCGGTGGATGTGCACGGTGGGCAGTTCCTGCTCAATGGCAGCCTGGTCTCCACTCCGCTCAACAGCCGTGGCGGTAGCAGCCTGATCTCCAGCACGGGCGTGCTGGATGGCTCTGCGCTCAACGTGACCGGCGGCGTGGTGTCGTTCAATGGCGTGCAGCACGGCGCGTCGACCTTCGTCGGCGCCGAGGGCACCCTGAAGGGCATCGGTACGCTGGGGAGCACTCGCGTCGAAGGCATCATCGCGCCGGGCAATTCGATCGGCACGCTGACCATCAATGGCGATTACGTGCAGACCGCCACCGGCGTCTACCAGGCCGAGCTGTCCCCGGGCGGCCGCAGCGATCTGTTGCGCGTCAGCGGTACAGCCACGCTGGATGGCACCCTGAAGGCATTGCCGGAAGCCGGTGTGTACTACCTCGGTGAGCAGTTCAACTTCCTGCAGGCCGCCGGTGGCATCAACGGCCAGTTCGCCACGACCGACTTCTCGGCCTTCTCGCCGTTCCTGGCGTTCGGCCTGGGCTACAGCGCCAATGGGCTGCGCATCGACGTCGCCCGCGGCAACGCACTGGCCAGCGCTGCGGTCACGCCCAACCAGATCGCCGTAGCCACCAGCGCCGATGGTCTGGCCATCAACCAGGGCCTGCCCAAGCCGCTGACCCAGCTGTTCCCGTCCCAGGTCGGTGCGGCACTGGATGCGCTGAGTGGTGAGCTCCATGCCGCTACCCCGATGGCGCTGGTGGAAAGCAGCCGTTACCTGCGTGACGCGGCCCTGAGCCGTGCGGTGGCCGTGCGTTCGCCGGGTGCCGCCGATGACGCTGCCGGTGGTGCGTGGGTGCAGGCGATCGGTGGCAGTGGCAAGCTCGACGGTGATGCCAACGCCGCGCGTACCGATTCCAACAGCAACGGGCTGCTGGTTGGTGCCGATCATGTGTTCGGTGGTGGCTGGCAGGTCGGTGGCCTGGTCGGTACCGGCCGTACCGACATCAAGCAGGCGGCGGGCCGCGGCGCCCGTTCGGAAATCGACAACACCCATTTCGGTGCCTACGTGGGCAACCAGTGGGGAGCGTTCGATCTGCGCGCAGGGCTGGGCTATTCGCGTCATGACGTGGGCAGCAAGCGTGAGCTGACATTTGCCGGCTACCATGACGCACTGTCGGCCAACTACGACGCCACCACCCGCCAGGGCTTCATCGAAGGCGCTTACCGCTTCGGGGGGCGCGAAGCGGGGTTGGAGCCGTACCTGCAGTTCGCCCGCGTCGAGGTGGACGTGGATGGCTTCGCCGAACAGGGCGGCGCTGCCGCACTGAACGGTCAGGTCGCTGACACCCACACCAACGTGGCGACCGCGGGCGTGCGCTTCGACAAGGGCCTGAAGACCTCCTGGCAGCAGGAAAGCTGGCTGCATCTGCGCGGTGGCGTCGGTTACCGCCGTGCCTCTGGCGACCGCAGCCAGGTCGCCGATCTGGCCTGGACCGGCGGCAGCAGCTTCGCGGTCAGCGGTGCGGCGATCGCCGACAACGCCGTGGTCGCCGAGCTGGGCCTCTCGGCCTGGTTGAGCCCGCGCAACCAGCTGGAACTGGGCTACAACGGCACCTTCGGCGACGACGCCCGCGACCGCAGCGTCACTGCGCGCTGGTCCGTGCAGTTCTGATCCGGCGCTTTCGGTAAAACGGAAAAAGGCGGCCATTGGCCGCCTTTTTCTTGCGTATTCGTTCATCTCGCTCAAAATTGGGGCATCAACACGACGGCAGGAAATTCCCTCCATGAAAACCAAACAGGACATCGTCGAGAACTGGCTGCCGCGTTACACCGGCGTGCCCTTGGAGCAGTTCGGGCAGCACATCCTGCTGACCAATTTCGGTGGCTACCTGCATACCTTTTCCCAGCTCACCGGGGCGCCCATCCAGGGCGCTGACCGGCCGATGGCCAGCGTCACCAGCGACGACATCACCCTGATCAACTTCGGCATGGGCAGCCCGAACGCGGCCATCATCATGGACCTGCTGTCGGCGGTGATGCCCAAGGCCGTGCTGTTCCTGGGCAAGTGCGGCGGGCTCAAGCGCAAGAACCAGCTGGGCGATCTGATCCTGCCGATCGCCGCGATCCGCGGCGAGGGCACCTCCAGCGACTACCTGCCCCCGGAAGTCCCGGCCCTGCCGGCCTTTGCCCTGCAGCGGGCGGTCTCGACCATGGTCCGCGACCTCGGCCACGACTACTGGACCGGCACCGTCTACACCACCAACCGCCGGGTCTGGGAGCACGACGAGGCCTTCAAGGAAAAGCTGCGGGTGATGCGCTGCATGGCCATCGACATGGAGACGGCGACCCTGTTCGCGGCCGGTTTTGCGAACCACATTCCGATCGGGGCCTTGCTGTTGGTGTCCGACCAGCCGATGATTCCCGACGGCGTGAAGACCGAGGTCTCCGATGCCAAGGTCAGCTCCCAGTTCGTCGAGAACCATATCCAGATCGGTATCGAGGCGCTTAAGCTGATACGGCGCAACGGCAAGTCGGTCCGCCACCTGCGTTTTGACGAGTAACGGCAATGGAACGGATGGACGTCTTGGGGCGTGCCATCCACAGGGGTAGTGAATGGACGTGGCGGCACAAGTAGTGGAGTTCTGGCGCGACGCCGGACCGCAGCAGTGGTTCGCGCGCGATGACGCGTTCGATGCGCGGTTTCGCCAGCAGTTCCAGGAAGAACATTTCGCCGCCGCGCGCCGTGCCCGCGAGCATTGGCTGAGCACCGCCGACGGTGCGCTGGCGCTGATGATCCTGCTCGACCAGTTTCCGCGCAACTGTTTCCGCGATACGGCGCATTCCTATGCCACCGATGGCCTGGCGCGTCATTACGCCATGCGTGCGGTGGAGGAAGGCCTGGACCTGCAACTGGTGCCCAAGCTGCGGGCGTTCATCTACCTGCCGTTCGAGCACTCCGAGGACCCGCAGGACCAGGAGCGTTCGGTGGCGATGTTCGATGCACTGGGCGACAAGGAATACCTGCAGTACGCCGAACTGCACCGCGACATCATCCGCCGCTTCGGGCGCTTCCCGCACCGTAATGCGGTGCTGGGGCGGATGCCGACCCCCGAAGAGCTGGATTACCTGGCCGAAGGTGGGTTTGCCGGATAGCCGGTGGCGCGTCATGCAGGGAGGGACGCCATCGGCGCCAGAAACAAAAAACGCCGGCATTGCCGGCGTTTTTTCATCCAATGACGCGCGGAAGATCAGTACTTCGGCACGCCGTTGTCCACCTCGTTCGACCAGGCGTCGATGCCGCCGGTGATGTTGGAGACCTTGGTGAAGCCCAGGGCGCGGAACTGCTCGGCGGCCTGCGCGCTGCGGCCGCCGTGGTGGCACAGGAAGGCCAGCGCGGTGTCCTTGGGCAGGGCTTCCAGACGGGCGCGGTTGTCGCCGTCGAAGGTCTCGAACGGGGCGTTGATCGCCGCGATCGCACGCTCGTCGGCCGGGCGCACGTCGACCACGGTGATGCTGCCGGCACGCAGCTGGTCGTCGGCATCGCGCACGCTCAGTTCCTGCACGGCCTTGGGCGCGTTCGGGTTGTCGATCGCCAGGCCCTTGCCACGGATGTCGTCGACCCAATCGATGGTGATGCCGTCGGCGCGGCGGGCGCTGGCCAGGTCGAACTGCACGCGCAGACCGTTGGATTCGGCGGCGATCGCGTTGTCGTCGTGCGGGGCCAGCTGGAAGTTCGGCTGGAAGCGCGCGTCGATGCCCAGCTGCAGCGAGGCACCCGGGGAATCGGCCAGCGCGCCACGCAGCATTTCCACGGCGGCCGGGGTCACGGTGATGCGCGGCGGGGTGCGATCCGGGGCGGCCAGGCCGAGCACGCTGCTCAGCTCACCGTTGCCGGCCATCTGCAGGATGATGTCGCTGCCACCGACCAGCTCGCCGTCGATGTACAGCTGCGGGATGGTCGGCCACTCGCCGTAGGCCTTGATGCCTTCGCGGATCTCCGCGTCGGCCAGCACGTTGACGTGGTCGAACTCCACGCCGAGGTCCTGCAGGGCGCCGACGGCCTTGGCCGAGAAACCGCACTGCGGCATGCTCGGCTGACCCTTCATGAACAGCACGACGCGGTTGGCGTTGAGAATGGATTCGATGCGCGAGCGCAGGGCGGGATCAAGGGACATGGCGGTCAGGGTCCGGATATGCGAACCGCCTATTCTACGCGGCATGGCATCATGGGGCATGACCGTACCGGAAACGTTGTATCGCATTCCCCGGCGCCCCTGGCGCTGGCTGCCATGGCTGGTGCTGTCGCAGGTGCTGGTGGTGCTGACCTGGGTCGCTTGGGGCTGGCGCTGCGGGCTGCCGCTGATGGTGGCGTCCCATGCGCTGTTCATGGTGCCGGTGTTCCTGCCCAACAGCCGCTTCTATGCCCCGGTGCTCAGCCGTCTGCCCGGCCAGGCCCGCAAGGTCTGGCTGACCATCGATGATGGGCCGTCGGCCGACACCCCGGCGGTGCTCGACCTGCTGGACCGTTACGAGGCCAAGGCGACCTTCTTCCTGGTCGGTGAACGCGCGCAGGCGAGGCCGGAGCTGGTGCAGGCGATGCTGGCCCGCGGGCACAGCCTGGGCAACCACAGCCATCGCCACCCGCAGACCCGCTTCTGGCGGCTGGGGCGGCAGGCCATGGCGGAGGAAATCGCGCTGTGCCAGCAGGCCCTCACCGCGATCGCCGGCACGCCGCCGCGCTGGTACCGCTCGGTGGTGGGGATGACCAATCCGTTCGTTGCCTCTGCATTGAAGCAGTGGCAGCTGACCCGGGTCGGCTGGAGCGCCCGTGGTTTCGACGGCGTGGATTGCAATCCACGCCAAGTGGTCGAGCGGATCACCCGTGATCTGGGGCCCGGCAGCATCGTGCTGCTGCATGAGGGCGCCGCGCATGGCCACACCCTGGCCATCATCGAAGCGGTGCTGCAGGCGGTGCAGGCGCGTGGCCTGCATGCCGGGCTGCCGGACTGACGCCAGACCGGGGTCCGGCGCAGGCCGGGCTCAGCTCAGCGAGCCGATGATCATCAGCAGCACCACGCCGAGCATGCTGCTGATCGACAACACCAGGCCGAGCACGGCGAACACGCGGCGGCGGTCTGCCTGCACTGCACCGGCCACGCCCAGGCCGAAGGCCACCAGTTGCATCAGGGCGGTGCCCATCAGGCCAAGACCGACCAGGATCGCCGACATCGAGGTCTCCTCCATGCCGCCCGGTGTGGTGGTCTCGATGATGCCGGCGACGACGATCAGGCCCAGCATCAACACGGCGCCGCACAGGGCGGTAATGAACGCGGCAATACCCATGCCGGAATGAGGGGTGTGCATCAGGGTTCCTTGTCGATGCGGCGGAACAGACGGTGTCAGTGGGCGAGGGCGGGCGCGGTCGGGGCCGCGGCGCCTGCGGGCGGATGCGACGCATGCCACTGGTCGCGGATCCAGCCGCCGAGCGAGAGCTGGGCGATCAGCACGCCCAGTGTCACCAGCAGCGCGATGATGCCGAACAGACGGCGCCGGCGTGGCTGCAGCACGCTGCCCAGGCCGAGCAGCAGGGCCAGGATCGCCAGGCCGACGCTGCTGCCCAGCAGGGCGGCCAGCGACCAGGGCAGCTCGCGCATCGCCGCGTGTTCGGGCGCATGGGCGTAATGCATGCTCAGCAGCAGCATCACCAGGCCCACGCCACTGACGATCAGCGCGGCGATGCCAAGCGCGGAATGACGGGTCTGTCGAGGCATGGGCGGCTCCGTGCCGGAAGGGGGCGCGAGTATGCGCGCGTGCGGCCGGTGGCGCGAGCCACGTCGATCAAGCGGCGCGCGCACGATCGCCGACGATCAGCCAGTTGTTGAACGGGGTGTTGCCGTAAAGCGGTGTCATCCGCAGCTGCAGCCCGGCGCTCTCCAGAGGGGCGCGCAGGCTCCCGGCATCGGGGTAGTGGCGTGGCCGCGTGCCCATCCAGCCGACCAGGTGCGCGAGCATGTCGGTGATGCGCGTGGTGCGATCGCGGCCACTGTTGTCGGCCAGCATGGTGCGGATCACCAGCCGTGCACCGGGCGCCACGCGTGCGGCGGCCCCGTGCAGCAACCGGGTCTGGGCCGGGGCAGGCAGGTACTGCAACACGTCGAGCAGCGCCACGTTGCCGTGGTGGGCGGGCAGGGCGGCGCTGGCATCCACGCAGGTGAACCGGGCGTGCGGCAGCGCGGCGCGTGCGCTGGCACGCTCGGCGCGGGCAACTTTGTCGGCGTCGATATCCAGGCCGTGATACGCCAGCACATTGCCGTGCTGGTGCAGCACGTGGGCCAGCAGGCCCAGGCCGCAGCCGATATCCAGCAAGGGCGCGGCAGGAGCATCATCCAGCGCGGCGAGCACCCCGGGATACAGCGGATCGCTGCCAAGTTTGCCGCGGCTGTAGTAGTAGTCGCGGCGGTTGCCGAACCGCTGTTCCGGCAGGAACGCCGTGGCGATCCGGCGGGCCTGTTCCCTGGCCAGCGGCAGCGCGGCCTCGCTCAGCGGCTTGGCTCCGCCCACCGCACGCGCGTTACTTCAAACGCGCGCTGGTGCCACAACGCGTACATCGCGGCGGACGGATGCAGGCCATCATCGGCCAGCATGACGGTCTCGCCACCCCATTGGCGGCTCAGGTCGGTGATGTCCACAAACGCGACATCGTGCTCGGCGCAGATCGCTGCCGCCGCCGTGTTGTAGGCATCCAGTTCCTGCCCGATCTGCACGCGGTCGCGCCCGGATGCCACGGCATACGGGGTCACGCCCCAGTCGGGGATCGAGAGCACCAGCACCCGCGCGGCACGGTCCCCGGCGAAGGCCAGCGCGCGCTGCAGCAGGGCGGTGAAGCGCGGGCGGTACGCATCCACGCTGCGCCCCCGGTACTGATCATTCACCCCGATCAACAGGCTGACGAACGCGAACGTGCCCTGGGGTGCAGCGGCATCGATACCGGCCTCGAGCTCGTCGGTGGTCCAGCCGGTGGTGGCGATGATCCTGGGATCGTCCACCGCCACGCCGATATCGCGAAGGGCGGCGGCCAACTGCATCGGCCAGCGCCCGGCGGGGTCAACGCCTTCGCCGATCGTGTAGGAATCGCCCAGGGCCAGGTACGGCAGGCCCATCAGGCCACCGCGCTGCGCGGCTTGAGCGGCACCACCTTGGTGTTGGACTCGGCACGCCGTGCCAGTGCACGATCGATGCGCGCGAACACATCACGCATGACCTCCGGCTCGGGCAGCAGGGTCACGCGGAAGTGGTGGCGGTAGGGCACGTTGAAGCTCGAGCCCGGGACCACCAGCACGCCTTCCTCGTTCATCAGTTCCAGCGCGAAATCATGGTCGTCGAAGCTGCGCGCCGCCGCACCGACCACCGCCGGGAACGCATACAGCGCACCGGCCGGGGCCACCAGTGACAGGTGCTCGCTGGCATTGCAGGCCTCGATCACTGCGCGGCGGGTTTCATACAGGCGGCCACCGGGCGCGCACAGCGGCGAGATCGTGTCCGGCCCGTTGACCGCCGCATCGATGGCGTACTGGCCCGGCACGTTGGCGCACAGGCGCAGCGCACTGAGCAGATCCATCGCTGCACGGAACTCGCCCAGCCGCTCGGCCGCACCGGACAGCATCGCCCAGCCCACGCGCCAGCCGCAGGCGCGATGCACCTTGCTCAGGCCGCTGAAGGTGATGCACGGGTGGTCGCCCGCCAGTGGTGCGACGGCATGGAACTGCGCGTCGTCGTAGAGGATCTGGTCGTAGATCTCATCGACCATCAACAGCAGGTTGTGCTTGGCTGCGATGGCGACGATGCGCTCCAGCAGCTCACGCGAGTAGCTGGCGCCGCTGGGGTTGTTCGGGTTGATCAGCACGATCGCGCGGGTGCGCGAGGACACCAGCGCCTCGATCTCGACCGGGTCGGGCTGGAAGCCGTTCTCCGGCGCGCAGCGGTAATAGACCGGGCGGCCATCGTTGAGGATGGTCGCGGCCGACCACAGGGGATAGTCGGGCGAGGGCACCAGCACTTCGTCGCCCGGGTTGAGCAGGGCGCGCAGCGACAGGTCGATCAACTCGCTGACGCCATTGCCGATGAACACCCGGTCCGGGTGCGCATCGGGTGCGCCACGGCGGGCATAGGCGGCGGCGATGGCTTCGCGCGCCTCCGGCAGGCCCTGCTGGTGGGTGTACGGATCGGTGCGGCCCATGTCATCGGCGATCGCGCGCTGCAGATGCTCGGGCGCCCGGAAGCCGAAGTTGCCGGGGTTGCCGATATTGAGCTTGATCAGCTTGCGGCCCTGGGCCTCCAGCTCCCGCGCTCGTCGCGCCAGTTCGCCCCGGATCTCGTAGCGGACTTCGGACAGGCGCTCGCGGGTGGCGAGCGGCTTCAGCGGGGGCGTGGACATGAACGGGCCGTCATTCAGGCATGGAAACCGCATGGTAGCGGAATTGTTGCGTTGCAGGGCAAGCGTTTCCGGCCGGATTCCGCGCCCTGGCAAGGCGGTTTCAGATGAAAGGAATTTCGCGCGTCCTGACCCGCGCCAGTCCCCCGCGGCGACGCCCGGTCGCCACACCCCTTAGAATGGGCACGATGAGCGAACCCACTGATTACCTTGCCCTGCAGACCATTGGCTGGCCCTGGCCGGGCGGCCCGGAGCTGCCGGCCTGGCAGGCCCTGTTCGAGCAGTTCCCGCAGGCGCGCCCCGGCCGGGTGATCGAGCAGCATCGGACCGGGTACATCGTCTCCGATGCGCCGGAGGCGGCGATCAAGACCGAGTCGCCGCCGGAGTGGCAGCGCCCGCGCTTCCCCAGCCACGAGCGGGCGGCGGTCGGCGACTGGGTACTGCTGGAGGGCATCAAGATCGTTGCTCTGCTCCCGCGGCGCACCGCGATCAAGCGGGGCGCGGCCGGCGAGCATTACCACCAGCAGGTGATCGCGGCCAACATCGATACGGTGTTCATCGTCTGCGGCCTGGATGCGGACTTCAACCCGCGCCGGATCGAGCGTTACCTGCTGCTGGTCGGCGGGGGTGGCGCGCAGCCGGTGGTGGTCCTGACCAAGGCCGACCAGACCGAATACAGCCAGGACGCGCTGGATGTGCTGGAAGAACTGGCGGCGCAGAACATCCCGCTGCTGGCGATCAACGGCAAGGACCCGGCCAGCGCCTCGGCGCTGCTGCCGTGGCTGGGCGCCGGCCAGACCGTGGTGCTGGTCGGCTCCTCCGGCGCCGGCAAGTCGACCCTGACCAACACGCTGCTCGGCGAGGAGCGGATGAAGACCGCCGATGTGCGCGTCAACGACTCGCGCGGGCGGCATACCACCACGCACCGCGCGCTGATTCCGCTGCCGGCCGGGGCCTGCCTGATCGACACCCCTGGCATGCGCGAGCTCAAGCCCACCGGTGAGGAAGCCCTGAGCGAAGGTGGCTTCTCGGACGTGGAGGCGCTGTCAGCGCAATGCCGGTTCCGCGACTGCGCGCACCAGCGCGAGCCGGGCTGTGCGATCCGCGCGGCCATCGAGGACGGCACGCTGGATGAAGAGCGCCTGCTCAACTACTTCAAGCTGAAAGAAGAAGTGGCCGCCGCCGCTGCCAAGCTGGCCGTGCGCCAGGCGCAGCAGGCCATCGAGCGCAAGCACGTCGGCAAGGGCGCGCAGTGGCGCCCGGGCGGAAAAGGCGGACGGAGATGATGGTTTAACCGGGACGGGGGGAGTTAATCGGAGCGATTAACCACCTCCGTCCCCGTTATCTTTTGCTACTGTCCGTTCATGGACACGCCAATGACCGTGGATCGTGACGTTGCCCACCACACCGCGCTCGATGCCCAACTGGTCGAGGCGGTAGGCGGGATCAAATTGCTGGGGCTGACCAGTTGGCCAGCTGCGCTGCAGGCCCCGTTCCTGGCCAGCGTCGCCCGCGGCCAGCCGGTGCTGCCGCAGGTCGACTATCCCAAACTCGATTTCGCCGAGACCCGCCACCGGCTGGCCGCGATCAGCGCGCAATGCGATCCAGACCATCCCATCGGCCTGTACGTACAGCGCTCGGCGCATAGCTGGGACCAGGCCGCCGGCCTGCTTGAATCGCTGGGAACCGCCGAGGTCGATCGTTACTCGGTGGAACTGTTCGGCGCACCGGAACAGCCGCTGCCTGGCAACGGCCCCAGCACCCGCGACGCCGCCCGCCACTTCATCCAGATCGCACAGGAACTGGACCACGAGCTGCTCGCCCCGGAAGAACAGGTGCCGGTCTCGGCCACCGCGCTGCAGTTGCAGTTGCAGAGCGATCTGGATGCGTTCTTCGAGTCGCGCATCATCAGCGTCCAGCTCGATCCTGACCTCATCTCCAAGGCGGCCGCCGGCCCGAACCGGATCCGCCTGCGTACCAGCGCCCGCTTCAGCGCCTATGACCGCGCCCAGCTGTTCCACCACGAGGCGCTGGTGCATTCACTGACCGCACTCAACGGCCGCGAGCAGCCGCACCTGCCCAGCCTGGCGCTGTCCTCGCCACGGGTCACCGCGACCCAGGAAGGGCTGGCCACGTTTGCCGAGCAGATCACCGGCAGCATCGACATCGAGCGGCTCAAGCGCATCAGCCTGCGCACCGAAGCGATCGCGATGGCACGCGAAGGGGCGGATTTCATCCAGGTATTCCGCTATTTCTGCGAAGCAGGGCAGAACAACGAGGAGAGCTTCGCCTCTGCCCAGCGCGTGTTCCGCGGTGTGCCCCCGAGCGGTGGCGCGGCCTTCACCAAGGACACCGTGTACCTGCGCGGGCTGGTCTCAGTGCATACCTTCTTCCGCCACATGCTGGCCGAAGACCGCCTGCAGGTCTGCCGCTGGCTGTTCGCCGGCAAGATGTCGCTGACCGATGCGATCGCCTTCGCGCCGCTGTTCGAAGAGGGCATCCTGCGCCCGCCGCGTTGGCTCCCGCACTGGGTCAGCCGCGCCAACGGGCTGGCCGGCATGCTCGCGTTTTCGCTGTTCGCCAACCGCATCCGCATGGATCAGCTCGCCCCCGAGTAGTGCCCGCTGTGTGTCGGCAGGCCCGTGCACTGTCTGCGTGCACCCCGTGCACCAGTGCGCACGGCATCGAGTCATCTGCGATGACCCGCACCGTAAAGATCCTTTCATCTTCCGCTCGCATGCTGGTCATGCACCTGCATTGCGCAGGTCATCTTCCCCCATGTAACGGACGACCATGCTTACCCGACCCCTGACGATCGCGGTGGCGCTCGCGCTGTGCGCCGCCAACGCCCACGCTGCCGATGTAGACGCCACCGCCGCTGCCAACGTCGCGCTCAGCGCGCAGACCCTCGATACCGTTTCGGTGATCGGCCAGGGCGAGACCCGCCAGGTGCAGCGCATCACCGCCGTGGACAAGGAAGTGCTGCCGCCGGGCACCAGCGGCCAGAAGATCCTCGACCGCCTGCCAGGCGTCTCCGTGCAGTCCAACGATGCCTTCGGCGCCAATGAAGAATCGCAGACGATCAGCCTGCGCGGCTTCGACAAGAGCCGCCTGGGCTACACGCTCGATGGCATCCCGCTGGGCGACAACAGCTACGGCAACTACAACGGCCTGAGCATCGCCCGTGCGCTGATCGCCGAGAACCTGGCCGGCGCGGAGCTGTCGCAGGGCATCGGCTCGCTGGGCGTTGCCTCGACCAGCAACCTCGGCGGCACCATCCAGTACTTCTCGCAGGACCCGTCCACCGAGTTCGGTGGCAAGGCCAGCGTCACCGTCGGCGACAACAACCAGCGCCGCGGCTACCTGCGCGTGGACACCGGCGACATCAACGGCTTCTCTGCGTACGTGTCCGGCGTGCACCAGGACGCGGACATGTGGGCCGAGCCGAACCAGAACCAGACCACCCGCCAGTTCAATGCCAAGGCAATCTGGAACGTGGGCGACAACCGCTTCGGCGCGTTTGCCGCTACCTCCCGGGTGAGCCAGGCCAACTACGCCTACCTCTCCAAGAGCATGCTCGCGCGCGGCCTGGGCTGGGACTGGAACATCTACGCACCGGACTGGGATCGCGCCGTCGCCGCCGCCTATTGCGCACCGGGCACCTACAACGCCCAGAAGTGTGCGTTCACCGGTGGCGTCAACAGCATCGATGATGCGTACTACCAGAGCCGCGCCCTGCGCGATGACAACCTGTATTCGCTCGATGCCGACCTCGCTCTGGGCGACAGCGCGCGCCTGAAGCTGCTCGGCTATCACCACGAGAACCGCGGCCAGGGCCACTGGTGGGCACCGGGCCAGCCGTCCAACCCGGGCACGCCGGAGATGCTGCCGATCTCCATCCGCAGCACCAACTACACCATCAACCGCCAGGGCATCACCGCCGCGCTGAGCTGGCAGTGGGGCATCCATTCGCTGGAAGCAGGGCTGTGGTACGAGCGCAACGACCACAACGTAGAGCGCAATTTCTACTACATCACCGGCCCGTTCCTGGATGACGGCTACCTCAACCACCCGGACCGCCGCCTGTTCGACCAGGACTTCGACATCCGCACGCGCCAGTTCTACGTGCAGGACCGCATGCGCTTCCTGGACGACCGCCTGACCGTGGATGTGGGCATCAAGAGCCCGAACACCCGCATGACCGCCACTGCCAAGCCGGGTACCGAGGCCAGCTACGCCTCCGGCACCCTGACCGCCAAGGAATCGGTGCTGCCGCAGGCCGGTATCGGCTTCAAGCTGAGCCCGAACCAGGAAGTGTTCGCCTCGTATTCGGAAAACATCGCCGCCTTCGTCGGTGGCGGCAGCGGCGGCCCGCTGCAGGTCTCGCCGGAATCCTTTGCGGCCAGCGCCGGGCTGGAGCCGGAAAAATCCAAGACGCTCGAAGCCGGCTTCCGTACCTTCGGCGAGAAGTACCAGGCCTCCATCGCGGCCTACCACGTGATGTTCGACAACCGCCTGCTCTCGCTCAACCCCTGCACCAGCATCGAAGTCGGCACGCGCCCGGAGTGCATCACGCGCTTCATCAACGTCGGCTCGGTGAAGAGCCGCGGTGCGGAGCTGACCTTCATCCTAAAGCCGATCGACGGCCTGCAGTGGTACAACGCGCTCTCCTGGAACAAGACCACCTACGAGGACAACTACACCTCGGGCGGTGCGATCGTGCCGGTGGCCGGCAAGATCACCGTCGATACGCCCGAGCGCATGGCCTCCAGTGAAATCAGCTGGAACCGGGATGGCTTCTTCGCCAGCCTGCGCGCGAAGTACACGGGCAAGCGGTACTACACCTACACCAACGACCAGTCGGTGCCGGGCGTGACCACCTTCGATGCGGGCATGGGGTATTCGTTCGGGCCGGGCATGGGCCTGCGCGACATCAAGGTTTCGCTCAACGCAACCAACCTGACCAACAAGCGCTACGCCGGCCAGCTCAGTTCGTTCGCCCCGACGGATCCGACCGGCACCCGCTATGCGATCCACGCCAGTGCGCCGCGCCAGCTGTTCATGACGGTCGCCGCGGAGTTCTGATCTCCGCTTCCCCAACCAGGGCTAGCCACCGACCATGGGTCGGTGGCTTTGCTTTGTGCATCAGCAAGGGCGCAACACCAACAGCGCAACGCCCAGAGCGCAAAGCTTCTCAGATGACCGGGTCAGGCGTGGGGTGTGTGGGTTGGCGGGACCCGCCGCAAGTACGTCCATGTAGGCTCGACAAGCGCCATCCATGGCGCTTGACGGTCCCGCCAACCCACACACCCCACGCCTCCGATAGGTGGCTGGTGATCATGGGGAGGCAAAGCGGGAGCTGCACACTGCCGAGCTGAGATGAGCCGTCTGAGCGCTTGAAGCCTGAAAGCCCTGAAAGCCAAGTAGATCCAGTAAATCCAGTAAACCGAGGAAGCCGAGCGAGCTCTAGCTCAGCAGCTCAAAAGCTCAAAAGCTCAAGGCCAAGCAGCCAAACAGCTAGATGGCCAGGCAGCGAAGCAGCCGAACAGCAACGACAGCGCTAGGATCCAGCCTTTTCGTTGCGCACCGGTACCCTGTCAAAGGGTGGGCACGGGTGGGTTGGCGGGACCGTGTGTTGCCATGGATGGCAACACACGAGCCTACACGGACGTACTTGCGGCGGGTCCCGACGGCCCACCCGTGCTCGCCCAGCGCGAGACAACCGTACACCCCTGCTGTTGTTCCGCCGTTGACGTTGACGTTGACGTTGAAGTTGAAGTTGCAGTTGTAGTCGCAGTCGCAGTCGCAATAGCAGCTGCCCTTTCTCGCCTCCCCAGAAAGCATCAGCGCGAAGCAAAAAAAAGCCGCGACGCCAACCAGCATCGCGGCTCACCTCGCGGGGGGAGGACACGCATCAAGAAATGCGCAAAACCATCAGAACATGTGCAGACCACCATTCACCGCATAATCCGCACCCGTCACATACGCCGCATCATCCGACGCCAACCACGCGCACAGACTCGCCACCTCCTCCGGCTTGCCCAGCCGACGGATCGGCACCGACCCCGCCAGACGATCCAGCACATCCGGCGGAAAACTGCTGATCGACTGACTCGCGATATACCCCGGCGAAATCGTATTCACCGTTACCCCGCGCGTCGCCACCTCATTGGCCAGCGCCCGGCTGAACCCATGCATCGCCGCCTTCGCCGTCGCGAAGTTCACCTGGCCGATCTGGCCCTTGTGCGCACTGACCGAACCGATGTTCACGATCCGGCCCCAGCCGCGTGTGCTCATCCCATCGATCACCTGCTTGGTGATGTTGAACAGCGCATGCAGATTCGAGCCCATCACCGCGTTCCAATCATCCGGGCTCATCTGGCGGAACAGCACATCGCGGCTGCCGCCGGCATTGTTGACCAGCACATCGATCTCGCCGACCTCGGCCTTCACCTTCGCGAACGCCGCCACGGTCGACGACCAGTCCGCCGCGTTGCCTTCCGAGGCGATGAAATCAAAACCGAGTTCGCGCTGCTCGCGCAGCCAGGCGGCCTTGCGCGGCGAATTCGGGGCGCAGCCGGCGACGACGGTGTGGCCGTTGCGGGCCAGTTTCTGGCAGATGGCAGTGCCGACACTGCCCATGGCGCTGGTGACGTAAGCGATGCGAAGAGTCATGGCGGAACGCTCCTTGGTAGGCGGATCAGGACGCAAGCGGATACAGGCCGAACAGCAGTCCACCGAACATCAGCAGCAGCGAAATGCCGATCGCCCACTTCAGGGTGAATTTCTGGTGGTCGGCGAATTCCACCTTGGCCAGGCCGACCAGCAGGTAGGTCGACGGCACCAGCGGGCTGAGCAGATGCACCGGCTGGCCGGCCAGCGAGGCGCGCGCCATCTCTACCGGGGTGATGCCGTAGTTGCCGGCGGCCTCGGACAGGATCGGCAGCACGCCGAAGTAGAACGCGTCGTTGGACATGAAGAAGGTGAACGGCATCGAGGCCAGCGCGGTGATCACCGCCAGGTACGGCCCCCAGCTGTCGGGGATGACGGCCAGGAAGCTGTGCGACATCGCCTCGACCATGCCGGTGTTGTTGAGGATGCCGGTGAAGATGCCGGCCGCGAAGATCAGTGACACCACCGACAGCACGTTGCCGGCATGGTTGACCACGCGGCGGCGCTGCTCGGCCAGGTTCGGGTAGTTGATGACCAGGGCGATCGCGAAGCCGACCATGAACAGCACCGGCATCGGCAGCACGCCCATGATCAGCGCGGTCATCAGCGCCACGGTCAGGGCCAGGTTGACCCAGAGCAGCTTCGGCCGCTTGGTGTCTTCGGCATCTTCCACGGTGGGCAGGGTGTTGCCGTCATCAGAGACGCTGTTGTCCATCCAGCTGCCACCCTGTGGCAGGGTGACCACGCCCAGGCGACGGCGCTCCTTCATGCCCAGGTACCAGGCCAGCACCAGTACACCGGCGCAGGCGATCACCATCGAGGGGATCAGCGGCACGAACACATCGGCCGGGTCTACATGCAGCGCGGTGGCCGCACGCGCGGTCGGGCCGCCCCAGGGGGTGAGGTTCATCACGCCGCCGGCGAGGATGGTCACGCAGGTCATGTTCAATGCGTTCATGCCCAGCCGCTGGTAAAGCGGCAGCATCGCCGACACGGTGATCATGTAGGTCGTCGAGCCATCGCCGTCGAGCGAGATCAGCATCGCCAGGATGGCGGTGCCGAGCACGATCTTCATCGGGTCGCCCTTGACGAAGCGCAGGATGATCCGCACCAGTGGATCGAACAGGCCCGCATCGATCATCACCCCGAAGTACAGGATGGCGAACATCAACATCACGCCGGTCGGCGCGATCTTCTTGATGCCTTCCAGCATCATGTCGTCGATGCCGGCCGCGAAGCCGCCGATCAGCGCGAACAGGATCGGAATGGTGATGAGGGCGACCAGCGGCGAGAGCCGCTTGCTCATGATCAAGTACATGAATGTAATGACCATGCCAAAGCCGAGGATGCTCAGCATCATCTGCATTCTCCAGAAGAAACGGTGCGGAAAGTAGGAATCAGAAGTCGTACTGCAGGCGGCCGGTGACGGCGCGGGTGCGGTCCACGGTGGCGTCGGCCAGACGGTCGCGGTTGCGGCTCTCGATCACGTTGAGCATGAACCGCAGGTTCGGGCGCATGTACCAGTTGCCGCCCAGCGTCCAGGCCTCGGTCTGGCCGTTGCGCAGGTCGGGCTGGCCGATCAGGTGCTGGTCGCCGCGCATCTGGTCGTAGCGCAGGGCCAGTTCGAACGCGCCGGCCCGGTGCTGGAAATCCTTGACCCGGCCAAAGCGCCCGGTCTTGCGGTCGTACACGCGCGATTCGCCGGTAACGAACCAGCTGACCAGGCCGTAGCCGGCCAGGACCTTGCCGCGCTGGCTGCCATCGTCGAAGGTGGCGCCGCTGAACTCGCCCTGCCAGGACAGCGGCCCGTTCACCTGTGCGTATTCCAGCGACCACTTGTTGACGTCGGTATCGCGCCCGGCCGAGAAATCGACCAGGGTCAGGCGGCTGTTGTCGGAGAGGTGGCCGGCCGGGCGCGGGCGGATGCGCAGGGCAGGCACGCCGTTCGCGCCCGGGTTGTCGTAGCGCTCATGCGCCAGCGACAGGCCCAGGTGCAGCACATCACCGGCGGTGGCACCGGGCGCCCAGGTGGCGCGGCCACCGGCGGCACGCCCCTTCACCTGCCACGCGTCGATGCTTTCGAGGCTGTATGCGCTGGCAGCCCAGGTCATGTCGCCGCGCGCGGCCTGCCAGGAGGCGCCGAGGCGATAGAGCGGGGCCAACGTGGTGCCGGCGTTGCCGCGCTCCAGGAAGGTGCCGTAGTTGGAACTGGTGCGGTCATCCAGCGAGAAGAACTGCTTGAACTGGCCCACGGTCAGCTTGCCGGCATCGCCGAAGCTGCGGCTGACGAACACATCCTTGGCTTCGACACGGTCGCCGGAAAAATCCGCTTCCAGCTTGTAGTCGACGACGAAGAACTTGCCGGATACGTCAAGCCATGCGCGACGGATCTCGGTGTCGTCCTTGTTCGGCGTGCCGCGGCGGTCGTTGTGGAAATCGGCGAAGTCCAGGTGCAGGCGGCCGCCCAGGCTGGCGGTGACTGGACGGTCGTCGTCGCTGGCGTCGGCGGCCCAGGCCGGCGCGGCCAACAACAGCGTGCAGGCCGCAGGCAGGCACCAGCGCAGTGTGTTCAATTCCATGGACCCTCCCAGGTACCGGATGTTCGGGGGTGACGCGATGGCGCAGCCTAGTGCCGGGATGCTGTCATCCACCTGTCAGGCATTGCTGCACCGCAGCGAAGCGCACGGAGGCAGCTGCACGCGCTAGCATTCCCGCACCTTTCCCGATCCCGACCGATGCGCATCCTGCTGGTGGAAGACAACCCGGACCTGGCCGACGCGATCGTCCGCCGCATGCGCCGCAGTGGACATGCCGTGGACTGGCAGAGCGACGGGCTGGCCGCCGCGAGCGTGCTGCGCTACCAGTCCTTCGATCTGGTCGTGCTGGATATCGGCCTGCCCAAACTGGATGGGCTGCGTGTCCTGGCGGGCATGCGCGAGCGCGGTGACAGCACCCCGGTGCTGATGCTGACCGCACGTGACGGAATCGAAGACCGCGTGCAGGCGCTGGATGTCGGCGCCGACGATTACCTCGGCAAACCGTTCGATTTCCGCGAGTTCGAAGCGCGCTGCCGCGTGCTGCTGCGACGGACCCGTGGGCAGGCGAGCGAAGTGGTGCAGATCGGCGGATTCCAGTTCGACAACGCCGCGCACCGGGTCAGCCTGGATGGCCAGCCGATCGAGCTGCCCAACCGCGAGTACCGTCTGCTGGAAATCCTGATGGGTCGGCTGGGGCAGGTGGTCGGCAAGGACGAGATCGGCAATGGCCTGTTCGGCTTCGATGATGAGGCCGGCCCCAATGCGATCGAACTGTATGTCGGGCGCCTGCGCCGCAAGCTGGCCGACGCGCCGTTGCGCATCGTGACCGTGCGCGGCAGCGGCTATCTGCTTGAAGCGCACGATGCGGCGGCCGAGGGCGGCCCCGATGGTGACTGAGGCCCGCGCGCCGACCTCGATCCGGCGCACGCTGTGGTTGTATCTGGGTGGCTTGATGGCCCTGTTTGCGGTGGCGCTGTTCTTTGGCGCACGCGACTATGGCCAGCGTGCCGCCAACCGCTACTACGATCACCTGCTGGTGTCCTCGGCGCTCTCGATCATCGATTCGGTGGCGCTGGTGGATGCGCAGTGGCAGGTCGATCTGCCGTACGCCTCGCTCGACCTGCTGGCGATGGCGCCGGAAGACCGTGTGTTCTATCGCGTCTCCGATGCCCGCAACCAGACCGTGACCGGCTACGACGATCTGCCGGCGCCGCCACGCACGCCCACCGATCGTCCACAGCTGTTCGACGCGCCGTACAGCGGCGAGACCGTGCGCTTCGTGATGGTGTCGCGCCGCGTGTCATCCCCCTCTGCCCAGGCGGAAGTGCGTGTGCAGGTCGGGCAGACCCGGCGGGCACGCGAGGCGCTGGCCCAGGACATGGTGACCCGCGCCCTGGTCGCGATCGTGGTGCTCTCGCTGTTGTCGCTGGCGCTGGTGGCGCTCGGCGTGCACCGTGCATTGCGGCCGCTGGTGCGGGTTGAACGCGAGTTGTCCAGGCGCGAGCCCTCCGACCTGCGCCCGCTGGATGCGGCCACACCGCAGGAAATGGACCAGATGGTCGGTGCCCTGAACCACTTCATGGGCAGGCTCTCGACCAGCAATGAAACCCTGCGCGCCTTCATGGCCGAGGCCGCGCACCAGATGCGCACGCCACTGGCGGCCCTGCGCGCGCAGGCGCAGCTGGCGCTGGATGATGACGATCCGGAGGACATGCGGCGCAGCCTGCAGGCCATCGAGCGCAACGCCACCCACATGAGCCGCCTGCTCAACCAGCTGCTCAGCGATGCCAGTGTGATCCATCGCGCCAACCTGCAGCGCTTCGCACCGCTCGATCTGGCCGAGATCGTGCACCAGGCGCTGCATGATGCGTTGCCGCAGGCGTTGCCGGCCCCCCGCGTGCACCTGGCGGTCGCCAATGATCCAGCCTGGGTCAACGGGGATGCCTTGCTGCTGCGCGAAGCCATCAAGAACCTGATCGACAACGCGCTCAAGTACGGCGGCGATGGCGTGTTGCAGGTCGCGTTGACCACGGACGACAGCAGCTGCGTGCTGACCGTCGCTGACCACGGCCCGGGCATTCCGCCGGCCGACGCGGAGCGGGTGTTCGAACGCTTCGCACGTGGCGAAGGTGCCGCCGCGGGTGGCGCAGGGCTGGGCCTGGCGATCGTCAAGCGCGTGGTCGACAGCCATGGCGGCCACATCGATCTGTCCAACCGGGTGGATGGCGGGCTGATCGCCACGATCCGGCTGCCGAGGAGGCACGCATGAAGGTTCTGTCCGGTCTGTTGTTGATGCTGGTTGCTGTCACCGCATCGGCCGACCCCGGCGACGTGCAGCGCTTCCCGGCGAAGGGCACGCTCACCGCGCAGCTGCGCATCCACGGCTCGACCGACATCGAGGTGTTCGCCACGGTGATCGCCGATTACCAGCGGCTGCATCCGGGCACGGAGGTGATCTACGAAGACATCATCACCCAGGATATCTACAGCCGTTACCTGCACGTGCCGGTGCCTGGCGCGGCACCGGATCTGCTTATCAGCAGCGGCATGGACCTGCAGACCAAGCTGGTCAATGATGGGCACGCACTGCCGCACCGCTCGGCACAGACCGACGCCTTGCCCTCCTGGGCGCAGTGGCGGCACGAGGCGTTCGGCATCAGCTACGAGCCGGTGGTCATGGTCTACAACACCCGCCGCCTGCCGGCGAACCGGGTGCCGCGCACGCGGCGGCAACTGCTTGATCTGCTGCACGCTGCCGATGCACCGTTGAAAGGGCGGGTGGGCACCTACGATATCGAGCGCAGCAACGTGGGCTACCTCATGGCGACCCAGGACAGCCAGCGCGGCAGTATTGCCGGCGCACTGCTGGGCGCACTGGGTGACAACGCGGTGCAGTTGGAAGAACGGACCGGCGTGCTGCTGGACCGGGTCAGCCGGGGCGAACTGGCGCTGGTCTACAACGTGCTGGGGTCCTATGCACGTGCACGGATCGAGGCCGGCGCGCCGTTGGCCATCGTCGAGCCAGAGGACTACACCTTGGTGGTGCTGCGTACGGCGGTGATACCGCGCAGCAGCCGACACCCTGAAGAAGCAGGCCGATTCCTTGACTACCTGTTGTCTCCGCGCGGGCAGCAGGTCCTCTCACGGGAGGCACGCCTGACCTCGATCCTTCCCGCCGCCGCGACCGGCGGAGGGCCATCCAGCAACCTTCGCCCGATCCAGCTTGGCCCCGGCCTGCTGGTGTATCTGGATGCACTCAAGCGCCGCCAGTTTCTGGAAGCCTGGCGCGCCAGCGTGCTGCCCGCAGGCAGCGACAGCACGCCGCGCGAAGATCAGAACAGGCCCAGCAACCAGGCAGCCCCCAACAGAAGCAGAGAGAAGCCCCACATCCAGCCCAGCGAGTAGCGGATGTGGCGCCCGATGTCCGCCCCCGCCAGCCCCAGCGCCAGCCATAGCGCCGGTGAGAACGGGCTGATGAAGGTCCCCACGATGTTTCCGATGGTCAGCGCATACACGCTGTGCGCGGGGTCTACGCCGAGCGGCGTAGTGATCTCCAGTACCACCGGCAGCAGTCCGAAATAGTAGGCATCGGTACTGAGCAGCAGCTCCATCGGCAAGCCGACCATGCCGAGCAGCACGTGCAGCCACGGCAGCATGGGATCGGGCAGCACATGGGCCAGGTCCGCCGCGATGGAGCGCAGCATTCCGCTGCCATCCATCACCCCCAGGAACGAGCCCGCGGCCAGGATGATCGCACCCATCTTCAGCGCGGCCGGCGCGTGTGCGGCGATCGCCTCCATCTGCTGCGACGGGCGGCGGTAGTTGATCAGCAGAGCCAGTGCCAAGCCGATCATGAAGATGTAGGCCGAGGGCAACAGACTGCCAACCAGCGCACCCAGTACGGCGACGAACAGCAACGCATTCAACCACGCGTGGCGCACGGGTACGGGCGCCGCCATACGCGGCAGCAGCGCGGCCGACTCAGCCGGCGCCAGGTCGCCACCACGGGCGGCAAGGCGGGCGGCGCGGCCGCGTTCGCGCAGTCCAAGCAGGGCCGCCATCGCCAACAGCAGCACCGCACCGATCACCTGCACCGGCAGCAGCGGCCGCCACAGCACGCCCACATCGATGCCGGTCACGGCGGCAGCGCGGCCGAGCGGCCCCGCCCATGGCAGCATGTTGAAGATGCCTGCACCGGTCGCCAGCAGGAGCAGCATCAGGTACGGACTCATGTGCAGGCGCCGGTACAGCGGCAGCAGCGCTGGGACGGTGAGCAGGAAGGTGGTCGCACCGGCACCGTCCAGATGCGCCACCATCCCCAGTAGCGCAGTCATCACGGCGACCGCGACGATGTTTCCCGCGGTCATCCGTACCAGCCCATCAACCAGTGGGCGGAACAGCCCGGCATCCTGCAGCACCCCGAAGAAGGTGATCGCGAACATGAACATCGCAGCGATGGGGGCGACGCGCTTCAGGCCGTCATTGAAGTAGCCGGCGAGCGCATCCGTGCCGGTTCCGACAATCAGCGCAGCCACCAACGGCACCAGCACGAGAGCGATGATGGCCGTCGTTCGCCCGGTGATCAGCAGCGTCACCAGTGCAGCAATGGTCAATAGACCGATCAGGGTCAGCATGCAGCCTCCAGTTCAAAGGAATGTCGCTCCGACCCTGTCACCGGGAAGCTGTCATCCAGCTGTCAGCGGTTGAATGCGACAGCCAGCCGGGTGGCATGCCACACTTCGTGCATGAGTGACATCACCGTTCTGGTCGCCGACGACCACCCGCTGCTCCGCGCCGCGGTCGTGCATTCGCTTCGCCAGGCGCTGCCACAGGTCCACGTGATCGAAGTGGCCAGTGCCGCGACGCTGGAAAGCGCGCTCGATCAGCATGCGGAGATCGAACTGGTCCTGCTCGACCTGACCATGCCCGGTGCACGTGGGTTCTCCTCGCTGCTGCATGTGCGCGGTGCGCATCCGGATGTACCGGTGGTGATCGTCTCCTCCAACGACCACCCGCGCGTGATCCGCCGTGCGCAGCAGTTTGGCGCGGCCGGGTTCATTCCCAAGTCCGCGCCGGCCGAGACGCTTGGCCAGGCCGTGGCCGCGGTGCTCGATGGCGGCGTGTGGTTCCCGGCGATGGCGGCCGAGCGTTCCGAGTCCGATGCGCTGCTGGCCACACGCCTGGCACAACTGACCCCGCAGCAGTTCCGGGTGCTGTTGTGCCTGGCCGATGGCCTGCTCAACAAGCAGATCGCCTATGAGCTGGGCCTGGCCGAGAACACGGTCAAGGTGCATGTGACGGCGATCCTGAAGAAGCTGGAGTGTCACAGCCGCACGCAGGCGGCGGTGCTGGTGAAAGCACTGGAGCCGGAAGGGGACGCGGGCGCCGGTATCTAGCGGCGTGCGCTCAGCGGCGGTGGCGCAGCAGCAGCTGGGTCATCAGGGCCCGCAGGGCGGGCGGCCGCACCGGCTTGGACAGGAAGCCCCAGCCGCTTTCCGCGGCGTGGGCCTTCAACGCGTCGTCGCGCTCCGCGGTGACGAGGATCACCGGTGGGCGCGCGTTCCATAGGCCGCACAGCTGTTCGTACAGGTCCGGGCCGTGCCACTGGCCCATGCGCACATCCAGCAGCAGGAGCTGGGGCACGTTGAACGCCGAGGCGATCTCGAGCGCGGCCTGCGGGCCATCAGCCAGTTCCACCTCACAGCCCCAGCGTTCCAACAGTGCGCGGGTGGCGGCGCAGACCCGTGGATCATCGTCGATGCTCCAGACCCGGCAATGGCGCAACGGGCTGTCATCGCCGCTATCGAGCACCGGGGCGACCGCGGGCGCGGGTGCGATGACCACGTCCGCCGCCTCGCCCAACGGCAGGCTCACCGAGAACACACTGCCGCGCCCCAGGGTAGACCGCAGGCGGATCGGGTGGCCGAGCAGGCGGCCGATACGCTCCACGATCGCCAGGCCCAGCCCGGCACCACGTTCCTGGTCCACGCCATCATCCAGCCGACGGAACTCCTCGAAGATCTCGCTCTGCAGGCTCTCCGGAATGCCCGGCCCCTGATCGTGCACTTCAATGCGCAGCTGACCCGCATCGCGGCGACAGCCGATCAGCACGCGGCCGCGTGGGGTATAGCGCAGCGCATTGGACAGGAAGTTCTGCAGGATCCGGCGCAGCAAGGCTTCATCGCTGACCACCACGGCGCGCGTGTCCACCCAGTGCAGCTTCAGGCCGCGGCTGTCGGCGGCCAGGCCGAACTCGCGGGCCAGCGTTTCCAGCAGCGGCGACAGCGCGAAAGCGCGCACATGGGTCTGCAGCGCGCCCGATTCCAGTCGTGAAATATCGAGCAGGCTGTTGAGGATGGCGTCCTGTGCGGCCAGCGCGGCGTCCACGTGCTCGCTGAGTTCGCGTGCATCGCCCTGCAGCTTGCCACGCAGCACGGAGACGAACATCCGCGCGGCGTTGAGCGGCTGCAGCAGGTCGTGCACGGCCGAGGCTACAAAGCGCGATTTATAGCGGTTGGCGCGCTCGGCTTCGCGCCGCGCTTCGTCCAGATCCCGGGTGCGCTCGGCCACGCGGTGCTCCAGCGCATCGGCGAGCGAGCGCAGTTCGCGCGCGGTGTTCTTGTAGGCGGTGATGTCGGCGTAGCTGGTGACGAAGCCACCGTCGGGCAATGGGTTGCCGCGGATCTCCAGCACCGTGCCGTCGTCTTTCTCGCTCTCGCGCATGTGCGGGCGCCCGCTGCGCAGATGATTCAACCGGCGCTCGATGGCCTCATCGATCGGGCCGGGGCCAAGCAGGCCGCGCCTGGCGTTGTAGCGGAAAATCTCCTCGATCGGCCGGCCGACCCGGATCAGCCCGCCCGGGAAGCGGAACAGTTCCAGATAGCGCGCGTTCCATGCCACCAGTTTCTGTTCGTTGTCGATCACCACCACGCCCTGCGGCAGGTGCGCGAGGCTGCGGCTGAGGCCGCTGTCGGCCTGCTGCGCGGCCTGCAGCACGCCGTCCTGGGCGGTGCGCAACTCCTGCGCATGCTGCTTGAGCACGCTTTCCAGCTCGCGCCGGCTGCGCTGGCGGTGCGCGGCCAGACGGCGGCGCTGCTGGATGAACAACACCAGGAAGCCCAGGGCCAGCCACGCCGCACCGCCGCCGATGGCGGCACTGCGCCCGGCGCTGGTGGCAGCGCCGGCATCGTGCAGCAGGTGCAGGTTCCACTGCTCCTCGGGCAGCGCCAGGGTCTGCCAGAGCATCTCGCCCGGCAGCACCGGATCGAGCAGGTGGACCATGCGGCCGCCATCGTCCAGCACGCTGCCGGTGCGTACCCGCAACGGTTGCAGCGAGCGGTCGGCGTACTGGCGGCTGTCGAGCATCTCGCGGCGTTCGGCGGCGCCCAGCGGCCGTAGCAGCCGATAGCGCCAGGCATCGCGGTTGGCCAGGAACACCACATCGTGCTCGTCACTGGCCAGCACCACGTCCGGACTGGTCAGCCATTCCTGCTCCAGCGCGGCCAGTTCGATCTTGATCACCACCACGCCGATGCGTGCGCCGTCTTCCTCGATCGCCTGCGACAGGTAGTAGCCGGGCACGCCGGTGGTCATGCCGATGCCGTAGAACCGGCCGTGGCCGGTGGCCAGCGCCTGGCGGTAGTAGGGGCGATAGCTGTAGTCCTCGCCGACGTTGCTGCTGGCCTGGTCCCAGTTGCTGGCGGCCACGGCCACGCCGTCACGGCCGACCAGGGTCAGGGTGGAGGCGCGGGTGACCTGGTTGGCGCGCTGCAGTTTCAGGTTCAGCCGCTGGCGGGCGGCGGCATCGGGGCGCTGCAGCAGCGCCCCGCGCAGGTCCGGGTCCAGCGCCAGCACCTGCGGCAGCGTCCCGAAGCGGTCGATGCGCTGCTGCAGGCCCTGGGCGTACAGCTCCAGCTGGCGCTGCACCTGGCCGCTCTCGGCGGCCAGCGCGCGGCGCCAGGCGTAGTGGCCGGCCGCGGCCGCGCACAGCAAGGTGCCGCCGATCATCACCAGCAGGGTCAACAGCAGGGTGCGGTGGCGGCCGAGCCAATACATGGGCGGCAGTCTACGGTCGAGCGCAGGGCGTGGTGTGCACGCCCGACGCGTCGGTTGCGGTCAGCGGCGCAGGGCTCAGAAATGCATCTGCGCGCGCAGTTCGAAGATCTCCGGCTGGCTGCGCACGCCGCGACGGCTGGCGTCGACCTTGACGTAGTTCGCCTGGAACTTGAAGTGCGAGGTCAGGTACCAGTTGGCGCCGAGGGTCCAATCGTGCTGGCGGCCGCCAAACACGTCGGCATCGTCCAGGTCGATGCGGCTGTAGCGGGTGACCAGCTCGACTGCGCCGTAGCCGTGGGCCGGCTTGACGTTGGCCACCGCGCCGGAACTGTATGGGCGCGATTCGCCGGTCAGGATCCAGCTGGCCATCGCATACTGGCCGCTGCCGGTGTAATCCGGCTTGCCGTCACGGCTGACCGTGGTCTGCAGCGCTTCGCCCTGCAGCGAGAACGGGCCGCGGATCCAGATGCCTTCCAGGCCGGTGCGCACGATCTTGTCGGCGGTGGCCAGCGCGCCGGAGTCGACCAGGCGGATGTCGGTCAGCCCGGCTTCCGGGCGCGCGCGCAGGCGGGCGCTGGCCGGGTGCGAGACATCGCGGCCATCGCGGTAGCCGCGCGGGTTTTCCTGCGAATACGCCAGGCCCAGGTGGACCACGTCGCCCGCGGCCTTGAGCGGCGTCCACACGGCACGCACGGCCTGGGTGGTGCCCGGGTTATCGCCCTGCAGGTCCTTGCCGCCGTAGGCGCCGGCCTGCAGCAGGTACTGCGGGCGCTCCAGCACCCATTCGGCACCGGTGCGGCGGCCTTCGTAGAACGCCTGCACGGGCAGGGCGGTTTCCAGGAAGCTGCCGGCGCGCGAGGACGTACCGGCATCCAGGCCGACCGGGGTCTTCATGTAGCCGAAGCGGAAGCGGCCGATGTCGCTGCCGAAGAAGGCCTTGCTCTCGAAGCGGACGAACACGTCCAGCCAGGTGTCGGCCTGGAAGTCGTAATAGACCATGGCGTCGTACACGCCTTTCTTCTTCAGGGTCGCGCCGAACTCCTTGCGGCGCACGGCATCGGCATCGTCGATGCCACTGCCGCCGGAGGAGTCGTTGAGGTCGTAGGCAATGTTGGCCGTCGCTGCCAGCTCGGTACCGTCACTGAAGGTGGTCTTGGTCGGCCAGTTGTCCCAGTCGGCCGCGGTGGCGGCGAGCGGGGCGGTGGTCAGGGCCAGGGCGATGAACAGGGGCGTAGGGCGCATGGGCGGTAGCTGCTTGAATAAGAGTGGGGCAGAACAACAACGGCCGCGGACGGCAAATCTGTGGGTCTGTCCCCCTGATCCGCTGCCGGGCCACCCGCCGCCGTGGGGGCGCGGTGCAGGGACAGTGTAGGCAGTCCGGCCAGCTGAACCGGGGGGCTAGTACCAATAGGTTATCTGCGTTGGCGAGATGCGGGCGTAAAAAGGCCACGCCAGATGCCGCCCAGCGCGGCCGGCATCCTTCGTGACACTGCCGGAGCTTCCCATGCACGTTCCCACCACCGCCCCGCTGGCGGCCAAGCCGCTGCCGTTCTACCGCCAACTGTATTTCCAGGTGGTGGTGGCGATCGTTCTCGGTGCCATCCTCGGCCACTACGAGCCGGCCTTCGCCGAATCGCTCAAGCCACTGGGCGATGCCTTCATCAAACTGGTGAAGATGATCATCGCCCCGGTGATCTTCCTGACCATCGTCACCGGCATCGCCGGCATGACCCACCTGCGCACCGTCGGCCGGGTGTTCGCCAAATCGATGGCCTACTTCCTGTTCTTCTCCACGCTGGCCCTGGTGGTCGGCATGGTGGTGGCGCACGTGGTGCAGCCGGGTGCGGGGATGAACATCAACCCGGCCGATCTGGACCAGACCGCGGTCAACGGCTACGTGCAGAAATCGCATGAGCTGACCCTGGTCGGCTTCGCGATGGACATCATCCCGGCCACCCTGGTCAGTGCATTCGTCGAAGGCAACATCCTGCAGGTGCTGTTCGTGGCGGTGCTGTTCGGCATCGCGCTGGCGCTGACCGGCGAAAAGGGCCGCCCGGTGCTGACCTTCCTGGAAGCGCTGACCGCGCCGGTGTTCCGCCTGGTCCATATCCTGATGAAGGCCGCCCCGATCGGTGCATTCGGCGCGATCGCCTTCACCATCGGCAAATACGGGGTCGGCTCGCTGGTCAACCTGGCCTGGCTGGTCGGCTCGTTCTACCTGACCGCCTTCCTGTTCGTGGCGGTGATCCTGGGCGTGGTCTGCCGCCTGTGCGGGTTCTCGGTGTTCAAGCTGGCCCGCTACCTCAAGGCCGAGCTGCTGCTGGTGCTGGGCACCTCGTCCTCGGAATCGGCGCTGCCTTCGCTGATGGAGAAGATGGAAAAGGCCGGCTGCAGCAAGTCCGTGGTGGGCCTGGTGGTCCCGACCGGCTACTCGTTCAACCTGGACGGCACCAACATCTACATGACCCTGGCCGCGCTGTTCATCGCCCAGGCCACGAATACCGAGCTGACCCTGGGCCACCAGATCGCCCTGCTGCTGGTGGCGATGCTCAGCTCCAAGGGCGCCGCCGGCGTCACCGGTGCCGGCTTCATCACCCTGGCCGCGACCCTGGCCGTGGTGCCGGAAGTGCCGGTGGCCGGCATGGCACTGATCCTGGGCGTGGACCGCTTCATGAGCGAATGCCGTTCGCTGACCAACTTCATCGGCAATGCCGTGGCCACCGTGGTGGTCTCGCGCTGGGAAAACGCGCTGGATCGCGACCGCCTGGCAATGGTGCTCGATGGCCGCGAAGCCGAGCTGCCGCCGCTGGTCGTCGATGACCTGCCGGCCACGCTGCCGGCCCCGGCGCATTGAGCCCGATGCGCTGATTGTGTGGTGCATGGTCGTGCCGTTCCTGCCGGGGCGGCACGGCCATGTTTTGTTTTTCAGGCCCGGTGCGCGCTGTCATCTGCGCGCGGCAGGCTGGTCCGCATACGCCGGCGGACGGGCTGCGTGGCGCGCTGGATTATGTGCGGTTGCAGCATGACCGCGACAGCGTAGCGACAGGTCCGTCCACGCCAACGGGGGTATGATCCCCTGTTCCTCTCGCCCATTCATCTGCAGAAAGCGATGTCCAACGAAGATTTCAAACAGGCAGCCCTCGACTATCACCGGCTCTCGCCGCCCGGCAAGATCAAGGTCACCGCGACCAAGCCGATGTTGACCCAGCGCGATCTGTCGTTGGCGTACTCCCCGGGCGTGGCACACGCCTGCGAGGCGATCATGGCTGACCCGCAGCAGGCCAGTGAACTGACCGCCCGCGGCAATCTTGTCGCCGTCATCTCCAACGGCACCGCCGTGCTGGGCCTGGGCAACATCGGCCCGCTGGCCGGCAAGCCGGTGATGGAAGGCAAGGGCGTGCTGTTCCAGAAGTTCGCCGGTATCGATGTGTTCGACATCGAGATCGATGAGAACGACCCGGACAAGCTGGTCGACATCATCGCCTCGCTGGAGCCGACCTTCGGTGGCATCAACCTGGAAGACATCAAGGCGCCGGAGTGCTTCATCGTCGAGCGCAAGCTGCGCGAGCGGATGAACATCCCGGTGTTCCATGACGATCAGCACGGCACCGCGATCATCGTCGGCGCGGCCGTGCTCAACGCCATGCTGGTGACCGGCAAGAAGATCGAAGAGGTGACGCTGGCCACCACCGGCATGGGCGCGGCGGGCATCTCCTGCGTCAACATGCTGGTCTCGCTGGGCCTGAAGAAAGAGAACATCCTCGCCTTCGACCGCGACGGCGTGATCCACACCGGCCGCAGCGATCTGGACCCGGAGAAGGCGCGTTACGCGCGTGATACCGACAAGCGCACGCTGGCCGAGATCGTCGACGGCGCGGATATCTTCCTGGGCCTGTCGGCCCCGGGCATCCTGACCGCGGACATGGTCAAGACCATGGCCAAGGATCCGGTGATCTTCGCCCTGGCCAACCCGACCCCGGAAATCATGCCGGAAGTGGCCCGTTCGGTTCGCCCGGACGCGCTGATCGGCACCGGCCGTTCGGACTACCCGAACCAGATCAACAACGTGCTGTGCTTCCCGTACCTGTTCCGCGGTGCGCTGGACGTCGGTGCGACCGCGATCAACGAAGAAATGAAGATCGCCTGCGTGCACGCGATCGCCGCGATGGCACGCCGCGAGGCCAGCGATCTGGGCTCGGCCTATGGCGATGAGACCCCGAGCTTCGGCCGTGACTACCTGATTCCGCGTCCGTTCGACCGCCGCCTGCTGGTGGAGCTGTCGGCCGCCGTGGCGCAGGCCGCGATGGATTCGGGCGTGGCCACCCGTCCGGTCGCCGACATGGGCGCCTACCGCGAGAAGCTGGCCCAGTTCGTCTACCGCACCAGCCTGATGATGAAGCCGGTCTACGACCGCGCCCGCTCGGACAAGCAGCGTGTGGTGTACGCCGAAGGCGAAGAAGAAGTGGTGCTGCGCGCGGTGCAGAACGTGGTCGATGAAGGCCTGGCGCAGCCGATCCTGATCGGCCGCCCGGACGTGATCGAGTCGCGTATCGAGCGCCTGGGCCTGCGCATGAAGGCCGGTGTCGATTTCGACATCACCAACATCAACGACGATCCGCGCTTCAACGAGTACTGGCAGTACTACCACAACCTCACCGGCCGTCGCGGTGTGACCGTGGCCGCGGCCAAGAACCTGATGCGTTCACGGCCGACGTTGATCGCCGCGGTGATGGTGGCGCGTGGCGAAGCCGACGCGATGCTGACCGGCGTGGTCGGCCGCTTCCACAAAAAGCTCGGCTACGTGCGCAGCGTGCTGCCGCTGGAAGCCAAGGTGACCTCCACCTCGGCGATGACCGGCGTGATCAACCAGCAGGGCGTGTTCTTCTTCGTGGATACCCACGTGCAGGAAGACCCGACCGCCGAGCAGATCACCGAAGCCACGCTGCAGGCGGCGTACCGCATGAAGCTGTTCGGCATCGAGCCGAAGGTGGCGCTGCTGTCGCACTCCAACTTCGGCAGCCACGATTCCAGGGACGCGCTGAAGATGCGTGCGGTCCGCGAGATGCTGCTCAAGCGCAACCCGCGCCTGAACGTGGACGGGGAAATGCAGGGGGATACCGCATGGGATGAAGCCCTGCGCCAGAAGCTGCTGCCCAACAGCACGCTGAAGGGCCGTGCCAACCTGTTCGTGCTGCCCAACCTGGAAGCGGCCAACATCGCCTACAACCTGGTGCGCGTGTTCACCGATGGCGTGGCGATCGGCCCGATCCTGATGGGCGTGGCCAAGCCGGTGCACATCCTGACCACCAGCGCGACCTCGCGCCGCGTGCTCAACATGACCGCCATCGCGGCCGTGGATGCGCAGATCCGCAAGCAACTGGAGGCGGAGAAGAACGCGTAAGGCGTTCTTTCCCCCTCTCAGTTGCCAGAACGCGCCCTTCGGGGCGCGTTCTGGTTTTGCGCCACGAAGCTGGTAGCTGCCGACCGTTGGTCGGTAGGCGTTTTGCTTTGCCACACGCGCGCCGCACCGGCGTCACCGCCCTGCAACCTCCCAAGCGCCCAATAGCACCACGCGGCCCGGCCGTGGGGGCGCTCCGGTGGGGGCGCCGCCACCCTGGGCCCGACCATATCCTCCACGGTCAGCCACGGGAACGGTGTCATGCGCGATCCACGCACGAAGCGGTATTTCCAGCAGTTGTTCGCGCTGTACGCCGGGTTGGTGGGCGCGCGCTGACCCACGAAAGCGTACCGACCAACGGTCGGTACCTGCCAACCCCGGTACCAGCCACGGCCGGTATCCGCTGCACCCCGGCCCATCGAGTGCCTCAACGCGCCTGTACGTACGCCGCCCACAGCGCTGGCAACGCCAGCCCCGTGCGCGCCTGCCACAACGCCGGCGTGTAATGCCCATCGCGCAGGGCGCCATCCAGCGCCTTCACCAAGCCGGGATGCTGCGCCTCGCTCCAGGCCAGGAACGCGCCGGTCACCCGGTAGCCGGTATCGAAGTTCTGATCCGGCTTGACCTGCGTCGGCAACGCCCAGCCCGCTCCGGCGTTGTCCCTGCCATAGCGGTCGCGGGCGTAATCAGCGATGCCTTCCACCAGCCAGCCCGGCACGCGCGCATTGGCGTACTCCGGGTAGCCCTGCACGATGTGCATGGCTTCATGCGTGACCAGATCGATGTCGCCCGGATGCTTGGCCAGCCAGGCCGGATTGATGGTGATCGTCGCCGCCTGGGCCTTCTCACCGACGAAGGCGATGCCGTCGTAAGCCGGGTCGATGACGATGCCGACCTGTGCCGGTGCGGCAGGATGAAAATCGGCACGCTCGCGCAGATACGCACTGAAGAAGGTCTCGATGATCCGCTCGCGCACCGGTGCGGCCAGCGCATCGCTGGGGTCGCGGTAGTGCAGGGTCACACCCTCGCGGGTCTGCGTAGTCTCGAATGCGTGGGCATCGGCCAGCCCGGCGGTGACGAGCAGGGCGGTCAACAGGCAACGGGTGATCGGCATGAGGGTCCTCATCGGGCAGTGGCCGGGGCGAGCAGTTCGACTTCGGCCAGCTGCAGGCGGCCGGGTGCCCCCATGCGCAGGCGGTACTCGGCATAGCGTCCCGGCTGGGCGATGCGGAACGGTCGGGTCTGCATGGGCCAGGCGAAGGCTTCGCCGCGGCGCTGGTCGACCTGCACCCAGCGGCCACCGGTGGTGCGCGCCTCCAGGGTCCATTCGCCGCCGCGGATCGGGCCATTGCCACTGGTCAGCGTGTACATCGACGGTGCGCCCGCGGCGACGTTGCTGAAGGTGATCGTGCTGGAGGCGCCCAGCGGTAGTGCCGTGGCGGCATCGTCATCGATCAGGGCCGCCGCCGGGCGGCCATCGCCGAGCTGGGCGGTAGCGCCGCTGCCCAGCAGGTCGTGCAGCAGGGCCGGCTGCTGGCCGCGCGCGGTGAGCGAGCGCGGTGCGTCGTCCGGGCCGGTACCCCAGCGCGAGGGTTGCGGGCCCATGACGAAGTCCAGCGTGGCGCCCTTGGCGAGCAGTTCGTGTGGCAGCCAGGTCTTGGTCCACGGCGTGCCGTTGACCTTCAGCGACTGCACGTAGATGTTGGTGGCCGAGTTCTCCGGCGCATTGACGGTCAGCACCGCGCCGCCCTGCAGCTCCACGCGGGCATGGCGGAACAGCGGCGAACCGATCACGTACTCCGGTGCGCCCATGCGCAGCGGATAGATGCCCAGCGAGGCGAACAGGTACCACGCCGAGGTCTCGCCGTTGTCCTCATCGCCCGGGTAACCCTGCCCGATCTCGCTGCCAAGGTACAGGCGCGACAGGATCTCGCGGACATGCTGCTGGGTCTTCCACGGCTGCCCGGCATACAGGTACATCCACGGGATGTGGTGCGCCGGCTGGTTGCTGTGCGCATACATGCCCATGCGCACATCGCGTGCTTCGGTCATCTCATGGATGGTGCCGCCGTACGAACCGGCGAATGCGGCGTCGGCGGTTTCCGGCGTGGCGAAGAAGGTGTCCAGCTTGGCTGCCAACTGATCGCGGCCGCCGTACAGCGCGGCCAGGCCCTCGCCGTCGTGCGCGGCGGTGAAGGCGAACGTCCAGCCGTTGGATTCGGTGTAGTCATGGCCCCACACGCGCGGGTCGTAGTCCTTGGCATCCAGACGCCAGCTGCCATCGGGCTTGCGGCCCTGGAAGAAGCCTGCGGCAGGATCGAACAGCGTGGCATAGGTGCCCGCGCGGTGACGGAAGTAGTCGGCCTCGGTGGCATAGCGTTCGCGCGCGGCCGGCGTATCGGCCTGCTTGGCCAGCACCTCGGCCATGTTGGCGACGCCGAAATCGTTGAGTGCGCCTTCCATCGTCCACGACATGCCCTCGTGCACATCGGCAGTGGCATAGCCACGGAAGGTGGAACGGTCCATGCCCTTGCGGCCGACGTGGCGATCCGGCGGGACCACGGTCGCGTTCTTCAGCGCGGCGGCATAGGCCTCCTGCGCGTCGAAGCCGCCGATGCCCTTCAGCCACGCATCGGCGAAGGCCACATCCGAACTGGTGCCCACCATCAGGTCGGCGTAGCCGGGCGAGGACCAGCGCGCCACCCAGCCGCCGGCGCGGTACTGCTCCAGGAAGCCCTGCACCAGCGCGCCGGCATCGTCCTTGGTGAACAGCGCGTAGGCCGGCCAGGTGGTGCGGAAGGTGTCCCAGAAGCCGTTGTTGACGTAGACCCTGCCGTCGCGCACCGGTGCGAAGCTACGCGTGGCGCTGCCGTCGGTGTTCTCATCCGAGGCGCTGGCCTGGCTGGCATAGCGCCAGTCCGGTGCAGCCACCGTGCCGGCGTTCTCGTGGCCGGAATTGGGGTAGAGGTAGAGCCGGTACAGGTTGGAGTAGAGCGTTGTCTTCTGGTCGTCGCTGGCATCACCCACGTCGAAACGGGCCAGGCGCTGGTCCCACGCGTCCTGGGCGCGTGCGGCTACGCGGTCCACATCGTCGGCAGCGGCTACTTCAAGCGCGAGGTTGTGGCGCGCCTGTTCGACCGAGATCAGCGAGGTGGCGATACGCATCGAGACGCGGCGATCGGCACCGGCATCGAACTTGATGTAGCCGGTCGGGCGGCCGGTCTTCACGGTACCGCTGCTGCGCCACGGCCGGTCGAAGCTGGCCACCACGTACATGCGGGTCGCGCCGGTGGACAGGCCACTGCGGGTGTCGGTGTAGCCGGTCAGCGTCTGCGTCGCTGCATCCAGGGTCAGCCCGCCGCGCGCGTCGACGTTGTCGAACAGCAGGTTGGCGTCTCCCCCTTCCGGAAACTCGAAGCGGAAGATCGCGGCATGGTCGGTCGGTGCGATCGCGGCGGCGATGCCGTTGTCGAAGCGCACGTCGTAGCGGTACGGGCGGGCCTGCTCGTTGTCGCGCGAGAAGCTCAGCGCACGCTTGCTGCGGTCGGCCTCGGGCACGCCACGGCTCGCCGATGGCATCACCTGGAAGGTCTGGCGGTCACCCATCCACGGGCTGGGCTGGTGGCTCAGCGCCAGCGCCTGCAGGGCAGGGCGGTTGGCCGCATCGTTCTGTTCGTTCCAGCGGTACAGCCAGGTCAGCGAGCCGGCATCGGTCACCGGCGTCCAGAAGTTGAAGCCGTGCGGCACGGCGGTGGCCGGGAAGTTGTTGCCACGCGAGAAGGTGCCATTGGCCTGCGTGCCGCGGGTGGTCAGCACCCAGTCCGAGGGGCGCTGCGGCGTGCGGCGCGGCTGCGCTTCCAGGCGGACATCGTCGATCCAACCGGCGACCGGGGCGCCGTCGGCGCTGGCGACCTCCAGTTCCAGTGCGACCACGCGGCGCCCGCGCAGGGCGGGGGTATCGCCCAGGCGCACGGCTTTGCGCGCCCACTGCTGCGGGTACAGCGTCTTCGAGTCGCCCTGCGCGCGGGCGCCCAGCGCCACGCCGTGATGATCGCGCGCCGTACTGGCCGAGACGCGGGTGCCGTCGTCGAGGACCAGATCGAGCGAGACGTAGGTCGAGGCCACGGTGTCCTTGCCGACGATCTCGGGCAGTACCAGCCAGGACAGGGTGGTATCGGCCTCGATGGTCAGATCGGTTTTGAAGAGCTGGCGGCGCGCCTCGCCGCCGGTGCTGGCGTAATGCAGCGCATGCAGGCCGCTGTAACCGACGCCGGGCTTGGCCGCGTAGGGGGCGGCTGGGCCACTGCCGATCCGTACCTGCAGGGCGCCGTCGCAGGCCGCCGCGGCCGGGGCTGGTTGGCCCGGCTCGAAGGAGGTCTGCAGGCCCTGCGCGGCGGCCGGCAGGGCGATCGATGCGCAGGCCAGTGCCAGGGCGAGGGGAAGGGCGCGGCGGACGGGGCGCAGGTGGGACAGGGTCATGCAAGGGTCTCCCGGGGAGGGCAGGCGGCAGGCAGGACCCGCATCGATGGCCACAGCAGACGGCGTCGCCCCAGCCATCGTGGACGGCAGGAAAGAGGCGATGCATGTCCGGTGGGGGTCGGGCAGGCGATCGGGTCGATGATCGGTACCCGCTGATCCTGCATCACGACAACTGGCTGTGACAAGTGCAATTAGTTCGATCTAAATACGGCAAATTCGTTTCATTCCGAAATATTGACAATCAATTTGGATCGATTTAAAAGGTCCGATGGTGCCTCGCCCGGATGGCCAGCGCGTCCACGCGTCGCCCTCCGCACCAGCGGCCTTCGGCGGTCGCCAGATGCTAGAATCGACGGTCTCGCAACCCCCTTTGTGTGTCCACGCCATGAGCCATACCGCCACCGCGCCCGCCAATGCCGAGAAGCGTTACACCGTGCACCGCAGCGACCTGCCGCTGAGCTGCCCGACGCCGGAAATGGCGCTGTGGAACTCGCACCCGCGCGTGTACCTGCCGATCGAAGACGAGCCCAACTGCGAGGCCGCGTGCCCGTACTGCGGCGCCGTGTTCGTGCTCGCCGACTGATCCGCGGACCACACTGTGCGCCGACTGACCGTGGTGCAGCTGCTGCCGGCGCTGCACTCCGGCGGGGTCGAACGCTCCACCCTTGAGATCGCCTCCGCCCTGGTTGCCGCCGGCCACCGGGCCATCGTCGTGTCTGCCGGTGGGCGCCTGGTGGAGCCGCTGCTCGCCAGCGGCGCCGAACACCTCACTCTGGATATCGGCCGCAAGTCGCTGCTGACGCTGCGCCATGTGCTGACCCTGCGCAATCTTTTCAGCGAGGTGGGCGCGGACATCGTGCATGCGCGCTCGCGGCTGCCGGCCTGGCTGGGCCTGTACGCCGTGCGCAACCTGCCGGCCGCCACCCGCCCGCACTGGGTGACGACCATGCACGGGCTCAACTCGCCCGGCCGCTACAGCGCGGTGATGACCAGCGGCGAGCGCGTGATCTGCGTGTCCAACAGCGTGCGCGAGTTTGTGCAGGCGCATTACCCCAGCGTCCCGGCCGAGCGCCTGCAGGTGATTCCCCGCGGCGTCGATGTCAGCCAGTTCCCACGCGTGGGCCGCCAGGATCGGCGCGCGCGCCTGGCCGTGGCCGAGCAGCATCCCGCACTGGCTGGCGATGCGCCGCTGCTGTTGCTGCCGGGCCGTGGCACCCGCCTGAAAGGGCATCGCCATGCGCTGACGCTGCTGGCCGGGCTGCACGCTGCCGGCGTGCCGGCCAGGCTGTGGATGCCGGGCACGCGCGAGCCGGGCCGCGAATCGTATGTCGCCGAACTGGAGACCCAGGCGCGCAGCCTCGGCGTATCCGATGCGGTGTTGATGACCCCGCCGACCTCGCGCATCGCGCAGGCTTATGCGGCCAGTGATCTGGTGCTGCAGCTCTCGGACAAGGCCGAAGCGTTCGGCCGCACCGTGGTTGAAGCGCTCTCGGTGGGCCGGCCTGTGCTGGGCTGGAACCACGGCGGCGTCGGCGAATTGTTGACTCAACTGCAACCGTCCGGCGCGGTACCCTTGGGCGACGCCGATGCGCTGCTGGCGCGCGCGCAGCAGTTGCTGCTGCAGCCGCCGGCATTGCCATCGCGGATCCCGTTTACCTTGCAGGCGATGCAGCGTGACACGCTCCAGCTCTATGCCTCCCTCATCGGCTGAGCCGACTCTCGTCCCGGGTTCGCCGGCCTCCCGTGCCGGCCGCTGGGCGCCGTGGTGGGTCATCGCCTTCGTTGCGCTGTGGCCGTTGCCCGGCATCGCCGAAGGCGTGCTGGTGCTCGGCGCGCTGTACGCGGCGGTGCGGATGGTGCAACTGCGGCTGCAGGGCAATCAGCGTCTGCTCAGCAGTCCGGCATGGGCACTGACCAGCATCCTGTTCCTCGGCTACTGGCTGCCGCAGGCGTTTTCCGCCTTCGATGCGATCGACCCCGGCACCGCGTGGCGCAAGACGGCGGCCGGCCTGCGCTATCTGCCCTTCATGTGGCTGGTGGCGATTGCCGTGGCGACCCCGCAGCGGCGTGCGCTGACGCTGGGTGGGCTGGCGGTGATCACCGGCCTGTGGACGGTGGATGCGTTGGCCCAGGCGATCATCGGCAGCAGCCCGTTGTTCTGGTCGATGGACCAGCTCAAGTGGGCCTTCAGCGGGCATGGGCTGTGTTCGCCGCAGGAGATGGCGGCCGCGGATCGGCTCAGTGGTGTGCTCGGTCCGTGCAATCTCAAGTTCGGCCAGGTACTGGCCAGCCTCTCGCCGTTCCTGCTGTTCGCCGCCGCACGCCGCGCCAGCATCCTTGGCTGGTCGCTGGTGGCCGCTGCAGTGGGCGTGGTGCTGGTGCTGGCCGGTTCGCGCGCAGCATGGCTGACCTATGCACTGGTGCTGGTGTTCTCGGGCTGGCGGCTGATCGGCGTGCGCGGGCTGCTCGCCTGCGTCGCGGTCGGCGCGGTGGCGGCGGTCGTGCTTACCGTGAGCGTGCCCCAGGTCGGTGACCGGGTCGCGCGGACCGCCATGGCGTGGGAAGGCGAGAACGACGGCGTCAACCAGGCGTTGTCCGGCCGCGCCCAGATATGGGCCGCGGCCACCTGCATGATCCAGGAGCATCCGATCAACGGCGTCGGCGCACGCGGTTTCCGCGACGCGTACCCAGCGTGCAATCCGGACCCGGCCGCCCAGGAAGTGTGGGGCGACGGCCCGGCCCTGCACGCGCACCAGATCGTGCTGGAGATCCTCGCTGAAACCGGCCTCCTCGGCCTGCTGCTATGGCTGGCGGCCGTGGCCCAGGCGTGGCGTGCGTGGCGCTTTGCGCCCCCCGAGGCGCGCGAACGCGCGCGCCCGGCGATGCTGGCGCTGGCAGTGACGGTGTTCCCGTTCAACACCCATCTGGCGTTCTACTCCACCTTCTGGGGGGGCCTGACGCTGCTGCTGGCCGCGTTGTATGCGGGCAGTCTGTTGGCACGCGACGAGGCGGCCTGACCCTGCGGGAAGGCATCGGGCACCTTCCGCCTCAGGTGTAGTAATCGCTCCGGCCACCGGGCTGGCGCTTGAACCGGCGATGGATCCACAGGTACTGGTCCGGCGCCTCGCGCACCATGGCCTCGATGGCCTGGTTGACGCGGGCGGTATCGGCCTCGACATCCTCACTGGGGAAGTTCTCCAGCGGTGCGCCGATCCTGAGGAAGTACTTGCCGCCTTCGCGACGGTGGAAATACGGGATCACCGCGCAGCCGGTCATCCGCGCCAGCTGGTGCGTGGCGGTGATGGTCGAGGCGGTGTGCCCGAAGAACGGCACGAACACCGTGTCCTTGCCGCGCATGTCCTGGTCCGGCGCATACCAGAGGAAGCCGCCCTTCTTCAGATGCCGCACCGTGGCGCGGATATCCTCGTTGGCGTACATCGCCTTGGCGTAGCGCAGGCGGCCGAACTTCACCGCCCACTCGTACACCGGGTTGCGGTGCTTTCGGTACATGCCGGACAGCTCGACGTGGTCGCACAGCAGGCGGCCGCACATCTCCAGCGTCATGAAGTGGCCCGAGACCAGCAGCACGCCGCGCCCTTCGGCCTGCATGCGGTGCAGATGCTCGAGCCCTTCGATCTGCACCTGCGGGCGGATGCTGTCGATGCTGCCCCACCACGCACGTGCGAATTCAAAGATGCCCACGCCCAGTGCATCGAAGCTGTCGCGCAGCAGGCGCTGGCGCCAGGCGTCGTCCTTCTCCGGGAAGCACAGCTTCAGGTTGACCTCGGCGGCGCGCCGGCGGCTGCTGGCCAGCCGGTAGGCGACCGTGCCGACGCCGCGACCGAGCGCGCGCTGCAGCATCCACGGCAGGCGGGCGATCGCGAAGGCGACCAGCATGAAGGCGAAGGTCGGCCAGTGGCGCGGATTGCGCAGGGACGGCCGGGTGGCGGTGGAAGCGTTATCGGACATGCCTCGATTCTAATGGATGCGCCCGGATGCGTCCCGGCGCGGCCATCACGGCGGCGCGGCGTGTCTTCCCCGCGCCGCTCCCGTATCCTTTGCGCATGCGCAAAAGCCCTGTCGAATGGATCCTGCGCGGCCTGTACTCGGCCGTGCTGTACCTGCTGTTGCCGATCACCGTGTACCACCTGGTCTGGCGGGGCTTCCGGGTGCGCGAGTACTTCCAGCGCTGGGATGAGCGCTATGCCTCCTATCCGCACTCCAGCGGCCAGCCGCGGGTGTGGCTGCACGCGGTCTCGGTGGGCGAGGTCAACGCGGCAGCGCCGCTGGTGAACGCCCTGCGCGCGCTGCGCCCGGACATCCGCTGGGTGATCACCACGATCACCCCGACTGGCTCCGAGCGGGTCCGCGCGCTGTGGGGCGATGCGGTCGACCATGTGTACCTGCCGTACGACGTGCCGGGCAGCGTCGGTCGCTTCCTCGGCCACTTCAAGCCCAGCCTGGCGCTGATCCTGGAAACGGAGCTGTGGCCGAACCTGCTGTTCGGGTGCCGCGACCGCAGGATCCCCGTCTACATCCTCAATGCCCGGTTGTCGGCGCGCTCGCTGCGCGGTTACCGCCTGCTGCGGCCGCTGATCGGCCGCGCGCTGCGCACCGTGACCTGCGTGGCCGCGCAATCGGCCGATGACGCCGAGCGCTTCATCCAGCTCGGCGCCCGCCCTGAACAGGTGCAGCCGCTGGGGAATCTGAAATTCGATATCGCCACGCCGAACGTGCAGGACTTCATCGCGCGCTTCCATGATCTGGTGCCCGCCACGCGCCCGGTCTGGATCGCGGCCAGTACGCACGAGGGCGAAGAGCAGGCCACCATCGACCTGCACCGCCGCCTGCGCGAAGCGGTGCCGGGCTTGCTGCTGTTGTGGGCGCCGCGTCATCCCGAGCGCTTCCCGCGCGTGGAAGCGCTGGCCCGCGAGCAGGGCTGGAAGGTTGCCACGCGCCGCCAGCAGCAGTGGCCGCAGGCCGATACCGATGTGTTCGTGATCGATACGCTCGGTGAGCTGATGTCGTTCTACGGCTGTGCACAGGTGGCCTTCGTCGGTGGCAGCCTGCAGGCCATCGGTGGCCACAATCTGCTCGAGCCGGCCGCCATGGGCACGGCCGCGGTCACCGGTCCGCACCTGCACAACTTCGCCGAGATTTCCCGGCGCATGCGCGAAGCCGGCGCGGTGGTCATCGCCGAGGATGCCAACGGGGTCGGCGACGCGCTGCTGACCCTGCTGCGCGATCCGCAGGCACGCGAAGACATGGCGCGGGCCGGGTGTGCGCTGGTCAGCAATGGGCGTGGTGCGTTGAAGCGGACCGTGGCCCTGATCGCCCCGCAGCTGCCGCCGCCGGTCGCCTGAGCGCCGCGGACCTGACCGCACTGTGCGGCGATCAGGCCCGCACGTGAGTCAGACCGCCGCGACCAGCAGATCGCCCAGGAAGGCGTACGCGAATCCGAAGTAGATGAACACCCCGATCAGGTCCATCACCGAGGTGATCATCGGGGCCGACAGCGTGGCCGGGTCCGCCCCGATGCGGCGTGCGGCGAACGGCAGCAGGGCGCCGATGACCCCGCCGAGCGCGGTGCATACCAGCATGCTCGAGCCCACCACCAGCAGCACGTCCATGCCCACCCCCTTGCTGAAGTAGGCCAGGGTCGCTTCCAGCACGGCGATGCTGATGCCCAGCGCGGCGGCCACCGGCAGTTCGCGTTTGATCACGAACCCCACATCGCGCCAGCTCAGCTTCAGTTCGCCCAGTGCCATGCTGCGGATCACCAGCGTGGCCGACTGGCTGCCGGTGTTGCCACCCATGTCCACGATCGGGGCGATGAAGGCGGCCAGCACGATCACCTGCGACAGCAGCTCTTCCTGCGCGGCCACGAAGGTGCTGGTGACGATGCCGAAGCAGGTCAGGATCGCCAGCCAGAACACCCGCACCCGGAACATCTGCTTCAGCGGTGTGCTGCGCACATCAAGATCGTTGCCATGCGCGCTCACCGTGCCGCCGAAACGCGCCAGCTGTGAGGCGTCCTGTTCCTTCTCGATGTCCATCGCATCATCCACGGTGACGATACCGATCATGCGGTCGCCGCCGTTGGTGACCGGCAGCGCGAGCAGGTCGTAGCGACGGATCAGCTCGGCAGCCTGCAGCCGCGGCCAATGCGCCTTCGCGGCGATTGGCTGCTCATGCATGATCGAGGCGACCGTGCGGTGTTCGTTGGCCAGCACCAGGTCACGCAGCGCGACGGTGCCACGCAGGCGCAGGGTGTGGTCGAGCACGAACAGGATGTTCACCGTCTCGCTGTGCAGCGCAGTGGCGCGGATATGTGCCAGCGCCTGGGCCACGGTCATCTCCGGTGACACCCAGACATAATCGGACGTCGTCGCCGAACCGACCGTGCCCTCTGGATAGGACGCCATCTTGAGGATGTCGTCGCGTTCCACCTTGGTCAGTGCCGGCAGCAGTTTCTGCTTGGCGTCATCACCAAGCCGGTTGTACAGGTCGGCGCGATCATCCGATGGCATGTGTTCGAACAACTGCACCACCGCCTCACGTGGCATCGCGGCAAGCAGGTGATCCTGGCGGAGCTCGGCGAAGTGCGCGAACAGATCCGCGCGCGCCGGTGGCTCGAGCATCATCAGCAACGGCAGCGTCCTGTCCACGCTCAGCGCGTCGAGCGCATCGACCAGGTCGGAGGGATGCGTGGTCGCCGCGATGCTGATAAAGCCCGCTGCGTCGAGGGAGAGCGAGAGGGTGCGGATCGAGAACAGAAGGTCTTCGCGGTTCATGGTGGTTCTCCAGCAGAAATCGGCGCGTGGGGTGGCAGCGCGCGGTGATGGGGTGCAGGTGTCCGACACACCGGAGTGCATCCGGGCGAGTCGGGTAAGCGGTGTTTGCGTGGGCCGCGTGCGGAGTGCAGGCGGCCGGCGGGATCAGCCGGTACGGTCAGCCGGCACGCACGGCATTACCGGGCGGCGGCGAGATTGAGGCCGAGCGTGATCCACTGACCGTCGCGCTGATGGTGGGCACGCCCCGCGAGCAGATCCACGCTGGCGCCACGCCAGAGTTCGTGGCGCACGCCGAATTGACTGCTGCGCTGGCGCGCCGCATCGCGGGCGGTTTCGGCCAGCAGTGACCAGTGCGGTGCGGCCACGATCTCCACGCCGATGCCATCCGTGCGACCCCGTGCATCGCCCGTGCGTGCCCAGCCCAGGTTGAGGTGCAGCAGGGTGCGGTCAGATGCGCCGAGCACCACCGTGAGCGGCGCATTGAGGCTCCAATCGTCGGCGCGCGGGCGGTGCCAGTCGCTGCCGAGGCCGGCACTGATCGCCACGCCCCAACGACGCTGATCGAGATCACGCAGTACCCGCTTGGCGCCCACGGCCCACTGCGTGGTGGAGGTGGCGTGCTGATGGCTGACGCCGAGCGACCATTCGGTATCGGCGAACGTGCAGGCCGGTACGGCCGTCCAGTCGTTGCCGGCATCGGTATGGCGGCCCCAGCTTTCCAGCTGGCAGCGGCCGGCATCGGTGATGGAGGCGTCGTCCACCAGCAGGCTGGCGGCGGCGCGGGTGTCGAACGGAAGCATCGCCACGGCCACGAGGGGCAGGGCGAACACACGGGAAACGTGCATGGGCAATCTCCAGGCAAACGGAAACGCCAGCGGCACCCTTCTTGGGGTCGGTGGAACGGCGATACGGATGATGCGAGGCGGGCGAGCGTGTCAGCTGCGCCGGTGGGCCCCGTCCTGTGCGGACGGAACCGACCTTGGGGTCAGTGGGTCCGTCGGCTCAGGAGCAGCAACGAGATCGACTATGACTGTCCAAGGAGGGGGCCTCTGGAGGGAAAGGGAAGGTGGTGCGGGGCGGACCTTAGTCGGACCATGCCGAGGGGTCAAGCCATTTTCAACGACACGTACCGGACTGTGGACCGGTTCACGCTGGAGACTGTGCGCCGGTAGGCATTACGCGATGAAATCGCCGCGGCAGTGATCGCGTGTGTGATGCGCTAGAGCTGTCGGAATCAACAACCTGCGCGCATAAAAAAACCACCCGCATGCGGGTGGTTTTCTGTCACGCTCTGCGCCGTCGATCAGTTGACGGTGGTGCTCGGCGTGGCGGCCTTCTGGGTCAGCAGGCGGTTGATGTCCTGCAGTTCGGCGATGTCAAGCGTACCGACCGCCTGGCCCAGCTGCAGACGGTTCTGCAGGAAGGTATAGCGGGCGTTGGCGTAATCCAGCTGCGCGGAGAACAGGATGCGCTGGTTCTGGATCACGTCCAGCACGGTACGCGTACCGACTTCCAGGCCGACCTGCGAGGCGTCATAGGCGCTCTGTGCCGACACGACGGCCAGACGACGCGCTTCCACTTCGCTGATGCCGGCCACCAGGGTCTGGTAGGCGTTGCGGGTGTTGCGGTCCAGGGCGCGCTTCTGCTGCTCGTAGCCGTCCTGGGCGATGTCACGCTGGGCCAGCGCCTGGCGCACGCCGGACTGGGTAGCGCCGCCGGAGAAGATCGGCACGTTCAGGGTCAGGCCGACGCTGTTGGTGCGGCGGTCCGGGCTGAAGCTGCCGCTGTCGCCGACCACATCGCCCCAGCTGGCCGACTTGCCGGCGGTCGCACCCAGCGACAGGGTCGGGTAGTGCGCGCCGCGGGCGGCCGAGACGCCGGATTCGGCGGCGTTGACCTTCAGTTCCTGCGCCTTCAGCGCCGGGTTCTGCGCAACGGCTTCGGCCACCAGGGTATCGATGGTGGCGTACTTGGCCGGCAGTTCCGGACGGAAATCGGCCGGCAGGGCGCGCAGGTCGGTGACCGGCTGGCCGGTCAGTTCGGTCAGTGCCTGGTAGGCGTCGGCCAGCGTGTTCTGCGCGATGATCGTGTTGGCGCGGGCCTGGTCGTACTGGGCGCGGGCTTCGTGCACGTCGGTGATCGGGGCCAGGCCCACTTCCAGGCGCTTGTCGGCGAAGTCGAACTGCTTCTTGGCCGCGGCTTCGTTGGTCTGCGCGGCCGACAGCGATTCAATGCCCACCAGCACGTTGAAGTACGCCGCCGAGGTGCGCACGATCAGGTCGTCGTTGGCCGAATCCAGGGTGAAATCCGCCGCCTTGCTCAGCTCGCGCTGCGAACGCAGGTTGGCGAACTGGGTGAAGTTGAAGACCGTCTGGCTGCCGTTGATCGTGTAGTTCCGGCTCTTGGAGGTAAACGAGCTGGAGGTCAGATCATGGTTCGGGTTGGTGCGGCTGCGGTTGAGCGACGCCTCGCCGTTGAGCTGCGGCAGCAGGGCGGCACGCGCCTGCACGGCGCCTTCCTTGTCATACAGACGGGTCGACTCGGCAGCCGACAGCTGCGGATCGCCGTTGCGCGCCATTTCGTAGACCTGCAGCAGGTCGGCGGCAGAGGCGGTCATCGGCAGCAGGGCGGCGGCCAGCGCAAAGGCGAGGGATCGGCGGATCATTGCGGCTTCCTTGGACTCAGAGTTGGAACTGGGGTGCCGGGGCGGCACCGCGCAGGTAGTCGATATCGGTTTCGAACAGCGATTCAGTGGTGCCGTCCGCCTTGACCAGCACCGCTTCCATGACCGGCGAACGGCCACGGATCACGAACAGTCGACCGCCCGGACGCAGCCACTGGGCGAAACGTGACGGGATGACATCCACCGCGCCGGTGACGCAGATCGCATCGAAGCGGCGTTCGGTGTCCCAGGTCAGCGCATCAGCGGTTTCGATGCGGACGTTGTTGCCCAGGCCGGCCGCGTCCAGGCGCGCGCGCGCGGTCGTGGCCAGCTCGGCATCGATTTCCAGGCTCAGCACTTCTCGGGCCAGCTCGCCCATGCAGGCGCTCAGGTAGCCGCTGCCGGTGCCGATTTCCAGCACTTCATCGCCCGGCTGCAGATCCAGCGCCTGCAGCGTGCGGCCTTCGATGACCGGCTTCATCATCTTCTGCCCATTGCCCAGCGGCAGTTCGATGTCGGCGTAGGCCAGGGCCCGGTGCGATTCAGCGACGAACGCCTCCCGCGGCAAGCGTGCCAGTACATCGAGCACGCGAATTTCCAACACATCCCAGGGGCGGATCTGCTGTTCGACCATCAGTTCGCGGGCGTGGGAGTAATCGATCGTCATGAGGTTCTATATCCAGCGCAGTGGGCCGGCCATTTTACCGGTGCCGGGAGCCGGCGGCGCGCTGAGAGCATCGCTGCCGTCGCGCCGGGGTCGCAGTGCCGGAAGTCACCGCGACCTCCGGTCCATTCAGTTTAGTGCCGCCGGGCATACGCCCGCAGGAAAAAGTCGACGCTGGCGCTCACGTGAGCGTTGGCATCGCACTCGGCCGGGGCCGGCCGCAACCCGCACATCATATGCGTATGCAGCTCGCCCTTGATCAAGGTCAGGAACTGGATCGCAGCGGTCGGGAAGTCGGTGATCTCCAGTTCGCCGCGGGCCGTGCGTGCGCGCAGGAAGTCGCCCAGCGCATCGGTGGTCCGCTGCGGGCCGGCCAGCCAGAACATCTCCCGGATCCGGTCGTCCGTATCCGGGGACATCATCACCCGCTGCACGGCCACCGCCGCATCGGAGGTGATCAGGGTGAAGAAGGCATGGCCGATACCCATCAGCTGGTCGCGCAGCGGGCCTTCGATGTCGGTGACGAACAGCTCGTCGGGCAGCATCTCGACACACTTGGACTGCACGGCTTCGGTGAAAAGAGTCTCTTTGTCGCCGAAATGGCTGTAAACGGTCAGCTTCGAGACGCCAGCCATGGCAGCGATGCTGTCCATGCTCACGCCGTTGTAGCCTTGGTCGACGAACAGCGATTTGGCGGCGTCCAGAATGGCCGCGCGCTTGCCCAGATCCTTGGGGCGCCCCGGCCCGGCGGCCTTGGCGGCCGGCTTGGAAGGCGATTTTGAGGGGGTGGCATCAGTCATCCAAACAATACTAGACCAATCGGTTCGATATTTATACTATACCGGCTGGTTCAATATTGAAGCGGTTGGAACAGAGCGTTTCCGACGGCTTTTCCCGGGTTACTTTCAGGTCCAGGACCTCATGAAAAACATGCGATGGATGGGTGGTGGGTTGCTGGCATTGGCGCTGGCAGCATGTGGCAAGCAGGACGCCGAGCCGGTCGCGCCGATTCCGGTGCTGGTGGTCCACCCCGGCACCGTGGCCGGCCAGGAAGTGGCTGCCTATCCCGGTGAGATCCGGGCCCGCGAGGAAAGCCCGCTGTCGTTCCGCGTGGGGGGCAACCTGATCAAGCGCCATGTCGACGCCGGCCAGCGCGTGCGCAAGGGCCAGCTGCTGGCCGAGCTGGATGCCGCCGATTACGCCTCCCAGGCCAGCGCCTCGCAGGCGCAGCTGGCTGCCGCCGAAGCCGACCTGGTGCGTGCCCGTGATGACCAGAAGCGTTACGCCACGCTGGCCCAGCAGCAGTTGGTGAGCCAGTCCGCACTGGACAGCCAGACGGCCGCTTTCAAGGCCGCACAGGGCCAGGCCAATGCGGCCCGCGCCAATCTGGCCGTGGCCCGCAACCAGGCCCAGTATGCGCAGCTGCGCGCGCCGGCCGATGGCGTGATCGCCAGCCGCCAGGCCGAGGCCGGGCAGGTGGTCAGCGCCGGGCAGACGGTCTTCACCCTGGCCGCCGATGGTGGCCGCGAAGTCCTGATCGCCCTGCCGGAAAGCAACATCCGCGATTACCAGGTCGGCCAGCCGGTCCAGGTGGAACTGTGGAACCGCCCGGGCCAGATGCTGCCGGGCACGATCCGTGAGATCGCCCCGGCCGCCGATGCACAAGGGCGCACCTATGCGACCCGCGTCAGCCTGGCACCGGAAGCGCTGACCGAAGTGGAGCTGGGCCAGAGCGCGCGCGTGTTCGCCGCCGCCGGTCGCCAGGGCACGCTGCAGCTGCCGTTGGCGGCGGTGCAGCGCGGCGCCGATGGTCGCAGCAGTGTGTGGGTGGTCGATCCGGCCAGGCACACGTTGAAGGCCACACCGGTGACGATCGGGGCGTACGCCGTGGAATCCGTTCCGGTGCTGAGCGGGGTAAACGCGAATGACTGGGTGGTCGCCGCCGGCGGCCATCTGCTGCGCGAGGGCCAGCCGGTGACGGCGGTGGACCGTCAGAACCGCCCGGTGCTGGCGCCGGCGGCCAAGCCTGCCGCGCCTGTGGCGCCTGCCGCCGGCAAGGGGAACTGATCCCGTGCGCCGCTTCAACCTTTCCGAATGGGCGCTGGGCAACCGGCCCCTGGTGCTGTTTGCGATGCTCGCCTTCGCGATCATCGGCGCGTGGTCGTACAAGCACCTGGGCCAGTCCGAGGATCCACCGTTTACCTTCAAGGTGATGGTGGTGCGCACGAACTGGCCCGGCGCGACCGCCGAACAGGTCTCCCGCCAGGTCACCGAGCCGATCGAGAAGGCACTGCTGAACACCGGGCAATACGAGTTCATCCGCTCCTACTCGCGTCCGGGCGAATCGCAGGTGATCTTCGTGGCGCGCGACAGCCTGCGCTCCAAGGCGATTCCCGACCTGTGGTACCAGGTGCGCAAGCGCGTGGGCGACATCAAGCCAACCTTGCCGCGCGAGATCGTCGGGCCGTTCTTCAACGACGAATTCGGCGACACCTTCGGCAACATCTACGCCTTGACCGGGCAGGGCTTCGACTACGCCGTGATGCGCGACTACGCCGACCGCATCCAGCTGGAACTGCAGCGCGTGCCCGATGTGGGCAAGATCGAGTTGGAAGGCCTGCAGGACGAAAAGGTCTGGATCGAGCTGTCCAACACCAAGCTGGCCACGCTGGGCGTGTCGCTGCAGCAGGTGCAGCAGGCATTGGCCGACCAGAACGCGATTGCCGCCACCAGCTTCTTTGAGACCCCGACCGATCGCGTGCAGCTGCGCGTCACCGGCCAGTTCCAGAGCGTGGAAGACATCCGCAGCTTCCCGATCCAGGCCGGCGACCGCACCGTGCACCTGGGCGACATCGCCGAGATCAAACGCGGTTTTGCCGATCCGGCGTCGCCGAAGATGCGCTTCATGGGAGAAGACGCGATCGGCATCGCCGTGGCCATGAAAGACGGCGGCGACATCCTCAAGCTGGGCAGCACACTGGACGCTGAGTTCGAACGGCTGCAGAAGACGCTGCCGGCCGGCATGCAGCTGCGCAAGGTCTCCGACCAGCCGCACGCGGTGGAAGAGTCGGTCGGCGAGTTCGTGCAGGTGCTGACCGAAGCGGTGGTGATCGTGCTGCTGGTGAGCTTCTTCTCGCTCGGCCTGCGCACCGGCCTGGTGGTGGGCGTGACCATTCCGCTGGTGCTGGCGATGACGTTCTTCGTCATGCATTACTTCGGCATCGGCCTGCACAAGATCTCCCTCGGCGCGCTGGTGCTGGCGCTGGGCCTGCTGGTGGACGATGCGATCATCGCGGTGGAGATGATGGCCACCAAGATGGAGCAGGGGTACGACCGCCTGCGCGCAGCCAGCTTCGCGTGGGAATCGACCGCGTTCCCGATGCTGACCGGCACGTTGATCACCGCGGCCGGCTTCCTGCCGATCGCCACGGCCGCCTCCAGTACGGGCGAGTACACGCGCTCGTTGTTCCAGGTGGTGACCATCGCGCTGGTGGTGTCGTGGATCGCCGCGGTGCTGTTCATCCCGTACCTGGGCGACAAGATGTTGCCGGACCTGTTCAACCCGCAGCCGCCCAGGCCGGACAGCCTGGCGGGGCGCTGGCACGCCCGCCGCCTGCAGTGGGCCGACCGCCATCCCGCGTTCGCGCGCTGGATCGCACCGAAGGTGCATGCGCACGACCATGATCCGTACCAGCGTCCGTTCTATGTGCGCTTCCGCGGTTTCCTCGATGTGTGCCTGCGCCACCGCTGGTGGGTGATCGCCGCCACGGCCGCGCTGTTCGTGTTCTCGCTGCTGATCTTCCGCTTCGTGCCCCAGCAGTTCTTCCCGGATTCGACCCGCCCGGAACTGATGGTGGACATCGAACTGGCCGAGGGGGCCTCGTTGCAGGCCACGCAGGCCCAGGCGGCCAAGCTGGAAACGCTGCTCAAGGACCGGCAGGGCATCAGCAACTACGTGGCCTACGTGGGCACCGGCTCGCCGCGCTTCTACCTGCCGTTGGACCAGCAGCTGCCGGCCACCAACTTCTCGCAGTTCGTGGTGCTGACCGAGAACACCAAGGCACGTGAGGCGACCCGCGACTGGCTGCTCAAGGAGGTGATTCCGCAGTTCCCGGACGTGCAGATGCGCGTGACCCGGCTGGAGAATGGCCCGCCGGTCGGCTACCCGGTGCAGATGCGCATCTCCGGCGAGCATATCGAGCAGGTGCAGGCCATCGCCCGGCAGGTGGAAGCCAAGGTGCGCGCGAACCCGCACGTGATGAACGTCAACCTGGACTGGAGCGAGCCGAGCAAGGTGGTCCGGCTGGTGATCGACCAGGACCGTGCACGCGCGCTGGGCGTAAGCAGCGCGCAGGTGAGCCAGCTGCTGGGCACCTCGTTGTCGGGCATGAGCGTGAGCACTTACCGGGAAGGCAACCGCCTGATCGAAATGCTGCTGCGTGGCCCGGACAACGAACGCGTGCGGCTGGACATGCTCGGCAGCCTGGCCATTCCGACCGCCAGCGGCACCTCGGTGACGCTGTCGCAGGTGGCGCGGCTGGAGTACGTGTTCGAGGACGGCATCATCTGGCACCGCAACCGCCTGCCGACGGTGACCGTGCGCGCCGACATCGCAGACGCCAAGCAGCCGCTGGACGTGGTGCAGCAGATCCTGCCGACGCTGGAGGAGATCCGTGCCGGGCTGCCGTCCGGCTACCTGCTTGAAACCGGTGGCACGGTGGAGGATTCCACGCGCGGCCAGGATTCGATCAAGGCCGGCATGCCGCTGTTCCTGATCGTGGTGGCCACGTTGCTGATGCTGCAGCTGCGCAGCTTCTCGCGTGCGGCGATGGTGCTGGTCACCGCGCCGCTGGGCATCATCGGCGCGACCCTGTTCCTGCTGCTGTTCCGCGCGCCGTTCGGCTTCGTGGCACTGTTGGGGACGATCGCACTGGCTGGCATGATCATGCGCAACTCGGTGATCCTGATCGATCAGATCCAGCAGGACATCGACGCCGGGCACGACCGCTGGCACGCGATCATCGATGCCACCGTGCGCCGCTTCCGCCCGATCGTGCTGACCGCGCTGGCCGCGGTGCTGGCGATGATCCCGCTGTCGCGCAGTGCGTTCTACGGTTCGATGGCGATCTCGATCATGGGCGGCCTGATTGTCGGCACCGTACTGACCCTGGTGTTCCTGCCGGCCCTGTACGCGGCGTGGTTCCGGGTGAAGCCGGATGAGGCAGGCGCTGACAAACCGCACTGACTGACGCGTCAGGTGACGCCCGAAGGCGCAGCGGATGCCTTCCGCTGCGCCTTTTTATTGATACGTGTCAGTAAACGCCCTGCGCCAGCATCGCATCGGCCACTTTGACGAAGCCGGCGATGTTGGCCCCATCCACGTAGTTCACGCTGCCATCGGCCCGCTTGCCGTGGCGCACGCAGTTGGCATGGATATCCTTCATGATCCCGTGCAGACGCTCATCGACATCGGCGTGATGCCAGGACAGGCGCTGTGCGTTCTGGCTCATTTCCAGCCCCGAGGTGGCCACGCCGCCGGCGTTGCTGGCCTTGCCCGGCGCATACAGGGTGCCCGCCTTGAGGAAGACCTCCATGGCCTCGAGTGTCGACGGCATGTTGGCGCCTTCGGCCACGCACAGCACCCCGTTGTCGACCAGGGCGCGGGCGTCGTCTTCGTCCAGCTCGTTCTGGGTGGCGCAGGGCAGGGCGATCTCGGCCGGGATGTGCCAGGGGCGCTTGCCGTCCAGGTACTCGAAACGTTCGTCGTCGGCCAGCTCGGACAGGCAACCACGGCGCTCGTTGCGCAGGTCCAGCACCTCCTGCAGCGCCTCCTCATCGAAGCCATCGCGGGCGTACAGGGTGCCGCCCGAATCGGAGAGCGTGAGTACTTTCGCGCCGAGCTCGATGGCCTTGATCGCCGCATGCTGGGCCACATTGCCAGCGCCGGAAATCAACACCTTCGCGCCATCCGTATCGCGACGCGCATGGTGCAGCATCTGCTCGACGAAGTAGACGGTACCAAAGCCCGTCGCCTCCGGCCGCATCAGGCTGCCACCGTAGGAAAGGCCTTTGCCGGTAAACACGCAGGCGGCGTTGTTGGTGAGCTTCTTCATCATGCCGGCCATATAGCCGACCTCGCGCGTGCCCACGCCGATATCGCCAGCCGGTACGTCGGTATCCGCGCCCAGGTGGCGATGGAGTTCAAGCATCAGCGCCTGGCAGAAACGCATCACTTCCGTGTCGCTGCGGCCTTTGGGATTGAAATCCGAGCCGCCCTTGCCGCCGCCCATCGGCAGGGTCGTCAGCGCGTTCTTCAGGGTCTGCTCGAACGCCAGGAACTTCAGGATCGATTGGTTCACCGACGGATGAAAGCGCATGCCGCCCTTGAACGGGCCGATCGCCGAACTGTGCTGCACGCGCCAGCCGCGATTCACATGGGTCGTGCCGGCGTCATCAGCCCAGGCCACGCGGAACTGGATCACCCGCTCCGGCTCCACCAGCCGCTCCAGCAGGCCGTGTTCCAGGTAGCGGGGGTGGCGCTGCAGGAACGGCCACAGGCTCTGGATCACTTCTTTCACGGCCTGCAGGAATTCCGGCTGATGCGGATCACGCTGGGCCACGTGGTTGAGAAAGTCGTCTGAGGAACGATGATTCAAGGGCTTTCCTTGTTGGGGGCCGGCCGCTGGCAGCGGCGTGACCGACGGGACAGGGAGGCCGTGCGGGATGTAAAAACAGGAACGCGGCCCTCAGGCCGCGTCCTTTGCGATCATTGCAGCTTGGCAAGGACCGCGTCGGTCGCTGCGGCGGTACTCACCGCGAAACCCTTGGCTGCAAGGTCGGCGGTGAACACGCCGTCATCCAGCACGGCATACACCGCTGCCTCGACCGTAGCAGCCTCGTCGTCCAGCCCCAGTGAATGCCGCAGCAGCATCGCCGCGCTGAAGATCGTGGCGTACGGATTGGCGATGCCCTTGCCGGCGATGTCCGGCGCCGAGCCGTGGATCGGCTCGTAGATGCCGACCGCACCCGGCTCGCCCAGCGAGGCCGACGGCAGCAGGCCGAGCGAGCCGGCCAGCATCGAGGCTTCGTCGGTGAGGATGTCGCCGAACATGTTTTCGGTCACGATCACGTCGTACTCGCGCGGCTTGGCCAGCAGATGCATGGCCATTGAATCGACCAGCTGATGCTCCAGCGCGATCTCCGGGAACTCCTCGCGACCGATCCGCGCAGCGACGTCGCGCCACAGGCGCGAGGTTTCCAGCACGTTGGCCTTGTCCACCGAGGTGACCTTGCCGCGGCGGGTCTGCGCCAGCCGGAACGCGGTGCGCATGACGCGCTCGATCTCGCCCACGCTGTAGCTGCACAGGTCGCTGGCGGTGTCGGCGGTGCGGGTCTTCTCACCGAAGTAGATGCCACCGGTCAGCTCACGCACGACCACGAAGTCCACGCCCTCCAGCAGCTCTGCCTTGATCGGCGAGGCACCGAGCGCAGCCGCATGCGTGCGTACCGGGCGCAGATTGGCGTACAGCCCCAGCGCCTTGCGGATCGCCAGCAGGCCCTGCTCCGGGCGGACCGTGGCGTTCGGGTCGGACCACTTCGGTCCACCCACCGCACCGAGCAGGATGGCATCGGCCTTGCGGCAGGCCTCCAGCGTGGTGGCTGGCAGCGGTTCGCCGTGGCGATCGATGGCGATGCCACCGATGTCGTGTTCCTGGAAACCGAAGGTATGACCGAACCGGGTGGCGACGGCCTCCAGCACCGCCACGGCGGCAGCGGCGACTTCCGGACCGATGCCGTCACCCGGCAATACGACAATCTCAGCGTGCATGTTCACTCTCGTAACGTTCAATGTCAGGGGTGCGACCCAACAGATACCCCAATTGGTCCACGCCTTCCAGCAGGCAGGTCTGCGAGAAGCCGTCCAGCGGGAAGGCATACACGCGCCCATCGGGAGTGCGCAGTTCGCGCGCGGCCACATCGATGGTCAGCGCGTCATCCGGGCGCTGCATCAGCGTCTGCACGTCGGCTTCGTCCAGCACGATCGGCAGCAGGCCGTTCTTCAGCGAATTGCCGCGGAAGATGTCGGCGATCTCGCTGCTGACGATGGCGCGCAGGCCCAGGTCGGTCAGTGCCCACGGCGCATGCTCACGCGAGGAACCGCAACCGAAGTTGCGGCCGGCCAGCAGGATGCTGCGGCCCGCGTTGTGCGGCTGGTTGAAGGCGAACGCCGGGTTCGGCACGCCCTCGCTCTGCCAGCGCCAATCGTTGAAGGCATGCTTGCCCAGGCCGACCCGCTCGGTGGTGGACAGAAAGCGCGCGGGAATGATCTGGTCGGTATCGATGTTGGTCTCGCGCAGCACCACGCTGGTCGAGGTCAGGGTACGGAAGCCGCGCATCAGGCCACCTCCAGCGTGGCATACAGTTCACGTGGGTCGGCGACGCGGCCGTTCACCGCGGCCCAGGCGGCCGTCATCGGCGAGGCCAGCAGGGTGCGCGAGCCGGGGCCTTGGCGGCCTTCGAAATTGCGGTTGCTGGTGCTGACCGCCAGTTGCCCCGGGGCGACCAGATCGCCGTTCATGGCGATGCACATCGAACAGCCCGGCTCGCGCCATTCGGCACCGGAAGCTCGCACGATCACATCGATGCCTTCGGCTTCGGCCTGGCGCTTGACGATTTCCGAGCCCGGCACCACCAGCATGCGCACGCTCGGGGCGACGCGGCGGCCCTGGAGTACCTGCGCCACTTCGCGCATGTCGCTCAGGCGGCCGTTGGTGCAGGAGCCGACGAAGACCACATCCACCGGGGTGCCGGCCAGGGTCTGCCCGGCGTGGAAGTGCATGTAATCCAGCCCCTTCTGCGCGGCCGCGTCGTTGGCCGCCGGAATCGGCTGGTCCACCGCGATGGCGGTGCCGGGGTGGGTGCCCCAGGTCAGGGTGGGCCGGATGTCGGCGGCATCGATGTGGACCTCCACGTCGAAACGCGCACCGGCGTCGCTGCGCAGCTGCGACCACGCGCTGACCGCGGCATCGAAGTCGGCGCCCTTGGGCCCACGCGGAGTGGCGGCGACCCAGTCGAAGGTGATCTGGTCGGGGGCGACCATGCCGGCACGTGCCCCGGCTTCGATGGACATGTTGCACAACGTCATGCGCTGCTCCATGTCCATCGCTTCGATCGCGCTGCCACGGAACTCCAGCACGTGGCCGGTGCCGCCATTGACGCCGATCACGCCGATGATGTGCAGGACCACATCCTTGGCGCCGACGCCCTGCGCCAGCGTGCCATTCACGGTGATCGCCATCGTCTTGGCCTTGCGCTGCAGCAGGCATTGCGTCGCCAGCACGTGGCCGACCTCGCTGGTGCCGATGCCGAAGGCCAGCGCGCCGAACGCACCGTGGGTGGAGGTGTGGCTGTCACCGCAGACGATGGTCATGCCCGGCTGGGTGAAGCCCTGCTCGGGGGCGATCACGTGCACGATGCCGCGGCTGGCCGATTGCAGGTCGAACAGCTCGATCCCATGCTCGGCGCAGTTGGCAGCCAGCATGGCCACCTGGGCCTCGGAGGCGGCGCTGGCGTAGGGCAGCTTGCCGTCGGCGCCGGCCGGCAGGGTGGGCGTGGAATGGTCCATCGTCGCCTTGGTCCGGTCCGGCCGGCGCGGGGAGAGGCCGCGCTCGCGCAGCTCGGTGAAGGCCTGCGGCGAGGTCACTTCGTGGATCAGGTGCAGGTCGATGTACAGCACGGCGGGCGCGCTGTCGGTTTCGGGAACGACGACGTGGGCATCCCACAGTTTGTCGTACAGGGTGCGGGGAGCTGGGGTCATGGACTGGCCTTGCTGCAGTTCGGGGTACGGAGTGGGAGTGCTCAGGCCGCGGCGGTGGCCGCAGGCTGTTCGGCCGTCGCGTTGCGCTGGCGCAGCAGGCGGTTGGCCACCTCCAGCCACGCCAATGCGGAGGCTTCGATGATGTCGCGGCTGGTACCGGTGCCTTCGTACTCCACGCCCTCGTGGCGCACGCTCAGGTTGGCTTCGCCGCGCGCATCGGCGCCGATGCCCACACTGTGCACGTGGTAGCTGTCCAGCATCAACTGCACGCCGGTGGCGGCCGACAATGCGCCGAACAGGGCATCGACCGGGCCATCGCCCTGCGCCGTCTCGGCCACACGGTTGCCCTCCGGATCGGACAGCTCGACCAGCGCATTGGCGCGGCTGCCGACATCGCTGATCGTCATCGACGCCAGGCGGTAGCCGTTCTGGGTGGCGCTGCCCTGCATCAGGGTCTGCAGGTCGGCATCGGTGACCACGCGCTGCTGTTCGCACAGCGCCTTGAACTGCTCGAACACCAGCTTCAGCTCTTCCTCTTCCAGCCAGAAGCCCAGCGCACGCAGGCGCTGGTCGACCGCGGCGCGGCCACTGTGGCGGCCCAGCACCATCTGCGAGGACTCCCAGCCCACGTCTTCCGGACGCATGATTTCGTAGGTGCCCCGGTGGCGCAGCATGCCGTGCTGGTGGATGCCGGACTCGTGTGCGAAGGCATTGGCGCCGACGATCGCCTTGTTGCGCTGGACCGGCATGCCGACCAGGCGCTGCAGCAGCTGCGAGGTGGCGACGATGCGCGGGGTGTTGATGCGCGTGTCTTCTTCGTAGAACGCGTTGCGTACCTTCAATACCATCGCGATTTCTTCCAGCGAGCAGTTGCCCGCGCGCTCGCCGATGCCGTTGACGGTGCACTCGACCTGGCGTGCGCCACCTTCGATGGCGGCCAGCGAATTGGCCACGGCCAGGCCCAGGTCGTTGTGGCAGTGTGCGCTGAAGATGATGCGGTCGCTGTCGGGCACGCCGGCGATCACGCGCTGGAACATGCCGCGGATCTCTTCCGGCGTGGTGAAGCCCACGGTGTCGGGCAGGTTGATGGTGGTGGCGCCGGCGGCCACGGCCACCCGGGCGACCTCGATCAGGAAGTCTTCCTCGGTGCGGGTGGCATCTTCAGCGGAAAACTCTACATCGCCCACGTAGCTGCGGGCCAGGCTGACATGCTTGTGCACCGATTCCAGCACCTGCTCGCGGCTCATGCGCAGCTTGTGCTCGCGATGCAGCGGGCTGGTGGACAGGAATACATGCAGGCGCGGGTTCGCGGCGGCCTCCAGTGCCTTGGCCGAGGTTTCGATATCGGCGGCCAGGCAGCGCGACAGCACGGCCAGGGTCGGCCGACGGACCTCGCGGGCGATCATCGCCATCGCTTCCCGGTCGGATTGGGAGCTGGCCGGGAAGCCGGTTTCCATGACATCCACGCCCAGCTCGTCCAGTGCGCGGGCCATCACCAGCTTCTGCTGCGGACTCATGCTGCAGCCGGGCGATTGCTCGCCGTCGCGCAGGGTGGTGTCGAAAATTCTGATTCGGGGGGAGTTGGGCATGGTCACCAGGAGGTCTCCTCGACGGCAAGGTCGGATGGGATGGCAGAGGTAGGAATCGAAACGGAAATCGGGGGTGTCGCGAGCACGGTTGGTAGGGGCGGGCGTGTTCGCTCGCTGGCGCGGCGGCGCGGTTTGCGCGGGGGGCGGGGACGGATGTCGGCCAGCAGCTGGGCCAGGACCAGCGCATCGATGTTGCCGCCGGAGACCACCGCGCACTTGCGCTTGCCGGCGACACGGCGGCCGGCGGCCAGCGCCAGCGCGCCGGCGCCTTCGGCGATGACGTGTTCTTCCAGCGCCAGCCGTACCAGGGTTTCGCGCAGCTCGGCTTCACGCACGATGACGACATCGTCCAGCAGCGCGCTGCACAGCTTGCGGGTCAGCAAACCGGGGATCTTCACCTTGACGCCGTCGGCCAGCGTGGCGACCGGGGCGATCTCACGCACGTCGCCGCGGATCGCACGGGCCATCGAATCGACGCCCTCGACCTGCGCGCCGACGATGCGCACCCCCTGCGATTTCAGCGCCAGCGCAACGCCGGAGGCCAGGCCACCGCCGCCGATCGGCACGATCACCACATCAGGCGCATGCGGGGCCAGCTCGATGCCCAGGGTGCCCTGGCCGGCGATCACATCGGGGTCGTCGAAGGCGGACAGGAAACGGTAGCCGTGCTGGTCGGCCAGGGCGCGCGCAAAGGCATAGGCCTCGTCGTAGCTCTCGCCGTGCTGGCGTACGGTGGCGCCCCAATGGGCGACACCGGCAATCTTGGTGGCGGGCGCACCGTGGGGCATCACGGTGATCGCGGGGATGTTCAGACGGTAGGCGGCCCAGGCCACGCCCTGGGCGTGGTTGCCGGCCGAGGCGCAGATGACCGGGCGGTCATCGCCACGCTCACGCCCGGCCAGCAGTGCGTTCAGCGCGCCACGCACCTTGTAGGAACCGGTGCGCTGCAGGTTCTCCAGCTTCAGCCACACGCCGAAACGTTCGGCGTAATGCAGCGGCGTGGGCGGCAGGAAGCGGCGCAGCCGCGCCTGCGCGGCCAGCACATCGGCGACGCTTACGTCGCCTACCTCCGGTTCCTGCGGGGTGCGGCTAGCCGGCATCGTGCACCCGGCCACGGTGGTCGTCGCCATGCGGTACGCGCTGCGACGGCGCACGGTGCGGCGCACGACCGACAAGACACCTCCGTACCGGCACCGATGCAGCGGTGCGGGCGTTCATGCGGAGACTCCGGGTTCCAGCGCGCTGATGCGCACGGAAACACAGTCGTAGATCTTCTCGATCTGGCGGCGCAGCGTTTCCGGTGGACGGGTGCTGTCCACCACCAGCTGCAGGTGCCAGCGGCCAGCGTCGGCGGCATTGGGCGCACCGGCGATCGCGCGCGGCGCGAAGCCGCGGCGTTCGGCCATGCCGATCACGCGCAGCAGCGCGCCTTCGGCCGGGGTCAGCACCAGGTCAAGCCGGTATTGCATTGGGGAACTCCTGGGACTGATGGGCAGGGTTGCTTTCCAGCATCGTGCTGTTGGCGTTGTTGGGCGGCACCAGCGGCCACACGTTGGCACGCGCATCGATGGCCACATGCAGCAGCGCCGGGCCGGGCTGGGCCAGCATCGCGGCCAGGCCACCTTCGACATCGTCACGCGCTTCGATGCGCGTGGCCGGAATACCAAACACCTGGGCCAGTGCGGCGAAGTCCGGGTTGTCGGACAGATCGATCTCACTGTAGCGCTCGGCGAAGAACAGCTCCTGCCACTGGCGGACCATGCCCAGCGAGCTGTTGTCCAGCAGCACGATCTTCACCGGCAGGCGGCAGCGGGCGATGGTGACCAGCTCCTGCACGTTCATCATGAAACTGCCATCGCCGGAGACCAGCACCACGGTGCGGTCGGGGCAGGCGAACTGCGCGCCCATCGCCGCCGGCAGGCCAAAGCCCATGGTGCCCAGCGCGCCGCTGGTCAGGTGGTTGCGCGGGTGGTTGAAGCGGCAATGCTGGGCGACCCACATCTGATGCTGGCCGACATCGCAGGCGATGATTGCGTCGCTCGGCGCCAGTTCGCTCAGGCGCTTGAGCAGCGCCGGTGCATAGATGTGCTTGCCCGGTGCGTCGTAGCGCGGCGCGAAGCGCTCACGGTGGCCTTCGCAGCGTTTGCGCCAGGCGTCCTGTACGGCCGGCATCGAGGCCGCGGCGGTCAGCGCACGCAGCGCGGTACCGACGTTGCCCGGCACCGCGATGTCGGCGGTGCGCAGCTTGGAGATCTCGTACGCATCGGCATCGATATGCACGACGCGCGCGAACGGCGCGAACTCGTTCAATTTACCGGTCGCGCGGTCATCGAAACGCGCGCCGACCACGACCAGCAGATCGCTTTCCTGCACGGCCATGTTGGCTGCGCGGGTGCCGTGCATGCCCAGCATGCCCAGGTAGTGCGGATGCTGCGGCGGCAGCGCACCCAGGCCGCGCAGGGTCAGCACGGTCGGAATACGGGTGGCCTCGACGAAGGCTCGGAAATCCTCCACTGCATCGCCCAGCGCCACGCCACCCCCGGCATAGATCACCGGCTTCTCGGCCTCGGCGATGGCGGCGATGGTCTGCGCGATAGCCTCGTCCTGCGGGGCAGGCGGTGCGGCCACGGTGGACGGCACGTGGTCGGGCAGGTGCGACGCATCGGCCACCTGCACGTCCTTGGGCAGATCGATCAGCACCGGGCCGGGGCGACCCTCGCGGGCGATGCGGAAGGCATCGGCGACGACCTGCGGCAGGTCTTCCACGCGACGCACCAGCCAGCTGTGCTTGACGATCGGCAGGGTCAGCCCGAACACGTCCAGTTCCTGGAACGCGTCGGTGCCCAGCAGCGGGGTGGCGACCTGGCCGGTGATGCAGACCATCGGCACCGAATCCAGCATCGCATCGGCGATGCCGGTGACCAGATTGGAGGCGCCCGGGCCGGAGGTGGCGACGCAGACGCCGACCCGGCCACTGGCACGGGCGAAACCGTTGGCGGCCAGGGCGGCGCCCTGTTCGTGGCGGACCAGGACGTGCTTCAGCCCGGAATCCACCAAGGCGTCGTAGAACGGCATGATGGTGCCGCCCGGATAGCCGAACAGCGTATGCACGCCCTCGGCTTCCAGGGCCTGCGTCAACCAGCGTGCGCCGTTGCGTGGCGCGGTGCTGTGTGCGGAGGTATTCATGCGGTGACCTTTACGAAAGCGGGTGGGGGAGCCGCGCGTTTTACGCGGCTTGACTTTGCAACCAGACCATCTTGGCGCGCAGTTCTTTGCCTACCTTCTCGATCGGGTGCTCCAGGTCGGCCTGCTTGAACTTGGTGTAGTTCGGCAGGCCGGCTTCGTACTCGGCTACCCAGTTCTTGGTGAAGGTGCCGTTCTGGATATCGGTCAGCACATCCTTCATGCGCGCCTTGGTGCCGGCGTCGATCACGCGCGGGCCGCTCACGTAGTCGCCGTACTGCGCGGTTTCGGAAATGAATTCCAGCATGCGGGTGATGCCGCCTTCGTAGAACAGATCCACGATCAGCTTCAGTTCGTGCAGCACTTCGTAATAGGCGATTTCCGGCTGGTAACCGGCTTCGACCAGCGTCTCGAAACCGGCCTGCACCAGCGCCGAGGCGCCACCGCACAGCACGGCCTGTTCGCCGAACAGGTCGGTTTCGGTCTCTTCCTTGAAGGTGGTCTGGATCAGGTTGGCGCGCGCACCACCCAGGCCACCGGCGTAGGCCAGGGCGAACTCGGCGGCCTTGCCACTCTTGTCCTGGTAGACCGCCCAGATGCACGGCACGCCGCGGCCGATTTCATACTCGCGACGCACCAGCGCGCCCGGGCCCTTCGGCGCCACCAGCACCACGTCCAGATCCTCGCGCGGGGTGATCATGTCGAAGTGCACGTTCAGGCCATGCGCGAACAGCAGCACCGCGCCTTGTTTCATGTTCGGCGCGAGCACGTCTTCGTAGAGTTTCTTCTGCACCATGTCCGGGGTCAGCACGGCGACCAGATCGGCATCCTTCACCGCCTCGGCGGGGGCTTTGACGGTGAAGCCATCGGCCTGTGCCTTGACCTCGGTCGGACCGCCCGGGCGCAGCCCGACGACGACATCGAAACCGGATTCACGCAGATTCAGCGCGTGCGCGCGGCCCTGGCTGCCGTAGCCGACAACAGCGATCTTGATCTGGGGCAGGTCGTTGGTGCTCATGGGGAAGGTCCTTTGGAGGCGAGAAAAAAGAGGGCCGACGGTCAGCGACGCGTCGGCCCATCAGGGGAAGAGGGGGCGCCGGCCTGGCCGCGACCACACGCGAACGCACCCGCCGTGGGGGCGGTGGGCGTCGGCTGGCTCGAGGTGGGCTGGCGGGTCATGGTGGAAGGCAACTCGGAGGGGGAGGATGGAAATCGAAGGGTTCTGAAACGAAAAAACCCGCACCTGGTCGGGTGCGGGTTTTGATGGATACCTGGCAGTCTTGCTTACACGCCGGTCCGTCCCGCACCTGTTGGTTGGGTAATAAGTACGAGGACGAGAAGCGAATGGATCGAGGCCGCGCCGTGGTCGGCGTGCTCGATGGATTCGCGGGTGGCTGTGCGCTGCAACATGAGATCGAGAAAACCACACGGGTTTTGGCGGTGTCAACCCTGCAAACACAATTTGCATCGGTTTCGCCTGCATCCACCGCAAGGCCCCGCCACACAAGGATGGTTGCGGCTGAAAGCGATCCGGTGAACCGGAATTCAGTATTTTGCGGCAGCAGATTGCGCGGATCCGGGGCGGTTTCGAGCCGGGTGCATGACCATTGTGGGATGTCATCCGGCGGCCGCTGCCGCCACCATCGGGTGGCTACCACCCATCAGGAACCGCCCCGTGTCCTCTCGCCTTGCCCGCCGCCTGCTCGCCGCCGCCATCCTGTGTTCGCTGCCCGCCGCTGCGATCGCCGCCGACCGGATCACCGGCCATACCTTTGCCACCCGCTCGGAGGTGATCGCCCCGCACGCGATGGCCGCCACCTCCCAGCCCCTGGCCACTCAGATCGCCCTGGACGTGATGAAGGCCGGCGGCTCAGCCGTCGATGCCGCGATCGCCGCCAACGCCGCCCTCGGCCTGATGGAGCCGACCGGCAACGGTGTCGGCGGTGATCTGTTCGCGATCGTGTGGGACCCCAGGACGCAGAAGCTGTATGGCTACAACGGCTCGGGGCGCTCGCCGAAGTCGCTGACCCTGGCCGAGTTCCAGCGCCGCGGCCTGAAGGAGATCCCCGCCACGGGCCCGCTGCCGGTCTCGGTGCCCGGTGCGGTGGACGGCTGGTTCGCCCTGCACGAGCGCTTCGGCCGCAAGCCGATGGCCGACAACCTCGCCCCGGCGATCCGCTACGCCCGCGAAGGCCACCCGGTCGCCGAGGTCATCGCCTACTACTGGGACCGCTCGGTGCCGCGGCTGTCCAAGTACCCCGGCTTCACCGAGCAGTTCACCATCGACGGCCATGCCCCGCGCAAGGGCGAGATGTGGAAGAACCCGAACCTGGCGCACACCCTGGAGCAGATCGCCCAGGGCGGTCGCGATGCCTTCTACAAGGGCGATATCGCCCGCACCATCGGCACGTATTTCAAGGCCAACGGCGGCTACCTGAGCTATGACGACATGGCCAGCCATCACGGCGAGTGGGTCGAGCCGGTCAGCAGCAACTACCGTGGCTATGACGTATGGGAACTGCCGCCGAACAGCCAGGGCATCGCCGCGCTGCAGATCCTCAACGTGCTGGAAGGCTACGACTTCTCCAAAATCCCCTTCGGCTCGCCCGAACACGTGCACCTGTTCGTGGAGGCCAAGAAGCTGGCCTTCGCCGACCGCGCGCGCTTCTACACCGACCCGGCGTTCCATCCGGCCCCGGTCGACAGACTGATTTCCAAGGGCTACGCCGCCGAACGCCGCACGCTGATTTCGATGGACAAGGCGTTGAGTGAAGTACAGCCGGGTACGCCCAGGCAGTTGCAGGAAGGCGACACGATCTACATGACCGTGGCCGATGCCGACGGCATGATGGTCTCGCTGATCCAGTCCAATTACCGCGGCATGGGCAGCGGCATGGCGCCTCCGGGCCTGGGCTTCATTCTGCAGGACCGTGGCGAAATGTTCGTGCTGCGCAAGGATCACCCGAACGGTTATGCGCCGGGCAAGCGTCCGTTCCAGACCATCATTCCGGGTTTCGTCACCAAGGACGGCAAGCCGTGGATGAGCTTCGGGGTGATGGGCGGTGCGATGCAGCCGCAGGGCCATGCGCAGATCGTGATGAACATGGTCGACTTCGGGATGAATCTGCAGGAAGCCGGCGATGCGCCACGCATCCAGCATGAGGGCTCGACCGAGCCGACCGGGCAGGCGACGGTGATGCGCGATGGCGGCGAGGTGAATCTGGAAACGGGCTTCCCCTACGAGACGGTGCGTGCGCTGATGCGCAAGGGCCACCGTGTTGTGTTTGCGGATGGCCCGTACGGTGGGTATCAGGCGATCCTGCGTGATCCGGAGACCGGGGTGTACTACGGGGCGTCGGAAAGCCGCAAGGATGGGCAGGCGGCGGGGTACTGATTCTCTCGTGCTCCGTAGTGCCGACCGTTGGTCGGCAGAAGCGCAGGGCAGTGCGTAAAGCAGGGCGCAAAGCAGTGCGTAAAGCAGGGCGTAAAGCAGGAGGCTTTGGGGCTGCGGGTAGTGGGCCGGCCTGGGTGGGTTCGCGGGACACGCCGTGAATCCGTCCATGGAGGCTCATGTCGCCGCATCCATGCGGCTCATGGTCCCGCCAACCCACCCGTCCCGGCCCGCCCACCGATAGCCCGGGAAGCGTGCCGCTCTAAGCGACCAACCCGACCACCTAAGGCGCTCGAGCCGCCTCATCGCGCGTCTCTTCCTGCGCCGCGATCTCCCGCTCGATCCACTCGTCCATCAACCGCCGCGCACGCTGCGCACGGCGCCGCTGCAGCGCGTGCTCCATGTCCAGCACCCGGTACAACGACCACATCACCGCCAGCATCAACAACGCGAACGGCAATGCCGCGATCGTGATCATCCCCTGCAGCGCATTGAGGCCACCGGCCAACAACAGCACGCCTGCGATCAGCGCAATCGCCACACCCCACACCATCCGGCGCGCCAACGGCGGATCACCGGCTTCCTCGGTCGACATCGTCGCCAGCACCAGTACCGCCGAATCGGCGGAGGTCACGAAGAAGATCATCAACAGCACCAGCGCGATCACCGATAGCACCGTCGGCATCGGCAGGCTGTCGAACATCGTGAACAACACCGTCTCGTAGCCATTGCCCAGTGCCTGCGCCAGATCCACGTGACCGAAGATCTGCGACCACAGGGCCGTCCCGCCGAACACCGAGAACCACAGGAAGCCGAGCACGCTCGGCGCGATCACCACGCCCAGCACGAACTCACGGATGCTGCGCCCGCGCGATACGCGTGCGATGAACGAGCCAACGAAGGGGGCCCACGCGATCCACCAGGCCCAGTAGAAGATCGTCCAGTCCGCCACCCACGTGCTGCCCGAGAACGGCGACATGCGCAGGCTCATGGTGACCAGCGAATTGAGATACGAGCCGATCGTCGTGGTGAAGGTATCGAAGATGAAGCCGGTCGGCCCCAGTACCAGGATCAGCGCCAGCAGCAGCGCCGCCAGGCCGAGATTGAAGTTGGACAACCACTTGATGCCGCGGTGCACGCCGCTGGTGGTGGAGGCCATGTACAGCACGAACGCTACCGCGATGATGGTCAGCTGCACCGGCACAGTGGCCTGGATGCCGAACACGCGCTCAAGGCCGGCCGCGATCTGGATCGTGCCGAAACCCAGCGTCGTTGCCACGCCGATCGCCGTGGCGACCACGGCTGCGACGTTGACCACGGTGCCCATCCAGCCGCGATGATGCGCGCCGATGATCGGCTGCAGCAGATCGCTGATCAGCCCACGGCCGTTGCGGTTGAACTGGAACCACGCCATTGCCAGGCCGATCAGGGCATAGATCGCCCACGGGTGCAGACCCCAATGGAAGAAGGCATAGCGCATCGAGGCGCGCGCCGCCTCCATGCTCTGCGGCGCCAGTCCCTCGGGAGGCTTCACGAAGTGCGAGATCGGCTCGGCCGCGCCCCAGAACACCAGGCCGATGCCCATGCCGGCGGCGAACAGCATCGACATCCAGCTGGCGTTGGAGAAGTCGGGTTCGGCATCTTCGCCGCCGATGCGCAGCGAACCGAAGCGGCCGAAGGCCAGGTACATCAGGAAGGACAGGGTGATGAACACCACCAGCAGGTACAGCCAGCCGGTACTGCGGATGATGGTGGACAGGCCGCTCTGGACGACCTCGTTGAAGGGGCCCGGCGCGAGGCCGGCGATCAGCACCAGCAGTGCGACCAATGCAATGGAAATGCGGAACACCATGCAGGCGTGTCTCCGATCAGTAGGGGCGAGCCGAGGCTTGCAATCTCCAGCGGCACAGCGGCAACGACTGGGGCGGATCAAGCCGGTCGAGGCCGGTCAGTACGGACGTCAATGGCGTCGAGCAGAGCGTGGCGTACGCGCGATCGGGACGTCACTCCCTGATCGCACCGCATACCGCGCTGCAGCATGGTAGTGCATCGGGTGTCGGCGCTTTGTTCACACCCAAGGCCAAACACGTCAGCCCGTCTGCCGCCAGCGCGCCGACGGTCGTCGCTTTGTGCTCTAATTCGCCCCGAAGCGGGGGTACCGCGGCCCAGTGGCCAAGGTTGAGACAGTCCCTTCGAACCTGATCCGGTTGATACCGGCGTAGGGAAGCTTCGCATCTGCAGATGCATCGCGCCGTAGGGCCACCGCGCCCGGAGACCGCCCGCGATCCGTCCGTCGAGCGCCGCCGTTTCGTCCCTCCCATGCGACTCCCTCGCATAGAACCGCACATTCCTGTGCGGGGATTGAACCTAGGACGATGCCTCGATGAACGCCCAGCTCTCCGCCCTGCAGCAACAGGCCCAACACCTCTCCGACTCCGTCACCCGGCCGATTCCCGGCTCGCACAAGATCCACGTGCAGGGTTCGCGCAGCGACCTGCGGGTGCCGATGCGCGAGATCACGCTGACCCGCACGCCCACCCTGTTCGGCGGCGAAGAGAATGCGCCGGTCACGGTGTACGACACCTCCGGCCCCTATACCGATCCGGCTGTCGCTATCGACCTGTCGGCCGGTCTGCCCGCGCTGCGCGCTGCCTGGGTGGCCGAGCGTGGGGATACCGACGTGCTGGATGGCCTGAGCTCCGCCTTCGGCCGCTCGCGTGAGACCGACGCACGTCTGGACGCCGTGCGGTTCCCCTCGCGGTTGCAGCCACGGCGGGCAAAGGCGGGTGCCAACGTCACCCAGATGCACTACGCGCGCCGCGGCATCATCACCCCGGAAATGGAGTTCGTGGCGATCCGCGAGAACCAGCGCCTCGAGGCGGTCCGGGACGCTACGCTGCTCAAGCAGCATCCGGGGGAATCCTTCGGGGCTTCGATCCCCAGGATCATCACCCCCGAGTTCGTCCGCGACGAGATCGCCCGCGGCCGCGCCGTGTTGCCCAACAACATCAACCACCCGGAAAGCGAGCCGATGATCATCGGTCGCAACTTCCTCACCAAGATCAACGCCAACATCGGCAACAGCGCCGTTTCCTCGGGGATTGCCGAGGAAGTGGAGAAACTGGTCTGGGCGATACGCTGGGGCGGTGACACCGTGATGGACCTGTCCACGGGCAAGCACATCCATGAAACCCGCGAATGGATCCTGCGCAATTCGCCGGTGGCGATCGGCACCGTGCCGATCTATCAGGCGCTGGAAAAGGTCGATGGCCGCGCCGAGGAACTGAACTGGGAAATTTTCCGCGACACCCTGATCGAGCAGGCCGAGCAGGGCGTGGATTACTTCACCATCCACGCCGGCGTGCTGCTGCGCTACGTGCCGCTGACCGCCAAGCGCGTGACCGGCATCGTCTCGCGCGGCGGCTCGATCATGGCCAAGTGGTGCCTGGCACACCACAAGGAGAACTTCCTCTACACGCACTTCGAGGACATCTGCGAGATCATGAAGGCCTACGACGTGACGTTCTCACTGGGCGACGGCCTGCGCCCGGGCTGCATCGCCGATGCCAACGATGCCGCGCAGTTCGGCGAGCTGGAAACACTGGGCGAATTGACGAAGATCGCCTGGAAGCATGATGTGCAGACCATGATCGAAGGCCCCGGCCACGTGCCGATGCAGCTGATCAAGGAAAACATGGACAAGCAGCTGCGCGAGTGCGGTGAGGCGCCGTTCTATACGCTGGGCCCGCTCACCACCGATATCGCCCCCGGTTACGACCACATCACCAGTGCGATCGGTGCGGCCATGATCGGCTGGTACGGCACCGCGATGCTCTGCTATGTCACCCCCAAGGAACACCTCGGCCTGCCCAACCGCCAGGACGTGCGCGACGGCATCATGGCCTACCGCATCGCCGCGCACGCCTCGGATCTGGCCAAGGGCCATCCTGGCGCGCAGGTGCGCGACAACGCGCTGAGCAAGGCGCGCTTCGAATTCCGCTGGGAAGACCAGTTCCATCTCGGGCTGGATCCGGAGAAGGCCAAGGAATTCCACGATGAAACGCTGCCCAAGGACGCGCACAAGCTGGCCCACTTCTGTTCGATGTGCGGGCCGCACTTCTGCTCGATGAAGATCACCCAGGACGTGCGTGACTATGCGGCGGGGCAGGGCCTGGAGGAGCAGAAAGCGTTGGAGGCCGGCATGGCCGAGAAGGCCGCGCAGTTCCGCGATCTCGGCGCCGAGGTATATCGCCAGGAGTGAGGCACCGGCCGGGGCGGCATGCGCCGCCCCGGTCATCATCCAGGCCCCGCATGATTCCGGCTAAGCTCGGCGCGACCAGACAGGGCGGGGACGACGATGGCGATAGCACGCAGCACCAAATGGCTGGCGATTGCGCGCCGGCATCCTTCTGCCTGGCTGCTGGCGGTGCAGTTGCTCGGCGTGCTGCTGTACCCGGCGATGGACGAGGCCGGTGCCAGCCGCGCGCTGTTCGGTGCGTTCGGCATCGCCGTGCTCGGCCTGGCGCTGTGGGTGGTGAGGCGCAGCCCGCTCGGGATGTGGGTGGCGCTGGTGCTGGCGATTCCCTCCGTGGTGTTCTCCATTTCAGGCGCCCTGTTGGAACGCCCGGCGCTGGTCACGACCGCGCAGCTGCTCGAGTGCCTGCTGTACTTCTATACCGCCGGCAGCCTGATCGCCTACATGCTGCAGGACCACAAGGTCACCCGCGACGAACTGTTCGCCGCAGGTGCCACCTTCACGCTGTTGGCCTGGGCGTTCGCCTTCGCCTTCGCGGTCTGCCAGCAGTGGTACCCGGGCAGTTTTGTGGCCACCAGTGAGAGTGAACTGCGCACGTGGATGGAGCTGCTTTATCTGAGCTTCAGCTTGCTGTCCGGGGTCGGGTTGAGCGATGTCGTACCGATCCACTCGCAGGCACGCGCGCTGGTGATGCTCGAGCAGTTCGCCGGTGTCATGTATGTCGCGCTCGTCGTCTCGCGCTTGGTCGGTCTCACCATGATCCGCCGCATACAAAGCTGAATCGCGCATAAAAAGTTCGCGCCCGGAGGCGCGAATGCTGAATCTATTTATGTGAATTCGTCGGCGAGAGAGAGCCTGTTGTTGGCCACACGCACAGGTGCGGTTAACCCACATAGGCTAGTATTCGCGCGCTTCAGTGTTTTTGCGCTTTGCGCTGATGCCTTGTGCGGAATCTGGCGGTTCGTTCGGTCGTTGTCGATTGTGATGAATGCTGCGTTCCAGTAGTCCTGCATTCACTCGTGTCACCGGAATGATCATCAACGACAGTGAGCGACCGTCAGCCGATGTAGTTCGAATCGGCGATTGCACCGTCATTCTTTCCTCGCGGGAAGTGATGGTGGTGGGCGTGCGTCGCCCGCGTCGGCTGACGCCGAAGGCGTTGGGCGTACTGAAGGCCTTGATGCGCTCGCCGGGCGCAGTGGTGACCCGCGACGAACTGTTCGCCGAGGTGTGGCCCGATACGTTGCCTACCAACGATGTGCTGACCCAGGCCGTCACCCAGCTGCGCAAGGCCTTCGCGACCGACGAAGAGGCCGGCACCGCGTATATCGAAACCATTGCCAAGACCGGCTACCGCCTGCTGGTGCCGGTGAGTGCGGTCGAGGAAGTGCGGGGTCTGGAGGCGATGGAGGGCGTGGACGCCAATGTGCCGGGCGCTGCCGAGGTGCTGCCTCCTGGGGCGCCGCCGTCGCGCAAACGCGGTGACAGCCCGCTGCGCAGGCAGTGGCGGCGTACCCGCCGCTACATCCTGCTCGCCATCGGCGTGGCGATGCTGGTCGCCCTGCTGGTCATGGCCGCCTTGCTGGTCCAGCGTGAACCGCCTGCCTCGGCGCTGGATGCGGCGGTTGAAGATGGCACCCGCGTGATCGGCAGTCCGCAGCGGCCGTACCGGCTCATCACCGCCACCGCGGGCTTTGAAACCTATCCGACGCTGTCGCCGGATGGTTCGCAGGTTGCCTACGAGGCCGATATGCCTTCACGCAAGGGCAGCGTCATCAAGGTGCAGACCTCCGGCAATGCGCCGGCCCGCATCCTGATGGATACACCGGCCACGTACTCGGACCGGTTCCCGAACTGGTCGCCCAACGGGCGGGACATCGCGTTCGCGCGGTTTGGCCCGGACGGCAGCTGCGAGGTCATCATCGCCAGCGCCACCGGCGGCGCGCTGCGTCACGTCACCCGCTGCGATGGCACCGAACTGCTCAGCTTCGACTGGACGCCGGATGGGCGCGGCCTGCTGTTCGGCTCGCTGTCGGGCAAGTACGCACACCGCGGCATCCGCATTCTCACCCTCGCCAGCGGCAGCTGGACCGCGCTCGATTACCAGATCGATCCGGACAGTTTCGAGTACGCGCCGCGCTACTCGCCCGATGGGCGCTGGATCGTGTTCGTGCGCAACCCGCAGGTCGGTGATCTGTGGCGGATCCCGGCCGGGGGTGGCACCCCGGAGCAGCTCACCAATGATTCGGCCGAGATCCGCGGCTGGGCGTGGCGCAGCGATAGTCGCCACATCGTGTTCGGCCGCCGCGTGGACAGCGAAGCACGCCTGTATGAGCTGGACACGCGCACCCGCACACTGCGTGACCTGGGGCTCGACGACGCCCAGTCGCCGGCGCTGTCGCGCAGCAACAACATGCTGGCGTTCATGCATCGGCGGGCGCAGTTCGGCCTGTTCAAAGTGCCGATCGCCGCCGATGGTCGCCCCGGCACGCCGGAGCGCCTGTTTGCTTCGGGCGGACGCGACGCGCAGCCGATGATCGCGCCGGACGGCCGCCAACTGGTCTTCAGCTCCAACCGCTCCGGTAGTTACGCGCTGTGGTGGGCCGACCTGCAGCGTCCTGAATCGCTGCGGCCGATCGAGGGCCTGCGCCCGGAAACCCGACAGATCCCGGACTGGTCGCGCGACGGGCGCCACCTGCTGGTGCTGGGGCGCGATGAACACGCCAACCCGGCGATCTTCGAAGTCTCTCCGCGTGATGAGCAGACCGTGCGCCTGGCGGTACCGGTGGCGCAGCCGCTGCAGGCCCTGTACGGGCAGCAGCCGGAACAGCTGCTGGTGGTCGAGCGTGATCGCGATGAACGCATGCGCCTTTCCCTGTTTGATCGCAGCAGCACCCCATGGCGCTTGCTGGGCAGCATCGATGGCGTTTCCCAGGCACGGTATGACGTCGCCGACGAGCGTGTGCTGTTCACACGGTTGTCGGCCAGCGGTCTGTGGTCGGCCGATGCGGCCCTGAGCCCGCAGAGCATTCGCCAGGTGCGCAGCGACCAGCCCTCGCGCTGGCGCTACCGGGCATGGACCGTCTCCGGCAACGGGCAGATCGATTACCTGTCCAACCGCGCCGACTGTGCCACCATGTTCGCCCGGCTCAGCGCGACCTCCAGCGACAGTGCCCACTGCCTGGATGCCGATCGGCTGGGAACCGGCAACGGCTTCAGCGCAAATCCGGACGGCAGTGCGGTGTACGTGGCCCTGGCCGTCGCCGATGGGTCCGACATCGGCATCATGAGCCTGCCCGAACGGACCTCTTCGTTCTTCCCAGCCTTCTCCAACCTGCTGTTTATGAAGGGAAAAGACCCTTCGTAAGTTCTTCGTGAGGTTGTCGTGGCGAATTCGGATCAATCTCGCCAGGACGTCCTGAGGGGAGTGGCCTGATTTGGCAAAACTGCACGCCAGCAAAGGCAAACTCACGGTGCAGTCATGCGTCAGCTCTCTTTGGCCGATCGCGGTCAATCTCTCTCCCTGGACAAAGCCATCGACGACGGCGCGCTGCCGAACTGCCTGGGCGTGGCCCGGCTCGGCAGCCTGCAGACCGCCGGCACCACGTTCACCGTCTGGATGCAGGTCCGTGGCAGCGCCTGGGTGGAGTCCAAGGAGGGCAAGTTCCGCCTTCGTCAGCGTGAGTGGATCGCCTTCGAGAAGGATTCCAAGCCGATGGTGCAGGCCGGGCGTGATGGTCTGTGCATCGGCTTGAGCCTGTCGCCGGATGCGCTGCGCGCGCTGGGTGAGCTGGCCGACTGCAACCTCTACGCGGGCCGCGGCACGATGACGCGGGGCGAAATGCGCGTGGCGATGCGCCTGTGGCGTGACGCGCTGACCAGCGATAGGCCGATGCAGGGCCTGCGCCCGGCGTTGCTGCATCTGGCCGCGCTGCAGCAGGGGATGGCGACCGGAGTGCAGCGCTGCCCGGGCCGTTCGCGCAGCCGCAAGCGCCAGGTGTTCGGGCGCATGCAGCGCGCGCGTCTCTATCTGGAAGGCAACAGCCACCGTGTAGTACGCATCGGTGAGCTGGCCGAGCTCACCAACTTCTCCAGCTGGTATCTGTCCAAGACCTTCCAGAGCCTGTATGCGGAGAGCCCGCAGTCGCTCTCGGCGCGCCTGCGTCTGGAGCGCGCGGCCGATCTGCTGCGTGATACCGACATGATGGTGGGCGAGGTCGCTGCCGCCAGCGGGTTTGACAACTGCTGCAGCTTCGCACGGGCGTTTCGGGCCCGTTTCGGGTTGTCTGCGTCACGCTACCGTGAGGCGGGTGCGAACCTGTCGCCAGAGTCGGCAAAGTCTTCGGTTGCATCACGCAAATAATTAGCTGCAACGCAATCGTAACTTTCCGAGGCGGTTTAACACGCTACTAACGTACCTCGGAGAGATAAATGAATTTTCGTACTCCTGCAGTGCGGCTGGGCCTTCTGCCCGCCGGCATTGCGCTCGCGCTCGTGCCGAGCTTCGCCTCGGCGCAGGAAGCTGCTGCCGGCACCACTGACCTGGACCGTATCTCGGTCACCGGCTCGCGCATCCGCGGCGCCAACATGGAGACCCAGCAGCCGATCCTGACGATGACGCGCGAAGCCCTGGAAAAGCAGGGTTTCTCGAGCGTCGCGGACGTGCTGAACAACCTGACCTCGGCCGGTTCGCCGGCCATCTCGCGTTCGGATTCGCTGTCCTCCGGCGAGAACGTCGGCGGCTACTACGTCGACATCCGCAACCTGGGTGCCCAGCGCACGCTGGTGCTGATGAACGGCAAGCGCCTCGGTGCCAGCACCGGCGGCTACCAGGATCTGAGCCAGATCCCGATGGCCGCTGTGGAGCGCATCGAGATCCTGAAGGACGGCGCGTCCTCGATCTACGGTTCGGACGCGATCGCCGGCGTGGTCAACGTGATCACCCGCAAGAACTTCGACGGCGGTGAAGCCAGCGTCCGCGTTGGCCAGTACGGCAATGGCGACGGTGACGAGCAGCAGTACTCGATGCTGCTGGGCGCGTCCGGCGAGCGCGGCAGCCTGACCCTGGCGGCCGAATACTCCAAGCAGGATCCGGTGTGGGCCAAGGACCGTTGGTACAGCCGTGATGGCGGCCGTGGTCCGAACTCGGTGCCCGGCGACGGCAGCCCGATCAGCCAGCGTGGCAGCTGGTGCAACCCGCTGCAGGTCGACTGCGCGGACTCCGACACCGCGGTGTGGAAGACCCTGAATGCCGGTGGCAACCCGAACAACCCGAATGACTACCATGTCCTGACGGAAGACGAGTACGCCAACTCCAACGAGCAGATGAGCCTGCTGACCGGTGTGGAGCGCAAGTCGCTGTTCATCAACGGCACGTACGACTTCAGCGACCGCATCAGCCTGAACACCGATGTGCTCTACAACGAGCGCAACACGTTCCAGCAGATCGCCGGCTACCCGTACCAGTCTGGCGCGTCCAACATCAATACGCCGATGTCCGCGTCCAGCGCCTTCAACCCGACCAGCGTCAACGGCGTGGGCGGCCAGGAGATCGAGTTCCGTCGTCGCCTGTGGGAAGTGCCGCGTACCACCGACAGCCAGCTGAAGACCCTGCGCTTTGCGCCGACCGTCAGCGGTTACTTCGAACTGGCCGACAAGACCTTCGATTGGGATGTGGGCGCCCTGTGGAACCGCAACGAGTCGATCGTCAGCCAGCGCGGTGACATGAGCCTGATCGCCTCCGAGCAGGCGCTGGGCCCATCGTTCATCGACGCCGGTGGCGTTGCCCGTTGCGGCACCGCCGCCAACCCGATCCTGGGCGATTGCCGCCCGTGGAACCCGCTGCTGCCGTACGGCGTTGCGGGCCAGGGTTCGCTGGCCGACCCGGAACTGCAGGAATTCCTGTTCCCGACCTTCACCACCCGTGGCGTCACCAAGACCACCAGCTTCACCGCCAACCTGGCCGGTTCCATCGTGACCCTGCCGGCAGGCGACCTCGGCTTCGCCGTGGGCGTGGAGCACCGCAAGGAAGAAGGCACCTACGTGCCGGACGCCTTCGCACAGTCGGGCAAGTCCACCGGCCTGGGCCAGAAGACCACGCAGGGTGAGTACGATCTGAACGAGGTCTACCTCGAACTGAACGTGCCGATCCTGGCCGACATGCCGTTCGCCAAGGAACTGACCCTGAATGTTGCCAGCCGTTACTCGGACTACAGCAACTTCGGCGGCACCACCAACAGCAAGTTCGGCCTGACCTGGCGTCCGATGGATGAGCTGCTCGTCCGCGGTACCTATGCAGAAGGCTTCCGCGCTCCGACGATCTCCGACCTGTACGGTGGCCTGAGCTCGAGCTTCGAGCGTTACACCGATCCGTGCGCCGTTGGCGTGTCGGGCAGCGTGGCCGGCAATGCCGCCTGCCTTGCCGGTGGTGCGCCGGCCAACTACGTGCAGCTGGGCCAGGGCAACCTGCCGTGCTCCACCACGCCGTGCCAGTCGGGTGACCAGTTCATCTCCGGCGCCAACCCGAACCTGACCCCGGAAACCTCCAAGAGCAAGACCGTGGGTCTGGTCTGGAGCCCGCGTTGGGTGCAGGGCCTGGACATCTCGCTGGATTGGTACCGCTACGAGATCAGCGACATGATCATCGAAGACAGCGTCGACCGCATCCTGCGTGACTGCTATGTGCTGGGCAATGCCGGCCGTTGCGGCAGCGTGACCCGTGCGGCGGATGGTCACATCAGTGCCATCACCTACGGCACCGCCAACCTCGGCAAGATGGAAACCGAAGGTTACGACCTGGGCATCAAGTACCGCCTGCCGGAACTGGCCATCGGTCAGTTCAACATCGACTGGCAGACCAGCTACCTGTCCAAGTACGACGAAGCCAACCAGAACGCTGCCGGTGACGACATCATGATCGGCAAGGTCGGTCAGGAAGCGCTGTTCCGCGTGCGTTCCAACCTGGGCGTCAACTGGGAGAAGGGCGCGTTCGGTGTCAACTACACCGCACGCTACTACTCCGGCCTGAACGAGCCGTGCATCGCGATCGGCTGCACCGATCCGGACCGCTACGCCTATGGCGAAACCGCTCCGCTGCGCAAGACGGGCGCCAACACCTTCCACGACCTGCAGGTCAGCTGGAAGGCGCCGTGGGATGCCACCATTGCCGTCGGCGCGAACAACGTGTTCGACCACAAGGGTCCGCTGATGTACTCGCAGCAGAACTCGAGCTTCGCCTACTACGGTGGCTTCGACATCGGTCGCTTCCTGTACATGAAGTACACCCAGCGCTTCTGATCCATCGAAGCAGTGGTGCAGAAAGAGGAGGGCGGACCGCAAGGTCCGCCCTCTTTTGCGTTGTGGAGTAAGAAAACTCTGAGTTTCAGCGGATGGTGATCTGTTTCACATTATTGGGTGAATTTCAGTTGATACCGTCAATCGGTCCAATGACGGACGATTGAGGGCTCGATATGAAAATGACGTTCGCTCAGAAACTCGCCGGCGTGTTCCTCGGCACACTGGCCGTGGCGGGAAGTGCATCGGCCGGCCTGATTGTCTGCAAGGGAGGCCGCTACTGCGACACGCTGCGTGTCGAGTGCGTCAACTCTGGCGAACTGCCCGCCGCCTGCGAGCAGATGTGGCGCCTATGCGTACTGGACGCCTGTCCGCAGCGCTGAAACGACGATGGCGCGCCACCACGGCGCGCCATCCTGGTCACCCACCACCGGATACTCAGGCGTCGCTGGCAACCAACCCCATCAGCGCATTGGCATGCTCGCGCCACTGCGGCAGCTTGTTGAGCACGCCGGCACGCTGCAGATACTCCTCGTCGACCGGATCGCCATTGATCAGCGCCAACGCGACGTGGACCGCACCGGTGACCCAGAAGCTGCGGGTGTTCGAGCGTTGCGGCTGCAGGTGGAAGGCCACCGCTTCGATGATCGGCATCGGCAGGCCCCACAGGCCCAGCAGATAGGCACCTGCCTCGGCATGGCCGGGGCGATCGTCGCCGGCATCCTCCGGCGTGCGTTCGTTGCGCACGCCCGGCAGCAGCAGGCCGATGTCGGCCAGCAGGGCGGCGGTGGCGCCGAGCTCCGCGCTGGAGTCGGGCAGCAGCTTGGCCGCCAGGCGCGAGGCCAGCAGCGCGCGCTGCTGCAGCGAGTTGCGTTCGGCACCGGAGAGCGGCTGCGCGGAGAACACCTCGCTGGCCAGGACCAGGTCGCGAAGGGTCGACAGCCCCAGGCGGGTGACGGCGGTGCGCAGGTCGGAAATGATCCGCCCATTGTTGAAGAACGCCGAGTTGGACAACTGCAGCACCTTGGCCGCGATGGCCGGGTCGGCCGCGACCAGCTTGGCCACATCGGCGGTGTTGGTGTCGTCGTCGTGTTCCAGCGCCTGGGTGAGGGTCAGATACAGATGGGGCGGCGAGGGCAGCTTCTCGATCCGGCCGATGGCGCTGCGCAGGCGCGCGCTGTCGAGCAGTTCACGCAGCTCTTCCAGGCTGGTCAGGGCTTCCAGCAGGACTTCCGGGGCCAGCGGCATCGGCAGGAACCGATGGGCCACGCCGATCAGGCGCGCCGGCGGCGGGCGGTTGCCATGCTCGGCATCCACCAGCGCGATACGGATGGTCTCAGGGCGCAGCGTACGGATCTGGCCGAGCAGCGTGGTGGCGTTGAGATCGGGCAATTGCGGGCACACGATCACCGCGTCCACCGGCGAGCCGGCGACGATGCCCATGGCACTCTGGCCATCGGTAGCGGTCAGCGGTTGCCACTCTTCCCCAAGATCGGCAATGAATTCCAACAGCTCAGCCGACAGGCTGGCTTCGTCCCCAACAAGCAGAATGCGCACGACACGGTCCCCTGGCTGACCACGGTGAAACGCACCGTGGACGGTGTGAAGAGACGCAATGTACCCAATCCGGCACGAATAGTGATGTGCCGCATTGAAAAAACGTGATGCACATCGCTCCGGCAGGGGGTGCCGGAGCGATGCAGGTCAGTCTCAGGCGATGTTGCCGAGGTAGCGCTGGTGCGCTTCGACCAGGATCTTCTTGGCTTCGGCGGCGCCGCCCCAGCCATCGAGCTTGACCCACTTGCCCTTTTCCAGGTCCTTGTAGTGCTCGAAGAAGTGGCCGATGCGCTCCAGCCAGTGGCTGGACACCTGCTCGATGTCTTCAACGTGGGCATAGCCACTGAACACCTTGGAGATCGGCACGGCCAGGATCTTCTCGTCGCTGCCGGCCTCATCGCTCATCTTGAGCACGCCGACCGGACGGCAACGCACCACCGAGCCCGGGACCAGCGGCAGCGGCAGCACCACCAGCACGTCGGCCGGATCGCCATCGCCACACAGGGTGCTCGGCACGTAGCCGTAGTTGCACGGGTAGCGCATCGGGGTGGAGAGGATGCGGTCGACGAAGATCGCGCCGGTTTCCTTGTCCACTTCGTACTTCACCGGCTCGGAATCCTTCGGGATCTCGATGATGACGTTGATTTCTTCCGGCGGGTTCTTGCCCGGCGAAACGAGTTCCAGACCCATGGGTGTGCTCCAGCTGAGAGGGGGTAGGGCGCAAAGTCCGCCATTTTATGCCTTTGCCGGTCAGCGTGCAGCGGCTGTGTTGCCGATCGGCCGATCCCGGGGCGGGACGGGACCAGGGAGAACCCCCGTCCGCCCGGCAGGGTGGGCAGGCCACCACCTGATGGTGCCGCCAATCCTTACCCCGGCCCGGGCAGAGGCCCGATGGTCGTGCCTGGCCGGGCGGTCGATCATCACCATGAACCCGCCTGGAGCCTGGTGATGACCCTGACGAACCGGATGGCCTGCCTGTCGATGGTGCTGGCCCTGTCCGCCGCGACCGTAGTCGGCGAGGCCCGCGCCCACACCGGGCCCTACGTGGATCTGGTCGACTTTCCCTACAACGAAGCCAACTGGGACCGCTTCTACGATCTCCAGGATCATCTGACCCGGGAGTTCCATGACCTGTGTGGCGCAAGGTACTGCCAAGGTGCCTATGCCAACCACATCCTGCTGCAGTTCCGCTGCTCGGTGCAGGTGGCCAGCGGGAGCGTCGGCGCATGCACGATGGTGATCGGCGCCGGCAATCTCGAGGTGGACGCCACCAGCGGCAAGGTGGTGCCCGACAGCCGCACCTGGGCCTGCACGGCGCCGCTGGTGCCCGGGACGTCCGTGGAGGCACTGCATGCCGCGCTCGGGCGGCGTGACGCGCTGATCCTGCCGCTGCCCGGCGCGAACCAATCGATGCACGACGCGCTGTTCGACTGCCTCAACTGACCACGCACTCATCCAACGCGGTACAGGAGATACGCATGAAACCGATTGTCCCGAACGTTCTGCTGGCGCTGATGATCTGCAGCCTTCCGATGGACGGGCGCACCGAAGAGACCTTCATCGATGCGCGCAACTATCCGAGTCAAGCGGCTGGCTGGGAGCGCTTCCGGGCGGTGGAAGCCCGGCTGGTCCGGGGCTTCGACGACATCTGCGGCGACACCTTCTGCGAAGGCGAGTACCACAACCTGCAGGCACTGCGCTTCCGCTGCTCGGTCGAGGCGGCCAACGGGCGGGTGGAAGAGTGCGTGTGGACGTTCACCGGCAGTACCGCGCGCGTGGACGCCTCCAACGGCAGCATCGTGGTCGACGCGCCGACCTGGGCCTGCCGCGCGCCGCTGGCGCCAGACACGCTGCTGAGCACCTTGCTGCAGACGCTGGAGCAGCGGGACGCGCTGCATGCGCGCTTGCCTGGTACCTCCTCCAGCCTCTACGACGGCTTGACCGACTGCCTGTAGATCCTCGTCAGTCGCCACTTAAACGTGACTCATTCTCATTTGCGGAGTAACATCCCGCGCCTTACGGGTTGCCGTGTCCCTGCGGTCCCGCTTCGTGCATCGGCCCATGTCCTCCAACGCCACCACCCTCACCGAGCTGTTGATCCGCGAACGCCCGGCGTTGCTGCGCCTGGTGCAGCGCATTCTGGGCAGCGATGGCGGTGCGGAGGACGTGATCCAGTCGATCTGGTTCAAGGCGCGGGGCGTGGACAGCGGGCAAGCGATCAGCAACCCCCGGGCGTACCTGTACCGGCTGGCGGCCAACCTGGCCACCGACCACGGCCGCGAGCGGACGCGGCGCACGCGTCTGTTGGCCGAGCATTACCTGTGGGGGCCCGACGAGGTGCTCTCCACTGAAGAGCAGGCGATGGCGCAGGACGAACTGCAGCGCGTGCTGGCGGCCGCCGAGCATCTGCCCGAGCCTACGCGCACGATTTTCCGCCTCCACCGGTTGCAGGGCATGACCCAGGCCGAGGTCGCCAGACGCCAGGGCGTGTCGGTGACGACGGTCGAAAACCACGTGCGCAGCGCCTTGCAGCGCCTGGCCTGGGCGCGCAGCGGGCGTTGAGCGGCACGCATCCGGGCTTGGGGAAGCCCGTTTCCCATCCGTCTTGATCATAATGCCGTCCCTTCCGGCCTCTTCTTCGTCCGCGCGCGCCTGCGCACCCCCTGCCAGCCATGAGCCCGCACGAACAGCCTCCGATGCCCCGACCCTTGCCACCGTCCGACCCTGCCGCCGTCCAGGCCCGCGCCTGGATTGCCTGGCTGGCCTCCGGCGCGGTCGAGCCGGTGCAGATGCAGGCCTTCGAGCAATGGCTGGCCGAGCCGGACAACCGCCGCACGTTCGAGTACGAGCGCCAGTTGTGGCGCAGCCTCGGTCCGCAGCCGAAGCCGGCTCCGGCCGCGGCTGCATCACGGTCGCGGCGCCGCGCGCGCTGGCCTGCCGTTGCGGCGGCCACCGCGGCCCTGTTGGCGTTGGCCTGGGTGGCGCCGGAGGCGTGGCTGCGGCTGCAGGCCGATCACCGCAGCGGCACCGCCATCCAGTCCGTGGCGCTGCCCGACGGCAGCCGCGCCGTGCTCGATGCCGACAGCGCCATCGCGGTCCGGTATGACGGACAGGTGCGCCGCATCGCGCTGCTGCGCGGACAGGCCTGGTTCCAGGTGACGCCCGACCCGGCGCGTCCGTTCCAGGTTGAAGCGCAGGGCGGGGTAATCGAGGACATCTCCACGGCATTCACCGTCGCGCGCGAAGACGCGCATGTGGACACCGTCGTCGAGCAGGGGCGGGTCCGGGTCGCGGCGGCCGATCGCGGTGGCTGGACCTATCTGGACGCGGGGCAGCAGGCGCGTTTCGCCCCGGGTGGGCGGGTGACGCGGCAGGACGATGTCGCGCTGGACCGGATCGCCGCCTGGCGCCAGGGCGAACTGTTGCTGGATGCAACCAGTGTCGAGGAGGCGGTGCATCGCATCGCGCGCTATCGGCCCGGCGCCACCTTCGTGCGCGGGGATCTGACCGGTTTGCCTGCGGTCAACGCCGCCTTCCGCATCGACCGGCCGGAGCAGGCCCTGGATGCGCTGGCGGTCAGCGCCGGGTTGAGCGTGACCCGCCTGCCGATGGGCGTGGCGATCGTGGCACCGGCCAGCGCCACCACGGAGTAGCGCGACGACCCTGTGCCACCGTCGCTTGGCACGCGGGCGGTCTCGCGTCGAGCCCGGGCAGGCGACGGGTCTTGGGGTTGCCCCCGGTTCGTTCGTCTTACCCGGCATAACGTACCCGCCGCCGCCACGTACGTCCGCTGCATCCGCACTGCTGTGCGGATGACCCGCCTCTGCGGCACTGATCTTTTTTGACAGGTTTTTTCATGCGTACTCCTACCCGCACGGGCCATCGTCCGCGCCCGTCACGTCTCTGCATCGCCCTGCTCACCGCCGGCCTGGCGGCCGCGCCCGCACTGCCGGCCCTGGCCCAGTCCAGCCCGGCCTCCGCTGCGGCGACGCTGCGTTTCGATATTCCCGCCCAGCCGCTGTCCGCTGCGCTGCGCACCTACATGCGCCAATCCGGTGTCCAGGTCGCCTATCCGGCCGCGCTGGCCGAAGGCGTGACCTCCACGGCGGTGGCCGGGCAGATGGATGCGCAGGCTGCGTTGCTGCAGCTGTTGCAGGGCAGTGGGCTGAGCATGCGCCAGGTCGGTCCGGAGGCGGTCACGCTGGAGCGCGCCGTAGCGGCCAGCACCGACGATGGCCTGATCGTCACCGATGCGCTGAGCGTGGCCGGTGACCGCATCGAGGGCGGCAGCGATGCCGAGCGCGCGCTGGAGGTGTACCGCACCGCCGGTTCCAGCGCCTACATCGCGCGCGCCACCATCGAGCGGTTCCGCGGCACCTCCACCTCGGACATCGTCAAGGGCGTGGCGGGCGTCACCGCGGGCGATCCGCGTACGGCCAACGCGCTGGACGTGAACATCCGCGGCATCCAGGGCCAGAGCCGCATTCCGGTGATCATCGACGGCGGGCAGTCCACCATGGATACCTACCGTGGTTACGCAGGCCAGTCGCAGCGCACCTATCTGGATCCGGACCTGATCTCCAACATCACCATCACCAAGGGCCCCAGCCTGGGCGTCAACGCCTCCGGTGGCATCGGTGGCGTGGTCGAAATGGAAACGCTGAAGATCGAGGACGTGCTGCGCGAGGGTCGCGACGCCGGGCTGCGCGTGCGCACCGGCATGGCCAATGCGAGTGCCAACAACCTGCCTGCCTACGACGCCGCACCGCGTACCGACCGCAGCGCGCTGGGCAGCCAGTTCTTCAACATCGCCACCGCCAAGCATTGGGATCGCTTCGACCTGGTCGCCGCCTACGCATGGCGCGAGAACGGCAACTATTTCTCCGGCAAGCACGGCTACGACGACTTCCCACAGACCCGGCGCACGCTGGCACCGTTGAATCCGCCGGACACCGAAGTGTTCAACACCTCCTCGCGCTCGGAGTCGTTCCTGCTCAAGGGCACCTGGCGCATCGACGACGATCAGACGCTGGAAGCGGGGTATCGCCGTTATGAAGGCACCGCGGGCGAAATCATGGCCTCGCAGATCATCCGCGTGGATCGCGACCGCGTGCCGCAGTGGGATCCGGGCCATGTCGACATGGATGCCTACAACCTGCGCTACCGCTTCAACCCGGACAACGAGCTGATCGACCTGAAGGCCAACCTCTGGTACACCGACGCCGAGAGCCTGATGTACAACGGCCTGACCGGAATCACCCCTTGGTACTTCGATCGTCGCACCGAGTGGTACGACGGCCCCTCGTTCAACACCGATCCGGGCTACAAGGATGCCTACCGCAACGAGCTGACCCAGACCCGGCTCGGCGTCGATGTGGGCAACACCACGCATCTGGACGGCAGCGCCGGGCTGTTCACGCTGGACTACGGCCTGTCCTTCAGCGACGAGGACATCGGTCCCGGCCCGCACTCGCCGGTCATGCACGACGATCTGGTCAACAACCGTTTCCTGCGCAACGCCGAGCGCAAGGAATACAGCGCCGTGGCCTCGGTCAAATGGCAGCCGGACGAACATTGGGAAGTGGTGGTCGGTGGCCGCTACAACCGCGTCAACGTGCATGACCGCAACCGCCTGGCCACGCCGGAGATGTACGGCGTGATCGGTCAGTACCGCTACACGCAGCTGCTCAATGGCAACCCCAACCTGCCGGCGTGGCGCGCCAAGCGCATCGCCATGCTGAACTGGTATCCGGATGCGAACGGCCAGTTCACCGAAGCCTCGCTGCTGGCTTCGCCGTATGAGAAGGGCACGGTCGGCGACATCACCGGGTGGAACTTCTACGACGCCGATGACGCCGAAGACCTGAGCGTACCGGTCAGCTGGACCTGGTCGACGCCGATCCGGCGCCGCGACAGCGCGTTCATGCCCAGCGCCAGCGTGGCTTACCGTTTTGACGAAGACACCATGGTTTACGTGAAGTACGCCGAGGGCGTGAAGCTGCCGAGCCTGTTCGAGACCACGCTGGGCCTGTTCACCGCGGCCAAGCCGACCGGTGAGCTCAAGCCGGAGCGGGCGGGCACCTGGGAGGTCGGTGCGAGCACGGTGCGCCACAGCCTGTTCACCGAGGGCGACCAGGCCGGCTTCAAGCTGGCCTACTTCAACACGCGCATCGATGACCTGATCACCCGCGACTACCGCACCCTGTCGGCCGGGCTGATCCGCAACGTGGACCGCTTCAAGGTCTCCGGCGTGGAGTTCCAGTCCAGCTATGACAGCGGCACGGTGTTCGCCGATCTGTCCGCGCATTACTACCTCCAGGCCAAGACCTGCGCACCGGACATCGCCGCCGAACGCCGCGCCTACGGTATCCAGCGCAGGATCGAGGAACTGAAGAACACGCCGGACTGCGTGGATGGGGGTTTCGAGGGGTCCTACAGCAACACCCAGAACCCGCCGCGCTACAACGTCAACCTGACCCTGGGCTCGCGCCTGTTCGACCAACGGCTGAGCTTCGGTACCCGGGTGATCCACAACGCCGGCCCGATCAGCAAGCTGGACAAGGAATGGAACGTCGGCCTGTCGGCGATCCAGCAGCTGTACCGCCCGGCGACCATCGTGGATCTGTTCGCCAGCTGGCAGGCCAGCGAGCAGTTCGCGGTGGATCTCAACGTGGACAACCTGACCGACCGCTACTATCTCGATCCGCTGGCGCTGGGCGTGATGCCCGCACCGGGCCGGACCGTACGGCTGGCGCTGACCTACCGCTACTGATGCCCGGACACGACAGGGGCCGGCATTGCCGGCCCCTGCGTGCATCCGGCCGGCACCAACGGCGTCGGCCGGCATCAGATGCCCGTGATCGCTCAGCCGGCGTTGGCCTGCGCGGTTGCATCCGCGTGCAGCGCTTCGCTGAGCTCATCAACCACGATCGCCCACTCCGCATCCGAGCGCAGCTGCTCGGTCAGGAACTGGCGCTGCCCGTCATTCCAGTACGGCGCTTCGATCAGGCGGATCTCGTTGGACAGCTGGTGGTCGCGGATGAAGGCGGCGATCGCCTCCTCGCTGGCGTCCAGCCCGAGCTGCAGGAACAGATTGGTCATGCGCGGTTCGGTGGTGATCATCGTGTCATTCCAGTGGCAGGGCGTGGCCCGTATTATCGGGGCAAGGCCGTGACGGTGGCATGTGACGGACGCAACGCTCCCCACGCGACAATGGGCTTGGGGTTGCAGCCGTGACAGACGTCTTCAACAGAGAACCGCGCCCCATTTTCCCAGCCAAGCATTGCCATGATCGTCATCGATACTCCCCAAGCCACCCGCAGCCAACGCCTCAAGGCCGCCACCCGTGACAGCCACGGCGCGCTGGACAAGCGCATCATGGCCGGCGACATTTTCGCCAGCCGCGACCTGTTCGCAAAGTTCCTGCGTGTGCAATATCGCTTCCACCGCGATATCGACGCGCTGTACGGCAATCCTGCGCTGGACGCGCTGCTGCCCGATCTTGACGAGCGGCGCCGGCTGCCCCTGATCGCCCGCGACCTGGCCGATCTGGAACAGACGCTGCCGCTGCCGCCCTCCACGCGGCTGGATGGCGACCTGCCGCTGCCGGCCGCGCTGGGCTGGCTGTATGTTGCCGAAGGTTCCAACCTGGGGGGCACCGTGCTGTACAAGATGGCCGCCAGACTCGGGCTGGACAGTGACTTCGGCGCGCGCCATCTGGCCGCGCATCCCGATGGTGCGGCCCGCCATTGGCGTGAGTTCACGGCCGCTCTGGACGGCGTCGCACTCACCCAGGCGCAGGAGCAGCAGGTGATCGATGCGGCCGACGCGGCCTTTCGCAGCGTGCACGGGCATGTCGAGGAAGAGTTCGCATGACCGCCGCCCGCTGCCAGCCCGCTGTGCCGGACCACCGCGGCCACCCGTGATGCGCTGGCTCTGGTTCGGCCTGGGCTGGATCATGGTGGCGCTGGGCGTCATCGGCGCCCTGCTGCCGGTGATGCCGACCACGATCTTCCTGATCCTGGCGGTCGGCTGCTTCGCGCGCAGTTCGCCCAGGTTCGAGCGCCGGCTGCTGGAGCATCCCCGCTACGGTCCGCCGCTGCGGTTGTGGCGGGAGCAGGGCGCGATCAGCCGCAAGGGCAAGGCCTTCGCGGGCGCCGGGATGGCGTTCGGCTTCGTCATGTTCTGCTGGGGCGCGCATCCGTCCTGGCCGCTGCTGCTCGGTGTCGGCCTGTTCTTCGCCGCCAGCGCGGCCTATGTGCTGTCGCGGCCCGCGCCGCGGCCGTCAGCCACGCCCGATCACCCGTCGGAGCGCTGAACGTGCCCTCTGCCCCGCACTGATTCCCACCGCCTCGCCCCCGATACTGCTTCGCCCTTTTCCTGTGTCCGGCCCTGTCACGCGCCGCGATGCCCCGACCGACGACTCCGCCCATGACCTTGCCCATCGCTCTTCCTGCCGCCGCGGCGGCACTGCCCCATGACCTGACGCCGTGGGGCATGTACCAGGCCGCCGATGGCGTGGTGCAGACCGTGATGATCGGGCTGGCGCTCGCCTCGATCGCCACCTGGACGGTGCTGGTCGCCAAGAGCTGGGAGCTGGGCCGGCAGCGGACGCGGCTGCGCCAGGCGCGCGCGCTGCTGCTGCAGGCCGCGCATCTGCCGGTGGCGCAGACGCATCCGCTGCTGGACGACGGCGCGGCGCATGACCTGATCGAGGCGGCCCGCACCGAGCTGCGCCTCTCGCAGGACGCGCGTGATCCGGTCGGGATCAAGGAGCGCGTCGCCTCGCGTCTGGAACGGATCGAACTGGCGCATGCACGCCAGCTGCGCACGGGGGTGGGCCTGCTCGCCAGCATCGGCGCGATCGCCCCGTTCGTCGGCCTGTTCGGCACCGTGTGGGGGATCATGAACAGTTTCATCGGCATCGCCCACGCCAACACTACCAACCTGGCGGTGGTCGCGCCGGGTATCGCCGAAGCGTTGCTTGCCACCGCGCTCGGCCTGGTCGCGGCGATCCCCGCCGTCGTGATCTACAACCACTTCACCCGCGTGCTGGCCGGCATCCGCGGCCTGCTCGGTGATCTGTCCGCCGGCGTGCAGCAACTGGTCTCGCGCGATCTGGACCGGCTCGGCAATGCGCCGGCTGTGCGCGACGCGCGTTGAGGACCGGCCATGGCCATCAAGACCGCCCGCCACGACGACGACGCGCTGGAAGAAAGCCACGAGATCAACGTCACCCCCTTCATCGACGTCATGCTGGTGCTGCTGATCATCTTCATGGTCGCCGCCCCGCTGGCCACCGTGGACACGCCCGTGGACCTGCCGGCCAGCACCGCGCAGCCGCAGCCGCGCGATGGCGAACCGGTGTTCCTCTCGGTGCAGGCCGATCTGTCACTGAGCATCAACGACGTGCCAGTCGGCAGCGATGGCCTGAAAGCCGCGCTGGAGCGGCTGACCGCCGGTGACCACGAACAGCGCATCTACCTGCGCGCCGATCAGGCGGTGCCCTATGGCGAGCTGATGCAGACCATGAACGCGCTGCGCGCGGCCGGGTATCGCAGGATCGCGCTGGTCGGGCTGGAGCAGCGCAGCGAATGAGCCGCGACACCGCCGCACCGCTGCGCTGGCTGGGCAGCCTGGCCCTCGTGCTGGCCGTGCATGGCGCGCTGATCGGCGCCGCGCTGTGGTGGCAGCAGCGTGCACCGGTGCGTATCAGCGACACGCCGGTGGAAGCGGTGATGGTGGAACTGGCGCCGGTACCCGAAGCACCGAGCGCACCGCCGAAGGACATCCCGCCCGGGCCGCTGCAGCAGGAACAGCATCGGCCCGAGCCCACGCCGGTGCCGAAGATCGATCTGCCGCCGGACGACACCCCGGACGCGCAGGACGTGCTGCGTCGCCAGACACCGCGCGAAGACGACCCGACCGACCAGCACAACGTCGATCAGACGCTGGCACCGCCGGATGTCTCGGCACGCCCATCCGAACGCTATGCCGCCACGCAGACCGTGGCCGGCCGCCAGGGCAGCGCGGCGGTCACCTGGCAGGGCCTGCTGCTGGGCCATCTGGAACAGTACCGGCGCTACCCGCGCCAGGCCGAGCGCCTGCGCCAGCAGGGCGTAGCCTATGTACGTTTCTCTGTGGACCGCCAGGGCAACGCCTCCAACATCCGGCTCGGCCAGAGCAGCGGCCATCCGCTGCTGGATGAGGAAACCCTGGCCACGGTGCGTCGGGGCAGCCCGTTGCCGCCGCCGCCGGCCGAGGTGGCGGGTGATCCGGTGGAGGTCATGGTGCCGGTGACGTTCTTCCTCCGGCGGCGTTGAGGCGTGTGTCACGCCGGCAATGACTTTCGACCCGCGTGCAAGCGGAGATGGCATTGCAACACTCCAACAACACCGATACGCCCTGATCAATAGCAAGGAGCACGTCGTATGGCATGGAGGCAAACCGTCACATCCCTCTGCGTGGTTGCCGCACTTATGAGCGGCGTGACTCACGCGAAAAGCACTGACGGCCATCCGGTTGCCGACTACCTGCTGGTCGGGAGTTACCACATGAGCAATCCTGGCCGTGATCTGCAAAACATGACGGCCGACGACGTGCTGGGGGTGAAGCGTCAACAGGAAATAGCCGACGTCGCCCGGCTGTTGGAACGCTATCAACCCACCAAAATCATGGTCGAGGTCGACTCAGCTCGCCAAGCCACGCTCCAGGAGAACTTTGTCGCTTTCTGTGCAGGCCAGCGCGCGCTGTCGCGCAGCGAATCGGAACAGCTGGGCTTTCGTATTGCCTGCGCACGTGGCTTGGACAATGTATATGCCGTGGACTGGAACGGCCAGGGGCCGATCACCGACAAGGCGCGCATCGACTACGCCGCCGCGGTCGAAACGTACGGCCAGCAGGAGGAGTACGCTGCCTTTCAGGCAACGTTGAAAGCGCAGATCGAGAAGGATCAACGTCTGCTCGACAATGGGACCGTGGTGGAGGCGCTGCGCCACTTCAATGGCGCGCAGTGGCTGAATTGGAATGCCTCCACGTACCACCGCTCGGCCTGCTGGGCACACAGGAAGACCCGGTCGGCGCCAACTGGGTGCAGTCGTGGTATGGGCGAAATCTCATGATCTTCAACGCGATCGCCCGTGCCACCAACGCCGGTGACCGCGTGTTGGTGATCTATGGAGCGGGGCATGGCAACTTGCTTCGCCAGTTGGCGCAGGATTCGGGCTTTTACCGTATCCACGATCCTGTCCCGTGGCTGTCCGACACAGGCCCGGTTGTATCGCCCTGACTGGAGCAGCACGCGCCGCCCGGACGCGCTGGCATGAAGCCAGCACGTCCGTCGTGACTTACAGCAGCGGCACCAGCAGCAGGGCCACGATGTTGATGATCTTGATCAGCGGATTGATGGCCGGGCCGGCGGTGTCCTTGTAGGGGTCGCCGACCGTATCGCCGGTCACCGCGGCCTTGTGCGCCTCGCTGCCCTTGCCGCCGAAATGGCCATCTTCGATGTACTTTTTGGCGTTGTCCCAGGCACCGCCACCAGTGGTCATCGAAATCGCCACGAACAGGCCGGTGACGATCGTGCCGATCAGCAGGCCGCCGAGCGCGCGCGGCCCGAGCAGCAGGCCGACCACCACCGGTACTGCGACCGGCAACAGCGAGGGGATGATCATTTCGCGGATCGCCGAGCGGGTCAGCAGGTCCACTGCGCGGTCGTACTGCGGCTTGCCGGTACCGCCCATGATCCCGGGGATCTCGCGGAACTGGCGGCGCACTTCTTCCACCACCGCCCCCGCCGCCCGGCCCACCGCCTCCATCGCCATCGCACCGAACAGATAGGGAATCAGGCCGCCGATCAGCAGGCCGATGATCACCTCATGGTTGGACAGGTCGAAGGCGAAGATCTCGCCGGGATTGGCCGCCTGCAGGTTGTGCGTGTAATCGGCGAACAGCACCAGTGCGGCCAGGGCCGCCGAGCCGATCGCATAGCCCTTGGTCACCGCCTTGGTGGTGTTGCCGACCGCATCCAGCGGATCGGTGATGTCGCGGATTTCCGGCGGCAGTTCGGCCATCTCGGCGATGCCACCGGCGTTGTCGGTGATCGGGCCGTAGGCGTCGAGGGCGACAATCATGCCGGCCATCGAGAGCATCGCCGTCGCGGCGATGGCGATGCCGTACAGGCCACCGAAGTAGTGCGCCAGCCAGATCGCCACGCACACCGCGATCACGGGCAGGGCGGTGGACTTCATCGAGACACCGAGGCCGGCGATGATGTTGGTGCCATGCCCGGTGGTGGAGGCCTGCGCCACGTGCTGCACCGGCGTGTACTGGGTGCCGGTGTAGTACTCGGTGATCCACACGATCAGCCCGGTCAGCACCAGCCCGATCAACGCGCAGAAATACAGATTCAGCGCACCGTGCGCATTGTCCGGCATCAGCTGCGTGGTGATCGGGTAGAACGCGATCGCCGCCAGCACACCGGACACGATCACGCCCTTGTACAGCGCGCCCATGATCGAACCACCGGGCTTCACCTTGACGAACAGCGCGCCGATGATCGAGGCGATGATCGAGACTCCACCGAGCACCAGCGGATACAGCACCGCATTCGCACCGGCCTCGGCGATCATCAGGTTGCCGAGCAGCATCGTGGCGATCACGGTGACTGCGTAGGTTTCGAACAGGTCCGCGGCCATGCCGGCGCAGTCGCCGACGTTGTCGCCCACGTTGTCGGCGATCACCGCCGGGTTGCGCGGGTCATCCTCGGGAATCCCGGCTTCGACCTTGCCGACCAGGTCCGCGCCGACATCCGCGCCCTTGGTGAAGATGCCACCGCCCAACCGCGCGAAGATCGAGATCAGCGACGAGCCAAACGCCAGCCCGACCAGCGCGTGCAAGGTCTGCGCGACATCCAGGCCGAGCTTCAACAGCAGCGCGTAGTACCCGGCGACGCCGAGCAGGCCCAGCCCGACGACCAGCATGCCGGTGATCGCGCCGCCGCGGAAGGCGACGTCCATGGCCGCGCTCAGGCCGTTGCGGGCGGCCTCGGCGGTGCGCACGTTGGCACGCACGGAGACGTTCATGCCAATGTAGCCGGCCGCGCCGGAGAGCACGGCACCGATCGCGAAGCCGATCGCGGTGTACCAGCTGAGGAAGATGCCGACCAGCACGAACAGCACGGCACCGGCGATGGCGATGGTCAGGTATTGGCGGTTGAGATAGGCGCGCGCGCCTTCCTGGATGGCGGCGGCGATTTCCTGCATGCGGGCATTGCCGGCCGGTTGCCGGAGGATCCAGCGTGCCGACACGATGCCGTAGAGAATCGCGAGGATGGCGCAGAACAGCGCCAGAGAAAGCCCGTAACGTTCCAGCATGTCCCCTCCCGGGTGATGGAATGACATCCAGTGAACGGATGAACTTCTCCACGCGGGGCACAACAGGCTGCAACCATGAACCAACCCGTTCAGACCGTGCCCGGTCATCAAGCGTGTGGCGGTGTTCAGCAATCCCTGGTGGCCCGAGTATGCGGGCAAATCCTCGATGCACGCCAGCAAGGATTGCAAGCAAACCGCGTGCACGTGCCGGCAGCGCCATCGTGGAAGGAAGGGCCGGTCGCCCGCCGGCAACCCTGCAGGTCCGGACGAGGGCCGCCTTTGCCACGCCGTTCAGCCGTCCACTGGCAGCCTCGGCCCATCCCCAGCCGTTGGAGTCCTGCCATGTCCCCCCGTCATCTGTTGTGGCTGGCCTTGTTGCCCGCCGTGTCCTCCTTCGCCGCCGAAACCCCCGAACTGCAGCGCGCCGCCGGTACGCCGCAGGCGGTAGGCGCGGCGCATACGCTGCGCCAGATTCCCGAAGCCTGTGCACGGCTGGAAGGCGTGTTCACCGGTGAGGCGGCGCAGCCGTACAAATTCGCCGTGGTCCGCACCAGTGAGCAGTGCCAGCCGCGTGCGCGCTTCGTCGAGTACGACAAGGCGCAGCCCAGCGAGGCCAAGGGCTGGAAACTCAATGATGTGATCCGCGTTCCGAATGCAGCCTGCCCGGCGCAGCAGGCGGTGGTGCGCGTGTGGCGCATGCCGGTCACCACCAAGCCCGAACTGGATGGCCAGGGCCAGTCGCGCATCTACCTGGAAGAGGCCAAGAAGCAGGCCGCCGCCGGCAAGATCGCGCAGGTGCCGATGTTCGCCGCGCAGATGAAGGTCGAGGGCAAGGCCTGCAACTAGTCGCCGACGGGTCGGTCGTACCGGCCGCCCATGGCGGCCGGATACCCGGTGAAGCCAGCCGCTGGCCGGCTCCCGGGAGGGGCTGGGATCTCGCTGCCGCCGGCCAGCGGCCGGCACTACCGGGGTCGGTCAGCCACTGCCCTGTTGGTTCACGCCTCGAACGCAGGCAGCTTCTTCTTCACCGCCACGTTCTTCAGCGTCACGTACTTCGGCAGCCCATCGGGCCCGTACGGCAGCGGCGCTTCACCTTTGATCAGCGGGGCCAGATACGCCCGCGCCTTGTCGGTGATCCCGAAGCCATCGCGGCGGATGAAGCCGGCCGGCATCTTCTTCTCGTGGTTGGCCACCTTGTGCAGCGGGGCCGCTTCGATTTTCCAGCGGTAGGGCGTGTCGCGGGTGCGCACGATCACCGGCATCACCGCGTTCTGGCCCTTCAGCGCGAACTGCACCGCGGCCTTGCCCACCGCCTGTGCCTGCTCCCAGTCGGTTCTGGAGGCCAGATGGCGCGCCGAGCGCTGCAGATAATCGGGCAGGGTCCAGTGAACCTTGTAGCCCAGCCCATCCTTGACCCGTGCCGCCAGCTGCGAGGCCACACCACCGAGCTGGGTGTGCCCGAACGAATCGGTGCCGCCGCCGGCATCGGCGACGAAGCGGCCATCGGCCGTCTGGATGCCTTCAGAAGCCACCACCACGCAGTAGCCCACGCGTTCGACCACCTGTTTCACCTTGGTCAGGAACGCGGCCTCGTCGTAGGCGCGCTCGGGCAGCAGGATGATGTGCGGGGCGTCATCGGCGCCCTGGCCGGCCAGGCCTGCAGCCGCCGCGAGCCAGCCGGCGTGGCGGCCCATCGCCTCGTAGACGAACACCTTGGTCGAGGTCTCGGCCATCGCGGCCACGTCCAGCGCCGCTTCGCGCACGGAGACGGCGGTGTACTTTGCGGCCGAGCCGAAGCCCGGGCAGGTATCGGTCACCGCCAGATCGTTGTCGATGGTCTTGGGGACGCCGATGCAGGTCAGGTCGTAGTCGAAGGCCTTGGCCAGCTGGGAGACCTTCCAGGCGGTATCGGCCGAATCGTTGCCGCCGTTGTAGAGGAACCAGCGCACATCGTGGGCGCGCAGTACCTCGAGCAGGCGCTCGTACTTGCCGCGGTCGGCCTCCAGCGATTTGAGCTTGTAGCGGCACGAGCCGAACGCCCCGCCGGGGGTATGGGCGAGCGCGGCGATCGCGGCGGCGGTCTCCTTCGAGGTGTCGATCAGGTCCTCGCGGAGTGCGCCCAGAATGCCGTTGCGTGCGGCCAAGACCTTGATTCCTTTGGCCCTTGCCGTGCTGATGACCGCCGAGGCAGTGGCATTGATGACGGCGGTGACGCCGCCTGACTGGGCGTAGAGCAGGGTACCGTTGGGCATGGTGCGACCTTGGTCTGGGGGAAGGACATTGCAGAGACATTACCGGTATGGGGTAAAGTGCGCGTATTGCGGTGCAGCGTGATTGTGGACAATCCCGGGGCGCGCGCCCTTCCATTTTCTTACCACGTTGGAGTCAGGTTGATGCGATTGGTTCTGTTGGGACCGCCCGGTTCGGGCAAGGGGACGCAGGCGACGCGCCTGAAGGAACATCTTTCGATTGCGCACATTTCCACCGGTGACCTGCTGCGTGCCGAAGTGGCCGCGGGGACCGAGCTGGGCAAGCAGGCCAAGGCCGTGATGGACGCCGGCAACCTGGTGTCCGATGACATCCTGCTGGGCATGCTCGAATCGCGCCTGGGCCAGGACGATGTGGCCAAGGGCTTCATCCTCGATGGTTACCCGCGCAACGTGGCCCAGGCCAATGCGCTGGACAGCCTGCTGGCCAAGATCGGCCAGCCGCTGGATGCGGTGGTGCAGCTGGACGTGCCGACCGAACTGCTGGTCGAGCGCATTGCTGGGCGCGCCGCCGAGCAGGGCCGCGCCGATGACAATCCCGAATCGGTGCGTCAGCGCCTGCAGGTCTACAACGACCAGACCGCGCCGGTCGTGGATTTCTACGCCGGCCGCGGCACGCTCGCGCGCGTCGATGGCGTGGGCGAATTGAACGACGTGGAAGCGCGCATCCGCGCCGCGATCCAGGCCTGATGCCGGTCGGTGCCGCTACGGCGGCACCGCGCCCGCCGTGCGTTTGCCGGGCCCGGAAACACACACGCCCGGCCCCCGAAGGGACCAGGCGTGTGGTTTGAAGGTGCCAGCGGGCGGGCTTGCTCAGAGCCCCGCAGCATGAGCCCCCCTGGGGATGGCCTCTTGGGGAGTAGGACCAATGGGGTACTGCGGCTGGCCCATGGAATTGTGTCCGTCTTCACAGTACGGCGCTATCGGGAATTCCCCGACACCCCGCTGGATTATTCTGATAGTCGACTAGGAGTTGTCTGACGGCGATCTCCATCGACGGTGGTGATCGGCGACAATCGTACGCATGAGCACGATCCACATTCTTGGCATTGCAGGCACTTTCATGGGCGGCGTGGCCGCGCTGGCACGCGAGAAGGGCCATGCGGTCCGCGGCAGCGACCAGGCGATCTACCCGCCGATGTCCACCCAGCTCGAACGCCTCGGCATCGCCCTGGATCCGGGCTACCGCGCCGACAGCGTGGCGCCGGACTGCGACGAGGTCGTGATCGGCAATGCGCTCTCGCGCGGCAATCCCGCCGTGGAAGCGGTGCTCGATGCGGGCCAGCGCTACATCTCCGGTGCCCAGTGGCTGTCCGAGCAGGTGTTGCCCGGCCGCGACACGCTGGCCGTGGCCGGGACGCATGGCAAAACCACCACTACCACCATCCTGACCTGGCTGCTGCACAGCGCCGGGCGTGAACCGGGCTTCCTGATCGGCGGCGTGGCCGAGGATTTCGGCGTGTCCGCACGGGTCGGCAGCGGCCGTGAGTTCGTGGTCGAGGCCGATGAGTACGACACCGCGTTCTTCGACAAGCGCAGCAAGTTCGTGCACTACCGGCCGCTGGTGGCGATCCTCAACAACCTCGAATACGACCACGCCGACATCTTCCCCGACGTGGCCGCGATCCAGCGCCAGTTCCATCATCTGATCCGCACGGTCCCCGCGCGTGGCCGCCTGATCGTCAACGGGGAAGATGCCTATCTTGCCGAGGTGCTGGCGATGGGCTGCTGGACCCCGGTGGAGCGTTTCGGTTTCGATCCTGCGCTGGAATGGCACGCCGAGCTGGTGGAGGCCGACGGCAGCGTGTTCGTGGTGCACCATCGCGGCGAGCGCATCGGTGAAGTGCGCTGGTCGCTGCTCGGTCGCCACAACGTGCTCAACGGGCTCGCTGCGCTGGCCGCCGCGCATGCGGTAGGTGTCGAACTGGCCACGGTGATGCCGGCGCTGGCCGCGTTCCGCAGCGTCAAGCGCCGGCTGGAAGTGATCGGCCAGGCACGCGATGTCACCGTCTACGATGACTTCGCGCATCACCCCACCGCGATCCGCACCACCCTTGAGGGCCTGCGTGCCAGGGTTGGTGACGCCCGCATCGTGGTGGCGATGGAACCGCGCAGCAATTCCATGCGGCTGGGCGCGCACGCGCAGGCGCTGGCCCCGTCGCTGGACGGTGCCGATGCCGTGGTGTTCCTGCACCGCCCGGAGCTGGCCTGGGATGCGGCCGGCGTGATCGCGGCCGTGCGTGGTGACGCCCACGCGGTGCCCGATACCGATGCGCTGCTGGCCCAGCTGGGTGCGATCGCCGCGCCGGGCGACCATGTGGTGTTCATGTCCAACGGGGGCTTCGACGGCGCCCCGCGTCGTTTCCTGGCGCAGCTGCAGCAACCCTGAGTACCGCTGGCCATGACCGACACCGCGTCACTGCCCCTGTTCCCGCTGCACACGGTGCTGCTGCCCGGCGCCGCGCTCGGCCTGCGGGTGTTCGAGCGCCGCTACCTGGACATGCTGCGCGAGTGCAGCCGCGCAGGTACGGCGTTCGGCGTCTGCCTGATCCTGGACGGCGAAGAGGTCGGCGCGCCGGCGCTGCCGGCCGCCTATGGTGTCGAAGCGCGGATCGAAGATTTCGACGTGGGCGCCGATGGCGTGCTGGTGCTGCGCCTGCGTGGCCAGCGCCGCTTCCATGTGGAGCACACCCGCGTACGCGACAACGGGCTGATCATCGCCGAGGTGACCTGGTGCGCCCCGGACAGCGACGACGAGCTGCAGCCCGAACACGCACTGATGGCCACCGTGCTGGAGCACATCATCGAACAGGCCGGCGCGGCCTTCGCCCCGGTCAATCCGGCCCAGATGGAGCAGGCCAGCTGGGTCGGCTGGCGCCTGGCCGAACTGCTGCCGCTGCAGGATGCCCAGCGCCTGCAACTGCTGCAGCGCGATGACCCGCACCAGCGCCTGCAGGCGCTGCTGGACTGGATGCCGTAACGCGGGGCGTTGCCCCGCTGCACGCACGGCCGGGAAGATCCCGGCCCGGGATCATTCGGCCGGTGGCATGCGCACGCGCAGCACCGGCATCTCGGTTTCCGGATGGGTATCGACCTGCTGTGGCAGGCCGTCCAGCGCTTGGCGCACCGCATTGAGCGAGGGGTCGATGCCGCGCATCGGCCGCCACATGCCGATCAGATTGAAGTGCCGCTGGTAGTGCAGCGTCTGCGCACTGCCGAGCCACAACGGTTCATCCACCGGCGCTGACAGGCGCGCCGGTGCCGGCCACAGACGCAGCGCGAAGATCTCATTGGGCGCGTTGCCGGCCCGCAGCATCAGCAGCGATTCGACCTGGGTATCCAGTGTGGCCGGCAGCACCGGCACGGTGTCCTTGTCGCCGGATTTGTCGAGCATCAGCAACGCCTGCTCCCATCCCGCCTGCGGCTGCACGCGCCAGCCCTGGCTTTCCAGGCGGCGCTGCAGCGGCGCCAATGGGCCCGCCACCTGCACGTCCAGCGGCCAGCGCTGATCGTCATCGAACTCATTGCGGCGCGAGGGCAGGTGCTGCCACTCGGTCGCCCACCAGGCCTGGGCCTCCAGCGGTGCCGGCGTCGGCTGCGCCGGTTCGAAGCGTGCCAGCTTGACCGGGATGTTGCGCGGGGCGTACCAGAGCGCGGCCACAGCGAAGGTGCCGTAGAACAACCAGGCCACCGGCTTGACCCAGAACGAGCGGTTGAAGCGGCGGCGGTAGGCGATGCCCAGCACCAGCAGCCAGAACAGGCCGAACAGCATGCCGCCGATCACATCGCTCAGCCAATGCGCGCCGAGGTAGATGCGCGCGAAGCCGATCAGGCTGACGATGATGCCCGAGAGCAGGTAAGGCCACACGCGGGTGCGCCCCGGCAATTCGCGCGCGATCAGCACCGCGAAGAAACCGAAGGTGATGGTGGCCATCGTCACCGAGACCGACGGGAAGCCGAAGCCGCTGCTCGCATCCGGCGGGCGGACCACGTCCACCGTCGCGCCGAGCAGTTTGCACAGCGCCAGGCCGAAGGCCAGCGCGGCCAGCCAGTGGCCGGCCGCCATCCAGCGCCGGCGCCAGACCAGATAGCCCATGCCGGCGGCGGTGGCCGGCAGCAGGACCTGCCAGGCGCCCAGCGAGGCCAGCGCGGCCATCGGGTAATCGGCCAGCGGATTGCGCAGGGCCAGCATGGCGTGGTGCACGGCCAGATCGACCATCAACGGTTCGCCATGCGCGACCACCGCCATCAGCAGGGCGAACCAGCCCCAGCCGAGCAGCAGCAGCATGACTGCCAGCATCGCCAGCGGCACCGACTCACGGCGCTGCGGGTCGAACACGGCAACCGAGTAACGGCCCAGGGTCGGGTGGCGCTGCGACCACGCCAGCAGGCTGGCCAGCCAGCTGTCCATGCGTGAGGCCGACCAGCGGTAGCCGTACAGCACGATGGCCCAGACCAGGCCCATGATCACGCCGAGCAGGCCCAGCACCATCACCAGCCGGCCGGCGACCGCGGCGACGGCGTCATAGGCCTCGCCGAGTACCCAGCCGGGGGCCAGGAACAGGACTGCCCAGGAGAGGCTGGCGATGCCGCTGGCCTGGATGTAGCGCGACAGCGGCATCTTCATCATGCCGGCGATGGCCGGCACGAACGGGCGGATCGCGCCGACGTAGCGCGCCACCAGGATGCTCTTGAAGGCATTGCGGCGGAACATCGTTTCGCCACGGTCGAGCAGCTGCGGGTATTTGCTGAAGGGCCAGAAACCGCGCAGGCGATCGCCCCAGCGCCGGCCGACCCAGTAGCTGATGCCGTCACCGGCAAACGCGCCCAGGGCGGCGCAGGCCACCGCGTACGGCCCGGAGATCTGGCCCAGGCCGATGAATACACCGACGGCGAACAACAGCGGCAACGCGGGCACGATCGCGCCCAGCACGATGACCGCATCGCAGAAGGCAATGAGGAAAATGACCGCACCGGCAAGCACGGGGTGAGCTGAGATCCACGCAAGCGTGGCATCGATCCATGACGAGTCCATCGGAGGATTATAGAGGGGGCAAAGTGACTGACTGCCGGCCAGACAGCGGGAATGTTCGGCATCTGCAGTGAATGAACGCGATCACCCGCCTAGAATGGCGGCATGACACGCCCTGCCGATGCCGCCCCGACCGCCCTCAAAGCCGACAGTTTCGGCCGCATCCTGCTGATGGAGCAGGATGGCCAGCGCTTCGTGCGCCGTGACCTGGAGGCAACGCCCTGGTGGCTGCGTCTGCCCGCCTGGTGGCTCGCCCGGCGCGAGGCGCGCGCGCTGGCGCATCTGGATGGCATGCCCGCCACGCCCCGCTTGCTGGGCTGGAACGGCCGCTGGCTGGACCGCAGCTTCATGGCCGGTGACGCCATGTACCAGCGCCCGCCGCAGGGCGACCTGGCGTACTTCCGTGCGGCACGACGCCTGTTGCAGCAGGTCCACCGGCACGGCATCGCGCACAACGACCTGGCTAAGGAAGCCAACTGGCTGGTGCGTGAGGACGGCTCGCCGGCGCTGATCGATTTCCAGTTGGCCGTGATCGGCAACCCGCGCTCGCGCTGGATGCGCCTGCTGGCGCGCGAGGATCTGCGTCATCTGCTCAAGCACAAGCGGATGTACTGCCGGCAGTCGCTGACCCCGGTGGAAAAGCGACTGCTCAAGCGCACCTCGTGGGTGCGTGATCTCTGGTTCCGCACCGGCAAGCCGGTCTACCGTTTTGTCACCCGGAAGATCCTGCACTGGGAAGACAACGAGGGGCAGGGGCCGAAGCCCTGAGCGCGCCGGTGCTCAGCGCAGATCGAGGATCTGCTTGCCGCTGAAACGGCGTTGCGCATCGAAATCGTAGGCGACCCGCAGCACGCCATCGTCGGCGCAGGCATGGCAGGTGCGCATCGGCGTGCTGTAGATCAGGCGCACGCCACCGTTGGGCAACGCTTCACTGCCGCTGGCCTCGGCCGGGGCAAAGGGCGAGGCATCCGGGTGCGCATCCAGGAAGGGCTTGACGGTGGCATCGGCGCGCGACATTTCCGGCAGCACGTCCGCATCCACATCCACCGTGTGCCCGGCACTGTCGACCAGCAGCGTGCCTTCGTTGGTATTGGCACGGAACGGGTACTCGATGGTGGCGATGCCCACGCCGTCCTGTTCGCGCCAGGCGCTCACATAGCCGGGGTTGCCCTGCGCGCCCAGCTGATGGGCCGCCGCGATGGCCTGCGGGCTGGCCTTCGCCGCCTGCATCGCCTTGGACAGGCAATCATCGGCGACCGGCGCCTGGCCGCGGCAGGCATCCACCTCACCGTCCCAGATCGCCGCTTCGCTGAAGGGGGAGGTGCCGCCAGCGGTGCCCGGAACGGTGGCCGCGCCCTGCGTGGCGGAGGCGGCAGGATCGCCAGCGGGTTGGCAGGCGCCGAGCGCCAGCGCCAGGGCCAACGCGGTCAGGGGAAGGCGGATCGACGTCATGTCGCTCATTCCATGCAGAACGTGAACGCCCAGTATCGACGCGGCGCATGAATCCGGCGTGTGCGCCGGGGCGGCATAATGCAGATTCACTGCACTCGCACCCAAGGAATTCCGCGCATGGCCAGTCTGCAAGGCAAAACCCTGTTCATCACCGGCGCCTCGCGCGGCATCGGCCTGGCCATTGCATTGCGTGCGGCACGTGACGGCGCCAACATCGCGATCGCGGCCAAATCCTCGGTGCCCAATCCGAAGCTGCCCGGCACGATCCACAGCGCTGCCGACGCGGTGACCGCCGCAGGCGGGCAGGGGCTGGCGCTGAAGTGCGACATCCGCGAAGAAGACCAGGTGCGTGCGGCCGTCGCCGCCACGGTGGATACCTTCGGTGGCATCGACATCCTGATCAACAATGCCAGCGCGATCTGGCTGCGCGGCACGCTGGACACGCCGATGAAGCGCTTCGACCTGATGCAGCAGGTCAACGCACGCGGCAGCTTCCTGTGTGCCCAGGCCTGCCTGCCGCACCTGCTGGAGGCGCCCAATCCACACATTCTCACTCTAGCCCCGCCGCCGAGTCTGGACCCGAAGTGGTGGGCACCGCATACCGGCTACACCCTGGCGAAGATGGGCATGAGCTTCGTCACGCTGGGCCTGGCCGCCGAGTTCGGTCCGCAGGGCGTGGCCGTCAATGCGTTGTGGCCGCGGACCGTGATCGCCACCGATGCGATCAACATGATTCCGGGTGTGGACATCGGTGGCTGCCGCACGCCGGCGATCCTTGCCGATGCCGCACACGCGGTGCTGACGCGTGAGGCGGCTGGTTTCAGTGGGCAGTTCCTGCTCGATGACGAGGTGCTGGCGCAGGCCGGCATCACCGATCTGAGTGGCTACGCTGTCGATCCGTCGCGCCCGCTGATGCCGGACCTGTTCCTGGATTGACGCGCGCGGAGTGCACGCCGCATGTCTGCGATGACAGCGGCTGCACACACCGGGCTGGTATGGTGCGGGCCCCAATTTGTATGGACACTCGCATGTCATTTCGCACACGGACCGCGCCGCTTGCCGCTGCCATCGCATTGATCAGCCTGCTCGGCGCCTGCAGCAAGGGGCCGGGCAGCACTGCCGACACCCAGGGCGTGGAGAAGGTGAACGCCTACATCGCCTGCTTCAATGCCGTTGAGCAGCCGATCCACGAAGGCTTCCAGCAGTACATCGGCTGGATGCAGGACCCGGAGGCGGGTCCGACCGGCAACGAGAAGCAGGTGCGTGGGCCAGGTACGGTGCTCTCGCATCGCGTGGACGCCTGCAACGCGCCGATGGTGGCCGCGCTGGCGATGACGCCGGCAGAGCCCGAGCTGGATCCGGCGGCGAGTGCCTACCAGAAGACGTTCGTCGACCTGTATGCTTTGATAGAGCAGGCCGACCGTTACTACAGCCGTGAGGACTACCTGCGCGATGATCATGCCGGGATGCGCACCCAGCATGCGCCGTTGATGAAGGCCTATATGGCCTTCTTCGACGCAGGGACCGCGCTGGATGCCGCGCTGGAAAAGCGCGAAGACGAACGCCGTGCCGAACAGCTCAAGCAGATCGAAGCCTCCGAAGGGCGCTCGCTGGCGTATTACCAGATCAAGATCCTCGGCGATGGCAAGCAGCTGACCCAACTGCTCAACACCGAGACCCCGGATCTGGCGGTGGCGCGCAGCCGGCTCGCCGCGTTCCAGGCCCTGCTGCAGCAGGCGCAGGATGACAAGGTCGGCAAGGGCGATGCGATGTGGGGGCACGTGGAGCGTGCCGCCGATGCGCTGGCCCGCGATGCCGGCCGGCGCATCGAGCGCGTGGAATCCGGCAAGCCGTATACCCGCAGCGAGCAGATGCTGATGGAGGGTGGTGGGCGGATCAACAACCCGCAGGGCTCGGCCGAAGCCTTGCTGGTCAGCTACAACGACCTGGTCGACATGAGCAACCGCATGGCACGCTCCAGCGGCGCGCGCTGAGCGGGCGCGGGGCGGGCTGCCAGGCGGCCCGCCCCAGGGTGATCAGAGGTTGAAGACCGGTGGCAGTTTGTCGCCGCAATGGCGGCAGTGCACCGCATCCGGTTCGTGGCCTTCCAGACCACAGTGCGGGCAGCCGCGCGCATCCCGGCGCGCGGCGTGCTCGGCATCGCGCATGGTGTTGGCCAGTTCGGCGGTGTAGATGCCGGTCGGCACGGCGATGATGCTGTAACCGATCAGGATCAGCACCGAGGTGACGAAGCGGCCGAGTACGGTCTGCGGCACGATGTCGCCGAAGCCCACCGTGGCCATGGTCACCACCGCCCAGTACATGCTGCTGGGGATGCTGGTGAAGCCGTGGTTGGGGCCTTCGATCACGTACATCATGGTGCCGGCGATGATGGTGATGGTGATCACCGTGAACAGGAACAGCAGCACCTTGCGGCGGCTGCGCCACAGCGATTCCATCAGCACGCCGCTTTCTTCGATGTAGCGGGTCAGCTTGAGGATCCGGAACACCCGCAGGATGCGCAGCGCGCGTACCACCAGCAGGCTCTGGGCGCCGGGGATGAACAACGACAGGTAGGTCGGCAGGATCGAGGCCAGGTCGATGATGCCCCAGATACTGAATGCGTAGCGCAGCGGGCGTTTGACCACCACCAGCCGCAGCAGGTACTCGGCGGTGAACACGATCGTGAAGCCCCATTCCAGCACGTACAGCCAGTCGGCATAGGCCGCGTGGAAGCGCTGCACGCTGTCGAACATGACCACCACAACGCTGGCGATGATCGCGTAGACCAGCAGCAGGTCGAAATTGCGCGAGGGCCGGGTGTCGTGGCGGTAGATGATGTCGAACCACTGGCGGCGCCAGCCGGACTCGGTGGCGGGGTTGAGCTGGGGGGCGGTGAACGGTCGCATGGGGCGCATTGTGCCCCACCGGCCCAAAGCGCGAGAATGGGCTCTTTCCTGAGCCCCCTGACTGCCATGACCGCCGCTGCCACCGATCCGCTGTTGTCCCTGTCGCATTACTACCTGCCGGTCTACAAGCCGCGCCAGGTGGTGCTCGAGCGCGGCCAGGGCGCGCGCGTCTGGGACAACCAGGGCCGCGAGTTCATCGACCTGGCCGCCGGCATCGCCGTGTGCGGCCTGGGCCACAACGATCCGGACCTGAAGGCCGCGTTGATCGAGCAGGCGGGCAAGCTGTGGCACACCAGCAACGTGTTCTACAGCGAGCCGCCGCTGCGCCTGGCCGAAGAACTGGTCACCGCCTCGCGCTTCGCCGAGCGGGTGTTCCTGTGCAACTCCGGCGCCGAAGCCAATGAGGTGGCGATCAAGCTGGTCCGCAAGTGGGCCTCCTCGCTGGGCCGCCCGGCGCACCAGCGCGTGATCGTGACCTTCCGCGGCAGCTTCCACGGCCGCACCCTGGCCGCGGTCACCGCCACCGCCCAGCCGAAGTACCAGGAAGGCTACGAGCCGCTGCCCGGTGGCTTCCGTTATGTCGACTTCAACGACGAGGTCCAGTTGGAAACCGCGATGGCCGCCGGCGATGTGGCTGCGGTGATGCTGGAGCCGATCCAGGGCGAGGGCGGCGTGATGCCGGCCAAGCCGGGCTTCCTGCAGCGCGTGCGCGCGCTGTGCGACCAGCACAACGCGCTGGTCGTGCTGGATGAAATCCAGGCCGGCATGGGCCGCACCGGCACCCTGTTCGCGCATTGGCAGGACAACATCACGCCGGACATCGTCACCCTGGCCAAGGCGCTGGGCGGCGGCTTCCCGATCGGCGCGATGCTGGCCGGCCCCAAGGTGGCCGAGGTGATGCAGTTCGGCGCCCACGGCACCACCTTCGGTGGCAACCCGCTGGCCGCGGCCGTCGCCCGCGTGGCGCTGCGCAAGCTGTCTTCGCCGGAGATCGCACACAACGTCAGCCGTCAGTCGCAGGCGCTGCGCGATGGCCTTGGCAAGATCAACGACGAGTTCAAGGTGTTCAGCCAGGTCCGTGGTCGCGGCCTGATGCTGGGCGCGGTGCTGGACAAGGATTTCGCCGGCCAGGCGGGTCCCATCCTCGACCACGCCGCCGAGCACGGCCTGCTGACCCTGCAGGCCGGCCCGGACGTGCTGCGCTTCGTGCCGTCGCTGAACATCACCGATGAAGAAATCGCCGAAGGCCTGAAGCGTCTGCGCGCGGCGGTGCAATCCTTCATCGCCTCGCGATAACCAACAGCGGTAGAGCCGACCGTTGGTCGGCTGCTGTTGTGCTGGGCGAGCCTGGCCGACCAACGGTCGGCTCTACGCCAGGGCGTACCGCTTGATGACCTTGCCGAACGCGCGGCTGTCCGCGGTCTCGGCCTGCAGGCCGGCCTGACGCGCACCGCGCACGTTGGTGAACAGGTCATCGATGAACAGCGTGCGCTCGGCACGCGCGCCCAGCAGCGCCACCGCCTGCGTGAACACCGCCGGATCCGGCTTGCGTCGCCCCAGCGCACCGCTGCACAGGATGCGGCCGTGCAGGGCGCCGGCGAGGCTCGGCAGCAGCAGTGGAATCGTCTGCGCCATCAATGCCCCGTTGTTGGTCAGGATGCCGATCGGCAACGTGCGCGCGATCCGTTCGATGCGCTCGATCACGCCCGCTTCCGGCGCGCACGCGGCGATGCGCGCGGCCTGCCACTGCGCACTGCTGATCGTGACGTGTAGTGCTTCCCCCAGTTGCCGCAGGTAGGCATCGGTCGCCATGCCGGTGTCGTAGGCGCGTTCCAGCCCACTGTCGAACAATGCCGCCTGCACCTGCGCAGGGCTGCAGCCGACGCTCGCGGCCAGATGGCGCACCCGCAGATGCCGCGCATAGCGCACCAGCACGCCGTCGAAATCCAGCAGCAGGCACTCGATAACACGCGGCATGGGGCAGTCTCGTCCAGGTCCAAGGCTGACCGTAACCCAGCCGGTGCCTGCGCTGCGACATCGCGTCGCACGTCGCCTGCACGGGCGGTCACTAGAATCGCGGGGACTGCCTGATGGAGATCGCCTTGAAACTGCTTGCCCCCGTGTTGCTTGCCGGCCTGATGCTGGCCCCGGCCGCCCATGCGCGTGTCTGCGCGATCGCCATCGACAGCACCGACCAGATGAGCTTCAGCCAGAAGGAACTCAAGATCGCGGCCGACTGCACCCAGGTGAAGCTGACCCTGCGCCACACCGGCAAGCTCGCCGCGACCACGATGGGCCACAACTGGGTCCTGACCCGCGCGGCGGATTACCAGCCGGTGGCGATGGCCGGCATGCGCACGTCCCTGGCCGACAGCTACCTGCCCAAGGGCGACGCCCGTGTGCTGGCGCATACCGCGGTGATCGGCGGCGGCCAGAGCACCAGCGTCACCTTCTCCACCGCCAAGCTGACCAAGGGCGGTGACTACACGTTCTTCTGCTCGTTCCCGGGCCACTTCGCGATGATGAAGGGCCGCTTCGTATTCGGTTGAAATAACAGGGACGGAGGTAGTTATTAATTACCCCCGTCCCCATTTCTGTCAGCCTTTGACGACCTTGAAGGCTTCGCGCGCGGCCGCCAGCGTTGCATCGATGATGCTGTCGTCGTGGGCGCTGGACAGGAAACCGGCCTCGTACGCCGAGGGGGCGAGGAACACGCCGCGCTCCAGCATCGCGTGGAAGAAGGTGTTGAACGCGGTGATGTCGCACGCAACGGCCTGCGCGTAGGTTTCCACCTTCTGGTCGGTGAAGAACAGGCCGAACATGGCGCCGACCTGGGTGGTCGTCACTGCCACGCCGGCCTCGGCGGCGGCGGCTTCCAGCCCGGCGCACAGGCGTGCAGCAGCAGCCCCCAGGCGATCATGGAAGCCCGGTTCCTGCACCAGTTCCAGCATCGCCAGGCCGGCGGCCATCGCCACCGGATTGCCGCTCAGCGTGCCTGCCTGGTAGATCGGGCCGGCCGGGGAAATCTGCGACATCAGCTCGCGGCGCCCGCCATAGGCACCCACCGGCATGCCGCCGCCGATGATCTTGCCGAAGGTGGTCAGGTCCGGAGTGACGCCGTAATGCGCCTGCGCGCCACCGAGGGCCACGCGGAAGCCGGTCATCACTTCGTCGAAGATCAGCACCGTGCCGTATTGCGTGCACAGCGCGCGCAGGTGCTGCAGGTAGCCCTCGCGCGGCGGGATGCAGTTGGCGTTGCCGACGACTGGCTCGATGATCAGGCCCGCGATGTGCTCGCCCTGTTCGGCGAACAGCGCGGTGGCCGCGTCGACATCGTTGTAGGGCAGGGTCAGGGTGAGTTCGCTCAGGCCAGCCGGCACGCCCGGCGAGGTCGGCACGCCCAGGGTCAGCATGCCGCTGCCGGCCTTGACCAGGAACGAGTCGCCGTGGCCGTGGTAGCAGCCTTCGAACTTGACGATGCGGCTGCGGCCGGTGGCGCCGCGCGCCAGCCGGATCGCCGACAGCGTGGCCTCGGTACCCGAATTGACCATGCGCACCATCTCGCAGGACGGCACCAGCCGGGTCAGCGTTTCAGCCATGGTGACTTCGGCTTCGCACGGCGCGCCAAAGGAAAGACCGTTGCCGATCGCCTGCTTGACCGCCTGGCGCACCGCGGTGTGGTTGTGGCCGACGATCATCGGGCCCCACGAGCCGACGTAATCGATGTAGCGGTTGCCGTCCACGTCGTACAGGTACGGACCATCGGCACGCTGCACGAAGAACGGTTCGCCACCGACCGACTTGAACGCGCGTACCGGCGAGTTGACGCCGCCCGGCAGCAATTTCTGGGCGCGGGTGAACAGGGCGTGGGACTGGTCGTGGTTCATGCGGTCGTATCCTGGAAGCAAGCGAGGTAAGCGTGCAGCGTGGCGACCGGGTCGGGCGCGGCGTACACGCTGCTGATGACGGCGACCAGATCGGCCCCGGCAGCGATGAGCGGTGTCACATTGTCCGGGCTCAGCCCGCCGATCGCCACCCGCGGCACGCCCAGTGCGGCGCTTTGCCGCAGCAGGTCCGGTGGGGCGCGGCGGGTGGTGGCCTTGCTGGTGCTGGGGAAGAAGGCCCCGAAGGCGACGTAGCTGGCGCCCGCGGCGACCGCCCGCTCGGCCAGTGCCAGGGTGTCGTAGCAGGAGGCGCCGAGGAGGGCGTCCGGGCCGAGCAGGGCACGCGCGCGGGCGATATCGCCATCGTCCTCGCCCAGGTGCACACCGGCCGCGCCGACGGCCTGGGCCAGGGCCACGTCGTCATTGATGATCAGCGGCACCGCGTACTGCTGGCACAGGCCCTGCAGCGCAGTGGCCTGGGCGTGGCGCAGGGCGGCATCGGCGGTCTTGTTGCGGTACTGCAGCCAGGTTGCGCCGGCCGCCAGCAGCGGCGCGGTGCGCGCCAGCAATCGTGCGGTATCGGGCTCGTCGGGGGTGATGAGGTAGACGCCGCGGGGCGGCGTGGGGGCTGAAGCGTGATTCATCAATGGCTACCGGTAGCGCAACGGGAGTGGGACAATGAGCGCTGTCAGCTCTTGTCCTGCCGTGATTATCCGATGACCGACGCTACCGCCACCACCTTCCGCACCTGGATGTGCGTTGTCTGCGGCTTCCTGTACCGGGAAGAAGACGGGCTGCCGGAAGAGGGCATCGCCCCGGGCACGCGCTGGGAAGACATTCCCGAGACCTGGACATGCCCGGACTGCGGCGTGACCAAGGACGATTTCGAGATGGTCGAAGTCGACTGAGGCACCGCCGGGCATCGCCTCGCGGCCCCTTCAATGCAGGCGCGGCACCGCGCCACCCAGCCCGACCAGCTTCTCGCGCACGAACTGCGCGTCGCTGGCCTTGGCATTGCGCTTGAGATACAGCCCCAGGTCATTGCGCGCGCCGGCCTCGTAGTCCAGCTGCAGGTAGGCCATGCCGCGATCACGCAGGGCATCGTCCTGTTCCGGGGCGAGCTTCAGCAGGCGATCGGCACTGCGCGCGGCGCGGTCCCATTCGCCACGTTCCACATACACACCGTGCAGGTTGCGCAGCATCCGCATCAGGATCGCGCGCGCCGGGGCCGGGTCCAGGATCTGCGCCAGCACGTCGTCGTCGGGCACTTCACCGCCAAGATGCGAGCGGGCGCGTTCGCGCAGTTCTTCCACACCGAGCGGGCGGCCCCCGTTGAACGGGTCCATCACCAGCACGCCGTCGTTGAGCGGCAGGCGCACCAGGAAATGCCCGGGGAAGGAGACCCCGTCCAGCGGGATGCCGAGCCGGCGCGAGACTTCCATCTGCACCAGCGCCAGCGAAATCGGGTTGCCCAGGCGGCGCTCGAAGACCTGGTTCAGATAGCTGTTGCGCGGGTCGTAGTACTCGCCGTGGTCGCCGCTGTAGCCCAGCTCGTCGAACAGGTGGCGGTTGACCGCGGCGATCTTCAGCGGCCACATGTCGATCGTGGCGATCTCGGTGCGCAGGTGGTCGGCGTGGCTCTGCAGGACCGCGTCATAGACGGCAGGGTCCAGGTCCGGGTACTCGTCCCGCGCGATCAGCAGCGCGGTCGGCAACAACGGCAGCGCCTCGTCATCCAGCTCGGCCAGCGAATCCCACGTCGGCAATGTGATCTGCCCCTGCATGGGACAAGACTGGCGACAAACGCGCCGCGATTCAAGGGCGCGGCGCGTTTATCCGGGCGTTTTATTTACCGTCGGCGATGCCGGGCCCGAACTTCAGTTCGGTACCGTCCTTGAGCGCCATCTTTTCGGCCTGCCCGGCGTTGAGTTCCAGCACGTAACGGGCCGGGTCGCTGCTGGGGTAGGGCGGGCAACGGTCACCGGCCGAGCACGGCGGTACGTCGCGCTGCTGGCTGACCAGGCGGCGCTCGGCATCGAAGTAGAGGATGTCCAAGGGGATCTTGGTGTTCTTCATCCAGTACGCCTGCAGCTCCTCGCGTTCGTGGATGAACAGCATGCCGTGGTCGTCGGGCATCTGGTCGCGGAACATCAGCCCGCGGGCGCGGGTATCGTCGTTGGTGGCCAGTTCAACGTGGTAACGGTTGCCGTCCAGTTCCACCCAGTGACGGGCGTTGGTGCTGGCACAGCCGGCCAGGGTGAACAGCAGGAGCAGGGGCAGCAGGCGCAGCAGGGACATGGGCGTACCTCGTTGGGGCAGCCGGCGCGGGCGCCGGCCACGGGGGTCAGATCACGATCGGCGGTTCACCGCCGATGATCACCACATCGGCCGGGCGGCGTGCGAACAGGCCGACGCTGACCACGCCCGGCAGCTGGTTGAGCTCGCGCTCCAGCTTGACCGGATCGGTGATCTCCAGGTGGTGGATGTCCAGGATCACGTTGCCGTTGTCGGTGACCACGCCCTCACGCCAGGCCGGCTGGCCGCCGGTCATGTCCATGATGCGGCGGGCGACCAGGCTGCGTGCCATCGGGATCACTTCCACCGGCAGCGGGAACTTGCCCAGCACCTTGACCTGCTTGCTCGGGTCGATGATGCACACGAAGCGGTCGCTGGCCTCGGCGATGATCTTCTCGCGGGTCAGCGCAGCACCGCCGCCCTTGATCAGGTTCTTGTTGCCGTCGCATTCGTCGGCGCCGTCCACATACAGCGAAAGGTTGCCGGTGTGGTTGAGCTCAAGCACCTCGATGCCGTGCTGCTTCAGGCGCGCGGTGCTCTGGTCCGAGCTGGAGACGGCGCCCTTGATGCGGTGCTGGATCCTGGCCAGGGCGTCGATGAAGTAGGCGACGGTGGAGCCGGTACCGACTCCGACGATCATGCCGTCTTCGACGTATTCGATGGCTTTTTCAGCGGCCAGGCGCTTGGCTTCGGACATGGCGGGCAACTCGTTGAGGAAAGGGGGTCAGTGCTTTTCCAGCGACAGCAGCAGCTTCCACTGCGCGGCGGTCACCGGGAGGATCGAGAGGCGGTTGCCGCGCGCGGTCAGCGGGAACCCTTCGCCCAGCGCATCGGCGTGCAGCTTGATCTCGTCCAGCGAAATGGTGTCGCGCAGTTTGCGCTCGAAAGCCACGTCCACCAGCATCCAGCGCGGTTCTTCGCGGCTCGCCTTGGGGTCGTAGTAATCCGATCCGGGATCGAACTGGGTGTCGTCCGGGTAGGCCTCGCTGGCCACCGTGGCCAGCCCGACGATGCCCGGCACCTTGGTGTTGGAGTGGTAGAACATCACCCCGTCGCCGACCTTCATGCCGTCGCGCATGAAATTGCGCGCCTGGTAGTTGCGGACGCCGTTCCAGGGCTCACGGCCCACGCGCTGCAGATCATCGATGGAAAAGGCGTCCGGTTCGGACTTCATCAGCCAGTAGCGCTTGCGTGCGGTCATGCGTGGATTTATCGCGGTAGGTAACGGCCATCGGCCGCTACGGGAACAAGGGTGGTCGCTTCGGTGCAGATCGCATCCACCCCGACGTCCCACGGTTGGACCGGCAGGTCATCGACCTGCTGGACCGAGAAGCCGACCCCGACCAGCCACGGTGGTGCCGGGCGCTGGTGGCGGAATGCGAAGCTGCGATCATACCAGCCGCCTCCCATGCCCAGCCGGCGCCCCTGCGCGTCGAAACCGACCAGCGGCGCCACGACCAGCGCCATCTGTTCGGGCGCTAGGGTGTCGTCCAGCGCAAGGTCGGGTTCGGGAATGCCGAAGCGGTTGGTGATCAGGGCCTGCCCCGGGCGCCACGGCGCGAAGCGCAGCGTCTTCCCGTGCAGGACCGGCAGGCAATAGGTCACGCCGGCGGGCACCTGCATCTGCCAACGGTGCAGCGCGATCTCGCCATCCATCGCCCAGTAACCGGCGACATGGCCCTGGGTCGGGGCGAACGGCAGTGCAAGCAGCGCATCGGCCAGATGGTCAGCGGCGGCCAGGCGCACGGCGGCGGGGAGATCACGGCGGCGTTGGCGCAGCTGCTGGCGCAGTGCGGAGCGCGGGTCGGTCATGCCTGGGTCCGGAGCGTGCGGGGAAGGCGGATAAAACAAGAGCGACGTCCCAAGGGAACGCCGCTCTTGCTGGAATATTGCATTCTCCGCCGTGACGATGCATGCGAAACGACCTTGAACCCGGGGTTCAAGTGGGTACGCTGGGGTTCCATCGGGCTTCCCGCTACAAGGCGGACTTGCACTCCCGGCGCCGTCGCGCACCCGTGGTCGTAATTAAGGGACAAGGCGAATGTTTGCACACGCCGTCGTTCACAGCAGAGAACGCGACGAGGATTATAGCCCTCTTGGGCGATTCGACCAGTCCGTTCGTCGGTCGAATTGCACATCAATTCAGATCGATGAAGGCCATGCGATGCACTTGTGCAATCGAGCATGCCGTGGAACCTGTCGCGTGGATCAGCCGCCGTTGTCGAAGGCGCGGTCCAGCCGGCGGTTGAGATCGCCCAGCGTCTGCTGCAGCGCGATCGCCTGCCGGGCATGCTCATCGCGCAGCTGCTGCAGCTCGTGGGCCAGGTTCAACGCGGCCAGGACGGCGACGCGGTCGACCGCTGCCATCCGGTTGCTGCCACGGATCTCGCGCATCTTGGCGTCCAGCAGCCGGGCGGCGGCGGTCAGGCTCTCGCGTTCCTCGGCGCCCACGCCCACCGTGTATTCACGATCCAGGATGCGGACACTGACCGGTTCGGTCTGGCTCATGTGTGCTGCTCCAGGGATTTGAGGCGGGTGATCATCGCTTCGACCCGGGAGCGGGCCTGCTCGTTCTTGGCCAGCAACTGGGAGCGCTCGGCCACCAGCTGCTCCTGCTGATGGCGCAGGCTGCGGTTCTCGTCGGCCAGGCGCTGGTTGCGCTCAAGCAACGCCTCCACGCGGGCGGCGAAGGCCTGCAACTGGGCGATGGCGTCGGCGGGTTCCATGACCGGCAAGATAGGCAAGGGCGGATGGGGCGGTCAAGCGAATAATCACGGGGGCTGCGGGCCGCCCGGCCGGCGAGCCGGAACCCGGCCGGGGGGAGGACCACCGCAACCCGGCGGACACGGGTGGATTGCTACACTGTGGCGCTCACAAACCGTAGCCTCAAGATGACCGAACTCCCGAGTGTCGACGACGTAAACCAGGCCAGCCAGGCCCTGGGCCTGGGCGCCAGCGCTGCTGAACTGCACGGCGGCCTGTGCGGCTGGCTGTCCGCCGGCGGTGCGCCGGTGCGTGAATGGCCGGCCCGCGTGCTGGCCGATGACAACCTGCCCACCCCGGCCGAAGGTGACGCCCTGGCGCGCCTGCTCGATGCCAGCGTGGCGCAGCTGGAAGACCGCGATTTCGCCTTCGAACTGCTGCTGAGCGATGCCAGCGACACCGCTGCACAGGCCGATGCGCTGTTCACCTGGGCACGTTCGTTCCTGGGCGGCTTCGGGCTGGGCTCGGGCCAGAACCGCCCGGCCCTGTCCGAAGAGGGCGATGAAGCCCTGACCGATCTGGCCAAGCTGGCCCAGGCCTCCAGCGAAGACTTCGAAAGCGGCAACGACGATGACGAAGACGCGCTGGCCGAGATCGAAGAGTTCATCCGCGTGGCAGTGCTGCTGCTGCACGGCGACTGCGTCATGGCGGCGCGCCATCGGCAGCGCCTGAACTGAGATGGATATCCGGCAGCTGACCGGCATCTCCGCCGCCGAATACACCCGCCGCCGCCAGCAGTTGATGGAGATGGCCGGCGACGACGCGATCCTGGTGCTGCCGGCCGCCGCCGAGCGGGTGCGCAGCCTGGATACGCATTATCCGTTCCGGCAGGACTCGGATTTCTGGTACCTGAGCGGCTTCCCGGAACCGGAGGCCGTGCTGGTGCTGATTCCAGGCCGCCGCCATGGCGAGGTGATCCTGTTCTGCCGCGAGCGCGATGCCGACCGCGAAGCCTGGGATGGCGCGCGTGCCGGCCAGGAAGGCGCGGTCTCGCAGTACGGCATGGATGATGCGTATCCGATCGACGATCTGGACGACATCCTGCCCGGCCTGCTGGAAGGGCGCTCGCGGGTGTACTACCACTTCGGTCGCGATGCCGAGTTCGATCTCAAGCTGATCGGCTGGGTCAACCGCGTCCGCTCGCAGGTGCGGCACGGCGCGCAGCCGCCGCACGAATTCCTGGAACTGGGTCACCTGCTGCACGAACAGCGGCTGTTCAAATCGACCGCCGAAATCGCGTTGATGCAGCACGCCGCCGACATCAGTGTGCAGGCGCACCGTGCCGCGATGCATGTCGCGCGGCCGGGCATCCACGAGTACGAACTGCAGGCCGATCTGGAGCGGGTGTTCCGCGCCAATGACGCGTGTGCGGCGTACAGCAGCATCGTCGGTGCCGGTGCCAACGGCTGCATCCTGCATTACCGCGACAACAACGCGCGCGCGCCGGACGGCGAACTGGTCCTTATCGATGCCGGCGCGGAGTACCGCGGCTATGCCAGCGACATCACCCGCACCTTCCCGGTCAACGGCCGCTTTACCGCCGAGCAGCGCGCGCTGCATGACCTGGTCGGTGCGGCGCAGGCGGCGGCACTGGCCCAGGCACGCCCGGGCAATGCGTATGAGGCCGGTCATCTGGCCGCGGTGGAAACCTTGACCGAAGGCCTGCTGCGGCTGGGCCTGCTCAAGGGCACGCTGGAAGAGAACATCGCCGAAGCGCACTACCAGCGTTTCTATCGGCACAAGACCGGGCACTGGCTCGGCCTGGACGTGCACGACGTCGGCGATTACCGCCTGGCAGGGGATTCGCGGATGTTGGAGCCCGGCATGGTGTTCACCATCGAACCGGGGCTGTACGTCTCACCGGATGACCGCAGCGTGGAAGCGCGCTGGCGCGGTATCGGCATTCGTACCGAAGATGATGTGCTGATCACCGAGGATGGCCATCAGGTGCTGACCGCTGCGCTGGCGCGCAGTGCCGATGAGATTGAAGAGGAAATGGCCAAGCGCTGATCCGCTTCAGGGTAGAACCACCCCATGGGGGCTGGGAGTCCTGTCGAGGTGGTCCGCAGCCACCTCTGGCGTGGCGTTACAGGCTGCCGAGGCGCCAGCCAGCGGCCGGCACTACCGCGATGCCGCGCAGGTACCGACCGTGGGTCGGTACCTGCATCGCCGCTCAGCTCGCCGCGGCGAACACCGGGCGGGTCAGGTTGTCGGCATCGCCCCCGGTGCACAGCACCTCGTCTTCGATGCGCACACCGCCATACGGACGGAAGAAGTCCACCCGGTCCCAGTTGATGCTGGCCGCGTTGCCGGCCTGCTTCACTTCGTCCAGCAGCATGTCGATGAAGTACACGCCCGGCTCGATGGTGACCACCATGCCCGGCTCCAGCACGCGGGTCATGCGCAGGTACGGGTGACCCTGCGGGCGCTCAATGCGGCCACCGCGGTCGCTGGCCGCAAAGCCGGCCACGTCATGCACCTGCAACCCGATCAGATGGCCCAGGCCGTGCGGGAAGAACGCCGCGCTCACACCGGTGGCCAACGCCGCTTCCGGCGATACGTTGAGCACGCCGAAATCCTTCAGGATGCCCATGAGCGACAGGTGCGCGTCGATGTGCAGCTGCTTGTAATCCACGCCGGCACGCACACCGGCCCCCATCTGCTGCTGGGCAGCGTCCACCGCGTCGATCAGGGCCTGGAACTCGTCATGGCCGCTGGCCGCATAGGTGCGGGTGATGTCGCTGGCGTAGCCGTGGGCACTGGCACCGGCGTCGATCAGGAAGCTGCGCAGCGGGGTCGGCGCGCTGCGACCCAGGTCGGTGTAGTGCAGCACGGCGGCATGTTCGTTGAGGCCGATGATGTTGCCGTACGGCAGTTCATTGGCATCCTGGCCGACCGCGCGGCAGTACGCCATGTGGATCTCGAATTCGCTGGCGCTGGCGCTGGCGCGGAAGGCGGCTTCGGCGGCACGGTGACCGCGCACGCCCAGCCGCTGCGCTTCGCGCATCAAGGCGATTTCATACGGGGTCTTGTAGCCGCGCTGCCAATCCAGGTAATCGACGACCGGCGCCGGGTTGTTCGGCACGAACGCGCCCAGCGCGCTCTGCGGTTCGCCGAGGATCGCGCAGCGGGCGGCATCCTTGGGCAGCAGCGCCAGCGCATCGTCGGGCGTGCGGATGATCTCGATGTCGACATGCTCGACCCACCAGCCATTCGGCGCATCCGGCACCACATGCCAGTAATCGAACGGCTGGTAGAAAATCACTTTCGGGCGCTGCCCCGGGGTGTACACCAGCCAGCTGTTGGGCAACTTGGTCAACGGCAGCCAGGCTTTGAAGTTCGGGTTCACCGCGTACGGGTAATCGCGGTCGTCGAAGGCCTGGTAATGCAGGGTGCCGCTGGGGATCACCAGATGATCGAAGCCGCCACGGGCCAGCGCCTCGTCGGCGCGCTGGCGCATCACGCTGGCGTGGTGGGAATACAGGGCGCCGAGGTCTGGCTGGTTCATGGCAGGAAGCTCACTGGCAGTGCGGAATGCAGCCCTAGATTCTGCCGCAATCCGCTGGCGGGTGCTGTGCCGGAACCGGCGCTCAGACTGCCGAAGTTTCCTCGGCGATCCAGTGGCGCAACTGCTCGCGTGCATCGCGTGCCAGGGTCAGGAAGCGGAAGCCTACCCAGGCCTGGCCGGGGGCATGGGTCTGCTCGCTCCACAGCAGGTGCACGCCCACGTCGATCAGCAGCGGTTGCCCCTGCGGACCGGGAATGGTGAACTGCAGCTGGTACAGCGCATCGTCCTGCATCGGCACCGAGGCCAGCATCAGCATGCCGGTTTCGGAGACATTGCCGAGCCGGCCGATCACGGTCTCGGCCATCAGGTCGGTGACGGGCACCAGCTCGGTCACCTGGCGACGCGGCGCGCGGCGGGTATCGGGCGTGGTCATTCGGCGTTCTCCGCAGGGCTGCCGGCCAGCGAGCGCAGCGTGCGCAGGGTGGCCTGCCAGGCACGGTCGATCAGCCGCCCCTTGTCTTCGGTGACGATCCGCACCTGCCCATGCGCCATGAGACGTGCCAGTGCGTCCAGCGAGTGCTCGCCAACCTTCTGCCCGCGCTGATTGACGAACAGGGCGTTGTCGGTGATCAGGCTGTACCACGACAGCCGTTGACGGCGCACATCGCCCTGCTGGTTGGTGGTGAACTCGAACCAGGTGCCGAACGGCAGGGTGCGCAGCTGGCGGTAACAGTCGTCTTCGGCGGTGCTGCGCGCGAGCGGGGCGACCTTGCGCGGGTCGCCGGCATCGGCCTGCTCGCCCAGCCGGGTGCGTGCACGCAGGCGTGCGGTGAGCTCGGTGCGCGAGCTGCTGTCATCCTCGCCGCCCGGCGTGGACAGGCGCCGCGCGATCGCGGCGGCCTCATCCTGGTGATAGCCGACCTGCAGCAGAGCGGACTCGACCTCGTTGCCCAGTGCGTCATCGCGCGCGGCGGCGCCCGGCGCCAGGCAGGTCACCTCGGCGATCCGGGCGGTTTCCTGCTGGCGCTGCTGCCACTGCGGCGAGGTCTCGCCGTTGCGCAGCAGGGTCAGGGTCAGCACGTCCGACCACGCCTGTTTGAGCAGCGCCTGCACGAAACGTGGCGGCGCGGCCTGAGCGCACAGCTGCTCGATGCTGGTGCTGGCCTGCTGCTTGGCTGCTTCCAGGCGTTCCTTGCCGCGTGCCGCCTCGACATGCCGGCGCTCGGCCAGTTCGGCCTTGTGGGCCAGTGCGCGGAAGTGCTGCTGGATCTCCTCGTTGGCGGTGTCGAACACCGCCACATCGCCGTCGTAGTCGTTGACGACCTGATCGACGGCGAGGCCGAGCTTCTGCACCAGCTGGGGGTCCACGTCCTCTTCGCCCAGCCAGTTGGCGCCGGCTTCGGCCACCGCATTGAGCAGTTCGCGTGCGGGGTGCTGGTCGCGCACGAAGAAAGCCGGGTCGGACAGGGCGGCGCGGGCGACCGGCACCTGCAGGCGGGTCAGCAGGTCGGCGGACACGGCATCGGGCCGCACCTCACGTTGAATCTGCCCGTACAGCATGTCGAGCAGATCGAAGGTATCGCTGTCCTTGACGGTCAGGGCGGCCTGCGCGCCATGGTCGGCACGGACCTGGGCGAGCAGGGCGTTGTGCAGGTCGGCCATGCTGCGGCGGGCCCCGCCGGGCGCGATCGCCTGGCTCTGCAGTTTGGCCAGGGTGGCATGCACGGCCTCGGCGGGAACGGCCAGCGCTGCGGGAACGTCGGGGGCGAGAAACGCATTGTCGGCGGCAGGCGCGGGCGCCCCGGTTGTCGCGGCGACGGCCTGCGCGGCCATGGCGTTGCCGCCCGGCACGGTGCCGGCGGCGTGCGCCTGGCGGGCGGCACCGAGCAACTGGTGCAGGGCCGACATCGCCGGTGCGCCGAGATCGGTTGCCGCAGGCGGGGCGCTGTTGGCCGGCGCCGATGCAGACGCGGAGGCTGCTGGACCTGGCACTGCGGCGTCACCGTTGGGTGCGCCATGGGCCGGCCCAGCGGCCGGCGGCGCCATTGCCTCTTGGGTCATCGCGGCCCAGCCGGTGCTCGGCGCACTGCCATTCCAGCCGGTCAGTGGCCGTGCGGCGGCCCCACCGCGGGCCCCCGGCAGGCCGCGCTCGGGCCCGGTGATGATCCGGCGCGTGGTGGCCGAGCGTGCCAGATACGGGGTGTACACCAACCCGGGCAGCACGCCTTCGTGCGCGAGCAGGATGTTGGCGCGCTCCAGCAGTTCGCCCAGCCGTTCCAGCAACTGGCGGTCGAACACGCGGTACAGCGCCAGCTGCGTCTCCAGCCCGAGCCCGAACTGCTGGCCGAGCTCGCGCACGATCCGGCACAGTGCCTGCGGTCCGAACGGCAGGTCATCCACATCGAACGCCGGACCGGCGGCCAGCACGCCAAAGCGTTGCCCGAGCAGTTGCAGGGGCGTGGCCGAGCGCTGGGCTTCGCGGCGGATGATGTCCACCAGGACGATGTCGCGGTCCACGTCGGTGTCGTTGACCAGGGTCAGGGTGGTGGCCGACACGGACACCTCGGTCGGGACGATGCGCTGGGTGTGGCGCGGGCCGCGCAGGGTGGCCAGGCTGTCGCCCAATGCGCCCAGGAAACGCGGGCCGAACTGCGCGTTGACCTCATGCAGCTGGCGGGCCTGGGCGAAGATGTCGGCCTGGATCTGGCTGTTGCGTGCGCGCTCGGCGTCGCGGAACAGCTCGCGCTCCAGCTCCACGATGGTCAGCTTGAGCGGCGCGGTGAGGGTCTGCATCGCCAGCCCGTGCAGCGCGGCCAGCAGGCGGCGCACGCGCGGCGGCGCGGCCACGTCCGCAAAGCGGGTCATGTCGGGCTGGGACGACGAAGGTGCGGGCGCAGACATCCGATGTTCTTCCAGCTCCCCTGAGAACACGGAATCTAACGGTTTCGCCCGGTCCCTGCCAGAAGCGACACGCTCGGGGTGGTGCTGGCGCCGGCCAGCGGCCGGCACGGCGCTCAGGGCAGGAACAGCTCGACGACGTCGTTGGTGAAGCGCCGGCCCAGTTCGGTCGGCGTGGCGCGATCCCCGGTGACGGTCATCCAGCCCTTGGCGACGGCGACACCCAGCGGCGTGGCGATCTGCGCGCGGTCCAGGCCGGTGCACGATTCGAAATCCTTCAGGCCGAAGCCCTCATGCAGGCGCAGCAGGTTGAGCATGTACTCGAACGGCAGGCGATCGGCGCTGATCACGTCGTCGCCGCCGATCGAGGCCAGGGTACCGGCGGTGTCCATAAAGGTCTGCGGGTGCTTGTGCTTCCAGCGGCGCAGCACGTGCTGTTCGGGACCGCTGCTGATCTTGCCGTGCGCACCGGCGCCGATGCCCAGGTAATCGCCGAAACGCCAGTAATTGAGGTTGTGCTGGCTCTGCCGGCCGGGTTTTGCGTAGGCGCTGACTTCGTACTGCGCGTAGCCGGCCTCGGCCAGCAGGCGCTGGCAGTGCTCCTGGATGTCCCACGCCGAATCTTCGTCGGGGATGCCCTGCGGCGGCCGCGCGAAAAACACCGTGTTCGGCTCCAGCGTGAGCTGGTAGTGCGACATATGCGTGGGCTGCAGCGCGAAGGCGCGCTCCAGGTCATGCTCGGCCTGGGCCAGCGTCTGCTGCGGCAGCGCGTACATCAGGTCGATGTTGAAGTTGTCGTAGCCGGCGTCCTGCGCCAGCTTCACCGCCCGCTCGGCCTCGCCACTGTCGTGGATGCGGCCCAGGCGCTTGAGCGCCTCGTCGTTGAAGGTCTGGATGCCGAAGCTGATCCGGTTCACCCCGGCCGCGCGGTAGCGGTCGAAACGGCCATGCTCGGCGGTGCCGGGGTTGGTTTCCAGGGTCACCTCCAGGTTGGGCGCGAAGCGCAGCCGGGCCGAGGCGGCTTGCAGGAAGCGGTCGATCGCTTCGGGCGGGAACAGGCTCGGCGTCCCGCCACCGAAGAACACGCTGCTCACCACCCGGCCCCAGACCAGCGGCAGGTCCTGGTCCAGGTCGCGGATCAGGGCGTCGATGTAGGCGTCGAACGGCAGTTCGCCCTTGGCCGCGTGCGAGTTGAAATCGCAGTACGGACATTTGCGCACGCACCACGGCAGATGCACATACAGCGCCAGCGGCGGCGTCACCAGCCGCGGCGCGGGGTCGTGATCGCCGGAGCAGGCTTCGCCGGGCAGGTGGGAGCAGTGGTCGTGTGACATCAGAGCAGGGCAAGCAGTTTCTGCTTGAGCAGCTGCAGGGCTTTGGCGCGGTGGCTCATCGCATTTTTCAGGTCCGGCGCCATTTCGGCGGCGGTCTGGGCCAGCACCGGGTCCAGGAACAGCGGGTTGTAGCCGAAGCCGTGGCTGCCACGCAGCTCATCGATGATCACGCCTTCCCAGCTGCCTTCGCAGATCAGCGGCTGCGGATCATCGGCATGGCGCAGCAGCACGATCACCGCATAGAAGCGGGCCGTGCGGCGTTCGGCCGGCACCTCGCGCAGCGCCTCCAGCAGTTTGGCGTTGTTGGCTGCATCGTTGGTCGGGCTGCCGGCATAGCGCGCGCTGTACAGGCCGGGCGCGCCATCGAGCGCGTCCACGATCAGGCCCGAGTCGTCGGCCAGTGCGGGCAGGCCGGTGCTCTGGCAGGCGTGGCGCGCCTTGATCAGCGCGTTCTCGACGAAGGTCAGGCCGGTTTCCGGCACGTCGCTGACGCCCAGTGCGCCCTGCGCCACGATCTCCAGCGGCAGGCCGCCGAGCATGGCCTGCAGTTCCTTCAGTTTGCCGGCGTTGCCGCTGGCCAGGACCAGTTTCATTGCTTGGGCTCCAGCAGGTCCCACGTGTTGCCGTACAGATCGCGGAATACCGCGACCGTCGCGTAGACCTCCTCGCGTGGGGTTTCGAGGAAGGTCACGCCACGCGCGGTCATCGCCGCGTGGTCGCGCCAGAAATCATCGGTGTTCAGGAAGAAGCCGACCCGGCCACCGGTCTGGTTGCCGATCCGCGCCCGCTGTTCATCATTGCTGGCACGCGCCAGCAGCAGCGCCGCCGCGTTTCCGTCGGCCGGCCCGACCACCACCCAGCGCTTGTCGCCCTGGTCGATGTCCTGGAGCAGGCTGAAGCCCAGCGCGCCGGTATACCAGGCGATCGCCTCGTCGTAGTCGGCCACCACCAGGGTGGTCAGGGCGATGCGACGGTTCATGCCTGGGCCAACGCCGCCTGCTGGGCGGCGAACAGATCCTTGATGCCCTTTTCAGCAAGCACCAGCAGCGCGTCCAGTTCATCGCGGCGGAAGGCATGGCCTTCGGCGGTGCCCTGCAGTTCGATGAAACCGCCGCCGTCGTTCATCACGACATTCATGTCGGTATCGCAATCGCTGTCTTCGGCGTAATCCAGATCCAGCACCGGGGTGCCGCGGTACACGCCGACCGACACCGCCGCGACGGCGCCGAAGATCGGGTTGCGCTTGATGTCGCCGCGCTTGATCAGGAAGTTCACGGCATCCACCAGGGCCACGTAGGCGCCGGTGATCGCCGCGGTGCGGGTGCCGCCGTCGGCCTGCAGCACGTCGCAATCGAGTGTGATGGTGCGCTCGCCGAGCGCGCCGCGGTCGATGCAGGCGCGCAGGGTGCGGCCGATCAGGCGCTGGATCTCCAGCGTGCGGCCACCCTGCTTGCCGCGGGCGGCTTCGCGGTCGTTACGGGTGTGGGTTGAACGCGGCAGCATGCCGTACTCGGCGGTCACCCAGCCTTCGCCCTTGCCACGCAGGAAACCCGGTACGCGGTTTTCCACGCTGGCCGTGCACAGCACGCGGGTCTCGCCGAAGCTGACCAGGACCGAGCCCTCGGCGTGACGGGTGAAGGCGCGCTCGATGCGCACTTCGCGCAGCTGGTCGGCCTGGCGGCCACTGGGACGGGAATCAGTCATGCTCAAGTTCCGATAAGACGGGGGATGCGGGACCGCGCCCGGGCCGGGGACCGGCGGGCGAGGAGGCTCCAAGGGGACCGCTAGGGTACCATTTGCACTTTGAGAGCACCGGAAACCCGCATGATTCGAAGCATGACCGCCTATGCCAACGGCGAGCGCGCCACCCGCTGGGGCACGCTGGCCTGTGAGCTGCGCTCGGTCAACCACCGGTTCCTGGAGGTCGGCGTGCGCCTGCCCGAAGAACTGCGTGCGTTGGAGCCGCAACTGCGCGAGCGCGTCGCTTCGCGCTGCAGCCGCGGCAAGATCGATCTGGTCATGCGCCTGCGTGCGCCGGAGGTCACCGGTGCGCTGGTGGTCAACGATGCACTGCTGGGCCAGCTCGGCGAGCTGGCGACCCGGTTGTCCTCGGGCTTCCCGAGCCTGCAGGTGAGCTTCACCGAACTGCTGCAGATGCCGGGCGTGATGCAGGGCGAGGCCGTGGATGCCGCCGCGCTGCATGCCGAGGCCCTGGCCCTGCTGGATACGGCGCTGGACGGCTTCGTGGCCGCGCGTGAGCGTGAAGGCGACAAGCTGGCCACCGCGATCCAGGAGCGCGTGGACAGCATCGAGCGCATCGCCGCCGAGGTCACCACCCTGATCCCGCTGATCCGCGAGGGCCAGCGCACCAAGCTGGCCGCCCGCCTGGCCGACCTGCCGCACCCGGTCGATCCCGGCCGGGCCGAACAGGAGCTGGTCATGTGGCTGCAGAAGCTGGACGTGGATGAGGAGCTGGATCGCCTGGGCAGCCACATCGCCGAGATCCGCCGCGTCTTCAAGCAGCGCGAGCCGGTCGGCCGCCGCCTGGACTTCCTGCTGCAGGAGTTCAACCGCGAGGCCAACACGCTGGGCTCCAAATCGGTGGACAGCCGCACCTCCAACGCCGCCGTCGAGCTGAAGGTGCTGATCGACCAGATCCGCGAACAGGTGCAGAACATCGAATGAGCAGCCAGATCCCGCCCGTCGGCGCGCCTGCGCGCGGCACCCTGTACATCGTGGCCGCGCCCTCCGGGGCCGGCAAGAGCAGCATCGTCAACGCCACCCTGGCCCGCGACCCGCAGATCGCCCTGTCGATCTCGTTCACCTCGCGCGCCACCCGCCCGGGTGAAATCAACGGCGAGCACTACCACTTCGTCAGCGCCGAGGAGTTCGAGCGGATGATCGCCGCCGGCGACTTCTTCGAGCATGCCTGGGTCCATGGCGACTGGAAGGGCACCGCGCGGCAGTCGGTCGAGCCGCAGCTGTCGGCCGGCCAGGACGTGCTGCTGGAGATCGACTGGCAGGGGGCCCAGCAGGTGCGCCAGCTGGTCCCGGGCACGGTCACCGTGTTCATCCTGCCGCCATCCAAGCAGGCGCTGCAGGACCGGATGCGCAAGCGCGGGCAGGACAGCGAGGCGGTGATCGCCCAGCGCCTGGCCGCTGCACGTGAAGAGATGCTGCACTTCAACGACTTCGACTACGTGATCGTCAACGAGGTTTTCGAGACCGCAGTGGACGAGCTGTGCGCGATCTTCACGGCCAGCCGCCTGCGCCGGGAGGCCCAGAAGGTCCGCCACGCGGGCCTCATCCAGGCCCTGCTGACCCAGGACCCGGCCACAACTGACTGATTCTCAACGGGGTGCTAGCCGGTTGGCTTGATTTTGTCCAGCCCTGGCCGGTACAATCCGTCCCCTTTCCCTCATTCGATTGAGCAGCCCTCACCGGCTGCCGGGAGCCCGCATGGCCCGCATCACCGTAGAAGATTGTCTAGAAGTCGTGAACAACCGTTTCGAACTGGTCATGATGGCGTCCAAGCGCGCCCGTCAGCTGGCCAATGGCGTCCAGGCCACCCTGGACAACAGCGAAACCGAAGACAAGCCGACCGTGCTGGCGCTGCGCGAAATTGCCGCCCGCAAGATCGACAACGCCCTGATCGACGAAGTCGAGAAGGCCGAGCGCGAGCGTGCCGAGCGTGAAGCACTGGAATGGGCCGCTGCCGAAGTCGTCGCCGACGAAGACATGTCCAAGAACGACGACTGATCGCCTCGCGCGTCCGTTGTTGTTGCTGCCAACAGCCCGCCTTTCGGCGGGCTGTTTCGTTTGGGTGGCCGGTGGATCCGGTTCGCGCGTGTTGTTGCAGGTGAAACTCCCTGTTCAGGGGTTTGCCGATATCACGCCGCTGGCATAGTCTTTGAGCATGAACCCAGGCCCCACTGCCAAGGTCGCCACGCCCGCCGGCGCGGCCGTACCCGACTATGTCCTCCAGCTTGAGCGCGCAGCGCACTATCTGCCGCCCGACCAACTGCCGCTGCTGCGCCGCGCCTGGGAAGTAGGCGCCGCCGCGCATGCTGGCCAGACCCGCAAGTCGGGCGAGCCCTACATCACCCATCCGGTCGCCGTGGCCCAGGTACTGGCCGAGCTCGGCCTGGACGTGGAGGCGCTGATCGCGGCGATCCTGCACGACACCATCGAAGACACCCCGCTGACCCGCGAGGAGCTGGCCGCCGAGTTCGGCGAGGCCGTGGCCGAGCTGGTCGACGGCGTCACCAAGCTGGACAAGCTGAAGTTCCGCGACCGCCAGGAAGCGGCCGCCGAGAGCTTCCGCAAGATGCTGCTGGCGATGTCGCGCGACCTGCGCGTGATCATGATCAAACTGGCCGACCGCCTGCACAACATGCGCACGCTGGGCGCGCAGAGCCGCGAGGCGCGGGGCCGGATCGCGCGCGAAACGCTGGAGATCTACGCCCCCATCGCGCAGCGGCTGGGCATGAGCCTGGTCAAGAGCGAGCTGCAGAACCTGGGTTTCAAGGCGCTGTATCCGTGGCGCCACGCGATCCTGGAAAAGCACATCCGCAGCCAGCCGGTGGTCCGCCGCGAGGCGATGGCGCAGGTGGAAGTGCAGTTGAGCCAGCGCCTGGCCAAGGAAGGGCTGGAGCACCGCCTGGTCAGCCGCATCAAGACGCCGTGGAGCATCTACAACAAGATGCGCGACGAGAACAAATCCTTCGATCAGGTGATGGATGTGTTCGGGTTCCGGTTGGTGGTGCGCAACGTGCCCAACTGTTATCACGCGCTGGGCTCGGTGCATGCCACCTTCAAGCCCTTGGATGGGCGCTTCCGCGATTTCATCGCGATCCCCAAGGCCAATGGCTACCAGTCACTGCACACGGTGCTGTTCGGGCCCTACGGCTCGCCGATCGAAGTGCAGATCCGCACCGAAGAAATGGACCTGATCGCCGAGCGCGGCGTGGCCGCGCATTGGACGTACAAGTTTGGTGGCGATTCGCCCAACAGCGCGCAGAGCCGTGCGCATGCGTGGATCGTGGAGTTGATCGATTCGCAGCGGGCTGCCGGCTCGTCGCTGGAGTTCCTCGACAACGTCAAGGTGGACCTGTTCCCGGACGAGGTCTATCTGTTTACCCCCAAGGGCAAGATTCTGGCGCTGCCGCGCAATTCCACGGCGCTGGATTTCGCCTATGCCGTGCATACCGATGTGGGCAACATGGCCGTGGCCTCGCGCGTGGACAAGAAACTGGTGCCGCTGCGCACCAAGCTGGTCAGCGGCCAGACGGTGGAAGTGATCACCGCGCGTTCGGCCACGCCCAAGCCGCAGTGGCTGGAGTTCGTGGTCAGTTCCAAGGCGCGCACGGCGATCCGTCATCAGCTCAAGCAGCTGGAGCACGAAGACGCGGTGCAGCTGGGCCATCGCATGCTTGACCGCGCGCTGGAGGCAATGGACAGCTCGCTGGAGCGGTTGCCGAAGGGGCGCCTGGATGCGTTCCTGGCCGAACACCGCTACCCCCGCCTGGAGGCCCTGCTGGCCGAAGTGGCGCTGGGCAACTGGATGCCGAACCAGGCCGCGCAGGCGTTGATGGCGTATGCCGAGCTGCGCGGTGGGGCGCACTCGAAGCATTCGCAGGAGAAGATCCTGATCAACGGCAGCGAGCGCGGGGTGGTGAGCTTCGCGAATTGTTGTCAGCCGATTCCGGGCGACGACATCATGGGCTACCACACGGCCGGCAAGGGCATCGTGGTGCACCGTCTGGATTGCCCGAACCTGGCCGAGCTGCGCAAGTCGCCGGAGCGCTGGGTGCCGATCGGGTGGGATACGACGGTGTCGGGTGATTACGATACGTCGTTGATCGTGGAAGTGGAGAACGGGACCGGCGTGCTGGCGCAGTTGGCGGCGGCGATCGCGCAGAGCCATTCCAACATCGAGCGGGTGGATTATCTGGACCGCGATTTCAATGCGGCGGTGCTCTGCTTCAACGTGCAGGTGCGTGACCGGAACCATCTGGCTGAAGTGATGCGGCGTCTGCGGCGGTTGTCGGTCGTGCAATCGGTCCGCAGGCAGTAAACCGCGTTCCGTACGACAACGGTCGGCTCTACCATGGCGTTCGGCTTCGATATCGGCTTCGACCGCGGCGTCGGCTGTGCGGGTCCGGCGGTACAATGGAGGACCCCTATTTGTTCCCTGGAGCTCCCATGTCCCGTCAGATCATTACCAGCGCCAACGCCCCGGCGGCCATCGGTCCGTATTCGCAGGCCGTGCGTGCGGGCAATACCGTGTATTTCTCCGGCCAGATTCCGCTGGATCCGGCCACCGGTGAGATTGTCGGTGTGGGCGATATCGAGGCGCAGGCCCGCCGCGCGTTCGACAACCTGAAGGCCGTGGCCGAAGAGGCCGGTGGTTCGCTGGATCAGATCGTGCGTCTGGGCCTGTACCTGACCGATCTGGGCGAGTTCGCCAAGGTCAATGCGGTGATGCAGGACTACTTCAAGGCGCCGTTCCCGGCGCGTTCGACCATCGAAGTGTCGGGTCTGCCGAAGGCCGCCAACTTCGAAGTCGATGCAGTGATGGTGCTCGACCAGGCCTGACGTGGCGCGGTCACGGGCTCCTGCACCGGCGCTGGCCGCAGCCGGGGAGGCATCGTTGTCGATGCTCTCCGGTATCGGGCCGGCGGTGGCGATCAAGCTGGCCGCCCGTGGCCTGTCATCGCTGCAGGATCTGTGGCTGCACCTGCCGCTGCGCTATGAAGACCGTACCCGGCTGACCACCATCGCCCAGTTGCAGCCGGGGGTGGCGGCGCAGGTGGAGGGGCGGGTGAGCGCGGTGGAGCGCGGGTTCCGCTATCGGCCGGTGCTCAAGGTGGCGATCGAGGATGATTCCTACGGCACGCTGGTGCTGCGGTTCTTCCATTTCCGCGCCCAGCAGGTTTCGCAATTCGCTGTGGGCACGCGCATCCGCTGCTACGGCACCGCCAAGCCCGGTCATCACGGGCTGGAGATCGTCCATCCCAGTTATCGGGTGATGGGCGGCACTGACGATGACGAGCTCGGTGACAGTCTCGATCCGGTCTATCCGGCGGTCGAGGGGGTAGGCCCGGCGACGATGCGGAAGTTCATCGGGCTGGCGCTGGATCGGTTGCCCGAAGAATCCACGCTGGAATTGTTGCCGGCCGGCTGGTTGTCCGGGCTGGGCCTGCCCTCGCTGCGCAGTGCGCTGTTGACCGTGCACCGGCCACCACCGGATGCGGATCTGGCGGCGCTGGCCGCGGGCCGACATCCGGCACAACGCCGGTTGGCCATCGAAGAACTGCTGGCCCATCACCTCAGTCTGCGCCGTCAGCGGATGGCCTTGCAGGCCCATCACGCGCCGTCGCTGCGCGGGCAGGGCGCGTTGGTGGCACAGCTGCGCGACAGCCTGCCGTTCCAGCTGACCGGTGCCCAGCAGCGCGTGTTCGAACAGATCCGCAAGGACCTGGCCAAGGCGCATCCGATGCTGCGGCTGGTGCAGGGCGATGTCGGCTCGGGCAAGACCGTGGTCGCTGCGTTGGCGGCCATGCTGGCGGTGGAGCGGGGCAAGCAGGTCGCGCTGGCCGCGCCGACCGAACTGCTGGCCGAGCAGCACATGAACAATCTTCGCGCCTGGCTGGCGCCGCTGGGCGTGCGCACTGCGTGGCTGGCCGGCAAGGTCACCGGCAAGGCGCGCGCCAAGGTGCTGGCCGAGGTCGCCTCGGGTGAGGCGCAGGTGGTGGTCGGTACGCATGCGCTGATGCAGGACAGTGTGGTGTTCAAGGACCTGGCGCTGGCCATCGTCGATGAGCAGCACCGATTCGGTGTGCACCAGCGGCTGGCACTGCGCGACAAGGGCGCGGACGGGCGCAGCGTGCCGCACCAGCTGGTGATGACGGCCACGCCGATTCCGCGCACGCTGGCGATGTCCGAATACGCCGATCTGGATGTCTCGGCGATCGATGAGCTGCCGCCCGGGCGTACGCCGGTGCAGACCGTGGCGCTCAACAATGATCGTCGTCCGGAACTGATCGAGCGTATCGCCGTTGCCTGCCGCGAAGGCCAGCAGGTGTACTGGGTCTGCACGCTGATCGAAGAAAGCGAAGAACTGGATGCCACGCCCGCCCAAGCCACGTTCGAATCGCTGCAGGCGCTGTTGCCGGGCGTGCGCGTGGGGCTGGTGCACGGGCGGCTGAAGGCGAGCGAGAAGCTGGCCACGATGGTCGCCTTCAAGGCCGGTGAGATCGATCTGCTGGTCGCCACCACGGTGATCGAAGTGGGCGTGGACGTGCCCAACGCGTCGTTGATGATCATCGAAAATGCCGAGCGCCTCGGCCTGGCCCAGCTGCACCAGCTGCGCGGCCGGGTAGGGCGCGGCTCGGCCGTGTCGCGCTGCGTGCTGCTGTACCAGGCGCCGCTGTCGAACATGGCGCGCGAGCGGCTGGAAACGATGCGGCAGACCAACGATGGTTTCCTGATCGCCGAGAAGGATCTGGAACTGCGTGGCCCCGGCGAGCTGCTGGGCACGCGGCAGACCGGTCTGGCCGGCTTCCGCATGGCCGATCTGGCGCGCGATGCGGATCTGCTGCCGGGCGTGCATGACCTGGCCGAGCGCCTGCTGGCGGAGGCGCCCGACGTGGCCGACCAGGTCGTGCGGCGCTGGATCGGCACGGCCGTGCGCTACGCGTCGGCATAACGCCTCGCCGCAGGGTGCCAAGGGCACCGCCTTGTATTTGTCATGACAGGGTGCGAAAGTCCCTTGCCGATTATCAAGACGGCAACGATGAGCAAGAAGATTCCGCTGTTGATCGACACCGACCCGGGTGTCGATGATGCCCTGGCCCTGTTGATGGCCTTTGCCGATGAGCGCCACGATATCGTTGGCCTGACCATCGCCGCCGGCAACGTAGGCCTGGACCACACGGTCCGCAATGCCCTGAAACTGTGCGAAGTGGCTGGCCGCGACGACGTGCCGGTCTACGCCGGTACCGCCGACCCGCTGCTGCACCCCTCCGTCGATGCCGCCCATGTGCACGGCGCCGATGGCTTTGGCGATGTGAACCTGCCGGCCGCCAAGCGCCAGGCCGAGGCCGAGCACGCCGCGCTGGCGATCCTGCGCCTGTCGCACGAATACGCCGGCGAACTGTTCCTGGTCGCGCTCGGCCCGCTGACCAACCTGGCCCTGGCCCTGAAGCTCGATCCCACCCTGCCGCAGCGCGTGAAGCGCTTCCTGGTGATGGGCGGGGCAGTGACCTGCCACGGCAACATCACCCCGGCCGCCGAGTTCAACATCGCCTTCGATCCGGAGGCGGCGCACATCGCGTTCACCGGCTTCCCGCACATCGAAGTGGCGGATTGGGAAGCCACCGTCGCCCACGGCCTGCTGCATGCGGACGTCGAGCAGTGGCTGGCGGCCGATAGCGACAAGGCCCGTTTCTACGAGCTGATCTCGCGCCAGACTCGCCTGTGGTCCGAAGACAGCCGTGGCGAGCGCTGGTACGCCGCCGATGCGCTGGCGATGGCCTGGGCGCTGCAGCCGGAAGGTGCGCTGCGGGTCGAATCCCGCCCCCTGAACGTGGAACTGGCCGGTGTGCACAGCCGGGGTGCTACCATTGTCGACTGGAACCGCCAGACCGGGCAGCCTGACAACACCCAGCTGCTGATGGCCTACGACCAGGGTCGCTTCGAGGCCCAGGTGAGGGCGGCACTCGGCGTCTGACGACGCCGCTGCGGCGGACCTTTCGCACGGTTGATGGACCCGGCTTGCCCTTTGCGGTGGCCGGGACTATAATGCCGCTCTTGACCACCAGCCCTTATTACGGTGCGCGCCCATGAAGGCCGATATTCATCCTGCTTACCGCGACGTGGTTTTCCACGACGTTACCTCTGATTTCAAGATCCTGACCCGTTCGACCATGTCCACCAAGGACACGATCAAGTGGGAAGACGGCAACGAGTACCCGCTCGTCAAGGTTGAAATCTCCTCGGCTTCGCATCCGTTCTACACGGGCAAGCACAAGGTGATCGACACCAGCGGCCGTATCGACAAGTTCCAGAAGCGTTTCGGCAAGCCGGCGCCTACCGCGGCCTGAGCTGTCAACGCAGCTGCATGAAAACAACGGTCGCCTTGGCGGCCGTTGTTTTTTGTTGTTTCCGGATTGCTGAACGCCAGGTGAGGCCCACACGCCCCGCCGACGGAACGCTGTGTCCGCGATCGGGCGTCGCGCCTTGGGGCGGCTGGAACAGGGCCTCCGGCCCGCCCTCGAACCGGTCTCTACGACTTCCGTCCTAGGGCGTCGAAAATGTTGCTGTGCGATAATGGCGGGATCCACGATAACGATCGTGGACTTCCTTCACGTGCCTGACCCATGCGCTTGGGCGGGCGCCTTCCCTCGAGGAGCGCACACAGTGTCCGATCTTGATCAGGTCACGCTCAACGCCGGCGACAAGTCGGTTGTTCTGCCAGTCATCAAACCCACGCTCGGCAACGATTGCGTCGATATCTCGAAGTTGACCAAGGAAACCGGTCTCTTCACGTACGACTCCGGCTTCACCGCCACCGCCAGCTGCAAGTCCGCCATCACCTATATCGACGGTGACAAGGGCGTGCTGCTGTATCGCGGCTATCCCATCGAGCAGCTCTCGGAAAAGTCGAGCTACGTCGAAGTGGCCTACCTGCTGATCAATGGCGAACGTCCGAGCGCCGAGCAGCTGAAGGCCTTCACCGACGAGCTGGCCGCCGAAGCCGATGTGGATCCGTCGATCAACACGCTGATCGGCAGCTTCGCCAAGGATGCCCATCCGATGGCCATCCTGACCGCCGCCATCGCGCAGCTGTCGGGCATCTACCACGCCTCGCTGGACCTGTCCGACGCCGAACAGCGTCGCCACGCCGCGGTGCGCCTGATCGCCAAGGTGCCGACCCTGTCGGCCCTGATCTACCGCCACGGCAAGGGCCTGCCGGCCAACAAGCCGGATACTTCGCTGGATTACGTCAGCCGCTTCCTGAAGCAGACCTTCGAGTCCGCCGATGGCCAGTACGAGCTGAACCAGGACGTGGTCAAGGCACTGGATCTGCTGTTCATCCTGCATGCCGACCACGAGCAGAACGCCTCGACCTCGACCGTGCGCCTGGTCGGTTCGACCGGTGCCAACCCGTATGCGTCGGTCGCCGCTGGCGTCACCGCGCTGTGGGGTCCGGCCCACGGCGGTGCCAACGAAGCCGTGCTGAAGATGCTCGAAGAGATCGGTTCGGCCGACAACGTCGAATCGGCCGTGCTCAAGGCCAAGGACAAGACCTCCGGCTTCCGCCTGATGGGCTTCGGCCACCGCGTGTACAAGAACTTCGACCCGCGCGCCAAGGTCATCGGTGAGATGACCGGCAAGGTGCTCAAGCAGCTGGGCGTGCAGGATCCGCTGCTGGACGTGGCCGTCAAGCTGGAGCAGGCCGCGCTGCAGGACGACTACTTCGTCGCCCGCAAGCTGTACCCGAACGTCGATTTCTACAGCGGCATCATCTACAAGGCGCTGCAGATCCCGACCGAAATGTTCACCGTCATGTTCGCCCTGGGCCGTACCTCCGGCTGGGTCGCGCATTGGCTGGAACAGCAGGTCGATCCGGAAATGAAGATCGGCCGTCCGCGCCAGGTCTACACCGGCAGCGACGTGCGCGACTACCAGGGCTGATCGCCCGGTAGGTCGTGATGAAAGCGCCCCGCATTGCGGGGCGTTTTTTTTGCCTGTCCGTCCGTGCGTCGATGACGCGCACCGGTGCGTATCGACGGCGTTTCTACGTCGCCGGCCGCGTTTCCACATAGCGGCTGGGCGCTTGGCCGAGGACACGACGGAACGCCGATGAAAACGCGCTCGGGCTGGCGTATCCCAGGTCCAGCGCGACCCGGGTGACCGGCAGCCCCGCATCCAGGCGTTCGATGGCGGCGAGCAGGCAGACCTGCTGGCGCCATTCGGCGAAACCCACCCCGGTTTCCGCGCGGAACTGACGGGTGAACGTGCGCCGGCTCATGCCTGCCGCTGCCGCTACCTGATCGAGCGCGGTGGCAATCGAGGGCGCATCGAACATCTGCTGGCAGACGCGTGCAAGGCGAGGATCGCGAGGCAGCGGCGCATGCAGCGACAGCCGCGGCATCGCGGCGATCTCCGCAACCAGCAACTGCATCAACCGGCCGGCACGACCGTCCACGTCGTACAGCGCCGGCAGGTCGACGGCATCGTCCAGCAGGTGCCGCAGCAGTGCCGAGACGCCGTACACGCAGCAGCGCGCAGGCAGCTGGACGGCCTCCACTTCTTCCGCTGCCACGAACACGTTGAGCATCGTAACCGGGCCGCGCATGGTCATCGCATGCGCGACGCCCGCGGGCACCCAGCAGGCACGCTGTGGCGGCACCAGCCAGCGCCCCTCGGGCGTGGTGAGGCTGATGGTGCCGCGCGAGGCGAAGGCAAACTGGCCGCGCCGGTGCGCGTGGTCGGGAAAGACGGATCCAGCGGCGTAGTCGTTGGCGGTGACCACCACGGCGCGCGGCAGGTCTTCAAAGGGATCGAGCAGGGTGTTGCGCATGGCCCGGATTCTATCGTCATCGGCCTGGGATCGACGGCGGGCCACGCGCCGCCGTCCTAACATCGCGGCCCACCCTCACGCGCGCACGGTGCAGTCATGCCCACTACCTTTCATCGCGTCGGCACTGGTGCCCATCCTGTCCTGGTCCTGCACGGCTGGTTTGGCGACGCCCATGCCTTCGAACCCATCGAGCCGTGGCTGTGCGGCGAGGCCTTCAGCTACGTCTTCATGGACTGCCGCGGCTACGGTGGCATGCGCGATGTGCGTGGTGACTACACCATCGACGAGATCGCCAACGACGCGCTGGCCTTGGCCGACACGCTGGGCATCGAGACCTTCAGTCTGGTGGGGCATTCGATGAGCGGCATGGCCATCGAGCGGATCGCGGTGCTCGCGCCAGATCGCGTGCGCGCGCTGGTCGCCGTGGCGCCCGTGCCGTGCGGTGGCATTGCCTACGATCCGGCGACGCGGCAGTTGCTTGAAGCGGCCGCCGGAAGTGCGCACATCCGCCGCGGCATCATCGATCGCAGCACCGGCGGACGATTGCCCGACACATGGCTGGACTGGAAAGCGCAGTATTCAATGCAGCGCGCGTCGCCGGAGGCGTTCGCAGGCTACTTCCCTGCCTGGGCGGACACCGACTTCAGCGCGGAGATCGTCGGCCGCCACCCGGTGAAGGTGCTGGTCGGTGAGCACGACCCGGTGTTCAACGCGGCATTGATGGAAAGAACCTACCTGCGCCGCTATGCAAACGCCTCCATCGAGGTGATCGGCAACGCCGGGCACTACCCGATGAACGAAACGCCGCTGGCCCTGGTATCGGGCATCGAGCAGTTCCTCGTCCCGTTCGGCGGCTCATGACGCGGCCGAACGGAGCTCAGCGACGGCCCAGATACCCCTCGATCTCGCCGTCGGCCAGCAGCTCGCGCAGCTGCGCCGCCGACGCCCGCCGCATCGGCTTCTCATCGATCGCCGACAGCGGCGGCTGGCGCAGGCCGTCATAGGGCAGCACGGCGATGTCGAAGGTCAGGTCCTCGGCACTGAATACCCAGACCGGCGCATCCAGGCTGCGTTCGCGGTCCAGCCGCAACCGCCGTGTGCGTGATTCGGCCGGGATGCCATGTTCGTCGAGATAGCGCTGCACGGCATCGGCGTCGTCGCTGTGCACCTGCAGCTGCACGGGGCTGTTGGCATCTGCGGTGCCGTCCAGTACCGGGCCGCACAGCCGCGGTGAGAAACCCTGCAGGAAATCCATCGCGCGCAGGGCGGCCTCGCGGCGCTGGCGCAGCTGCGCACCATGGTCGGCACCGGCGAACAGGCGCTGGTACTCGCGCAGGGCGTCTTCGATCTCGGTGTTGCGGGGCAGGGAGGCATCGTCGTGGATGCCCAGCCGGGTGGCGGCCTTGAGCTTGGCCTGGTGGTAGTCGCGGATGCCGCCTTCGGCCATCAGGCGGGCCGCTTCATGCGCCAGCTGGTGGCGGCGCTCACGGGTCTGCGTGGCTGCATGCTGACGGGCTCGATGCATGACCGGTACTCCTTGGCGACCTGCACGGCAATGTACACCGGCGATGTGACAGGCGGGTAGAGCTGAAAAAAAAGGCCGGGCAATGCCCGGCCTGTCGTCCATCGCGGCGCCGGGCGGAGCCGGCGCATGCGGTCAGAAGATATCGAACGCGGCGTCGTCGGCCTGCGGGGTGTGGCTGTTGAAGTCGTACTCCTCCAGCTTCTCCATGTCCTCCACCTTGACCCACTCGGTCGCGCCATTGAGCGTGGCCTGGACCATGCCCGAGGGCGGCTCGTTCTGCGCGATCGGGGTGTCCTTGAGCGCCACGCGCATGTACTCGATCCAGATCGGCAGGGCGGCGCGGCCACCGTACTCGCGGTAGCCGAGCGAGCGGAAGTCGTCGCGGCCGACCCACACCGTGGTGGCGTACGGGCCGCCGAAGCCGGAGAACCACGCATCGCGGTGATCGTTGGTGGAGCCGGTCTTGCCGCCCACGTCTTCACGGCCGAGCACCTTGGCCGCCGTACCGGTGCCGCGCTGGACCACGTCGCGCATCATCGAGTTCAGCTGGTATGCGGTGCGGGCGTCGATCGCGCGCGGGGCGACCTTGGCATCCGGATTCACCGGCGCCGGCGTTTCAACCGCAGCCGTGGTGGCCTGCTGCGGCTTGGCCGGTGCGGTGTTGGCCGCGGGGGCTGAGCCGAAGTTGAAGCCGTCCACCACCTGGCTGACCGGCACGCCGCTGGTGCCGGCGCAGTCGCGGCAGGCCACGGCCGGGTTTTCCTTGAATACTTCCACGCCGTCGCGGTCGGTGACGCGGTCGATCAGCCAGGTGTCCACGCGCGAGCCGCCGTTGGCGAACACCGCATAGCCACGCGCCACCGAGAGCGGGGTCAGCGAGGCGGTACCCAGCGACATCGACAGGTTCGGCGGCAGCTCGGCCTCGGCGAAGCCGAACTCGCTGATGTACTTGCGCGCGTAGTCCACGCCCATGCCATCAAGCAGGCGCACCGAGACCAGGTTGCGCGACTGCACCAGCGCTTCACGCAGGCGCATCGGGCCACGGAATCCACCGCCGTCGTTCTGCGGCGACCAGGTCTTGCCGCGGCGATCGCGGAACACGACCGGGGCATCGAGCACGATCGAGGCCGGGTTGAAGCCCTTGTCGAAGGCGGCCGCGTAGATGAAGGGCTTGAAGCTCGAGCCGGGCTGGCGGCGCGCCTGGGTGGCACGATTGAACTTGTTGCCGGAGAAGCTGAAGCCGCCGACCAGCGCCTTCAGGGCGCCGTTTTCGGCGTCCAGCGAGACCAGGGCGGCCTGGCCACGCGGGATCTGGTCCAGCAGCCACTCGCCTTCTTTTTCGCCGGCGCGCACGCGCACGATGTCGCCGCGGGTGACCAGCTTGGCCGGGGTCTTGTTGGTCCAGCGGGCGGCGCTGGCGGGCAGCACCACTTCGCTGCGGTTGCCCAGCACGACGGTGGCGCTGCCATCGGCAGCGGTAGCCGCCACGATCGCCGGCAGCAGGCCGGTCTGGGCCGGGATGCCGGCCAGCTTGAGGGCCAGCGCGGCGGCATCGGCGTCGGCCGGGACCTCCACATGCTGCTCCACGCCATGCCAGCCATGGCGGTGGTCGTAGGCCAGCAGGCCGTCGCGCACCGACAGGTTGGCCGCGGTCTGCAGCTCGGCGTTGATCGTGGTGGTCACGTGGTAGCCCTTGTTGACCACGTCGCCGCCGAAGCGGGCGATCATTTCCTGGCGGACCAGTTCGGCCACGTAGGGCGCCTCCACCTGGACCGGCGGCTCATGCGCGGTGGCGTGCATCGGCACGGCCTTGGCCGCATCGGCCTCGGCCTGGGAGATGAAGCCCAGGCTGGCCATGCGCTGCAGCACATAGAAGTCACGGCGCTCGCGGGCGCGCTCGGGGTTGCTGATCGGGTTGCCCGAGGAGGGGAACTTGGGGATGCCGGCCAGCGAGGCCATTTCGTCCAGGTCCAGCTCGCCCAGCTTCTTGCCGTAATAGAACTCGGCCGCGGCGGCCACGCCATAGGCGCGGTTACCGAAGAAGCTCTTGTTGAGGTACAGCTCGAAGATCTCGTCCTTGCTCAGCTCGCTCTCGATCTTGCGGGCCAGCAGGATCTCGGCCAGCTTGCGGGTGTAGCTGTATTCCGAGCTCAGGAAGAACTGGCGGGCGACCTGCTGGGTGATGGTCGAGCCACCGGGCACGCGCCTGTCGTTGGTGGTGGCCAGCAGCCAGACCGCGCGGCCGATGCCCTTGTAGTCCACGCCGCCATGCTCGTAGAAGCGCGCATCCTCGGTGGCGAGGAAGGCCTGCTTGAGGCGCTCGGGGACGTCCTTCATGGTGATGGGGGTGCGCCGGGTCTCGCCGAACACCGCCATCAGCTTGCCATCGCTGGCATAGACGTACATGGGCTCCTGCATCTCTACGTCGCGCAGGGTCTGCACGTCCGGGAGCTTGGAGGAGACGGCGTAGTACAGGCCTCCTGCAACCGCCGCACCGATCAGTGCCAGGACCAGGAACGCGACCAGCATCCAGCGCAGCCAACGGCGAAGACGTGTCATCAGTGAGAGATTCCGATTGCGAATTTCGTGGTCGCAGAGTATAGATTACGCAAGGGAACGGCTGGGGTTGTTCCCGGGGAGAGCAGTCGATCACCGTCTGGGGACGCGTGAAACGAGCAGTAGTGCTCGTTTTACAGCTTGACGGTTGCGATTTGCAAAAAAAACGTTATTAATGCGCGGTCGCAGGTTCTGCGTCCAAGTGCCCATCGGCAGGGGAGAAACCGTGGGGCTTATCCCAAAAAGCCAGTCGCCTCTTATCGGCGTCGATATCAGCTCGACTGCAGTAAAGCTGTTGCAGTTATCCCGCAGCGGCAATCGTTTCCGCGTGGAACATTACGCTGTGGAACCACTTCCGCCGAATGCGGTCGTGGAAAAGAACATCGTGGAGGTCGAAGCGGTCGGGGAGGCCATTCGACGTGCCGTGAACCGCTCCGGAACCAAGGCACGGCATGCCGCCGCCGCCGTGGCCGGCTCGGCCGTGATCACCAAGCTGATCCCGATGCCCGCCGATCTGGATGAGAACGACATGGAAGCCCAGGTCGAGCTCGAGGCGGTCAACTACATCCCGTACCCGATCGAGGAAGTGAACCTCGATTTCGAAGTGCTGGGTGCGATTCCGAACAACCCGGAAATGGTCCAGGTGCTGTTGGCCGCCTCGCGCTCAGAGAACGTCGAGCTGCGCCAGTCGGCACTTGAACTGGGCGGGCTGGTGGCGCGGGTCATGGACGTGGAGGCCTTCGCGGTCGAGAACGCCTTTGCCCTGGTCGCCAGCGAACTGCCGGTGGCCAGTGATGGCGTGGTCGCGCTGGTGGACATCGGCGCCACCATGACCACTCTGAACGTCCTGCGCGGTGGCCGCAGCCTGTACAGCCGCGAACAGGTGTTCGGCGGCAAGCAGCTGACCGACGAGGTGATGCGCCGTTACGGGCTGACCTACGAAGAAGCCGGCCTGGCCAAGCGCCAGGGCGGGCTGCCGGAAAGCTACGAGATGGAAGTGCTCGAGCCGTTCAAGGAAGCCACGGTCCAGCAGATCAGCCGCCTGCTGCAGTTCTTCTATGCCGGCAGCGAGTTCAACCGAGTCGATCACATCGTGCTCGCCGGCGGCTGCGCGGCCTTGACCGGGCTGCCGGACATGGTGGAAGAGCAGCTGGGCGTGGCCACCGTGGTGGCCAACCCGCTGGCACAGATGACACTGGGCCCGAAGGTGCAGGCACATGCCCTGGCCCAGGATGCCCCGGCGCTGATGATCGCCACCGGTCTGGCGCTGAGGAGCTTTGACTGATGGCGCGCATCAATTTATTGCCCTGGCGCGCCGAACGGCGCAAGCAACGCCAGCGCGACTTCTACGCCATGCTCGGTGCCGCCGCCCTCGGTGGATTGCTGCTCTCGCTGTTGATCTGGTTCTACTACGACCGTCAGGTCAGCGGGCAGAGCGACCGCAATACCTTCCTGCAGGCCGAGATCCAGAAGGTCAAGGAGCAGAACAAGGAAATCGAGCGCCTGGACCGCCAGAAGGATCGCCTGCTGGCCCGCAAGGCCGTGATCGAGGAACTGCAGGCCAAGCGCTCGCAGATGGTGCATCTGTTCGATGCGCTGGTGCGGACCATCCCGGACGGGGTGGTGCTGACCACGCTCAAGCAGGAGGGCGACGTGCTGACCCTGGAAGGCCGCACCCAGTCCAATGCCCGTGTCAGTGCCTACATGCGCAACCTGGAAAGCTCGGGCTGGATGACCAACCCGGAGCTGTCGATCATCGAAGCCAAGGCGCCGGAGCGTGACAAGGCCCCGGCCGCCAGCGGCCCGGTGGTGGACATCAAGTCGCTGCCGTACATGTTCGTGGTCAAGGTCAACCTGCCGGCCCAGAGCAGCGTCACCGAGCTGGCGGCCGATGGCAGCGTGATCGAGCCGACCGCCGATCCCGCACCGCCGGGTGCCACGCCGGTGGCACCGGTGGCCCCGCTGTCGCCGGCCCCCGCGCCGGATGCACCGGCTTCGCCCGATGCCGCCGATCCGGCCAAGCCGGCCGGCAACAGCCGCATCGTGCCGCCCACGCCCTCCGCGCAACCTGCACAACCGGCGGCGCCGGCCCCGGCCCAGAAGGGGGCCGCCGCATGAGCCAGAAGATCAATCTCAAAGAGCTGGACTTCAACAACATCGGCAACTGGCCGCAGAAGGCCAAGGTCGTGTTCTGCGCGCTGTTGGCGCTGTTCATCGTGATCATGGCCTGGTTCCTGCTGATCAGCGGCAAGCGCGATGACCTGGCCTCGCTGGAAAGCACCGAGACCCAGCTGCGGGCCGAGTTCGAGAAGGAACAGGGGCGTGCGGTCAACCTGGAGCCGCTCAAGCAGCAGCTGACCCAGATGGAGCAGGTGCTGCAGCAGATGCTGCGCCAGCTGCCCAGCAAGACCGAAATGCCGGACCTGATCATCGACATCTCGCAGACCGCGTTGTCCAGCGGCCTGTCCAACGAGCTGTTCCAGCCCGGTGCGGAGCAGCCCAAGGAGTTCTACGCCGAAAAGCCGATCGCCCTGCGCATGGTGGGCAGTTATCACCAGTTCGGCGCGTTCGTCAGCGGCGTGGCCTCGCTGCCGCGCGTGGTCATCCTGACCATGCACGACATCAACCTCAAGCCAAAGGATCCCAAGACCGGCATCACCGCCCGCAGCGGTGCGCTGGAGTTGTCCGGAACGGTCAAGACCTACCGTTACCTGGATGACGTGGAGATGGAAGCCCAGGAGAAGGCCGCTGCCGAGAGAGAAAAGGCTGCGAAGGGAGGCCGGAAATGAGCGGCCTGACATCGACCGCACGGGTGGGCGGCCTGCTGATGGTGGTGCTGCTGGCCGGTTGCGCACGCGGCGTGACCAGCACGCCCGGTGACGCCCCGAACCTGGAGAAGTGGGTGGCCGACGTGCGTGCACGCCCGGCACCGCCGCTTGAACCGCTGCCGGTGATGCAGCAGTTCGAGACATTTGAATATTCCGCGCAGGGGATGCGCGACCCGTTCACCGACGCCTGGACCAATCCGCAAGGGGGATCAGGGCTGCGTCCGGATCCGAACCGCCGCAAGGAGCCGCTGGAAGATTTCCCGCTGGACAGCCTGGACATGGTGGGTTCGATCGGCCGTGGGGGCGGACTCGTCGTGCTGGTGATGGCACCGGACAAGGTCACCTATCGGGTGCGTCCGGGCGTCTATCTGGGGCAGAGCGACGGGCGGGTGACCGGGGTCTTCGAGGACCGGATTGAGCTGATTGAACTGGTGCCGGATGGCGCGGGTGGCTGGCTGGAACGGCCGGCAACGCTCGCGCTTGAAGATCAATGAATGATTATGGGGATAGCACGATGACCTTTTCCAACGCCATGCGGCTGCGTTCCGTCCGGCGCCAGAAGTTGCTCCACCTGTGCGCGCTGGGAGTCGCGCTCATGGTGGCCAACGGCACGCTGATGGCGGCCACGCCCAGCGGCGCAGTGCCCAGGCCGGCGGCCACCACCGCCCCGGCGACCGCGCCGGCCTCGCTGTCGGTGTCCAAGATCGACTTCAAGCGCGGCGACGACGGCGCCGGCCGCCTGATCCTGCAGTTCGACGGTCAGGGCGCCAGCCCGGATCTGCGCAGCCAGGGCAACAGCGTCGTCATCGACGTTGGCAACGCGCGCCTGCCGGAAAACCTGCAGAAGTCGATCAACGTGACCGACTTCGCCACGCCGGTGCAGCGCATTGATCCCAAGCCGTATGGCGGCGGCACCCAGCTGGTGCTCAACACCAACACAGCGTTCGAGTCGCTGGCCTACCAGAGCGGCAACGAATACGTGGTCGAGATCAGCCCGCGCCAGGCCGCCCCGGCGACGGGGGCGGTCACCGCCACCTCGGTCAGCCAGGCCGCAGCGGCACTGGGCCAGCGCGGCTACAGCGGCAAGCCGGTGACCTTCAACTTCCAGGACGTGCCGGTGCGCACCGTGCTGCAGCTGGTCGCCGAGGAGTCCAACCTCAACGTGGTCGCCTCCGACAGCGTGCAGGGCAACGTGACCCTGCGCCTGATCAACGTGCCGTGGGACCAGGCGCTGGACATCGTGCTGCGGGCCAAAGGCCTGGACAAGCGCCGCGATGGCGGCGTGATCTGGGTGGCGCCGCAGCCGGAGCTGGCCAAGTTCGAGCAGGACAAGGAAGACGCGCGCATCGCGATCGAGAACCGCGAGGATCTGGTCACCGATTACGTGCAGATCAACTACCACAACGCCGGGGCGATCTTCAAAGCGCTGACCGAAGCCAAGGGCATCGGCGGCAGCAGCGGCGGCGGTGGCGGCAGCTCGCAGGAAGACAGCGGGTTCCTGTCCTCGCGCGGCCGCATCGTGGCCGACGAGCGCACCAACACGCTGATGATCAGCGACATCCCGAAGAAGATCGCGCGGATGCGTGAGCTGATCAACGTGATTGACCGCCCGGTTGACCAGGTACTGATCGAAAGCCGCATCGTCATCGCCACCGATACCTTCGCGCGTGAGCTCGGTGCCAAGTTCGGCATCAGTGGCAGCCGCCAGGATGTGTTCTTCGGGGCCAACACCGATCAGAACCACAACAACATCAACGACCGCGCCACCAAGGACACCGAGTACCAGAAGGCGATCAACGAGTGGGTGGCCGGTGGCCGCACCGGCGCGATCCCGGTCCGCGGCGCGACCAAGTTTGCTGAAGGCCTGAACTGGAACCTGCCGGTGGCAGCGGTCAACAACCCCGGTTCGCTGGCGCTGTCGATCCTCAACGCCGGTTATCTGCTCGATGTGGAGCTCTCGGCGATGCAGGCTGAATCGCGCGGCGAAGTGATCTCCAACCCGCGCGTGGTGACCACCAACCAGCGCGAAGCGGTGATCAAGCAGGGTAAGGAAATCGGCTACGTCACCATCAGTGGTGGCGGTGCGGCCGGCGCCGCGGCCCAGCCCAACGTCCAGTTCAAGGAAGTCGTGCTGGAGCTGAAGGTCACCCCGACCATCACCAACGACAACCGTGTGTTCCTGAACATGGCGGTCAAGAAGGATGAAGTGGAGAGCTACATCCTGCTGGCAGGCTACGGCCAGGTCCCGACCATCAACCGCCGCGAAGTGAACACCGCGGTGCTGGTGGACGACGGCCAGACCGTGGTGATCGGTGGCGTGTACGAGTTCACCGACCGCACCAGCGTCAACAAGGTGCCGTTCCTGGGCGACGTGCCGTTCCTGGGCAATCTGTTCAAGAAGCGCGGCCGCAACAAGGACAAGGCCGAACTGCTGGTGTTCGTGACTCCGAAGGTGCTGCGCGTGGCCAAGGCCAATCCGGCCGTCAACTGAGCCGCATCATCGCTGCACTGACGAAAGGGCCGCCACGTGCGGCCCTTTCTGCGTTCAGCCAATCTTGATGTCGTAACCGGCGCTGTCCTGCCATCATGGCGATGGAACCTCTGCCCACCGTGGGGGTCACATGGATGCCATGAATCTGCCGCCCCCCATGCCCGATACCCCCACGCCCGCTCCGGTGGAGCACGACCGTCTGCACGCTGCCTTCCGCACGCTGCGCGACGGCCTGTCGTCCGAGATCGTCGGCCAGAGCGCGCTCGTCGAGCGCCTGCTGACCGCCTTGCTGGCCGATGGCCATCTGCTGGTCGAAGGTGCCCCCGGCCTGGCCAAGACCACCGCGATCCGTGCGCTGGCCGCCCGGCTGGATGCGGATTTTTCACGGGTGCAGTTCACCCCGGATCTGCTCCCGGCCGATCTGACCGGTACCGAGATCTGGCGCCCGCAGGAAGGCCGCTTCGAATTCGTACCCGGTCCGATCTTCCATCCGATCCTGCTGGCCGACGAAATCAACCGTGCCCCGGCGAAGGTGCAGTCCGCGCTGCTGGAAGCGATGGGTGAGCGCCAGGTGACCGTGGGCCGCCATACCTATCCGTTGCCCTCGCTGTTCCTGGTGATGGCGACGCAGAACCCGATCGAGCAGGAAGGCACCTTCCCGCTGCCCGAAGCCCAGCTGGACCGCTTCCTGATGCATGTGCGGATCGGCTATCCCGATTCGGAGGCAGAGACCGAGATCCTGCGCCTGGCCCGCGAACGCGCCCGCGAGGCGCTGTCCACACCGGCCGCCGCGCCGGCGCGCATGCCGTTGAGCGATGTGTTCGCCGCGCGCAAGGCGGTGCTGTCGCTGCACGTCGCCCCGGCACTGGAGCGCTACCTGATCGAGATCGTGCTGGCCTCGCGCGATGCCGCGCGCTACGACCCGGCCCTGGCCCGGCGCATCGCCTGGGGCGCCAGCCCGCGTGGCTCGATCGCGCTGGAGCGCTGCGCCCGTGCGCGCGCCTGGCTGGCCGGCCGTGACTTCGTCACCCCCGAAGACGTGCGCAACGTCGCGCCTGATGTGCTGCGCCACCGCGTGCTGCCCAGCTATGAAGCCACCGCCGAAGGGTGGGATGGCGAGCGTCTTGTCGCCGAGCTGCTGGCCCGCGTGCCGGCGCCCTGAGCGCGATGGACATGCCCGTGCAGACCGCCACGCCACTCGAGGGCGATGGCCTGCGGCCGAGTCTGGCCGAGCTGGTGGCGCTGCGCCGCAGTGCGCATCGCGCACCGCCGGCACGCCGTGGCCGTCTTGGTCATGCCGGCAGTGCGCCATCGCCTGCGCGTGGGCGTGGCATGGAGTACGCCGAGTCCCGCGACTATGTACCGGGTGACGATGCGCGGCATATCGATTGGCGCGTCACCGCGCGCACCGGGCGGGCCCACACCAAACTGTTCCAGGCCGAGCGCGAGCGCTTGACCCTGCTGGTCGCCGATACCGATCCGGTGCTGTATTTCGGCACCCGGGTCCGCTTCAAATCCGTGCAGGCCGCGCGCGTCGGTGCGGTCGCGGCGTGGCTGGCGCAGCGCCAGGGCGATCGCCTGGCCGCGGTGCGTGGCAGCACCCAGGAGCCGCCGATCGCCCCGGCCGGCGGCACCCGCGGGGTGTTGCGCGTCCTCGATGCCCTGACCCGCTGGTACGCCGAACCGCCTGCCGAAGATGCCGGCCTGGATCGCGCGCTGGAGCAGGCGGCCCGTCTGCTGCGCCCCGGTGCCCGCGTGGTGGTGCTGGCCGATCCGGCCCGCGCCGCCACCATCAGCAGTGCCCGCTGGGCCGCATTGGCCATGCACCACGAGGTGGTGGTGATGCTGCTGGTCGATCCGCTGGAGCTGGTACCGCCGGCCGATGCATTGCCGTTTCTTTCGCAGGGCCGTCGCGTGCTGCTCGATCTGGGCAGTGCCTCGGTACGGGAACACTGGCGCGAACGCTTCGTCGCGCCCCTGGAAGCGCTGCAGACGGCGCTGGCCGCCCGCCGCATCCAGGTGCATGTGGTGGCCACCGACGACGCCAGCGACAGTTGGCTCAGTCCGCTGCCGACCGCGGTGGTGGCATGAGCGCCGCTGCCTCGCTGCCGCTGCGCGATGTGCAGCTGCCGCCGTCACCGCCGTGGTGGCCCCCCGCGCCAGGCTGGTGGCTGGTGTTCGCCGTGATCGTGCTGGTGGTCGCGGCGATCTGGGTCTGGCAATGGCGCCGGCGGCGTGCACGCCAGCGCTGGCTGGACCTGTTCGACGCACAGGTCGCCCAGGCCGGCTCGCCGGTGCTGGAGGTGGCGGCGATCGCCGAGCTGCTGCGCCGCGCGGCACGTCAGTACCAGCCCGGTGCCGAGCGTCTGCAGGGCAGCGAGTGGCTCGCCTTCCTGGATGAGAAGAACAGCCGCGCTTTTTCCGAGGGCGACGGCGCGCTGCTGCTCGACGGCGGCTATCGGCCGAATGTGGATGCCGAGGCGGTGCAGCGGCTGCGCGTGCTCGCCCGCCGCCGCTATCTGTCGCTGCTGACGGAGCGGCGCCGATGATCGCGATGACTTTGCCCACCTGGTTGAACTGGGTGGACAGCCTGGCGTGGCCGTGGATGCTGTGGGCGCTGCCGTTGCCGATCCTGATGCGCTGGTGGCCATCGCGGCCGGGCGCCGGTGCCGCGTTGCGGGTGCCGTATGCCGCCGATCAGCTGCAGTCGCTCGGCGCCGCCGCGGCCGGTGCCGGGCCACGGCTGGGGGGCGCGCTGCTCTGGTTGGCCTGGGCCTGCCTGTGCGTGGCCGCCGCGCGGCCGCAGCAGCTGGGTGAAGCGGTGACGCCGCCCCAGCAGGGCCGGCAGATGATGCTGGCGGTGGACGTCTCCGGCAGCATGAGCGAGGCGGACATGATGCTCGGCAACCAGGTGGTCGAGCGGCTGACCGCAGCCAAGGCCGTGCTCGCCGACTTCCTCGACCGCCGCGTCGGCGACCGCGTCGGCCTGCTGATCTTCGGCGAGCGCGCCTATACGCTGACGCCCTTGACCGCCGACCTCACCAGCGTGCGCGATCAGCTGCGCGACAGCGTGGTCGGCCTGGCCGGGCGCGAGACCGCCATCGGCGATGCGATCGCGCTGGCGGTCAAGCGCCTGCGCGAACAGCCGGAAGGACAGCGCGTGCTGATCCTGCTCACCGACGGTGTCAGCAATGCCGGTGTGCTTGAACCGCTGCGCGCGGCCGAGCTGGCCCAGGCCGAAGGCGTGCGCGTCTATACCGTGGCCTTTGGCGGCGATGGCGGCATCAGTCTGTTCGGCGTGCAGATCGCGCCCGGCGAAGACCCGGTCGACGAAGCGACCTTGAACAGGATTGCCGAGCTCACCGGCGGGCGCTCGTTCCGCGCGCGCAATACCGATGAGCTGGCCGGCATCTATGCCGAGCTGGAACGGCTGGAGCCGGTCACGTCGGCCGGGCCGGCGGTACGGCCGCGGATCGAGCGCTACGCGCCGCCGCTGGCACTGGCATTGCTGCTGGCCGGTTTGGCGTGGTTGTTGCCGAGGCGCTGGACATGAGCATGAGCTGGAACGCCCTGCATTTCGTCCGCCCCGATGCGTTGTGGGCGCTGCTCGCGCTGCCGCTGCTGGTGGCGGTCTGGTGGCTGCGGCGGCGCCGGGCCAATGTCTGGCGCCAGACGGTGGATGCGCATCTGCTGCGCCATCTGCTGGTCGGCCGCGACCGCCGCGCATGGGGTGGCTTGATCCTGCTGCTGCTCGGCACGGCGATCGCCATCGTGGCGTTGGCCGGTCCCTCGTGGCGGCAGGTCGCCCAGCCGCTGTGGCAGACGCCCTCGCCACTGGTGGTCGCGCTGGATCTCTCGTCGCGGGTCACCGCTACCGATCTGCCCCCTTCGCGCCTGCTGCAGGCGCGCGCCAAGCTGGCCACCCTGCTGCGCGAGCGCCAAGGTGGCGAAGTCGCGTTGCTGGTGTATGCCGATGATGCCTACACGGTCGCCCCGCTGACCGACGACATGGCCAATGTCGCGCTGTACCTGGATGCGCTGGCACCGGACGTGATGCCACGCGATGGCCAGCGCGCCGACCGCGCACTGGAGACGGCGGTGAAGCTGCTGCAGCAATCCGGCGCACGCGGCGGCGACATTCTGCTGTTGACCGACCGCGCCGATGCCGATGCCGAGCAGGCGGCCGCCTCGGCACGCGCGCAGGGCTTCGTGGTCTCCGTGCTCGGGCTGGGTACGCCGCAGGGCGCGGCCTATCGCAATGGCGAAGGCCAGATCGTGCCGGCGCGGCTGGAAGAGGGCACGTTGCGGGGTGTCGCCAATCGTGGCGGCGGCCGCTATGCGCGTATCGCCTCCGATGACACGGACCTGGCCGCGCTGGACGTGTTGACCCCGCGGGTCAGTGCCGATGACAGCCGCGAAGGGCAGGGCCGCACGTGGCGCGATGAAGGGTTCTGGCTGCTGCCGCCGCTGATGCTGCTGGCCCTGTTCGCGTTCCGTCGGCGCGGCGCGCTGGCGGTGCTGGCGATGATGGCGGCACTGCCGATGACGCTGCCGACGACGGCACACGCCGCCGAGGGAACGTGGTGGCAACGCGCCGACCAGGTCGATCAGCAGCGCCTGTCCACCGGCGTGGATGCGTACCACAAGGGCGACTTCAAGGGCGCGCAGCAGCAGTTCGAGGGCATCGATACCGATGCAGGCTGGTACAACCTCGGCAACGCGTTGGCGCGGCAGGGGCAATACGATGCCGCCATCGAGGCCTACGACCGTGCGCTGAAGAAGCATCCGGGCATGGCGGATGCGGTGGCCAACCGCGCCGCAGTCGATGCCGCCCGCAAGCGCAGGCCGCCACAGAACAACGATCAGAACAACGATCAGAAGGACGGCAGGAATCCGCCGCCTGAGAAACCTGATCCGGGCAAGAAGCCGGGCCAGGGCCAGAATGGCGACGCGTCGCCGCCGCAGGACAAGGGCGAACAGGGCCAGTCGCCACCCCCCGCCTCCGGTGAGCCGAAAGATGGCCCATCCCAGGGCAGCACGTCGCCGCAGGCCGCCGACAGCCAGGCGCAGGCCGAGGCCGACGCGGCCCAGCGCGAGCGCATGCAGCAGGCGATGCAGCGCCAGGGGAGGAACGACGGCAACGACAAGGCCCAGGGCCAGGTCAGCGGCACCCCGCAGCAGCGCGAGCAGCAGCAGGCGGTGGAGGCATGGATGCGGCGGGTGCCGGATGATCCGGGCAGCCTGTTGCGGGCCAAGTTCCAGCTGGAAAACGAACGCAGGAAACGGGAAGGGCGATGACACATTCCACGATACAGCGCTGGTTGCGCGCCGGGCTCGCCCTGCTGCTGTGCGCGAGCATGACCGCGCACGCGCAGACCCGCGCGTGGCTTGATCGCGAACAGATCACCGACAGCGACACCGTCACCCTCAACATCGAATCCGATGCGGGCGGCGGTGCGCCGGACTATGGCCCGCTGCGGAGCGACTTCGATCTCAGCAGCCAGACCAGCAGCCGCCAGGTGCAGTGGAGCAATGGCGCGATGACCTCGCGTGCGCTGTATGCGGTGGCGCTCAGCCCGAAGCGGACCGGCACCCTGCAGATTCCCGCCCTGCAGGTGGGCGGCAGCCGTACCCAGCCCCTGACCCTGCAGGTCGGCGCCAGCAGTGCGTCCGCTCCCGCGGCGGCCAATGGCACTGCCGCGGCCTTCCTCGAAACCGAGGTCGACGATCCCACACCATACGTGCAGCAGAGCGTCGGTGTGGTGGTGCGCCTGTTCTACGCCGCGCAACTGCTCAGTGGCGAACTGGTGCTGGACACACCGGCCGGTGCCTCGCTGCAGCGGGTGGGCGAAGACCGCACGCTGGTGCGCGAGGTCAACGGCCGCCGCTACAACGTGGTGGAACGGCGCTTCCTGTTGATCCCCGAGCGCAGCGGGGCGCTGGTGCTGCCGGCCGCCCAGTTCAACGGGCGCAGCGCCGGCGGTTTCTTCAATGACATGTTCGGCGGCGATGGCCGCCTGCGCGCCGCCTCGGCCGAGCGCACGCTGCAGGTCCAGGCGCAGCCCGCCTCTGCGCCGCAACCGTGGCTGCCGCTGCACGGGCTGCGCCTGCGCTACACCGCCGCGCCCACCACCGGGCGTGCGGGTGAAGCGGCCACCATCGTGGTCGAGGCCGTGGCCGAAGGCGCCACCAAGGCGCAGTTCCCGGAGTTGCCGGTGCCCGATGTCGGGCCGGGTGCACAGGTCTTCGCCGAGCCGCCGCAGTTCGATGAAACCTTCAACGGCAGCACCCCGCAGCTCAAGGCGACCCGGCGCTTTGCGATCGTGCCGCGCCAGCCCGGCTCGCTGACGGTGCCGGGGCTGCGCATGGCGTGGTGGGATGTGGCCGCCGGCCAGCCGCGCAACGCCAGCCTGCCGGACCTTCAGCTGGACATCGCTGCCGGCGTGGGCGGCAATGCCGCGCCGCCCCTGCCGGTGGACACCACATCTGCCCTGCCGGGCGAACCGGCTGCTGCCTCCACCGATCTGCAGCTGGCGCCGGCGCAGGGCGCGCCACGGCCGTGGGGCTGGATCGCGCTGTCCGCCGGCCTGGCCGTGCTGTGGCTGCTGACCCTGGTCTGGGGCTGGCGCCGACGCGGTCGTCCGGTGATCGCGCGGAGCGCCCCCGGCTTGGTGCCGGCTGCTTCGACGGCAAGTGCCTACACCCGTGCCGACCTGCGCCGGGCCATGGATGCCGGCGGCATCGACGAGATCATCGCGGTACTGGCCGGGATGGGCGGGGTGCAGACCCTGGAGCAGGTGCTGGAGCGCCTCGACGACGCGCAGCAGCGCGGCGCGTTGGTGCAGATGCAGCAGGTCCGCTGGGGCGGGCAGGGCGGCGATGTCGGCCAGGCACGGCAGGAGCTGCGGCGTGCCTTCCATGACGGACCACACTGGCGGGCCCCGGCGGCCCCGCAGAACAATGGCCTGGCGCCGTTGTACCCATCTGCGCATTCATAAAAAGGCGTGTCGGTCCGAGCGGCCGCCTTTGCTAAGCTGATTTCATTTTTTCGAGGAACGCCGCTCCATGACTGAGGCCGCAACGACCCGGCAGAAACTGCCTTTGCATTGGAAAATGGGCATTGGCTTCATCATCGGCCTGGTCCTGGGGCTGACCGTCCATGCCCTCGGCGGCAGCATCGACGGCCTGCATACCGGCGCCAAGTGGGTGATGGATTACGTCACCACCCCGGCCTCGGGCCTGTTCCTCAATCTGATCTTCATGCTGATCGTGCCGCTGATCTTCTCGGCGCTGATCATGGGTGTGTCGGAAATGGGCGACATCCGCGCCCTCGGCCGCATCGGCTGGAAGACGCTGGCCTACACCATCCTGCTTTCCGGCATCGCCGTGGGCATCGGCCTGGTGCTGGTCAACGTGCTCAAGCCCGGCGCGGGCGTAGACCCGGTCGTGGCCGCGCAGATGCTCACCGAGAACGCCGAGCGCAGCAAGGAAATCGTTGCCGGTATCCATGGCACGCCCAAGGGCATGGACATGCTGCTGTCGATCGTGCCGAGCAACGTGGTCGAGGCCGCGTCGAGCAACGGTGCGATCCTTTCGCTGATGTTCTTCGCGCTGATGTTCGGCATCGGCATGGTGCTGACCGACGAAGCGAAGGTCGCGCCGCTGCGTCGGGCCATCGAAGGCATCTTCGAAATCTCGATGACCCTGATCAACCTGGTCATCCGCCTGGCCCCGTACGCGGTGGCCTGCTTCATGTTCAACCTGGCCGCGTTGTTCGGTTTCGAGCTGATCATCCGCCTGGGCGCCTACGTGGGCGTGGTGGTGCTGGCGCTGGGCCTGCACATGGTGGTGACCTACGGCGTGGCCGTGTGGCTCTCCGGCCGTTCGCCGCTGGCGTTCTTCCGTGACACCCAGGAGGCCACGGTGATGGCCTTCTCGACCGCCTCCAGCAACGCCACCCTGCCGACCGCGCTGCGCGTGGCCGATCAGATGGGCCTGCCGCAGAAGGTCTCGCGCTTCGTGCTGACCGTGGGCGCCACCGCCAACCAGAACGGCACCGCGCTGTTCGAGGGCGTGACGGTGATCTTCCTGGCACAGTTCTTCGGCGTGGACCTGAGCATCGGCCAGCAGTTCATGGTGATGGCGGTCTGCATCCTGGGCGGCATCGGCACGGCCGGCGTGCCCTCGGGTTCGCTGCCGGTGGTGGCGATGATCTGCGCCATGGTCGGCGTGAACCCGCTGGGCATCGGCCTGATCCTGGGCGTGAACCACTTCCTGGACATGTGCCGTACCGCGCTGAACGTCACCGGCGATCTGGCCCTGACCACCCTGGTGGCCAAGGGCGAGGTGGACGATGGCCCGGCAGTGGCCGCGGTGGCCCCGGCCCCGGCGCCTGCTCCGGCCCCGCGCGACTGAGCCTGCGCCGCCCTGCTGGTTCCCGACGCCCCGCTTTGTGCGGGGCGTCGTCGTTAAGGGCCTGGCCTGTCTCCGGCCTGACCCCGCCGATCACCTGTGGGACAATGGGCTGCCCGCAGCTCCGCGGGAGCCTCCCGACTCCGACAGAACCATGACGCAGCCTACCCGCCGCCAGTTGGCCAATGCCATCCGCTTCCTTGCCGCTGATGCGGTCGAAACCGCCAAGTCCGGTCATCCCGGCATGCCGATGGGCATGGCCGATATCGCCGAAGTGCTCTGGAACGACTATCTCCGTCACAACCCGAAGAATCCGAAGTGGTTCAACCGCGACCGCTTCGTGCTGTCCAACGGCCACGGCTCGATGCTGCAGTACGCACTGCTGCACCTGAGCGGCTACGACCTGCCGATCGAACAGCTCAAGCAGTTCCGCCAGCTGGGCAGCAAGACCGCCGGCCACCCGGAGCACCATGAAACCCCCGGCGTGGAGACGACCACCGGTCCGCTGGGTCAGGGTCTGGCCAACGCCGTGGGCTTCGCCCTGGCCGAGAAGCTGCTGGCACAGCGCTACAACCGCCCGGAACACGAGATCGTCGACCACCGCACCTGGGTGTTCCTGGGCGATGGCTGCCTGATGGAAGGCATCTCGCATGAAGCCGCCTCGCTGGCCGGCACCTGGGGCCTGTCCAAGCTGGTCTGCTTCTGGGACGACAACCACATCTCCATCGACGGCAACACCGATGGCTGGTTCACCGACAACACCCCCGAGCGTTTCGAAGCCTATGGCTGGAACGTGGTGCGCGGCGTCGATGGCCACGATCCGGAAAGCATCAAGTCCGCCATCGACAGCGCGCTGTCGCAGTTCGACAAGCCGACCCTGATCTGCTGCCGCACCACGATTGGTTTCGGTTCGCCGAACAAGGCCGGCAAGGAATCCAGCCATGGCGCCCCGCTGGGCAAGGATGAACTGGAGGCCACCCGCAAGCAGCTGGGCTGGCCGTACGGCCCGTTCGAGATCCCCGAAGAGATCTACGCCGGCTGGCGTGCCGGCGGTACCGGCACCCTGCGCCAGGCCGAGTGGGAACAGCAGTTCGACAAGTACGCCGCGCAGTACCCGGCCGAAGCCGATGAGCTGATCCGCCGTTCGCATGGCGAGCTGCCGGCCGATTTCATCGCCAAGGCCGATGCCTACATCGCCCAGGTCCAGGCCGACGGCCAGACCATCGCCTCGCGCAAGGCCTCGCAGCTGGCGATCGAAGCCTTCGCGCCGCTGCTGCCGGAACTGGTGGGTGGTTCGGCCGATCTGGCGCACTCCAACCTGACCCTGTGGAAGGCCAGCAAGTCGGTCGCCACCGATGACCCGAACGCCAACTACGTCTACTACGGCGTGCGCGAGTTCGGCATGACCGCGATCGCCAACGGCCTGGCCCTGCATGGCGGGTTCATTCCGTTCGACGCCACCTTCCTGGTGTTCAGCGATTACGCCCGCAACGGCGTGCGCATGAGCGCGCTGATCCCGGCCCACGCGATCCACGTGTACACGCACGACTCGATCGGCCTCGGCGAAGACGGCCCGACCCACCAGCCGGTGGAGCACCTGGCCTCGCTGCGCTACATCCCGAACAACGATGTGTGGCGCCCGTGCGATGCGGTCGAATCGGCGGTCAGCTGGAAGTCGGCGATCACCCGCAAGGACGGCCCGAGCTGCCTGGTCTTCAGCCGCCAGAACCTGCCGCACCAGCCGCGCAGCACCGAGCAGGTCGCCCAGATCGCGCGCGGTGGCTACGTGCTGGCCGACGCCGAAGGCGGCGTGCCGGACGTGATCCTGATCGGCACCGGTTCGGAAGTGGGCCTGGCCGTGACCGCCAAGGCGGAGCTGGAGGCGGCCGGCATCAAGACCCGCGTGGTGTCGATGCCGTCCACCGACGTGTTCGAGCGCCAGGACGCGGCGTACCGCGAATCCGTGCTGCCCAATGCGGTGCGCAACCGCGTGGCCGTGGAAGCCGGCGTCACCGGCTTCTGGCGCCAGTACGTGGGCCTGGACGGTGCCGTGGTCGGTATCGACACCTTCGGTGCCTCGGCCCCGGCGGAAGCGCTGTACAAGCACTTCGGCATCACCGCCGAGCACGTCGTGGCTGCGGCCAAGGCGCAGCTGGCGAACTGATCGCCGCTGGAGGGCGTCGAGCCCTGCTCGGCGCCAGTAAACGGAAGGCCGGCGAAAGCCGGCCTTCTTCGTTCTGGCGTCATGGCGGGCGCGATCCGCTGCAATCTGCCCTGGCCTGGCGCGCGCCGGCCCGCGGCCGGTACTGCCCGCGTGCCAGGGTACTGCGCATCATGCGGTGCGCGCCAAACCCAGCCGCAGCAGCCGCGCTTCGATGCGTTCGCCGAACGTCTTCGGCGCTTCCAGCCCCATCCGCTGCAGGTAGGCCTGATCGCCATCGCCGGCCGGTTGCGTCACCGCAGCCAGCACCGTGCGCAGCTTGGCCATCGGCGTCTGCGTGTTCTGCCTGAGCCAGCCCAGCGCCTTGACCAGGTGCTGCTCCACTTCGGTGAAATCACTGCCCAGCGGGTAATCCGGCAGCAGGCCGGACTGGCGGAACGGTGCCAGCGCCGCGCTGACCGCCGCGGCAGTGTTGCGCTGGCCATCCCCGGACGGAGCGAAACCGGTCGCCAGCTTCTTCGACGCTTTCGCCTTGTCCAACAGCGCGGCCTGGAACTGCGCATCGGTGATCGTGGCCATCGCGATCACGCAGTCCTCGTCGGTCATGTTGCGCAGGTCGGCGATGCCGTACTCGTTGATGTAGAGATCGCGCAGATGCCGCGGGATCGTGGTGTGCCCGTAGTTCCAGCGCACGTTGGAGTGCAGCACGCCTTTGTCCTCGCGGGTGGCGCGGAAGATGAGCGCACTGCGTGCGCCGGGCAGGGCATGCGCCATCGCCACGAAGTTGTACTGGCCACCCACGCCGGAGACCACGCGCCCGTCTTCCAGTGCATCGGAGACGGCCGCGCCCAGCGCGGTGGCCATCATGCAGGAGTTGAAGAAGCGCGCATCGCGACGCTGCATCCGTTCCAGCGTTTCATCGCCACCGTAAAGCTGGTTGATCTCGCTGATCCGGCGCATGCCGATCGCGCTGCGCTCGTCATCGGGCAGGTCGCGAAGCCACTGGTAGAACTCCGGCGAGCCCAGATAGAACGCGCCGTGCAGGTACTCGCCCTCGGCTTCGAGCGTGGCGTAATCGGTGGTCCAGGCGGTGCCGTTCTCGATCCGCTGCAGCAACGCCAGATCGTCATGCACTTTGCGCCGGATCACGCCGGTCTGGACCAGCCGACGGAAGCCTTCGTTGAGCATCTCACTGCAGCCGTACAGGCCGATCTCGAATGGCTCCAGGCCACCGCATTCAAGCACCGTCGGGTGGCTGGCCAACGCCGGATCCAGGGCCTGCAGGATCTGGCGGTAGCGTGCGTTGTCGGTATGCCGCAGCACCAGCGCATGGCTGAGCGCATCAGCCAGCGTGCCGATGCCGATCTGCAGGGTCCCGCCATCGCGCACCAGCGTGCTGGCGTACAGGCCGATTGCGTAATCGGCATCGCTCACCGGTTGGCGCGGCAGGCCGAACAGGTCCGGATACGGGGCCGGTGGCGTGATCACCAGATCGAAGAACGACACATCCACCGTGGCCGAACCGGCCAGGTACGGCAGCTGCGGATCGATCTCGGCGATCATCAACGGGCGTGGCAGCCCGCGCGCGACCATCGCATCCAGCGTGTCCTGGGTGATGTCGTTGTTGCACGACAGCGACAGGCGCCGGTCGTTCGCACGCATCGCCACTTTCTGCACGATCGCCTGCGGCGCGCGCTGGGCGACCGCATCGGCGGCGTGCGTGTAGTTGAGGCTGGTGTAGCTGCGCTGGGCCTGCGAGGAATTGAGCAATGCCCCGGACTGCATGTAGAACTCTTCCACCTGCACATGCGCTGGCAGCTGGTCGCGCACCATGGCATCGGCATAGGCCAGGCGCGGGAAGTCCGCACCGAAATGACGCTCGGCGAACGGCTTCATGAAGCGGGCTTCCAGCCCGGCACCGCCGCGCGGCGGGTTCAGCGACAGGGCGGTATACAGCTGCAGCGGCCGCGAGGGATCGTTTTCCACCCGGGCATACAGGGCGTTGAGCAGCCGGTGCGGCTTGCCCAGCGCGAGTGGGGCGCCAATGCGCAGGGGGCCATCGACCCGCTGCAGCAGCCAGTCGACGGCGGCGTCCAGGTCGGTCAGGTGTTCGGTCATGCGGCGCTATCCTGCGAAATCATGCGGGTCATTACAGCATTTCCGGTTTGAACAGACGGCGACGCGAGACCTCATCACTGGCGAGCATGAACTGGCCATCGCCGCGGTAATGCACCGTGCGCGGCACTTTCGGCGAGCGCGCGACGTGCGCTTTGACCACCTCCCAGATGAACAGCCCATGCCGTTTGATCTGGCTTCGATCCGCCAGCCGGCACTCGAAACTGGCGTGGCACTGGGCGATCAAGGGGGCCGCAACCTCGCTGGCGGCGACCGCCTCCAGCCCGAAGTGCGCGAACTTGTCGATCTCCGCGCCGCTGCTGTTGCCGATGCCCACCACCGTATCGAGCATCTCCGCGGTGGGTACATTGATGACGCATTCGCCGCTGCGGCGGATCAGCTCGAAACTATGGTTGCCGGTGGAAATCATGGTCGCCAGGCGCGAGGGCGTGAACTCCAGCACCATGTGCCAGCCCAGCGTCATGATGTTGCGCTGGCCTTTCCAGGCCGAGCTGATCAGCACGACCGGGCCGGGTTCCAGGAAGCGGCGCACATCGTCCACCGGGTAATCGAATTTTCGGTAGCGTCTCATCGAGGGCTCCGCGGGGCATGCGCCGATGCTCTCAGCGCCTGCATGAACCGGCTGTCGAAGGGGTTGACACCCGTTTCGATTACGGGCGTAATCGAATTGTCGATTACGGATGTAAATGATGAGCCAGATCAGTGAAGCCGAAGCCGTCGTGATGGAGGTGCTGTGGCGGCACCATCCGCTGGGCGCTGATGATGTGGTGGCCGCGCTGGCCAGCCGTGACTGGGCCGAGCCTACCATCAAGACCCTGCTCAACCGGCTGCTGACCAAAGGGGCGGTCAGTGCCAGCCGCGAGGGGCGTCGCTATCTGTACTCGCCCGTGCTGCAGCGGCAGGCCTGGGTGGCCGAGCAGAGCGAGGGCTTTCTGGAGCGCGTGTTCGACGGCCGCGTCGCGCCGCTGGTCGCGCATTTCAGCCAGCGCGGCGAGCTCAGCGCGCAGGACATCGCCGAACTGAAGCAACTGATCCGGGAGCTGGATCATGAGTGAGCTGCTCGACGGACTGCTGCAGGCCAGCGTGTGGTTGGCGCTCGCGGCCGTGGTGCTGGCCGCGGCACGGCCGCTGCTGCTGCGCCTGGGGGGCGCAGCGCTGGCCTACCGCAGCTGGTGGCTGCTGCCATTGGTGCTGATCGCTGCGTACCTGCCGCTGCCGCGGCTGCCGATCACCGAGACGGCCCCGGTGATGGTGATGGCCTCGGCGCTGCGCGCGCCTGGCGTGCCGGCCGATGCCTCGCAGTGGCCGCTGCTGCTGTTGACCGTGTGGCTGCTGGGCGCGGTGGCGATGGCCGGCATCAGCTGGCGCGCGCAGCGCCGCTTCGAGCATGCCCTGGGCGCGCTGCAACCGCGCGCGGATGGCAGCTGGCAGGCCAGTGGCGATCCGGGCCTGCCGGCGCTGGTCGGCTTGTGGCGGCCGCGGATCGTGGTTGGCCCGGACTTCGAACAGCGCTTCAGCCCCGCCGAGCAGGAGCTGATCCTGCGCCACGAACACAGCCATCGTCGTCATGGCGATGCCTGGGCAAACGCCACGCTGGCCGCGCTGCGGTGCGTGTTCTGGTTCCACCCGTTGCTGCCGTGGGCGGCGCGCCGTTTCCTGCGTGACCAGGAACTGGCCTGCGACGCCCGCACGGTCGATCCGCATCCGGCACTGCGCCGGCTCTACGCCAACGCGCTGCTCAAGGCGCAGTTGGTCCACCCGGTTGCACCGATGGCCTGCCACTGGCGCAGCCAACCGATGTTGAAGGAGCGGATTGCCATGTTGAAGGAACACAAGCGGAAGACATTGCCGTGGTTGACCGGGCAGGTGCTGGTGGTCGGGATGTGCGTGGGTCTGGGCACGGTGGCCTGGGCGGGCCAGGGCACCGCGGTCGCCGCTGATCGCGATGCGATCGCGCACAAGATGCCGCCGCCGTCCTACCCGAAAACGGCGGCCGAGCAGCGCATTGTCGGCAAGGTCGTGGTCAGGGTGGACGTGGATACCGAAGGCAGGGCGACCAATGTGCGCGTGCTTCAGGCGAGCCCGGCGGGTGTATTCGACGACGCGACGGTCGCTGCCGCGAAACAGTGGACCTTCGAACCGGCGATCCGGAATGGCAAGGCGGTGGCCTCGGCGCTGAAGATTCCGGTCACCTACGCCATGGATGATGAGGTGCCAACGCCATGAGGCAGTCATCCGTCTTGGCAGTGGCGACGCTGTTGATGGCTGGCTGTGCCACCCATGAGACGCTTACGTCAGTGGACACGCGGGCGGAGAACGTGGGTCACCAGCGCTTGGATCCGACCACCGGCACGGGGGCTGCGCAGGTGGCGAGCTACCAGCTGAAGGCTACGGAGGGTTACCGGATGCCGCAACTGAATGCAGGTCCGGACCCCGTGCTGGGCGATCGCGATCCGCGCAGTGAGCTTGCGCCCACGACGGTGTGCCTGCAGTTGGTCATCGATGCGCAGGGTCGCGTGGAGCGAAGTCTGCCGGTGCAGGACCGCGACGAATGCACCGCTGGCAATGCCCCTGAGAATGCGCCGTTGTTGCAGTCCGCGCAGGATGCGGTTGCAGCCTGGCAGTACGTGCCCGCAGCGGTGTGTCACTTCGCGGAGGGGAAGGTTCCAGCGGATCGGGGCGATTGCCAGGGTGCCGCGCGCATCGAACCTGTGCCGGTGAGCCTGCTGTATGCCTTCACCTTCGAAATCGTGAAAGGCAAGGCGACCGTGCGCAGCGGGACGCCGGCGAAGCAGCGAAGCACTGCGCCCACGACGCGGTGAGATGCCTATCCGCCGCGAACGGCACCGCCCTGGATGTTCGCTTTCACCGAGGGGTCCATCAATTTAGGCTCGGCCAGCGTGGCATCGCGTGCCTGGCGCGTGGCCACGAACTCGGCTTCGCTGACGCCGTCATGCAGGTGGATGTTGTGCGCGCGCTGCGCGCCGATGGTGGTCTCGTTGGCGACCTCGCGGCCACCGGGGCCGTAGTCGTGACAGATGAACACACGGGTTGCGTCCGGCAATGCCAGCAAGCGCTGGATCGAACGGTATAGCTGCGCCGCATCGCCGCCCGGGAAGTCACAGCGTGCGGTGCCGCCGTCGGGCATGAACAGCGAATCGCCGGTGAACAGCGCATCGCCGATCCGATAGGCGACGCTGTCGCTGGTATGGCCCGGGACCGCGATCACCTCGGCGTCGATATCACCGAGCGTGAAGCGTTCGCCATCGGCGAACAGATGATCGAACTGCGAGCCGTCGGTCGGCACATCCAGCGCGTAACGGGGCGCGAAGGTGCGCTGCACCTGCACGATGCCCGCGCCCATGGCCAGGGTCGCGTCCGGCCATTGGCGCTTGAGCCAGCGCCCGGCGCTGACGTGGTCGGCGTGGGCATGGGTATCCAGCAGCCAGCGCACCTGCAGACCGTGCTCGCGCACATGGGCCAGCAGCGGCTGCAGCGGCCCGGCACCGAGCGCGTCGGTGTCCGGGTCGTAATCCAGCACGGGATCGATCACCGCTGCCTGCAACGTCGCCGGGTCATGCACCACATAGCTGAACGTGTGACTGTCCGGGTGGAAGAAACTGGCGACGTGCAGTGACATGGTGCGGACCTCAGCGTTTGCCCAGGGTGTCGTTGAGCAGCACCGCCAGACGTTCACCGGCCAGGCGCAGCTCGCGCTCGGCGACCGGGCGATAGGTCGCCGCATAGCTGGGCTCCAGCGTACGCTTGTCCGGGTAGACGCCAGGTGCAATGGCGATCCGGCAGCTGGCTTCGGCCCACTGCACTGCATCCGCATCGATGTTGGAGCGCGTTGCGAACGCCGGCTTGGGCAGGGCCAGCAGGCGCTTGAGGTACTGGTCGTCATCCAGCGTCTGCTCGTTCAGCATGCCGCTGTCCCACAGCGAGTGCAGGTTGGTACCGCGGTTGTTGAACTGCACCTGGAAATCGTTGCCACCTTTGTCGTGGCCGTAGCCGGCATGCATCGGCTGGTGGATGTCGCCAGCGAAATGCACGACGAATTTCAGTGCCTGCGCACGCTCGGCGTCGGATTTGCTGCGGTCGCCCAGAATCGCGGTCTGCGCCTTCAGCGCCTCGACCACGCAGTTGCCGTTCCTGCAGTGCTTCTGCACTTCATAGTGGCAATCATCCTCGCCGATATTGACGTAATGCCAGCCGGCCGAGCGCTTGCCCAGGCCCGGGTCCTTGGCGCGCAGCTGATCGGCCCAGGGGGCGATGGCGTGCAGTGTCGGGTCCGGCTCGGCGGCGAGCAGGCGGTCCACCTCGGCCTGGGTCTGCGGGGTCAGCCGGGTTTCGGCGATCCGCGCCACCAGGCGGTGGCCCTGTGCGCCCCAGGCCAGGGCATCGGTGGAAACAAGGGTGAGGGCCAGCGCGAGGGCGGTGGCCGGAAGCAGGGAAGGCATTTTCATCCGCGGCATTCTAGCGGGCTGGCCGCGCGCGGGCTTGCCGGGATCTGGCCGGCTGCAACACCCCCCTGGTTCGGCTAGGCTCGCCGGTGCCCGCATCGGGCGGAATCAGGAGGTCCCCATGGCCCACATCGTTGGCCTGATCGGCGGCATGAGCTGGGAAAGCTCGGCGCATTACTACCGCCTGATCAACGAGCAGGTGCGTGACACGCTGGGTGGGCTGCATTCCGGTCGGATCCTGCTGTGGTCGTTCGATTTCGCCGAGATCGAAGCGCTGCAGCATGCCGGCGACTGGGACAGTGCCACGCAGCGGATGATCGATGCGGCGCAGCGCCTGCAGGGTGCCGGGGCCACCGCCATCGTGATCTGCACCAACACCATGCACCGCATGGCGGATGCGGTGCAGGCGGCGATCGCCATTCCACTGCTGCACATCGCCGATCCCACGGCCGAAGCGATCAAGGGCGCCGGGTTGCTGCGCATCGGCCTGCTCGGCACCGCGTTCACGATGGAGCACGATTTCTACACGGGCCGGCTCACGCAGGCGCATGGCCTGGAGGTCCTGGTTCCGGACGCCGAGGACCGCGCGGCGGTGCACCGGATCATCTATGAGGAGCTGGTGCAGGGGCAGGTGCTGCCGGCATCGCGCGAGACGTATCGCGCCGTCATGCAGCGGCTGGTGGATCGCGGTGCGCAGGGCATCATCCTGGGCTGCACGGAGATCATGCTGCTGGTCGGCGCGCAGGATGCACCCGTGCCCGTGTTCGATACGACCACGCTGCATGCGCAGGCGGCGGGCCAACATCTGTTGGCGGGATGAATCAAAAAAAACCCCGGCCGAAGCCGGGGAAACTGTCTTGCTGCGAGGGTGTTGCCTTGTTGGGTTCTGATCCGCCGATCAGAACTTGAACACGTACGACACGCCGTAGGCGAGCGGGTCGATGTTGACGGTGCCGATCTTTTCACCGTTGAGCTTGACCTTGCTGTCGATGTCCATCCAGCGCACATCGACGCGCAGCGAGCCCTTGTCATTGATCGCGAAGTCCAGACCGGCATGGGCGGCCAGGCCCCAAGAGTCTTCCATCTTCAGCTTGCTGCCGGCCAGCGCGCCGCCGGTCTTCTCGCTGAAGAACGTGGTGTAGTTGATGCCGGCGCCCAGGAACGGGGAGACCTTGCCCTTGCTGTTGAAGTGATACTGCAGCGAGACCACCGGCGGCAGGTGCTTGGTGCTGCCCACGTTGCCCAGGCCGGCGATGTTGATGTCGTGCTTGAACGGCAGTGCGGCCAGGATCTCGATGCCGAGGTTGTCGGCGATGAAGTACTCACCGGTGATGGTCGGCTTGATGTCGTTGTCGACATCGACCTTCAGCGTGCCGCCGGCCAGCGAGCCGTTGTTGGACTTCGGGGCGACCTGGTGCACGCCGGCACCGATCGTCCAGTCACCCTTGGACTGGGCCATGGCGGGGGCGGCGGCCAGTGCCAGGGCGGCGGCCAGGCAGGAGAGCAGGAGGGGGGAGGGGTTGCGCATGAGACGGTCTCGTGGCGGGTGGGAATGGCGCCAGTTTTCCCGTCCGCGCCGCGTTGCGCCTTGATCCGGATCAATCCGGGTATTTGCCGTTGTAACCGGTTCCCATTCGGCCTCGGCGGGCCTGCCCGGGTCCGGCCCTGCTAGAATGAACGCCCCTTTCCATCGGCGCCGCACCGTCGCGGCTGCAGGAGCTTGTGAACATGGCAATCAAGGTTGGCATCAACGGTTTCGGTCGCATCGGGCGCAACGTACTGCGCTCGGCCGTGCTGAACTTCGGCAATGACATCGAAATCGTCGCCATCAACGATCTGCTGGAGCCGGACTACCTGGCGTACATGCTGAAGTACGACTCCGTGCACGGCCGCTTCAAGGCCGACGTGGAAGTTTCCGGCAACGACCTGCTGGTCAACGGCAAGAAGATCCGCCTGACCCAGGAACGCGACCCGGCCAACCTGAAGTGGGACGAAGTCGGCGTGGACGTCGTCATCGAATCCACCGGCCTGTTCCTGACCAAGGAAACCGCGCAGAAGCACATCGATGCGGGCGCCAAGAAGGTGATCCTGTCGGCACCGTCGAAGGACGACACCCCGATGTTCGTGTTCGGCGTGAACGACAAGACCTACGCCGGCCAGGCGATCGTCTCCAACGCGTCGTGCACCACCAACTGCCTGGCCCCGCTGGCCAAGGTCATCAATGACAAGTGGGGCATCAAGCGTGGCCTGATGACCACCGTGCATGCGGCGACCGCTACCCAGAAGACCGTCGATGGCCCGTCCAACAAGGACTGGCGCGGTGGCCGTGGCATCCTGGAAAACATCATTCCGTCCTCCACCGGTGCGGCCAAGGCCGTGGGCGTGGTGATCCCGGAATTGAACAAGAAGCTGACCGGCATGAGCTTCCGCGTGCCGACCTCGGACGTGTCGGTGGTCGATCTGACCGTCGAGCTGGAGAAGGAAGCCACCTACGCCGAGATCTGCGCTGAAGTGAAGGCACAGAGCGAAGGCGCGCTGAAGGGCATTCTGGGCTACACCGAAGATAAGGTCGTGGCGACCGATTTCCGCGGTGAAACCCACACCTCGGTGTTCGACGCCGATGCCGGCATCGCGCTGGATGGCACCTTCGTCAAGCTGGTGTCCTGGTACGACAACGAATGGGGCTATTCCAACAAGTGCCTGGAAATGGTCAAGGTCGTCGCGGCGTAAGCCAGCGCCACCCCTGCGTCATTCCACAGACCCCGGCCCCGTGCCGGGGTCTGTCGTTTCAGGCGGGCGCCGCCCCGGCCTTGATCCCGCCTGTGCTCCCGATCCATTAGCATGGCCCGCGTGCCGCCGGCACTGTGCCTGCCGGGTGCAGCCGTGGCGACCTCTTGAGGATGGCCTGGAATGGAAGCTCTGATTGTCCTGCTGGTGCTGGTACTGCTGGCGATCCCGCTGCTGCTGATCGTGGCGCTGGTGATGATCGCCGGCCTGCGCCGACGCGTCGCGGCGCTGGAGCAGCGCGCTGCCGGGTCTGCCTGGGAGACCGTGCCGGCACCGGCCGAGCCCGAACGGCCGCTGCGCTGGGCGGATATCGACTCCGTCGACACCGTGGCCGCGCCGCTGGACGTCGCCATGCAGCCCGGCGGCGAAACGCCCGTCGAGACCGCGGACACCGTGGCTGCACCCGCCGCGGCGGCCGCCATGCCGCCACCGCTGCCGTTCGCCGCCTCGATTCCGCCCAGGCCCGCGCCGCCGGTAGCGCCGGTTGAACCGCAGGGTCCCGGCATCGGCGAGCGCATTGTCGGCACCCTCAAACAGTGGTTCACCGAAGGCAACGTGCCGGTCAAGATCGGCATGCTGGTGCTGCTGGCCGGTGTGGCCGCGCTGCTCAAGTACGCCAGCGACCAGGGCTGGTTGAACGCCCCGATCGAGCTGCGCCTGGCCGCCATCGCGGTCGCCGCGCTGGCCGGACTGGTATTCGGCTGGGTGCAGCGCGATACCCGGCGCCTGTTCGCGCTGGCGCTGCAGGGCGGGGCGATCGGCATCCTGTTGCTGACCATATTCGCCGCGTTCAAGCGCTATGACCTGGTGCCGGCCGCGCCGGCGTTCGCGCTCAGCGTGCTGCTGATCGCCGGCATGGGCGTGCTGGCGGTGGTGCAGAATTCGCGCACGCTGGCGGTGCTTGGCATCCTGGCCGGCTTCATGGCGCCGATCTGGCTGTCCACCGGCAGCGGCAACCATGTCGCGCTGTTCTCGTACTACGCGGTGCTCAACGCCGCGATCCTGGCCATTGCCTGGTGGCGCCCGTGGCGCGCGCTGAACCTGCTCGGCTTCGCCTTCACTTTCGGCATCGGTACGGCCTGGGGCGTGCTCCAGTACAGCGCGGACAAGTTCGCCAGCACCGAGCCGTTCCTGCTGCTGTTCTTCGCCTTCTACCTGCTGATCCCGATCCTCTATGCGCGCCGCCAGCGTGCGGAAAAACGCGATCTTATCGATGGCAGCCTGGTGTTCGGCACGCCGCTGATCGCGTTCTCGCTGCAGGCCGGCCTGCTGCATGACGACCGCCTGCTGCTGGCGCTGTGCTCGCTGGCGCTGGCGGCGTTGTATGCGGGCCTGGCATGGGCGTTGATCAAGCGCGAACGTTACGCCGCGTTGGGCCAGTCGCATGCGGTGCTCGCGGTCGGCTTCGCCACGCTGGCGGTGCCGCTGGCGTTGTCTGCACGCGCCACCGCCAGCGTGTTCGCACTGGAAGGCGCCGCCTTGGCCTGGCTGGGCCTGCGCCAGCAGCGCTGGCTGCCACAGGTCACTGGCGCCTTGCTGACCCTGGGGGCCGCGTTCGGCTTCGTGGTCGGTGCGGATTACTGGCACCTGGACGCCACGGCCATTGCGAACCCGACCTTCATGAGCGGGCTGCTGCTGGCGCTGGCCGGTTTTGCCGCGGCCTTCAGCTACCGCCGCGCCCAGCAGGAGGCGCCGGCCATCGTGTACTACCTGTGGGGCCTGCTGTGGTGGCTGGGTAGTATCAGCCACGAGATCCTGCGCTTCGTCGCCCACCGCAGCGAGCCCGATGCGCTGTTGATCGCCGCGGCGGTGACCGCGTGGCTGGCCGCTGAAGTGCATCGCCGCTGGCCGGCGCGCGCGCTGGTGCTGACCACGCTGGCGATGGTGCTGGCCGCCTTCCCGTTGGCGCTGTGGCAGGCCGATGTGCATGACCAGCCGTTCGCCGGCTATGGCGCGCTGGCGTGGGCGGTGTTCGCGCTGCTCGGCGTCCGCAGCCTGTGGTGCCTGCGCGGGGGGGAAGACCGCACCTCGCTGGCGGCGCAGTTCCTGTGGTGGCTGCTGTGGCCGTCGGTGGTGTCGCTGGCCTGCCTGTGGCTGGCCGACCGCTTCGCGCTGGCGCAGGGCTGGGGCCTGGCCCTGATGCTGCTGCCGTGGCTGCTGGTCACCGCGGTAGCGCTGTCGCGCTGGCACTGGCTGACGGTGCCGCTGGGCGAGCGCTTCGATCCGATGCGTACGCCGCTGCAGAGCACCTTGTTCGCGGTGCTTGGCGCGAGCTGGGTGGGCCTGTTGCTGGTCCCGGCCGGGGCCGCACCGCTGCCGTGGCTGCCGCTGCTCAACCCGGTGGAACTGGCGCAGCTCGCCGTTCTGGTGCTCGCCGCGCGCTGGCTGTGGTCCGCGCAGGCGCCGCAGGGCCTGCGTGCGGTCCGTATCCCGGTGCTGGCGATTGCCGGCTTCGTCGCCCTGACCAGCATCACCCTGCACGCCGTGCATCACTGGGGCGCGGTGCCGTGGAACGAGCGCTTGTGGTCCTCGACCCTGGCCCAGACCAGCCTGACCGTGGTCTGGAGCGTGCTCGGCGTGATCAGCTGGGTGTGGGGCTCGCGTCGCGGGCAACGCGTGCTGTGGCTGGTCGGCGCGGTGCTGATGGGCGTGGTGCTGGCCAAGCTGGTGCTGATCGACCGCCAGCACCTGGGCAACCTGCTCGGGATTTCTTCTTTCATCGCCTACGGCCTGCTGTGTACGGTCGTGGGCTATCTGGCACCGGCGCCGCCGCGCGCACCGGACCCCGCCGTGGAGCCGCAGTCTTGAAGACCTTTCGCCCGCTGATCCTCTTCACCGCGCTGGTGCTGCCGGCGCTGGCCCAGGCCCAGGCGGCCGATGACCGCCAGGCCTATCGCCAGCAATGGCCGCTGCAGCTTGCGCAGCCGCAGGCCGGTGCGTACCGGTTGACGCTGGACGATGGCGTGTACCGCACCGCGGTGTCGCCGCGCCTGGCCGATGTGCAGGTATTCAACGCGCAGGGCCAGGCATTGCCCTCGGCGTTGCTGGCTGCCGACCAGCCGCTGGCGCAGGCCCCGCAGTGGCAGACGCTGTCCTGGTTCCCGCTGCCGCCGATGGCCGGTACTTCCGGCGATGACCTGCAGCTGCTCACCGAACGCAACACCGATGGCAGCGTGCGCCGGGTCGAAGCGCGGCTGGGGCGCGGTGGCGCGGCGGGGCAACCGGCGGGCTGGCTGATCGACGCCAGTGCGCTGAAGACCGGTGTGCAGGCACTGCGTCTGGACTGGCAGACCCAGGCGCCCCTGCAGGCGCGCGTTCGCGTGGAGATGAGCAACGATCTGCGCGATTGGCTGCGCATCGCCGACGACGTGCCGCTGGTCGACCTGCAGCACGAAGGCCGCCGCCTTCAGCAGCGCCGCATCGAGATCGCGCGCCAGGCCAAGTATTTCCGCATCCTGCCGATCGGCGCGGATGCCTTGCCGGCGCTGTCCACCGTGCAGGCCGAGCTGGCGCCGGCCGCGCAGGCGATCGCGTGGCGCTGGCAGTCGTTGACCGGGACCGCCGGCAAGCCCGGCGAATTCGAGTATCAACTCGACGGGCGCTTCCCGATCGCGCAGGCGGATATCGCCACGGCCGACAACAGCGTGGTGCAGTGGACGCTGTTGAGCCGCGACGACGCCGACCAGCCGTGGCAGGTCCGCGCGGGCCCGTGGGTGGCCTATCAGCTGCAGGACGCCGCCGACCGCCGGCAATCGCAGACCCAGCCGCTGACGCGCAGCACGCGTGACCGTTACTGGAAACTGATCGCAGGTCAGCCGCAGTCGATGCCCGCGCCGACGCTCAAGCTCGGTTACCAGCCCGAAGCGCTGGTGTTCCTCAGCCAGGGCGAGCCGCCCTACGCGGTGGCCGCCGGCAGTGTGCGCGCCGAGCGCCAGGACGCGCCGGTCGCCACCGTGATCGCGCAGCTGCGCGAGCAGCATGGCGCGCAGTGGCAGCCGGCCCAGGCGACCGTGCAGGGCGCACCGGAAGTGCTCGCCGGCGATGCCGCGCTGGCCCCGCAGCGCGACTGGAAGCAGTGGCTGCTGTGGGCGCTGCTGGTGATCGGCGTGCTGATCGTCGGCGGGTTCGCGGTGAGCCTGCTGCGCCAGCCGCGTCTTAACGGGGACGGGGGCAGTTAAGCGCGCTTAACTACCCCCGTCCCCGTTAAGAGGTTTGCGATGCACCGTCGCAGCCGGGACAATGATCGTCTGCGCCGCACGGCGCCCTTCCTTCTTCAGAGCCAAAGAGTTGCTTATGTCCATCGTTCGCATGACCGACCTCGATCTCTCCGGCAAGCGCGTGCTGATCCGCCAGGATCTGAACGTGCCGATCGACAACGGCCAGATCACTTCCGAGCAGCGCATCACCGCGTCGCTGCCGACGCTGAAGCTGGCGCTGGAGAAGGGCGCCGCCGTGATGGTGACCTCGCACCTGGGGCGTCCGAAGGAAGGCGTGTGGAGTGAAGCCGAATCGCTGGCCCCGGTGGCGCTGCGCCTGTCGCAGCTGCTCGGTGTGGAAGTGCCGCTGGTGCGCGACTGGGTCGATGGCGTGCAGGTTGCGCCGGGCTCGATCGTGCTGCTGGAAAACTGCCGCATGAACGTCGGCGAAGGCAAGGACGATGAAGCGCTGGCGAAGAAGTACGCCGCGCTCTGCGATGTGTTCGTGATGGATGCCTTCGGCACCGCGCACCGTGCACAGGCCTCCACCCATGGCGTGATCCGCTTCGCGCCGGTCGCCGCTGGCGGCCCGCTGCTGATGGCCGAACTGGACGCGCTGGCCAAGGCGCTGCTCGCTCCGGCCCAGCCGTTGCTGGCGATCGTGGCCGGCAGCAAGGTCAGCACCAAGCTCGAGCTGCTCTCCAGCCTGGTCGGCAAGGTCGACCAGCTGATCGTTGGCGGTGGCATCGCCAACACCTTCATCGCGGCCGCCGGTTACCCGGTCGGCAAGTCGCTGTATGAGCCGGACCTGCTGGACACCGCGAAGAAGATCGTCGCCGATGCCAAGGCGCGTGGTGCCGACATCCCGCTGCCGACCGACGTGGTCGTGGCCAAGCAGTTCCTGCCCGATGCCGAGGCCACGGTGAAGGCCGTTGCCGACGTGGCCGAGGATGACCTGATCCTGGATATCGGCCCGGATACCGCGCAGCACTATGCAGGCCTGATCGCCAAGGCCGGCACCGTGGTCTGGAACGGCCCGGTCGGCGTGTTCGAGTTCGAGGCCTTCAGCCATGGCACCGAAGCACTGGCCCGCGCCATCGCGGCCTCGCCGGCGTTCTCGATCGCCGGTGGCGGCGACACCCTGGCCGCGGTCGACAAGTACGACATCGCGGGCGAGGTGAGCTACATCTCCACCGGTGGTGGCGCGTTCCTGGAATTCCTGGAAGGCAAGACCCTGCCGGCCGTCGCCGCGCTGGAGGCCCGCGGCTCGTGAGCCGCGATGTGCTGTTCTTCGATCTCGACGGCACGCTGATCAATTCGGCCGTCGGGATCACCCAGTGCGTGGCGCATGCGCTCACGCAGATGGGCCAGCCGGTCCCGCCGCAGGCCGAACTGCGGCGCTGGATCGGGCCGTCGCTGCGGACCAGCTTCGCGCCGTTGTTCAACGATCCGGCCCAGGTCGAGCAGGCGGTGACGTACTACCGCGAGCGCTTCGACGTGGTCGGCTGGCGCGAGCATGAGGTCTACCCGCGGATCGGCCAGGTCGTGCAGGCCTTGAAGGATCGCGGCCACCGGCTGGCGATCGTCACCGCCAAGAACGAGCCGCATGCCCGGCGCATCGTCGAGCACCTGCCGTTCGGTGACTGCTTCGAGGACGTGATCGGCGCCACCCCGGATGGCAGCCGCAGCGAGAAGCCGCAGCTGGTCGCCGAGGCGCTGCATCGGTTGTCGCTCCCCCCGGCGCAGTGCTGGATGATCGGCGACCGGCGCATGGATATCGAAGGCGCGCGTCATCACGGGCTGCGCAATATCGGCGTGCTGTGGGGCTTCGGCGGTGCCGAAGAGCTCACCGCGGCCGGTGCGGCGCACCTGGCGCAGGCCCCGGATGACCTGCTCACGCTGCTCGATTGAGCACCCGGCGGCGTCCCGTACGCCGCCGCATGTCCTGCGCAAAGCCCCGCCGGGGCTGGCGCTGGCCGGGAGGGAGCCAATCGGCTGTCCGCCCGGCCGTCTCGCGCTGTCTGCAGGACAACAGCGAAACCCAACTGTGCCAATGCTGTAAACGTATTCATGGGACGTGAAGGGTGTGCTAATTTCGCTCCTTTAACGGGAGCCCATTAACCATGATTGAGCGTCAGCGTCGCACCAAGATCCTCGCCACCCTCGGACCGGCCACCGACCCGCCGGGCGTGCTGGAGGATCTCTTCCGCGCCGGCGTGAACGTGGTTCGCCTCAACTTCAGCCACGGTGACCCGTCCGGCCAGGCCAAGCGCGCCGCCGATGTGCGTGCCGCTGCCGCCCGCGTGGGCGTGGAAGTGGGCATCCTGGCCGACCTGCCGGGCCCGAAGATCCGCATCGAGCGTTTTGCCGAAGGCAAGATCAAGCTCAAGGCGGGTGACCGCTTCGACCTGGTCGCCTCGCCGAACGCACCGGCCGGCGATACCACCCAGGTGGGCGTGAGCTACCTGGGCCTGCCGCAGGACGTCACCGCCGGTGACATCCTGCTGCTCGACGATGGCCTGATGCAGCTGCAGGTCACCGAAGTGCAGGGCGAGCGCATCATCAACACCGTGCTCAACGATGGCGTGCTGTCCGACCGCAAGGGCCTGAACAAGCAGGGCGGTGGCCTGTCGCTGGGCGCGCTGACCGAGCGCGACAAGGAACTGATCGGCATCGTGGCCAAGATCGGCGTGGACTTCATCGCCGTCTCGTTCTGCCGCAACGCGCAGGACATGAACGACGCGCGTGAGATCGCCGAGTCACACGGCTGCTACGCCGCGCTGGTCTCCAAGATCGAGCGCACCGAAGCGATCGACAACCTGGAGGAGATCGTCGACGCCAGCGACGTGGTCATGGTCGCCCGTGGCGATCTGGGCGTGGAAATCGGCGATGCCGAACTGCCGGGCCTGCAGAAGAAGATCATCAAGGCCTCGCTGGCGCAGAACAAGGTGGTGATCACCGCCACCCAGATGCTGCAGTCGATGGTCGAAAGCCCGATCCCGACCCGCGCCGAAGTGCTGGACGTGGCCAACTCGGTCATCGACGGTACCGATGCGGTGATGCTCTCGGCTGAAACCGCCGCCGGCATGTACCCGGTCAAGGCGGTCGAAGCGATGGCCCGCATCTGCCTGGGTGCCGAACGCCAGTTCCAGACCGAGACCGATTTCGGCGCCTCGCCGCGCAACCTGGAACGGGCCGACCAGGCGATTGCCATGGCCACCATGTTCCTGTCCCAGCACGTGGGCGTGCGCGCGATCGTGGCGATGACCGAATCCGGTGGCACCGCGCGTTACCTGTCGCGCTTCCGTGCTTCGGCGCCGGTGTTCGCGGTGACCCGCCACGACGGCGCCCGCCGCCAGATGGCGCTGATGCGCGATGTGTTCCCGATCAACTTCGACAGCCGCGGCCTGACCCCGCGCGAAGCCGCCCGCGGCAGCATCCGCCTGCTGTTCGAAGCGAACCAGCTGCAGGGCGGCGACCGCGTGGTCTTCACCAGCGGCGAGCACATGGAAACCCATGGCGCCACCAACACGCTGCGCCTGCTGGAAGTGGGCGAAGACGGCCGTGCGAGCGGGCTGGGCGAGCTGTAACCGACCCGCCGCGCAACACCCGGACCCGCGTGGCTTCACGGCCACGCGGGTTCGTCGTTTCAGATGGAATCGTTTCCAGATTTCGTGGACGGCCAGTTCACGGGAGGCGGGGTCTATAATTGGCGTTTTCCCGCACCCGCCACAGGAAGTACATGAGCATCGAACAGCTGGCTGAAACCGCACAGGCCATGGTCGCCCCGGGCAAGGGCATCATCGCGATCGACGAATCCACCGGCACCATCGGCAAGCGCTTCGCCAGCGTCGGCCTGGAGAACACCGAGGAGAACCGTCGCGCCTACCGCGAACTGCTGCTCACCACGCCCAAGCTGAACGAGCACATCTCCGGCGCGATCCTGTACGACGAGACCATCCGTCAGTCCACCAAGGACGGCGTCCCGTTCGCCAAGTACATGGCCGCCCAGGGCATCATTCCGGGCATCAAGGTCGACAAGGGCGCCCATGCCCTGGCCGGTTGCCCGGGCGAGCTGGTCACCGAAGGCCTGGACGGCCTGCGCGAGCGCCTGCAGGAGTACTACAAGCTGGGCGCGCGCTTCGCCAAGTGGCGTGCGGTCATCAACATCGGTGAAAGCATCCCGTCGGGCACCTGCATCGAATCCAATGCCCATGCGCTGGCCCGCTATGCCGCGCTGTGCCAGGAATGTGGCCTGGTGCCGATGGTCGAGCCGGAAGTAATCATGGACGGCGACCACGACATCGAAACCTGCTACGAAGTCACCGAAGCGACCCTGCGTTCGCTGTTCGACGCCCTGTACCAGCAGAACGTGCTGCTGGAAGGCACCATCCTGAAGGCTTCGATGGTCATCTCCGGCAAGGGCTGCGAAGAGCAGGCCGACGTCGAGGAAGTGGCCGAGTCGACCGTCATGTGCCTCAAGAGCACCGTGCCGGCGATCCTGCCGGGCGTGGTGTTCCTGTCCGGTGGCCAGAGCGATGAGCAGTCCACCGCGCATCTGAACGCCATGAACCAGATGGGCAACCTGCCGTGGCCGCTGAGCTTCTCCTACGGCCGTGCCATGCAGCAGGCCGCGCTGAAGCTGTGGGCCAAGGACACCAAGGCCAACGTCGCCAAGGCACAGCAGACCGTGTTCGACCGTGCCAAGGAAAACGGCCAGGCCGCCCTGGGCAAGTGGAACGGCTGATTCACGCCTGTCCACCGTCAACGAGAACGCCGGCCTTGTGCCGGCGTTTTTGTTTGCGCGATACAACGGTGCGCAAAGGCGCGCGTGCTCTGGCACGATGCGATCCACCTTCGCATGGATGGGTCTCATGTTCGCTCGCCTCTGTATCTGGCTGTGTGTGCTGCCGTTGCTGCCGGTGAGCGCATCGGCGCACGCCGTGGCATCGCGCGGCTTCGATGTGCTGCATTACGAGGTCGCGCTGGTGCCCGACATCGCCCACAAGCGGGTCACCGGCCAGGAGACGGTGCGGTTCCGGGCCGAGCGTGCGCTGCGCGCAGTGACGCTGGACAGCGGCGCGCTCAAGGTGACGGCGGCGCTGCAGGGCGATCGCGCGTTGGCGTTCGCGCAGGACGAGGCGAAGGTGCACATCACGCTGGCCGAACCGCTTGCGCGGGGCGATACCGCCAGCGTGACGATCCGCTATCACGGCCAACCGCCGTATGGCCTGGAATTCGCGACCGAGCGCGACGAGGTCTACACGATCTTTTCGACCAGTCAGTGGATGCCCTCGGTGGATGCTCCCGACGAGCGCGCCACGCTGGCCCTGTCCGTGACCCTGCCGGCGGGCCTGTTGGCCGCCGGGACCGGTCGCGCGCTGCCGGTGCGCACGCTTCCCGATGGGCGCATCGAACATCGCTGGCAGCTGGAGACGCCGATGCCGGGGTATGTCTACGGCTTCACCGCGGGCCGTTATCACGAAGCCACACAGCAGCATGGCGCGACCGGCTTGCGGTTCCTGTCCAGGGAGCGCTCGTCCGGGCAGCTGCAGCGCGTGTTCACCGCGACGGGCGCGATGTTGGATTTCTTCGCCGAACGCGCGGGACTGCCGTATCGCGGCGACTATCAGCAGGCGCTGGTGGCCCGCACGATCGGGCAGGAAATGGCCGGGCTGTCGCTGATGTCCGAGCGCTACGGCCAGCAACTGCTGGAAGACCCCGCCCAGACCGCGTTGATGGCGCACGAGGCCGCGCATCAGTGGTGGGGCAACCGGGTGACCTGCGCCGGCTGGGAACATTTCTGGCTCAACGAAGGCATGGCCAACTTCATGACCGCCGCCTACCTCCAGCAGGCGCAGGGAGAGGCGGCCTACCAGGCGCAGGTCACCATCTGGCGCACGCGGCTGGACGCGCTGCGTGCCAAGGGCGCGGATCATGCGCTGGTGTACGCGGACTGGAGCGCGCCGACCGGCGATGACCGCGCGGTGGTGTACCAGAAGGGCGCGTACGTACTGCACCTGCTGCGCGGCGAAATGGGCGAGGCCGCGTTCTGGCGCGGCCTCGGTGCGTACACGCAGGCCAATGATGGGCGGTCGGTGGTGACCGCCGATTTCCAGCGTGCGATGGAAACCGCGGCCGGCCGATCATTGCAGCCGTTTTTCGCGCAGTGGGTCTACGGCGTCGGTTGACGCGTCAGTGCGCTGCCGCCGGCGGCAACCCCAACGGCAGCGGTGCGAAGATCGCCGAGGTCGAGGGTTCAACCGGCTGGCCTGCCGCCGCCAGCGCCGACTGGTAGGCCTTGTACGTCGCCGCGTTGTACGCCACCAGGATGATCCGGCGCGGCTGGTGATGCGAGCGCTGCCAGGTCAGGGTCTCGGTGGCGGCGATGTGCGCGGCCTGGTGCAGCGGGTAGCCGAACACGCCGCAGCTGATCGCGGGGAAGGCGATCGATTCCAGATCCAGCTTCTCGGCCAGTTGCAGCGATTTCCAGTAGCAGTTGGCCAACAGCGCCGGCTCATCGCGCAGGCCATCCTGCCAGACCGGGCCGACGGTGTGGAACACATGCTTTGCCGGCAGGTTGAAGGCCGCCGTCTGCCGCACCTCGCCCGTCGGGCAGCGCATGCCCGGGCGGATCTCCGGCAGGGCGCGACACGCGTCGAGCAGCTGCGGGCCTGCCGCGCGATGGATCGCGCCGTCCACACCGCCGCCGCCCAGCAGGGACTCGTTGGCCGCATTGACGATCGCATCCACCGCCAGGGTCGTGATGTCGCCCTGCCACACTTCGATCTTCATGCGTACCGCTCCTTACTCACTGTTACCGGGTCCATACAACGGAATGACATGCCTGACCTGCACGGTACCCGGCAGGACATCTAGGCTGCGTCATCGTCGTCTCAGGCAGTGCGACCCGGCGAGCGCTGGCTGACCTTCACACGATGCCGCCGGATCGCTTCACCGCAGATGAAGCGCGCCATGCAAAACGCCCGCCGGTAAGGGCGGGCGCGTCGTTCCTGCGGACCAACGGGCAGATCAGGGCAGACCGGCCAGCCAGTCGTCGTCGGAGCCTTCGTTGATGTCGGCGAACAGCGGGGTGGAGAAGTAGCGCTCGCCCGTGTCGGGCAGCATCGCCAGGATCACCGCGCCGGGCGCGGCCTTGGCGGCGATGTCCAGCGCGCTGGCGACCGTGGCGCCGGCCGAGATGCCCACGAAGATGCCTTCCTCGGCGGCCAGCCGGCGCGAGGTCTCGATCGCGCGGGCGTCGTCGATGGTCAGCAATTCGTCATAGACACCGCGGTTGAGCACCTCCGGCACGAAGTCCGGGGTCCAGCCCTGGATCTTGTGCGGCTTCCACTCATCGCCCTTGAGCAGGGCAGCGCCCTCGGGCTCGGTGGCGACGATGCGGGTGTCCGGGCGGGCGACCTTGAGCACCTCGCCGACCCCGGTCAGGGTGCCGCCGGTGCCCCAGCCGGTCACGAAGTAGTCCAGCCGCTTGCCGGCGAAATCGCGCAGGATCTCCGGGGCGGTGGTGTTGCGGTGATAGGCCGGGTTGGCCGGGTTGGCGAACTGGCTGGCCAGGAACCAGCCATGTTCCTCGGCCAGTTCCTTCGCGCGGCGCACCATGCCCGAGCCGCGCTCGGCGGCCGGGGTCAGGATCACCTTCGCGCCATAGGCGCGCATCAACTTGCGGCGCTCGATCGAGAAGGTCTCCACCATCGTGGCCACGAACTTGTAGCCGCGCGCGGCCGCGACCATCGCCAGGGCGACGCCGGTGTTGCCGGAGGTCGCCTCCACGATGGTGTCGCCCGGCTTGAGCAGGCCCTTGGCTTCGGCGTCGAGAATGATCGCCAGCGCCAGCCGATCCTTGACCGAGCCGCCCGGGTTGAACGACTCGACCTTGGCGTACAGGGTGACGTGCTCGGGGGCGAGACGGTGCAGGCGCACCACCGGGGTGTTGCCGATGGTGTCCAGGATGGAGTCGTACAGGGCCATGGAGATGCTCCGGAGGTGTCGGTGCCGCCCGGGGGCCGTGCGGCGGGGAAGGGTCGGCCGGTGGCGGCGCAGGGCGCCCGCACGTGATCCGGCCCGGGGTCGGTCAGACCGTACCGCTGGCATATGACCGCGCGAAATGACCTGATTACCTTCTTAAACAACGTTTGGTTATAAGCTGGTGACGGCATTTGCCCTACAGTCGGATGGCCCCCTCTCCATGCGCCGTATCGCCCGCCCATGACGCTGACCCAACTTCGCTATCTGGTCGCCATCGCCGACGCCGAGCTGAACATCACGCTGGCCGCGTCCCGTGTGCACGCCACCCAGCCCGGGCTGTCCAAGCAGCTCAAGCAACTGGAGGATGAGCTCGGCTTCCTGCTGTTCGTGCGCAAGGGCCGCAGCCTGGAAGCAGTGACCCCGGCCGGCGTGGAAGTGATCGGTCGCGCCCGCGCCGTCCTTGGCGAAGCCAACAACATCCGCACCTATGCCGCCAACCAGCGCCGCGAAAGCCAGGGCCAGCTGGTGCTGACCACCACGCATACCCAGGCGCGCTTCGTGCTGCCGCCGGCGGTGGCGCGGATCAAGCAGGCCTACCCGCAGGTCAGCGTGCATCTGCAGCAGGCGGCGGAAAGCGATGCGCTGGACCTGCTCAGCCAGGGCGATGCGGACATCGCCATCATCAGCACCGCCGGCGGTGAACCCACTGCCGGCCTGGCCATTCCGCTGTACCGCTGGCGCCGGCTGGTGCTGGTGCCGCGCGGGCATGCGCTGGACCGCCCGGGCGCGGCGCCGGACCTGCAGGCGCTGGCCAGCCATCCGCTGATCAGCTACGAATCCTCCACCCGCGGCAGCTCTTCGCTGCAGCGCGCATTCGCCAGCGCCGGGCTGACCCCCGATATCGCGCTGACCGCACTGGATGCGGACCTGATCAAGACCTACGTGCGCACCGGGCTGGGGGTTGGCCTGCTCGCGGAAATGGCGGTCAACGCCAGCGATGAAGACCTGCGCGCCTGGCCGGCCCCGGCGCCGATCGACGAGTGCATCGCCTGGGCGGTGCTGCCGCGCGACCGCGTACTGCGCGACTACGCGCTGGAACTGGTGCACGTGCTTGCCCCGCAGATCGACACCCGCGACCTGCGCCGGGTGATCGATGGCAATCAGGATGCCAACTGGCCGCTGCCGCCGACCTGGGAATCGCTGACGCAGACCATCACCGTCTGACGACGATGATGGTCTGCCCGCGCATTCCCCCTCTACCCCGCGCCGTTGGCGCGCCCCCTTCAACAGAACGGGGCTTTTCTCCAGAGGGTTGAGGGGTTCGGTGGGGGGGCTTCGAAAAGGCCACTGCGACGGTTGGTCGCAGGGTTTCGGGCTGCCCGGCGCACGGTCGGGCGCTACCATGACGGGGTGAATGTCCGCCGTCGCCCGTATGCCGTCTTTCTGCAGCTTGCCTTCGTGGCGACGCTGCTGATGGCGCTGGCGCCGCTGGTCAGCCGCTGGCAGCAGGCGCATGCCGAGGCGCCGGTGATGCTGATGCCGACCGGCATGGCCCACGCGATGCCGGCGCTGCCGGATGTGCACGCAGGGCACGCCATGCCGCAGCACGACATGCACCATCACCTCATGCCGCATCACGACATGGCGATGCAGCCCATGGCGGTGGATGCCACGCCGGTTGCCCATGACGCCCCCGCACCGTCGCCGCCGATGAGCGAGCATGCCGGGCATGGCGACGCCTGCGAGTACTGCATGATGGCTTCGCGGCTGATGCCGTGGCTGGCGGTGCTGATCCTGCTGTTGCCGGCGATGCCGGTCATCGCACCGCGCGTGCTGCGCGCGGTGCCCACGCCACGCAGCCTGCGCTGGCCCGCCCACGCCGCACGCGGCCCGCCCGCACGCTCCTGAAACCACCGCCCTTCCTGCCCGTGTCGCCGTGATGGCGGCGCGTGCCTGCGTGCTTTTCTGGAGTTTCACCATGACGGTTTCTTCCCGCAGCGCGGGCGCACTGACGCGCCTGTCTGTTTCCCTCTCGCTGGCCCTGGTCGCGCTGCCGCTGCATGCCGCCAACGATGACGCCCGTACCCTCGATACGCTGGTGGTCACTGCCACCGCGCCGTCCTCGCCGCTGCACTGGGTCACCGATCCACGCCTGCCGCGGCAGCCGGTGCCGGCCAGCGATGGCGCCGATTACCTGAAGACGGTTCCCGGCTTCGCCGCGGTCCGCAACGGCGGCACCAACGGCGATCCGGTGTTGCGCGGCATGTTCGGCTCGCGCCTGAACATCGTCAGCAACGAAGGCAATCTGATCGGTGCCTGCCCCTCGCGCATGGACAACCCGCTGTCCTACATCGCCCCGGAAACCTTTGATCGGTTGACCATCATCAAGGGGCCACAGAGCGTGCGCTGGGGCGCCGGCGCCTCGGCCGGCACGGTGCGCTTCGAGCGCGATACCCCGCGTTTCGATCAACCGGGCATGGATATCAACGCCAGCGCCCTGGTCGGCTCACGCAACCGCAATGACCAGGTGCTCGATCTCACCGCCGGCGCCGCACCGGGGTATGTGCGCGTCAACGGCAACCGCTCCGAATCGGATGACTACAAGGACGGCAACGGCGATGTGGTGCCCTCCAAGTGGCGCAAGTGGAACAGCGATGTCGCCGTCGGCTGGACGCCCGATGCCGATACCGTGCTGGAGCTGTCGGCCGGCACCGGCGATGCGATCGCGCGCTACGCCGGCCGTGGCATGGACGGTGCCGCGTTCAAGCGCACCAGCTACGCCGCGCGCTTCGAAAGGGACAACCTGCCCGGTGCATGGGACAAGCTGCAGGCCAACGTGTACTACAACGACGCCGACCACGTGATGGACAACTACACGCTGCGCACGCCGAACCCGGCCAGCAGCATGCCGATGCCGATGGCCTCCAACGTTGATCGCCGCACCACCGGTGGCCGTATCGCCTCGGAATGGCGCTGGCAGGACATCGCCATCGTGGCCGGCGTGGACGCGCAGGACAGCCGCCATCGCAGCCGCAACGCGATGGGCCGCAACGTGTACCGCCAGCAGCCGTGGCGCACCGATGCACGCTTGGAGAACCTCGGGGCGTTCACCGAGATCACCCTGCGCGAGGGCACCGCGCAACGCTGGGTCGGCGGCCTGCGCATCGACCGTGCCGAGGTGAAGGATGAGCGCGCCACCGCCGGCATGATGGCGATGCCGAACCCGACGGCAGGTCAGACCCGCCGCGAGAACCTCGGCAGCGGCTTCGTCCGGTTCGAGCGCGACATCGCCCCCGCGTTGACCTGGTACGCCGGCGTCGGCCACAGCGAGCGCATGCCCGACTACTGGGAACTGTTCTCGCCGAATCTCGGCCCGGTGGGCGCGATCAACGCCTTCACCGGCGTGCAGCCGGAAAAAACCACCCAGCTCGATCTGGGCCTGCAGTACCGCACCGACCGCCTCAATGCCTGGGTCTCGGCTTACGCCGGGCGCCTCCAGGACTACATCCTGTTCACCTACCGCGACGGCGGCATGATGGGCAGCACCAGCCAGGCCTCCAATGTGGATGCGCGCATCGCCGGCGCAGAGGCGGGCGCCGAATGGCAGCTGGCCCGGCAGTGGAAGCTCGGCGGCACGCTGGCCTATGCCTGGGGCGAGAACCGCAGCGACGGTCGCGCCCTTCCGCAGATGCCGCCGCTGGAAGCCCGCTTCAGCACCGCCTGGGAAGGCGAGCGCTGGACGGTGGGGGCGCTGGCACGTGCGGTCTCCCGGCAGGGCCGGGTCGCGGCCGGGCAGGGCAACGTGGTCGCCCGCGATCTCGGCCCCAGCGCCGGCTTCGCGACCCTGGCCTTGAACGCCAGCTACCGGATCAACGAGGCGCTCCTGGTCAGTGCAGGCGTGGACAACCTGTTCGACCGCGCCTACAGCGAGCATCTGAATCTGGCCGGCAGCGCCGATTTCGGCTTCCCTGCCGATCCGGTGCGCATCAACGAGCCCGGCCGCACGGCCTGGCTGAAAGTGAACTATCGTTACTGAGCCTCACGGCCGGGCGGGGGCCCAGCCTCCCGCCCGGCGCCTGCCGCCGCCGGGTACGACAGCCCGGCACCGCCGGCGCATTTCGACATGCGTCGATACATGGCGATACATCCCGCGCAGGCCCCAGCACGGAAAGGCCTTCGCCCGTCACCGGCAGATGTGAAGAGGGCGGTAAACGCTTGGCACATATGCCCCGGCTCGACCCCTCTATACACTCGGCGGTCGAGAAACAACCGGGAATGGATTACATGTTGGGACGCATCGCAGCGCGCTTCGCCGCTGGCATCACCTTGGTCGCGTTGGCTGGGTGTGGCAGCAAAGACGAGGCCGCTCGCCGGCAGGCAGACGCCGTACCGGTCACCACCCAGGTGGTGCAGACCTCGGCATGGAGCGACACGCTGCAGGCACTGGGCACGGCCAAGGCGCGCGAATCGGTGACGGTCACCGCCAAGGTCAGCGAAATCATCGAGACGGTGCATTTCGAAAGCGGCCAGCAGGTCAGCGCCGGCACGCCGCTGGTGACCCTGCGCGGCCAGGCCCAGGAGGCCGCACTGCTGCAGGCCCAGGCCACCTTCCTGGAAGCGGACCAGCTGTACAAGCGCCAGCGCGAACTCGCCGCGCAGCAGCTCGTGGCCAGCTCCACCTTGGACACGCAGCGCGCCATCCGCGATGCCGCCGATGCCCGCGTGCGTGAAATGCAGTCGGACATCGGTGATCGCCGCGTGCGCGCGCCGTTCGCCGGCGTGCTCGGCATCCGCCAGGTCAGCGCCGGTTCGCTGGTCACCCCCAGCACCGCGATCACCACGCTGGACGACATCGAGCGCATGCACGTGGATTTCCAGGTGCCCGAAGCCGAGCTGGCCTCGCTGGGCACCGGCGACAAGGTCAACGCGACCAGCGTGGCCTACCCGGGCCGCAACTTCGAAGGCCAGGTCGCCACCATCGATACCCGCGTGGACCCGGGTACGCGTGCGGTCACCGTGCGCGCGGACTTCATCAATGCCGACCATGCCCTGCGCCCGGGCATGCTGCTGGATGTGCGGATGTTCCGCCCCGAGCGCCAGGCGCTGGTGATTCCTGAAATCGCCGTGGTGCAGGTCGGGCGCGATTCGTACGTGTTCCGGGTCAAGCCGGACCAGGTGGTGGAGCGTGTGGACATCACCGCCGGCGCGCGCCGCAGTGGCGTGGTCGAAATCCGCGATGGCCTCGCCGCCGGTGACCGCATCGTGGTGGACGGCACCGGCAAGCTGCGCCCGGGTCTGAAGATCCAGGCCGAAGAGGCGGCACCGGCCACGCCGGCCGCTGCTGCCGCGGCTGAACCGGACACCGCCGGATGAAGCTTTCCGACGTTTCCATCCAGCGGCCGGTGTTCGCCGTGGTGATGAGCCTGCTGCTGGTGGTGCTGGGCTTCATGTCGTTCACCCGCCTGACCCTGCGCGAACTGCCGGCGATCGATCCGCCCATCGTCTCAGTCTCGGTGGATTACACCGGTGCGTCGGCGGCGGTCATTGAAAGCCGCATCACCCAGGTGCTGGAAGATGCCCTGGCCGGTATCGAAGGCATCGACACCATCAACGCGCGCAGCTCCAACGGGCGCTCGCAGGTCAGCATCGAATTCACCTCCAACCGCGATATCGAAGCGGCCGCCAACGATGTGCGCGATGCGGTCAGCCGGGTTGCCGACCGCATGCCCGAAGAGGCGCGGCCGCCGGAAATCGCCAAGGTCGAGAGCGACGCCGATCCCATCATCTGGCTCAACATGAGCTCGACCTCGATGGACACGCTGGAGCTGAGCGACTACGCCGACCGCTACATCGTCGACCGGTTCTCCAGCCTCGATGGCGTGGCCCAGGTCCGCATCGGTGGCCGCCAGCGGTATGCGATGCGGATCTGGCTGGACCGCGACCAGCTGGCCGCGCGCGGCCTCACCGTGGGCGATGTGGAAACCGCGCTGCGCAACGAGAACGTGGAACTGCCGGCGGGCCGCATCGAATCGGCCGACCGCGATTTCACCCTGCGCGTGGAGCGGAACTACGTCAAACCCGAAGACTTCGCCGGCATTCCGCTCGGCAAGGGCGCCGACGGCTACGTGGTGCGCATGGGCGATGTGGCCAAGATCGAACTGGCTTCCTCCGAACGCCGTGCCTACTACCGCAGCAACGGCGAGCCGAACATCGGCCTGGGCATCGTCAAGACCTCCACCGCCAACGCGCTGGATGTCGCGCGCGAAGCACGCGCCGAGGCCGAGCGGATCAGCAGCACGCTGCCGGAAGGCACGCGCATCTTCGTCGCGTTCGACAACACCACCTTCATCGAAGCCGCGGTTGATCGCGTGTACGCCACGCTGGTGGAGGCGATGCTGCTGGTACTGGCGGTGATCTGGCTGTTCCTGGGCAGCTTCCGCGCGGCGTTGATTCCGGCGGTGACGGTGCCGGTCTGTCTGATCGCCGCCTTCATCGCGCTGTATGCCTTCGGCTTCTCGATCAACCTGCTGACCCTGCTCGCGCTGGTGCTGTGTATCGGCCTGGTGGTGGATGACGCCATCGTGGTGGTGGAAAACGTGCAGCGCCGCATCGACCTGGGCGAGCCGCCGCTGGTCGCCTCCAAGCGCGGCACCACCCAGGTGGCGTTCGCGGTGATCGCCACCACCGCCGTGCTGGTCGCGGTGTTCCTGCCGGTCGGGTTCCTGGAAGGCAATACCGGCCGCCTGTTCCGTGAGCTGGCCGTAGCGCTCGCCGCGGCGGTGGCCTTGTCCGCGTTCGTGTCGCTGACGCTGACCCCGATGATGGCCTCCAAGCTGCTCAAGCCGCATAGCGGCCAGGCGCCGAAGGGCCTGCACGGCGTCATCAACCGCAATCTGGATCGCCTCTCGGCCGCGTACGGTCGCTTCCTGGAAGCGCACGTGACCCGCACCTGGGTCTATATCGTGGTGATGATCCTCTCGTTGCTGGCCAGCGCGCTGCTGCTCAAGGTGCTGCCCTCCGAACTGGCCCCGGCCGAAGACCGCGGCTCGTTCCAGATCATGATCGACGGCCCGGAAGGCGCCGGCTTCGATTACACCGTCGGCCAGGTCCAGCAGGTCGAGAAGATCGTGTCCGGTTTCGTCGGCGAAGATGAGCCGATCGTGCGCGCCAACCCGCGCGTGCCCGGTGGCTGGGGCTCCAGCGAAGAAATGCATACCGGCCGCATCAGCGTGTTCCTGCAGCCGTGGCGCCAGCGCGATGTGTCCACCCCGGATGTGGCGGCCGAGCTGCAGACCCACCTCAACGATTTGCGTGGCGTGCGCGTGCGTACCCAGGTCGGTGGCGGCCTGGTGCGCAGCCAGGGCCAGCCGTTCCAGATCGTGCTCGGCGGCCCGGAATACGCGGAAATCGCACAGTGGCGTGACCGTATGCTGCTGCGCATGGCCGACAACCCCGGCCTGGTCGGTGCGGACTCGGATTACAAGGAAACCCGCCCGCAGATGCGCGTGAACATCGACCGCCAGCGTGCGGCCGATCTGGGCGTGTCGGTCACCGCGATCGGCAGCGCGCTGGAAACCATGATGGGCTCGCGCCGTGTCACCACCTTCGTCGACAACGGCGAGGAGTACGACGTGCTGGTCCAGGCGGGCCGCGAAGGCCGCGCCTCGCCGTCGGATCTGGCCGCGATCCGCGTGCGCGCCAGTGGTGGCGAACTGGTGCCGCTGTCCAACCTGGTCACGCTCAGCGAAGTGGCCGAGGCCGGCAGCCTCAACCGTTTCAACCGGTTGCGCTCGATCACCATCAACGCCGGCCTGGCCCCGGGCTATCCGCTGGGTGAAGCCATCGCCTGGGCCCAGCAGGTGGCCAGCGAAGAGCTGCCGCAGCATGCGCAGATCAGCTGGAAGGGCGAGTCACGCGAGTACCAGAACGCCGGCAGCGCCGTGCTGCTGACCTTCGCGATGGCCCTGCTGGTGGTGTTCCTGGTGCTGGCCGCGCAGTTCGAGAGCTTCATCCATCCGCTGGTGATCATGCTGACCGTGCCGCTGGGCGTGCTCGGCGCGCTGCTGGGGCTGTATGTCAGCGGCGGCACGATCAACCTGTTCAGCCAGATCGGCATCGTGATGCTGGTGGGCCTGGCGGCCAAGAACGGCATCCTGATCGTGGAGTTCGCCAACCAGCTGCGCGATGAGGGCCGCAACGTGCACCAGGCCATCGTCGAATCGGCCATGGTGCGCCTGCGCCCGATCCTGATGACCTCCATCGCCACCGTGGTCGGTGCGATCCCACTGGTGGTGGCCGGTGGCCCCGGTTCGGCCAGCCGGGGCACGATCGGCGTGGTGGTGATCTTCGGCGTGACCGTGTCCACCTTCCTGTCGTTGTTCGTGGTGCCCGCCTTCTACTCGCTGCTGGCCCCGTACACGCGTTCGCCGGAAGCCGTGGCGCGCGAACTGGCCCGCCAGGAAGCGGAAACCCCCTCCGTGGGCGGGCACGCCTGACCCGAATGGGCGGCACTGCCGCCCATTCATCGAAATTGCCACTACGCAGCCCGGCGCGGATCGTGGAGAATCGACCGGGTCCCAGCCGACGGGGACGTTCCTTTTGTTTCCGCCGACTGGAGAGAGCGCGTGGAAGAAGTAGTCAGTTTCATCAACGGGATCATCTGGAGCAAAGCTCTGATCTTCCTGTGTCTTGCCGCAGGCCTGTACTTCAGTGCCCGCACCCGCTTCATGCAGATCCGTGGTTTCGTGGAGATGTGCCGGCTCACCGTACAGGGTGAGAAATCCGAGGCGGGCGTGTCCTCGTTCCAGGCGCTGGCCATGTCCATGGCCGGCCGCATGGGTATCGGCAACATCGCCGGTGTGGCCACCGCGATCGCCTTTGGCGGCCCCGGTGCGATCTTCTGGATGTGGGTGATGGGCTTCCTCGGCGCCTCGACGTCGTACGTGGAGTGCACCCTGGCCCAGATCTACAAGACCAAGGATGCCGAAGGCCGCTACCGCGGTGGCCCGGCGTACTACATCGAAAAAGCGATGGGCCTGAAGTGGTACGCGCTGGCCTTCGCCGTGGCGACCATCATCGCCGCCGGCTTCCTGATGCCGGGCGTGCAGGCCAATGCCATCGCCGACAGCATCATCAATGCCTGCCGCGGCGGTGCGCTGTGCGGGCCGCTGGACGGTCAGTTCATGGGCCTGGAATCGGTGCAGGCGCTCAAGCTCGGCATCGGTGTCGTGGTCTCGTTGCTGCTGGCCGTGGTGATCTTCGGCGGCGTCAAGCGCATCGCCAACTTCGCCGAGGTGGTCGTGCCGTTCATGGCTGCCGCCTTCATCCTGATGGCCATCGTCATCATGATCATCAACTACGACCGTGTGCCGGACATGTTCCACACGGTGTTCAGCAGTGCCTTCGGTGCGCATGCCGCGTTCGGCGCGATGATGGGCCTGGCGGTGGAATGGGGCGTCAAGCGCGGCATCTACGCCAACGAGGCCGGCCAGGGCACCGGCCCGCACGCGGCCGCGGCCTCGGAGGTCTCGCACCCGGCCAAGCAGGGCTACGTGCAGGCCTTTGCGATCTACTTCGACACCATGATGGTGTGCACCGCCACCGCCTTCCTGATCCTGGCGGCGGGCACCTACAACGTGTATTCGCCGGTGCCGGGTGGCGCGCCCGTCTTCGCCGGCCTGGCCGGTGTGGCCGAAGGCGCAGGCTATGCGCAGGCCGCGGTGGAAACCGTGCTGCCGGGCTGGGGCGCAGGCTTCGTGGCGATCGCGATCTTCTTCTTCGCCTTCACCACGATCATGGCCTATTACTACATGGCCGAGACCAACCTGACCTACGTCAACAACAACGCCAAGCGTCCGCTGACCGTGCTGCTGCTGCGCCTGGGCATCATCGGCATGGTGATCTTCGGTGCGTTCCACAATGCCGGCATGGCGTGGGCGCTGGGTGACATCGGCGTGGGCCTGATGGCGTGGTTGAACATCATCGCGATCCTGATCGTGCAGAAGCCGGCGATGCTGGCCCTGCGCGACTACGAACGCCAGAAGAAGCTCGGCCTGGATCCGACCTTCGACCCCGATGCCCTGGGCATCAAGAACGCCGATTTCTGGCGTACCCGCAAGCTGGAGCTGTCCCGTAGTGAATGATCCCTGGAAGAATGCGCGCCGTCCGTCCTCGCGGCCGCCGCGCGCCACGCCGCTGCCGCCCCGCGAAGGTGGCACCCCGCCGCCGCCCGGCCGTGGCAACGACGAGCTGCGCCTGTACGGCTGGAATGCCGTGCAGGCACTGTTCGAGCATCGCCCGCAGGCGCTGCGCAAGCTGTACCTGACCGAGGCGCTGATTCCGCGCATGCAGCCGGTGCTGAAGTGGTGCGTGGCCAACCGCGTGGGGTACCGCGTGGTGGAAGAGGGCGATCTGAACAAGCTCGCCGCCACCACCCATCACGAAGGGCTGGTCGCCGACGTGCTGCGCGCGCCGATGCTGGCGCTGGACGAATGGCTGGCCACGCTGCCGGCCGGGAAGCCGGTGCTGGCGCTGTGGCTGGATGGCGTGGGCAACCCGCACAACTTCGGTGCGATCCTGCGCTCGGCAGCGCACTTCGGTGTGGCCGGGCTGCTGCTGCCGCCGGATTCCACGCTGGCGTTGTCAGGTGCGGCCGCGCGCGTGGCCGAAGGCGGCGCCGAGGCGGTGCCGCTGGTGCGCCTGCCGGCGCTGCCCGAGGCGATGGCACAGTTGCGTGCCGCCGGCTTGAGCCTGGCGGCAACGCTGGTGGAGGGCGGCGATGATCTGTTCGCCGCGGCACTGCCGCCGCGGCTGGTGTATGTGATGGGCGCCGAAGGTGAGGGCATGGACCGCGCGCTGGCCCAGGACTGCGACCATCAGGTCTCGATCCCGGGGACCGGCGTGGTGGAAAGCCTCAACGTCGCTTCGGCGACGGCCGTACTGTTGGCGCAGTGGTACGGACGCAGTCGCGTTTGACCACTGCGTGCGTTTTCGGGGGGAGCGCGGCGTCATTCGCGCCACCCACGGTGTGATCGGTTTCACCGAAATCGTCGTGACTACATCCGATTCGGATTAATCGCATAGTGCATGCAGTGCAAACTGCGCACAGTGCCGGGTGGACGCTGTGCTGCGTGGGTGAGGAGAGACACCCCCGCAGCGCGGCGATCCGCTTGTCCGGACCGCGAAGGTCTAGCGGCGCTCACCGCGTGGGGTGTGACGTTATCCCGGTAGCCCGGTCGCATTGCGACCGGGCTTTTTTTTGTACCGACCAACGGTCGGCACCTGCCGCTTGCGTGTTTGGATCATTCGTTTGGCGGCGTGGTCGGCTTGGCTTCACTGCCGAAGCTGCCATCGGCCTCGGCGGCCAGGTAGGCGAACACCGTGTAGGCCGCTACGTTCTGCGCCAGGGCGGCCGGGTCGATCTTGTCCAAGGTATCGTCGGCGGTGTGGTGCAGGTGGAAGTAGTCGCTGCCATCCTGCGCCAGCCACGCCCACGCGCCCCCCTTGGCGGCCAGCGGACCCACGTCCGGGCCGGGGCCCCCCTTGTCCGCGGCGTACTCGATGCCGAGCGGCTTGAGCACCTCGGCGATCTGGCGGGTCGCTTCGCGCGAGTTCGCCGGGTTCGGCGAGCCGGTGTTGAAGGCATAGATGCGGCCCGCACCGAAATCGCTTTCGGCCGCGAGCTGGTGCAGCACGACGTCCTTGGCATGCGCTTCGGCATACGCCTTGCCGCCGTACAGGCCCTGCTCCTCGTTGGCGAAGGCAACCACGCGGATGGTGCGCTTGGGCGCCTGCTTGAGCTGGCCGATCAGATGGCCGGCCGCCATGGTGATGCCCACGCCCGCACCGTCATCCACCGCGCCGGTGCCCAGGTCCCAGGAATCGAGGTGACCACCGATCACCACCACTTCCTTGGGCAGGCTGCGCCCGGTGATCTCGCCGATCACGTTGTACGAGGTGGCCTTGCCATCCCAGCCGCAATCCAGGCTGAGCTTGAGCGTGGTGCTGCCCAGCGCGACCAGGCGCGCCAGCTGGTTGGCATCGGGTACCGACAGCGCCGCGGCCGGAACCGGGGTCAGGCCGTCATCGAAGCGGGTAATGCCCGTATGCGGCACGCGGTGCGAGTCGGTACCGGCCGACCGCATCACGAAGCCGATCGCACCTTTGCGGATCGCCTCGGAGGGGCCCTTGCTGCGCACCGCGCCGCCGTTGCCGTAATCGCGGCCATCGCGGTAGGCGGTCATCTGGTAATCGACGAAGGCGATCTTGCCCTTCAGTGAGCCCTCCGGCGCGGCCTGCAGCGCGGCCAGGTCGGCGAAGCGCACCACTTCCGCCTCCACCGTGCCACCCGGGCTGCCGCCGAGCGCGGTGATGGTCAGCGGCTGGGCATGCTTGCCGATCACTTCGGCGTGCTCACTGCGGCGCTCCCACTTGGGGAAGGTGACCGGCTCGGTCCAGACTTTGTCGAAGCCCAGCGATTTGAACTTGGCCACCGCCCAGGCCACGGCGCGTGCGTCGGCTTCACTGCCGGCGATGCGCGGGCCGATCTCGGTGGTCAGCGACTCGACCACCTTCCAGCCGGTGTCGTCCTTGAGGGCCTGCTCACGCAGCTCGGCGGCGGTGGCGAGCGATGTCGGCGGCAGCGTGGTGATACCGGTCGCCGCGAACGCGGGTGCGGCCAGCAGGGCGAGGGAAGATGCGATGGCAAGGACGCGGCGACGCATGGACGAACTCCGGGGAAGCGGGGCGGAAGCGTCCGAGCTTACCAGCCTCCCCGGCGCGTACATGGGCGGGAGGTCATGCTCCGGCGGATGCTGATTTCCAAAAGCGAAAGCCCCGCCAGGGCGGGGCTTTCAGGTAGTGCCGGCCGCTGGCCGGCTCCGCGCGATGCAGGATATCCGTTGAGCCGGCCAGCGGCCGGCATTACCGGGAGTGCGGTCTTACTGCTTCAGGTTGTCGCGGATCTCGCGCAGCAGCAGTACTTCTTCACTCGGCGCCGCCGGGGCGGCCGGCTCGGCCTGCTTCTTGCGAGCCAGGCGGTTGATGAACTTCACGACCATGAAGATCGCAAAGGCCACGATCACGAACTGCACGACGGTGTTGAGGAAATCGCCGTAGCCGATCACCACGGCCGGAATCTCCTTGCCGTCTTCGGCAATCCGTGCCGGCGCCAGGGTCCAGGCCAGCTCGGAGAAGTCCACACGGCCGATCACCCAGCCCAGCGGCGGCATGATGATCTTGTCCACCAGCGCGGTGACGATCTTGCCGAACGCCGCACCGATGACCACACCGACCGCCAGGTCGATGACGTTGCCACGCATGGCGAATTCTTTGAACTCAGTCAGTACACCCATCGGGCTCTCCTGTCGTAGTGGGGGAATCAAATGACGCCGCAGCGTAACGCAGCCATTGTCATCCGGCGATGATGCCGTGGCGCTCGGCCACGTTTTCCAGGCGTGCGCTGAAACGGTCGCCGGGCTTCAACGCGGCCACGCCGGAGGGCGTCCCCATGAAGACCAGATCGCCCGCGCGCAGCGCCCATAGTTTGGAGAGTTCGTGCAGGATCTCCGGCACGTTCCAGATCATCTGGTCCAGCAGCGACTGCTGGCGCACTTCGCCATTGATCTCCAGCGACAGATTGAGGGCGGCCAGATCGCCCACTTCGCCGGCCGGCACGAGTTCGCTCACCGGGGCGGACTGATCGAAGCCCTTGGCCGGGTCCCACGGGTGGCCCTTGGCCTTGGCCTGCGCCTGCAGATCGCGGCGGGTCAGGTCCAGGCCGACGCCGTACCCGAACACCAGCGCTTCGGCCTGGTCGACCGGCAGCTCGCCGGCGGGCGCGTCCTTCCCGATCGCCACCACCAGTTCCACCTCGTGGTGCAGGTCCTGGGTGGCAAGCGGGTAGGGGATCACATCGTCATGCCCGACCACGATGGCATCGGCCGGCTTGCTGAAGAACATCGGCCGGCCGCGGTCATCGGCGGCGGGCACGGCCGCGCCCATTTCGCGCGCGTGATCGGCGAAGTTGCGGCCCACGCAGTAGATGCGACGCACCGGGAAGGTACCGCCACCGGCGACCGGGATGCGGGGCTGCTCGGGGGTGGGGATTACATCGGTCATGCGCGCGTCCTGTGGAGAGGTTTCGCCGCAGTCTAGAGCGTTTTTCCGCTCCCACAAACAGAAACGGCCGCGCAGGGCGCGGCCGTCATCAGGAGGAAAGCGCGTCGATCAACGCGACATCGGCAAGGCCTGCTTGCGGACCACGCGGTATTCACCGTCCACAACCTGCGACGGAGCGGTGCGCGCATTCTTGCGCTGGGCGAGCAGCTTCCATGCCAGGCCGGCGATGATCATCGCCGCGCCCACGAACACACCGACGAACACCAGCGCGGCCAGGATCGCCAGGCCCAACAGACCGACCGCCACGCGCACCAGCGGGTGGCGCGGCTTGCGCGGCGCGAACAGGGTGCGGAACTGGTTGAACTGGAAGATGCGGCTGTACATGGCACTCTTTTTGGCTGAGGTCAGCAGGGGACGAGTATCCGTGCTGGCTTTTGTCATTGAGTGAAAAAGTCGTTAAACGTAGCGCGCGTTCATTGCAAATCAATGACTTGTATTCATCCGGCAGCCAGTGACATGAGCGCGTGAGACACTGTGCTTCCGTTGCCTGTTGCTGGATGCCATGTCCTCGCCCGAGACCACCGCCACCGCCCTCATTGCCCTGGATGCCATTGCCGACGGGGGTTTTGCCGACATCGATGCACGCATCGAAGGTGACAGCGAATCGGTGGTGCTGTACCGCGACGGTGATCAGGTGCGCGCCTGGCTGAACATCTGCCCGCACGCCGGGCGCCGGCTGGACTGGGCGCCGGGTCAGTTCCTCAAAAGCAAGGAAGGCCACCTGGTCTGCGCCGCACATGGCGCCTCGTTCTCGCTGGACAACGGCGACTGCGTGGCCGGGCCATGCCGCGGTGATCGGCTGCGCACGGTGCCGGTGCAGGTGCGCGACGGGCAGGTCTGGCTGGGGTGATCCCTAGAACATCAGGTTGATCATCAGCACCACCACCACCGTATAGATCAACGACAGCGGTGCGCCGACGCGCCACAACTCGCGCGGGGTGTAATTGGCCGGGCCGGTGATCATCGAAATCACCGGGTTGGACGCCGTCATCAGGTTGTTCGACGCCGACAACGCCACGATCAGCGCGAACGCCGTCGGGCTGCCACCGGCCGCCAGCGCCAGGTTCACTGCGATGGGCACCATCACGATCGTCGCGCCCACATGGCTGATCACCAGCGAGAACATCGTGGTCAGCAAGGCCAGCGCGATCTCCAGCACCCATACCGGGATGCCGGTCGGCAGGCGGTCGATGGTGTGGCCGGCGATCCATGCCGCCGCGCCACTGCTGTCCATCGCCCAGCCAAGCGGAATCAGCCCGGCCATCATGAACACCGTTTTCCAGTTGATCGAGGCGTAGGCCTCGTCCATGCGCAGCACGCCGGTGAGCAGCATGCCGGCCACGCCGGTCATCAGGGTCAGCGCCACCGGCAGCTTGGAGGTCAGCGCGATCAGGATGGTGATGGCGAAGATGCTCATCGCGATCTTGAATTTGTGCGGCCGCTGCTCCCCCTTGGGGTAATCGGTGACCACCACGAAGTCGCGGCTCTTGGCCGCCTGCGCCAGGTCGGTCCAGATGCTGTGGAAGACCAGCATGTCGCCGGCGCGCAGCGCGACGTTGCGCACGTCTTCGCGGATCACCTGCTTGTCGCGGTTGATCGCCAGCAGGCTGATGCCGCGCTGTTTGCGCAGGCGCAGGTCCGAGGCGCTCTTGCCGATCACATCGGAGGTCGGCGGCACCACCGCTTCGGAAATGCCGGCGCGGCTCGGGTTGAACAGATCGCCCAGGTGCTTCAGCCGCGACGACATCCGCAGGAACTGGTTCTGCGCGAAATCGCTGACCTGCTGGCGCGCGCCCATCACGCCGAGCACGCTGCCCACCCAGATCCGCATCTCCGCTGGCGGGGCCAGGCGGGTGTCGTTGCCGGTCTTGAGCGCCAGCAGCAGCGGCGCATCGTGCACGTTCTCGGCTTCGCCCAGGGTCATGCCGACCAGCGGGCTCTCGGCGGTGACCACCAGCTCGAACACATCGCCTTCGATGCCGTAGGTCTTGGCGAAGTAGCTTTCGGTGCGAGAGGGGGTGACGCCGTCGTTGGCCAGCGTCTCTTCTTCCACCAGCTTGCGGTCGCCGAAATAGCGGAAGTACAGCAGCGAGGCGATCAGCAGCGCCACGCCGATCGGCAGCGGCGCGAACATGCGCAGCGGCTCGATGGTGGCCAGGCCGGAGGGCAGGTTGTTGTTGGCCGAGGCCAGCAGATCGTTGAGCAGGATCAGCGGCGAGTTGCCGACCATGGTCAGCGCGCCACCCATCACGATGGCCGCGGCGATCGGCAGCAGCAGGCGCTGCAGGGTCAGCCCGGTGCGCGCGGCCAGGCGCGAGGCGACCGGCAGGTACAGCGCCATCACTGAAGGGTTCTGCATGAACGAGGAGTTCAACCCGGCGATCGCCGTGGTCATCATCAGCAGGCGCGTTTCCACGCCATGCCCGCGCCGCAGCAGCCAGGCCGCCAAACGGTTCAAGGCCCCGGTGCGGTCCAGCCCCGCGCCGAGGATGGTGGTGGCGATGATGCTCATCACCGCGTTACCGGAGAAGCCCCCGAAGATCTCTTCCGGGGCGATCAGGCCGGTGACGCCGAGCACCACCAGCACCACCAGCGCCACCACGTCGGCGCGGATGCGCTCGAACAGGAACATCGCCATCGTGAAGCCGACCAGCCCGAGAACGAGCTTCATGTCGGTAGTCAGCGTCAGCGCGGTATCCATGGGGTGGCGCGGTTCCTTGTCGGATCAGGTGCGGTCGTACAACAGGTCCCACACGCCATGGCCGAGTTTCTGGCCACGGGTTTCGAAATGGGTCTGCGGGCGCCATTCCGGCCGCTCCACCTGCCCGCGCGGGCCGGCACGGTTGGTCAGCCCGGCGGTGGCATCGAGCACGTCCCACATCTGCTCGGCATAGTCTTCCCAGTCCGTGGCGCAGTGCAGGCGGCCACCGACGCGCAGCTTGCGCACCAGCAGGTCGGCAAAGCCGGGCTGGATCAGGCGACGCTTGTTGTGCCGCTTTTTGTGCCACGGGTCCGGGAAATAGATGCGCACTTCATCCAGCGCGCCATCGGCGATTTCCTTCTCCAGCACCTCCACGGCATCGTGGTGGTACAGGCGCACGTGGTCGGCGTTGTCGTCGGCCAGGGCATTGAGCAGGCGGCCCACGCCGGGGGCATGCACTTCCAGCCCGATGTAATCGCGGCTCGGGTCCTGCTGCGCGGCAAAACGCAGCGCGGCACCGTTGCCGAAGCCGATTTCCAGCACCTTGTGCGCATCGCGCCCGAAGGTGGCCTGCAGATCGCGCGGCTCACCGGTGAAATCCAGCCCGAAACGCGGCCAGCGATCATCGAATGCCCGCTGCTGGGCGGGGGTGAAGCGGCCCTGGCGCAGCACGAAACTGCGGACCTCGCGGCGGCCTTCGGTGATGGTAAAGGGCTTGGGCGGCGCCTTGGCACCGGCGCTGTCGAAAGGATTGGTCATCAGCCGATCAACCCGTCGATCGGCGAGGAGGCACTGGCGTAGCGCTTGCGCGGAATGCGGCCGGCCAGGAAGGCCTCGCGGCCCGCTTCCACGGCCTTGCGCATCGCGCTGGCCATCAGCACCGGGTTGCGCGCGCCGGCGATGGCGGTGTTCATCAGCACGCCGTCGCAGCCCAGCTCCATCGCGATTGCCGCATCGGAGGCGGTGCCGACGCCGGCATCGACGATGATCGGCACCTTGGCGTCTTCGATGATCTGCAGCAGGTTGTACTTGTTCTGGATGCCCAGGCCCGAACCGATCGGCGCGGCCAGCGGCATCACCGCAGCGCAGCCGATCTCTTCCAGGCGCTTGGCCAGGATCGGATCGTCGGAGGTATAGACCATCACCTCGAAGCCATCCTTGACCAGTTGCTCGGCGGCCTTGAGGGTCTGCACCACATCCGGGTACAGGCTCTTCTGGTCGCCCAGCACTTCCAGCTTGGTCAGGTTGTGGCCGTCCAGCAGCTCGCGGGCCAGCCGGCACGTGCGTACGGCATCCTCGGCGGTATAACAGCCGGCGGTGTTGGGCAGGATGGTGTAACGGTCCGGCGGCAGCACGTCGAGCAGGTTCGGCTCGCCGGGGTTCTGCCCGATGTTGGTGCGGCGGATCGCCACGGTGACGATCCGGGCGCCGGCGGCCTCGGTGGCCAGGCGGGTTTCTTCCAGATCCTTGAACTTGCCGGTGCCGGTGAGCAGGCGGGAAGCATAGGTCTTGCCGGCGATCACCAGCGAATCAGTAGGGACAGGTGCATTCATGGCCCGAATTATCGCCTATCGCGCGTCACGATGCTGCCTCAGCCGCCACCCAGCGCATGCACGATCTCGACCACGTCGCCCTCGCACAGGCCATGGCTGGCGTGCCGGCTGCGGGTCACGATCTCACCGTTGACCTCGACCGCCACCCGGCGCTCGAGCAGCTGCTCGCTGAGCAGCAGGTCATGGACGGTAGCGGTGTGCGGAAGCTGGCGGTTCTCGCCGTTGAGCTGGATGTTCATGACGGTATTGTCCCCCAATCACCCCACAGTGCGTACCCTGTGCGCCCCGCGGCAGAGGTGCCGCGAGCGCCAGGCCAACGATGGCCGGGCGGCGGGGCTGGGGCGGTCATGCCGCAGCGCAGCGTGATGCGGGCCGGGTGCAGTGGAAACATGGCACCGTGCGCCGGCGTACGTCCGCCGTCTTCCCCACCCTCAAGGAGTTTTCATGTTGCTCAGCAAACGCCCGATCCGTTCCCTCATGGCCGTGGCCATCGCCCTGGCGGCGGTGCCGGCCATGGCACAGTCGCCGTACACCAAGACCGTCTTCATCGGCGACAGCCTGACCGACGCCGGCTACTTCCGCCCGCTGCTGCCGGCCGCGGTGCGGCCGGTGACTGGCCAGTTCACCACCAACCCGGGCTGGACCTGGGCTGAGCACGTGGCCAACTACTACGGCACCAACGGCGCTGCCCACGGCAACGGCCAGAACGGTGACAACTACGCCATCGGCGGCGCCCGTGTCGGCGTGGACACCAGCCAGGTGCTCGCCCCGGGTACCCCGGCCGTGCCGGTGTACTCGCTCAAGACCCAGACCGCGCAGTACCTGGCGGCCAACGGTGGCAAGGCCGACCCGAACGCGCTGTACACCGTGTGGGGCGGTGCCAATGACCTGTTCGCCATCCAGGCCGGCGCACCGCTGGTCCCGACCCTGACCGGTGCCGTCACCGACCAGGTCGGCATCGTCGGCACCCTGAAAGCTGCTGGCGCCGAGTACATCGTGGTGCCGACCATTCCGGACGTCGGCCTCACCCCGGGCGCCCGCGCCGGTGGCCCGGCCGGCATGGCCGCCGGTACCGCGCTGGCCAAGGCCTACAACGACGCCCTGTTCGGTGGCCTGAAGGCCGCCGGCCTGCAGGTGATTCCGGTGGATACCTTCCACATCCTGCAGGAAATCGTCGCCAACCCGGGCCAGTACGGCTTCGTCAACGTGACCAGCCCGGCCTGCACCACGGCTTCCTCGCTGACCTGCAACCCGACCAGCTACGTCACCCCGGACGCCGCCAACAGCTACGTGTTTGCCGATGGTGTGCACCCGACCACCGCCACCCACGAGATGCTGGGCCAGTACACGCTGTCGATCCTGGAAGCCCCGCGCAACCAGCAGATCCTGACCCACTCGGCGCAGACCATCGGCCGCTCGCGCGCTGACCAGGTCAGCTGGCACGTGGATGGCCGTCCGGCCGACGGCCTGAGCTGGTGGGGCAACCTGCGCGGCGACATGCAGCGCTACGCCCACGCCGACCTGTACGACGGCATGGCCCCGGCCGGCCTGTTCGGCGTGGACTGGGCGCGGGATGGCATGGTGGTCGGCGGCTTCGCTGGCTATGGCCGCATGGACGCCGATTTCGGCAACAACAAGGGCGACTTCACCCAGTCCGACACCACGCTGGGCCTGTTCGCCGGCTGGTACGGCGAGCGCGCCTGGGTCAACGGCCAGCTCAGCTACAGCTGGCTGGACTACGACGTGACCCGCAAGCTGCAGCTCGGCCCGGCCACGCGCATCCACAAGGGTTCGCCGGAAGGCAGCAACCTGACCGCCGCGTTGAACGCCGGCTACGAGTTCGGCACCGAGGGCGGCTTCCGCCACGGTCCGGTCGCCGCCGTGATCTGGCAGAAGGTCAAGCTGGATGGCTACACCGAGTCCAACCCGAGCGCCTCGGCGCTGGGCTACGGCGACCAGGACACGGATTCGACCGTCGGCCGCGTCGGCTGGCAGGCCCGTTTCGATGGCGGCAACGTCAAGCCGTACGTGCAGGTCACCTATGACCACGAGTTCGAGGACAGCAAGCAGGCCAGCGCCTGGCTGCAGTCCATGCCGGACGTGGGCATGTACAAGGTGCCGGGCCTGGAGTTCGACCGGAACTACGCCACCGCCGTGCTGGGTGCGCGCCTGAACCTGTGGGGCCTGAGCAGCAACATCGGCATGAGCACCACCACGATGCAGAAGCGTGCACGTGACGTCTCGCTGTTCGCCAGCTTCGGCGCCAGCTTCTGATCCAACGTGCGCAGTGCCCGTTCGCGGGCGCCGCGCACGGCGGCGGAAAACGTGAAACAACAGGCGGCCCAGTGCCGCCCGTTGCGTTTGAGGGCCCCGCCCGAATAGACTTACGCCGCGCCTTGCGGGTGTAGCTCAATGGTAGAGCTGTAGCTTCCCAAGCTACTGACGAGGGTTCGATTCCCTTCACCCGCTCCATAATCCACTGGGCTTTCGTGGAGACCGGCGTTCCGTCACTTCAGGACGACCCGCTATCCAACCCCCAACGCTGCAAGCGCACGACATCGAGCGCCGGCAACAGGTGGGGTCAATTGGGTGGATTGCATCCGGTGGAATTTTTCAAACACCGTGAGAGTGCGCCGTAGCACAGAACTTGGCCGGTTGGTTTGGCCATGCACGCTTGATAGGCGATGTAACAAGCATCACAGGGCGTCGATTGAGCAGTGGCAGAGCCAATGCCCAGCGTGAGCGCGACAGCCGCAATAGCAACAGACAGCCTGAGTCCAATCTTCATGCCATGTCTCCGTTGATCGCCCTCCATGGGCGCAACTGACGCTACAGACAGTGTGGTGCCCTTTCAATCTTGCAGTGCCGCATCCGCGATGATCAGGCTCGGACCTGTCAGGCCATGCTGGCACCAGCGTGGCCGGGTCCCGCCGTACATCCACTTCGGCGGGGACTGACACCTCGGCCACACACGCCACACGCTATGCTTCGCGCTTTCCAGCCCCTGCGCCGCGATGAAACTGGCCATCCTCTCCCGCAACAGCAAGTTGTACTCCACGCGCCGCCTGGTAGAGGCTGCACGTGCGCGCGGCCATACCGTACGCATCCTCGATCCGCTGCGCTGTTACATGCGCATCGCCGCGGATGGCTTCACGATGCATTACAAGGGGCGGCCGATCACCGGGGTGGACGCGGTGATCCCGCGCATCGGTGCCTCGGTCACTCGCTACGGGACGGCCGTGCTGCGCCAGTTCGAGATGATGGGCGCGCGTACGCCCAACCCCTCCGATGCGATCCTGCGCGCCCGCGACAAGCTGCGTGCCCACCAGATCCTGGCCTCCAAGGGCATCGACATGCCGGTCACGGTGTTCGGTGACAACCCGGACGACACCGTCGATCTGCTCTCCATGCTGGGCCCACCGCCACACGTGGTGAAGCTCAACGAAGGCACGCAGGGCCGCGGCGTGATCCTGACCGAGAAGGCCAGCGCCTCGCGCGGCATCGTGGAGGCGCTGCGCGGGCTGTACGCCAACTTCCTCATGCAGGAGTTCATCGGCGAGGCGCAGGGTGCCGACCTGCGCTGCCTGGTGGTGGGCGATCAGGTGGTCGGGGCGATGCAGCGGCAGGCCCCGGAGGGCGATTTCCGCTCCAACCTGCATGCCGGCGGTAGTGCCCGGGCGGCCAAGGCCAGCCGGGCCGAGCAGCTGGTGGCGGTGCGCTCGGCCAAGGCGCTCGGCCTGGGCGTGGCCGGCGTGGACCTGATCCGCTCCAGCCGCGGCCCGCTGGTGCTGGAGGTCAACTCCACGCCGGGGCTGGAAGGCATCGAGGCGATCTGCCAGGCCGACCTGGCCGGGCGCATCATCGATCACGTCGCATCCCTTAAAAAGCCTGCAAATACAAAGAGTTGATGCTGGTTTGCAACGCGGGCCGGGGTCTTAACATCGGTTTAATCGGGCCGGGCGTAGGCTCTGTCGAACCGCAGCTCTGCCCTCCTCAGCAGGATCGGTAATCGGGAAACACCTTCAGGCCCAGGCGGAAACGCCTGGGCCTTTTTCTCCCTGACCAACAGCACTTGCTGCCACTGGCAGGCCCGGCATACATTCGGCGTTCACTTCAAAGCACGGATCAGCTCGACATGAAGCGTTTGACGATGGCCATGGCGGCCGCAGCACTGGCACTGGCAATGGGAAGCGCCGCCGCGGCGCCGAAGAACAAGGAAATCTTTGAGCCCGGCAAGCCGATGGCTGAACAGATCACCAAGATCGAAGCAGACTTGAGCAACGGTGAGACCTACTCGGAAATCACCGTGGATCAGCGCAGCCGGGTCCGGCAGGCCTTGGGGCACATGCGTGGCATCATCGAGCGGAGCGGCGGCGAGGGTTCCTTGTCTGCGGCCAGCCGCACCGAACTGTTCAACGACCAGCAGGTGGTGAACACCGTTTTGACACAGGCGCGCGAAGATAGCCGTCTAATATGCAGGCGTGAGCGCGTGGTGGGCTCCAACATGCCGCAGACGCAGTGCATGACGGTCGCCCAGCGGGAACGGATCAAGAACACGTCCCAGAGCAGCATGGACCAAGCGCAGCGCGTTGGTCGTTTCTCCAACTAGAGGTCACAGTGCGAATCCTTGTAATCGAAGACAACAGCGACATTGCCGCCAACCTGGGCGACTACCTCGAGGACCGCGGGCACACCGTGGACTTCGCGGCCGATGGCGTCACCGGCCTGCACCTGGCGGTCGTCCATGAGTTCGACGCGATCGTGCTGGATCTCAACCTGCCCGGCATGGATGGGATCGAGGTCTGCCGCAAGCTTCGCAATGAAGCACGCAAGCAGACCCCGGTGCTGATGCTGACGGCTCGCGATTCCCTGGATAACAAACTGGCCGGCTTCGATTCCGGTGCCGATGACTACCTGATCAAGCCGTTCGCGCTGCAGGAGGTCGAGGTGCGTCTGAACGCCCTGTCGCGTCGCGGCAAGGGCGTGCAGACCCGCGTGCTGGAAACCGGCGATCTGGAATACAACCTGGATACGCTGGAAGTGCGCCGGCAGGGCAAACTGCTGCAGCTCAACCCGACCGCACTGAAGATCCTGCAGGCGCTGATGGAGGCCGCACCGGCCGTCGTCACCCGCCAGGAACTGGAAACCCGCGTCTGGGGCGAAGAGCTCCCGGATTCGGACTCCCTGCGCGTGCACATCCATGGCCTGCGCGCCGTAGTCGACAAGCCCTTCGAAGTGCCGATGATCCAGACCCGCCATGGCATCGGATACCGCATCGCCGCGCCGGAAGCCTGATCCGGTGACGGGCAAGGGGGAGCGTCGCCGCGCGCCATACCGGCGACGGCTGCGCAGCCGCATCATCGTCTCGTTCGTGCTGTTGGGCTTCTGCCTGACCACGCTGTTTGCGTTCGCCACCAATTGGGCGCGTGCCCGTGTGGAGAACCAGCTCGTCGAAGACGTGATGAACCGCAATATCGATGAGTTCGCCAAGCGCTTCTATTCCGACCGTACCCGTAACCCGGATCTGCCTGTGCAGCAGATGCGGGCCTTCGCGTATCCGCGCGAAATGCTGGACCGTGTACGGGTAGAACGGGCGGAATGGGCGGCATTGCCAAACGGCAACCACAACGTGAGCGGCCTGGACGAAGAGGGCAGGCCTTACGCCTACAAATTGGCGGTCCGCAAAGCTGACGATGCCTGGTTCTTCCTTGCCTATGACATGACCGAGGCCACCCGCGGGGAGGTCCAGCTCAAGCGCGCGCTGTGGATTTCGGTGCTGGTATTCAGTGCCCTGTCCCTCGTGCTGGGCTGGTGGTCCGCCTCCAAGGTGATGAAGCCTGTGTCGGACCTGGCCGCTCGCCTGCGTGCGTATCGCGGTGGCACCAGCGAGCCCGAGCCGCTGGCACCGCGCTTCCCGGACGATGAAGTGGGCCAGCTCGCCCAGGCGCTGGATGACTACTCCGCGCGCCTCACCGAGGTCGTACAGCGCGACCGCGAGTTCAACGCGGACGTCAGCCACGAGCTGCGCACGCCGCTGGCGGTGATCCGCGGCGCCACCGAGCTGCTGCTGACACGCCCGGATCTCGATCCCAAAGTGCTGCAGCGCCTGCAGCGCATCCAGCGCGCCGAGCAGCAATGCACCGACCTGATCGGTGCGCTGTTGCTGCTCTCGCGCAATGAGCGCGGGCAGGGCAGCAGCAATGTCGCCCGGGTCTCCGAGCAGCTTCTGGATTCGCACCGTGCCCAGCTCGGCGGCAAACCGCTGGAACTGATCCTGGAAGGCAACCACGACCTGGTGATCGATGCGCCGGAATCGGCCCTCTCGGTCGCGTTGGGCAACCTGATCGGCAATGCCGTGAAGTATTCCAAGGAAGGCGCGGTGCGCGTGCGCGTGGGCAACAACGCAGTCGAAGTGATCGACAGCGGCCCTGGCCTGAGCGAGGAAGATGCGGCCAAGCTGTTCCAGCGTGGCTACCGCGGCACGCATGCGGGGCACTCGCAGGGCGGCGGCATCGGCCTGTCCATCGTCAGCCGCCTGTGCGACCTCTATGGCTGGCAGGTCAACGTGCGGCCAGGCGCCGGGCGCGGCGTGATCGCCACGCTGACCTTCTCGCCCGCCTGACACGGCAGAGCCGACCGTTGGTCGGCTCCTCCCCCAGCTCTACCGCGCCGCCAACGCCCGATAGGCGTGATCCAGCCGCTCCACATGCGCCTGCAGGTGGTCCGGGTGGCCATCATTGACCACCACGTCATCGGCCAATACCAGGCGCGCCTCGCGGCTGGCCTGGGCGGCGATCATGCGGTCGGCCAGGGCGGTATCGATGCCATCGCGCTGCATCAGCCGCGCGTGCTGCATGGCTACCGGCACGTCCACCACCAGGATCCGGTCCAGCCAGGGGTATTGCTGGCGGCCGCCAGCCTCGGTAAGCAGCGGAATCGCCGCGATCGCATACGGCCCTTCAGCCTGCTCGCAGGTTTCGCGCAGCAACTGCCGGATCGCCGGATGGGTGATCGCCTCCAGCGCCTGGCGCTCCTGCGCCGACGCGAAGATGCGGGCCCGCAGCGCAGCACGGTCCAGCTGGCCATCGGCCAGCAGGATGTCCTTGCCGAAGTGGGCGGCAATCCGCGCCAGGCCCTCGCTGCCCGGTGCCACCACGGCGCGGGCGGCCAGATCGGCGTCGGCCACGGTAATGCCCAGCGCCTCGAAGCGGCGGCTGACCTCGCTCTTGCCGGCGGCAATGCCGCCGGTCAGCCCGATCACGAAGCGGCTCATCGCGCGGCCCTCAACGCAGGCCGGCGTAGCTCAGGTAGCCGTCGATCAACGGCTCGCCCCACATGAACACGATCCAGCCGGCGATGGCCAGGTAGGGCCCGAACGGAATCGGCGTGGCACGGTCGCGGCCGCGCGAGTACAGCCAGATCGAGCCGATGATCGCGCCCACCACGGAGGACAGCAGGATGATCGGCAGGATGCCCTTGAGCCCGCACCAGGCGCCCAGGGCCGCCAGCAGCTTGAAATCGCCGTGGCCCATGCCTTCCTTGCCGGTGAGCTGCTTGAACAGCCACCACACCGACCACAGCGACAGATAGCCGGCCAGCGCACCCAGCAGCGCGGGCTTGGCGGGCATATAGAGATTGTCGCTGGCCGCGATCAGGCCCAGCCACATCAAGGGCAGGGTGAGCTGGTCGGGCAGCAACTGGGTACGCAGGTCGATGCCGGACAGCGCCATCAGGAAGCAGCTCAGCACGATCGCACCGAAACCCTGCCAGCCGAACCCGAACTGCCAGACGCTGGCGGCCACCAGCGCGGCGGTGAGCAGCTCCACCAGCGGGTACTGGATCGAGATCGGGGCATGGCAATGCCGGCACTTGCCGCGAAGGGCCAGCCAGCTGAACAGCGGGATGTTCTCGTACCAGGACAGCTTGTGCTTGCAGTGCGGGCAGTGCGAGGGCTCCACCACGATGCCCGGTGGTGGCGGCTCATAGATGTCCGGCTCTTCCAGCACCTCGCGCGCATCGCGCTTCCACTCCCACTCCAGCCGCTTGGGCAGGCGCAGGATCACCACGTTGAGGAAACTGCCGATCAGCAGTCCCAGTCCGACCGCGGCGGGGTAGCCGAGACCGGGATGCTGGTCGAGAAATGCCATTGATTAGTTATCCAACTACCGCGCCGAGTTTGAAGATGGGCAGGTACATGCCGATTACCATGCCGCCGACGATGGTACCAATGAACACCATGATCATCGGTTCCAGCAGGCTGCTCAGGGCGTCCACGGCATTGTTGACCTCCTGCTCATAATACTCGGCCACCTTGAACAACATGGTGTCCAGCGCGCCGGCCTCTTCGCCGATGGCGGTCATCTGCACCACCATGTGCGGGAACAGGTTGACCTGTTTCATCGCCATGTTGACCGGATAGCCGACCGACACGTCATCGCGCATGCGCAGGACCTTCTCCTCGTAGACCTTGTTGCCCGTAGCGCCTGCCACGATGCCCAGCGCTTCCACCAGTGGTACGCCGGCCTTGAAGGTGACGGCCGTGGTCCGGGCGAAGCGGGCGATCGCACTATTGTTCATGATCTGGCCGATGACCGGCACCTTGAGGATCCAGCGATCCATCGTGTGCTGCATCGTTGGTGAGCGTTTGTAGGCGTAGATGAAGCCAAATATGGAGATCAGTACAACGGCGAGCATGACCCACCAGTACGACACCATGAAGCGTGAGGCCGCCACGATCATCTGCGTGAAAGCAGGGAGTTCAGCGCCGAAGCTCTTGAACACCTCTTCGAACTGCGGCACGACGAACAGCAGAAGGATCGCACTTACGATTACCGCTACGGCGATGATCATGGCCGGATAGAACAAGGCCTTCTTGATCTTGCCCTTCAGGCCTTCGATGTTCTCTTTATAGGTTGCAATCGTATCCAGTACGGTCTCAAGCACGCCAGCGCCTTCACCTGCGCGAACCAGGTTGCGATAGAGCTCGTCGAACTGGACTGGATGGCGGCTGATCGCCTCGTAAAGCGAAGAGCCGCCTTCGATGTCCGTGCGAACTGAGTCGACCAGCTTGCGCATTCGCGGGTTTTTGTGTCCGCTGCCGATGATCTCCAGGGAGCTGACGATCGGTACGCCCGATTTCATCATGATTGCCATTTGGCGGCTGAAAAACGCGATGTCCTTCGAGCCAATCGCTGAGCCCGCAGCACCAAATATAGGTTTCGGTTTGGGCTTGACCACGCTAGGCATGATTCCCTGCCGGCGCAGTTCCGCGCGAAGCAGGTTGGCGTTCTTGGCGGGCTGTTCGCCCTTCATCTTGACACCTCGCTTGTCGGTCCCCTCCCAGACAAACGGCTTCAACTCCATGGTGCTACGCGCCACGGGCTCTTTCTTGATCGCGCTACGGCTGACAGACATACAGGGCTCCCCAGCCACACCATCCCCAGGCGGGCTATCTCGCCGCATGGTAGCCGGTTCCGGGAAGCGTTGGCAGTCCTGCCGGGCGTCCGGCTGGGGCAACCGGTCCAGACCGGGGGTGTCAAAAGGTGACGCAACAGGTCACATTGCCGGATGCGTCGCAATTTGTTGTGCGGGGGGTTCCAATCCTGAAGATTAGTGCCATCATTGCGCCGGGGAATGCTGGGGAGCATTGCTGGCACTGTTGGCACGCAACCTGCTTCGATCCACTCGCACGGGCGCCCGCCTAGCTCACCCGGTCCGCCGGTCAGGCAACGGCCCAGTGCCCTATCTATATTTCTACCTCTAGGGGATGTACTCATGAAGAAGCAGCAGGGCTTTACCCTGATCGAACTGATGATCGTTGTGGCGATCATCGCCATCTTGGCGGCCATTGCGCTGCCGGCATACCGCGACTACACCATTCGCGCAAAGGTCAGCGAGTCGGTCATGGCTCTGAGCGCATGCAAGACGTCCGTGACGGAATATTTCTCCGCCACCAACGCGCTTCCCACAACCTTGGCTGAGGCAGGGTGCAACGAGGCTACTGCTGACATCAGTAAGTACGTCGATCATCTGGCAATCAGTGGCACCGATGGCGCTATCACGGTCACGACTCAGGACACTGGCGCTACGGCAGCTGAGTGTGAATTGACGCTTACCCCGACGGTCAATGAGACCACCAATGAAATCACTGAGTGGGTTGGTACGCATGCTGGCTGTGCTGCAAAGTTTGTCCCCTCGAATTTCCGCGATGGCGGTGGTGCTTAAGCTGTCAATTAATAGAGTTGAAGGTGCCTAATAGGCTGCCTGCACTCAAGCACTAGAAGGCCCCCTCATGTTGTAAGAGGGGGCCTTTTGTTTTGTCCAATTGGTTGTATGAAGATGATTTGAAGGCCATGGTATGACAGAGTAACGATAATGACGCAACGATCGAGTGCGGTTATGCATTTATGAGTGATCTTCAGCGCCACACTGATACGGGCGCTCCTATATCTTCTGCTTGAATTCCTGCGCTCGTTGACTAAAAAATCTTCGTTACTTTGGAGTGCCGCATATGAGCGCCTCAGTTAACACTGCTGCAAACTTGGTGGGAATTACTGGGATTGCCCGTCGTCTTGTCCAAGATGGCGCACTTGAAGAGGCAGTCGCGCGCGAGGCAATGACTCAAGCGACGGCTGCGAGATTGCCGCTTCCCCAGTGGTTCGCGCAGAAAAAAATTGTTTCGGGTGCACAGCTTGCAGCTGCAAATGCTGTTGAGTTCGGCATGCCCCTGCTCGATGTTTCGGCGTTCGACAACAACCAGAACGCCATGGGTTTGGTCAGCGAGGAACTACTGCGAAAGCACCACGTGTTACCGCTGTTCAAGCGTGGCGGAAAACTCTTCATAGGCACCAGCAACCCCACCCACTCGCTGGACGAAATCAAGTTCCACACCAATCTGGTGGTGGAGCCGATCCTGGTGGATGAAGACCAGATTCGTCGCACGTTGGAGCAGTGGCAGTCCAAGCAGGACACGCTGGGCTCGGCGCTCGGCGGTGACGACGAGATGGGAGATCTGGACGTCTCCGCAGGAGACGAAGAGGGCGGCTCCATCGACTCCGGCGTCGACGTCAAAGGCGACGACACCCCGGTCGTAAAGTTCGTCAATAAAGTCCTCGTAGACGCCATCCGCAAAGGCGCCTCGGACATCCACTTCGAACCCTACGAAGACGACTACCGCGTGCGCCTGCGCATCGATGGTCTGCTCAAGAACGTGGCCAAGGCCCCGGTCAAGCTCAATCAGCGCATTGCCGCGCGCCTGAAGGTGATGGCGCAGCTGGATATCGCCGAGAAGCGCGTGCCGCAGGATGGGCGTATCAAGCTCAACCTCTCCAAGACGCGCCAGATCGACTTCCGCGTCAGCACCCTGCCGACCCTGTTCGGCGAGAAGGTGGTGCTGCGTATTCTCGATGGCAGCGCGGCCAAGTTGGGCATCGACAAGCTCGGTTACGAGCCGGCGCAGCAGAAGCTGTTCCTGGATGCGATCCACAAGCCGTATGGCATGGTGCTGGTCACCGGCCCGACCGGTTCGGGCAAGACGGTCTCGCTGTATACCGCGCTGGGCATCCTCAACGATGAAACGCGCAACATCTCCACGGCTGAGGATCCGGTGGAAATCCGCCTGCCCGGCGTCAACCAGGTGCAGCAGAACGTCAAGCGCGGCATGACCTTCGCCGCGGCGCTGCGCTCGTTCCTGCGCCAGGATCCGGACATCATCATGGTCGGCGAGATCCGTGACCTGGAAACGGCCGAGATCGCGATCAAGGCGGCGCAGACGGGCCACATGGTGCTCTCCACGCTGCATACCAACGATGCGCCGCAGACCATCGCGCGCCTGATGAACATGGGCATCGCGCCGTACAACATCACCAGCTCGGTGACGTTGGTGATCGCCCAGCGCCTGGCGCGCAGGCTGTGCAACCACTGCAAGCGCCCGGTGGAACTGCCGGCCAATGCGCTGCTGGCCGAAGGCTTCACCCAGGCCCAGCTGGATGCGGGGATCAAGCTGTTCGAGCCGGTTGGCTGCGATGAGTGCACCGAGGGCTACAAGGGCCGTACCGGTCTGTATCAGGTGATGCCGATGACCGATGAGATCTCCACCATCGTGCTGGCCGGTGGCAATGCGCTGCAGATCGCCGAGGCCGCGCAGCTGGCCGGGGTGAATGATCTGCGCCAGTCCGCGCTGATCAAGGCCGCGGCCGGGGTGACCGGGCTGGCCGAGATCAACCGCGTCACCAAGGATTGATCGGCGTCCGCAGATGAGAAAAGGCCCGCGCAAGCGGGCCTTTTTGTTTCTACTCCATCCCCAGCTTTTTCAGCTTGTAGCGCAACGCCCGGAAGGTGATGCCCAGCTGTGCAGCCGTGCGCGTCTTGTTCCAGCGGTTTTCTTCCAGCGCCTTCTGGATCGCGGTGCGTTCCATCTGCTCGATGTAGGAGGGCAGGGCGCCGTTGCCGGCCGGCAGATCGACCACCGCTTCCTCCTGGGTGGGCGGCGCATTGCCGCCCCCGAAGCGCGGGGCATGCTGGGGCAGGCGCAGGTCGCTGGCGCCGATGCGGTCTTCTTCGGCCAGGGCAAGCGCGCGCTCGAGGATGTTTTCCAGTTCGCGCACGTTGCCGGGGAAGTGGTACTGGGCCAGGGCTTCCAGCGCCGAGGGCGCCAGCAGCGGGGTCGGGCGGCCATGGGTGCGGGCCAGCCGGGCCAGGATCGAGGCGGCCAGCGCGGGCAGGTCGCTGCGGCGCTCGCGCAGCGGCGGCACGCGCAGTTCAATCACGTTGATGCGGTAGTACAGGTCGTGGCGGAAGCGGCCGTCTTCGACCAGCTCGCCCAGGTCCTTGTGCGTGGCCGAAAGGATGCGCACGTCGACTGGCACCTCGGTGGCGGCACCGACCGGGCGGATCGACTTTTCCTGGATCGCGCGCAGCAGCTTGACCTGCATCTGCAGCGGCAGCTCGGCCACTTCATCCAGGAACAGGGTGCCGCCGTGCGCGGCCTGGAACAGGCCGGGCTTGTCCGCATGCGCGCCACTGAAGCTGCCCTTCTTGTGGCCGAAGAACTCGCTTTCCATCAGTTCGGACGGAATCGCGCCGCAGTTGACCGGCACGAAGGCACCGGGCGCCCGGGCGCTCTGCGCGTGGATGGTACGCGCGACCAGCTCCTTGCCGACGCCGGATTCGCCGAGGATGTAGACCGGCGCCTGGCTGCGCGCGACCTTTCCGATGGTGGCACGCAGCACATCCATCGAAGGCGAATCGCCGAGCAGGCGTGCAGCCTGCTCCGGGGCGAGCGGTGCGGGCGCGGCGCGTTCGGTGTTGTTGAGCTCCAGCGCGTGCTTGACCAGGCCGCGCAGCACCGAGATGTCCACCGGCTTGCTGACGAAATCGAAGGCGCCGGCCTTCAGCGCTTCCACCGCCAGGTCCATGCTGCCGAACGCGGTGATCATCGCCACCGGCGTGCGCGGGTAGTGCTGGGCGATCTCGGTGACCAGTTCTATGCCGTTGCCATCGGGCAGGCGCATGTCGGTGATGCACAGGTCGTACGGATTGCTGGCCAGCAGTTCACGGGCTTCGGCGAGGTTGGCCGCGGTGCTGATGCGCAGGCCCATGCGGCCCAGGGTCAGTACCAGCAGTTCGCGGATGTCACGCTCGTCATCGACGACGAGGGCGCTGCGGGTGTCATTCATAAGGAAGGAAGATAGCCGAGGGCGGTCGTTGGCGACAAATGTTTGACGGTGGCGTGCGGGTGTGCGCTGCTCATCCGGCCATCATCGTGTGCGGGCCGGCCAGCACCAGCCGGAAACAGGCGCCACCGGCGGGCACCGAGACGTACTCCAGCCGTGCCTGGTTGGCGCGGCACAGTTCGCGGGCGATATACAGGCCCAGCCCGGTGCCGTGCTCGGAGGTGGTGAAGAACGGGCGGAACAGCTGGCTGGCGACGGTCTCGGGAATGCCGGGGCCGCGGTCCATCACATCGATGATGGCGGTGCGGTCCTGGCGCGCCACGCGCAGCCGCACGCGCGCCGGTTCCTCGGCCACGCGGCCGTACTTGAGTGCGTTGTGCACCAGCACGGTGAGGATCTGATGCAGGTGGCGCGGGTCGACCAGGGCGTGCACCGAGGTCTCGCTGATGATCGGCTCCACGCTGTCGGTTTCCAGCGACAGGCCCTGCTTGTACTCGAGCACGAAGCGGCGCACGAACGCGGCCAGATCCACGTTCTCCGGATTGGCACGCTCGCGCCGCGCCAGCCCGAGCACGCTTTCGACGATGCCGTTGGTGCGCTGGCATTGCTGGTTGATGATCTGCAGCAGGCGGCGGTCGGTGTCGCCGATATCGGTGGATTCTTCCAGCAGCTGGGCGGCGTAGTTGATCGCTGCCAGCGGGTTGCGGATCTCATGGGCCAGGCTGGCCGAGAAGCGCCCCATCGCCGAGAGCGTCAAGGACTCGGCACGCCGCGAGACCACGGTGGAGTCATCCAGGAACACCAGGGTGAGGTCGCTGCCGGCCAGCAGGCGGGCAAAGCGTGGCTGCACTTCGGGCTGGTCCGGCGAAAGCTGCAGCGGCATTTCTTCGTTGGTCCAGCCATTGCGCCAGCGCAGCAGCCGGCGGCTCAGCTCCGGCGCGGCACTGCCCAGTTCCAGCTTGCCGCTGCCACTGTTGCCGTCGGCATCGCCGAGCAGCGTGGAGGCAGCCTCGTTGGCCAGGGTGATGCGGTTGGCGCCGTCCACCACGATCACGCCGGTGCGCATGCGGCGGATGATCAGCTCGTTGATCTGGAACAGGTTGGCCACTTCATCGCCGCGCTGGTTGGCCAGCTGCTGGTTCATGCGGGCGCGGTTGCCGACCTGGTAGCTGATGAAGGCGATGGCCAGGTAGCTGGTGACGAACATGGCCAGCTCGGCCAGGGTGCGGGTCGGGTCGCCGCCCTCGAGCTGCTTCCAGAGGTATTCGCCGGCGGTGGCCGCGCTGGCGGCAGTGGCCAGGCCCAGCCCCATGCTCAGCGGCAGCAGGGTCGCGGCGGCGGCGATGTTGAACAGCAGCGACATCGAGATGCCCGCGCTGGCCCCGGGCAGCGCGTGGGCGAGCAGGGTGGCGGCGATGATGTCGGCGGCCACGCTCCACACCACGATGGTGCGCAGCCAGCGCTCGTTGCGCCCGAACAGCAACACCAGCACGGCCACCACCAGGTAGCCGCTGGCCACGATGGTCGCCAGCCTGGGGTGGTCAGCGGTGCCGACCAGCCCGCTCAACGGGCTGAACAGCAGCGCGCCGATGACGGTGGCCATCAGCAGGCGGTACAGCGCGAAGAAATACAGCTCGCGCCGCGGTATCGATTCGATGCGGTCGATCAATGAAGCACTGGGTGACACGCCGGAACTCCCCTTCTGGCATGGGGGCAGTGTAGGGGGTCCAGCCGGGTTTGGGGGCGGGCGGCCGGGGCGGGGCGTGTGAAGGCCGGGCGGTGCGCGGGTGCGGCTCAGCTGCGCGGCCGTGCCGGAAGGGGCCCGGGCGGCTGTTTCCGGCACCTTCCGCAACTGTCTGAAATTGCGCCGGAAACGGCTCCCCGCGCGTGTCCTGGGACTGACTTCTTTGCGCCTGCGCGCCGGGTCGTCCACAATAGTGGGCCCGCCGCGGTCCTTACCGGCGCCCCCGTGAGGGAGCCTTGGAGATGCGTGCGGTCGTTCCTATTCCCACGGTGACGCATGAATTTCCACGAATACCAGTCAAAACAGCTGCTTGCCGAGTACGGCATTCCCGTTCCGGCCGGCAAGGTCGCGGCTACCCCGGACGAAGCGGTTGAAGCTGCCAACGCCCTGGGCCAGGGCCCCTGGATGGTCAAGGCGCAGATCCACGCTGGCGGCCGCGGCAAGGCTGGCGGCGTCAAGTTCTGCAAGACCACCGACGACGTGAAGGCCGCTGCGGCCAAGATGCTCGGCACCAAGATGGCCACCTACCAGACCGCCGGCGTTGAACTGCCGGTCAACCTGGTGCTGGTGACCACCGCCGGTGAGATCGTCAAGGAACTGTACCTGTCGGTGCTGGTTGACCGTGGCACCAAGACCATCACCTACATCGCCTCTTCGGAAGGCGGCGTGGAGATCGAGCAGGTCGCCGCTGAAACCCCGGAGCTGATCCACTCGCTCAACGTCGATTTCGTTGAAGGCGTGCAGGGTTACCACGGCCGTGATTTCGGCTTCAAGCTGGGCCTGACCGCCAAGCAGGCCGGCCAGTTCGCCAACATCATGGTGAACCTGTACCGCCTGTTCAACGAAAAGGACCTGGCCCTGGTTGAAATCAACCCGCTGGCCATCCTGGACGACGGCAACCTGTACGCGCTGGACGGCAAGTTCGACAGCGACGACAACGCCGCGTTCCGTCAGAAGGCGCTGGTCGCCATGCGCGACAAGACCCAGGAAGATCCGACCGAAGTGATCGCTTCGGAGCTGGACATCAACTACGTCACCATGGACGGCAACATCGGCTGCATGGTCAACGGCGCCGGCCTGGCCATGGCCACCATGGACGTCATCAAGCTCAACGGCGGCGAGCCGGCGAACTTCCTGGACGTGGGCGGCGGTGCCAACAAGCAGCGCGTCATCGAAGCGTTCAAGCTGATCCTGTCCTCGGACAAGGTCGAAGGCATCTTCGTCAACATCTTCGGCGGCATCGTCCGCTGCGACATGATTGCCGAAGGCATCATCGCCGCTGTGAAGGAAGTGGGCGTCAAGGTTCCGGTCGTGGTGCGCCTGGAAGGCACCAACGTGGAAGAAGGCAAGCAGCTGCTGCGCGACAGCGGCATGGCCATCATCCCGGCTGACAACATCAACGACGGTGCCAAGAAGATCGTCGAAGCTGTCAAGAACGCCGCCTGATACCGACACCAAGGAATTCCCATGTCTGTTTTGATTAACAAGAACACCAAGGTGATCGTGCAGGGCTTCACCGGCCAGCAGGGCACCTTCCACGCCACTCAGATGATCGAGTACGGCACCCAGGTTGTTGGCGGCGTGACCCCCGGCAAGGGCGGCACCACCCACATCGACCTGCCGGTCTTCAACACCGTTGCCGACGCCGTGCAGAGCACCGGCGCCAATGCCTCGGTCATCTACGTGCCGCCGCCGTACGCGGCTGATGCGATCCTGGAAGCCGCTGCTGCTGGCATCCAGGTCATCGTGTGCATCACCGAAGGCATTCCGGTGCTGGACATGCTGCGCGTCAAGAACGTGCTGACCCGTTCGCATCCGGACACCGTGCTGATCGGGCCGAACTGCCCGGGCGTCATCACCCCGGGTGAGTGCAAGATCGGCATCATGCCGGGCCACATCCACCAGCCGGGCAAGATCGGCATCGTGTCGCGTTCGGGCACCCTGACCTATGAAGCGGTCAAGCAGACCACCGAAGTCGGCCTGGGCCAGTCCACCTGCATCGGTATCGGTGGTGACCCGATCAACGGCCTGAACTTCGTCGACTGCCTGAAGCTGTTCAACGAAGATCCGCAGACCGAAGGCATCATCATGGTCGGCGAAATCGGCGGCGACGCTGAAGAAGCCGGTGCCGAGTACATCAAGAACCACGTGAAGAAGCCGGTCGTCGGTTTCATCGCGGGCGCCTCGGCTCCGGCCGGCAAGCGCATGGGCCACGCCGGTGCGATCGCATCGGGCGGCAAGGGCACCGCGGAAGGCAAGTTTGCCGCCATGGAAGCTGCTGGCGTTGTGACCGTCCGTTCGCCGGGCGATCTGGGCGCTGCCATCGCCAAGCTGGTGAAATAAGACGCCGGCCGCATCCGCGGCCGACGTCCGGTAGAGCCGACCGTTGGTCGGCTGCGTAAAACAGAAGGCCGCCTCCGGGCGGCCTTCTGCGTTGGCGCGATCGCCAAACGGTCATCGCCCGATCTGCGCAGCGCCGGCCGCTGGCCGGCTGCGCATGACGCCGCACGCGCGCGTGGTTGCCGGCCAGCAGCCGGCACTACAATGAGCGCAGTACACCTACAGGCTGGAACCCCATGACGTCGCTCCGCATTGCCCTGGCGCAGTTCGATTTCCCGGTTGGCGCGGTGGCGCAGAACACCGACAACATCATCGCGATGATCGCCGAGGCGCGCGATGAGTACGGTGCCGAGCTGGTGGTGTTCCCGGAGCTGGCGATCAGCGGCTACCCGCCGGAGGATCTGCTGCTGCGCCCGGGCTTCCTCTACGACTGCCAGCAGGCGCTGGCGCGCATCGCCGCCGCCACCACCGGCATCGCCGCGGTGGTCGGTTGGCCGCAGGCCGCTGGCGCGGTGGTCTACAACGCGGCCAGCGTGCTGCGCGATGGCAAGGTCGAACACACCTATCGCAAGCGCGAGCTGCCCAACTACGCGGTGTTCGATGAGCGCCGTTACTTCGATGTCGACCCGGACGGCGGCAGCTGCGTGTTCGAGCTGAAGGGCGTGCCGGTCGGCGTGCTGGTCTGCGAAGACCTGTGGTTCGCCGAGCCGCTGGCAGACACCGTCCGTGCGGGCGCGCAGCTGGTGGTGGTGCCCAATGCCTCCCCCTACGAGCGCGGCAAGCACGCCCAGCGCGACGCGCTGCTGGCTGAGCGGACCCGTGAGAGCGGGGCGGCGATCGCCTACCTCAATGTGGTGGGGGGGCAGGACGCACTGGTGTTCGATGGCGCCTCGGTGGTCGCTGACGGCGACGGCACGGTGCACCCGGCCGCGGCAGCTTTCACCGACCAGTGGCTGGTGGTGGATTACGACGCCGGCACCCGCCGCTTCCTGCCGCGCGAGTGGATCGACGATGGCGACGAGAGCATGGACGCGCTGGCCTGGCGTGCGGTGACCCGCGGCATCCAGGACTACTGCCGCAAGAACGGCTTCAAGAAGGTCTGGCTGGGCCTGTCCGGCGGTATCGATTCGGCGCTGGTGCTGGCCATGGCGGTGGACGCGCTGGGCGCGGCCAATGTCACCGCGGTGCGGCTGCCGTCGCGCTACACGGCGGACATGTCCAACGACCTGGCGGCCGAGCAGTGCCGCGCGCTGGGTGTGACGCTGGAGGCGGTCTCGATCGAGCCGGTGTTCGAGGGCCTGATGGCCGCGCTCGGCCCGATGTTCGAGGGGCAGGCCGCGGATGTGACCGAAGAGAACCTGCAGTCGCGCAGCCGTGGCGTGATCCTGATGGCGCTCTCCAACAAGTTCGGCGGGCTGCTGCTGACCACCGGCAACAAGAGCGAGTACGCGGTGGGCTACGCCACCATCTACGGGGACATGTGCGGCGGCTATGCCCCGCTCAAGGACCTGTACAAGACGGAGGTGTTCGGGCTCTCCAAGTGGCGCAATACCGTGGGCGGCGCCCCGGTGATCCCGCCGGCGGTGATTTCCCGCCCGCCCTCGGCCGAACTGCGCGCCAACCAGACCGACCAGGACTCGCTGCCGGCCTACGACGTGCTGGACGGCATCCTGTACCGCTACGTGGACCAGGAGCAGTCGCGCGAGGAGATCGTGGCCGCCGGGTACGCCGCCGAGGTGGTGGACCGTGTGCTGCGCCTGGTGCGCACCAGCGAGTGGAAGCGCCACCAGGCGGCCCCGGGGCCGAAGGTCTCGCGCCGCGCTTTCGGGCGTGAGCGCCGGTATCCGATCAGCAATGGGTACAAGGGGTAGGCGCCAAGCCGGTAGGTGCCGACCGTTGGTAGGCGCCGGGGGCGTGGGGCGTGGAGCGGGCGTCGAAGGGCGGCCGGGGAAGGGCGCCCGGGGTGCGGAGAGCAGCCGACCAACGGTCGGCGCTACTGGCGTCGCTGCCGCGACACCTCGTCGGCGTCGCCACCGGGTAATAAAAAAGGCCCCTTTCGGGGCCTTTTCTATTATTTGCGGTTCATCGTGGCGTTGCGTTCACCGGTACTGGCGGACTTCTCGCCGGCAAACGGGTTCAGCTTGCGGACCATCCACGGGTACTTCGGCCACTTGCCCTGCAGCCACGGGTGGTCGGGCTGGTTCAGCTCGAGCACGCGGCGGGCATCGTCGGCCAGGGTCTTGTTGCCCAGGTGGGTGTAGGCCTCGCCCAGGGCGGCCACGGCGTCGTACTGGAACGCGCTCTGCGGGTAGTTCTCCAGCAGGAAGTTGGCGCGGCCGGCGGCCGAGACGTACGCCTCGCGGCGCAGGTAGTACAGGGCGTTGTCCAGCTCGTACTGGGCGAACACGTCGCGCAGGGCGATCATCCGCTGGCGCGCATCGGCGGCGTAGCGGCTGTTGGGGTAGCGCTCGGTGACGATGGTGAAATCGGCATAGGCCTGGCGCGGGCTCGACAGGTCGCGGCGGCTCGGGTCCAGCGACCAGACGCGGCGCAGGAAGACCGTGTCGCGATTGCCATTGGCCAGGCCGCGCAGGTAGTACATGTAGGCGATGTTGCGGTGGGTCGGGTAGGTACGGATGAAGCGGTCCACGCTGGACACCGCGTCATCGTGCTTGCCGGCCTTGTACTGCGCGTAGGCGCTTTCGATCATGGCCTGTTCGGTGTACGGGCCATACGGGTACTGGGCTACCAGGCGGCGGAAGCTGGCTTCGGCACCGCTCCAGTTCCCCCCTTCCATGAGCTTGTGGCTCTTCTCGTAGAGCGTTTCGACCGGCAGGCCTTCATCCGGATTCTTGCCCTTGGTACCGCGGTGACAGCCGGTGGCGACGAAGAGCAGCACCAGCATCAGGGCGGCGAGGCGGACGGGCGCGGACAGCATAACGGAGCGTCGGATCATGGGGTCAGGGCGGGACGCGGCTGGAATACGAAGGGTCGATGATAGCCTAGTGGCCTGTCCCGCGACTGAAACTGGTCGCCCGGACCCCAAAATTGTCCCTATTGCGGTGTGCCCCCATGTCCGATACCCCTGCTGATTCCGATTCCCCCCGCCAGGCCATCGTGCCCGATACCGCCGCCGGCCGGCGTTTTGACGCGGTCCTGGCCGAGCTGTTCCCCGAATTCTCCCGGTCCAAGCTGACCGAGTGGATCAAGTCCGGCGACGTCCTGCTGGACGGCGACACCGTGCGCGGGCGCGACCCCGTGCGCGGTGGCGAGGTGGCCAGCCTGCATGTCGTGCTCGACACCCAGACCCATGCCGAGCCGGAGGACATCCCGCTGGAGGTCCTGTACGAGGACGAGCATGTGTTCGTGATCAACAAGCCGGTCGGCCTGGTGGTCCACCCGGGCGCGGGCAACCCGACCGGCACCCTGGTTAATGCGCTGCTGTTCCGCGACCCGTCGCTGTCGGTGCTGCCGCGCGCGGGCATCGTGCACCGCCTGGACAAGGACACCAGCGGTGTCATGGTGATCGCCCGCACGATCCAGGCGCAGACCGCGCTGGTCGAGCAGCTCTCCGCGCGTGAAGTGCACCGCCAGTACCTGGCCGTGGTGGTGGGTGCGCTGGTCTCCGGCGGTACCGCCACCGCCGGTATCGACCGCCACCCGCGCGACCGCATCCGCATGGCGGTGCGCGAAGACGGCAAGGAAGCGATCACCCATTACCGCCTGCGCGAGCGTTTCCGTGCGCACACCGCGCTGGAATGCCGCCTGGAAACCGGCCGTACCCACCAGATCCGCGTGCACATGGCACACCTGCGTCATCCGATCATCGGCGACCAGTTGTATGGCGGTGCGCTGAAGCTGCCCAAGGGCGCCAGCGATGAACTGGTCGCCGAACTGCGCGGCTTCAAGCGCCAGGCGCTGCACGCTGAAAAGCTGGAGTTCGTGCACCCGATCACCGGCGAGAAGATCACCAACAGCGCGCCGCCGCCGGCCGACATGCAGGCCCTGCTGCACGCCCTGCGCGAAGACAGCAAGCGCTTCGCCGAGCAGGAACGCAACCGCCGCTGATGGATGCCACCGTGCCCGTGCTGCCTGTGCTGCCCGCCGACTGGCAGGCCCCGAGCGGGGTCCATGCGCTGACCACCCTGCGCTACGGCGCGGGCGGTTCAGTGGCGCCGTTCGACCAGTTCAACATGGGCAACCGCTACGCCGCCGACGGGGATGACCCGGCGCAGGTGCAGCGCAACCGCGACCTGCTGGTGCCCGGGTTGGGCCTGCCCTCGGCGCCGCATTGGTTGCGCCAGGTGCATGGCACCGGCGTGCGGCGCTTCGCTGCGCCGCCAACGGCCATCGGCGTTGAGGCCGAACCCACTGCCGATGCCGCCGTGACCTCGGTCCCGGGCGTGGTGCTAACCATCCTCACCGCCGACTGCCTGCCGGTGGTCTTCGCCGCGCGCGATGGCAGCGAGATCGGGGCTGCCCATGCCGGCTGGCGTGGGCTGGCCGACGGGATGCTGGAGGCCACCGTGGCCGCCATGCAGACCCCGGCCGCGCACCTGCAGGCGTGGCTGGGCCCAGCCGCCGGGCCGGCGCTGTATGAAATCGGCGGGGACGTGTTCGAGGCCTTCGTCGAGCGCGACGCGGGCGCCGCGGCGGCCTTCGTGGCGACCCGACCGGGGCACTGGAAGGTGGACCTGTACGCGCTGGCCCGCCTGCGCCTGCAGGCCGCCGGGATGGACGCGGCCCACATCAGCGGCGGCCAGTACTGCACCCTGGCCGATCCGCAGCGGTTCTACTCGCACCGGCGCGACCGCCGCACCGGGCGGATGGCCACCCTGGCGTGGATCGCGCCCTGACTGTTCGTGGGCCGGTTGGAGAACCGGCCGCCGGCCCGTGATCGTGTTCGATGGCATCTGCGCGCTGTGCAGCCGCTGGGCGCGTTTCCTGCTGCGCGTCGACACGCGGGGCCGCTATCGCTTCGCGGCGATGCAGGGCGGCCGGCACCACCGTACGCGCCTCCCGTCGCCCGGCCGCATCATCCTTCCAGCGCCTGCAGATAGGTCTGCCGCCAATGGTTGATGTCATAGGTGCGCAGGTGATCCATCATCGCCTGCCAGCGCTCCACGCGCTTCTTCAGCGGCATGGTCGCGGCGGTGGCGATCGCATCGGCCACGCCATCCAGGTCATGCGGATTGACCAGCAGCGCCTGCTTCAATTCATCCGCCGCACCGGCCAGCAGTGACAGCACCAGCACGCCCGGATTTTCGGGGTCCTGCGAGGCGACGTACTCCTTGGCGACCAGGTTCATGCCGTCGCGCAACGGGGTCACCAGGCCCACTGCCGCCGCCCGGTAGAAGCCGGTGAGGGTGGCATGGGTGAAGTTCTGGTTGACGTAGCGCAGCGGGGTCCAGTCGGGCGCGGCATGCCCGCCGTTGATGTGGCCGGCGATCTGCTCCAGCTGGCTGCGCAGCTGGCGGTACTCGGTGACATCCCCGCGCGAGACCGGGGCGATCTGCAGGTAGGTCAGCGAGCCGTGCTGGTCCGGGTGGCGCTCCAGATAGCGCTCGAAGCCTTGGAAGCGCTCCGGCAGGCCCTTGGAGTAGTCGAGGCGATCCACGCCGATCGCCAGCTGACGATTGCGCAGGCTGCCGCGCAGGTCCTTGACCGCCGGCTTGTTCGCCCCGGCCTTGGCCTGGCGCGCGATGAAGTCGGTATCGATACCGATCGGGAAGGCCGCGGCGCGGAAACGCCGGCCGCCGGGGGCTTCCAGCTCGCCATCCGGCAGCACGCGCCCACCGCCGAACAGACGCACATAGGACTGGAAACGGTCCGCATCGCGCTGGGTCTGGAACCCAACCAGGTCGTAGGCGTACAGGCTGGAGAACAGCCGCAGGTGGTCCGGCATCGCCTGCAGCAGGTCGGCCGAGGGCATCGGCACGTGCAGGAAGAAGCCGATCCGGCAGCCGATGCCGCGCTCGCGCAGCAGCGAGGCGAGCGGGATCAGGTGGTAATCGTGGATCCAGACAATATCGTCTTCGCGCAGCAGCGGCGCGAGCTTCTCGGCGAACAGCGCATTGACCCGCCGATACGTTTCGCGCGTGGCGCGGTCGTAGTCGACCAGGTCCAGCCGGAAATGCAGCAGCGGCCACAGCGTGCGGTTGGCGAAGCCGTTGTAGTAGCCGTCCACGTCGCGCTTGTTGAGGTCCATGGTGACGTAGCGGATGTCACCGTCGACCTGCTCGTGCAGGGCGCCGCTGTTGTCGCGGACCGACTTGCCGCTCCAGCCGAACCACAGGCCGCCGCGTTCCTTGAGGGCCGCCAGCAGACCGACCGCCAGCCCGCCGGCGCGGGATTCACCGGGCACGGCAACCCGGTTGGAGACGACGACCAGGCGGCTCATGACGCCTCCTGCCAGCTGCGCGACAGGCGCATGGCGGCGGTGATCAGACCGACATGCGAATAGGTCTGCGGGAAGTTGCCCCAGGCCTCGCCATTGTCGAAGGCGAGATCCTCGGAGAGCAGGCCCAGGTGATTGCGGCGCTCCAGCAGCATCTCGAACATCTCGCGCGCTTCGTCCAGCCGCCCGATCGCCGCGAGCGCATCGATGTACCAGAACGTGCAGATGGTGAAGCTGGTTTCCGGCTCGCCGAAGTCATCCGGCGCCACGTAGCGGTACAGCGCGTTGCCATGCTTGAGATCGCGCCCGATCGCCTCGACCGTGGCGACGAAGCGCGCATCGGTGGCGTCGATGAAGCCGATGTCGGCCAGCAGCAACAGCGAGGCATCCAGGCGATGCCCGCCGAAGGTATCGGTGAAGTGCCCGAGCTCTTCGCTCCACGAGTCGCGCATGATGCGCGCATGGATGATGTCGGCACGCTCGCGCCAGTAAGTGGCGCGGTCATCCAGCTTCAACCGTACCGCGATCTTGCACAGGCGGTCGCAGGCGGCCCAGCACATCGCGCTGGTGTAGGTATGCACTTCGGTGCGGCCGCGGAATTCCCACAGCCCGGCATCGGGCACGTCGTGCAGGGTGAAGGCCTGCTCGCCGAGCGGCTCCAGCCGCGCGAAGGTGTGCGCATCGCCCGGGTCCTGCAGGCGGCGATCGAAGAACAGCTGGGTGGAGGCGAGCACCACACTGCCGTACACATCATGCTGGCGCTGCACCCAGGCCAGGTTGCCACGGCGCACCGGGCCCATGCCGCGGTAGCCGGACAGCGAAGGCACTTCGCTTTCTTCCAGCTTCGCTTCGAAGCTGATGCCGTACAGCGGCTGCAGGCTGCCATCGGCAGTGGCCAGGTTGAAGATGTAACCGAGGAACTGCTCCATCGTGCGGGTCGCACCGAGGCGGTTGAGCGTACGCACCACGAAGGCGGCATCGCGCAGCCAGCAGTAACGGTAATCCCAGTTGCGGATGCTGCCGGGCGCCTCCGGGATGGAGGTGGTCATCGCGGCGATGATCGCGCCGCTGTCCTCGTACTGGCACAGCTTGAGCGTGATCGCGCTGCGGATCACCGCATCCTGCCATTCCAGCGGGATCGACAGATAGCGCACCCATTCGCGCCAGTAGTCGCGCGTGCGCTGGAGCGAGTCCTGCACATAGCCGCTCAGTGAGCGGTTGAGCGATTCATCCACGCCGAGCACGAGGTGCACCGGATGGTTCAACACGAACGGCAGGCCGTCGCGCACGAAGCGCAGCGGCACATCGGTGGTCAGGCGCAGCACGTGGTCGGGCAGCACCCAGCGGATGTGGTTGCTGCCCCAGGTCGAATCGGGAACACGCGCGCCCCAGTCGGCCAGTGGACGCGCGCGTACGATGATGCGCGGGTTGCCCGACAGCGGGCGGACCTGGCGGATCAGGCTGACCGGCCGGTAGAAGCGGTCGTTCTGGCGCCAGCGCGGCGCGAAATCGATGATTTCCAGCGCGCCGCCGTGCTTGTCGCGCAGCACGGTGCGCAGGATGGCAGTGTTGGTCAGGTAGCTCTGTTCGCTGTCGACCATGTCCTCCAGCTCGATGCCGAAGTCACCGCCTTCCTGTTGATTGGGGCCGAGCAGGGCGCAGAAGGTCGGGTCGCCGTCGAAGGTCGGCAGGCAGCTCCAGACGACGCGCGCGTGCTTGTCGATCAGCGCGCCGAAGCTGCCATTGCCGACCACGCCCAGATTCAGATCGGGTTCGCTCATGATGCAGGAAGTCTCGTGTCATGCCGCGGCGGCACACCGGTGGGGGAGACCTGCGCGCGGCGTCAGGGGGCCTTGGAATCAAGGCATCAGTAGGCATTCTCGCGAAGCCAGGCGTGCACGCTGCGTATCGTCGGCAGCGCGAACACCGCATCGCTGGGTTCGCGCGCACCAACCAGCACGCTCCAGCCATGCAGATCGTTGGCCGCGCCAAAGCCAAATTCATCGGTGAGGTCATCGCCGACGAACACCGGCATGCGGTCCCGGAACGGCGGCTGCAGCATCAGCTGCCGCATCGCACGGCCCTTGTCGCTGCCTTCGGGCAGGAACTCGATCACATGGTCGCCGGGCTGCAGCCGGTAACCGCCGTGCCCGCGGATATGCCGTTCCGCGAAGGCGCGCACATCATTGGCGGCGTGCGGCGCACCGCGCCAATGCAGGGCCAGGCTGCGGCCCTTGTCTTCCACCAGCACGCCGGGATAGCCGTGCGCGAACCGCATCGCCTGCTGGTGCAGGGCATGCAGCCACTCACTGGTATCGGCGGAGGGATCGCTGCTCTGCGCGCGCTGTTCATGGTTGCGCAGTTCGTGGCCATGCAGGCCCGCGGCGGGCAGGCTCAGGGGAGCGAAGAGTTTATCCAGCTGGGCAAGCGGGCGCCCGCTGATCAGGGCGACCGCGCCATCCAGGCGGTCGCTGATGCGCCCGATGGCTTCACGCACATCGGGCAGCAGCGCGACCGACTCGGGGTCGTCCGCGAATTCGATAAGGGTGCCATCCACGTCCAAGAACAGCGCACAGGCATCGTCCAGCAGCGGCGGCGGCGGACGTTGGGGGAAGTCGTTGGCCATGGTGACCAACATGCCAGCGTGGGTGTGATCGCCAGGTCATGGCATCACGTCACACAGCCTCCCCGTTCACCCACGGTAGAGCCGACCATCGGTCGGCTGCACACATCCGACGGTAGAGCCGACCGTTGGTCGGCTGCACCCCGTCAGAACGTATATCGCACGCGCCCGTAGTAATACGCACCATTGCTGCCGATCGGTGACAGCACGTCATACGGCAGGTTGCCGAAGTAGTAGATGTCGTCGTTGGACAGGTCCGAATAGTTGTCGGTCAGGTTCTGCCCACCCAGCGCCACGCTCCACTGCGGGGTGATCTTGTACTCCACTTCGGCATCCAGCTGCCACTCGGCGCCGTAGGTCTGGCGCGGAATGTAGCCGTCACCGAAGTTGAACACCCGGGTGACGCTGCCATAGCGGCTGAGACGGCTGCTCAGCGACCAGCGGTCGTTGGCCCAGCTGGCCGCGAGCGCAGCGCGTGTGCGCGGGGTGGCATCGGTCAACGTATTGGTCTCTTCCACGCCGAACAGCACGTAGTCCGGATCCAGCGCGAGCAGGCCCGGCGGGGTGGCAAGCACGTTCTTCAGCGTGGTCTTGGTGTAGGCGTAGGTGCCGGTCAGCACCAGCTCGCCATCCCCCAGCGACTGCCGCCAGTTGCTCACCAGTTCCGCACCGCGGGTGCGCGTATCGGCGGCATTGACGAAGAAGCTGGCGCTCTGCAGGCCGGCCACGCCGAACTGCTGCTGCACGTAATCGGTCAGCGCGTCACCGGTGATGCTTTCCGACAGCGCGATGCGGTCATCGATGTCGATCTGGAAGAAGTCCAGCGAGACATCGAAGTGGTCGCCGATGCGGCTGGTGAAGCCCAGGCTGGTATTGAGCGACTTCTCCGGCTTCAGATCGGTGGCGCCCAGGCCACGCGCGATCGGATTGTTGACCGACAGCACCCGGCCCTGCACCAACTGGCCGGCGGCGTTGTAGCCGGTGGAGGTGGATTCGTAGCCGATCTGCGCCAGCGAGGGCGCGCGGAAGTTGTTGGAGATCGCACCGCGCAGTGCGAAGGCCGGCGTGAACTCATAGCGCAGGCCCAGCTTGCCGGTGAGCTCGCCACCGAAGTCATCGCTGTGCTCGTAACGTGCCGCCAGGTCGCTGGAGAAATGCTCGCCGAACTGGCTCGACAGGCTGGCATAGGCGCTGGCGACATCCCGCGAGAGCGAGGTCGCGTCCTGCGGGGTCAGGCCACCACCGGCCTGCGAGCCGGTCGGGCGATCCGTGAACGGGCCGGCGGCATAGCTGGTCGGATCCCCCGGGCGGGTCTGGTAATGGTCGCGGCGCGCTTCCAGGCCCAGGCCCAGGCTGTGGGTGATGTCATCGCCCTGGGAGAACACGCGGCCGAGATCGAGGTTCGCCACCGTCAGTTCATTGCGGTAATCACCGGTCTTGAACCGGGTCGGGCTGGTCGGGCCGAGCGAGGCGTTGAGCGAGTTGCGCAGGCGGTAGGTGAAGGTGTTGACGCCGTAATCCAGGCTCGCGTCGTAGTTCCACTCGCCCCACTGGCCCTTCGCACCGGCCACGGCCTGCACGTCGCGGTTCTCGCCCTCGGAGATCGGGCGGTAGCCGTTCGGGTAGATCTGCGCCCAGTTGGCGTCGCTGTCCGGGTAGCGGAAGTAGTTCGCGCCTTCGCTGTCGCGCTGGTTGAAGGTGGCGAAGCTGTAGAACGTGGAGGTTTCGCCGAACGGCAGCTGTGCGTTGTACCAGGCGTTCAGATCCTTGGTCTTGCCATCGCCAAGCTCGTAGTTGCGCTTGCCCTGCAGGGCCAGGTTGGTCGGGGTCTGGTCCCACGGCGGGATCTGGTCGAAGCCGGCGCGGTTGGTGCCCTCGTGGTTCTTCAGTTCCAGGCCGACGCGCAGGAAGCCGCCCTTGTCGCCCAGCGCGGTGCCGACCTTGGCGCTGGCGTAGCTGGTCTGGCCATCGGTGATGGTGCGGTCGATCGCCTTGAGGTCGGTGTGGTTGGCGCCGAAGCTGGCTTCGAACGCGCCGCCTTCGGGCGCGTCATCCAGGATCACGTTGATCACGCCAGCCACCGCATCGGAGCCGTACAGCGCACCGGCGCCGTCGCGCAGTACCTCGATGCGCTTGATCGCGCTGACCGGGATCGCGTTGAAGTCGACCGGGGTGGTGCCCTTGCCGATCTTGCTGTCGGTGTTGACCAGCGCGCTGCTGTGGCGGCGCTTGCCGTTGACCAGCACCAGCACCTGATCGGGCGAGAGGCCGCGCAGCTGGGCCGCCCGGATATGGTCGGCGCCGCCGGAGTTGGACTGGCGCGGGAAATTGAACGAGGGCAGCAGCGCCTGCAGCGCGCTGCCCAGCTCGCCATTGACCACGCCGGCCTTGCGGATGTCCTCGGCGGTAAGCACGTCCACCGGGGAGGTGGATTCCAGCACGGTCCGGTCGATGGCGCGGGTACCGGTGACGATCACGGTGTCCAGCGTTTTGGCGGTGTTCGGCGCGTCCTGCGCAAGTACGTCCTGGGCCAGCAGGGGGGAGGAGAGGACGAGCGCGATGGCAAGGCCAAGGCGCGACGCGGACGGACGGGACATGCGGACTCCAGCAGAACGACGAGGGGGGAGGGGCGGGGGAGGGAGGAGCGGGAGACCCCGACCAATGGTCGGAACTACCAATCCATCCGGATGAAGCGATATATTATCTTCGCGTGATCGCCCTGTGTGACGCAAGTCCCATCGGGGTGGTTATCAGCAGATAGCCGTTGGCGATCTGCGCCGGACCCGGATGTCCGGCACGCTCCTTCCCCTGCCTGTCCCTGTGTTTCCGGAGAGTTGTCCATGTCGTTCCGCACCATCCTGATTGCCCTGGTCCTGGCCACCAGCGGCTGTGCCACCGCTGCCCCGGCTGCCAAGCCGACCCCGCCGGTCGCCGCCACGGCCACGCTGCAGGGCGACGCCGCGCGCCCGGACGCTGCCGCCGGCTGGGTGCGCAGTGAGCTGTATTTCGGCGTGGGCGAAGAGAGCGGCGTGGCCGACCGCCCGCAGACCGAGGGCATCACCGACGCGCAATGGCGCGCCTTCCTCGACAAGGAAGTCACCCCGCGCTTCCCGGACGGCCTGACCGTGTTCGATGCTTACGGCCAGTGGCTGTTCCGCGGCGCGCCCGAGCCGAACCGCCTGCGTACCAAGGTGCTGGTGGTCCTGCACGAGAACACGCCGCAGCGCCGCGCTGACATCGAAGCGATCCGCCTGGCATGGAAGCAGGCGACCGGGCACCAGTCGGTGCTGTGGGCGCAGCAGGCGGTTGAAGTCTCGTTCTGACCGGGCGGTGTCACGGTGCGACGCGTTGACGCGCGCCGCACCGACCACATCAGTGTCACCCGCGCATCGCTAGGATCGGGCCTCCCGCATCGAGGAAGTCCTGTCATGAGCAAGCGTGTTGCCGAGATCGTGGTCGACACTCTCCAGGCCGCCGGCGTCCGCCACTGTTACGGCATCGTCGGCGACACCCTCAACCATGTCACCGATGCGCTCCATCGCAGTGACATCGAGTGGGTGCACATGCGCCACGAAGAGGTCGCGGCGTTCGCGGCCGGCGCCGAGTCGCTGATCAGCGGGCAGCTGACCGCCTGCGCCGGCTCCTGCGGGCCGGGTGGTCTGCACTTCATCAACGGCATCTTCGAGAGCAACCGCAACCGCGCGCCGATGGTGCTGATCGCCAGCCAGGTGGTCACCGCCGAGCTGGGCATGGAGTTTCCGCAGGAAGTCGATTTCAAGGCGGTGTACAGCAGCTGCAGCGTGTTCTGCGAGCAGGTGCACAGCCCGGAGCAGGCACGACGTGTGGTGACGCTGGCCTGCCAGGCGGCGATCAGCCGTCGCGGCGTGGCGGTGGTGATCCTGCCGGCCGATATCAGCGAAGCCGAGGTCAAGCACGATGTGCCGTTCTCGGTGCACTACACCCAGCCGGTGCTGCGACCCTCGGACGATGAACTGCAACGCATTGCCGCCCTGATCGGTGAGGGCAAGCGGATCGGCATCTATGCCGGCGCCGGCTGCGAGCATGCACACGATGCGCTGGTCGCCCTCGGGGCCAGGCTCAAGGCGCCGATCGCGCATACCTCGCGCGCGAAGGATTTCGTGGAGTACGACAACCCGTACAACATGGGCATGACCGGCATCTTCGGCATCGAGTCCGGGTACCACACGCTGATGGCCTGCGACACGCTGCTGCTGCTCGGGGCGGATTTCGCATGGGGCCAGTACTACCCGGACAAGGCCACGCTGATCCAGGTGGATCGCGATGGCAGCCACCTGGGCCGCCGCCATCCCGTGAACCTGGGCGTGGTCGGCGATATCGGCCCCACGTTGGAGGCGCTGCTGCCGTTGCTGCCCGAACGCGATGACCGCAGCTTCCTGGACGAATGCCTGGAGCACCGCGAGAAGGCCCTGGCCACGCGGGCCAAGGAAGAGCAGCCGGGCGAGGGCGAGCTGATCCACCCGCAGCATCTGACCGCGCTGATCGACCGGCACGCCGCCGACGATGCCCTGTTCACCGCCGACGGCGGCTCGCCGATGGTGTGGATCCTGCGCCATATCCGCGTCAATGGTCGCCGCCGCACCCTGACCAGCCTGCTGCACGGCACGATGGCCAACGCCATGCCGCAGGCGCTGGGCCTGCAGAAGGCCTACCCGGGCCGGCAGGTGATCTCGCTGTCCGGTGACGGTGGCCTGGCGATGCTGCTCGGCGATCTGCTCACCGCGGTGCAGGAAAATCTGCCGATCAAGGTGGTGGTCTACAACAACAGCTCGCTGAATTTCGTGGAGCTGGAGCAGAAGGTCGAAGGCCTGCTGGACAACTACACCGACCTGAAGAACCCCGATTTCGGCCGCCTGGCCGAAGTGATCGGCTTCTATGGCCGCACCGTGACCCGCTCCGAAGACCTGGAGCAGGCCGTGCAGGACATCCTGGCCCATCCGGGCCCGGCGCTGCTGGATGTGCACACCAGCCCGACCGAGCTGGTGATGCCGCCGCAGGTAGAGGCCAAGCAGGTGGCCGGCACCGCGCTGTATGCGGCCAAGGCCCTGCTCAGCGGGCGGGTCGGCGATGTGCGGGACCTGTTGGCGAACAACTTCCTCAACAAGCCCTGATCCGGGCGGGGGGCGCACGCCCGCGTCCCCCGCCGTTCCATCCATGCGCCTGTTACTGGCGGCGGTGAGGCCCTACCATCGGCTACCCCCTCCCCACGGCCGCCCTGCGCATGTCCGCCACTGCTCCCGTCCCCACTGGACGCCCCCGCTGGTTCGTTGCCGGCGATCTCAACGGTTTCTTCGGTCTGGTGGTCGACAATCTGTCGATCCTCGGCTTCATCGCGATGGCGCTGGTCGGCATCTTCCAGTTCCCTGCCGATGTAGTGTTCGGCCGCATGTTCCCGGGCACCGCCTTCGGCGTGCTGGTCGGCAATGTGCTCTACACCTGGATGGCCCGGCGCCTGGCCGCGCGCACCGGCCGCGATGATGTCACCGCGATGCCGCTCGGCCTGGATGCGCCGACCAGCATCGGCATGGCGCTGCTGGTGCTCGGCCCGGCCTTCCTTGCCTTCAAGGGCCAAGGGCTGGCCCCGCATGATGCGGCCATCGCCACCTGGCAGCTGGGCATGGCCTCGCTGGTGATCATGGGCGTGCTGAAGGTGATCCTGTCCTTCTTCGGCGAAGCGGTCACCCGCGCGCTGCCGCGGGCCTCGCTGCTCGGCTCGATCGCCGGTATCGCGATCGTACTGATGGGCTTCCTGCCGCTGCTGGAAACGCTGCGCTCGCCGGTCGTCGGCTTCGTCACCCTGGGGCTGCTGCTGTACGTGCTGATCGCCAAGCGGACGCTGCCGATCCGCGCGCCCGGCGTGCTGGTCGCGTTCGTGTTCGGCACGATCCTGTACTACGGCCTCGGGCTTGCCGGGCTGGGCGCACCGGGCTTCAAGGTGCCGGAGTGGGTGCCGCCGCAGGTGGTGCTGCCGTGGCCGACCCTGGGCTTCATCGACGGTCTGCCGACCGCGACCACCTACCTGCCGCTGCTGCTGCCGTTCGGCCTGCTGATGGTGGTGGGTGGCATCAACGTCTCCGAGAGCGCGCGCGCTGCCGGTGACGATTACCGCACCCGCGACATCCTGCTGGTGGAAGCTGTCGCCACGCTGGTGGCTGGCCTCTGCGGCGGTGTGGCGCAGACCACGCCGTACATCGGCCAGCCGGCCTACAAGCACATGGGTGCGCGCAGCGGGTACACGCTGCTGACCGGCCTGTTCGTTGGCATCGGCGGCATGCTGGGCGTGATCTCCGGGTTGGTGCAGTGGCTGCCGCTGGCGGTGCTGGCGCCGATCATCGTGTACGTGGCGATCGATATCACCACCCAGGCGTTCCAGGCCACGCCGCGCGAACATGCCGGCGCGATGGTGCTCGGCTTCCTGCCCTCGGTGGCGTACCTGCTGGCGATCAAGGCGCCCGGCTGGATCGCGCCGGAACAGTTGGCGGTGATGACCTCCACCCTGGATGGGCATGGCCTGCCCGAGCTGGCGGTGATCTTCACCCTGGGCAACGGCTTCATCATCACCTCGATGCTGTGGATCGCGGCGGTGGTGGCGATGATCGACGGGAAGCTGCTGCGCGCCTCCGGTTTCCTGCTGGTGGCTGCGGTGCTGACGCTGTTCGGCCTGATCCACTCGGTGGACCCGCGTGGCGGGATCTACCTGCCGTGGCAGCTGGAGGGCCTGCCGAAGATCATCAGCTGGCAGTTCACGGGCGCGTATGTGGCGTTGGCCGGGTTGCTGGCGCTGTTGTCGCTGCAGAAGCAGCCTTCAGAGCGCACCTGACGCGCCGGCGGCGGCACGTAGAGCAACGGGCAGTGCCGACCGCTGGCCGGCGGGGGATCATTCCTCGCCATCCAGCTCCGGGTAATGCCGGAAGATGCCGTTGGTGTTGAACGCCAGGCGTCGGTCCGAGGCGAGATAGGCGGCGATATTGGGCCGGGTTTCAACCCGGTCCTTGAGGGCGCGCAGCTGCGGCAGCGTCGGCCACAGCGCCTGCATGCGGCGCGGGAACATGTACTCCAGCCCGCTCAGCAGCTGGAACAGGGAAAGATCCACATAGGAATGCTCCCGCAGCGGATGCCGGCCGCCGTTGTGCTTGAGCACGTTCTCGAAATACGCGAGGAACTTCGGCATGCGTTCGCTCCGCATCGAGGCGGCGCGCGTCTTGGCTTCGCGCTTCTGGTCGTCGTAGTACTTCGACGCTGCGATCGGGTGATGGGTGTCATGCACTTCGGCTACCAGATCGGCGATGGTGAGCTGCAGCTGCAACGCCTGTTGCCGCCGTGAGCTCGCATCCGGAACCAGACCGAGTTCCGGTCCGAGATGATCCAGGATCGCACCGACCTGGGCGATCACCTGTCGACCAGTCCGCAGAAACGGCGGGGCAAACGGCTGTAGACCCTCCACCTTGCCGTCCAGATACGGCTGCATCACGGCATCGCCGTGCACACGCGCCATATCCGTATAGCCCGCTCCGGCATCCTCCAGGGCAAGCCGCACGAACTCGCCGCGGCCCTGGATGCCGGTCCAGTAATACAGTTCGTAATGCATGCAGCCACTCCGTGTGGAACCGGCGCCCAGCATCGCGCGCGCGGCCGAAAGCAGGCGTGAGCGCGGTGTGGTTCCCGTGCTAGGGTCCAGTGGCGATGGTGACGGGAGTAAGGGATGCGGATGTGGGGACTGGGCCTGTGCGTGGCGATACTGCCGGCCACGGTAGCGGCCGATCCGGTGGCGCTGCACGATGGCTTTGGCTACAGCGATGCGGTGCTGCGTGCGGAGCTGGCCACGCTGCGCGAGATGAGTGGCGCGTCCGGTCCGCGCCGTCACCTGGGGGCAGCGGGGTACCACCGCGTTCGTGGCGAGCTGGCCGCCTCCAACCGTGCAGCACGCCAGTGCCTGGATGAAACCCGGGAAGCACCGCCCACGCTGCAGGGGCTGGCCTTCCTGTGCGAATCCACGCTCGCGGGCAATGCGCTGATCGAGGGCGATATCGCAGCCTGGGCGAGCCTGATGCTGCGCGTGCGCGAGGACTACCAGCGCACCATCGTGCCGATGCTCAGGGCTGGCGATGAAGTGCCCGATGTCACCCGGCCGACGTTCGCGGCCTTTACCACCTGGCCGCGCAGCGCGCTGCCCGTGGCCGAGCGGGTGCAGGACGTGGCGGTGCCGATCCAGTTCAGCAACGAGCTGCCCTCGGTGACACTCACGCTGCACGGCACGCGCGATGGTGCGCCTGTCGCCCACGAGGCCGCCTTCATCATCGATACCGGTGCACCGCGCTCGCACATCAGCCGCGGGTTGGCCGCATCACTCGGGCTGGCGGTGACGGAAGGCTTCGTGGTGTCGCGCATCGTCGAGGGCGACATCCAGCAGGCCGGCCTGGCAGCGCCGATCGATATCGAACTGGGGGGCCAGCGGGTGCGCGATGTGTCGTTCAACAGCGAACCCACGCGCGAGCTCAACCTGATCGGCCTGGATGTGCTGCGCGCGCTGGGCCGGTTCCGCCTCTCCCGCGAAACGCTGACCCTGCTGGGCACGCAGACGCCGGCGCTATGCACCCGGCGCATGGTTGTTACCTCGTCGCTGTGGGGGCCGTTCCAGCAGGCCCGCTACCCCATCCGGGGCCGCGAGCACCACCTGATGCTGATCGATACCGGTTTCCACGGCGCCTTCCAGATGCGCGGCGCGCCGCGCGCATCGGTGCCGGCTGCGGCGATCCAGCGCAGGAACGTGATCACCACGCGCGGGGCCGAGGATATCGAGTACGCGCCGGCCAGCACGCCGATGCAGATCACCGATACGCTCACCAGCATTCCGGTGGATATCGCGTTCCAGCCACCGGATCTGTTTCCCTCGTCGTGGCGGATCGGCTATGGCGTCACCGGGGGCTACGATGTGGCGCTGGACCTGCCCGGCGGCCTCGGCTGCCTGGTCCCGCGGCCGCCGGAGCCGCCGCTGCTTGGCCGCCCGCCGAGCGCCTGACCAACCCTGAATCGGCATCTCATCCACCCTTGAAACACGCCCCCGTAACCGCATCTCAGGGACAGTGCTGGCACGGCCAGCCCCGTTTACATCGAGGACAAGAACATGCGGATGGACAAGCTCACCTCGCGTTTCCAGCAGGCGCTGGCCGACGCGCAGTCGTTGGCCGTGGGCCGCGACCACAACATCATCGAACCGGTACATGTGTTCAGCGCGCTGCTGGACCAGCAGGGTGGCAGCACGCGCCCGCTGCTGGCCCAGGCCGGCGTCAACGTGCCGGTACTGCGCGAACGCTTGAATGAAACCCTAGAGGCCCTGCCCAAGGTCTCCGGACAGGAAGGCAACCTGTCGATCGGCAACGATCTGAACCGGCTGCTCAACAACACCGACAAGCTGGCCCAGCAGCACGGCGATGCCTTCATCGCCAGTGAGTGGTTCGTGCTGGCCGCGGTCGACGATGGTGGCACCCTGGGCATGGCGCTGCGCGCCGCCGGTGCCGACAGGAAGAAGATCGAAACCGCCATCGACAAGGTGCGCGGTGGCGAGACCGTGCAGTCGGAGAACGCCGAAGACCAGCGCCAGGCGCTGGAGAAGTACACCATCGACCTGACCGCGCGGGCCGAGAGCGGCAAGCTGGACCCGGTGATCGGCCGCGATGAGGAAATCCGTCGCACCATCCAGGTGCTGCAGCGCCGCACCAAGAACAACCCGGTGCTGATCGGCGAGCCCGGCGTGGGCAAGACCGCGATCGTGGAGGGCCTGGCCCAGCGCATCATCAACGACGAAGTGCCCGAGGGCCTGCGCGGCAAGCGCGTGCTCTCGCTGGACATGGGCGCGCTGATCGCCGGCGCCAAGTTCCGCGGTGAGTTCGAAGAGCGCCTGAAGGGCGTGCTCAACGACCTGGCCAAGAGCGAAGGGCAGGTGATCCTGTTCATCGACGAACTGCACACCATGGTCGGTGCAGGCAAGGCCGATGGCGCGATGGACGCGGGCAACATGCTCAAGCCGGCGCTGGCGCGCGGTGAGCTGCACTGCGTCGGTGCGACCACGCTGGACGAGTACCGCAAGTACATCGAGAAGGACGCCGCGCTGGAGCGCCGTTTCCAGAAGGTGCTGGTGGGCGAGCCGAGCGTGGAAGACACCATCGCGATCCTGCGCGGGCTGAAGGAAAAGTACGCCGTGCACCATGGCGTGGAAATCACCGACCCGGCGATCGTCGCGGCGGCCACGCTGTCGCACCGCTACATCGCCGACCGCCAGCTGCCGGACAAGGCCATCGACCTGATGGACGAGGCCGCCTCGCGCATCCGGATGGAGATCGACTCCAAGCCGGAAGAACTGGATCGGTTGGAGCGCCGTGTGATCCAGCTCAAGATCCAGCGCGAAATGCTCAAGAAGGAAAAGGACGACGCCTCGCGTCAGCGCCTGGCCGATCTGGAAACCGATATCGATGCGCTGGAGCGCGAGTTCTCCGATCTCAACGAGATCTGGAAGTCGGAGAAGGCCACGCTGCAGGGCGCGACCCGGATCAAGGAACAGATCGAACAGGCCAAACTGGAACTGGAATCGGCGCAGCGCCGCCAGGATTTCGGCCGCATGAGCGAGATCCAGTATGGGCAGTTGCCGCAGCTTGAAAAGCAGCTTGCTGCCGCACAGGAAGTGGAAACCAGTGAGTTCAAGCTGGTCCAGGACCGGGTGACCGCCGAGGAGATCGCCGAGGTGGTCTCGCGCTGGACCGGCATTCCGGTCAACCGCATGCTCGAAGGCGAGCGTGACAAGCTGCTGCGCATGGAAGAAGTGCTGCACAACCGCGTGGTCGGCCAGGAAGAGGCGATCAAGGTGGTCTCCGATGCGGTGCGACGCTCGCGTGCGGGCCTGTCCGATCCGGATCGCCCGAGCGGCTCGTTCCTGTTCCTGGGCCCGACCGGTGTGGGCAAGACCGAGCTGTGCAAATCGCTGGCCGAGTTCCTGTTCGACAGCAGCGACGCGATGATCCGCATCGACATGAGCGAGTTCATGGAGAAGCACAGCGTCGCGCGCCTGATCGGTGCGCCCCCGGGCTACGTGGGCTACGAAGAAGGTGGCTACCTGACCGAGGCGGTGCGTCGCCGCCCGTACTCGCTGATCCTGCTGGACGAGGTGGAGAAGGCGCATCCGGATGTGTTCAACATCCTGCTGCAGGTGCTGGATGATGGTCGTCTCACCGATGGCCAGGGCCGCACGGTGGACTTCCGCAATACCGTCATCGTGATGACCTCCAACCTGGGCTCGCACCAGATCCAGGACATGAGCAGCGATGACAGTCCGGAGGCCTACACGCAGATGAAGGCCGCGGTGATGGGCGTGGTGCAGGCGCACTTCCGTCCGGAGTTCATCAACCGCCTGGACGACATCGTCGTGTTCCATCCGCTGGACAAGGTGCAGATCAAGCAGATCGCCCGCATCCAGATGCAGGGCCTGGAAAAGCGCCTGGCCGAGCGTGGCCTGCGCATCGAGGTCAGCGATGCCGCGTTCGAACTGCTGGGCAATGTCGGGTTCGATCCGGTGTACGGCGCCCGGCCGCTCAAGCGTGCGATCCAGTCGCAGCTGGAAAATCCGCTGGCGCAGAAGATCCTGTCCGGCGAGTTCCTCAATGGCGATGTGATCCAGGTCGATGCGGCCGCGGGCAAGCTGGTATTCGTGAAGGGCTGAGCCGCCCGCGCGCCAGCGGCCTGATAACCGTTGGGCCTCACGCCATGCCGGTTTGGCATCAACCCCCGCTTCGGCGGGGGTTTTTTGTTCGGTATCGTCGGCATTCACCTGGAGGCGATGCGATATGTCCGAACACGGCAGTCCCGAATCACAGTGGCGCGCGGAGACCATCGCGGTGCATGGCGGCTACCGGCCTGACCCCACCACCCGCGCGGTGGCGGTGCCGATCTACCAGACCGTGGCCTACGCCTTCGATGACACCCAGCATGGCGCGGACCTGTTCGACCTGAAGGTGCCGGGCAACATCTACACCCGCATCATGAACCCGACCACCGACGTGCTCGAGCAGCGCATCGCCGCGCTCGAGGGCGGCATCGGTGCGCTGGCGCTGGCCTCGGGCCAGGCAGCGATCACCTACGCGATCCAGACCATCGCCGAGGCCGGCGACAACATCGTTTCGGCCAGTGCGCTGTACGGCGGCACCTACAACCTGTTCGCGCACACGCTGCCGCAGTTCGGGATCGAAACGCGCTTTGCCGACTACCGGGATCCGCAGGCGTTCGGCGCGTTGATCGATGAGCGCACCAAGGCGGTGTTCGTCGAATCCATCGGCAACCCGCGCGGCAACATCACCGATATCCAGGCCGTGGCGAACATCGCGCATGCGCATGGCGTGCCGCTGATCGTGGACAACACGGTGGCGACGCCGTACCTGCAGCGCTCGTTCGATTTCGGCGCGGACATCGTGGTCCATTCGCTGACCAAGTACCTCGGCGGGCATGGCACCAGCCTGGGTGGGGCGATCGTGGATTCCGGGCGGTTTCCGTGGTCCGAGCACAAGCAGCGCTTCCGCCGCTTGAACGAGCCGGACGTGAGCTATCACGGCGTGGTCTACACCGAAGCCCTGGGGCAGGCCGCCTATATCGGCCGCGCGCGCGTGGTTCCGCTGCGCAACACCGGCGCGGCGATCTCACCGTTCAATTCCTTCCTGATCCTGCAGGGCATCGAAACCCTGGCGCTGCGGCTGGACCGGATCAACGCCAACACGCTGGCGGTGGCCAGACACCTGCAGGGCCACCCCAAGGTGGCCTGGGTCAACTACGCCGCACTGCCCGATCACCCCGAGCATGCCCTGGTGCAGAAGTACCTGCGCGGCCACGGCTCGGGCGTGCTGACCTTCGGCCTGCCCGGTGGCCGCGCGGCCGGTGCACGCTTCCTGGATGCGCTGCAGCTGTTCACCCGGTTGGTGAACCTGGGCGATGCCAAATCACTGGCCACGCACCCGGCCTCGACCACGCACCGGCAGCTGGACGCCGCCGAACTGGAGAAGGCGGGCGTCAGCGAAGACACGGTGCGGCTGTCGGTCGGCATCGAACACATCGACGACCTGCTGGCGGATCTGGAGCAGGCGTTGGCCAGCGCGTAGTGGCAGGACCCACGGCGGCCGGTGCGGGCCGGCCGCCGTGGGGTAGTGGGGCGTGGCGTTACGCGCGGGGGTAGTATCGCGCTGACGTTCCGGCAACTGCGCAAGATCAGCCACGCGGCCGCCTGTGGAACGACGCACGCTGAGCGTCACCTACAGAGGGAGCCCGCCATGAGCCACATTGCCCAGGTCCGCCAGCGCCACGGTATCGACCGCGTCATCGCCCATCTGCAGGCATGCCTGCGTGCTGGAGACGCCTTGCCGGATCTGGAAGCGCTGGCCGCGATCGCGCACCAGTCACCGTTCCATTTCCATCGCCTGTACCGCGCGCTGACCGGCGAAACGCCCGGGCGCACCGTGGCGCGCCTGCGCTTGCTGCAGGCGCTGCAGCTGCTCGGCCAGGCCGAGAGCCGGGTGACCGAGGTCGCCTTGAGCGTCGGCTATGAAAGCCCACAGGCGCTGGCCCGCGCCTGTCGCCAGGCGCTGGATGCCACGCCGAGCAGCCTGCGCGAGGATGCCGGACTGCGCAGCCGCTGGCAGCAGCGGCTGGCGCTGCCGGCCGGCGATCACGCCGACGGGACGGTGCCGTTGCAGGTCACGGTGACCACGCTCGAACCTTTCGATGTGGTGGCGCTGCGCACGAAAGGGGCCTTCGATGATCTGGATCAGGCATTCGGCCAGGTCTTCGCCTGGGCGGCGGCGCAGGGCTGGGCCGAGCAGCTGCAGCACCTGGTGGGTATCGCCCGCAACGATCACCGCGATGTGCCGGCGCCTGAGTGCGTGTTCGATTGCGGCATGGGCTTTGGTCGCCCGCCGCCGGCGCTGCCCGCCCCGCTGCGTACGCTGAGGCTCGGCGGAGGCGCGTACGCGGTGGTGCGCCATGTGGGCAGCTATGCAGGGCTGGAAGCGGTCACGGACGCCCTGCTGCGCGACTGGCTGCCCGACAGCGGCCATGCGCTCCGCGATGCGGAGCTGTATTACCACTACCTGGATGACCCGGAAGAGGTACCCGAGGCCATCCTGCGCGCCGATATCTGCGTGCCGGTAGCGTAGCGGCCCTTACACCACCGGAATGCTGTGCTGCTGCCCCATCGTGCGGTACGGCGGGGTGGACATCACCATCTCGGCCAGCGAGTAGGCCAGTTCGCGCTCGGCCATCACCGTGCCGTCCGCGCCGTGGGCGAGCAGGTGCTTCACCTCGGCGTCGCTGTGCGCGCGCGCCAGCAGGGTCAGGCCAGGATTGAGCGCGCGCAGCTTCGCCAGCGTTTCACCGGCTTCCAGCGGCTGCGGGATCGCCAGCACGGCGATCTTGGCGCGCTCGGGATGTGCCTCGGCCAGCACGCGGTCGGAGGCGGCGCTGCCGCGGATGCCGGGCAGGCCGGCCGCGTGCGCTTCGGCGACATGTTCCTTGTTGTCGTCGATGATCATCACCGGCACGCCACGGTCGCGCAGCACCTGCGCCAGCGCACTGCCGACGCGGCCGTAGCCGATCACGATGGCATGGTCGTGCAGGTCCAGCGACGGGCCCGGCGGCAACTCGGTCTCCACCGTGGTGGGGGCGGTTTCCTGGTGCTTCAGCAGCCAGCGGTCGAGCAGGCCGAACACCAGCGGGTTGAGCATGATCGAGATCAGCGCGCCGGCCAGCACCAGCGCCTGGCCGGTCGGCGGCAGGATCCCCAGGGTCACGCCGAGGCCGGCGATGATGAAGGCGAATTCGCCGATCTGCGCCAGGCTGGCCGAAATGGTCAGCGCGGTACCGGTCGGGTGGCCGAAGGCCCGCACGATCACGAACGCAGCAGCGGACTTGCCGAACATGATGATCGCCGCGGTGGCCAGCACCTGCCACGGGTGCTCGATCAGGATGGCCGGGTTGAACAGCATGCCGACCGAGACGAAGAACAGCACCGCGAACGCATCGCGCAGCGGCAGTGAATCATTGGCGGCCTTGTGGCTCAGCTCGGATTCGTTGAGCAGCATGCCCGCGAAGAACGCGCCGAGTGCGAACGACACGCCGAACAGCATCGCCGAGCCGAACGCCACGCCCAGTGCGATGGCCAGCACCGCCAGGGTGAACAGCTCGCGCGAGCCGGTGCCGGCGATGCGCTCCAGGATCCAGGGGATGACCCGGCGCCCGACCACCAGCATCACCGCCACGAACAGGCCCAGCTGCACGAAGGTCCAGCCGATGCTGGCCAGCACGCTGCCGACGGTATGGGTTTCATTGGCCGCATCGGGCCCGAACACGCCGGCCAGGACCGGCATCATCACCAGGGCCAGGACGCAGGCCAGGTCTTCCACGATCAGCCAGCCGATCGCGATCTTGCCGCGCGTGGTTTCCAGCAGGCGCCGTTCTTCCATCGCGCGCAGCAGCACCACGGTACTGGCCGTGGCCAGTGAGAAACCGAACACCACGCCGTAGATCACCGGCCAGCCCATCAACGCGGCCAGGCCCCAGCCGAGCAGGGTGGCGACCAGGATCTGGCCGATCGCACCCGGGATGGCGATCGCTTTGACCTCCATCAGGTCTTTCAGCGAGAAGTGCAGGCCGACCCCGAACATCAGCAGCATCACGCCGATCTCGGCCAGCTGGTTGGCCAGTGCCTGGTCGGCAACGAAGCCGGGGGTGAACGGACCTACGCAGATGCCTGCAATCAGATAACCGACCAGGGGAGACAAACGGAGCTTGTTGGCCAGCGCGCCGAAGATGAAGGCGAGCCCAAGGCCAACGGCAACGATGTTGATCAGGTCGGTGTCATGGTGCATCGGGGCTCGCAACTAGGGGGGGTACCCCGATTTTCACCGATGCGGGCAGATCGGGCAAACCTGGCGCAGTGCATTGCTGCTATGTCCCCACGGTCAGGTGATGTGCTGTCCCGGACAGAGGGCGGTTGAAGCGATGAATGCGCAGATCCCGGCATTTCGGCGGCCCAAACGCACATGCCCCGGCGGACCGGGGCATGTGGCTGTCATCGGGTTGCGGGCCAGCGGCCGGCCGTGAACATCATTACCACTTGTACGAGATCCGGCCATAGACGTACGCGCCATTGAACCCGTACGGCGAGTAGTTGCTGTACGGCAGCATGCCCCAGGTGGAATTCTGCAGGTCCACGGTGCGGTCCGGGTATTCGTCCAGGATGTTGTCCGCGCCCAGAGTCAGGGTCCAGTTCTCGCTGGGCTTGTAGCTGGCCGAGGCATCGAGCACCCACGAGGCATCGTAGGTCTGGTCACGCAGGGCGGTGGCCGAGTTGCGCACGGTGAACGAGCCGTAGCGGGTCGCCGCCAGGTTCAGGTCCCAGCGGTCCGAACGCCAGGTGCCGCTGAGGATGGTCTTGTCGCGCGGGTAGCTGTCCTCGATGCGGCCGATCTCATCGCGGCCGATCAGCGACTGGGTGATGCCCAGCGTGCCGAACGCCGGCGGCGAGGCGATGAACTTCTTCACCTCGGTCTCGTTGTAGCTGTAGGCCGCGGTCAGTTCCAGCGAGCTGGCAGCGAAAGGAATGGTGTAGCTGGAGACCGCATCCACGCCGCGGGTGCGGGTGTCCACGCCGTTGGTGAAGTAGGAGAACGCGGTGACGCCCGGCAGACCCAGGTTGGCCAGCAGCGCATTGGCCGCGTCATTGGTGGTGATGTTGGTGGAGAGCACGATGCGGTCATCGATGTCGATCTGGTACGCATCCACGGTCAGGTACAGCCGGTCCACCGGCTGCAGCACCAGGCCCAGGCTGTAGGAGGTCGAGCTCTCGGCCTTCAACGGGCTGGCACCCAGCGCCTGCGCGGCGGGGCTGGTGGTCGGGAAGGTGCCGCGTTCGAGGAACACACCGTTGACGATCGTGCTGGTCACTGCCTGGTAGCTCTGCTGGGCCAGCGACGGCGCGCGGAAGCCGCTGGAGGCGGTGGCGCGCAGGGCGACCTTGTCGGTGAACGCGTAGCGTGCGGAGAGCTTGCCGGAGAACTTGTCGCCGAAGTCCGAATAATCCTCGTAACGGCCGGTGACACCGGCGGAGAACTTGTCGCTCAGGTCGGCTTCCAGGCCGGCGTAGACGGCGTAGTTGTCGCGGTCGGCGTCCACCGCGTTGAGCGGGGTGAAGCCGCCGAAGCCCTGCGCACCACTGCCGGTGTAGGAGTTCAGTTCGCCGGCCGACTGTTCCCACTTCTCCTTGCGGTATTCACCGCCGAAGGACAGCGTGACCGGGTAGGCCAGGCCCCAGTCCAGGGTCTTGGTCACATCGGCGTTGACGATGTTCTGGGTGTACTCCAGCGCGCCGTCGTAGAACGAGCGCGGGCTGTTCACGCCGAGCGCGTAGTTGATGCTGTTGCGGGTGTGGAAATCGATCTTGTTGGCGCCGTAGTTGTAGCTGACATCCCAGTTCCAGCCGCTGTCCGTATCACCCTTGACGCCGGCGACCAGCGAGCGGTCCTTGGAGTACTGGTTGATCTCCGGCACGAAGCCGTCCGGGTAGGTCTGCGCCAGCAGCGCGCCCTGGTTGAGGTTGTTGCGCGAGCGGTAGAACGCGAACGAGGTGATGTCGCGGTTGCTCGCCATCGCCGTGGCATACGCCGAGACGTGGTCGCTGAACTGGAAGCTGGCGTTGGCCGAGGCGGCGGTCGCATCCACGCGCGGGTCGCCGACCACGAAGGTGGTCTGGCCGATGTTCGGGAAGTTGCTCGTGTTCGGCGTGCTGCCCTGGTACGGGCCGGCGCGGTTGCTCTCGTCCTGCTGCACGATCTGGCCGGCCACGTGCACGCTGCCGCGGCCGTCGGCGAAACCGATGCCGGTATCGCCGGAGAGTTGGTACTTGTTGCCGTCACCGGCCGAGTACTGGCCGGCATCCAGCGCCAGGCTGCCGCCGGAGGACGAGCCCTTGAGCACGATGTTGATCACGCCGGCGATGGCGTCCGAGCCGTACTGCGCCGAGGCGCCGTCGCGCAGTACTTCCACGCGCTCGATCGAGGCGATCGGGATCGCGTTGATGTCCACCGCCGAGGAGCCGCGGCCGATGCTGCCGTTGACGTTGATCTGCGCGGAGGTATGGCGGCGCTTGCCGTTGACCAGCACCAGCACCTGGTCCGGAGAGAGGCCGCGCAGCTGCGCCGGGCGGATGCCGCTGGTGCCGTCGGTCAGCGCCGGGCGCGGGAAGTTCAGCGAGGGCAGGGCACGGGCCAGCGCGGTGGCAAGCTCGGTGGTGCCAGTGGATTGCAGCGCCTCGGGGGTGATGATGTCGATCGGCGACTGTGACTCGGCCACGGTGCGGTCGGCCACGCGGGTGCCGGTGACGATGATGGTGTCCAGGGTATTGGCCGCCGTGCGGGCGGGGGCATCCTGGGCGGTAGCGACGAAGCTGGACATACCGAGCGCGACAGCTACGGCGGCGGCGAGCGTACTGGTCTTGCGGTTCATCAGGATGTGGCTCCGGTAGGGGCGGTGCTGCACCAAAGCGACATCACGACATCGAGGATCGGGTCTGCGAAGGCGGTTGTTGCGGTGCGCAATAGACGGATTAACGGGATATTCATCGCTTGTCAAATATTCGCCTTTTTCGCAAAAAACGTTGCAGCAGCAACCATTTACGTGGGGCAGGGGATTCGACAGGAGGGTCCCGGGGAAGCGCGGGCAGGGTCGTGGGAGAGAGAAACGAGGCCTGCCGCGCATCCCGGGGCCCGTCAAGTATTCGTTAACGCTAGAATTACGTCGCAGGAAAGGTGCTCACGAGCACATTCCATTCCGTTATATGGACCCCCAAGATGATTTCCCTTCGTAACTTCGCCTTGCGCCGTGGCGAGCGGCTGCTGTTGTCCAACGTCGACCTGACCCTGCACGCGGGGTACCGCGTCGGCGTGGTCGGCCGCAACGGGGCCGGCAAGTCCAGCCTGTTCGCGGCCGTGAAGGGCGAGCTGGAAGCGGACAAGGGCGACGTCGATCTGCCCGGCAAGATCCGCATCGCCAGCGTGGCCCAGGAAACCCCCTCGCTGCCCGACCCGGCGCTGCAGTTCGTGCTGGAGGGCGACACCGAGGTGGCCGCCGTCATGCGCGAAGAGGCCGAGGCGGCGGCGCGTGAAGACTGGGAAGCGGTTGCCACCGCCCACCAGCGCATGGCCGAGATCGGCGCCTATGACGCCGAAGCGCGCGCAGGCAAGCTGCTGCACGGCCTGGGCTTCCCGGCCGAGACGCATTCCCGTGCGGTCTCCTCGTTCTCCGGCGGCTGGCGCGTGCGCCTGAACCTGGCCCGCGCGCTGATGATGCCCAGCGACCTGCTGCTGCTCGACGAACCGACCAACCATCTGGATCTGGACGCCGTGTTCTGGCTGGAACAGTGGCTGCTCAAGTACCCGGGCACCCTGCTGCTGATCTCGCATGACCGCGAGTTCCTGGACAACGTGGCGACCCACACCCTGCATCTGCACGGTGGCGGCGCCAAGCTGTACGTTGGCGGCTACACCGATTTCGAGCGCCAGCGCGCCGAACAGCTGCGCCAGCAGCAGCTCGCCCATGAGAAGGAACAGGCCGAGCGCGCGCATCTGCAGAGCTTCATCGACCGCTTCAAGGCGCAGGCCAGCAAGGCCGCGCAGGCGCAGAGCCGCATGAAACGCCTGGCCAAGCTGGCCGGCACCGAAGCGGTACGCGCCGAGCGCGAGTTCCGCATCGAATTCGCACCGCCGGCCAAGCTGCCGTTCTCGCTGATCCGCCTGAACCACGTCGAGGCCGGTTACGGCGCCGATTCGGTGATCCTGCACAACGTGGGCTTCGGCCTGGAAGCCGGCCAGCGCATCGGCCTGCTCGGCCCGAACGGTGCCGGTAAGACCACCCTGGTGAAGACCCTGGTGGGCGAACTGGACCCGATCAGTGGCGAGCGTGCCGCGCATCCGGACCTGCGCATCGGTTACTTCGCCCAGCACACCGTGGAGTCGCTGCACGAAGGGCAGTCGCCGATGGAGCACTTCCGCGATCTGGCCCCGGATGCGCCGAACCAGTCCTTCCGCGATTTCCTCGGCAAGTGGAACTTCGCCGGCGACCGCGCCTTCGAACCGGTGGATGGCTTCTCCGGTGGCGAGCGCGCGCGCCTGGCGTTGGCACTGATCGCCTATCAGCAGCCGAACGTGCTGCTGCTCGACGAACCGACCAACCACCTGGACCTGGAAATGCGCGAAGCGCTGGCTGAAGCACTGGCCGACTTCGAAGGCGCGATCGTGATGGTCTCCCATGACCGCCATCTGATCGGCCTGGTCTGCGATACCTTCTGGCGCGTGGCCGATGGCGTGGTCGAGCCGTTCGACGGCGATCTGGATGCCTACGCGGCGTGGCTGCGTTCGCGTCCCGCCGCGCAGGGCACCAAGCACAAGCTCGCCGCGGCCGCTCCGGAGCCGGCGCCGCCGACCCCGCCGCTGCCCGCGCGCAAGCCGGCCAACCCGCACAAGCTGGCCGCTGCCGAAGCCAAGGTGGGCGAACTGGAAGCGCTGTTGGCCGATCTGGACCGCCAGCTGGCCGACCCGTCCAACTACGCCGATGCGACCCGCATGGCCGTGCTGGGCCGTGATCGTGAAGCCACCGCAACCCTGCTCAGCAAGGCGGAGCAGACGTGGATGGAATTGCTGGACGCGTAAACGGCATGCCGATCAACGGTCGGCATCTCCCTGGCACCCTCAGGCAACGGGTAGGTGCCGACCGTTGGTCGGCACATCGTCCTGCGCCTCCAGCCATTCCCGGAACCGCCGCGCCGCGTCGCTCTCGGCGCGCGAGCGTAGCCGCGTCAGCCAATATCTGCCCAGCGCCAGCGTCTGCGCGAAGGGCTGGATCAAGCGGCCGTGGGCCAGATCCTGCTCGAACATCTTCAACGGCAACAACGCCACGCCTGCCCCCGCGGCGGCCGCACTGGCCAGCGTCAGTGAGGAATCAAACACCGGGCCACGTGCTTCCAGCTCCGGCGCGCCTGCCGCCTGCAACCAGCGTGGCCACTCATCGCTGCGATAGGAGCGCAGCAGCGGCACATTGGCCAGATCGCGCGGCTGCCGCAGCGTCCGTGCCAGCGCCGGCGCGCATAGCGGCGCGAAAGGAGCATCCAGCACGGCGTCGCTGACCTGCCCCTGCCAATCGCCGTCACCGAACCGGATCGCCAGATCCAGCCCTTCACCGGCCAGATCGATGCGGTTGTTGTGGGTCTGCAGGCGCAGCTCGATATCCGGATGGCGCGCATTGAAATCCCCCAGGCGCGGCAGCAGCCAGCCCGTGGCGAAGGTGCCGACCACGCCCACGCTCAACACTTCGCGGAAATGCCCGCCGACGAACCGGTCCAGGCTCACCGCGATGCGGTCGAAGGCCTCGTTGAGCACCGGGTACAGACGGGCGCCTTCGTCGGTCAGGGCGACCCCGCGCGGCAATCGGGTGAACAGCGACACGCCCAGCCGATCCTCCAGCGCCCGGATCTGATGACTCAACGCGGCCTGGCTGACGCACAGCTCCAGCGCCGCGCGGGTGAAGTTCTGGTGCCGGGCGGCGGCCTCGAAGGCGCGCAGGGCATTGAGCGGCAACTGGGGGCGGAGCATGGGGCGAGCCGTGAGCAGGAGTGATGCATCTTCGCATTGTGGGCGCTGCTGCGGCGAACGACGCCCAGCGGTGCCATCGTTTCGGGCGCCCGATTCGTCAGGGCTCGGGCGGAAGGTATGAGATCAAGTAATGCCTTCTGCTGAAAATCCTCGCTGGTGGAGGCGCTGCAACCTGCCAATACTCAGGCCTTCGCCAAGGAGAACCTGCATGATCGCTCGACGACAGTTCCTGCAATGGACCGGCGCGGCCGCCGCCTCGGCGCTGGCCGCCACCGCCTTCGCCAAGACCGCGCTGCCCTCGCCGAAACCCGCCGTCGCAGCGAAGGACTTCGCGGCGCTGGAAGCGGCGAGCGGGGGCCGCCTCGGCGTGACTCTGCTCAACACCGGCACTGGCTGGCGCACCGGCAACCGGCAGGACGAACGCTTCCCGATGTGCAGCACGTTCAAGTTCGTGTTGTCCGCTGCGGTGCTGCATCTGGCCGACCAGGGCAGGCTCCTGCTGGACCAGCGCGTGCCCGTGCGCCAGCAGGACATGCTCTCGCATGCGCCGGTGACCACGCGGCACATCGGCAAGGACATGACCGTGCGCGACCTGTGCCGGGCGACCATGATCACCAGCGACAACCCCGCTGCGAACCTGCTGCTGGGCAGGGTGGGCGGGCCGGCCGGCGTGACCGCCTTCCTGCGCGCCAATGGCGATGCGGTGACCCGCAACGATCGCCTGGAGCCGGAGATGAACCGCTTCGCCCCCGGTGACCCGCGCGATACCACCAGCCCCGCCGCGATGGCGGCGAGCCTGCAGCGCTTCGTGCTCGGCGATGTACTCAAGCCCGCGTCAAAACAGCAGTTGGCCGATTGGTTGATCGACAACGAGACCGGCGATGCACGGCTGCGCGCCGGGTTGTCCAAGGCGTGGCGGGTGGGTGACAAGACCGGCAGCAATGGCGAGGACACCACCAACGACATCGCGATCCTGTGGCCGCTTGCCGGCGGTGCCCCGTGGGTGCTGACCAGCTATCTGCAGGGCGCGACGGTGGACGATGCCGGCCGCAACGACGTGCTGCGGCAGGTGGCCGTGATCGCCGAGGGCATCATGCAGCGGGGCGGGTAGGCCATGCAGCCCGGCAGGCACCGACCACTGGCGGGTGCACCGTCGTGAAGGTGCCGGCCAATGGCCGGCACGACACGTTTGACGTCAGCCTTCGGCGTGACTGTTGCGCACTGCCTCCAGGAAGTCCCGGCCCCAGCGATCCACGTCGTAATACTCCACGCTGCCGAACAACTGGCGCATGCGCCCGGTCGCTTCGTCGTCAGGCATCGACAACGCCTGCAGCAGGCCAGCGGTGAGATCGGCCGGGTCATGCGGATTGGTCAGCACCGCCCCCTTCAACTCGGCCGCCGCACCGGCGAATTCACTGAGCACCAGTACGCCGTTGCTGCCCTCGATGCCCTGCGTGGCCACGAACTCCTTGGACACCAGGTTCAAGCCATCACGCAGCGGGGTGATCCACATCACCTGCGCGGCCGCGTAATGCGCGACCACTTCCTCGAATGGCAGCGCCTGGGCGAAGAAGCGCACCGGCGTCCAGTCCAGCCGTGAGAAGCGCCCGTTGATCCGCCCGACGGCCTGCTCGATCTGGTTCTGCAGCGTGCGGTAGATCGTCATCTCACGCGCGGCGGGCACGCAGATCATCAGCAGGGTGACCTTGCCCTGGCGGTCCGGATGCTGTTCCAGCAGGCGTTCGAACGCCTCCAGCTTGGCCAGCGTGCCCTTGGTGTAATCCAGGCGCTCCACCGAGAGCACCAGCTTGCGTGCGCCGATCTCGCGGCGCAGCTTGAAGATGTCGTTGCGCACATCGCTGCGTGCGAGCACGTTATGGATGCGGCGCAGATCGGTCCCGACCGGATGTGCACCGAGCGCCACTTCGCGATCCCCCACGCGCAGGCGCGTGGTCATCGTGTCCAGCCCGACCGCGCAGCCGTAGGTGAGGAAGCGCGGCGCGCAGCTTTCCCAGGCCAGGCGCTCGGCCGGCATGGCACCGCGCACCACGTCCACGAAGTTCTCCACCTGGCGCGGAATGTGGAAGCCGATGTAATCGCAGCTGAGCAGGCTGCCGATGATCTCGCGGCGCCAAGGCACCACGTTGAACACATCGGCCGAAGGAAAGTAGGTGTGGTGGAAGAAGGCGATCTTCAGGTCCGGGCGCAGCTCGCGCAGCGTGGCCGGCACCATCCACAGGTTGTAGTCGTGGATCCACACGGTCGCGCCATGCGCGGCTTCGGCGGCGGTGGCCTCGGCGAACTTGCGGTTGACCTTCAGGAACACCTGCCAGTCTTCCTCGCGGAACTTTGCGCGTTCCCAGAACACATGCAGCATCGGCCAGAACGCTTCCTTGGAGAAGCGCTTGTAGAAGATGTCCACTTCCTGCTTGCTCAGCGGTACGCGCGCGGCGGTCAGGGTGGGGTAGCGCTCGGCATCCACCGCCAGGTGGGTCTGGAACGGGCCACGCTTGGGCTCATCGATACCCCAGGCTACCCAGGAACCCTTCTGGCCGCCTTCGAAGAAGCTCAGCAGCGAGGGAATGATGCCGTTCGGTGAACGCGGCGGGCGCTGCACCAGCACGCCGTCTTCCATCACTTCATCGAAGGGGAGACGGTGGTAGACCATGACCAGATCGGCGCCATCGGCGCGCGCCTGCGGTGGCGGGCGCAGGAAGGGATCGTCATCGGCGAGCAGCCCGAACTGTTCGATCGCTTCGAGGATGCCGCCGCAGCCCGGCGCCTGTGCATGGAAGGTGTGCTTCAGGTCGGCCGTCGCGGCGGTCAGCGCCGGCTCGGAATCGCCCACGCACACCCCGCGGAAGCCGGAGGTATACATCGACAGGTCATTGAGGGTGTCGCCGGCCACCAGGATACGGTCGCGTGGCAGCTCCAGCAGGCGCGCAAGCGCGGCCAGGGTACGGCCCTTGTCGGTATCCGGCGGCAGGATGTCCAGGTAGCGGTCGGCCGAATACAGCACATCGCAGCCCAGCGCCTGTGCGGCCGCCTGGATCTGTGAGCGCAGCGGCGCCAGCGTGTCGGGGTCGCAGAAATACGAGCAGCGGCGTTCCTGCGGCACATCCTGGCGCTGCAGCGCGGTGAACGGACGCATTGCGGCGGCGACCACCTGCTCGCCGGGCCAGTGCGCGTCGATCATCGATTGCAGGGGCTGCAGCGGCTGCAGGGTATGGCCGTCGACGACGGTCGCACCGACATCGCAGACTACGTAATCCGGGCGCGGAATGGCCGGATCGGAGAGCAGCGGCATCACCGCTTCCAGGCCGCGGCCAGTGATGAAGATCAGGCGGATACCGGGGTGCTGGTCGACCAGCCGGTAGAGCCGATGACGCGCGGCGGGATCGCCGGCGAGGAAGGTGCCATCCAGATCGGTGGCAAGAATCAGTTGCGGGGCCGGCGGCGCCGGCGGTGTACGGGTTGGAGTGAGGGAGGTCGGTGTCGAAACAGTCAATGCACTTCCTTATCGGTGTCAGAGGGGAGGGAAATATCGGGATCCGGCGGCGCGGTGTCGGTTTCGGGCATGAGCTCCAGGGCCGAAGGCGTGGTGCGCAGCATCAGCCGGAAGCCGACCGGATGCGTGCGCAGGCGCTGGAAGCTGAGCAGGCGCGCGGTGGTGAACAGGGCCAGCAGCATCAGCACCACCGCGAAGTACAGCGGCAGCGCCGGTGCGCCGAACTGCTGCATGGCCGCGCCAGCGATCGCCGGGCCGAGCGCGGCGCCCACGCCGTGCACCAGCAGCAGGCTCGAGCAGCCGGAGAGCAGGTCTTCGCGCGGCAGGTAATCGAGCATGTGCGCCACCGCGAACGGATACAGCGCGAAGGCCAGCCCGCCGTAGAAGAAGAACAGGCCAAACAGCAGATGCGTCTGCAGCTGGATCATCGGCAGCGACGCCACTACGGCGATACCCGCCGCGGCCAGGCTCAGGGCGACCAGCCCGGTGCGGCGGTCATGGCCATCGCTGATGTGGCCCAGCGGCCACTGCAGCAGTGCGCCGCCGGCGATGGCGGTGAGCATGAACAGGGCGACGCCGTTGCCGTCCAGGCCGACGTCGCCGGCATACACCGGCAGCAGGCCCCAGAACGCGCCCATCGCCAGCCCGGACAGTCCGGCGGCGACGGTCGCCACCGGCGCCATGGTGTACAGGCGCGCCAGTTTCAGGCGCGGCACGGAAGGAATCTCCGGCGGCCGCAGGCGCGTGGCGGTGACTGGCAACACCGCCGCGCAGACCAGGATCGCGGTGAGCATGAACATCGCGGTCGCGCCGGCATCGCCCAGCATCAGCAGCACCTGGCCCAGCGCCAGTGCAGAGAGATTGACCACCATGTACAGCGAGAAGGCGCGGCTGCGCAGGCGTGGATCCGGTTCGGCGTTGAGCCAGCTCTCGATCACGGTGTACAGGCCGACCAGCGCGATGCCGGTGAGGATGCGCAGCACGCCCCAACCCACGGGATTGATCCACAGAGGGTGCAGCAGCACCGCGATGGCGGCGAGGGCGGCAAAGAAGGCAAACGCACGGATATGGCCGATGCGGCCGATCAGCGAGGGGGCGAAAAAGGTGCCGATGAAAAACCCGGCGAAATAGCCGGACATCACCAACCCCAGGGTGCCGGCACCAAAGCCGGCTTCACCACCGCGCACCGCCAGCAATGTGCCGAGCAGGCCACTGCCGGTCAGCAGCAGCGCCACACCGGCGAGCAGGGCGGTCAACCGCAACATGCGTGCGCCCTTCGTGGGGAAGAAGGCGAACAAGTCACGTGATTGACCATAACACAGGGGGAATGAAGCCCCGGTTGCAGCGGCGGCGGTGCGCGCGTGAACCGGTCTGTCGCATCAGGCGTGTGGTTTGCGCTGCCCGGTCGCGACCGTTAGGGTGGGGGCATGAACGCAGTCAAACTTCTTCCTTTGGCCGCTGCATTGGCGATCACCGCCTGCAGTGGCTCCAACGACACCGTCGGGCATGAGGTGTCGATGGCACCGTCCGATGCCTTCATGTCCGCCGTGGCGGCGCATTGCGGCAAAGCGTTCGAAGGTCGCATCGCGGTCAACGAACCGCGCACCGACGCGCCGGACCCGTTCGAGGGCAAGCGCCTGGTGATGCATGTGCGTGGCTGCGAGGATCCGGCGCATGAGCTGCGGATTCCGTTCCATGTCGGCGACGACCACTCGCGTACCTGGGTGCTGAGCCGTACCGAGAACGGCCTGCGCCTGAAGCATGATCACCGCCACGAAGATGGCAGCCCGGATGCCGTGACGATGTACGGCGGCGACAGCAAACCGCCGGGTACTGCGCAACGCCAGTCCTTCCCGGTCGATTCGGATTCGGTGGCGATGTTCCGCAAGGCGGACATGCTCGCCTCGGTGCAGAACACCTGGGCGATGGAAGTCGAGCCGGATCAGCGCTTCGTCTACGAATTGACCCGCCCGGGCGGGCGCCACTTCCAGGTGGTGTTCGACCTGAGCAAGCCGGTGGCGTTGCCGCCCGCGCCGTGGGGCAGTGACACGCCTGCGCCGTAACGCAGTCGGGTAGCGCCAACCGCCAACCGCCAACCGCCAACCGCCGGCCGCTGACCGCTGACCGCCAGCCGGCGGGCCCCTGACAGGTGCCGACCAAGGTCGGCACCTGCGGCAGGGCGGAGCGCTCAGCGCGCCCCGAACCGGGCGCGGCAGCCGCCGCTCACCCACAGGCTGCCATTGTTGTACCCCCAGCTGCGGCCTTCCACGCAGGCCGTGCCTGACAACTGCTGCACCAGCGCCGGGCGGCCTTGCCGGGCATCCCACGCGCAGGTCTGCTGGCGCTTGTCGTTGCTGCTGCAGGTCACGCTGTAATTGCTGTTGCCACCGCCGCCGCCCCAGTTGCCGCCGCTGCCGCCGCGCGCTTCGGCGAACTCGCCACGGCAACCACGGTTGACCCAGACCGCCCCATTGCGCACGCCCCAGGTCTGGCCCTCGACACAGGCCGTGCCCGAGATCTGGCGAACCAGGGTCGCGTTGCGCCAGCCGGTGTTGCAGGTCCGCTCGCGGTTGTCCTGGCTCTCGCAGCGGATCGTGGCGCCGGTGCCACCGCCGCCGCCCCAGTTACCGCCATTGCCGCGGCCTTCGACGAACTCGGCCCGGCAACCGCCGCTGACCCAGACCGTGCCGTTGCGCGAGCCCCAGTTGCGGCCCTCGGTACAGGTCGTGCCGGAGATCTGGCGGGACAACCGGGCGCTGCGCCAGCCGGTGTTGCAGACCCGCTCGCGGTTGTCCTGGCTTTCGCAGCGGACCGTACCACTGTTGCCGGGGCCGCTGCCGCCGCCGTTCCAGCCGCCGCCGTTGCCGCGCAGGGAGGTGGCGATGTCCTGCTTGATCCGTGAGAAGTTCCAGCCGGAATTGACCTGGGCCAGGTAGAAGCGCAACTGGTCATCCGGGATCCGGCGGCCATTGGACTGGTCGGCGTATTCCTGGGTAATGACCCGGCTGCGGTCGGAGGAGGACAACTGCGACAGATTCTCCGGGGCATAGGCCCGGGTGCTGATCTGGGCGTGCAGGGCCGGGGCCATACAGGCCAGGGCAAGGGTGAGGCAGACGGTGCTCAGACGGCGTTGCATGGCGACATCCCCGTGCGGTCGTTGGTGCGCGGACTATAGGAATGCCCCCGGTTCAGAGCGTGTGATGCCGGGCCGCGGCGCCCGGATTTGCCCCGCCGGGCTGGCGGCCGCAGAATAACGGGCTTTCCGGCGCAGCTTGGCGCCGGCACTCTCCTGCGGAGCTTTACCCCCATGCGTACCCACTTCTGTGGCCTGGTCGACGAGACCCTGATTGGCCAAACCGTTACCCTCGCCGGCTGGACCGACGTTGCCCGCAACCAGGGCGGCGTGGTCTTCATCGATCTGCGTGATCATGAAGGCATCGTGCAGGTGACGGTGGAAGTCGACAACGCGGCCGTGTTCGCCGTGGCCGCCAGCCTGGGCTACGAAGACGTGCTGCAGGTCGAGGGCGTGGTGCGTGCGCGCCATGCGGCCAACGACAAGCTCCGCACTGGCAACGTGGAAGTGATCGCCACGGCCATCACCATCCTCAACAAGGCCGAGCCGCTGCCGTTCCACGCGCACGAGAACCCGGGCGAAGAAACCCGCCTGAAGTACCGTTACCTGGATCTGCGCCGCCCGGAAATGCAGCGCATGCAGCGCACCCGAATCAAGCTGGTGCAGGCCCTGCGCCGCCACCTGGACGCCACCGGCTTCCAGGACATCGAAACCCCGATCCTGACCAAGGCCACCCCGGAAGGCGCCCGCGACTTCCTGGTGCCGGCGCGCATGCACCCGGGCGAGTTCTACGCCCTGCCGCAGAGCCCGCAGCTGTTCAAGCAGATCCTGATGGTGGCCGGCTTCGACCGCTACTACCAGATCGCGCGCTGCTTCCGCGATGAAGCCCTGCGTGCCGACCGCCAGCTGGAATTCACCCAGCTGGACATGGAGTTCGCCTTCGTGCGCGAGCGCGATGTGCAGGACTTCGTGGAAACCATGATCCGCGCCATCTTCAAGGAAGTGGTGGACGTGGAGCTGGCCGCCAGCTTCCCGCGCATGACCTGGGCCGAGGCGATGCGTCGCTTTGGTTCGGACAAGCCGGACCTGCGCATCGCGCTGGAGCTGGTGGACGTGGCCGACCTGGTCAAGACCAGCGAGTTCCCGGTGTTCACCGCGGCCGCCAACGACGCCGATGGCCGCGTGGCCGCGCTGCGCATCCCGGGCGGCGCCAGCCTGTCGCGCAAGCAGATCGACGAATACGCCGCGCACGCCGCCAAGTACGGCGCCAAGGGCCTGGCTTACATCAAGATCAGCGAGAGCGGCGAAGTCAGCTCGCCGATCGCCAAGTTCTTCAGCGAAGACGCCTTCGCCGCGCTGGTCGCACACGTCGGCGCCGGTAACGGGGACATCGTGTTCTTCGGCGCCGGTGGCTATAACAAGGTCTCCGATTTCATGGGCGCCCTGCGCCTGAAGGCCGGCAAGGACTTCAACCTGGTCGCCGCCGGCTGGGCACCGCTGTGGGTCACCGATTTCCCGATGTTCGAGTACGACGACGAAGCCCAGCGCTACGTCGCCCTGCATCACCCCTTCACCGCCCCGGCGGTGGACGACATTGCCGACCTGCACGCGAATGCAAAGACCGCCGTGTCGCGTAGCTATGACATGGTGCTCAACGGCAACGAGATCGGCGGTGGCTCGATCCGTATCCACCGCTCGGACATGCAGAGCGCGGTGTTCGAGCTGCTGGGCATTGGTGCCGAAGAGGCCGAGGGCAAGTTCGGCTTCCTGCTCGATGCGCTGCGTTTCGGCGCGCCGCCGCACGGTGGCATCGCCTTCGGCATCGACCGTATCGCCGCGCTGATGGCCGGCACCGAGTCGATCCGCGACGTCATCCCGTTCCCGAAGACCACCGGCGCGCAGTGCCTGATGACCGGCGCCCCGTCGCCGATCCCGGACGAGCAGCTGGCCGAAGTGCACGTCCAGGTGCGTCCGCGCGCGGTCAAGGAATAAGGCTCGGCAGGTACCGGCCGACCAACGGTCGGTACCGCCACACCGGCCGTGATCAACACCGGCCCGGCTTCAGGTAAATTGGCGACCACTCCGTCGCCAATGTCCCTCGCCGTGACCCCAGGCCGCTACACCATCCGCCGCGCCACCCCGGACGACGCCCAGACCCTGTCGGCGCTGGCCACGCGCACGTTCGTGGAAACCTTCGGCCACCTGTATCCGCCTGAAGATCTGCAGGCCTTCCTGGAGGAGGCGTACCCGGCGGAGCGCCAGCGCATCATTCTTGAACACCCCGATTACGCGGTCTGGCTGCTGGAGCTGGACGGCATCGCCGTGGGCCATGCCGCCGCAGGTCCCTGCGGGCTTCCGCATGCCGAGGTGCAGCCCGGCGATGGCGAGCTCAAGCGCCTGTACCTGATCAAGGCGCAGCAGAGCTGTGGCTGGGGCAGCCGCCTGTTCGAAACCGCGCTGGCCTGGCTGGAGCGCGAAGGCCCGCGCACGCTGTGGCTCGGCGTGTGGTCGGAGAACTTCGGCGCGCAGCGGTTCTATGCCCGCTATGGCTTCAGCAAGGTGGGCACCTATGCGTTCCCGGTCGGCAAGGTGCTCGATCTGGAGTTCATCCTGCGCCGCCCGCCTGCGGCGGCCTGAGCGCGACACCGTCACCGCCCGCAGCGGCTTCACCTGCCGTTGGCCGGTCCATTCGTCTAATGACGCTGTTTCCTTCTGCAGGCGCCCAGCCCATCGGGCTAGGCTGACATCATGAATCCCCCTGTTTTACTGCTGCATGGCATCTGGAATGCACGCGCCTGGGTCGGCCCCCTGGCCTGGCGCCTGCGCGCCCGTGGCTTCGCCGTGCATACCTTCGGCTACTCCAGCGTGTTCGGTGGTCCCGACGTCGCGGTGCCGCAGCTGCTGGAGCGACTCAAGGACAGCGGCCCGGTCTCCCTGGTCGGGCACAGCCTGGGCGGGCTGGTCGCGCTGGAGGCCCTGCGGCGCGCGCCGGAGCTGCCGGTCTCGCGGGTGGTCTGCCTCGGTTCGCCGCTGCGCGGCAGCGTGACCGCGCGTTCGCTGAGCGACCACGGCTGGTCGCTGGCGCTCGGGCGCAGCTCGGAACTGCTGCTGGATGGCCTGCCGGCCTGGGAGGGCAGGGCGCAGGTCGGTCTGATCGCCGGCTCCGTCCCCCATGGGCTGGGCAGCCTGCTGGGGGCCTGTGGCGATGCCTCCGATGGCACCGTGGCGCTGGATGAGACGCAGTTGCCGGGGCTGGCCGACCACTGCGTGATCCCGGCCAGCCACAGCGGGCTGGTGTTCTCGCCCGACGCCGCGCGGCAGACGGCCGCCTTCCTGCGTGATGGCCGGTTCCGGCGTGATGACGCGGCCCACGCCGCCTGAGCGGGCCCGGCACTGACACGGGCAGGCCGGCGGATCAGGTAGAATTCGCGCCCTGTTCCTGACAGAAGCACGAGAGTCACCCCATGGGTAGAGGCCCCTCCATCGAGAACCGCAAAAACGCGTCTGACGCGAAGCGCGGCAAGATTTTCACCAAGATCATCCGCGAGATCGGCGTTGCCGCGCGCGGCGGTGGAGGCGACCCCAACAACAACCCGCGCCTGCGGGTGGCCATGGACAAGGGCTTGTCCTCGAACATGTCCAAGGACGTGATCGAGCGCGCCATCAAGAAGGCGACCGGTGAGCTGGAAGGCGTGGAGTACGAAGAGATCCGCTACGAGGGCTATGCCCCCGGTGGCGTGGCCGTGATCGTGGACTGCCTGACCGACAACCGCGTGCGCACCGTGGCCGATGTCCGCCATGCGTTCAGCAAGTGCGGCGGCAACATGGGCACCGAAGGCTCGGTGGCGTTCATGTTCAAGCGCCTGGGCGTGCTGCACTTCGCTGCGGGCGCCAACGAAGAAGCCGTCACCGAAGCGGCGATCGAGGCTGGCGCGGACGACATCGTGGTCTACCCGGAAGACGGGGCGATCGATGTGCTCACCGCCGCCGACAGCTATCACGCGGTCAAGGATGCGATGGAGGCCGCCGGGTTCACCCCGGACCACGCCGAAATCACCTTCCGCGCCGACAACGACATCAAGGTCGAAGGCGACACTGCCCTGCAGGTCAAGAAGCTGCTGGACATGCTGGAAGACCTGGACGACGTGCAGGACGTGTTCTCCAACGCCGATCTCGGCGCGGACGCCTACGCCTGAGCGGGCCCTTCACCGGTCGCTTTGCGCGACCGGTGAGCGGACAATGCGGACCATGATGACTCCAGCCGTTCCCTGTTATCCCCGCCGCATGTGTCCCTTCCGGGCCGCGGGCGGCCGTGTGCGTGCCGCATGACCCGCATCCTCGGCATCGACCCCGGTTCGCAGCGCACCGGGGTGGGCATCATTGATGTGGACGCCACCGGCAAGGTGATGCACGTGCATCACCTGCCGCTGGTGCTGCTGGGCGCGGACGACTTCCCGCAGCGGATGAAGCTGCTGGTGGTGGGCCTGACCGCCCTGGTCGAGGAATACCGCCCCGACGAAGTGGCCATCGAAAAGGTGTTCATGGCGCGCAACCCGGATTCGGCCCTGAAGCTGGGCCAGGCGCGCGGCGCCGCCATCTCGGCCGTGGTGATGCGCGACCTGCCGGTCAGCGAATACGCCGCCACCGAGATCAAGCTGGCCGTGGTCGGCCGCGGTGGCGCGGAAAAACAACAGGTCCAACACATGGTCGGGCTCATGCTCAACCTGAAAACCAAGCTGCAGGCCGACGCTGCCGATGCGTTGGCCGTGGCGATCACCCACGCCCATGTCCGGGCCACGGCGCTGCGCCTGGGCGTCAATGCGCGCCAGGCCTGGAGCCGGAAATGAGGAAAACTGCATGATTGGTCGTCTGCGCGGGATCGTGGCCTACAAGGCGCCGCCGTGGCTCATGGTCGACGTCAACGGCGTCGGCTACGAACTGGAGGCGCCGATGAGCACCTTCTACGACCTGCCCGAGCTGGGCCGCGAGGTCACGCTGTTCACCCACTACGCGCAGAAGGAAGACAGCGTCTCGCTGTACGGCTTCCTGCGCGAGGGCGAGCGCCGCCTGTTCCGCGATGTGCAGAAGGTCAGCGGGATCGGTGCCAAGATCGCGCTGGCGGTGCTGTCCGGCGTCAGCGTGGATGAATTCGCGCGCATGCTGCAGGCCGGTGACATCACCGCGCTGACCCGCATCCCGGGCATCGGCAAGAAGACCGCCGAGCGCATGGTGCTGGAGCTGCGCGACCGCGCGGCCAATTTCGGCGGCGGCGGGGCACCGATCGCCGGCGCCGCACCGGCCACCGATCCGGTCTCCGAGGCGACCGTGGCCCTGCAGCAGCTGGGCTACAAGCCGACCGAGGCCGCGCGCATGGCGCGCGATGCCAACGCCGAGGGCGACGATGTCGCCACGGTCATCCGCAAGGCCCTGCAGGCCGCGCTGCGCTGAGCCGCGCGCCTGCCGTTCCCTGATACCGACACCACCGACCGCGTCCGCCCGGAGCCTCATGTCCACCACTTCCCCCCAGCACAGCGACGGCCAGGCGCCGCACGGCCACGCGCCGGCGGCCGGCGGCATGGCGCTGATGATCGGCGCCATCGGCGTGGTGTTCGGCGATATCGGCACCAGCCCGCTGTACACGCTGAAAGAGGCGTTTTCCCCGCACTACGGTCTCAACAGCGACCATGACACCGTGCTGGGCGTGCTGTCCCTGGCGTTCTGGGCGCTGAACATCGTGGTGACGCTCAAGTACGTCACCATCATCATGCGTGCCGACAACGACGGCGAAGGCGGCATCATGGCGCTGATGGCGCTGACCCAGCGCACCCTGCGCAACGGGTCGCGCTCGGCCTATGTAGTGGGCATCCTGGGCATCTTCGGTGCCTCGCTGTTCTTCGGCGACGGCGTGATCACCCCGGCGATCTCGGTGCTCGGCGCGGTCGAGGGCCTGGAGGTCGCAGCCCCCGGGCTGCATGCGTTCATCGTGCCGATCACGGTGGTGGTGCTGCTGGCCGTATTCGCGGTACAGCGCTTCGGCACGGCCAAGATCGGCAAGCTGTTCGGCCCGATCACCTCGATCTGGTTCATTTCGCTGGCCGCCATCGGCATCTGGAACATCGTCGATGCGCCGGAAGTGCTCAAGGCCTTCAACCCGATGTGGGCGCTGCGCTTCTTCATGGAGCACGGCTGGCACGGCATCTTCATCCTCGGCGCGGTGGTGCTGGCGGTCACCGGCGGCGAAGCGCTGTATGCCGACATGGGCCACTTCGGGGCCAAGCCGATCCGCCACGCCTGGTACTTCTTCGTGCTGCCGTGCCTGGTGCTGAACTACCTGGGGCAGGGCGCGCTGGTGCTCAACAACCCCGAGGCGGTCAAGAACCCGTTCTTCGAGGCCGTGCCGGACTGGGCGCTGTACCCGATGATCATCCTGGCCACCATGGCGGCGGTGATCGCCTCGCAGTCGGTGATCACCGGTGCGTTCTCGGTGTCACGCCAGGCGATGCAGCTGGGCTACATCCCGCGCATGCGCATCACCCACACCTCGCACGACACCATCGGCCAGATCTACATCCCGGGCATCAACTGGGGCATCGCGGTGATGGTGATCGGGCTGGTGCTGGCCTTCCGCAGCTCCTCCAACCTGGCCGTGGCCTACGGCATCTCGGTGTCGGCCACCATGCTGATCGATACCCTGCTGCTGGCCCTGGTCGCCCGCGCGCTGTGGCCCAAGGCCCGCAACTGGATCATCCCGCTGTGCGTGGTGTTCTTCGTCATCGACCTGGGCTTTGTGATCGCCAACGGCGCCAAGCTGCTGCAGGGCGCGTGGTTCCCGGTGGTGCTGGGCATCGTGCTGTTCACCATGATGCGCACCTGGCGGCGTGGCCGCGAGCTGCTGCGCGATGAGATCCGAAAGGACGGCATCCGGATCGATACCTTCTTGCCGGGCCTGATGCTGGCCCCGCCGGTGCGGGTGCCGGGCACCGCCGTGTTCCTGACCGCCGACCCCTCGGTGGCGCCGCATGCGCTGATGCACAACCTCAAGCACAACAAGGTGCTGCACGAGCGCAACGTGTTCCTGCACGTGGTGACCCTGCCGGTGCCGTACGCACCGTCGGGCCAGCGCTTGAAGATCGAGTCGGTGGGCGATGAGTTCTACCGGATCTACGTGCGCTTCGGCTTCATGGAGACCCCGGACGTGCCGCTGGCGCTGATGCGCTCGTGCGACCACGGCGGGATCTACTTCGACCCGATGGACACCACCTTCTTCGCCAGCCGCGAGACCATCGTGGCCACCGCCAACCGCGGCATGCCGATCTGGCGCGACAAACTGTTCGCGCTGATGCACCGGAACGCGGCGCCGGCGACCGGGTTCTTCCGGATTCCGGGCAATCGGCTCGTCGAGCTTGGGGCCCAGGTCGAGATCTAGATCTCTTGGGCCGCCCCACGGTTTGCGATGCAAACCGTGGGGCCCGGCGGCATGCCCCCTTATCCTCGCGCCTTCGGCGCGCCCCCTTGAAACGCAGTCGCCGTTGGCGCCGGCGTTCCGCGCATTCCCCCTGATCCCCGCGCCTTCGGCGCGCCCCCTTGAACACCAAGGGGGCTCTCCTCCAGACGCTTGGCGCGAGCTGTGGACGAAGAGCCTTGGGCGAGCTGTGGACGAAGAGCCTTGGGGTTGCCTGCCGGACGGCGCGCTGTCCCCCGCAAGCGGGCCCATCCCGCTGTCCCTCAGTACACCGGCTGTTGCCTTGGCTCTTGCCGGGCAGAGCCCGGCGCTACGCGCGGCGCCGGACGCAGCCCGGCCGAACCTCCCTCTTTTGCCGCATAATTGCCGCATGACAGACGACCGCATCATCGGTGCCCTCGCGACCCGCGAGGATGAGGGCACCGACGCCAGCATCCGCCCCAAGCGCATGGCCGATTACCTCGGCCAGGCCCCTGTGCGCGAGCAGCTGTCGATCTACATCGAAGCGACCAAGGCCCGTGGCGACGCGCTCGACCACGTGCTGATCTTCGGGCCGCCAGGCCTGGGCAAGACCACCTTGAGCCACGTGATCGCCAATGAGCTGGGGGTCGCGCTGCGCGTCACCTCCGGCCCGGTGATCGAAAAGGCCGGTGACCTGGCCGCGCTGCTGACCAATCTGCAGCCGCACGATGTGCTGTTCATCGATGAAATCCACCGCCTGTCGCCGGTCGTCGAAGAAGTGCTGTACCCGGCGATGGAAGATTTCCAGATCGACATCATGATCGGCGAGGGCCCTGCGGCGCGCTCGATCAAGATCGATCTGCCGCCGTTCACCCTGATCGGCGCGACCACCCGTGCAGGCCTGCTGACCGCGCCGCTGCGCGACCGTTTCGGCATCGTGCACCGGCTGGAGTTCTATACGCCGGAAGAGTTGACCAAGATCGTCCGGCGCTCGGCCAGCATCCTCAATATCGACTGCACCGCCGAAGGCGCGGCCGAGATTGCCCGGCGCTCGCGTGGCACCCCGCGTATCGCCAACCGGCTGCTGCGCCGCGTGCGCGACTTCGCCCAGGTGAAGGCGGCCGGCCACATCGACCAGGACGTCGCCCAGGCGGCCATGCAGATGCTCAAGGTCGATCCGGAGGGCTTCGACGAACTCGACCGGCGCCTGCTGCGGACCATGGTCGATTACTTCGACGGTGGCCCGGTCGGCATCGAATCGCTGGCGGCCGCGCTGTCCGAAGAGCGCGGTACGCTGGAAGACGTGGTCGAGCCCTACCTGATCCAGCAGGGCTTTTTGATCCGGACCGCGCGCGGCCGCATGTGCACGCACAAGGCCTACCGGCACATGGGCCTGAAGCCGAAGAATCCGCCGGCCGACCTGTTCGCGGAGGTCCCGGATGTCGGTTGATCCCCGGGTTGAGCCCCGATTCAGTTGGCCGACACGCATTTACTGGGAAGATACCGACGCTGGCGGGGTCGTGTACCACGCCCGCTACGTGGCCTTCATGGAACGGGCGCGCACGGAATGGATGCGCGCATTGGGGTATGGTCAAGAGCGCATGCGCTGCGACCATGGCCTGGTGTTCGCGGTGCGCAGCATGACCATGGAGTTCCTCAAGCCGGCGCGTCTGGATGATGCGCTGGATGTCACCGCCACGCTGGTGCAGTGCAAGCGCGCCAGCATGGTGTTCGCCCAGGCCGTATGCCGGGGCGGGGAAACATTGCTGACCGCGCAGGTGAAGATCGCCGCGCTCGATGCAGCCACCTTCAAACCGCGTGGCATGGACGATGCACTGCATGCCGCGCTGAAACACCTCGAATTTCCAGAATCCGCATACTGAGGAACAACGGATGATCGCAATGCTCCTGGCCCTGCAGGCCACGGTGACCGAAGCGCTGCCGCAGGAAGTCACCAGCGCCGCGGCGCAGACTGTCGCCCAAGCCGCGCATGGCGGTGGCATCAATTACCTGGACCTGATGGTCAAGGCCAGCATCCCGGTGAAGATCATCGTGCTGCTGCTGTTGGCCGGCTCGTTCATCAGCTGGGTGATCATCTTCCGCAAGGCGCGCGTGTTCAACGCTGCCAACCGCGCCGCCGATGAGTTCGAAAGCCGCTTCTGGTCCGGTGCGGACCTGGGCAAGCTGTACAGCTCGGCGACCGACCGCAACCGCCAGGTCGGCGGCCTGGAAGCGATCTTCGAATCGGGCTTCCGCGAGTTCACCCGCCTGCGCGACAAGCGCCGCCTGGATGGCCGCGCGCAGCTGGAAGGTGCCCAGCGCGCCATGCGCACCACCTATACCCGCGAAGTGGACCAGATGGAACGCAGCCTGGAGCTGCTGGCCAACATCGGCTCGACCGCCCCGTACGTGGGCCTGGTCGGCACCGTGTTCGGCATCATGGTGACCATGCACGACATGATCAACAGCGGCGAGCAGGCCGGTATCGCCTCGGTCGCCCCGGGCATCTCCGAAGCCCTGTTCGCCACCGCCATCGGCCTGTTCGTGGCGATTCCGGCGGTGTGGGCCTACAACCGCTTCACCACCCGCGTGGAGCGCATGTCGGTGCGCTTTGAAACCTTCGCAGAAGAGTTCAGCTCGATCCTGCAGCGTCAGACCGCGGGCGACGAGTAAGCGCCCAGCACAGGAGTCCTGCCATGACCGCAGCCATTGGCCGCCGCAAGCGCCGAAAGCTCAAATCCGAAATCAACGTCGTGCCGTATATCGACGTCATGCTGGTGCTGCTCATCATCTTCATGGTGACCGCGCCGCTGCTCACGCTGAGCTTTGAAGTGGATCTGCCGACCTCCCAGGCCAAGGCGCTGGAGAGCAAGCAGGATCCGGTGATCGTGTCCGTCCGTCTGGATGGCCAGCTGAGCCTGAAGCTGCCCGAGGCCAAGGATCCGGAACCGATGGATGCTGCCCGCCTGCAGGCCCAGCTGTCCGCGCTTTCCTCGCAGGACAAGAACCTGCGCGTGATCGTTGCCGCCGACAAGGCCGTGGCCTATGAAAAGGTGGTCGCGGCCATGGACGTGATCAAGCGCGCCAACGTGGAAAAGGTGGGCCTGGCGACCGATGCACGCTGAAGCCCTGCCACCGCAGCGTCAGCCTGAAGAGAAGTGGGGTCTGCCGATCGCGCTGGCGCTCGGTGTGCACCTGCTGCTGGCCCTGATCTTCATCGCCGCTTGGCTGTGGTCGCCGCAGCGCACCACCGAAGCGGCCGCCGGCGATCCGGCGATCGAGGCCAGCCTGCAGCTGTCCGCCTCCGAGGCGTCGGCCGCGCGCCAGGCCCTGCGTGCCTCCGAGACCTTGCCGGACCTGCCCGAACCGGTCGCCGAGCCTGAGCCCATTCCCGAAGACACCGTGCCGCCGCCGCAGCCGTTGCCCGAGCCGCGCCCGCAGGACGCGCCGACCCCCCAGCAGTCGCAGGCGCAGGAGCGCATCGCCCAGCCCGACACGGTCGACCAGGAAGCGGTCAACGCGCTGGCGATCTCGGCTGAGAAGGCCAAGCAGGAGCAGGAAGCCAAGCGCCGCCAGGAACAGATCGACCTGACCGAGCGCAAGCGCCAGGAACAGGCCGAGCAGAAGCTGCGCCTGGCCAAGCAGCAGGAAGAGGCCGAGCTGAAGAAAAAGCTGGCCGAGCAGGAGCAGAAAGCCAACGACGCCAAGGCCGAGGCCGAGCGCGACAAGAAGCTGGCCGAAATCCGTCGCAAGCGGGCCCAGGCCGAGAACGAAGCCAAGCTGGCCGAGCAGAAGCTGCGCCAGGTCACCGCTGCGCGTGCCGCCAACGCCTCCGCTTCCACCGCCGGTGCGACCGGTGCCGCCAAGCCGGCGGCCGGTGCAGGTGGGACCAGCGACGATCTCAGCGCCAAGTACGCCGCCGCGATCCAGCAGAAGGTCTCCGCGCAGTGGACGCGTCCGGATTCGGTGCCGCTGGGCCAGCGCTGCCAGGTCTCGATCACCCAGATTCCGGGGGGGCAGGTCATCCAGGCCAAGGTCAGCGGCAGCTGCCCGTTCGACGAGGCCGGCCGCCGCTCGATCGAGGCGGCCGTGTTGAATGCCCAGCCATTGCCGTACCGCGGCTTCGAATCGGTGTTCGCGCGCACCATCAACTTCACCTTCACCGCCCAGGATTGATCCGGGGCGGTGCGGTGCGCGCTTGAACACCGGCGGGAGGCTGCTGCCTCCATGCCATTGCCAGGCGTGTCCACCCGCGTGCTGCACAACGCGTTCGTGATCGAGAAGGGGTTGATTGCCGCCCAATCCGGCCGGATCGTTAACGGCCCGTGAGATTTGTGCGCTCGGTGACTCGGAATTCACACTGCCTTGGTTCATGATTGCGAAACTGTTCACCGCGGTCCTGTTATCCCTCGTTCTGGTTTCCCCCTATTGAGCGCTCCATGAAAAAAATGCCTCGTTGGCTTGCCGTTGTTGCGGCCCTGTTGTTGCCCTTCGCTGCCATGGCGCAGCAGAAGGGGCTGGATATCGACATCATTGGCGGCAATGCCTCCGCCACGCCGATCACCGTCGTCCCCATGCCGTATCAGGGGTCGGCCGGTGCACCGCAGACCGATGTGGCCGCCGTGGTACGCGCCGATCTGGACCGTTCCGGCCAGTTCCGCAACCTGCCGGAAGCCCAGATCGTCGAAAAGCCGACCCGTGGCAGCGAGATCCAGTTCGCCACCTGGCGCGCGTTGAAGCAGAACTACATCGTGGTCGGCCGGGTCATGGACGCCGGCGCCGGTGCCTACCGCGTGGAGTACGAGCTGTATGACGTGCCCAAGGGTGAGCGCCTGCTCGGCCTGGCGATGACTGCCCGTGGCAATGCCATGCGCGATGTCGCCCACCAGATGGCCGACGCCATCTACGAGAAGATCACCGGTGTCCGCGGCGCCTTCTGGACCCGCATCGCCTACGTCACCGCCAGCGGCAAGGGTGACGCCATGCGTTACGCGCTGATGGTGGCCGATTCGGACGGCTTCAATCCGCAGACCATCGTGCGCTCGGCCGAGCCGCTGCTGTCGCCGAGCTGGAGCCCGGACGGCAACAAGCTGGCCTACGTCAGCTTCGAACGCGGCAATTCGGCGATCTACATCCAGAACATCTCCAGCGGCGCACGTGAGCTGGTGACCAGCTTCCGCGGCATCAACAGCGCCCCGTCGTTCTCCCCGGACGGCCGCCGCCTGGCCCTGTCGCTGTCGCGCAGCGGCAACCCGGAGATCTACGTGATGGACCTGGGCAGCAAGCAGCTGACCCAGCTGACCAACCACTTCGCCATCGATACCGAGCCGACCTGGAGCCCGGATGGCAGCACCGTCTACTTCACCTCCGACCGTGGCGGCCGCCCGCAGATCTACCAGGTCGCCTCCAGCGGTGGCAGCGCCTCGCGCGTGACCTTCCAGGGCAACTACAACGCCACCCCGAGCCTGTCCTATGACGGCAAGAAGCTGGTGGTCGCCCAGGGCAGTGGCAACACCTACAAGATCGCGATGATGGACAGCAGCACGGGTTCGGCCCGCTGGAACACGCTGTCGCCAGGGTCGCTGGACGAATCGCCGAGCTTTGCGCCCAACGCGAGCATGGTGTTGTACGCCGCCCGTGAGGGTGGTCGTGGAGTGTTGTACGCCGTTTCGGCCGATGCGCGCGTGCGCCAGCGGCTTGTTCTGGCGGACGGTGATGTTCGCGAGCCTTCTTGGTCGCCATACCGTACAAAGCGCTAACAGAGTGTTAAGATTTCGCCGTATTCATCCCTCATCCGGCTTTAGGAGCCTCAAAGGTATCGCCATGAACAAGACCACCCGCGTTCTGCTTGTCTCCCTGTTGTCCGTGGCCGCCCTGGCCGGTTGTTCCAAGAAGGTCAAGGAAACGCCTGTTGCCCCGGTTGATACCGGCAGCACCACGGCTCCGACCGGCCCGTCCACCTCCGGCCTGTACGGCCCGGGCGATCTGGATACCGACTCCTGCCTGCGCCAGCGCGTGGTGTACTTCGACCTGGACAAGGAAGACGTGAAGCCGGAATTCCAGGCCATCATGGCTTGCCACGCCAAGTACCTGCGTGACCGCCCGTCCTCGCGCATGACCCTGCAGGGCCACACCGATGAGCGCGGTTCGCGCGCTTACAACCAGGCCCTGGGCGAGCGTCGTGGCAACGGCGTGTCCTCGGCACTGCAGGCCAACGGTGGTTCGGCTTCGCAGCTGACCGTCGTGTCCTACGGTGAAGAGCGTCCGGTCTGCACCGAGTCGGGCGAGTCCTGCTGGTCGCAGAACCGTCGCGTCGAGATCGTGTACACGGCTCAGTAATAGATGCGCTTTCGATTTCTATCGATGATCGTTGCGGCAGCCCTCGTGGCTGCCGCACCGGCCAATGCGCAGCGCCAGAGTCTGGCCGACCGCGTCGGCGCGCTTGAGCAGCAGGCGAACAACAACCAGTCCAACATGGACATGCTCAATCAGCTCAACCAGCTGCGTACCCAGTTGCAGGCCCTGCAGTCGCAGGTCGAGCAGCTGCAGCACGACAATGAGCAGCTCAAGCAGACCGGCAAGGACCAGTACCTGGACCTGGACAGCCGCCTGAACCGCCTTGAAGGTGGAGCCCCCGCGCTTCCCGCCGCCCCGGCCGCAGCCGCGCCTGCCCCCGCTGCATCCCCGAAACCGGCAACGGCCGCTTCCGAGCGGCCGCCCTCCGTGCACGGCGATGCCGGCAGCCTGGCTGCCAGTGGCGACGAACGCACGGCCTACAACGTCGCCTTCGATTCGCTCAAGGCCGGCAAGTACGACGACTCGGCGCAGCTGTTCATGAGCTTCCTCGAGCTGTACCCCAACGGCGTCTATACCCCCAACGCGCTGTACTGGTTGGGCGAGAGCTACTACGCCACCCGCAATTTCCCGCTGGCTGAGGCGCAGTTCCGCGACCTCATCTCGCGCTACCCGACCCATGACAAGGCGTCCGGTGGCCTGCTCAAGATCGGCCTGTCGCAGTATGGCGAAGGCAAGGTCGACCAGGCCCAGGCGACCCTGGAACAGGTCGTATCCACGTACCCCGGCTCCGACGCCGCGCGCACCGCGCAGGACCGTCTGCAGTCGATCCGGCTGGGTCAGCAGATCCGCTGAACCCGCCCCGGGCCGCTGAGGCGGCCGGGCCCGGTATAATGATTGATCGCCAACCGGGCGTTGCCCGGTCTTCCGTGCCGGGCCATGCCCGGCTGTTGTCGTTTCCGAAGCCGTCCCCCCAAGAATCACCGCCATGACCACGACCCTGTCCGCTGCCGCCGCACTCCCGAGTGAGATCGTGCAGTCCCCGCTGCCGCGACTGAAGATCACCGAGATCTTCCTGTCCCTGCAGGGCGAAGCCGATACCGCCGGCTGGCCGACCGTGTTCGTGCGCCTGACCGGCTGCCCGCTGCGCTGCACCTACTGCGATACCGCCTACGCCTTCCATGGCGGCACCTGGTGGGACATCGACGCGATCGTGGAAGAGGTCCTGGCCCAAGGGGTCCACCACGTCTGCGTGACCGGCGGTGAGCCGCTGGCGCAGAAGCGCTGCCTGGTGCTGCTGGAGAAGCTCTGCGATGCCGGCCTGGACGTGTCGCTGGAAACCTCCGGCGCGCTGGACGTCAGCGCCGTCGATCCACGCGTGTCGCGCGTGGTGGACCTGAAAACCCCCGGCTCCGGCGAAATGGCCCGCAACCGCCTGGAGAACCTGCCGCTGCTGACCAGGCGCGACCAGATCAAGTTCGTCCTGTGCAGCCGTGAGGATTACGAATGGGCCCGCGCGATGGTCCGCGAGCATCGCCTCAACGAGCGCAGCATGGTGTTGTTCTCGCCGAGCAAGAGCGAGGTCAGCCCGCGCGAGCTGGCCGACTGGATCGTGGCCGACCGCCTGCCGGTGCGCTTCCAGATGCAGCTGCACAAGCTTTTGTGGAATGACGAGCCGGGCCGATAAGCCGCCTCGGCATTCCCTGACGTACCCGGCGCGGGACAGCGTGCTGGTTCCCTGCAAACCACCGGAAACACCCCCCATGAAGAAAGCAGTCGTCCTCCTGTCCGGCGGCATGGACTCCGCCGCCGTCGTCGCCATTGCCCGCGAGCAGGGCTTTGCCGTCCACGCCCTGAGCGTGCGCTACGGCCAGCGCCACACCTCCGAACTCGACGCCGCCGCGGCGGTCGCCAGCGCGCTGGGCGCGGTCGCCCATAAAACCGTCAACGTCGACCTGCGCAGCATCGGTGGCTCGGCCCTGACCGACGACATCGACGTGCCCGAAGCGGGCGGCGAGGGCATCCCGGTCACCTATGTCCCGGCCCGCAACACCATCATGCTGTCCGTCGCGCTCGGCTGGGCCGAAGTGCTGGGCGCCAACGACATCTTCTGCGGGGTCAACGCGGTGGACTACTCCGGCTACCCGGATTGCCGCCCCGAATTCATCCAGGCCTTCCAGGCACTGGCCAATCTGGCCACCAAGGCGGGCGTGGAAGGGGCGGGCATCCAGGTCCACGCGCCGCTGCAGTTCCTGAGCAAGGCCGACATCGTGCGTGAAGGCGTTCGCCTCGGCGTGGATTTCGGCCTGACCGTGTCCTGCTACAACGCCGACGACCAGGGCCGCGCCTGCGGCCACTGCGACGCCTGCCGCCTGCGCGCGCAGGGCTTCACCGATGCCGGCGTGCCGGATCCTACCCACTACGTGTGATGCGGGACGGGTACGCATGAGCGCGAAGATGCGTTAGAATGCGCACCCCCGGCGTCACGTCGGGGATGCAATGGGCCGTTAGCTCAGTTGGTAGAGCAGAAGACTTTTAATCTTTTGGTCGATGGTTCGAATCCATCACGGCCCACCATTGCATCCATGATCAAGGCGACCGCGAGGTCGCCTTTTTCATGCGCGGCGCTGGCGTGTCCACAACCGTCCGTTGACCCGGCAGCTGTCTGCCTCTGACAGCCCCTCGAGAGAATCCCTGACCCAGGTTGAGGCAGTGACTGATGCCCGCCCGTCGTCTACACGCGCACGCTGACCGCACTGACCTTGAGCACGGCACGATGCCATTCCGCACGAGGCAGCACCGTCACCGGGTCGACACGGGACGACGCAATGACGTTGCTGGTGGAACTTCTGCAGGCGGCGCTCGTCTTCGCCGGTGTGCTGGGCGTGGCGACAGGGGTGCAGCGCGGCTGGCGCTGGTGGGTGCGCAGGGGTAGTGGGGCATCGGCAGCCGGAAACGGGCGGCGGTGGCAGTGACCACTGCACCGCCGGGGCCGGACTCAATGCATCCCGATGTCGCCGGTGAGCGTATCCACCACGCGCTGCGCCCGTGCCCGCGCGCTTTCTCCACTGCGCGGAATGACAGGCAGGTCCGGGGTGATGCCGGCAACTTCGTCGCTGCCATCGGCACGCAGGCGTACGCAGTTCGGCACGCGCACGCGCAGGTGCGAATGGGGGAGTTCAGGCGGTGCCTCTGCGCTCATGAAGCCACAGCCATAGCCACCGCTGCGCGTACCGACCACGCGGGCGATGTGGTTGTCCTGCATGCGCGCGGCAAACATCTCGGCCGAGGAGGCAGTCTTTCCATTGGTCAACACATACACCGGACCCTTCCACGCGCCCCAGTGCTCGCGCAGATCCTGGGCCCAGTCCAGGCGGTGGGCGATCAGGAAATCATCGAGGACGTCCACGGCAGGCGTCGGCAGCGGGCCGCCGGAGGTACCCGCCGCGACCAGACGGCGGCACGGTGCGGCGTTCCAGTCCTGCTGCATGCGCCAGACCCACGACAGATCGCAGGCAGGCAGCGACACCGCCTGCCGCGACGCCTGGAAGGCGGCCCGTTGCGCGCTCAACAGCCGGCGGGCGGCGGGCTTGGGGTGGTGATGGCGCAGCGCGTCGTCGAGCCGTTCGTACTGTTCATCCAGATACGGCTTGCCCGCGGCCGATTCGCTGACGTCAAGCACGGCGGAGGCCACCGGCGTGGAGGTGAACAGGCGCGCGAGCGTGTCGCCGCTATCGTCACCGCCCGGGTTGTCCCCCACATCCACCAGCACCGCGTCCACGCCGTCCTGCTGGAAGCGTCGCAGGCTGGCGGCGATCACCTCGACCCAGCCACGGCCCAATGTGCCGCGCATCTCCGCAGTGGAGTCGGCGTGCCGCAGTTGTGGCCACAGCGCGTGGCACAGGCCGGGATAGCGCAACGCATCGAACTCGTGCAACCGCAGCAGGCCGATCCGGCGCCCATCCGGCAACGACAGAATGCCGGTGCGCAGCATGGGGTCAGCGCCATCGTTCAACGGCTGGTAGCCCGGCAGCGTTTCCAGCGGCAGGCTGAAATCGTGGCGACCTTCGTCGGACACCCCGAGCAGCGCACAGCCCGCGCTAGCGCCCAGGGTGCGTGGGTCCACGGCAGCGGGTGCGACGGCGCGGGGCGCCTGCTCAAGCGGATCGAGCAGACTGAGGTGGCCATCATGGAAGCCGGCCAGGAAGGTGCGAAGCGCCTGGGCCGCCTGCGCATCGGTCTGCGCTTCGGCCAGCGAGCGCTGCGCGGAAGCATCCAGCGCGGGGAGATCCACGCCGCCCTGAGGCGAGGCGACCCAGGCCAGGTGCGCGTAGTCCTGCTCCAGCAGCTGCTTGAGTGCCGCATGGTCGGCCTGCCAGGCGCTGCGATCGAACGCCGGTGCGGCGCGGGATGCGTCGGGCGAGGCCATGGCCAGCATCGCCAGTGTGATCACGATCCCTCTCATCCCTGCCATACAGCCTCCTTGCGACCGGGTGATGCCCGCACAGATGAGCGCGACCAGATCATGTGTGCGCGATTGACTGCCATGGATCGTAGCCAATGCGCTTCACCGTCGGTAGTCCCATTCGCGCCGCAGCCGGCGACAGTCTCACGCCGCCGTTCCCCCGGTGCGCGCACGATCAGAACGGTACCCGGCCACAGTGGGCGTCGACGATCCCACGGAGCGCTGCCATGAACACGGTTAGCAATGGTCACGCGATACGCGAACTGAACCAGATCATTGGCATCGCACGCGACGGCCACGAGATCTATGCCAAGGCCGTTGCCGATGTGCAGATGCACGATCCGCAGTTGAGCGCCTTGATGATGTGCGGATGGCGGCGTCGAAGACGCAGATCGTCGCCGGCGTCACGCGACTGGTGCGCGACGCCGGCGGCCAGCCCGCACGTCACGGCACGCTGGCAGGCACTGTCCGTGGGTGCTTCGGCTGGCTGGGGACGGTGCTGGGCGATGCGGGCATCCAGTACGTCAGCGAGAGCCAGGCAGCAGAAGCGCGGCTGGTGCGCGCGCTCGAGGCGAGCGTGCGGGACGGCGCGCTGCCGCCACAGGCAAGGCGCACGCTCAATGGCATGCTGCTGGAGACGCGGCTGGGCTGGGATGACATGCACCAGCAATTGGAGACCCTGCGGGAGCGCGACACATGAGCGCGGATGAGCCAGCGCGGATCCGCAATGCGGTACCACGAACGCATGGAACAACGCTTGTCCCGGGTGCACGTCGTTTCCGTCGTCCTGCCGTAGTCGTCCTCCCCTATGCGCCTGGCGCGGCCCGACCTATGAGGGCTGCGCGGATGCGCAGCCCACCCTGCGGCGAAGCGATTATTTCTGCTGCGGCTTGTTGCCGGCGTCAGGAGCCTTTTTGGTGTCCTGTTCCTGCTTCTGCTGTTTGGCCTGCGCGTCCTTGCGATCCTGTTCGGACTGCGGGCCGTTCTGGGCAGCAGCGGCATTTTTGACGTTGTTTTCGTTGTTCTGCATGGTCGACATGGGTAACTCCAAGGCGACGTCATGTCGCACGTTGATCGTGGACCTGACGCTGTTACGCGCCAGTCGCACTTGCATGAGCACGGGGTCAGCATCGTCTCAGCGGACGCTGGCAATGCAGCACTTTCGGCTGAACAGGGAGATCGCAGACCCGCGCATACGCGCGGTATGCATGCGATCACGCACAATAGGCTGTCTTTGAGCTGATCGTTGTTGGAGGTGCCATGAAACGTGTCGTCCTGTTGAGCCTCGGGGCGCTTGCGCTCGTGGCGTGCTCCAAGCCGGAACCTGCCGATCAGGCGGCCCCGCCGTCGCCCTCCGAGGCCCCCACGGCCGCCGAACCTGCCGACCCCGCCGCTGCCGCCACCCAGTCACCGTCGTTCGATTGCGCCAAGGCGCAATCCGAGGCCGAGAAGCTGGTGTGTGTGGACCCGCGCCTGGCCGCGCTGGACCGTCAGCTGGCTGCGCTCTACAAGCGTGTGCAGACCAGCCCGGACGAGCTGGACATCGCGGCCGAACAGCGTGGCTGGATCAAGGGGCGCGATGCCTGCTCGCGCGCGGTGGAACCCAAGCGCTGCCTGGTGGAGTCCTATCAGACCCGTCTGGTCGAGCTGACCATCAACGGCGGCGGCATCCAGATACCCGCCAAGGTCGAGTACCGCTGCGACGACAACAGCAAGCCGGTGACGGCGGTGTTCTACAACGACATCGACCCGACGGCTGCCGTGGTCAGCTGGGGCAACGACCAGGCGATCCTCTTCCCGATGCCGGTCACCCAGGACGAGAACAATGGCGGGCGCTGGGGCCGTGAAGGCGTCGATCTGCGCACCCACGATGACCAGACCACGCTGGAGTTCTACGGCACCACGCTGCAGTGCCAGGTCGCCAAGTGATGGCGACCGCCGCCGCGTCGCTCAGCGCACGCGGCGGTAGCGGACCTCGTTCTGGCGGTCGCCCACCTCGGTGGTGACGAAACCGTCGCGGCTCTGGCTGATATCGAACACACTGCTGCCGACATTGAGCTGGCCGCCGTTGATCCAGCCATTCAACGTCTGGCCGCGCGTCTGCGCACTCATGCGGCCATCGCTGTCGATGCGCATGCGGATGTCGGCATTGAAATTGGGGTTGTAGCCCTCGAACTCGCCGATCATCCAGCCGGGTACGTAGGACGTATGCCGGGCGCCCTGGTAGCTGTCGTCCTCGTAGCGCGCGTCATCCTTGTTGGCGTTGTGCGCCAGCGCCCCGAGGATGGCCGCGCCGATCAGCACGCCGGCGGCGACCTTGGCGTCGTGATTGTCATCGTCGTGGCGATCATCCCGATCGCTGCCGCCGTGGACCCGGAACGAGGCGCGGCAGCCATCGTCGACCCACACTTCACGGCGGTCATAGTCCCAGCTGCGGCCCTGGCGACAGTCCGCACCGGACAGCTTGCGGTCCAGGGTGACGTAGCCGGCGCGGGGCAGGGAACAGGATTGATAACGGTTGTCGCGGCTTTCGCAGGTGACGAAATCATCCGCGCGTGCGTTTTCGAAGGGCATCAGCAATAGCAGGGGCGTGGCCAGCAGCGTACGGAAGAGCATGTCGTCAATTCCGGCAGGGAAGAGGAGCGCGTTCGCTGACGCCGACGATGGGCACGGCGGCATGAAATCCGGATGAAGATCGCTGCCGGCAGTCGCCCTTCAAACCGATCGATCGCCTCAGGCGCAGGCGGCCAGCGGCTGCTGGAAGCAGGCCCGGATCGCGTCGAGCAGTTCGCTCATGCTGTAGGGCTTGGGCAGGAAATGCATGCCCGGGCCGAGCTGCGGCACCACGACGGAGGGCTCCAGGCCCGAGGTGACCAGCACCGGCAGCCCGGGCCGTTCCTGCTTGACCCGGTGTGCCGCTTCGATACCACTGACCGCGCCCAGGCAGACATCGGTGAAGACCAGATCGAAGCGCTCGCCGGCCTGCAGCAGGCCCAGTGCGGCTTCGGCCGAACTCACGGCAACGACTTCGCAGGCCTGGCTTTCCAGCGCCATGCGGCTCAGCTCGCGGGTGTCTTCGGTGTCTTCGATCAACAGCACGCGCGGTTCGGGATGGTGCTTGGACAACAACATGGAGCGTGGTTCCTGCTTACCCCCGGACAGGGGCGCGCAAGTATCGCGGGCCGCCGGTGAGGAGGCCGTGGACGGCGCCGAAATGCCGGGTGAATCGGCCACCTCGCCTGCCTTCGCGCGGGTCAGGCCAGCGTGAGCGAGCGCGTTCGACGGCGGTGCCACGCCCAGACCAGCGCGATCGCCAACCCCGCGGCCGACAGCCGCAGCACGGTCGCCGGCCAGCCCACAGCGGTGGCCTCGGTGATCACGAACACGTTCCAGGCCAGGTTGAGCGAGACGTGCAGGGCCAGTCCGCTCCACAGGGTGTAGCCGTCCAGCGTATTGAGCCAGGCGAACACCAGCCCGCCGATCGCGGTGATGGCGAACACCTGCAGCGCCATGCCGCCGCCGCCGCCGAACGACCACCAGTGGATCGCACCGAAGATCCCCGCCTGCACCAGCGCGGCGGCGAGCCACGGCCAGCGCTGCTGGCGGTGCGCGAAGATGAAACCGAAGCCGCGGAAAATGATCTCCTCGGCGAGCGGGAACAGCACGCCGAGCATCAGCAGCGCAAGAACGTCCTGGGTCGGATTGACTCCACCCAGCCACCACAGCCCGAGCCAGCAGGGCAGGGTCGCCAGCAGCGCCAGCGCCGGACCCTGCCAGCCATTCCAGCGCAGCCCGAGCAGGGCCTGCAGGCGTTGCCCGGGGCGCAGCAGCAGCACCGCCACGACCAGCACCAGCAGCACGCCCAGGCCGTTGTCGAGAAGGGCGCCGCCATAGGGAATCGGCAACTTCGGAATCGGCGTGCCCATCCACGCCGCGAGATCGCGCAGATTGATCGATACGGCCAGGGTCAGCACGACCACGCAGGCGGCGAGCCAGGTGGGCAGGCGAAGGGACGGCATGGGACGCTCCATATCCAGGGATTGCGTGGAGTGTTGTTGACCTGCACGCGGGGAGCATGGGGCAAAGGTCGGGGGGCCATCGGTCATGGCTGCGTTGCACCACGGTCAGGTGCGACCGGCTAGAGTGCGGCTTTACCCCTTGGACGACCGCCCATGCAATGCCCCGTATGCAAGACCCAAGCGCTGCAGATGTCCGAGCGCCAGGGCATCGAGATCGACTACTGCCCGCAGTGCCGCGGCGTGTGGCTGGACCGTGGCGAGCTGGACAAGATCATCGAGCGCTCGGCCGGTGCCGCGGCGCCCGCGCCGGTGCGCGCGGCCGCACCGCCGCCGCCGGCTGCCGTGCAGCACCGCGACACCCGCCACCTGGGCCAGCAGCAGTACGGCGACCAGCAGGGCTACCGCAAGAAAAAGAAAGAGAGCTTCCTGTCGGACCTGTTCGACTTCTGATGCACGCCTGCGCCTGGCTCAGGCGCGGCGCAGGATGAATTCCCGGTCGACGCTGTCGCCGACCGGGAAATCGTATTCGCCCACCTTGCGGCAGCCATAGCGCGCATAGAAGCGTTGCGCACCAAGATTTTCCGACCACACGCCGACCCACAGCGTGCGCCGCTGCGGTAGATCGGGCCACGCCAGGAACGCGTCCATCAGGCGTGCGCCGTGGCCACCGCTCTGGTGGCTGGCCAGCACGTACAGGCGCTTGAGTTCGATATCGCCTTCGGCGGCATCGGCATGCGGCAGGCTGTTGGGGCCTGCGGCGAGATAGCCCACCACCTGGTCCCCGTCTTCCAGCAGCCACGCCGCGTTGCGTGGATCGGCGAGCTCGTGACGCTGCGGCCCGACCGAATAGTGGCTGTGCAGGAACGCGTGCAGATCCTGCGGCGGGTACGAATCGCCGAAGGTTTCGGTATAGGTGGCGATGGCGATCGCCGACAGCGCGTCGGCATCGGCAACGGTGGCACGGCGAAGGGTCAACGTCATGGCGCAAGGCAGGCGGGCGGGGCCGGCAGCTTATGCCATCGCCGTGGCCGGCAGTAGTTCCGGGTGCCAGAGGCACCCGGACACTGTCATGCCCCGTGGATCAGAACCAGACCCGCACGCCCGCCACCCAGCGGGTATCGCGGGCGCGTTCGCCTGCGGCCTCGTGGTAGTCGGCGGTATCGCCGAACATCCGCTCGTGGCTGATGCCGATGTAGGGCGCGAAGCGGCGGCTGAACTCGTAGCGCAGGCGCAGCCCGGCCTCGAGTTTGTTGAGGCCGGCGCCATTGCCGTACGCCGGCTCATCCTTGGCCGAGAAGGTGGCTTCCACCAGCGGCTGCAGGATCAAGCGGTTGGTCAGCAGCAGCTCGTACTCCACTTCCAGCGTGGCCGCGAACTGGCCGCCTTCGCCGATATAGGCCGTGGCAGAGGTCTCGAACTTGTACGGTGCCAAGCCCTGGATGCCGAATGCCGCCCAGGTGCGTGAATCGGCCGGGCGGAAATCCTGCTTCACGCCGACCAGCACGTCCCACCACGGCGATACGCTGCGGCCGTACATCACTTCCAGGTTGGCCGATCCGGTGCGGCCGTCACTGCGCTCGCCTTCGCTGCGCAGCCACAGCCGGTTGATGTTGCCACCGACCCAGCCGCTGGCTTCCCATGCCTGGCCGGTGCCGTGCTGGCCGTCCCAATGTTCCAGGCGGTTGACCAACAGCATGCTGTGGATCTCCGGCGCATGCTCCATGGCACCGTGGTCGATCGGGGGGAACGCGGCGAGGCGGTCGGCGGCCGTCACCACCGGAATCGGCTCGCGCGGTTCGGTGGGCGCAGGCGGTTTCGGCGTGCCATGCCCCATCGCAGCATGATCCATCGTTGAATGGTCCATCTGGCTGTGATCAACGCTGCCGTGGTCCATCGTTGAATGGTCCATCTTGCTGTGATCGGCGCTGCCGTGGCCCATCGTTGAATGGTCCATCTTGCTGTGATCGACGCTGCCGTCATCCGCCGGTGGCGCATCGGTCGTGGCCGTGGTCGGCATCGTGGAATGGCCGGCATGCGACTGCGCCCACGCCGGGGCGGACACGGCCAGCAGAAGGGCAGCGCTCAGGGTGGACATCGCGGTAAGAGGAGCGCGGCTCATTCTTCGATCCTCACTTCGCGCATCATGCCTGCTTCCATGTGGTACAGCAGGTGGCAGTGGTAGGCCCAGCGGCCGAGCGCGTCGGCGCGCACGCGATAGGTGCGGCGGGTACCGGGGGGCATGTCGATGGTGTGCTTGCGCAGGTGGAACTCGCCGTCGGCGTTCTCCAGATCGCTCCACACGCCGTGCAGATGGATCGGGTGCTGCATCATCGTGTCGTTGACCAGCACGATGCGCATGCGCTCACCGTAGTTCAGGCGTAGCGGTTCGGCGCTGGCAAAGGGAATGCCATCGAAGGACCAGCTGAATTTCTCCATGTGGCCGGTCAGGTGGAGCTCGACCTCGCGGCCGGGTTCGCGGCCATCGGGATCGTCGAACAGGCTGCGCATCGCACCGTAGGTCAGCACGTGGCGGCCGTTGTCGCGCAGGCCGATGCCGGGGTCGTCGAGCTTGGGGTCGGTGGCCATGCTCTGCATGTCCACCAGCGGGTTGCCCTTTTCGCTGGCCGGGTGGCGCGGGGCCTTCGGATCAGCGCCGTGTGCGCCGTGGCCCATGCTGGCACCGCAGCCACCTTCCATGCCCTTCATGTCGTGGCCCGCCATGCCGCCCGCGGCATGCCCCATGTCATGGCCCATGTCGCTCATGGTCAGCAGCGGGCGTGGGTCGCGGTCGGGAATCGGTGCCTGCAGGCCGTGGCGGACCGCCAGCGTGCCGGCGGCATAGCCGGTGCGGCCCATGTCCTGACAGAAGATCGTGTAGGCATCCTGTCCGCTGGGCTCGACGATCACGTCGAATGTCTCGGCCGGCGCGATGCGGAATTCGTCGATGCTGACCGGATGGATGTACTGGCCATCGGCGGCGACCACGGTCATTTTCAGGCCCGGGATGCGCACGTCGAAATAGGTCATCGATCCCCCGTTGATGAAGCGCAGCAGCACCTTCTCGCCGCTACGGAACAGCCCGGTCCAGTTGCCGGCCGGGGCGGTGCCGTTGAGCAGATAGGTGTAGGTGTGGGCGTTGATGTCGGAGATGTCGGTCGGCGTCATCCGCATCCGGCCCCACATGCCACGGTCGGCGGTGGCGGCCGCCCAACCGTCCTTGCGCACATCGCGCAGGAAGTCCGGCACCGTGCGCTTGTAGTAGTTGTCGTACTCGGCAAGCTTCTTCATGCGCCGGAACAGCGCGCCGGGGTCCAGGTCGGTCCAGTCCGAGAGCAGGATCACGTGCTCGCGGTCGGCGTGATAGGGCGCCGGCTCGATCGGGTCGATGATCAACGCACCGTACAGGCCGGCCTGTTCCTGGAACATGGAATGGCTGTGGTACCAGTACGTGCCCGACTGCTTGAGAGTGAAACGGTACTGGTAGGCCTCGCCCGGGGCGATGCCGTTGAAGCTCAGGCCGGGCACGCCGTCCATGTTGGCCGGCAGCAGCAGGCCGTGCCAGTGAATGGAGGTCGGGTGGCCCTGCAGCGTATTGGCCACCCGGATGTTGACCGTCTGGCCTTCGCGCCAGCGCAGGATCGGCGCCGGCAGGCTGCCGTTGACGGTGATCGCCGGGCGGGTGCGGCCGGTGAAGTTGGCCAGCGATTCGCCGATGCTCAGCTGCACATCATGGCTGCTGAGCACCTGCGGGGCAGCGGCCAGGCCGGGACCGGCGGCCGCGAAGGCACGCGGGCTCAGGCCGGTCGCGGCCAGGCCGGCGACCACGCCGCCGGCAGCCACGCCCTGCACGAACAGGCGGCGTGACGGCATGGGCGGGGTGCCCGTGCCGGGGATTTTGGGGAAAGACATTGCAACTCCGGATCCGATTCGAATGGCACACGCAGTGCCGGCAACGCACGCACACCCGAGGTGTGCGGGCAGGGCATCAGACACGCGCTCGCAGAGCGCGGCGGATCAGGCGATCGGAGGGCGGGTGATGCGGTCCAGCGGGGGCGTCGGCAGGGTCGGATGGCCCGCCGGCAGCGGCACCAGCGACACCGGCGGTGGCGTGGCCAGCCAGGCGACCTGGACGGTCAGGCTGGGTTGCTGCGCACAACTGCGCAGGCAATCCTTGATCTTGCAGTGGTCGCCATCGTGCGGCGCCTGTACGCCGGTAGTGCCGGCCGCCATGGCGTGGTGATCGTGCCCGCCGGTGGCCGGCGCGTCGCCATGGCAGGGGGGCGCCGCACTGCTGGCGGTGGTCGGCTCGGCCAACGCCAGCGCCATCGGGCCGGCCATGGCCACGTTCAGCCCGTTGAGCAACAGGCTGAGCATCAGGACGACTCGCAGGAGCAGGCCAGGGGCGGACATGGGGCTCACCTTACTGCCAAACCCGGGCGGCCGCACCTGCAGCTGAACGCACGGTTCAACTCTGAAGCCCGGTCTGCCTGAACGCGCCGTGGCATCAACCTTCCTCGCGCACGATTTCGACCAGGCGGTCGCCGTAGCGGGCCAGCTTGGTGCCGCCGATGCCCCCGACCCGGCCCAGCGCATCGACGCTGGTGGGGCGCTGTTCGGCGATGTTGCGCAGGGTACTGTCGTGGAAAATCACGAACGCCGGCACGTTCTGCTCGCGGGCGAGTTCGGCGCGCAGGCCGCGCAGCGCATTGAACAGCGCCAGGTCCTGCGGCAGCACCGACAAGCCGGTGCGCTGGCCGCTGCGGTCGCGTTCGCGCGCTGCCTTCGGGCTTTCGCGGCGCATCATGACCTTGCGCTGGCCCTTGAGTACCTCGCGGCTGCCATCGGTCAGGCGCAGGCCGCCGTAGGCACTGCTGTCCACTTCCAGCAGGCTGGAGGCGACCAGTTGGCGGAACACGCTGCGCCAGGTGCGCGCGTCCAGATCCTTGCCGATGCCGTAGGTGCTCAGTTCGGTATGCCCGAACTGGCGCACTTTCTCGTTGTCGCCACCGCGCAGGATATCGATCAGGTGGCCGACGCCGAAGCGCTGGCCGCTGCGGTAGACGCAGCTCAGCGCCTTCTGCGCGGCGACGCTGGCATCCCAGGCATCAGGTGGCAGCAGGCAGTTGTCGCAGTTGCCGCAGGGCTGCGGGTAGGTCTCCCCGAAGCCGGCCAGCAGCACCTGACGGCGGCACTGCATGGATTCGCAGTAGCCGAGCAGGTGGTCGAGCTTGGAGCGCTCCAGGCTTTTGCGTTCTTCGCCGGCTTCGGACTGCTCGATCATCTGCTTGAGCAGCACGACATCGCCCAAGCCGTAACAGAGCCAGGCTTCGGCCGGCTCGCCATCGCGGCCGGCACGGCCGGTCTCCTGGTAATAGCCTTCCATCGATTTGGGCAGGTCGGTATGCGCGACGAAGCGCACGTCCGGCTTGTCGATGCCCATGCCGAAGGCGATGGTGGCGCACATGACGATGCCATCCTCGCGCAGGAAGCGGCGCTGGTTGGCGGCGCGCACCTCGGCGGGCAGGCCGGCGTGGTACGGCAGGGCGTTCATGCCCTCCTTGCAGAGGAACTCGGCGGTTTCCTCGACCTTGCGCCGTGACATGCAGTAGACGATGCCGGCGGCCCCGCGATGGACCTTGAGGAAATCCAGCAGCTGACGCTTGGCGTTGTCCTTCTGGACGACGGTGTAGCGGATATTGGGCCGGTCGAAGGAGCTGACGAAGTGCTGGGCGTTGGTCAGGTCCAGACGTTCGGCGATCTCGCGCTGGGTGGGCGGATCGGCGGTGGCGGTCAGCGCGATGCGCGGCACGTCGGGCCAGCGTTCGTGCAGGACGGTGAGCTGGCGGTATTCGGGGCGGAAGTCGTGGCCCCACTGCGAGACGCAGTGGGCTTCGTCGATGGCGAACAGGGCGATCCGGCTGCGCGAGAGCAGGGACAGGAAGCGGCCGGTCAGCAGGCGCTCTGGAGCGACGTAGAGCATGTCCAGTTCGCCGGCGAGCAGTTCGCGCTCGACGCGGGCGCTGGTTTCGCCATCGAGGGTGGAGTTGAGGTATTCGGCGCGGACGCCGAGCTGGCGCAGGGCTTCGACCTGGTCCTGCATGAGGGCGATCAGCGGCGAGATGACGATGCCGGTGCCGCCGCGGAGCAGGGAGGGGACCTGGTAGCACAGCGACTTGCCGCCGCCGGTGGGCATGAGGACAAGCGCGTCATTGCCGGCGGCGACATGCTCGACGATCGCCTGCTGCGGACCGCGGAATTCGTCGTAACCAAAGATGCGGCTGAGCAGGTCGTGCGCGGGGCGGGAAGACATCGCGCTAGTTTACCTTGCCCGGGCTACGGGCCGTGTCCTCTGATGTCGGATCGGCGTGTAGGGATGCCAGGAGCCGAGGCCTCAAAGCCTCAAAAGCAGAGGCTCAAAGCGCCGGGCGTTCCGTCTTACGGGTTTGGCGCGGTGTGGGTGGGCCTGCAGCACCCGCCGTGAACCCGTCCATGGGGGCTCGTAGTGCGCCATCCATGGCGCCCAACGGTCCTGCAAACCCACCCACACCGCGCCTCCGACACTTGGCTGGTGCTCAAAGGCGAGCCAGTCAAGTGCCAGTCAAGAACCGCTCAAGCGCCGGGCACGAACCACTCAAACGCAGACAGGCGCCCATCGGCGCCTGTGGTGGTGCGTATTTGTCGCAGTTGTCCCACGGCCTGCGGCAGTCGCTCTGGCTTGCCCAACCGTTCATCCAGACCTTTCTGGCGAGTGGGGGCCGGGTCCTGACGGGACCGTCAGGGCGGCATGGATGCCGCCCACGAGCCCCCAAGGATGGGTTTACGGCGCGTCCCGGCAGGGCCTGGCCCCCGCTCGCCAACACGGAGACCCCGGCAGCCAACGCCGTTGCCTTCGCTTCCGCCTTCAGTCAGCCAAGCCTGCCGCAATGCAACCCATCACTGCAGCAGCGAACGCAGCATCCAGGCGTACTTTTCGTGGGTCTGCAGGCGCTGGGTCATCAGATCCTCGGTCGGCGCATCGTCCGCATCATCGGCCACATCCAGCACTTTCCGGGCAGTGCGGCACACGGCCTCGTTGGCGGTGACCAACTGGCGTACCATTTCACGCCAGTCCGCGCTGTCGGTCAGGCCCGGCTCCTCGGCGATCGAGGTCAGGGCCGCGAACTCGCGGTAGGAGCCCGGGGCGTTGAAGCCCAGTGCACGGATGCGTTCAGCCACGTCATCCAGGGCCGCCCACTGTTCGGTGTACTGGGTCTCGAACATGGTGTGCAGCGAGTTGAACATCGACCCGGTCACGTTCCAATGGAAGTTGTGGGTCTTCAGGTAGAGCGTGAACGCATCTGCCTGGAAGGCCGACAGTCCATCGGCGATCTTCTTGCGATCGCCCTCCTTGATCCCGATATCGATGTTCGGGGCCGACGGGGCCGACGGGGCCGCCGCGCCGAGCTTCTGCTTGGCAGTCTTGGGCTTTGCCGGGGTCTTGGTCGTCTTCGCCATGGGAGAACTCCTTATGGATGGGATGAATCGGATGGCCTTCACAATAGATCAGACTACCCTTTCAGTAGTAAACAAAAGTTCTAAACGAATCGATTGATGAGCGCTATCGAAAAACCACATGCAGCACGTCTGGCCCAGCAGCAGGCCGCGATCAACGGGGCCATGAGCCGCGACCGCGGTCGTTTGCTGGGGATGCTCTCGCGTTGGCGGGCCAAACCGGCGGATGCGGGGCTGGCGGCGGCGTTCGAGCAGGCCTTGCAGGCGTCCGTGCAGCGCCGGGAAACGCGCGCGCTGAATCAGCCGGCCATCACTCTGGACGAGCAGCTGCCGATTGCGCGTGAAGCCGAGGCCATCACCGCGCTGATCCGCGCACATCAGGTCGTGGTGATCGCCGGTGAAACCGGCTCGGGCAAGACCACCCAGCTGCCCAAACTGTGCTTGGCCGCGGGCCGTGGCACCGCCGGCATGATCGGCTGCACGCAGCCGCGACGGATTGCCGCGCGTGCGGTGGCAACCCGTGTCGCGCAGGAACTGCAGTCCGAACTGGGCACCACCGTCGGTTACCAGGTGCGCTTCACCGACCGCGTCGGTGACGATACCCGCATCAAGTTCATGACCGACGGCATCCTGCTGGCCGAAATCAGCAGCGACCGCTGGCTGTCCAACTACGACACGATCATCGTCGACGAGGCGCACGAACGCAGCCTCAACATCGATTTCCTGCTGGGCTATCTGAAGCAGCTGCTGAAGAAGCGCCCGGACCTCAAGTTGATCGTTACCTCGGCCACCATCGATACCTCGCGCTTCGCCCAGCATTTCGATGATGCGCCAGTGATCAGCGTGGAAGGCCGCACCTTCCCGGTGGAAGTGCGCTACCGCCCGCTGGAGGGCGAGGGTGGCGGCGAAGCCGACGGTGGCCGCGATGGCGAGCGCACCGTGAACGATGCTGTGGTCGCGGCGGTGGATGAAATCACCCGGATCGACCCGCGCGGTGACATCTTGCTGTTCTTCCCCGGCGAACGCGAGATCCGCGACGCGCACCAGTCGCTGGAACGGCGCAAGTACCGCGGGACCGACGTGCTGCCGCTGTATGCGCGGCTGTCGGTCAAGGATCAGGACCTGGTCTTCAACCCGGGCGCCAACCGGCGCATCGTGCTGGCCACCAACGTCGCCGAAACCTCGCTGACGGTGCCGCGCATCCGCTATGTGATCGACCCGGGTTTCGCCCGCATCAAGCGGTACAGCCCGCGCCAGAAGCTGGACCGGTTGCACATTGAAGCGGTCTCGCAGGCCAGCGCCAACCAGCGCAAGGGCCGCTGTGGCCGCGTATCCGAAGGCATCTGCTACCGGCTGTATTCCGAAGCGGATTTCCTGTCGCGCCCCGAGTTCACCGATCCGGAAATCCGCCGCTCCAGCCTGTCCGGGGTGATCCTGCGGATGCTGCAGCTGGGCCTGGGAAAGATCGAGGATTTCCCGTTCCTGGAGGCGCCGGACGAGCGCGCCATCGCCGATGGCTGGCAGCAGCTGGGTGAGCTGGGCGCGGTCGATGCCGAGCGCCGCCTGACCCCGATCGGGCGCCAGATGGCGCGCCTGCCGGTGGACGTCAAACTGGCGCGCATGCTGGTCGCCGCGCAGGCACAGGGCTGCCTGCGGCCGATGCTGGTGATCGCGTCGTTCCTGGGCATCCAGGACCCGCGTGAGCGCCCGCCGGAAGCGCGCGCCGCCGCCGACAACGCACATGCGCTGTTCGCCGATGGGCGCTCGGAATTCGTCGGCGTGCTGCGCCTGTGGGACGGTTATCGCCAGGCCCACGAAGACCTCACCCAGTCCAAGCTGCGCGACTGGTGCGGGCGGCACTTCCTCGGTTTCCTGCGCATGCGCGAGTGGCGTGAGCTGCATCGCCAGCTGCGCGTGCTGTGCGAAGAGCTGGGCTGGAGTGAGGAGCCCGCCGAATCGTCGTTGGCACCGCTGCTGGCCGGGTCTTCGGCGCCGGCACCGGCGCGCGATGACGAGGCCAAGATCAAGGCGACGCGCGGCCAGCAGCATCGTGCCGCGCGGCTTGCCCGCGAAGGGAAGTCCGAACCGGCGCTTGTCGAGACCAAGGCGGCACCCGGTAACGGCGCCGACCCCGAGGCACGCAACGCCTTCAGCGACAAGGTGCGCGCGGCGGCGTACCAGACCCTGCACCGCGCGCTCATCGCGGGGTTGCCCACGCAGATCGGCCACCGCAGCGACAAGGGCGACTTCCTGGCACCGCGCCAGCGCCGCTTCCTGCCGTTCCCGGGCTCGACCCTGGCCAAGCGGCCGCCGCCGTGGCTGCTCACGGCCACGCTGCTGGATACCCAGAAGATCTGGGGGTTGACCAACGCGGCGATCGAGCCGGACTGGGTCATCAACGAGCTGCCGCACCTGCTGCTGCGCAAGCACTTCGACCCGCACTGGTCGCGCGCGCAGGGCCAGGTGCTGGCCTCGGAGCAGATCAGTCTGTTCGGGTTGGTGCTGGCCCCGAAAAAGCCCGTTCATTACGGGCGCATCGCGCCGGGTGAGGCACACGACATCTTCGTGCGCCAGGCGCTGGTAACGGGCGAGATCAACACCCGGGCCGGTTTCGTCGCCGACAACCTCAAGGTGCTGGAACAGGCGCGCGAAGAAGAAGCCAAGCTGCGCCGCGCCGGTATCGTCGCCGATGAGGGCTGGCAGGCGCGCTGGTACCTGGACCGGATTCCGGCCGAAATCCATTCGGCGATGGGCCTGGATACCTGGTGGAAGGCATTGGCGCCGGAGAAGCGCCGTGCACTGTCGTGGACACTGGCCGATCTGCTGCCGGGCGAAGGCAGCGATGCCGAGCGCTATCCCAAGTACCTGCCGCTGGGCGATGCTCGCCTGCCGCTGCACTACACCTTCGAGCCGGGCGCCGACGAGGATGGCGTCACGCTGGACGTGCCGCTGCACCTGCTCAACGCGCTGGACCCGGCACGGTTGTCATGGCTGGCCCCCGGCTTCGTCGCGGACAAGGCCGCTGCGTTGATCCGCAGCCTGCCCAAGGCGATGCGCCGCAACTACGTGCCCGCCCCGGATTTCGGCCGCGCCTTCGCCGAAGCCTTCGCCGAGCCGACCGCCGATGACATCCGTGGCGAACTGGCGCGGTTCCTGTCGCGTGCGACGGGCGCCACGCTGGCCGCGACCGATTTCGACGAAGCCGCGCTGGACGCACACCTGCGCATGAACCTGCGCCTGCGCGACGCGGACGGCAAGGTGCTGGCCACCTCGCGCGATCTGGATGCACTGCGTGCCCGCTTTGGCGACAAGGCCGGTGATGCCTTCGCCGCGCGTGCCGGGCGCGCGCTGGCGGCGGAAGGCCTGCGCGATTTCCCCGCCAGCCCGATCCCGCTGCAGGTGCCCGGCGAAGCCGGCGTGCCGGCGTATCCCGCCCTGGTCGACCAGGGGGAGACCGCGGCACTGAAGATTTTCGCCGACCGCAATGAAGCGCTGGAACAGCATCCGCTTGGCGTGCGTCGCCTGCTGGAGATCGCGCTGGCCGACAAGGCCAAGCAGGCGCGCAAGCAGTTGCCGGTGCCGCCCAAGACCGGCCTGCTGTACGCCGCGATCGAATCCCAGGAGCGCCTGCGTGGCGATCTGGTGGACGCGGCGATGAACGCCGTGCTGGCCGAGGGCCTGGGTGATATCCGCGATCCGGCGGCGTTTGCCAAGCGCAGTGCCGAGGCGGGAAAAGTGTTGTTCGGCGAGGCGATGGCGCGGCTGAAGCTGGCCGAGAACATCCTCGCGCACGTGGCCGAGCTCAAGCCGCAGTTGGAGGCGCCGCTGATGGGGTGGGCGCGTGGCAACCTGGATGACATGGAGGAGCAGCTTGCGGCTCTGGTCCATCCCGGGTTCCTGCGCGATACGCCGGCCGATGCGCTGGCGCAGTACCCGCGCTATCTGCGCGCGATGATCCTGCGTACCGAGCGGGCCAAGCGCGATCCGCCCCGGGATCAAGCCCGGATGCTGGAACTGCGTCCGTTCCTGGATGCGTTGGCACAGGCCGACGCACGCGGCCTGCGCAAGCGAGCGCAATGGCAGGACCTGCGTTGGGACCTGGAGGAGCTGCGGGTCTCGCTGTTCGCCCAGGAGCTGGGGGCCAGGACCGGCATCTCGGCGAAGAAGCTGGCCCAGCGCGTGGCCGCGCTGCAGAAGGCGTGACTTTCAAACCCACCCCGTGCGGTCGCCGTACGGGGTGGGCGGGTTGCCCGTGCGCGGATTACTTGACGCGGCGGACCTTGGCGCGGGTGTTGTAGCCGTCCACCTTCATGTACCACACCCCGACCAGGCCAGGATTGATGGTGACCTTGGGGGCGGTCTTGCGCACACCGCTCAGGGTGGCTTCGTCGGTCTGTTCCCACTCCTGCTTGTTGGCCAGCACGTAGCGGCGGCCTTTGGCAAAGCCCCGGAACTCATCGGTGATGTTGGTTTCGATCGGCGCATTGCTGCCGAAATCGTGGAAGCCGCGGTTCTTCACGATGACTTCCTGGCGGCCTTCCTCGCGAGCCTCTTCGCGGGCGTTTGCCGCCAGCGCAGCGACCTTGCCCTGCAGCCAGTTGTTGAGCTCGGTCAGTTCCTGCGGGGTGAGCTTCTCCAGCCCGGCGGCCTTGAACTCGGCCGGCGACATCTGTTGCTGCAGATCGCCTTCCACCACGCGCTGGGCCAGCGCCGGCAGCGACACACTCATCACAAGGGCCGCACAGGCCAACAACCGCAGACGGGAAAAGCGCATGGCAGGGTCTCTCCTAGGGATGGCCGCAGTGTAGTGCCAGCGCCCGGGTATGTGCACATGCAGGCGACGGCGATTGTCGGGGGGGCGCTGCGGCGCTAGTGTAGGTGGCCTCTGTCTTGTCTGTACGATGCTGTGAACCGCGCTTCTGCCCCCGGCCTGGATGCCTTGTTGAACCGACCCTCGGTGGCCTCGCTGCCGACCGACCTGCGCGAGGCGTTGCTGCAGCGCTGGCAGCAGCCCGAGGCCGATCTGGAAATGCGCGCGGGCTGGCCGGTGCTGGCCGACACGCTCGATGCGCTGTCGCTGCTCTCGGCCGATGAATCGGCGCTGCTGGCCACCTTGTTGTTCGATCTGCCGTGGCTGCGCGCTGGTCTGGATGCGTTGCCGATCGGTGCACTCAAGCCGGTGGTCGTCGGCCTGCTCGACGGTCTGGACGCGGCCGACCAGGTCTGGGCGCTGCACGCCGGGCGTGAGGCCGGCCGCAACAGCGAAGGCCTGCGCCGCCTGCTGCTGTCGATCATCCGCGATCTGCGGGTGGTGCCGATCCTGCTCGCCCGTCAGCTGGCCCGCATGCGTGGCGCCGATCGGCTGCCCGAGGAAGAGCGCCGCGCGCTGGCCCAGCTCACCCGTGACATCCACGCGCCGCTGGCCAACCGGCTCGGCATCTGGCAGTTGAAGTGGGAGCTGGAGGATCTGGCGTTCCGCCATCTGGAGCCGGAGACCTACCGGCGCATCGCGCGCGAGGTCGATGAAACGCGCCTGGCGCGCGAGCGCTACGTCGAGGGCGTCAAGAAGGCGCTGTCGCGCGAGCTGCTGGCGCAGGGCATCCGCGCCGAGGTAAGCGGCCGCCCGAAGCACATCTACAGCATCTGGCGGAAGATGCAGAAGAAGCGGCTGGCGTTCGAGCAGTTGTACGACATCCGCGCGGTGCGCGTGATGGTGGACGACGTAGCCGCCTGCTACGCCGCGCTGGGCGTGGTGCATGCCCTGTGGGCGCCGGTGCCGAGCGAATTCGACGATTACATCGCGCGGCCGAAGGCCAACGATTACCGTTCGCTGCATACCGCCGTGGTCGGCCCGGAAGGGCGCACCATCGAAGTGCAGATCCGCACCCACGACATGCACGCCCAGGCCGAGCTCGGCGTGGCCGCGCACTGGCGCTACAAGGAAGGCAGCAAGGGCGCGGAGAAGGCGTTCGACCGCAAGATCACCTGGATGCGCCAGCTGCTGGAGCAATCCCAGGACGGACATGCCAGCGAGCTGGCCGGCGCGCTCGATGCCGAACTGACCGAAGACCGGGTCTACGCGCTCAGCCCCAAGGACGAGGTGATGGACCTGCCGCAGGGCGCCACGCCGCTGGATTTCGCCTACCACGTGCACACCATGGTGGGGCACCGTTGCCGTGGCGCGAAGGTCAATGGCCGCATCGTGCCGCTGACCTACCGCCTGCGCAGCGGCGACCGCGTCGAGATCCTGACCGGCAAGGAGGCCGATCCCCGGCGCGACTGGTTGCTGGCCTCCAGCGGCTTCCTGGCCAGCAACCGCTCGCGTGAAAAGGTCCGTGGCTGGTTCCACAAACTGGACCGCGCGCGCAACGTGCAGGCCGGCCGCGAGCTGCTCGAGCGCGAACTGAAGCGGCTCGGCCTCCAGCATGCGGACCTGGCCATCGCGGTAAAGAAATTCCACGCCGACAGCGTTGACGATCTCTACATCCAGGTGGCGCTGGGCGACACCGGGCCGAACCAGGTCAGCCGCACGCTGTTGGAAGCCGAACGTGCCGCCAGCCAGCCGGCGGCGCCGGTACTGCCGCGCCCCACCGCGCGGCGCGACAGCGTGCGTAGTGCCAACTTCACGGTGCAGGGCGTGGGCAACCTGCTGGTGCAGCTGGCGCGCTGCTGCCAGCCGGTGGCTGGGGAGCCGATCGTCGGCTACCTCACGCGCGCGCGCGGCGTCACCGTGCACCGCACCGACTGTGCGGCGCTGGCGCGACTGGCCGCGGCCAGCCCGCAGCGCATTCTTCCGGTGGAGTGGGGCCAGGCCGGCGGTGGTTATGAAGTGGACGTGGTGGTCGACGCGGTCGACCGGCGGTGGCTGCTCAAGGACATCACCAACCTGATCGCACAGGAGGATGCCTATGTGCTGGATATCCATAGCGACAACGTCCGCAACAGCGGCCGCGCGCATCTGCGGCTGCGGCTGAAGGTCAGCGACTACGGGCAGCTTTCCACCCTGCTGGGCAAGCTGGACGCACTGCCCGGCGTCAGCGAAGCCCGGCGTCTAGGCTGAGCTCACGTGCCCCACGCTAGGCTCGCGGCATGAGCCGGGACGACGATGACAGGCATGATGCCGCGCATGAGGCGCTGCGGCGGGTACGCCGCGAGGGGCGCTGGTGGTGGCTGCAGGCGCGCCATGCCCGGCGCATCTGGCGCTGGGCGTTGCTGGTGGCAGTGCTGCTGTTCGTGGGCCTGGCGCTGCTGCGCCGGCCGCTGGCCAACTGGTTCTGGAACGAACCGCAGATCGAACAGCTGCTCGACCAGGGCGACCGCGCGCTGGCGGCCGGCCGCCTGACCCTGCCTGATGGCAGCGGCGCGCGCGAGTCCTATCAGGCTGCGCTGGCGCTGGACAATGACCGGCTGCAGGCACGCACCGGGCTGGCCCGTACCGGGCAGGCCGCGCTGCAGCAGGCGCGCGACGCGCTGGACCGCGGGGATACACCGGCTGCGACGGCCGCGCTTGCGCTGGCCCGCGAGTTGCAGGTGCCGCAGCGCGATGCCGATGCCGTATCACAGCAACTGCACGCCCATGACCAGGCGCGCGCGGGAATCGGCGCGCTGCTGGGCCGCGCGGAAGCGGCCCTGCAGGCGCAACGGCTTGATGGCAGCCCGGACAGTGCGCTGCCGCTGTTCCAGCAGGTGCTGGCGCTGTCGCCCAACCAGGTGCGTGCGTTGGAAGGGCGCGAGGATGCGCTTTCCGACCTGTTGCAGCAGGCGCGTACAGCGGCCGGACGCGGTGATGTCGCCCGGGCAGCGGCGCTTGTGCGCAGCGCCCGTGGCTTCGATGCCGGACATGTCGATCTGCCGGCCACCCAGGAAGTACTGAACAACGCACTGGAGCGCCGCCAGCGCGAAGGCGACACCGCGTTGCGCCGGCAGAAACTGGATGTCGCGGCGGAGGCGTTCGCTGCGGTGCTTGCCGCGCTGCCCGACGATCCTGCCGCCCGCCGTGGTCAGCTGCAGGTGGCCGATGCGCAGCTCACGCGTGCGACGCGGCTGGCGGGAAATTTCCGTTTCGACGAAGCCGCCCAGGCCGTGCAGGCGGCCCAAACGCTGGGTGCCTCCACGCGCGCGTTGGAGGCGGCCCGGCACACCGTCGAGCAGGCGCGCCGCTCCCAGGCAGCGTTGAAGACCCCGGCGGTGCCGCGTGCGCAGCGCGAACGGACGTTGCTGCGCCTGCTTACCCGCCTGGAAGAGGCCGAAGCCCGCGGCAACTTCCTGGATCCGCCCGGGCGCAGTGCCTACGATGCCTTGCGCGAGGCACAGAGCGTGGCGCCGCAGGACCCGCGTGTGCGTGCCGCCGCGCAGCGCCTGCTGCCGGCGAGCCGGCAGTGTTTCGAGGACCGCCTGCGCGAGAACCGCGTACTGGCGGCGGGGGCCTGTCTGGAGGCCTGGCAGACGCTGTCGACCAACGATGCGGGCCAGGCCGCTGCACGGCGCCGGCTGGCGCAGCGTTGGTTGGCGATCGGCAGTGAGCGCCTGGGCTCGGGCGATATCGCCTTCGCGCAACAGGCGCTGGAGCAGGCACGGCGCTGGCAGCCGGACCTGCCCGAGCTGCCGGCGTTCGCCGAGCGCCTGCGCAGCGCCGGTGGTGGCGCAGGCGCCTAGTCCAGGAACACCCGCTGCACGGTGGCGCGGGCGGCATCGAGGGAGAAGTGGTCCACGATGTTCTGCAGACCGGCGGTCGAGAGCCGGCGCCACAGTGCCTCGTCCTGATAGAGGCGGACCACGGCCTGCGCGAACGCCTCGGCATCATCGGCGACCAGTACATCTTCGCCATCGCGCAGGTGCATGCCTTCCACACCGCAGGTCGTAGCGACCACCGGCTGGCCATGCGCCATGCTCAGATTGACCTTGCCCTTGACGCCCGCACCAAAGCGCAGCGGCGCAACCGCGATGCGCACGCCGTCCATGTAGGGCACCACGTCCGGCACGAAGCCGTGGATCTCCACCCCCGGCTGGGTGGCGGCCAGCTCGCGCAGGCTGTCCGGCACGGCGGCGCCGATGCAGTGGAAACGGATGCCGGGCAGCTGTGCGCGGATGCGTGCGAAGACATCACCGATGAACCACTGCATGGCATCCAGGTTCGGCGGATGGCGGAAGCCGCCAACGAACACCAGGTCGCGACGCTCGGCCCAGTCGGGCCCCGCGCCTGCAACTTCATGCAGGTTGGAGATCAGTTCCACCGTCGCGCCCGGCGCATCGATGCGCAGCTGCTCGCGCTCGGCCGCGCTGACCAGCACGGTCACATCGACCTGATCCATCACCGCCAGCTCGCGTGCGCGGGTGCGCTCGGCATTGCGCAGCAGCCCTGCATCGCCGGCGATCTCCGCACCACGGCGCTCGCGCAGGTAATGCAGGTCGACGGTATCGAAGACGGTGCGCGCCTGTGGCGCAAAGCTGCGCAGCAGCGGCAGGCACTCGTGGGCAACGTGGTAGCGGACCATCATCACCACATCGAAGCGGGCGCCGTGGGCGCGCAGCCACGGTGCCACGCCGTCGAGGTAGGGCGCGTACCAGACCTCCCCGCCCAGCGCCTGCAGCGCCTCGGTGGCCGCGCCACCATGCTCGCGCCGGGTGGGCACGAAGACCACGTGGACGCCCTCGTCGAGCAGCATGCGGATCAGGTTGTACTGGCGCAGCGAGGCCGAGTCGCGGTCCGGCTGCGGCACCTCTTCATCCAGGATCAGGACCTGGCGCTGGCCGCGGTGCAGCAGGGCTGGCGAGGGCACGCTGCCCACGGCCGGCTGCGCCTGCAGCGCCTGCGTCCACTTCGCCGCGAATACCCCGCGGTTGCGGACCTGATAGGCCTTGATCCCGCTGCCGGTATCGGTGCCGTTGCTGGTGCCCTCGTCATGCACGACGCGGCTGGCGGGCTGCACCAGCACCCGATGGCCACTGGCGCGGACCGCGAAGGCCAGGTCGGTATCTTCGTAGTAGGCGGGCTTGTAACGTAGATCGAAGCCGCCGAGCTGCTCCCACAATGCGCGCGGGATCATCAACGCCGCACCGGAGCAGTAGTCGGCATCGCGCAGCGCGCTGTAGCGCGGATCCTCGGGCGACTCGAAGCGGCCGTAACTCCAGCCGCTGCCGTCCTGGAAAATCACCCCGCCCGATTCCTGCAGGCGGCCATCGGGGTAGAGCAGCTGTGCACCGACCAGGCCGGCCCGCGGCACCCGCGCGAAGGTGGCGAGCAAGGCGTCCAACCAGCCCGGCTGCGGCACGGTGTCATTGTTGAGCAGCACCACGTACTGGCCACGCGAGCGCGCTACGCCATCGTTGCAGGCCTCGATGAAGCCGCCGTTGGTGGCCCGCACCTCATAGCGCAGCCCGCCGACCTGCGGCATCCAGGCGGTGGTTTCGTCGCTGCTGCCGTCGTCCACCACCAGGATCTCGCACTCCACCTGCGGCGGATGGGCGGCCAGCGCCCGCAGGCAGGCCAGGGTGTGGCCGGCATGGTTGTAGACCGGAATGATGATGCTGACGACCGGGCGCTCGCTGGCCGGGACCGTGAACGGCGCGAACGCTGCGGCCTCGGGCAGGTACAGGGGCGACCCGCGCGGTGCAGGCACGGCCTGGGTATGGACCCGGATGCGCTGCCAGGTAGCGCGCCAGCCCCGGGTGCGCAGACTGGCCAGACTGCGACGGAACAGGCCGAGCATGCGGTTCAGGAAATAGCGAGCATCGGCCAAGGACATCGACATCCCGTTGCAACTCCAGCTTAAGCGGGGGAACCCGGGAGAACGCGCCGCTCGCGGTGGCTGCGTTAGACTCGCCGGACTTCATATTCTCGCATCCCCGTGCCCCGACGCTACGATTCCGACGACATCGACGAGTTCGACGACGACACCGAAAGCCGCGGCCCGTTGTGGCGGCGCCGGTTCATCACCTGGGGCATGGCGGCTGTCGCGCTGGGGCTGGGCTTCCTGATCCCGTATACGGTGTACCTGAACCAACAGGTCACCCAGCGCTTCGGTGAGCTGCGCTGGCAGATTCCCACCCGTGTCTATGCGCGGCCGCTGGCGCTTGCGCCGGGCGTGGCGATGGATGCGGCCACGCTCAAGACCGAGCTGGCCGCGTCGGCCTACCGCGATGACGGGATCGGCAAGTCGCCGGCTACGTACACGCAGGAAGGTGGGCGCTTCGTCATTTCCAGCCGTGGCTACAACGATGTGGATGGCCGGGTCGCCCCGCGCCGCGTCGAGGTGAGCCTGTCCGGCGGGTCGATCGCTTCGCTGCGCGACCCCGACAGCCGCAAGGCCCTGAAGACCGCACGTCTGGATCCGGCCCGTATCGCCACGCTGTACGGCCAGAAGCAGGAAGAGCGCCGGCTGGTCCGGATCGAGGAAACCCCCGAGCTGCTGGTCACCGGCCTGCAGGCGGTGGAGGACAAGGACTTCAGCCGTCACCACGGCATCGACCTGAGCGGCATCGCCCGCGCGGTGTGGGTGACCGTGCGCTCCGGCGGCCAGAGCCGTCAGGGTGCCTCGACGTTGACCCAGCAGCTGGCCCGCAGCGGCCTGCTGGGGATCGGCAAAGAGCAGACGGTTACCCGCAAATTCAACGAGGTGCTGTACGCGCTGATCATGGAGGCGCGCTACGACAAGCGCACCATCCTGGAGGCCTACCTCAACCAGGTCTACCTGGGCCAGCGCGGCAGCCAGGCCATCCATGGCATGTCCTCCGGTGCGGAATTCTGGTTCGGGCGCGATCTGGCCTCGCTCAACACCGAGCATGTCGCCTTGCTGATCGGCCTGGTCAAGGGCCCGTCCTATTACGATCCGCGCCGCAATCCCGAACGTGCGCTGGACCGCCGCAACTTCGTGCTGGGCAAGCTGCGCGACGCCAATCTGATCGACGATGCCGAGTACAAGCGCGCGGTCGAGGCGCCGCTGGGTGTGCCCAAGACGCCCGGCCTGATCGCGGCCAACCGTTTCCCGGCCTATGTGGATCTGGTCCGCCGCCAGCTGGGTCACGATTACCCCGAGTCGGTGCTGCAGGGCGCCGGCCTGAGCGTGATGACCGGCATGGCACCGTCGGCGCAGGCGTATGCCGAAGGCGCGGTCACCAAGACGATCAAGTCGCTGGAGAGCAAGCGCCGCCCCGAGCTGCAGGCCGGCCTGGTCCTGACCGACGTGCACAACGGCGATGTGCTGGCCGTGGTCGGCAGCCGCGAAGTGTCCGAGCCGGGCTTCAACCGCGCCATCGAGGCGCAGCGCCCGGTCGGCTCGCTGCTCAAGCCGTTCGTGTACCTGCTGGCGTTGGCGCAGCCGGACCGCTACTCGCTGTCCAGCTGGGTCGACGATTCCCCGGTGACGGTGCAGCTCAGCCGCGGCAAGCAATGGACGCCCGGCAATGCGGACAACCGCAGCCACGGTACGGTCCGCCTGATCGACGCGCTCGCCAGTTCCTACAACCAGGCCACGGTGCGGGTGGGCATGCAGGTGGGTCCGGAGCGGGTCACCCAGCTGATCCACGTGCTGGCCGGGATCAAGGCCGACCCCAATCCGGCGGTGATCCTCGGTTCCACCGACCAGAGCCCGTATGCGATGGCCCAGCTGTACCAGTTCCTGGCCTCCGGTGGCGAAATCCAGCCGCTGCATGCGGTGCGTGGCGTGCTCGATCCGCAGGGCAAGCTGATGAAGCGCTACGACAAGACCCCGGCGCCGGCGCAGGAGGGCGACTCGATCGCCGCGAACCTGATCAGCATCGGCCTGCAGCAGGTCGTGGCCAGTGGTACCGCGCAGCGCCTCAACGCCGATGGGCTGGGCCGCCTGCAGCCGGCCGGCAAGACCGGCACCACCAATGACGGTCGCGACAGCTGGTACGCCGGTTATACCGGTGACCATCTGGCGGTGATCTGGATGGGCAACGACCAGAACGAGCAGGCCGGGCTGTATGGTGCGACCGGCTCGATGCGGGTCTGGTCGGGCATTTTCCAGCGCCTGCCGAGTGCGCCGCTGAAAGTCAGCAACAAGGGCCTGGACTGGCAGTACGTGGAAGCCAGCGGCACGGCCACCACCGATGAAGGCTGCCCGGGTGCGCGGCGCTTCCCATTCGTGGTGGGCTACACCCCGGCCTACGTTCCGTGCACGGCGCCAAGCGCGTTGCCGGAAGGCGAGGGCGGCGAGCAGACTGAAGGCGGTGGCTGGCGCAGCTGGTTCGGCCTGGAGAAAAAACCCGACCCCGCCCCCGAACCGGCGCAGAATGCCCCGGCCGCCACCCCCGCGCGTCAACCCTGATCGAGGCTTGCCTGCATGACCACCCGATTCCTGATCCGTTCCGCTTCGCTGGCCACGCTGTGCCTTGCCCTGGCTGCCTGCGTCACGCCGCCGCCGGTGGTGAAAGCGCCCGTCGACACCACCACGCCGGCCCAGCGCCTGGCGGCCGTGGATGCCGCCGCCGGCAACGATGACAAGGAACTGGCCGTGCAGCCGCTGCGTGACAGCGAAGTGGAAGACCTGCGCCAGGCCGCGCAGGCCCGCCGCCAGGCCAACGATCTGACCGGTGCTGCGGCTGCGCTGGATCAGGCGCTGGCGATCATGGCCTCGGATCCGTCGGTGCTGCAGGACCGGGCCGAGGTCGCGCTGCTGCAGGGCGACTGGGCGGCCGCGGAAACCTTCGCCCGCAAGTCGGTCGAACTGGGCTCCAAGACCGGCCCGCTGTGCCGCCGCCATTGGGCAACGATCGAGCAGTCGCGCCTGGCCCGCGGTGAAAAAGAAAATGCCGCCTCGGCGCATGCCCAGCTGGAAGGCTGCACGGTGCCGGGCATCATGCGCTACTGAGGGCAGCGCGACAGCGGATGCGTGACGGCGTAGCGCCGGGCGCAACGCGGCAGCCTCTATCATTGTCGTCATGTCCCAACTTGCACACGCCAGCCGCGATGCCCTCAGTGAGGGCGGTGCGCTCGCCAGCCAGCTTGATGCCTTCGTACCGCGCCCGGCCCAGCTGCGCCTGACCGCGGCGATCGCCGAAGCGTTCGACCAGCGCGATGTGCTGCTCGCCGAAGCCGGCACCGGCACCGGCAAGACCTATGCATACCTGGTGCCTGCGCTGCTGTCCGGCCTCAAGACCATCATCTCCACCGGGACCCGCGCGCTGCAGGACCAGCTGTATCACCGCGATCTGCCGCGCGTGCGTGCCGCGCTCGGCGTCGGTCACAGCAGCGCGCTGCTGAAAGGGCGCGCCAACTACCTGTGCCGCTATCGGCTGCAGCAGGCGCGGGGCGAACCGCGCTTCAGTTCTCCCGAGCAGGTCGCGCAGTTCCAGCGCATCCTGGCGTGGTCCGGACGCACGAGGTTCGGCGACATGGCCGAGTTGGACGCGCTGCCGGAAGACTCACCGCTGTACCCGATGGTGACCTCCACCGTCGACAACTGCCTGGGCACCGAATGCCCGTTCTGGGATGACTGCTTCGTCGTGCAGGCACGGCAGCGGGCGCAGGCCGCCGACGTGGTGGTGGTCAACCACCATCTGCTGCTGGCCGATCTGGCGCTCAAGCAGGAAGGCTTCGGTGAGATCCTGCCGGGCGCCCAGGCGTTCGTGATCGACGAGGCGCACCAACTGCCGGAACTGGCGGCCAACTTCTTCGGCGAAGGCTTCGGCATGCGCCCGTGGCAGGAGCTGGCGCGCGACTGCCTGGCCGAGAGTCGCAGCGTGGCCGGTGCGCAGGCGGCCCTGCAGGAACCCGCGGCCGCGCTGGAACAGACCCTGCGCGATCTGCGCGTGGCCATGGACGGCCTGCCCCCTCGCGGTACCCAGTGGCGTGCCATGACCGTGCCACAGGTGCGCGATGGCTTCGATGCCGCAATGAGCACGCTGGTGCAGCTGCGCGATGCGCTGGCCGGGGTGCGTGATGCGTCGCCCGGGCTGGATGCCTGCCATGCGCGCGCGACGGAAGCGGCATCGCGCCTGGCGCGCTGGCTCGGTGACGACGCGCCGATGCTGGATTTCGACACCGATCCGGACGAGGCGCCGCCGCCGGCCGAGGTCCTGTGGTACGAACTGACCCCTCGCGGCTTTCGTTGCCAGCGCACGCCGATGGATGTTTCCGGACCGCTGCGCGAGCATCGGCAGCGCTCGATGGCGGCCTGGGTGTTCACCTCGGCCACGCTGACCGTGGATGGCGGTTTCGCACATATTTCCCAACGCTTGGGGCTGGATGATCCAGTCAGCCTGCTGCAGCCCAGCCCGTTCGATTGGGCCCACCAGGCGCTGTGCTACCTGCCGACCGATCTGCCCGATCCGGCCGCACGCGGCTTTGGCACGGCATTGATCCGCGCGTTGACGCCGGTGCTGGAGGCCTCGCATGGCCGTGCATTCCTGTTGTTCGCCTCGCACCGCGCACTGCGCGAAGCCGCCGAGGCGCTGCGCGACGCGCCGTGGCCGCTGTTCGTGCAGGGCGAAGCGCCGCGCGCGACCCTGCTGCAGCGGTTCCGCGAATCGGGCAACGGCGTGCTGCTGGGTTCGGCGAGCTTCCGTGAGGGCGTGGACGTGGTCGGCGATGCGCTGAGCGTGGTGGTGATCGACAAGCTGCCGTTCGCCGCGCCCGATGACCCCGTGTTCGAAGCACGGTTGGACGCGATCCGCCGCGACGGCGGCAACCCGTTCCGCGATGAGCAGCTGCCGCAGGCGGTGATCGCGCTCAAGCAGGGCGTGGGACGCCTGATCCGCAGCGAGACCGACCGGGGGGTGTTGGTGCTGTGCGACCCGCGCCTGCTCAGCCGCAGCTATGGGCGGATATTCCTGGATTCGCTGCCGCCGTTCCGCCGCACCCGCTCGCTGGCCGATGTGCAGGCCTTCTTTGCGCCACAATGGCCCGTCGTTGGCCCCACGCCAGCACCTGTCCCTGCGTCCCCGCAGCCGGTGCAGCCTGTGCAGGCCACCGATGACTTTCCCACTTCCCTGTTCTGACCGCCATGAAACTGCTCGCCTTTGAAACCGCCACCGAAGCCTGCTCCGTCGCCCTGTATGTGGATGGGCAGGTCACTGAGCGCTTCGAGATCGCGCCGCGCCGCCATGCCGAACTGAGCCTGCCCTGGGCCGAGGCGCTGCTGGCCGAGGCGGGGGTGGCCCGTTCGCAGCTGGATGCGATCGCACTGGGCCGCGGCCCGGGGGCGTTCACGGGGGTGCGGCTGGCGATCGCCATCGCCCAGGGCATCGCCCTGGCGCTGGACCGCCCGCTGATTCCGGTCTCCACCCTGCAGGCGTTGGCGCTGCGTGCCCCGGCGGGTGCGGACCATGTGCTGACCAGCATCGACGCGCGCATGGGCGAGGTCTATGCCGCACGGCAGATCCGCGTGGACGGGCAGTGGCAGCTGCAGGGCGAGGAGATCGTCTGCGCGCCGGAGCAGGTCGTGGTGCCTGAGGGCACGCGCTGGTTCGGCGTGGGGACTGGCTTTGGCGCAGCCGAGGGCGTGCTGAGCGCGCGCCTGGCCGATCAACTGAGCGGTGTGGACGCGCTGGCGCTGCCGCGGGCGTCGGACGTGCTGGCCTTGGCGGTACCCGCGTTCCAGCGCAGCGAAGGTGTGGCGCCGGAGCTGGTGGAGCCGGCGTATCTGCGCAACAACGTGGCACTGACCCTGGTGGAACAGCAGGCCGCCCGCGCCGCCAAGGCCGCCCGGTAGAGCCGACCGTTGGTCGGCTGGGGCCCTCTCAGCGGTCGTCGCGCAGCTCACCACCGGGCAGGAACACCCAGGTGCGGGTCACCTGCAGGATGTCGATCGCATCCTCGGTCTTGGGCAGTGGCGGGAACGGCTGGGCGAGCGTGATCACGCGCAGCGCGGTTTCATCCAGCAACGGCGTGCCGCTGGACTGCAGGATGCGGGCACTTTCGACCGTGCCATCGCGGCGCACACCGACGGTGATCACCACCTGGCCGCCGAGCCGGCGGGCGCGGGCCTCATCCGGATAATTGAGATTGCCGACGCGCTCGGCGCGGTCGACCCAGGCACGCAGATAGTTGGCGTAGGCGTATTCGCGGGTACTGGCCGAGACAAACTTGCGGTTCGGGCGCTTGGCGTACTGGGCCGAGCGCAGGTGCACTTCGGCAGCCAGCCGCGCCATCTCCACATCGCGCTGCTCGCGTGCGGTCATCGGTGCATCCGGGCGGGGCTGCTCGGGCAGCGGCTGGGGCTGCGCTTTGGCGACGGTATCGGTGCCATTGCGGCTGCTGACCACGCGGGTCTGTGGCGGCGGCACGCTGGCCGCGTCCTGGCGCTGTTGCGGCACCGGTGACAGCCCGGCCTGCGCCTGCGGCACGATCCCGGCCTGGTTGTCGCGTGGGCGCTGCGCCTTGTCGTGGTCGCCGCCGCCCTGCTGGTTGGCCTGGGCCAGGAAGTCGGCCTGTTTGGGCGTCAGCGGGGTCTGGGTCTGGCTGAAGATCACGTCCAGGGTCGGTACCAGCGGCGCGCTGTCACTCACCGCGAAGCCGACCCCGAGGATCAGCAGGGCGTGCACGAGTACCGACAGCGTCAGGGTCGCGCCCAGCCGCTGGGATTCGCGCGCCTGCCACGTCGGCACCGGGACGACGCTGGCGCTCATCGCGGCAGGCCGGCCTCGATCGCGTCGAACAGGGTGCCGGCGATGTTCAGGCCGAACTGGGCGTCGAGCTCGCGTACGCAGGTCGGGCTGGTGACGTTGACCTCGGTCAGGTAGTCGCCGATCACGTCCAGGCCGACGAAGCGCATGCCGCGGCGCTTCATCTCCGGCCCGACCTGGGCCGCGATCCAGCGGTCGCGCTCGCTCAGCGGGCGGCCTTCGCCGCGGCCGCCGGCGGCCAGGTTGCCGCGGAACTCGTCGCCCTGCGGAATCCGCGCCAGGCAGTAATCGACCGGCTCACCATCGACCAGCAGAATGCGCTTGTCGCCGGCGGTGATGTCCGGAATGAACTTCTGCGCCAGGGCCAGGGTGCGCTCGCCGTCGGTCAGGGTTTCCAGGATCACGTTGAGGTTGGGGTCGCCGGTGCCGCTGCGGAAGATCGAGCGGCCGCCCATGCCGTCCAGCGGCTTGAGCACCGCTTGGCCGTGTTCGAGCACGAAGGCCTTCAGGTCGGCGTTGCGGCGGCTGACCAGGGTCGGCGGGCAGCACTGCGGGAACAGCAGGGCGGCCAGCTTCTCGTTGTAGTCGCGCAGCCCCTGTGGGTCGTTGACCACCATCGCACCGGCCTGCTGGGCCACGCTGAGCACGTGGGTGTCGTAGATGAATTCAGCATCCACGGGCGGGTCCTTGCGCATCAGCACGACCTGGCCGGGGCCGAACACCGTCTGGCTGAACTCGCCCAGGGTGAACCAGTCGTTCTTGTCCTCGCGCACCTGCAGCGGGGCGGTGCGGGCGATGGCCTGGCCGTCGCGCAGGGCCAGCCCACCGGGGCTGACGTAGTGCAGGGCATGGCCGCGGCGCTGGGCTTCCAGCAGCATCGCGAAGGTGGTGTCCTTGGCAATCTTGATATGGGCGATGGGGTCCATCACCACGATGACATTCAACGGCATGGTCGCAACCTGGCGGGCAGGCCGATGATGGTAGCGACAATGGCTGCGCAATGCCTGCCCGGGGGGCCGGAACGCAGTGTCCGGCCGGGGCGGGGGGCGCGCCGGTTTGCGCAAACGGCACGCGCCGGGCGCGCGCCGGGCCGCTCGCGGCGGGGCCGCGGTGGGCGTGCTTGAAGCGCGCGCCGGTATTGGGATATAGATACGCTTTCGCAGCGGCGCCGGGGATCAGCGCAGGCGTCGCGAGCTTGGGGAAAGGTAATGACTGAATACATGGCTGCGGGTGGGGAACTCGCAGGGCTGCGCGTGATGGTCATCGACGACTCGAAGACCATCCGCAGGACTGCGGAAACCCTGCTGAAGCGGGAAGGCTGCGAGGTAGTGACCGCGACCGATGGTTTCGAGGCGTTGGCCAAGATTGCCGACCAACAGCCGCAGATCATCTTCGTGGACATCATGATGCCGCGGCTGGACGGGTATCAGACCTGTGCGCTGATCAAGGGCAACCAGCTGTTCAAGGCGACGCCGGTGATCATGCTGTCGTCCAAGGACGGCCTGTTCGACAAGGCGCGCGGCCGCATCGTCGGCTCGGAGCAGTACCTGACCAAGCCATTCACGCGTGAAGAACTGCTGGGTGCCATCCGCACATACGTCAACGCCTGACCAGGGGGGAAAGGCACAATGGCTCGAATCGTACTGATCGAGGATTCACCGACCGACCGTGCGGTGTTCACGCAGTGGTTGACCAAGGCCGGTCATGAAGTCCTGGAAGCGGACAACGCCGAGGACGGGCTCAAGCTCGTGCGCGAGCAGTCGCCGCAGCTGGTGCTGATGGACGTGGTCCTGCCGGGCATGAGTGGCTTCCAGGCCACCCGCGCGATGGCGCGCGACGCGGCCATCAAGCACATCCCGGTGGTCATCGTCAGCACCAAGGCGATGGAGACCGACAAGGCGTGGGGGCTGCGCCAGGGGGCCGCCGACTACATCGTCAAGCCGCCGCGCGAGGACGAACTGATCGCGCGGATCAACCAGTTGGTGGTCTGATGCGCTCTCCTTTCGACATCCTCCAGGCCTACGAACGGCGCAGCCTGGCCCATGCGGTGCAGCTGCCCGAACGGCAGTTCTCGCAGGACCTGTGGCGTGGCGTCGGCTACCGGGTCGGCAAGCGCCGGCTGGTCTCGGACTTCCGCGAAGTGGTGGAAATCGTGCCGATGCCGCCGATCACCCCGGTGCCCGGCGCGCAGCCGTGGCTGCTGGGCGTGGGCAACCTGCGCGGCAACCTGTTCCCGGTCGTGGACCTGAAATTCTTTCTGGAAGGCGAGCGCACCGTGCAGCAGGAGGGCCAGCGCGTGCTGATCATGCGCCAGGCCGGCGGTGACGTGGCGCTGACCATCGATGAACTGTTCGGCCAGCGCAGCTTCGAGCTGGACCAGGACATCGTCGCCGGCGATCTGGCTACCGGCCGCTACGCGCATTTCATCGACCGCGCCTTCCACGGCGATGGCCATGACTGGGGCGTGTTCTCGCTGTCGCTGCTGTCGCGTACCCCCGAATTCAGGCAGGCCGCGGCCTGACCGCAGGCGCCTGTCTCTCCGTATTGAACATCGAGGTTGAACGATGAGTACTGCTTCGGAATCCGCCAAGGCCGGCAAGCTCGGTTCGGTGGGCACCAATTTCTGGCTCGGCCTGCTGGCCGTGTCGATGATCGTGTTCGGCGTCAACACCGGCGTGGCGACCTGGCAGGGCAGTCGCCTGGCCAGTGCAAGCACCGATGCGGCGAACCTGCAGGTGCTCTCGCAGCAGCTGGCCAACCAGGGCCGTGAGGCGGTCTCGGGCAACGCGCAGGCGTTCACCGCGTTCAAGCTGACCAAGAGCGACATCGAAAGTACCGTCAGTGGCCTGCAGGGCCGCTACGGCACCGAAACCAATGTGGCCGGGCCGCTGAACACGCTGATCCAGACCTGGGAGCCGCTCGGCAAGAGCGCAGGCCAGCTGGTCGCCAGTGAACCGGCGGTGCTGGCCCTGGCCGGCAATGCGAACAACTTCGTCAACGGCGTGCCGGCATTGCAGGCGCAGCTGAACGAAGTGGTCCGCGCGATGTCGGCCAGCGGTGCACCGTCTTCGCAGGTCTACAACGCCCTGCAGCAGGTGGTGGTGGTCGGCTCGATGGCCCGCCGCGTGACCGAAATGCGCGCCGGCGGCGCCAATGCCGCCGCCGCAGGCGATGCGCTGGCCCGCGACTCGGTGGTGTTCACCCAGGTGCTCGATGCGCTGCGCAATGGCAATGAAGAACTGGGCATCGCCGCGGTCCGCAACGGCCCGGCCCTGGCCGCACTGGAGCAGTCGCAGAAGCAGTGGGACACCATGAAACAGGATGCCGATGCGATCCTGGCCAGTTCCCGCCAGCTGTTCGCCGCGCAGTCCTCGGCGGCGGCGCTGACCGGCGGTTCGGCGGACATGCTGCGTGACAGCAAGAAGCTGTTCGAAGCGTTCTCCTCGTTCGGCTCGCTGCGCGATACGCGCCTGTTCCCCAACTTCTGGCTGGGCGTGGCCTCCGGCGCGTTCTCGCTGATCGCCATCATCGGCTTCGTCGGCAGCACCGTGCGCAGCCGCTCGCGCGAGCAGGAACTGCGTTACCAGACCCAGGTGGAATACAACAGCCGTAACCAGCAGGCCATCATGCGGCTGCTGGATGAAATCAGCTCGCTGGGTGAAGGCGACCTGACGGTGAAGGCCTCGGTGACCGAGGACATGACCGGCGCCATCGCCGACGCCATCAACTACGCCGTGGATGAGCTGCGCCACCTGGTGACCACGATCAACGACACCTCGGCCAAGGTCGCCGTGTCGACCCAGGAAACCCAGGCCACTGCGATGCAGCTGGCCGAAGCGGCCGGCCACCAGGCCAACCAGATCACCTCGGCCTCGGACCGCATCGGCGAAATCGCCTCGAGCATCGAGCAGGTGTCGCGCAACTCGGCCGAGTCCGCCGACGTGGCGCAGCGCTCGGTGATCATCGCCGCCGAAGGTGCCGGCGTGGTGCGCGAAACGATCCAGGGCATGGACCAGATCCGCGACCAGATCCAGGAAACCTCCAAGCGCATCAAGCGCCTGGGCGAGTCCTCGCAGGAAATCGGCTCGATCGTGGAACTGATCAACGACATTTCCGAGCAGACCAACATCCTGGCGCTGAACGCCGCGGTGCAGGCCGCTTCGGCCGGTGAGGCCGGCCGCGGTTTCGCCGTGGTGGCCGACGAAGTGCAGCGCCTGGCAGAACGCACCTCCGGTGCGACCCGACGGATCGAGAACCTAGTCCAGGCCATCCAGGCCGATACCAACGAGGCGGTCAGTTCGATGGAGCAGACCACCGCCGAAGTGGTCTCCGGTGCGCGCCTGGCCGAAGACGCCGGTACCGCCCTGACCGAAATCGAGCGCGTCTCCAACGCGCTTAACAACCTCATCAAGAACATCTCGATCGCTGCCCAGCAGCAGTCGGCCGCGGCATCTGACATCACCCGCACCATGGGCGTGATCCGTCAGATTACCGGCCAGACCTCGCAGGGCGCGGGACAGACCGCCGAGTCGATCGGCCACCTGGCACAGCTGGCGGCCGACCTGCGCCGCTCGGTCGCCGACTTCAAGCTGCCGGCGTGAGCCTCGGGCAGGGCGGAGAGGGAAGGAACAAGCAGATGATGCATCGCGAGAAATCACCGCACGCCATGTGCGCCGAGCTGCCGGGAGACCTGGCATGAGCACGCTGCGCGATGCCATGAGCCACGCTGCGCTGGGCTGGGTCAAGCCGGAGCTGGACGAGACCCTGCGCCAGGTGCGCAACGAGGTCGAGTACTACGTGGAAGACCCTGCCGATGGCAGCCGGATGCGCTTCTGCGCCGGTTACCTGCACCAGGTGCAGGGCACCCTGCGCATGGTGGAGCTGTACGCCCCGGCGATGGTGGCCGAAGAGCTGGAACAGCTGGCCAATGCGATCGGCGCCGGCGACGTACCGGACCGCGATGAAGCCTGCGCCACGCTGATGCGTGGCAGCGTGCTGCTGCCCGATTATCTGGAGCGCCTGCAGAACGGTCACCGGGACATCCCGATCGTGCTGCTGCCGCTGCTCAACGACATCCGGTCGGCACGCGCCGCGCCGGGCATCAACGAGAGTGTGCTGTTCGCCTTCGCGCCGGACAGCGCGAGCGCCACCGAAGCCGAGCTGGATCATGCGCGCGGCAGCCTGAGCGGGCGCAATCGCGAACTGCTCGATACGGTCGGCAACGCGGTCAAGGAAGAACTGCTGCGGATCAAGGATGCGCTGGACCTGCACCTGCGTACCGGCGGCGAGCCGGTGCAGCTGCAGACCCAGGTCAACGAGCTCGGCGCGGTCGCTGATACGCTGGGCATGATGGGCCTGGGCGTGGCCCGCGGCGTGGTCGTGCAGCAGCGCGATGCGTTGCGCGAGGTGGTGGACGGCCAGCAGCAGATCGACGAAAGCCTGCTGCTGGATATCGCCGGCGCGCTGCTGTACGTGGATGCCTCGCTGGATGACCAGGTCGCCCATCTGGGCGCCGGCGGCAGCGGCGAAGATGACCCGAGCGCGGTGGAGAACCGGCGCACGGTGGAGGTGCTGGCGCATGAAGCCATCGCCAACTTCGCTGCGGCGCGCGAGCACTTCGTCGCGTTCATCGAAACCAACTGGAACCACCAGCAGTTGCAGGAAGTGCCGCGCCTGCTGGGCGAGGTCGCCGGCGCGCTGCGCATGCTCGATCTGTCCGTTCCGGCCGACTACCTGCAGGGCGTACGCCAGTACATCGCGGTGGAACTGCTCGGCAAGCAGCGCGTGCCCAGTGGCCGCCAGCTGGACACCCTGGCCGACGCCATGGCCAGCCTGGAGTACTACCTGGAGGCACTGCGCGAACGCCGACCGGGCCGCGATGAAATTCTGGACATCACCCGCAGCAGCCTGGAAACCCTGCGTTACTGGCCGCTGCCGGATGCGAACCAGCCGACCGCCGATACCGGGCCGGAATCGCTGCCGGTCGCGCCGGAACCCATCGAGCTGACCCCCTGGGACGCGCCTGCACCGGGGCCGATCGAACGTGGCGTGACCGCCGAGGTTCCGCGTCCGGCCAACCTGCCGCCGCCGCTGCCGGACTTCACCTTCGATCCGCCGCCGGCGGTCGCCCCGCCGGCGACCCCGCCGCCGGTGGCGCTGGTGTTCGATGCCTCCACCGCGCCGGTCGCCGCCGATGCGCCGCAGTGGACGTTGGCCAGTCATGACGACGTGGACGACCTGCCTACGTTCGCCCATTTCGATCCGGTCATTGCCGAGGTGCCGGCCGGTGCCGCATGGGACGTCGCGCCGCTGCCGTCCGCGCTGCAGGTCGATGGCGTGCTCGACGAGGTGCACGTGGCGACGTCGGCGCGCGCGGACGACGTGGCGGACATGCCACCGGAGATGCCGGCCTTCGTGGCCACGGGCGCCGGTTTCGACCCGGTGGCCGCCGAGCACGAGACGCTGGAGCTGAGTGACGCGCCGATCGAATTCACCTTCGATGAGGGGCTGCACAACGCCGACGACGTGCTGTCGCTGCAGATCGATGACAGCGACAACGGCACCAACACCGATAACGACAACGACACCGATGGCGTTGCCGAGGAGACGGCCGCGTCCAGCCCGTTCGCGCCGAGCGCGATGGATGTGGAGACCCTGCCGACGTTCCTGCAGGAGATTCCGGTGGCCTCGGCGGACGACAGTGTCGCCGAGCCGATCGATGCGTTCATCGATGGCACCGATACCGCACCGCAGGCCGCGGCAGGTGCCGCGCTGCCGCCGCCGGCAGTGCAGGATGCGGTCATCCGCCGTATCGAGCTGGATGACGAATCGACCCGCTTCCTGGCCGAACTGGATGCCGCCGCCGCGCAGTTCCGCCCGGAAGGCACGGGTATCGATACCGTGCCGGCCGCCGCTGCCCCGGCAAGCCCGGCGCTGGCCGCGCCCGCCGACGACACCAGCATCGAAGCCGGCTTCGAAGACGATGGCGAGAACATCGATCAGGACATCCGCGAGGTCTTCATCGAAGAGTTCGACGAAGAACTGGTGAACCTGGGCAACCTGCTCCCGGCCTGGCGCATCGCGCCGGACAACCTGGACCGCCTGCGCCCGATCCGCCGCGTGTTCCATACCCTCAAGGGCAGTGGCCGGCTGGTCGGTGCGCGCACCCTGGGCGAGTTCAGCTGGAAGATCGAGGGCATGCTCAACCGCGTGCTCGATGGCAGCCGCCCGGCCTCGCCGGCCGTGGTTGCCCTGGTCGGCCAGGCCTACGACGTGCTGCCGCAGCTCAACGCGGCACTGCGCGATGGCAGCCGTGTCACCGCCGATCTGCAGGCCATTCAGGCCATCGCCGATCGTGTGGCTGCAGGCGAAGAAACCTTCCATGTGCCGCTGCAACGTGCCGCGACCGCCGCTGTCCCGGCGCCCCTCGACGCCACTGTGGCCGAGGCCGCGCCGGTGATCGAGAGCACGCCGGCCGACATCGACAGCGTGCTACGCGAGATCCTGGAAGCCGAGGTCGAGGTGCATCAGGCGACGCTGCAGGCGTGGCTGGACGCGGCCGCCGATGCCCCGCAGCCGGTGACCGACGGGCTGCTGCGCGCCGTGCACACCATGAATGGCGCCTTCGCCATGACCGACGTGCCGGAGATCACGGCGGTCACCGGTGCGGCGGAAAGCTACATCAAGCGCTCGCTGGCCGCCGATGCGCTGCCGAGTGCTGCCGGCATGGAGGCGCTTGCGCAGACCTGCGCGGCGATCACCACGACCATGACGGCCTTGCAGGACGACGCCCCACGGGTGCCGGTGCAGACCGCGCTGGCCACCCGTCTGGTGGCCCTGGCTGATACGTTGCCCGAAGCGCGCTGGCCGGCGCTCGTGGACGACGAGCTGGACCTGGTGGATGACGACGCAGAGCCGTTCGCTGCGGTGGCCGATGAGCCGGCGGATGCGTTCCTCGTCACTGGCGATGCCGTGCAGGACGATGCCGCGCCGGTCCTGGCGACCGCCGATGACACCACTGCAACCGACTACCAGCAGGCCGAGATCGATGCTGATGGCCTGAGTGTGATCGCGCCCGATCGCGCGGCCGCTGATGCCCACGACGACGATGCCGACAGCGACGATGCCCTCGTCGCGATGGAACTGACGGGCACGGATGACCTGTCCGCCTACTTCGACGCCGAGTTGCCCGACACCGTGCGCGCAGCGCAGTCGCCGGATGCCGTGGCAGAGGAGGCTGATCTGGCGCCCGTGCCTGCGGGCCTGGAGGCAGTCGAGTTGACCTCGGCCGAGGATCTCTCGCGCTACTTCGATACGCTCGCCGAGCCGGTCACGCCGGAGATCCGGGTCGACGCCGACACCGACGCCAGGTTCGACGCCGAAGCGGACGCTCAAGCGGAAGGCAAGACAGATGCGGCAGCCGACGCCCCGACCGACGCGGCAGAGGCGACGGAGGTCGTTGCCGACGGTCCGGGCGATGCCGATGCCGATGTCGATGCCGATGCCGATGCCGATGCCCATACGCCTGGCAGCGCCTACGCAGTGGCCGTCGATGACGCGGCCAATGACAGCTGGAGCGACACCGACCAGGACAGCGACGATGACGCCCAGGCGCTGGAGGAGGCCCTGCCGCCGCCGCCCGCATTTGGCGAGGTGGTGGACGCCCAGCAGGCCATGGACGACGGCTTGACCGTTGTTGATGCGCTGGAGGCATCCGATACCGGCGTGCTCGGTCTGGATGCCACGGATGAGAACACCGGTGAAGCCGATGCGTTCGCCGAGGTGATCCAGACCCCGGTGCCTGGAGCCGCCGCCGACGCTGCCAGCCCCGCGCCCTTCTTCGAACTGGAAGACGCACCTGCCGCAACCCTTGCGCCCCCCCTGGAAGCGGATGACATCCTCCCGGTGGACGCCACCGAGAGCGACGAGCTTGCGCCGGGTGATGCGCTCGACTTCACCCAGCTCGACCAGGAGCTGGTCGATATCTTCGTGGAGGAGGGCAAGGACCTGCTCGACCATTGCGATGGCCTGATCAGCGAGCTGCGCGCCGCGCCCCAGGACCGCGACGTGATCGCCGGCCTGCAGCGCGATCTGCACACGTTGAAGGGTGGCGCGCGCATGGCCGGGATCAACCCGATCGGCGACCTTGGCCACGGCATCGAATCGCTGCTGGAAGCCGTCGCGGCCAACCGCACCGATATCGACCGCAGCGACGTGCATCTGCTGGAGCGCGGGTTCGATCGCCTGCACCAGCTGCTGACCCGTACCGGGCAGCACCGTACCGTGGCGATGCCCGACGACCTGATCGCCGCTTTCGAGCAGCGTACCCAGGGCCGTGTCGCGCCCGAACCGATCGAAACCCCCGAGCCGCCGCTTGCGTCTGGCGATGCCAGGGTCGAGGCCGCCATCGCCGCGCTCGTCGCGGCACCGTTGTCGGCACCGGTGCCGCTGGAAACCGTCAGCGAGGAGGATGGTCTGCCGCGGCCGCAGCAGGAACAGGTGCGCGTGCGCGCCGACCTGCTGGACCGCCTGGTCAACCACGCCGGTGAAGTGGCGATCTACCGCTCGCGCCTGGAACAGCAGCTGGGCGCCTTCCGCGGCGCCATGGGCGAACTGGACCGCACCAATGCCCGTCTGCGCGATCAGCTGCGCCGGCTGGACCTGGAAACCGAAGCGCAGATCGTCGCCCGCTACCAGCGCGAGCAGGACCAGGCCGACCACAAGTTCGATCCGCTCGAGCTGGACCGCTTCTCCACGCTGCAGCAGCTCAGCCGCGCGCTGAACGAATCGGCGGCCGACCTCGGCGGTCTGCAGGGCGTGCTGGACGATCTCTCGCGCCAGTACGACGTGCTGCTGCAACAGCAGTCGCGCGTCAGTTCGGAACTGCAGGACGGCCTGATGCGTGCGCGCATGGTGCCGTTCGATGGACTGGTGCCGCGCCTGCGCCGTGTCGTGCGCCAGGCGGGCCAGGACACCGGCAAGCAGGTTCACGTCACCCTGGAAGGCACCCACGGCGAACTGGACCGCAACGTGCTCGACCGCATGGTCGCGCCGCTGGAACACATGCTGCGCAACTCGGTGGCGCATGGCCTGGAAACGCCGGAACAGCGTCGTGCCGCCGGCAAGCCGGAGGAGGGCGAGATCGCCATCCGGCTGCGCCGCGAAGGCTCGGAAATCGTGCTGGAAGTGGCTGACGATGGTGCCGGGCTGGACCGCCAGGCGATCCGTCGCCGCGCCGAACAGCGTGGCCTGATCGCCGCCGATGCCGTGCTGGGCGATGCCGAACTGGACGCGATGATCTTCTCGCCCGGCTTCAGCACCGCCGACCAGGTCAGCCAGCTGGCCGGCCGTGGCGTGGGCATGGACGTGGTCCACAACGAAGTGCGCCAGCTCGGCGGCTCGGTGGACATCCACTCGGTCAGCGGCCAGGGCGTCACCTTCACCCTGCGCCTGCCGCAGACGCTGGCGGTCACCCAGGCGGTGTTCGTGCAGATCGGCGAGACCACCTTCGCAGTGCCGGTGGCCTCGGTCAGCGGTATCGGGCGGATCTCCCGCGAGCGCTTTGAAACCGCCAACGGCGGCTACCACTACGGCGGCGAAGAATTCGCGCTGCACGATCTGGGCACGTTGATCGGCCAGGCCCAGGCTCGCGCCGAAGGCCAGGCCCAGGTGCCGCTGCTGCTGGTCCGCGCCGGTGACCTGCGCGTGGCCGTGGCGATCGACCAGGTGCTGGGCAACCGCGAAATCGTGGTCAAGCCGGTCGGCCTGCAGATCGCCTCGGTCCCGGGCATCTACGGTGCGACCATCACCGGCGATGGCCGCGTGGTCGTCATCCTGGACGTCGCGCCGCTGGTGCGCCGTTACCTGGCCAACCCGCACAAGCCGATCACTGCGGCAGCCAAGGTCAGCGATCGCGATGTGCCGCTGGTGATGGTGGTCGACGATTCGCTGACCATGCGCAAGGTCACCGGCCGCATTCTGGAACGCCACAACTTCGAGGTCACGGTCGCCCGCGACGGTATCGAGGCCCTGGAGCGGCTGGATGAGCGCGTGCCCGACCTGATGCTGCTGGATATCGAGATGCCGCGCATGGACGGGTACGAGCTGGCCAGCGTCATGCGCGCCGACCCGCGCTACCAGGGCGTGCCGATCGTAATGATCACCTCGCGCAGCGGCGACAAGCACCGTCAGCGCGCCTTCGAACTCGGTGTCCAGCGCTACCTGGGCAAGCCGTACCAGGAACTGGATCTGATGCGTAACGTGTATGACCTGCTGGGGATCGCCCGTGCACGCGAGTGATGCCCACCCCCTGTTGCCGGTAGCGCTGCTGGCCCGTTCCGGGCCGGCGCGCGACCGCCTGCGCGAAGCGCTCGACCACGCCGGCGCCCGCGTGGTGCTGGAGGACGACCCGAACACGCTCGAGCTGCAGGCACTGCGCGATGCCGACCCCGGCGCGGTGTTGATCGCGCTGGAACCGGCGATCGAAGACGCGCTGGAGCGGCTGGATCCGGTGCTGGGCTCGCCCTCGCTGACCCTGATCTTCGACGAAGCCGAGCTGGCCGCGCGCCGCGATGGCTGGGAAGCGCAGCGCTGGGCGCGGCATCTGGTGGCCAAGCTGCACGGCCATCAGGACGTGCTGCCGCCGGGCTCGGAGCAGGACCAGCAGTTGCAGCCCGAACCGGGCCTGCCGGTGACGCCGGCGCAGCTGCATGCCGATGCACCGCTGGCGTTCCACCTGCGCGAAGCTGCCGATGCGGCCTCCGAGGTGCCCGCCGATGGCCTGTACCAGGCGCCGGCGGCGTTGCACGAGCCGGTGTCCCTGGAAGAGGCGCTGGCCGCGCTGCAGCCGGTGGATGCCGATCCGATCACAGCGGCCATTCCACCGATTCCCGCCTCGGCACCGCCAGCGGCCGCCGCCGCCGTGTCGATCGGCGACCACAACCGCTGGTCGCTGGTCGAGGATGACGGGGGGGGCGTGGTGTCCCCGCCGGTCACCGACACCGTGCCGGCACCGGAACGCTTCGACATCGAACGCCTGTCGCTGGTCGAGCTCGAACCCGAGGCCGGTCCCGCCGGTGGCTGCACCGGCGCGGTGCTGGTCCTGGCCGGCATCGGCGGGCCCGATGCGCTGCGCCGCCTGCTGGCCGCGCTGCCCGAATCGCTGAGCACCGCGGTGCTGGTGCATATGCGCCTGGATGGTGGGCGCTACGGCAATCTGGTCAAGCAGATGGCACGGGTCTCCGCCCTGCCGGTGCTGCTGGCCGAGGACGCCCAGCCCGTCGAAGCTGGCCAGGCCTACATCCTGCCCGACGACATCGGCATTGCCGTGCGCCAGGGCAGCCTGCATTTCATCGCCGACACCGCCGGCATCCAGATTGAGGCCCTGCCGGCCGCACACAGCGGCGTGGTCCTGCTCAGTGGCGCGGACGCCACCCAGCTGGACGCGGTGTTCGCCCTGGCCGCCGCCGGCGCCTGGGTGGCCGGTCAGGTCGGCGAAGGCTGCTATGACCCGACCGCGGCCAGCGCCGTGGTTGCGGCCGGGCAGGACGCCGGTGAACCGCCGCAGCTGGCCGCCACCATCGCCGAACGCTGGGGCGTGGACGCGTAACCGCGCCGACGCACCCTTGAAGGAAGACCCATGAGCTACGCCAGCAACGACGAAATCCGCGGTGTCCTGATCCAGGCCGGGCACGAACGCGTGCTGCTGCCCAACGCCACCGTCGCCGAAATGATGTCCAAGGTGCCGGTCGAAACCGTGCCCGATGCGCCGGCCTGGTTGGTCGGGCAGATCGCCTGGCACGGCTGGGACGTACCGCTGCTGTCCTTCGCCCGGTTGTCCGGGCAGGGCGACGAACCGGTGGTGACCAACAACAAGGTCGTCGTGCTCAAGGCACTGGGCGGCAATCCGCGCCGGCCTTACTTCGCCCTGCTGACCCAGACCTTCCCGCAGCTGATCGCGGTGCCGCGCGACGGCCTGCTGGCCGACGCCTCTGAGGAAACCCTGCCGCAGGGCGTGCACATGCGCGTGCTGCTGGGCGAGCAGAGCGCCCTGCTGCCGGACCTGGACGCGCTGGAAGCGGCCCTGGACGAATCCTTCCCCGTGGCGGGGTAAGAGCGTTACTTTTCAGCCCAGATCGCCCAGGCGTGCCTGCACGGCGGCGATCGCCGCCAGCCCGGCGGTCTCGGTGCGCAGCACCCGCGGGCCCAGCTGCAAGCCCTGGAAGCCGGCTGCCGCCAGTGCCTGGCGGTCGCGCGGCGACCAGCCGCCTTCCGGGCCTATCGCGATCACCACGCCGCCCGGAGCGGCCGAGAGGGTCGACAGGCGATGCTCGCCCTGCGGATCCAGGGTCAATTTCAGTGCCGCGCCCGGCATCGCGTTGGCTGCCTCCTGCAGCGATTGCGGCGCGGCCACGCTGGGCACGCGGGCGCGGCCGGATTGGCCACAGGCCGACACCACCACGCTGTGCCAGTGCGCCAGCCGCTTCTCGGCGCGGGCGGCGTCCAGCTTCACTTCTGTCCGCTCCGCGTTCACCGGTACAAAGGCCTGCACGCCCAGCTCGGTGGCCTTCTGCAGGATCAGGTCCATCTTCTCGCCACGGGCGATGCCCTGCAGCAGGGTGATGTGCAACGGCGATTCGTTGTCTAGCGCGGTGGCCGCCTCGATACGCACCTGCGCGTCGCGCTTGCCCACTGCCACCAGTGTCGCGCTGTAGTCCTGCCCATCGCCATTGAACAGCACGCAGCCATCGCCTTCGCGCAGGCGCATCACGCGGACCAGGTGGTTGGCAGCATCCTCGGGCAGCGACAGGGTCTGCCCGACCGCCAGCGGATGGTCGATATGGCTGCGGGTCACGCGCATGCGACGGCCTCGTCGATGGCGGCCAGGGTGGTCAGTGCAAGCAGGTCCAAATGTTCATCCTCGACGCAGTACGGCGGCATCCAATACAGCACATTGCCCAGTGGGCGCAGGACCACGCCGCGCTTGAGCGCGGCCTTGTAGGCGTGCAGCCCGACCCGGGCCTCGGCCGGGAACGGCGTGCGCTTGTCGCCGTTGCGGGTCAGTTCGAAGGCCACCACCATCCCGGCCTGGCGCACGTCGGCGACGTGTGCGTGATCGGCAAACGGCGCGGCCAGGGTACGCATCACTTCGGCCGTGCTGCGGTTGCGGGCGATCACATCCTCGCTGGCGAAGATGTCCAGCGTCGCCAGCGCGGCGGCGCAGGCCAGCGGATTGCCGGTGTAGCTGTGCGAATGCAGGAACGCGCGCTCGCGCGAATCGTCCAGGAAGGCGTCGTACAGCGCCTGCGTGGCCAGTACCGCCGAGAGCGGCAGGAAGCCGCCGGTCAGGCCCTTGGACAGGCACAGCAGATCGGGCATCACCCCGGCCTGCTCGCAGGCGAACATCGTGCCGGTGCGGCCGAAACCGGTGGCGATCTCATCGGCGATCAGGAACGCACCGTTGGCATCGCACAGCTCACGCGCACGCTGCAGATAGACCGGGTCATACATGCGCATGCCACCGGCGCACTGCAGGCGCGGTTCCAGAATCACCGCGCAGATTTCTCCCGGGTGCTGGTCGAACAGCGTGGCCAGCGCATCGGCCGCCTGGTGCGCGCGCTGCGCCGCACTCTGGCCGGGTTCGGCCAGGTAGGCATCGGGTGAGGGCGCGAACAGCGCTTCGGTCAGCAGCGGCGCATACACGCGTCGATACAGTGGGATGTCACCCACCGACAGCGCGCCCAGCGTTTCGCCGTGATAGCCGTTCTCCAGCGCGACGAAGCGGGTACGGTGGTTCTCGCCGCGGTTGCGGAAGTAGTGGAAGGCCATCTTCAGCGCCACTTCGACCCCGGCCGAGCCGTTGTCGGCATAGAACACCTTGGCCAGCGGATCACGCCCGGCCTGGCGTGGCGCGATCGCCAGCAGGCGCTCGGCAAGCCGCACCGCCGGCTCGTGGCTGAAGCCGGCCAGCATCACCTGTTCCAGCTGCGTGGCCTGCTGAGCGATGGCCGCACCGATGCGCGGTTGCGCATGGCCGAACAGATTGGTCCACCAGCTGCTGACCGCATCCAGATAGCGATGACCGTCGTGGTCGATCAACCACGGGCCTTCGCCGCGGGCGATCGGCAGCAGGGGCAGGGTGTCGGGATGCTCGCGCATCTGCGTGCACGGGTGCCACAGTACGGCCAGATCGCGTTGCCGCCACTGATCGGCCAGCGTGAGGGGGGCTGGGTCTGCTAGCATTTCGGGCTCATGAACACGTTTTCACCAGTACCCATTCTAGAGATGCTCGCATGAGCCGTCGCCTGCCCATCATCCACCAGATCACGGACGAGGAAAGCGGGCCGTTCCAGCGCCAGCATCTGGATCTGGAATTCTCCAATGGCGAACGCCGCCGCTTTGAACGGCTGGTGACCCGCGGCCATGGCGCCGTGGTCGTGGTGCCGATGCTCGATGACGAGACCGTGCTGCTGGTGCGTGAATACGCTGCCGGGATGCATCGCTATGAGCTGGGTCTGGTCAAGGGCCGCATCGATGCCGGCGAAACGCCCGAGCAGGCCGCCGACCGTGAGTTGAAGGAGGAGGCCGGGTACGGCGCCCGCCGGGTCGATGTGCTGCGCGCGATGACCCTGGCCCCGACCTACATGAGCCACCAGTCCTGGCTGGTGGTGGCACGCGATCTCTATCCCGAGCGCCTGGCCGGCGACGAGCCGGAGGAACTGGAGGTCGTGCCGTGGAAGCTGGCCGACCTGGACCAGCTGATGCTGCGCGAGGAGTTCTCCGAAGGCCGATCGCTGGCGGCGCTGTTCATCGCCCGCGAGTGGCTGGGACGGAAGGAATGATCAAACTCACGACGGATCTGCGCGAAACCGTCATCGCCATCGCCCAGGACGCGGCCGCCGCCATCATGGCCGTGTACGCCACGCCGTTCGATGTGGAGATCAAGTCCGACCACAGTCCGGTCACCGCCGCCGATCTTGGTGCCAACCAGGTGATCGAGCGCGGGCTGGCACAGCTGACCCCGGAGTTGCCGATCCTCTCCGAAGAATCGGCGCAGGTGCCTTGGGAGGTCCGCCAGCACTGGGGGGCGTATTGGCTGGTCGATCCGCTCGATGGCACCCGCGAGTTCGTCAAACGCAATGACGAGTTCAGCGTCAACATCGCCCTGATCTACCAGGGGGCCCCCGCGTTCGGCGTGGTGCTGGCGCCGGCCACCGGCCAGGTCTGGCACGCGATGCGCGGCGAGCTGGCCTACCGCCGCGACGGCATGCGCGACTCGGTACTGCGCACCCGTACACCGGCCACCGCACCGCTGCGGGTGGCGGCCAGCCGCTCGCATCGCAGCGAACAGACGCAGGCGCTGCTGGACCGCATGGGCGATATCGAGGTGCTCGCACAGGGCTCCTCGCTCAAATTCTGCCGGCTGGCCGAAGGCACGCTGGACGTTTACCCGCGGCTGGGCCCGACCGCTGAATGGGACACCGCCGCCGGCCAGTGCGTGCTGCACGCCGCCGGTGGCGCCGTGCTCTCGGCCGAGACCGGCAAGCCGTTCCGCTACAACCGCCGCGAAACCCTGTTGAACGGCGACTTCATTGCGCTCGGCGACACCCGCCTGCCGTGGCGCGAGTGGCTGCCCGCCTGACCTGACTGGAGCAACGATGCCTGCCACCGCCGAACTGGACCGCCTGCTGGGCATCATGGCGCGCCTGCGTGACCCGCAGCAGGGCTGCCCGTGGGACCTGCAGCAGGACTTTGCCAGCATCGCCCCGTACACCATCGAAGAAGCCTACGAGGTCGCCGATGCGATCGACCGCGGCGACCTGGACGATCTCAAGGATGAGCTTGGGGATCTGCTGCTGCAGGTGGTCTTCCACGCGCAGATGGCGCAGGAGCAGGGAGCGTTCGCGTTTGCCGATGTCGCCCGCGCGATCAGCGACAAGATGGAGCGTCGCCATCCGCATGTGTTCGCCCAGGTCCAGGTAGACGGTGCCGAGGACGTCAACAGCAACTGGGAGGCGATCAAACGCGCCGAGCGCGCCGCCAAGGGCCACACCGATACCTCGGCGCTGGCCGGGATCTCCCGCGGCCTGCCGGAATGGCAGCGGGCGGTGAAGCTGCAGGCACGCGCGGCGCGGGTCGGTTTCGACTGGCCGGGCCCGGCGCCGGTGATGGACAAGGTGCGTGAGGAACTGGACGAGGTCGCCGCTGAATTCGCGCGCGGCCCGGTCGAGGAGAACCACGCGCGCCTGCAGGAAGAGCTCGGCGACCTGCTGTTCGTCTGTGCCAATCTGGCGCGCCACGCCAAGGTCGATGTCGGCGCGGCACTGCGCCAGGCGAACCAGAAATTCGAGCGGCGCTTCCGCGCGATGGAGGCCCAGGCCGACGCGGGCGGGCAGACCATGGCCGCGCTGGATCTGGAGGCGCAGGAAGCGCTCTGGCAGCAGGCCAAGGCGGACGAGGCCACGTCGTGAAAACGCTGCTGCTGTTCGTGCTGACCGCCGTGGCCGAAATCGTCGGCTGTTACCTGCCGTGGCTGTGGCTGCGCAAGGACGGCAGCGCGTGGTTGCTGCTGCCGGCCGCCGCCAGCCTGGCGCTGTTTGCCTGGCTGCTGACGTTGCACCCGGCCGCCAGTGGGCGTGTCTATGCCGCCTATGGCGGGGTCTACATCGGCACCGCGCTGATGTGGTTGTGGCTGGTGGATGGCATCCGCCCCAGCCGCTGGGATCTGCTCGGCGTCGGCCTGTGCCTGGCCGGGATGATGGTGATCATGTTCGCCCCGCGCAGCGCCTGATCCTGCCTGACCGCGATCCAGGCTACTCCCCGACGCCGGCGTGAAGATGGCGTGGCTATACTCGGACCTACGATTCCGGGGAAAGGGAGTGACCTGATGTTTCCGACCATGCTGTTCTCGCTGGTGCTGGCTTTCGTGGCCGTTGTCATCCTCTTCAAGGCCGTGCGGATGGTGCCGCAGGGCTACGAATGGACCGTGGAGCGGTTCGGCCGCTATACCCACACCATGTCGCCCGGCCTGCATTTCCTGATCCCGATCGTCTACGGCGTCGGCCGCAAGGTGAACATGATGGAGCAGGTGCTGGATGTGCCCAGCCAGGAAGTGATCACCAAGGACAACGCCGCTGTACGCGTGGATGGCGTGGTGTTCTTCCAGGTGCTCGATGCCGCCAAGGCCGCCTACGAGGTCGCCAACCTGGAAGTGGCGATGATCGCCCTGGTGCAGACCAACATCCGCACCGTGATCGGCTCGATGGATCTGGATGAATCGCTCAGCCAGCGCGAAGTGATCAACGCCCAGCTGCTGAGCGTGGTCGACCATGCCACCAACCCGTGGGGCGTGAAGGTCAACCGGATCGAGATCCGGGATATCCAGCCGCCGCGTGACCTGCTCGATGCGATGGCGCGGCAGATGAAGGCCGAGCGCGAGAAGCGTGCGCAGATCCTGGAAGCCGAAGGCTCGCGCCAGTCCGAGATCCTGCGCGCCGAGGGCGAAAAGCAGGCCACCGTGCTGGAGGCCGAGGGACGCAAGGAGGCCGCCTTCCGCGACGCCGAGGCGCGCGAACGCCTGGCAGAGGCGGAAGCCAAGGCCACCACGATGGTGTCCGAGGCGATCGCCCAGGGCGACGTGCAGGCGATCAACTACTTCATCGCGCAGAAGTATGTGGAAGCGTTCAAGGAACTGGCGACCTCGCCGAACCAGAAGCTGGTGCTGATGCCGATGGAGGCCAGCGGCGTGATCGGCTCGATCGCCGGTGTGGCCGAACTGGCGCGCGAGGCATTCGCCAAGCAGGAAGAAAAGAAAGCCACGCGCGGCGTCCCGCCGCGGATCGGAGGCTGACATGCGCTGGGAAGTGGTGGCCTGGGGCGCATTGGCACTGGTGCTGTTCGCCGCCGAGGCGCTCGCGCCCGGTGCCTTCATGCTGTGGATCGGCATCGGCGCGGCGGCAGTGTTCGTGCTGGTCGCGGTGTTCGCCGACATTCCGCTGCTGTGGCAGGTGGTCGCCTTCGTGGTGCTCAGCGTGGTTTCCATCCAGTGCTATCGCCGCTGGGGCCGGTCGCATGATCGCCAGAGCGACCAGCCGCTGTTGAACCGGCGCGCCGAGCAGCTGATCGGGCGGGTGGTCGTTCTCGACCAGGCGATCGTCGCCGGCAAGGGTCGGGTCAAGATCGACGATGCCTTCTGGGTGGTCGCCGGCCCGGACCTGCCCGTCGGCAACCCGGTGCGGGTGGTGGCGGTGGAAGGGATGACGCTGAAGGTCCAGCAGGCCTGATCCGCGGTTTTCCCGCACCGCCGCAGGCGTTGTGAAGACGGTTCTGGGATAATGACGGCTTGCCTTCATTCCCCCGGAACCGGTCATGACCCAGAAGACGCTTCTCAACGATACCCACCGCGCACTCGGCGCCAAGATGGTCGATTTCGGTGGCTGGGACATGCCCATTCATTACGGTTCGCAGCTGGACGAGCACCACCTGGTGCGCAGCGATGCTGGCATGTTCGACGTCAGCCACATGACCGTGGTCGACCTGCGCGGTGAGCATGTCAAGCCGTTCCTGCGCAGGCTGCTGGCCAACTCGGTGGACAAGCTCAAGGCCACCGGCAAGGCGTTGTACTCGTGCATGCTCAATGCCCGCGGTGGCGTGATCGACGACCTGATCGTCTATTACATGGCCGACGATTTCTTCCGGATGGTGGTCAACGCCTCGACCCGTGAAAAGGACCTGGCCTGGATCCGCGAGCAGGCAGCGGCCTTCAACGTGGAGGTCATTGAGCGCGAAGACCTGGCCATCATCGCGGTGCAGGGCCCGACCGCACGCGAGCGCGCGGTCGGCCTGCTTGGCGAGGGTGACCGCGCCGCGCTGGAAAAGCTGGGCCGTTTCGCCGCGCTGGAAACCACCACCGCCGACGGCACCGCGCTGTTCGTGGCGCGCACCGGCTACACCGGTGAAGATGGTTTCGAGATCCTGCTGCCGCAGAGCGCCGTGGTCGCCTTCTGGAATGCCCTGAGCGCCGCCGGCGTGCGTCCGGCCGGCCTGGGCGCGCGCGATACGCTGCGCCTGGAAGCAGGCATGAATCTTTACGGCCAGGACATGGACGAGGAGATCACCCCTTATGAAGCCGGCCTGGCCTGGACCGTGTCGCTGGATGAAGGTCGCGACTTCATCGGGCGCGATGTACTCCAATCCCAGAAGGCGGCCGCCAACGCCCGCCAGCTGATCGGCCTGGTGATGGATGAGAAGGGCGTCCTGCGCCACGGGCAGACCGTGCTGACCGCCAGTGGTGAGGGCGAGATCCTGTCCGGCACGTTCTCGCCGACCCTGGGCAAGGGCATTGCGTTCGCCCGCGTGCCGGGCGGCGAACTGGGCGAGGTCCGTGTGGACATCCGCGGCAAGCAGATCCCGGTGCGCGTGGTGAAGTTCCCGTTCGTGCGCGAAGGCCAGGCCCAGCCCGGCGTGCTGATCGACGGCTGATGCCGTGATGTACCCGGTGCGGACGCGCTGGTGTCCGCGCCGGTTGGTTACACTACCCCCGTTTCTTGACCCCCCTGATATTCCTCGGAGCAGTCCCATGAGCGAGATCCCCGGCGACCTCAAATTCCTCAAGTCCCACGAGTGGGCACGCGTTGAAGGCAGCGGCCGCGTCACTGTCGGTATTTCCGACCACGCCCAGGGCCTGCTTGGCGACCTGGTCTACGTTGAACTGCCGGAGGTTGGCCAGGAGGTCAAGGCCGGCGAACAGGCAGCCGTGGTCGAGTCGGTCAAGGCCGCTTCGGACGTGTACAGCCCGATCACCGGCACGGTGGTCGAGGTCAACTCGGCCCTGAGCGACAAGCCGGAAACCATCAACGAAGACGCCTACGGCGACGGCTGGATCTACGTCGTCGAAGTGGCCGGCCTGGACGAAGTCAACGACCTGCTGGGTCCGGACGACTACGCCGACCTGCTGGAAAACGAAGATCACTGATCGTCGTTTCTGCTCAAGAACGGCCGCCCTGGTGCGGCCGTTTTTTTTTGCCCGCTCGCCGGGTGCGCGCCGACGGCGTTAGTAGTGCGTGAGGATGGCAGTGCGCGCGCGGTTGGATGTGGCCGCGACGAACGCCTCATGACGATCGGTTCGGTGCCGATGCGTGCCGGTGATCTGGTCTGCATCGACGCGCCGACGACGCACCGACAAGTCGTCGATGTGGACGCGCGGCGACGTTTGAAGACGTTCCCGGGGGACGGAGACGTCGGTGCTCGACGGTCAAAAGTTTGCGCAGTTGCGCGAATCGGCTCGAAAAAAGTGCGGGCGGATGTGAAAAGTTTTTCGGTCCGTTTAAGGTCCACACGGGAAGCCCGGCACGGTGCAGCGTCGAGGGCGGTGCATGTGCGGGTATGCATCCGCACCCACCGCGATGTTGCGTTGCTGCGACACGAAAGTGCTTCTTTTAAGTGTTTTTCTTTTCAGCGTTGTCCTCGCCCACGTGCGTTGGGCATTCGCCGGGCGGTGGCGTGGCGCGCTTGCCGGGTCGCGCCGGGGGATGGCAAGGGGGGGGCGCGGCAAGGCGTCGGCGTGAAAATTTTTCGCCGGGGTTGTTGACAGTCAAAAAAAGCGTGATTAGGTTTCGCCTCAGCAGACCTTGCCTGCGAACAGAGTGAGCAGAATCGACATCAAGTCGCGAAGCACAACCTGGACATCCACCTCGCGTCCGATGACGGTGGAGATGGCTTCGCTTCCTTCAGCGAACCGCAAGACCCTTCCTGATCCGATATCTGCCTGGCCGCATGTGGCAGGTGTCTCCGTATCCGTCACGACGCGCATGACGCGACGGCGGTCCCCGCGACGCAGCAACGGCGGGTTTGCTTTACCTGGGCGTTTCCACTCCATAGATCACTGACGAGGAGCCATCCCATGGCAACCAAGAAAGCTGCGAAGAAAAAGCCGGCCGCCAAAAAGGCAGCCAAGAAGGTCGCTAAGAAGGCCACTGCCAAGAAGGCCGTCAAGAAGGTAGCGAAGAAGGCTGCTGCCAAGAAGACGGTGAAGAAGGCGGCCAAGAAGGCGACCGCCCGCAAGGCAGCCGTAAAGAAGACGGCGAAGAAGGCCGTGAAGAAGACGGCAAAGAAGGCTGCGACCAAGAAGACCGCGAAGAAGGCAGTGAAGAAGACGGCGAAGAAGGCCGTCAAGAAGACTGCGAAGAAGGCAGCCACCAAGAAGACCGCGAAAAAGGCGGTAAAGAAGACGGCCAAGAAGGCGACCCGCAAGGTAGCCAAGAAGGCCGCTCCGAAGAAGGCTGCCAAGAAGACCGCCAAGAAGGCCACCCGCAAGGTAGCCAAGAAGGCCACCGCCAAGAAGGCGACTGCCCGCAAGGCTCCGGCCAGGAAGGCGTCCGCGAAGAAGGCAGTGAAGAAGGTTGCAAAGCGTAAGCCGGCCGTTCGCAAGAAGAAGGCCGCGCCGGTCGCTCTGCCGGCAACTCCGGCACCGCTGATCTGAGTTTTTCCCGATAGCCGTACCTGAGACTCCTTCCCTGGCAGCCCAGCGGGGAAGGAGTTTTTTTATGGGCAATGCGCCAGAGAACCACAAAAAAAGGCGGCCATGCGGCCGCCTTTTTCGATGCCACGCTGTCCGAGGATCAGCGCGGGGAGGCAACCGCGCGGTTCGACGAGACGCCCTTGCGCTTGCCCTGCGGAGCGGCGTCTTCGGCCATGAGGTTGTCGCTGCCGAAGTCGGTGTCCACGTCCAGCCAGCGCTGGGTCGGCAGGCCCATGGCCTGATCGAGGACGGTCGGCAGCAGGCCACTGGGCAGGCTGCTTTCGCCGTTCCACATGATGGCGATGCCAAGGTCGCGTTCGGGCACCAGCGCGACCAGGCCGCGATAGCCCTGCACGGCGCCGGCGTGGAAGATGACTTCATGGCCGGCGTAATCGAAGGTGCGCCAGCCAAGGGCGTAGCCGGCCGAGTTCAGGCGCTCGCGGCGCCAGCCCGAGCGCATTTCGCCGGGGGTGCTGATCAGGCTGGCATGCAGCGTGGCCAGCAGCGGCGCAGGCAGCACGTCGGGGCGATGGCCGGTGTGGGCGAGCAGCCACTGCGCCATGTCGCTGGCACTGGCATTGACGCCGGCAGCCGGGGCGAGACGGTAATAGGTCGGCTTGGGCGTCAGTGCGACCCAGCCGTTGCGGCTGCGCACGTGCGGGCGCGCCCAGCGCGAGCTGGCCTGGATGCCGGCCAGGCCGAGGCTGGCATCGTCCATGCCCAGCGGCTTGAACAGGCGGCGCTCGACGGATTGTTCGTAGAAGCTGCCGGAGGCGGCGTAGACCACATCACCGATCAGGCTGAAGGCCACGTTCTGGTACGCGTAGCAGTCGCCCGGCAGGCACTTGAGCGAGGTGGCGGCCAGCTTGTGGGTGAGTGTGTAGTACTCGGCGTTGGCTTCGACGTCGCGGTCGTAGGCGTTGTAGGGCAGGCCGACGCGGTGGCTGAGCAGATCGGCCACGGTCAGGCGTTCGGTCGCTTCGGGCGTGCTCAGCTGGAAGCCGGGCACGTAATCGGTGACCTTGCTGTCCCAGCGCAGGGTGCCATCGTTGACCAGCAGGCCGGCCATGGTGCCGGCGAAGGCCTTGGACAGCGAGGCCAGGCGGAACACGGTATGGGCATCGACCTGCTGCGGGTTGTTGACGTCGGTGACGCCGTAACCGCGCGCGCTGAGCACGCGCCCCCCCTGGACGATCGCCACGGCCATGCCCGGCACGCGCTCGCCGTAGGTGAGCTGCTGCGCCATCGATTCGATCGAGGCCACGTTGAAGCCCTGCGCGGGCGGCTGTACTTTCAGCCCGGCCGGCGTGGTGCGATACGCGGCAGGCTGGGTATGCGGGGCGGCGCTCGGCGCCGATTCCTCGATGTTGACCGGGAACGCGGCGGGCGTGGCAGGGGTCTGCGCGGTGGATGACATGGCGATGGGCATCAACATGCCCAACAACCCGGTTGCCGCCGAACGGATCGGTCGGCGCCTGTTGTTCTGATTCATCGTATGGGTGCCCGTGCGCGACTGCTGTGACCGATTCTAGCGCCGCTTTTCGTGATTGCACAAACGAATCGAAGATGAATGCGTATCGCATTGAAAACGCGCGGGTTTTGCGGATCCCGCCAAGGTCCGTCGAGGCGCGCGTGAAGGCCGCGCAGCGCATCCCTGTTCAGCCAGCCGCGGCGGTCCGGATCCAGTACGCGGCGCGCTCGGCGATCATCATGGTCGGGGCATTGGTGTTGCCGCTGATGAGGCTGGGCATCACCGAGGCATCCACCACCCGCAGCCGCTCGATGCCGTGCACGCGCAGGGTCGGGTCGACGACGGCTTCGGGATGCTGCCCCATCGCGCAGGTGCCGACCGGGTGGTAGATGGTCTCGGCCTTGGCCCGGATGAAGGCTTCCAGTGCCGCGTCGTCCAGCGCCTCGTGCGGAGGGAAGACCGGCGCCCCGCGCCAGCGATCGAAGGCCGGCTGCTGCAGTACCCGGGCCGACAGGCGTGCACATTCGAGCATCATTTTCAGGTCGTGACCGTCCGCATCGCCAAGGTAGTTGGCGTGGATGCGCGGCGCCGAGCGCGCATCGGCATCGCGAAGGCGCAGTTGCCCGCGGCTGCGAGGGTGCAGCGGGCAGGCATGCAGCGTGTAGCCCTCGCCAGGCAGGCGGTGCCGGCCGTGGTTGTCCAGCATCGCCGGGACGAAATGGAACTGGATGTCGGCGCGCGTATCGGTGGCCAGCGACGAGCGGGCGAAGCCGCCGGCCTCGGCCAGGTTGCTGGTGCCGGCGCCACGATGACCGCGCAGGAAGTAGTCGATGGCGATGCGCAGCTCGCTGCTGCGGTCGTAGCTGACGCCCGGCGTGGTGTGCACGACGGTGCAGATGTCCAGGTGGTCCTGCAGGTTGCGCCCGACACCGGGCAGATCCACGCGCGGGGTGATGCCGTGGCAGCGCAGCGTGTCGGCCTCGCCGATGCCGGACAGCATCAGCAGGTGCGGGGAGTGGATCGCGCCTGCGCTGAGGATCACTTCGACTGCCGCGTGTGCGTGCAGATGGTGACCGCCACGCCGATAGTGCACGCCCGTCGCTGTCGTGCCCTGGAAACTCAGCGCGGTCGCCTGCGCGCCGGTCAGCACCGTCAGGTTGCGGCGGTGGCGTGCAGGACGCAGGTAGGCATCCGCGCTCGAGCAGCGGGCACCTTCGCGCTGGGTGACCTGGTACAGCCCCACGCCGAGCTGCTGGTCACCATTGAAGTCCGCATTGTGGGGATGGCCGGCTTCCTGCGCGGCGGCGATGAAGGCGGCCGAGAGAGGGTTGTGGTGGCGCAGGTCGGACACCGACAGCGGACCGGCATCGCCGTGCAGCGCGCTGGCACCGCGGCTGTTGCGTTCGCCCTGCAGGAACCAGGGCAGCACCTGGTCCCAGCCCCAGCCGGTGGCGCCGCCCGCTTCCCAGCCATCGTAGTCGGCCGGCACCCCGCGCACGTAGCACATCGCATTGATCGAACTCGACCCGCCCAGCACCTTGCCGCGTGGCCACCACAGGCGACGGCGGCCGAGCGCTGGCTCCGGCTCGGTCTCCAGGTTCCAGTTGATCCGGCGGTTGTTCACCAGCCGCGCCAACCCGGCCGGCATGTGGATGAAGGGGTTGGTATCGCGCGGGCCGGCTTCCAGCAGCAACACCCGGCAGGCCGGGTCTTCGCTGAGCCGGTTGGCCAGCACGCAGCCGGCCGAGCCGGCACCGATCACGATGTAGTCGTACATGCCGCTCCTTGCCGGGGTGCGCAGCGAGCATAAGGCAGGTTGGGGCGGGCAGGGGCGGCGGCGCCAGCCACGCAGCGTTTCGCCGGTGGACGCGCCGGAGGCTGGCGATGTTGCGGTGCATCGTTTACCTTGCGCGCTTCGACGCCCGGAGTTCCCCACATGCTGCCGTTGCAACGCCCCTTGGCTGCGGAAAGCGGGCAATGACCGCGGCAGCCGGAACCGGCACGGCCGCCAGTGGCGTCCTGAGCGCCTGGCGGCGTTCGCCCCCGCTGGTGTGGGCCTCGATCTACTTCTTCTGCCTGCTCAGCGGCTACTACGTGCTGCGCCCGGTGCGCGAAGCGATGGCCGCCTCGTCCGATCTGCAGACGGTGTTCCCGTTGCCGCTGATCGAGTGGTTCGCCGGCCACGGGATCGCCCTGCAGGACTTCGTGCTGCAGTTCCTGTTCACCTGCGTGTTCTTCATCATGCTGGTGCTGCAGCCGCTGTACGGCGCGCTGGTGAGCCGCTTCCCGCGCCGGGTGTTCCTGCCGGCGGTGTACGGCTTTTTCATCGTCACCCTGCTCGGCTTCTATGTGATGTTCCAGGCCGGCCTGCCGGGGCGGGGCATGGCGTTCTTCTTCTGGATCACCGTCTTCAACCTGTTCGCGGTGGCGGTGTTCTGGAGCTTCATGGCCGACGTGTTCTCCAACGTGGAGGCGCGCGCGTATTACGGCTACCTCGGCGCGGCTGGCACCATCGGCGCCTTCCTGGGCCCGATCATCACCTCGACGCTGGTGCAGCGGGTCGGCATCGCCAACCTGATGCTGGTCTCGGCCGGTTTCCTGCTGATCTGCCTGGGCTGCATCTGGCGGTTGCGCCTGTGGGCGGTGGCACGCGAGCAGGAGCGGCAGCTGGTCTCTGGCGAGACGCCGATGGGCGGCAGCGTGTTCGATGGCCTGAAGCTGATCGTGCGTGAGCCGATGCTGCGGTGGCTGGCCCTGATGGTGCTGTTCGGCGTGGGCGTAGGCACGATGCTCTACAACGAGCAGGCCTCGATCGTGCGACGGCTGTACCCCGACGCCGCGGCCAGCACGGCGTTCTTCTCGCGCGTGGACCTGGCGGTGAACACCCTGACCCTGATCGTGCAGCTCGGCTTCACCCGCTGGTTGCTGTCGCGGTACGGCATCGCCCCGGCGCTGTTGATTCCGGGTGTGGCGATCATCATCGGCTTCTCGGTGCTGGCTGCCTCGCCGCTGCCGCTGATGGTGGCGATGGTGCAGGTGATGACCCGCGCCAGCGAATTCTCACTGGCCAAGCCGGCGCGCGAGACCATCTACACCCGTGTGGACCGCCAGTGGCGCTACAAGGCCGGCGCGGCGATCGACACCGTGGTCTACCGTGGTGCGGACCTGACCTTCGCCTGGGTGCACAAGGGGCTGTCCCTGTTCGGTTCGAACATCGTCTTCATCGGTGGGCTGGTCGTGGCCGGGGCGATGACCATCGCAGCCCTCGGCCTGCTGCAGGAAGAAAAGAAGCTGCCGGGCGAGCGCCCGGAGTAAGCTGCCCGCATTACGTTCTGGAAGCCTGCCCATGTATTGGATCGCGCTGTCGTTGACCCTGCTGGTCGCCCTGCTGCACGTGTACTTCCTGGTCCTGGAGATGTTCCTGTGGACCCGGCCGCTGGGCCTGAAAACGTTCCGCAATACGCCGGAAAAGGCCGAGACCACGCGCGTGCTGGCGGCCAACCAGGGGCTGTACAACGGCTTCCTCGCCGCCGGTCTGTTCTGGGGCCTGTTCGATCACCTGCCCATGCTGGTGAACTTCATGCTGGGCTGCGTGATCGTAGCCGGTTGCTATGGGGCGTACAGCGTCAACAAACGGATCTTCTTCATCCAGGCCGTGCCGGCCCTCCTGGCCGTGGCGGCATGGTGGATGGTGCCGGCCTGACAGGCGGCAGCCACGCATGGCGTAGCGCGATCCTGCGCCAGACAGATCGGATGCAGAGCCACCCCAGGGGTGGCTGCGCGCCAACGATCAACGTTTGAGGGGCGATACCCACATCGCGATCCGGACCTGAAACACCGCCGTGCCGCCGTCATCGCACACCTGCACCTTCACCGGCAGCGCATAGCCGGTCTCGGCCGCCACGATCGGCTGCTCCGGCGTGGCCACGGCATGCTGCGTGCCGGTCGCCTTGGCCAGGTACTCCACCTCCATGCCCTTCGGGATCCAGCGCATGCCCTTGGGCAGCGAGGCATCCACCATCAGCCCGGCGGTGAGTTCGGCCAGGTTGCACAGCGCGATCGCGTGCACCGTGCCGATATGGTTGGTGACCTTGCGCCGGTGCGCGATGCGCCCTTCGCAGCGGCCAGGCTCGAGCAGGGTGATGTGCGGGGCGATGCTGGCGAAATAGGGCGCCTTGAAGCACACCGCGCGCGAGAACAGCCAGGTGCCGGCAGGCCAGCGCTGCAGGCGGCGATACAGAGTGAGCAGTGGAGCGGACATCGGTGGGTCTCCCTAAAGAAACGGCGGACCGAAGTCCGCCGTTGTCGTTTACATGGTGCCAGGATCGGGATCAGGCGGCTTCGGACTGCGCGTCCTGCTGGGCACGCTTGTAGTAGCCCGCCGAGCGCAGCTCTTCCGGATCGAAGTCGTCCACGGTGATCGTTTCCAGGGTGAGCGTGCGCAGCTCTTCGAGCAGGGTGCGCTCGTCCTGGGTGATCACGCCTTCGGCCACGGCTTCGTCCAGCTGGGTGACGAAGTCCAGCGCTTCGATACCCTTGGTCTTGAGCGCCTTGATGAACTTGCGCTCCACCGGCTCGGCCATGATCGCCTTGGACAGGTAGCTGTTGATGCGGCCACCCGGGTTGTTCTCGCACGGGGTCAGGAACACACCACTGGCCAGACGGTCGCGGGCTTCGTTGGGCGCCATCAGCAGCGCGGCCACGCGGTGACCCAGGCGGTCGCCAGGCGCTTCGGCACGGCGGCCGAACGGGAAGATCAGCGCCCACATCAGCCAGCCGATCGGACGTACCGGGAAATTGCGCAGCGCCGCCGACAACGATTCCTCGATCTTGTGCACGCTGTCATGGAAGGCCCAGGCCAGCAGCGGCTGGTCGGCCGCCGGTGCGCCTTCGTCGTGGTAACGCTTGAGCATGGCGCTGGTCATGTAGATGTGACTCAGCACGTCGCCCAGGCGGCCGGACAGCGATTCCTTGAACTTCAGCTTGCCGCCGAGGGTCATCATCGAGATGTCGGCCATCAGCGCCAGGTTGGCCGAGTAGCGGTCCAGCTTGCGGAAGTAACGGCGGGTGTAGGCATCGCCCGGGGCCGCACCGAAGCGGGCGCCGGTGAGGCCGAACCAGAACGAACGCACGGCGTTGGAGATGCCGTAGCGGATGTGGCCGAACAGGCTGCGGTCGAAGTCCTGCAGGCCGGTGCGGGTGTCCGGATCCTGCGCGGCCTTCATTTCCTTCAGCACCCACGGATGGCACAGGATCGCACCCTGGCCGAAGATCAGCAGGCTGCGGGTCATGATGTTGGCACCCTCGACCGTGATCGCGATCGGCGCGGCCTGCCAGCTGCGGCCGGCGAAGTTGCGCGGCCCCAGGATGATGCCCTTGCCGCCGATCACGTCCATCACATCCGAGATCACTTCACGGCTCATGGTGGTGCAGTGGTACTTGGCAATGGCCGACGGCACCGACGGCACGTCGCCGCGGTCCACCGCAGCGGCCGTGGCCTGGCACAGCGCGCTGATCGCGTACGCCTTGCCGCCGATGCGGGCCAGCGCTTCTTCCACGCCCTCGAAGCGGCCAACCGACAGGCCGAACTGCTTTCGGATGCGTGCGTAGGCACCGGTCACCACGGCACCGGCCTTGGCACCGCCACTGGCGGTGGAGGGCAGGGTGATCGAGCGGCCCACGGCCAGACACTCGTTGAGCATGTTCCAGCCCTTGCCGGCCTTCTCGGCGCCGCCGATCAGCTGGGTCAGCGGGATGAAGACATCCTTGCCGCGGATCGGGCCGTTCTGGAAGGTCGAGTTGAGCGGGAAGTGGCGGCGGCCGATTTCCACGCCGGCGGTGTCACGCGGCAGCAGCGCCAGGGTGATGCCGATGTCGCGGGTGGTGCCGATCAGGCCATCCGGGTCGTACATGCGGAAGGCCAGGCCGATCAGCGTGGCCACCGGGGCCAGGGTGATGTAGCGCTTGTCGAAGGTGAGCTTGACGCCGAGCACCTGCTCGCCGTTCCACTCGCCCTTGCAGACGATGCCGTAATCGGGGATCGAGGTGGCATCCGAACCGGCGAACGGGCCGGTCAGGCCGAAGCACGGCACTTCACGGCCGTCGGCCAGGCGCGGCAGGTACTGGTCCTTCTGTTCCTGGGTGCCGTAATGGTTGAGCAGTTCACCCGGGCCCAGCGAGTTGGGCACGCCGACGGTGGAGCTGACCACGCTCGACACCGAGGCCAGCTTCTGGATCACCTTGTGGTGGGCCAGCGCGCTGAAGCCCAGGCCGCCGTATTCCTTCGGAATGATCATGCCGAAGAACTTGTTCTTCTTGATGAAGCTCCACAGCTCCGGCGGCAGATCGGCGTAGACGTGGGTGATTTCCCAGTCATTGACCATTTTGCACAGCTCTTCGACCGGGCCATCCAGGAAGGCCTGTTCCTCGGCGGTGAGCTGGGGCTTGGGGTAATTCAGCAGGATGTTCCAGTCCGGATCACCGGTGAACAGCTCGCCTTCGAAACCGACCGAGCCGGTTTCCAGCGCGATGCGCTCGGTCTGCGACAGCGGCGGCAGCACCTTGCGGAACACCTTCATCATCGGCGCGGTCAGCAGCGGCTTGCGGATGAAGGGCAGCAGCAGCGGCACGGCGATCACAGCGACGATGGCCGCGGCGACGATGGTGGCGGTCTGGTTGACGTAGGGGATGAACCAGCAGGCGGCCAGCAGCACCACGCTGATGATCGTCCAGGTGATCAGGCGCATCCGGTGGTAGGCGACGAACGCACCTGCCAACAGGACGACGAGGAAGGGAACGACAATGCTCATGAGCGTGCTCCGGTGACGTGCTCGGTAATGGCGGACGATGCGACGGCGGAGGCCGAGGGCAACACGTCCAGATAGTCCAACACAGTAGCGGTAAAGGCGTTGTTGTCATCACCGGCGACCATATGCGTGGCCTCCGGCAACTGCACGTGACGTGCATGAGGCACCAGCGCCAGGAACTCGGCCACCGTCTGCGGGGTGACCAGGGTGCTGCGCCCACCGCTGACCAGCAGCAGGGGGCATTTCACCTGGCGCGCCGCGTCGGCAAGCGCGTCCTGGTGTTGTTCGCTGTCACGCGCCAGTTCGGCTACCAGGCGCGGGTCCCAGTGCCAGCGCCAACGCCCGTGACCGTCCTCGCGCAGCAACGCGCGCAGCGACTCCTCCGACTTGCGCGGGCGGTGCGGCACGTAGGCGGAGATCACATCCGCCGCCTGCGACAGCGACGCGAAACCGTCCGGGTGTGCGGTCATGAACATCAGGATCTTTTCGACCCCGGCGGTATCCCAGCGCGGGGTGATGTCCACCAGCACCATCGCCGAGAACAGGCCCGGCCAGCGCGACTCGGCGAGCAGCCCGAACAGGCCCCCCATCGAGGCGGCGATCAGGATCGGCGGCTGTGGCTGTTCGCCGGCGAGCACGATCAGATCATCAGCGAACTGCTCGCCGTGATAGGGGTGTCCGGCCGGATTCCAGTCCGAATCGCCATGGCCGCGTGCGTCGTAGGCCAGGGTCTGGTAACCGGCCTCGACCAGCGCGCCGGCGGTGGCATTCCAGGCGTGCCGGGTCTGGCCGAAGCCGTGGGCGAACAGCACGGTGCCACGGCGCCCCGGCTGTGAGCGGGTGGCGGCGAGCACGGCGTCATGCGCGCCGGTCAGTCGCTCATCGTCAAAACGGGGCAGGGTAGAAGGAGGAGTGACCATACTCGTTAGTATGGACCTGCCCTGTGCGATGTCAATACTTCGGAGTATGGTGGTCGTATCCCTTGTGCCAGCAGGCGCGAAGCGCGCTTCACCTGATTCACATACTGCAACCAACCCCGGCGTATGGTTAAATCCACCTATGAATGAACCCGAAGCTTCCGCCGGCGAGCCACGTGCCGGCCGCAACAGCCGCCTCAGTGCCGAAGACTGGGCCCAGGCCGCATTGGATCTGATTGCCGAACAAGGCGTGGGTGCGGTCGCGGTGGAACCGCTGGCGCGTCGTCTCGGTGTCACCAAGGGCAGCTTCTACTGGCACTTCCCCTCGCGCGATGCGTTGCTGCAGGCCGCGCTGGAACGCTGGGAACTGTTCGAGCAGGAACAGGTGTTCGGCAGCCTGGCCGATGTGACCGATCCGCGCGTGCGCCTGCGCCAGCTGTTCCAGGTGGTCGCCCATGAAGTGCAGCCGCACATCATCTACAGCGAACTGCTCAAGGCGCTGGATCATCCGATGGTGCGCCCGGTCATCGACCGTGTCTCGCACCGCCGGCTGGAGTACCTGGTGGCGTCGTTCCGCCAGGCCGGCCTGAGCCGCACCGATGCGCAGCACCGTGCGCGCCTGGCCTACGCGGCCTATGTCGGCTTCCTGCAGCTGTCGCTGCAGTTGCAGCAGCCCAAGCAGGCCCGCGAGGATTTCGAGGCGTATGTGGAGCATGTGATCGAGACGCTGATTCCGCTCGGCTGACAGGTGCGGTCACAGGTATGCAGAAGGCCGCGGAAACGCGGCCTTTTTGTTTCCGTGCGGGACGGGCAGGCAACAAAAAACCACGGCCCCGAAGGGCCGTGGTTCTTTCTCAGACCACTACGTGGCTACGATCAGAACTTCTGGTTGTAGCGCATGTAGAAGAAGCGGCCCGGGATTTCGTACTGCGGGTCGAACGAGTTGGCGAAGGTGGTGTACGCCAGCGGCGGATCGCGATCGAAGGCGTTGTTGACACCCACGGTGATCCGGGCGTTCCACGGCGACTGCCAGTAGGCGCTCAGGTCGGTGTAGGTGACGCTTGCGATCTTGCGCTGCGGATCCGGCTGGCCACCAATGCCGACGTGGTCACGATCCGAGCACAGCAGGTTGAAGTTGGCGCCACCGAAGGAGGTGCCGGTGCAGTCTTCATTCTGGCTCGAGTAGTAACGTGCCGATGCGGTCGCACCGAAATCGCCCAGCTGCCAGGCAACCAGCAGGTTGGAGCGCACACGCCAGTAGTTATCGCGGCTCAGGTAGTTGCCGACGCGGTTGTAGCCTTCGGTCACCGGATCTTCGATGGTGTACTTGGAGGTGTAGGCGGTATCCAGGACGAAGCTGAAGCTGCCGTACGCGGTATCCGGCATACGGTAACCCAGGGTCACGTCCCAGCCTTCCACTTCCATCGTGCCGACGTTGCTCGGCACGGCCAGCAGGTTGGAGATCTGGCCGGTGCTGTCACGTTCGATCAGGGCGCACTGCGAAGCCACGCCCTGGTCGTAGCAGGCATCCAGCGTCTGCTGGGCGGTCTGCGCGTAGATGGCACCTTCGATCTTGATGTTCCACCAGTCCACCGAGACGTCCAGGCCCGGTGCGAAGCTCGGGCTGTAGACGAAGCCCAGGGTCTTGGAGGTCGAGGTTTCCGGACCCAGATCCGGGTTGCCACCGGTGGTGGTACGGATCTGCGAGTTGGACTGGTTGTAAGCAGGCACGCCGGCGCAGCTGGCGGGCGGGGTGTTGGCATTGCCCGTCTGGACGCCGGCGCAGGGATCGGCCACGTCTTCGAAGGTGTCGCTCACGCCCTGGTACAGCTCGGCAATGGTCGGAGCGCGGAAGCCTTCGGACCAGTTACCACGGATCATCAGGTCGTTGATCGGCTTCCAGCGGAAACCGAACTTGCTGTTCACGGTGTTGCCGAAGTTGCTGTAGTCAGAGAAGCGGGTTGCCACGCTGAAGTCCAGCAGCTGCGCACCGGTCACGCCGGACAGCAGCGGGATCGCCAGTTCCAGGTACGCTTCGTCCAGCTTGTAGCTGCCGTCGGTCGCGGTACGGGCGTTGCCGGTGGTGTCGCCGGAGTTGATCAGGGCATCCGGGCCATCAAAGCCGGACTCTTCACGGTGCTCGGCACCCAGCGAGAAGGCGAACGCGCCGCCCGGCAGGTCGAACAGCTCGCCGCCGATGCTGCCGTAATAGGTCTTCTGCTCGTAGCCATAGACGTCATGCGCGGTGAAACCGGCATAGTCGATCATGTCCTGGGTCAGCGAACCGGCGCCGCTCAGCATGTTCATCGGCACGCAGCCGTCGATCACGCTGGCTGCGGTGCCGCAACGTGCAGCGCCGGTGGCGTCGACGAACGACGGGCCCAAGGCGTTGCGCAGTGCGGAGATGTTGAAGAAGCCGGTGGTGACGTCGGTCTGGTCGTTCTTGCCGTAGAACATGCCGGCTTCCCAGTTCCAGAAGCGGCTGTTCACTTCGAAGTCGCCTTCGAAGGCACCGTTGAACGCGTAGGTCTTGACGTTCTGCTTGTAGATACGACCGCCAGTCTCGTTCGCACGGTACTGGATGTAGTCGATATCGCGGCCGGTGTTGTTGTAGATGTTGTCGGCGCTGATGACGATGTTGGAACCGTTGGTGCCCGGCGCGGCGCGGCCCAGCACGATCGGCATGGCGGCCAGGATCTGCTCGGATTCACGCTCGTTGTAGGTCACCGTGGTCTTGAAGCGGACGTTGTCGGTGATGCTCAGGCCGGCGTCGGCGAAGATCGAGGTGCGTTCCTGCGGGGTGACCAGCAGGTTGCCCGGCGCGTGGTTGAAGCTGTCGGCCTGGCCGTAGTTGCGCCAGGTGCTGCCACCGTTGCCGGTGATGAAGTAGCCCTCGCTGCCATTCGGACGCGCAGCGCCGAAGCGCGGGGAGCCGTCCGGGTTGGTGCCGACCTGCTGGAAGTAGCCGAAACGGCCTTCCGGGGTGGTGGAGCTGTTGCCGGTGTACGGCACGGAGCCGAAGACCGGCACCGCCGAGATGGCACGGTCACCCGCCCACACGGGTTCTTCCTTCACGTAGCCCACGCCCAGGGTGGCGTGCCACTTCTCACCGGCCGAACCGATGGTGAAGTCGTAGGACTCGCGCGAACCGTCGCCCTTGTCGTACTGGCCGTAGTAGGCGTTGGCTTCTGCACCGTCGAAGTTCTTGCGCAGGATGATGTTGACGACGCCGGCGATGGCGTCCGAACCGTAGATGGTCGAGGCGCCGTCCTTCAGGACTTCGATGCGCTCGACGGCTGCGGACGGGATGGTGTTCAGATCGACCGCGCCGCCCAGGCCGGTACCGCCGACCCAACGACGACCGTTGACCAGCACCAGGGTACGGCTGGAACCCAGGTTGCGCAGGTTCACGCGGGTTTCGCCGTTGCCGCCGTTGTTGTAGGTGCTGTTGAGGGTCGAACCGCTGGTGGCGATGTTCTGGATGATGTCGCCGATGGAGGTCTGGCCCTGGGCCTGGATCTGCTCGCGGCTCATCGTGAAGACCGGCTGCGACGACTCCACGTCGGCGCGCTTGATGCGCGAGCCGGTGACTTCGATCTTGTCGAGGGTCTGGGTTTCCTGTGCATAGGCTGCACCGGTGCTACCAGCGGTCACCACCAGCGCAAACGCAATGGCGTCGCGCAGCTTGTTTGTCCTGCAATTCATTGGCTCTCTCTCTCCAAATGGACTTGGGTGCTACGGGTTCTGGGATGGGCTTCAGCGCGGAAACGAAAGGCGTCTCCAATCCGCGAAGCTGACTCGATAGTAACCACGTATTCGGAGAAATTAAAGACCCGTTAATACTTCATGTGATTCAGGTGAAATTCGGCAAAGTCCTTCTCTCCCAAGGGTTTTCGGGTGAAATTTGGCCGCCGGGGTCTCTGGCGGTGCTCAAGATGTCATGACTTTTGGCACAATTTTTATGTCGATTCGTATCATTTGCACCTGAATAGGAGGCGAGGTTCAGGCCGCAAGCGTCACCCGCGTCGATACGGGAGAGCTTTCGATTGTCCCATCAGTGACCACTTCGGCACGCCTTGTGCTAGGCCGCGCTGCAAGGACGTAGGTAATGGGTGAAATGCCGGCCGCTCCAGCGGTGTCCGCCGCGCAGCTCGTCCGGTTACGCGGGTCGATGCGACAGCCGCGGCGATGCCGCCGCAAGGTGGGGGCGGCAGGGGGCAAAGGGAGGGTGTTTCACGGATGCGTTGCGGTCGCCCAGCGGGGCCAACCACCGCGGTGGCTTACAGGTCCTGCTCGTACCGCACGTAGGGCACAGTGCCTTCGTCAGTACTCTCGTTGCGCGGAGCAAACGGGTTCTTGCCGCGGGTGACGACATTCTCGGCCCCGACGGTGAGCTGGCCGCTCCAGGGCGTGCGCCAGGTCAAACCGACGCCCAGACCTTCCCACTTGCCGGGCTGGCCGGGGACATCCACCACGCGGCCGATGATGTTGCCGCTGAAGTTGCCATAGCCGGCACCGATGGTGAGGCTCTTGCTGTCCCAGCGGTCGACGATCGCCGGCGAGGCGTCCGCGATGGGGACCAGGCGCGCTTTGGCGTAGGTGCCACCGATCGAGACGAAACCTTCGCGGCCGATGTTCTTCTGCCCGAAGACGGTCAGATCGTTCTGTTCGGCACGCAGCGAAGGCGATTTGTTGGGCCCAGCCAGCCAGGCGGGCAGGGTGTCGCGGCCACTGCCGGCGGTGATGCCGACGCGACCGCCGGGGCGATTGAACGCGGCAGTGCCACTGACCCGGCGGCTGAGCGTGTTGTCCTCTTCATCGCCCAGGGTGGCCAGCATGCAATGGCTGGCCAAACCGCTGATGCTGGTCCCGCGGCTGCTGTTGCACAGCAGGCCCAGCGAATCGCCGGAGGACAGCCCGAAGGCCGCGTCCAGGGAACTGCGCCCGAAATGCCAGCGGGCGCCTGCGGCCTGCTCGCCAGTGGGTTCCAGGTACAGCAGTGCTTCGACCTTGCCGCTGCCTTTGTTCCAGACCGGAAGCACCGTGCCGTCCTGCTTGCCCTTGGCCTGCGCATGCACGCCCGAGATCGCGCCTAGGGCGATCATCAGGGCCAGCGGTAGACGCAGAAGGGAATGCATGGGAACTCTCAGACAAGCGCGGTGAACACAAGTTCCCGCCGAAGCGGGACATTGATCCTAGGGCGTTTATGATTTCTTAACAAGTCTTGGTTCTCCCCAGAACAAAACGCTTGCCAAGATTACTGAAGCCGTTCAGGTGCCGGCGAGGAAACCTCCCTCTCGCGAAACAGTATGTCGAATTCCGTCAACGGAAAGTGATACTCCTGCCCGCAGAATTCGCAACGCACTTCGACCGCCCCGGTGGGCTCGGCCGCAGCGCGGGCCTCTTCCTCGCCGATCGACTGCAGCATGCCCTCCACCCGCTCACGCGAGCAGGAGCAGGCAAAGCGCAGGCTCTTGTCGCCGAGCAGCGCCGGCGTCTCTTCATGGAACAGGCGGTGCAGCAGGTCGTGGCCGGCCACCTCGAGCAGTTCCTGCTTGCCCAGGGTTTCAAACAGCGCGCTGGCTCTCGACCAGCCGTCCTGGTCGCCTTCATCGCCCGGCAGTTTCTGCAGCAGCAGGCCGGCGGCGCGGGTGCCATCGGCCGCCAGCAGCAGACGGGTCGGCAACTGCTCGGACTGGCGGAAGTAATCCTCGAAGGCTTCGTCCAGGCCGGCCGCGGTCAGGCCGACCAGGCTCTGGTAGCGCTGCGGCTCGCGCGGGTCCAGACCCGGGTTCTCGATGGTGATCGCCAGCAAGGCATCCTCGCCCAGCGCGGTCAGATCGCGCGGCGCATCGCCACCACCGTCGGCCAACTGGACGATGCCGCGCAGCGTGCCGGCCGCCGTGCATTCGGCGAACAGGGTGCGCATGGCGGTGTTGCTGCGCAGCTGGATCGACAGGCGGCCATCAACCTTGGTGTGGCCGGTGAACAGCGCCGACGCCACGCTGGCCTCGCCGAGCAGCTCGGCGGCACCGGGCGGATAGACCGCATGCGACAGGATTTCCCGCCAGGTGTCATCGAGGTGCACGTGCACGCCGCGGACGCCGGCATCGGGAAGCAGGAAACGGACAAGGGAGTCGGATTGGGCGGTCATCGGTTCGGTGGCTGCGCGAAAGGAGTGCCGGTTGCCGGATAATGCGCCGACAACCGTGCAAGTAAAGGATGCACCAGTAATGGGGGCAGAGCGCAGCAACCTCAAGGTCGAACCGGATCTGGAGCCATCCCGTCCACGCCGCTGGCACTGGAAGCGCCTGTTGTGGCTGCCGGTGCTGTTTGTCGGGTTCAGTGTGCTGCAGGTGCTGGTCCTGCGTTTCATCGACCCGCCCGTCTCCAGCGTGATGCTGTGGCGCTACGGCGAGGCACTGGGGGAGGGCGACTGGAGCTATCGGCTGCATTACCAGTGGCGCGACCTGGACCAGATGGCGCCGAGCCTGCCCATTTCGCTGGTGGCCGCCGAGGACCAGCGCTTCCCGGAACACAACGGCTTCGACCTGCAGGCGATCGAGAAGGCCCGGGATCACAATGCGCGCGGGGGCCGCCTGCGCGGGGCCAGCACGATCAGCCAGCAGGTCGCCAAGAACCTGTTCCTGTGGCAGGGCCGCAGCTGGATCCGGAAGGGGCTGGAGGTCTGGTACACGGTCCTGATCGAAGCGCTGTGGCCGAAGTCGCGGATCCTGGAGATGTACGCCAACATCGCCGAGTTCGGCGACGGCATCTATGGCGCGCAGGCGGCGTCGCGGCAGTATTGGAACAAGGACGCCTCACGCCTGACCCCGGCTGAAAGCGCGCGGCTTGCTGCGGTGCTGCCATCGCCCCGCCGTTACAGTGCCGCCAAGCCTGGCCCGTATGTGCAGCGCCGCGCGGCGTGGATCCAGCGGCAGGCGCGGCAGCTCGGTGGTGGGGCGTACCTCAGCGACGAGTGAGCGTTCATGTACGTGATTGGCTGACGCTACAATCGCCGCATGAACAGCCCACGCCTGACGGTCGTCGTTGCCGCCCACAATGAAGCGCTCGCGCTCCCGATGCTGCACCCGCGGTTGCGGGCGGTGCTCGATACGCTGGAGGGCATCGATGGCCGCGTCGTGTATGTGGACGACGGCAGTACCGACACCACCTGGGCCGTCATGCAGGGATTGGCCGAGGCCGATCCCTGCGTCGGCGTGCTGCGCCTGTCGCGGAATTTCGGCAAGGAAGCCGCGCTTACGGCTGGACTCGATGTCGTCGACGAAGGCGCGGTGATGATCCTGGATGCCGATGGCCAGGATCCGCCGGAGCTGATTCCCGAGTTCGTCGCGTTGTGGCAGCAGGGCTATGACAACGTGTACGGCACGCGCCTGGTGCGCGATGGGGAAAGCTGGCTCAAGCGCTCCACCGCCAAGGCGTTCTACCGGGTGATCGGACGCCTGTCCAAGACCCCGATCCCGGCCGATACCGGCGATTTCCGGTTGCTGTCGCCCCGCGCGCTGCAGGCGCTGGGCCAGCTGCGTGAGCGCCACCGGTTCATGAAGGGGCTGTTCGGCTGGGTGGGCTTCCGCCGCAAGGCGCTGCCTTACCACCGCCATGCGCGGCTGATCGGCGAGAGCAAATTCGGCTTCTGGCGGCTATGGAATTTCGCCCTCGAAGGCATCACCGGATTCTCGACCGCACCGTTGCGGGTGACCACCTACCTGGGCCTGGCCGCAGCGAGCTTCGCGTTCCTGTTCGCGCTGGTGGTGGTGCTCAAGGCGGCGCTGTACGGTGACCGCGTCGCCGGCTGGCCGACGATGATGGCCGTGATCCTGTTCCTGGGCGGCATACAGCTGATCGCGCTGGGGCTGATCGGTGAATACCTGGGGCGGCTGTACGAGGAATCCAAACAGCGCCCGCTGTACCTGATTGACACCTGGCAGGCCCCGTTCGTGGCAGACTCGGCCGTGCATCCCATCGGTGGAGAGCAGCGAGATGACCACGGTACGACAGCTGTTGGAAGGCAAGTCCCCTGAGGTATTCGCCGTCACCCCGTCCTCGGCGGTGATCGATGCGATCCGGTTGATGGCCGAAAAAGGCATCGGCGCGGTGTTGGTGATGGAAGGCCGGCAACTGGTCGGCATCCTTTCCGAGCGCGATTACGCGCGGAAGATCGTGCTGCACGAGCGCTCCTCGCGAACGACCGAAGTCCGCGAGATCATGACCCCGAAGGTGGTGACCGTCGCGCCTGGCGAGCAGGTGGAGCACTGCCTGCAGCTGGTCACCGATTACCGCATCCGCCATCTCCCGGTGGTCGATGCGAACGGGGTCCTCGGCGTCATTTCCATCGGTGACCTGGTCAAGTCGGTGATCGACGAACAGGCGCAGAAACTGGATCAGCTGCAGCAGTACATCGTCGCCGGCTGAGCAGGGCTGGGTCCCGGCGGGCGCGCCGACGCTGCGTCGGCCCGGCGCGCGAGGCGTCGCGCTGACGAGGCCCTGCGCTTATTTGGCATAGCGGCCACCGCAGTTGCTGTCTTCGCCCGGGCCGGTTTCGATCGTTGCCAGCAGGGCGGCAGGCGGTGCGATGCTGCCCAGTGCCAGCGCAATCGCCCCGCGGATGCCCAGCGCCTTGAAGTCCGGCCGGAACGAGGGATCCTTGAACGTACCGCCGATGCGCAGCGGCGATCGCAGCGCCAGGATGCTCATGTCCTTCGGGCGCGGGCGCAGCAGCAGGTCCAGCTGCTCCTGTTTCAGGTCCACCTTGCCTTCGCCGAGGATGAGCGTATCGGTGGTATCGAAGGCCAGCGAGCGCGACTGCATCACGCCGTTGTCGACCCCGAAGTCGCCCCATGCGCAGCGCAACGGAATCTGCTTGTCGCCGGTGAACAGGAATTTCAGCGATTCGGCCACATCCAGCCCGGCCAGTTCCATGATCAGGTTACCGACATGGCCGCGGCCGATCCCGATCGCCACCGTGCCGTCGGAACTGCCCAGCATGGCGGCGATGGAATTGCCCTGGCCGGTCAGTTTGACATCGCCACTGATGCCGCCGGAGGCCTGCTCGGCCAGCTTCGCATCCGGGAACAGCTTGCCCAGCTGCACCTTGCGGATGGTGGCCTGCAACTGCGTGGAAATGGCCTGCTTGCGCGCATCCATCCGGATCGTGCTGCGGATATCGCCGCCAGCCACACCGAAGTTGAGCGGTTCCAGGCGCAGCAGCCCATCGTTTAGCTTGAGGTGGGCATCCATGTCATCCAGCGGCAGTGTCGGCGAATTGATCCGCTGCGCCTTCCAGCGCACATCGGCATCCATCGCACGCAGCTTGGACAGGTTGTACGGCGTATCCGGCAGCACCTTGGTACTGGCCGCCAGGGCGGCCGCTTTCGCCTTCTGCTCGGCATTGGCCGATTCGCCGGCACCGGTCTTCGGCGGCGCCCCGATGAAGCCGGCCAGATCGTCGAAGTCCAGGCGCTTGGAGACCAGATCGGCGGTCAGGAACGGCCGCTCTCCACTGACGTCGATCTGCGCGGTGCCGCCCAGATCGCTGTCACCGGCCGTGCCGGTGAAATGCTCATAGCGCCAGACGGCGTTGTTGCGCTTCAACCGGCCCGTGAGCTTGTACGGCGGCGTGGAAGGCATCGCCACGCCGATCAGCGGGAACAGATCCTCCATATCCTGGCCGCTTAGCATCAATTCCAGGTCGAACACGCGCAGCTGGAACGGATTGGTCAGCGTGCCACTGGCGATCGCATGCGTGTTGCCGGCGCGCCCATCCAGATGGATGCGGAACGGATGCCCGGTATTGGTCAGTTCCAGCGGCGACTCGGTGTTGCCATCCAACGAGAACGGATTGCCCTGCCAGCGCCCCTTGCCCTTCACCAGCAGCGGCGGCCCACTATCCTTGTCACGCGGCTTGCCGCTGTTGAGCGACACCAGCACATCCGTCTTGCCGGCCGTGTCCTGGAACTGCAGGCGCCCATCCTCGATCAGCAGCCGTTGCAGCACCGGCGGGTCACCGTCACTCGGGCCCAGGAAATCCCAGTTGCCCGGCTGATTCTTCTGCGGCGCCGTCTCCAGCAGAAGATCCGGCCGCGTCAACCGGATCTCCGGAATCCGCACCTGCCCGCGCAGCAGCGGCCACACCCGAAGATCGATCTCTGCCCGGTCCGCCGTCGCCATCTGCGGCTGCTTGGCCCACGTCGCATTCGCGAACGTCAGCCCATCGCCCCGCACGGTCGTCACCCGGCCCAGATCGACATCCAGATCCCCATTGATATGGAACTCCCGCCCCGTCTTGGCCTGCACCGCCCGTTCCACCGGTCCTTTGAACCAGTTCCAATCCCACAACGCGATCAGGATCAACAGTGCCGCAAACAGAAACACCAGGATCGCCAACCACCGCTGCCCCCGTTTGCCGGGACGACGCCAGCGCCAGCGGGAACGGGAAGAAGCATTGGACGGAGCAGGGGAGGGGACAGTATTCACATCCCCATGGTTGCCCTTGCATCGTGCAGGCAGCGCGAAGCATTGGTAAGGGTACTGTCAGGGTGGCTGGAGGAAGGATTGCCTGCTCCACCCCCCAGCGTGGCATGGCTCGGGCACTGCTGGATCAGACGGCCAATGCCGTTGACCTTTCCATGCGCACCGGCCAACCGTGAGCAGGGCGGTGCGGGTGGGGTGGCTGGACCATGAGCGCCGTGGATGGCGTGACATGAGCCTCCAGGGGTGAAGGCGCATTGCTTGCGAGGCACTGCCCCGCATGCGACTGAACGCCCAGCCGCCGGCGGCTGGGCCGGACCGCGGAGCGGGATTCACGGCGTGTCCCGACAGCCCGCCGGTACCGACGCAGTCTGGCGCATTCCTGAAGCCCGAGCCGCTCTCGCTGTCGCTCTCGCCGTTGCCGTTGCCGTTGCCGTTGCCGTTGCTCTTGCCATTGCCGTCGCCGTCGCCAATCCCCTTACCGGCAAGCAAACAGCGCTTAAAGAATCTGCGCCGTCACCGCAACGAAGTGACACACACTCCCGCCGATCACGAACAGATGCCAGATCGCATGCGAATACGGCACCGACTCCCGGTGATAGAACACGGTCCCCAACGTATAGAACACCCCGCCGGCCAACAGCCAGCCCAGCGTCCAGGCATCCAGCGAATGCCACATCGGCTTGATCGCCACCATCACCATCCAGCCCATCGCGATATAGATGATCGTCGACAACAGCTTGAAACGGCCGGTGTAGAACAGCTTGAACACCACCCCGAACAGCGCCAGCGCCCAGATCGCGGTGAACATGCCCCAGCCCCACGGCCCCCCCCGCAGACCGATCAGCGTGAACGGCGTGTACGTACCGGCGATCAACAGATAGATCGCACAGTGATCGAACACCTTCAACCGGCCCTTGGCGACCGGATGCTGGATCGCGTGATACAGCGTGGAGGCCGTGTACAACAGCAGCAGCGCCACCCCGAACACGATCGCACTGGCCAGCTGCCAGCCGTCGCCATAGATGGCCGCCAGGGTGATGAGCACTGCACTACCGGCCAATGCAGCGACGGCGCCAAGCCCGTGGGTCAGGGCGCTGGCGATTTCTTCTCGAACGGAAACGACAGAGGTCATGGCGATGATCGGAGGTGCGGGAAGGGGGAGCCCGCTCCCCGCTATCATCGCCGCGATGGCGCGCGCATGCACGCGCGCCTGTTCAGCCGACAGATCGGCCGAGCGGTCAGCCGGCCGAGACGCTGTGCGCCGCTTCGCGCGTCGCCGCGAAGCGCACGTCGGGCGCGCGTTCCTGCGCCAGCTGCAGATTGACCCGGGTCGGGGCCAGGTACACCAGCTGCCCGGCGGCATCGATGCTCAGGTTGCCCGCGTTCTTCTCGCGGAACTCTTCCAGCTTCTTCTCGTTGCTGCAGGTGACCCAGCGCGCCGTGGTCACGCTGACCGGCTCGAAGGTGGCTTCCACGCCATACTCATCCTTCAGGCGATACGCGGCCACATCGAACTGCAGCACGCCCACCGCACCCAGGATCAGATCATTGCTCATCAGCGGGCGGAAGAACTGCGTCGCGCCCTCTTCGGACAACTGCGCCAGGCCCTTCTGCAACTGCTTGAGCTTGAGCGGATCGCGCAGGCGTGCGCGGCGGAACAGTTCCGGCGCAAAGTTCGGAATGCCGGTGAAGCTGACCGCTTCGCCTTCGGTGAAGGTGTCGCCGATGGAGATCGTGCCGTGGTTGTGGATGCCGATCACATCGCCCGGCCACGCCTCGGCGGCGATCTCGCGGTCGCTGGCCATGAAGGTCAGCGCGTTGGCCAGCTTCATTTCCTTGCCGGTGCGTACATGGAAGGTCTTCATGCCGGCCACGAAACGGCCCGAGCACACCCGCATGAACGCCACGCGGTCGCGATGCTGCGGGTCCATGTTCGCCTGGATCTTGAACACGAAGCCGGTCAGTTTGTTCTCTTCCGGCGCGATGACGCGGCCGGTGGTGGCGCGCGGCTGCGGCGACGGCGCATGCTCGACGAAGAAGTCCAGCAGCGGCTGCACGCCGAAGTTGTTCACGCCAGAGCCGAAGAACACCGGCGTCTGCTTGCCGGCCAGGTAGGCCTCCACGTCGAACGGATGGCTGGCGCCCTGCACCAGCTCCAGCTCGTCGCGCAGGTCGGCCAGCATGCGCTCACCGATCTTCTCGGCCAGGCCGGGCGAATCGATGGACGGGAAGATGGTCGAATCCTGGCGGGTGAAATTGCGGCCCTGCTCGTACAGGTGCACTTCGCCGCTGATCAGATGCACCACGCCCTTCAGGCGCTGGCCCATGCCGATCGGCCAGGTGACCGGCGCGCACTGGATGCCCAGCACGCTTTCCACTTCATCCAGCAGATCGATCGGCTCCTTGCCCTCGCGGTCGAGCTTGTTGATGAAGGTCATGATCGGCGTGTCGCGCAGCCGGCAGACTTCCATCAGCTTGATGGTGCGCTCTTCCACGCCCTTGGCCACGTCGATCACCATCAGCGCCGAGTCCACCGCGGTGAGCACGCGGTAGGTGTCCTCGCCGAAGTCGGCGTGGCCGGGGGTGTCGAGCAGGTTGACGATCTTGCCTTCGTAAGGGAACTGCATCACCGAGGACGTCACCGAGATGCCGCGCTCCTTTTCCAGCGCCATCCAGTCGGAGGTCGCATGGCGCGCGGCCTTGCGGCCCTTGACCGAACCGGCCATCTGGATCGCACCGCCGAACAGCAGCAGCTTTTCGGTCAGCGTGGTCTTGCCGGCGTCAGGATGGGAAATGATGGCGAAGGTGCGGCGGCGCGCAGCTTCGGTAGCGACTTCGGACATGGCGTGACGCGCCCGCCCGGGGCGCTTTTCATGGAGATGAGCCGCCCAGTATAGCGGGGGCGGGCGTGGCCGGGGTCAGGGCAGGGCAGACGCCCCGGTCTCATCGGCGGTGCGGGCGAAGTGCAGCTCGCCCTGCGGGCTGACAATCCGGGCGGGAATCGAGCGCAGCCGCATCCCCGCATTGACCTGGACCGCGAAGTGCAGGTGCGGCGCGGCGCTGAAGCCGGTGTTGCCCGAGAGGCCGATGCGCTGCCCGGCCTGGACCTGCTGGCCCTGGCGGACCAGCGCGCCGTTGTGCTTCAGGTGGGCGTACACGGCCATGCTGCCGTCCTCGTGCAGCACCCGCACCAGGTTGGCCCGACCCAGATCGTGCTCACGGTCCTGCCCATTGCCCTGAAAGCCGGCCTGGACCTGCATGACGGTTCCCGCCCGCGCGGCCAGCACAGGGGTGCCCTCGGGCAGCGCGAAGTCGATGGCGTCGCGGTTTTCCGCATCGGTGTGACTGAAGCGCCCCCGCGGTGCCTGGCTGACCTGGATGCGCGCGGCATCGAACGGCAGTTGGTAGGGCACATCCTGTGGGCGCGCGCCGGGGGCGCCCGGAACGGCGGTCAGGGCCAGGCCGATCGCGGTGCTGCCGGCCGGCGGCTGCAGGCCGGGCACCACGATGCGGGCGCTTGCGGCGACCACGGCCTGAACGGGCAGTCCCGGCAGTGCGGCCGCGCCTGGGGCAGGTCGCAGCTCGATCTGGACCGGCCCTGCCAGACGATTGTCCACCCGGGCCTGCCAACGGTCGCCGGCCCCTTCCAGGGTCAGCACTGCCAGGGTCGGCGCCTGTGCGCCCTCGGCGCGCTGCGCTGGGATGGGGGCAGCGGGACCGTCGAGGCGCCAGCCGTTCCGCCAGTTCGCACCCGGCCCGGCCCAGGCGTTCAGCGCCGGGATCATCATCAGCGTCAGCGCAGTGAAACGTAGGCAGCGCAAGGCGTCGGCCGGGCAGGGAGGACTCCGGAGTATGCGCGACTGATGATCATCTGGAATATATATCGCTTCATGCCGATGAAGGGATTGACATGCGCCCGGGGCGCTGGCATCGTGGCTCCACCATCGAGACCGGCAGAGGGACAGGCCCTTTGAAGCCGGGGCAGCCCGCAGACGCGAAAGCGACCTGCGTAGGTGCCAAATCCTGCGGAGACCGTTGGTGTCTTCCGAAAGATGGTTCGAACCGTGCACCGTGCGTGCGCTTCGAACGCGAGCTCCGCGAAAGCTCGATGGCCGTTTTCCTCCTTTGGATACCGTCATGAGCTTCGCTACCGCCGCCCCTGTCGCCACCGAAACTTTCGCCTCGCTCAGCGTCCCCGTCGACGCCGGGCTGAACGCCGTGCGCGGCGATATCGCGGCGGTGCTGTCGATGCGTCACGGTGGACCGCGGCCGGTGCGTCTGCGCTACGAAATCGTGGGCCGCGCCGATGCGCCGGTGGTGGTGCTGGCCGGTGGCATCTCCGCGCACCGCCACGTTGCGGCCAATGCCGAATTCCCTGAGAAGGGCTGGGCCGAAGGCCTGGTCACCGCCGGCCGCGCGCTGGATCCGGCGTCGCTGCGCATTCTGGCGTTCGATTTCATTGGTGCCGATGGGGCGCTCGACCTGCCGATCGATACCGCTGACCAGGCCGATGCGCTGGCGCTGCTGCTCGACCATCTCGGCATCGCGCGTCTGCAGTGCTTCGTCGGTTACTCCTATGGTGCGTTGGTCGGCCAGCAGTTCGCGATCCGCCACCGCCAGCGCGTGCAGAAGCTGATCGCGGTCAGCGGCGCGCACCGCCCGCACCCGTATGCCGCGGCCTGGCGCGCGTTGCAGCGCCGTGCGGTCGCGCTGGGCCAACTGCAGTGCGCCGAAAGCCACGGGCTGTCGTTGGCGCGCCAGTTCGCCATGCTCAGCTACCGCACGCCGGAAGAGTTCGGTGAGCGCTTCGATGCCGCGCCGGAAGTGGTCAATGGCCGCGTGCGCGTTGCTGCCGAAGACTATTTGGATGCCGCCGGCGCGCAGTACGTCGCCCGCACGCCGGTGGATGCCTACCTGCGCCTGTCCGAATCGATCGACCTGCACCGGGTCGACCCCGCCGCCATCCAGGTCCCGACCGTCGTGGTCGCCGTGGAAGGCGACCGCCTGGTCCCGCTGGCCGACTGTGTCGGTCTGGTGGAAGGGCTGGGTCCGCGCGGCAGCCTGCGCGTGCTGCGCTCCCCGTATGGCCATGACGCCTTCCTGAAAGAAACCGATCGCATCGACGCGATCCTCGCCACCGCTTTTCGATCCCCCGGAGAAACCGCATGAGCCGTTCCGCTGGTACCGAGCCGTCCTGTAGCCGCGTCACTGCCGCCGTGCGTGCCGGCATCGACCGTGACACCGCCCATGGCGCGGTGACCCCGCCGATCGTGCTGTCTTCGAACTTCAGCTTCGATGGCTTCGGCAACAAGCGCCAGTACGACTACACGCGCAGCGGCAACCCCACCCGTGATCTGCTGGGTGAAGCGCTGGCCGAGCTGGAAGGCGGCGCCGGCGGCGTGATCACCTCCACCGGCATGGGCGCGATCAACCTGGTGCTCAACGCGCTGTTGCAGCCTGGCGATACGCTGGTGGTGCCGCACGATGCGTACGGCGGCAGCTGGCGCCTGTTCAATGCGCTGGCCAGGAAGGGGCACTTCGGCCTGATCACCGCCGACCTGACCGACCCGCGCTCGTTGGCCGACGCGCTGGCACAGTCGCCTACGCTGGTGCTGATCGAAACCCCGTCCAATCCGCTGCTGCGCATCACCGACCTGCGCTTCGTCATCGACGCCGCGCACAAGGCCGGTGCCAAGGTCGTCGTCGACAACACCTTCCTGTCGCCGGCGCTGCAGCAGCCGATCAGCTTTGGCGCCGATCTGGTGCTGCACTCCACCACCAAATACATCAACGGCCACAGTGACGTGGTCGGCGGGGCGGTGATCGCACGCGATCCTGCGGTGCATGAGCAACTGGTGTGGTGGGCCAACGCGCTGGGCTTGACCGGCTCGCCGTTCGATGCGTTCCTGACCCTGCGTGGCCTGCGCACGCTCGGTGCACGCCTGCGCGCGCACCAGGAAAACACGGCGGCCGTGGTCGAGCTGCTTGCCGCCAGCGATGCGGTCGCCAGCGTGTACTACCCGGGCCTGGCCGATCATCCCGGCCACGCCATCGCCGCCCGCCAGCAGAGCGGCTTCGGCGCGATGCTCTCCTTCGAACTGGCCGCGTGCCCGGGCGAGGATCCGCATGCGGCGGTGCGCGCTTTCGTGGATGACCTGCGCTGCTTCACCCTGGCCGAATCGCTCGGTGGCGTGGAGAGCCTGATCGCGCACCCGGCGACCATGACCCATGCGGCGATGACCCCGGAAGCGCGTGCGCATGCCGGGATCAGCGAAGGACTGCTGCGCTTGTCGGTCGGCATCGAGTCGCCCGAAGACCTGGTGGCCGATCTCCAGGCCGGGCTGGAACGCGCCCAGGTCGTCATCGATCAGCACCACGACGTGCAGCGGCGCAAACAGGTGGATGCATGAGCGCCGTGCTGAACCTGCCCGTGGCGGCCAAGCGGAAACTGGCGCTGCTCGGCACCGGCACGGTGGGCACCGCGTTCGTGGAACGGTATGCCTCGTTGCAGCACCGTGGCGTCACGCTGCCGGCGTTTTCCTGGCTGGCCAATTCACGCACGGCGCGCACCTGCGAACAGGCCCCCGCGCATGAACTTGCCCAGGCCAACCTGGCTGCGCGCGGCGCGGTGACACTGCAGCCCTGGGCGGAAGCCGAAGGCCTGCAGCGCGGGGATGTGGTGGTCGATGCGACCGCCAGTGACGAGGTCGCCAACTGGCATGAACAGTGGCTGGCGCGTGGCGTGCACGTGGTGACCGCCAACAAGCTTGGCCAGGGGGCCCAGCTGGCCCGTGCCCAGGCCATCGCCGACAGCGGCCAGCAGGGCGACGCGCGCTATGGCGACAGTGCGACGGTCGGTGCTGGCCTGCCGTTGCTGAGCAGCCTGCGCGCGCTGGTTGCCGGTGGCGACCGCATCCACCGCGTGGAAGGCGTGCTGTCCGGTTCGCTGGCGTGGCTGTTCCATCACTACGATGGCCAACGCCCGTTCTCCGCGTATGTGCGTGAGGCCGCCGACGCCGGTTACACCGAGCCGGACCCGCGCGTGGATCTCTCCGGTGAAGATGTCCGTCGCAAGCTGCTGATCCTGGCGCGCGCCAGCGGCATCGCACTGCGCGCCGAGCAGGTACAGGTCGCCTCGCTGGTACCGGATGCGCTCGCCGCGCTCCCGGCGGCGGATGCGGTGGCCCGCCTGTCGCTGTTGGATGCGCCGCTGCAGCACTACTGGCAGCAGGCCAACGAGCAGGGTGGATGCCTGCGCTTCGTCGGTGGCTTCGATCACGACGGCGCGTCGGTCGGGCTGCGTGTGCTGCCGCGCGACCATCCGCTGGCGGGCGGCGCGCAGACCGACAACCGGGTGGCGATCCACAGTGATCGGTATCACGCCCAGCCGCTGCTGATCCAGGGGCCGGGCGCCGGGGCCGAAGTCACCGCCGCGGCATTGCTGGATGACGTGCTGGCGATCGTGCGGCGCTGATCGCGCACCAGCCCAGCCAGGCGGCAGCGCCAGATGTGGGTTGGCTGCCTCGGAGGTTGCCGAGGTCGGCCGCGCCCACGCAGGGCGTGGCGCAACCGCACGGTTGGCTCAGTCGTGGGGCGACAGAGCCTTCAACAAGGCCGCATTGAACCTGGCCGGATCCTGCACCTGCGGCGAGTGGCCCAGGTCATCGAAGCTCACCAGGGTGGCCCCCGGAATCGCCGCGGCTGCTGCCTTGCCCAGTGCCGGGTAGTTGCCCAGCGTCGCTTTCAGCGCCGGCGGCGCCAGGTCACGACCGATCGCGGTGCGGTCGGTCTGGCCGATGAACAAGGTGGTCGGCACCGTCAGCGTGGGCAGCTCATAGACGACGGGCTGGTTGAACACCATGTCCGAGGTCAGCGCCTGGCTCCACGCCACCGCCTGCTTGCCGGGGCCGTCGTACATGCGCGACTGCATGCGCACCCACTGCTCGTACTCGGGCTTCCACTGGCCGTTGTAATAGACGTCGAGCTGGTACCGCTTGATGCTGTCGAAGCTGGTCTTCAGCTCGCCCGCATACCAGGCATCGATACTGCGCCACGGCACGCCCTTGGCCTTCCAGTCTTCCAGTCCGATCGGGTTGACCAGCGACAGGCTGAGCAGGCGTTGGGGATACATCAACGCGAACCGTGCCGCCAACATGCCGCCCATCGAATGGCCGACGATGTGCAGCTTGCCCTCGCCATAGCCCAGATGCTCCAACAGGGCCTCGGTATTGGCCGCCAGCTGGCCGAACGAGTACTGGTAGCGCTCGGGTTTGCTCGATTTGCAGAAGCCGATCTGGTCCGGCGCGATCACCCGGTAGCTGGCCGCGCTCAGTGCCGCGATGGTGTCCTTCCAGGTGGCCGCGCAGAAATTCTTGCCATGCAGCAGCACGACGGTCCCGGCGAAGCCTTTGCCGCCGGCGGGCACGTCGATATAGGCCATTTCCACCGGTTGGCGCTGGGACTCGAACCGGAAGATCTTGACTGGATAGGGGTAGTCGAAGCCTTCCAGCCGCGGGCCATAGGTGTCGGCGGCGAGGCTGGTCAGCGGCAGGCAGGCAAGCAGGGCGGCGGCCAGGATGCGCATGGCGGTCTCCGGAACGGGGGAGTCCTGACTGTACCGGAGCGACCGTGCAGGCGTACCGATGGTGCGACCGGGGGCAGCCGACCAACGGTCGGCTCTACCGCCGAGGGCAGTCGATCAGCACTCGATGACGTTGACCGCCAGCCCGCCGCGGCTGGTTTCCTTGTACTTGTCCTGCATGTCGCGGCCGGTGTCGCGCATGGTCTTGATGACCTTGTCCAGCGAGACCTTGTGCTTGCCATCGCCGCGCATGGCCATGCGCGAGGCGTTGATCGCCTTGACCGCGCCCATCGCATTGCGCTCGATGCACGGGATCTGGACCAGGCCACCGATCGGGTCGCAGGTCAGGCCGAGGTTGTGCTCCATGCCGATTTCGGCGGCGTTTTCGATCTGGCTCGGGTTGCCGCCCAGCGCGGCGACCAGGCCCCCGGCCGCCATCGAGCAGGCCACGCCCACTTCACCCTGGCAGCCCACTTCGGCGCCGGAGATCGAGGCGTTTTCCTTGTACAGGATGCCGATCGCGGCCGAGGTCAGCAGGAAATCGAATACGCGCTGTTCGTTGGCACCGGGGCAGAAACGGTCGAAGTAATGCAGCACGGCCGGCAGCACACCGGCGGCACCGTTGGTCGGGGCGGTGACCACGCGGCCACCGGCGGCGTTTTCTTCATTCACGGCCAGCGCGTACAGATTGACCCAGTCCAGCGTGGTCAGCGGGTCGCGCATCGCCGCTTCCGGCTTGGAGGACAGTTCGCGGTACAGCGCCGGGGCACGGCGGGAGACATGCAGGCCGCCGGGCAGGGTGCCTTCCTGGCGGATGCCGCGCGCCACGCAGGCCTGCATGGCGCTCCAGATTTCGCGCAGGCTGTCGCGGATCTCCTCTTCAGTCCGCCAGCACTTCTCGTTCTCGAACATCATCTGGGCGATGCTCAGGCCACTGCGTGCGGTCTGGGCGAGCAGTTCGTCGCCACTCTTGAACGGGTAGGGCAGCGGGGTTTCATCGGGCACGATCCGGTCATCGGCCGCGTCGTCCTGGTTGACCACGAAGCCGCCGCCGACGGAGTAGTAATCGCGCGTGGCGATCACCTGCTCGTCCGCACCGTAGGCGGTGAAGCGCATGCCGTTGGTGTGGTAGGGCAGCTTCTGGCGCTTGTTCAGGCCCAGGTCGCGCTTCTCCTCGAAGGCGATCTCGTGCTGGCCCATCAGGCGGATCCGCTTGCTGCTGCGGATGCGTTCCAGCGTCTCGGGGATGATGTCCGGATCGATCAGGTTCGGGCGCTGGCCTTCCAGCCCGAGCAGCACGGCCTTGTCGGTGCCATGGCCACGGCCGGTCAGGGCCAGCGAACCGTAGACGTCGGCGCGGATGCGCACCACGTCCTGCAGATGGCCCGGATCGAGCAGCCAGCGGTGCACGAAACGTTCGGCAGCCTTCATCGGTCCCACGGTGTGCGAAGAACTCGGGCCAATGCCGATCTTGAAAACGTCGAACGTGCTGACAGCCATGATTGCCAAACTGCGGGTATCGGATGGAGCACTATTCTATGCTGTCGCAGGCGCCAGCCTTGAGTGCGGCGCAACATTTCCCAAGGCGGGTGGGCCGGTGTTTACCTTGTTCCAGCGTGATGACTGCCATTTGTGCGACCAGGCCCTGGCGGTGCTGGCACAGGCCCGCGTGGCCGATCTGGACAGTGTGTTCATCGATGACGACACCGCGCTGGAGGCCCGCTACGGGCTGCGGGTGCCGGTGTTGCGCGATGCGCAGGGCCGCGAGCTGGACTGGCCGTTCGATGTGGCGGCGGTAGACGCCTGGATCCGGTAGAGCCGACCGTTGGTCGGCTGCGCTGACTGCCAAGGCAGCCGACCATCGGTCGGCTCTGCCCAGGGATGGGCTGCCAGTGGCCGGCAGCCGGTCAGAACCGCGAGGCGCCGGGAGCGCCCGGCGCAAGGTGGTGACGCCCTTACTTCGCCTTGAGCACGACCTTCGTGCTGATCGCGGTCTCGTTCGGGATGGTCTTGGTATCGGCCCAATCTCCCCCGCCCACGCCGAAGTCCAGACGCTTCACCGTCGCCTTGCCGGCCAGCACCGGCTGCGCGCCCGGGGTCCAGGTGAAGGTCAGGGTGACCGGCTTGCTCACGCCACGCAGCTCAAGGGTACCGTCGGCGGCGTACTGGTTGTTGCCGAGCGAGCGGAACTTGGTGGCGCTGTACTTGGCCTGGGCGAACTTGCCCACGTTGAAGAAGTCCGCGCCCTGCAGGGTTGAATCGCGGTCGCTGTTGCCGCTCTTGGCACTGGCCAGCGGGATGGTCACTTCCAGCTTGGCATCGTCCAGCTTGGCCGGATCGAAGCTGATCCGGGTATCAAAGCCCGGGAAGGTGCCGGTGAACACTTCACCGTCGTACTTGGTGGCAAAGGCCAGCACCGAGCCGGGGGCCTGCACGTAGTCGGCGGCCAGTACCGGAGCGGTGGCCAGCAGGCCGGCCAGGGCAGCGGCGACCGCGGCGGGGGATGTGAGTTTGATGTTCATGGTCAATCCTTCTGGGGGGAGGCAAGCCAGCGCTGCGGGAGCATGCGCGCAAGCGTGGCATCGCGTTGGTAAAAATGGTGGTAAAGCGCTGCACCGGCATGGGCCACGACCACGGCGATCAGCAGCCAGAAGCCCCACTCGTGGATGGCGTGCGAGATCTGGGTGACACGTTCATCCGGTGCGCTCAGCTTGGGCACATCGACCAGGCCGAACCAGCGGAACGGACGCAGGCCACTGGCCGAGTCGTAGAGCCAGCCCGACAGCGGAATGGCGAACATCAGCACGTACAGCAGCCAATGCGTGGCCGAGGCGATGCGTTCCTGCCAGGTCGGCGTGCCCGGCACCGGTTGTGGTGCGCCCGCGTACAGGCGCCACAGCAGGCGGGTCACAACCAGGGCCAGGACGGTGATGCCGATCGATTTGTGCATCGTGTAGACCCAGAAATACTTCGGGGTCTTGGGCAATTCGCCCATGGTCAGCCCGACGATGCCCAGGGCGAGGATCAACACGGCGATCAACCAGTGCAGGGTCTGGCTGACGCCGCCCCAGCGGGTCAGGGTGTTCTTGGCGGTCATGGCGTGGTCTCCTGGACCGGCTGTGGGGTATCTGAGTCAACCGGCGGGGCCGGAGTTCCCGGCGCATCGGTGGGTGTGGCGTCGGCGGGATCACCGGCGTTGCGATCGCGCACTGCCTCCGCTTCGATCCGCAGCTGCACCTCATCGCCGATCATCGAGGCCCAGCCATCCACGCCGAACGCGCTGCGGCTGAGCGTGGCGGTGGCCGAGAAACCGGCGGTGCGGCGGAATGGTGGCAGCGGATGACGCTTGAGGGCATTGAGGGTGACGGCCAGGGTGACCTCACGGGTCACGCCGCGTACGGTGAGCTGGCCGATGACGTTGGCGTGGTTCGGATCGATCGGTTCGACCCGGGTCGAGACAAACCGCGCCTCGGGAAAGCGCTCGCCGTCGAGCAGGTTGCGCGCCAGTGTGGCGGTGTTCCATTTGGCATCGCCCAGGTCCAGGCGCTGGATCGGCACGCTGACCTCCAGCCGTGCCGTGCGCCAGTCGTCCGGATCGAACACCAGCACGCCTTCGCTGCCGGACACGGTGCCCAGCGCGTGGGAGAAGCCGGCATGCTCCACCGCGAACAGCACACGGGTGTGCACCGGATCAAGCCGATAGCTGTCCGGGGCGGCGATGGCGAGCAGCGGCGTGGCCGCCAGCAGCAGGGAAAGGGTCAGGCGCTTGAGCAAGGCGCTGGCTCCATAAGGGTCTGGGGCGATCATACGCACAGCCGTGTCATGGGATGCAGCGTCATGGCTGCAACAGATCGTGGTGCCGCCGACAACAGCACGGGCGGCCCATGCTGCCTTCCTCGCGCGGGACGGAAACAGCCCGTTCCATCCACGGCAGCCGCCCCCCAGAATGCGGACACCGTCCTGATCGCTGTGTGACAATCCGCACCAACAGGGAGATCTGGATCGATGAGCACGCGCCGCTGGGGTGCAGGCATCGTGCTGTTGGGGCTGTGGTTGTGCGCAGTGCCGTCAGTGTTGGAAGCCGCAGGAACATCGGCAGAGACGCCACGCCTGCGCCGCCTGGGTGCGGCCGAAGGCATGCCGTCGCGCATGGTGCTGGCGCTGGCGCAGGATCGGCAGGGCTATATCTGGGCCGGTACCGATGATGGCCTGGCCCGCGTGGACGGGGTCGGCCTGCGGGTCTGGCGGCACGATCCAGCCGAGCCCGGCTCGCTGCCCGGCAACGAGGTGGAAACCCTGCTCATCGATCCACAGGACCGGGTATGGGTGGGCAGCAATGGCGTTGGCCTGAGCATGCTCGGCCCCGACCGCAGCGCGTTCGCGCGGTTCCCCGAGCTCAATGCGGCGTGCGAGGGCCAGTTCTGGTCGCTGGCCTATGCCGCGCAATCGCTGTGGATCGGCACCAACCAGCACGGTATCTGCCGCCGCAGCGAGGACGGGACCCTGGTCAGGTACCAAGCCCACCCGAACGATCCGCGCAGCCTGCCCGACAACACCATCTACAGTCTGTTGGCCGATCCGCAGGGCCGGGTCTGGGTGGGCACCTCCAACGGTGTGGCCCGCTGGGATGGCGACGGCTTCACCCGTATTGCGCCGGCCCTGCTCAGTGGCAAGAGCGTGTTCCGCCTCACCCGCGAGCCCGATGGCACCGTGTGGGCGGGCACCGAAGGCGGGCTGTTCCGGATCGGTGCCGATGACCAGGCCCATCCGGCGCCCTGGAAGCTCAGTGCCGATGTGCGTGCGGCTACGGTCATCCACGATCGCAATGGCGGCTATTGGCTGGGCACGGCCGATGGCCTGTACCGCGGCGACGCGAGTGCGGTGCGGCTGCTCGCCGGCGACGCCGGCAGTGGCTTCCTGACCGCACGCAGCGGTGTGCTGGACATGCTGCAGGATCATGAAGGTGGCCTGTGGGTCGCGATGCTGACCCAGGGGCTGGCGTATCTGCCGCCGGACTGGAAGCGCTTCTCCAGCTGGTACCAGCTCGATGGCAAGCCATTGGACAGCGTGTACCTGCTGGGTGCGGCCGCGGCGGGCGATGACTACTACATCTCCGGCGCGCACGGGCTGTACCGTCTGGATGCGCAGGGCCAGCTGCGCCAGATCGCCGACGACAAACAGATCGGGGTGGGCGCCGCATGGTCGCTGCTGCCCCGCGAGGACGGCGCGGTGTGGATCGGTCGTGCGGGCCGTCTGAGTCTCTACCAGCCGGCCACCGGCGTGCTGCGCGAATGGAAGATCGGTGGTGGCGCGGATGTGCGCCAACGCATCGATCTGATCCGCCAGGCGCCGAACGGCGAGCTGTGGCTGTCGATCATGAATTTCGGTATCCAGCGCCGCGATGCCCACGGCAACGTGCTCGACACCATCCGCAACGATCAGAACCGGGGGCTGGGCGAGAACCCGGTCGAACAGATGGTGTTCGATCCGCGTGGGCAGCTGTGGGTGATGGGCGACACCATGGGGCTGATGCGGTGGCGCAACGACCGCTTCGAGCAGGTGCCCGGGATTTCGCGCGGCAGCATCTACGATGCGGCCTGGACCGGCCCGGACGAGCTGTGGCTGGCCCGCCAGGGCGCGCTGGAACGGTATCGCTGGGATGGGCTGAGCATGAGCCTGCGCGAGCGCGTCGGCGCAGCGCAGGGGATGCCGGCGGTGTCGATGGGCGGGCTGGCGCTGGGCAGGCACGGGCAGGTGTGGGCGACCACGCCGCGGGGCCTGGTCTGCTGGAAGGGCAGCGAGCGCCGATTGCGGCTGTATGGGGAACGCGATGGACTGCCCGATGTGGAGTTCAGCAATCGCCCGCCCGTGCAGGCGCGCGACGGCCGCGTGCTGGCGGTGACCGCGACCGGGCTGGTGGGCTTCGATCCGGACGCGGCGGACATGGTGCTGCCGCCGTCGCAGCTGGTGATCGACAGCGTGCAGGTGCGCCGCGATGACGCCGAAGGCCAGCAGATGCTGCCCACCCAGGCGCCGATCGTGCTTGGCCCGCAGGACCGCGACCTGATCGTGTCCGCGCGCCTGCTGTCGTTCGCCAACCCGCACGGCAACCGCTACCGCTATCGGGTGTCCGGCTATGACCAGAACTGGGTGATGCAGGCCGCCGATGGCGAGCGCTTGCTGTCGCGTCTGCCATCCGGGCACTACCGCATCGAGGTGCAGGCCGCGACGCCGCAGGGCGCGTGGACGCCGCCCAGCACCCTGGAACTGGAGGTGCGCCCGCCGTGGTGGCGCAGTGGCTGGGCGATCGTGGGGTATGTGCTGCTGGGCCTGGTCGGGATCGCAGCGCTGGCCTACGTCGCGCGTGCGCGCCTGCGGCGTCGCCAGGAGTGGCAGTTGACGGTGCACAAGCAGCAGTTGGCCGAGCAGGCCTCGCAGGCCAAGAGCCGGTTCCTGGCCACGTTGGGGCACGAAGTGCGCACACCGATGACCGGCGTGCTGGGCATGAGCGAGCTGCTGTTGTCCACCTCGCTGGATGAGGTCCAGCGCGGCTATGCCGGTTCGATCCAGCATGCGGGCAAGCATCTGCTGCGGCTGGTCAACGACGCACTGGATCTGGCGCGTATCGAGGCGGGGCGGCTGGAGCTGGATCTGCGGCCGTTCGACCTGATGTCGTTGCTGGACCAGGTGGAGGCGTTGATGGAACCGATGGCCCATCACCGCGGCCTGGCGTTCGAGCGCAGCTTCAACCTGCCCGGCCCGGTGCAGGTCAGCGGCGATGAGATGCGCGTGCGCCAGATCCTGATGAACCTGCTCGGCAACGCGATCAAGTTCACCGAGCACGGCCATGTCGGGCTCGGTGTCGAGCTGGCCGATGACGGTCGGGCGATCATCTTCGAGGTCTCCGATACGGGGCCGGGCATCAACCAGGACCAGCAGGAGCGGTTGTTCCATCGCTTTGAACAGGCCGATGGACCACGCACCGCATCGCGCTACGGCGGCAGCGGCCTGGGCCTGGCGATCTGCCAGGAACTGGCGGTGGCGATGGGGGGCCGGATCGAGATCGACAGCCGGCTGGGCGAGGGTGCCCGTTTCACCGTATCGCTGCCGCTGCCGTGGACCGTACAGCCGGTCGGCACGCCGCGTGATCCGGGCCAGGAAACGCGCACGCAGCTGCCACCGCTGCGCATCCTGCTGGTGGAGGACGATGCCACTGTGGCCGATGTCATCGCTGGGCTGCTGCGCACGCGTGGGCACGAGGTGGTGCACGTGCTGCATGGGTTGGCAGCGCTGTCGGAAGTCGCGGCCGGCAGCTTCGATGTGGGGCTGCTCGACCTGGACCTGCCGGCGCTGGATGGCATCGCGATCGCCGGACAACTGCGCGCGATGGGCTACGAGCTGCCCTTGATCGCGGTGACGGCGCGCTCGGATGCCTATGCCGAGCAGCAGGTGCTGGCCGCCGGGTTCAACGGGTTCCTGCGCAAGCCGGTGACCGGGGACATGCTGATCGATGCGATCGTGCAGGCGCGCGCTGGCAAGTCACTTCGTTACTGACGCGCATCGCGTTTCACTTCGATTGCCGCAATGCGTCGAAGTTGATTTTTTGATCTGAAATTTCATTGATCAGGTTGTGACGTTATCCCGGTCTCATTGCTCCGCTTCGCGCGGCGTCGACATACCGTGCTGTTCAGGCAGCGGAGGATGGTCGGGGTACGTGTGGCAGGAGGCCGATCCGCATGGATGAGCAGGCGTTGGGTCGCGTTGATGCTGGGGGTCGTGCTCTGGCTGCCGATGCCAGCCCTCGCCGGTACCCTGGTCACCTTGCCGTGGCCGCGTCCGCTGGGGCCTGCGGACGCGCTGCCGACCTCGGCGCTGCGCGCCGTCGTCGAGGACCGTGACGGCTATCTGTGGTTCGCCAGCGATGATGGCCTGCTGCGCTTTGATGGCCATCGCTTCCGTGCGTGGCGGCGCGAGCAGGGGCTGCCCGATGTCGACCTGCGCGCGCTGCATGTGGATGCCCAGGATCGGCTGTGGCTGGCGACCGCCTCGCAGGGGCTGGTGAAGATCTCCGCTGATCGGCGCGTGATCCAGAGTGTGGCGGGCGATGGCGCCGTGGCGCTGCCGCGCACCGGCATCGGGCAGGTCACCAGCACGGGCGATGGCCTGCTGTGGGTCGGCACGCGTACGGACGGGCTGTTCGCGCGGCACCCGGATGGCCACTGGCAGGCCGTGCCGATGCCGGGGCATGGCGGTCACGTGCCGCAGGTGAATGCCTTGATCACCGATCGCGATGGTCGGCTGTGGGTCGGCACGCCGGCGGGAGCGTTCCGCCGCGAGAAAGACCGATGGGTCGCCGTGCCGCTTCCAGACGCTGAGCGTGGCGACGTTCAAGAGCTCTGGCCCGATCCTGAGGGGGGCGTGTGGGCCCGAACGCGACAGGCCGTGCATCGCTGGCGTGGCGACGGTGCGTTGTTGCCGATACCGACTGGCTCGGCCATGCCGGTGCTGCGGAGTACCGAGGGCGAGTTGTGGACCGCCGGTCCCACCGGCCTGCTTCGTCATGGGCCGGGGCGGACGCCACAACCGGTGCCGTTGCGCGGGCACGACGGCGCCGCACTCCGGACGGCCGCGGTCCTGGGCGCGCTGGAGGACCGGGTCGGGGGACTGTGGTGGATCGGTCGCGGCCAGGGGCTGTGGCATCTGCCCGCCCGCTGGCGCCAGTTCACGCTGCTGCCTGCCGCCCGCGATGGGTGGCCGGGACTGGACAGCGCCCATGTGCTGGCGCTGACGCCTTCCCGAGGCGAGCGGGTATGGGTGGCCGGTGACAGCGGGCGCGTGCAGCGCGTGGATGTGCGGAGCGGGCGTAGCGACATCGGCTTCGACTACCGCCCACAGCATCTCCCCACGCGGGCAGTGGGCCTGGCCGAAGATCGTCGCGGCCAGGTATGGGTGACCAGCGGCACGACGCTGTCGCGTTACGTGCCTGGCACCGGCCAACAGCGCCACTGGCTGCTGGGCGGGGAAAGCAGCACCGGTGCGGTCGACCTGCAGGCCTGCCAGGATGGATCGCTATGGCTGGCGTGGCAGGATCGGATCCAGCGACGCGATGCCGACGGTGTCCTGCAGCTCTCGGCCGTGCCACAGACCCTCGGCCTGGTTCCGCCCACGCACGGGCCGCAGTTGCTGTGTACCAGCGACGGTGTGCTGTGGGCGGCTGACCGCAGCGGTGTCAAGCGCTGGCTACCGGCACAGCAGCGGTTTGCCTCCGTCGACGGCGCGCCGCGCGAGGAAGTGGGGGCCATCGCCCACGGCGAGGATGGGCACTACTGGATCAGCAGTCCGGGCATGCTGCGCCGCTACCGGTGGGATGGGCAGCAGCTGCGCAAGACGCACAGTTTCGGTGTGGTGCATGGGTACCCCCGCCTGCTTGCGCGTGCGTTGGTGGTCGACGCGGGCGGGATCGCGTGGGCGGGGGATGCACGTGGCCTGATCCGGGTCGATCCGCATGGCGGTGGCGTACGTCGTTTTGGCAGTGACGATGGTCTGCCAGTGCATGCCGTGATGCCCCGGCGGCTGGTGCGCACCGCCGGGAACCATGTGGTCGCAGCAGCGCACGAGGGCGGCCTGCTGCTGTTCGACCCGGTTGCCGTCCTGCGTCCGGCGCGGACGCCGGGACTGGTGGTGCACGCGATCACCGCGCGCCGTGGCAAGGCGCAGATCACGTTGCCGGTCGGTGCCGGACCGGTACCGCTCTCGGGTGCGGATCGGCATGTCCGTGTTGCGGCGCGCCTGCTCAGTGGCGGTGAGCCGTCCCACGTGCGCTACCGGTTCCGCTTGCACGGGCATGATGCGGACTGGCAGGAAAGCGGTGCCGCCGGTCTACGCGTGTTCGAGCGCCTCCCGGTCGGATTGCAGTCGCTGGAGGTGCAGGCCCGGCAGGGAGACGCAGGATGGTCGCCGATCCGTCGGGTGGCGTTGCAGGTGACCCCGGCGTGGTGGCAGACGCCGCCGGCCCGGTGGACCGCCGCTGCCGCCGTGGTCGGGGTGGTGTGGGTGGGAGGATGGGGTTGCCACGCGCATCGACGCCGGCAACGACGGTGGCGCCGGCTGCATGCCCGGCAACAGCGCGCCGAGCGCGCGTCCGTGCAGCGCACGCGGTTCTTGACCACACTGGGTGCCCGCATCCGCGTGCCGATGACCGCAGTGCTGGGCTGGAGCGAGCTCCTGCTGCGCGCGCCCCTCGCCCTCGCGGAGCGCAGCCGGGTGAACAGCCTGCACTACGCGGGTGAACACCTGCTGCGGCTGATGGATGACGCGCTGGACATGGCCAGTATCGAGTCCGGGCAATTGCAGTTGCAGCCGGCGCCGTTCGTCCTGCAGCGGTTGATCGAAGAGCTTCATGCGCTGTTGCTGCCGGTGGCGCAGGGCAAGGCACTGGTATTGGAATGGCACAGCAGCGTGCCGGCGTCGGCCTGCTTTCTCGGCGACGCGCCGCGCCTGCGCCAGATCCTGCTCAACCTGCTGGGCAACGCGCTCAAATTCACCGCGCAGGGCACGGTCAGGCTCGAGGCGCAGCCCGGCGACGGCGGTGAGGGCGTGCTGCTGCGGGTGCGCGATACCGGGCCTGGCATGACCCCCGCGCAGTGCCAGCGTCTGTTCCAGCGCTTCGAGCAGGCCGACGGTGCACAGACCACCGCACGCTACGGTGGCACCGGTCTCGGGTTGGCCATCTCACGCGATCTGGCCTTGGCGATGGGCGGGGACATCATGGTCACCAGCCGCCCGGGCGAGGGGGCCTGCTTCCAGGTACGCCTGCCGATGCCGCGTGGCGAGGCCGTCGCGGGAACCGCACCACTGCAGGCGCGGCCGGAACCGCTCGGCGCGCGCACGCTGCGCGTGCTGGTGGTGTACCCCTCGCCGTCCGTCGCCGAGGTGCTGTTGGCCATGCTCGCATCGCTGGGACATCTGGCGCTGTGTGTGCCCGGGCTCGAGGGCATGCCGCAGACCGCGAGTGATGGCGCGTGCTGGGATGTCATCGTGGTCGATCCGGGGCTGTGTCTCGACGACGAACGGGCGGGCGCGCGCTTGTCGCGTTGCTGGCCGGGTGTCCCGCGGTTGGCATTGAGCCCGCGCGCGGATACCGGTGCCCAGCGCGCGGCGACCGCGGCCGGCTTCGATATGTTCCTGCGCCTGCCGGTGAGCCGGACGACGCTGGCTGATGGGCTGGCCCGATGTCGCCGCGTCGCATGAAGACCGTACTCAGTGGGTGCCTGTGCGTGCTGCTTTGTTGGCTGATGCCGGTCGCGCCGGTTCTGGCCTTGTCCAGTCATGGGGTGCGAGTCACCACCGTGGATGGGTTGCCCTCCAACGTGGTGCATCAGATGGTGGAGGATCGGCAGGGCTATCTCTGGTTCGCGACCGAGGATGGCCTGGCACGCTACGACGGCGGTGGGTTCCGGGTGTGGCGCATGGAGCACGGCCTGGCCGACAACGCGGTGCGCAGCCTGGCGCTGGACGCCCGTGACCAACTCTGGATCGGTACCGCCAACGGCTATCTGCAGCGGCTGACGGCCGATCGCCAGCAGTTCGACCGATGGGCGGGGCCGCCTGCCGCGGCTGCGGCCGCCAGCCCGGTGCTGGCGATCCAGCCGATGGACGATGGCAGCATCTGGTTCGGCACCCGCGACGCCGGGTTGTTCCGGCTCGGCCGTGATCGGCGCCTGCGCCAGTACCTGCCGACGGCAGAGGGTGATGGCCTGCCGTCCGCGCGCGTGGACCGGCTCGCGGCTGATCCGCAGGGCGGCGTATGGATCGGCAGCGGAGCCGGCCTGGCGCGATGGCATGACGATCGGTTCCAGGGCCCGGCGTTGCTGGGTGCCTCCGTCCTGCCGGTCACCGCGCTCGGGGTCGATGCGCAGGGTCGGCTGCGCTCGAGTACCGCCGAAGGCACCAACGTGCGGCTGCTGCCGGTGTTGCAGCCCGCAGCATCCCCCGGTGAACCGGCACGTTGGCTCGGGCCCAGCCGGGACGGCGGGGACTGGTTTGCCGATGGGGTGCAGTTGTGGTGGCAGGACCGGGATGGTCAGGACCGCCATGGCATCACGTTGCCCCATCTGCACGGCCTCAGCGTGCCGCGCATCGTGCGGGTGACCGAAGACCGGCAGGGGCGCGTCTGGTTGCTGGGCAGCCATCAGGGCGTATGGCGCCTCGGCGCCCAGTGGCGGCACATTGAGCGCTTCGCAGCACCGGAGGACACCGATGCTGTTGCACCGGGCGGACTGGCCCCTGCCACCAACCGGCAGGCGTGGTGGGCCCGCGGCGGCAGGCTGATGCAGGTCTCACCGGTGCACGGCTTCTCCGGCGCACGGTGGTCCTATGCGCACGAACCCAGGCGTGCCGATCGCCACGTGGTGGTCGAAGATCCACAGGGAGTGGTGTGGGTCTTCGCGGCGCCATGGCTGACCCGGATCGACCCTTCGCACGGGCGCGCGCAGCACTGGCAGGTAGGCGGCATCGAGCTTGCGCCGGGAGGGACGCCAGAGGCCGCACTGCTGGCCTGCGGTGGGCAGGTGTGGCTTGCCGGCAATGGCCGGCTTGAACAGCGTGCGGGTGATGGCACGGTACTGGGCGGCAGCACCTACGAAATGGCCGGGCTGCGCCCGGGCGGCGTGGCGTTCACCCTCCAATGCGATGCACGCGCAGAGGTGTGGCTGGGCGACCGTGAGGGTCTCAAACAGTGGCACGGTGCAGCCAACAGGTTCGTGCCTGTGCCGGGCAGCCCGCGCCGCGAGGTGGGGGCCCTTCATGTGGCTGCCGATGGGCAGTTGTGGGTGGCCGATGCGGATGGCTGGGCCGCGTATCGGCACACGGCAGGCCGTCTGCATCGCGCCACGCGGCTCGACGCCGTGCAGGGAGTGCCGGCGGCGCTGCCACGCGGCGTGGCGGATGCCGACGACGGCGCGGTGTGGGCCACGCTGGCGCGGGGAGTGGTGCGCCTGGCGCCCGATCGCAGCAGTGCCCGGCTGTACACGGTGGACGACGGCCTGCCGGTGATGGTGTTCGGGAGCGGTCTGGTGGCCGCAGAGGGGCACCTGCTGGCGATCGACGTGGAGGGCAATGTGCTCGCACTGGATCCGGCCGGGATGGTGGCGGCCACGACGCCTGCGTTGTTGGTGATCGACCGTGTGCAGGTGCGCCGGCAACGGCACTGGACCGAGCTGCCCGCAGCCGATCCGCTGCATCTCAATGCCGATGACCGCGACATCCAGTTGTCGGCGCGCCTGCTCAACGGCAGTCAGGGCGCGACCGAGTATCGATTCCGCTTGCGCGGCCAAGATCCGGAGTGGGTGCGCGCCGGGCAGCGTGGCACCCGGGGCTTCCCGCGCCTGCCGGCCGGCGAGCATGTGCTGGAGTTCCAGGCGCGCGGCGCGGATGGGCAGTGGACGCCGGTGCAGCAGCAGCAGCTGCAGGTGGCCTACAGCGGCTGGGCACATCCCGGCGCATGGGCGTTGCTGTGCCTGATCGCAGGCGGTGCGGTGGTGTTGCTGGTATGGACGCTGCGGCGGCGCCAGGGCCGTGCGCTCGCCTGGCGCGCGGCCGCACGCCGCCAGACGCGCGCCGAGCAGGCCGCGCAGGCCAAGGAACGCTATCTGGCCACGCTGGGCCATGAAGTGCGGACGCCGCTGACCGGTGTCCTGGGCATGAGCGAGCTGCTGTTGGAGGCGCCGCTGCCTGTGGAGGCGCGCCAACAGGTACTGCACATCCAGCAGGGTGGACGTGCATTGCTGCAGGTGGTCGATGAAGCGTTGGAGATCGCCAGGCTGCAGGCCGGCAAGGTGCCGCTGCAGCAGCGGCGTTTCGCCATCGGGCCGTGGTGGCTCGATGTGCAGGCCGCGGTGGCGTGCGGCCTGGCGGTGTCCGGTTGCCGCTTGACGTTGGGAGCGCCGCTGCCGGCCGATGCCTGTGTCGAGGGCGATCCGGACCGGTTGCGGCAGGCAGTGCAATGGCTGTCCTGCGGCCTCGCGGCGCAGATCGGTGCAACCCTGCTGACCCTGCGCATGGCCTGGCGGCCGGGAGGCACCGGTCTGCTGCTGGATGTGCTGGCCGAACCGGGGGCCTGTCCGTCTCCTCGGCTGTCCCGGGTGCGCGAGGCGCTGGCCGATGTCGATGTGCTGGTGGGGGCGATGCAGGGGCGGTTGTGTGTGGTGCAGCTGCCGGATCATCGCTGGCAGGCCACGCTGAGCGTCCCGTTGGATCGCTGCCCGTCGCTCCTGCCGGGTCCGGACGCGCACGGCATCGACGGTGAAACGGCGGGTCTGCGGGTGTTGCTGGTGGAAGATGATCCTCTCGTTGCCGAGGTGGTCACGGGTCTGCTGCAGGGACGCAGCCACAGCGTGCTCCATGCGCAGCACGCGCTGGCTGCCCTGACCGCGCTGGCCCGCCCCGGCGTGCAACTGATGCTGTTGGACCTGGACCTGCCGGGCATGGATGGACTGTCCTTGCTGCGCCTGCTGCGTCAGCAGGGCCAACGCCTGCCGGTACTGGTGCTCACGGCGCGTCGGGATCCGGATCTGGACGCGCAGGTCGCGGCCGCCGGGGGCGATGGGCTGCTGCACAAGCCGCTGCAGGGCGATGTCCTGCAGGCGGCGATGCAGCGGCTGGGGTCGCCGCGGCCGGATCGTGCCGGTGCGGGGAACGGTTTACTATGCGGGGCATTGCCCGAGGACCGGGGTGGTCAGGGGTGACAGGCCCGTTCCGGGCGGCGGCAGTGAATCAACGGACAGACCCGGGAGAGCCATTGGTGTTGCGTGTGCTGTGGCCGTTGCTGATCGGCCTGTGTGTGCTCTGGCCGACGCGTGCGTCGGCGCAGCCGGTGCCGCCGACGCCGCGGCAGCTCACCGTGTTCGATGGTCTGCCATCCAACACCGTCAACCGCATGGCCGAGGATCGCTACGGCTATCTGTGGATCGCCACCAACGATGGCCTGGCCCGCTACGACGGTCGCAATTACCGCATCTGGCGCGCCGAGGACGGCCTGCGCGACAACCACGTCTGGAGCGTGCACGTGGATGCGCGCAATCAGTTGTGGATCGGCACGGAAAATGCCGGCCTGGCGATGATGTCGGCCGACCGTCGTGAAATCCGTTTCTACGATCGCGACAGCCATCCGGAGATCGGCAGCAACACGATCTGGAGCGTGGCCTCCACACCGGACGGTGCGATCTGGTTCGGCACCTACCAGTGCGGCCTGCACCGGCTGGAGCGCGACGGCACGCTGACCCGCTTCATGCCCGAGCCCGGCAACCCGCGCAGCCTGCCGGCGGCGTCGGTCGGCAATCTGGCCACCACGCTCGATGGCACGTTGTGGATCGGATCCAAGGCCGGCCTGGCGCGCTGGACCGGACACGATTTCGAAGCGGTTCCCAGCGACCAGTTGTCGGCGCGCGTCATCAATGGGCTGACCGCCGAACCCGACGGCAGCCTGTGGATCAGCAGCAATGTCGGGGTGGCGGTGCGGCGGCCGGATGGCCGTTTCGAGCCGGCCCCGTGGAGCGTCGCCGAGGGCGATCAGATCCTGGGCATGATGCTGCGCGACGAACAGGGCGGGTACTGGCTCGACACCCGCTCCGGCCTGGGTCGCGCGATGGACGGTCAGTTCCAGCAGGTGCCGCTGTACAGCGCGATCGCGCGTGGGCAGGTCCGGCCAAACTGGACCGGTGCCTACGAAGATCGCGAGGGCGGCATCTGGCTGGCCAGCACCAATGGCGGCCTGTGGCATCTGCTGCCGCGGTGGTGGCAGTTCTCGGTGCTCTCGCGGCTGGAAGATGACCCGGCCTCGCTGCGCAACGCGTACGTGCTGGGGATGGGCGCGGCCGCCGACGGCGGTGTGTGGACGGTCGGCACGCACGGTGCCCTGGACAAGTTCGACCCGGTCAGCGGGAAGATCGAACAGCACCGGACCTGGGTGGACGGTACGCAGTGGCTGCAGTCGGTGCTGGAAGATCCGCGCGGGCAGGTGTGGATCGGCTCCTGGGACGCGCTGTTGCGCTATGACCCCCGGCAGAAGCGGATGCGGCGATGGGGACGCGACGCCGCGGTGGACGCCACGATGGAGGGCGCGATCGACGCGTTGGCGCTGTGCGACGGGCAGCGGCTGTGGACGGCCTCGGCCAACGGGCTCCAGCAGCGCGATCTGGACGGGCGCGTCCTGCACCGCGTGGCGCTCGGCCATGCCGGATTGAGCGCTGGCCAGAACGCGCTCGATATCCGCTGCGGTCCGCAGGATCGCCTGTGGGTAGCCACCGGACAGGGTCTATTGCAGTGGGTCGCCACGCGCTCGCGCTTCGAGCCGTTGCCGGGCGGCCCCGCGGCGAGCGTGCATGCCATGGCGCTGGCCGACGATGACAGTGTGTGGCTCTCTGAAGAGGGCAAGTTGTCCCATTACGGCTGGCAGGGCGATCGGCTGACCCTGCAGGAAGTGATCGGCAGCAGTGCCGGCTACCCCGCGATCACGGCGACCGGCCTGGTGGTGGATCGGCAGGGGGTAGTCTGGGCAGCCAATGCGCGCGGCCTGGTGCGGGTCGATCCGGAGGCGGGGAGTGTGCGCCAGTACGGCGTGCACGATGGCTTGCCCAGCCAGGAGTTCCGTCGCCGCACGCTGTCGCTGACGCCAAGCGGCCGCATCGTCGGGGGTACGCCCGCCGGCGTGGTGGTGTTCGATCCAGCGCTGGTCAAGCCGGCAACACGTCGGGCGCCGCTGGTGATCGAGCGGGTGGAGGTGCGCCGTGGCGAACGCGTGCTGGACCTGACCCATGCGGTGCCGCTGGACATCGCCGACGGCGACCGTGACCTGCGGATCGTGGCGCGGCTGCTGTCTTTCGCTGATTCCACCTCGAACAACTACCGCTACCGCCTGGCCGGCTACGATCCGGACTGGGTTGAAGTGGGGCCCGGCGGTGAACGCCTGTTCTCACGCCTGCCGCCAGGCCGCTACCGGCTGGAAGTGCAGGCGCGCTCGGCCGACCACATCTGGTCGCGGGTGCAGGTGCTGGAGTTCCGTGTGCTGCCACCGTGGTGGCGCAGCCTGTCCGGATTGTTGCTGCTGACCTCGGCTGTGTTGTTGCTGCTGAGTCTGTTCGCCTGGTTGTACCGGCGCAGGCTGCAGCGCCGGCACGCCTACCAGTTGGCGCTGCAGAAGCAGGAGCTGGCCGAGCAGGCCTCGATGGCGAAAACGCGCTTCCTGGCGAATCTGGGCCACGAAGTACGCACGCCGATGACGGGTGTGCTGGGCATGAGTGAGCTGCTGTTGTCATCGCCGTTGAATCCCCAGCAGCGCGGTTATACCGAGTCGATCCGGCACGCCGGCGAGCACCTGCTGCACCTGGTCAACGACGCGCTCGACCTGGCCCGGATCGAGTCCGGGCGCCTGGAACTGCAGGCGCAGCCATTCCAGCTGCAGCGGCCGATCGACGATGTCTGTGCGTTGATGGCCGCGTTGGCCGAGCAGAAGGGACTGCGGTTCGTGGTCGACAACACCTTGCCAGCAGGAACCCGCACGATCGGCGATGAGCTGCGTGTGCGCCAGATCCTGTTGAACCTGCTTGGCAACGCGGTCAAATTCACCAGCCATGGCGAAGTGCGGTTGACGTTGCGGGCGATCACGGCCGGCCGCGGGTTGCACATCGAGGTATCCGATACCGGGCCGGGCATCAGCAGCGATCAGCAGGAGCGACTGTTCCGTCGCTTCGAGCAGGCCGACGGTGCACGCACGGCTGCCCAATACGGTGGCAGTGGGCTGGGCCTGGCGATCTGCCGTGAGCTGGCGCTGGCGATGCAGGGGCAGATCGGCGTGCAGAGCCAGCTCGGCGTGGGGACGCGTTTCACGGTAACCCTGCCGTTGCCACTGGAGCAGGGAGTGACCGGGGTGCCGGGTGCGGCCGAAGGCGAACACTGGGTGCTGCCGCCCTTGCGGATCCTGCTGGTGGAAGACGATCTGACCGTGGCCGAGGTGGTCAGCGGGCTGCTGTCGGCGCGCGGCCACGACGTGGTACATGCCGAGCATGCGCTGTCGGCGTTGCGCGAGGTCAGTGAGGCGCCGTTTGCGGTGGTGCTGATGGATCTGGATCTGCCGGGGTTGGGCGGCATCGCGCTGGCCGAGCATCTGCGCAGCCAAGGGTTCGAGATGCCGTTGATCGCGGTGACCGCGCGCACGTATCCGTCGATCGAGCAGCAGGCCCGCGACGCCGGCTTCGACGCGTTCCTGCGCAAGCCGGTCACCGGCGATCTGCTGGTGGAGGCCATTGCGCGCGTCCTGAGTGCCGTCCGCTGACCGTCGGCCGCTGCGCCGCCAAGCCGCGACAGGCAGCGCTGCTCAGCGGTTACTCGGCGACCTCTTCGACATCGCGCGGCGAGGGGCGGGTATCGGGCAGCTGCCAGAAGATCAGGGTGGAGGTCAGGGTGATCGCACCGACGCAGACGAAGGTAGCGTGCAGCGCGGCCGTCGCGCCGTGTGAGGCATCGAGGTGATTGAAGGCGGCGAGCAGGCTGCCGGCCGCCGCTGCACCGAAGCCGGTGGCGAGCATCATCACCATCGAGAGCAGACTGTTGCCCGCACTGGCGAAGTCACGGTCCAGATCGCGCAGGGTCACGGTGTTCATGACGGTGAACTGCAGCGAGTTGACCGCGCCGAACAGCGCCAGCTGCACGATGCGGATCCACAGGTGCTGGCCGGGTGTCATGAAGATGAAACTGGCCATCGCCAGGCCGACAAGAACGGTATTGACCATCAGCACGCGGCGGTAGCCGAAGCGCTCGACGAGTTTGACCGCGTAGCGTTTGGAGACCATGCCGGCGGCGGCGACCGGGATCATCAACAGACCGGCGTTCATCGGGCTCATGCCCATGCCGACCTGCAGCAGCAGCGGAATCAGCAGCGGCATGGCGCTGCTGCCGATGCGCGAGAACAGGTTGCCGAGGATGCCGATGCGGTAGCTGGGAACGTGGAACAGCGCGAGGGAGAACAGCGGGGCCGTGGAGTTGGCCGCGTGCAGCCAGTAACCGACGAGAGCGGCCAGCCCGGCGACAGTCATCAGCATGACCAGGGCATGGGGCGTGGCCATGCCGGAGATGCCATCCAGCGCGAGCGAGAGCACGACCATGCCGAAGGCGAGCATGAGGTAGCCGGCGATATCGAAGCGGGTGCGGTGCTCTGCGTAGTGGTCGGGCATGATTTTCATCGCCGCGACGTAGCCGATGATGCCGATCGGGAGGTTGATCAGGAACACCCAGTGCCAGGAGGCGACTTCGACGAGCCAGCCGCCGAGGGTGGGACCGATCAGGGGGCCGATCAGGGCGGGGATGGCGATGAAGCTCATGGCGCGAAGGAATTCTTCGCGGGAGACCGAGCGCATCACGGCCAGGCGGCCGACCGGCAGCAGCATGGCGCCGCCGATGCCCTGCAGGACGCGTGCACCGACCAGCTGGTGCAGGGTCTGGGCCAGGGCGCAGGCGAGCGAGCCGAGGGTGAACAGGATGATCGCGACGAGGAAAGTGCGCCGTGTGCCGAAGCGGTCGGCGATCCAGCCGGAGGCGGGGATGAAGGTGGCGACGGCGAGGGCGTAGCTGAAGACGACGGACTGCATCTGCAACGGGCTTTCGCCGAGGCTGCGGGCCATGGCAGGCAGTGCGGTGTTGACGATGGTGGAGTCCAGCATCTGCATGAAGATGGCCAGCGATACGAGCCACAACAGGGGCCGGATCGAGGCGTAGCTGCTGGTCGTCATGGTGCGGGGCCTTCGTCAACGAGGGCGATATGATCGCCGATGTGGGATCAGGGTGTGGTCAAGAGCCGAAGCCGAAGCCGAAGCCGAAGCCGAAGCCGAAGCCGAAGCCGAAGCCGAAGCCGAAGCCGAAGCCGAAGCATTGGTGCGGTCGGTGTCCCGGAGAGGGTGCGGCACGGGTGGGTCGGCGGGACACGCCGTAAATCCGTCCATGGAGGCTCATGTCGCGCCATCCATGGCGCTCGCCAACCCACCCGTGCCACACCCATGACTGCTGTCTGGCTGTGACAGGAAAAGCGGAAATGCAGGAAATCAGACGTTCGTCTTGATGCCCTGAATGGATGTGATGCCGCAAATGATATGGGTAGATCCACGCCACGCGTGGATGGCCGCGCGCAGCGCGGCAATATCAAAGCCGATGGGGCAGTCGACGGGAGGCTCACGTCTTTCGATGTGCAAAAGAAGAAGGCGCGCGTCCTGGATGCAGAACGCGCGCGTCGTCGGCCATGCCTAGGCAGTGCCGGCCGCTGGCCGGCTACCTGCCGATGGCGATCAGCGCCGGCTCAAGCGGTGGACGGCTTCCACCAGCACTTGGACGTGGTCGGGATTCATGTCCGGGGACATGCCGTGGCCGAGGTTGAAGACGTGGCCTTCGCGGGAGCCGCCGTTGCCTTGGACGTAGCTGTCGAGCACTTGCCCGGCGGCGCGTTCGATGGCGGCGGGGTTGCCGTAGAGGGTGGTGGGGTCGAGGTTGCCCTGCAGGGCAACGCGGCCGCCGGTGCGGGCGACGGCGTCGGCGAGGTCCAGGGTCCAGTCGACGCCGAGGGCGTCGGCGCCGGTGTCGGCCAGGGCGCCCAGGTGCAGGCCGGTGCCTTTGCCGAACAGAATCAGCGGGGTGCGGTCGCTGCCTTCGCCGCGTTCGAGTTCCTGGGCGATGCGGGTCAGGTAACGCAGGGAGAATTCGCGGTACATGGTTGGGCTGAGTACGCCGCCCCAGGTGTCGAAGACCTGCAGGACCTGGGCGCCGGCCGCGCGCTGGGCGGCGAGGTAGGCGATCACCGCGTCGGTGACGACCGAGAGCAGCTGGTGCAGGGCGGCCGGTTCGTTCAGGGCCATCGCCTTGATGCGGGCGAAGTCCTTGCTGCCGCCGCCTTCAACCATGTAGCAGGCCAGCGTCCACGGGCTGCCGGAGAAGCCGATCAGGGGCACGCTGCCGTCCAGTTCGCGGCGGATCACGCGCACGGCGTCCATCACGTAGCGCAGTTCGGTTTCCATGTCCGGCACGGCCAGTCTGGCGATGGCCGCAGTGTCGCGGACGGGGTGGCGGAACTTCGGGCCCTCGCCTTCGACGAAATACAACTCCAGGCCCATCGCGTCGGGAATGGTGAGGATGTCCGAAAACAGGATCGCGGCGTCGAGGTCGAAGCGGCGCAGCGGCTGCAGGGTGACTTCGCAGGCGATGTCCGGGTTCTTGGCCATGGCCAGGAAGCTGCCGGCCTTGGCGCGGGTGGCGCGGTATTCGGGCAGGTAACGACCGGCCTGGCGCATCAGCCAGACGGGGGTGCAGTCCACCGGTTCGCGGCGCAGGGCGCGCAGCAGGCGATCATGGCGGGAGGGGCTGGTCACGGAACGCTTCCTTGGGATCTGGTGGCGCAGGGCCGAATGGGGTCGTGGCGGTAGGGCATGGCGGTAGGGTGGCCGCTCAGTGCGGCGGATCGCCGCTGGTGTAGGTCACTTCGTAGCCGCGGTGCAGGTGCGCATCGCGCGCCTTTTCGAACGCGGCCAGCGCCAGGTCTTCCTCCAGGTACAGCTCGCGGCGCAGTTGCCCGCGCCCGCCGATCGGGCCGGACTCGAGCAGCAGCTCCCAGCCACCGAACAGGTCCGGTTGCAGGGTGAGCTGGAGATAGCGGGCCGGATCGGCACCGCGGGGGTGTTGGTGCAGGAAGACGCGCATGCCCCGATTGTAGCCGTGAACGCCGGAGGCGGCCGTCAGCGACGGGGCAGGTGCGGCGGAACGTCGCAGGCTCAGCCGGCGGCGAGCACACGCAGCACGTCGGCCTCGTCGACATCGCCGACCACTTCGGCACGGCCGATCCCACGCCACAGCACCAGGCGCAGCCGCCCGGCGACGTTCTTCTTGTCCAGCCGCATCCGTGCCAGCAGCGCTTCGGGCTGCAGGCCGGCCGGAATGGCGACCGGCAGTTCGTAGCGCAGCAGCAGGTCGCGCAGCTGCCCGGTGTCGGCGTCGTCACTCATGCCCAGCTGGGCGGACAGCCGTGCGGCCAGGACCATGCCGACCGCGACGGCTTCGCCATGGTTGAGGTTGTCGTTGCCCGGCGCGCCGTAGCCCTGTTCGGTCTCGATCGCGTGGCCGAAGGTGTGGCCAAGGTTGAGCAGGGCGCGCTCGCCCTTTTCCAGCGGATCGCGCGCGACGATCTCGGCCTTGTGCTCGCAGCTGCGCGCGATGGCCTGGGCCAGCGCGGTGTCATCGCCGGCCAGCAGCGCGGCGTGTTCGGCCTGCAGCCACTGGAAAAACAGCGGGTCGCGGATCGCACCGTACTTGATCACCTCGGCCAGGCCGGCCCGCAGCTCGCGCGGCGGCAGGGTACGCAGGGTAGCGGTGTCGGCGATGACGGCGCGCGGTGGGTGGAACGCGCCGACCAGGTTCTTGCCTTCGGGGATGTCCACCGCGGTCTTGCCGCCGACCGAGGAGTCCACCATCGCCAGCAGCGAGGTCGGCAGTTGCACACAGTCCACGCCGCGCATCCAGCAGGCCGCCGCGAAGCCGGCCAGATCACCGGCAACGCCACCGCCGAGGGCCATCACGCAGGCATCGCGGGTGGCGCCAAGGGCGGCCAGCGCCGTGATCGCATCGCCGAAGTGGGCCAGGGTCTTGGAGGCTTCGCCGGCCGGCAGCACCAGCTCACCGAGCAGCAGGTCCGGGCGCGCGGCCAGCAGCGCGGCCTTCACCCCGGCCAGGTACAGCGGCGCGACCGAGGAATCGCTGAGCAGCAGCACATGGCGGCCGCGGACGTGACGGGCCAGCAGCTCGCCGTGGCCAAGCAGGCCCGGGCCGATGTGGATGGTGTAGGGAGTGTCGCCGCTGACGGCAACGGTACGCGGGGAGGGGGTCATTCAGGTGTTTCCTGTCGCTGCCACTGCGCGGCCAGGCGCAGCACCAGCTGCGCGGTGGCCTCGGCGGGCGTGTAGAGATCGGTATCCAGGGTGAGGTCGGCCAGGCTCTGGTACAGCGGGTCACGGGCGGCGGCCATCTCGTGCAGCACCTGCTCGCGGTCCGGGCGCTGCAGCAGCGGGCGGCCGCGGTCACGCGCCAGCCGCTCCAGCTGGGCCGGCACGCTGACCCGCAGGTAGACGACGAACCCACGGCGGGCGATGGCCGCGCGGTTGTCCGCGTCCAGTACCGCGCCACCGCCGGTGGAGATCAGCTGACCGTGCCCGTCCAGCAGCGCGTGCAGGACCTGGCGCTCGTGCTGGCGGAAGCCGGCTTCGCCGGAGTGCTCGAAGATCGCCGGAATGCTGGCCCCGGTGCTGTCCACGATGGCCTGATCGGCATCCACGAAGTCCAGCGTGAAGCGCTCGGCCAGCCGGCGCCCGATGCAGGTTTTGCCGGCGCCCATCGGGCCAATCAGGATGAGGTTCGGAGCGGGATTCATTACCCTCGATCCTAACATCTCCGTGCCATCGCCTTTACGCGCGGCCCCCCATGGTGGGCCGGCGCGGACTGTCCCGCGCGCTACCGGAGCAATCCATGTCCGTTGCCAAAATCATCGAGATCAATGCCTCCTCCAAGACCAGTGTGGAGGACGCGGTACGCAGTGGCCTGAAGAAGGTGGCCGAGACGGTCAAAGGCATCCAAGGCGCCTGGATCAATGAAACCAAGGTCGTCACGGACGGGGAAGGCAACATCACCGAGTGGCGGGTGAATCTGCGCGTGACCTTCCTGGTCAGTTGATCCGGCGCGGTTTCTGGCTGCGGCGGTCAGCGCGTGGCGATGATGCGGCGTTGCTCGTCCAGCGCGATCACCTTGTCCGCCAAGCCGGGCAGGGTGCGCAGGGCCTGTCGGCTGACCCGCTCGTAGTACTGCACGAAGCGCTCCAGCTGGGCGCGGCTCATGCTGCTGCGGTCGGGCTGGGCGGCCTGCAGGTTCTGCTCCTGCTGCCAGCGCCATCTCGGGATCACCGAGAAATCCGGCGGCTGCAGGAACCACAGCCGGTCGCAGCGCTGCCACAGCGCAGGGTAGTCGTGGGCGAGGGCGTGGTTGCACCAGCGCCGCCAACGCCCGTCCGTATCGGCCTCGCGCTCGAGTGCGTTGAGCGGTGGGTCCAGATCGGATTCGCCCTGCGCAGGCGTGCCGAGGAACCAGCCTTCGAACACCAGCAGGTCGAGTGGTCCGTCGAGGTGCGTCCAGTCCTTTTCCGGCAAGCGTTCGTCAGCGAGCTTGTCGAAACGGGGCAGGGCGACCGGGCCGCCGGCAGCAACCGCATCCAGCGTGGCGTGGGCCAGGGCCAGGTCGTGCGTTCCCGGCGGGCCGCGCGTGAGCAGCAACGGGTGCACCTGCCGTGCCAGGCGTTGACGCTGGGCCCGGGTGAGGTAGACATCGTCAATGGAGAGCATCGCCGCACGCAGGCCGCGGGTTTCGGCCAGCGCAACCACCTGGGCGGCCAGCGTCGATTTGCCGCTGCCCTGCAGACCGCTGATCGCCAATACTGGAATGGCGGTATCGCAGCTCAGTGCGTGGTCCAGCGCCTGTGCGACCAGCGCATCCGGAAAACCTTTCGTCGGGGGCATGTACGCAGGTGCAGGCATGCAGCGACAATAAACCCAAACCGCGTGACAAGAAAACCGCCATGACCGATCTGTATGCCGAAGCGCTATCCACCTTTGCCGGGCTGTTCGAAGAAGCCAAGGCGAGCCGCGAAGTCGAACCCAATGCGATGACCGTGGCCACCGCCGACCAGAACCGCCAGCCCTCTGCGCGTACCGTGCTGCTCAAGGCCTTCGATGAGCGCGGCTTCGTGTTCTACACCCATCTGGACAGCCACAAGGGCCGGGAATTGCAGGCCAATCCGCAGGCCGCGCTGCTGTTCCTGTGGCGCAGCCTGCGCGAGGCCGGCATCCAGGTGCGCATCGAAGGTCGCGTGGAGCAGGTCAGCGATGCCGAGGCCGATGCGTATTTCGCCTCGCGCCCGCGGATGAGCCAGATCGGCGCTTGGGCGTCGCTGCAGTCCAGGACGCTGGCCTCGCGCGAGGAATTCGACGCCCGCGTGGCCACCACCGAGGCCAGCTTCGACGGCCGCGACGTGCCGCGCCCGGACGGCTGGAGCGGCCTGCGCGTGGTGCCGCAGCGGATCGAGTTCTGGTACGGCGCGCAGTTCCGGCTGCACGAGCGCTGGTGCTATGAGGTCGATCACGACGGGCAGTGGAGCAAGCGGTTGCTGTTCCCGTAAGGCCGTATCCATCGGCCACCGCACGGGATGCACCGGATGGGAAGGCGCCGGTTAGGATCGGGCGGACGACGATGTCTGCCTTGGAACCGCCTTGCCATGTTTCCTTTTGTCCCGCCTGCTGAATCCCGCATCGCCCCTTCGCTGCTGTTACTGCTGTCGCGCATCGCTTCGGGCACCATGTTCGCCGTATCGGGATGGAACAAGCTGTTTACCGACGACGGCAGGGATCGCATGCTGGCCACGCTCGTGGAGGCGGGTATCCCGTGGCCGGCGGCCAGCGCCCCTGCAGTGGCGATGGTGGAATGGGTGCTGGGCACCACCCTGGTGCTCGGTGTGCTGCCGCGCCTGTCGGCCGCAGCGCTGATGATGATCTGCGCGGTCGCGGCCGTCACCGACGGTATCGGGCGCATTCCGGCTGGCCTGGGGCCTTTGGATTGGCTGAGCTGGTTCCTGTATCTGCCGGAGGTGCCACTGGGCGTGGCCCTGGCGTGGGTGTGCGTTCTGGGCGCGGGGCGTTATGCACTGTGGACGGGACGCGGCGCTTCGCCGATGGCGTGAACAGTGGCGCGCCGCGCCCGCGAGGCAGCTCCTGCATACTGGCGGAGGAATCCCCCTGTGCACGCAACGGTTACATGACGACCGCATCCGCTTCTTCGCCCGCCATTGATCTGTGCGAGGCCGCCTTGGCGGCCGACGTGGCGGTAGTGCAGGCCGCCCTTGCGGCGGGCGCCGATGTCGGCGCAGAAAACGCCTACGGCTTCACCGCGCTGGAATGTGCGGCGCGCGCAACCCATGACACCCCGGCGGCCCAGCATCTGCAGGTACTGCGTTTGCTCATCGATGCAGGAAGCCCGCTGGAACACCTCGGTAGCGGCGGGCGGACCGCGTTGTACCTGGCCGCGGAATTCGCGCTGGAGTGCGCGCCGGTGCAGATGCTGCTCGACGCCGGTGCGAACCCGGCGGTGCACGACGGCTTTGGCAACCATATCGTGGTCAACGCGATGGTGCCGGAGGTGCAGGCGCTGCTGTCTGCGGTGACCGGCCACCCCATCCCGGTGAAGGCCGAGCCGCGGCCGCCGCAGAAGATGCGGGCCGCCGACTGGCGCGCCGCGCACGCCAGGGTCACCGCGGTGTTCGCCCGCCTGGAAGACCAGGGCATCGTCACCGTGCAGGACGTTGGCCTGACCCAGGAGGATGGCTTCACCGACACCGCCCAGCAGTTCATCGAACGCGGCGGCATGGAGGCCGGCCTGGTCGGCCTGTGCTTCTACACCCGGCAGGACCTCAACCGCGCCAAGCGCAGCAGCGATCTGAGCCTGGGCTTCTGGGCCGGGCCGGTGGGCGCCAGCGCTGCCATGGAGCAGGTCGGGCGCAGGATCGTGGATGCGTTCACCGCAGCGGGACTGGCGGTGGACTGGGATGGCTCGGCAGCGCACCGGCCCACGGTGGACCTGCGCGGCGTGGCGTAAGCCGCGTCCTTACCCGGCGGTGCTGCGCAGCCAGCGCCACAGCGTGGTACGCGACACGCCCAGCGCCTGCGCGACCTGCTCACGGTTGCCGCCGTGGGCATCGAGCAGCTGCTGCAGCATGTCGTTGCCGGGGCGCGTGGCCGCGCGCTGGGGCGGGCCGTCCGGCGCTGCATCTGCCCAGGCGCGCGCGGCGACAGGCGAGGACGCCAGCTCCGGCAGCCAGGCCTGCATCTGGGCCAGCGCCAGCTCGCCGCGCCCGTGCGGCCAATGGATGCGCAGCCGGTCGACCATGTTGCGCAGCTCGCGCACGTTGCCCGGCCACGGGTAATCGCACAGCCGCTGCAGCGCCGGGGCAGCGAGCGGGGACGACGTGCCGCCCAGCAGGCTGAAGAAGTGTTCCAGCAGCAAAGGCACATCCTCGCGCCGTTCGTGCAGGGTCGGCAGCGCGATGCGCAGTGCGGCCAAGCGGTAGTAGAGGTCGCGCCGGAAGCGCTGCGTCTCCACCAGCGATTCCAGCGTCTGCAGCGTGGCTGCGACCACGCGCACGTCCACCGGGGTCGGCTCGGTGGCGCCGACGCGCAGCACTTCACGCTCTTCCAGCACCCGAAGCAGCCGGGTCTGCAGCGGCAACGGCAGCTCGCCGATTTCATCGAGGAACAGGGTGCCGCCCTCGGCGGCTTCGACCAGGCCTACGCGACCGCCGCGGCGGGCGCCGGTGAACGCCCCTTCGTTGTAACCGAACAGCTCGGCTTCCAGCAGCGATTCGCTGATCGCCCCGCAGTTCAGCGCGACGAAGCGGCCACGCCGGCCGCTGGCGCTGTGCAGTTGCCGGGCCACCAGTTCCTTGCCGGTGCCGGTGGCGCCGGTGATCAGCACCGTGCTGTCGTAAGGCGCATACAGTGCAATGTGCTCGCGCACCTGCTGCATCGCGGCGCTGTCGCCGAGCAGGGCATGATCGGTATCGCGTTGCCTGGCCGGTGCCCGCCGCCGCAGTGACGGGGCGCCGGAGCGGGCCAGGGTCTGGGTCAGCTCCAGCGCGTGTTCGAACGCGTGCCGCACCGAATCGGCCGAGTACAGCAGCACTCCGGGCAGGCCGACCTGTTCGGCGTAGTCGATCGCCATGCCGGTGCCGACGATCACTTCGATGCCATTAGCGCGCATGTCGGCGATGCAGTCGCGCGCGTCCTCGCGGGTGACGAAGCGGCGATGCTCGATGTCCAGCCCGAAGCTGTGCTGGAAACTGCCGAAGGTCGGCACATCGGTGGCATGGGTGACCAGGCCGATCCGCGGGGCGATCCGGCGCGCGCGCGCCAGCGCCTCCATCAGGTCGAAGCCGTTGGCCTGGATCGGCACCAGCGGCACCTCCAGCCGGCTGCGCAGGTAGGCCGCATTGGAGCCGCCGGCGATCACCACATCACAGTGTTCGCGGCGCAGGCGCTGACCGATCACATCCACCGCCTCCTCGAAGCCGAGGTTGATCGGCACGATGCGGGCGCGGCGGTCGAATTCCGGGATCACATCGCCGAGCAGACCGGTCAGGCGCGACACGCTGACGGTCCAGATCACCGGCAGCTGGCCGGCCTCCGGATCGGACAGGCGGGAACGGTGGCGCGGCAGGCTGATCGACATGACGACGTTTCAATGTTTCAGTTGCAGCCATGTTACAGGTGTTTCAATGTTTCAACGTGAAACGTCATGCTCGTGGGGTCGACGCAATGAAATCAGACACTTGCAGGTTGGCACGGCCCTTGCGCCTATCCACCCGTCAACCACGATGGAATGCCGCATGAGCACCCCTGTTTCCTCCGCTGGCGCCCGCTTCCGCGCCGCACTGGCCGCCGAATCGCCGTTGCAGGTGATCGGCGCGATCAACGCCAACCACGCGCTGCTGGCCAAGCGCGCCGGCTACCGGGCGATCTATCTGTCCGGCGGCGGCGTCGCAGCCGGCTCGCTGGGCCTGCCGGACCTGGGCATCAACACCCTGGAAGACGTGCTGATCGACGTGCGCCGCATCACCGATGTGTGCGACCTGCCGCTGATGGTGGACATCGACACCGGCTTCGGCCCGAGCGCGTTCAACATCGCGCGCACCGTCAAGTCGCTGATCAAGGCCGGCGCGGCCGCCTGTCACATCGAAGACCAGGTCGGCGCCAAGCGCTGCGGTCACCGCCCGGGCAAGGAGATCGTGTCACAGGGCGAGATGGTGGACCGGGTCAAGGCCGCCGCCGATGCCAGGACCGATCCGGACTTCTTCCTGATCGCGCGCACCGATGCCATCCAGGTCGACGGTGTGGATGCCGCGATCGAACGGGCCATCGCCTGCGTCGAGGCCGGTGCCGACGGCATCTTCGCCGAGGCCGCCTACGATCTGGAGACCTACCGCCGCTTCGTCGATGCGGTGAAGGTGCCGGTCCTGGCCAACATCACCGAGTTTGGTGCCACCCCGCTGTTCAGCCGCGATGAACTGGCTTCGGCCGGCGTCGCCATCCAGCTGTTCCCGCTGTCCGCGTTCCGTGCTGCCAACAAGGCGGCCGAGAACGTGTATGAGACCATTCGCCGCGAGGGCCACCAGCGTAATGTGGTGGAGGCGATGCAGACCCGCGAGGAACTCTACGCCCGTATCGGTTACCACGCCTTCGAGCAGCAGCTCGATGCGTTGTTCGCCGCCAAGAAGTAAGACCGCACACTGTTTTCTGGAGGGATCATGAGCGACACCACTACCGCCCCCGGCTTCAAGCCGAAGAAATCCGTCGCCCTGTCGGGCACCGCCGCCGGCAACACCGCGCTGTGCACCGTCGGCCGCAGCGGCAACGACCTGCATTACCGCGGGTATGACATCGCCGATCTGGCCAATACCAGCGAATTCGAGGAAATCGCGCATCTGCTGGTTCACGGCAAACTGCCGACCCGCGCCGAACTGGTCGCCTACAAGACCAAGCTGAAGTCGCTGCGTGGCATCCCCGCCGCGGTCAAGGCCGCGCTGGAAGAACTGCCGCCGTCGGCGCACCCGATGGACGTGATGCGCACTGGCGTTTCCGTGCTCGGCTGCGTGTCGCCGGAGAAGGACGACCACAACCACCCGGGCGCGCGCGACATCGCCGACAAGCTGATGGCCTGCCTGGGCTCGATGCTGTTGTACTGGTATCACTGGAGCCACAACGGTCGTGCGATCGACGTGGAGACCGACGACGACTCCATCGGTGGCCACTTCCTGCACCTGCTGCACGGTGAGAAGCCGCAGGATTCGTGGGTCAAGGCGATGCACACCTCGCTGATCCTGTACGCCGAGCACGAGTTCAACGCCTCGACCTTCGCCTGCCGCGTCATCGCCGGCACCGGCAGCGACATGTACAGCGCGATCACCGGCGGTATCGGTGCCCTGCGCGGTCCCAAGCATGGCGGCGCCAATGAAGTGGCCTTCGAAGTGCAGAAGCGCTACGACAGCCCGGACGATGCCGAGGCCGACATCAAGGCCCGCGTGGAGCGCAAGGAAGTCGTGATCGGTTTCGGCCACCCGGTCTACACCGTCAGCGACCCGCGCAACAGCATCATCAAGGACGTCGCGCGCGATCTGTCCGCCGAGCAGCAGAACGTCAAGATGTACGACATCGCCGAGCGCCTGGAATCGGTGATGTGGGACATCAAGAAGATGTTCCCGAACCTGGATTGGTTCAGCGCGGTCAGCTACCACATGATGGGCGTGCCGACGGCCATGTTCACCCCGTTGTTCGTGATCGCGCGTACTTCCGGTTGGAGCGCGCACATCATCGAGCAGCGCATCGACGGCAAGATCATCCGCCCGAGCGCGAACTACACCGGCCCGGAAGACCAGGCTTTCGTGCCGATCGACCAGCGCAAGTAAGACAGACGTACCGCACCCGTTCGCGGGTGCTTTGCGGAACAGGCCGGCGCGATGCCGGTCTGCTCCGTTGCGGCGTCGCTACTCCTTCTTCGCCGGTGTCACGACGCCCCGGCCCGCCAACAAGCAGCTATCGCCAGCCATGAATACTCAGTACCGCAAGAACCTCCCCGGCACCGCGCTGGACTATTTCGATACCCGTGCCGCCGTGGATGCCATCCAGCCCGGTGCCTATGCCACGCTGCCGTACACCTCGCGCGTGCTGGCCGAAAACCTGGTGCGCCGCTGCGACCCGGCCACGCTGGAGCCCTCGCTGCGCCAGCTGATCGAGCGTCGCCAGGATCTGGATTTCCCGTGGTTCCCGGCACGCGTGGTCTGCCATGACATTCTCGGCCAGACCGCCCTGGTGGATCTGGCCGGCCTGCGCGATGCCATTGCCGATGCCGGCGGTGATCCGGCGCAGATCAATCCAGTGGTGCCGACCCAGCTGATCGTCGATCACTCGCTGGCAGTGGAATATCCCGGCTTCGACAAGGCAGCGTTCGAGAAGAACCGCGCCGTCGAGGACCGCCGCAATGAAGACCGGTTCCACTTCATCAACTGGACCAAGAAGGCGTTCAAGAACGTCGACGTGATTCCGCCGGGCAACGGGATCATGCATCAGATCAATCTGGAGAAGATGTCGCCGGTCGTGCAGGTGCGCGATGGCGTGGCCTTCCCGGATACCTGCGTGGGCACCGACAGCCACACCCCGCACGTGGATGCGCTGGGCGTGATCGCGATCGGCGTGGGCGGCCTGGAAGCGGAGAGCGTGATGCTCGGCCGTGCCTCCTGGATGCGCCTGCCCGACATCATCGGCGTGGAGCTGACCGGCCGCCCGCAGCCAGGCATCACCTGCACCGACGTGGTGCTGGCGCTGACCGAGTTCCTGCGCAAGGAACGTGTGGTCGGGGCGTGGATCGAATTCTACGGCGAGGGCGCCAACGCGCTGACCATCGGTGACCGCGCCACCATTTCCAACATGACGCCGGAGTTCGGCGCCACCGCGGCGATGTTCTACATCGACCAGCAGACCCTGGATTACCTGCGCCTGACCGGCCGCGAGGACGACCAGGTCGCACTCGTGGAAACCTACGCCAAGGCCACCGGCCTGTGGGCCGACGATCTGGTCACCGCGCAGTACGAGCGCGTGCTGCAGTTCGACCTGTCCACCGTGGTGCGCAACATGGCCGGCCCGTCGAACCCGCACAAGCGCGTGGCGACCACCGACCTGGCCGCGCGCGGCATCGCCGATGAAGGCAAGCTGGCCTCGGGCAAGCAGGAGCAGGCCGATGGCCTGATGCCCGATGGCGCGGTGATCATCGCCGCGATCACCAGCTGCACCAACACCAGCAACCCGCGCAACGTCATCTCCGCGGCATTGCTGGCCCGCAATGCCAACCGCGCCGGGCTGACCCGCAAGCCGTGGGTGAAGAGCTCGCTGGCGCCCGGTTCCAAGGCCGTGCAGCTGTATCTGGAAGAAGCCGGTCTGCTGACCGAACTGGAACAGATGGGCTTTGGCATCGTCGCCTTCGCCTGTACCACCTGCAACGGCATGAGCGGTGCGCTGGACCCGAAGATCCAGCAGGAAGTGATCGACCGCGACCTGTATGCCACCGCCGTGCTTTCGGGCAACCGCAACTTCGACGGCCGCATCCACCCGTACGCCAAGCAGGCCTTCCTGGCCTCGCCGCCGCTGGTGGTGGCGTACGCGATCGCCGGCACGGTGCGTTTCGATATCGAAAAGGATGCGCTCGGCCATGATGCCGACGGCAACCCGATCACGCTGAAGGACCTGTGGCCAAGCGATGCCGAGATCGACGCGGTGGTCAAGGCCTGCGTCAAGCCGGAGCAGTTCCGCAAGGTCTACGACCCGATGTTCACCTTCAAGGTGGAACACGGTGCACCGATCAGCCCGCTGTACGACTGGCGCCCCCAGAGCACCTACATCCGCCGCCCGCCGTATTGGGAAGGCGCGCTGGCCGGGGCCCGCAGCCTGACCGGCATGCGCCCGCTGGCGGTGCTCGGCGACAACATCACCACCGATCACCTGTCGCCGTCCAACGCGATCATGGCCAGCAGCGCGGCCGGTGAGTACCTGGCGAAGATGGGCCTGCCCGAGGAAGACTTCAATTCCTACGCGACGCACCGCGGCGATCACCTCACCGCGCAGCGTGCGACGTTCGCCAACCCGAAGCTGATCAACGAAATGGCCGTGGTCGATGGCCAGGTCACGCAGGGGTCGCTGGCGCGCGTGGAGCCGGAAGGCGAGGTCACCCGCATGTGGGAAGCGATCGAAACCTACATGGATCGCAAACAGCCGCTGATCATCATCGCCGGTGCCGACTACGGCCAAGGCAGCTCGCGCGACTGGGCCGCCAAGGGCGTGCGCCTGGCCGGCGTGGAAGCGATCGCCGCCGAAGGCTTCGAGCGCATCCACCGCACCAACCTGATCGGCATGGGCGTGTTGCCGCTGGAGTTCAAGGAAGGCGTCAACCGCAAGACCCTGGGCATCGACGGCACCGAAACCTTCGACGTGCTGGGCGAGCGTGTGCCGCGTGCCGAGCTGACCTTGGTCATCCATCGCCGCAACGGTGAACAGCTGCGGGTGCCGGTCACCTGCCGCCTGGATACCGCTGAAGAAGTCTCGATCTACGAGGCCGGCGGCGTACTGCAGCGGTTTGCCCAGGACTTCCTGGAATCGGCGCAGGTCGCCTGATCCCACCCGCATCACGACGGCCCGGTAATGGGCCGTCGTTCCCTCAGGACTTCGATATGGCGTTTCTCCCCCAGCTCCGCATCCCCGCCACCTACCTGCGCGGCGGCACCAGCAAGGGCGTTTTCTTCAAGCTGACCGACCTGCCTGCCGCCGCGCAGGTGCCCGGCCCGGCGCGCGATGCGCTGCTGATGCGCGTGATCGGCTCGCCTGATCCGTATGCCAAACACACCGATGGCATGGGTGGCGCGACCTCCAGCACCAGCAAGTGCGTGATCATCTCCGCGCCGTCGGTGCCGGATCACGACGTGGATTATCTGTACGGCCAGGTCGCGATCGAGACCGCGTTCGTCGATTGGAGCGGCAACTGCGGCAACCTCAGCACGGCGGTGGGGCCGTTCGCGATCAGCAACGGCCTGATTGACCCGGCGCGGATTCCGCACAATGGCGTCTGCACCGTGCGCATCTGGCAGGCGAACATCGGCAAGACCATCCTGGCGCATGTGCCGATCGTGGAGGGCCAGGTGCAGGAAGACGGTGATTTCGAACTGGATGGCGTGACCTTTCCGACCGCCGAGATCCAGCTGGAGTTTCTGGATCCGTCCGATGATGGCGAGGGCGGGGCGATGTTCCCGACCGGCAATCTGGTCGACACGCTCGACGTGCCCGGCGTGGGCAGCTTCCAGGTGACGATGATCACCGCCGGCATTCCGACCATCTTCCTCAACGCGGCCGACCTGGGCTACACCGGCACCGAACTGCAGCCGGCGATCAACGAAGACAGCGCGGCGCTGGCACGCTTCGAGGCGATCCGCGCGCACGGCGCGGTGCGCATGGGGCTGATCGAGACCATCGAGCAGGCCGCGACCCGTCAGCACACGCCGAAGGTGGCCTTCGTCGCCCCGGCACAGGACTACGTGTCCTCCAGCGGCAAGCAAATCGCGGCCACTGCCATCGATCTGCACGCACGCGCGCTGTCCATGGGCAAGCTGCACCACGCCATGATGGGCACTGCCGCAGTCGCCATCGGTACCGCCGCCGCGATCCCGGGCACGCTGGTGAACCTGGCCGCCGGCGGCGGTGAGCGCGAATCGGTGAGCTTCGGTCATCCCTCCGGCACCTTGCGCGTGGGCGCGCAGGCGGCCTTCGTTGACGGGCAGTGGACGGTCACCAAGGCCATCATGAGCCGCAGTGCCCGCGTATTGATGGACGGCGCCGTACGGGTGCCCGCCACGACCTTGTAACCCCAACAGGAGAATCACGATGTCCGGTCATGACAGCCACAGCAACCAGCGTCCCGCATGGGACACGGTCCTGACCGACATCGTCGATTACGTTCGCGACTATCAGGTCAGCTCGCCGCTGGCGTATACCACCGCGCGGCACTGCCTGATCGATACGCTGGGCTGTGGGCTGGCCGCGCTCTCGTTCCCGGCCTGCAGCAAGCTGCTCGGGCCGCTGGTGCCCAGCGTGCGGGTGATCAACGGTGCGCGCGTGCCAGGGACGCGCTTCGAGCTTGATCCGGTGCAGGGCGCCTTCAACATCGGCGCGATGATCCGCTGGCTGGATTTCAACGACACCTGGCTGGCAGCGGAGTGGGGGCACCCGTCCGACAATCTCGGCGGCATTCTCGCCACCGCCGATTGGCTCAGCCGCAATGCCGAGGCGCTGCGGCGGGCGCCGCTGACCATGCGCGATGTGCTGGAGGCGATGGTCAAGGCGCATGAGATCCAGGGCTGCCTGGCGCTGGAGAACGCCTTCAACCGGGTCGGGCTGGATCATGTGGTGCTGGTCAAGGTCGCCTCCACCGCGGTGGTGTCGCACATGCTCGGGCTGGATCGCGAGCGCATGCTCAATGCTTTGTCGCTGGCCTGGGTGGATGGGCAGTCGCTGCGCACTTACCGGCACGCGCCCAACACCGGCTCGCGCAAGAGCTGGGCGGCGGGCGACGCCACCAGCCGGGCGGTGCGCCTGTCGCTGATGGCCGCGGCCGGGGAGATGGGCTACCCCAGCGCGCTGACCGCGCCGACCTGGGGCTTCTACGACGTCTCCTTCGGCGGGCAGCCGTTCCGCTTCCAGCGGCCTTATGGCAGTTACGTGATGGAGAACGTGCTGTTCAAGATCAGCTATCCGGCCGAGTTCCATGGCCAGACCGCGGTCGAAGCGGCAATGCACGTGCATGCCCAGATGCGCGCCACCGGCAAGCGCAGCGAAGACATCGCGCAGATCACCCTGCGCACCCAGCAGGCCTGCCTGCGCATCATCGACAAGCCCGGCCCGCTGCATAACCCGGCCGACCGCGACCACTGCGTGCAGTACATGGTGGCGATCGGCTTGATCTTCGGCCGGCTGGTGGCCGAGGACTACGAGGATGACGTCGCTGCCGATCCGCGCATCGATCCTCTGCGGGCGAAGATCACCTGCGTGGAAGAGCCGCAGTTCACGGCCGACTACCTAGACCCGGACAAGCGCAGCATCGCCAACGCGCTGCACGTGACCTTCTCTGATGGCAGCACGATGGAGGCCGTGGTCGAGTACCCGCTGGGCCACGCCCGGCGCCGGGCCGAGGGCATCCCGCTGCTGGAGGACAAGTTCCGCCGGCACCTGGCCGGGGTGTTCCCGACCGTGCAGCAGCGCCGGATCCTCGAGGCCTCGCTGGACCCGGTCGCGCTGGAGGCGATGCCGGTGCACGAGTACATGGACCTCTACGTCGCCACGTAGAGCCGACCGCTGGTCGGCTGCTCTCCGCTGCCTCTCGCCGCGCTCCTGCCCCCGACCATGACGCCGGATCGCCCGGCACCCGCGCCCCCCGGGCGGACCGGGACGGCCCGTATACTGGCGGCCTTGTTCAAGGAGTGACGTCATGGCTAGCCGCAGTCGGTTCGGGCAGTGGAGCTGGAAGGGAATCGCAGGCCTGGCGCTGGTCGCCGGCCTGGCCATCGGCGTCGGGGGCTGCAAGCGCAACGACAGTGGCCAGCTGCCAGCCCCCTCCGGCGCACCGATCGCGGCCAAGGCCGAGGCCATCACCGAGTTCACCCTGGTCCGGGCCTACCCCGATCAGAAGAGTGACGGCCTGTCGCTGGCGCTGGAGTTCTCCCGCCCGCTGGTCGGCACCCAGGATTTCGACGCGCTGGTCCGCTTCGCCGAGAAGGTCGGCACCGAGGACAGCAGCTGGTCGCTGTCCGATGACGGCAAGACCCTGCGCTATCCGTTCGTGGAAGCGGCCAAGGAATACTCGCTGATCGTCTCCCCCGATCTGCTCGCCGCCGATGGGAGCCGGATCGGCAAGGAGCTGCGCCAGAAGGTCTTCACCGGCGAGCTCAAGCCGGTGGCCGGGTTTGCTTCGCAGGGCAGCGTGCTGCCGGCCAAGGACAGCCGTGGCCTGCCGGTGGTGTCGGTCAACGTGCCGGAAGTGGACGTGGAGTTCCTGCGCGTGCGCGAGAAGGAGCTGCCGAACTTCTTCAGCCAGTACCAGCGCGGCGGCCGCCGCGGCAGCTGGGAGCTGGACAGCGACTACGGCGACAAGACGCCGATGTCGCAGCTTGCCGAGCCGGTCTACGTCAACCGCTTCGTGATCGGCGGCAAGCAGAACGAGCGCGTGCTCACCTACCTGCCGACCCAGGACATCAAGGAGCTGCAGCAGCCGGGCCTGTACTTCGCGGTGATGAAGCGCAGCGGTTCGTTCGAAGGGGAGTACGACACGGCCTTCTTCACCGTCAGCGACATCGGCCTGCATACGCGCGCCTACAAGGACAAGCTGTTCGTGCACACCGCCTCGCTGCAGAGCGGGGCGTCGCTGAAGAAAATCGAGCTGCGCATCCTGGATGGAAAAGGCGAGGTGGTGCTCAAGGGCGCAACCGACGGCAACGGCAATGCGCTGCTCAATTACACGTTGGATGCCAGCCATGTGCTGATCGCCAGCAGTGGCGGTGACACCTCGATGCTGCCGTTCAACCAGCCCGCGCTGGACCTGAGCGAGTTCGCCGTGGCCGGCCGCGACAACGCCTGGTTCGACGTGTTCACCTGGTCGGGCCGCGATCTGTACCGCCCCGGCGAAACCGTGCGCATCTCGGCCCTGCTGCGTGACAACGACGGCAAGCCAGTGAAGCCACAGCCGGTGTTCCTGCGCCTGAAGCAGCCCGACGGCAAGACCTTCCGCGAGACCCGCCTGACCCCGGGCGAGCAGGGCTATTTCAGCTTCGAACAGCTGATTCCGGCCGAAGCGCCAACCGGGCGTTGGCAGGTGGAGTTCCGCACCAACCCGGCCAGCAAGGAAGCGATCCAGGGCATGACCCTGCGCATCGAGGAGTTCCTGCCGGAGCGCATGAAGCTGGACCTGGACAGTGCCCAGAAGATCCTCAAACCGGGCGAGCCGCTCAAACTGCAGGCCGATGCTGCGTACCTGTACGGTGCGCCGGCCGACGGCAACCGCTTCACCGCACGCCTGGCCGTGGCGGCCGAGCAGTCGCCGGTCGAGTCGCTGCCGGGCTATTTCTTCGGCGACCCGACCACCGCGCTGCCGCGCGAGGCACGCGACGTCATCGATACCCAGTTCCCGGCCGATGGCAAGCTGCGCCAGGACGTGGAGCTGCCGGCCGAGGTGAAGCCGACCGCGCCGATCGCGGTGGTGCTGTCCGGCAGCGTGTATGAAACCGGCGGGCGCACCGTGACCCGCACCCTGAAGCGGGTGATGTGGCCGGCCACCGCGCTGGTCGGTGTGCGCCCGTTGTTCGATCCCAAGGACGGCGCCGACGCCAACAGCAATGCGCGCTTCGAGCTGATGCGCGTGGACGCGGCAGGCAAGCCGCAGCCGGCCAAGGGCCTGAAGGTCACGCTGGTGCGCGAGCTGCGCGACTACCACTGGACCTTCAACGACAACCGCTGGGATTACGACTTCACCCGCCGCTTCGAGAACAAGGACACCCGCACCGTCGACGCCGGCAGTGCCGCGGTCGGTATTGATTTCCCGGTGGAGTGGGGCGAGTACCGGCTGGACGTGTTCGACCCGGCCACCGGGCTGACCAGCCGCTATCCGTTCAACGCCGGCTGGAGCTGGAACGACGACAACCGCGGCCTGGATGCGCGCCCGGACAAGGTCAAGCTGGCCTTGGACAAGACCGGCTACAAGGCCGGCGACACGGTGCGCGTCACCGTGACCCCGCCGCATGCCGGCAAGGGCGTGCTGATGGTCGAGAGCGACAGGATGCTCTACGTCCAGGATATCGACGCCAAGCCGGGCAGCACCTACGACATTCCGGTCACCGCCGAGTGGGAACGTCACGACGTCTACATCACCGCGCTCGTGTTCCGCGGCGGCAGTGCGCCGAGCAAGATCACCCCGGCCCGTGCGGTCGGCGTGGTGCATGTGCCGATGGACCGCAGGGCGCGGCAGATCGCGGTCGGTCTGGTGGCGCCCAAGCAGATGCGCCCGGAGCAGACCCTGCCGGTCACCGTGAGTGCCCCGCAGCTGGCCGGCAAGGTCGCGCATGTGACCGTCTCGGCGGTGGATGTGGGCATCCTCAACATCACCCGCTTCCCGGTGCCCGATGCTGCCAGTCACTTCTTCGCGCAGCGTCGCCTGGGTGTGGACGCCTATGACATCTACAGCCGCGTGATCGAAAGCTTCGACGGCAGCAGCGGCAAGCTCAAGTTCGGCGGCGACATGGCACTGGCGGCGATGCCGCAGGCCAAGCGCCCGACTGCGCGCGTGCAGACGGTCGACCTGTTCTCCGGCCCGGTGAAACTCGATGCCAAGGGCATCGCGCGGATCGCGCTGAAGGTGCCGGATTTCAACGGCACGCTGCGCGTGTCGGCGCTGGTCTATGCCGATGACCAGTACGGCAAGCGCGATGTGGAAACCGTGGTGCGCGCGCCGATCCTGGCCGAAGCCAGCATGCCGCGGGTGATGGCGCCCGGCGATACCAGCACCGTGACCCTGGACGTGCAGAACTTCACCGGCACACCGGGCGAGTTCAAGGTGCAGGTCGATGGTATCGGCCCGCTGACCCTGGGCGAATCCAGCCGCACGCTCAAGCTCAATGCCGATGCGAAGAGCACGCTGAGCTTCCCGCTGACCGCGCGCGAGGGCTACACCGTGGCCAAGGTGCGCGTGCGCGTGGATGGCAACGGCTTCAAGGTTGATCGCCGCTATGACCTGCCGGTGCGTGCGGCATGGCCGCAGGTGCTGCGCGCACAGACCCGCACGCTGGATCCGCTGGCCGCCGTCACGATGGAGGCCGGCCTGGCTGATGGCCTGATGAACGACTCGGTGACCGCGCGTATGCTGGTCAGCGCGCTGCCGCCGATCCCGTTCGCCAGTGCCTTGAACGGTGCGCTCAACTATCCGTATGGCTGCGCCGAGCAGACCACCAGCAAGGGCTACGCCGCGCTGATGCTGGATGAGGCGACCTCGGCCATGCTGGGTGCAGACGGGTTGGACGCCAAGACCCGCCGCGAGCGCATGGAGGGCGCCTTCGGCCGCCTGGCCTCGATGCAGGTCGCCAACGGCAACTTCTCGATGTGGGGCGACGACGGTTACATCAATCCGTGGCTGACCCCGTACATCGCCGAATTCCTGCTCGATGCCAAGGATGCCGGCTTTGCCGTGCCGGACACCGTGCTGCAGAAGGCACTGAACCGCCTGAGTGAAGACCTGCTCTCCGGCGGCAACCAGTTCTATGGCGAGGACCGCCGCGAGAACCTGAAGTTCGCCAACCAGGCTTACTCGGGCTACGTGCTGGCCCGGGTCAACCGTGCGCCGCTGGGGACCCTGCGCGCGCTGTACGACAACGAACGCAGCAAATCGCTGACCGGTCTGTCGCTGGTGCACCTGGGCATCGCGCTGTCGCTGCAGGGCGATCACAAGCGCGGTGATGCGGCCATTGCCGCCGGCTTTGCCAAGCGCGCCGACGACCGTCCGGCTTACTTCGCCGATTACGGCAGCGCCGTACGCGATGACGCGCTGATGATCGCGCTGCTGCACGAGCGCAAGCTGTCCAAGCCGGCCTACGATGCTCGTGCGGTCGATCTCGGCCGCGCGCTGGATGCCCGCCGCAACAGTGGCTGGATGTGGCTGAGCACCCAGGAGCAGGTGGCGCTGGCCCGCATGGGCAAGGCGCTGTCGGCCAACCAGAAGAAGCTGGTCTCCGGCGAGCTGGTGGTGGGGGGCGAAAGCGAGAGCATCTCGGCGCGCCGCATGTTCGGCCGCAGCTTCGACTACGCCGCGCTGGCCAAGGGCGTGCGCTTCACCCCGCAGGGGGAGCCGCCGATGTTCGCCAGCCTGGAAGTGGCCGGCATTCCGCGCAACCCGCCGGAACCGGACAGCCGCACGCTCGGCGTGGAGCGCAGCTGGTACACCACCGATGGCAAGCCGTGGACGCCGCGGCCGCTGAAGGAAGGCGAGGCCCTGATCGTACGGGTCAGCGTCACCCCGAACGTGGACATGCCCGATGCGCTGCTGACCGATCTGCTGCCGGCCGGGCTGGAGATCGAGAACTTCAACCTGGGCGATGCGAAGCAATGGGCCGATGTGGTGGTCGACGGGCTGAGCGTGAACGACCGCGGCGATGCGGCCAACATCAAGCACGAGGAGTTCCGCGACGACCGCTATGTGGCCGCGCTGAAACTCTCCCGTGGCAGCACCGCCAAGGTGTTCTACTTGGTGCGCGCGGTCACGCCGGGCACCTACCGCGTGCCGCCGCCGCTGGTGGAGGACATGTACCGGCCGGACCTGCGCGGCGTTGGGCGCAGCCTCCCGGCATCGCTGACCGTGGTGCAGCCCTGATCGCAGGGCGGGCCGTCCCCGTGACGGCCCGCCTGCCTCGCTGCTGAACGGACATGACGTCTCTTATTTCCAAGCGGTGGTGGGCGTCGGCGCTACGCGGCGTGCTGCCGTACCTGCGATGGGGTACGGCGGCGCTGCTCACCGTACTGCTGGTGCTGGACCTCGCGTTTCCGCCGCCGCTGCCCAGACAGCGTGACACCAGTACCCTGGTGGTCGCGCGCGATGGCACGCCGCTGCGCGCGTTCGCCGATGCCGACGGCGTGTGGCGCTATCCGGCCTCGGCCGACAGCGTGTCGCCGCTGTACCTGCAGGCCCTGCTGAACTACGAAGACCGCTGGTTCTGGCGGCATCCCGGCATCAATCCCTGGGGCCTGCTGCGCGCGGGCAAGCAATGGCTGTTCGAGCAGCGGATCGTTTCCGGCGGGTCAACCCTGACCATGCAGGTCGCGCGGATTCTCGACCCGCATACGCGTACCCCATGGGGCAAGGCCAAGCAGCTGCTGCGCGCGGTGCAGCTGGAACTGCACCTGAGCAAGGCGCAGATCCTGGCGCTGTACCTGGAGCGCGCGCCCTACGGCGGCACCATCGAAGGCGTGGAAGCGGCGAGCTGGGCGTATCTAGGCAAACCGGCCTCGCAGCTGTCGCATGCCGAGGCGGCGCTGCTGGCGGTGCTGCCGCAGTCACCCAGCCGGTTGCGCCCGGACCGGCATCCCGAGGCCGCCCAGCGTGCCCGCGACAAGGTGCTCGAACGCCTGGTGTCGTTGGGGGTGTGGTCACGCGAGGAGGTCGACGATGCCCGCATCGAACCGGTGGTCACCCGCGCCCTGCAGCCGCCGCTGCATGCCGCCTTGCTGGCCCAGCGCCTGCGTTCGGCCCAGCCGCGGGCGGCACGGATCGAGAGCACGCTGGACATCGGCCTGCAGCGCACGCTGGAAGAGCGCGTGTCCTCGTACTTTTCGCAGCTGCCCGAGCGCACCTCGGCGGCTCTGCTGGTGGTGGACAATCGCACGCTGGAAGCACGCGCCTATGTCGGTTCGGTGGCCTTCGGCGACAAGCAGCGGCTCGGTCATGTGGACATGGTGCAGGCGTGGCGCTCGCCGGGCTCCACGCTGAAGCCGTTCCTGTATGGCATGGCGCTGGATGACGGGTTGATCCATTCGGAAAGCCTGATGGTGGATGCGCCGCAGAGCTTCGGCGGGTATCGGCCCGGCAACTTCGATGCGGCCTTCAACGGGCCGGTGAGTGCCGCCACGGCGCTGCGCTTGTCGCTCAACGTGCCCGCGGTCGATCTGCTTGACCGGGTCGGATCGGCGCGTTTCGCCGCACGCTTGTCGCATGCGGGCATCAACCTTCGGTTTCCCCACGGCAGTGCGCCCAATCTCTCGCTGATCCTTGGCGGCACCGGTGCGCGGCTGGAGGATCTGGTCGGCACCTTCGCCGCGTTCAACCGCAACGGCATCGCTGGGCGGGTGCGGTACACGGCGCAGGATGCGGTGATCGAGCGGCGCCTGATGTCGCCCGGCGCGGCGTGGATCACCCGGGAGGTACTCGAGTCCAATCCACGCCCGGGCTATGGCACGGGCACCTTCGATGTCACCGGCCGGCCGCGTGTGGCCTGGAAGACCGGCACCAGCTACGGCTACCGCGATGCCTGGGCGATCGGCACGACGCGGCATTACACGGTGGGCGTCTGGGTGGGGCGTCCGGATGGCACGCCGCTGCCCGGCCAGTACGGGGCGGTGACCGCGTTGCCGTTGATGTTCGAAGTGGTCGACAGTCTGCCGCGCCAGGCTGGCGATGCGAGCACGGCACCGATGCCGGCCAGTGTTGCGCAGGCCGACATCTGCTGGCCGACCGGTGGCCTGGCCGAGCAGACCGCAGCGCCACTGTGCCAACGCCGGATGCCGGCCTTCGTGCTGGAAGACGTGGTACCGCCGACGTTTGCCGAACGCGAGGCGCGGCTGTGGCAAACAGGTCTGCAACGCTTCCAGGTGGATGCGCGCACGGGCTTGCGATTGTCGCCGGAGTGCAGCCGGCCGCATGAACCAGCACAGCGCGAGATCGCGCGCTGGCCGGCGCTGTTGTCCCCGTGGCTGCCGCAAGCCCAGCGTCAGGCCTCGCAGTTGCCTGCGTTGTCGCCGGATTGCAGCGACGATGGCCGCGAGAGCGGGGGCACCCTGCACATCGAAGGGCTTAACGACCGGGCCACCCTGGCGCGCGCACCGAATGCCGAGCACGGCGTGCGCCTGCAACTGCGCGCGCTGGGCAATGACACCACGGTGGACTGGTTGCTGGATGACCGCTGGATCGCCCGCACCGAAGGTGCGCGTCTGTTCCAGCGTGATTTCGATGAGGTGGGCGAGCACACGTTGACCGCGTTGGCTGCCGATGGTGCATGGACGCAGGTGCGGTTCCGCATCCTGCGTTGATCATGCGGTGCGCAGGGTCTGGCAGTGCCGGCCACGGGCCGGCACTGCCGTCCAGCATTACTCCCCGATCCAGCCGTCCAGCAGATCGGCGAATTCGTCGGCGTGTTCCTCTTCCTGCGCCAGGATCTCTTCGAGGATGCGCTTGGTCGTGGTGTCCTTGTCGCCCACGAAATTGATCATCTCGCGATAGCTGTCGATCGCGATGCGCTCGGCGATCAGGTTCTCGCGGACCATGTCGCGCAGGTCGCTGCCTTCCTTGTACTCGGCATGCGAGCGCGCAGTGAGCGTATCCGGGTTGAGGTCCGGCTCGCCGCCCAGCTGCACGATGCGTTCGGCCAGCTTGCCGGCGTGCGCCTGCTCCTGCTGTGCGTGTTCCAGGAACTCGGCCTTGATCGAATCGGCGAGCATGCCCTTGGCCATGAAGTAATGGCGGTAGTAGCGCAGCACGCACACGTATTCGGTGGCGAGCGCGTCGTTGAGCAGCTTGATCACCGCCTCGCGGTCGGCGCTGTAGCTGTCGGTGATCGCGCCGTCTTCGATGTCCTTGCGGGCCTTGGCGCGCAGGGTGGCGGTGTCGCTGATGCCCGCCGGGCGGGCGTTGTTCCGGGTGTTCTTGGCTGGCGTTGACATGGCTGGCCGGTGTCCTCTCTTGCGTGGTCTAGCGGGGGAGATGCTCCAGCACGTACTGCGCTGAAGACACCTCGAATTTTCCGGGTTCCTCGATGAAGGTTTCGCGCACGACACCGTCTTCGACATACAGCGCGAAGCGACGCGATCGCGTCCCCATACCCGAACTGCTGGCATCCATTTCCAGGCCGAGCGCACGGGTGAATTCACCGTTGCCATCGGACAGCAGCTGCAGGCCGTCGGGTACCTGTTGGCTCTCGCCCCAGGCCTTCATCACGAACGGATCGTTGACCGCCATGCAGAACACCTCGATGCCGCGGTGGCGGAATTCGGGGAACTGCTCGATGAAGCCGGGCAGGTGCCGGGCCGAACAGGTCGGGGTGAATGCGCCGGGCACGCCGAACAGCACCGCCTTGCGCGAATCGAACAGGGCATGGGTGTCGATGGTCTCCATGCCCTCGCGGATACGCTTGAGGGTGACTTCGGGAATGCGGTCGCCAACGTGGATGGTCATGCGGACTCCTTGGACACAGGCAGGGTAGTGAGGGGCATGGGATGGCCATGTCAACATGTTGAAAAACGGCCGTGCAGACCCATCTCCAACGGGAAAGGCGGGCCACGGGGGCAGCGTAGCCGGCCGGGATGTCCGCCGCATTGCGCAGGATCATTCGCGCCCGGCGTCACGGTGGGCCGGTCCGCAGCGGCTAGAATTGCGCGGACGGCGCCCGCCCACGCGGGTGGCCGAACTTAGTCGAGGTGTTTGGATGGAATTCAAGGATTATTACGCCACGCTCGGGGTGGAACCCACCGCGGGCGATGCTGAGATCAAGACCGCTTACCGCCGGCTGGCGCGCAAGTACCACCCGGATGTGAGCAAGGAAGCCGGGGCCGAGGATAAATTCAAGGCGGTCAACGAGGCTTACGAGGCGCTGCGCGACCCGCAGAAGCGCGCAGCCTATGACCAGCTCAAGGCGCAGGGTTACCGCCCCGGCGAGGAGTTCCACACCCCGCCGAACTACGGTGGTGGCCAGGGCTATGACTTTGAAGAGGTATTCGGGGGCGGCGCCGGTGGTGGCGGCTTCAGCGATTTCTTCGAGAGCCTGTTCGCGCGCCAGCGCGGTGGCGGCGGCGGCCGTGCCAGCGGCTTCGGGGGTGCCAGCCAGGGCCCGCAGCCTACCCGCGACACCCGCGCCAAGCTGTCGGTGCCGCTGGAGGCCGCCTACCAGGGCGACAGCCTGCGCATCAACGTGGGCGGCAAGCAGCTCGATGTGCGCGTACCCAAGGGCATCCGCCCCGGCCAGGTGATCCGCCTGGGCGGGCAGGGCACCGGTGGCGGCAACCTGCTGCTGGAAGTGGAATACGCCGAGCACCCGCAGTTCGAGGTCGATGGCCGCAACATTCTCTACACCCTGCAGGTCACCCCGTGGCAGGCGGCGCTGGGGACCAGCATCAGCGTGCCCACCCTGGGCGGTGCGGTGGACCTGAAGGTGCCAGCCGAGTCCGATGCCGGGCGCAAGCTGCGCCTGCGTGGCCGCGGGCTGCCGGGCAACCCGGATGGCGATCAGATCGTGGAACTGGAGATCATTGCGCCGGCGCCCACGGATGAGGCGCAGAAGAAGGCCTACAAGACGCTGGCCAAGGCATTCGGCGAGAAGATCTGAGGGATCACGGCAGCGGCGGTTCCTGGTGGCTGAAAACGCGCTCCAGCACTTCGGACAGCTCGTCTTCGGAGAACGGCTTGGTGATATAGGCCTTTGCCCCCTGCCGCATGCCCCACATGCGGTCGGTGTCTTGGTCCTTGGTGGTCACCAGGATCACCGGAATGTGCTTGGTCGAGGCATCGCGGGCCAGGGTGCGGGTCGCCTGGAAACCGTTGAGGTTGGGCATCACCACGTCCATCAGCACCAGGTCGGGCAGCTCGGCCTTGGCCGCTTCCACCCCGGCGGCGCCATCGGTGGCGGTCAGGATCTCGTGCCCGAGTTTTTCGACGATCCGCTGTATCCCCAACAGCTGCGACGGTGAATCGTCGACGATCAGAATGCGTGCCATGGTGTTCCCCGTGTGATGCCCGCAGTGTAGTGCGGGCCTCGCACCGTCGTGAAGCGCCGGGCGTGCCGTCCGTCGCCCGGCTGCCACGCTCAGTCGATTCGTACCACCGTGCGGCCGTGGTTGCCGCCGGCGAGCAGGGCCTCGAATGCCGCGGGCAGGCCCTCCAGGCCGACTTCGCCGGTGCAGATCGTGTCCAGATGCGCCGGCTTCCACTCGCCGCCCAGCTTTTCCCAGACCGCTTCGCGCAGGTCACGCGGGGCGCTGGAGGAGGACACCCCCAGCAGCGACACGCCGCGGATGATGAAAGGCATGACCGTCATGTCCAACGCCGGGCTCGCGGCCAGCCCCGCACTGACGACCGACCCGTAAGGCACGGTCTGGGCCAGCAGGCTGCTCAGCATCGCGCCGCCGGCATTGTCCAGCCCGCCACCGAAGCGCGCCGATTCCATCGGCCGGGTGGTCGTCAGCACCTCACGCGGCAGCACCTCGCGGGCGCCAAGGCCACGCAGGTAGCCGGCCTGGTCGGCCTTGCCACTGATCGCATGCACCTCGAAACCGGCGCGGGTGAAGATGTCCACGGCCAGCGAGCCGACCCCGCCGGTGGCCCCGGTCACCGCCAGTGGGCCGTGGGCGGGGGTCTGCCGGTTGTCCAGCATCCGCAACAGGGCCAGCGCGGCGGTGAAACCGGCGGTGCCCAGGATCATCGCCTCGCGCGGTTTCAAGCCGGTCGGTTGGGGGATCACCGCACTGGCGGCCAGGCGTACATAGGGACTGTAGCCGCCATCGCGGGTCTCGCTCAGCCCGCAGCCCGTGGCAAGCACCGCATCACCCTCGCGGTAGGCCGGGTCGGTCGAGGCGACCACCGTGCCCGCCACGTCGATGCCGCCGACCAGCGGGAAACGGCGCAGGATCTTGCCCTTGCCGGTGCCGGCCAACGCATCTTTATAGTTGACCGAGGACCACTGCGCGCGGATCACCACCTCGCCCGGGTTGAGCTGGTCCAGGCCGATCGGTTCCAGCCCGGCGTGGTAGCCGCTATCGTCCTGGTGGATACGGAAGGCGTTGAACCGGTCGGGGATTGCCATGAAGATGCCTGACGAGGGGAAACCGCCACCTTACCTGCTGCGGTTATGAATCGTTCCCCGAGATGCGTGACCCCTTCCAATCCTGTCGATCTGCCCCATCTAGTAGAATCGACAGCGATTTAACGTTTTAACGGTTGACGGTGCGGGAATGGCCCGCAGGCAACCTTACCTTGATGGAGCGTGCATGGCCTGGAATACACCCGGCGGCAACAAGGGCGGACAAGGCCCCGACGAGAATCGACGTGGGCCGTTCGGTCCTCGCGGTGGCGGCAATGGCGGCGGTTGGGGCGGTTTGCCCGGTCCGCTGAAAGACCTGTTCGATGGTGGCATCCTGCGGTGGGTCGCAGTGGCTGCCGTGTTGCTGCTGCTGTTCTCCAGCTTCCAGCTGATCGGCGAACAGCAACGCGGCGTGGTGCTGCGCTTCGGTCAGTTCCATCGCATCCTGCAGCCTGGCCCGAACTTCAAGCTGCCGTGGCCGCTGGAATCGGTCACCAAGGTCAATGCCACCGAGATCAAGACGTTCAGCAGCCAGGTGCCGGTCCTGACCCGCGACGAGAACATCGTCAACGTCTCGCTCAACGTGCAGTACCGCATCGATGACCCGCGCCTGTACCTGTTCGGCTCGGTCGATGCCGACCAGGTGCTGGAACAGACCGCGCAGAGCGCGGTGCGTGAGCAGGTCGGTCGTGCCGACCTCAACAACGTGCTGAACAACCGTGGCCCGCTGGCCGTGGCCGCCGAAGAGCGCCTGCAGGCCTCGCTCGGCAGCTACCGCACCGGTCTGTCGGTGACCGGCCTGACCCTGCCCGATGCCCGCCCGCCCGAGGAGGTCAAGCCGGCCTTCGATGAGGTCAACGGTGCCCAGCAGGTCAAGGAGCGTCTGATCAACGAAGCCCAGGCTTACGCCGCCAAGGTTGTCCCGGAAGCGCGCGGCCAGGCCTCGCGGGCCCGGACCACCGCTGAAGGCTACAAGCAGGCCGTGGTGGCCAAGGCAGAGGGTGACGCCGAGCGCTTCAGCCTGCTGCAGGTCCAGTACAAGGACGCCCCGGAAGTCACGCGCAAGCGCCTGTGGCTGGAAACGGTGCAGAAGGTGCTCTCGGAGAACCGCAAGATCATCGGTGGCGATGGCCGCCAGCTGATCTACGTGCCGATGCCGGGCGACACCCGCACCAGCACCAACGCCGCTCCGGCGGTGACCCCGGAAGTCATGCTGCCGTCGCTGCCTGCCAGCACGGCCGTGGATGGCGTTCGCAATGCGGAGCGTCCGACGACGCGCCCGACCGGTCGTGAGGAGGGCAGCCGATGAGAAGTTCACTGTGGATTGGTCTGGCCGTAGCGGTCCTGCTGGGCCTGCTGGGTTCGGTCTACGTTGTCCGTGAGGATCAGACCGCGATGGTGCTGAACTTGGGCAAGGTGGTCCGTGCGGACATCAAGCCGGGCCTGCACTTCAAGGTGCCGCTGGTGGAAACGGTGCGCGTGTTCGATCGCCGCTTCCAGGTGCTCGATACCGCCCCGGCGCGCTACTTCACCGCCGAGCAGAAGGACGTCAGCGTCGACTTCTTCGCCATCGGTTACATCTCCGACGTGCGCGCGTATTTCCGCGCGACCGGCGGCGATGCCCGCGTGGCCAATGCCCGTCTGGCCCCGATCATCACCGACTCGCTGCGCAACCAGATCAACTCGCGTTCGTTGCAGCAGCTGGTGTCCGGGGATCGCAGCGAACTGATCGCCAACCAGCTGACCGGCATCAACGAGTCGGTCAAGGCGCTCGGCATGCAGATCATCGACCTGCGCATCAAGCAGATCGACCTGCCGACCGACAGCCAGGTGATCAACGATGTGTACGAGCGCATGCGCGCCCAGCGTAAGCAGGAAGCGGCCAAGCTGCGCGCCGAGGGTGAAGAGCAGTCGCTGACCATCCGCGCCCAGGCCGACCGCGAGAGCACCGTGATCGTGGCCGAAGCCGAGCGCGACGCCCAGCAGCTGCGCGGTGCCGGCGATGCCGACGCCGCCCGCATCTACGGCAAGGCCGGCTCGGCCGACCCGTCGTTCTACGCCTTCTACCGCAGCCTGGAGGCCTACCGTGGCTCCATGACCGACGGCAATGGCGTGATCGTGCTCGACAAGAACGACCCGTTCCTGCAGTACCTCAAGAGCGATCGCTGAGGCTTCAGGCGGTCGTCATCCACGGGGACCCGGTGCAGACCGGGTCCCCGTTTTGTTTGTGGAGATGTCATGAAAGATCTGTTCTCGGCCCTGTGCCTGGTCGCCGTGCTCGAAGGCCTGTTCCTGTTCGCCGCCCCGTTGGCCTGGAAGCGCATGGCCAAGCAGCTGTTGATGCTGCGCAGCAGCGCCCTGCGCGCCTGGGGCGGGGTGATCCTGCTGGCAGGCCTGACTACCCTGTGGTGGTTGAAGCACTGAGCGGACACCTGCCGGCTCCGGCACTACCCGGGTCAGGCTCCCGGTTCAGCCCGGCACCACGCGGTCTCGCCCGGTCCTGACCGGTTGCCAACACGAGCCTCCGGCGGGGTGGCACCTGCCCAGGGAAACCCGGATAATGCAAAAAAGCCGGACGGGCCTCCCCGTTCGGCTTTTTCCGTGTCTGGGCCTTCCATCGCCGGCCGCTCCCCGTTTGGAGCCGCCATCACCGCGCTGGCCAGCCCTGCCACGGTTTACCCGTCCGCGGCCCCGATGGCCGCAACATATGAGGAGCCCGTCATGGGTCAGTCTGTCGTAGTGCTTGGTGCCCAGTGGGGCGATGAAGGCAAGGGCAAGATCGTCGATCTGCTCACCGAGGAAATCGGTGCCGTTGTGCGTTTCCAGGGCGGCCACAACGCCGGCCACACGCTGGTCATCAATGGCAAGAAGACCGTGCTGCACCTGATTCCGTCGGGCATCCTGCGTGAAGACGCGCTGTGCCTGATCGGCAACGGCGTGGTGATCTCGCCGGCCGCGCTGCAGAAGGAAATCGCCGAGCTGGAAACCTCCGGCGTGGAAGTGCGTTCGCGCCTGAAGATCTCCCCGGCCGCGCCGCTGATCATGCCGTACCACATCGCCCTGGACCAGGCGCGCGAACGCGCTGCCGGCGGCAAGGCGATCGGCACCACCGGCCGTGGCATCGGCCCGGCGTACGAAGACAAGGTGGCACGTCGCGGCATCCGCATCGCCGACCTGCATTACCCGGCCCAGCTGGAAGAACTCCTGCGCACCGCGCTGGATTACCACAACTTCGTGCTGACCAATTACCTCAAGACCGACGCGGTCGACTTCCAGAAGACCTACGACGAAGCACTGGCCTTCGGCGAATACGTCGAGCCGATGAAGTCCGACGTTGCCGGCATCCTGCACGACCTGCGCAAGCAGGGTAAGCGCGTGCTGTTCGAAGGCGCCCAGGGCGCGCTGCTGGACATCGACCACGGCACCTACCCGTACGTCACCAGCTCCAACACCACGGTCGGTGGTGCACTGGCCGGTGCCGGCGTCGGCGCCGATGCGATCGACTACGTGCTGGGTATCGCCAAGGCGTACGCGACCCGCGTCGGCGGTGGCCCGTTCCCGACCGAGCTGGACGATGAAGTCGGCCAGGGCATCCGCGACCGTGGTGCCGAGTACGGCGCTTCGACCGGCCGCCCGCGTCGTTGCGGCTGGATGGACATCGTCGCGCTCAAGCGCGCCGTGGCCATCAACGGCATCAGCGGCCTGTGCATCACCAAGCTGGACGTGCTCGACGGCATGGAAAAGCTGAAGGTCTGCATCGCCTACGAATACCGCGGCAAGCGTACCGAGTACGCGCCGCTGGACGCGCAGGGCTGGGAAGAGTGCACCCCGGTGTACCTGGAGTTCCCGGGCTGGACCGAGAACACCCACGGCATCACCAACTGGGACGACCTGCCGCCGGCCGCCCGCGCTTACCTGCGCGCGCTGGAAGAGCTGGCCGGTTGCCCGGTGAGCATCGTCTCGACCGGCCCGGACCGCGACCACACCATGGTCCTGCAGGATCCGTTCGCCTGATCAGGCGCGCAGTGCCGGGCATGCCCGGTATCGCGTGAAGGTGTAGCGCGTAAGGAAATGCCCCGCGCAAGCGGGGCTTTTTCTCTTTGCTAACACAGCTTCCAAAATACATGGTTGCGTTTTAAGCCCTGAAAGACGCTCCATCTGCGTTATCGAAACCAACGTGTAGAAAGGCTTGCGCCGGTCCCGCCAACGCGGGCCGATCCCATGGCGCTTGGAGCTAACCTTGAGTCAACGGTCGCAGTGCCGGGCCTCAGCTCGATAATTTGTTCGAACGCATCCTAGGGCACTCAGAGTCGCTAAGTCATGAGCATGGAGCAAGATCCGGCCACGGCGTCGACTCCAGCGAAGTCCGCTTGCTTCGCGGTTGAGGGAAGCGCACCGTAAGCAGGGATTTGGCTTGATCGTCAATCAACCTGAATGGGGAGATCAAACGAGTTGTTTTCTTCTCTAGACTCGCTCACCGTGTTCTGGTCATCGATGGTGAGTCGAATGGTATGCGCACCGGGCGAAGCCAACCACGCACCGTAGTACGTGCTGACGCGGCTACGTGAACCTGGTGGCAGAGTGGCATTCTGTAGGCCACCCCAGACGCACCCTTGGCTGAAACACTGACTGTTTTCCGTCGCCAATAGCCCCATCCAGGTCGCACTTGCGGCGATCGATCCGATATTCTCGATAGTGGCGACAAATGATGTCGCATCGCCTGCGCGGGGGTGGGCAGGACGTGTATAGGCGTTCACGATTTGCAAGTCGGGCTTGTCCGAGACATTGATTAGGCGGGACAGCTGGTTGTTGCTTTCGACTGCTTCGGGCACCAGTTTCTGATCGTCAACGATGACGGTGATGTTCTGGAGGGAGGATGCCGCTGGCCAAGTGGGACCAGCTGCAGGAAGCCAAACCGATTCACCAGGCTGCAATGCACTCATCAGCCCGCTCCATGGACAACCCGTCTGCGGGCAGGTGCCGTTGACCAGATACACGGCACCCAGCCAACCCGTTGATGCAGGCATCGAGCCGCGATTGGTCACCGCTACGCGGAAGCCCACGTGATCGCCAGGTTGAAAGTTGGCCGGCACGCTCTCAATCAGATAGGGCAGAAGATCCGGCTTGTCGCCAACCACAATTTCGCGAGTTGTCTCATTGTTATGCTCGTTCGACTCTTTTAAACGGTCTGCGTCGTCGACATAGGCAGTGATGGGGTGTAGGCCTGCAGAAGGCTGCACGCGGGCCCTTGGTTCAGATCTATGGCAATCTGCTCACCGGGCATCAGGCTGGCCGAGGTCATGCCCCACTGGCACCCACCTGTGAAGCAACGTCCATCCTCATGTACGAGTACGCTGTGCAGTCCCAAAGGTGAAGCTGCGTTGCCGGTGTTCTGAATCACAGCCCGGAAGCGCACCGATTGGCCTGGCAGGAATTGTGCAGGCACTGTCTCCACGCGCATGACCTGAAGGTCTGGCTGGTGGCTCAAGTCGTCTACGACGGAGCTGAGAATAGCGGGGCAGTTATGACCATCAAACGCGTAGTCTGGCCGTGTTTCCGGCCAGTAAGCAAAGTAGGCGCTTCCCATACTCCGCGGCCGATCTGATCCATAGACGCTCTGGAGCGCGGCCTCCAGCGTTGGCCTGAAGTTGAAGCGAAGGGCAGGGTCGCGACATGCGCCAGCAAAGGCAGGAAGCACCGGCACCATGCCGGTGCGCAGCAATCCATGTTTCTGCCACTTCCGGTACTGATTGACCTGGCTCTGCAGATCGTAGGCGTACTGATCGACAAAGACGACATCTTGAGCAGTGGCACTGATGCCGTACTGGATTTCCACATCGGTAAGGTCCCACATCGTGTTTGCGATGATGATCGGGCGTGCTACCGTATCCGGATCAACTTGGCGGATCCGCTGGTAGACCAGTTCCTGATATCGCTTGCATATCCCTCGATTCACTGGGGCTCTGCGTAGCGCTGGTTCGTCAAAGGTGTAGTAGCCAACCACGATGTCCGAGTTCTGGAGCGCGATACTCGCGAGGTCGTCCAGGCTCGATTCAAGCCAGCTGGGCAGGCGTTCGCTCCCAGGATTGCACGCAGCGGTTTCGTCGCTGAACCAAGCTTCACTGACGGGGCCGTTGTACATCAGAACCACCTTGAACTGCGACAGCAGCGGGTCCTGGCGGACGGCAGACAGTTCAGACCTTACCTCGCTGGGCGACCAGCCGGACACGGGAATAACGTTGATTCCCGAGTTGCGTAGCATGGTCAATTGCTCCCGCACCAAAGGATCGGTATTGCCGATCACATTGGCTGTGTAAAGAAACTTCATGTTGGTGCCAGTGTAGCCGTCTTGTGCAGCGGCGATGTGTGGGGCAACGAGTCCAGCGAATAGCAGAAGCGTCAGTGTCGATTGATTGCTCATGATTACCCCTTTGACGGAAAGTGCTCCAGTAACCTGCCCGCCAAGCCAACGCTAATCTGAAGAATAGCGTCCCGGGTTCCATGCAGGAACGAAATGCGACTAGATAGTCGAACTGACTATCTGTACAGAAGGATCATCCCAGCCAAAATCGGCGATGCGACCGTCGCGCCCTGCAACATAGCAGGAGACATGCGGCGGCCACTGTGCGTGCAGCCGAACTGGACGCAACTGCGCGTGAAGCCACGACTGTTGGTGCTCCGCCCACCGGCGATGTCTAACCGATGGCTGCCGCTCAGTGGCACCACGTTGGGCAGGGTTGTGCCCGGCAGCAGTTACACGGCCCTGCAGTCGTCGTAGACGGATATGCGCCGGTGTATCTGAAGTTCGCGGGCTGGACCGAGAACATCCAGGGCATCATCCACGGGAATGACCTTCCGGCGGCGGCTCGCGGCCAGCTGCGCGACGGGAGAGCTAGCCGGTAGTCCGGTCAGCATCTTCTCGACCTGCCAAGGCCCCGGCTACACCATGGTCCTGGAGGATCCGTTCGTCTGATAAGTCGAGCAGTGCAGGGTAGCGGCCGGCACTGCCACGTGTCTGAAAAAACACTCATCCCAGACGGGGCCTTTTCTGAGACGCAATGTCGTGTTTTATTCCAGACGGTTAGATGCGGCAAGTGTTGTCGTAAATTGCTTCTTTGTCTTCTTGCATTAATGAAAGAATGTGCTAAAGCTTGGATAGCTGGCTGTGGAAGATACGCGATGAACTCGGCTGGAGTGGCAATGGTGGTTAGGCTACGACAGTGAAGGGCGAAGCCCGGGAAAAGTCAGGAGAATTCACTCGCCTACATCATTACCGAGCGCTCAGGAGACATCGCTAAAGATGCAGGTTTTTTTCGCTGGAGGGGTATGAAAGGACGAATGCAAAAATTGGAAAGTTGGATCAATGAAGTTGATCCTAAAGGTCGAAAGCGCTTCATTCTGGGCTTAGTCGCATTTTTGGTAGCTTTGCTCCCTGCCTGGCTCTTCAAAGGGGTCTCGCCAACATGGGCTACATTCTGTGGTATTGGGATTGCACTTTCAGGCTATGCCCTTCTCGCCTACAGCTGTCATCGCTTCCTGGTAATCAAACACGAAGAGCTGATAGGTGGAGCAGCCTTGTTTGTATTGCTGGCGATCCTGATGATTGGCGTCTACGCTTTCTATTATCAAGCTTTTCCGGTCTCAGGTGCAGTGGATGCCGATTTTCCCCGGCGATTGAATGGCGTTGAGGCCATTTACTTTTCGACAGTCGTGTTCACTACACTTGGGTTCGGCGACATCGTGCCGAAGAATGACTTGGGGAGGTGGATGGTGATTTCTGAATCCATTGTCGGTACTACCCACATGGTGTTCTTCATACTCCTGTTCCTTCGGAACATCCAACCCTCACGCCAATGTAATTGATGGGATTGAGGCGGGCAGATGTGATGATGCAATGGTTAGGCTTCAGCGCCGGCCGACGCCCATCTGCAGTTCCGACAGCTCCAGGTTCTCATCGTGGTTGGCATCCAGGCTCTGGAAGCGCATCTGCGACGAGCGACGCATCTCCTCGGCGCTCAGTTCGCCGTCGCCGTTGAGGTCAGTGATGCGTACCCATTCCGCTGCCGAGAACTCGCCGTCGCGTTGTGGGCCCAGCACCGCCTGCACTTCATCCACCGTCACCCGGTAGTTGTGGTCGGCATCGAGCACGCGGAAGAAGGCATCGCCGTCGTACTCATCCCGGCTGATCCTGCCATCGCCATTGCGATCGAGCAGGGCGAAGCGGTCGGCGGCCGTGGCGGGCAGTTCCTGCGCCGCTGCGGTGCCGGCCGCCACCACGCCGCAGAGAAGGAGCAGGGCAACGCGGGGCGCGGGCATCATCACGGTAATCTCCAGAATGGGGGCGGTGGTCGAGGCGTGCCGTCAGCGGCCAGTGTCCGCCGCGTCGGTGATCGGTACAACGGCAAATTCCCGGATTCGCGCCAGTAGTTCTACTGGTCGGCCGCGACCCTTGGCGCGCCGTGATCGCGCCGGTTATCGAGGCCATGGCATGCTGTGCAGCCTCTCAACGATCCGCCGGGGCAAAATGGAGTCTGGAGACACACCCTTCGCGATGAGCAGTGCCAGCTGCGCGCTGCATGCCGTGGTGAGCGAGCTCGAAGCGATGCTGCGTAGCGACGGGGAGCGCCACTGGGCGGATTGGATGCAGCGGGTCAAGCTCAAGCTCGAGCAGGGCGCCCCCGACGCGCCGGAGAGCCTGCTGCGCGCCTATGGCGGCATGGGATCGTTCAATGATCTCGCGCTGGGCCAGGATTACAGCAACGGCCATTTCCAATGGAAAGCCGACGCGGGCGAACTCAACGAGCGGCTGGATGCACTGCGCGGCCGGGCCTGGGAGCTGGCACGGGCGATACGGGACGCAACGTCCGCTGCACGTTGATCACTGGGCGGCAAGCGGCGCGCCCTTCAATACCGGGTACGGATTGATCGACTCGCCCTTCCACCACTGCTTCTCCGGGCCCAGTACATGGATCTCGAAATGCAGGTGCGGTGCTTCCGGGCTGGCATTGCCGGTGCTGCCGACATAGCCGATCACCTCGCCGCGTTTGATGGTCTTTTTCTCCGCCAGGCCCTCGGCATAGCGGTCCAGGTGCGCGTAGTAATAGCAGTAGCGGCCGCTCGGTTCGAACTGATAGACGGTCAGCCCGCCACGCACGCTGTCGAACAGTTTTTCCACCGTGCCATCGGCAACGGCAAGAACCGGCGTGCCGTTCGGCGCGAGGATGTCGATCGCGTCGTGCACGCGGCCTTCGCTGCGTGCGTCGGTGAAGGTGTCCTGCAACTGATCGGCACGGATCCCTTGTACGGGCAGCAGCAAGGCGCCTGCGCCCTCGGCCGGTGCGGGTGCAGAACCGCCCGCATCCGGCGCGGGCGGGGGGGGCGTGGTCTGCACCGGTGCAGGCGCGGTGCCCGGCTGCGGTGGCGGCGGAACATCGCGCGTGGCACGTGCGGAACTGGTGGCCGAGCCAACCTTCGCCGGCTCGGCAGCCCCGAGCCTGGCGGAGGGATCCGGGGCCAGCAGCCAGTATCCGACCACGCCCAGCACCAGGCCGACCGCCAGCAGTCGCAGGGTTTTCATGCGCTTACTCCTGCATCACGACCGGCACGGAGGCATCCACCGCGTCGGCCACCTGCAGCGCATCCCAGTTGGTCATGCGTACGCAGCCGTGCGACTCGGTCTTGCCGACATGGCCCGGTTCCGGTGTGCCGTGCAGGCCGTAATGCGGCTTGGAGATATCAATCCAGACCACGCCGACCGGGTTGTTCGGGCCCGGCGGCAGCACGGCTTTGCTGTCACCCGCCTTGGCATCCCAGAACAGCTTGGGGTTGTAGTGGAAGGTCGGATCGCGGGAGATGCCGAGGATCTTCCATTTCCCGATCGGCAGCGGGTCATGCTTGCTGCCCGACGACACCGGGAACTGCGCGTAGACCTTGCCGTCGGCATCGAACAGGCGCAGCGTCGAGTCGGATTTGTCGATCACCAGTTTGCTCGCCTTGGGCAGCGGCGTGACGGCGATGTTCGGCACCTGGATCACGCTGCCGGCCTTGCCCAGGTCCACGCCCGGGTTGAGTGTCTTCAACAGCTCCGGCGAGGCGTGGAAGCGTTCGCCGAGCGCCTCTTCCACGGAACCGAAGCCCAACGCCTTCAGTTTCGACTGTGCGGCGGGGCCTTTTGGAAGCGGCTGGAATGGACCGGCGACGTCGTCTGCGGTGAGCGTGTAGCGCGTCAGCGGCGGCGCGGCATCGGGCTGCAGGGCCTGCCAGGTGGCGTCGTCCAGTTCGCCGGTGACCTTCAGCCCGCGTGCGGCCTGGAAGCCGGAGACGGCGCGTTTCTGATTGGAGCCGACCTCGCCATCGATCTGCCCGGGCGAGAAGTGCGCACGATCCAGTAGTACCTGCGCATGCAGATCCGAACGCAGGCCCGTCTCCAGTGGCGCCTTCGCCGGAGCGGTGGCAGTGGCGGGGGACGGTGCGGTCTGCGCCATTGCCCAGCCCGATGACGACAGGGCGAGGGCGAGCGCGGTGACGCGTGCGAATCGATGCATGCGAAGGGACATCGGTGACTCCATGGAAAACGTGCATCCACCATGCCAGCGTCGGTTGCGCGTTCGACGTGAAAACTGTGACGTGGCGCCTGGCAGAAATGGCATTCCGTCAGTGAGGTGTGCGTTACGTGAACCCCTTCACAGCCGGGTGGGTCAAGGCACTTCATCCAGCGCCGATACCGGAGCACTCACCTCGTTTGGAAGATGTCATGGATAGTTTGCGCAACGTCAGCGTCGTCTGGCGGCTGGGGATCGGCTTTGGGCTGCTGCTGGTCCTGGTAGCGGCGGTGGTGATCATCGGTGCCAAGGGAAGTGCCCTGCAGAAAGAGGCCATGCAGCAGGTCGTCGAGGTCAACATGGCCAAAGTGGGGGTGCTCTCGGACATGCTCGACGCCAACAACGAAATGATGGTGGTGCGGCGCCAGATGCTGCTGCGGCAGGGTGATGGCCTGGCCGATGATGAAGCCCGTATCGCGGCGCTGGTGGCGCGCTACGAGGCGAGCTGGAAGACCTATCAGGCCATGCCGGCATCCGACGATGAAAAGGCCATTGCCGAGGCTATCGCTACCTGGCGCGGTCGGGCCCAGCCACTCAACAAGCAGATGGGCGAGCTCATGCGGCAGGGCGATTTCGCCGCAGCGACGGCGCTCACTCTCGGTGCCGTGCAGGAAGCGGCCAATGGCTGGAACGCCGCCCTGGATAACGGAGTGGCCTACGAAGAAACGCAGAGCCGTGATGCTGGCGCCGCCGCGATCCGTCTCGGCGAGCAGACCGTGATGAGATTGCTGATCCTGGGCGCGATTGCGCTGTTGGTCGGCATTGCCGCCTCGGTGTTGATCGGCCGCAGCCTGACCGCACCGCTGGCACGCGCAGTGGAGCTTGCCGCACGGATGGCCAAGGGCGATCTGGCCGAGGAGGTCCGCCTCGGTGGCCGCGATGAAATCACCCGGCTGGGCAACGCGATGGGTACCGTGCGCGAGACCGTGCGGGCCGCGATCAACGCGCAGCTGGAGATGGCACGGCAGCACGAGGCCGGCGCGCTGGGCTACCGCATGGATGAGGCGGCATTCCCCGGCGATTTCGGGCGGATGATCCGTGCCACCAACGAACTGGTGGGTTCACACGTGGCGGTCGAGCTGCATATGGTGGACGTGATGCAGCGTTACGCCATCGGCGATCTGAGCCGTGATCTGGACAGCTACCCGGGCGAGAAGGCCGTGCTGACCAGCACCATGGCCACGGTCAAGGGCAGCCTGATGGCGATCAACCAGCAGATCGAAACCCTGGCATCGGCGGCACGCGCGGGTGATTTCTCGGTACGCGGTGACGAGCCGGGCTTCCAGTTCCAGTTTCGCGCGATGGTGGCCCAGCTCAACGGCATGATGGCCAGTTCGCAGGCCAGCATCGCGGACCTGTCACTGGTGCTGCGGGCGATCTCCACGGGGGATCTGACCTCGCGCATGGAGGGCGACTACGAAGGGGTCTTTGCGCAGATGCGCGACGATGCCAACGTCACGGCGGTGCAGCTGACCGGTATCGTCCAGCAGATCCAGGGCGCGGCCGGGAGCATCAACGACGCCGCGCAGGAACTGGCGGCCGGCCACAATGATCTCTCGCGACGTACCGAGCAGCAGGCAGCCAACCTGGAAGAGGCGGCCGCCTCGATGGAAGAGCTGACCTCCACGGTCCGGCAGAACGCCGAACTGGCCAGCCAGGCCGATCACGAGGCCAATGCGGCCGGCGCGGCGGTGAAGGCGACCGAGCAGGCGATTGCGCAGATGGCGGCAGTGATGGGCGAGATCGACCAGTCTTCGGCGCGGATCTCCGAGATCTCTTCGGTGATCGATGGCATCGCGTTCCAGACCAACATCCTGGCCTTGAATGCCGCGGTGGAGGCGGCCCGCGCCGGCGAGAACGGACGCGGCTTCGCGGTCGTGGCCAGCGAGGTGCGCACGCTGGCACAGCGCGCTGGTACGGCGGCCAAGGAGATCAAGGCGTTGATCGACGAATCCAGCGACAAGGTCAGGACCGGTCTGAGCGTGACCGTGCAGTCCGAAGCGGCGATCACCCGGCTGACCCAGGCCAGTGCGCGCACCAATCAGCTGATGAGCGATATCGCCGCCGCCACCAAGGAGCAGGCCACCGGTATCGAGCAGGTCAACCAGGTCGTAGTGCAGATGGACCAGGTCACCCAGCAGAATGCGGCGCTGGTGGAAGAAGCCACGGCCGCCAGCCGCGCGCTGGAAGAGCAGGCGCAGGCACTGACCGAATCGGTCGCGGTGTTCAAGATCGCCGGCACCGACGTCGTGCGGGGCCGACCGGGCGCGCTGCAGGCTGCGTGACAGCCGTCGCCGGATGAGTGGAAAACAGAACGCCCCGCATCTGCGGGGCGTTCTGCATGGCCGTGCGACACGGTGGCGCCGGGCGCCGGGCGCCATCGGCGTCGACTCAGTCGTCGTTTTCTTCCGCCGCTTCCCGGCCCTGCTGGCGGATCAGCGCTTCTTCGCGCGCATCGTTGATCGCGTGGCGGACGCCATCCAGATCGATGCTGCTTTCATCCTGCTCGAACGCGCCGGTCAGCACGCTGTCCGGGAGCAGATCGCCGGCCTCGAACAGTGCCCACATCTCTTCGCCGTACCAGGTCTCCAGCAGTTCCGGTGCCCAGCGGCCCAGATAGGCGGTGAGGTTGTTGACGTCACGCAGCAGCATCGTGCGCGCGGCATTGTTGCCTGCAGCGCTGACGACCTGGGGGAAATCGATCACCACCGGGCCTTCCGGGCCGACCAGCACGTTGTACGGCGACAGGTCGCCGTGGATCAGGCCGCAGCACAGCATCCGCACGACCTGGCGGACCAGGATCTGGTGAAACTCGCGGGCCTGTTCCGGGCTGAGTTCGACTTCGCCCAGACGCGCGGCGGAATAACCCTCGGCATCGGTGACCAGCTCCATCACCAGCACGCCGTGGAAGTAGCCGTACGGCTCGGGCACGCGCACGCCAGCATCGCGCAGCTGGTACAGCGCCTCCACTTCGGTGTTCTTCCAGGCCGCTTCCTGCTGTTTGCGGCCGTAATTGCTGGCCTTGCCCACGGCGCGCGCTTCGCGGCTGCCACGGACCTTGCGGCCTTCCTGATACTGCACGCGCTGCTGGAAGCTGCGCTGGGCCATGTCCTTGTATACCTTCGCGCAGCGCACATCGTCGCCGCTGCGGACCACGTATACCGCTGCTTCCTTGCCGCTCTTGAGCGGGCGGAGCACTTCATCGATCACGCCGTCGTCGATCAGCGCCTGCAAGCCTTGGGGGGTCTTCACGGTATCTCGGGAATCGGCTGGCGCGGGGCCTGCCCTGGAGGGGGAGGGATTTTCGCATCTTCGGGCCGAGGGAGCCATCAACGCAGCGCCCGGCGGCCGGATCGTTCAGCTGTGTGCACGGCCATGCCGGCTTGAAATCTGATTCACATCCGCGCGGCAGGCTGGGGCCACCTACCCAAGGAATGCTGCCCATGATGCTGTCCCTGCTGCGCCGTACCGGTGCCGTCCTGGCCCTGTTGCTGGCCGTTCCCTCGCTCCATGCCCGCCCGGCGGCCGCCGATACGGTGCTGATCGTGGTCAGCGGCGAAGGCCGTGACCAGGGCAAGAGCCGCCCCGGGTTCGAGATGGACGAATTCGCCCAGGCCTACCTGATCTTCCGCGACAACGGCCTGGCCGTGCAGGTGGCCAGCCCGCGCGGCGGGCCGGTGGAGGCCGACAAGTTCAATGCCGAGGAGCCCTTCAACGCACGCGTCCTCGCTGATCCGGCCGCGACCGCGCTACTGGCCGATACCCGCGCCACGGCCACGCTGCGGGCGGCCGACTATGCGGCGGTCTATGTGGTCGGAGGCAAGGGCGCGATGTTCGATCTGCCGGCCGATGCCGCGCTGCGCAGTCTGGTCGGCACGATGCATGACCGCGGCGCCGTGATCGCGGCGGTGTGTCACGGCCCGGCTGCGCTGGTGGACGTGCGGCTGGCGGACGGATCGCTGCTGGTGGCCGGACGTCGCATGACCGGCTTCACCAATGCCGAGGAAGGGGTGTTCGGCAAGCGCTGGGCGAAGGAGTTTCCCTTCCTGCTGGAGACGGCGCTGCGCGAGCGCGGTGCGCGCTGGGAACAGGCGCCGCTGATGATGCCCAAGCTGGTCGTCGACGGCCGGCTGATCACCGGGCAGAACCCGTATTCCACACCGGCCGTCGCCGAGGCGATCGTGCGCGCTACCGGTCGCACGCCGGTGGCCCGCACGCCGTGGCGTGACGAGGCCAGCATGGCGCTGGTGCAGCGCCTGCTTGCCGGTGAGGGGGAGGCGGTCAAGCGCGAGCTGGCCAGCAACCGTACGGGCTATCACGACCAGCTGATCGGCGTGCTCGGGTACTACCAGCTGCAGGCCGCGCAGGACGACGCAGCGGTGCGTGACGCGCTGGCGATCATGCAGTTGGCCGCGCCGTACATGAGTGAGCCGCAGCTGCCGCTGGGCATCGCGCAGGCGCATTGGCGCCTCGGCGAGGTCACACAGGCACGCAGCGTGCTCGGCAAACTGCTGGAAACCCACCCGGACATGGCCGAAGCTAAGCAGCTCAAGGACACGATCGAAGGCTGACCCCATGGACGAAGGCCTGCACATCCTGGTGATCGAGGACAATCCGGCCCTGCGCGCCGGCATGGCCACGCTGCTGGAAGCCCGCGGCCATCGCGTGGCCTTCGCCGCCGATGGCCGCAGTGGCCTGCAGATGGCGCTGGATGAACCGCCGGAGGTACTGGTGCTGGACCTCACCCTCCCGGGCATGGATGGCCTGCGTGTGTGCAGCCATCTGCGTGAGCAGGCCGACCGCCACATTCCCATCCTGATGCTGACCGCGCGCGACACGCTGGCCGACAAGCTGGTCGGCTTCCAGGCCGGTGCCGATGATTACCTGGTCAAGCCATTCGCGGGCGAGGAGCTGCTGGCGCGATGCCTGGCGCTGGCCCATCGACACGGACGACGCGATGGGCATGTGCTGCGCATCGGGTCGCTGGGCATTGATCGCCGCAGTGGCGCCGTGTATCGCGGTGGGCAGGCGATCGAGTTGCCGCAGACCGCTTACCGGCTGCTGGTGCTGCTTGCCGAAGCCTGGCCGCGTACGGTCACCCGCAGCGAGTTGATCCGACGGCTCTGGGGCGATGAAGCACCGCCATCGGATCCGCTGCGCTCGCATCTGTACCTGCTGCGCCAGGCGCTGGACAAGCCCTTCGAGCGGGCGATGCTCAAGACCGTGCACGATGTCGGCTTCAGGCTGGAGGCCGACGCATGACGGCACGGGTGCATCGGCTGCGCAACCGGCTGATGCTGGTGTTTGCGGTGTTCGCGCTGGCGGTGGCCAGCCTGTTCGGCCTGTACGTGGCGGTGTTCGTTTACAGCGTTGAAGATCGCTTCTTCGATGCGATGCTCGAACAGGAAGCGCAGCAGCAGCTGGATCAGCGGGCAAGCCGTGGTACCTGGTCGCCGCCGCGCAATGCCTTCATGACGATCCACGACAGCCCTGCCACGTTCCCGTCCGATCTCAAGGCCACCTTCGATGCCGAGCCCTGGCGCCGCGAGATCGCCGGTACGCAGGGGCGGCACTATCACCTGCGGCCGGTGCAGCCGGAAGGGGCCGCCACGCCGGGGTGGCTGGTCGCCGAGGTCAGCCAGCAACTGGTGGTGCGGCCGATGCGCAGCCAGATCCTGGCGTTGCTGGCCTGGTCCGGACTGGCCGTGGTGATGGTCGCCGTCCTGGCCGGCGCATGGCTGGCCCGACGCACCACGCGACCCTTGTCGAGGCTGGCGGCGCTGGTCGATGAGATGGCACCGGATCGGTTGCCGGTCGGGTTCGCCGGTGACTTCCCGAATGACGAGGTCGGCGTGCTCGCCCGCGGCGTGGAGGATCTCAGCGGGCGGGTGCGCGCCTTCATTGCCCGCGAACATGCGTTCACCCGTGACGCCAGCCATGAGCTGCGCACGCCATTGGCGGTGATCCGCAGCGCCACCGAACAGCTGGCCAGCGAACCGGGTCTGTCCGAGCGTGGGCGGCAGCAGCTTGAGCATGTGCAGCACTCGGCGCGGCAGCTCGAGCAGACCGTCATCACCCTGCTCACGCTGGCCCGCGAAGAGAACGTGGATCAGGAGGCGACCCCACAGCCGGTGCTGCCGATGCTGGAACAGGTAGTGGTCGAGCAGGCGTCGCTGCTGGAGGGCAAGCCGGTGCAGGTGCGGGTCGATGTGCCCGCCAGCGCGTGCCTGGCGGTGCCTGGCCCGGTGCTGCACATGCTGCTGGCCAACCTGATCGGCAATGCATTCGCGCACACGCGGGCGGGCGAGGTGTACATCGATGTCGCGGCCGGGCGGCTGCGGGTCCGCAATACCGCGCCGGCAGGCGATCCCGATGCGATCATGCGGCCGTTCACCAAGGGCGAGGGCAGCGCCGGGTTCGGGCTGGGCCTGACGATCGTGCAGCGGTTGTGCGACCGCTTTTCGATCGACCTGCGCATCGAAGGGACCGAGCACGCCACGGAGGCAAGTTTCAGCGTGCAGTAAGGCCCGGCGCCACGGCGGTCTCCGCGACCGCGCGACCCCGGTGCGCCCGCTTCCGTCCATCGCCAAAGTGCGCGATGCTCTGCCGAACGGGGGAGGGGCGCATGGGGAACAGGGACGAGGGCAGCAGTCACGGGGATGTCCCGGCGGAGCAGACGCCGACCGATTGGTCGTTGCTGCCCGTCACGCATGGCAACGAAGATTCGATGGTGGCCGTGATCTGGCGTCTGCTGCGGCAGGAGCCGGCGTTGATGGTCAGTGCCGGCTACGTATTCCTGTCCGTGCTGGGGCTGTGGTCGAGCTACTTCTTCTATTTCAAGTTCCGGCTGTCGATCCTGGATTACCTGCAGGTCAGCGACTTCCTGGTCGCAGGAGTGCGCGATCCGGCCTACGTCCTGATCCTGCTGCTGGGTGCTCTGCTGGCGGTGCTGCTGGGCTGGCCGGAAACCCTGCGGCGGCGCAACCCGGCCAAGGTGGCGCGCCTGCGTGCGCGCCACTGGGGATGGCGGATGCTGTTCTCCGAATCGCCGTGGATGAACTGGGAGTTCTCCGGGTTGCGTCCACTGACCGGCATGTGCATTGCGGTGGTCTGCTTCATGGCATTCGGCGCGGCGCTGTATGCGCTCAGCTCGGCCGAGAAAATCCGCGATGGCAGGGGCGGTACGTCGGTGCAGGTCGTGCTCGGGGGAGACGCGGCCGCGCTGCCCGGCACTGCGAAACTGCTGGGCTCCAGCAGTGCGTTCGTGTTCCTGTGGTGGCCCGAACAACGGCGGGCCGAAGCCGTGCCGATCGGCTCGATCCGCCGGCTGCAGTCGATGCCGCTGCCGGTGAAACCGGTAGCACCTGGAACGGTCACGCCATCCAAGCCGTCCACGGTGCCAGTGCAACGGTAAGCGCTGCGCCTGCGCTCTGCCGCGTGCTGCTTCAGGCAGCACGCGGTAGATGCACGGCCGGCCGTGCGCGCAGGTCAGGCCTTGCCGGCCGCTCGCTTGCGGGCGCCGGTCGTTGCCGTCTTGGTTGCCGTCTTTTTCGCAGGCGTCCGGGCGGCGGTAGTTGATGCGGATTTCCGGGTGGCCTGCTTCGCGACGGTCTTCTTCGCCGCTTTCTTTGTCGTCTTCTTGACCGCGGTTTTCGCTGTCGTTTTTCCAGCGGCCTTCTTCGCCGTCTTCGTTACGGTCTTCTTGGTGGCCTTCCCGGCCGCTGCTTTCGGAGCGGCCTTCCTGGCAGCGGTTTTCTTTACCGCTGCCTTCTTCGTCGGCGAGGTCTTCGCGGTCTTGGCGGCCGTCTTGTTCGCACTGCCGCGCTTCTTCCCGCCACCATCCTGCTTGTTGACCGTGGCCCAGGCGATGCGTTCGGCGGTGGCCTCGCTGCGGCCCCGCGCTTTCTCGCTTTCCTCGATGTGCTCGGCTGTGCGCTTCTGCTTGTCGGTATAGCTGGATTTATCACCGCGCGGCATGGTCATGCTCCTGTCTGGTGACGAAGGTGGCGCCGCTCAGGCGAGCGTGCGCACCTTCGGTTCGCGGGCCCACTGGCGCGTAGCGGCGGCAGCAAGGAAGGCCTTTGCGTCCTCGGCCTCGACCACCCCGGCATCGTTGCCGACCCGGGCGACCTTCAACAGCGCCTGTGCGCCGTCGTCGGCGGCGATCGCCTTGAGGTGGGCCCAGGCATCGCTGACGAAATCGATCGCGGCCGATTCCTTGCTCAGCTTCTTGGCGGCATCACTGCTGAGCACCACGGCGACCGCATCGAACACCACCGACGGCGTGCCGGCCAACTGGCCGTCCGCGGCGAGCGTCTTGCCATCGCTGAGCCTGGCGCCACCGATCTTCGGTGCGACCAGCTTCACGCTGGCCCCGGCCTTGTCGGCGGCCTTGCGCAGGTTGGCGATCAGGGCCGCATCGGAGCCTTCGTCGAACAGGATGCCGATGCAGCGGCCGGTGAGCAGGTCCTTGGTGCGGCCGATGATCCGTACCTCGGGCGCCTTCGGGAAATCCTGCGCCGGGGTCTGCGTGGCGGCCGGCTCGGGCAGCGCGGGCATCGCCAGGCCATCGGCGACCCGTTTGGCCAGGGATTCATCGATGTTGCGCAGGTGGCTCACCGTGCGCTCGCGGACCTTGACCGTTTCCACCTTGGACAGCTCGAACACCAGTGCGGAGGCGAGGTGCGCCTGCTCCGGCGCTTCCAGGCTGCGGAAGAACATCCGGGCCTGGCTGTAGTGATCGGCGAAGCTGTCTGCGCGCACGCGCCCCTTGCGGCCGTCATCCGGGGCGGTGGCATGGCTGGGGAAGCCATCGGCGGTCTCACGCGGGCTGTCGCCTTGCAGCGAACTGGGATCGTAGGCGACCCGGCCCTTGGGGATGTTCATCTGCATGTGGCCGTCGCGCTGGTGATTGGCGAACGGACACTTGGGGGCATTGACCGGAATCTGATGGAAGTTCGGGCCGCCCAGGCGGCTGAGCTGGGTATCCAGATAGGAGAACAGGCGGCCCTGCAGCAGCGGATCGTTGCTGAAGTCGATGCCCGGCGGCACGTTGGCCGGGCAGTAGGCGACCTGTTCGGTTTCGGCGAAGAAGTTGTCCGGCCAGCGGTCGAGCACCATGCGCCCGATCACCGTGAGCGGTACCAGCGATTCCGGGATGATCTTGGTCGAGTCCAGATGGTCGAACGGGAAGGCCTCGGCCTGTTCCTCGGTGAACAGCTGCACCGCCAGCTCCCACTCGGGGAAGTTGCCGGCGGTGATCGCCTCGAACAGGTCGCGGCGGTGGAAATCGTTGTCCGCGCTCTGCAGCTTCACCGCCTCGTCCCACACGGTGGACTGGATGCCCAGCTTCGGCCGCCAGTGGAATTTGACGAAGGTCGACTCGCCAGCATCGTTGATCAGCCGGAAGCTGTGGATGCCGAAGCCTTCGATGGTGCGCAGCGAACGCGGGATCGTGCGGTCGCTCATCGCCCACATGATCATGTGCATCGATTCGGGCATCAGCGAGACGAAATCCCAGAAGGTGTCGTGCGCGCTGGCTGCCTGCGGGAAGGCGCGGTCCGGCTCCATCTTCACCGCATGGATCAGGTCGGGGAACTTGATCGCATCCTGGATGAAGAACACCGGGATGTTGTTGCCGACCAGATCCCAGTTGCCTTCCTTGGTGTAGAACTTGACCGCGAAGCCGCGCACGTCGCGCGGGGTATCGACCGAGCCGGCACCGCCGGCCACCGTGGAGAAGCGGGTGAACAGGGGGGTGCGCACGCCCACCTCGCTGAGGATCCGCGCCCGGGTGTATTCGCCGAGCGAGCGGGTCAGTTCGAAATACCCGTGCGCGGCGCTGCCGCGCGCATGCACGATGCGCTCGGGGATGCGCTCATGGTCGAAGTGGGTGATCTTCTCGCGCAGGATGAAGTCTTCCAGCAGGGTCGGCCCGCGAGGGGTGGCCCGCAGCGAATTCTGGTTGTCACCGACCGGAATGCCCTGGTTGGTGGTCAATGCGGGATGGCCATTGCCCGCACGCTGGTGCAGTTCATCCCCTTCGCCACGGACATCGGCGGCGGGGGCGGGGGCATTCTTCGTGCTTTTCTTGCTGGCGGCCATGAGGCGACTCCGGGAGCTGGCGGGAAGGGGGATCACCTCACACTGGCGGGCGGGGCGTTAATCGCGGGTGCGAAAATGCGGCGCTGCTTGCACCCGCGCTTCACATGCGGGGCGCCGGCGCTGGGTGAGGCGCGCGCGTGCAGGTATCCTTGGTCGCGTCATTCCCCTGTTCTTTCCAGCCGCATGCGCGTTGAACCCGCCGACATCGAAGCCCTGTTTGATGCGATCCCCGACGTCCTGTTCTTCATGAAGGACCGCGACGGGCGGTATACGCATATCAACCAGACCATGCTGCGCCGGCTGGGCCTGAAGTCGCGCAAGGAGGTGATCGGGCGGACTGCGGCGGAGATCTATCCGACCGGGCTGGGGGCCGATTACGCCACCCAGGACGAGCAGGTGCTGGCCGGCAAGGTGATCGAGAACCTGATGGAGCTGCATCTGTTCGCCAACCGCGAGCCGGGCTGGTGCCTGACCTGCAAGCGGCCGCTGCTGGTGGAGGGGCAGATCCGCGGATTGATCGGGATCTCGCGCGACCTGGGCCAGAAGGACAGCCTGGGCACCCAGTACGAACAGCTGCGCCTGGCCCTGGCCCATCTGAATGCGCATTACGCCGAAAACGTGCGCATGCAGACCCTGCTGGACATCACCGGGTTCTCGCTCTCCAAGCTGGAGCGTACCTTCCGCAAGGTATTCCAGATGACCCCCCAGCAGGTCCTCACCCGCCTGCGCATCCAGATGGCGGTGCACCTGTTGCATGGCCCGGACAGCATTGCCAGCATCGGCCAGGCCTGTGGCTTCACCGACCAGAGTGCGTTCACCCGCAAGTTCAAGGCCGAGGTCGGGCTGTCGCCGCGGGCCTACCGTGCCCAGATCGGCGAGCGCGCCGCCGGCTGAGGCGGGGTGGGGCTTCCGGCCTATGCCGTCGCGCGGTCGACAGGGTATGGTGTCGCACTTGTTGCCCGCCAATCGATTCCGATGCCCGCATCCCAGACTCCGGCTCCTGTCACTCCGCCCGCCGATACCCGCCTAGGGCACGCGCTCAAGCCCCGCCAGCTGATCATGATGGGCCTGGGCAGCGCGATCGGCGCCGGCCTGTTCCTCGGTTCCGGGGTAGGCGTCCAGGCCGCCGGCCCGGCGGTCCTGCTGTCGTATCTGGTCGCCGGCGCGCTGGTGATCATCGTGATGAACGCGCTGGGCGAAATGGCCGCGGCCAAGCCGACCAGTGGCGCGTTTTCGGTCTACGCCGCCGACGCCATGGGCGCCACTGCCGGTGCCACGGTGGGCTGGCTGTGGTGGGTGCAGCTGGTGATCGTGATTGCCGCTGAAGCGGTCGGTGCGGCCGGCCTGCTCGCCACGGTCTGGCCGGCGATCCCGGTGCCGATGGCGGCGCTGGCCTTCATGTTGTTCTTCACCGCGATCAATCTGCTCGGGGTGAAAAACTTCGGCGAGTTCGAGTTCTGGTTCGCGATCCTGAAAGTGGCCGCGATCGTCGGCTTCATCCTGATCGGCGTGGCGCTGCTGATGGGCTGGCTGCCGGACGTGGCCTCGCCGGGCCTGCGCAACTTCACCGAGCACGGTGGCTTCATGCCCAAGGGCCTGGCCGGGATCGGCGCGGCGCTGCTGGTGGTGATATTCGCCTTCGGCGGCACCGAGATCGTGGCGGTGGCCGCGGCCGAAACCGAAGACCCCGAGCGCAGCATCGCCCGTGCGATCCGCACCGTGGCCTGGCGCATCCTGGTGTTCTACATCGGCTCGCTGAGCGTGATCATCGCGGTGGTGCCGTGGACCAGCGAGGCACTCAGGTCGCCGTTCGCGGCGGTGCTGGAAGCGGCCAGGATTCCGGGCGCGGCGACGGCGATCACGCTGATCGCGGTGATCGCGCTGCTGTCGGCGCTCAATGCCAATCTGTATGGCGCATCACGGATGATGTATTCGCTGGCGCAGCGCCGTGAGGCGCCGGCGGTGCTGGGCTGGACCGATCCGCGCCAGGTGCCGATCATCGCGGTGCTGGCCAGTGTGCTGTTCGGTTTCGCGGCGACGGTGATGGAGCTGGTGTTTCCGGACAGGGTGCTGCCGGTGCTGCTCAACATCGTGGGCTCGACGTGTCTGCTGGTGTGGACGATTTCGTTGTTGTCGCAGTTGATTCTGCGTCATCGGGCGAACCGGGATGGGACGCGGTTGCCGTTCCGGATGGCGGGGTATCCGTATCTGACGGTGTTCGGGTTGGGGGTGTTGGCGGTGATTTTCGGTCTGTTGTTGTCCGAGGCGCACACGCGGGTGCAGTTCCTGTCGATGGCGGTGCTGACGGCGGTGATCGCGGCCAGTAGTGAGGTTGCGCGCCGGATGCGGGCTACAGCCAACAGCTGAGAGCTGACAGCCAACAGCCAACAGCCGCAGGGTTTGGGCTCCGCTGGTTGGGGCGGGCACGGGTGGGTTGTCGGGACCCGCTGCAAGTACGTCCATGTAAGCTCGTGTGTTGCCATTCATGGCAACACACGGTCCCGCCAAGCCACCCGTGCCCACCCTTTGACAGGGGGCTGGTGGACGAGGAAAGGTCCAAAGCAGAGCGCAGGCCGCAGCCGAACTGGTGCTGCGATGCTCGATGCACTGATGCTGGCAACTCGCAACTCGCAACTCGCAACTCGCAACTCAAAGTTCGAAGCTCAGAGTTCGACGCCGAGTGCGCGATGCGAAATGCGCTTTTGGTGCTGAGCAACGAGCCGTGAGCGTTGAATGTTCGACGCCGATGCTGACGCTATGGACAACCGTCCGATGACGGCATGAGGTGTTGTTGCTCGCCTCCGCTGCACGGGGATTGCGTTTGGTTTTCCAGAGGCAGCCGACCCACTGTCGAGGGCGGGGGTGTGTGGGTTGGCGGGACCTGAGCGCCATGGATGGCGCGACATGAGCCTCCATGGACGGATTCACGGCGTGTCCTGCGAACCCACACACCCCCGCCCAGCCTGCAGAATCTGAGGGCGGCTCTCCTCCAAGGCGCGCGTGAGCCGGGAGCCGGGAGCGGGTAGTCGGCCGCACCCCATGACAAAAACGGCCCGCTTGCGCGGGCCGTTTGTTGCTGCGTCAGGGCAGGGAGGTTTAGACCTCCACGCCCTCGTCTTCCTTGTACGCATCGACCGGGATGCAGGCGCACATCACGTTCTTGTCGCCGTAGACGTTGTCCACGCGCGCCACCGGCGGCCAGTACTTCTGCTGGCGCAGGCTGGCCAGCGGGAAGGCCGCCAGCTCACGCGGGTAGGCGTGCGACCACTCGCTGGCCGACACCACCGCAGCGGTGTGCGGGGCGTGCTTGAGCGGGTTGTCCTCGCGGTCCAGGCGGCCGTCTTCGATCGCGGCGATCTCTTCGCGGATCTGGATCATCGCGTTGATGAAGCGGTCCAGTTCGTGCAGGGATTCGCTTTCGGTCGGTTCCACCATCAGCGTGCCGGCGACCGGGAAGCTCAGGGTCGGGGCATGGAAGCCGAAATCGATCAGGCGCTTGGCCACGTCCTCGGCGCCGATGCCGGAGGTCTTCTCCAGCGGACGCACGTCCAGGATGCACTCGTGTGCCACCAGGCCGTTGCGGCCGGTGTACAGGGTCTTGAAGTGCGGGGCCAGGCGCTTGGCGATGTAGTTGGCGTTGAGCAGGGCGACCTGGGTTGCCTTGCGCAGGCCGGCGGTGCCCATCAGCGTGATGTACATCCAGCTGATCGGCAGGATCGAGGCGCTGCCGAAGCTGGCCGCGCTGACCATGCCGACATCGCCTTCGCCGCCCAGCACCTTGGGCAGGAACGGGGCGAGGTGCGACTTGACCGCACACGGGCCCACGCCCGGGCCGCCGCCGCCGTGCGGGATGCAGAAGGTCTTGTGCAGGTTCAGGTGCGAGACGTCCGAGCCCCACTTGCCGGGCTTGGCCACGCCGACCAGGGCGTTCATGTTGGCGCCGTCGGTGTACACCTGGCCGCCGTGCTTGTGCACGATCTCGCAGATCTCCACCACCTCTTCCTCGAACACGCCGTGCGTGGACGGGTAGGTAATCATCAGCGCGGCCAGGCGGTCGCTGTACTTCTCCGCGTTGATGCGGATGTCGTCCAGATCGACATTGCCGTTGGCATCGGTCTTGGTCACCACGACCTTCATGCCGCACATCTGCGCCGAGGCCGGGTTGGTACCGTGCGCCGAATCCGGGATCAGGCAGACGTCGCGATGGCCTTCGCCGCGCGAGCGGTGGTAGGCGCGGATCGCCAGCAGGCCGGCGTACTCGCCCTGCGCGCCGGAGTTCGGCTGCAGGCTGACCGCGTCATAGCCGGTGCATTCCACCAGCATCGCTTCCAGGCCGTCGATCAGTTCCTTGTAGCCGGTGGCCTGGTCGGCCGGGGCCAGCGGATGGATGTTGGCGAACTCCGGCCAGGTCACCGGAATCATCTCGGCGGTGGCGTTGAGCTTCATGGTGCAGCTGCCCAGCGGGATCATGGTGCGATCCATGGCCAGGTCCTTGTCCGCCAGCGAACGCAGGTAACGCAGCAGTTCGTGTTCGCTGTGGTGGGTGTTGAACACCGGGTGGGTCAGGAAGTCGCTGGTGCGCACCAGGCCGGCCGGCAGGGCATCGGCGGTGGCGACGTCGAGGGCATCGACATCGACGGTGGCACCGAACAGCTGGCCGAGCGCGACGATGTCGGCGCGGGTGGTGGTTTCATCCAGGCTGATGCCGACCGCGTCGCTGTCGATCGCACGCAGGTTGATGCGCGCCGCGGCGGCCTTGGCGTGGATCGCCTTGGCGTCGACATCCTTGACGTGCAGGGTGTCGAAGAAATGCTCGCCGACATTCACGCCGGCGCCGCGCAGCGCGGCGGCCAGGATGCTGGCCAGGCGGTGGGTGCGGCGGGCGATGCGGGTCAGGCCTTCCGGGCCGTGGTACACGGCATACATCGAGGCCATCACGGCAAGCAGCACCTGCGCGGTGCAAATGTTGGAGGTGGCCTTCTCGCGGCGGATGTGCTGCTCGCGGGTCTGCAGGGTCAGGCGGTAGGCGGCATTGCCCTGCGCATCGACCGAGACACCGATCAGGCGGCCCGGCATCGAGCGCTTGTACGCGTCGCGGCAGGCCATGAAGGCGGCATGCGGACCGCCGAAGCCGAACGGCACGCCGAAACGCTGCGAGTTGCCGACCACGATGTCCGCGCCCCATTCGCCGGGGGCGGCGATCAGGGTCAATGCAAGCAGATCGGTGGCCACCGCGACCAGGCCGCCACGGGCGTGCACGGCATCGGCCAGCGCCTTGTAGTCGCCGATATGGCCGAAGGTGTCCGGGTACTGCAGCAGCACGCCGTAGGCCTCGGCTTCCATCGCCTCGGCCGGGGTGCCCACGCGCAGCACGATGCCCATCGGCTCGGCGCGGGTGCGCAGCAGTTCCAGCGTCTGCGGGTGCACGGCGTCGTGCACGAAGAAGGTATCGGACTTGGACTTGGCCGAACGCTTGGCCAGGGTCATCGCTTCGGCGGCGGCGGTGGCTTCATCCAGCAGCGAGGCGTTGGCGATCTCCATGCCGGTCAGGTCCGCGCACAGGGTCTGGAAGTTGATCAGTGCTTCCATGCGGCCCTGCGAAATCTCGGCCTGGTACGGGGTGTAGGCGGTGTACCACGCCGGGTTTTCCAGCACATTGCGCAGGATGACGTTCGGGGTGAGCGTGCCGTAGTAGCCCTGGCCGATGAAGGTGCGGAACACCTGGTTCTTGTCGGCGATGGCGCGGATCTTGGCCAGTGCCTGCACTTCGGTCAGCGATTCGGGCAGGGCCAGCGGGGCCGGCGACTTGATCCCGGCCGGGACGATCGCATCGGTCAGCGCGTCCAGCGAGGTGTGGCCGACCACGTCGAGCATCTGCGCGATTTCGGCGTCGTTGGGGCCGATGTGGCGTTCGACGAACGCGTGGCTGTGTTCAAGCTCGCGCAGGGTAGGGGTGTTCTGGGACATGGCTGGCATCTCGGAGAGTGGGCACGCACGTTCGGAAGGCGGCCGGGCCAGGGCGCGTCGCGGGCGACAGCGATCCACCGGACCTTGCGGTCTTCCTGGGTGCCCCTCTGTCCTTTTGCCTGAGAGTTTGGAAGCGCGCATCGGCGTGCTTCGTGCCCCTTCGGCGCCGGCACTCGCCGGTCTCTCCAGAGTTTTGGTACGGGTGGTATCGGGCCTGAGCGATTACGGGCGTTGCGCCTTCGGCAGCGGGTGTCCGCTTCTCCCACCATGTAGCCAGGCGATTATAGCCCAGCGCTTTCGGCCACTGGGCCTTTCCGGCACATGAATACGGGGCCGCGCAGCGCCGGGAAAGCGCGCCCGGGCATGGTGCCGGGGGCGGCAAAGGCCTATGATCACTGGATCCTCGTATTCATCTGGCGCCGCCCGTTCCGGGCCAGGCGCCCGCCGTGCAGTGCGCATGGCCGCTGACGGAAGCCCGCATGACGCCCGCCTCACCCTCGACCCGCCGTCTGGCCCTGCTGCTCGCAGGCCTGGCGATGTTCGGTCCGTTCTCGATCGACACCATATTCCCGGCCTTCCTGCTGTTGGGCGACCGCATGCAGGTGGACCAGGTCGCAGTGCAGCAGACCATCAGCGTCTACCTGCTGTTCTATGGCCTGATGAGCCTGGCGCACGGCCCGCTGTCGGATGCGTTCGGCCGCAAGCGGGTGATCATCGGCGGGCTGGTGCTGTTCATCGGTGCCTCGATCGGCTGCGCGCTGTCGCGCGACATGACCACGTTGCTCGTGTTCCGTGCGCTGCAGGGCGTGACGGCCGGTGTCGGCGTGATCGTCGGCCGCGCGGTGATCCGCGATCTGTACCACGGTGCCGACGCGCAGCGGTTGATGAGCCAGGTATCGATGATCTTCGGCGTCGCCCCGGCGATTGCGCCGATCATCGGCGGCTGGATCCTGCTCGGCGGGGGCGACTGGCCGCTGATCTTCTGGTTCTTGGTGCTGTTCGGCGTGGTCCTGCTGCTGGCCACGGGCAAGTGGCTGCCGGAAACCCACCCGGAGGAAGCACGCACGCCGCTGTCGATGCGTGAGCTGCTGCGCAGCTATGCGCGCATGGGCTCCAACCCGCGCCTGTTGCGCCTGGCCGCGGCCGGTGCGTTCAACTTCTCCGGCATCTTCCTGTACATCGCCTCCGCGCCGGTGTTCGTGATGCAGCACCTGCAGCTGGGTGAGGGCGGCTTTGCGTGGTTGTTCATTCCCACCATCGGCGGCATGACGGTCGGTTCGTTCCTGTCCGGCCGCATGGCCGGGCGGATCGTGCCGCAGCGGCAGATCGCGATCGGCTTTGCATTGTGCGCGGTTTCGGCGCTGCTGAACTTCGGCTATGTCGTGTCGGTGCCGCAGATCGCGCTGCCGTGGGCGGTGATGCCGATCTTCCTGGGCGGTGTCGGCATGGCGCTGATCTTCCCGATCCTGGCGCTGGCCGTGCTGGACATGTATCCGCACCAGCGCGGCCTGGCCTCGTCCATGCAGATGTTCATCCAGCTGATGATCAACACGGTGGTGGCCGGTGTGGTCTCGCCGATGCTCAGCAGCAGCCCGTTGCATCTGGCGCTGGGCTACGCGGCCTTCTTCGCCATCGGTGGCAGCTTCTGGTACTGGGAGCGGCGCTGCGAACGCCGCCGCGACCTGCTCACGCCCATCGAGTGAGCGGCATGCATCCCACGCCTCCACACAACGCAGGCGTGGCGGCATTGCCATTGTGCGACTGCGGCGTATCCTGTGCCTTCGCCAGCCAGTTCGTGCTCCACGACAGCCAATACGCTCCCCTGCGGACGCCGCGTCCGCCGCAATTCAGGGTGATTGCATGGCTGCCCAGCAGACCTACCGCCTGTTCGATGTCGCGCTCAAGCAGCGCACTGTTCTCTCTCCGTCGCTGACCCGCATGGTCTTCGCTGCGCCCGATGTGGCCAACATGAAGACCGACGGGCCGGATCAGCGCATCAAGGTGTTCTTCCCGCTCGCCGGCCAGGCAGCCCCCGAGGTGCCGCAGGGCGAGGACTGGTACGCGCGTTATCGCGCGCTGCCCGACACAGAGCGTGCGCCGATGCGCACCTACACCCTCCGTGCGCTGCGCCCTGACGTGGGCGAAGTTGATATCGATTTCGTGCTGCACGGCGAGACCGGCCCCGCCTCGCGCTGGGCCATGCAGGCACGTGTCGGCGATCGGGTCGGCCTGCTGGCGCCGGATGCGCGGGTTGAAGCCAGCAGCGAGGGCTACGAGTGGAAGCCGCCGGCGCAGGTGAAGCGCGTGCTGTTGGTGGCCGATGACACTGCGCTGCCAGCCGTGGCCGGCATTCTGGAAGGCCTGGCGCAGTGGCCGCAGCCGCCGGAGGTGCAGGCCTTCCTGGAGGTGGAGCACGAAGCGGATGTGCTGCCGCTGCAGGCACCGCCCGGTGCGCAGCTGTTCTGGCTGGCCCGCGAGGGCGCCGCGCATGGTCAGCGGCTGCAGGACGCGGTACGGGCCCGGATCGGTCCCTCCGGTCCGCGCCATGGTGAGCAGGAACTGGCCGAGATCGACATCGATCAGGACATCCTGTGGGAGCAGGCCAGTGCAGCGGGTGGCGGGCTGTATGCCTGGGTCGCCGGCGAGGCCGGCGCGGTGATGGCGATCCGCCGGCACCTGGTGAAAACCTGTGGGATCGACCGCCAGGCCATCACCTTCATGGGCTATTGGCGGCACGGCAAGGTCCTGGATTGAGCCGGCCGCAGCCGCTTCAGAACGGGCCCGCCGGGGCCCGTGCGGTATCCTTGGCACTTTGCCGCAGTCCGGATTTCCCCATGTCGACCACCTCCAAACTGCGCCGCGACATCCGCCGGCGCCGTGAAACCCAGGCCGCCAACCGTGAGCAGGCCAACGCCACGCCGGTTGAGCCGCATGCCGAGCTGCGCGACCAGCAGCGCACGCTGCTGGCCGGCATTGTCCGGCGGGATGGTGAGTGGGTGCTGGGCATGGACGGCCGTATCGCCGGCCAGACCCCCAGTGCAGCGCGGGTGCTGGCCCTGATCATGCAGGCCGCTGAACTGCACGAACGCCAGGGCACCCCGGTGCGCCTGGTGTATTCGGACGCGCTCAAAGACGCGGCGCACGCCGAAGCCAAGGCCGACGGCATGGACTTCGAGCAGTTCAAAGTGGAACTGGCCGCCCAGCTGAAGCCGGCGTCCTGAAACAACACGGGGCGGCGCACCCGCGCCGCCCCGTCGTCCCTCAGCGACCGCGCAGGTCGTCGATCACGTCCACGTTATCGAACTTGTCGATGACGCATTTCACGTAATCGGCGGGCTTGAGCGCCGAGTACGGCGTCTGGTAGGTCACCAGCTTGCACTGGTAGCTCTTGCCGCCGACGTTGCCTTCGTGCCAATCGTAGTTTTCTTCCCAGTAGATCGGCAGAGCGCCAGCGCCGCCCTCATCGAACTGCTTCATGCCTTTGCAGCCCAGCACTTCATTGCCCGGCACCGGGACGTTGAAGTGAGCCGCCGCGGCCCGGTAGTACGTGATCCGGTTCTGCGACTGCAGGTGCTCGGTGCTGCCACCGCATTCCACACCACCATTGATGATCTGTGTGGTCACCCCGAAGCCGGGCACCAGACCATTGGCGAGGTCCCGTGCGTTGGGCTGCCAGGTGCCGTCGATCACATGCATCATCGAGGGCTTGGGCGGCTGCGGATACATGTAGAAGAACGCGGCGCTGGCCAGGTTCAACCAGGTATCGGCTACCAGCTCGGGCTGGTCGAGCAGGGTGCGCACGGTGCCGAACATCGCATCGGAGAACGGTCCGTAGTTGTAGTTGTAGGACAGCTGCTTGGCGCCCCGCCCGAAGTAGCTCTTGAAGCGGCCGGCGTGAGGGCCGCTCTCGAACACACCACACGGCCAGGTCTGGCCCTGCCAGGTGGCCGGGTTGCATTCGCCTGCGTAGCCATCGGGCGTTTCCTCGCTCCAGCCCATCTCACGGACGTGCACCAGCGCCTGGCGCCACTCGGGAATCGGGCTGTGCGCATCGTGGCCGCCCGTCTCCTGCGCGAAGTGCGCCACCATCGTTGCCAACGTCCTGCGGCAGATGGCGTCGGCATCACGGCCATCGGTGTAGGAGGCGCAGATCGCCGGGAACTTGGCGAACGCCTGCAGGAAGCCCCGGTAGGTGTACTCCGGTGCCCGCATCGGGAAGAGGGAGTCGAACTGCGCGGCATCCAGCAGCGCTTCGACCCGGCGCACGTTCTCGGGGTTGGCCGCGCGCAGTGGCTCGACGGCCTGGACCTGGGTGTTGGGCAAGGTACGAATCGATGCCAGCGTCTGCTGCATCAACGGGAAGTCGGTGAGGCGGGCCTCGTCGGCCAGCAGCTGGCTCAGCGGGATCTCGACCGGGTCAAGCGGATCGGGGCCGCCGGGGCCCGGACCGCCGGTGTCATCGTCACAGCCGGGAGCGGTTTCGGCAATCTCTTCCCAAGGCGAGAGCCATGGTTGGGCCGGGTCGATGGCCGCGGGCGATTCGCCGACGTTGACCCACCATTTCGCCTTGAAATAGCGCGACTGGAAGATCACCACGCAGCCGGCGACGTAGGTCTGGGTCGGGTCGTAGGTATCGCTGGCGGCGGGCATGGCGGCGGTGCGCAGCGGTGGGCGGGAGTCGGCATCCGCCGAGGCGGCGCGGGTGACGGCGAAGGCGGTGTTGCTGCCGTGGGCCGTGGCGCAGCCAAGTACGGCCAGCACCGCAGCGGCCAGAAGGGTGTGACGGGTCATGGGCAATCCAGCGCAAGGGAACGAGCACTGACCGTAACGCTCACACACCGGCATCACGTGTCGCGTTCTGCATGACGTTGTGGAAGCTTGAACTGCATCGGACCTGTCTATCGCATTGGATCACTTTTTCACGCAATGCTTGGCGAGAGGCCCGCGAGCACGGACTGTGAACCGGCTCACGCGTTGCGCGGATGAGCGGACGGGGCGGAAGCAAAGAAAAAGGCCGACATCGCTGTCGGCCTTTCCTGATTGCCAGGGTTGCGCGTTGGATTACTGCTTGGTCGTTGCCGGCGCCGCCGCGGCCGCGGCCGTCGTGCTGGCCGGCACCTGCCAGCCACACATCTGGCCCTGGTTCTGCTGCTTGAGCCACTCGTTGACCGGGGTGAAGTACTCGATCATCGGGCCGGCATCGAGTTTGTCGCCGCCGGTGATTTCCTTCAGCGTCGCCTGCCACGGCTGGCTGGCGCCCTTGCTCAGCATCGCCCAGAACTTCTGGCCGGCTTCCTTGTTGCCGTAGAAGCTGCACTGGTGCAGCGGCCCCTTGTAACCGGAGGCGTCGCACAGGCCCTTGTAGAACTGGAACTGCAGGATGCGCGCCAGGAAGTAGCGGGTGTACGGGGTGTTGCCCGGCACGTGGTACTTGGCGCCCGCGTCGAAGAATTCCTCACCGCGCGCGCTGGCCGGGGCCACGCCCTGGTACTTGGCCTTCAGGTCCCACCACGCCTGGTTGTAGTGGTCCGGGGTGATCGAGCCGTCGAACACGCCCCAGCGCCAGCGATCGATCATCAGGCCGAACGGCAGGAACGACACGCCGCTCAGGGCCATGCGCATCTGCGCGTTGATGGTCGCCTCACGGCTTTCCTGCGGCGTGTCCACCAGGCCGATCGAGTTGAGGTACTGCGGGGTCATCGCCAGCACGATGGTGTCGCCGATCGCTTCGTGGAAGCCATCGTTGGCACCGCCCTGGAACAACGGCGGCAGCGGGTTGTAGGCCAGGTCGTAATAGATGTGGCCCAGCTCGTGGTAGATCGTGGTGAAGTTCTCTTCGTTCGGCTTGATGCACATCTTGGTGCGCACGTCGCCGTCCATGTTCATGTCCCACACGCTGGCGTGGCAGACCACGTCACGGTCCAGCGGCTTGATGAACTGGGTCTTGTCCCAGTACGACTTCGGCAGCGCCGGCATGCCCAGCGAGACGTAGAAATCCTGCGCGCGCTCGGTCATCTGCTTGGCGGTGCGCAGTTCGGCCTCACGCTGCGCCTTGTACAGCGCTTCGACGTTGGCACCGCTGCCGGCCTTGGCCAGGGCGCCACTCAGGTTGGTCTGGTACTGCTTTTCCAGCGCGGCGGTGATGTCCAGGTTGCCGGCGCCGGGATACGGTTCCAGCTGGTCCCACAGGTTGGACCAGTCCTGCTGCCACATGTTGCCGGTGAGGTGCGCGGCGATCAGGCCGCCATTGACCTCGGCCTTGTCCTTGCCATAGGTCGCATCGAGCTTGGTGCGTGCGTAGCAGTGCAGCTGCTCGTACATCGGCTTGACCTGGTCCCACAAGCGGTCGGTTTCCGGGCCGATCTGGTCGGCGGGCATGTCATAGCCGCTGCGCCACATCTGGCCGGCATCGGCGAAGCCCATTTCCTTGGCGCCTTCGTTGACCAGACTGACGAAACGCTGGTAATCGGCGCGCATCGGCTTGGTCGTGCCATGCCAGCCCTGCCAGGCGTCGAGCTGCTTGTCGTAGTCGCGGCTGCGGGCCAGCACCTGCTCCAGGTCGCCGAGCTGGCGGCAGCTCTGCGGGTTGGTTTCGTCGGTGCAGTACTTGCCCGAGCCATAGGCGCCTTCCATGCGGCTGGCGATGCGGGTCAGCTCGGAGAGCTTGGCCGGGTCGCGCGGGGCGGGCATGGAGGTCATCAGCTTGAGCAGGTGGATCTGGCGCTTGGTGTCTTCGCTCATCGGCTGGCCGTCGTACTGGCCGGCCTGGGCGATCCAGCCGTTGAGCACGGTCAGCCAGCGTTCGTTGGCCTTGGCCGCGACGCGCTCGGAATCGTCATTGATGTAGGTCGAAGACAGCCACTGGGCCGAGGTCATTTCCGGGTACATGGCTTTGTACTCGGCGTTGACGCGGGCGATGAACTGGTCCGCGGTTTCCTTGGACTGGGTGGTGCCCGTGGCCGGTGCATCGGTGGGGGACGGTTCCTTCTGGCAGGCCGCCAGCGTCAGTGCGGCAGCACTGACTGCCAGGGCCAGCAGGAGCGGGCGGTGGTTCACGGGCACATCCTTGGGTGGTGACAGACCGGCGAAGGCTAGTGAAGCGCCGGGCACACCGCAAGGGGCAGGGCAGCACGGTCCCGCCACGGTATGGCCTGCTTCGCCTCAACTGGAAGGCGAAAAGCGGGCGATTTTCCGCCCCGGACGCTGGACCATCACCAAAGCGCGGACGTCCTCAAACCTCGCACCCAGCAAACAGATCCCGGTCACGCTCATACACCGATGTCTTGACCTGCATCAGCCCCAGCACCGACGGGAACAGATTGTCGTGGTCGGTGTACTTGCCCGCGCGCGCCCGCACGCAGGCCAGGTTGAGCCCGCGGTTGGCCGCGAACGAGGGCGAGAACCACATCGTCATCGGTACCCGGGTCTGTTCCTGCGGGGCGATCGCGTAGGGCACGCCATGCAGGTAAAGGCCTTTCTCGCCAAGCGACTCGCCGTGATCGGAGAGATAGATCATCGCCGTGTCGTAGTCGTCCATGCCCTTGAGTGTGCCGATCGTGCGCGAGAGCAGGTGATCGGTGTACAGCAGCGCATTGTCGTAACTGTTGGTGATCTGCTCGCGGCTGCACTTGCCCAGGTCCGGCGTATCGCAGGTCGGGGTGAAGCGGCGGAAGCGCGCCGGATAGCGTTCGAAGTAACTCGGCCCATGGTTGCCCAGCTGGTGCAGGACCACCACGCGGTCACCGGGCCTGGCGCGGACCTGGGTGGCTAGATCGTCGATGAGGATCTCGTCCATGCAGCGCCCGTTGGCGCACAGCGTCGGGTGTTTGGCATCATCCAGCGGCTGCATTTCCAGGCCCTCGCACACGCCCTTGCAACCGGATTGGTTGTCGCGCCACAGCGTGGCGATGCCGGCGTGATCCAGCACGTGCAGCAGCGACTGGTGCGCACGGATCTTCTTTTCGTCGTAGTCGTGGCGTCCGTAGGGCGAGAACAGGCAGGGCAGGGAGACTTCGGTGCTGGTGCCACACGAATGCATGTCCGGGAAATTGATCACTCCGGCTTGGGCCAGCTCCGGCGTGGTCTGTTTGGCATAGCCATTGAGGCCCCAGTTCTGTGCGCGTGCGGTTTCGCCCATCACGATCACCAACAGGCGCGGGCGGCTGCCGACCGCGCGCGGGGTGGCCTTGGCATCGGTCCCGATCGGCAGTTTCGGGGCGCGCTGGATCGGGTTGTCGCCGCGCAGCGCCTTGGGCAGGCCGAGCAGGACGTTGCCGGGGGTGGCCAGGTAGCGCACCTCGCGCTGGTTGCGCATCAGCGAGGACATCTCCTGGAAGGACAGCATCGCCCCGCCGAAGGCGATCAGGGCCGACAGCAGCAGGAAGCCCATGCGCCACAGCAGCGCCCTTCCCAGCGTGCGCCGGCGCAGCTGCACGCGCCACAGCAGCAGCATCGGCGCCAGGGCCAACAGCAGCAGTGGGGCGATCAAGGTGGGCGTGATCAGTTCGCGGCTTTCCTTGTGGTCGGTTGCCAGCACGTTGCGCAGCATGTCCGCATCCAGATAGATGTGGTAACTGCTCATGTAGTGGGCCGCCAGTGCGGTGCCGATCAGCAACACGCTCAGCACCACCTTGGCATTCCAGCGCCAGACCAGCAGCCCCATCAGCAGGCAGTGCGCCCCCACCAGGAACAGGAACAGCGAAAGCGCGAAGCCGACGCTGCCCGGGTGCGTGGCCATCGCGCTGTGCCAGAACAGGCCGTTGCAGGCCACCGCGAAGAACACGCTGGTGAGCAGGATCAGGGTTTCGGTGGTGCACTGCGGGCGCCAGCCACGCAGGGTGGCCAGCGCCGGGAAGCGCGAGGCGCGCGGAAGGGTGGTGCTCATGCCGCTTCTCCCTGCGCGCTGACCGGTGCAGTGCTGCATTCGCGCAGCCGCACCGGTTCGATCAGCAGGTACAGGCCAAGCGAGACCGCCCAGCAGGTGGCCAACGTCCACAGGTCATGCGACAGAAAGTGCGCGCCACGCAGCTGCTGCGAAACCCCGAACAGGCCGCCAGCCAGCAGGCCGACGGCCAGACCGCGCCAGCGCCAGGCCGGGCGCATCATCAGGGCGACGAAGTACAGGCTGACCCATGCAAACCCCGCGCTGGAATGCCCGCCCGGAAAGCACACCCCGCGCGGCATCCCCGCTGGGCGTGTGGCGAACAGGCCGATGAACTCGCGGCTGCCGCCATAGCGGGCTAGATCCCACGGGCAATCCATGTTGGTCAGTGACTTGAGCAACGAGACCACGCCGGTGCCCAGTGCGACCGCGAGCACGAGGTACAGCAGCGGCCAGCGCCACGCGGCGGCCCGTTCGCTGCGCCAGGCGTGGAAGCACAGCATGATCGCCACCAGCGCCGCTGCACTGCTGGCCCATTTGCCGGCCTGGTGGATCAGGTGGGTGGTGACCCAGGCGTTCTGCAGCGCCCACTGCTGCCCTTCGAGTCGATAGAGCTGATCGGCCAGCCACTGGTCGCCACCGGCGCCCATCAGCACCGCGCTGGCCAACAGTGTCACGGCCAGCGGGAGCCAGAGATGGGCGCGGACGAAGCGCGGCGTGGTTGCGGCGGCGGGAAGGGAAGAAAGCGCAACGGTGGACGCTGGAAACATGGACGAAAGGGCCGGCGGGAGATTCCGGCGCCATGGTCGTCAGCGGAGTGTCGGAGAGTGGTCGGAGCGATGTTGGCCGCCGGTTAAGCGCGGCCTGCCGTTCAGTCTTCCTCGTCCTGTGCGGTGTCGGTGGCGGTCACGGCGGCGTGGCAGTCGGCCTGCCAGGCGGTGCCCGGGAACAGCAGCCACCGGTTGCGGTTGGCGCTGCCGATCTCGATCACCGCCGACGGGTCCACACAGGGGCTGATCGCTTCATCGAGCACCAGCAGCCAGCGTTGCCGGGGCGCGTGTGACAGCCACGGGCCGGCGGCCTGCCACTGCTGGTCCCACGGGGTCTTGAAGCCGAAATCGGTCACCGGGCGGTCGGCCTGCAGCAGGTTCTGTTCGCGCCAGGCGACCACGCCGAGCTCGGCCTCCGGCCCGATCCGCTTGCCGACGCGCTGCATCACGGCCGAGGCGGAACTGTACGGGTCCAGGGTCGGCATCAGGACCCAGCCGTACAGATTCCAGAGCAGGAAGGCCGCCGCGACCACCAGTGCGCCTGCCCGGCGCTGGCGCCACCACAAGGCCAGCGCCAGCAACACCGCGCCGAAGGCGATCAGCCAGCCGCCAAGCACGGGCAGCAGCGTGTCGGGCATCGCGCGCCGCGCCAGCTGCACGTGCGCCCATGTGCTGGCCGACCACAACTGGGTGCCGACATACAACGCCGCCACACCGAGCACGGCGACATACGCCCACAGCAGCCAGCGCAGGCCGGTCCGGCGCAGCAGCCCGGGCAGCAGCGGGGCGGCGGCCAGGCACAACGCGGGCAGCATCGGGAAGATGTAGACCTCGCGTTTGCCCGGGCTGGCACTGAAGAACACCAGCACCAGCAGCGACCACCCCAGCAGCAGCCACCAGCGTCCATCCAGGCGTTTGAGGCGGCGCCACCATGCCGGCACCAGGGCGGGCAGCAACAGGCTGCCCGGCAGCCACAAGGTCGCCATCACCTGCAGGTAGTACCAGGCCGGCTTCACGTGGTGCCATGCGTTGGCGTAGCGGGTGCCGGTCTGCTTGAACAGCAGTTCGCGTGCGTAGGCGTGCAGGGCGGGGTCGGCCGAGTGCAGTAGGGCAACGCCCAGCGGTGCCAGCCAGACCGCCGTGCCGAGCAGGAACGCGGGCAGCAGCCACCACAGATCGCGGGCGGTGCCGGCCGGCAACGCCGCGCCGCGCGCGCGCCAGCGCCAGGCGGCGAACGGCAGCAGCACCAGCAGCGGCAGGAAGCCCACGCCCTTGGTCACCGTGCCCAGCCCGGCGGCGAAGCCGGCCAGCCACAGCGCGGGCCGGTTGCGGCCTTCCAGCAGGTGGCGCAGCAGCCCCCACAGCGACAGCGTGGTCATGGCCACCAGCACCATGTCGATCTGCGCCCGCTTGGCCATCAGGCCGAACTGCAGGCAGCTGAACAAGGCGAGCAGGGCCCACCACCCGACGCGGCGGTTCCACAGGCGCCGCCCCAGGTCCCAGGTCAGCCACAGGGTCAGCAGCGCCGCGAGCAGCGATGGCACCAGGAACGCGATGCTCCAGCCGCCGAACAACTGGTGGCTGGCGGCCTGCATCCACATGAACACCGGCGGCTTTTCGGCGTACAGCTCGCTGCCCCGGTGCGGCAGCAGCCATTGCCCGGACTCGACCATGGCCTGCGCGGCCAGCACGAAACGGGGTTCATCGGGCGGTGAGGGCTGGCGCAAGCCGATGCCCGCCGCCAGCGCCAGCAGCAGGGCAAGGCACACCAGCACACGCGGCCAGCGCCGCAGGAAGAGGGATTCGGTCACGCCCAAGCTCACCGGCAAAACAGCCACTGTCTCCCCGACAGCGTAGGAAAAGCGTCGTAACCACCCCATTGCGACCAGATTCCGACACGGTTCCGGCTACCATGCGCCCAACCGGTCAAGAGAGTGTCCCATGCGGTTGCTGGTCATTGAAGACAACCGTCAGCTGGTTGCCAATCTATTCGATTATTTCGAATCGCGGGGCCACGTGCTGGACGTCGCGCCCGATGGCGTGACCGGCCTGCACCTGGCGGTGTCGCAGCCCTATGACGCGCTGATCCTGGACTGGATGCTGCCGCGCATGGAGGGGCCTGAAGTGCTGCGCCGGCTGCGTGCCGACCACGGCTCGGAAGTGCCGGTGATCATGCTCACCGCGCGCGACGAACTGCCGGACAAGATCGCCGGCTTCCGCGCGGGCGCCGATGACTACCTGACCAAGCCCTTCGCACTGCCCGAGCTGGAAGTACGTCTTGAAGCGCTGATGGTGCGCGCCAAAGGGCGCAATCCGCGCAAGCTGCTGGAAGTGGCCGACCTCAAGCTGGATCTGGCCACGCTGGAAGCGCAGCGCGATGGCAAGCCGCTGCACCTGTATCCGGCCTGCCGCAAGCTGCTGGAAGTGTTGATGCGCGCCAGCCCCGGCGCAGTGACCCGCCAGCAACTGGAGTTCGCGCTGTGGGGCGATGAGCTGCCCGATGGCGACCTGCTGCGCTCGCATGTTTACGAACTGCGCCGCAGCGTGGATGGCCCGTTCCAGCAGAAGCTGATCCACACCTTGCCGCGGGTCGGGTACCGCCTCGGCGTGTCCGCGGCCGGTGCTGACGACAATGTGGCGTAAGCGCACGCCTACGCCATCGCCCATGCACCGGCGCATGGTGTGGTGGCTGCTGGGCTATCTGGCGCTGATCTCGCTGGCGGTGTTCAGCGTGGGCAATTACGTGCATGAACATGCCGAGCATTCGGCATGGCGCGCGCTGCTCAACTCCGAGCTGGACAGCATCGTCAACCACATCGAACACGAGCCGCACTACCGCTGGCAGGATTCGGACACATTGCGGCTGTTCTATATCGACGGCAGCCCGGCGGTGCCGGAAAGCCTGCGCACGCTGCACCCGGGGTTGCACGATGGTGTGGAGGTCAACGGTCGCGCCAGCGCGGTGATGGTGCGCGAAACCACGCAGCTGGGGCGGTTGGCGCTGGTGCTGGACATCAACGACTTCCACGAGCTGGAGCAGTTCGCCACGCGTTGGGTACTGCTGGCCGGCGTGCTGATGATCATCGTCACCGTCCTGATGGCCTCCTTCGGTGTCGGCCGGCTGGTACGGCCGCTGAGCTCGCTGGCGCGACGCATCGACGAGCTGCGGCCCGGCGTTCCCGGGCAGCGGGTGGAGGTGGATCCGCGTGCCAGTTCGGAGTTGTATGTCATCGCCAACGCACTCAACGACTACCTGGCGCGCAACGAACAGTTCGTCGAGCGCGAGCGGGTCTTCATCAGCACGGCCAGCCATGAGCTGCGCACGCCGATCGCGGTGATCACCGGTGCCTCCGAGCTGGCGCTGGGCCAGCAGGACATCCCCGAGCGCGCCCGCCAGCAGATGCAGCGCGTGCACCGTACCGCGCAGGGGGTGGAGCAGCTGATCCAGCTACTGCTGGTGCTGGCGCGCGACCCGGCACGGCTGGCCGCACTGGGTGAGCGCATTCCGCTCGATCTGCTGGTGCCGGACATCATCGAAGACCATCGCCATCTGATGGGCGACAAGGACCTGCGCATCGAGATCGACGGACTTGCGCGCGTGGACATCGTCGCGCCGCTGGGCGTGGTCCAGGCCGCGATCGGCAATCTGCTGCGCAATGCGATCGAAAACAGCGGGCGCGGCACCATCCACATCCAGGTCTCCGATCAGGCCGTGGTGACCCTGCAGGACCCCGGGCTGGGCATGAGTCCGGAAGAGATCGCCGCCGTCCATGCGCGCATGGCACGCGGCGACCGCAATGAGCAGAGCGGCATCGGCCTGGAACTGATCGCCCGGCTCTGTGAGCACCTGGGCTGGGCGCTGCAGATCGAACCCTGTGTGCCGCGAGGGACGTGTGTGATCCTCGATCTGGGGGCTTCGCTGCCGGGTCACCAACAAGGCGCATCACTACCCGCGTCGTGATCGGCCCGCGCGCTGCACTGCAAAGTGTGGCGTCGTGAAGACAATGTTAAGCTCCACGGGCGCCGCTCTATGCGGCGCTTTTTTTTATCCCTTCGATCGACAGAGGATGGCTTGATGCCGACCGAACCCAGTACTGCCCTGATCACCAATGACATCGTCGGCCTCGGCCTGATCGCCGCCACCCTGGCCGTGATCTTCTGGGCCGCCAGTGGCCCGACCCCACTGCTCAAGAAGATTTTCGCGTGGGTGCCGGCGCTGCTGCTGTGCTACTTCATCCCGGCCATCTACAACACCGCCGGCCTCATCGACGGCCACAACACCTCGCTGTACAACCCGATCGCGCGTGACGTGCTGTTGCCAGCGGCACTGGTGCTGCTGACGCTCTCGATCGATCTGAAGGGCATCATGAAGCTGGGCCCGAAGCTGCTGGTGGTGTTCTGCGCCGGCACGCTGGGCATCATCCTCGGCGCGATCGTGTCGTTCCAGACGATGTCCTGGATCCACCCGGCCACGGTGGCCGGTGACACCTGGAAGGGCATGGCCGCCCTGGCCGGCAGCTGGATCGGCGGCGGCGCCAACATGGTGGCGATGCGCGAAGTGTTCGGTACCGATGCCACCACCTTCGGCCAGTTCGCGGTGGTCGATGTGGCCTGTGCAAGCCTGTGGATGGCGGTGCTGCTGTTCCTGGCCAACCGCGCCCAGCAGATCGATACGCGCAACGGCGCCGATACCCGCGCCATCGATGAGATGAAGGCCCGGATCTCCGCCTACGAGGCGCAGAACGCACGTATCCCCAGCCTCACCGACCTGATGGTGATCGTCGGCGTGGCGCTGGGTGGCGTCGGCCTGGCGCATGCCATCGCCGCACCGCTGAGCGGCTGGTTCAAGGCGAATGTCAGCTGGGCCAGCCAGTTCAGCCTGGACAGCGCGTTCGTCTGGGTGGTCCTGCTGTCCACCGCGCTCGGCCTGGGCCTGAGCTTCACCCGCGCGCGCCGCCTGGAGTCGGCCGGTGCCTCGCGCCTGGGCACGCTGTTCCTGTACTTCCTGATCGCCTGCATCGGCATGCAGATGGACCTGCTCTCGCTGCTGGACCGCCCGTGGCTGTTCGCGTTGGGCGCGATCTGGATGCTGACCCACATCCTGGTGCTGTGGATCGCCGCCAAACTGATGCGCGCGCCGCTGTTCTTCTTTGCGATCGGCTCGCAGGGCAACATCGGTGCGGCGGCGTCGGCACCGGTGGTCGCCGCGGCGTTCCATCCGTCGCTGGCGCCGGTTGGCGTGCTGCTGGGCACCGTGGGCTATGCCACCGGCACCGGCCTGGCCTATGTGACCGGGCTGATCCTGAAGTGGATGGCGGGCGCGTAAGCAGGCGCTCCTAGTTGTTGACTCCCGGGGCGGCCTTGATGGCCGCCTCTTTTTTGGGCGACGTGCCGCTGAGGTGCGAAAGGTCTGGGATCACCGTCACGTCCAGCTGTCAGAAATGGCTTCATTTGTCATGAAGTGTGAAAGAGGTGCCGGATCGTCCTGATACCGCCGCGTAAGGTCCGGCGCCATGCACTGTGCCTTGCGCCGGGCGCGCACGGCATGGAACCCATCTGTCGATGGCAGTCGGCGCCCATCAGGGAATGCGATGAAGACGAAGGGAACCTGGATGTCGCTGGTCACCACCGGCGTACTGATGATTGCTTCTGTACTGCCCGTACAGGCCGCACCGGGCGACGGTGGCAACGTGCATGCGGTGACGGAGGCGAGTGCGCGCGATGTGGCGGCGTGGCTCGGTCAGCCGGCATTGGCCGACGCCGTGGTCGATGCGCTGGCGGCGCACCCCGATCGCGGGCTGCCGTTGACCTCGGTCATGGCCAAGGCCGATCCGGATGGCAGCAGCCTGGCGGCGCGCACGCTGGCTGGACGCGATGGCCCGGTCCGCCAGTACAAGGGCTTGCCGGCCGGTGCGCGCAGTTTGCTGCAGGTCCGCAGCTTCGTGCCTGCTGGGCAGGTGCTGAGCGCGGTGGCGCCTGCCGATCTCTGGGTAGCGGTGCTGCCCACGGGAGACGACCGCACCTGGACGTCGATGGTCGCCTACGACCGGCACGGACGTCAGCATCTGCTGGACGCGCAGATAGCCCCGACCTTCCCGGTGCTGATCGTGGACATCGACACAGGTCAGGCGGTGCAGGAAGGCATGGCGCTGATCAATGCAGGGTTGCAGGCGAGGGGGCTGCAGTCGGCAGATCGCCTCACGGTGACTGCCAATGGAGCGAGCTCTCTGGATGTCACCCGGCTCGACCGCATCCGCCTGGTCAATGACGGCGAGCCGTGGGCATTGGGCGGCGCCGAAGTGTTCGCGGTCGTGTCCGGGCTGCAGATCGACACGGCAGAGCCGGAGATGGCCACGGTGTCACTGCCGTATCTGGACCATGACAAGACCGATTACACCCCGGGCCAGCCGTTGGTGATCTGGGGCAATTACCGGTTCGACACCGCCAACGTGCAACTGTTCGAAGACGATGGCGACACCAATTACAAAGACCTGCTGATCGCCCTCACTGAAGGCGTGAAACTGGCGCTGGGTGCCTTCGCCCCGGAGTATGCGGTGATTGCTGATATCGGCGGCGCGATTCTCAAGGCAATGCCTAGCGGCTGGTTCACCAACGATACCGACTACCTGGACAGCTTCTACCTGCTCCAGCGCGGTCAGCGCTATACCGGAAGGATGGGCGCGGCGAACAATGCACAGGTGACGTTGAGCCCCCTCACGCTCCAGTAGTGCCGGCAGCTGGCCGGTTCCGCTTGAGGACGGCCGCAGGCAGTGTCGATCGCAGTCTGAAAAAAACGGCGGCGCTTTCGCGCCGCCGTTTGTTCATCTGTGTCCCAACCCGCGGCCGGGACCATGCGCACGCTGCGGCGTCAGCAGCAGCGTCCCCCGTTCTTGCCGCTGTAACGCGCCTCCTGGCGCTCGCGGAAGAACGTCTTGTAGTCCATCGGCACGCGGTCCGGATGCTTCTCCAGCACGTGGCGAACGTAGTTGTCGTAGTCGGGAATACCGCAGCACAGCCGCGCGGTCTGCACCAGGCGCCGCCAGATGCGGCGGTGGGCCTGGTACTGACCGGCAGGAACGAGTTCGGTGCTCATTACAGGTCCGCCATCTGGTGCGGCTGCAGCGCCACGTACGGGGTTTCCTTGTCGGTGCGCTGCGGCGTGCGGCGGGCCATGAAGATGGTCTTGATCGCATAGAACAGGATCGAGAACACCACGAACAGGAACAGGACGGTCAGGCCGGTGTTGACGTAGGCGTTGACCACGATCTGATGCATCTGGCCGACGGTCTTGGCGGGCGCGGTCAGGGTGCCGGTGGCGATCGCATCCTGGTACTTGTGCGCCTGGGCCAGGAAGCCCTGCGCCGGGTTCTTGTCGAAGATCTTGATCAGGCCCGCATACGTGGTGCAGATCAGCAGCCACACCGCCGGCACACCGGTGACCCAGGCGAAGCGGTCACGCTTCATCTTGAACAGCACCACGGTGCCCAGCATCAGCGCGATACCGGCCAGCATCTGGTTGGAGATGCCGAACAGCGGCCACAGGGTCTGGATGCCGCCGAAGGGATCGACCACGCCCGTATAGAGCAGGTAGCCCCACAGCGCCACGCAACCGGCGGTGGCGATGATGTTGGCCGTCCACGATTCGGTCTTCTTCAGGGCCGGGATGAAGTTGCCCAGCAGGTCCTGCAGCATGAAGCGACCGGCACGGGTACCGGCATCGACCGCGGTGAGGATGAACAGTGCTTCGAACAGGATCGCGAAGTGGTACCAGAACGCCATCATCGCGTTGCTGCCGCTCGGGATCGCCTCGTGCAGGATCTGCGCGATGCCCACCGCCAGCGTCGGTGCGCCACCGGCGCGGTGCAGGATGGTCGGTTCGCCGATTGCCGCGGCCGTGGCCTCCAGCTGCTCGGGGGTGATGATGAAGCCCCACGTATTGCTGATGTAGGCCGCAGCGGACACCGCATCCGGACCGATCACGGCCGCCGGGGCGTTCATGGCGAAGTAGATGCCCGGATCGATGATCGAGGCGGCCACCAGCGCCATCACCGCGACGAACGATTCCATCAGCATGCCGCCGTAGCCGATGTAGCGCATGTGGCGCTCATTGGCGAGCAGCTTGGGGGTGGTGCCCGAGGCGATCAGGGCATGGAAACCGGAGACCGCACCACAGGCGATGGTGATGAACAGGAACGGGAACATTCCGCCTTTCCAGACCGGGCCGTCGCCGCTGGCGGCGAACTGGGTCAGGGCCGGCATCTTCAGTTCCGGCATGACGATCAGGATGCCGATCGCCAGCGCCACGATGGTGCCGATCTTGAGGAAGGTGGAGAGGTAATCGCGCGGGGCCAGCAGCAGCCACACCGGCAGCACCGAGGCGACGAAGCCGTAGCCGATCAGCATCCAGGTGATCTGGATGCCGGTGAAGGTGAAGGCCGGGCCCCAGACCGGATCGGCGGCGACCTTGCCACCAAACCAGATCGCGGCCAGCAGCAGGATCAGACCGACCACGGAGATCTCGCCGATCTTGCCCGGGCGGATGTAGCGCATGTACACGCCCATCAGGATCGCGATCGGCATGGTCGCGATGACCGTGAACATGCCCCAGGGGCTTTCGGCCAGCGCCTTGACCACCACCATCGCCAGCACCGCCAGGATGATGATCATGATCAGGAAGGCACCGAACAAGGCGATGGTGCCGGGTACCGGCCCCATTTCCTCGCGCACCAGATCGCCCAGCGAGCGGCCGTTGCGGCGGCTGGAGAGGAACAGGATCATGAAATCCTGCACCGCGCCCGCCACGACCACACCCACCACCAGCCAGAGCAGGCCGGGCAGATAGCCCATCTGCGCGGCCAGCACCGGACCGACCAGCGGGCCTGCGCCCGCGATCGCCGCGAAGTGGTGGCCGAACAGCACGTGTTTGTTGGTCGGGACGTAGTCCAGGCCATCGTTGTTGATCACCGCCGGCGTGGCCCGGGTCGGATCGAGCTGCATCACCTTGTCGGCGATGAACAGGCTGTAGAAGCGATACGCGATGAGATAGATGGAGACCGCAGCGACGACGATCCACAGCGCATTGATGGGCTCACCACGGCGCAGCGCGACAGTGCCGAGACAAAAGGCGCCGAGCAGTGCGATGACGGCCCAACCCAGTTTCGAAAAACCTTTCATGAGATTGCGTCTCCCTGGAGATCGTCGTAAGAGTCCGCCTTGGCACTGACCGGGTCAATGCAATGGCGGGGGCTTGCCGCTAGTACTTTGGTCGTAGGGTGGGCGCGGCCCATGCCCGTGCACGTCGTCGGAACATCACGCTTGGAACAATCGGTTGCGGGCGTGGCGGTTGGCCGGCGGGGCCCGCGCGCCCATCTTGTAGGCAGTTCACCGATCCTGGAGTCACCATGAGCAGCCCAACCCCGATGCGCGTGCTGCGCACCATCCGTGGCATGGCCACCTCCGATGGCGCCGGCGTGCGCCTGACGCGCGTGATCGGCGGCCCCTCGCTGCCCGACCTGGACCCGTTCCTGCTGCTGGATGAATTCGGCACGGACCGCGCCGAGGACTACATCGCCGGCTTCCCCAGCCATCCGCATCGTGGGTTCGAGACCGTCACCTACATGCTCGACGGCCGCATGCGGCACAAGGACAACCACGGCAACGAAGGTCTGCTGACGCCGGGCAGCGTGCAGTGGATGACGGCGGGCCGCGGCCTGATCCACTCGGAAATGCCCGAGCAGGAATCGGGCCAGATGCGCGGCTTCCAGCTGTGGGTGAACCTGCCGGCGCGCGACAAGATGACGGACCCGAAGTACCAGGAGTTCGCACCGGACCATATTCCGGTGACGGCGCCGGCCGAGGGCGTGCAGGTGAAGGTGATCGCCGGCCGGGTGGGTGACACGGTCGGGCCGATCATCCAGCCGGCCACCGATCCGGTGTACCTGGATATCACCTTGGATGCCCGCGCGGGCTGGCGCTACACGCTGCCCGACGGGCATAACGCGTTCGCCTACGTATTCGAAGGCGGGCTGGAAATCGGCGAAGGCGATGACGCGCGTGCCGTGGCGCGCCAGGAAATGGCGGTGTTGGGCGGCGGCGAGCAGCTGAGCCTGCGTGCCGGTGAAACCGGTGCGCGCCTGATCCTGGTGGCGGGCCGCCCGCTGCGCGAGCCGGTCATGCGTCACGGGCCGTTCGTGATGAACACCAAGCAGGAGCTGATGCAGGCCTTCGTGGATTTCCAGGAAGGCCGCTTCTGAGGCGCTGCCGTGCCGGCGGCGCATGGCTGGCCACGTCACGACCCTTGGCGGTGTGGGAGGCGCCGGCCAGCGGCCGGCGCTCCCGCGGCGTCCGGGAGGCGTGCAGGGCACCGTCCCGGCCTGGCTCAACGCCCGGCGGCGACGGCCGAGGGCGTCAGGTTCATGCCCTGCGCCAGCGATTGCAGCGAACCGAGTTCGGTCGGATCACCGGCATACAACGCAATCTGGGCAAAGCGGTTCTTGTCGAACTTGACCACGGTGATGCGCCGGGTGTCGTAGCCCGGTGGCTTCTGTCCACCAAGATCGGGCTGGTACCAGTACAGCGTTTCACCCGCGAAGCTGCCTTTTTCCTGGCGCAGCGCGCGGTTCAACGGCAGCTCGGGATTGCGGGCACTCAAGGTCAAGCTGAGCACTTCGCGCCCATCGGCGGTGCTGGCCTTGCACAGGATCAGATCCCGCTGGGCCAGTTCCTGCCATTGCAGGCCGCTGCTGGCCGGAAGGGACGGACATTCGCTGGTCGCCTGCGCCGCGACGGCGCCGGCAGTGACCAGCAGACACACACACACGACAGCGCGCAGGACGTTCATGCATTCCCCCAGGGTCGATGATCGCGTCCGTCGCTGACAGGCGTTCCGGTGGCCGTCGACAACCCAGGCCGTGGTGGCGCATTCCCCGCGCGCGTACCGGATCACTCGCTGCCGTCAGTGTCGGACGAGTGATCTGGACCTTAACGGAATGTGACTCAGTGTACAAATAACGGTTTCAGGTGAATCTTTCCGCACCCACCGCCTGGCGGTGCGGGACCGCCCGGCGGCCGATCTCAGCGTGGCCCGGTCGCGGTCCCCATCCATTTGTAGACGATGCCGCCGATCAGCCCGCCCAGCAGTGGGGCCAGCCAGAACAGCCACAGCTGCCCGAGCGCGCCGCTCCCGGCGAACAGCGCCACGGCTGTGGAACGCGCTGGATTGACCGAGGTATTGGTGACCGGAATGCTGATCAGGTGGATCAGCGTCAGGGCCAGGCCGATTGCGATCGGGGCGAAGCCGGCCGGCGCGTTGCCGTGGGTCGAGCCCATGATCACGATCAGGAAGAACGCGGTGAGTACCACCTCGCAGAGGAAGGCGGCCGCGACGCTGTAGCCACCGGGCGACAGCGCGCCATAGCCGTTGCTGGCGAATGCACCGGCCTGGCTGCCATCGATCTGGAAACCGGGCGCGCCGGAGGCGATCTGCAGCAGGATGAAGCCGGCCAGTGCGCCGCCCAGCACCTGCGCCACGACGTAGGGCAGCAGGTCGCGCGCGGGAAAGCGGCCGCCGGCCCACAGGCCGACACTGACCGCCGGATTGAAGTGCGCGCCGGAGACGTGTCCGAAGGCGTAGGCGCCGGTCAGCACGGTCAGACCGAAGGCCAGCGCCACGCCCAGCAAACCGATCCCCAGCGGATTGCCGTCACCGCCGAACCTGGCGGCCAGCACGGCACTGCCACACCCACCCAACACCAACCAGAACGTGCCCAGGAACTCGGCGGCCAGACGTTTGCCCATGCTCATCGACGTGCTCCAACGTTATGCCCGGGGTGGGCAGGCGCAACGTAGCTGAATCGAGGTTCATCGGGGTGACGATGGTGTCAACACCCGACGAACGGTCGATGGGGTCGTTTCAGCTCAATAGGACGGCAGCGGAATGAACTCTTTGTCGTCGCCGGGGATGGTGCCGAAACGACCCGATTCCCAGTCGTGCTTGGCCTGTTCGATCCGTTCGGTGGAGCTGGAGACGAAGTTCCACCACAGGTGGCGCGGGCCGTCCAGCGGTTCGCCCCCCATCAGCATCGCCTTGATCGGGGTCTTGGCGCGCAGACGGCCGCGGGCACCGGGCTCGGGAATGATCAGGTGCTGGGCGGGAACATCCACGCCGTCCAGCTGGGCCTGGCCTTCCAGGATGTAGAGCGAGCGTTCGACGTGGCCGGTATCGAGGTCGATTTCCGCGTCCGCCTCCAGATCGATGGCCACGTTGAGGGTGTCGGCGAACACCTTGACCGGGGATTCCTCGCCGTACGCACGGCCGGCGATGACGCGCAGCCAGGCACCGTTGCGGCGCTGCTGGGGCAGGGTGGCGGCGGCATGGTGGTAGAACGCGGGGTCGGTCTCTTCGACGTTCTTCGGCAGCGCGAGCCAGGTCTGCATGCCGTGCAGCGGATGGTCGTGCTCGCGTTCGACGGCCGGCGTGCGTTCGGAGTGGGCGATGCCCCGGCCGGCGGTCATCCAGTTGACGTCGCCGGGGCGGATCACCTGGTCCGAGCCGAGGGTATCGCGGTGGCCGATGGCGCCGGACCACAGGAAGGTGACGGTGGCCAGGCCGATATGCGGGTGCGGGCGCACGTCGATCCCGGTGCCGGGGGAAAGGACGGCCGGGCCCATCTGGTCGACGAAGACGAATGGCCCGACGCTGCGCGCCTGCAGGGTCGGCACGGCGCGGCGCACCTGCAGGCCACCGATGTCATGGATGCGGGGGGCGATGATGGTCGTCATGCGGGCGGTCTCGCTGGCGGGGACAGAGCGGGAGGATCGCATGCGGGGTGTGGGGGCGGCAGGCCTGTCCCGGTAACAGGTTGTTCTGGCTGCGCATGCCCGGCGGCACAACCAACAACGCCACCTCACGGTGGCGTTGTCGTATCACCTCCCCGTGCCCGTCAGATCACCGGCTCGCGCAGCACCGGCGCGTCCCAGCCCGGGCGCGGGGCGAAGCGATCACCATAGCGCTGCTGGAGGACCTTGAGGCGTTCGACCAGCGCATCGGCGCCGGTGGCGCGGATGTACTGGATCGGGCCGCCGCGGAACGGGGCGAAGCCGGTACCGAAGATCACGCCGGCATCGAGCAGGTCCGCGTCGGCTACGACGCCGTCGTGCAGGCAGGCCACCGCTTCGTTGAGCAGCGGCAGGATCAGGCGGTCTTCCAGATCGGCCGGGACCTCGTAGTTGGCGGGGACGTCCGGCTTCTGCGCGCGGCCGTTCTCCCACTTGTACAGGCCTTGCCCGTCCTTCTTGCCGCGCTTGCCCTGTTCCACCGTCGCCAGTGCGGCCGGCACCTGCAGGCCGAGGAAGGGCGCCAGTTCCTTGCCCACGCCGGCCGCCACGTCCAGGCCGACGGTGTCGAGCAGTTCGATCGGGCCCATCGGCATGCCGAACTTGACCGCGGCCTTGTCCAGCACCGGGCCGGGCACGCCTTCGGCATAGGCGGTGGCGGCTTCGAGCATGTACGGGAACAGCACGCGGTTGACCAGGAAGCCCGGGGTGCCGGCGACCGGCACCGGGAACTTGCCCAGTGCCTTGCAGAACGAGGCCAGGCGACGCTCGGTTTCCGGGGCCATGCCGTCGTGATGGATGATCTCCACCAGCGGCATCTGCGCGACCGGGTTGAAGTAATGCAGGCCGGCAAACTGCGCCGGGCGCTGGATGTGGTCGCGCAGTTCGTCCAGCGGGATCGACGAGGTGTTGGTGGTCAGCAGTGCATCGGCCTTCATCGTCGGCTCCAGCGACTGGTACAGCGCGCGCTTGGCCTCCGGATTCTCGATGATGGCTTCGATCACCAGATCGGCCAGCGCAACGCCGTCGCCGGCGAGATCGGCTTTCAGGCGCGCGGCCACGGCCGGGCGCTTGCTGTCGTCCTTCACCCGCTTGGCGAACAGCGCCTGCGCGCGCTCCATGGCCGGATCGATGAAGCGCTGCTCGCGATCCTGCAGGGTCACGTTGAAGCCCTTGTAGGCCGACCACGCGGCGATGTCACCGCCCATCACACCGGCACCGACCACGTGCACGTGCTGGATGCCATGGTCCTTGCCACCGAGGGCCTTCAGGCGCTCGGTCAGGAAGAAGATACGGATCAGGTTGCGCGCGGTCGGGGTGCCGGCCAGCTTCACCACCGCGCGGCGTTCGGCATCCAGACGGGTCTGGATCGGGCTGCCACCGGTGCGCGCCCAGGTGTTGATCAGCGCGTACGGCGCCGGGTAGTGCTCCTTGCGCGCCTTGCGGGCGACCTGTTTTGCCATCTGCGGGGCGAGCAGCTTGCGCGCCAGCCAGGTGTTGGTGATCCACGCCGTCGCGCGCTGCTTGAACGGGCGGGTGGTGCCCTTCAGTGCAAGCGAGACCGCGGTATCGAGCAGCACGGCGGGCGCGACGACCTTGTCGACCAGGCCGATGTTGCGCGCCGCCGAGGCCGACAGATTGCGGCCGGTCAGCATCATGTCCATCGCCGCCGGTGCGCCCACCAGCTGCGGCAGGCGGGAGCTGCCGCCCCAACCCGGGAAGATGCCCAGCTGGGTTTCCGGCAGGCCGATCCGGGTGGACGGATCGTTGGAGGCCACGCGGTAACGGCAGGCCAGCGCCAGCTCGGTGCCGCCGCCCAGGCAATGCCCATGGATCGCCGCCACGGTCGGGCAGGGCAGTTCGGCCAGCTTCTGGTAGGTGCTCTGGCCACGGCGGATCGCGTCATTGACGGTGCCGCGGCGGTCGAATTCCTGGAATTCCTTCAGGTCCGCCCCGGCGATGAAGCCGGCCGCCTTGATCGACTGGATCACCACCGCCTTGGGCGGGTCCATCGCGATCCGCTCGATCAGGTCGCCCAGTTCGAGCAGCACGTCCTGCGACATGGCATTGACGCTGCTGTCGTGGCGGTCGAGGCTGAGCACGACGACGCCATCGTCACGGATCTGCGGGTGCCAATGCGAGAAGCGGAGCCCATCGAAGCCTGAGAGCATGGGAACGTTCCATCCGGTTGTGTATGGAGAAGGGGGCTATGATCCAGAGGTTGTTTCCTCCCCGTCAAATCCCTATAGCTGGGGGAGAGATACCGCCGATTCATTGCCTGGATCGGAAACCTTAACGGAACGGTGGTTAAAAGCTGGTGCGGCGCTGTGTGATCGAGCGCTGAACTTTTCCCGGGATTGGCAGTCTCATTGCCCGACGTCGGTTGGGCTGACAGGAGTGCGGCCCCCCATGGCCGAGGTTGAAACACCACAGGAGCTGGACCTGGAGCTGGTCCGACGTGTGCAGCGTGGCGAGAGCGGGGCGTTCGATGTCCTGGTACGCAAGTATCAGCATCGGGTCATCGCGCTGATCGGGCGCTACATCGCGGACTGGAGTGAATGTCAGGACGTGGCCCAGGACACTTTCGTCCGCGCGTATCGCGCGATCGGCAGTTTCCGTGGCGACGCCCAGTTCTATACCTGGTTGCACAGGATTGCCGTGAACACTGCCAAGAACCATCTTGCCGCGCACAACCGCCGCCCGCCCACCGATGACATCGAGATCGGGGACGCCGAGCAGTACGACAGCGGCACCCGCCTGCGCGATACCGACACGCCCGAACGCGAGTTGATGCGTCAGGAACTGGAACAGACGGTGATGAAGGCGGTCTCCGCGCTGCCTGAAGAACTGCGATCGGCCATCACCATGCGCGAGGTGGACGGCCTGAGCTACGACGAAATCGCGCAGAAGATGGGGTGCCCGATCGGCACCGTGCGGTCGCGGATCTTCCGTGCCCGCGAGGCGATCGACACTGAACTTCGGCCGCTGCTCGATGTGGGCAGCGCCACCCGCGAGAAGAGCCGCGCATGAGCCACGATATGTCCAATGATGTTTCCCGGGGCGCGTCCCCCGATAAGTTCGACGCCCATTACCGGCAGCAGCTGTCGTCGTTGATCGACGGTGAGCTGTCGGCCGATGAAGCCCGTTTCATGCTGCGCCGGCTGGAACACGATGAGGCCTTGTCCAGCTGCAACGAACGCTGGCAGATGCTCGGCGATGTGTTGCGCGGGCAGGCCTGCGCGCCGGCCCCGGTCGATTTCGCCGAGCGTGTGCGCGTTTCCGTGGCGGCCGAGCCGGCACCGGCAATGCAGGCGCGCGTGGAGCGCAGCCAGGACCGCCAGCAGCGTCGCGGCGGTTGGCGACGCTGGGGTGGGGGGGCGGCATTGGCGGCCTCCGTCGCCGCCGTGGCCATGTTCATGACCCGCGAACAGCTGCCGGCCCCGGCCCCGCTGGACGCGCCGACCACCATCATCGCCAGCCAGGCTGAGCTTCCTGCCGCGCCGGTGACCGAAGCGTCTGCCGCCGAGCAGGCACTCGCCGTTGCGGCGGTGCCGGCGGCCGCAGTGGCCGCCGCCAGCCGCCGCCAGGACGTGGCCACTGCACGCCGCGCCAGCGCCAGCGCCACGCGGACCCAGCAGGCCGCGCGCAGCGCTGCCGAGCGCAGCGCCGAGCCGCAGCGTGCGGTCGCCAGCCAGGCACCGCTGACCCCGGCCATGCCGGCGGCCACCGCGCGGCAGTTCCCGTTCGGTGAGGTCGGCAACCTGCAGGCCAAGCCCTGGCCGCGCTCCAGTCTGGCGCCAGCCGCGGGCGGCGCGCTCAATGCGAGCTTCTCCACGCAGGCACCGCGGGCCGCGTTCTATCCGTTCGAGCCGCGCCTGCAGGAGTCGACCGAAGCGGCCGAACCCGCACGCCGGCACCGCGACTGAGCATCGTCGCCCTGACGTTCCGCTCCGGCCGCGTTGCCGGAGCGTTCCCCCCTTTGTTTCCTGACCCGGAGGTTCGTGTCTGATGACCGCCCGTATCCGTACCCATGCCCTGGCGCTGATCGCCATGACGCTCCCGCTGGTGGCCTGCGCACAGTCGCCGTCGCCGGCCACTGCTGCCGCCCCGGCGGCCGCCGCCGCCCCCCGGGCGCCTGCGCCGCAACTGGTCAGCGGTCTGCCGGACTTCACCAACCTGGTCGAGCAGGTTGGGCCGGGCGTGGTCAATGTCGAGACCACTATCACCCGCAGCAGCCGCCAGGCGCGCATGGCCGGCCCGGCCGACCAGGACATGCCCGAATTCTTCCGTCGCTTCTTCGGCCCGGACTTCCAGATGCCGGGGCAGGGCGCCGATGGCCCCGATGACGGCACCCCGAGCATCCGCGGCCGCGGCATGGGCTCGGGCTTCATCATCTCCGCCGACGGCTACGTGCTGACCAATCACCATGTGGTCGCCGACGCGAGCGAAGTAAAGGTCAAGTTGAGCGACCGCCGCGAGTTCACCGCCAAGGTGGTTGGCAGCGACCAGCAGTACGACGTGGCCCTGCTCAAGATCGACGCCAAGAATCTCCCAACCGTGCGCGTGGGCGATTCCAATACGCTCAAGCCGGGCCAGTGGGTGGTCGCGATCGGCTCGCCGTTCGGGTTGGACCACTCGGTCACCGCAGGCGTGGTCAGCGCCGTCGGCCGCAGCACCGGCGGCCCGGACCAGCGCTACGTGCCCTTCATCCAGACCGACGTGGCGATCAACCAGGGCAACTCCGGTGGCCCGCTGCTCAATACCCGTGGCGAAGTGGTCGGCATCAACTCGCAGATCCTCTCCGGTTCGGGGGGCTACATGGGCGTGAGCTTCGCGATCCCGATCGATCTGGCGATGGGTGCGGTGGAGCAGATCAAGACCTCCGGCCGGGTCAGCCGCGGTCAGCTCGGTGCAGCGGTCGGCCCGATCGATGGCCTCAAGGCACAGGGTCTGGGCCTGCCGGACAGCCGCGGTGCGCTGGTCAACGAAGTGGTCCCGGGCAGCGCAGCGCTCAAGGCCGGCATCGAGCCGGGTGACGTGATCCGCTCGGTCAATGGCAGCCCGATCACTACCTTCAGTGACCTGCCGCCGGCCATCGGCGCGCTGCCGCCGGGCAGCAAGGTGCGCCTGAGCGTGCTGCGCGATGGCAAGGAGCGGGAGATCACCGCCACCCTGACCGAGCTGGCCGAGGACGCCGAGCGGGGCGCCACCCTTCCGGCCGCGGAAGCGGCCAAGCCGGAAACCGGCGCCAACGCGCTGCTGGGGCTGGAGGTGGCGGATCTGACCGCCGCGCAGCGCCAGCAGCTGGGCCTGTCGGCGGGTGAGGGTGTCCGCATCACCCGGGTCAACGGCCAGTCCGCGCGGGACGCCGGCCTGTCGCCGGGCCTGGTGGTGCTGCAGGTCGGCCGGACCCCGGTCGGCAGCGTGGCCGCGCTGAACAAGGCGCTGGGCGGTTACAGCAAGGGCGACGTGGTCATGTTGCTGGTCCGCGCCAACGGCAACAGCGCCTTCGTGGCGATCAAGGCCGGGCAGTAAGCCCGCCCCGCCTGTGTTTCCGGGCCCGCTTCGGCGGGCCCGGTCGTTTCTGGGGGGCCGTTGGCGACAATCGCTGCCGGGCCCACGCGGGATCGGGCCGGCCATGCGATAATCCGCAGTCATCCTGACGACGCGACGCGCCGCCGCCACCTATGTCTTCTGATTCGATGCGGTTCATCCGCAACTTCTCCATCATCGCCCACGTCGACCACGGCAAGTCCACGCTGGCCGATCGCATCATCCAGCTTTGCGGTGGCCTCCAGGCCCGTGAGATGGAGGCGCAGGTGCTCGACTCGAACCCGATCGAGCGCGAGCGTGGCATCACCATCAAGGCCCAGTCGGTCTCGCTGCCGTACGTCGCCAAAGACGGCCACACCTACCACCTGAACTTCATCGACACCCCCGGGCATGTCGACTTCTCCTATGAAGTCAGCCGCTCGCTGGCCGCCTGCGAAGGCGCGCTGCTGGTGGTCGATGCGGCCCAGGGCGTGGAAGCGCAGTCCGTGGCCAACTGCTACACGGCCGTCGAGCAGGGCCTGGAAGTGGTGCCGGTGATCAACAAGATCGACCTGCCCACCGCCGACATCGACCGTGCCAAGGCCGAGATCGAGGCCGTGATCGGCATCGATGCCACCGACGCGGTGGCAGTCAGTGCCAAGACCGGCCTGAACGTGGGCGATGTGCTGGAAGCGATCGTGCATCGCATCCCGCCGCCGGTACCGCGCGATACCGACAAGCTGCAGGCGCTGATCATCGACTCGTGGTTCGACAACTACCTCGGCGTGGTCTCGCTGGTGCGCGTGATGCAGGGCCAGATCAAGGCCGGCGACAAGCTGCAGGTGATGTCCACCGGCCGCAACCACCAGGTCGACAACGTCGGCGTGTTCACCCCCAAGCGCAAGGTGCTGCCGGCACTGAACGCCGGTGAGGTGGGCTGGGTGACGGCCAGCATCAAGGACGTGCACGGCGCGCCGGTCGGCGACACCCTGACCATGGCCGCCGATCCGGCCGCCAAGCCGCTGCCGGGCTTCCAGGAAATGCAGCCGCGCGTGTTCGCCGGCCTGTTCCCGGTCGATGCCGAGGATTACCCGGACCTGCGCGAAGCGCTGGACAAGCTGCGCCTGAACGATGCCGCGCTGCGCTTCGAGCCGGAAAGCTCCGAGGCGATGGGCTTCGGCTTCCGCTGCGGCTTCCTGGGCATGCTGCACATGGAAATCGTGCAGGAGCGCCTGGAGCGCGAGTACAACCTGGACCTGATCAGCACCGCGCCGACCGTGGTCTATGAAGTGCTCAAGACCGACGGCACCATCATCAACATGGACAACCCGGCCAAGCTGCCGCCGGTGAACATGGTCGATGAGATCCGCGAGCCGATCATCCGGGCCAACGTGCTTACGCCCGAGGAGTACATCGGCAACATCATCAAGCTGTGCGAAGAAAAGCGCGGAAGCCAGATCGGCATCAACTACCTGGGCAGCCAGGTACAGATCAGCTACGAGCTGCCGATGGCCGAGGTGGTGCTGGACTTCTTCGACAAGCTCAAGTCGGTCAGCCGTGGCTACGCCTCGCTGGACTATCACTTCGTGCGTTTCGATGCCGGCCCGTTCGTGCGCGTGGACGTGCTGATCAACGGCGACAAGGTCGACGCGCTGTCGCTGATCGTGCACCGCAGCCATGCCGACCGCCGCGGCCGCGAGCTGTGCGAGAAGATGAAGGATCTGATCCCGCGCCAGCAGTTCGACGTGGCCATCCAGGCCGCCGTCGGGTCGCAGATCATCTCGCGCACCACGGTCAAGGCGATGCGCAAGAACGTGCTGGCCAAGTGCTATGGTGGCGACGTTTCGCGCAAGAAGAAGCTGCTCGAGAAACAGAAGGAAGGCAAGAAGCGCATGAAGCAGGTCGGCCGCGTGGAAATCCCGCAGGAAGCCTTCCTGGCCGTGCTGCAGATGGACAAGTAAGGCCGGATGGCTTTCCCGGCGGCGGCAGGCGGCACCGGATCGGTGTCGCCAGGCGCGCAGGGGCACACCACACCGCTGCAATCGTTCCCAAGGACACTGCATGAAATTGTTTGAGCTCCTCCTGGTCGTACTGACGTTGGCCTCGGGCCTGATCCTGCTGGCCGAAAAGCTGTACTTCGCCAAGCGCCGCGCCCAGCGCGCCGGCCTGCTGGACACCGAGCCGGTGATGGTCGATTACGCGCGGGCGTTCTTCCCGGTGCTGGCGATCGTGCTGGTGGTGCGCAGCTTCATCGCCGAGCCGTACAAGATCCCGTCCAGCTCGATGATGCCCAACCTGCTGATCGGCGATTTCATCCTGGTCAACAAGTTCTCCTACGGCCTGCGCCTGCCGCTCAACAACGCCAAGGTGGTCCCGTTCGGTGAGCCCAAGCGTGGCGACGTGGTGGTGTTCCACTTCCCGGGCCACTCGGACAACGATCCGGCCAAGGGCGAGAACTTCATCAAGCGCGTGATCGGCGTGCCGGGCGACCAGATCGAGTTCCAGGGCAACGGCCTGATCCTCAACGGCGAGCCGCTCAAGTACGACAACAAGGGCCTGTACGCGGGCCACAACGGTCAGGGCGAGGGCAGCTCGCTGCTGGTCGAGCACCTGCCGGGCCGCACCCATACCGTGCTCGAGACCGATTACGCCCGTGGTGAAGGCCAGTGGACGGTCCCGGCCGGCAAGTACCTGGTCATGGGCGACAATCGTGACAACAGCGACGACGGCCGCTTCTGGGGCCTGCTGCCGGAGGAGAATCTCCGCGGCAAGGCCTTCCTGATCTGGCTGAACTGCTCGGGCTGGTTCTGCAAGGACGGCTTCGAACCGTCGCGGATCGGCACGGCCATTCATTGATTCATGGCACACGCGTATCTGGGGAGAACGCAATGAAGAACATGACATCGCAGCGCGGCATCACCTTGACCTCGTTCCTGGTGGTGCTGATCGTGGTCGCCTTCTTCCTGTACATCGGGATGAAGCTGTTCCCGATGTACCAGGAGTACTACGCCGTCCGTTCGGCGATGAAGAGCCTGGCCAAGGAGCCGGGCGTGGGCAACATGGAGCCGCGCCGCATCCAGGAGATGTTCTTCAAGCGCCTGTACATCAATTACTCCGAGAACGTGAAACCCGCCGACGTGAAGTTCGATCGCATCGATGGCGGCTGGAACATGAAGGTCTACTACGAAGTGCGCCGTGAAATGATCGGCAACCTGGACGTGGTGGGCAAATTTGATTCAAACCAGGAATTGACCCGTAGCGGTGCCGACTAAGACCTTCCAACGCGGTGACCTGATCGGTCACGCCTTCAACGATCCGGGCCTGCTCCAGCAGGCGCTGACGCATCGCAGCGCCGGCACGCCCAACAATGAGCGGCTGGAATTCCTCGGCGACAGCATCGTCAACATGATGGTGGCCCAGGCGCTCTACGAACGCTGGCCCAAGGCCGACGAGGGCGCGCTGACCCGTGCCCGTGCCGAACTGGTGCGCGAAGGCGCGCTGGCGGTGATCGCGCGCGAACTGCAGCTGGGCGACCGCCTGATCCTGGGGCCTGGCGAGATGAAGACCGGCGGCCACCGCCGCGACTCCATCCTGGCCGATGCGCTCGAGGCCGTGGTCGCGGCGATCTACCTCGATGCCGGCTTCGCCGCCTGCCGCACGGTGGTGCTGCCGTGGTTCAGTGCCTCGATGCAGGCCCTGCCGGCCACCGGCAAGCCCGAGAAAGACCCCAAGACCCGCCTGCAGGAATGGCTGCAGGCCCGACAGAAGGCGCTGCCGCTGTACGAGCTGGTGTCAGAATCGGGTGACGATCACGCCAAGACCTTCCGGGTACGCTGCGGCGTAACCGACCCCGCTGTCAGCACCGAAGGCGAAGGTGCCTCGCGACGGCTGGCCGAACAACAAGCGGCTGCCGCCGCCCTTGAGCAACTGGATTCCAAGTGAACGAAGCAACCCCCCATCGTTCCGGCAGCGTGGCCGTCATCGGCCGCCCCAACGTCGGCAAATCCACCCTGACCAACGCCCTGGTGGGCGCCAAGGTCAGCATCGTCTCCAACCGCCCGCAGACCACCCGGCACCGGTTGCTGGGCATTGCCAGCTACCCGGAAGGCCAGATCGTGCTGGTGGACACCCCCGGCCTGCACCGTGCGCAGAAGCGCGCCATGAACCGGGTGATGAACCGCGCCGCGCGCGGCTCGCTCGAGGGCGTGGATGCCGGCATGCTGGTGATCGAAGCCGGCCGCTGGGACGACGAAGACACCCTGGCCTTCAATGTGCTCAGCGACTCGGGCATCCCCGTGGTGCTGGTGGTCAACAAGATCGATCGCCTGAAGGACAAGGGCGCCCTGCTGCCGTTCCTGCAGCAGGTCACCGAGGGCCGCGCGTTCGCGGCGGTGCACCCGATCTCGGCGCAGAAGCGCAACGGCCTGGAGTCGCTGGTCCGCGACCTGATGAAGCTGTTGCCGGAAGCCCCGCCGATGTTCGGTGAAGACGAGATCACCGACCGCAGCCAGCGCTTCCTCGCCGGTGAGCTGGTGCGCGAGCAGCTGATGCGCCAGCTGGGCGAAGAACTGCCGTACGCGACCACGGTCGAGATCGAGCGCTTCGTCGAAGACGGCAACCTGCTGCGCATCGGTGCGGTGATCTGGGTCGAACGCGAAGGCCAGAAGGCGATCGTGATCGGCAAGGCCGGTACCCGCCTGAAGGAGATCGGCGCCAAATCGCGCCTGCAGATGGAACGCCTGTTCGGCGCCAAGGTCTTCCTGGAGACCTGGGTGCGCGTGCGCGAAGGCTGGTCCGACGACGAAGCCGCGCTCAAGGCGTTCGGCTACGAATAAGCCGGCCACCCCAGCCCCGGGCGGTTGAACCATGCGCATCGAGGATGAGCCGGCGTTCGTGCTTCACGCCCGCCCGTGGCGGGAAACCAGCCTGCTCGTCGAGGTGCTGACCGAGCAGTACGGCCGGATCGGGGTGCTTGCCCGGGGCGTGTCCAGCCCGCGCAGCCAGGCGCTGCGTGCGGCCCTGCAGCCATTGCAGTGGATCCGCCTGACCGCCGTGCAGCGGGGCGAGCTGGCCCAGCTGCGCGGTGCCGAAGCGCTGGACGCTGCGCCACGCCTGACTGGCCAGGCGATGCTGGCCGGGTTCTATATCAACGAACTGCTGATGCGGCTGGCGCCCCGCCAGGATCCGCTGCCGGAGCTTTACGACCACTACGCGCAGGTCCGCGCACGGCTGCGCGATGGCGAGCCGTTGGCCTGGACCCTGCGTCGTTTCGAACGCGACCTGCTGGAGGACTTGGGCTTCGGCTTCGATCTGCTGCATGGCAGCGATGAGGAGCCGGTCGACCCGGCCGCACGCTATGAGCTGGACCCGCAGGAGGGGCCGCGCCGGCTGCTCAGCGACCGCGGTGTGGATCAGCGCCGTGGCACCGCCACCGGCAGCGCGCTGCTGGCGCTGGCCGCCGATGAACTGCCCGGGCCCGAGGATCTGGGCAGCCTGCGCCGGCCGATGCGCGCAGTGCTGATGCACCATCTGGGCGGGCGGGGGCTGAAATCCTGGGAAATGCTGGAGGACCTGGCCCGACGGCGCACGTAAGCGCAGGCGGGCCGCTGCCGCCCCGTGCTTACTGCAGCAGGGCGTCTACCGCTACACGGAAGCGGCTCTGCGCGCCGGTCGACTCCGGAGCCTGGTGCAGCTGACGAACGGCCCGCGCCAGGCGCGCAGCGCCGACGAACCCGCAGCTGGCCTGCAGCCGATGCAACTGCCCGCGCAGGGCCCGCACATCGTCATCGCGCAAGGCCTGCGCCACTGCGTCACGGACCCCCGGCAACTCGGCCAGGAACAGCTCGCGCAGCGCGATGAGGTGATGGCGCTGCCCATTCAGCGCGGCCAGGGCCGTGGTTTCGTCCCAGTCCTGGCGCTCGCCCTCCACATCCCCGGACTCGGCAAGCGGCGGGGCGGACAGGCTGCCAGCGGTGTGCACCAACGCGCGGCGGACGGCCTTGAGCAGGTGCTCACGGCTCAGCGGCTTGACCAGGGTTTCACTGAAGCCGGCATCGCGCAGCCGCGAATGGATCGAGGTGTCGCCGTCGGCGGTATGCGCCAGCGCCGGGGTGTCCGGCCGCGAGCGGCGCAGTTCCTGCAGCAGCTGGGTGCCATTGCCGTCAGGCAGGTTGACGTCGATCAGCCACAGGTCGTGCTGGTTGCCGCGGGCGCGGTCCATGGCCGTGGCGAGGGAATCGGCGGTATCCACCTGCGCCGGCAGGGTCTCCAGCGCGGCCTTGAAGAAGCCGCGGCTGATGGTGTCGTCCTCGACGAGCAGGAATCGGGGCATGGGATCCCTCGGGGTCATCTGCATTGGGGCTGCCTCCATGTCAGCTGCCTCCATATTAAACGCGAAGTCCCGACCTGCAAGCGGTTTCAGCCGGCGGCAAGTCAGTTGGCAGTTGGTATCTGCGACAATACGCACCCTTTTTGCCCGCAGCCTGTTGCCACGTGGCCCGAACCCGCTCCCGCCTCGACCGAACCCCTTTCCAGACCGACATCCTCGACCTCAGCCATGACGGCCGCGGCGTTGCCCGCCGCGACGGCGAGGGTGGCAAGGTCACCTTCATCACCGGCGCGCTGCCGGGCGAGGTGGTGACCGCCGAGCCGACCGCACGCAATCGTCATTTCGATGAAGCCCGCACCATCGAGGTCGTACAGGCCTCACCGCAGCGGGTGACCCCGCGCTGCCCGCATTTCGGCGTCTGCGCCGGCTGCGTGCTGCAGCACCTGGAAGAGTCGCAGCAGATCGTGGCCAAGCAGCGGGTGCTGATCGACAACCTGACCCGGATCGGCCACGTCACCCCGGGCACCGTGCTGCCGCCGCTGGTCGGCGACAGCTGGGGCTACCGCCGCAAGGGCCGCTTCTCGGTGCGCCGCGTGGAGAAGAAGGACAAGACCCTGGTCGGCTTCCGGGAACTGGATCCGCGCTTCGTCGCGGACCTGAGCCAGTGCCTGACCGTCATCCCGGAGATCGGCATGAAGGTCGGCGTGCTCTCCGAGTTCATCGAAACGCTCGATGGCAAACGCGATATCCCCCAGATCGAATTCATCGCCGGGGATGACGCGATCGTCCTGACCATCCGTCACATGCAGCCGCTCAGCGAGGCCGACCGTGCCGCATGGACCGCCTTCGGGCAGGAACACGGCTTTGCGATCTCGCTGCAGCCTGGCGGCGTGGAGTCGGTCCACCCGCTGTGGCCGGCCGAGGTGCCGCTGTCGTTCAAGCTGGCACCGTGGAATGTCGAGCTGGCATTCCGCCCGCTGGACTTCATCCAGGTCAACGCCAAGCTCAATGTGCAGATGATCGCGCATGCGCTGGCCCTGCTGGATGCCGGCCCGGACGAGCGCGTGCTGGATCTGTTCTGCGGTCTGGGCAATTTCACCCTGCCGTTGGCGCGCACCGTGCGCAACGTGGTCGGTGTGGAAGGTGATGCCGGCCTGGTGGCGCGTGCGCGTGAGAACGCGGTGCGCAATGGGCTGGAGAATGCCGAGTTCCATGCCGCCGATCTCACCCAGGACCAGCGCCAGGCCTCGTGGATGCGCCAGGGCTTCGACAAGCTGCTGCTGGATCCACCGCGCTCGGGCGCCATCGAAGTGCTGCAGCAGCTGCCGCTGAAGCAGTTCAAGCGCATCGTCTACGTCAGCTGCCATCCGGGCTCGCTGGCGCGCGACGCCGGTTACCTGGTCAACGAGCAGGGGTTCACCCTGGTCTCGGCCGGCGCGATGGACATGTTCCCGCACACCGCGCACGTGGAAAGCATCGCGGTGTTCGAAAAGCGCTGATCAGCGCCCGTCCTCCGGCGCGGCATTCTGCCACTGGCCCTGTGCGTCGAACGCATAGGTCTGTTGGTCGGTGCCGCGCTCGCTGTCATCCCCGGCGGTGACATCGCAGCGGATCTCCGGCACCTGCGTGCTGCGCAGTTCGCAGTTCTCGATCGCCAGGATCTGCAGCCGCTGCTGGAACGCCCGCATTTCCTCGCGGGTGGCGGCGTCGTCGATGGACGCGGCACGGCGATCAAGCTGCGCGTTGAGCAGCGCGCGGACACGCTCACGTGGGGGAACCGGCGCGTCGACATCGGCCCGCTGCATCGCCCAGCCCATGCCCTGCGGGATGAAGCGCAGCATCCGGTAGCGGTTCTTCAGGCCGATCTCCATGCCGACCAGGCACTCGTAAGCGCCGGCGACCGCGGTGCTGGCAAAGCACGGGCCAGGCTCGGACCCACGCGGGGTATACATCGACTGCAGCAACAGGTCCTGGGGGGAGGCGGCCGGTTTCTTCTCCGCGTCGACCATCGCCATCACCGCCGCCTCGATCTGTGCAGGCGTGGGCGGCGTGGCGGCGAGCGTGCCCAGCGGCAGCAGCGTCAGCAGCAGGGCAGGGAAGAGGGGCTTCATGGAGGCGTCCTTGCAGGGCAGCCGGGCAGTATAGAAGCCGGCCGTGGTCGCGTTGCGCTGATCGCCGCATACTGTGCGCATGGGCATTGAAATCGAACGCAAATACCTCGTCACCGGTGAAGGCTGGCGGACCGCCGCGCACGCGGTGATCCCGATGGCGCAGGGCTATCTCAACGACACCGCTTCGCTGGACAGTGGCGCGCAGAAAGCTTCGGTGCGCGTGCGCATCCAGGGCGAACAGGCGTTCCTCAACATGAAGTCGCGCGAGATCGGGCACACCCGGCAGGAGTTCGATTATCCGATCCCGGTGGAGGACGCGCGCGCGCTGTTGGCGCTGTGCGTCGGCGGGCTGATCGACAAGCGCCGGCACCTGGTCGAGCACGACGGGCTGCTCTGGGAGGTGGACGAGTTCCTGGGCGAGAACGCCGGGCTGGTGGTGGCCGAAGTGGAGCTTGAGCACGCCGACCAGGCGGTCACGCTGCCCGACTGGGCGGGTGAGGAAGTCACCGACCAGGTGCGCTACTACAACCTGGCCCTGGCCGCGCACCCGTTTTCACGCTGGTCCAGCGCTGAACGCGGCTGACCTGCCGCCCTTGTAAACCTTCCTCCCGGCCCACAATCTGGCCAGATGAAAATCGATATCTGGTCGGATGTGGTGTGCCCCTGGTGCTGGATCGGCAAGCACCGGTTCCAGCAGGGCCTGGCGTTGCTCGGCGAAGACGCCCCTGAGGTGGAGGTGCACTGGCACCCGTTCCTGCTCGACCCCGACGCGGGTACGACCCCGGTCCCGCTGCGTCAGGCGTATGCGGCCAAGTTCGGCAGTGCCGAGCGCACCGAACAGATCCTCACCCAGACCCAGACCGCGGCGCGCGCCGAAGGCCTGCCGATGGATTTCGACCAGGGCCAGGTCCGGGTCACCACGCTGCCGGCGCACCGCCTGATGTGGCTGGCCGGGCGTGAAGGCGTGCAGGCGGCCGTTGGCGAGGCGCTGTTCCGCGCGCATTTCGCAGAGGGCCGGAACCTGGCGGACCCGCAGACGCTGATCGACGCCGGCGCCGCCGGTGGCCTGGGCGCCGAACGGATCACCGCCCTGCTGGCCGGCGAAGAAGGGCTGGCGGAGATCCAGGCGCAGTTGGCACAGGCGCAGCGGTTCGGCATTCAGTCGGTGCCCACCTTTGTGATCGACGACAAATACGCCATCCAGGGAGCCCAGCCGCCGGAAGCCTTCGCCCAGGCGCTGCGCCAGATCGCGGCGGAAAGCCCACCGGCAGGCGCTGCCGGGCAGGGCGATCGCTGCGGCCCGGACGGCTGCGAGGTCTGACGCTGCGCGCGGGTTCTGCGACAATGCGGCAGTGCGCCATGGTGGCGCCCCGTATTGGAGACACCCCATGCTGGTGATCGGCGTTGCCGGGACCGAACTTACCGCCCAGGAACGCGAATGGCTGCAGCACGACGCCGTGGCCGGCGTCATCCTGTTCAAGCGCAACTTCGCCTCGCGCGGGCAGGTGGCCGAGCTGTCCGCGGCCATCCGCGCCGCTGCGCCGCGCCCGCAGCTGATCTGCGTGGACCAGGAAGGCGGGCGCGTGCAGCGCTTCCGTGAAGGGTACAGCGCGCTGCCGCCGCTGCAGGGCTTCGATGCGCTGTATGCCACGGATCGCGAGGCTGCGCTGGCCCTGGCCGAGCAGCACGCCTGGCTGATGGCCAGCGAAGTGCGCGCCAGCGGTGTGGACCTCAGCTTCGCCCCGGTGGTCGATCTGGGCCGTGGCAACCTGGCCATCGGCGATCGCGCCTTCAGCGCGGACCCGCAGGTGGTTGCTGCGTTCACCGCCGCCTATGTGCGTGGCATGCACAGCGTTGGCATGGCCGCCACGCTCAAGCATTTCCCCGGGCACGGCAGCGTGCGGGAAGACACCCATTTCCATGACGCCAGCGACCCACGTTCGCTGGATGAACTGCGCGCGCTGGACCTGATCCCGTTCGCGGCCGGCATCACTGCCGGCGCAGATGCCGTGATGATGGCCCACGTGGTCTACCCGCAGGTCGCGCCGGAGCCGGCCGGCTACTCGCCGCGCTGGATCCAGCAGATCCTGCGCGAACAGATGGGCTTCCGCGGCGTGGTCTTCTCCGATGACATCGGCATGGCCGCCTCGTTCTCCGCCGGTGGCGTGAAGGCGCGCGTGGACGCGCACCTGGACGCCGGCTGCGACGTGGTGCTGGTCTGCCACCCCGAACTGGTGGAAGAATCACTGCGCGCGGTCGAAGGCCGCACCCTCAACACCGCTGCGCTGCTCGGCCTGATCGGCCGCGGCGCGCTGGGCTGGGACGGCCTGCTGGCCGATTCCCGCCATGGCACCACCCAATCCCGTTTGCTTGACACCCTTGGAAGAACCGTCTGATGCCCAACCTCACCATTTCCCAGGCCCTGGCCCAGGCCGACCTGCTGGTCGACCGTCCCACCATCGACAAGGCCATCGCTGGCATCGCCGACGCCATCGCGCGCGATTACAAGGGCGAGGTCCCGCTGTTCCTGTCGATCATGCACGGCGCGCTGCCGTTCGCCGGCCAGCTCGCGCTGGAACTGGGCGCACGTGGCCAGGACGTGCAGTTCGATTACCTGCACGCTACCCGCTACCGCGGTGAAACCACCGGCGGCGATCTGGTCTGGAAGCACAAGCCGGCCACCGCGTTGTTCGGCCGCCGCGTGCTGCTGGTCGATGACATCCTCGACGAGGGTTACACGCTGCAGGGCGTGCGCACCTGGTGCCTGGAGCAGGGTGCCACCGACGTGCGCATCGCCGCGCTGACGGTCAAGCTGCACGACCGCGCGCTGCCGGACGTCAAAGCCGACTACGCCGGCATCGACCTGCCGGACCGCTATGTGTTCGGTTTCGGCATGGACGTCAACGAGACGCTGCGCTGCGTGCCGGCCATCTACGCGATGAAGGAATGATGGAGCACATTTCTCTTGCCGTGATCGGCGGCACCGGGGTCTACAAGCTGGCCCAGCTCGATGACGTGAGCAGCCACCAGGTTCAGACCCGTTACGGCACGCCGTCCGGTCCGATCCGCGTCGGCACGCTGCTGGGCCAGCGCGTGGCCTTCCTGGCCCGCCACGGTGAAGGCCACTCGCTGCCGCCGCACAAGATCAATTACCGCGCCAACCTCGCCGCGCTGCAGCAGATCGGCGCGCAGCGCGTGCTCGCGCTCAATACGGTCGGCGGGATCACCGAACAGTTCGGCCCGCGCGTGCTGGCCTGCCCGGACCAGCTGATCGATTACACCTGGGGCCGCATCTCCACCCTGTGCGAAGAGCCGGGCACCGACGTGCTGCACGTGGACTTCGGCCACCCGTACACGCCGATGCTGCGCAGCAAGGTGCTGGCCGCGGCAAAGGTGACCGGTGTGCGCCTGCAGGACGGCGGCTGCTACGGTGCCACCCAGGGCCCGCGGTTGGAAACCAATGCGGAAATCGCGCGCATGCGCCGTGATGGGTGTGATCTGGTCGGCATGACCGGCATGCCCGAAGCCAGCCTCGCCCGCGAGCTGGGCCTGGACTACGCCTGCCTGGCGATCGTGGCCAACTGGGCCGCCGGCTGTGGCGAAGGCGATGAAATCACGATGGCCGAAGTGCTGGCCAATGTGGATGCCGCCTCCTCCGGTCTGCCCGAATTGATCGGTGAATTGGCACGGGGGTGATTGTCATTACCGTACAAGGTTTGCATACTCCGCCAGTGCGCTGGTTGAGCGTACACCACCCATTCATAGAAGAAGGTCTCGCATTACCATGCCGAACGGTACCGTCAAGTGGTTCAACGACGCCAAGGGATTTGGCTTTATCTCGCCGGAGGACGGCAGCGCCGACGTCTTCGCGCACTTCTCCGCGATCAACTCCAAGGGCTTCCGCAGTCTGCAGGAAGGCCAGAAGGTCACCTATGACGTGACCCAGGGCCCGAAGGGCGCCCAAGCCTCGAACATCGTGCCGGCTGAGTGATTTTTTCAGCTGCGCATTGAAAACCCCGCTTCGGCGGGGTTTTTTTTCATCAGTGAGTCCGCGCATGACCCTTCGTCGCACCATCGCCATCGTCGGTTACGGCACCGCCGGCCAAGCGTTGTCCATCCTGCTTTCACGCGATCATCACCAGGTGCACGTGTTCGAGCGTGCTGCACGCCCTGGTCCGGTGGGTGCCGGCTTCCTGTTGCAGCCCACCGGCCTGGACGTGCTCTGGCAGATGGAACTGCTGCCGGCGGTCCTCCGTCACGGCGCTGCCGTGCGCCGCCTGTACGGCGAGACGCCGTGCGGACGCGCGGTGATGGACATGCGCTACGCCCCGTTGAATCCGGCGCTGCACGGCGTAGGCATGCAGCGGGGCGCATTGTTCTCGCTGCTGGCCGAGGCGTGGGAGCAGCCCGGCAACCTGCAGGCCGATACCGCCATCGTCGAGGTGGACACCGCGCAGGGGCGCGTACGCGACGCAGACGGGCGCTGGCATGGGCCGTACGATCTGGTGATCGCGGCCGATGGGGCCGCCTCGTCGCTGCGCGCGCAGGTGCAGGGCACATCGCTGGACCGCGAGTACCCGTGGGGCGCGCTGTGGTGCCTGCTGCCGCGCGGCGACTGGCCGCACGTGGATGAACTGCGGCAACGCTACGTCGCCGCGCGCAAGATGATCGGGCTGCTGCCGGTAGGCACACGGCCGGGTGACGACGCGCCGCAGTTGAGCTTTTTCTGGAGCCTGCCACGCGATCAGTTCGCACAGTGGGAGCGTGACGGCATGGCGCGCTGGCTCGATGAGATCGCCGCGCTGTGGCCGCAGGCGCATGAGCGGCTGGTGGGTGTGCGCGAGCCGACGCAGCTGGCCCGTGCCGGATACCGGGACGCGGTGCTGTCGCGTTGGCACCGCGAGCGGCTGGTGCTGGTCGGTGATGCGGCCCACGCGATGAGCCCGCAGCTGGGCCAGGGCGTGAACATGGCGCTGATGGATGCCATGGCACTGCGCGAGGCACTGCGCGCGCATGCCGACCGCGATAGTGCGCTGCAGGCCTACCAGGCACGGCGCCGCGCGCACGTAGCGATCTACCAGTACTGGAGCCGCTGGCTGACCCCGTTGTTCCAGTCCGAACGGGATGGCTTGGCGCGCGCACGGGATGTGCTGTTCCAGCCGATGGGCCGCGTGCCCGGCGGGCGCGGGCACATGCTGCGCGTGCTCAGTGGAACCCAGCAGGGCTGGCTCGGACGCTTGCCGCTGTCGCCCGGGTTCATGCAGGCGATGCAGGCCCTGCACGACGCGCACTCCCGCGACGGCATGAACTCATAACGCCGTGTAGCAGTGCATGCGCGCCGATGTGAAGGTGTGAATAACATTCATTGACGGTGGACTCACCGCCCGCATGGGACAACAACGTGGCAAACGCAGCGCCTGCGTGTCGTACTCACCTGCGTCGTGCTGCTTACGCCACTGCGCTGTCCGATTTCTGATCGCTTGGAGGCCCGCGACGGCGGGGTGATACGGTGGTGCTGCGTTTGCGACCTACGGTCCGTTGGACCGATCGCAACCCAAGGAGATTGAAATGCTGTTCTCGGCCGAAACTCTGGAAAGTGAAATCCGCAAACTGCGCGGACTACTGCAGATGCTGCATGAGGATCAGCCGGACGTGATGGAAGATGTGTTCGAGTTCCATGTGACCAGCCTCATCACGCACGCTGCGCCGGAGCATCACCCGCGCATCCGTGCCGCCGCGCATGACATGTTGACCACGATCCAACGGCAACCCGTGCGGCCCAATCCGAATGCGCCGGATATCCGGTTGATGCCGAACCTGTTGGCCTCGGCGGCCTGATCCAGGCAACCTCGCTGCGTCACTGCCGTCGCGCGCTGCCCGATCAGCGCGCCGGCAACGCAATCGCCTGGTCTTCGACACAGGCGACCAGCTGCTCGCCGGCACCGAGCACCGGTGCGATGCCGGCAGTGAATCCGGAGAACGCCGGCAGGATCGTCATTCCCTCGCGCATCCAGAACGACGGCCACCGCCGCTGCATGCCGGGCAGGCGCGCCAGCGGGTGCAGATGGCCGCAGAGCACATGCATGCCGGCTTGACGCTGTGGCGCATGGCGCAGCAGGAAGGGGCCCTCCTGCACGCGCTCGCCCAGCAGTTCGATCCCCAGGTCGGCCTTGGGCAATACCCGGTCGTGATTGCCTTCCAGCGCACCGATCCACAGTTGGGGATGCTGCTCGCGCCACCCCTGCCACTGCCGGTACCAGGCCGCACGATGCGCGGCACCGTGCAGCACATCGCCCAGGATCCACAGACGGCGCACATCGTGTCTGTGCACCATTGCGCCCAGCCGCAGCAGATCATCGGACGTGCCGCCGCTGGGCAGGCCGATGCCCGACCGCCGGAACAGGTCCGCTTTGCCCAGATGCAGGTCAGCGATCAACAGCGCGTTGCGCGCCGGCCAATGCAGCGCACGCGCGCCGAGCAGATGGACGGCTTCGCCGGCGAGGGTGATCGGCAGTTCAGGCGCCATGGCGCTTCTCCAGTTGCTGTGCAGCGCGCAGGACGCGGGTCTTCCAGTCTTCGTTGCTGAGCTGGCCGCGCAGGCGCTCGGCCCAGAGCGGGAAGGACAGCGGCCCCAGGCTGGTGGGGTGCTGCACGCTCAGCGTGCGTGCCTGGCAGGACGACAATGCGCGGGCCAGGCTTTCAAGATCGAGTTGATCGTGCAGCACTTCGTGTTCGGCCAGCGTCAGCAGGATGTGATCCGGATCGTGCTGGCGCAGTACGTCGTACAGCAGCCCGCTGGAGGCCTGCAGCTGGCGCAGGCTGCGCGGTGTACGCCCGGGCAGTGCAGGGACCAGCATGCCGGACACGCGCGCGATGTCGCGGAACTGACGGCGGGCCAGTTCGCCCAGGTTGAGACTTTCGCGCAGATCGGTGAGCAGTCCCTCCGGTGACAGCAAGCTGCGCACGCGCGCCGCATCGAGCTCGACCGGGCGCGCCGGTGCGAGCACGAACCCATAGTCGTTGGCCGCATAGCCGAACGTATTGCTCTGCAGGCGAGTCCAGCGCAATGCCATCAACGCGGCCAGCCCTTCATTGACCTGGCGCCCGGCGAAGGGATACACGAACACGAACTGGCCCTCGCGACGGCGCACGTGTTCCACCAGCAGCAGCGCCGGCCCGGGCAACGCCGACAGGCGCGTCTGCAGTGCCAGCAGCGGTGCCAGCCAGCACATCTCCGGGCTGTCGGGCGGGCTGGCCAGCACAGCCTCCATCTCGTGGCCCAGGGCCTCGGACAGTGGCAGCCGCCCGCCCTGCCAGCGCGGCACAACGCCATCGCCGCCCCGCGCCTTGCGCACGTAGGCGGTCAGATTCTCCAGCCGCACCAGTTCAAGCAGACGACCGGCGAACTGGAAGCGATCACCGGGCCGCAGCCGGCTGAGGAACTGTTCTTCCACCGCACCGAGCCGACCGCCGCGCAGGAACTGCACCATGACACTGCCATCGCTGGTGATGGTGCCGATCGACAACCGGTGCCGCAGCGCGACGCGACGGTCATGCACGCGGTACATGCCATCGTCATCGCGCACGACCTTGTGGAAATCCGGGTACTGCGACAGCGCGCGGCCGCCCTGCACGATGAACTCCAGCACGCCCTCCCAGTGCGCGCGGTCCAGCCCGGCGAACGCGTGCGTGCGCCGCACCTGTTCGAACAGTACGTCCGGATCGAAGCCGCCGCCGAGTGCACAGCTCACCGCATGCTGCGCCAATACATCCAGCGACAAGCGCAGCGGCCGGCGTGCTTCGATGTGGCCGTGGGCCAGCGCGCGCCGCGCAGCCGCGTATTCCACCAGCTCCAATGCGTGCGAGGGGACGCACACGATGTGTCCGGATTCGCCGGGGCGATGTTTGGCGCGCCCCGCGCGCTGCAGCAACCGTGCGATGCCCTTGGGGCTGCCGATCTGCAGCACCTGGTCGACACTGGGGAAATCCACCCCCAGATCCAGGCTGGAGGTGGCGACCACGCAGCGCAGCCGGCCTTCGCGCAGGCCTTCTTCCGCGGCGCGGCGCAACGCAGGATCGAGGGAACCGTGATGCAGCGCGAGCGTGTTCGGATCTTCCGGCCATACCGCCGACAGCGCCTGATGCCACAGTTCGGCATGGGCGCGTGTGTTGGTGAACAGCAGGCTGGTACGCACCGCCAGCAGTTTTTCAAGAACGCGCTGAAGCTGCGACAGACCGAGGTGCCCGGCCCACGGGAACCGCTCGCCCTGCGCGGGCAGCAGTGTTTCCACGCTGACCGGGCGCGGGCGTGCACCGGCCACCAGCGGCGCGTCGGCCACGTCCGGCAGCAGCACCTCGCGCGCCTCGTCCAGGTTGCCCAGCGTGGCCGACAGCCCCCACACCTGCAGGGCGGGCAGGGCATCGCGCAGGCGGCGCAGATTCAACTGCAGCAGCACGCCGCGCTTGTTGCCGAGCAGTTCGTGCCATTCATCCACGACTACGCAGCGCAGGTGCTGCAGGCACGCCATCGTGTCGGGGTAGCTGAGCAGCAGCGCCAAGGACTCCGGTGTGGTCACCAGCACATCCAGCCGGCCCTCGCGCGCCAGGCGTTTATCGCGCGCGCTGGCGTCGCCGGTGCGCAGGCCGACCTGCCAGTCCAGCCCGAGCGCGTCCAGCGGTTCGCGCAGCGCGCGCGCGGTGTCGGCAGCCAGTGCCCGCAGCGGCGTGATCCACAGCACCTGCAGGACCGGCACCGGTGTCTTCGCACGCCCACGCGTGGTGCGTGGTGGCGGGTCGTGCAGCGCCTGCAGCAGCGGCCCGCCGAACATCGCCAGCGTCTTGCCGCTGCCGGTGGGTGTGTGCAGCAGGCCGGACTCACCGGCCAGATAGTGGCGCCACATGGCCTTCTGGAACGGCAACGGCGCCCACCCCCGGCTGGCGAACCACGCCGTCAGGCGGGCCATGGCCTCGCGTCGCGTCACCGCGCCAATGCCTGCAACTGGGCCAGCGTATCGGCCTCGCTGGCCGGTTTGTCATGCCGCCAGCGCAGGATGCGCGGGAAGCGCACCGCGACGCCGGACTTGTGGCGCTTGCTGCGGTTCACCGCTTCGAAGCCGAGTTCGAACACCTGCTCGCCACGCACGCTGCGCACCGGCCCGAAGCGCTCGATCGTGTTCGCGCGGATCCAGCGGTCAAGCGCGAGGATTTCCTTGTCGTCCAGGCCCGAGTACGCCTTGGCCACCGGCACCAGCGCCTCGCCATCCCATACCCCGAAGGTGTAATCGGTGTACAGCGTGCTGCGCCGCCCATGGCCGGACTGCGCATAGATCATCACCGCATCGATGGTCAGCGGATCGATCTTCCACTTCCACCAGTCGCCGCGGCGGCGCCCGGCCTGGTAGACCGAATCGGCGCGCTTGAGCATCAGGCCTTCCACGCCGCGCTCGCGGGCCAGGTCGCGCTGTACGGCCGCCGCGCCCCAGTTCGCCACGCTGACCACCGGCGACAGCATCAGGCGCGGGTCGTCCAGCGTGGCAAGCACCTCGGTCAGGCGTGCCCGCCGCTGCGCAAGCGGCAGGGCGCGCAGGTCGTCACCGCCCAGTTCAAGCAGATCGTAGGCAAGCACGCGCACCGGCGTATCGCGCAGTGTCTTCGGGCCGGGCTTGAGGCGTTGGATGCGGGTCTGCAACGCGGTGAAGGGCAACGGCAGATCGTCGCCGTCCGCCCAGGCCAGCAGCTCGCCGTCGATCACGCAGCCGTCCGGCAACGCCATCGCCGCCGCCTCGATCTCGGGAAAGCGCCCATCCAGCCGCTCCTCGCCGCGCGACCACAGCGCGACCTCACCCTGGCGGCGCAGCACCTGCAGGCGGATACCGTCCCATTTCCATTCCAGCAGCCAGTCCTCGATCGGGCCGAGCGTGTCGATCTCCGCCTCCAGCGGCGAGGCCAGGAAGAACGGGTAGGGTTGCTGGCGATCCTCCGGGCGCTCTTGCGGCGACAGCAACGCCGCCAGCAGTCCGGGCGTGGGTACCCAGCTGCCGAGCATGCGCTGGGCGATGCGCGCGATATCGATGCCCGACCACTCGGCCAGCGCCTGCTGCACCAGCCGCTGCGACACGCCCACGCGCAGCGCGCCGGTGAGCAGCTTGTTGAACACCAGCCGCTCGTCGAACGCGAGCTGTCGCCACGCCCCGGTGATGGCTGCGTGGCGCACCGGCTCGGGTTGATTGGCGACCGGCAACAGCTTGCGCTCGATCCAGTCAGCCAGCGCGATATCCGCCCCGGCCTGCACCGGGTCGTCCATCAGCAAGGTCAGTGTTTCGGCCAGGTCGCCGACCTGGTCGTAGCTGTCATCCACCAGCCACGCTGGCGTATCGGAGATCTCGGCCACCCACGCGCGCAACTCGGCGTTGCCGGCGATCTTCTGGCGCGCGCTGGTGACCTTGCCGCCGGCCAGCAGGAACAGGGCCCACGCCGCATCGTGCGGGGGAGCTTGCTGGAAGTAACGCACCAGCGCGGCACGCTTGTCGCCGGTGGCGGTGCTGCGGTCCAGCTCGCTGTAGAGCGCGGCGAAGCGTTTCATTCTTCGTCCCCGTAGCCGGTGGCGAAGGCCTCGGCAGCGACGCCGCGCTCGCGCAGAAAGCGGATCAGCGCATCGGTGTTGCCGTGGGTGGCGATGACGCGGCGGGCGCCGGTCTCGGCGATGGTGCGCAGCAGGTCGGGCCAGTCGGCGTGATCGGAGACGACGAAGCCGCGGTCGTAGTTGCGCCGGCGGCGGTTGCCGCGCACCCGCATCCACCCGGAGGCAAAGCCGAGCTGTGCGCGCTTGAAGCGGCGCATCCACGCGCTGCCCGCCGCCGAGGGCGGGGCCAGGATCAGCTTGCCGGCGAATTCCGCGCCACGGGCCTGCTCACTGACCGGCTCGGTGGCCAGCATCGCAATCCCGGCCTCGCGGTAGACCGCCACGCCGGTGGCGATCGCGCCATGCAGCAGGGCCGGCTGTGTCTCCAGCGGCAGCAGTTCGGCAAGGATGCGCTGCGCCTTGCCGAGCGCGTAGCAGAGCAGCACGGCCGCCTCGCCACGCGCTTCGCATTCGCGCCGCCAGGCCACGATGTCGGCAGCGACCTGTGACGTGTCCGGCCAGCGGTAGACCGGCAGGCCGAAGGTCGCTTCGGTGATGAAGGTATCGCACGGCACCACCTCGAACGGTGCGCAGCTCGGATCGGGCTGGCGCTTGTAGTCGCCCGAGGCCACCCATACCCGGCCTGCATGTGCGATCCGCACCTGGGCCGAGCCGAGCACATGCCCGGCCGAATGCAGGGAGATCTCGGTGTCGCCGAGGGTGAAGCGTTCACCGTACTCGTGCGCGGTGCAGTCCACATCGCCCAGGCGCCACCGCAGGATCGGCAGGGTCTGCGTGGTGCAGTGGTAATGGCCCATGCCGTTGCGCGCGTGATCGCCATGACCGTGGGTGATCACCGCGCGCGGCACGGGCCGCCACGGGTCGATGTGGAAGTCGCCGGCCGGGCAGTACAGCCCTTCCGGCCGCGGCACCACCAGATCGGCATTGTCGGCATCGGTGTTCATGCCTGCACTGTGCCGCCGCGCTCGTGCAGGAGGTGAGAATCCGCATGAACGGCGGTCTGCACCGGGATACGGCAGAATCGGTGCATCCGTCTGCAAAGAGGTCGCCATGATGACGTCTGCCTGGCCCGCGTTCGAAACGCACGAGGTGAGCAACCAGCCGCCCCCCTTTGGCGGCCGCAACCTGTGGGCCGACGACGTCGCCCTGATCGAGGCCGTGCAGCGCGAGGGGGGCGGCGTGTTCGTCAGCCAGCTGGCGCGCTACGGCGGCCTTGCCGGCGATGAGCTGTACCGGCTCGGCTTCGATGCCAACCGCGACCGGCCGCGGCTGCGCACGCACGACGCGCAGGGCCACCGCATCGATACGGTCGAGTTCCATCCGGCGTACCACCAGTTGATGACCGCGGCGAAGACGCATGGGGTGGCCGGGGTTTCCTGGCATGACGGGCGTCCCGGCGCACACGTCGCGCGCGCGGCATTGAGCTATCTGCATCATCAGGCCGAGGCAGGCACCAGTTGCCCGCTGACGATGACCCACGCGGCGGTCGCCGTGCTGCGCCAGGCGCCGTCACTGGCCCAGTGGGCGAACAAGGCAGCCGCCCCGCACTACGACCCGCGCGACGTGCCGATCGCCGACAAGGCGGGCATCACTCTGGGCATGGGCATGACCGAGAAGCAGGGCGGTTCGGACGTGCGCAGCAACACCACGCGTGCCGAGCCGCAGGCCGACGGCAGCTATGCACTGGTCGGGCACAAGTGGTTCTTCTCCGCGCCGATGTCCGATGGGTTTCTGGTGCTGGCGCAGGCGCCGGGTGGGCTGAGCTGTTTCCTGATGCCGCGACGCCTGGCCGATGGCAACCGCAACGCCTTCCGCTTGATGCGCCTGAAGGACAAACTCGGCGACTGGTCCAACGCGTCCAGCGAGGTGGAACTGTGCGGGGCCTGGGCGCAGCGCGTGGGCGAGGAAGGGCGCGGGGTGGCGACCATCATCGGGATGGTGATGATGACGCGGCTGGACTGCATGCTCGGCGCCGCAGCGGAGATGCGCATGGCGCTGGCGCAGGCACTGCACCACACACGGCACCGCAGCAGCTTCGGCAAGCACCTGGCCGAGCACCCGCTGATGGCCAACGTGCTGGCCGACCTGGCCGTTGAGTCCGAAGCGGCCACCGTGTTCGCCATGCGCGTGGCACGTGCGGTGGACCAGGCCGGGACCGATCCGCAGCAGGCGGCGTTCGCACGCATCAGCACGGCGGTGGGCAAGTACTGGGTGTGCAAGCGCGCCGCCGTATTCGTCAACGAGGCACAGGAGTGCCTCGGTGGTGCCGGCTATGTGGAAGAGTCGATGCTGCCGCGGCTGTACCGGCAGGCACCGTTGAATTCGATCTGGGAAGGCAGCGGCAACATCCAGTGCCTGGATGTGCTGCGTGCACTGTCGCGCGAACCACAGGTGCTGCAGGCGCTGGACGCCGAGCTGGATGCGGTGGCCGGTGTGGATGCGATCTATGACGCGGCACTGCGGGCGTTGCGCGCGCAGCTCGCGGCAACGCCGGAGCAAGCGCAGGCCCGTCGCATCACCGAACGGCTGGCATTGATGCTGCAGGCGGCGGTACTGCTGCATGCGCAGAGTCCGAACGCATCTGTCTTCATCCGTTCGCGGCTCGGCGCCGAGCATGGGATGGCGTTCGGGACGTTGCCGGCCGATGTGGACTTCGCGGCCGTGCTGCGCCGTGCGCTGCCGTGATCTGCGCCCAATGAAAACGCCCCCTCCGGAGAGGGGGCGTTGGTCACACCCGACGGCGGCGTGAGTAACGCTGGCTCAGCGCTTGGCTTCGTTGGCGTTCTTCTTGGCGTCGTCAGCGACGTCGCGTGCCTTGTCGGCAACTTTCTGCGCGGCATCGGCGGTGGAATCGCTGGCGTGGGCGGCGGCATCCTTGGCGGCGACCTTGGCTTCGCCAGCGGCCTCGGACGTGGCGGCGGCAGCGCGGTCGAGCGCCTGCTGGGTATCGGCGGCGGCGCGCTCGGAGGCGGCAGCGGCATCATCGGCAGCATTGCGGGTGGCGGCAGCGGCCTTGTCCACGGCTTCGCGCGCAGCGGCGTTGGTGCTGTCGGCGGCCTGGGCGGCATCACGGCGGGCCTGTTCGGCCTCCGGGCCCTTGCAGGCGGCCAGGCCGAGCAGCAGCGAAGCGGCCAGCAGGGAGGTGGTCAGCGGACGGATCTTCATGTGGCGCTCCAGAACGGCGATGGATGGGAGGCCAGCCTATTCATGCGCCTGTGAAGAACTGGTGGGTGGCCGCCTCCCCGGAACGCGCCCAAAGAAAAAGCCGCTGGCGAACCAGCGGCTTCTTCAGACATGCTTGAAGAAAGAAGTTATTACTTCTTGGCTTCTTCAGCAGCGTCCTTGGCCTTCTCAGCGGTGCCTTCGGCGGCCTTGGCAGCGTCAGCAGCCTGGTCGGCAGCAGCGTCGGTGGCAGCGCCAGCAGCCTGGGCAGCGGCGTCAGCCGAAGCGTCAGCAGCGGTGGTGGCGGTGTCGGCAGCAGCCTGGGCAGCGTCAGCAGCCGGGGCGCCAGCAGCAGCGGCCTGGTCAGCAGCGGCCTGGGCGTCAGCGGCGGCTTCGTTGGCCGAAGCAGCGGCGTCAGCAGCCTGCTCCTGCTTCGAGCAGGCGGTCAGAGCCAGGCCCAGGGCCATTGCGATCAGCAGCTTGTTGATGCTCATTGTTGTGAATCCTCGTCGTTAGATTAGGCAACGCGCTATTGCGCGCCCGGCAACATGATGACAAGCCACGATTGGCTGTCAAGCGATCGCGCATTCAGTTTTGAGAAATGCGCGTTAAATCAAATCAAATCAATTCGATAGCGATGGCAGTCGCTTCGCCGCCGCCGATGCACAGGGTAGCAATTCCGCGCTTGGCGTCACGCTTGCGCAATGCGTTCACCAGCGTGACCACCAGGCGTGCCCCCGAGGCACCGATGGGATGACCCAATGCGCAGGCACCGCCATTGACATTGACCTTGTCATGCGGAATGCCCAGCTCGCGGATCGGCGCCATCGCGACCACGGCGAAGGCTTCGTTGATCTCGAACAGGTCGACCTGGTCCAGCGTCCAGCCGGTCTTGTCCATCAGCTTCTGGATCGCACCGATCGGCGCGGTGGTGAACCACTCCGGCGCCTGCGAGTGGGTGGCATGACCGACGATGCGGGCCAGCGGCTGCAGCCCGCGCGCGGCGGCGTCTTCCTCGGACAGCAAGACCACGGCGGCAGCGCCGTCGGAGATGCTCGAGGAGCTGGCGGCGGTGACCGTGCCGTCTTTCTTGAACGCCGGGCGCAGGGTCGGGATCTTGGCGATGTCCGAGCGGCTCGGCTGCTCGTCCTGCGCGTATTCGACCTCGCCCTTGCGGGTGCTGACCTTCACCGGGACGATTTCACCGTCGAAGGCGCCATTGGCCTGCGCGGCCTGTGCGCGGCGGACCGATTCGATGGCGAAGGCATCCTGGTCCTCGCGGCTGACCTGGTATTTCTCCACGGTGCATTCGGCGAATTCGCCCATGGCCTTGCCGTCGTAGGCATTGACCAGGCCGTCGTGGGCCATGTGGTCGATCACCTGGAAATTGCCGAAGCGGTTGCCGGTGCGCGAGTTGGGGATCATGTGCGGGGCGTTGGACATCGACTCCATGCCGCCGGCGACCACGATGCTGGCCGAACCGGCCTTGATCAGGTCATGCCCCAGCATGATCGCCTTCATGCCCGAACCGCACACCTTGTTGAGGGTGGTGGCGCCGGTGGAGACCGGAATGCCGGCGGCGATCGCGGCCTGGCGGGCCGGCGCCTGGCCGAGGTTGGCCGGCAGCACGCAGCCCATGATCACTTCGGAAACGTCCGCAGCCGGTACTCCGGACTGCTCCAGGGCCGCGGCGATCACAGTGGACCCCAGGGTCGGGGACGGCACGCCATTGAACTGGCCCAGGAAGGAGCCGATGGCGGTGCGCTTGGCGGCGGCGATGACGATGTTGGACATGTGCAATCTCTTTGGTGCGTGAGCGAAGAGCGGAATGGGAACGCGGGCGTTGGAAGCCGACGCATTTCCCGGCAGACTGCGTGGGGGTCGGTCCAGTATAGAGGGTCGGCATTGACTGCCGGTGTCTGCCCGGGGGCAGGCAGGTGGGGAAGGTCCATTCACAAGGGGAGCAGGGATGAAGCAGGTTGTGATCGGCAGGTCGGCCTTGGCCGCGGCATTGGCGTTGGCACTGAGTGCCTGCGGAGGCGGTGGCAGCAATGTCCGCGGGGATCTGGAGCCGTCGCCTCCCCCGACCACGCCCCCGTCGCCGCCGCCCACCACGCCGCCGTCTCCCCCGCCGACCACGGCACCGCCGCCGCAGCCGGCCATCGATGCGCACCTGGGCATCATCCAGGCCGGACCGGCGCAGTCGGCCGGCTGGACCGGCGCGGGCATGCGCATCGGCGTGGTCGATTCGGGCGTGAACCGCGAGCATCCGGCACTGGCAGGGCGGGTGCTGGCCAATTACACCTACGTCGATCCACGCGTGAACAACGTCAATGTGGATGACGTCGTCGGCCACGGCACCGTGGTCGCCCAGCTGGCGGCCGGTGGCAGGGTGGGCAGCTGGCCGGGCGGTGTGGCCAGCCAAGCGCAGATCGTCTCGGCGCGCATCATTTCCGACAAGCGGCCGGTGGATGATGGTTCGGGCAGTGGCAACGAGATCACCGGTGCGGTGGGTCTGGACGGCGTGCACCAGGATCTGATCGCCGCCGGGGTCAAGATCATGAACAATTCGTGGGGCGGCCTGTACTGGACCAACCCGTCCGCCACCGCGCCGATCGCCCAGGAATACCGCCCCTTCATCATCGGCAACGGCGGTCTGGTGGTGTTCGCCACCGGCAATGAGAGCAAGGCCAATCCGTCCAGCATGGCGGCGCTGCCCAGCCAGGCCGGCCCGGGCGGAAGCCTGCCCGCGGCGGATCTGGAACGCGGGTGGCTGAGTGTGACGGCGGTCGATACCGCTGACCCGAGCAAGCTGGCTTCCTATGCCAACGCCTGCGGCGTCGCCGCCCGGTATTGCCTGGCCGCACCGGGCACGGTGGCTTACGTCGATCCAGCCAACAAAGGGGGCAAGCTGGAGTACTACTATGGCTCGGGCACATCCTACGCCGCGCCGCTGGTCTCCGGCGCGGCGGCGCTGGTGTGGCAGAAGTACCCGTACTTCACCAATGATCTGGTGCGCCAGACGCTGCTCGGCACCGCCACCGATCTGGGGGCGGCCGGGGTGGACAGGACCTTCGGCTACGGCCTGCTCAACATCGCCAAAGCGATCAACGGTCCGGCCAGGTTCGACTGGGGCGATGTGACGGTCAATATCGGCACGTTGGGCCTGGACTCGGTATGGGGCAACGACATCAGCGGCAACGGCGGGCTGATCAAGCAGGGGGCAGGTGCGTTGAGCCTGGCCGGCGCCAATACCTACAGCGGCGACACGATCATCGAGCGCGGCACCCTGGCGCTGCGCGGCGGTGCGTCGCTCCGCTCCGACGTGCTCATCGCGCCGCAGGTGGGCAACCCCAACGCCGCCGCGCTGCAGTTCATGAACGGCACCACGCGGGTCACCGGCAATGTGGACAACGGCGCCAGCGTGATCCTGCGCAGCGACAACATCGATGCGGCGATCGAAGGCAACTACCTCCAGCGTCCCGGCGCGCAACTGGTGGTCGCCCTGGGGGCCAACGCGCTCATGGTGACCGGCACCGCCACGCTGGCCGGCACGGTGCGTGTGGACAGCGTCATCGCCGGTTACGTTCCCCGGGATGGACGCACGCAGCCGCTGCTGCACGCCGATGGCGGGGTGACCGGCAGCTTCGACAGCGTCACCAACGGGCTGGCGCCGGGCAGCTTGCTCCAGGCCAGCCTGCTGCACGCCAGCAACGACGTCACCATGGTCATCGACCGCGTCAGCGTGACCAGCGCCAGCCTCCAGGCCGGGCTCGGGGGAACCGCGCTGGCCTCGGCGGCGCGGGTCGAATCCGCTTTCGAAGTGCTGGACCGCAATGGTGCGGCGCTGGACGGGTTTGCCGATGCGGCGGGGCAGCTGCAGCAGGTGGACGGCGCCAACGCGCTGCAGGCCAGCCTGGACAGTCTCTCCGGCAAAGCCCACGCGTTGGCCACGGCGGCCACCTTCGACAGCATCGACATGAACCGTCGTGCGCTGTCGGCCCGGGTGGGCGACGTGCAGGCTGCGCCTCGCCTGCGCGGGGCCTGGCAGGGCACGCTGGGCGAGGCGGGACAGGGCAGCTTCGCCGGCAACGGCGTGGCGACCCGCGGCTGGATGATGGGCCAGGACGTGGCGCTGGGCAGTCACGGCATGCTCGGTTTCGCGTTCGGCGAAACGCGCAGCTACGGCAGCCGCGAGTGGGGCGGTGACCGCGGCCGCGACCGTCAATCGCAGGCGCAGGTCTACGCGGGCTGGGGCACCGGCCGCGCGTATGCCATGGGCCAGATCGGCGCCGGCCAGTTCACCCGTGAGATCGATCGCCAGTTGCTGCTCGGTGCCGGCCAGTACGGCGTCAATGCACGATACGGCGGCAGCTTCAGCGCGGCCAGCGTGGAGTCGGGCTACCGCTTCGGCGGCGCCAACGCCTCGCTGACGCCTTACCTGGGCGCCGAATACGCCCGGGTGGACAGCGATGGTTTCAGTGAAGCCGGCGGCATGGGCTTCGGCCTGCGCGCGCAGGATGCGGTGAGCACGCGCAGCCAGGCGTTGGCCGGCCTGCGCGCCGAGCGCCGCTGGGGCGGCTGGTCGCTGCGCGGCTATGCCGAATGGCAACAGCACCTGTCCAGTGACGGCCTTTCCTTGGACGCCAGCTTTGTCGGCGTCGAGGCCTGGGCGCCGGTGGCCGGGTTGCAGCCGGCTCGCTCGGGCGGGTTGTTCGGGCTCTCGGTGGAATCCTGGCTGAGCCGCACCAGCCGCCTGGCGTTCGGTTACGACCAGCGCTTCGGCCCGCGTGGCGATCTGCGTCAGGTGCAGTTGCGCTATTCGGCGGGTTTCTAGGCGCGCGCCTTGCCGCGACGTTCGCAAAAAAAGCGGGCGCGATCAATGATCGCGCCCGCTTCGTCTGTCACCGCAACGGCTCAGTTGCCGCGCAGCGTGCCCCGCCGCGGCGTGCTGCGGCCCAGCGGCATCTTCAACTTGCCGATCGACAGGATGCGCGCTTCGGCGATCTGGTCGGCCGCGCGCTGCGGGGCGATGCCCTCGCTCTGCGACAGCGCGAAGATGCGGCCGAGGTTGTGGTAAATACTGCGGATCAGGCGCATCGCACGCTCGCGGTTGTAGCCATCGATCTCCAGTGAGACGTTCATGACGCCGCCGGCGTTGACCGCGTAATCCGGTGCGTAGAGGATGCCGCGCGCATGCAGTTCGTCGCCGACCTCCAGGCTGGAGAGCTGGTTGTTGGCGGTGCCACAGACGATCTTGCACTTCAGGCGCGGCAGCGTGTCCGGATTGATCGCACCTTCCAGCGCGCACGGCGCGAAGATGTCGGCGTTGACGTCGTAGATGTCTTCCGGCTTGACCGCCTCGGCACCGTACTCGGTGACGGCGCGGTCCACGCGCGCGCTGTCCAGATCGCTGACGTACAACTTGGCGCCACGGTCGCGCAGCAGCTTCACCAGTTCCATGCCGATGTGCCCCAGGCCCTGCACCGCGATGCTGGCCTTGCCCACTTCCTCATGGCCCAGCTTGTGCTGCATCGCCGCCATCAGCGCCTGCAGTGCGCCATACGCGGTGAACGGGGCCGGGTCGCCGGAGCCGCCATGCACCTGGTGCACGCCGGTGACGTACTCGCTTTCTAGGTAGATGTTTTCCATGTCGTTGACATCGGTGCCGACGTCTTCGGCGGTGATGTAGCGGCCACCCAGCGAATCGACATAGCGGCCGAAGGCGCGGAACAGCACTTCGCTCTTGTCGCGCTTCGGGTCGCCGATGATCACCGCCTTGCCGCCACCCACGTTGAGCCCGGCCAGGGCGTTCTTGTAGGTCATGGTGCGGCTCAGCCGCAGCGCATCGGCCAGGGCCTCGTCGGTGCTGGCGTAGGGACGCATGCGCACACCGCCCAGGGCGGGGCCCAGGGTGGTGTTGTGGATGGCGATGATCGCCCTCAGACCGGCGTCGCGGCTGTGGCAGAACACCACTTGTTCGTGACCGGTGGTTTCGAGGGTTTCAAATAACATGGTGGCTCCGATGGTGCGAACGGTGGCGAACAGCGGCGAACGCGCCAGCAAAAGGTGGGTTGTAAAACAAAAAAAGCGACGTCGTCGGGTCTCGGACGGGTCGCGCGGCGCCATTCTAGTGCATTCCGGCGGACGGTGTTGTCAGCGCTCTACCGCGCCTTCGCCATTAAAGTTGCTGAAGCCCGGGCCGATGCCGTGGCAACGGTGTGGATGGCCGGTCATCGCAGGAAGGATCACGTGGGCGCAGTCGCAACAAGGCAAGTGCGGGAACCGGTGCGTGCGTGGCCGTGGGCGTGATCGGCGCGGTGCTCGCGGGCGCGGCGGTGTTGGCGCTGCTGGGCGGGGCGGCCTTGGTCCGTCACCGGCGGGGCAACAACGCCCCGCTGGCCGATCCTGTCGCCGCCACGCGGGGGCGGGCGGCCGCATTGCCGGCCACCGCCGTGCTGCCTGGCACCGATCCGGTCGCGGTGCTGCAGGCCGGCCTGCACACGCTTGCGCTGGTGCCCCGCAGTGGCGATGCCGCGGACGCAGCAGCACCGCGCACCGTTGAGCTGCGCGATGCCGTCACCGCCTCGCTGCTGGCACGTGACTGGTCGGCCAGGCACCTGCCGCGCCGTCCGCAGCTGCTGCCGCAGCTGATCCAGACCGTGAACGACAGCGACGCCTCGGCGCGCGCGATGGCCGGGATCATCAGCCAGGATCCGGTCTTGACCGGCAATCTGCTGCGCATCGCCAACAGCCCGGTCTACCGGGTGCAGGCGCGCCCGGTGGAAACGCTGCAGCGCGCGGTCACCCTGGTCGGTACCGATGGCATCCGCCAGATCATCAGCGCGGTGCTGGTGCAGCCGGTGATGCAGTTGCAGTGCGATGCCTTTCCGCAGTTCAGCGCCGTGATCTGGGAGCACGCGCTGCTGGCCTCGCGCGCTGCCGCTGACCACGCACGCACGGTCACCCATGAAGATGGCTTCGCCGCACAGTGGCTGGGCCTGACCCAGGGCCTGGGCGCGGCGCTGGTGATGCGCCATCTGCTGGATGCCTGCGCGGAGCAGGAGGTGGCGGTACCGCCGCGCGCGCTGGCGGCCGAACTGCTGGACAGCTGGACCCTGCCGGTGGCGAGCCGGATCGCCGCGGCATGGGAGTTGCCCAAGGCTGTGCACGATGCCTTGATCCGCCAGAGCGGCAGTGGGCTGGCGGCGAGCCTGCGCTTTGCCCGGGCGGGGGCGGCGGCCAGCCTGCTGTGCCGTCATGGCCAGATCGGGCAGGTCCAGGCGCTGGCCCTGCTGGAGCAGCTGGACGACACGCCGCCGCATGCGCTGCAGTGGATCTGGCGGCGCGTGCACGGGCGGGCGGTGGAGACCCTGGACGGCGAAGAAGCCGAGTTCGACGTGGCCCAGGCCGGCTGACTCAGAGCTGCGACTCCAGCGGCAGCCAGCTGATCGCGCGTGCACTGGCCCGCAGCCAGAACCCGGTATCCGGTTCGGTGTACAGCCAATGCGGCGGCTGCGCATCCCGCTCCAGCCAACGCACGTCGCCGTCCGGCCCCAGGGCCACCCAGTAACTCTGGCTGGGGCTGGCCAGGCGCAGGTACTCCTCGCGCAGTTGCGCGGCGAGCACCGGGTCGTTGAACAGCACGCCCATTTCGGTGTTCAGATAGGCCGAGCGCGGATCCAGATTGAACGAGCCGACGAAGCCGCGCTGGTCATCGATCATGAAGGCCTTGGTATGCAGGCTGGCCCCGCTGCTGCCGAACAGGCCGCCGCCATCGACATTGCCGCGCGACTTGAGCTCGTACAGCTGCACGCCACTGCGCAGCAGCGGTGCGCGGTAGTGCATGTAACCGCTGTGCACGGCCGCCACGTCGTTGGCCGCCAGTGAGTTGGTGATCACCCCGACCTGGGCACCGCGCGCAACCATCGCGCCCAGGCCTTGGGTGCCATCCTCGCCGGGCACGAAGTAGGGCGAGATCAGCAGCGCTTTGTGCTGTGTACTTTCCAGCTCCTGCGCCAGGCGCGTGACCAGCCAGCCGGCCTGATCGTCGCGGCGGTGTTTCATCGGCGGGTCCGAGGCGATCTCCACGTGGTTGGTCCAGTGCAGGTCGAGCGCATCGCGGTAGTACGATTTTTCCGCCTGCGAGCGCGCCACGCGCGCCAGGTAGGGTTTGGCACTGTCCAGCCGTGCCTCGTGCTCGCTCTCGCGGATCAACAGGCGCAGCTGGGGCTCGGTGTAGAACGCCAGCGCGCGGATCGGCACCGCGGTGTCGCTGTTCCAGTAGTCGTCGAAGATCGTGTTGGCCTGCTGCACCGCTTCGCCGGCCAGCACTAGGTCCAGATCGCGGAAGTTCACGTCCGGGCGTGCGCTGAAGTACTCCTCGCCGATGTTGCGGCCCCCGACGATCGCCACGCGTCCGTCGGCGATCCATGATTTGTTGTGCATCCGGTGGTTGACGCTGAAAACGCGCTGCACCATCTCCACCAGGCGCCACAGACCGCTGCGGTTGCGGAACGGGTTGTACAGGCGGATCTCGATGTTGGGATGCGCATCGAGTGCCATCATCAACGCGTCCTTGTCCTGCGCGTTCATGTCATCGAGCAGGATGCGGACCCGCACGCCGCGCTCGGCGGCGCGGTACAGCTCGTTGGCCATGAGGTGGCCGATCAGGTCGTCGTGCCAGATGTAGTACTGCAGGTCCAGGCTGCGCCCGGCGTGCTGGGTGATCACCGCGCGCGCGGCATAGGCATCCAGCCCGTCGGACAGGAAGGCCACGCCGGTCTGGCCGGGATGCTCGGCCTGCAGCCGGACCAGCTCGCGGTCGATCGCGGTCTGGTCGGCCTGGGTGGGCAGCACCGTGGAGCGCTCGCCCAGGGCCTGCGGGGTCAGGTGGTCGGCCAGCAGCAACCCGCTGAGTACCAGCAGCACCAGCAACGCGACGATGATCCCCAGCCAGCGCAGCAGCCGGCGCCAGAACGGTGTTTTCTCGGTCATGCCCCGATCGTAAGCGGCAGGGGCGTGCAGGGCGAGTGCTGGGGCGGCTTAGAAGCGCTCGTCCGGGGCCAGGTAACGCCACTGGCCCGGTACCAGCTTGCCCATCGCCACGCGGCCGATGCGCAGGCGGCGGATGCTGACGACCTCCAGCCCGACCTGGCGGCACATGTCGCGCAGCTGGCCCGGATGCACCGGCTTGATCGCAAAGCGCAGGCGCGTTTCGTTCTGCCAGCTCACCTTGCACGGCGGCAGCGGCCAGTTGCGGAAGCTCAGGCCATGCGCGAGCCGCTTCATGCCGTAGGGCGCCAGTTCGCCACTTACTTCCACCAGGTATTCCTGCTCCAGCGTCGCACCGCGATCCTTCAGGTGCGAGATCACGCGTCCGTCCTGGCTGACCACGACCAGGCCGCTTTCGTCATCAGAGAGCGGCATCACCAGCTGCAGCGCGTGGAAATGCCGCTGCAGCAGGGTTACACCGGTGGCGTCGAGCTCACTGCGGCTGTCCGGGGTCACCAGCGCGCACAGTTCGTCCGAACGCATGCCGGCCGGCTTGTGCAGCAGCATGCTCACGGTTTCGGTGCGGGTCGCCTCGGCGTTCTCGCGCAGCACGATCGCCTCGTCGGTGACCATCGTCTGCGGCTGTTCCACCACCTGGCCATTGACGGTCACCCAGCCGCCCTCGATATAGCGCTGGGCGTCGCCCCGGGAGCAGCCGATCAGGCTGGTCAGGCGTTTGTCGAGTCGGATCGGGTCGGTCATGGGGCAGGCAACATAAAACGGGAAGCGGGCGGGGAGTGTACTGGCTGGGGCCCGGCGCTGCGCGATGACGGCGGCCGTGGCTCAGTCTGCGGGGCGTTCCAGGTGGGTCAGGTACAGGCGCAGATCGAACTCCAGTTGGTGGTAATCCGCTTCCATGTGCGTGCACAGCTGGTAGAAGGCCTTGTTGTGGTCCGATTCCTTCAGGTGGGCCAGTTCATGCACCACGATCATCTTCAGGAACGGTGCCGGCGCCTCGCGGAACACCGTGGCGATGCGGATCTCGCGGCTGGCCTTGAGCTTGCTGCCCTGTACCCGCGACACCGTGGTGTGGGTGCCCAGCGCGTGCTTGAGCACCTGCAGCCTGCTGTCGTAGATCACCTTGGACAGCGGTGCGGACTGGCGCAGGTAGCGTTCTTTCAGGCCCTGGGTGTAGTCGTACAGCTGACGGTCGTTGCGCACCGTGTGCAGCTGCGCATAGCGCCGTTCCAGCCATGGCCCCAGCCGGTCGCCCGCGATCAGCTCGCGCACCTGCTGCTGCAGGGCGTCGGGATAGCCGGCGAGGTACTTCAGGGCCGTCATGCGGGCGGTTGGGGCGGGGCGGGCAGACCAGTATGATGGCCTCCGGAATCCCGCAACAACAGATGCTAGGCGTATGGCGAAGGCAAATCCCCTGCAGGAGCAGCTGCTCAAGGCTGGTCTGGTCAAGAAATCCCAGGTCTCCCAGGCCGCCCGTGAGCAGGTGAAGGCCCGCCACGGCAAGGCCCCGGTCGCGCCCAGCGAAAGCCAGCGCGAGGCCGAGCGCCTGCGCGCGGAAAAAGCCGAGCGTGATCGCGCGCTGGAAGCCGAGCGCAAGGCCAAGGCCCATGCGCAGGAGCTGCAGGCCCAGGTCCGCCAGATCATCGAGGCGCACAAGGTCAAGCGTGAAGGCGAGAGCGAGTACCGCTTCAACGACGGCACGCTGATCCGCACCCTGCTGGTCAACAACGTCCTGCGCCGCCAGCTGGCCTCGGGCAGCCTGGTGATCGCGCGCCATGGCGATGGTTTTGAGCTGCTGCCGCGAGCAGCAGCGGACAAGGTCCGCGAGCGCGACGCCAGTGTGATCGTGCTCGACAACAGCCAGCCCACCAGCGAGCCGAGCACCGGCAACGCCGAGGACGATGCGTACTACGCCCAGTTCCAGGTGCCGGACGACCTGGTCTGGTAAGCGCTGCCTGAAGCGTTCACCCGGCGCCGCGTGCGTTCAGCCCTGTGTTGGCTGGGCACGACGGGCGGGGTCTATGCTGGTGCTCTGACACCGGCATGGGAGACACATCATGGCGACAGGTTGGGCAGGCGACGGCGCCGTCCAGGATCAGATCGACGCCACCGTCGATGACGCCATCCAGCGGGCCCGCGCCCAGTTGCGCGACGGCCCCGGACTGACCCACTGCGAACACTGCGAGGCGCCCATTCCCGAGGCGCGGCGCAAGGCCGTGCCCGGCGTGCGCCTGTGCGTGCGCTGCCAGGAAGAGGAGGATGCCGCCCAGCAGGAGGGCAGCGGCTACAACCGACGCGGCAGCAAGGACAGCCAGCTGCGCTGAAGTACGAGCCGGCGCAGGCCCCGCCTGCGCTGGCGGGCGGGACTCAACCGTCGCCCTGGATCCCGCCCGGCGCCTGCGACGGATCACGCCAGCGACGCACCGTGCGCTGGAAGAACATGTTGTTGGGCATCTGCAGCACCGTGCCTTCGTGCCCGCTGCCGGTTTCCTGCAGCGTGGTGTAGATCAGGTTGATGTCGATGACCCGGCCCTTGAGCCCGGGCTTCTCACCGTTCTCCAGCAGCTCGATGTAATCGTGCAGGCGGAACGGGCGGGTGGTGAAGATCAGCAGCGTGCAGAAGATGTTGGAGAGCACGCTCCACGCCGCGAAGAACGCCACCGCACCCACCGCGGCGAAGCCGGTGAACGCCGTCCACAGCACCGTCGCCGAGACGCCGACAATGTTGAGCACGATCAGCAGTACGGTGAAATACACCACGAAGGTGAACACCCGGCGCGCGCCCATGATCATTTCCGGCGGCAGTGTGTAGTGGTCGCCGACCCGGCGGATCAGGCGGCGGGCGATCAGCCGCAGCAGCCAGGCCACCAGCAGCGTCACCAGGATCTGCAGGGCAGGGACCCCGTAGTGCAGCCATTCGTGGGTCCAGGCGGGCAGATGGTCTTTCATGGGGGCGGAATTCCTTTGCAGCGATAGTGCCGATCCCGCCATGGTAATGCCGATGCGCCTCACCGCATCGGGATGCCGGCCTACTTGCGCGGCGTGCCGTACACATCCAATGCAGCGATCATCGCCGAGGCGCACAGCGGTGCGTTCTGCGCGTACTGCACACAGACATCCGGTGCTTCGGGCGCCAGCGTGATGCGGATCTGCAGCGGGCTCCACGGCAGCGTGCAGCCGGTGGCCAATGAGAGCAGCACGGCCAGGCAACTGGATGACATGGGGATACTCCTTGGCGGACGCCGGTAGTGACAGGGGATTGGATGCCGCGCCGGCCAGGAAGGTTTAAAGGCCGTGCAGAAAAAGAAAGCCAGCGGGCGCTTAAACCTTTTCCATGCCCCCCGCATCCAACGGATATGCTCGACACGACCATGTCCACTTCCAGCCCCCCGACCGAGGCCGACGCCGCCGATGACCACGCCCTGGTGCGTGCCGCGGCGGCCGGCGACGTGACGGCGTACGAGCGCATCTACCGGCGGCATTCGCCCCGTGTGTATGCCGTGCTGTGGCGCCTGTGCGGCGGCCACGCGGCCCGCGCCGAGGATGCCCTGCAGGAGGCCTTCCTGCAGGCATGGCGAGCGCTGCCGGGCTTCCGGTTCGAAAGCAGTCTGGGTACCTGGCTGCACCGCCTGGGCGTCAATGCAGCGCTGATGGAGCTGCGTGCCAACGCCAGCGGCGACGCACGCGATGCCGGCGAGGAGGGCTGGGAATCGTTGGCGATGCTGCCGGCCCAGGACCGCTGCGCCGGTACTTCGATGGACCTGGAGCGCGCGCTGGAAACGCTGCCGCCGCGCGCCCGCGCGGTACTGGTCCTGCATGACATCGAAGGGTGGAAACACCAGGAAATCGCCGACCAGCTGCAGATGGCCGTCGGCAGTTCCAAAGCACAGTTGCACCGTGCACGCGGCCTGCTGCGTGCGCGCCTAGGAGAAACCGCATGAATGCCCATGATTCCGAACACGACGAACTGACCGCGCGGCTGCGTGCCCTGCCTGCCCAGCGCCTGCCCCCCGCACGGGTCTGGCAGAGCATCGCTGCACAGTTGCCAGCGCAGACCCCGGCCCCGGCCGTTGCCACGCCGATGCGGTCGACACGCCGCCGGCGGGAACGCTGGCCGCTGCGCATCGGGCTCGGCCTGGCGGCCGCGCTGGCGCTGTTGATGGTGGTGCCGACGCCGGTCCCGCATACCCCCGCGCCCTCGCTGCTGCAGCGCCAGGCCGATGCCATGGCCGGCGAATACCGGCAGGCCATTGCGGCCTTGCCCAGTGACGGGGTCACCGATGAGTGGCGCCCGGCGCTGCACGAACTCGATGCCAGTGCGGTCAGCATCCGCGCCGCCATCGCCGAGAACCCCCGCTCGCGCTATCTGCTCGGGCAACTGCAGCGCACCTACGCGCTGCGACTGCAACTTACCCAGCAGGCGGTGTTCTCCGCCGGCCTGCCCACCTGAAGGAGATCCCCATGCGTAGTCCCCTGTCCCTGATCGCGGCCCTGGCGCTGTGCCTTCCGCTGGTCGCCCAGGCCGCCACCAGCGTCAATGAGCGCCATCCGCTGGGTGCCGGCGGGCGCGTGGAAATCAGCAACATCGCCGGCAAAGTCACCGTGCGTGGCTGGGATCGCAGCGATGTCGCGCTGACCGGTTCGATGGCCGACGGGCTCACCCTCAAGCAGGACAAGAGCAGCAACCGTGTGCGCTGGGAAGTGGAATATCCGCGTGACCGCAGCAATGGCGGGGCGACCCTGGAGCTGCGCGTGCCGCGTTCGGTGGAAGTGCAGCTGGGCACCATCAGCGCGAACATCGACGTGGCCGACATCGACGTGCGTCGCCTGCAGGCCAACAGTGTCAGCGGCAGCATCACCGCGGCCGGCCGCAGTGGCGAAACCACCTTGAACACGGTCAGTGGCGGGATCCGCTCGCAGGTACAGACCCCGCGGCTGGATGCGCGCACGGTCAGTGGCCAGGTGCTGGCCGGTGGCGGAGTATCCGGGGAAGTGGCAGCCGAATCGGTGTCCGGCCGGGTCAACGTCAACGCCGGGCGGATCCAGCGGCTGGCGGTGGAAACCGTTTCGGGCAGCCTGGACGTGAGCGCGACCGGCATGGCGCCGGGCGGCAAGGTGACGATGCAGACGGTCAGCGGATCGGTCGCGCTGAAGCTGCCGGTGAACGTGTCGGCGCAGTTGAACGTCAAGACGTTCAGCGGTGGCATCCAGTCCGATGCCGGGCAGGTGGAGAAGCCGCGCTATGGTCCGGGCAGCAGCCTGGATGCGCGTCTGGGCTCGGGCGATGGGGATATTTCGATCAACTCCCATTCCGGGAGCGTGCGGGTCAGCCTGGGCCGCTGAGTGCGGCCACCGCACCGGCCAATGCCGGTGCGGTCGGCAGCAATGTCAGCCGGCTTTCTTCAGCGCCAGGGTATTGCCCAGCACTTCGATCTTGCCGCCACCTTTACGGAAGGCAGCCAGATCCGCAGCGATGCTCTGGCTGCTGACGGCGGAGTTGGACCCTTGCTTGCGGTCGACGCGAACGGTGTTGCTTGCCTTGGGGGAGGTCTTTGGCGTACGAGCCATGGATGCTCCTGCTATGGATGAAGCGTGGAAGAAAACGTCGACAGATCCTGCTGTTGTCGACGGTAGTCCTGCCGCACGAGGCGGCAATCATCGCCGCCCATGTCGAACTGGCGGCAGATCGCGGGTCGCTGCGAGTAGATCGTGCAGCGCAGGTGATACGGGTCGATCGCGGCGCACCAGCCTTCTTCGTTGCGTGCCATCACCGTGCCGCCACGCGCATCGGTATCCAGCAGGTAGCCGGGCACGTTGTCGTCAGGCATGACGGTGACGGTGAGCCGACAGCACACCGCGTCGCAACGACGGCAATCGATGGGGTCGGGCTCGGACGATGTAAGGAGTGCAGCCAGGCGTTCGCCCAATCTGAGTGTCTCTTGGCGGCTCGGGGTGCAGCAGGCTGTGAACGAGCCGGATCACAGCGATGAGCGATCCCGGCACCGCGGACAGATCCGGACGGTGGCAGCATCGAAGAGGACGGTGGCCTGGGAGGCCCGGAAGATGGTGCTTGTTGCGTCAAGCGCATTGCGCTTTGAAGCCGAAAGATGATAGCGCTTCCGGCGTAACGTTTTGTTAATAAGGCCGTTCACGCCTCTTCAGGCCTTGTGGGACAAGGCCTGGCGCAACACGGTGGGTCAGTGGGAGGCGGCCAGCGCCAGCCCGTGGACCACACCGAAGGACGGATTGCCACGGACCAGGGTCGAGCCCGGGAAGGCGTTGGCCACGGCCTGCTGCAGGTAGCCGGCGCGCGACATGCCACCGGTCAGGAACACCGCAGCCGGGTCGTGGCCGATATCGCTGCGGACCTGCTCGAGCAGGGCGGTCAGTTCACCCAGGTAGCCGCCGGCGGCGGTTTCCAGGCGGGACGCATCGATCTGCACCTGCAGGCCGCGTTCGATGAAGTCCAGCGCGCTGCCGTGGCTGGAGACGCTGCTCAGGGCGATCTTGCAGCGCTCGACCTCGCGGTACAGGCGCGCGGTGTTGCCGGTGTCCTGCAGGGCGGTCAGGCGCGGGCCGAACGGCGCGTCCACATCGCGGTAGGTGTGCTGGCGGAAATCGCGCTGGCGGGTCATGTCCTGGACCATCGCCGCTTCCACGTAGTGGTGGGCGGGCACGCGCGTGATGCCACGGCCGAACAGCGGCATGTAGCCGCCCAGGCTCAGCGCCAGGTCGATATCGGTACCGCCGCGGGCGATGCCCCAGGCACGGTGGATGGTGGGCGCCTGGCCGCCGCCCACGCGGGCATGGGCGATATCGGTGGTACCACCGCCGATGTCCACCACCACCGCGTCGTGCTCCTGCGGGCTCTCGGCGTGGTAGTGCATCGCCGCGGCCGCGGGCTCTTCGAGAAAATCGATGCTGTCAAAGCCGGCCGCGATCGCCGCGCCGTGCAGGATCTCCAGCGCCTGGGCATTGCCGGCCTCGCCGATCGAGCTGCGGAACTGGACCGGGCGGCCCAGCGTGGCGGTACGGATCGGGGTGTCCAGCTGGCGCGAGGCGGTCAGGCGGATGTGCTCGAGGATGTGCGTGGCGATGCCGGCGATGGTCTGGCGCGCACGCGGGTGCAGGTTGTAGCCGAGCATCGACTTGGGGCTCTGCACCAGGTTGCCTTCGTTCTCTTCGAAGTAGGCTTCCAGCGCGTCATCGCCATAGACCGCGTTCTGCAGCAGGGTGGTGGAGCTGAGCGGGGCGCGCATCTGCTCTTCCATCCACTGCCGGCGCACCACGCGCAGGGCCTCGCGGCGCAGCGCGTCGGGCGTGCGTTCCTGGCCGGCGGCGCGGGCATCGCGCGCGGCCGCGTCGACCAGCCGGGCCAGATCGTGCTCCAGCGCCGGGGTCAGTTCGAAGTCGTTGGGGTCGCGCATCACCTCGGGGAAATACACCGTGGTGCGGAACTGTTCGGCCTGGCCGAACTGGATCGGCACCACCTTGCCGTCGATCACCACGGCGGCGGCGGAGTTGCTGGTGCCAAAGTCGATGCCGAGTTTCATGCGGTGGGCCGGGCCGGTGGTCAGGGGGCGCGCACTTTGCGGCAACGGGACCGCCGACGCAAGGGCAGGCGGTAACGGGCGGTTACACTAGTGGCCGTTTCGTTACCGAAGAGCTGTCGATGTCCGCCATTCCCGCCTGCCCGCAGTGCACCCTGGAAAACACCTATGCCGATGGCGCGCTGTTCATCTGCGCGGATTGCGGCCACGAGTGGGCGGCCGGTGACGGCGGCGGCGAGGCTCTGGTGGTACGCGACAGCAACGGCAACGTGCTGGCCGCCGGCGACACCGTCACCGTGATCAAGGACCTGAAGGTCAAGGGCTCCTCGATCCCGCTCAAGCAGGGCACGGTGATCCGCAACATCCGCCTGGTCGAGGACGATGCCGAGCACATCGAGGGCAACGCCGAAAAGATCAAGGGCCTGGTCCTGAAGACCTGCTTCCTCAAGAAGGCCTGAGCCGGCTCAGTTGGCGTTGCCGCCGCGCTGGCGCCAGCGCTGCAGGCTGTCCAGCTTGGCCTGGTAGCGGGTTCTGAGCGCGTCGCCGTTTTCCCCTGCCAGGTCCCGCGCGCGTTGCATCTCGATCGAGGCGCGGCGCGCATCGCCGGCCAGGAAGTAGCTCCGGGCCAGCGCGAAGTGGAAGGGGTGCGCGGTCTCGTACAGGCGCACCGCGCGGCGGTAGAAGCGCACCGCTGCGGCATAGTCCCGGCGCTGCTCGGCCTGGGCGCCGAACAGGTACTGGGCGAACGGATCGCTGCGCTGCACGCGCACCAGCCGGCTGGCCAGCAGGCCGGCCTGGCGGGTGTCGCCCATGCGGCGGTACAGTGCGCTGGCGTTGCTCAGGCTGGCGCCATGCCGGGGCTGCAGGCGCAGAGCGGTTTCATAGTCCCGGCGGGCCTGGTCCAGGTTGCCGATGCGTGCATCCAGGACGCCCAGGTTGTTCCAGGCGGCCACGAAGTCCGGCGCCATGCCGAGTGCGGCCTGGAAATAAGCGCGGGCGGCATCGTTATCGCCGGCGGCCATGCGGTCCGCGCCGCGGTTGTTGTAGAAGTGCGCCAGCGTGCGCTGCCGGTTGATGCGCTGCGGGCCCAGGTGGTCGTACAGCACGTTGTGATCCAGATCGACGGTGCCGGTGCGCCCGTCCAGCACGATGCCCGCGTTGACGTGGCCCACGCTGTAGATGACCCCCGAGGCCTGGTACCAGCTCACCACCTGCGCCACTTCCTGGACGTGCGCGTCGATGCCGGCGAGGTTGGCAAGCGTGACGAACAGCAGGGTGAACGACAGACAGTTCGCGCGACGGGTCTGCCAAGTCTCGGCGATGGTATGGGTCGCATCCGGGTCGTAGGCCAGGTGCAGCCCCCGTGCATCGAAGATCATGTCCACCAGCCGCTGCAGACGGCGCTCGCGCGAGTAGCCCGGATCGATGACCCGTTTGTGCAGCAGGGCCAGCAGCGGCGCGGGTACCTCCAGAATCTGCGCCGGCGCGGGCAGGGCGGCCGCGCTCGTCCCGGCGGCGCTGGCGGCAGGCGCGGTGTCCGAGGCCCAGGCCGGTGTGGCGGCCACGGCCATCCACATGATCAGCAGCAGTCTGCACGCAGTCATCGCCGTCACCTCGCGGGGCGCTGGGGTCCGTCGGGCCCAGTCTAGGCGCGTTGACGGGGGCGGGCGTGCCGTTCATCGGCTGTCCGCGCCATCCACAGAGGATGTGGATCAGCGGTCGACAAACATGTGGATAACCGCGCGCACCCACTGTGCAGCAACGGTTCTGTGAAGGTGGTCAAAAAAACACCGCCTCGCTTGCCAGCGCCGCCGCGACGGCCAATCATGGCGGCATGTGCTTTGAACCGATTCCCCTGCCTGGCGGGCAGCGTGCCGAGCTGGACGCCGCGTATACCCTGCCGCCGCGGGCGTATCACAACGGGTCGCACGTACAGGCCGTGCTGCAGCACTGCCGCACGGTCGCCGACGCCGGCCCGGGCTGGCGCCAGCCGCGCGAGGTGCAGTTGGCCGCGCTGTACCACGACGCCGTTTATGACGCAGGCCGCGGTGACAACGAAACGCGCTCGGCGGCGATGGCGCGCGAGGCCATCGCGCGCTGGTTGCCGGCGGCCGGGATCGATGTGGACCGGGTGGTGGAGCTGATCGAACTGACCGCCCGCCACAGCACGCTCGCCCCCGGCGATGTCGACCCGGAGGCGGCACTGTTCCTGGATTGCGACATGGCCATTCTCGGCGCGCCAGCGGCGGTGTTCGATGCCTATGACCGCGGCATCGCAGAAGAGTACGCCGGGCACGTGCCGGGGTTCCTGTTCCGGCTCAACCGGCGCCGCTTCCTCAAACAGGTGCTGGGCCAGCCGCGGATCTTCCTGAGCGACTTCTTCCACCAGCGGCTGGATGCTGCCGCCCGCGACAACCTGCGCCGGCGGATCGGGCGCTGAAGGCCCTCCCGCCGAAGCACCCCCGTTACACTGTGCGCGCTGTTTTCCCTACGTGTGTGGTCATGCCCGTGTCCGTTCCAGAGTCCGATCCGCGTCCGCAGCCGCCGGAAGAACCCGGCCCCAACGAGTGCTGCGGCAGCGGCTGCCCGCTGTGCGTGCTGGATCTGTACAGCGATGAGCTGCAGCGCTACCGCGCCGCGCTGGCCGCGTGGAAACAGCGCCACCCCGAGGCCACCGACTGAGCCCAGGAGCCGCGATGTCGCTTCCCCTGCCACGCCCCTCCCGTTGGCCCGCGCAGCACCACGGGCGCGTCGCCATGGTGACCCTGCTGGCGCTGGCACTGTTCGTCGCCACCGCGCTGTGGACGCAATGGGCGCGCGATGATCTGGATTGGGTGCAGGCCACCCTGAGCCTGTACCTGCATGGCCCCTGGGGGCTGGCTCTGCGTACCGCCTATTGCGTGCTCGCGCTGGCGATCATGCTGCTGGCGGTCTCGCTGCATGCCAACAGCCGCTCGCCGCGCCGCAGTGCAGCGGCCCCGCTGTTGTTCTGGGTGGCCGCGCTGGGCCTGATGGGCGTGGCGATCGGCGACAGCTGGTTGCCTGAGCGCGCGCCGCTGCTGGCGCCGCTGGTACACGGTGTCTCGGCCAATACCGCCTTTCTGTGCGTAAGCGTGGCGATGCTGCTGCAGAGCTGGTACCTGCGCGCCGACCCGCGCTGGCACGGCTGGGCCGGCCCCGCATGGTGGTGGGCCTGGGGGTGCTTCGTGCTGCTGTGGCTGCACGTGCTGTGGCGCGGACCACCGCGTGGCGCCGGGCAGAAGCTGGTGATCGCGGTGGTGCTGGTCTGGCTGGTGTCGGTGGCCTGGCAGCTGTGGCGACAGGCGCGCCGCGAGCGGGGCTGAGCGTCCGGCCACGGTCTGTACATGCCGTTGGCGGAGCAGGGGCGTATCGTTGGCACTCTATTCATGGGATGCGCGACGATGCGGCGAGCCGGTTTGGGGGTGATGCTGGGACTGGTGATGGCAGCGATGACGGGGGGCGCGCTGGCCGCGCCACCGCAGCAGCTCAGCCATGGTCGCTTCGAGAACGTGCCGGTCTATCTGCCCGATGGCCGCCCGCAACGCGTGGTGGTGTGGTTCGAGGGCATGGCCGGCCACGCCGACAGCCAGCAGCGTATCGACGCGCTGCGTGCCGAAGGCGCGCTGGTCGCCCAGGTCGATGTGGCCCATCTGCGACAGGTGCTGGCCCGCGAAAAGAGCGGCGATTGTGCGTTCGGCGCGGGCGACGTGGAAAATTTCTCGCGCTGGTTCCAGGCCTACCTGCACGTGCCGGGTTACCACCTGCCGTTGATCGGCGGCGACGGTGAGGGCGCGGCGCTGGCATATGCCGTGGCTGCCCAGGCCGATACCCAGGTGTTCGCCGGGCTGCTCACCACCGGGTTCTGTCCGACCGGCGTGCGCGAGCGAAAGGTCTGCGGGGCCGGCAGCAGCCACGGGCGTCTGCAGCCGACCGAACTGAATTTCCCGTGGTTGAACGCGGCCGGCGATGTGCATTGCCCGGCGGGGGAGTCAGCCGCATTCGTGCGCAAGGTCGGCATGGGGCGCCAGTTCGAGCGCACCGCGCAGGGCGAGGCGTTGCCCGGGCTGTTGGCCGCCGCGAAGGTGATCGGCGCCCAGAAGGGCGTCAGCCTGGCCCCGCCGCCGGATGACCTCAAAGGCCTGCCGGTGGTCGATGTGCCGACGACCAAAGCAGGTGACACCTTCGCCATTTTCGTCTCCGGCGATGGTGGCTGGGCGGGGCTGGACAAGGAAGTGGCCGCATCGCTGAGCGAGGCGGGCGTGCCGGTGGTCGGCGTGGATTCCCTGCGCTACTTCTGGACCGCACGCACGCCCGACGGCTTCGCCCGCGACCTAGAGCGCATCGCCAATCACTACAGCCGCCAATGGCAGCGCCGCAACGTGGTGCTGGTCGGTTTTTCGCAGGGCGCCGACGTACTGCCTGCCGCGATCAACCAGCTCTCACCCGCCACGCGTGAGGCGGTTTCGATGATCGCGCTGCTGTCGGTGGGCAAGACGGCCGACTATGAATTCCATGTCAGCAACTGGCTCGGCGGCGGTGGGGATGGCCTGCCGATCGCGCCGGAGGTGGCCAGGCTGCCCGCCGGCAAGACGTTGTGCGTCTACGGCGAAGACGATGGCGACGCGCTGTGCCCGTCGCTTCCCGCCGGTGGCACTGCGCAGATCATCAAGCTGCCCGGCGACCATCACTTCAAGGGCGATTACGACCGTCTGGCCGATACCATCGTGCAGCACCTGCCGGCGCACTGAGCGCCGGCACCACGCGCCGGACCGGCTCAGTCGTGCCGGCGCGGATCCAGCGAGATCAGCCGGGTCGCATCGAGCAGGGCGGCGGGCAGGTGCACACCGCCCGGCGCGGCCAGGTACCGGGCGCGCCAGACCGGGGCGAACTTCGATTTGAAGCGGCGCAGGCCGCTGAAGCCGTAGAAGCGCTCGCCATGCCGCGCGACCACGTTGGCGAAGCGGTTCCAGCGCCCGGCCAGGCGATGCTGGGCCAGCCCGGACAGCGGTGCCATGCCCAGCGAGAACCGGTGGAAGCCCTGCTCGCGGCCCCACAGGAACAGTTCGATGAACAGGAAATCCATGGTGCCCTTCGGGGCATCGTCGACATGCCGCATCAGGTCGACCGACAGTTCATTGCCGGCCGGCGCCTGCCACAGATTGGCGAAGGCCACGATGCGGCCCTCGGCTTCGACCAGCGCCACCGGGAAGCGGGACAGGTAGGCCGGGTCGAAGCTGCCCAGTGAGAAGCCCTTTTCATCACCGGCCTTGTCGTCCAGCCACTGCTGGGAAACCACCGACAGTGCCGGCAGCAGTGCGGGGACATCCTCGGGTGGCGCGACGCGGAAGCTCAAACCGCCCCGCTTGCCGCGGTTCCAGGCCTGGCGCAGATCGGCGCGATCGCGGCCTTCCAAAGTGAAATCCTGCAGCGGCACCATCGCTTCTTCGCCGAGCTTGACCAGGGTCAGGCCGAGATCGAGGTAGGTCTGCCAATGCGCTTCACCGACCTGGTAGAACACCGGCCGCAGGCCGAGCCGGTCGGCTTCCTCGCGGAAGCGCCAGATCAGCGCACGTACCACCTCCGGCGGGCCGACCGGATCGCCCATCGCGATCAGCGAGCCGCCGTAGCGCTGCATCATCACGAAGCCACGCTGCGCCTCGTCGCGCAGCACGGCCTTGTCTGCGGTGAGCACCAGGCAGGCCTGGGTGTCCTCGGCCGCGGCGAGGATCGGGGCGAGTGCGTCCAGGGTGGACGCATCGGCGGCCGGCAGCGGGCTGCGCGTGCTGTGCAGCAACCGCGCCAGGCCGAAGATGGTCAGCGCGATCGCCACCAGCAGCAACGCACGCAATGCGCGCGGCGCATTGCCCTGCAATGCGAACTGCCACCACAGCTCGTTCTGGTACTCCACGTGGCTGTAAACAAAGAACAGCAGCCAGATCACCGCGACCAGGACCAGCCCAAGGTTGCGGATCCACGGCCACGACCAGGCCTCATCCAGCAGCGCGCCCTGGCGATAGAATTCACGGCGCGAGGCCCACAGCGCGGCGGCCACCAGCAGCGCCGACAGTGCGATCAGCACCTGCCCACCGCGCAGCCAGATCGGCAACGGCGACAGCACGCAGATACCGAGCGCGAGCATCCACGCGGCATGGCTGCGCCGCTGCAGGCCCTGGCCGATCAGCAGCAGCGCCACGCCGGCCAAGCTGCCAAGCAGATGGGAGGTTTCCAGGATCGGCAGCGACGCGGTGATCAGGTGCCGACGTGGGGTCGGCAGGGTGCCGTCGATCACCAGCGCAGCGCCGACGCTGAACACCGCCAGCGCGATGATCTGCGGCAGCCACGGGCGCAGTGCAGTCCAGCCAACGCGGGTCGCGCCGGCACCGGCACGCAGCGGGCGACGCAGCGCCGGCGCAACCGCCAGCACCGTCGCCAGCAGCAGCGGCAGCACGTAATAGGTCACGCGGTAGATCAGTGCCGCCGCCAGCACCGCAGCGGGTGCCACCTGTGGCAGCAGTTTCAACAGGCTCCACTCGAACACGCCCAGGCCGGCCGGCACGCTGGAGATCAGGCCGGCCAGCACCGCCACCAGATACAGCCCGACGAAACCGGGTAGCCCGGTCGGTGTATCCATCGGCAGCAGCACGTAGAACGCCGCGCTGGCCAACACCAGTTCGACCACGCTCAGTGCCGTGACACCGAGCATGGTGCGGCGATCCGGCAGCCACAGGGCATGCCCGCGGATCTGGAAGCTGCGGCCCTCGCGCCCTACCAGCAGCACCGTACCGGCATAGGCCAGCAGGCCGAGAACGCCGATGATCCGCACCGCCTGCACCGGGATCGGCAGCGCCAGCGCTGCCGCGCCGGGTTCGAGCACGAAGGCCAGCGCCAGCAACAGCCACGCACCGAACACGAAGCCCAGCGTGCTCATCAGCACCACCTGGCCGATCTCGCCGAGCGTCAGCCCCGCACGCCCATAACCACGCAGGCGCACCGCACCGCCGGTGAGCGCGGCAAAGCCCAGTGTCTGCCCCAGCGTGTGCGCGAGGAACGCGGTGATGCCCACGCGGGCCGGATGCAGGCGTTTGCCACTGCGGCGCAGGCCGATCGCATCGAAGCCGATCAGGCAGGCGTAGCTGGCCAGGCCGAGCAGCACCGTCAGTGCGATCTGGCCGGCCCCGAGGTGCCGGAATGCCTCGCGGATCGCGCGGTAGCCGTGTTCGTCGAATTCATTGGCCAGCCCGCGCAGGGCCAGGGCCAGGATCACCAGCGGGATGACGACGGTCGCGGCGCGGCGCCAGGGGGCGCGGGCCGGGGTGGGAGCAGGGGCGGTGTCGGTCATCGGTACAGCGTGCTCCGGGGTGGGCGATGAAAGAGTCAACACAGGCAAGGCGCCTGACCGGCAAATCGTGCGCCTGATGCCGACGCTTGCCAAGCCGGCGGGGTGTGCAGGCTGTGGCTGCTTTGCGCACAGGGCCCGGCAGGCGCGCGCCGCATCGGTGACAATGCGGTTTCATCCAGAGGAGTAATCGCCATGTTGGAGCGTTTCGACGTTGGTCCGCGCATGTCCGAAATGACCGTGCACAACAAGGTCGCCTATCTGTCCGGGCAGATCCCGGAAGACACCAGCCAGGACATCACCGGCCAGACCCGCCAGGTGCTGGAAGAGATCGACAAGCTGCTGGCGCTGGTGGCCAGCGACCGGCAGCACATCCTGCGTGCGGAAATCTTCCTGGCCGACATCAACGATTTCGCCGGCATGAACGCCGCGTGGGATGAGTGGGTGGTGGCCGGCATGACGCCCGCGCGCGCGACGGTGGAAGCCAAGCTGGCCGACCCGAGCTGGAAGGTGGAGATCGTGGTCACTGCGGCATTGCCGTAAGCGCACGATGGAACAGCTGGGCGCGGTGGTGAGCCGAGCATCGCCATGCGCCCAGGTGTCACCGCGGTCGCTCGCTGTGTAGCGCCGGTTCTACCGCGTAACGCTGACCAGCGCGATGCAGTCCACCGGGCACGGCGGAATGCACAGCTCGCAGCCCGTGCACAGATCGGCGATGACGGTGTGCATGTACTTGGCGCCGCCGACGATCGCATCGACCGGGCAGGCCTGGATGCACTTGGTGCAGCCGATGCAGTCCGCTTCGATCACCACCGCGACCTGCGGGGCCTTGTGTTCGCCGCGCGCGCGGTCGAACGGCACCGCGGCCACGCCCAGTACGTTGGCCAACGCGCGCGCGCCCGCATCGCCGCCGGGCGGGCAATGATCGACGCCCGCTTCGCCGCGTGCCATCGCCTCGGCATACGGGCGGCAGCCGTCGTAGCCGCATTGCCCGCATTGGGTCTGTGGCAACAGCCGGTCAAGGCGTTCGGTGAGGGTATCGATGGGGAGGCTCATGGCGTGGCGGTGGCTGCGCGGGTGGGGCATCAGGCCCGGCTGTCCCGGGCGGGTGGGGCACTGGCCGGCGCTGTCCGGCGCGGTTTCATGGGTTTGCCGCGGTACCAGCGTTCGTGGGCGAGGGCGAGCATCGGACGGTCCTCGCTGCTGTCGCCGTAGGCATGGATGCGCAGATAGCGCGCAAGCTCGAAGCGACGGCGGATGTGCGCCACCTTGTGCGGAGCACAGTCGCCGTCGGCATAGCGCCCCGTAAGGCGCCCGTCGCGGCTCTCCAGCCGGTTGCAGATCAGCTCCAGCCCCATCGCCTCGCACCATGGGCGCAGGTACAGATCCAGCGAGCCGGACACGATCACCACGGTGTGTTGTTGCTTGAGGTGCCAGTGGATCTGGTCGAGCATCTCCGGCCGCAACACGCCGGGCAGCACATCACGCGCGTAGCCGGCGGCCTGGGCGCTGATGTCCTCCAGATGGCGATCGGTGAAGGTCAGGCGGGTGACACGGCGGCGGATACGCTCGGCGGAGATCAATTTCAGGCGATAGGCCAGCAACCACGGGCCCACTTTCCACCAGGCCTGCGCCAGCTGCTCGGGCGTGGCCACGCGACGCAGGAAACGCCCGTAGGTATCGCAGGTGGTGACCGTGTGGTCGAAATCGAACAGCGCCAGTTCCAACCCACACCTCCAGGCAGAAGAGCGTGGCAGGGCGACCACGGGGCCGCCCTGCCGCAGCGGTCAGCGGACCGGCATGCCCGGCAGTGCGGCGCTGTCGGCGTCCAGCAGGGCGAGTGCGCCGCCGTCGAAACCGGCCGACAGGATCATGCCTTCGCTCAGGCCGAAGCGCATCTTGCGCGGGGCCAGGTTGGCGATGAACACCACGCTGCGGCCGACCAGCTGTTCCGGCTCGCCGTAGCTGGCGCGGATGCCGGAGAAGATCTGGCGCTTGCCCAGATCACCGGCGTCGAGTTCGAAACGCAGCAGCTTGTCCGACCCTTCCACGAACTCGCAGACCAGCACCTTGCCGATACGCAGGTCGAGCTTGGCGAAGTCGTCGATGCCGATGTAGGCCGGCGCGGCCTCGCCATCGGTGGCCACCGCCGGTGCCGGCGCAGCAGCGGGCTTGGCCGGCTTGGCCGGGGCGGCGGGGGCCGGGGTGGCGGCCTGCAGGGTGTCCTTGGAAGCGTCGGTCATGGCGTCGATTTTTTTCGGGTCGATACGGGTGAACAGGGGCTCGTACACCGCGATGGTGTGCGCGGTCAGCGGGGTGGCGATGTCGGTCCAGGCCTGCACCGGCGCGGCCAGGAAGGCCTCGGCCTGCGCGGCGGTGGCCGGCAGCACCGGCTTGAGCGCGGTGACCAGCACGCGGAACAGGTTCAGGCCCTGGGTGCAGACCGACTGCAGCTGCGCGTCGGCGCCCTCCTGTTTGGCGATCACCCACGGCTTTTCATCGTCGATGTAGCGGTTGGCTTCGTCGGCCAGCGCCATGGTCTGGCGCAGCGCGCTGGCTGGATCGTTGCGCTCGTATGCCTCGCGGATCGGCGCCAGCGCGGCGACGAAGCGGTCGTACTGGGCGGCATCGGGCAGCGCAGCGGCCAGGCGGCCCTCGAAGCGCTTGCTGATGAAGCCCGCGCAGCGGCTGGCGAGGTTGACGAACTTGCCGACCAGATCCGCGTTGACGCGCGCGATGAAGTCACCCAGGTTCAGGTCGAGATCGTCCACGCCGCCGGAGGACTTGGCCGCGAAGTAATAGCGCAGCGCTTCCGGTTCCAGCCCGGCATCCAGGAAGGTGCGCGCCATCACGAAGGTGCCGCGCGACTTGGACATCTTGGCGCCATCCACGGTCAGGTAGCCGTTCACGTGCAGGCGGGTCGGCGCGCGGTGGCCGGTGCCGTGCAGCACTGCCGGCCAGAACAGACCGTGGAAGTTCACGATGTCCTTGCCGATGAAGTGGTGCAGCTCGGTGCTGGTGCCCGCGCGCAGGTGCGCGTCGAAGTCTTCGCCGGTCTTCGCACACAGGGTCTGGAAGCTGGACAGGTAACCGATCGGTGCATCCAGCCAGACGTAGAAGTACTTGCCCGGGTGGCCGGGGATCTGGAAGCCGAAGTACGGCGCATCGCGCGAAATGTCCCACGCGCGCAGGCCACCTTCGGCGTTGAGCCATTCGCCCAGCTTGGCCTTCACACCCGGCAGGGCGACATCGCCGGCCAGCCACTCGCGCAGGAAGCCTTCGAAGCGGCCGACCTCGAAGAAGAAATGTTCCGAATCGCGGATTTCCGGCGTGGCGCCGGAGATCACCGATTTCGGGTCCTTCAGGTCGGTCGGGCTGTAGGTGGCGCCGCAGACTTCGCAGTTGTCGCCGTACTGGTCCGGGGTGCCACAGTTCGGGCAGATGCCCTTGATGTAGCGGTCCGGCAGGAACATGCCCTTGGCCGGGTCGTAGAACTGGGCCACGGAGCGGCGCGCGATGTGGCCTTCGGCCTCGAGCTTGAGGTAGAAGGCTTCGGTCAGCGCCTTGTTGGCCGCCGAGTTGGTCGAGTCGTAATGATCGAACGCCACGCCGAAGGCGGCGAAATCGCGCTCATGGCTGGCCTGGATACTGGCGATGAAGGCCTCCGGGGTCACGCCGGCCTTCTCGGCGGCGAGCATGATCGGGGTGCCATGGGTGTCATCGGCGCAGACGAACCAGGTCTTGCCCCCGCTCATTCGACGCGCGCGCACCCAGATGTCAGCCTGGATGTAGCCGACCAGGTGGCCCAGGTGCAGCGGGCCGTTGGCGTAGGGCAGGGCGGTGGTGACGAGAGCGGTGCGGGTCATGATGGGCGCTGTTGCCAGGGGAACCGGGGATTATCGCACGCCAAAAACGCAGTAACCCGGCCGAAGCCGGGTTACCGGGGCTGGAACCCGCGCCAGGCTTACTCGCGGACCCAGGTCTGGGCGCGGCAGATGAACGCCACGCAGCCGGACACGTCCAGCTTGGCGCCGCCGGTCTGCAGCTTCATCTTGGACTTGTAGGTCTTGCCGTTGCCCGGATCCAGGATGGTGCCGCCGGACCAGGCATTGGCGCCATCGGCCTTGAGGTTCCACAGGATGGTCATGCCCTTGACCGGCTTGTTCTTGTTGGCGCCCTCGCAGCCATCGCAGACCGGGTTGGGGCCCTTGTCCGAGTGCAGGATGTCCACGACCTTGCCGGTCAGGGTGCCGTTGGTGGCCTGGGTGATCTCCACGATCGACTTCACCTTGCCGGTCTTGTCATCGATGGTCTTCCAGCGGCCGACGGCGCCGTCGGCGGCGCTGGCCGACATCGCGGCCATCATCAGCGGCAGCGCCAGCAACAGGGTCTTGAAAGTCTTGCGCATGTTCCCCTCCCAGGGATGTCCGTGAACGCCGGCGCAGGCGGCCGGTACAGGGCCGACTGTATACCCATTCGCTCCGGTACGGAACGTGCCCGGCGCACGGTTCAGCCGGCGTCGGCCGGGATCTCGTACAGCTCCAGCGGCAGCGCGTCGGGATCGGCGAAGAAGGTGAAGCGGCGGCCGGTGTACTCGTCCACCCGGATCGGCTCGCAGGCCACGCCGGCGGCGGCCAGCCGGGCGATCATCGGCTCCAGCTGATGCACGGCGAAGGCGAGGTGGCGCAGCCCCTGCGCTTCGGGGCGGCTGGGTCGCGGTGGGGCGCCGGGAAACGAGAACAGCTCCAGCTGGCTGCCGTCGGGCAGGGCCAGGTCGAGCTTCCAGGAGTCGCGCGCCGCGCGGTAGTTCTCGGCGATCACCCGCAAACCGAGCACGCGGGTATAGAAGTCCTTCGAGCGGGCGTAGTCCGAGGCGATCAGGGCCACGTGGTGGATGCCGATCAGCGGGGAGGTGTCCGAAGCGTTCATTGCAGGGTGTCCAGCCAGCGCCGGGCGATCTGCAGCGCCAGCGGATAGGGTTCGGGTGCGTTGCGGTTGCTGAGCACGATCACGGTGAGGCGCTGCGCCGGGTAGCGCAGGATCACGTTGCGGAAACCGATGCTCTCGCCGCTGTGCCAGTGTGCGCCGCCATTGAGCCGCCAGCCGAAGCCATAGAACGGCACATCCGGTTCGGCGGTGGGCGTGGCGGGGGAGAACATCTGCTTCAGCGATGTCGCTTTCAGCAGCCGCTGGTCATACAGCGCCGCATCCCAGCGGGCGAGGTCGTCCAGCGACGAATAGATCCCGCCATCCCCGAGTACCGCACTGGTCGGGCTCTGGTCGGTGCGCTGCCAGCGCCCGTCGACATCGCTGTAGCCATAGGCGCGCCGGGCGACATCGTCCACGCCGTCCTGGTGGGCCACGCTGTCGCGCATGCCCAGCGGCAGGAAAATCCGCTGGCGCAGGAAGGTCGCGAAATCGCTGCCGGAGGCCTTGCCGACCACCAGCGCCAGCAGCGCGTAGCCGCTGTTGCTGTAGCGGTAGGCCGTCCCCGGCGTGAAGTACGTCCGGTCCTGAGCGTCCAGCAGATGCAGCACGTCCTGGTCATGCACCTGCGCGGTCGCGCCGGCGGCCATCAGGTCTTCGTAGTCGAGCAGGCCGCTGGTGTGGCTGAGCAGCTGGCGCAGGGTGATCGCATCGGCGGCCGCAGGCAACGAGGGCAGCCAGCGCTTCAGCGGATCATCCAGGGTCAGCGCGCCGTCTTCGGCCAGCAGCAGGATCGCCGCGGCGGTGAACTGCTTGCTGACCGAGGCCAGCCGGAAACTGGTCTGTGCGGTCACCGCGGTGCGATCCTCCAGCACCGCCAGCCCATAGCCGCGTCGGAACACCGGCTTGCCATCGTGCAGCACCAGCACCGCCGCGCCCGGCACCTGGCCGTCGTAGCGCTGCATCAGCGCATCGATGCCCGGATCCGGGGGTGTCAGCACCGGCGCGGCCATCACCGAACCGCTGCCGGCGATGCACATCGCGCCGATCCACCCACGTAGATGCCGCACGATGTGCATGTCCGGTTCCTTCTGCGATCAGGGCGCGGGCGTTGCCGCACCGTTCTGGCTGGCGATCCAGCGGGCGATCTTGGCGTCCAGGATATCCAGCGGCATCGAACCATCGCGCAGCACTTCCTCATGGAAGCGACGTGCATCGAAACGCGGCCCCAGTGCCGCCTTGGCCTTGTCGCGCAGCTCCATCATCTTCAGCTCGCCCAGGCCATTGGCCAGGGTCTGCCCGGGCAGGGCCATGAAGCGCTCGACCTCGGCGTTGGCATCGCTGGCACTCATGTCCGCGGTCTTGACCAGATAGTCCACGGCCTGGCGCTTGCTCCAGCCCTGCGCGTGCACGCCGGTGTCGGCGGACATGCGCGCGGCGCGGGTCAGCGCGGCCTGCAGATAGCCGATCCGCTCGTACGGGTCGCGATAGACGCCCAGTTCTTCGCCCAGCGATTCGGCATACAGACCCCAGCCTTCGACGAAGGCGATATCACCGCCCAGGCGACGGAAGCGCGGCAGCTTGTCCAGTTCCTGCTGCAGGCCCAGCTGCACGTGATGGCCGGGAATGCCTTCGTGCAGGAACTGCATCGGCGCAGCCCAGCGGCGGCGGCTCGGCAGATCGCCGGTGTTGATGTACAGCACGCCCGGGCGCATGCCGTCCGGCAACGGCTGCTGGTAGCTGACCGCGCCGGCGGTGGCCGCGCGCTCGGGTTCGACCGCACGGATCTCCATCGGTGCCTTGGGCAGCGTGCCGAGCAGGGTCGGCAGGCGTGCATTGACCTGGCTCTGCAGCTGCTTGTAGCGGTTGATCAGCGCATCGGCATTGGCGTACTGGAAGTCGCGGTCGGTGCGCATCGTGCGCAGCAGCTTCTGCTGCGAGCCGCGGATCCGGTTGTCTTTCATGATCGTGGCGATCTGCGCCTGCAACGTGGCCACGCGCTGCTCGGCCAGCGCATGGATCTGCTCGGGTGTCAGCGTGGAGGCGGTGCTCTGCACGATTGTCTGCGCATACCAGGCCTTGCCGCCGGGCAGGCCGGCCAGGCCATCGGTGCTGCGCGCGGCGGGCAGGTACTCGGTGGCGATGAAGCCGCGCAGGGCACGGTAGGACGGCATGATGCGCAACTCGATCATGCGCTTGTACTCGGCCGTGATGCGCGCTTTGTCAGCCTCTGGGAAATCCTCGGGCAGATTGCGCACCGGCGCCCAGAAGATGCTCTCTTCGGCGGTCGGCTTGATCACCGCATCCAGCTGCGGCAGCACTTTTTCCATCAGGTCGCGCGGCTGCACCACGCCGGCGGCCATGCCCTGGCGCATGTTGGCGATGGCCTGCTCGAACAGCGCGGGAATGCCCAGCGAACGGCGCGACCAGCCATCGTAATCCTGCACCGTGTTGAACGGCTGCGCGCCGGAGCCGGAGCCAAGAATGGCCATGATGCTGCCGAGGTTGTAGTACTGGCTCACCGGCAGCATCCAGCCGGGGAACTGTTCGGCCGCCAGCGACATGCGCGCATCGCGCACGAAGATTTCGTAGCTGAGCAGGTCCTGGCCGGTCAGGCCATCCGGGCCGATCTTCTCGACCTTGCCCAGCCATTCCACGGTGAAGTCATGCGACTGCTGGCGGTAGGCAGCGGAAAGAATGTTGGGCAGCTGATCATTGTGGCGGCTGTCGCCCTGGAACGTGGCCTGCAGCGGATTGAGCCGCATCGAGGCATCCCAGTACTCATCGTAGATCCGGTCCAGCTGCGCGGCTTTGCTCTGCTGGCGCACCAGCGGTTGGCGGGCCGGGGCGGCGGCCGGGCGCGCACGCGGCTTGGCCTTGGGCTTGGCGGCGGGCCGGGACTGCGTCGCGGCGGGCCGGGTGGCCTTTTTCTTGGCAGCTTCGGCCGGAGCGGCAGCGCCGAAGGCCATCAATACGGCAATGGCAAGCGCCAGGGCGCGGGCGGGGTGGGGCATCGGCTGTTTCCGTAAACGCACAGACACGGGAGCTTGCCCGATTCGCCTGCGTACGGCCAGCATCGGCCCGCGGTCAGCTTTGTCATGTACGGCGCCCAGTCAGCTGCGGCAGCGTGGGGCTGCCGCGGTGCTCAACGATCGCCGGCGCGCGTGAACGGCATGGTTTCCGGGGCGACTGCGCCGCCGGAGATGATGAAGCTCATCGCCTGGTCCACGGTCCAATCGGTCGGGGTCAACAGCTCGACCGGCACGATTTCCAGATAGCCCGAGGTCGGATTGGGGGTGGTCGGCACGTACACCGCGGCCAGCTCGCGCCCGCTGCCTTCTTCCTTCATCACCCGCGTGACCAGGCCGACCGATTTCATGTCCCGATGCGGGAAGTCGATCAGCACCACGCGCTGGGTGCTGCCCGGTTCGGTCTGCAGCATGTCCAGCAGTTTCTTGGCGCTGTCATAGATGATGCTGGCCAACGGGATGCGCTTGATCACCGCGCCGAACCAGCGCAGCAGGCGCTGGCCGATCACCCGGCGGCTGAGCACACCTACCGAAAGGATCACCAGCAGGGTGGCGGCCAGGGCGATGATGTCCTGCATCCACTCCACCTTGATCCAGCCCAGGTAGTGCGGGAAGGAGGCGGCGATCTGCTCGGACAGCGGCACCACCAGCGGACTGGAAATGCCCGAGAGCAGCACGAACACGAATTTGACCACCACCCAGGTCAGCCAGATCGGCAGCAGGGTCAGCAGGCCGGTCAGGAACAGGCGCTGCAGGGAGGGACGCGGAACGAGTTGGGGGGCTTCGGGCGACATCCGCGCATTGTAGCGGTGGCGATGCCCGGTTTACGCTGCCGGTCCCCGCAGGACGCGGGGTATGGGGAGAATGCTGTGTTGAGGAATGGACTGAAATGGGTCGGCATCTCGATCCTGAGCCTGGCGCTGGCCGTGGTGGTGCTCTGGGCCGCCTCGCGGTTCTGGCCGCTGCCGGCCGAGCAACGCGACGCGATGAAGCTGCTGCAGGCGCCGCTGCCCACGCGCGGCGAGAACGGCTTCACCGCGTTGTGGACGCTGCGCTACGACGGCCTGGATGCCCAGGCGCGCGCGACCGTAATGGCACAGGATGTCGCGCGTTGGCGCAGCGGTACGCCAGGCCAGCGGCCGGTATCGTCCAGCGCGGAGGGGCATTACCCGGCGACGCCGCTGTCGGCCTTGGCGCGCTGCGGCCGGCGGGGTGTCGGGTGTCTTGCGGCGGTGCGTGCGGACCCTGAAGGTTTCGCCAGCGCGCACGCCGGGCATGATGCGCTTCACCAACGCGTGGCCGCGCTCGCCGGTTACGGTCATTTCGTCTCTCCATTCGAGCCGTTCGGCACGGACCCGGCGGTGCCGCTGCCCGCGTTCCAGCCGTTGCTCGATCCGCTGTCCGCGCATGCGCTGGCCCACGTGCGCGGCGACAGTGGAGCCGCGCTTGCCGGTGCATGCGCCGATATCCTCAGTGGCCGCCGGCTGACCGGGCAGGGCGATACTCTGGTCAGCAGCATGATCGGCGCGGCCATGGTGGAGAGCAACGCGCGGCTGCTGGCCGACATCCTGGTCGAGCTGCCCGCCGACGTTGCAGTGCCCGCGGTCTGCGAGGCTGCACTGGCGCCGATGACGGCCAGCGAGCAGAGCCTGTGCACGGCGATGCGCGGCGAGTTTTCGCTGGCCGCGGCGGGAGTGCAGGTGTCCAGCGGAACCCGGGACGGCCACCGCCTGCTGTTGGATGTGCCGCGCACCCGGATGCGCATGGCCCCCCGCTATGCATGGGCGTGCGCTGGCAGTGCGGAACTGGTGGCAGCACGCGACGCGCCCACGCCCATTCCCGGGCCTGCGCGCGATCGCTTTGCGTGCATCGCCAATCCGTTGGGCTGTGCCGTGGCCAATATGGCCGGGCCGGACATGCGGCAGTACGCAGGCCGCCCGCAGGACGCCGCGGCGATGCTGCGCCTGGTGGCAGCGCAGCGATGGGTGCGGCAGCAGCCGACGGTGGCATCCGTGGCGCTGCAGAGCATGCCGGAGGCTCTGCGTTCGCCCACCCGCACGCCGGTGCTCAGCGACGACGGCCAGTGGCTGCAGGTGGAGCGGCGCGTGGTGATGGACGAGGCCGGGCCGACGCTGCAGGTGCCGATGCGCGCACCTGCCCGGTAAGCGACGCGCGGCGCCGCGGCGGTTTACCGATCGTCGGCGCCGGCCAGTGGCTCGAATGCGCTGCCATCGCCGACCGTGTCGAGGGTCCAGCGGCGCGGCGAGGTCAGGGTTTCCCAGCGGACCGTTTCGCGGTCAGTGTCCATGCTGCCGGCGGCATGGCGCACGCGGCGGGTCGAGTAATTGATGCTCAGGCTTTCGGTGTGCCCGGAGTTGCGCATCATCGAACTGCGGTCGTAGCCGATCAGCGCAAAGGCGCCGTCCTGCCAGCGGAAGGTATAGCCGGCCGAACCGGTAGACCAGCTGCCGGCGTTGGAGAAGAAGAACAGCGTGGTGCGCAGGGTGCCGCGCACGATCGAAACGCCGGCGCCGTCTTCAAACACATCCGACAGGTTCGGCGCCTCGTGACGGGTGATCAGCGTGTGGTTCTGCGTGGCGAGCGTGTAGCCGTCCGGTGTGGCCCAGGCGATGGCGAGCATGCGTGGATTGCTGTCCAGCGGGCTGATGCCGAAGCCATCGTGTTCGACGATGTTGCGCGGGTCCTGTTGGCGCAACACCAGAACGAGATCATCGCGCTTGTCGCCATTGAGGTCGCCGCGCAGTTGCTGCTCGATGCGCCAACCGGCGGGGACGAAGCCGGCCGCCGTGGTGGCGCGTGCCGGTAGCACCGGATAGTCGACCGGCGGAATCCGCAGTTCCTGCGCGAACGTGGGCAGGGCAGGGAACAGCAGGGCAGCGAACAGGGGCAGGCGCATGGTCGTCCGTGGGGCAGGCGGGCGCGCGAGCATAGCAAGCGCGAGGGCTCATCCCGCGCGCTGGCGTGCCTCTGGCTTGAGGCGCAGGTAAACCTGCTTGCGCACGCGTGCGATGACCTCGCCCTTGGCATCGACGATGTCATTGCTGAACCAGTGCAGGTACTTTTCCCCGCTGGCGGTGGCAGCGCGCAGTTGGTCCAGCAGCGCCTCGTCCAGCCGGAACTCGGCCACCACGGTGCCACGGCCCGGCTTGAGGAATTCGATCTCTCCGGCGCGGTCCCAGACGTAGTAATCGCGCCCCAGGTTCTGCATGACGGTGAGCATCCAGAACGGATCGGTCATCGCGAACAGGCTGCCACCGAAGTGGGTGCCCACGTAGTTGCGGTTCCACGGGCGCATGCGCAGTTCGACGCGCACATGGCGATAGTCCGGGCTGACCTCGGTCACGTGGATGCCCGTGAACAGGAAGGGCGGCCACAGGTTGAGGCCAAGGCGGAAGACGGAGGCCTTCATTCGAATCGCATCCCGGTGCGGAGGGTGACCGGAGTCTACCATTCGCCTGCGTATGGGTGCCGCCAGGGGTCAGCCCAGGCCGCCGTCATCGACCGCATACCCATTCCGCCCGGCCGCTTTGGCCTGGTACAGCGCGGCATCGGCGCCCTCGAAGAAGTGTCGCGGCTCGGTGCCGGGCGTCGGCACCCGGGTGAACACGCCGACCGTCACCGTGATGTGGGTGGTCGTGCCGCGGCCAGCGGGAATCGCCAGCGCCTGCGCCCGGGCGACCAGGTCCTGCACCACCTGCACGGCCCCTTCCGGCGTGGTGTCCGGCAGGATCAACGCGAATTCGTCGCCGCCGAAGCGCGCGGCCATGTCGCGCGGACGCCGCGCATGCGCGCGGATCTCCTGGGCGATCCGGCGCAGCACGGTGTCGCCGGCCTGGTGGCCGAACTCGTCGTTGTGGCGCTTGAAGTGGTCCACGTCGATCAACACCAGGCTCAGCGGCCGCCCGCTGCGGCGGCCGGCATCGTGCTCGGCCTGCAGGGTCTGCTCGAAGCGCAGCCGGTTGCCCAGCCCGGTGAGCGCATCGCTGTTGGCCTGGCGGCGCCAGGCACTGACCCGCCATAGTGTCCAGGCCAGGATCACGGCCAGCATGCCGATCAGGGCGGCCGCCGGTGCGAACCACAGGTTGCCCGCACGCAGCACGACGAAGCTCAGCAGCAGCGTCAACGGGAGGGCGAGCACACCGCTCAGCCATGCCCGCGGCAGCGTCAGCAACAGGCAGCACAGGGCCACCAGCAGCCCGCCGAGGGCGCTCTGCCATGTCGACGGCAGCGGATTGATCACCTTGTCGGCGAGCAGCATCGAGGCGACGTTGGCCTGGTACTCGCTGCCACTCATCCAGCGCTCACGGGTGGTGGGGGTCAACAGGCGCTGCGTGATGCCGCTGGCGGTCATGCCGACCAGCACCAGGCGGCCACGCAGCAGCGCCGGATCGACCTCGCCGTTGAGCACATCGGCGTAGGACACCTGCGGGAAGCGCTCGGGCGGACCGGCGTAGCGCACGCGCACATAGTGGTCGCGGCGCCATTGGTAGGGCGAGTCCAGGTCGGGCTGGTCGTCATGCAGGCCAGGCAGCGGGCCGTGCGTGGCGGCCAGTGCCAGGCCGAGTGCCGGCCAGTGCGGTGAGCCGATGCCGGCGGTGAGGTACAGGCCGCGTGCGACGCCATCGCCGTCGACTTCGATATCGCTGTGGCCCAGGCTGGCCGCGTTGGCGGCGATCAGCGGGATCGGCAGCAGTTCCTCGGCCATGCGCGGGCCACTGGCGGGGGCGGCAAGCACCGGCAGCACCACATGGCCGTTGCGGCGGATCGCCGCGGCCAGCTCGGCATCCTGCGAGCTGTCCTGGCGGTCGGGCTCGGACAGCATCAGGTCCAGGACCACGCGCTCGGCCCGGGCGTCGGTGAGCCGGTCCAGCAGGCGCGCGTGGGTCCCACGCGGCCACGGCCACTGGCCGAGCTGCTGCAGGCTGTTGTCATCGATGGCCACGATCAGCAGGCGCGCGTCCGGCGTGTATTCCCACCCGCCGACGTAGGCGTCGTAGATTGCTTCGTCCTGCTTCCAGAACCACTGCCAGTGGCTGGCCGCGACCGCCAGCGCGCCGACCAGCGCGGCCAGCACGATGCGTTGCGGCCAGGGCAGGTGCAACGGCGTCACAGCAGCAGCCACAACAGCAGCGCGCTGCCCCCGGTGGCGTAACAGGTGCGGCACGGCAGGGCGATCTGTTGCGCCGGCGAGAACGGACCGGCGTAACCGTCCTCATCGATGTACTGCACACGCACGTGCAGCGTGCCGTGCCAGGGGCGCTTGATCGCCACCTCCGGCTGGTCCAGTTCGCGATCCAGCAGCGGGGCACTGAAATCGCCACGACGGTCCAGCTGCACGCGGTAGCGTTGCCCCGGTTCGCCGGCCTGCCAGCGCAGCGTCAGCTGGCCCTTGGCGGCTTCCGGCGGCTGCAGCGCCGGGTCGACCGGCTCGTCGGTGATGGTCAGCGGCAGCGGCTGGCCGAAACGCCCGCGGTCGCCGTTGCGATCCACCGATGCCACGCGCCAGACATACTCCCCCGGGGCCAGATCCAGGATGGGACGCAGGTGGGTGGCGCGGGTGTCCTGTTCAAGCAGGAGAGTGAGGAACTGCGGATCGCGGGCGATCTGCAGCACCGTGCGCTCGGCCTCGGCCACCCGGGTCCACTCGAAGCGAGGCCGCGCGCTGTTGATGGTCTGCCCATGCAGCGGGCGCACGGTCAGCGGCGCGACCGGCTGATCGCGCACCTGGAAGTCCTGCTCGGCGTCCAGTCCTTCGACCTGCTCCGCGCTGACGGCGCGTACCAGCAGGCGCAGCTCGCCCGGCGGCAGATCGGGCAGGGTGAGCAGGGGGGTGTCGGTATCGCGCGCGAACAGCAGCACCTCGGGTTGATCGGCACGGACCACCTCCACCCGGTATCCGGCAGCGCCGTTGACCGGCTGCCAAGCCACGGCCGCCGGCAGGGTGGCGAGCCGCTGCGGCTCGGTCGCCAGCACGGGCGCAGGCAGCAACGCCTCCAGGCCGGCCGGGCGCGTGTCGAGCGAGGGGCTGCGGGTCGCCTGGCCGCGGGTCACCAGGCGCTGGCCGCGCGGGTTGCCGACCTGCACGCGGCCTTCCAGCACTTCGGTGGCGGCCCCACGGCCGTCCTGGCCGGCGCTGACCCGGAACACCGTGCCCCGTACGCTGCTGGTCGCCGTCGGTGCATCGATGATGTAACGCGAGGCCGGTCCGTTGGCAGGGGTCACCCGGTTGCTGGCGCGGCCCTGTTCCAGCCGCAGGCGGGTATCGACCATACCGGTGCGGCCGTAGCGGGAGAGCTGGTCGAAGCGCAGGCGCGAACGCTCGCGCAGCTGCAGCCGTGAATCATCGGCGAAGACGACGGTGACGCTGGCATCCTCGCCGGTGAGCAGTTCCTGCCCGATCCGCAGCAGATCGCCTTCGATCACATCGCGGCGCGGTTGACCCTCGGTCAGGCTCTGCACCGGGCCGCGCACGGCCAGCACCCGCGCCGGGGCGGGCTGCACCTGCAACCAGGCGACGGGGAAGCGCAGCTGGCTGCCGGGCGGCAGGCGGTAGGGATCGGCGATGCCGTTGTGCGACTGCAGCTGCTCCCAGGCGATGGACGGCTTGAGGTAACGGGCGCTGAGGTCCCAGATCGTGTCGCCGGGGCGGACCCGGTAGGTCCAGTCCTGTGCCAGAACCGGCGCGGCGGACAGCATGACGGCCACCAGCACCAACAGGCGGGCGGCCATCGGGAAACGGAGGAATCGGGTCAATCTCACGGTCATTCACGGCCCTGCAAGGCGGGGCGCAGCCAAGTAGGCCGCCATGGCCCAGACCTCATCCTCCCCGATGGATCGCAGCCTCCAGTGGGCTGCGGCGGCATTATTGCCCGGGAGTCGTGCAGGGTTTCTGAACGTGATTCACGTCACACATCGAAGTTGCCCGTCTGGATAGGCCCCTTCACTCGGCCAGCGCCCCGGAAGGCGCTGGCCGCGACCGATCAGAACAGCAGCGATGCCATCCGGCGTCGGTACTGGCCGACCAGGTCTTCATCCTCGATCACCTTGAAGGCATCGATCAGCAGCTTGCGCGGGCGTCCTTCGTCGTACGTGCGGTCCCGCCGCAGCATGTCCAGGAAATGCTCCAGCGCCGCGGCGTCCTGGCCGGACAGCAGCAACTGCACGCCGCGCAGGTGGCGGGCCTGCAGATCGTCGCCATTGGCCGCAATGCGCGCATCCAGCACCTCCGCTGCCGGGGCTTGCTGCAGGGCGCTGGCGAATTCCAGGCGGGCGCGGGCGCGCACGGCGCGGTCATCGGTGGACAGATTGGCCGGCAGCGCGTCGATCAGGGCGGTGGCCTCGGCGGTGGCGCCGGTCTGCAGCAGGGCCAGGGCGAGGTCGAGCTTGAGCTCTTCCTTGTCCGGCTCGGCGGCAATCGCCGCGCGCAGCACGTCGACCTGCGCCTGCGGATCCAGCGGCGGTGCGTCCACTGTTTCTGCTTCCTCCGGCGCCGCTTCCAGCGGGACCACGCCGTGCTGGGTCAGGAACTCGCGCAGCTGACCTTCCGGTACCGCCCCGGGGAAGCCGTCCACGATCTGCCCGCCCTTGACCAGGAACACGGTCGGCACCGAGCGGATCTGGAAGGCGGCCGCGATCTGCTGTTCCTTGTCGACATCGACCTTGGCCAGCTCGAACGCGCCGTGGTACTCGCCGGCCAGCTTTTCCAGCATGGGGCCCAGGGTCTTGCAGGGGCCGCACCAGGTGGCCCAGAAATCGACCAGCACGGGCGTCTGCAGGGACTTCTGCAGCACCTCGGTCTCGAAGGTCTCGGTGGTGGCGTCAAAGACGTGGGGCAGATCGCTCATGGTTTCAAATCAACGGGAAACTGGAGGGGAAGTGTATGGTGCCGGCCGCGGCCGGACGCAACCCCAGCGGGCGGATTCCACCGGGAACAGCGACAATGCGGGCCTTGTGACGCAGCCGGATGGGCAACATGCAGGGAATCCAACGTTGGGAAGGTGCGCTCGGCATTGCCGCCGCGGGAGTGTTCGTGGGCGCGGTGCTGGGGTTCGGCGCGGCGTTGCCGCTGTTCGACCCGGTCGGCCATCCGGTCGCGTTGCTCGGTGCGATGGGCGTGCCGCATGCGCTGGCGTTCAATATCGTCGGCTTCGCGTTGCCGGGCCTGCTGGCCAGCCTGGTGGCGCTGCGCCTGCTGCTGCGGGTGCCGCGCACCGCGCCGTGGTCGATGCGGGTCGGCGCTCAGCTGCTGATGCTGGCCGGGGTCGGCTTCACCGCGATGGGCGTGCTGCCGCTGGATACCCGCGATCTGGACAACCCGGCCAGCCAGTACCACGCCAGTGCGTGGATGGTCTGGGTGCTGGCCTTCGTGCCGGGTGCGGTGATGTCCGGGGTCGGGGCGCTGCGGCTGCCAGCGTGGCGGGCGGCAGGCCGCCTGCACCTGGCCTGCGGGCTGGGCGTGCTGCTGGCGGCGTTCGGGCTGCAGGCGCTGCTGCCGGCGCCGCTGGCCCAGCGCGTGGCCTTCGGCGTGTGGTTGCTGTGGCTGGTGGCGGTGCTGCCGTTGGCCCCCTCCGCGCGACGTGCCTGAGCGCGGCGCCGGCCGCTGCCGCGCCCGGGTACGCCGGTGGGCGCGCGGCGGGCGGCCGAGGCGTTTGGCCAATCTCCTGTCAATTCAATGAGATGACAGGTTTGGCCGCGGCAGTGGGCAACCTCGATTGGAGCCCTATGCCGCACTGCGGTACCCTGTGCCGCTTTGCCGCCGCACTAGCGTTTATATGACCAGCGTCGAACCCAACGTTTACGATCCGCAGCAGGTTGAATCCGCCGCCCAGCAGTACTGGGATGCCACCCGTGCCTTCGAGGTGGGCGAGGCGTCGGACAAGCCGAAGTACTACTGCCTCTCGATGCTGCCGTACCCGTCCGGTGCGCTGCACATGGGCCACGTGCGCAACTACACGATCGGTGACGTGATCAGCCGCTACAAGCGGATGACCGGTTACAACGTGCTCCAGCCCATGGGCTGGGATGCCTTCGGCCTGCCGGCCGAGAACGCGGCGATCAAGAACAAGACAGCGCCGGCCAAGTGGACCTACGCCAACATCGAGCACATGCGTGGCCAGTTCAAGGCCATGGGCTATGCGATCGACTGGTCGCGCGAGTTCGCCACCTGCACACCCGAGTACTACGTGCACGAGCAGCGCATGTTCACCCGGTTGATGCGCAAGGGCCTGGCCTACCGCCGCAATGCGGTGGTGAACTGGGACCCGATCGACCAGACCGTGCTGGCCAACGAGCAGGTCATCGACGGCCGCGGCTGGCGTTCCGGCGCGCTGGTGGAAAAGCGCGAGATTCCGCAGTGGTTCCTGCGCATCACCGATTACGCCCAGGAGCTGCTGGACGGCCTGGACGAACTGCCGGGCTGGCCGGACTCGGTCAAGACCATGCAGCGCAACTGGATCGGCCGCTCCGAAGGGCTGGAGATCCAGTTCGACGTGCGTGATGCCGACGGCAGCGCGCTGGATCCGCTGCGCGTGTTCACCACCCGTCCGGACACCGTGATGGGCGTGACCTTCGTGTCCATCGCCGGCGAACATCCGCTGGCCCAGCACGCGGCGAAGTCCAACCCGGCATTGGCCGCGCTGCTGGCCGAGATGAAACAGGGCGGCGTCTCCGAAGCCGAACTGGAGACCCAGGAAAAGCGCGGCATGGATACCGGCCTGCGCGCCATCCATCCGGTCACCGGTGCCCAGGTGCCGGTGTGGGTCGCCAACTTCGTGCTGATGGGCTACGGCACCGGCGCGGTCATGGCCGTCCCCGGCCACGACCAGCGCGACAACGAATTCGCCAACAAGTACGGCCTGCCGATCCGCCAGGTCATCGCGTTGAAGTCGCTGCGCAAGGAAGAAAGCGCCTACGACGCCACCCGTTGGCAGGACTGGTACGGCGACAAGACCCGCGACACCGAGCTGGTCAACTCCGAGGAGTTCGACGGGCTGGATTTCCAGGGGGCTTTCGAGGCACTGGCCGAGCGTTTCGAGCGCAAGGCCCAGGGCCAGCGCCGCGTGAATTACCGCCTGCGCGACTGGGGCGTCAGCCGCCAGCGCTATTGGGGTTGCCCGATCCCGGTGATCTACTGCCCGAAGTGCGGCGCCTTGCCGGTGCCCGAAGAGCAGTTGCCGGTGGTCCTGCCGGAGAACGTCAACTTCGTCGGCACCGGTTCGCCGATCAAGGCCGATCCGGAATGGCGCAAGACCACCTGCCCGGACTGCGGCGGCGCGGCCGAGCGCGAGACCGACACCTTCGATACCTTCATGGAGTCGAGCTGGTACTACGCGCGCTACACCTCGCCGGGTGCCCGCGATGCGGTCGACAAGCGCGGCAACTACTGGCTGCCGGTCGACCAGTACATCGGCGGCATCGAGCACGCGATCCTGCACCTGATGTACTTCCGTTTCTTCCACAAGCTGCTGCGTGATGCGCGCATGGTGGACAGCAACGAGCCGGCGCAGAACCTGCTGTGCCAGGGCATGGTGATCGCCGAAACCTACTACCGCCAGAATCCGGACGGCTCCAAGGACTGGATCAACCCGGCCGATGTCGATGTGCAGCGCGACGAGCGCGGCCGCATCGTCGGGGCGACTTTGATCGCCGACGGCCAGCCGGTGGTGATCGGTGGCACCGAGAAGATGTCCAAGTCCAAGAACAATGGCGTGGACCCGCAGGTGATGGTGGGCAAGTACGGCGCCGACACCGTGCGTCTGTTCTCGATGTTCGCCGCGCCGCCGGAACAGTCGCTGGAGTGGAACGAAGCCGGCGTGGACGGCATGGCCCGCTTCCTGCGCCGTTTGTGGGCGCAGGTGCAGAAGCATGCTGCCGATGGCGCCGCCCCGGCACTGGACGTGGCCGCGCTGAACGCCGAGCAGAAGGCACTGCGCCGCAAGACCCACGAAACCATCGGCAAGGTCGGTGACGACTACGGGCGCCGCCACAGCTTCAACACCGCCATCGCCGCGGTGATGGAACTGATGAACGCGCTGGCCAGGTTCGACGACGTCAGCGAGCAGGGCCGTGCGGTCCGCCAGGAAGCGCTGCGCGCCACCGTGCTGCTGCTCAACCCGATCACGCCGCATGCCAGCCATGCGCTGTGGCAGGTGCTGGGCCACGCCGAGGAACTGCTGGAAGACCGGGCGTTCCCGGAAGCCGATCCGGCCGCGCTGGTGCGCGATGCGGTGACGCTGGCGGTGCAGGTCAACGGCAAGCTGCGTGGCACCATCGACGTGGCGGCCGATGCGCCGCGGGATCAGATCGAAGCCCTGGGCCTGGCCGAGCCGAACGCGGCCAAGTTCCTGGAAGGTCTGAGCGTGCGCAAGATCATCATCGTGCCGGGCAAGATCGTGAACATCGTGGCCGCCCCGCAGGGCTGATCCTGTCCTGCCACCGGTTGCCTGCGCGCCCGGTGGCAGCGATCTCCAGCGGCCGGTGACGGACACGTCCTGTGGACGGTCCGGTATCAAGTCCTGTTCACGCGGCATCCGGCACGATCACTGCTTGTTGCCGCGACCGCCCGGCTCCTACAGACTGTATCCATGACCCGATTCCTGCTTGCCCTTGTCCTGACCGCAACCCTTGCCGGGTGCGGCTTCCATCTGCGCAACAAGTTGATGCTGCCGGCCGATACGGCTGCGGTGCAGGTGGTCTCCACCGCGCCTTACAGCGAACTGGTCAAGTTGCTGCGCCGTGGCCTGCAGGCCTCCGGGGCGCAGCTGGCGGATCCGGACAGCACGGGCCCGGCCTCGCAGCTGCAGGTGTTGTCCGAGCGCTGGGGCGACCTGCCGATCGCGATCGATGCCCAGGGCCGTGCCCAGGAGTACAGCCTGCGCTACGCGGTGATCTTCATCTTCCGCCGCGAAGATGGCAGCGAGCTGGTGCCGCAGCAGGTGATCGAACTCTCGCGCGACTACGTCTCGCCGCCGACCGACGCCACCGGTACCACCACCGAACGCGAGATCCTCGCCGACGAACTGCGTCGTGAGATGTCCGCCTCGATCATGCGCCGCATCGACAGCGTGGTCCGTGCCGAGCTGGAGCATGGCCGTGCCCCGGCCAAGCCGGGCACCACCCCGGTCGTGACGCCCGCCGCCACCCCGACCCCGGCGCCGGCAGTACCGGCCGACGTCCCGCAGGGACACTGAGTCCGGTCCGCCTGCGGATCGGCCTGCCCGGATGGAACTGCGCCCCGAACAGCTTGCCAGCCAACCGGCCAGCCAGCCGTTGGCCCCGGTCTACCTGATCGCCGGTCCGGAAACGCTGCGTGTGCTGGAAGCAGCCGATGCCGTGCGGGCGCGCGCACGTGCCGATGGCGTCAACGAGCGTGAAGTGTTCGACGCCGATGGCCGTGACTTCGACTGGAACCAGCTCGACGCCAGCTTCAACGCGCCCAGCCTGTTCAGTGCACGTCGCCTGATGGAGCTGCGCCTGCCCAGCGGCAAGCCGGGCAAGGAAGGCGCTGAGGTGATCAGCCAGTTCTGTGCCAACCCGGCCCCGGACGTGATCCTGCTGATCACCTGCAACGAGTGGAGCAAGGCGCACCAGACCAAGTGGGCCGATGCCGTCGGCCGCGCCGGGGTGATCTCGGTGGCCTGGGCGATCAAGCCGCATGAACTCACCGAGTGGATCGAGCGCCGCCTGCGTGGGAAGGGCCTGCGCGCCGACCCGCAGGCGGTGCAGCGCCTGGCCGAACGGGTGGAAGGCAACCTGCTCGCCGCCGCCCAGGAAATCGACAAGCTGGCGCTGCTGGCCGACGGCCAGACCCTGGACGTGGACACGATGGAGTCGCTGGTGGCCGATGCCGCCCGCTACGACGTGTTCCGGCTGGTCGAGGCGACCTTCTCCGGCCAGCCCGCCGCCGTCCTGCGCATGATCGCCGGTCTGCGCGCTGAAGGTGAAGCGGTGGCTGCGCTGACCCCGATCGTGATCCGCGAACTGCTGTCCACCGCCGGTCTGGCGCGGGTGCAGGCACGCGGCGGCAACCTGGCCGCGGAAATGAAGAGCCGTGGCATCTGGGAGTCGCGGCAGGCGCCGTTCAAGCGCGCGCTGCAGCGTCACCCCGAGGTCAAGCGCTGGGAGCGCTTCGTGGCCGAAGCCGGGCTGGTGGACCGCATCGCCAAGGGGCGCGCCGACGGCGATGCCTGGCTGGCGCTGGAGCGGCTGTTGATCGCCGTCTCCGAAGCCCGCGCCGTGCGCCTGCTTGCCCGGGCCTGAGCCCATGGGGCTGCGCATCTATTACGGCGGGACCTTCGATCCCGTTCATCTGGGCCATCTGGCCATTGCCCGTGCCGCACGCGACCAGCTGCAGGTCGCCGTGCGCCTGTTGCCGGCCGCCGATCCGCCGCACCGCGCCGCGCCTGGCGCGGACGCCTTGCAACGCCTGGCGATGCTGTCGCTGGCCATTGGCGATGAACCTGGGCTCCTGCTGGACCGGCGCGAGCTGGACCGGGCCGAACGCCAGCCCGGCGTGCCGTCCTACACCGTGGATACCCTGCGCGAGCTGCGCGCCGAGCTGGGCCCGCGCCAGCCGATCGCCTGGCTGGTCGGGGCCGATAGCCTGTTGGCCCTGCCCAGCTGGCACGAGTGGGCTGCACTGTTCGAACTGGCGCATTTCATTGTCGCCGACCGCCCGGGCAGCCCGTTGGCCGACGCGCGCGACCCGGTGCTGGCGCAAGCCCTGGACGGGCGCTGGGCCCGCCACGAGCGTGAAATGTTCAGCGCACCGGCCGGGCGCCTGATGCGCCTGCAGGCCCCGTTGCGCGAGGAGTCGGCCACGGCGGTGCGCACCCGGATCGCCGCCGGCGGGCCCTGGCAGCAGTTGCTGCCCGAGGCGGTCGCAGGCTACATCATCGACCACCGCCTGTACGGCGCGGTACCGTCGTGAATACGCGCGGGCGCGCCGCCCCGTATAATCGGCCCCACATTTATCGAGTTGACCCGCTTTGAGCAACCAAGCCCAGCCCCAGACCATCAAGGTCCAACTGCCCAATCCGGCGCCCTCCGTTCTGCAGCTGCTCGAGTGCGTGCGTGGGGCCACCGAAGAACTGAAGGCCAAGGATCTCGTTGAGATCGACGTGATCGGCCGCTCCAGCGTCGCCGATTACATGGTGATCGCGTCGGGCACCTCCAGCCGTCACGTCAAGTCGATCGCCGACGAAGTGGTGAAGTTCGCCAAGAAGCTGGGCGTGATGCCGCTGGGTGTGGAAGGCGAGCGCGAAGCCGAATGGGTGCTGGTCGACCTCGGCGACGTGGTGGTCCATGTGATGCTGCCGCGCGTGCGTGAGTTCTACGCGCTTGAGCGCCTGTGGACCGTCGGCGACCAGCCGCCGATCGAGCTGCTCGACGATGCGGATGACGACTACGACGCACGCTGATCGCAGCGTGCCCGGTCACGACAACGGCGCCGATGGCGCCGTTGTCTTTTGCGCCGCCGCCTGCGGTGGCTGCGGAGGACAGACATGAAAGCCAAGCTGATCGCCACCGGCGAGCGCGCCCCGTCCTGGGTTGCGCAGGGCTTTGCCGAGTACCAGAAGCGGCTGTCGCACTGGTTGCCGTTCGAGCTGGTCGAGATCGAGCCCGGCCTGCGCGGCAAAGGCCGCGATGCGCGCCGTGCGACCGATGACGAAGGCAAGCGGGTGATCGCCGCGCTGCCGAAGAATGCCTATGTCGTCGCGCTCGATGTGCCGGGCCGCCAACTCAGTTCCGAGCAGTTGGCGCAGCGCCTGGAACATTGGCGCGGGCAGGGCAGGGACCTGGCGTTCCTGATCGGCGGGCCGGAAGGCCACTCCGCCGAGGTGTCGGCGATGGCCGACGAGAAATGGTCGATCGGTCCATTGACCCTCCCGCACATGCTGGTGCGGCTGGTCGTGGCCGAACAGCTGTACCGTGCCGCGGCGATGCTGGCCAACCATCCGTATCATCGCGCGTGAAATAGTTGTCGTCAGACGGGTTACATCTCGCGAAAAACGGGCTACAATGCGCACCCCGCCCGAATAGCTCAGCCGGTTAGAGCACTTGACTGTTAATCAGGGGGTCGTTGGTTCGAGTCCAACTTCGGGCGCCAAGATTCGAGAAAAAGCCTCGCAGCGATGCGGGGCTTTTTTTGTCCGCGATTTACGCGCGTGCCGCGACCCAAACAAAAAGCCCGGGCACTGCCCGGGCTCCTTGTTCCCCAAATGCGCTTGCCTCATTCGAAGGTGTACTTGACCCCGACAGTGAAGTAACGGCCCAGCGCACCGGAGAAGTGCATCGGGTTGTAGTTCACCGCACCGTAGGTGGTCGGGTCGAGCGGGGCGATGCGGTCGAATACGTTTGCCACCGAGGCATTGAGCTCAAAGGCGTCGGTCACATTCCAACGGCCAGACAGGTCGACGGTGGTGAAAGAGGAAATCTTTTCCACCGGCGTTCCGTCTTCATAGAAGGCTTGGTAGTCGCCGCCACGCTTGTCGATGTTGTCCATTTTGCCGATGTAGTTGGCGATACCGCTGACGCTCCATGCTCCCTGCCGCCAGGTGGTGCCGAAGTTGACCTTGTCCTTCGGCGTGCCGATGCAGTTGGTCACATCGCAGTTACCGTGTGTGCCAGCGTAGTCAACAGTCTCACCACCCTCGGTCCGTTCGAACTTCAGTACATGGCTCCATTGCAGATCCATCTCCAGTTGGCCAGGACCGATGTCGAAGGTTTGGCGCACGTCGGTGTCGATACCGCGGACACGCGAGGAATTGGCGTTCACATACGCCGTGTTGACCGCGAGAATGCTGCCGCTGTTGGCAACGCCACCGATGTTGTTAATGTCACGCAGCACATTGCCTGCGCGGATGGCTGCATTGGTGCTGCCTTGAGCAATCTCGTTGGTGCGCTTGATCTGCCAAGCGTCGACGGTCAGGGAGGTGCTGGAGGTAGGCTGCAGCACGACGCCCAGCGAATAACTCTTGGACTCTTCCGGCTTCAGGTCCTTGTTCGGACGGGTAATGATGGCCACCGTCCGGGCCGTGCATTCGTTGGCGGGGTCGATGAGGCAGCGCACCGGGTCGGACGCATTGGAAAATGCAGCCAGGCCGCCGTCGCCGTTCTCGGCGGGGTTCGGTGCGCGGAACCCTTCGGCATAGCTGGCGCGCAGGGCGATCCAGTCGGCCGGGGTCCACTTCACGCCAAGCTTTGGCGTAGCCTTTCCTTCACCGCTTTCGTATTTGTCGTAACGCATAGCCGCCGACAGTTCCAGCTGTTCCAGCACAGGTGCAGACAGCTCGACGTAGCCGGCGTACACGTTTTGGGTGCCATCATAGGCCGAGTAGCCCAAGCCGATGATGTCACCCTCGTCGGTATAGGTCTGTGGAGTCAGGCTATTGCTGGTCTTGCGCCATTCGGTACCGACCGCCAGTCCGAGCGGGCCGCCCTTGAGGTCCATGAGACTGCGAGAGACCGTGAAGTCGAACATGTCCAAGCCGGACTTTGCACGGGCGCTGATGGTCGGAGAGATGTAATCGTACAGAGCCTGCGAATTGAGGTTGGCATTGTCACCGATACGCCACACGCCGCCTGCGCAGTTCGGGTCAGCCAGGGCGCACTGCACGGCGCTGTAGCGCAGAAATCCGGTGCGCTTGTTGACGAGATCGGTAGCCGAATGCAGGTAAGCGGTGTCGTAGCTCCATTCACCCCAGTTGCCTTTTACGCCCACCAGGAAGCGGTTGAACTCGTTGGTGTTGTTGGTGACGCGTGGGCCCACGTCCCACGCCGAATAGCGCAGCCTGGACGCCTGCCCGGGAATGGGATTGTCGGGATGGTCCGGGCCAAGCACGGTGGCCTTTGAGCCGCTGTTTGCGGTTACCACGCCACCGGGGAAGCCCCAAGTGCCCGCCGCCCCGGAGGGCGTATTGCTGAAGATCGTTTCCTTCTTCGAGTAACCAATTTCGGTATAGATCTCGCCACCTTCACCGAAGGCAAAACTGGCACGACCGAACACGTTGACGTACTTCTCTTCCGGAGTCAGATCACGGTATTGCTGGGACGGATCCCACAGGCAGCCCTGTGCCTGTGCGGTGGCATCAGTCTGGCCAGGTATCGTTGTGAGGTTCGCACAACCCGGCAGCGCAACGAGGAAGGCGGGATTTTCCTCATCCACATTACGGTCATCGAACACCGACCCATTGGGCCCAACGCCGCCGGCCGTACCGCCGGAGAGGTAGGCACCGCCGAGGAACTGTGCATCGGCTGCATCGTAGCCCCAGCGGCGGATGTCACCGGTGCCGATCCACTTCCGGTTTTTGCGGTCGCTGATCTTGATCGCGTCGGTCTTGCCCACGTCCAGGCTGAAGAACGCATTCCAGCCATCGGTGGCGAGGTCGCCGGTACCGGCGGTCAGGGTGGCCTTCTTGGCATCGCCGTCGCTGTCACCGGACAGGCCGTAGGAAGCACGCAGGATCGCACCTTGGAAGTCGCTGCGCAGGATGATGTTGACCACGCCGGCGATGGCGTCCGAACCGTAGATGGCCGAAGCGCCGTCCTTGAGCACTTCCACGCGCTCGACGGCGTCGAGCGGGATGGTGCTGAGGTCGGTGAACACCTTCTGGCCGTCATCGGCCAAGCCGTAGGTCGCCATGCGACGGCCATTCAATAGAACCAGGGTCGAGCCGGCCCCGAGGCCGCGCAGCGAGATGCCCGCGCCACCACCGGCAAAGCCGTTACCGAAGGTTTTGGGAATGGAGCCAGCACCATCGGCGGTAATGGTCTGCAGATACTCGGCCAAGGTGGTCTTGCCGGTACGGTCGATTTCCTGGCGGGTGACCACCTGGACGGGGGAGGGGGTTTCGGTGTTCGTGCGGGGGATGTTCGACCCGGTGACGGTGATCCGGTCAAGGTTGGTCGCCTGCTCCTGCGCGAACGCGGAGGACGACGCCATGGCCCCTACCAGCAGCAGCGCGCCGCTGGTCAGGATCGTGGAAATGGAATGGGCCAGGGTATTTGGGCGGCTGTCGTCGCGGCGTTGGATCGGGTGTTTCACAGCTTCTCTCCTGACTGGGAAAACCTAAATGTCATTGAGTCGACACCAGAACAGTGCCAACGGCGCCAATCTAGGTTTCCGTCCTGTGACGCAAGAGTGAAAAATTGCTTAATTGGGGAGAGATGCTGCGCGTCCTAGTTTGTGAATGGGGAGCTCCCTCACGGGGCTCCCATTCACTCAGCGCGGCAACGAAAAATCGACCGGAACCAGGCCATCGGCGGCGACGGCCTGCCCATCGACGAGGGCGGGTACGAAACGCCAGTGACGCAGCACCTGCTGGCGGGCGGCCTGGTCGAGCACGCGCGAACCACTGCTCTTCTCGATACTGACCGCAACCGGGTTGCCCTCGCTGTCGACCCGGATGCGCAGCAGGACCGTCCCCTGCTGGCCGAGGCGGATTGCCGCGACCGGATACGGCGGTGGCGGCGCGCTGCGGTACTGCAGCTGGGCTCCGGCGGTGGGCGACGACGTGGCGGGGGCAGATTCCAGCGCCGGTGCGGCGGTCTCGCTGGCGGGCATCGGTGCCACCGCGGGCGCCTCGTCGAGGGTGGCGGTGGGTGTTGGCAGCGGTGCCGGCGCGCGTTGCGTGGTCACGGGCACGGTCGGAGGAAGCCGCGGCGGATCTGCCGGAGGGTGATGGATGATCTCCAGCGGTGGCGGCGGAGGCAGCACCCAGGTCACCTGCATGCGTTCGCGCGGTGCCTTTATCAAGGGTTGGGTAGCCGGGATCAACAACAGCATCAGGGCCAGCGCGTGGACCGCGATGGCGGTGCTCCACCCGAGCACGCGGGAGGCTTCGATATGCAGGGGGACAACCGGGGACGGGGTACGGACCATGCTCCACTCTCCTTGCCAGATGTGCGGGAACATCAACGTGCCTGCGCGGCGCGTGGGGTCAGGCGGGGCCGCGCACTGACAGCAATACCCGAGCCCGACACGGGCCGGAAGTCAGGGGCAGGGTGGCGAGTTGGCTGGCAGTCAGGATCCAGCTGCAGACAGCATGACGGCGCCCGCAGGCGCCGTCATCCCAGGCAGGAGCGGACAGTGGGTCCGCTCGCGTCTGACGTGTTAACGGCCCAGGTCGAACACCACGTCCAGGTTGACCGACACGGTCGATTCACCCGGCGACACCGGGGTGGAGACATCGGCCGCCATCGGCGCGGCCGCTGCACGCATCATCACCGGGCGGAAGTTGCCGCCACCGCTTTCGGAGATGCTCACGATCCGGCGCACGCGCAGGCCCAGCGACTTGGCATACGTCTCAGCGCGGGCCTGGGCCTTCTTCAATGCGGCCAGGCGGGCTTCGTCATAGACCGGCTCGGGCTGGTCGATCTCGAACTGCGGGCCGTTGATCTGGTTGGCGCCCTGCGCGGCCAGTGCATCAAGCACTTTGCCGAGCTTGGCGATGTCGCGCACCTTCAGGCTGACCGTGTTGCTGGCCTGGTAGCCGGTGATCTTCGGCGCCTCATTGTCGGCGTAACGGTACTGCGGGCTCAGGTTGACGCCGCTGGTCTGCACATCCCGCTCGGCAATGCCGGCGGCCTTGATCGCGGCGAGCACCTTGGTCATCTGCTCGGCGTTCTGGCGCATGGCGGTGTTGCCGTCCACGGCCTGGGTGACCACACCGGCCGACAGGGTGGCCACGTCCGGCACGCGCCTGGCCTCGGCGTTGGCCGAGATGTTGAGCAGGGTGCCGTCGGCCGGCACGGCGATGGTGGGCTGGGACTGGGCGTGGGCGGTCATCGAAGCTCCCAGGGCAAGGGACAGGGCGAGCAGCAACGGGGACAGGGACGGGCGGCGCATGTACATCTCCTTGTGAAGACGTTGAGGTTGGTGTCGGGGCGATGAACGCGTCGTGAGGTTTGATGGGGTCGATCACGATTCGGTCGTGTTGCTCGCGATTCAGACAGTAGGCTCAGGTTATGCTTCCTCGATGCTTTATCTCGCCTCTCGATCCCCCCGACGAAACGAACTGCTTGCGCGCCTGGACCGACCGTTCCAGGCGCTCGACCTTCACGTGCCCGAAGTCCGTGCGCCCGACGAGTCCGCCGCCGATTACGTGCAGCGGGTCGCCGCCGACAAGGCGCGCGCCGGGCTGGCACTGGTGGCGCAGGACCCCGATGCGGTGGTGCTGGGTTCGGACACCGAAGTGGTGCTCGATGGACGCGTGTTCGGCAAGCCAGCCGATGCCGAGGATGCGCGCGCGATGCTGCGCACGCTGGCCGGGCGCACGCACCAGGTGATGACCGCCGTGGCGCTGGTCGCTGCCGGCCGGGAGCAGGGCGTGCTGGTGGTCTCGGAGGTGACGTTCGCGGCGATCGACGAGGATCGGATCGCGGCCTACGTGGCCAGCGGCGAGCCGATGGACAAAGCCGGCGCCTATGCGATCCAGGGCGGCGCTGAACGATATATCCGCCACCTGGCGGGAAGCTATTCGGGTGTGATGGGTTTGCCCCTGCAACAGACCGAGCAGTTGCTGCAGGCGTTTGAACTGAAGGGAGTCGCCCATGTCTGAAGAAATCCTGGTCAATGTCACCCCGCGGGAAACCCGCGTCGCCGTCATCGAAAACGGCATGCTGCAGGAACTGCATATCGAGCGTGGCTGGCGCCGTGGCGTGGTGGGCAACATCTACAAGGGCAAGGTGCAGCGGGTGATGCCGGGCATGCAGGCGGCGTTCGTCGAGGTCGGGCTGGAGCGCGCGGCGTTCCTGCACGCCAACGATGTGATCCGCCCGGCCCCGGTGGCCAGCCCCGACACCGAAGGCACCACGCTGCCGCCGCCGTCCTCGGTGCCGATCGTGGAGCTTCTGCGCGACGGCCAGGACATCGTGGTGCAGGTGGTCAAGGACCCGATCGGCACCAAGGGCGCCCGCCTGACCACCCAGATCAGCATTCCCTCGCGCTACATGGTGCTGCTGCCGCAATCCAAGGTGGTGGGCGTGTCGGCGCGGATCGAGGACGAGACCGAGCGCGCCCGCCTGAAAACCCTGGTGACCGAGCTGTCGGCCCAGCACGGGGGCTACGGCTACATCGTGCGCACCAACGCCGAAGGCCAGCCGGCCGAGGCGATCGCCGAGGACGTGGCCTACCTGTCGCGGGTCTGGAACGTGGTGGAGCGCCGTGGCCGCGATGCCGCCCCGCTCAGCGTGATCTACGAAGACCTGAGCCTGCCGCTGCGCTCGGTGCGCGATCTGATCCGCAAGGACGTGGACAAGGTCAAGGTCGACTCCAAGGAAACCTTCAACCAGCTGCAGGCGTTCGTGGCCAAGTACATGCCGGTGCTGGCCGAGAAGATCGAACTGTATAGCGGCGATCGCCCGATCTTCGACATGTTCGGGGTCGAGGATGAGATCGGCCGCGCGCTGGACAAGCAGGTGCCGCTCAAGTCCGGTGGCTACCTGGTGATCGACCAGACCGAGGCGATGACCACGATCGATGTGAACACCGGTTCGTTCCTGGGCCAGCGCAACCTCGAAGAGACCGTCTTCCGTACCAATCTTGAAGCGGCGCAGGCCGTGGCGCGGCAGCTGCGGCTGCGCAACCTGGGCGGCATCATCATCATCGATTTCATCGACATGGACGATGCCGAGCATCGCCGCCAGGTGCTGCGCACGTTGGAGAAGGCGCTGGCGCGCGACCATGCCAAGACCACGGTCTACGACTTCTCGCCGCTGGGCCTGGTCGAGATGACCCGCAAGCGCACCGTGGAAAGCCTCGAGCGCCAGCTCTCCGAGCCGTGCCCGGAGTGCAGCGGGCGCGGCTCGATCAAGACCGCCGAAACGGTGACCTACGAAATCTTCCGCGAGATCACCCGGGCGGTGCGTCAGTTCGACGCCGCGCGCCTGCTGGTGATCGCCTCGTCCAAGGTCGTGGCACGCATCACCGACGAGGAATCCTCGGCGGTGGCCGAGCTGGAAGAGTTCCTGGGCAAGAGCATCCGCTTCCAGGCGGACGAGCAATACCTGCAGGAGCAGTTCGATGTCGTGCTGCTCTGATCGCGGCCGGTCCGGCACTCCCAGGTTCCGATGAGCACACCGCTGCGCCTGCGACTGCGCCGGATCCGCCGCCATGCTGTGTATGCGGTGGCGGTCCTGCTCGTGGGCGTGGCCCTGCTGGTTGGCACCGCCAGTCAGTTGCTGCCGTTGGCCGAGCGTCATCCGGACAAGGTGGCGGCCTGGCTGAGCGCGCGTGCGGGCCAGCCGGTGCGCTTCGATGCGCTGGATACCGCCTGGACCCGGCGGGGTCCGCTGCTCCAGCTCAAGGGGCTGCGGATCGGTGAAGGGCAGGGGCTGCGTATCGGCGAGGCCGAGGTACTGGTCTCGATGTATGCCGGCCTGCTCCCGGGCCACTCGCTGACCGAGCTGCGCCTGCGCGGTCTGGCGCTGGTGCTGCAGCGCGCCGACGATGGCCGCTGGTCGGTGCAGGGCCTGCCGGAGTCCGGCGGCGGCGATCCACTGGAAACGCTGCGCCGCCTCGGCGAACTGCAGGTGATCGGGGGCCGCTTGAAGGTGGATGCGCCCTCATTGGGCGTGAACGCCGTGCTGCCACGGATCGATCTGCGCCTGCGCGTCAACGGCCAGCGCCTGCGTGTCGGTGCGCGTGCCTGGGCCGACCCGGCCGCGCAGCCGCTGACGGCGGTGCTGGAGTTCGAGCGCAAGCGCGGCGACGGCCAGGCCTGGCTGTCGGCCGATCCCGCCGATTTCCATGCGTGGTCCTCGCTGCTGCAGTTCGGCGGCATCGGGTTGCAGCAGGGCACCGGTGAGTTCAAAGCGTGGGTCGACCTGCGCGATCACCGGGTGGTGATGGTCACCACGGATGCGGATCTTCAGAACGTGCAGGTGCGCGGCGTGACGCTGGCGGACGGCACCCACCCGCAGCTGGCGTTGGACACGCTGGAACTGCGTGCACGCTGGCGCTGGGTGCAGGGTGGCTGGCGCGCCGATGCGCCGCGGTTGCGGATCGGCATGGAAGGCAGCACCCAGCAATTGGATGGCCTGCTGCTGGCAGGCGGTCAGCACTTCGCACTGGCCGGCGACAACATCGATGCCACAGCGCTGCTGCGTGGCCTGGCGCTGACCGACCGCATCGATCCGGGCCTGCGCGAGTGGCTGCATGAGGCCGCGCCCCACGTCCGCATGACCCGGGTCCGGGTGGCGGGCGAGCTGGGCGGCCCGCTGTCGGTCGAGGGCGATCTGGAAGACATCCGCTTCGCGGCGGTCGGGCATTCGCCCGGGCTCAGTGGTGTGGGTGGCCGCTTCAATGGCGATGCCGATGGGTTCACCCTGGATCTGCAGCCGCAGCGGGTCATGCATTTCGACTGGCCCAGCGGCTTTGGCGAGCGCCACGATGTGCGCCTGGCCGGCCGTCTGGTCGGCTGGCGTGATGAAGCCGGTGGCTGGCGCATCGGCACCCCGGCGCTGCGCGTGCAGGGCACCGACTATGCCGCCGACGTGCGTGGCGGGATCTGGTTCCAGAACAACGGCACGCGCCCGTGGCTGGAACTGGCGGCCAAGATCGACGATGTGCCGATGACCGCCGCCAAGCGGTTCTGGATCCATTCCAAGATGAGCAAGGCCGCCACCGATTGGCTGGATGCCGCGCTGGTGTCCGGGCAGGTGCGCGGCGGTGTCGGCCTGGTGACCGGTGATCTGGAAGACTGGCCCTTCGACAAGAACAACGGCCGCTTCGAAGCGACCGGGCACATCGACGCCGGGAGCATCCGCTTCCAGCACGACTGGCCGGCCATGAACAAGGTCGATGCGGACATCGCCTTCATCGGCCCGGGCTTCGAACTGCATGGCAAAGGCGACCTGGCCGGGGTAGCCGTCGACCACTTTGACGCCGGCATTCCCGATTTCGGCGAGACCGACCTGTACGTCAAGGCGACCAGCCGCAGCGATGCCGGTGCATTGCTGGCCATGCTCAAGCAGAGCCCGCTGCAGGCAATCTACGGCGAGACGCTGGACAACCTCACCGCGAAGGGGCCGGCTGCGGTTACCTTCGATCTGCTGCAGCCGCTGCATCACGACGAGGGCGGTGGTCATCTGCAAGGCACGGTCGATCTGAACGGTGCCACCCTCACCGAGAAACGCTTCGACCTGGTCTTCGACAACATGCGCGGCCAGGCCCGGTATGGCCATGGCGGCTTCGACGCGGAGAATCTCGCCGTGCGTCACCAGGGCCAGGAGGGACGGCTCAGCCTGCGTGCCGGCGAGTTCGTGCGTGACCCGCAGCAGGCCTTTGAGTCCGAGCTGACCGCTTCGCTGGAGGCTGGCGCGCTGCTGGACCGCGCGCCGGAATTGAACTGGCTCAAACCCTATATCCAGGGCACCTCGCGCTGGACCATCGGGGTGACCCTGCCCAAGGTCGCCGCGGGCAGCAAGGTCGAGCCGCCGACGGTGCTCAAGCTGCATTCGGATTTGGTCGGGACCACGCTGGAGCTGCCCGCTCCGCTGGACAAGCCGGCCGCCACGCCGCTGGCTACGGCCGTCACCGCGCAGCTGCCGATGGGCAGTGGTCGCGTCGACGTGGCCTTTGGCCAGCGTCTGGCGCTGGCAGCGCGGACGCACGACAACCAGACCGGTGTGCAGGTCACCCTCGGCAGCGACCAGGTGGATCGGGACCCGCCGGCCAGCGGGCTGGTGGTGAACGGGCGCAGCGGCTCGCTGGATGCGCTGGAGTGGATCGGCCTGGCCCGATCGCCCGAGGGCGGCGATGACAAGGACCCGATGCCGCTGCGGCATGTGGATGTGCAGGTCGGGCAGCTGCTGCTCGCCGGTGGCGTGTTCGCGCAGACCCGGCTGCAGTTGCGCCCGACTGCCAACAGCGTGGACGTCCGCCTGGATGGCCCATCGCTGGCGGGCAGCCTGAGCGTGCCCAATGCCGAGGGCGGCACCATCGTCGGCAAGCTCAGCCGCGTGCACTGGCAATCGCTGCCCACGCCGGTCAAGGCGCCCAGCGATGGCGCCCCGATCCTGCTGTCGCCGGACGTGATCCTGCCAGCGCGGGTCCAGGCCAGTGCGAACGACACCAATCCGGCCAAGATCCCACCGCTGTCGCTGGATATCGACGACCTCCAGTTCGGCAAGGCCAAGCTCGGCCAGGCCGTGCTGCGCACCCGGCCGATGGCCAACGGCCTGAGCGTGGACCAGCTGCAGTTCCGCGCGCCCAAGCAGAAGATCGACGTCAATGGCCGCTGGATGGGCATGGGCGAGGCCGCGCGCAGCCAGTTCAATGTGCAGGTCAAGAGCGAGGATCTGGGGGGACTGATGCAGAACCTGGATTACGGCGGCCAGCTGCGGGGCGGCCAGGGCCAGCTGAGCATGAGCGCCGGCTGGCAGGGCGGCCCGTCCGATTTCCAGCTGGGCGCGCTGCAGGGCCAGCTCGACGTGCATGCCCGCAACGGCCAGCTGCTGGAGCTGGAGCCCGGCGCCGGTCGCGTGCTCGGGCTGCTGAGCGTCACCCAGCTGCCGCGCCGGTTGATGTTCGACTTCCGCGACTTCTTCTCCAAGGGCTTTGCCTTCAACCAGATCGAAGGCAGCGTGGCCTTCGGCGACGGCATGGCCACCACCGACAAGGTGCTGATCGAAGGCCCGGCCGCCAACATCACCATCCGTGGCCAGACCGATCTGCGCCAGCAGCGCTTCGACCAGACCATCGACGTCAACCCGCGCGCGGGCAACCTGCTGACCGTGGTCGGTGCGGTGGCCGGCGGACCGGTCGGTGCGGCGGTCGGCGCGGCGGCCAACGCGGTGCTGTCCAAGCCGCTGGGCGAGATCGGCGCCAAGACCTACCGCGTGACCGGCCCCTGGGCCGAACCCAAGGTCGAGGTGATCGACCCCGACACTGCGCCCAAGCCGGCCCCGGCCGCAGCGCCGGCGCGCTGACCCCTTTCCCGCGCCCGGGTTGCGATTGCGCCCGGCGCCCATAGATCAAAGAGCATGAACAACAACGCACTTTCGCTGGCCACCGACCGTCTGCTGCTGCCCGCCGGGCTGGATGCGAGCGGTCTGGAACGCACGTTCGGCACCCTGTTGGGCCCGGGCATCGATTTCGGGGATCTCTATTTCCAGCACGCGCGCCGCGAGAGCTGGAGCGTGGAAGACGGCATCGTCAAGGACGGCGCGCATTCGATCGAGCAGGGCGTGGGCGTGCGCGCCATCGCCGGCGAGAAGACCGGCTTCGCTTATTCCGACGACATCCACAGCGACGCCCTGCTGGCCGCGGCCAACTCGGCCCGCGCGATTTCCCGCGAGGGCGGGGCGCAGTCGGCCCGCTCGCTGGTGCGTGGCAGCGGCCGCGCGCTGTACCCGGCGCTGGACCCCATCGATGGCATGGGCAACGAGGCCAAGGTCGAGATGCTCAAGCGCCTGGACCGCTACCTGCGCGCCGCCGACCCGCGCGTGCAGCAGGTGATGGTCAGCCTCTCCGGGGGCGTGGACACGGTGCTGATCGCGCGCAGCGATGGCGTGCTCGCCGCCGACATCCGCCCGCTGGTGCGTTTGAACGTGCAGGTGATCGTCGAACAGCACGGCCGTCGCGAATCGGGTTATTCCGGCGGCGGCGGCCGCTACAGCTATGAAGAACTGTTCGCCGACGGGCGCCCGGAGGGCTTCGCCCGCGAGGCCCTGCGTCAGGCGCTGGTGAACCTGGAGGCGATCCCGGCCCCGGCCGGGGTGATGACCGTGGTGCTCGGCCCGGGCTGGCCCGGCGTGCTGTTGCACGAAGCGGTTGGCCATGGCCTGGAAGGCGACTTCAACCGCAAGGGCACCAGCGTCTACGCCGGCCGGATCGGCGAGCGCGTGGCCGCGCCGGGCGTGACCATCGTCGATGATGGCACCCTGGACGGGCGCCGCGGCTCGTTGAACATCGATGACGAGGGCCACCCGACCCAGTGCACCACGCTGATCGAGGACGGCATCCTGGTCGGCTACATGCAGGATTCGCTCAATGCGCGCCTGATGGGCGTGGCCCCGACCGGCAACGGCCGCCGCGAGTCGTTCGCGCACATGACCATGCCACGCATGACCAATACCTACATGCGCGCCGGCCAGCACGATCCGGAAGAGATGATCCGTTCGGTCAAGCGTGGCCTGTACGCGGTCAACTTCGGTGGCGGCCAGGTCGACATCACCAGCGGCAAGTACGTGTTCTCGGCCACCGAGGCCTACCTGATCGAAGACGGCAGGATCACCGCGCCGGTCAAGGGCGCCACCCTGATCGGCAATGGCCCGGAAACCATGCAGAAGGTGCGCATGATCGGCAACGATCTGGCGCTGGACGAGGGCGTGGGCATCTGCGGCAAGGATGGCCAGAGCGTGCCGGTCGGCGTCGGCCAGCCCTCGCTGCTGATCGATGGCATCACCGTGGGCGGCACCCAGGCCTGAGCCGGGATGCGTCCCTTCGTGCTGCCTGATGACGCGGCCGCCAGCGGGGTGCTGGCGCCGCCGCGTGAGCGCCGGGACTCAGTCCTCGGCGTTCTCGTCGCTGTCGCCGTCGATGTTGTCCGTGTCGATCGCGTCGTCCGGTTCGTCCTCGGACGCGGCGTTCAGGCCTTCCAGGCCGAGCGCGGCCGGCAGCAGCAGCGCACGCAGCAGCTGGAAGATTTCACGGTAGGCGCGCGGCGGCTTGTTCTTGGCCTTTTCGGCCTGGGCGTTGCGCACCAGCGTGCGCAGTTGCTGGCGGTCGGCGTGCGGGTATTCATCCAGCAGCGCGCCCAGCGCCTTGTCGCCGTCCTTGAGCAGGCGCTCGCGCCAGTCTTCAACGCGGTGCATGGTCGCGACTTCACGGCGCGAGGTCTCGCTGTTGGCATCGAGCGCGTTGCGGATCGCATCCAGCACGGCGTCGTCTTCGCGGCGCATGTGCTTGGCCAGGAACGCCAGCTGGCGCTTGTGGGCGATATGGGCGGTGATGCGCTTGGCCTCGGCGATGTGCGGCAGCAGATCTTCGGGCACCGGCAGGCGCGCCAGCTGGGCCGGGGTCAGCGAGACCAGCTTCTCGCCCAGGGCCAGCACGTCCAGCGCAGCCCGGCGGTTCTGGCTGCGGCTGATATCAAGGAATTCACCGGTTTCTTCGTCGCGTCCGCGCATCGTCTTATTTCCACATCCGTAAACTGTGCCGGCGTCGCGCCGGGCACTCACCTGTACAGGATAAAGCATTGAACGTGATCTCCCCTGAAGTCTCCCCGGCCGACGACAGCCTGCAGCGCCTGGAGCAGCTGGCCGACATCTCCCAGCGCCTGCTGGAGCGGGCCAAGGCCCTGGGCGCCACCCAGGCCGAGGTCAGCTGCAGCGATGAGCGCGGGCTGGATGTGAATGTGCGCCTGGGCGAGGTCGAAACGGTCGAGTCCACCCGTGACCGCGGCATCGCCGTGACCGTCTACTTCGGCCAGCGCAAGGGCAGTGCCAGCACCGCCGACCTGCGCGAGAGCAGCCTGGAGTCGACCGTGGCCCAGGCCTGCGCGATCGCCCGCCACACCGAGGACGACGAAGCGGCCGGCCTGGCCGAGGCGGCGCTGATGGCCCGTGAGTTCCCGGATCTGGACGGCTGGCACCCCTGGGAACTCAGTGCCGACGCGGCGCTGGATCTGGCGCTGGCCTGTGAAGCGGCCGGGCGCGAGGCCGACCCCCGCATCAGCAATTCCGACGGTGCCTCGGCGGCGACCGCGCAGAGCCTGTCGGTGTATGCCAACTCGCATGGCTTTATCGGCCGCGAACGCAGCAGCCACCACTCGATCGGCTGTGCGCTGATCGCCGGGCAGGGCGATGGCATGCAGCGCGATGGCTGGTACAGCAGCGCGCTGGCCCGCGAGGATCTGGACGATGCCGCGTCGATCGGCCGCCGCGCCGCCGAGCGTACCGTCGCCCGCCTGGAGCCGCGCTCGATGACCACCGCGCAGATGCCGGTGCTGTATTCGCCGGAGGTGGCCCGCTCGTTGATCGGCCATCTGCTCGGCGCCGTCTCCGGCGGCGCGCTGTACCGCCGCGCCAGCTTCCTGCTCGACAGCGTCGGCACCCGGCTGTTCCCGGCGTGGTTCGGCATTGAAGAACTGCCGCTGCTGCGCCGCGGGCTGCGTTCGGCCGCCTTCGACGGCGATGGCGTGGCCACGCGCAATTCGGCGCTGATCCGCGATGGCGTGCTGGAGCGCTACATCCTCGGCAGCTACTCGGCGCGCAAGCTCGGCCTGCCGACCACCGCCAACGCCGGCGGCGTGCACAACCTCAAGGTCACCGCCAACGCGGGCGATCTGGTCTCCATTGCCCGGCAGATGGGCAATGGCCTGCTGGTCACCGAACTGATGGGGCAGGGCGTCAACAGCGTGACCGGTGATTACTCGCGCGGCGCCGGCGGGTTCCGTGTGGAGAACGGCGAGATCAGCTACCCGGTCGATGGCATCACCATCGCCGGCAACCTCAAGGACATGTTCGCCAGCATTGAAGCGGTGGGCACCGACATCGATACGCGCTCGCATGTGCACACCGGTTCGATCCTTGTAGGACGAATGACCGTTGCCGGTAACGATTGACGTATTCTATTGGGGCTGCCCTGGCAGGCGGGGAGCCTGCCGCGTGCAATACCCATTACCTCGAACAAGGAGTTTCACGTGAGCGATTTCGACAACGTCACCACCCCGCCGCCGCCGGTGAGCGCACCGGCCCCGGCCGAACAGCGCACCATGGCCCTGGTGGCCCACCTGCTGGGCATCTTCACCTGGTTCCTCGGCCCGCTGATCATCTGGCTGATCAACAAGGACGACAGCAGCAAGAGCTTCGTCACCGACCAGGCCAAGGAAGCGCTGAACTTCCAGATCACCATCACCATCGCGATGCTGATCTGCATCGTGCTGACCATCGTCATCATCGGCGGCCTGCTGGCCCCGATCGTCGGCCTGCTCAACGTGATCTTCTGCATCATTGCAGCGGTCAAGGCCAACAATGGCGAAGTCTACCGTTACCCGTTCGCCCTGCGCCTGATCAAGTAATCGATCCGCAGCGCTGGAACGAAAAAACGCCCGGGAATCCCGGGCGTTTTTTTGTGTCCTGGCGTTGTAGAGCCGCGCCATGCGTGGCTGCCGGCACGATTGCTCAATGATCCCGCTCGACCGCCAGCGTCGCCAGCGCACGCAGTGCATCTGCCGGCTCGCCGTACCCGGCCAGGCCATCGAACATCTGTTCGCTCAGCGTGCGCAGATGCGCCTTCGCCCCGTCCATGCCGAGCAGCGCCGGGAAGGTGGACTTGGCCTGGGCCTCGTCCTTGCCGGCGGTCTTGCCGAGCTGCTCGGAACTGGCTTCGACATCGAGGATGTCATCGCGCACCTGGAACGCCAGACCGAGCGCCGAGGCGACCGTATCCAGCGTCGCCAGATCGGCGGCGGGTGCCTGGCCACACAGCGCGCCCATGCGCACGGCTGCGCGGATCAGTGCGCCGGTCTTGAGCGCGTGCATGCGCTCAAGATCCTGCAGCGGCTGTTGATGACCGGTCGCGTCGATATCCAGCGCCTGGCCGCCGCACATGCCGGCGGCACCGGAGGCATGCGTGAGCGTCTGCAGGCAGGCCACACGCAGTGACGCGGGCAGCGGCGCATCGGCGATCAGGCCGAACGCGCGGGTCTGCAGGGCATCACCGGCGAGGATCGCGGTGGCCTCATCGAAGGCGATGTGGGTGGTCGGGCGGCCGCGACGCAGGGCGTCATCGTCCATCGCCGGCAGATCGTCGTGCACCAGCGAATAGGCGTGAATCAGCTCCACCGCCATCGCGGGCGCGTCCAGCGCGTTCTCGTCGGCGCCGAAAACCCGGCCGCTGGCATACACCAGCAGTGGGCGCATGCGCTTGCCGCCGCCCAGCACCGCATAGCGCATCGCCTGATGCAGCCCTCGCGGGGCATCGGACGGGGAGGGCAGGCTGGCGTCGAGCTGGCTTTCGATCCGGTCGCGCCAACGCGCGAACGTGGCCTCAACCGTCATGGCTGGGCGGGTCGAATGGCACTGCGGTGTCGGGCTGGGCCGGGTCGCTGAGCAGGCGCACGCGCAGTTCGGCCTGTTCCAGCGCCTGTTGGCACTGGCGGTACAGACCGACGCCACGTTCGTAGGCGCTGAGCGATTGCTCCAGGCTCATTTCGCCGGTTTCCATCTTCTCCACCAGCTGCTCCAGTTCTTCCAGCGACTGCTCGAAGTGGGCGACCGGGGAGGTTTCATTGGGGGACTTCTTTGCCATGTACCAAGTGTGGGCTGCTGGCCGGGCGGGGTCAATTCACGCCGCGCCGGGTGTCCACTGCAACTGCGCGTGATGGGCCTGCAGCCACGGTTGCAGGGCGGCACCGATGACCCGGTCACCGGCGGCCAGCAATGTGTCCTCATCGAACAGCAGCGGCAGCTGGCGACGTTGCCAGGGCGGCAGTGCCTGCTGTTGCAGCAGATCCTTGAGCGCATGGGAATGCGAGCGCCCCGGCAGCTGGATGCGCTCGCCGCCGCGGCGCGCGCGGATCTGCACGGGGCTGTCGAAACCGGCGTCGGTGCCAAGCAGGCGCAGCTCGCCACCATCAGGCAAGGCCAGCGGCGTGCGGCCATCCCAGTGCACGCTCCAGTCGGCTGGCAACGCCAGGCTGGCCGAGAGCAGGTGCAACTGCCCGCGCCAGCGCCGGATACGTGCCCCCTGCCAGGCGAACTGGGCATCGGCATGGTGGGCGGCCGGGAGCAGCTCGCGTTCGACCGTCTCCACGCCCGCTGCCGGCAGCGGCGGCAGCCCACTGCCACGCACCCAGTGCCGCAGCAACCGCGCGCGGCGCTCGACTGGCTGGCGCAGCAAACGCGCACAGTCGATCACGCCAGGGCCGACGCTGCAGCGCTCCAGCGCCTCGCGGTCCGCGCTGTCGAGCAGGTGCTGGGATTGCGTGCACAGGGCGGCACTCCGGGCGAATGCCGCATCGGCCTGCGGCCAGCGCTGGCGCAGGTGTGGCAGCACGTGCAGGCGCAGGAAGTTGCGGTCCGCGTCGTCGCTGGCATTGCTGGGGTCTTCGATCCACTCCAGGCCTTCGGCCTGCGCATGCGCCCGCAGGCTGCTGCGCGGAACCTCCAGCAACGGGCGCCACACGGTGCCGGCGCCAAACGCGCTGGTGATCTGCATGGAGGCCAATCCATCCACGCCGGAGCCGCGCAGCGCACGCAGCAGGAAGGTCTCGGCCTGGTCGTCGCGATGGTGCGCAAGGGCCAACTGTTCGCCGGGCAGCAACTGCGACGCAAACGCTTCGCGACGTGCATGCCGTGCGGCGGCTTCCAGGCCCTGGCCCTGATGACGCGGTACCTGCACGCGGATCACCCGCAGCGGAATGTTCCACCGCGCGCAGAGCTGTGCGCAATGCACGGTCCACGCATCGGCCTGTTCCTGCAGGCCGTGATGGACATGCACGGCGCGCAGGCCAGCGGTGCGCTGGGCCGGCGAGGTGGCCAGCCAATGCAGCAGGACGGTGGAATCCAGCCCACCGCTGAAGCCCACCAGCACAGGGTGGGCGACGGACGGGGGCGGGGGAAGCGGGGGTGTCATGGGAGGCGCGATCTCAGGCGAACCGGCAGTATCGGTGCTGCGTGGCGGCGATGCCACGCGGGGCGATCACGGGGTTTGGGCACCCATCGCAGAACGGCCCTGGCGGTCGATGCGATACCAGGTGCCGCCGACCATGGCGATGTGCCCGTGGTCGTCCGGCGTGCCCGGCCGGCAGCCTTCGCAGACGCGGGCCACCCCGTCATCGAACGCCCAGCCAAAATCGAACGTGCCCGGAAATGCCTGGCGCAGCTGGGTATCGAAGTAGCCGATGCGCTGCCCGACCCGCCCACGGACCAACCCGTCCACGACGTCGTCCGGGCCATTGTCGACGGTGATCACCGGCAACTGACGGCCATCGGCACGGACGTAGTGGTACCCGCCGCCCGCATGGATCGGCGCCAGACCGTGCTGGTCGTAGGACAGCGACGCCAGGGACGTCGCGTCGAGTTCAAGATGCCCATCGATCCACTGGCACCCGGACAGCGGCTGCAGCCCATCCTCCTGGGTCAGGGCGGCGCAGCCGGTGTCGGCGGCCAAGGCCAGCGGCGATGCGAGCAGGCCCGCCACCAGCAACAGGGGCCGCGCGAGGCGGCCCCTGTTCGCTGCAGTGCGAAGCAGTCGATGCATTACTTGCTGTCGCCGGCCTGGCGCTCGAACGCGGTCGGCTTGGGCAGCTCGACCGGCACGCCCTTGGCATCGCAGGTACCGGCGTCGCACAGGCGCTGGCGCAGGCGCGGGGTGGCCTGCACGATCATGTGGTAGATCGCGTTCTGCTCCATGGTGCCGCGCACGGCCTTGCTGCCTGGGCCCCGCGCCCAGATACCGACGTCTTCACCACCATGCGATTCGCTCTTGGCCGGGACCAGCGCTTCCTGCATGTAATCCGGGTGCTCGGTGTCGACCGCGGTCAGGTCCGGCCGGCCGGTGGTCGGATCGAAGCTGCTCGGGTTGTGCGGGTACCGCTTCGGGCCGACCGGCTGCTGGTTGCTGGCACCGGTGTAGCCCGGGCCATTGGCGTAGGTCAGCGTGGTGTAGGGCAGGCCGAGGCCGTCGCGGGCCAGGTCCAGCTTGCCGGCACCGTCTTCGCCGCCCTTGTCCTTGACCTTGCCCAGGATCGGGTTGCCACGGGCCGGGTAGCCTACGAAGTTCAGCGTGTGCGAGTGATCGGCGGTGACGATGATCAGGGTGTCCTGGTCGGAGGTCGCCTCGACCGCGGCGCGCACCGCATCGGACAGCGCCACCGTATCGGTCAGCGCCCGGTAGGCATTGCCGCTGTGGTTGGCGTGATCGATGCGCGCACCCTCGATCATCAGCACGTAGCCTTCCTGATGACGCGACAGATTGGCGATCGCCGCCTTGGTCAGTTCGGCCAGGCTCGGCTCACCGGCCGGATCGTCCTTGCGCTCGGCTTCGTACCGCATGTGGTCCGGCTCGAACAGGCCCAGGATGGCCGGCGCATTGGCCGCCGCCTGCAGCTGCTTGGCGTTCCACACATACGCACCCTGCGGATGCGCCTGCTGCCACTCGGTCACCAGGCTGCGCCCGTCCAGGCGCTGGCCGACCTTGTCGTCGTATTCCGGATCGCGCTCTTCCACCGTGGTGAACTCACCGCGGCCGCCGCCGAGGGCGACCAGCGGGCCGCGCCCGAAGCGCGAGGTCGACAGCAGCTGCTGGGCAATATCGCGGCAGCCGGCGGCCTTGGCTTCTTCCGGTACGTCGTTGTCGTTTTCCCAGTTGCGCTCGGGGGAGTGGGCGTAGGTCGCCGCCGGGGTGGCATGGGTCAGGCGCGCGGTGGAGACCACGCCGGTCGCCATGCCGGCGCTGTCGGCCAGCTGCAGCCAGGTCAGCAGCCCCTTGTTCAGGCTGTCGGCGCAGTCATTGCGGGTGCCCGCGCTGACGCCGATCGCGCCCATGTGGGTCTTCACGCCGGTGGTGATCGCGGTCATGGTGCCGGCCGAATCCGGCGTCTGCGAATCAGTGTTGTAGGTCTTGCTGAACGCCGTGGCCGGGAAGCGCTCCCAGGACAGCAGGTTCTCCTCGCCCGGATGCCCGTTGCGCTGCCCCTCGAAGATGCGCGCCGCGGCCACCGTGGTCAGGCTCATGCCGTCACCGAGGAACAGGATGACGTTTTTGGCCTTGCCGTCCATCGCCCCGGTGCTGGCCGCGCGTGCCGCACCGCTGCGGTACCACCACTGCGGGGTTTCCCCGGCGGGGTGGGCAATGGCCGGCACATCGACCTGGACCGCGCCGGCAGCGGCGCTGGAGGAGGGAGCGGTACTGGCGCAGGCGCCGAGCAGCAGGGTGGTGACGGCAGCCACCAGAGGCGTGAAACGGGACATGGATGAATGCATCTCACATGTGAAACGGGCGTTCATTATGCAGAACGCCGCAAGGCACGCCGATGACACGCTGATTTTCCGTGCACGCCTCGTTCCACGGCCCGGCTTGGGCTAAGGTGCCTAGCTGTCAAATTACCTCTGGAACGCGCATGAAGCTGGTCTCTGCCTGGCTGCGGATCCCCTTCTGGCAACGGGTCCTCGGCGGCTTCGTCCTTGGCGCACTGGCCGGCTGGCTGCTTGGGCCGGCCGCCGAAACCTGGTTCGGCCCGCTCGGCGATCTCTACGTCACCCTGATCAAGATGATCGCGGTCCCGCTGGTGTTCTTTGCGGTGATCAACGCCATCTCCTCGCTGCACGGGCAGAAGTCCGTGGCGGCCCTGGGCGGGCGCACCTTCGTGTGGTTCATCATCACCGCCGCCCTGGCGGTCTGCGTGGGCCTGGCCGTCGGCACGGTCATGCAACCGGGCAGCGGTGCACTCAGCCTGAGCATGGACCACAGCTACACCCCGCGCGAAGTGCCCAGCGTGATCAAGGTGCTGATGGATGTGGTGCCTTCCAACGTGTTCTACGCGTTGACCGGCATCGGTACGCGGGTCAATGCCGCCGGTGAAACCGTCCTCGCCGCCGGCCGCGGCTCGATCCTGCCGGTGATCTTCTTCGCCGGCCTGCTCGGCTTTGCGATGGTCAAGCTGGGCGACAAGGTCAGCGAAGCGCGCAAGCTGACCGGGCAGATGAGCGACATCATGATCCAGGTGACCCGCTTCGTGCTGGAGATCACCCCGCTCGGCACCTTCGGCCTGATCGCCGGCCTGGTCGGCAGCTACGGCTTTGAAAAGCTGCTGCCGCTGGGCAATTTCGTGCTCGCCCTGTACATCGCCTGCGCCCTGCATATCGTGGTGGTTTACGGCAGCCTGCTGCTGATGCATGGCCTGAACCCGCTCAAGTTCTTCCGCGGCGCCGCCCCGGGCATGCAGGTCGCTTTCGTCAGCTCCTCCAGCTTCGCGGCCATGCCTGCGGCGATGCGCTCGATCACCCACAACCTCGGCGTCAACAAGGACTACGCCTCCTTCGCCGTTCCCCTGGGGGCCAGCATCAAGATGGACGGCTGCGGCGCGATCTATCCCGCCCTGTGCGCCGTCTTCATCGCCCAGTACACCGGCGTCCCGCTCACCCCCGAGCAGTACATCGTCGTGCTGATCGCCTCGGTCCTGGGCAGCTTCGGCACGGCCGGCGTCCCCGGCACCGCGGTGGTCATGGCCACCGTCGTGCTCAGTGCCGCCAACCTGCCACTGGAAACCATCGGCTACCTCTACGCGATCGACCGCATCCTGGACATGATGCGCACCATGACCAACGTCACCGGCCAGATGCTGGTCCCGGTGATCGTCGCCAAGGAAACCGGTCTGCTCGACCGCGCGGTCTACGACAATCCCTCCACCAACCTGGGCGTGGATGAAGGCGAAGAACGAACGTCCTGACGCAGGGACCCATGCACCACCCAAAGACCGGCGAGAGCCGGTCTTTTTTTGCTTGTGTGGGGCTTGGCACCGCCAGCCCTCACGACAAAGCGACTGGCTGACGCTGTACAAGCAAACCCGCAGCAAGCCTGAATCCGCACCGTAAACCCCTGTATCACCCGGTGTAACACCCGTGATACACCCGCACCGTGCCTACCTGTCAGCGCCACGTGATCACCGCACCAACCCATTCATTCGTCCAAACGCTAACGCCCCTGTAACAGCAATGTTGCGTGCGGATAACCCGAACCGCGCAGAAACCCATGAAACGCGGGCCTTCGGAACTTGGCACGAATGCTGCTCCACCCCTCCGCATGTCATCGGAGGTCGCCATGGACAGCGTTGCCGCACACCGCACTCGACACACCACGCTCTGGCTGCTCGCCGCCGCACTTGCCGTGCCGGCCGCCGCCAACGCCTCCGGCGCCCGCCAGGGCGTCAAAGCCCAGCCCGGCGAAATCGTCCTCCTGCGTGACGTCTCCGCACGCCCGGCCTACCGCCCCGCACCCCCGGGCATGGCGCTCATCGCCGACCCTTCACCGCGTCGCGAAATCGGCCACGCCCTCGGCACCTCCACCGGCATGGATGAACTCAGCGACGACGATTACGCCTCGCTCGGCTCCAACACCGGCGCCGGTGTTCCCCGCAGTTCCACCACCATCGAACGCGTCACCGGCCACACCGTCAACGGCACGCTCGGCAAAGTCACCGACAGCGGCATGCTGTCCAGCGGCCAGTTCAGCAACACCATCGGCGGGCCCATGGGCGCGGTCGGCAACGCCACGCGCGGCATCGGCGACCAGGTCCGCGGCGCGCTTGCCCAGTTCCCGCTCGGCCAGCCCGCAGGCGGGCCCGGCAAATGAACATCGTCCTGCGCACCGCCCTGCTCACGGGCCTGATGCTCGCGCCTCTGGCCGCGCATGCCCAGCAGAGCAACGATTACGCCGCGATGCTCTCCTACCTCAATCAGAGCCGCATCGACGGCCGCACGCTGGCCGGCGCCGACGGCGCGATCACCGTCAACATGGCCGCCGGTGACCTCAACCAGCAGGCCAACCTGATGGGCATCGCCAACGGCCGCAACGCCCACATCACCGTGGATGCGCGCCAGCAGCAGTCCAACAACCTCAGCCTCAGCGACACCGCCATGGATGCCAGCGCCACGCTCGGCGGCCAGGCACTGAACGGCGCCAGTGGCGTCGCATCGATCAATCAAGCCAGCGGCAATGGCAACGCGACGCTCAACGTCGTCACCGCCACGCTGGCGCAACAGGGCATACGCGAAACGAACGACGAGGCCTTGGCCGCGTCGGGCGCGCTCGCGTCAGCAGGGGGGCAGGGGGCCGTCAACAGCGGTCGGTCGGCCGGAACTCGCAGGGTGGCGGTCGAAGCCTCCGCGCTGCAGGGATTCGACGGCGTCCTGCAACTCAATCAGATCGCGGGATCCGGCAACGCCACCGCAAACCAACTGAGCATTTCGGTGCAGTCCACCCCGTGAGTAGTCACATCCACCCGATTGTCTGTGATGAGAGAGAGGGCACCATGAACACCAACATGAAACGGACCGTACTGGCCATCGCCGTCGCCGCTGCATCCGCCTCCGCGGGCGCCAGCGGCTGGGGCAACGATCGCGACAACCAGAACCAGAGCGCCAACATCAACCACCTGCACAACGTGGCTGAGACGCGCACCAACACGAACACCGATACCAACACCGAAACCAATACCACCACCAACACCGATACCGATTCGCGTACCTGGAACCGGACCTGGAACAACACCCGCAACAACAACAGCACCACCAACACCACCATCAACGACAACGTGACGAGCAACACCAACGTCACCAGCAACCGCAACGTGACCAGCAACCGCAACGTCACCGAGAACGTCAACAAGACCAGCAACATCCAGGCCGACGAACGCCAGGAAAAGAACAACCACGGCGTGGACGTCAACATCGAAAAGGACCTGCGCCTGAGCTCGGACATCAGCTTCTCGGGTGATCCGGAAATCACCGGCTCGATCGACATCGATTCGGCCGCCATCGCCGTCATCGACAACCGCCAGTCGGTCACCAACAACCTGGCCGGCAACAGCCTAGTGACCAACAGCGCCTCGATCGCCGACGACGTCGGTGCCGATGCCTCCGGCAACCTGGGCTTCAACGTCGCCGCCGGTGACAACAACGCGCAGGACAACGCCGCTTCGCTGTCCGCGGCCGATGCGTCCTTCAGCTTCGGCATGGCCGATGCGGAAGTCTTCGTCAACCAGTTCGGCGGTGGCAACACCACCATCAACTCCGGCGTGACCAACGCCGCAGGCCTGGGTGGCAATGCCTTCAGCGGTGCGTCCGGCAACATCGGCGCCAACGTCGCGTCCGGCAACAACAACGAGCAGAAGAACGCGCTCGCCGCGTCGGTGGCCACCAGCGCCTATGCGACCTCGAGCATCAGTTCCAACCAGGTGTCCTCCGGCAACACCGTCAGCAACGCCGGCTACCTGCAGTCGATGACCGACACCGTGGACGTGAACCTGAGTGGTCGCGTTGCCGGTGCCACGTTGGCGGTCGGTGCGGGCCGTTACAGCGGCACGGGGAGTGCCTACCAGAAAGACAACTACTACCTGGATACCTGGAGTGGCGCGCTGGATCACCCGAGCGGCAGCGAAACCGGTCACATCGACCTGGATAGCGATATCCAGAATGCCACCGCCAACCCGAATCGTCCGGGCGTGGGTGGCATTGCGTTTGACACCGATGAGCGCGGCACCAGCCAGTTCGTTGAACTGGGCGTGGCCGACCTCTACGCGAGCCTGAGCGGGACCGTGTCCACCACCCGCTGGGTGAACGTGGATGCGACCAACACCGCGGCGTTGTCCGGCAGTGCGTTCTCCGGCGCCTCCGGCAACATCGGGGTGAACGTGGCCTCCGGTACCGGCAACCTGCAGGCCAACAGTCTGGCCCTGGCGGTTGCGCAGCCCTCCACCGGCGGCGGTGGCGGCGGTCCGGAACAGTAAGGTTGTCCGTTTTCGCAAGCAGTACGCGTTGAGCGCAACAAACCCGGTCATCCGCCAATGACCGGGCTCCCCGGGAGCCCCTGTCCCTTCTCCCCCTTGGGGCAGGGGCTCCTTCCTGAGCCGGAGTCACGCATGTCCAGTCGTATGCGCACGTGGATGCTGGTGTGGGCCTTGTCGGTGCTGATGATGCCGATGGGGATCGTGCGTGCCGGCGATGTCGGCTTCAGTGGTGTGCTGCCCAACGGGGCAGTGCTCACCCAGCGCGTGGAAAGCATGCAGGAACGGCGCTTCCGCAATGTCGTACGGCAACACACCGATTACAGCTGTGGCGCAGCTGCGCTGGCCACGATCCTGCGCTACGCCTACCACCTGGAGGCGGATGAGGGCACGGTGATCGAAGGGATGATGGGGGTCTCGGATCCACAACTGGTGCACCAGCGTGGGTTTTCGCTGCTGGACATCAAGCGTTATGTCGAATCGATGGGCATGCGTGGACGCGGCTACCGCGTCAATGAAGAGCGCCTGCGCTCACTGCGCGTGCCCGGGCTGGTGCTGATGGATGTGCGGGGCTTCCGCCACTTCGTGGTCCTCAAACAGGTCCGTGGCGATCTGGTGGATGTCGCCGACCCGATCCTGGGCAACCGCAGCATTCCCGTCAGCGAATTTCTCCAGGCGTGGCCGTCGCGCGCCGTGTTTGTCGTGATCGGCAGTGACTTTGATCGCAACACGGTGCTGCTGCAGCCCGGTGAACGGCCGAGTGCCCGTTCGCTGTACGCCAGGCAGGGACCGATCACCGACGCCGAACTGGTCGACTTCGGATTCACCCATGCCGATCTGTTTTAAGGAGGCAACATGAACATCGCAACCTGGACGCCCGGCATCGTGCTGCTTGCCCTGCTGGGCATCGTGCCGGCGCATGCCGACGAAAGCCGGCCCGGCAAGGGATTGAGCGAAATCCCCGATCCGGAATTGAACCTCATGCGTGGCCGCTACACCGTCGGTGGCAACACCGTGGCGTGGTTCGGCGTCACCATGGTCTCGCAGTGGCAGACCGCCGGCGGGCAATCGGCGCAGAGCGCGCTGAAGCTGGGCATGGACTTCAGCCACGGCGGCAGCACACCCAGGATCAGCTTTGCGCCCAGTGTGAGCGTGACCGCGGCCGATGCACCGCTGCCGGTGACCCCCGGGCGCAGCGTCGATTCCAGCGGCCTGCAGAACGTGGCCGGCCTGAGCCAGAGCATCCAGGTGGCCGGTGACGGCAACCTGGCCAGCAACGCGACCCAGTTGACCGTGCGCGATGGCACCGCGCCCACCCCCACCGGCGAAGGCGTGAACCTGGCCAGCGTGCATCAGGGCGGCGTCAGTGCGCTGGCCCAGCTGGAAGGCAACACGGCCAAGGTGCAGTTGCAGATCGAGGGTGTCGGCGCGGTCCAGCAATGGATCCGCAATGGCAGCGTCGGCCAGAGCATCGCGCTGGGCAGTGATGGACAGTCGGTCACCAATCGGCTGCAGATCGATCTCGTCAGGCAGTCGATGGCCAACAACGTGCCGCTCAATCAGAACGTGGCGCAGGCGATGACGCTGGTACGCGGAGTAGGCATGGGGCCGGGCCAGTGATCCATCGGCACGGCAGGGGGAGCGTCAACACAACAGTGGGCCAAGGCAATGCACACGATGATCCGCGCAACACCGCTGGCGCTGGCGGCGCTGGCACTGATGGCGGCTGCGTCCGCCCAGGCGCAGGCCCAACAGCCTGCGCCCAATGACGAGGCCGACGTCAAGGCGCTGATGGCGCAGCTGGAAAGCCTCAAGGCCAACTACGCGCAGGAAGTACGGCGCCTGCGCGAGCTGGACATGCAGGTGCAGGCCATGCAGGCGCGGCTGACCGGCAAGACCGCGCCGGTTGCCTCCAGCGCGCCGCCCCCGCAGCAGGCACTGCCGGCGGGGACCCCGGCAGCACCGGCCAGTGCCGAGGGCTACGCCAGCTCCGCCGCCGAGGCTCAACAGGCCAAGCAGGAATCCCGGCGCAGCGTGGACGACGTCAAACAGCAGCAGGCGGCGCTGTTCAGCCGCCGCTTCACCATCGAAAACAGCCTGTCCTACGCGCGCTATGACCGCAAACAGCTCAGCCTCAACGGCTTCCTGGCGCTGGATGCGATCTTCCTGGGCAACATCGCCATCGAGAATGTGGAGTCGGACACGCTGACCTACAACCTGGCCGCACGCTGGGGGGTCAGCCCACGCCTGACCCTGAACCTGGATGTGCCCTACCTGGCCCGCAAGACGGTATTCCAGAAGGGCGGTGCCGGCGGTTCCGCGGCGGCCATCGCGCACGAAGAAACGACCGGCAACGGCATCGGCGACGTTGGCGTGAGCGCCAACTACCGGTTGTTCGCCGAGCGTGGGCGGTTGCCGGAAACCGTGCTGACCGTGGGCGCGACCGCGCCGACCGGGCGGGCGCCGTATGGGCTGGACTGGAAGGTGCTCGAGCGCGATGACGATGACTTCATCCGCTTTGCCGTACCCGAGCAGCAACCGACCGGCAATGGCGTCTGGCAGGCGAACATCGGCCTGTCCGCCGTGAAAACCGCCGACCCGGCGATCCTGTTCGCCAACATCGGCTACATCCATTCTTTCCCGCGCAGCTTCGATGACATCGATGCGAATCCGGACACCACCAACCCGGGTGACGTGAAGCTGGGCGGCTCCTATTACTTCGGTGCGGGCGTGGCGTTTGCGTTCAACGAGCGTACCAGCCTGAGCATCTCCTTCAGCGACAAGCTGAGTGCGCGCGCCTCCACCCGCTACAAGAACGGCCAATGGCTCAAGGTGATCGGCAGTGACGCGAACGCGGGCACGCTCAACCTGGGCATCACCTATGCGCTCAACCAGAAGACCACCCTGGTCAGCCTGCTGGGCATCGGCCTGACCCCGGATGCACCGGACTTCACTTTGGCCTTCAAGGTGCCATACAGCCTGTGAGCGATTGCGCTCACACGCGGTAAGCGCCGGGTCAGCGCAGTTCGGGCAGCGCGAGCTGGTGCTTGCGGCAGAGGCGGTAGACGGTCACGCGCGAGACCTGCATGTGGCGCGCGCAGGCGGTAATGTTGAAATCGGCCTGGCGCAACGCATGCAGCAGGGTCTCGCGTTCGGCGATCTGCTTGGCGCCGTGCAGGCCGCGCTCGGCGCTGGCCACCAGCGGCTGGTTCAATTCCAGATCCGCCGCGGTGATGAGTTCGGCATCGCTGACGATCGCCGCACGCTGGACCCGGTTGAGCAGCTCACGCACGTTGCCTGGCCATGCGAAGCGCTCCAGCGCCTGCACCGCATCGGCAGTGAAGCCGCGCGCCCGGGTGACGTGGCGATGCCGGAAGCTGGCGAGAAAGTGGTGGGCGAGCATCGCGATATCGCTGCCACGCTCGCGCAGCGGCGGCAGCGGCAGGCGCAGGACATTGAGCCGATAGAAAAGATCGCGGCGGAAGTGACCCCGCTCGACCGCGGCTTCGAGATCGACGTGGGTCGCGGCCAGCACACGCACGTCCACCGCCAGCGGCCGGTTGCTGCCAACGCGCTCGACCGTGCCTTCCTGCAGCACGCGCAGCAGGTTGGTCTGCGCATCCAGTGGCAGGTCGCCGATCTCGTCTAGGAAGACGGTGCCGCCACTGGCTGACTCGAACAGGCCCAGGCGCCGTGCCGCCGCGCCGGTGAAGGCGCCGCGCTCATGGCCGAACAGTTCGGACTGGACCAGCGCGGCCGGAATGGCGCCGCAGTTCACCGCCAGGAAGGGGCGCGCATGCCGTGCTGACAGGGCATGCAGGGCCTGGGCGGCCAGTTCCTTGCCGGTACCGGTCTCGCCGGTGATCAGCACCGGCAGGTCCACCGGCGCGTACTTGCGTATCGCCGCGCGGGTGACCTGCAGCACTGCGCTGTCCCCGATCAGGGACTGCGGGCCATGCGTGGCGGGCAGGGGGACGGCACCGGCCAACTGCTGCAGCCGCTGCACCACGCGCGGGAGATCGATCGGGGCGGCGTAGGTGTCCACGCAGGCTGCCAGCAACGCATCCAGGACCGGCGAGGCCCGCAACGGCGCGGCCGGCAGCAACGCCAGCAGGCTCATGTGGCGGTGGTCGACCAGCAGCTGCTGCAGATGGGCCAGATTGGCCGGCACCACCGTTCGCAGGTCCAGCAGCCCCACGACCTGGTCGCTGCCGCGCATGCCGATGCCGGCGCATTGTTCGGGGGCCACGCTGCGGACCTGCCAGCCGGCCGCGGCCAGCGTCGCCCGTTCAAGCGCGAGAGGTTGCCCAAACCAGATCACACACCGGGCAGGAAAATCGGGGACAGCCGCCATGCGTCACCTTGTCGACGAGAATCTCGGGCGGTGTCTGCTGCCTGATCGGTTGCCACGGACGTGCCGCCCCACGTCCGGGTCCATCCCCCGCCGCAGCGCGTGTGCGCTGGGCGCGTCCTCCGCCGGGAAAAAGACGGTGACAGAGAAGGGAACGCGGGTTGGGGCGGCCAGCGGCCATCGCCGCGGCCCAACGAAAAAGGCCGCTGCAGGGCAGCGGCCTTTCATCGAGGGGCTCAGCAGGGCGCGTCAGAGGTCGACGCGGCGGGCCTGCATGAACTTGCCACCCCAGTAGCCGCTGACCAGGCTGTCCACACGGACGTCCTTGCCAGTGCTCGGGGCGTGCAGGAAGCGGCCTTCACCCACATAGATGCCGACATGGTCCACACGGCCCTTGCGGCCGAAGAACACCAGGTCGCCAGCGGCCAGGGCGTTGCGATCGTTGATCAGCTGGGCGGCGCCGTCATGGGCCATCTCGCGCGAGACACGCGGCAGCTCGACTCCCAGCGCGGTACGGAACACATAGCCGACCAGGCCACTGCAGTCGAAACCGCTGTCCGGCGAGGTGCCGCCCCAACGGTACGGGGTGCCCAGCAGGGTCATCGCCCGGCGCAGCAGAGACTGGACCTTGCCGTTTTCGGCGGCGTCACCGGCCACGGTAATCGCGCCGGTGCTGGCATCGTAATTGGCGAGCAGGCGGCTCAGATCGCCGGCGAACATCGCCGAACGGTCCATGAGGGGGATGGTGTCGTTGGCCGCCAGGTGCGGAAGCAGGGCGGCGAGGGTGGCGCTGGCAGCGGCATCGGCCTTGCTGCGGGCCGGCGCATCAGCCTTGGGCTTGGCCGGCGCGGAGGAATCGGGGGCAACAGTGACAGGGGTTGCAGAAGCGTCGGGGGCGATCGTCGTTGCGGACTGCGCCCAGGCCGGAAGGCTGGCCAGGCAGAGTGCTGCAGCGAGGAAAGCGGGTCGGGGGCGTCGCCGGGTTGCGGCGGTCTGGCCTTTGCAAGTCAGGTCGTCTGTCGTCACGCGGCGGTCACTGAATAAAAACGATGGGTGATGATGCCGTGTAAGCGCAGTGATTAGGTACAAATTCCGTTAATTTTTCGTTTACAACTGTGTGATGTGAGTCACAAATTTGTTTGTTAGCCCTGTTCAGCTTAGTCAAGGACGCGTTTTGCCCCCGTGTAGTGGTCCTTCCAGTACGGGCCCCCCAGCGAGTCCAGCCGGACCGTGCCACCGGTGCTGGGGGCATGCACGAAGCGGCCTTCACCCACATAGATGCCGACATGGAAGACGTTGCCCTTGTCGCCGAAAAACACCAGATCGCCCGGCGCCAGGCGCTTGGGATCGATCTTCGGCCCCTGCACCGCGGCCAGATCGCGCGAGGTCCGCGGCAGGCGCAGGTCGAGCATTTCGCGGTACACATACGCGACCAGCCCGCTGCAGTCGAAACCCGATTCGGGGGTATTGCCACCGTAGCGGTAGGGCGTGCCGACCAGACCGATGGCGCGCATCAGCACCGCATTGGCGGCCTGCGGATCGTTCGGGGTGACGCTGGGCCAGACCTGGGTCGAGGCGGGCGGCGGGGCCGGGCGGGTAGTCTTGCCGCCACCGCAGGCGCTCAGCAGGGCGATGATCGCCAGCAGGGCCAGGTGGCCGGTCAGGCGGGTCAGGCGCGAAGCTGGCGTCATGTGCATGTTGTCCGGATAATGCGCGACCTTAGAAGGCCGTCATGATGGCGGCGTATCCGGCAGGCCACAACCCGCCTCACCCGTCTGCCCTCGGCAGTCTCCAGACCAGAGTTGCGCATGAAGATCGAAAAAGACCGCGTCGTCCGTTTCCATTACACCGTCGCCGAGCAGGGCCAGGAGCCGATCGAGAGCTCCAAGGACCGTGATCCGCTGGCGATCCTGATCGGCCACGGCAACATCATCCCGGGCCTGGAAAACGCCATGATGGACAAGGAAGCCGGCGCCACCTTCGAGGTGGACGTCAAGGCGACCGACGCCTACGGCGAGCGCCGCGAAGGCCTGACCCAGCGCGTGCCCAAGAAGCACTTCGGTACCAGCAAGCTGGTCCCGGGCCAGCAGGTCGTGCTGCAGACCAACTTCGGCCCGCGCGCGGTGACAGTGGAGAAGGTCGGCATGAGCGTGGTCGACGTCGACCTGAACCACCCGATGGCCGGCAAGGACCTGCACTTCAACGTCGAGATCGTCGACGTGCGCGAAGCCAGCAAGGAAGAAATCGAGCACGGCCACGTGCACGGCGACGGCGGCCACCAGCACTGAGTGCTGCGCCCCATCGTTGATCCAACGGCCCGCTTCGGCGGGCCGTTTTCGTTTGTGCGGCAGGCCGCCGTGTGCACGGCATAATGGCGGACCTGGTCAGCGGATTGCCTGTGAACGCAGCTTCTTCTCCTTTGCAGCCGGTGGGCGCGCACGAGCGCATCGCCGTCATCGATATCCTGCGCGGGTTCGCGTTGCTGGGCATCCTGCTGATGAACATGGAGGCGTTCAGCGGTCCGCTGGATCTGTCCTTCACCGGCATCGATCCGCACTGGCAGGGCGCCGACTACTGGGCCGACGCGGCGATCTACGTGCTGGTCCAGGGCAAGTTCTTCACCCTGTTCTCGCTGCTGTTCGGCGCGGGGTTCTCGGTCATGGCGCAGCGCGCCGATGCGGCCGGCCGCGCGTTCGCACCGTTCTATCTGCGCCGCAGCGCGGCCCTGCTGCTGATCGGCCTGTGCCATGCGCTGCTGGTGTGGTCCGGCGACATCCTGGTGATCTACGCCTTGATCTCGCTGCTCTTGCTCGCCTGCCGCGAAGCGCCGCGCAGCTGGTTGCCCGCGATGGGCGCGATCAGCTATCTGGGCGCGGCCGGACTGGTGTTGGTGCTGGGCGCACTGATGAGCTGGATGGCCAGCATGGAGCACACGCAGGAGCCGCTGCGCGAGGCCATCGCCCAGGCCCAGCGGACGATCGAACTGCAGCGGCAGGCGTACGCGCACGGCACGTGGGGCGAGGCCGTCGGCCAGCGCTTGCGCGACCTCGGTGCGATGCTCTCGGGCATCTTCGTGATTGGTCCGGAAGTGCTGGGTATGTTCCTGATCGGCAGCTGGTTCGCCCGCAGCGGCGCGCTGGCCGAGCCGGAACGCTTCGCGCGGCTGTATGCACGGCTGCGCTGGATCGCTCTGCCGATTGGCCTGGTGTTGATGCTGGGCAGTGCGATCTGGCATCCGTACCAGGCCCCTGGCACGCTGGATCTTGCCGGTGGCGTGGCCTATGCCGTGAGTGCACTGGCCGGGCTGCTGATGTGCCTCGGCTATCTGGCCTGGATCGTGCACGGGCGCGCGCGCCTGCAGCTGCTGGCGCCGATGGGGCGGATGGCGTTGACCCACTACATCGGCCAGTCGCTGGTGTGCACCTGGGTGTTCTATGGCTACGGACTGGGCGCGTTCGAGACGATGCCGCGGCTGTGGCAGATCCCCTTCGCGCTGGCGCTGTTCGCGCTGCAGGTCGGCATCAGCCATGTGTGGCTGCGCTGCTTCCGCTTCGGGCCGCTGGAGTGGATCTGGCGCGCGATGACCTATCTGCAGTGGCCGCCGCTGCGGCGGACCTGAAACAGGGTGCCGCGCACCGTCACGTCTGGATCGCGGCCGGCCATGGCATGCTGGCGCTGCGCATGAGCGTCGACACCGGCCAGTTGATGGCAGACCTGATCAACGGCCCGCGCGCCGGCGATCGATCCCGCCCCTTACCGAGTTGAGCAATGCCAATGACGACGCAATACGACTATGACCTGATCGTGCTGGGCGGTGGTTCCGGCGGCCTGGCCGCGGCCTTCCGCGCCGCGCAGCATGGGCAGCGGGTGGCGATGCTGGAGCCGGGTGAACTCGGCGGGACCTGCGTCAATGTCGGCTGCGTACCGAAGAAAGCGATGTGGCTGGCCGCCGATCTCTCCGGCCGCATTGGCCTTGCCGCGGCGATGGGCTTCGATGTGCCGGTACGCCCTTCGCTGGATTGGAAAGAACTGGTGGTCCACCGCCAGGCCTATATCGCCAACATCCATACCAGCTATCTCAAGCGCCTGGATGAAAACAACGTGGTGCGCGTGCCGCGCCGTGGTCGGCTGGTCGACGCGCACACGGTGGAATGCAGCGATGGTGTACGCATCAGCGCCGCGCACATCCTGATCGCCACCGGCGCGCATCCGCAGCGCCCGGACATTCCCGGCGCCGAGCTGGGCCTGGTCTCCGATGATTTCTTCAACCTGTGCAGCGCGCCGGAGCGTGTCGCGATCGTCGGCGGCGGCTACATCGCGGTCGAGCTGGCCGGGCTGCTGCAGGCCCTTGGCAGCCGCGTGACCCTGCTGGTCCGGGGCGAACGCCTGCTGGAACGTTTCGATGCGGAACTGACCGGACAGCTTGCCGAGAACCTGCGCCACCAGGGCGTGCAGGTCCATTTCTGTTATCGCCTGCGCGAGCTGCAGCGCGACGGCGACGGCGTGGTGGCGCTCGGGCACGATGGGCCGGCCGATGGTCGCTTCGATGCCGTGTTCTTCGCCACGGGGCGACGCGGCAACAGTGCCGACCTCGGGCTGGACGCCGTGGGCGTGGTGGTCGGGGAGAAGGGCGAGGTGGAGGTCGACGAGTGGCAGACCACGGCCGTACCCAGCGTGCACGCGGTGGGCGATATCGCCGGCAAGGTCGGCCTGACCCCGGTGGCGATCGCCGCGGCGCGCAAGCTGATGGACCGCCTGTTCGGTGGCCAGCCGCAGGCGAAGATGGACTATGAGAACGTGGCCAGCGTGGTGTTCTCGCACCCGGCGCTGGGCGCAGTGGGCTTGAGCGAAGAAGAGGCGTGCGCGAAACATGGCGACGTACGCGTGTACCGCAGCAACTTCCGCCCGATGCTGCAGGCGTTGGCCGACGGCACCCAGCGCAGCCTGTTCAAGCTGGTCTGTGTCGGGGAAGAAGAGCGTGTGGTCGGCGTTCACCTGCTGGGCGAGGCGGCCGATGAAATCCTGCAGGGCTTCGCACTGGCGGTGAAGATGGGCGTGACCAAGGCCCAGTTCGACGACACCGTGGCGATCCATCCGACCTCGGCAGAAGAAGTCGTCTTGATGCGCTGAAAGCGCATCAGCGGCGTGCACCCGCCGAAGCCGCAGCAGGGATCCGGTAGTGCCACGCCATGCGTGGCGACCGCGCACGAAGCGGCACAGCCTTACGCAGGCGCCGGGTCTGTCGGTCGGCCGAGCTCTTTCCGCCGTTGAAACAGGCTCGGAGCGCCGTTCCTCCCGTGTCTGCCGGCGCAAAACACCGCCGCCACGCATGCGACAATGCCCGCCCCACCTGCTGCCCAGCCGCCTCCGTGCGGCTGTCCGCCGTCCTGATGTCGTCACCCGCTTCCTCGCTCCCCACGTCCTCCAGCCGCATCGCTGCCGGCGGCATCGCTTTGGCCGCGATCGGGGCGATTGCTGCCTCGGGCAAGGCGGTCATCGTCAAACTCGCGTACCGGCACGGCGTGGATGCCACCACGTTGCTCGCACTGCGGATGCTGATGGCCTTTCCGTTGTTCGCGGTGCTGGCGGTATGGTCGGCGCGGCGCGCGCCGGCGTTGTCCTGGGGCGACCGCGGGCGCGTGGTGTGGCTGGGCTTCACCGGCTATTACCTGTCCAGCCTGCTGGACTTCCAGGGCCTGCAGTACATCAGCGTCACCCTGGAACGGCTGATCCTGTATCTGAACCCGACGCTGGTGCTGCTGATCAGCCTGGTCCTGCTGAAAAAGCGCCCCGGTCGCTGGCAGGTGGCCGCGCTGGTGCTCAGCTATCTGGGCGTCCTGCTGGCCTTTGGTCATGACCTGCAGCTGGAAGGCGGGCGCATCGTGCTGGGCAGCGCGCTGGTGTTCGCCAGTGCGCTGAGCTATGCGCTGTATCTGTTCGGCAGTGGCCAGGTGGTGGCGCGGATCGGTGCGATCCGCCTGACCGCCTATGCCAGCTGCGTGGCCTGCGTGTTGTGCGTGCTGCACTTCGCGGTGCTGCACCCGATGTCCGCCCTGGGCCAGGCACCCCCGCCGGTGTATTGGCTGTCGCTGATCAATGCGACGGTCTGCACGGTGCTGCCCGTGATGGCGATCATGCTGGCGGTGAAGCGGATCGGCTCGTCGCTGGCCGCGCAGGTCGGTATGCTCGGTCCGGTCTCCACCATCGTGATGAGTCTATGGCTGCTCGACGAACCCATGGGGCCGTGGCAGATCCTCGGCACGGCCCTGGTCCTGCTCGGCGTGCTGCTGGTCAGCCGGGTGCGCGCGTGAACGCCGCTGCCGTGGGCGATGACCCGGCGGAGCAGGCACGTGCGCGGATCCTGGCGGTGATCCATGCCATCCCGCCCGGCCAGGTGATGGGCTACGGCCAGGTCGCCGCCAAGGCCGGGCTGCCGGGCAGGGCGCGGCTGACCGCACGCGTGCTCGGCATGAATGACGATCCCGATCTGCCGTGGCACCGCGTGCTGCGCTCGGATGGCCGCATCGCGATGCCGGAAGGCTCGGCTGGCTGGAAGGAGCAGAGCCAGCGGCTGCGCGCCGAGGGCGTGGTGATCGAGCGCGGCCGGGTCAAAGGAATGCCGGTGGCCGGTACCAATGATCTGGATGCCGCGCTGTGGGGGCCGGGCTGACGCTGCCTGCGGGTTGAACGCGGGCGCTGGCGCGCAGATCGCAGCCCGGTGCTGCGGCTATGATGGAGGCAGTTCCAAAGGATGCCCCCATGTTTCCGCGCCTGCCTACCGTCACCAAAGCGTTGCTGATCGCCAACGCCGTGCTGTTCCTGCTGCAGCAGCCGTTCCTGCTCGGCAATGCCACGTTCGAGCCCTTCATGCTGCAGCCCCTGGGCGGCGGCTTCGATCCGTTCTCGCCCGGCGGCAACTTCCAGCCCTGGCAGCTGCTGACCTATGGCTTCCTGCATGGCAGCTTCGGCCATCTGTTCTTCAACATGCTCGCGCTCTTCATGTTCGGCGCGCCGTTGGAACAGACCTGGGGCGAGAAACGCTTCCTCACCTATTACCTAGTGTGCGTCGCCGGTGCCGGCCTGTGCCAGCTGCTGGTCGGCATGATGCTGGCCGACCCGGCCACGGTGCTGGGTGCCTCCGGCGGTGTGTTCGGTCTGCTGCTGGCCTACGGCATGCTGTTCCCGAACCAGCGGGTGATGCTGCTGTTCCCGCCGATCCCGATGAAGGCCCGTACCTTCGTGATCGTGTTCGGCGCGATGGAACTGATGCTGGGCGCTACCGGCTGGCAGCCGGGCGTGGCCCATTTCGCCCACCTGGGCGGCATGCTGTTCGGCTGGCTGCTGATCCGTTATTGGCGCGGCCAACCGCCGTTCAACAACCGGCGACCGCCGGGCCCGCCGAAGCGTCCCAATCACCTGCGCAGCATCAAGTGAAGCGTTGATAGCGTGCAGTGAACCTTGCGCCGTGACTGGCGTGAGGGTGCTTTGCTGTGTGCGAGGCTCCCGTCATCCGTGCTGCATCGTCACTGCAAGGGGCGACTTCGCAATAAAGAGATTGAAAGTGTGATGGGTGTCACACAATGGGATAAATAAGTGAGACACATTATATCTACATGCCTCGGATAATAGTCGTAAATCCCATGTTTACATTAAGTTTATGGAAGGAAAGTCTTTTAATTTAGTGACTTGCGCTCTTGTTCAGCTTGGATTGCATCTTTTGAAATAGTGAACTTAAGATCGGGTTCAGTTGCGGAAAATGTCACGTAGCCGCAACGCTTTGGACATTCAGGTATGCAACCCGACTCAAGGACACTCCATGACACGCAGCATCCCGGCCAACCGGCTGAAGCGCACGGCACTGGCCGTTCTCCTGACCTCTTTCATTGGTGCCGCCGCCGCACAGAGCACTACCGGCTCCGTCTACGGCACGGTGCCGTCCGCCGCGGGCACCACGGTTGTCGTACAAAGTGACACCGGCCTGCGCCGCTCCGCCACCGTCGATGCCAATGGCCGTTACACCTTGGGTTCACTGCCGGTGGGTCGGTACACCGTGACCCTGCAGCGCGACGGCCAAGTCGTGGAGAAGCGCGACAACGTGCAGCTGATCGTTGGTGCCGGTACCGAAGTGTCCTTCGGGGAAAGTGGTCGCAGCGCCGGCGGCGAGGCGACCAACCTCGGTACCGTCAACGTGACAGCGACCAATGTGCCGAAGATCGACGTGAGCAACACGGTATCCCGTTCGGTAATCACCTCCGAGCAGCTGGATGTATTGCCGCTGGGCCGGAGCGCGGAGGCTATCGCGCTGCTGGCGCCGGGCGTGGTCGGGGGTAGCGGCGCATTCGCCAACGGCTCGCGATCGGTGCTTTCCTTCGGCGGCTCCAGCGTCAGCGAGAACGCGTATTACCTTAACGGTTTCAACGCGACCAACCCGCTGAACAACCTGGGGGGTGTCAGTCTGCCCTACGGTTCGATCGATCAGCAGGAGACGTTCACCGGCGGCTATGGCGCAAGCTACGGCCGCTCCACCGGCGGTGTGATCAACCAGCTCGGCAAGCGCGGCACCAACGAATGGCATTTCGGCGTCCAGACCACCTGGCAGCCGGATTCGCTGGCGGAATCGCCCCGCGACATTCTGTATCCGGATCGCGCGCTGCAGGAAGGGTATGAGTTCCAGGATGCCTCGCTGCCTGGAACGCTGTACCGCTCGCGCCGTGGCGACAAGGCGACCCGTACCACCTACAGCGGCTATGTCAGTGGCCCGCTCATCGAAGACCGGCTCTTCATTCACCTGGCGGCCGAGCAGGATAAGTCCGACGGCGTGTCCACCGCATCCATCGAGTCGGCGCAGCAGTCGCGCAGCCACTACACCATCGATACGCCGAAGTTCTACGGCAAGATCGACTGGAACATCAATGACAGCAACACGCTGGAATACACGCGTCTCCAGAACACGGACCGTTACGACGCCTATTACCGGGACTACGATTACGAGACCCGCAGCGAGGGCGAGCGCACGGGTACGTTTGCCAATACGACGAAGCTGAAAGACACCTACGACATCTTCAAGTTCACCAGCTACCTCACTGACGACCTGACGCTCAGCGCATTGTGGGGGCGCAGCAAGCAGGACAACCTGGACTCCAATCCGCTGAGCTCGGGCAACCCGTTCATCAGCGGCGCCAACAGCCAGGATCCGTCGATCACCGGCGGTACGCCGATCCGCAACGATCAGCCGGCGATCAATGACAAGGCCGACAACGCGGGCAGCATTTCGCGTGGGCTGCGCGTGGACCTGCAGTACCGCATCGGCGATCACGAGATCACCGGTGGCATCGACAACATGACCTTCCAGGGGAACAACGAAGGTGAGGCGATGACCGGCCCCGGCTACGCCTGGATCTACTCGCGCATCGCCCCGGGTTCGTCACCGTCGCCTGGCTTCGATATCACCCCGCCCGGTGGCGAGGGTTACTTTGTGCAGAAGTACATCTACTCCACCACGACCAGCATGTCGCTGAAGCAGAAGGCGTACTACCTCGAAGACCGCTGGCAGGTGACGCCGAACTGGCTGCTGACCCTTGGCGTGCGCAATGACAAGTTCACCAACTACAACAGCGCGGCCGTGGCGTATGTCGAAAGCGGCGATCAGTGGGCACCCCGCCTGGGCGCGGCATGGGACGTGTTCGGTGATTCATCGCTGAAGGTGTTCGCCAACCTGGGCCGCTATTACTTGGCGCTGCCCAACAGCGTGGCCGTCCGCGGCGCCTCGGCGTCGACCTACACCCGCGAGTACTTCACGTACACGGGAATCGACGCGAATGGCAATCCCACCGGACTGGGCGCACTGGGGCCGGGCCCGGTCTCGGCCAACAACGAGTATGGACAGACGCCGGACCCGCGCAGTGTGGCGCCGAGCGATCTGAAATCGCAGTACCAGGACGAGTTCATCCTCGGCTTCGAGAAGACCCTTGGCGCATCGTGGAACAGTGGTGCGAAGGTCACCTACCGTCGCTTGCAGACCGCGATCGACGATACCTGCGATTCGGATCGCATCTACGACAAGCTCGATGCCATGGGGGTGGATTCCAGCAACCTGGAGGTGCCCGGCTGCGTGATCTTCAACCCCGGCAAGACCAATACCTTCCTGGTCAAGAAAACCGACGGCTCCGGCTACGTGCCGGTGAGCATGAGCGCAGCGGACTGGGGGCTGGGCAGCAACAAGGCCAAGCGTGATTACGTGGCAGTCGATCTGTTCGTCGAACACCCGATGAGCAACAACTGGTATGGCCGTCTCGACTACACCTGGTCGCGCAGCTTTGGTAACACAGAAGGCCCGGTCAAATCGGATATCGGGCAGGACGATGTCGCCAAGACCCAGGACTGGGACTCCTCGTACCTGATGGAATACGCCGGCGGCTATCTGGCCAACGACCGTCGTCACCAGTTGAAGGGCTTCGGTGCCTACCAGTTCACGCCGGAGTGGACGGCTTCGGCGACGCTGCGCGTGATGTCCGGCGCGCCGAAGAGCTGCCTGGGGTACTACGGCGCTGACCAGAGTGACCCGATCAACTACGGTTCGTCCTACCACTACTGCAATGGCAGTCCCTCGCGTCCGGGTGATGCCGGCCGCCAACCGTGGACGACGCGCGTGGATCTGGGCGTGATGTATCGCCCGGCATTTGCCGAGCAACGCCTTGGTTTCGCGCTGGATGTCTTCAACGTGCTGAATCAGCGCCGCCAGCTGCAATCAGACGTGACCTACCAGGAAGGCCCCAACACGGTGTCCAACCTCTACGGCATCGGGACCTACTTCACCGCGCCGCGTTCGGTTCGGCTGTCCGCGTCCTACGACTTCTAACGTACCGCGTTACTCTCCAAGGCTTGTCTTCGACCCCGGCGCTTGCCGGGGTCTTTTTTGCCTGGTCACGCGGTGCTTGGACACAGAAAAGGCGCCCCGCAAGGCGCCTTTCTGGTGAAGCGCTGCAGCTCAGTGCAAGTCGGGGCTCAACGCCAGACCTTGATCTGGTCGTTGTCCACGCGCTGCATCGGCTGGCCGGGCTTGCAGGTGAACGTAGCGCCGAAGGACGGCAGGTTGGACAGCGGGCCGTTGGTGCGCCAGCGGCCCGGGGCCAGGATGTCCGAGCTCAGGCGCTGGGCGGCGACGTTCGGCGAGAGCTGCTGCGGCCACAGGCTCGCCCAGGCACGGAAGAAGCCCTGCTGTGCGGCAGGCTTGGCCGCCGGCTCAACGGCCTTGTAGGCCTCCCACGCCAGCTCGAGGCCGGCCAGGTCGGCCAGGTTCTCTTCGCGGGTGAGTTCACCGTTGACCTTGGCACCCTTCACGCCCGGGTAGTCGTAGCCGCTGTACTGGGCGGCCACGCGGTTGCCGAACAGGGTCCAGGCGGTCTTGTCGGCCGGGGTCCACCAGCTGCGCAGTTCGCCCTTGGCATCCACCAGCGCGCCCTTGGCATCGATCGCACGGGTCAGCTCGTGCGCGACCAGCGCGCCGTAGCTGCCGAACAGGTCGGCGGTATCGCCCTTGGCATTGAACACCGGGCCCTGCAGCACGGCGGCGGTGACGATCAGGCGGTTCTGCGCGATGTCGTAGGCCAGGGCCGGCTGCTGCGGCAGCACATCCCAGCGGCGGTCGGCGTTGCCCTTGCCGATACGCTTCATCTCTTCGCGGTGGCGCCAGGTCGAGGCGATCAGCATGTTGCCGCCGAAGCTGCCACGGCCCATCGGCTGCACGGTGTAGTCCAGATCGCGCAGCGGGGTGCCGATCTCGATCTTCAGCGCGGCCAGCTTGGCCTGTGCTTCGGTCTTGGCCTCATCGCTCATCCAAGTGCTGCGCTTGACCGCATCGATCTGCACTTCGCGGATCTTGTCCACGACCAGCGCCGCCTTGCGACGGTCGTCGGTCGACAGGTGCTTGGCGGCATACTCGCGGCCGACCATCGGGCCGGCGGCGACGTTGATCGCATCCAGCACCTGCTCCCAGCGTGCCGGCGGCAGGGTCTGGCCACGCATCACACGGCCACGGAATTCGAATTCGGCATCGCGGTAGGCCTTGGACAGGTACGGGGCCATCGCATCACCCACGCGCCAGCGCAGGTAGACCTTCCACTGCTCCGGCTTGAGCCGGGTAACCATGCCGTCGAGCTGCTTGAACAGCGCCGGATCGGACAGCGAGACCAGGTCGTCATTGACGCCCTGCGCCTTCAGGAAGGCCTCCAGCTGCAGGTTGCGGTAACGGCTGTTGAGCTCCTTGGTGGAGATCGGCGCGTAGTTGTTGAACGGGTTGTTGATGCCAGCCAGCGACTGCGCATTGCGCGCCAGTTCGGTTTCCAGCGCGATCACCGACTGCGATTCGGCATCGAGCTTGTCCGCCGGGGTGCCGGTCAGCGCCAGCACCTGCTTGACGTAGGTGCGGTAGCGCGCCATCAGCGCGACGGTGTCGGCATCGGTACGGGTGTAGAACGCCGGGTCCGGCAGGCCCATGCCGCCCTGCATGAAGTAGCCGATGTGGCGGTCCAGTGCCTTCAGATCCACGTCCGGGGCGAAGTTGAAGGCCACCGGGATGCCGACCTGGTGCAGCGCGGCGATCGAGGCCGGCACGTCCTTGGCCTTCTTGATCGCATTGATGCGGGTCAGCAACGGGGCGATCGGGTTGGAGCCGTCGGCTTCCACCGCGGCCTCATCCAGGCCGCTGGCCCAGAAGTCGCCGAGCAGCTTCTGCACGTTGCCCTGCGGGGCGGTCATCGCGCCATCCAGCAGTTCACGCTGCTGCTGGCGTGCGCGGTCGGCCAGCTGGCCCAGTGCGGTGGTGGCACCGGTCTGCGGCACCGGATTGGCTTTCAGCCAGGTCGCGTTGGTGGCCTCGTAGAAGTCGCTGCACTGTGCGCTGACGGCCGGCGCGCGGGCGGCGGCCTTCTTCTTCGGCGCGGCGTGCGCATCGGGAGCAGCGACCAGGGTGACCAGGCTGATGCCCAGGGCAATGGCAAGCGGACGGAAGTTGGGCATGTAAAGCAAATCCATCGAGGATTGAAGATCGCGCGAGTGTATCAAGCCGCGATGCATGGCGGCATGCAAGGAAGGGCGGGCAGGCCGCACCGTGGGCCAGGCGGGGGCTGAGGCACAAAAAAGCCCCGCCGGAGCGGGGCAGGAGAGAGCACGGCCGGCCAACCAGGGCCCGGCCAGGTGGCCGGGCCCTGCAGGGTGGATCAGAAGTCGTATCGAGCGCTCAGGCGGACCTGGCGCGGGGAGTTGTAGTTCAGTGGCTGGTTGTAACGCGGATCCGGGGTCACCCGGTCGGTCGCGTAATTGCTGTAGTACGACCCGGCAACCTGGCGATTGAGCACGTTCAGAACGTCCGCCTGCAGGCTCAACTTGTTGTCCGCCCAGTTCGGCGTGTAGGCCAGCGACAGGTTGAGGTTGAAGCCCCACGGCGTGGTGCCGTTGTCGCCGCGTGGCGAGAACCGGTAGTCAGCCGAAGGCGGAATGTAGCCGGCACTCCCCGGGGCGGTGCCGCTGCCGGCCAGGCCACAGAAGTGGTAGTACGCGCCGTTGTACAGGCCCTGGTCCGCAGTCGGGTAATAGCTGGTGCACGAACGCGGGCGGCCGGAATCGATGAGCAGGGAGCCACCGACGCGCCACTCGGGCGTGATCCGGTAGGAACCGTAGGCCTTGATCTGGTGCGCACGGTGGTTCGGCAGCGGGCCATTGGCGCCGACCATCAGCTGCGGCAGATCCCAGTCCTGGGTCACCGAGACGTCGGTCTGGCCGCCCGCGCCGGTATCGAGATCCGATGCCAGCTGGCCTTCGGTATTGCCGTAGTTGCGGGCGAAGGTGTAGTTCACCTTGCCGTAGAACCTTTCACCGATCGAGCCTTCCAGGAACAGGTCAACAGCGTAGTACCGGCGCTTGAGCTTGGGCAGATCGAGTTCGGCGGCGGAGTAGGTGTGCTTTGCCAGCGTACCGTCGGCCTGCTCTTCCCAGAACGTGTTGCCTACCCCCGGGTTGAAGATGAAGCAGCCGCCTCCCAGTGCCGGGGTGCACGTGTCATCGATCGCACTTTTCAGGTCACGGTAGGTCACCTTGGCACCCCATACGGCGTTCTCGCCCCAGGCCTGTTCCATGCCGACGATGAATTCGTCCTGGTAATGCGATTTCAGGTCGACCGCGGCAACCGTGCGCGGATCGGGTGCATCGCCGCATTCCAGGTTGGAGGAGATGGCGTTCGGGTTGCCGGGGCAGGTATAGCCCAGGCTCGGATCGACGGGAACGTTGACCAGTCCGGTCGGCGTACCATCGGCAGCAACGCCGGTATAGGTGAAGTACTCCATCGTATACAGCGAGCCGGAGGCCGCGCGGACCGCAACGTTGTTGGGCAGGGCCAGGTGATAACGGCCCGCATTGGCGAACAGCTTCAACGAAGCATCGCCATGGACATCCCAGACGCCACCCAGGCGCGGTGCCCACTGGTTGTCCTGCTTGACGTACACCTCATCGGCGCTGGTGAAGTTCTTGAAGGTCTCGTTGCGCAGGCCCAGCGTCAGCAGGACGTTGTCGCTGACCTGCCAACGGTCCTCGAGGAACTGCGCGGACTGTTCGGTTCTTACCTTGGCGATCTGGGTGTAGTACTGCTGGCGAACGTAGTACCCCTGGCTGCCCAGGCCACCGGCCGAGGCCGGCGAACCGACGCCATGGGAAGCATCGATGGCGGCATTGGGGTTGTTGGAACGGCTGTACACCCAGATGAACCCGCCGCCGTACTCGCTGCCGGTGTACGACTCTGCTTCCATGACATCCAGGCCGGCGCGCAGGTCATGGTTGCCCAGGCGATAGCCCACGTCCAGGCGCCAGCCCTTGGTTTCATCGTAAGCACCGGGGACGTTGACCGTGGCGGCCGTCCAGCAGCCGGCATAGTTTGCGGCCGGAATGCCGGGTGCGCGTGCGGTGGCCACGGCGGACGTGCGCGGGCAGGCCGGATCGTAGCCCCACGGATTCTGGCTGTGATCGATCTTCTGGGTGCCGTACAGCGCCGACACCGTGAGGTCATCGGTCAGATAGCCGGTGTACTTGCCGATGTACAGTTTGGACTTGTCCTCGTTGCTCGTGCCCGCGTTCTGCTCGTTGCCGTGGGTGAAATCGGCGTAGTTGAAGGTATAGCCGGCGCTGTCGTACTTGGTGACGTCGGAGATGCCGGTGAACTCAAGCAGGTGATTGTCAGTGATGTTCCAATCGATCTTCGCTGCCCAACGCGGATACTCGTAGGAGTATTCCTGCCATGCGTTGGTGGTCGTTGCAGCGGCCTGGCTCGTCGATGCCACGCCGGCACCCTCACGCTTGGTCACCTCGACATTGGCGTAGATGAACAGTTTGTCCTTGACGATCGGGCCGCCGACGTACGCGCCGGTGGTCTGGGTCCAGCTCTGGTTCTTGTTCCGCAGCTGGTACAGCTGGCCATCCGTGCGCTTGGTCGGATCCGGATTGTCCGCACCGTAGAAACCAGTATCGGCGAAGTTGCTGTTGCGCGGGCTTGCACGCAGGGTTTCCGGGCTCCAGTAGGCGTAGCCGCCGCCACTCCATTCATTCGTGCCGCGCTTGGTGACGATGTTGACGACACCACCAGTGGCACGACCGAATTCGGCGCCGTAGCCACCGGTCAGGACCTGCTGCTGCGAGATCGCATCGAAGGGAAGCGTGGTGAAGCCGATCGACGACAGCGGGTTGGTCACCGCGAAGCCATTGATGTAGAACGCGTTTTCGGACGATGCGGCACCGCCGAAGCTGGGGACCGTGACGCCACCGGAGGTGTAGCTCGCGTTGGAAATCACGCTGGGCGCCAGCAGCGCCACGCTGGCGATGTCACGGCCGACCGCGATCTCCTGCAGCTGTTCCGAGGTGAATACCGTGCGGGTGTCGGTCTGGCTGACGTCGATCTTGGGCACGGCCGTCGCCCTGACCTCGATGCGGTCCAGCTCCTGGACTCCGGTGCCGGAGAAGGAAACCTCGGTGCCACTGGCGATCACGACCTGCACCCGTTCGCGGACTGCGATCACCTGGCCATCTTTCTCGACGGTCACCTTGTAATTGCCGTTCGGCAGATCGCTGGCACGGTAGCGACCATTGCGGTCGACGGTCACGGTGCGGCTGGTACCGGTGTCCAGGTTCTGCACGCTGATGGTGCTGCCAGGTTCGCCGGTACCGTAGATGTTGCCGGTAACGGACTGCGCGTGCGCTGCCCCGGCCAGGCACAGGCCCAGCGCGATGGTCAGGGTGGCCCGGCGAAGCGGCATGGTTTGCTTGATCATCAACTTCCCCCATTCAATTGAAAGAATTAACGGGTGCTTAATGAAGCCCCGATAGCTGAATATCAAATAAATACGGCCATTGCAATAATTCCGTCATTTCGTTTTTACATCAGAGACACAGTGATCCAGTTGTTTCCCTAATGAAAAGAGAAGGATGCTGAACGACGAAGGCCCGGGTTTCCCCGGGCCTTCGACTGGTCAGACGCTCAATGAATGGCAGGCGTTACCAAATCACGACCTGCTGGTCGCCGGCACGCACCATCGGCGAACCGGCCTTGCACTGGAACGCAGCGGCGAAGGTCGGCAGGTTCGACGGGGCACCCATCGCGCGGAACTGCGCCGGGGCATGCGGGTCGGTCGCCAGACGGACCTTCATGTTCTCCGGGGTGTACTTGGTGCGCCACACGGTGGCCCAGTTGAAGAAGAAGCGCTGGTCGCGGGTGAAGCCGTCGACCTTCGGATCTTCCTTGCCGGCCGAGGCCTTCTGCAGGGCATCGTAGGCAGTGGCCAGGCCACCCAGGTCGGCGATGTTCTCGCCCAGGGTCAGCTTGCCGTTGACCGGCTGGCCGTCCACCTTGTAGCCGTCGAACTGCTTGATCAGCTTGCCGGTCAGGCCGCTGAAGTTCTTGGTGTCGGCCTCGGTCCACCAGTTTTCGAAGTTGCCGGTCGGCCCGAAGCGGCTGCCCTGGTCGTCATAACCGTGGGTCATTTCGTGGCCGATCACCGCACCGATGCCGCCATAGTTCAGCGCGTCATCGGCCTTCGGATCGAAGAACGGCGGCTGCAGGATGGCGGCCGGGAACACGATCTCGTTCTGCAGCGGGTTGTAGTAGGCATTGACCGTCTGCGGGGTCATGCCCCACTCGGTCTTGTCCACCGGCTGGCCGATCTTGGACAGGGCGAACTTGTAGTTGAACGCGTTGGCGGCACGTACGTTGCCCAGGTAGCTGTCGCGGCCGGTGGTCAGGCCGCTCCAGTCGCGCCACTTGTCCGGGTAGCCGATCTTCGGGGTGAAGGTTTCCCACTTGGCGATCGCCTTGGCCTTGGTTTCGTCGCTCATCCAGGTCAGGCCCTGGATGCGCTCCTTGAGGGCGGCGGCCAGGTTCTTGACCAGTTCTTCCATCTTGGCCTTGGCTTCGGGCGAGAAGGCGACCTTGACGTACAGCTGGCCGAACGCATCGCCGGCATCGTTTTCGATCGTGCCCAGCACGCGCTTCCAACGCGGCTTCTGTTCCTTCTGGCCGTTGAGGGTCTTGCCGTAGAAGTTGTAGTTCTCGTTGACGAAGGCATCGGCCAGGTACGGCGAGGCGCCATCGACGGTGTGGAAGCGCAGGTAGGCGCGCCACACCGACGGATCGGTGTCGCCCAGTGCCTTGCTCACTTCCTGGTGGAAGCTGGGCATGGCCAGCGAGAACTTCTCCGGCGCGGCGATGCCCTGGGCCTTGAAGAATTCGGTCCAGCTGAAGTTCGGGGTCAGCTTGTCCGCGTCGGCCACAGTGACCGGGTTGTAGAACAGCGAGACGTCACGCGAGAGCTCGACGCTGGACTTGGACGCCTTGGCCAGGCGGGTTTCGAACTTGACCACGTCGGCGGCCTGCTTCTCCGCATCCGCGGTCGCCACGCCGGCCAGTTCCAGCACCTTGGCCACGTGGGCCTGGTAAGCCTTGAGCTTGTCGGCGTTCTTGGCGTCGGTGTAATAGGTGGTGTCCGGCAGGCCCAGGCCGCCCTGGCTGGCGTAGGCCAGGTTCATGCTGGAATTCTTGAAGTCCGCTTCCGGACCGAAGCCGAACAGCACGTTCTCGCCCTTGGCTGCGCTGGTGCGCAGGTAGTTGGCGATCGCATCCTTGTCCTGCAGGCCGTCGATGGCGGCCAGGTCGGCCTTGATCGGCTCGATGCCCTGGGCGTTGATCTTGGCTTCGTCCATGCCGGTGGCCCAGAAGTCGCCGACGATCTTCTCGATGCCGGCCGGGTTCTTGACCGCCGCGACCTGCTCGGCGAGCTGGTGCTGCACGGCGACCGAACGCTCGTCCAGGATGGTGAAGGCGCCCCAGCTGGTGCGGTCGGCCGGAATCTCATTGGCGGCCAGCCACTTGCTGTTGACGTAGTCGCCGAACGCACCGCAGGCGTCCATGCTGGTGTCCAGATCGGACGGGTGGAAGGCGTTGTAGGCCGGCAGCTTGCTCTCGTCGAGCTTGTACTCGGTGGCGGCCGTGGCCGCCGGCGCGGCGGTGGAGGCTGCGCTGTCCGTCGCCGGGGTTTCGTTCTTGCCGCAGCCGACCAGCGCGGCCGAAACGGCCAGGGTCAGCAGTACCAGTTTGGGTGTACGAGCGATCACGTGATTGGCCTCCAGGCCGGAAAGTCATGCAGGAATGGCCCCGAAGGGCCTGTGGGCCAGACGATACGCCGCCGGCCCGGCCTGCAAGGGTGTCGAAGGTCATGGCCGATGGCAAGAGGCCTGATCCGGTCAACTGCGGACGTGGCCCCGGCCCGGAATGGCCAAGGAAAAGCCCCGCCTTGCGGCGGGGCCTGGGGGTGTCATCCCGGGTTCGGCTTAGTTGGTCTTGGTGCCGAAATCGTACTTGGCCTGCACATACACCGCCCGACCGTACGGGTTGTAGATGCTGCTGTTGTACGGCGAGGCGATGTTGCCGGCGTAGCTGTGGGCCTGGCCGTCGGGCATCTTGTTGAACACGTTGTTGACCATCAGCGACAGGGTCAGGTTGTCCAGTGCCCGGTAGTTCACGCTCAGGTTGTAGGTGGTGTACGAGCCCCACTTGCCGGCTTTGTAACCGGACGGGTGGACGTAGTCGAAGCTCTCGCCCAGGTAGGACATGTAGTTCGGCGTCTTGCCGATGTAGTTGAAGTACAGCGTGGTGATCCATCGGTCCTTGGCCCAGCCCACCGAACCGTCGGTACGGACCTTGGCGTAGGCGTCGTAGTACCACATCGCATACGGGTCGCGCAGCAGATCCAGATAGTCGTCGCCCGGCTGCGGCTGCAGCTCGCGCTTGAGGATGTTGGTGTAGTTGCTGGCGAACTGCAGCGAGCCGAAGCGGCCGATGTCCTGCACGTACTTGAAGCTGGCCGTCAGGGCCTGCAGGTTCTGGCGCGCGACGTTGAGCTTGGGCGTGAAGATCTGCTCGATGTTGCCGGCGGCATCGCGGGTGATCCAGTCGGCGACGTTCTCGCAGCTGGCCGAGGTCGGGTTGCCCTGGCCATTGCGGCAGTAGTATTCCGCGCGCAGCAGCTGGTCCGAGCTCAGGGTGTCGACTTCGTTGTCGATCTTCCAGTTGTAGTAGTCCACCGAGACCGAGAGGTTGTTCATCGGTGCCCAGACCACACCGGCATTCCAGACATCGGCGGTGATCGGTTCCAGTTCCGTATTGCCGGCCTGCACGCCGAACACCGACTCGTTGCCGTACGGGCAGGCGAGGGTATCGGCCGGGGCGTAGCCGAGCTGGCCGCAACGGTAGTAATCGACCGCGCCGTTGGCGTAGTAACCGCTCTCGCCCTGGAAGGCGTCGGGCAGGGTCGGCGCACGGAACGCGGTGCCGTACTTGCCACGGAACAGCAGGCTTTCGATCGGACGGAACTCCACGCCGACGCTGTAGGTGGCCTTGTCGACGGTGTTGTCGGCGATCTTGTAGGCGTCGTAGCGACCCGAGCCGGTAACGGTCAGCGAGTCGATCAGCGGCAGGCGCAGTTCGGAGGTCACCGCGTAGTTGCTGCGATGGCCATTACCGGCCACCGAGGTGGTGCCCCACACGCTGCCGTCCATCAAGCGTTCGTCCGGACGGTAGTCCCAGCCTTCGCTGCCGGCTTCAGCCACCACGGCGAAGCCTGCATCGCCACCGGGCAGGGTGAACAGCGAGCCGTTGGTGATCTGGAAGCGGCCCAGGTTCTGCCAGGTCTTGCTCTGGTTGTAGGTATAGCCGGTGAAGCTCTGGAAATCGCCGGCCGGCAGCTGCGAATAGAACGCGCCCCAGTTCGGGCTGTAGATGTTGTAGCCGTCATCGGTGGTGCCCAGCACGGGGCCGAGCACGCGGTTTTCGAAGTAGCTGTCAATGTCATCGGCCCAGCGCACGAAGCCGCGCTCGGTGAGCTTGTATTCGCCACGGCTGAAGCTGGCGCTGTAATCCCAGTTGCCGAAAGTGCCGCGTCCGCCCAGCGTGACCTGGTAGGCCTTGTTGCGGTCGGTGTTGAGGATGTCCTTGTAGCCGTTCGGCCCGATGTCCTCAGGCGCGAACGCGCGCTGCAGGTTCATGTACTGATCGGTGTCCTGGTCATAGAACGCGCCGAAACTCAGGTCGCTGCCCCAGAACGTGTAACCCGAACCCGGCGTGTACTTGACCTCTTCCAAGCTGTACAGCGCATCGGCGAACAGGGTGAAGTTGTCGTTCACATCGAACGTCATCGAGCTATAGAACTGGCTGCTCTCCTTGTCGTTCTTCAGCGTGCGGTAGCCGGCGCCGTAGGCCGAACCGCAGGACTCGCCGGCCGCGCGGGTGCCCAGCACGGTGGTGCCGCCGAACTGGCCGGCGACGCTGGCGCAACGGGTCGGATCCATCATCACGAACGCATTGTTATCGGCGGGCAGATAGACCAGGAAATCATTGGCCGGCACCTGCGCGCTGTAACCGACGCGGTTGTTGGTGCGGGTCAGATCGCGCTGGTAGCCCCAGATCGGATTGCTCTTTTCGTACTGCACGTTGACCAGTGCATTGAAGCGGTCATCGGCGCTGTTGAAGCCCTTGGCGCCGCTGACGCGGATGTTGTTCCCGCCGCCTTCGGTGGTGGCGCCGCCGCGGACGTTCAGTACGCCGCCTTCCATGCGTTCTTTCAGGATGATGTTGACCACGCCGGCAATGGCGTCCGAGCCGTACAGCGAGGACTGGCCGCCGGGCAGGATTTCGATGCGCTCGACGATGTCGATCGGAATGCCGCTGAGGTTGTTGAAGGCGTCGCTGCCGTTATAAAGCGCCGGATACTGCAGCATCGGCCGGCCGTTGATCAGGTACTTGGTGTAGCCCGGGTCCAGACCGAACATGCCGGCCGCTTCAGCGCCCTGGGTGAACGAGGCGGCAGTCTGGCCGCCCTGCAGGCCACCGGTGGTCAGCGAGGACTGCTGCAGCACCTCGGAAATGCTGGTGAAGCCGCGGGTCTGGATGTCTTCGGCGGTGACGGTCAGCACCGGTGTGTGGTTCTCGATCTCGGTCTGCGGGATCAGGGACCCGGTGACGGTGACGCGGTCGAGATTGGTGGCGGCGTTGTCCTGCGCGAAGACGGTGGCGCTGGTGAGCAGCAGGCCGGTGAGGACGGCGGCGGCAAGCGGATGGCGCGAGATCGAATTACCTTGGCGAGACATGTGTAACCCCGTGTAGTGGTGATGTCGTGGCTTTCCCTTCCGTGGGACGTCTTGATGGCGTTCAACGGTGACCGGTCCCATGGCTGTGTGACCATCCTTGGACGTTTTATTTTTCGTTCAGTTGGAGCCGGTGTGCGGCGAACGTAACACACGCTTAACGTGAAATACGCTGAATGGTCATCCGCGATGCGCGTGAAAAAACAACTTGGTGTGAAAGGTGTTGAAAAACAATCATCTGCCGAACCATGAAAATTTATTCATGTTTGAATCATGAGCAAACGCTGAATACGCCGGTCATTAACAAGTGAGATTAAATCGCCTGCCGCATTCCGGATGAAGGTGGCCCGACATGAAAAAGCCCCGCCTTGCGGCGGGGCTCTGTGAGTCATCTCACCGGCAGGAATTACTTGGCGCCGAACTCGTACTTGGCCTGCACATACACCGCACGACCGTAGATGTTGTAGAAGTAATTGTTGTAAGGCGTACCCGAGGTGCCCGGGTAGTTGCTCGCCTGGTTGTCGGGCATCTTGTTGAACACGTTGTTGACCATGACCGAGAAGGTCATGTTCTCCGCCGCGCGGTAATTCACGCTCAGGTTATAGGTGGTGTAGGAACCCCACTTGCCGGCCTTGGCGCCCGAGGGATGCACGTAGTCATAGCCGTTGCCGGCATAGGCCAGGTAGTTCGGGGTCTTGCCGACGTAGTTGAAGTACAGCGTGGTGGTCCACTTGTCCAAAGCCCAGGCCAGCGACCCGTCCGCGCGCACCTTCGCGTAGGAATCGTAGATCCACATGTTGTACGGATCGCGCAGCAGGTCCAGATACTCATCGCCCGGCTGCGGCTGCAGCTCGCGCTTGATCATGTTGGTGTAGTTGGTGGAGAACTGCAGCGCACCGAAACGACCCAGTTCCTGCACGTACTTGGCACTGGCGGTGATGGCCTGCAGGTTCTGGCTGGCCACGTTCATCTTCGGGGTGTAGATCTCATCCAGCACGCCGGACGCATCACGGGTGATCCATTCGTTGACGTTGTCGCAGCTGGCCGAGGTGTTGTTGACCAGACCATTGCGGCAGTAGTACTCGGCCAACAGCAGCTGGTCAGAGCTCAGCGTGTCGACTTCGTTCTTGATCTTCCAGTTGTAGTAATCGACCGAGAAGGACAGATTGTTCAGCGGTGCCCAGACCGCGCCGGCATTCCATACATCGGCGGTGATCGGCTCCAGGTCCGGGTTGCCGGCGCGCTGGCCGAACACCGAGACGCTGTCATACGCACAACCGGTGGTGTCGGTCGGGGCGTAACCTGCCTGGCCGCAACGGTAATAGTCGGTGGCGCCGTTGGCGTAGTAGCCGCTCAGGCCCTGGAAGGCATCGGACAGGCTGGGCGCGCGGAATGCGGTGCCGTACTTGCCACGGAACAGCAGGCTCTCGATCGGGCGGAACTCGACGCCGACGCTGTAGGTGGCCTTGTCGACGGTGCTGTCACCGATCTTGAACGCGTCATAGCGGCCCGAGCCGGTGACGGTCAGCGAATCGAGCAGCGGCAGGCGCAGTTCGGAGGTCAGCGAGTAATTGCTCCGGTGGCCGGCACCGGCGACTGCGGTGGTGCCCCACACGCTGCCATCCATCAGGCGCTCATCCGGAGTGTAGTCCCAGCCTTCGCTGCGGGCTTCGGCGACGACGGCGAAACCGGCATCACCGCCCGGCAGCGAGAACAGCGTGCCGTTGGTGAGCTGGAAGCGCCCCGGGTTCTGCCAGGTGCGGCTCTGGCTCTCGGTATAACCGGTGAAAGTGGCGAAATCACCGGCGGGGATCGGCGCATAGAAAGCCTCCCAGTTCGGTGCAAACACGGCGTAGCCGCTGCGGGTGCCGAGTTGCGGGCCCAGCACGTGTTCTTCAAAGTAGTTGTTGATCGGGTCGGCCCAGCGCACGAAGTTGCGCTCGGTCAGCTTGTACTCGCCGCGGGTGAAACTGGCGCTGTAATCCCAGTTGCCCAACGTGCCGCGGCCACCCAGGGTCACCTGGTAGGCCTTGTTGCGGTCGGTGTTGAGGATGTCCTTGTAGCCGTTGGCACTGATGTCTTCCGGTGCGAAGGCGCGCTGCAGGTTCATCCACTGGCCGCTGGTCTGATCCCAGAAGCGACCGTAACCGGAGGCCGTGCCCCACCAGGTGTAGTTGGAGCCGGTGGCGTACTTGACGTCCTCGTAGCTGTACAGCACGTCGCCGAACAGCTGCAGGCGGTCGTTGACGTCGAAGGTGAACGAGCTGTAGACCTGCGCGCTGTCCTTGCCGTTCTTGACGGTCTTGTAGCCCGGGCTGTAGATCGAGCCGCAGGACTGGCCGGCCGCACGCGTGCCGAGCACGGTGGTACCGCCGAACTGCCCGGCGACGTTGGCGCACAGGTTCGGATCCATCATCAGGTAGGCGTTGCCGGCGGCCGGATTGACGACCAGGAAATCGTTGGTCGGCACCTGGGCGGTATAGCCCTTGCCATTGGTGGTCCTGGTGACGTCGCGCTGGTAGCCCCAGATCGGGTTGCTCGATTCGAGCTGGGCATTGACCAGCACGTTGAGGCGGTCATCGGCACTGTTGAAGCCGGTTGCCCCGCTCACGCGGAAGGTGCTGCCGCCGCCTTCGGTGTAGGTGCCGCCGCGCACGTTGAGCACGCTGCCGTCCATCCGCTCTTTCAGGATGATGTTCACCACGCCGGCGATCGCGTCCGAGCCGTACAGGGAGGACTGGTTCCTTGAGCCCTGCGTCGGGTCCGGGACGGAGAGGACCTGGCGGTGGGGGCTGAAACGAAACAAGCCCGGCAGTTGCCGGGCTTGTTGGTCTTGCGTTCTGGATGGATCAGAACTTGTAGGTGAGGCCCATGTACATGTAACGACCGATCGAATCGTAGTAGGCGGTGCCCAGATCAGCGCCGAAGTAGTTCGCCGGCGGATCCTTGTCAAACGCGTTGTTCAAGCCCACATACACGTCCAGGCCGGTGTCCGGAATCGTGTAGCCGAACTGGAAGTTATGGTACGTGTACGACGGGTTGCGGATCGGGCTCTGCGAGCCGGGGTTGGAGTTGTAGCTGTCCGGGGTAACGCGAAGGTTGCCGTCCACATAGCTCATGTCCCACGACGCGCGGAATGCATCCCGCTTCCAGGTCGTGTTGAACTGACCGCGCCAGCGCGGATCGGTGAAGGAGGTCACGTATTCGCTGTACTCGTTCGGGAAGGCCTGGAAGGCCCACTCGCGCGACTGGATCAGGCGGGTACCAACCAGGCGCATGGTGGTCTGGCCACCGAGCAGGCTGAAGCGGTAGTCCATTTCCAGGTCGACGCCGACACGACGCGACTTGGCCAGGTTCTCCTGCAGTGCAACCCAACGAATGATGCTATACGGGGTTCCTGCGTTGCCGTCCGCGCGGGTGATCATGTCGCAGAACGAGTTGTTCTGGATTCCGCCGGGGGAGTCAACGCAGCGGGTTGCATTGGTCTGCGCGGTGACCGAGCCGATCGCGTCTTCCAGCGTGATGCGCCAGTAATCGATCGACATGCCGAAGCCTTCGATGAATTCCGGCTGCCACACGAAGCCCATTGAGACCGACTTGGAGCGTTCCGGCTTCAGGTCCGGATTGCCACCGCTGACACCTGGACGGGTTGCCGTGTAGGTGTCGATCCAGTTGGCCGGAATGCCCAGAGCGGCGCAGTTGGCGGCGCGCAGGGCCGGATCCTTGGCGGTGCTCGGACGGTTGCTGTTGGTGCTCAGCGTGTTGCAGGGATCATTGACCGTTGCAAAGTTTTCAGACTGCGGATTGAACAGTTCGCCGATGCTCGGCGCGCGCACAGCCTTGGCCAAGGTGCCACGGAAGCGCAGCGAAGACAGGATTTCCCAGTCCAGGCCCACGTTCCAGGTCTTGGTCGAGCCGATGGTGCTGTAGTCCGAGAAGCGACCGGCCAAGTCCATGCTCAGCCGGTTGATGCCCGGCAGGTCGGCCAGCAGCGGCACGGTGGTTTCCACGAATACTTCCTTGACGTCGTACTCACCACCGCGGCTCGGGATCGCGTTGAGGAAGGTCAGGCCGGCCGCCGACATCGGGTCGGTGTTTTCCTGGCTCTGTTCCTTGCGGTACTCCACGCCTGCGGCGATGCCTACATCACCGGCCGGCAGCGAGAACAGCGAACCATTGGCGACGGACGCGCTTAGCACCTGCTGCTTCAGCTTGGACTGATTGAGCGAGTTGGTATTGAACCACGCTGCAGCTTCCGGGCTGATCTGGCCATTGCCCATCACGTTGAAGGGAATGCAGCCGGCAACCAGCGAGGCCGAATAGGGCTTGCCAGTGTACGGGTTGATCGCCAGGGGGTTCAGCGTGGTGCGGCAGGTGACCTGACCGGTGGACGGATCGATCACAGCGTCCAGGCCCGCCTGCCAGCGCTCTTCGATGCGGTTGTTCAGGTTGATGCGGTCGATGACAGTCTGGCCGTAGTTGGCCGAGGCCTCGTAGGTCCAGTTGTCGCCAAACATGCCTTCCAAGCCGATCACGGCACGCGAAGTAGCACGTTCAACCTGCTCGCCACGACGGCCTGCATCCACGTTGAAGCGCGAAAGCTGCAGCGTGCTCAGGCCGTTGGCGTCCATGAGGGCGCCCAGTTCCGGCGTCACATAGGCATTGTCCCGACGGATGCGCAACGCGCGGGCGGTGCCCACCTGGTCGAAGGTCGGCTGACCGAAGAACTCCGACTCCGTTTTGCTGTACTTGCCTTCGAAGAACAGACGGTGATTATCGTTCAGGTCGAAGTTGACGACGGTGTTGAAGCTGAAGCGATCAAACGCCGGCTCCAGGTCCGCCACGGCGTTGAGGTCGGCGAAATCGCAATCCGTACAGGTGTTGGCGCTGACGATCACACCGTCGTAGCGGTTCTTGCGGAAGGTGCCATCCGGATTGAACACGTAACGGTTATTGCCGTTGAACGCGCCCAGCGTGAATGTGCCGCCATAGGACAGAGCATGATTGCCACCCGGACCACTGAGGATGGTTTCCGGATTGCGCTCGCTCGACGGCTGGCTCTTGTCGTAGTTCGGGTTGGGAATCGAGGTCAGGTATTCGCGGCCGATGGCACGGTCACCGCGACCAAAGCGATCCTGGGTGCTGTATTCCATGGCAATGGCAGCGCTGCCGCGGCCGTCGGCGAAGTCGCTGCCGCCGGAGAAGCTGACGAACGAGCGGCCGAAGCTGCCTTCGTCGGCCATGCCGGTCTGGCCGCGCAGCTCGAAGCCGTCGAACTTCTTCTTCATGATGAAGTTGACCACGCCGGCGACGGCGTCGGCACCGTAAACGGCCGAGGCGCCACCGGTGATTACTTCAACGCGTTCGATCCATTCGACCGGGATGGTATTGACATCGACCGAGGTCGAGCCCGGGCTTGAGCCAACGTGACGGCGGCCATTGACCAGCACGAGGGTTCGGGACGGGCCCATGCCGCGAAGGTCGAGTTGGCCCAGACCCGCGGTGCCGATGAAGCGGGTCGAGTTGCCGAGCGTGTACGTCGGGGTCAACTGCGGCATCTTGGTCATCAGGTCGCCGATGTTCAGCGCGCCCGTGGTGCGGATTTCTTCGGCAGTGATCGCGGTGACCGGCGACGGCGTGACGAAGCCGGTACGTGCGATGCGCGAGCCGGTAACGGTGACTTTATCCAGCTCGGTCGTAGCGCTGCCTGCTTCCTGTGCCATGACAGGAGCGGCGCCGACGGCCATCAGGCCAGCCATCAAGGCGCAGGTGAGCGGATGGCGCGAAGGCGCAAAACGTTGATTCATCTTTTGGATCCCCACTGAATAATGTACATGTCCCTCTTCCCTGAGTCCGTTACGGTGACGTTCATGAGCATTCCGTGCTCTCACTCGAACGTAACACAGCGTTAACGAATTGCACATGTTTTCGTCACAACCTCAATGGAAATGAGACATGTTGTCGCGCAACATCTCATTGATTACAGGCACTTACTCACATTTGGCTTTGCGGAATTTGTTTCTCTGAGCGGAATGTGAATGGCCGTTTTGTTCAGAAGTGCGTGAAATTTGACTGCTATCCGTCCGGACCGGCCTCCTGACTGTATGCGCTGTTGGACCGTGTCGTAGCTTGTATAGTGATCTGTTCCCAGATCCCATTTCCGGAGCCCCCCGCAGTGAGTACCAGCCAGCCCCGTCGTCCCCACGCCAGCCAGGTGCAGAAGGGGCTCTCGCCCCATCCGCGCGTCCGCAACGTGATTGCCGTGGGCTCGGGAAAAGGGGGCGTCGGCAAGTCCACCACGGCGGTCAACCTGGCGGTCGCGCTGGCCAGGCTCGGCGCGCGCGTGGGCCTGCTGGATGCCGATATCTACGGCCCCAGCGTGCCCGCCATGCTTGGCCTGAGCGGCCGCCCGGAGAGTCCGGACAACAAGTCGATCGAGCCGATGCGCGCGTTCGGGGTGGAGACCATGTCGATCGGTTACCTGATCGAGGACGAGACGCCGATGATCTGGCGCGGTCCGATGGCGACCTCGGCGATGACGCAGTTCTTCAATGACACGCTGTGGGACGACCTGGATTACCTGCTGATCGATCTGCCGCCGGGTACCGGCGACATCCAGTTGACGCTGACCCAGAAGATTCCGCTGGCCGGCGCGGTGATCGTCACCACGCCGCAGGACATCGCCACGCTGGATGCGAAGAAGGCGCTGAAGATGTTCGAGAAGGTCGAGGTGCCGGTGCTGGGCATCGTCGAGAACATGGCCGTACATACCTGCAGCAACTGCGGCCAGGTGGAACACCTGTTCGGCGAGGGCGGTGGCGAGCGCATGGCCGCCCAGTACGGGGTGCCGCTGCTGGGGTCGCTGCCGCTGGAGATCGGCATCCGCGAGCAGGGTGATGCCGGCACGCCGATTACGGCCGCCGCGCCGGAATCCTCGGCCGCCCAGGCCTATCTGCGCGCGGCCGCGCGGCTGATCGAGGAAGTGGCCAAGCGGCCGCGGGCCAGCATTCCGATCCTGTCCTCGCTGATCTGAGCCGGGGCGGTCGCCGCCGCGGCTCCGCCTACGCGTGCCGGGGCAGGGGGGGCTGCGGCATAATGGCGGGCCCGAACCGGCGCAGCCCAGGACCCCCTTACATGAGCATCAAGAGTGACCGCTGGATCCGTCAGATGGCCGAGCAGCAGGGCATGATCGAGCCGTTCGAAGCCGGCCAGGTCAAGCAGGCCAACGGCCAGCGCATCGTCAGCTACGGCACCTCCAGCTACGGCTACGACGTCCGTTGCTCGCGCGAGTTCAAGGTGTTCACCAACATCAACTCCACCATCGTGGACCCGAAGCACTTCGACCCGGGCAGCTTCGTGGACATCGTCGGCGACGAGTGCATCATCCCGCCCAACAGCTTCGCGCTGGCGCGCACCGTGGAGTACTTCCGCATCCCGCGCGACACGCTGGTGGTGTGCCTGGGCAAAAGCACCTACGCGCGCTGCGGCATCATCGTCAACGTGACCCCGCTGGAGCCGGAGTGGGAAGGCCACGTCACCCTGGAATTCAGCAACACCACGCCGCTGCCGGCGCGCATCTACGCCAATGAAGGCGTGGCGCAGATGCTGTTCTTCCAGGCTGACAAGGACGATATCTGCGAAACCTCGTACAAGGATCGCGGCGGCAAGTACCAGGGCCAGACCGGCGTCACACTGCCGCGCACCTGATGATCACGCGGGTGGCGCGGCGCACCTGATCGATCCCCGGGCGTGCTGCCGCGTCCGCGCCCGGTAGAGCCGACCGTTGGTCGGCTGCTTCTGCGGTTACCGTTACCCATCAAGGGGCGACCACAAAAAAGCGCGGAGTACTCCGCGCTTTTTTTTTGTGGCTTGGTCCGACGTGCGGGGTGGTGACCAAAAGCAGCGGACCGAAAAGCAGCGGACCAACGGTCCGCTCTACTTGCCGCGGCCGAACAGCAGGCCGATACCAACGGCCACCAGCACGACCGGCCACCAGGTGAGGATCAGCTTCCCCATGTTCATGTTGGTCCAGCCCAGATTGCTGGCCAGCAGGAACAGGCCGACGAGGATCAGGACGATGGCGGCGACAAGGTTGGAACGCATCAGGGGCAGGGTCCGCTAGGGCTGGGGCGAATATCCTAGCCGTTCCTTCCAGAGTGCGACACGCTCGGCCAGCACCTGCGGATCAAAACGGTGCGCCTGCCCCTGGCCCCATACCGGGCCCGGCCATGCCGGATCGCCGACATGGCGGCCGATCACATGGAAATGCAGCTGGCGCACGATATTGCCCAGCGAGCCGATGTTGATCTTCTCGACCCCATCGGTGCCTTTGAGCGCCTTGCATGCCCGGTTCAATTCGGTGCGCAGCTTGTCCTGCTGCTCGCCGTCCAGGTCGATCCATTCGGTCACGCCACTCAGGCGCGGGACCAGGATCAGCCAGGGATACCTTTCATCGTTCATCAATCGCACTTGCGACAACGGCCCTTCTGCTACCAGTACGCTATCGGTGGCCAGGCGTGAATCCAGTTCGAACTCGCTCATCCAAGATGCTCCGCAAAGAAGTCCAGGGTGCGTTCCAGCGCCAGGTGGGCGCTGTCTGGATCATACGCATGTCCGACGCTGCGGTTGAAGGCGTGATCGGCGGGGTAGACGAACGTGGCCATCTGCGGCAGCTTCTCGCGGTGGGCCTTGATGGCCTCCGCTGGGATGCTCTTGTCCTGTGCGCCGAAGTGGAACATGACCGGGGCCTTGGGCGTCTCGTCCAGGTACTTCACGTTGCGGGCGCCGTAATAGCTGACCGAGGGCAGGCCCAGGCGCAGTGCGCAGAGCAGGGCGATGCTGCCGCCCCAGCAGTAGCCCACCGTGCCGACCTTGCCGGCCGGGGCCAGTCGCGATGCGGCGGCGCGGACGATCTCCAGCGCCTTTTCCACGCCGAGCTCGTCGACCATCTGCAGGCCGGCGGCCACGCCATCGCTGTCGTAGGGCAGTTCCGGCGGTTCGCTCCCGTCCGGGGCCGAGTCGGCCAGGTCGAAGAACGAGGGGGCCAGCACCGCATAGCCCTTGGCGGCGTAGTCATCGGCCACCGCGCGGATGTGCGGGTTGGCGCCGAAGATCTCCTGGATCACCACCAGGCCCCCGCGCGGCTTGCCTTCCGGCGTTGCCTGCCAGGCGCGGACCGGTCCGTAATGCGTATCGAGCGTGACCCACTCACCCATGGTGCGAGACTCCAGTTGGTTCAGGCATTCATTATCGGCCTCGCGCGGGTTAGCGCGATGTCAGCGGACGTGCCGTATCTGGCGGGATCGGCCCGATCCGGTTCAGGGGCGCGGGCTGAACGCCGGTATACTTGCCGCCGTTTCCGGCCCCAGGTCCCCACGCCATTCCGGCATGGGCCCAGGCCCCCAGAGTCCTTGCGATCCATGTCCCAGCTGAACCCCAAAGTCGGCTTCGTCAGCCTTGGCTGCCCGAAGGCCCTTGTCGATTCCGAGCGCATCCTCACCCAGTTGCGGTCCGAGGGCTACGACATCGTTCCCTCCTACGACTCGGCCGACGTGGTGGTGGTCAACACCTGCGGCTTCATCGATTCGGCCGTGACCGAGTCGCTGGATGCGATCGGCGAGGCGATGAACGCCAACGGCAAGGTGATCGTCACCGGCTGTCTGGGCAAGCGCCCGGAGCAGATCCGCGAGGCCTACCCGAACGTGTTGGCGGTCTCCGGCCCGCAGGACTACATGAGCGTGATGGAGGCCGTGCACGCCGCACTGCCGCCCAAGCACGATCCCTTCGTGGACCTGGTGCCCGATTACGGCATCAAACTGACCCCGCGCCATTACGCCTATCTGAAGATTTCCGAAGGCTGCAACCACACGTGCAGCTTCTGCATCATCCCCTCGATGCGCGGCAAGCTGGTCTCGCGCCCGGTGGATGAGGTGCTGCGTGAAGCCGAGCGGCTGGTGCGCGGTGGCGTCAAGGAATTGCTGGTGGTTTCCCAGGACACCTCGGCCTATGGCGTGGATGTGAAGTACGCCGAGCGCATGTGGCGCGACAAGGCCTACCAGACCCGCCTGAAGGCGCTGTGCGAAGGCCTCTCCGAGCTGGACGCTTGGACCCGCATGCATTACGTCTACCCGTACCCGCACGTGGACGAGATCGTGCCGCTGATGGCCGAGAACCGGATCCTGCCGTACCTGGATATCCCGTTCCAGCACGCCAGCCCGCGCATCCTCAAGCTGATGAAGCGCCCGGGCGCGGTCGACAAGACCCTGGAGCGCGTGCAGCGCTGGCGTCAGCTCTGCCCGGACATCACCGTGCGCTCGACCTTCATCGTCGGCTTCCCAGGCGAGACCGATGCCGAGTTCGAGGAGCTGCTCAGCTTCCTGGACGAGGCGCAACTGGATCGCGTGGGCGCGTTCGCCTACTCGCCGGTCACTGGCGCCACCGCCAACGATCTGCCCGGTGCAGTGCCCGAAGAAGTGAAGCAGGAGCGTCTGGCCCGCTTCATGGAGCGCCAGGCGGAGATTTCCGCCGCGCGTCTGGAGGGTAAGATCGGCACCGTGCAGCAGTGCCTGGTCGATGCCATCGAAGACGGTATCGCGGTGGCCCGTTCGAAGGCCGATGCGCCGGAGATCGACGGTCTGGTGCATATCCAGAACGCCGAGGAAGCCAAGCTGCGCGTGGGGCAGTTCGTCGATGTGGAGATCACCGAGAGCGACGATCACGATCTGTTCGGCGACGCGATCCTCGCCGCCGAAGCGCGCAAGCCGTTCGATCTGCAGGTACTGTGATCGTATCGGCGTCGACTGCCGATACTGGCGGTCGACGCCGCTTCATCGCACCGCCGCGCAACGTGGTGGAGGCGGCCTGCTTTGCACAGCCGATCTATGCGGGGCTGGGCGGGTTCCAGGACCTGATGGTGGCACCCGACTGGCCCAGCATCGCAGCGCTCGACGCGCGCCTGGCGTTGCCAGGCAAGCATCTGGCCGAGCAGAACGAGGCGTTGCTGGCCGACGGCCTGCATTACGAAACGCGCATCGCCGAGCGCGGCCGGATCGCCACGCGTGCGGACAATTGGCATGACCTGTTCAACGCCCTGATCTGGGCGCGTTACCCCGCTATCAAGCGCGCGCTCAACCGGCAGCAATGCCGGCACATCGCGACGATGGCGCCGGGGCAGCGCAACCGTGCGCAGGCCGCACTGACCCAGTTCGACGAGACCGGCGTGATCGTGCGTGTGCGTGATCCAGCGCTGCTGGGCGCATGGGACCGGCACGACTGGCCGGCGCTGTTCGTGGGCGGAGCAGGGAGCTGGTGCAACGGTGATATCGGCGTCGCGGCGGTGATCGGGCATGCGCTGCTGGAGCAGGCCCTGCTGCCGGACCGCCTGCTGGTCGGCAAGTGCGTGCTGGTACAGGGCGATGACGATGCCAGAGCGGTCGCGGCGGTGGCGCAGGCCATCGCGGACGGTGGTCTGCTTGATGACCCCCTGGAGCTGCGGCCATTGCCATTGGCGGGGATTCCCGGCTGGCACGCGCGGCAGGAGCAGGCCTTCTATGCGCGAGCCGAATACTTCCGCCCGTTGCGCCCGGGGCGCGTGTATCCCCCAGCGCTGGAGTGATTCGGCGGCTGCAGTGATGACGTGCATCTGGTAGCACGCCGGGTGGCCATGCTGGGCGCAATTCACGCATGGCGTGGCGCTGCTCCCGCTGGTTACCAGCGTCACGTACAGATCCACGTCACTCAGGTATGCACTGGCCGTCAGCCTGGATACGCCACCGACAGGATCGCGAACCCATGCCGGCCGCTGGGCAGCTCCACCTCGAACTCATCGTCTACGCGCTTCTTCAGCAACGCGCGGGCCAGGGGCGAGTCGATGCTGATCCAGCCGGCACCGGCATTGGTCTCGTCCGGGCCGACGATGCGATACACATGGATATCGCCCGAGTCGATGTTCTCCAGCTCGACCGTCGCGCCGAAGAACACCGCGTTCGGATCGGTGGGGGCGGTATCGACGATGCGCAGCGCCTCCAGGCGCTTGGTCAGGTAGCGCACGCGCCGGTCGATCTCGCCCAGCTGCTTCTTGCGGTAGGTGTACTCGGCATTCTCGGAGCGGTCGCCTTCCGCGGCGGCTGCGGCCAGGGCCTTCACTACCTCCGGGCGCTTGTGCCGCCACAACTCGTCCAGTTCGGTCTTCAGCCGCTGGTGGCCCTGTGCGGTGATCAGGGCCGTGCTTTTTTCCGCGGGGGGACGCCAACGCGACATCAGGTCTGCTTGTGCTCGTCAAAAGGTGCCGCGCCACACGGCGCGACACGAAGTATCAGCGCTTTCCGCCGAAAATGCCGCCGAGCAGGCCACGCACGATCTGGTTGCCCAGCTTGGTGCCGACGGTGCGCGTGGTCTGCTTGGCCATGGTTTCGATCATGCCCTGGCGGCGCTTGGTGCCGAAGATCGCGTCCTTGATGCTCTGGCCGAAGCCGCCCTCCTGCGCCTCATCCTGCTGGCGGGTGCGCGCTTTCGGTGCATCGGCCTGCTCGACCGTTTTCTGTGCGCGCTGCGCCAGCAGTTCCGCAGCGGATTCGCGGTTGATCGCGGTGTCGTAGCGGGTGCCGACCGGGCTGCCGGCGCGCACCTGCGCACGTTCGGCCTCGGTGATGGCGCCCATCCGGCAGCGCGGCGGTGCGATCAGGGTCTGCTGCACGGGCGAGGGGATCCCCTTGTCCTGCAGCGTGGAGACCAGCGCTTCACCGGTACCCAGCTTGGCCAGCGTGGCAGCCACATCCAGTTTCGGATTGGGCACGAAGGTTTCGGCGGCGACCTTCACGGCCTTCTGGTCGCGCGGGGTGAAAGCGCGCAGCGCGTGCTGCACGCGGTTGCCAAGCTGGCCGAGGATGTTGGCCGGTACGTCATCCGGGAACTGCGAGCAGAAGTACACGCCTACGCCCTTGGAGCGGATCAGCCGGACCACCTGCTCGATGCGCTGCGCCAACGCGGGCGGTGCGTCATCGAACAGCAGGTGCGCCTCGTCGAAGATGAAGACCAGCTTGGGCTTCTCCAGGTCGCCCACTTCCGGCAGCGTTTCGAACAGCTCCGAGAGCAGCCACAGCAGGAAGGTCGAATACAGGCGCGGCTTGAGCACCAGCTGGTCGGCGGCGAGGATGCCGATCACGCCACGGCCATCGTGGTTGACCCGCATGATGTCGGCCAGCTCCAGCGCAGGCTCGCCGAAGAACGCTTCGCCGCCGTCCTGCGACAGGCGCAGCAGTGAGCGCTGGATCGCGGCGACCGTCTGTGCGCTGACCAGGCCGTACTCGGTGGAGATGTCCTTGCGCTCTTCGGCGACCAGGGCGAGCAGGGCGCGCAGATCATCCAGGTCGAGCAGCAGCAGGCCGCGGTCGTCGGCGAGCTTGAACACGATGTCCAGCACACCGGCCTGGGTGTCGTTGAGTTCCAGAATGCGGGCCAGCAGGGTCGGGCCCATCTCACTGACCGTGGTGCGTACCGGGTGGCCGAGCTTGCCGTACAGATCCCAGAAAACGGTCGGGCTGGCAGCGGGGGCGTAGTCGGTCACGCCGATGTCGGTCGCGCGCTGCAGCAGCGCGTCGGTGCCTGCACCGGGCACGGCTAGGCCGGACACGTCACCCTTCACATCGGCCAGGAACACCGGTACGCCGATCCGCGAGAAGCCCTCGGCCAGTGTCATCAGGGTGACGGTCTTGCCGGTGCCGGTCGCGCCGGCCACCAGGCCGTGGCGGTTGCCCAGCCGCGGCAACAGGGTGACGGGGATAGCGTCGGTGATGCCTTTGCCGAGCAGAATCGGATCCATGGTCAACTCGCAGTGTGAATAGGCGGGATTCTAAACGTCGGCATGGGCTGGCCGGCAGACGGGTTGCCCCGATGCAAGCGGCGCGGCTACTCTGCCCCATCGTTCGCACACAGTGCCAAAAATGCCCGTTCCTGTCTTGCTTGTCCGTGGTTGGCCGTTGCTGGCGGTCGCCGCGATGCTGTCGTTCGTCCCCGAGGCCCATGCCCAGCGCGTCTCCGCCCGCGACAAGGCCAAGGTGGAAGCGCTCGATCAGCGCATGACAGCGGCCGAGAAGCGCTACAACGCGGCGCTGGTGCTGGTGAACAACGCCGACCCCAAGGGCACCAGCGAGGCCGACGCCGCGCTGGAGGACATGGAAGATGTGATCAGCGCCTGTGTGGCCCAGAAGGGCTGCCAGGTCAGCAACCTGCTGCCGACCTACAAGCGCCTGCTCAAGAGCAATGCCGACAGCCAGCAGGACAGCGAGGACGGCACGGCCATCGCCGATGCCACGCTGCTGGAAGCCGACCCGGACCATGTCGGCCCATTGGCTGCCGACGTGCCCGAAGCGGCCCGCGCCGCGGCGCTGCTCAATGACAAGCGGCACGCCTTCGATACCATGGTCGAGTACAACCCGGCCGTGCAGGCGGGCATCCGCCGCTGGCTGACCGACATGCGCCCGGCGCTGCTCACCAGCTACGAGAACTACCAGAACCTGCGGGCGGTGATGTGGCCGGAGTGGGAAAAACGCGGCCTGCCTGAAGCACTGCTGTTCGGCATCATGGCCAAGGAATCCAACGGGCGCGTCCATGCCTCCTCGCGCGCCGGCGCCGCCGGGCTGATGCAGTTCATGCCGGCCACCGGCCGCCGTTTCGGGCTCGGCCCGGATGGCACCGGGTTCGACACGCGTTTCGATGCACGCAGTGCCGCCGAAGCCAGCGCGACCTACCTCAACGAACGCATGCGCGAGCTCAACAACAGCGTCGAGCTGTCGCTGGCCGGTTACAACGGCGGTGAGGGCCGGGCGATCCGCGTGTTCCGCCAATACCCGGGCCAGAGCTTCTGGACCGACAGCGTCTACAACCAGTTCCCCGGCGAGACCAAGGACTACGTGCCGATGGTGATCGCCGCGGCGTGGATCTATCTGCACCCGCAGCAGTACGGCGTGGAGTTCCCGAAGATCAGCGCGCAGCCGGCCACCATCCGCCTGGCCAAGTCGACCACGATCTACGAGCTGACCATCTGCCTGGGCAGCGCCGGCACCCGTGACGGCTACATGCGCGCGCTGCGCAACCTCAACCCGCGCTATGAGGCCGACGGCTGGATTCCGGCCGGCACCACCATCAACGCGACCACCCGCATCGCCGGTCTTTACAACCGCTTCTGCGTCAGCGGCCCCCGCGCCGATCTGGCCCGCACCCTCATCACCGCCGACCTCAACGCAGCGATCGTGCGGCCTACGGCGGTCAGCTATACCGGCAACGTGGCGGTGGGCAGCGTGGTCCCGGTTGCCCAAGCCCAGGCCATGCCGACGGTGACTCCGGCCGCGCCCGTCGCCGTCCCGGCCGCCAAGCCCAAGGCCAAGCCGGCCCGCAGTTACAAGGTCGGCAAGGGCGAGACCCTCGGCAAAATCGCCGCCAGGTTCCAGTGCGACGTGCCGACCCTGGCTCGGGCCAACGGCCTCAAGGCGCCGGCGTATTCGCTCAGGCAGGGCCAGAGCATCAAGCTGCAGGGCTGCGACAAGTAAGCCATAACCGGGTAGGCTCGCCGGCATGACGCCTGCGGCCGCCCGGCCCAGCACATCCATCGCAGCGTCGGCCAGGTGCCGGCGCTCACCGCAACACGCATACAGGACAGCCAGATGGATATCACCGCGATCAACGAGATGTTCGCCAACATCCGTGAAAACACCGATTGGGACCTCAACGGCCCGATGCTGTGGGGCTACTTCTTCGTCAACACGACCCCGGAGCCGCTGCACGGCCTGGGCGATACGCTGGTCGAACGGGGGTACACCCTGGTGGAAGTGTTCGAGCCGGACCTGGAAGAAGGCGAGGCCCCGTACCACGTGCTGCACGTGGAGCGTGCCGAGGTCCACACCGAAGCCTCGCTGGATGCCCGCAACCATGAGCTGCAGGCGCTGGCCGAGGCGAACGGCGTGGAAGACTACGACGGCATGGACGTCGGCCCGGTCGAGATCTGATCGGCCGGACCTGATCGGTCCGAGCAGAACAAAGAAACGCCCCGGGAAGCCGGGGCGTTTTTTTGTGGGCGGCGATCACGGGGTCGAACCCACTGCGGTTACTTCAGGGTGGCCAGCGCCTGGCCCAGCTGCACCGCATGCTCGGCATCCAGATGCGGCGCGAACTCGGCCACACCCGGCGGCAGCAGTACGATCACGGTCGAGCCGTAATTGAAGCGCGCCATCTCCGCGAAGCGTTCCAGGGTGATGCCCTTGCCGCGGTAATCCTTGCGCGTGATCGTATCGCCGTAGGCCGGAATCTCCTCGCCGCCCCACACCGTCTCCACACCGGAGACCAGCAGCGCCCCGACCATCACCGAGACCATCGGGCCGAAATCAGTATCGAAGTGGCAGACCAGGCGCTCGTTGCGGGCGAACAGCCCCGGCACCTTGTTCACCGCGGCCGGGCCGACACTGAACAACCGCCCCGGCACATGCACGGTCTCGCGCAGCGTGCCGGTCCACGGCATGTGCACGCGGTGGTAGTCCTTCGGCGAGAGATACACGGTGGCGAACAGGCCGTGGTGGAACACCTCCGCATCCTTGGCATCACCCAGCAGCTCGGCGGCGGTGAAGGACTGCCCCTTGGCCTGGAAGATGCGGCCGTCTTCGATCTGGCCGAGCTGGCTGATCCGGCCATCGGCCGGCATCACCAGCGTGCGCGGATCGGCATCGGCCACGCGCGCGCCCGGCTTCAACGCGCGGGTGAAGAACTGATTGAAGGTCGGGTAGCTGCGCGGGTCCGGGTTGGCGGCTTCGGCCAGGTTCACGCCGAACTTGGCGGTTACGGTGTCGATCAGCCAGCGCGAGACCCGCGGGTTGCTGGAGTACGCCAGTCTGCGCGCCAGGGACGACAGCAGGCGGTGGGGCAGGGCGTAGCTCAGCGTGGTCATCAAACTCATGGGGCGGATTTCTCGGTCAGCAGGTGCAGGTCGCGGGCGATCGCCTGCGCTTGGAAAGGAGGGCGGATCAGGCCGGCCAGGCGGCCTTCCGGGTCCAGCACGGCCAGGCTGGCCGAGTGTTCGAGGGTGTAATCCTCGGGATTTTCATCGAACTGCTTGCCCGGCACCTTCTGGAACACGAAGCCCAGCGAGGTGGCGAAACGCTCCAGCGAGGGGACATCGGCCGTCGCCGCCAGCGTGTCCTTGTGGAACGCATGCACGTACTCGCCCAGCCGCGCCGGGGTGTCGCGCTCGGGATCGACCGAAATGAAGGCCAGCCGCGGGCGCAGCGTCTCGGGCAGGGCTTCCCACTGCTTCTGGGCCTGGGCCAGATCGGCCAGCGTGGTCGGGCAGACGTCCGGGCAGAAGGTGAAGCCCAGGAACACCAGGGTCCAATGGCCCTTCAGCTCGCCGGGGATCAGGCGGGTGCCGTCGGACTGGCTCAGATTGAAATCCGGCAGCGGACGCGGCTGCGGATAGAACGTGATCGACTCGGTGGCAGGGCGGTCACCGCCCGGTTTGGGCGCAAAGACCTTCTGCGCCACGACCAGGCCCAGCCCGGCGGCCAGGGCGATCAGCAGGATGATGCCGACATTGCGATTGAACATAAGGGCCCCGTCCCGGAAGTGGCCACCATGATAGAGGGATGCGGGCGGTGGCGTCCCATGCGGCAGCCGCACCCGTTTCGACTGCAACGGATGCCCCGGCCCGCCCCAGCGCCTATAATCGGGGGCCACATTGCCTGTTGCCCCGCCATGACCGCCGAAACGGCCGCCGAACTCCACACGATCATCGACCTGATCCGCTACGGCACCAGCCGTTTCAACGCCGCCGGGCTGACCTTCGGGCACAGCTACGACAACGCCCTGGACGAAGCGACCCAGCTCGTCCTGCACAGCCTGCACCTCCCGCACGATCTCGGCCCCGCTTATGGCCAGGCGCGCCTGCTGCAGGACGAAAAGGTCCGCGTGCTCGAGCTTTTCCAGCGCCGCATCGACGAGCGCATCCCGGCCGCGTACCTCACCGGTGAGGCCTGGTTCGCCGGCCTGAGCTTCAAGAGCGACAAGCGCGCCCTGGTGCCGCGCTCGCCGATCGCCGAACTGATCGAGTGCGGCTTCGAGCCGTGGCTGGCCGGCCGCGATGTCCATCGCGCCCTCGACCTGTGCACCGGCTCGGGCTGCATCGCCATCGCCATGGGCCACTACTACCCGAACTGGGAAGTGGACGGCGTCGACCTCAGCGACGAAGCCCTGTCGCTGGCCGAAGAGAACAAGGAACGGCTGCAGACGCACAACGTCACCCTGCTCAAGTCCGACCTGTTCAACGGCCTGACCGGCCGTCATTACGACCTGATCGTCACCAACCCCCCGTACGTCACCAACGATGAGACCGATGCCCTGCCGCAGGAATATTCCTACGAGCCGGAAATGGGCCTGCGTGCCGGCGACGACGGCCTGGACCTGGTGCTGAAGATCCTGCGCGACGCCCCGCTGCACCTGAGCGAGGACGGCCTGCTGATCTGTGAAGTGGGCGAGTCCGAGCAGCACCTGTACAAGCTGCTGCCGGAAGTGGATTTCCGCTGGGTCGAGTTCAAGGTCGGCCAGATGGGCATCTTCGCCGTCGAGTGCCGCGAACTGATCGCGCACAGCGCCCGCATCACCGAACTGGCAGCGCAGCGGCCGTGAGTTCCAACAGCTTCGGCAAACTGCTGACCGTCACCACCTTCGGCGAATCGCACGGTCCGGCGATCGGCTGCGTGGTGGACGGCTGTCCGCCGGGGCTGGAGATCAGCGCCGACGAATTCGCCCACGACCTGCAGCGGCGGGCGACCGGCAAGAGCCGGCACACCTCCGCGCGGCGCGAAGCCGATGAGATCGAGATCCTGTCCGGTGTCTACGAAGGCCGTACCACCGGTACCCCGATCGGGCTGCTGATCCGCAATACCGACCAGCGCAGCAAGGATTACACCAACATCGCCCAGCAGTTCCGCCCGGGCCATGCCGACTACAGCTACTGGCAGAAGTACGGCATCCGCGACCCGCGCGGTGGCGGTCGCTCGTCCGCGCGCGAAACCACCATGCGCGTGGCCGCCGGCGTCATCGCCAAGAAGTGGCTGCTGCAGCGCCATGGCGTCACCGTGCGTGGCTATCTCTCGCAGCTGGGTGAGATCACCCCGACCGGTTTTGACTGGTCGGCGGTGGAAGACAACCCGTTCTTCTGGCCGGTCGCCGATCAGGTGCCTGCGCTGGAGAGCTACATGGATGCGCTGCGCAAGTCCGGTGATTCGGTCGGTGCGCGCGTCAACGTGGTCGCTGACGGCGTGCCGCCGGGCTGGGGCGAGCCGATCTACGGCAAGCTCGATGGCGATCTGGCGGCCGCGCTGATGAGCATCAACGCGGTCAAGGGCGTGGAGATCGGCGATGGCTTTGCCAGCGCCGCGCAGAAGGGCACCGAGCACCGTGACCTGCTCACCCCGCAGGGCTTTGCCAGCAACCATGCCGGCGGCATCCTCGGTGGCATCTCCACCGGCCAGCAGGTCACCGCCTCGATCGTGCTCAAGCCGACCTCCAGCCTGCGCCTGCCCGGTGCCACGGTGGATGCCAGCGGTGCCTCGGTCGAGGTGATCACCACCGGTCGCCACGATCCGTGCGTGGGCATCCGCGCCACGCCGATCGCCGAGGCGATGATGGCGCTGGTGCTGATGGACCAGGCGCTGCGCCACCGCGCGCAGTGTGGCGATGTCGGCGAGATCACCCCGCGCATCCCCGGCACGATCGATGGCTGACCCGCGCCCCAAGGTCTGGGTCAGCCAGCCCCTGTTCGACGATGTCGTCGAACAGCTCGGGCAGCATTTCGACCTGACCATGACCGGCGATGTCACCCGCTATACGCCGCAGAGGCTGGCCGAGCAGTTGGCTGGCGTCGATGGCGCGCTGATCACCCTCAACGAACGCATTGGTGCTGCCGAGATCGCCAACGCGCCTCAGCTGCGCGCGATCGCCAACGTCGGGGTGGGCTACAACAACCTGGATATCGACGCGCTCAGCGCCGCCGGCATCCTGGCCAGCAACACCCCGGATGTCCTGACCGAAACCACGGCCGATCTCGGCTTCGCGCTGCTGATGGCCACCGCGCGTCGCATCACCGAATCCGAGCGCTGGCTGCGGGATGGCCACTGGGGCCAGTGGTCGTTCCAGACCATGCTCGGTGCGGACATCCACGGCAGCACGCTGGGCATTCTCGGCATGGGCCGCATTGGCCAGGGCATCGCCCGCCGCGGTGCTCACGGCTTCGGCATGCGCGTGCTGTACCACAACCGCTCACGGCTGCCCGAAACCACCGAGGCCGAGGTCGGCGCGCAGTATGTGGACCTGGATACGCTGCTGGCGCAGGTTGATCACCTCGTTCTGGTGCTGCCGTACAACGCCTCCTCGCATCACATCATCGATGCTGCCGCGCTGGCGAAGATGAAGCCGACCGCCACACTGATCAACATCGCCCGTGGCGGCATCGTGGATGAGCTGGCGCTCGCCGATGCCCTGGCCAACGGTCGCCTGGCCGCGGCCGGGCTGGACGTGTTCGAAGGTGAGCCCACGGTGCGCCCGGAACTGCTCGCCCTGCACGACATCGTGCTGACGCCGCATATCGGCAGTGCCAGCCAGGCCACGCGCCGGGCGATGGTGCAGCTGGCCGTGGACAACCTCACCGCCGCACTGGGGCAGGGCCCGGATGCCGGCCATCCGCCGAGTGCGATCAACGCCGACGCTGTCGCTGCCGTGAAAACCGGCGGCGCGACCGTGGGCGGCAAAAAAATCGACGACGCAAAACGATAGGGAACCGCGCTGGCCAACAGGCGAGGTTCCCGAACCGGTAGGTACCGACCGATGGTCGGCACATATCTCCAAGGCACGGCAGGTACCGATCGTTGGTCGGTACATATTCCCAACGCACGTTACGTATCGGCCACAGGTCGGTACACCCAACACGAGGTTCCCCCATGAGCAATACAGATCGTCGTTTCCACGTCGCCGTCGTCGGTGCCACCGGTGCTGTCGGCGAAACCATGCTGGCCATCCTGGCCGAGCGCAACTTCCCGATCGCCACGCTGAGCCTGCTCGCGTCCTCGCGTTCGGCCGGTGGCGAGATCGAGTTCCAGGGCGAGAAGATCAAGGTCCAGGACCTGAGCACCTTCGATCCGAACGGCGTGGATATCGCGCTGTTCTCCGCCGGTGGCAGCGTCTCCAAGGAGTTCGGTCCCAAGTTCGCGGCCGCCGGTGCCGTGGTGATCGACAACTCCTCGGCCTTCCGTTACGACGATGACGTCCCGCTGGTCGTCTCTGAAGTGAACCCGGAGGCGCTGAAGCACCGCCCGCGCGGCATCATCGCCAACCCGAACTGCTCGACCATGCAGATGCTGGTCGCACTCGCCCCGCTGCACCGCCAGTACGGCATCGAGCGCATCAACGTGGCCACCTACCAGTCCGTTTCCGGCGGTGGCCGTTCGGCACTGGAAGAGCTTGGCAAGCAGACCGGCCAGCTGCTCAGCTTCCAGGACATCGATCCGCAGCGCTTCCCCGTGCAGATCGCCTTCAACCTGATTCCGCACATCGATGACTTCCAGGACAACGGCTTCACCAAGGAAGAAATGAAGCTGGTCTGGGAAACCCGCAAGATCCTTGGTGATGACAGCATCCTGGTGAACCCGACCGCCGTGCGCGTGCCCGTGTTCTATGGTCACTCCGAAGCGGTCACCATCGAAACCCGCGACAAGGTCACCCCGGACGCGGCGCGCGAGCTGCTGGCGCGTTCGCCGGGCGTGGAAGTGGTCGACAAGCACGAGGCCGGTGGCTATCCGACCCCGGTCACCCATGCCTCGGGCACCGATGCGGTGTACGTCGGCCGCATCCGCGAGGATCTCTCGCACCCGCGTGGCCTGAACCTGTGGATCGTCTCGGACAACATCCGCAAGGGCGCCGCCCTCAATGCGGTGCAGCTGGCCGAGCTGGTCGCGGCCGAAGGCTGATCGCGCGGTGGTCGGCGGCATGGGGATGCCGCCGACCACCCGCATTGAAACATCGCCGATCACGGGGGGAGCCGTTATATTGGCCGCCATGAAGAACCGGGCTCCGGGCGCAGTGCGTCCGCTCAAGTATGTGTCGACGCTGCTGCTGGCCTTGGCCAGCAGTTCCGCCATGGCCCTGGGCCTGGGCGATATCCGGGTGCTGTCCAAGCCGGGCCAGCCGTTGCTGGCCGAAATCCCCGTCATTTCCGCCGATCCGTCCGAGCTGGAAAACCTCCGCGTCGCGCTGGCCTCGCCGGCGACGTTTGCCCGGGTCGGGCTGGAGCCGCCGTCCGGGCTGGTCAGCGAACTGCAGTTCGAGTTGACCCGCAATGCGCAGGGCCGCGCCGTGGTGCGCGTCAGCAGCCATGCGCCGGTGGCCACCCCCTCGTTGAATTTCCTGATCGAAGCCGATTGGGGGCAGGGCCGTCTGGTCCGTGAATATTCCGCCCTGGTGGATGCGCCCAACAGCGCCGCCGCCGTGGCCGAGCCGGAGATCGTCGCCCCGGCGGGCGCGATGTCCAATGCCATCATTCGTGAGCCGGCAGCGCCGGCGGCACCTGTCGCCGCCACGCCACGCCGCGCAGAACCGGCGGCCCCGTCGCGCCCGGCCGCGCCACGCGCTGCACCTGCCGCGCCGGTTGCTGCGGCCGATGGCAGCGTCACCGTCCAGCGCGGACAGACGCTGTCGCAGATCGCGGGCTCGCTGGCCCGGGAGCAGGGCATCAACCGCGACCAGGCGATGATCGCGCTGCTGCGGGCGAACCCCGAAGCCTTCATCCGTGGCAACGTGAACCTGCTCAAACAGGGCGCGGTGCTGCGCACGCCAGGCGCCGATGCGCTGGCGCAGATTGATGCGCAGCAGGCCGCGGCGATCGTGCGCGAACACACCGCGCAGTGGCGGCAATCGCGGGCGGCGATCCCGCAACCGGCCGACAGTGGCGTCGCCGCTGCACCGGCACCGGCAACCGCGGCCCCGGCCGCCAACCAGGGCGCTCGCCTTGAAATCGCGCCGGCCGTTGCCGCCGCGGGCACCACCGCAGGTACAACCACCGGCACCGCTGCCGGCACCGAGGGCGACATGCTGGCGAACGAACAACTGCGACAGGCCAAAGAAGACGTTGCCACGCGCGATGCCGAGATCCAGGAACTGCGTCAGCGCGTGGCCGAGCTGGAAAAGCTCAAGGCGCAGCAGCAGTCGCTGATCGCGATGAAGGACACCGACCTGGCCGCCGCACAACAGCGTCTGGAGCAGGCACCCGGTACGCGCGACAGCGCGGGCGGTGGCTGGTACTGGCTGGGCCTGGTCGTGCTGCTGCTGGTGGTCGGGGGCTGGGCGCTGGTGCGCCGTCGCAAGCCGTCGCCGCTGCCACCGCTGGCGAACGATGGGCTCGATGCTGCGTCGCTGGCCGCCGCCGTGCCTGCTGCTGATCATGTGGACGAACTGGCGGCGCAGCACGATGACGCACAGCGCGTGCCCGACGAAGAAGCAGTTGCAGAGACCGATGTGTACGCCGGGCTCCGCCGCGAGCCGGTGTTCTCGCTGTCGCCCTCCATGCACGATGCGCAGCCGCACGATCGCCTGGACGCGCCGCAGTGGAGTGCTGACGTGACGGACGAGGCGCCGGTGTTGCCCGAGGTCGAGGCCACCGCTGCGTCGGCCTACGGCATCGACGCCGACGCGCAGCATGTGACGGTGGATGATGCGCTGTTGCGTGAACCGGCGCCGCTGATCGGGCCGCCGGCCCACGCGCTGGAAGCCGCCGCACAGCCTTCGTTCCGTGGCGTCTTCGAATTCCCGGACGAATCGGTGACCGGCGAAGAACACCGTCTGGATGCGAGCGATGATCGCGCTGGCCTCGACGCTGCGCCGGTCATCGCCAGTCCGGACGACACAGCCCGCGCGGATGACATTGCCGATGCCGATGCCGATGCCGATGCCGCTGCTCCGCCGGTCGACGAGGCCCCCATCGCCCCGGTCGGCAGCCCTGGCCGCGACCGCCTGGAACTGGCCATTGCCTATCTGGACCTTGGCGACGCCGAGACCGCGCGCACCCTGCTGCACGAAGTGGCCGTCGGTGCCGACCCGCACAGCCAGGCCGAAGCGCGCGAACTGCTGGCGCGACTGGGATGAGCGACGTCCGCCCGTTGGCAACCCGCGAACGCCGCCTTGATTACGTCGAGTTCGCCTCGCGCGATCCGGCCGCCAGCCGTCGGTTCTTCGAGCAGGTGTTCGGCTGGTCGTTCGTGGATTACGGCCCGGACTACACCGCCTTCGATGATGGCCGCCTCCAGGGCGGCTTCTTCCGCGGCGCGCCGCAGACCGCTTCGGGTGGGGCGCCGTTGCTGGTGATCTACGCCGATGATCTGCAGCCGATGCTGGAGGCCGTGCTGGCCCAGGGCGGGCAGATCATCAAACCGGTGTTCGCCTTCCCGGGCGGCAGCCGGTTCCAGTTCCTGGAACCCGGTGGCAACGAGCTGGCCGTGTGGTCCGAGCTCGACGCGACCTGATGCACCCCCCGGCGCCTGCGCCGGTCCCCCAAAACACAGAGGTTCACCATGCGCTACGCACTGGGCGTGGAATACGACGGCAGCGAATTCAAAGGCTGGCAGCAGCTCGGTGAGAGCGGCTGCCCGAGCGTGCAGGCCAGCCTGCAGGAGGCGCTGTCCTCGGTGGCCAATGCACCGATCCAGGTCGTGTGTGCGGGGCGTACCGATGCGGGCGTGCATGGCGAATGCCAGGTCGTGCATTTCGATACCGAGGTCGTTCGCGATCCGCGCAGCTGGATGTTGGGCACCACCACCCGCCTGCCGCGCTCGATCGCCGTGCGCTGGTGCGTTCCGGTGGCCGATGAGTTCCATGCGCGCTTCGCCGCGCGCGCGCGCCGCTACCGCTATCGCCTGCTCAATCGCCAGGTCCGCCCGGCGCTGTATCGGCAGACCCTGAGCTGGGAGCGCCGGCCGCTGGATGCCGGGCTGATGCATGCGGCAGGGCAGGCCCTGCTGGGCGAGAACGACTTCAGTGCCTTCCGCAGCGTGCAATGCGAGGCCCTGCACGCGCGCCGGAACATGCAGTCGCTCTCGGTGACCCGCCAGGGGGAGGTGGTGGAGGTCGCCGTTCAGGCCAATGCATTCCTTCATCACATGGTGCGCAATATCGTCGGTTCATTGATCCTGGTCGGTTGTGGTGAGCAACCGGTCTCGTGGATGGAGCAGCTGCTGGCCGGGCGCGACCGCACCGTGGCCGGCCCGACCGCTCCGCCGCAGGGATTGGTCTTCGTTGGTCCCCTGTACCCCGACAACTGGCAGCTGCCTGCCGAGGTCACCTTATGAGCCGCTCCTTCTACCGCACCCGTATCAAGTTCTGCGGCATGACCCGTGCCGGCGATGTGCGCCTGGCCGGCGAGCTCGGCGTGGACGCGGTGGGTTTCATCTTCGCCCGCGAGAGCAAGCGCCGGGTCGCGCCGGCCGAGGCACGCGCCATGCGCCAGGCGATCGCACCGATGGTGGATGTGGTGGCCTTGTTCCGCGACAACACCAAGGAAGAGGTGCGCGAAGTGCTGCGTACCGTGCGGCCGACCCTGCTGCAGTTCCATGGCGATGAAGACGAGTCGTTCTGCCGCAGCTTCAACATGCCGTACCTGAAGGCCGTGGCGATGGGCGGCAAGGACGAGGTCAACGCCCGTCAGCTGCAGCTGCGCTACCCCAGTGCGGCCGGGTTCTTGTTCGACAGCCACGCCCCCGGCGGCGGCGGCGGGACCGGCGTAGCCTTCGACTGGACCCGCCTGCCGACCGGCCTGCATCGTCCGTTCCTGCTGGCCGGCGGGATCACCCCGGACAACGTGTTCGATGCGATCGTCGCGACCCTGCCGTGGGGCGTGGATGTCTCCAGCGGTATCGAGTCCGAGCCGGGTATCAAGGACGGCTACAAGATGCGCAAGTTCGTGGAAGAAGTGCGCCGCGCGGATTGCCACGAAGCGGATTGATCCGTCCACCTTGGGCCTTGCGCCCAGCCCCCGGTAGTGCCGGCCGTTGGCCGGCCCCCTGATACACCCGTGCACTCATCCGTCCAGCTGCTCCCGCAGCCACCCGGCCAAGGCATCCACCCGCGGATCCGCAACGCCCTCCGGCGTCGCCAGGACCCAGAATCCGCCGGTGGCGCCGAATCCCCACGGCGCCAGCAGCCGGCCGGCCGCCAGCTCATCGGTCACCAGCGGCTCCGGCGCGATCGCCACGCCCAGCCCGGCAACCGCGGCTTCCAGCAGGTAGTAGAGATGCTCGAAGCCGCTGCCCAGCTGCAACTGCGCAGGGTCCAGCCCATGCGACAGCGCCCATGCCGGCCATGCCTGCGGGCGCGACGTGGTATGCAGCAGGGGCTCGGCCAGCAACGCTGACGGTGGCTGATGGCGCAACCGTGCCGCTGCCGGGTGGTGGGGGCTGATCACCACGCCCACGCGCTCCGGCGCCAGCTCCCGCACCTGCCAGCCACGCGGCCACGGCGGCTGGGCCAGCAACAGCACCGCATCCAGGCTTTGCTGGTCGGCGGTGAAGCTGCCGTCCTGGGCAGACCAGTGCAGCGGCAGTTGGGGCAGGGCGCTCTGCAGAGTTTGCAGGCGCGGAATCATCCAGCGCGCCAGGATGCTGCCACTGCAGCCGAGCACCAGCGCGTCGGGCCGCTGCTGGCGCTTGAGCGCCACCACCGCGTCGCGGATCTGATCGAAGGCACCCTGGCAAGCTGCCTGCAGGTCCTCACCGGCGCGGGTCAGGCGCAGGCCACGTCCCTCGCGCTGGAACAACGCGACACCCAGATGTTCCTCCAGCAGGCGCAGCTGGCGGCTAATCGCGCCATGGGTGACATGCAGGGCCTCGGCCGCCCGGCCGACCCCGCCCAGACGAGCAGCGGCCTCGAAGCTGCGCAGGGCATTGAGCGGGGGCAATGGTCCGTCGGTCATGTGAGTTTTCCTAACAGGTCGTGACAGATATTATCGATATTCCTGTCATGACAGGTGCGTTAAATTGGCAGCCTGTCTCCACCGGCTGTCTCGCTATGTCTGCCTCCCCCGTCTCCCCCATCGTCGATTTCCATGCCTACCCCGATGCCAACGGCCATTTCGGCCGCTACGGCGGGAGTTTCGTCGCCGAGACCCTGATCGGGCCGCTGCAGGAACTGGCCGCCGCCTATGACCAGGCGCGCCGCGATCCGGCCTTCATCGCCGCCTACGACAAGGACCTCACCCATTACGTGGGCCGGCCCAGCCCGATCTACCACGCCGAGCGGCTCAGCCAGCAGGTGGGCGGCGCGCAGATCCTGCTCAAGCGTGAGGATCTGAACCACACCGGCGCGCACAAGATCAACAACACCATCGGCCAGGCGCTGCTCGCCGCGCGGATGGGCAAGAAGCGCATCATCGCCGAGACCGGGGCCGGCCAGCACGGTGTGGCCAGTGCCACCGTGGCCGCCCGCCTGGGCCTGGAGTGCGTGGTGTACATGGGCGCCACCGACATCGAGCGGCAGAAGATCAACGTCTACCGCATGAAGCTGCTCGGCGCGACGGTGGTGCCGGTCACCTCCGGCTCGGCCACGCTCAAGGACGCGCTCAACGAAGCCATGCGCGACTGGGTCACCAATGTGCGCGACACCTTCTACATCATCGGCACGGTGGCCGGCCCGGATCCGTACCCGCGCATGGTGCGCGATTTCAACGCCATCGTCGGCCGCGAGGCGCGCGCGCAGATGCTCACCGATTACGGCAGACTGCCCGATGCGATCACTGCCTGCGTCGGCGGCGGCAGCAATGCGATCGGCCTGTTCCATGCGTTCCTCAACGATCGCGACGTGCGCATCGTCGGCGCCGAAGCGGCTGGCGATGGCATCCAGACCGGCCGCCATGCCGCCTCCATCGCGGCCGGCCGCCCGGGCGTGCTGCATGGCAACCGCACCTATGTGATCTGCGACGACGACGGCCAGATCACCGAAACCCATTCGGTCTCGGCCGGTCTGGACTATCCGGGCGTCGGCCCGGAGCACGCCTTCCTGGCCGATGCCGGGCGCGCCGAGTACGTCGGCATCACCGATGACGAAGCGCTCGCCGCGTTCCACCAGCTGGCGCACAGCGAAGGCATCCTGGCGGCGCTGGAATCCAGCCATGCGGTGGCCCAGGCGATCAAGATCGCGCGCGATCTGCCGCGCGACAAGCTGGTGCTGTGCAACCTGTCCGGCCGTGGCGACAAGGACGTGCATACCATCGCCGCACGCGAGGGTCTGGTCCTGTGAATCCGCTGCTGCGCCAGGGAAGTGCGCTGCTGATGGTGGTCGGCCTGACCGGATGTACGCCGCCGGATCCGCCGGTATTGCCGGCGCCTGCTGCAGCGGTGGGCGCGGTTGCGCCGGCGCGGCAACTGGCCAGCAATGACGATGACATCGCCAACCGCCCGATCGAGGATGAGCCGCCGCCGCCGGCCGCAGCGGAGGCTGCCGTTGTCGACGAGGCCGCGCCGTCGGTGGTCTCGGTCGCGCTGGATCACGCCGGCGATGTGCTGATCGGGCAGCGCTTCACCGAGCTCGCTGCCGATGGCCCGTGGCATTCGGCCGGCCTGAGCGAAGGCGAGCCCGGCGGTGCCTGCGAATACTACGAGCGGGGCAATCTGCCCGAAGGCGTCTCGATGATGGTCGAGGATGACCACGTGCAGCGCTTCGAGCTGGCCCCGATCGAGGAGTCCTACGAGGCCATCACCCAGCCGGGGCCGTTCGGCCTGCGCCTGGGCATGACGTTGGATGAAGCGCTCAAGCGCCTGCCGCCCGGCAGCACCCGCGCGCCGCATGCCTATGACCCGGAAACGGGCGAATACCTGACCTGGCAGGACCCCGGCTCGGATCTGGCGATCCGGCTGGAGATCTTCGACGGGGTGATATCGAAGCTGTACTGGGGCGCCAGTGGCGCCGTTGAACTGATTGAAGGATGTGCCTGAGATGTCCGTGGACCGTATCGATGCCTGTTTTGCCCGCCTGCGCGATGAACGTCGCAAGGCGCTGATTCCCTTCATCACGGCCGGCGATCCGGGCCTGGACGCCACCGTGCCGGTGATGCATGCGCTGGCCGCCGCCGGTGCGGACGTCATCGAACTGGGGGTGCCGTTCTCCGACCCGATGGCCGATGGCCCGACCATCCAGCGCAGCTCCGAGCGTGCGCTGGCGCGGGGGGCAGGGCTGCGCTATGTGCTGGAAACCGTCGCTGCGTTCCGCAACGACGACGCCACCACGCCGGTGGTGCTGATGGGCTACCTCAATCCGATCGAGATCCACGGCACGGCCCGCTTCGCGCAGTCCGCCATCGCCGCGGGCGTGGACGGCATCCTGTTGGTTGATCTGCCGCCGGAAGAAGCGGCCGAAACCCGCGAGATCTTCACCGCGGCGGGCCTGGCGCTGATCCTGCTGGCCTCGCCGACGACCGCCGATACCCGACTGGATACCCTGTCCGCGATGGCCCAGGGCTACCTGTACTACGTCAGCTTCGCCGGTGTGACCGGGGCGTCCGAGCGCTTGGACAGCAGCGCTGCCAGTGCCCGCCTGCGTGATCTGCGCCGCCGCTCCAGCGTGCCGGTGGTGGCGGGCTTCGGCATCAAGGATGCGGCCAGTGCCGCGGCCATGGCCGTGGAGGCCGATGGCGTGGTGGTGGGCAGCGCGCTGGTGGCTGCATTGGGCCAGGCGCCGAATGCCACGGCCGCGGCACAGACCGCGCAGGCATTCCTCACGCCGCTGCGACGCGCCCTCGACGCCGCCTGAAGCACGTAAACGTACGTACCAGAATGGTTTACGTCAGCCCCCCGGCAACCGCCGGGGGGTGCCCGAGCATGGAAACGGTGAGCTAGACTGTCCGCCTTTGCGGCCCCCGGGCCGCCCTGAACGGAAGTAGCATCCCGCATGAGTTGGCTCAGCAAGTTGATGCCGTCTGGCATCCGCACCGACAACGTCCCCAGCAAGAAGCGCAGCGTCCCCGAGGGCCTGTGGGAGAAGTGCAGCAGCTGCGGCAGCGCGCTCTACCGTCCTGAGCTGGAAGAGAACCTGGAAGTCTGCCCCAAGTGTGGTCACCACATGGCCATTCGCGCGCGTGCGCGCCTGGCCGCGCTGTTCGATGCGGACAGCACCACCGAGATCGGTGCGCGCCTGGGGCCGACGGACCTGCTCAAGTTCAAGGACCAGAAGAAGTACAGCGAGCGCATCAAGGCTTCGCAGAAGAACACCGGCGAGTACGACGCACTGATCGCCATGCAGGGAATGATGAAGGGCCGCCCGCTGGTCGCCTCGGCCTTCGATTTCGCCTTCATGGGCGGCTCGATGGGCTCGGTGGTCGGTGAGCGTTTCTCGCTGGCCGCGGAAAAGGCGCTGGAGATCGGCGCGCCCTACGTGTGCTTCTCCGCCAGCGGCGGCGCGCGCATGCAGGAAGGCCTGTTCTCGCTGATGCAGATGGCCAAGACCTCGGCCGCGCTGGGGCGCCTGCGCGACGCCGGCCTGCCGTACATCTCGGTGTTGACCCACCCGACCACCGGTGGCGTGTCGGCGTCGTTCGCAATGCTGGGCGACATCAACATCGCCGAGCCGCAGGCACTGATCGGCTTCGCCGGCCCGCGCGTGATCGAGCAGACCGTGCGCGAGAAGCTGCCGGAAGGGTTCCAGCGCTCGGAGTTCCTGCTCGAGCACGGCGCGATCGATCAGATCTGCGACCGTCGCGAGATGCGCGATCGCCTGTCTGAGATCCTGGCCATGCTGGCACGCCAGCCGGCGCCCGCACCGGACGCGGCGGCCTGATGGCGTCGCGCAAGTATTTCGGCACCGACGGCATCCGCGGCAAGGTCGGTGAGGGCGTCATCTCCGCCGATTTCGTGCTGCGCCTGGGCAATGCGCTCGGGCGCGCGCTGACCGAACGCAACGGGCATCGCCCGGTGGTGGTGATCGGCAAGGACACGCGCATCTCCGGCTACATGTTCGAAGCCGCGCTGGAGGCCGGGCTGGTCGCCGCCGGTGCGGACGTGCAGCTGCTCGGCCCGATGCCGACGCCCGCCGTGGCCTTCCTCACCCGCACCCTCGGTGCGGATGCAGGCATCGTTATCAGCGCCTCGCACAACCCGCACTACGACAACGGCATCAAGTTCTTCTCCGCCGATGGCGAGAAGCTCGATGACGCCACCGAGCTGGCGCTGGAAGCCGCGCTCGATGCGCCGTTCACCACGGTCGAATCCGAGCGGCTGGGCAAGGCCATGCGTGCGCGCGATGCGGTCGGTCGCTACATCGAGTTCTGCAAGGCCAGCGTGCCGCGCGGTTTCGACCTGCGTGGGCTGAAGATCGTGCTCGACTGCGCGCACGGTGCCACCTACCACGTTGCCCCGCTGCTGTTCCGCGAGATGGGCGCCGAGGTGGTCAGCATCGGCGATGCGCCCAACGGCCTGAACATCAACGATGGCGTCGGCTCGATGCACATCGACAACCTGGCCGCGAAAGTGCGCGAGGTCGGCGCCGATTTCGGCATCGCCTTCGATGGCGATGGCGACCGCGTGTTGATGGCCGATGACCAGGGCAACCCGGTCGATGGCGATGACCTGCTGTTCGTGCTGGCCCAGGCCTGGCAGCGCAGCGGTCGCCTGCATGGCCCGGTGGTCGGCACGCTGATGACCAACTTCGGCCTGGAGCAGGCCCTGGAACGCTTGAATATCCCGTTCCAGCGCAGCAACGTCGGTGACCGCTACGTGCATCAGGCACTGGTCGAAAACAACGGCGTGCTTGGCGGCGAAGCCTCCGGTCACCTGCTGTGCCTGGATCGCGCCACCACCGGTGATGCGATCGTCAGTGCGCTGCAGGTGCTGGAAGTGCTGCGCCGTGACGGCACCTCGCTGCGCCAGGTGCTGTCGGTGCTCAACAAGGTGCCGCAGAAGACCGTCAACGTGCGTCTGCAGGGCGCTGCCAAGGCGACCGTGCAGGCCGAGAGCGTGCAGGCCGCGCTGGCAGCTGCGCAGCAGGCGGTGAAAGGGCGCGGCCGCGCGTTCCTGCGGCCCTCCGGCACCGAGCCGGTGGTGCGTGTCACCGTCGAGGCGGACAGCACCGAGCTGATGCAGTCCACGCTGGACAGCCTCTCGGCGGCGGTGAAGGCGGCCGCCGCGGCCTGAGCCGGGCAGTGATGCCGGAAACTGAAAACGCCCCGGGAAACCGGGGCGTTTTCGTTGCAGCAGGCCGGCGCGTTACGGCCCCGGCACCATTTTCTTTTTCTTCGCCTTGAAGCGGTTGAACAGCGGCGCGATCAGCGGGTGGTAGCTGTAGGCGATGCGCTTGCGCAGCCAGCTCGCCGGCCGGTCGCGGATCGCGAACCGGTAGATGTGCTCCGGATCGCCGCCCACCACATTGCGGCCGAACGGGTGGGTGGTATGCAGGTACTTGAAGCCCTGCGCCCGCGCGATCTGCACGTAGTCTTCGTCGAAGTCGCCATAGGGCCAGCACAGGGTGTCCGAGACCTCGCCCAGCTGCTGCTGCAGTACTTCGCGGGCCACCGAGAGGTCGCCGCTGATGCCCTGGCGCTTGTGCTCGCGGGAGATGCCCTGCTTGAGCCAGCGGGTATGGGTATGGGTGTGGCAGTGCACCTCGAAGGTACCGGCGGCGATCATCTCGCGTGCTTCGCTCCAGCGCATCATCACCTCGTCCGGGCGGTTCTCGCGCAGGATCGCCGCCTCGCAACCACGATGGTCCGGTGTCGCGGGCAGGGTGGCACCGGCCTGGCCCGCATGCGGGCGGACATCGCCTTCGCCCATCCAGCCGGTCACCACGAACACCACCGCATGCATGCCGTACTTGGCCAGGATCGGGTGCGCGTACACCCAGTTGTCCAGGTAGCCGTCATCGAAGGTGATCACGATCGACTTGGCGGGCGTCGGCTTGCCGGCGAGGAAATCGGCGTACTGGTCCAGCGTCAGCGAGGTCCAGCCGTTGGCCGCCAGCCAGGCGATCTGGCTTTCGAAATTCTCCGGCGAGACCGTGATCATCCCCGGGGATGGGGAGACATGGTGGTGCATCAGCACCGGGACGGATCTAGCGTTGGCCATGGCCCAGTTCCTTCAACCACTGGTGGTAATAGTGTTCGGTCGCTTCAGTGTGACCGGTCGGGGTGAAACGGTGGGCACTGCGCATCCATTCCCAGCCCGCCAGGCCCATCTGCTGGCGGCGGTCGGGCTGCTCGATCAAGGTGCGCAGTGCGTGGGTCAGCGCAGCCTGGTCGCCCAGTGGCGCGAGCAGGGCATTGCTGCCTTCCACCACCATTTCCGGCACGCCGCCCACGCGCGTGGCCACGATCGGCACGCCAACGTAGGCCGCCTCGAGGAAGACCGTGCCGGCCGCTTCCTTGTGCGTAGCGAGCGCGAAGATATCGAAGCCGGTCATCAGCCGGCAAGCACCCTGGCGGTAGCCGAGCAGATGGACCTGCGCGGAGATACCGAGCTGCTCGCGCAGGGCGGTCAGGCGGTCCATCACTGGCTGGCCGTCACCGACGATCACCAGTTGCACGCGCGGATCGGCGCGGCACAGCGGTGCCATGGCCTGCAGCAGTTCCAGGTGGCCCTTGGGCTCGCGCAGCACCGCCACACACCCCACCACGATCTGCTCGTCGCTGAAGCCGAGCTCGGCGCGCACTTCGGCGCGGGTATCCTGCAGGCACTGCCACGGATCGCGCTTGGCGATCTGCGACCACTGCGGCGGCACCGCGATCGGCGGGACGATACCGACGTGCGCATCGGCGATGCCGCGGCTGACCATCAGCTTCTTGACGAAGCTGCTCACGGTCATCACCCGATGGGGCAGGCCGGTGTAGGTCAGCAGCGAGTTGATCGGGCTCATCAGGTGGCGCGAGCGCACCACCAGCGGGGTGCCGCCCAGCCGGGCGCCGGCGGCGGCGATCAGGCTGTCGCGGCGGCTGGTCGTGTTGACCACGTCGTAGCCTTGGCGGCGCACCAGGCGTGAGACCGACCAGATCCCGCGCAGCATCCGCAGCAGGCCGCCCATCTTGAGCGCGTGCACGGTAAAGCCGGCTTCGCGCGCCATCTCGCCCAGGCGGGCACCGGGCTGGCACAGCAGCGAGACGTCATGGCCGCGGTCGCGCATGGCCAGCATGTGGCGGTAGATGTAGATCTCCTGCCCGCCAAATCCTTTGGCAGCCTCGGTATGGAGAATTTTCAGTGGAGCGTTCATCGGTGGACAGTCCATGTGTGGAAAAGCGCCCGCGGCAGACGCGGGCGGCCATCGTCATTGCCTGCGGGATCGCGCCAACGCATCCCATGCGCTGTGCGGTGCCGTGGGTAGGAGGTCGTGCGGGCACACCGGCCATGGGGTCGGCCCTGCCGGCGTGAGCCAGCGCAACGCCATCGGCGATGAGGGGGAGGGCAGGGCAACCATCAGGCGGACCGGGCGACGCAAGGAGTAAAGGGGGCGGCGCGTGAGCGTCGCCGTTGGCCCGTTCTGGCCGTCTGGGCGCGCGCATTGTATCGGTTTGTATCAATGTATCGGTGGCGGGGTTGGCCCGATCTGGCACAATGTTCAGCCGGGCCACAGCTGGCCCACCGACCACCATGAACAAGCAGGAATCGCTGTGAGCCAGATCCCCACCCTCGACATCACCCGTTTTGACACCGACCGCGACGCGTTCGTGGCCGAACTGGGTGCGGCCTACCGCGAATGGGGCTTTGCTGGCATCCGCAACCACGGCATTCCGCAGGCCGATATCGACGCCGCCTACGAGGTCTTCAAGGCCTTCTTCGCGCTGCCCGAAGAGACCAAGCGCCAGTACCACGTGCCGGGCAGCGGTGGCGCGCGCGGCTACACGGCCTTCGGCGTGGAGACCGCCAAGGGCTCGCAGCACTTCGATCTGAAAGAGTTCTGGCACATCGGCCGGGAAATCCCGGACGACTCCCCGTACCGTGACGTGATGGCCCCCAACCTGTGGCCGAGCGAGGTCCCGGGCTTCCGCGAGCGCGGCTACGGGATCTACCAGGCCCTGGACGCGCTGGGCTCGCGGGTGCTGTCGGCGCTGGCCCTGCACATCGGCCTGCCCGAAGACTTCTTCGCGGACAAGACCAACAACGGCAATTCGATCCTGCGCCCGATCCATTACCCGCCGATCACCGCCGAAAACATCCCGAACGTGCGCGCCGGTGCCCATGGCGACATCAACTTCATCACCCTGCTGGTCGGCGCCAGCGCCGCCGGCCTGGAAGTGCAGTCGCACGAGGGCAAGTGGGTGCCGTTCACCTCGGACGCGGACACCATCGTGGTCAACATCGGCGACATGCTGCAGCGCCTGACCAACCACGTGTACCCGTCCACCATCCACCGCGTGGTCAATCCCCCGGGCGAACAGGCGCGCCAGCCACGCTACTCGGTGCCGTTCTTCCTGCACCCGAACCCGGATTTCCTGATCGACGTGCTGCCGACCTGCATCACCCCGGAAAACCCGAGCCGCTACCCGGAGCCGATCACCGCCCATGGCTTCCTGGAAGAGCGCCTGCGCGAGATCAAGCTGAAGTAAGCCACGAAGGCCGCCGAAAGGCGGCCTTCTTCATTCTGCGTAGTGCCGGCCACTGGCTGGCCGGCTCCAGACAATGTTGGCCCGGCTGCAGTCGGCTATTTGCTGCCCGTGTTGGGCAAGCGCCGCCATGCCCAGCCGGGACGCGCCGTATACCCGTCCATGGGGGCTCGACGTGCGCCATCCATGGCGCCCGACGGTCCCGGCTGGGCATGGCGCCCCCGACAGATTTTACTCGCCGGAGGGCAGGGCGGACTCAATGCCGCCCCGCCGCAATGCCGCCCCGGCACATAGCTGTCCCACGCAAGCCGACACACTGTCAGAGGGTGGGCACCTCTACCGCTGCCGTCGCCGTTGCTTTTCACGTCCGCCCGCAGTGAAAAATAAATATCCAATTGAAATGTAAGCGTTTTCCCGCCCGCGCCATTTCGTTGCATCCGTTATCATGGCCGGCTGATACCCAAAGGAGCCCCCGCCATGCGCCGCAAGATCGTCGCCGGTAACTGGAAGCTGCACGGCAGCCGCCAATTCGCCACCGACCTGGTCAGTGACCTGGTTGCCGACCTCCCGCTGCCGGGCGTCGAAGTCGTCGTCCTGCCGCCACTGCCGTACCTGGGCGAACTGGTCGAAGCCTTCGAAGGCCGCGCCGTCGCTTTCGGCTCCCAGGACGTCAGCAGCAATGAAAAGGGCGCCTACACCGGTGAGGTCTCGGCCACCATGCTGGCCGAAGTCGGCGCCCGCTACGGCCTGGTCGGTCACTCCGAACGCCGCCAGTACCACGCCGAAAGCAGCGAACTGGTCGCGCGCAAGTTCGCCGCCGCCCTGCATGCCGGGCTGACCCCGATCCTGTGCGTCGGCGAAACCCTCGAGCAGCGTGAAGCCAACCAGACCGAGGCGGTCATCGCCTCGCAGCTGGCCCCGGTGCTGGAACTGGTGGGTGCCGCCGGCTTTGCCCAGGCCGTGGTCGCCTATGAGCCGGTCTGGGCCATCGGTACCGGCCGGACCGCCTCCAAGGAGCAGGCCCAGCAGGTCCACGCGTTCATCCGTGGCGAAGTGGCCAAGCTGGATGCTAGAATTGCGGATTCACTGTCGATCCTCTATGGCGGCAGCGTGAAGCCCGACAACGCCGCGGAACTGTTCGCACAGCCCGATGTCGATGGTGGGCTGGTGGGCGGCGCCTCCCTGGTGGCCGCGGACTTCCTTGCCATCGCTGCCGCGGCGGCGGGGCGCTAATTAGTTACGTTGTCGGCCCAACCGCCGGCACGACATGTCCGAGGACGGATTCGAAATGCTGATGTTGATCCTCAATGTGGTCTACGTGCTGGTCGCAGTGGCCATGATCGCGCTCATCCTGATGCAGCGTGGTTCCGGCGCGGCCGCAGGGTCGGGTTTCGGTGCCGGCGCCTCGGGCACCGTGTTCGGCGCGCGTGGCGCGTCCAACTTCCTGTCCAAGTCGACCAAGTGGCTGGCCGTGGTGTTCTTCGGCATCAGCCTCTTCATGGCCTGGTACGCCAGCCATGGCTCGCGCCCGGCAGCGCAGCAGGACCTCGGCCTGATGTCGGCCCCGGCCGCCACTGCGCCGGCCGCACCGGCAGGCGAGCTTCCGGCCGTGCCGAAGGCCCCGGAAACCCCGGCGCAGCAGCCTGTTCCGTCGGCCACTGTGCCGGCTCAGGCAGAAACTCCGAAATCTGGTGAAGAAAAGCCTTCGGAAGGCACCCAGACTCGCTGAAGACGGTTACAATATGCGGCGCACTGGAGAACAACCGGTGCGATCGTAAGCCCAGGTGGCGGAATTGGTAGACGCACTACCTTGAGGTGGTAGCGACGAGAGTCGTAGGGGTTCGAGTCCCCTCTTGGGCACCATTTGTTTGTAAGCGGGTTCGTCTGGCGCGCAAAGCGCCAGGTAGCGGTATCCGTCCACTCCCCCATGCCAAAGCGCCTGCAGGCGCAGCGGCAGAGGCAAGAGAGAATCGCTGTGCTGGCCGAATATTTGCCGTCTCTGCTGTTTCTGATCGTTGCCACCGGTATCGGCGTTGCGCTGATGCTGGTTGGCCGATTCCTCGGTCCCCGACGTCCTGATCTTAAAAAGCTCTCGCCGTACGAATGCGGCTTCGAGGCTTTCGAGGACGCGCGCATGAAGTTCGATGTGCGCTACTACCTGATCGCGATTCAGTTCATCGTATTTGATCTGGAAATCATCTTCATCGTGCCGTGGACCCAGGTCTTCATGGAGCTGGGCGCACGTTCGCTGGTCACGATGGGCCTCTTCGTAGGCATGCTTTTCCTCGGTTTCATTTACGTCTGGAAGAAGGGAGCGCTGGAATGGGAGTAATTCAGACGCTCGACGGCCTGATGAACAACCCGGTCCCGGAAGGGCGGGTCGATGACATCCTGCGCCCCGAAGGCGATAACCCCCTGCTCGAAAAGGGCTACGTGACCACCAGCGTGGATGCGCTGTTGAATTGGGCGCGTACCGGTTCGATGTGGCCGATGACCTTTGGTCTGGCCTGCTGCGCAGTGGAAATGATGCACGCCGGTGCGGCGCGCCTGGATCTTGACCGTTACGGTGTGGTGTTCCGCCCGTCACCGCGTCAGTCCGACGTGATGATCGTGGCCGGCACCCTGGTCAACAAGATGGCTCCGGCCCTGCGCAAGGTCTATGACCAGATGCCGGACCCGAAGTGGGTCATTTCGATGGGCAGCTGCGCCAACGGTGGCGGCTACTACCACTACTCCTATGCAGTAGTGCGTGGCTGTGACCGCGTGGTGCCGGTGGACATCTATGTCCCCGGCTGCCCACCTACCGCCGAAGCGCTGGTGTACGGGATCCTGCAGTTGCAGAAGAAGATCTGGCGTACGCAGACCATCGCCCGCTGACATCCCTCCTGACAAGAGCACGCCAAGCCCCCATGGCAGAGCAAGCACATTCCTTCATCGACCGACTTTCCGCACGTTTCGCAGGTGCGCAGGTCTTCGTGGTCGAACCCCGCGGCGAAGTGACGCTGGAAGTGCCCGCCGCTGACTGGCATGCCACCGCTCTGGCGCTGCGCGACGAATTCGGTTTCGAGCAGGCCGTTGACCTGTGCGGCCTGGATTATCTCGGCTACGGCAGCGACGAATGGGATACGGCCGACGTGTCGTCCCAGGGTTTCAGCCGTGGCGTCGAGGGCAAGTCCGTCGGTCGTTTCGCCTGGGGTGAATTCCCCACCCGCGAAACCAGCGATGGCGCCCAGCCGCAGCCGATCCCGCTGCAGCGTTTCGCCGTGGTCGCCCAGCTGCGTTCCTATCAGCACAACCTCACGATGCGCATCCGCTGCTTTGCGCCGAACGAGGAGCTGCCGGTGGTCGCCTCGCTGACCAATATCTGGCCGGGCCTGAACTGGTTCGAACGCGAAGCGTTCGATCTGTTCGGCGTGATCTTCGAAGGCCACCCGGACCTGCGCCGGATCCTGACCGACTATGGCTTCGTCGGCCATCCGTTCCGCAAGGATTTCCCGCTGATCGGCAACGTCGAAGTGCGCTACGACGAAGAAAAACAGCGCGTCATCTATGAACCGGTGACCTCGGTCGAACCGCGTGTCGGCGTGCCGCGCGTGATCCGTGACGACGCCCGTTTCCAGACCGCTGCCGGTGAAACCGCGCAGTCGGAGGCAAGCAAGTGAGTGAATTCACCCAGGCCAGCCAGGCCTTTGCGAGCAACCCGGCCGAACTTCGCCAGGAAATCCGCAACTACACGATGAACTTCGGTCCGCAGCATCCGGCCGCGCACGGTGTGCTGCGCCTGATCCTGGAAATGGACGGCGAAACCATCATGCGTGCCGACCCCCACGTGGGCCTGCTGCACCGTGGTACCGAAAAGCTGGCCGAGTCAAAGCCGTTCAACCAGTCGATCGGCTACATGGATCGCCTGGATTACGTGTCGATGATGTGCAACGAGCACGCCTACGTGCGCGCGATCGAGACCCTGATGGGGATCGAGGCGCCGGAGCGTGCGCAGTACATCCGCACCATGTTCGACGAAATCACCCGCATCCTGAATCACCTGATGTGGCTGGGTTCCAACGCGCTCGATCTGGGCGCGATGGCGGTCATGCTGTACGCCTTCCGCGAACGCGAAGAGCTGATGGACTGCTACGAAGCGGTCTCCGGCGCGCGCATGCACGCGGCGTACTACCGTCCGGGCGGCGTCTACCGCGACCTGCCGGACCACATGCCCAAGTACAAGGAATCGCGCTGGCACAAGGGCAAGGCCCTGAAGAACCTCAACGCCTCGCGCGAAGGTTCGCTGCTGGACTTCCTGGAGAACTTCACTGTCGAGTTCCCCAAGCGCGTCGACGAATACGAAACCCTGCTGACCGACAACCGTATCTGGAAGCAGCGTACGGTCGGCATCGGCGTGGTCACCCCGGAACTGGCCCATGCCTGGGGCATGACCGGCGTGATGCTGCGCGGTTCGGGCATTGCCTGGGATCTGCGCAAGAAGCAGCCGTATGCCAAGTACGATGCGGTCGAGTTCGACATCCCGCTCGGCAAGGAAGGTGACTGCTACGACCGTTACCTGTGCCGCGTGGCCGAGATGCGCGAATCCAACCGCATCATCAAGCAGTGCGTCACCTGGCTGAAGGCCAACCCGGGTCCGGTCATGGTCAAGAACTTCAAGGTCGCGCCGCCCAGCCGCGAAGACATGAAGGACGACATGGAAGCGCTGATCCATCACTTCAAGCTGTTCAGTGAAGGCTACTGCGTCCCGGCCGGCGAAACCTACGCCGCCGTCGAAGCGCCCAAGGGCGAGTTCGGCTGCTACCTGATGTCCGATGGTGCCAACAAGCCGTTCCGCGTGCATCTGCGCGCGCCGGGCTTCGCCCATCTGTCCTCGATCGACTCGGTCGTGCGCGGGCACATGCTCGCCGACGTAGTGGCCATGATCGGCACCTACGATCTGGTGTTCGGTGAGGTGGACCGGTGATCGCATCCGCTTGCACGATGCCTGACACCCGCCGGCTGCTGCCGGCGCTGCAGGTTCTGGTTTTTAACGATTTCGTATTCGCTGAGGTCGGCCGATGAAGGCGACAGGTAATTTCGAGGCGGCGCGCGACGTCGACCCGATGGTGGTCTTGAGTGACAAGACCCGTGCGCACATCGATCACTGGCTGGCCAAGTTCCCGCCGGATCGCAAGCGCTCGGCCGTCCTGCAGGGCCTGCACGCCGCACAGGAACAGAATGCTGGCTGGCTGACCGACGAGCTGATCGCCGGCGTCGCCAAGTACCTGGATCTGCCGCCGGTGTGGGCCTACGAGGTCGCCAGCTTCTACTCGATGTTCGAACTGGAGAAGGTCGGCCGCCACAACGTCGCTTTCTGCACCAACATCAGCTGCTGGTTGAACGGCGCCGAAGACCTGGTCGCGCATGCCGAGAAGAAGCTTGGCTGCAAGACCGGTCAGTCCACCGCCGATGGCCGCATCTACCTCAAGCGCGAAGAAGAATGCCTGGCCGGTTGCGCCGGTGCGCCGATGATGGTCATCAACGGCCATTACCACGAGCGCCTGACCGTCGAGAAAGTCGACGAGCTGCTGGACGGGTTGGAGTAAGACATGGCACATCATCACGCACCCAGTGGTCCGGTCGGTCCCGCACCGTTGCCGCACCAGGTGGTCTACACCACGCTGCATTACGACACCCCGTGGTCGTATGAAAACTACCTCAAGACCGGCGGGTACGCCGCCCTGCGCAAGATCCTCGAAGAGAAGATCTCGCCGGAGCAGGTCATCGAGATGGTCAAGCAGTCCAACCTGCGCGGCCGTGGCGGCGCGGGCTTCCCGACCGGCCTGAAGTGGTCCTTCATGCCCAAGGGCTCGATGCAGAAGTACATCCTGTGCAATTCGGATGAATCCGAGCCGGGGACCTGCAAGGACCGCGACATCCTGCGTTACAACCCGCATTCGGTCGTGGAAGGCATGGCGATCGCCTGCTACGCCACCGGCTCGACCGTGGGCTACAACTACCTGCGTGGTGAGTTCCACCACGAGCCGTTCGAGAACTTCGAGCAGGCCCTGGCCGATGCGTATGCGAACGGCTGGCTGGGCAAGGATATCCTCGGCAGTGGCGTGGACATCGACATCTACGGTGCCCTGGGCGCCGGCGCGTACATCTGCGGCGAAGAAACCGCGCTGATGGAATCGCTGGAAGGCAAGAAGGGCCAGCCGCGCTACAAGCCGCCGTTCCCGGCCAACTTCGGCCTGTACGGCAAGCCGTCGACGATCAACAACACCGAGACCTATGCCTCGGTGCCGGCGATCATCCGCAACGGTCCGGAGTGGTTCCAGGGCCTGAGCCTGACCAAGAACGGCGGCCCGAAGATCTTCTCGGTCTCCGGCTGCGTGCAGAAGGGCGGCAACTTCGAAGTGCCGCTGGGCACCACCTTCGACGACCTGCTGGAAATGGCCGGTGGTCTGAAGCCGGGCCGCACGCTCAAGGGCGCGGTCCCGGGCGGCGTCTCGATGCCGGTGCTGAAGGCTGAGGAGCTCAAGGGCCTGCAGATGGACTACGACACCCTGCGTGCCCTGGGCACCGGTCTGGGGTCGGGCGCCATCGTGGTGCTCGATGACAGCGTCTGCTGCGTCAAGTTCGCCTGCCGCATCAGCCAGTTCTTCCACAAGGAATCCTGTGGGCAGTGCACCCCGTGCCGTGAAGGCACCGGCTGGATGCACCGCGTGCTGGAGCGCATCGTCGCCGGCAAGGCCACGATGGAAGACCTGCATCAGTTGAAGACGGTGGCCGGCCAGATTGAAGGCCACACCATCTGTGCGTTCGGTGAAGCGGCGGCATGGCCCATCCAGGGCTTCCTGCGCCAGTTCTGGGACGAATTCGAGTACTACATCGTCAACGGTCATTCGATGGTTGACGGCAAGAAGGTGGAGGCAGCCGCCGCATGAGCGCGCAACCCGTAAACCCGAGTGTGCCACCGGATCATGTGACCGTCGAAATCGACGGCCAGTCCCTGGTCGTGCCCAAGGGCTCGATGATCATCCAGGCCGCCGACAAGGCCGGCATTCCGATCCCGCGCTTCTGCTACCACGAGAAGCTGCCGATCGCCGCCAACTGCCGCATGTGCCTGGTCGACGTGGAAAAGTCGCCCAAGCCGGCACCGGCCTGCGCCACGCCGGTCATGGATGGCATGAAGGTCGCCACCCGCAGTGAAAAGGCGCTGAAGTTCCAGCGCTCGGTGATGGAATTCCTGCTGATCAACCACCCGCTGGACTGCCCGATCTGCGATCAGGGCGGCGAGTGCGAGCTGCAGGACGTTTCGCTGGGCTATGGCCGTTCGGTCAGCCGCTTCAACGAGCGCAAGCGCGTGGTGCCCGACGAGGACATCGGTCCGCTGGTCGCCACCGAAATGACCCGCTGCATCCAGTGCACCCGCTGCGTCCGCTTCACCGCCGACGTTGCCGGTACCTACGAGCTGGGTGGCATGTACCGCGGTGAGAACCTGCAGATCGGCACCTACGACGGCAAGCCGCTGACCACCGAGCTGTCCGGCAACGTCGTCGACGTCTGCCCGGTCGGCGCGCTGACCAACAAGGTGTTCCAGTTCCGCGCCCGTCCGTGGGAACTGACCGCACGCGAGTCGCTGGGTTACCACGATGCGATGGGCTCGAACCTGTTCCTGCACGTGCGTCGCGGCGAAGTGCTGCGCGCGGTGCCGCGCGACAACGAAGCGGTCAACGAATGCTGGCTGTCCGATCGCGACCGCTATTCGCACCAGGGCCTGTACAGCGATGACCGTGCGGTCAAGCCGCTGCGCAAGGTCAATGGCGAGTGGAAGGAAGTGAGCTGGGCTGAAGGCCTGGCCGCCGCCAAGGAGATCTTCGCCGCCCACCAGGGTGACGACCTCGGCGTGCTGGTGCACCCGTCGGCCTCCAACGAGGAGGGCGCGTTGCTGGCCCGTCTCGCCACCGGCCTGGGCACCACCAACATCGACCACCGAATCAACAACCGCGACTTCTCCGACGCCGCCACCGCCGAAGTCTTCGGCCTGCCGCTGGCGGAGATCGAAGGCGCGGACAGCATCGTCGTGCTCGGCAGCAACATCCGCCACGAGCTGCCGCTGCTGCATGCCCGCCTGCGCAAGGCGCAGACCACGCGCAACGCGAAGATCCATGCCGTCAATCCGGTGGACTTCGATTTCGCGTTCAAGCTGGCCAGCAAGCAGATCGTCGCCCCGTCGGCCTTCATCGAGGCACTGGGCAACGCCGAGCTGCGCGATGCGGTCAAGGGCGCGAACAACGCCGTGCTGATCGTCGGTGGCATCGCCGAAAACCACCCGCAGGCTGCCGCGATCCGCGCTGCCGCGCGTGATTTCGTCGCCGCGACCGGTGCCAAGCTGTGCCGCATTCCGCAGGGCGCCAATGCCGTGGGTCTGACCCGCGCCGGCGTGCTGCCCGCCGGCAAGGACGTCAACGCCATGCTGGCGCAGCCGCGCAAGGCTTATGCCCTGTACGGCATCGAGCCGGGCCTGGACTTCGCCGACGCCGCTGCTGCCCGCAAGGCACTGGCCGGTGCCCAGGTGGTGGCCTTCAGCCAGTTCGCCTGTGCTTCGACCCGCGACGTCGCCGACGTGATCCTGCCGATCGGCGCGCTGCCGGAAGTGGATGCCACCCTGACCAACCTCGATGGTCGCGAGCAGTCGGCCCGTGCCGGCGGCAAGCTCCCGGGCGAGGCGCGTGAAGGCTGGCGCGTGCTGCGTGCACTGGGCGGCGAACTGTCGCTGGCCGGTTTCGAGTTCACCGATCTGGCCGGCCTGCGCGCCAGCCTGGCCCCGGTCAGCGTCAGCGTGTCGTCGTCGGCGGCCACGCCGGTGGCGGGCGAGGGCCTGGAAGTGACCTCGACCGCTGCGATCTACCGCACCGATGCGGTGGTCCGTCGCGCCCAGGCGCTGCAGTCGCATCCGCTCAACAACGCCCCGCGCATCGTGCTCAACGCCGACGACGCTGCCCGCCTGCAGTTGGTGGAAGGCCAGATGGCCAAGGTCGGCACCGATGCCGGCCGTGCCACCTTGCCGGTGGTGGTCGACGCCCGCGTTGCCGCTGGGTCGGTCTGGATTGAATCGGGCCACGGTGCAACCGCGCCGCTGGGTGCCGCACGTGTAACGGTGGTGGCTGCATGAACGAATTGCTGTTGAACGCGGTCGACCCGCTGCACCAGTGGCTGCTGTCACTGGGCGACATCGGCGCGCTGCTCTGGATCATCCTGAAGATCCTGGTGATCGCCATGCCGGTGATCATCTCGGTGGCCTTCTACGTGGTCTGGGAACGCAAGCTGATCGGCTGGATGCACGTGCGTCATGGCCCGATGTATGTCGGCATGGGCATCTTCCAGGCCTTCGCCGACGTCTTCAAACTGCTGTTCAAGGAAATCATCCAGCCGAGCAGCTCGCACAAGGCGATGTTCATCCTGGCGCCGCTGATCACGCTGGGCCCGGCCTTCGCGGCCTGGTCGGTGATTCCCTTCGACGCGCGGATCGTGCTCTCCAACGCCAACGCCGGCCTGCTGTACCTGCTGGCGATGACCTCGCTGGGTGTGTACGGCATCATCCTGGCCGGTTGGGCCTCCAACTCGAAGTACGCGTTCCTGGGCGCCATGCGCGCCTCGGCGCAGATGATCAGCTACGAAATCGCGATGGGCTTTGCCCTGGTCGGCGTGATGATCGCTTCGGGCAGCCTCAACCTGAGCAACATCGTGATGGCGCAGGCGGGCAACTCCGGTCTGTTCGACTGGTTCCTGCTGCCGCTGTTCCCGCTGTTCATCGTGTACTGGGTGTCCGGGGTTGCCGAAACCAACCGCGCGCCGTTCGACGTCGTGGAAGGTGAGTCGGAAATCGTGGCCGGCCACATGGTCGAATACTCCGGTGGTGCGTTCGCGCTGTTCTTCCTGGCCGAATACGCCAACATGATCCTGATCAGCTTCCTGATCTCGATCTTCTTCCTCGGTGGTTGGCTGAGCCCGTTCCAAGGTTGGTTCGACATCCAGCTCAGCAACCAGGCCATTGCGCCGTGGGTTGAGTGGATCTGGGTGGGCGGCTGGCCGTGGCTGCTGCTGAAGGTCTTCTTCTTCGCCAGCTCCTACATCTGGTTCCGTGCCAGCTTCCCGCGCTTCCGTTACGACCAGATCATGCGTCTGGGCTGGAAGGTCTTCATCCCGCTCACCATCTTCTGGATTGCAGTGACGGCGTTGATGGTGTTTTACGGCGTGATCCAGAAGGGCGTCTAAGCGATGAACCGAATTACCCATTACTTCAAAAGCCTGCTGCTCCTGGAGCTGCTCGGTGGTCTGTGGCTGACCCTGAAGTACGCCTTCAAGCCCAAGTACACGCTGATGTACCCGATGGAGAAGTTCCCGCAGTCGCCGCGTTTCCGCGGTCTGCATGCACTTCGCCGCTACCCCAACGGTGAGGAACGCTGCATCGCATGCAAATTGTGCGAAGCGGTGTGCCCGGCGCTGGCAATCACCATCGATTCGGCCAAGCGCGAGGACGGCACCCGCCGTACCACCCGTTACGACATCGATCTGTTCAAGTGCATCTTCTGCGGCTTCTGTGAAGAAAGCTGCCCGGTGGACTCGATCGTCGAGACCCACATTCTCGAGTACCACTTCGAGAACCGTGGCGAGAACATCGTTACCAAGCCGCAGCTGCTGGCCATCGGTGATCGGCTTGAAGCCGAGATCGCCGAGCGTCGCGCCGCCGATGCCGCTTTCCGCTGAGGTCGAATGATGGATTGGGTAAATATCAGTTTCTGGGTCTTCTCCATCGTGGCGGGCATTTCCGCCGCGGCGGTGATCAGCGTGCGCAATCCGGTCTATGCCGTGTTGTGCCTGATCCTGACCTTCTTCTCCGTGGCCTGCATCTGGATCCTGGTCGGCGCCGAGTTCCTGGGCGTGGCCCTGGTGCTGGTCTACGTCGGCGCGGTCATGGTGCTGTTCCTGTTCGTGGTGATGATGCTGGACATCGATCCCTCCAACCTGCGTGAGGGCTGGGTGCGCTACCTGCCGCTCGGCCTGGTGGTGGCGGTGACGATGCTCGTGCAGATGCTGGTGCTGATCGGCGTGAAGGGCAGGGCGGTCAATCCGTTCCCGGCCGACAACGCTGCCGCGCTGGCCGCCGACACCTCCAACATCACCTGGCTGGCCCGCAGTCTGTTCACCGAGTACCTGCTGCCGTTCGAGTTCGCCGCCGTCATCCTGACGGTGGCCGTGGTTGCCGCCGTGATGCTGACCCTGCGTCGCCGAACCGGCCTGAAGACCCAGAACCCGTCCGAGCAGACCATGGTCAAGGGCAGCGACCGCCTGCGCGTGGTCAAGATGGATGCGGAGAAGCCGGTCGTGCACACCAACATCAAGCCGTCCAGCAACGAGGAGGCGCAGCCATGATCACGCTTGGCCACATTCTGGCGCTCGGCGCGGTGCTGTTCTGCATCAGCCTTGCCGGCATCTTCCTCAACCGCAAGAACATCATCGTGCTGTTGATGTCCATCGAGTTGATGCTGCTGTCGGTCAACATCAATTTCGTCGGGTTCTCGCGTGAGATGGGTGATACGGCCGGACAGCTGTTCGTCTTCTTCATCCTGACCGTGGCCGCGGCCGAGGCCGCCATCGGCCTCGCGATCCTGGTAACCCTGTTCCGTACTCGCCGCACCATCAATGTCGGCGAAGTCGATTCGCTGAAGGGCTGATCCGTAGATGGAAATCACTCTCTCCAAGAGTCTGTTGATCGCAGTGGTGCTCGCACCGCTGTTCGGCAGCATCATCGCCGGCCTGTTCGGTCGTCAGGTCGGTCGCGCTGGCGCGCAGGCGGTCACCATCCTCGGCGTGGCGGTCAGCTGCGTGCTGTCCAGCTATGTGCTGTACATGCTGCTGTGGGGCGGCGCCCAGCCGTTCAACCAGAACATCTATACGTTCTTCGAAGTGGGCCAGTACTCGGCGCACGTCGGCTTCATGGTCGACAAGCTCACCGCGATGATGATGGTCGTGGTGACCTTCGTGTCCTTCCTGGTGCACGTGTACACCATCGGCTACATGCAGGATGACCCGGGCTACCAGCGGTTCTTCAGCTATATCTCGCTGTTCACCTTCTCGATGCTCACCCTGGTGATGAGCAACAACTTCCTGCAGCTGTTCTTCGGCTGGGAAGCGGTGGGCCTGGTCTCGTACCTGCTGATCGGCTTCTGGTTCAAGCGCCCGACCGCCATCTTCGCCAACATGAAGGCCTTCCTGGTCAATCGTGTCGGTGACTTCGGCTTCATCCTCGGCATCGCCGGTGTGTTGTGGGTGTTCGGCACCCTGGATTACGCCACCGTGTTCGCCAACGCCCAGGTGCTGGGCCACCCGGATGCGCTGATCCAGATCTGGTCGGGCACGATCAACCTGTTCGGCACCTCCATCCCGGTGATGAGCGAGCCGGTGATCTGGTCGGTCGCCACCGTGATCTGCATCTGCCTGTTCATCGGTGCGATGGGCAAGTCGGCCCAGGTGCCGCTGCACGTCTGGCTGCCGGACTCGATGGAAGGCCCGACCCCGATCTCGGCCCTGATCCACGCCGCGACCATGGTCACCGCGGGCATCTTCATGGTCACCCGCATGTCGCCGCTGTTCGAGCTGTCGCAGACCGCGCTGAACTTCGTGCTGTTCATCGGTGCCACCACCGCGTTCTTCACCGGCCTGATCGGCATCGTGCAGAACGACATCAAGCGCGTTGTCGCGTACTCCACGCTGTCCCAGCTGGGCTACATGACCGTCGCCCTGGGTGTGTCGGCCTATTCGGCCGCCGTGTTCCACCTGATGACCCACGCCTTCTTCAAGGCGCTGCTGTTCCTCGGCGCGGGCTCGGTGATCATCGCCATGCACCACGAGCAGGACATGCGCAAGATGGGCGGCCTGCGCAAGTACATGCCGATCACGTTCATCACCATGTGGATCGGTACGCTGGCCCTGGTCGGTACCCCGTTCTTCTCCGGGTTCTACTCCAAGGACACCATCATCGAGGCCGCGCAGCACCACGCGCATGTGTCCTCGAGCTGGGTGGCGACCTACGGGTACTGGGCAGTGCTGGGTGGCGTGGTCGTGACCAGCTTCTACAGCTTCCGCCTGCTGTTCCTGACCTTCCATGGCAAGGAACGCTTCCGCGATGCGCATGACGATCACGGTCATGGCCATGACGATCATCACGCCGCCGACGCGCATGCAGCTGACGCCCACCATGGCGACGCGCATCATGACGATCATGGCCACGGCCATGGCGCGCATGAGCCGCACGAAACCCCGTGGGTGGTGACGCTGCCGCTGATCCTGCTGGCGATTCCCTCGATGGTCATCGGTTTCTTCAGCATCGGTCCGATGCTGTATGGCACCGACTGGGCCGGCCACCATGCCGACGCCGCCATCCCGGGTCAGGTGCATTCGTTCTTCACCGGCATCGTTGATTTCTACGACCCGGCGCGCAACACCATCGGTGCGCTGGCCGAAGAGTTCCATGGCCCGGTGGCCTTCGCGATCCACGGCATGATGGCCCCGGCCTTCATCCTGACGGTGGTCGGCTTCCTGCTGGCGGCACTGTTCTACCTGTGGAAGCCGGAACTGGCCGGCAAGGCCCGCAAGACCTTCGCGCCGATCGTGTCGGTGCTGGAGAACAAGTACGGCTTCGACAAGCTCTGGATCGGCGGTTTCGCCGGCGGCGGTATCAAGCTCGGCAAGGTTTCGCGCGCGATCGACACGAATGTGGTCGATGGTGTGGTGGTCAACGGTTCGGCGCGCCTGATCGATCTGGCGGCCAACCTGCTGCGTCGCACCCAATCCGGTTTCCTCTATCACTACGCCTTCGCGATGATCATCGGCCTGATTGCCCTTCTGGGCGTCCTGATGCATTACCTGCGTTGATGACCTGTACGGAATAAGAAGACGTGTCGAACTGGCCCCTACTTAGTGTTCTCATCTGGCTGCCGATCATCGGCGGTGCATTGATCCTTGCCATCCGGGATGCCCAAACCGCCCGGTGGGCGTCCCTGGGCGTCGCGGTGCTGACCTTCGTGGCCAGCCTGTCGCTGCTCAGCGGCTATGACACGGGAATCGACGCGCTGCAGTTCGTCGAGACCCGCGCCTGGATCCCCGCCTACGACATCGGCTACAACCTCGGCGTCGACGGCATCGCGATCGCGCTGATCCTGCTGACCACGCTGGTCTCGGTGCTGGCCCTGATCGGTGCCTGGAGCGCGATCGACAAGCGCGTGAACCAGTACGTGGCCGCCTTCCTGATCCTGGAAGGTGTCACCGTCGGTATCTTCTCGGCGACGGACGCGATGCTGTTCTACGTGTTCTTCGAAGCGATGCTGATCCCGATGTTCCTGATCATCGGTGTCTGGGGCGGCCCGCGCCGCATCTACGCCGCGCTGAAGTTCTTCCTGTACACCTTCCTCGGCTCGGTGCTGATGCTGGTGGCCCTGATCTACCTGTACCTGAAGGGCGGCAGCTTCCAGCTGGCCGACCTGTACCAGCTGCAGCTGTCGGGCAAGGAACAGACCTGGATCTTCTTCGCGTTCCTGATCGCCTTCGCGGTCAAGGTGCCGATGTTCCCGGTCCACACCTGGCTGCCGGATGCCCACGTGGAAGCGCCGACCGCCGGTTCGGTGATCCTGGCTGCCATCGCCCTGAAGATCGGTGGCTACGGCTTCCTGCGCTTCAACCTGCCGATCGTGCCGGACGCCTCGCATGAGTGGGCCTGGCTGGTGATCGCACTGTCGCTGGTGGCGGTGATCTACGTCGGCCTGGTCGCCCTGGTGCAGGACGACATGAAGAAGCTGATCGCCTATTCGTCGATCGCGCACATGGGCTTTGTGACCCTCGGTACCTTCATCGCGATGTGGCTGGTGCGTGACGCCGGCAACCCGGACGCAGCCCGTCTGGGCCTGCAGGGCGCGATGGTGCAGATGGTCTCGCACGGCTTCGTGTCCGGCGCGATGTTCTCCTGCGTCGGCGTGCTGTACGACCGCATGCACAGCCGCCGCATCGCCGATTACGGCGGCGTGGTCAACGTGATGCCCTGGTTCGCCACCTTTGCCATGCTGTTCTTCATGGCCAATGCCGGCCTGCCGGGTACCAGCGGGTTCGTGGGTGAATTCATGATCATCATGGCCAGCTTCCAGCGCAATCCGTGGCTGGCACTCGGCGCGGCGAGCACCCTGGTGATCACCGCGGCGTATACGCTGTGGCTGTACAAGCGCGTGTTCTTCGGTGAAGTGGCCAACGCCCATGTCGCCGAACTGAAGGACATCAACGGTCGCGAGTGGCTGGTGTTGGGTGTATTCGCCGTGGGCACTCTTGCCCTGGGCCTGTACCCCAAGCCGCTGACCGACCTGATGGAGCCCTCGATCGCGAAGCTGGCGATGCAGATCGCATCCAGCAAGCTGCTGTAATCGGGCCGTCGAGAGTATTGATTCCAGGATTTGATGATGACCACCTCGCCGCTGTTGCCACTGACCGCCGCTGACCTCCCGCCGCTCGCTCCCGAGCTGGTGCTGGTCGGCAGTGCGTTCGCCCTGTTGATGCTTGATCTTTTCATCAGTGAGAAGAACAAGATCTGGACCCACCTGTTCTCGATCGCTGCGCTGGCGGTCGTGTTCTTCATGCTCGCCACCGGAGTGGGTGGGCAGGGCGAGGTCTTCCACGGCATGTTCGTCCGCGACAACGCGGCCGACGTGATGAAGACCGTGATCGTGCTGTGCAGCGGGCTGACCCTGATCTACGGCTGGAGCTACCTGCGCGAGCGCAAGCTCTACCAGGGCGAGATCCCGGTGCTGATCCTGTTCGCCACCGCGGGCATGATGATCCTGGTCTCCGCCGGCAGCCTGCTGATGGTCTACCTGGGCCTGGAACTGCTGGCCCTGTGCTCGTACGCACTGGTCGCCAGCAACCGTGAAAACGGCCTGGCCTCGGAAGCGGCGATGAAGTACATCGTGCTCGGTTCGCTGGCCTCGGGTCTGCTGCTGTACGGCATGTCGCTGATCTACGGCGCCACCGGCTCGCTGCACCTGGATGCCATCAACGCCGCCATTCCGCATACCGAAGAGAAGATGCTGCTGCTGACCGGCGCGGTGTTCATGATCGCCGGTGTGGCCTTCAAGCTGGGTGCGGCGCCGTTCCACATGTGGCTGCCCGACGTGTACCAGGGTGCCCCGGCACCGGTTGCGCTGTTCATCAGCTCGGCCCCGAAGCTGGCCGCGTTCGGCATGGCCTACCGCCTGCTGGAAATGGGCGTGGGCCCGCTGGCCGACGAGTGGAAGTACCTGATCGGTGGCCTGGCCGCTCTGTCGCTGGTGATCGGCAACCTGATGGCGATCGCGCAGACCAATCTCAAGCGTATGCTGGCCTTCTCGACCGTCTCGCACATCGGCTTCCTGCTGATGGGCATGGCCGGCGGTGGCGAGCGGGGCTACTCGGCGGCGCTGTTCTATGCGCTGAGCTACGCGATCATGTCGACCGCCGCGTTCGGCGCGATCATCGCGCTCTCCCGCAATGGCTTTGAAGCCGAGAAGATCGAAGACTTCAAGGGCCTCAATGCCCGCAACCCGTGGATGGCCGGCCTCGTGCTGTGCATCATGGCGTCGCTGGCAGGCATCCCGCCGTTCCTGGGCTTCTGGACCAAGCTGGCCGTCCTCGGCGCGGCGATCCAGGGCGACATGCTGTGGCTGGCCATGGTCGGCGTGATCTGCGCCGTGATCGGTTGCTTCTATTACCTGCGCGTCATCAAGGTCATGTACTTCGATGAGCCGGTGGGTGAGCCACTGCCGGCCAACAACGACCGCGTGCTGGGCGTGGTGCTGGGCGTGAATGCCCTGGCGCTGCTGGCCTTGGGCGTGGCGTGGAACCCGGTCATGGTGTGGTGCCAGCAGGCATTTGCACAAATTTCGTAAAAAACGATACAAACGTGCGTAACTCGTGTAATATTCATCTCCTGAGTTGTTGATGCAGCGGTTTCGCCAGAACATCGTTGCTAGGAAGTGCCCCGGGCCTTCCGCACTTATCCGCTTCTGCTGCGGGGTGGAGCAGTCTGGCAGCTCGTCGGGCTCATAACCCGAAGGTCGCAGGTTCAAATCCTGCCCCCGCTACCATATAGCTCCGGTGCAAGCCGGAGGCAGTGGACGTATCAAGCGATACCGGAAACGGTGTCGCTTTTTTCGTTTCAGGGCCGGTAGAGCCGACCGTTGGTCGGCTGCTTTGCTGGGCACGAGGGGAGGCCGTCCGCCGGCTGCCTGTCCTCAATGCGAAGTCATTCGTTTCAACACGGGGTTGCATGGGAATGAAAACTCCCTTACAATTCCGCTTCTGCTGCGGGGTGGAGCAGTCTGGCAGCTCGTCGGGCTCATAACCCGAAGGTCGCAGGTTCAAATCCTGCCCCCGCTACCACAGAAAATCTGCAGTGCAGATGCAGTAGACGAAAAGGCGATCTCGGCAACGAGGTCGCTTTTTTCGTTATGGCATCGGCATCGGCATCGGCATCGGCGACGGCGACGGCGACGGCGACGCGGGGCGGCGCGACAGTGGAAGGTCGGCGGAACGGGGCGGGGTGATGACGGCTGCGGCGACGATGATCGACAGCCAGTCACCCTCAATGACACGTCCTCGCCTGAAATGTTTCCCGCCTTTGCTTGCGACGTCAGTGACTGGCCAGTCATTTGCGTGGGCAGCGGTGTGGGCAGGTTGGCGGGACCATTAGGGCGACATGGATGCCGCCCATGAGCCCCCATGGACGGGTTCACGGCGCGTCCCGCGGACCTGCCCGCGCCGCTGCCCACGCCGAAGGTGACACACCCGCTTGGCTGTTCAGCTTTCCGAATACAGGCACCATAAACCACCCCAACCATTGCACCAGCCCGGTGCAACGGCTATCATCAGTGGCTTAGCGGACTGTCTATCCATATCCTTCCAACGGACGTGAACAGGCCCCGCAACCGGCTTCCAGGAACGGCAACCTGTACCCAGGCCGCCGTGACCCCCGGAACGCTGGGCTCGCAGAGGCGCACCACGTGCGCACCTGCACCGGAATCCAGCATGACCGGAGTTGTACCGGACAGGGGCCCAACGGGCCCTTTGTTGTTTCCGGAAGGTGGTCCAAGCCGTGGACCAGACCGTATTTCTTTTCAACGAATCAAGGCCGACTGTGAGCGACAAGGCAACCGAAATCGCGAATCTGCTCGCCCCCACCGTTCAGTCGCTGGGTCTCGAGCTGCTGGGCGTGGAATATCTGACCGCCCCGGGTGGTGCCACGCTGCGCCTGTACATCGACGTGCCGCTGGCCGAACAGCCCGAGCGCATCGTCAACATCGACGACTGCGAACGCGTCAGCCGCGAAGTGTCCGCCCAGCTGGACGTCGAAGACCCGATCACGGCGAACTACACGCTGGAAGTGTCTTCGCCGGGCGTGGACCGCCCGCTGTTCACCGGCGAGCAGTTCCAGCGCGCCATCGGCGAATCGGCCAAGGTGACGCTGAAGCTGCCGCAGGACGGCCGCCGCCGTCTGCAGGGCGAGATCCTCGCCGTGGATATCGAACAAGGCACGGTGACCTTCAAGGTCGACAATGCCCCGTTTACCGCCGACATCGAAAACATCGACAAGGCACGCATCATGCCGGACTGGGCCGCCCTCGGCCTGGCTCCGACCAAACCGACTGGCCCGGCACCCAAACAGGGTGGCAAGGCGAACAAGAAACCATCCAACGAGCCGGCGGCCAAAAAGCCGCGCGCGGAGTGAGCCAATGAGCAAGGAACTTTTGCTGGTAGTGGATGCGGTCGCCAACGAAAAAGGCGTCCCGCGCGAAGTCATCTTCGATGCCATCGAGGCAGCGTTGGCTTCGGCTGCCAAAAAGCGTTACCCGGAAGAAGAAGTGCTGGCCCGTGTGTCGATCGACCACAAGGACGGCAACTACGAAACCTTCCGCCGCTGGGAAGTGGTGGCCGATGACGTGGTCATGGAGTCCCCGGACCGCCAGATCCGTCTGATGGACGCCATCGATGAAGCCGACGGCGTGGAAGTCGGCGATTTCATCGAAGAGCAGATCGAAAACCCGGACTTCGGCCGTATCGCCGCACAGGCCGCCAAGCAGGTGATCGTCCAGCGCGTGCGCGAGGCCGAGCGTCAGCAGGTGGTCGATGCGTGGAAGGATCGCGTCGGCGAACTGGTCACCGGTGTGGTCAAGCGCGCCGAGCGCGGCAACATCTATGTGGACCTGGGCGGCAACGCCGAGGCCTTCATTCCGAAGGACAAGGGCATTCCGCGCGACGTCCTGCGCGCGGGCGACCGCGTGCGCGGTTACCTGGCCGAAGTCCGTTCGGAACCGCGTGGCCCGCAGCTGTTCATCAGCCGCGCCGCCCCGGAATTCATGATCGAACTGTTCAAGCTCGAAGTGCCCGAAGTCGGCCAGGGTCTGGTCGAGATCAAGGCCTGTGCACGTGATCCGGGCGACCGCGCCAAGATCGCCGTGCTGGCCCACGATTCGCGTACCGATCCGATCGGTGCCTGCATCGGCATGCGCGGTTCGCGCGTGCAGGCCGTGTCCAACGAGCTCAATGGCGAGCGCGTGGACATCGTGCTGTGGAACGAGAATCCCGCCAACTTCGTCATCAACGCGATGGCGCCGGCGGAAGTGCAGTCGATCATCGTCGATGAAGAAAAGCACTCGATGGACCTGGCCGTGGCGGAAGAGCGCCTGGCCCAGGCGATCGGCAAGGGCGGCCAGAACGTCCGTCTTGCCAGCCGCCTGACCGGTTGGCAGCTCAATGTGATGACCCAGGACCAGGTGACCGCCAAGTCCGAGGCAGAGCAGGGCGTTGCCCGCCAGCTGTTCATGGACAAGCTGGAAGTGGATGAAGAAATCGCCGCCATCCTGGTGACCGAAGGCTTCAACACCGTGGAAGAAATCGCCTACGTCCCGGTCGGCGAACTGCTGGCCGTGGAAGGCTTCGACGAAGACATCGTCGAAGAGCTGCGTGCCCGTGCCCGCGATGCGCTGCTCAACGAAGCGCTGGCGGTGGAAGAAGGTCTGGAAGACGGCTCGCCGTCGGAAGACCTGCTCGCCCTGGAAGGCATGGACGAGGCAACTGCCTACGCCCTGGCCGGTCACGGCGTGCGTACCAGTGAGGACCTGTCGGACCTGGCCGCCGACGAGATCCTCGAGTTCGGCATCGAGGACATGGACCAGGAGCGCGCCGCCGCCCTGATCCTTGCCGCCCGAGCCGAGGAGATCGCCCGCCTGGAGCGCGGCGAATGAGCCAGCGATGAACAGTGCCCTGACCCGCTCAGGGCTTAGACTCCGCGCTGCCTTCGCACGTTTCGAGGGAGCGCCAACCAGATCATAGGATCCGAATGTCGCAGCAAACCACCATCCGCAAGCTTGCCGAACTGGTCAATACCCCGGTCGATAAACTGCTCGTACAACTTGCCGAAGCCGGCATGAAGTTCAGCGGTCCCGACCAGGTCGTGACCAGTACCGAGAAGGTGAAGCTCCTGGGCTTCCTTCGTCGCTCGCACGGCAAGACCGAGCAGCCCGTCGAGAGCACCGACGAAGCCGCCAAGAAGATCACCCTGAACCGTCGCAAGTTGCAGGAAGTGACCGTCAGCGCCGGCCGCAGCAAGACCACCGTCAACGTGGAAGTGCGCCAGAAGCGTACCTACATGAAGGACGCCAGCGGCAAGCCGATGACCGCGGATGAGGAGCGCGCCGACATCCTGCGCAAGCTGGAGGAATCCCGCCAGCGCAATCTGGACGAGCAGCGCGCACTGGCCGAGAAGGACCGTGCGCGCGATGAAGAAATCGCCCGCAAGCGTCAGGAAGAAATCGACGCCAAGGAACGTGCCGAAGCAGAGCGCAAGGCGGCCGAAGCCGCTGCTGAAGCGGCCAAGAACGCACCGCCGGCCCCGGCCCCGGTTGCTGCCAAGCCGGCTGCTGCCGACGCACCGGCGCGCAATGCGCGCCCGGCGGCGCCGTCGGCTGCCCGTCCGGCGCCGCGTTCGGACGATCGCAACTCGAACAACAACAACAACCGTCCGGGCGCCAAGCGCGACGACGATGGTGGCAACCGCTTTGCCGGTCAGCTGCATCTGTCGGCCGCCGATCGTGCCCGTCGCGGCAACAACAGCAACTCGCGCGGTCGTCCGACCGGGCGCGTGCAGCACGGCAGCCGCCGTGACAGCAACCAGTCGCGCAGCGGCGGTGGTGCCCATGGTTTCGAACGTCCGGTCGCTCCGATCGTGCGTGACGTCACCATCGGCGACACCATCACCGTCGCCGATCTGGCCCAGAAGCTGGCCGTCAAGGGCGGCGATGTGGTCAAGGCGCTGTTCAAGATGGGCGTCATGGCGACCATCACCCAGACCATCGACCACGACACCGCCGCGCTGGTGACCGAAGAACTCGGCCACAACGTGATCCGTGCCAACACCAACGACGCCGAAGACGCGCTGCTGGCGCTGGCCGGTGGCAACCAGGGCGAGCCGGTGGCACGTCCGCCGGTGGTCACCATCATGGGCCACGTCGATCACGGCAAGACCTCGTTGCTGGATTACATTCGCCGCACCAAGGTCGCCACGGGCGAAGCCGGTGGCATCACCCAGCACATCGGTGCGTACCACGTTGAAACGCCGAAGGGCGTGATCAGCTTCCTGGATACCCCGGGCCACGCGGCGTTTACGTCCATGCGTGCCCGCGGTGCCAAGCTGACCGACATCGTGGTGCTGGTGGTGGCCGCCGACGACGGCGTCATGCCGCAGACCAAGGAAGCCATCCAGCACGCCCGTTCGGCAGGTGTGCCGCTGATCGTGGCGATCAACAAGATCGACAAGTCCGGCGCCGATCCGATGCGCGTCAAGAACGAGCTGCTCACCGAGCAGGTCGTGTCCGAAGACTTCGGTGGCGATACCCAGATGGTCGAGATCTCGGCCAAGGCTGGCCTGGGCATCGACGACCTGCTGGACGCGATCTCGATCCAGGCCGAACTGCTGGAGCTGAAGGCCGTGGCCGACGGCCGCGCCAGCGGCGTGGTCATCGAGTCCTCGCTGGACAAGGGCCGTGGCCCGATCGCCACCGTGCTGGTGCAGCAGGGTTCGCTGAAGAAGGGCGATTACCTGGTCTGCGGTATCCAGTACGGCCGCGTGCGCGCTCTGTTCGACGAAACCGGCGCACAGCCCGACCAGGCTGGCCCGTCGATTCCGGTGCAGGTGCTGGGTCTGTCCGGCGTGCCGGATGCCGGCGATGACTTCGTGGTGGTTGAAGACGAGCGTCTGGCCAAGGATGTCGCACAGCAGCGCGAAACCAAGCGCCGTGAATCGCGCCTGGTGCAGTCCGCTGGCAGCCGCATGGAAGACATCATGGCGACCCTGGGCAAGGGCGATGGCCAGCAGGTGCTGAACCTGGTGATCAAGGCCGACGTGCAGGGTTCGGTGCAGGCGCTGAGCCAGGCACTGGTCGCGCTGTCCAACGACGACATCCGCATCAACGTGATCCACTCCGGCGTGGGCGGCATCACCGAATCGGACGCCAACTCGGCGGTTGCCTCCAAGGCCACCGTGATCGGCTTCAACGTGCGTGCCGACGCTTCCGCGCGTCGCATCATCGAGTCCAACGGTGTGGACCTGCGTTACTTCTCGATCATCTATGACGTGATCGATCAGGTGAAGCAGGTGGCCTCCGGTCTGCTCGGTGTGGAAATCCGCGAAGAGATCATCGGTATCGCCCAGGTCCGCGATGTGTTCCGCAGCTCGAAGTTCGGTGCGGTCGCAGGCTGCATGATCATCGAAGGTACGGTGAAGCGCAGCAAGCCGATCCGCGTCCTGCGCGACAGCGTCGTGGTCTTCGAAGGCGAGCTGGAATCGCTGCGCCGCTTCAAGGAGAACGTCGAGGAAGTCCGCAACGGTACCGAATGCGGTATCGGCGTGAAGGCTTACAACGACGTCAAGCCGGGTGACCAGATCGAGTGCTTCGAGCGTATCGAAGTGCCGCGCACCCTGTAATGTTCCAGGCCGGGCCGCATCACGCGGTCCGGCTTTTTCGCTTTCGCATCACCCTTCAAGACGAGTCCGCCTACCGTGCCAAAGACCTTCCATCGAACCGACCGTGTTTCCGCCCAGATCCGCCGTGAACTGGGAACACTCGTGCACAACGCAGTGCGTGAACACGGCCTGCCTTCGGTGAGCGTCTCCGACGTGGAAATCACCCGTGACATGGCGCATGCCAAGATTTTCGTCACGGCGCTGATGCCCGAGCGTTCGGTGGAAGCGATGAAGGGCCTGAAGGAATTGGCCTGGGGGCTTCGCATGGAGCTGGCGCGTGCGATGAAGCTGCGCCACGTGCCCGAGCTGCACTTCCACTACGATGATTCGGTGGATCGCGGCGAGCGCATCGACAACCTCCTGCGCGATCTGCCCGATACGCTGGCGGCAGAGAAGAGCCGGCAGGGCGATGACGACGGTGGCGACGATGCTGCCGACGAAGGCGAAAAGAATGCCTGATGGACCAACAGCCCGAAAGGGCTGTTGTCTTATGGGGCGGGGCCTGTCGCAGCGCGACCGCTCCGCCGGAGGCCGGATTGACCGGCAGCGCCACACGGCGCCGTTTTGAATTGAATGCATGGCACCTCGAATTTCGTTCCGCCGCCTGGATGGCATCCTGCTGCTCGACAAGCCGACCGGCATGAGCTCCAACGCAGCCCTGCAGGTGGCACGCCGTCTGTACCGCGCCGAGAAGGGCGGCCACACCGGCAGCCTGGATCCGCTGGCCACCGGTCTGCTGCCGTTGTGCTTTGGTGAGGCCACCAAGATCGCCGGCCTACTGCTGGGCTCGGCCAAGGCCTATGACGCCGAGGTCGTGCTGGGCCAGACCACCGATACCGATGATTCCGATGGCACCGTGCTGCGCGAGCGGCCGGTACCGTCCATCAGCGCGGCCGAGCTGGAGGCGGCGCTGGCACCGCTGCGCGGGCGCATCCGTCAGCGCGCCCCGATCTACTCCGCGCTCAAGCAGGGCGGCGAGCCGCTGTACCTGAAGGCGCGCCGCGGCGAGGCGATCGAAGCCCCGGAGCGCGATGTGGAGGTGCACGCGCTGGAAGTGCTTGAGCAGCAGCCCACCCGGCTGTCGCTCCGGGTGACCTGTGGTTCAGGCACCTACATCCGCAGCCTGGCCCGCGATCTGGGCGAAACGCTGGGCTGCGGCGCCCATATCACCGGCCTGCGCCGGCTGTGGGTGGATCCCTTCCGCGAGGCGCCAATGGTCACCCTGGAGACCCTGCGCGCCCTGGCCGAGCAGGGGGACGAGGCGGGCATGGAGGCCCTGCTGCTGCCGCTGGACGCGGGTCTGGCCCATTACCCCCGGGTCAGCCTGGACGACGAGCAGACCCGGCGCTTCCGCGTGGGCCAGCGCATCCGCGACGCCAGCTGGCCGCAGGGTGGGGTGGTCGTGTTCGGCCCGGACGAGGCGATCCAGGGCCTGGGCCAGGTCGACGAGACCGGTCTGCTGGCCCCGCAGCGCCTGTTCAACCTCTGACCGTCCCAGGCCGGAGCCCACCCCGGTCCTTGTTCCGCAGGGCCGCTGACGTTACAATTCCGCGGCCTTTTCAGGCTTCCCGCGTTCTGCGGGTTCATCCTTTCGTTCACGGCGAGTCGCGCGGTACGTCAATGGGACGTTTCTGCGGGCCACGCATCCAAGAGAAAACCGATATGTCGATCGACACCCAGAAGGTCATTGAAGAAAACAAGCGCAGCGCGGCTGACACCGGCTCCCCGGAAGTCCAGGTCGCTCTGCTGACCGCCCGCATCGAACTGCTGACCGGCCACTTCAAGACCCACAAGAAGGATCACCACAGCCGTCGTGGCCTGCTGCAGATGGTCAACCGTCGCCGCAGCCTCCTCGACTACCTGAAGAAGAAAGACGCTCCGCGTTACAAGGCCCTGATCGAAAAGCTCGGCCTGCGTCGCTAAGCACGAACCCCCACCGCGGCGCAGGAATGCGCCGCGGTTTTGTTTTGGTAGTACCGCAATAAACGCCTGGGCCGGACAACCGGTCACCCGTCGGCGGCAAGGGTCGCCTGCGGTCCATTGAAGAAAGCATCATCCAAGGAAACCCCCGTGGCAAAAATCACCAAAACCTTCCAGTACGGCAAGCACACCGTCACGCTTGAAACCGGCGAAATCGCCCGTCAGGCCGGCGGTGCCGTCATCGTCAAGTTCGACGACACCGTGCTGCTGGTCTCCGCCGTTGCCGCCAAGAGCGCGCGTGAGGGCCAGGACTTCTTCCCCCTGACCTGCGACTATCAGGAGAAGTTCTACGCAGGTGGCCGTATCCCGGGCGGTTTCTTCAAGCGCGAAGGCCGCGCGACCGAAAAAGAGACGCTGATTTCGCGCCTGATCGATCGCCCGATCCGTCCGCTGTTCCCGGAAGACTACAAGAACGAAGTTCAGATCATCGCCACGGTGATGTCGCTGAACCCGGACATCGATGGCGACATCGCTGCCCTGATCGGCGCCTCGGCCGCGCTGTCGCTGGCCGGCACCCCGTTCAAGGGTCCGATCGCCGCCGCCAAGGTGGGTTACAAGAACGGTGAGTACATCCTCAACCCGACCGTGACCGAACTGAAGGATTCGGAGCTGGAACTGGTTGTCGCCGGTACCGCCAACGCCGTGCTGATGGTGGAATCCGAAGCCGCGCTGCTGTCCGAAGACGTGATGCTGGGCGCTGTGACCTTCGGTCACCGCGAAATGCAGAAGGTCATCAACGCGATCAACGAGCTGACCGTGGAAGCCGGCACCAAGCCGTCGACCTGGGAAGCCCCGGCCAAGAACACCGCCCTGATCAGCGCCCTGCAGGAAGCCATCGGCCCGCGCCTGGGCGAAGCCTTCCAGGTGCGCGACAAGCTGCAGCGCCGTGACGCCATCTCGGCGATCAAGAAGGACGTGACCGAGTCGCTCGCTGGCCGTGTGGCCGCTGACGGCTGGAACCCGGCCGAGCTGTCGAAGGAATTCGGCGAGCTGGAATACAGCACCATGCGCAACTCGGTGCTGGACACCAAGGTCCGCATCGACGGCCGTGCGCTGGACACCGTCCGCCCGATCGCCGTGAAGACCGGTATCCTGCCGCGTACCCACGGCTCCTCGCTGTTCACCCGCGGTGAAACGCAGGCCATCGTGACCATCACCCTGGGCACCGCCCGTGATGGCCAGGTCATCGATGCCGTCGCTGGTGAGTACAAGGAAAACTTCCTGTTCCATTACAACTTCCCCCCCTACTCGGTGGGTGAGACCGGCCGCATGATGGGCCCGAAGCGTCGCGAAATCGGCCACGGCCGCCTCGCCAAGCGCGGCGTGCTGGCAGTGATGCCGTCGCTGGAAACCTTCCCGTACACCATCCGCGTGGTGTCGGAAATCACCGAATCCAACGGCTCCTCGTCGATGGCCTCGGTCTGCGGTTCCTCGCTGGCCCTGATGGACGCCGGCGTGCCGGTGAAGTCGCCGGTCGCCGGTATCGCCATGGGTCTGGTCAAGGAAGGCGATCGCTTCGTCGTCCTGTCCGACATCCTGGGTGACGAAGATCACCTGGGCGACATGGACTTCAAGGTGGCCGGTACCGCTGAGGGCATTTCCGCCCTGCAGATGGACATCAAGATCGAAGGCATCACCGAAGAGATCATGAAGCAGGCACTGCAGCAGGCCAAGGCTGGCCGTCTGCACATCCTGGGTGAAATGGCCCACGGCCTGACCGCCCCGCGTGAAGAGCTGTCGGACTACGCGCCGCGCCTGCTGACCATCAAGATCCACCCGGACAAGATCCGCGAAGTGATCGGCAAGGGTGGTTCCACCATCCAGGCCATCACCAAGGAAACCGGCACCCAGATCGACATCCAGGATGACGGCACCATCGTCATCGCGTCGGTCAACGCCATCGCTGCGCAGGCTGCCAAGGCCCGCATCGAGCAGATCACCTCGGACGTCGAGCCGGGCCGCATCTACGAAGGCAAGGTCGCCAAGATCATGGACTTCGGTGCGTTCGTCACGATCCTGCCGGGCAAGGACGGTCTGGTCCACGTGTCGCAGATCTCCAGCGACCGCGTCGAGAAGGTCGGCGATGTGCTGAAGGAAGGCGATGTGGTCAAGGTCAAGGTCCTGGAAGTCGACAAGCAGGGCCGTATCCGCCTGTCGATGAAGGCCGTCGAAGAAGGCGAGGGCGCCCCCGCCGCCGAGTAATCGGCCCACGCCGATCTCGCGGTGGTGAGGACCGTTGGTCCTCACGCGTTCGCAGACAGAAAAAAGCGGGCTTCGGCCCGCTTTTTTTGTGACTTTTCACCCGGCGCGGGGGAAGGCTGCCCGGATCTCAGGAGAAAATGCGCATCGTCTCGGTATCCGTAAGCAACGCGCTTGGTGACCTTGAATTTGTTGTTGATGCCTTCCACCAAGTTCGTTCTGAGAGGCCGGCGGTAGTGGGCCAGGATGCCCGGAAGTCATGCAGCTTGTCGTGGGGCTGCATCCCGCGCGGGAGTGCAAGCAGCTCATGAAGTTGAAGTGCCGGGCCGAAGGGAAGTGGCCCGGGCCGTTTTACCGGAACTGGCTTCAAAGTCGGAGCCGCTTCGCCATCTCTTCGGGTGAGACGGGGTGCTGTAAGGATGTAGCAAGTGCCCGGGTTGCCTTCTAAAGGTTTCCACTTGTTGGCCGATAATACGACCAGCGGGAACAGGATTAGGCCCGTGTTTTGACGCAGGGTTGGACAATCAACAAGGATGTGGTTTGCGCATGCGTAACAGAATCGGTGCAAACGCCGGGGCAACGGCGAAGGACGTATTCACGCTGGCGGTAGCCGGTACGGTCAGTGCAGGCAAGACAACGGTGCTCAACGCACTGCTGGGCCGCCAACTGCTGTACTCAAGCAACGAGCCGGCAACGGCCACTCACACCGTTCTTCGTCACCGGCCCCACGCATCGCGCGTGGTCTGCGGTGGTTACAGCCGCAATGGCGCACTGGTGGACTTCCGCCGTGGCATGAATGCCGCGACTTACCGTCAATGGAATGCACGCGCCCAGGTGGCGCGCATCCATGTTTCCGGCGACCTGGGGTATGTGGGCGGTGCGCGTGGGAAGTTGGACCTTCACGATCTCCCCGGCGCAAACAACAGCTTGGACAGCGAGCACTGGCACCTTGCCACTAGCAGGCTGTCCAGCGTGCCGTGGCATCTGCTGTGCTTCGTGCTGGATGCCACTGCGCCAGGCACTACCGACGAACATGCACTTCTACAGCGGGTGCGCGCGATTGCCGCTGCGCGTCCACAGAGCAGGCTGTTGTTCGTCCTCAACAAAGTTGATGAAGTAGACCCCGACAGGGAAGAGCCGCTGGAAACCATGGTGCGCCACGCCGTGGAGCGGCTGTCACGGCTGGGGTTTCATGAGCCGTGGGTGGTGCCCACCATGGCGCAGGTTGCGCTGGTGGCCCGGATGCAGATGGCCGGCGGTGCCATATCGGCACGCCAGGCCATGCACTACCAGGCGATGGTGCCGCTCCTTCCCGCCAGTGCACAGGCACTGGTTGCAACTGCCAACGTGCCGGCGCGGGTGCGCGGGCGCCTGCTCCAGCAGGTACATGCCCCGCACTGGAGCGCATTTCTTGATAACCCGCCGCTTCGGCAACTTCCCCGTTCCCTGCTTGCCGCTTCGGTCGTTGCCAGCGGCATCAGTGGCGTGGAAGACATCATTCACCACTGCCTTGCCTTCTCGTGAGTGCCATGACCCAAGTAAGCATCATCCACAACCCATTCACTGTTGAAACCACTTTCCTGATTGATGGAGTAGAGCTGACCGACGGTGCTCGCCTGCACCGCTGCACTAAGCTGCGCATGCAGCTTTGGGTGGACCAGCTGTTCCACGACCTCAAGACCATGTTCAATGGGCACGATACATTCAATGTGATCTTCACCGGGGTGGAGCCGGACTTCCGCGACTTGGAAGTAGCGGCGCAGGCCGCGCGCGACGCAAACATGAAAGTCAACCTGCAGTGGGTGCCGGCAGAGTCCGCAGAGGCAAGGCAGGCCGAAGTTGAAAGCTTGCGCGCGCAGGTGCTCGAGCACCCTGGTTATGCGTCGGTGCTGAAAGATGATGCCGTGTCGCGCGCGGCGTTGCACGATCTGGGCAACAACGATTTCGATGTGTACATCGTGGCCACCATGTCCTCTGGCAAATCCACATTGATCAACGCCATGCTTGGGCGTGACCTGTTGCCGGCGGGCAATGAAGCCACCACCGCCACCATTACCCGCATCTACCACGACGAGAGCGTGGCGCCCGGACAGTTCAGGGGAAGGCGCTTTGATGCCTCCAATGAGTTGCTTGACGAGTCCGAAAATCTGGATCTGGCGACCATGCGGGCCTGGAACAAGGACCCGGAAACCAGCCTGGTGGAAGTGCACGGGCCAATTCAGGCTGCCCGTGGTGGCGGCCATGCACGCCTGGTGCTTACCGATACCCCGGGTCCGAACAATGGAAGCGACCAGGCGCATGGCGTCACCACCATGCGCTACATCCAGGACACAACCCGCAACCCCTTGATTCTGTATGTGTTGAACGCAACCCAACGTGGCATCACCGATGACTCCCGTCTGTTGAAGCTGGTGGCGCAGACCATTGCGCAAGGCGGACGCCAAGCCAGTGACCGTTTCATCTTCGTGCTCAACAAGATGGACACGCTGGATGACGAGGCCGGTGATGATGTGGCTGGGATGCTGGCGCGCACGCGCCAATACCTGCAGGAGCATGGCATCCATAACCCCCAGATCTTCCCGGTGTCTGCCTATGCATCGCGGTTGATCCGCTTCCCGGAGGCGGTGTTGTCCAGCAAGGAACGCTGCGGCAAAGCGTCGTTTCTAGAGTGGTTCCAGGGTGAGCCCAGCATGGACCTGGCCCAATACGCCCCGCTGCGCGTGCGTGAGCGCACCCTGGCTGGAGCAGGCGATGCCGCGGCGTTGGAACGCCGCAGTGGGCTGCCGGCGTTGGAGTCAACGGTAGGCGCGTACATCGAGAAATACCATCTTCCGGACCGGTTCAAGCGAAGCCATGATGCCGTTGCTCGCCTGGTGGACGAGGCTATCAACCGGCACAAGGCCATTGAAGACCTGGAGGCCGGCAATGTGCAGGCCCTGGCCGCCGAGGTTGAAAAGCTACGGGCGCGCTATGAGCGGGGCGTGGATGGTCAGGCGCTGGCAGAACAGCTGAGCCGTGACCACCACGAGCTGACCAAGGATGCTGAAGCGGCGTTGGTGACTGTTGCAGGGAGGCTCCACGCCTATGCGCGTGAGGACATGGCAAAGTTCCAAGGCGACGTAACCCCCGCGCAGGCGAGGCAGTTGGTCAAGGAATGGGGCGAGCACATGAACTCCCGTCACAAGGAAGTCCTTGGCGCATACCAACTTGCGTTCGAAGCCGAGCAGGAAACGCTTAAGAAAGATCTGCAGAGCCGCTACCACGCGCTGGTTTCGAGCAGCGTGGGCCAGATTGACGCGGTTCAGTTCCCGGCACTCGCGCGCCTTATGCGCAGTGCGGGCAACCTATCGTTTGCTCCGGCGGTGACAAGCGAGCATATAGAAACACGATCCATCCGAAAGGGCACGCGCGAAGTGATGGACCGCAAGCTGTTCAACCCGATCTCCTGGTTCAAGCCAAAGGTTGAGATCGTGTACGGCGAAGAGAAGTACGTGGACTTGGTCGAGTTCTACAAAACTGAACATCACGGGCCTACGGCGCATTTCAAGGCGCTTGAAAAGACGGCGCGCGCTGCCATGGTGCGTGAGGGGCAGAAGCTGCGCGAGGTGTTCGTTGAACACGTGCGTACCGTGTTCCAGCCACGCGTGGCCGAGTTGTTTGACCAAGCCCAGGCCCGCATCGAAGACCGTGACCTGCGCGTAGCTGCACTCGCGGAGGCAACCGAACTGCGCCGCTGGAGCGAGACGATTCGCCAGCGGCTGGGCACAACCTTGGCCGTACAGGAGGTACACGGATGAATACCACGGAACTACGCACGGGCGAGGACTGGTTGAGGGCAGTGCCTGATGTGACCATGCCCGTGGAATCACTGGAAGTGGCACTTCATGCATGGCAGGCGAAAGGAACGGTCTTGATGCCTTACGCGGTGACTGAAATGGTCCCGGCGACCAAGCCGGACAGAGCCCATTGGACGGCGCAGTACTTCTTCCGCCAAGTCACCCATGCCAAACACAATTTTTCCGCTGAACGCGCCGAGCACTTGTTGCGGGTTCGTGCCTACTTGGAGCAGCTTGGCGCCGCTGGCTTTGTGAAGTTGACGGATAGCACGCCGCTGGCGAAGGATGAAGTGGACGCGACCGCAGTAGCCGCGGCCTTTTCACCTACCTCCAGCCTAGCGCGTGCGCTTGGTACGGGCGATGCAGGCATCATCCGCTCGGCGCTTGTGCTGGAGCTGGCCGATGCCCGGCTCAGTGGGGCTTACCTGCAGGCGGCGATGGCACTGGCAGCAGACCAGAAGGAAACGGTGTTTGTCCCGTTCGAGGAAGGGCGCTTCATGGCGCCATTGAACGGCGATCGGGCCGCTTGGTCTTCGCAGTACCACGATGACCAAATGGTGTACCTGGACGCCAACTTCAGCATCGAACGCTTCCTGCACGTGGTGGATGTTCGCGAGCACCTGCGCTTGAAGGGCGCGGCAGGCTTTGCGCCCCTGCCGCCGGCTCCTGTGGCGGCCACCCAGTCAGCTAAAGCGGGTAGTACGGGCGATGCGTCGGCACCCCGGCATGGCGTTGCTCCCGAGGGAGACACTTCTAAAGGCAACAGGCCTGGCTGGGCGGGACGCATTGCCATGCTGCTGGCCGCCGGGATTGCCGCACTTGCGGCGTATTTCCGTGGGGAGCGCCGATGAACCTGCCTGTTACCGAAACCGTTGAGAACGCCGGCGTGGCACTGCGCGAGCGCGCGGCGGCAGCACTCGAAAGCGCCCGCATGCAGATCAACCGCACCTACCTTTCCGAGCTTGACCAGTACGTGGTGCTGCCGCTGCCGCAGGACCAAGCACAACTCAGCGCCGCCACCGATGTGCGCCTGTACCGGCTTTGCCGGCTGGTGCATGAGAACCGGCAATCGGTGCTTGAGAGCCTCACGGCGGCCTACACCGCGCTGGGGGCTTCGGGCTACGCGGTGCTGCTGTATCTGGATTCGGATGGTGAAAAGACCGATGTGTTCATCGGCACACGTGGGGCGCCCGCCCGTTTCCAAGGTGAAAGTGCTGGTACGCTGTTGCAGGAGGCATTCCGGGGCCATTTTGCTGGCAGCGCCATGGAATCGCTAAGCGCCGGAGAAGTGGGTCAAACGCTGCAGGATTTGGTGTCGTCGCGCACAAGCCGCAGCGGTTATGTCTCTGCGGTGACCGGCGTGCCTTCGCTGGCGACCGAAGACGTGCATCGTTTCGCGCAGGGGCTGGAGCGCTTTCTGGATGCGGCCGAGCGGCGCCCTTACCGCGCGCTGATTCTGGCCGAGCCGCTGGAAAGCCATCAGCTGGAAAGCATCCGCACCGGTTACGAGCAGGTGGCCACTCAGTTGGCGCCGCTGCAAAAGATGAGCTGGAGCTTTGGTGACCAGGACAGCTACAGCGTTGGCACCACGCTGAGCCGAAGCGTGGGCGAAACGCTGGGCCACAGCATGGGCCTGACGGAAACGACCGGGCGAAGCGATACCGTTGGCAGCAGCACCACGCACACCACTGGCACCAGCAGTGGCACGCAGTCGCCAACGACGGGCGGGAAGGTGGCCGGTGTGGTGGCCACGGGCATCAACGCTGCGGGCATGGCCGTGTCGGTTGCCACGGGCGGGGCCGCAGCACCGGTCGTCATGCCCGCCGCCATGATGCTGGGATCGGTGGTGCGGGAGACATTCGCCGGCAGCGAGTCGCAGGGAACCAGCACCTCTGATTCCACCGGCACCAGCAACACTGTTAGCACGTCCAGCGGAAAGTCAAAGTCCAGAACCACCTCGCGCACGGCCAGCGATACCGTTACCGATGGGCGCTCGGACACCACTACTGAGGGGTCTTCCCGACAGTTGACGGTGGAGTTCAACGACAAGGGCATTGAGCAGTTGCTGCTCCGCGTTGACCAGCACCTAGCCCGGGTAGAGGAAGCGCGCACCTACGGTGGCTGGAGCGCTTCGGCCTACTTCGTGGCGGACAGTAAGGCCGGCACGGAAGCGCTGTCCAGCATCTTCCTTGGCTTGGTGCGCGGCAAGAACAGCAGCCAGGAAGACTTCGCTGTAACCACGTGGTGCGATGACGCGCGCACCCGGGTACTGGCGTGGCTTGGCCAGCTCACGCACCCCAAGCTGCGGCGGCAGCTTTTGGGCAGTGGCGCCGCGCACCTGACCACGCCGGCCACTCTGCTGTCCGGGCGTGAGGTCGCGTTGCAATTGAGTCTGCCGCGCCGTTCCACATCCACGGTCAGCGTGGTGGAAACCCAGGCCTTTGGCCGCCGTATCCAGCATGTGGACGGCACCGCAAACCGTCCGCCGCAGGCACGCACCGTTGCTCTGGGAAAGATGCGTCACCTGTGGGAGAACCTGGCGCAGCCAGTGGCACTGGATATGGACCAGCTGTGCCGCCACATGTTCATTTGCGGCTCCACCGGCTCTGGCAAGAGCAACGCGATTTACAGCCTGCTCAAGCAGACCCATGCCGCCGGTGTGCCCTTCCTGGTCATCGAGCCTGCCAAGGGCGAGTACAAGCATGTACTGGGGCACTGGCCGGGCGTGCGGGTGCTGGGGACCAATCCCATGCAGGCTGAGTTGCTGCGTATCAACCCGTTTGCGTTTCCCGACCAGATCCATGTGCTGGAACATGTGGACCGTATGGTGGAGATATTCAACGTCTGCTGGCCCCTGTATGCGGCCATGCCCGCAGTTCTGAAGGAGGCCATCCTGCAAGCCTACACGCACTGCGGCTGGGACTTGGAGGCATCGTGCAACACGCGTGCGCCACGTGTCTTTCCTGGCTTTGGCGATCTTCTGGAATCGTTGCAGCGGGTGATCACTTCATCGGACTATGCCGAGGAAGCCAAGTCCAACTACAAGGGCGCGCTCGGTACCCGAGTGCAGTCGTTGTGCAACGGGCTCAACGCGCGCCTGTTCGGCACGGATGAACTGGATGACAGCGCGCTGTTTGATTCGTCGGTGGTAGTGGACCTGAGCAGGGTGGGCTCCAGCGAAACCCGGGCGCTCGTCATGGGTATGCTGGTCATGCGCCTCAGTGAGTACCGAATGGCCACAGGCGGTATGAATCAGTCGCTGCGTCATCTCACGGTGCTCGAAGAGGCCCACAACCTGCTGCCTCGCAGCGTTGCCAGCGGGCCGGAAGGGGGAAGCATGGCGGGGAAGTCGGTAGAAATGCTGGCCGCCGCCATTGCCGAAATGCGCACCTATGGCGAGGGTTTCATCATTGCCGACCAGTCCCCGCATGCCGTGGACATGGCCGCCATCCGTAATACCAACATCAAGGTAGTGCTGCGCCTGCCGGAAGAAGCTGATCGTCGCCTGGTTGGCGGATCCATGGGCCTGAGCGAGGGCCAGGTTGCAGAGATCGCACGCCTGCCCTGTGGGGCCGCGGTGATCCACCAAAATGACTGGCTGGAACCGGTTTTGTGCCAGATGGACTACTTGGTAACAGAGGCAATGCCGTTCGTGCCGGCAGTGTCTTCTCACACTGCGGTGGATGCGGCGCAGTGGCGCGCCCAGATTGCTAATCTCTTGTTGGGCCGGCGAGTGCCTCGGGCACCGAGAGTAGACATTCGCCTCCTGCGGCAGGGGTTGGCTGACATGCCAATGCCCAGCCGGGTACGGTTGGCGTTGGAGAAAATGCTGCAGGCACGCATGGAAGGCGCTCCAATGCCGGGCGACGCAGCAGAGGGCTTTGACCAGTTGGCAGCGCTGTTGGTGGACGCGTGGGGCTGCCGCCGGGAGGTGGCGGCTGCAGGGCGTAGTGTGGTGGAGTTGCAGGCTGCGCGCGACCACCTGCGACGTGTTATCACCCGGCTGGCGCCAGATACCCTGCCGCAGATACAAGTGGCGGTGGAACAGTGCATGGTGCGGGAGATTTATTCCACGGACGCGTCAAGCAAATCACTTTATGCCGAATGGCACCGTTGTATGAAGGAAGAGACAGCATGATGGATCAGAGCGTGGTGGGTCGCGACGGAGCCGGCAGGAACGAAATTCCCTGGGGCAAGGGCCCGATGGAGCGCACCGAGGTGCAGATCGACATTCGTCGGTTGGACGTTACGGTGCATGTCACCCAGGAAACCCGTGGGGAGCTTCCTCCCGTTTCTGAGGACACCCGCAATGAGCTGAAGGACAACGGGTGGCCGGAATCGCTGGTAGATGACCTTGGGAGTGAGGCAGAAGCCAACATTTACAAGGGTGCGGGGCTTGAGGCAAAGGAAGTCAATGGCAAGCCGGCACTTGTGCGCACGGACATAGATCTGGAAAAGCAGGATATTTTTGGCGCAACCAACCTGGAGCGAATGACGGCCGGATTGCCACCGCTTGACCAGAACGGCAGGCCCATCGAGCTGCATCATATTGGTCAGAGGCAGGACTCCTCCCTGGCGGAACTCACCAAAGCTGAGCACTGTGGAAGTGGAAACGATAACGTGCTCCACAACAAACGGCAGGAGTCTACGATTAATCGCGATGGTTTCGCTAAGGAACGCGCTGAGCACTGGAAGGCGCGCGCCGCTGACTTCAAGGCAGGAGAATGAGCATGACCGAGACTTTCGACCAGCTTGAAGCCGCGCTCAACGCAGGCCAGGCCACCACCCGTCCTGTGCCGGCCGAAGCGATTATCCAGGCCGAGCAGCAGTTGGGGCTGGACTTTGGCGCGGCCTACCGTGAATACCTGCGCCGCTTTGGCGTGATTGTTCACGGCAGCACCGAGGTTTATGGCCTGGGTGTGCCTGACGGCTACTACTTGAATATCCTGGCGGCCTACGCGGATCTCGCCCAGGATGCGAGCTACCCGCTGGGCGCGTTGCCCCTGGTTGATGAAGGGGATGGCCACTACTATCTTTACGACACCATTGCCAAGGACATCGTGCTTTGGGCGATGCCCAACGGCGGCATTGTGCGACGTGTTCCCGAAAGCCTCGGTGGATTCCTACTGAAGCGTCTTGTTCAGGAGCAGGGTATGTGAGGTTCTTCAACCAACTCCGGGGGAGGCCGTCCGGATATTCAGGAAGGAGTCCGCTTCATCTTGTTTTCTCGACAACTGCAAATCTAGCTGGTCGGCCGTGCGCCTTCTCCCCCGGGATGGGGGAAGAACCTTGTTGTACCCAAGTTTTTCGCCAAGGGAACCGGTCCGCCGTATAGCGCCATGCCCTGCAGGGCTGCCGTGGGCGTGCCTGCACTAAGCCAGGTAGCGCGACACTTCGATCAGATTCCGGTCCAGATCGCGGAAGTAGACAGACAGGATCGGTCCAGTCGCACCGGTCCGCTGTACCGGTCCTTCTTCCACGGTCACGCCGTGCGCCTGCAGATGCGCCAGGATCTCGTCCATGGTCGCGTAGGTGATCAGACACACGTCCGCCGAGCCCGGCGTCGGCCGTGCGGCCTTGGGGTCGAACTCGCGCCCCTGCGCATGCAGGTTGATCTTCTGCAGCCCGAAGCGCAGCGCCTTGCGGCCTTCGCCGAAGGTTTCCACCTCCATGCCTAGAACACGCTGATAGAACGCACAGGTCGCGGCGACATCCGCCACGGTCAGGACCAGGTGGTCCAATCGGTCGATATGCAGGTCGGTCATCGGTGTCACGCAGCTGGCAGTCAGTACCGCTGAACTGTAAAACCGGGGACGCAAGGCGGGGGTGAATGCCCGTGTCCATCAGCACTGCATGCGGGCTGCGCAGCGGGCCTGCAGGACAGGCGCCGTGCTCATTCGCCGCAGCCGGCGACCTTGGGTGGCACGGCCTTGGCGCGTGCCCGCTCGCGCTGCGCGGCCTGCGGACACCCGCCAGGCCCGCGCGGGTCAGCCGGGCGTGTCCGCCGGACGGATTCGCAGGACATCACCGCGTAAAGCGCCCGCACACCGCATCGCGCTGCTAACGTGGCCTCGCCTTCGACCGGGGAGATCCCATGTTCCGTTCTACCGTCGCTGTCCTTGCCGTCCTGATCGCCAGCGTCATGCCGCAGGCCGCTTCCGCCGCCGAGCCGTTGCCCAAGGTGATCGGCGCGTACTATCCGGGGGGCTCCGCGGACCGCTATCCGGTGCAGAACATTCCCGCCGGCACGCTGACCCATCTGTTCTACGCGTTCGCCACCATCGACCAGGGGCAGTGCGTGGTCGCGCCGGACGCGGATGCGCACTTCAAGGCGCTGGCCACGCTCAAGCGCGCGCATCCCACGCTGCACACGCTGATCTCGATCGGCGGCTGGAACGCCGGGGGATTCTCAGATGCGGCGCTGACCGCCGAAAGCCGCCAGCGCTTCGTGTCGTCCTGTGTGGCGATGTTCTTCGAACGTCATCGCGGCAGTTTCGATGGAGTGGATATTGATTGGGAATTCCCCGTGTATGGCGGCCCGACCGAGATCACCGACCGCCCGGAAGACCGTCGCAACATGACCTTGCTGGTGCGCGAGTTCCGCCGCCAGCTGGATGCGCTGGACAAGGCCGACGGCCAGCATCGGCTGGTCACCGCTGCGCTGCCGGCCGGCCGCGTGCAGACCGATGGCCCGTATGATCCGGCACGGAGCTATGAGCTCAAGGAGCTGGCCCGCACGCTCGATTTCATCAACCTGATGAGCTACGACATGGGCACCGGTTTCTCGGCGGTGTCCACCTTCAACGCGCCGCTGCACGCGGTGCCTGAAGATCCGCTGGCGCCCGAGCTGAAGCGCTGGAACAGCGTGGCCGGTGCGGTGGCCTACTACGAGCAGCACGGCGTGCCCAAAGACAAACTGGTGCTGGGTGTTCCGTTCTACGGCCGCGGCTTCAAGCTGGAAAGTGATGCCAACCAGGGTCTGTATCAGCGCTACAGCGCGCCGCATCCGGCCGGCGACTGGCGCCAGATCCAGGCCAGCATGCTCGGCCAGCCCGGCTGGGAGCGGCAGTGGCACCCGGTCGCGCAGACTCCGTGGCTGTACAACGCCACCGAGAAGGTCTTCGTCAGCTACGAGGATCCCACCTCGATCGGCCTGCGCGCCAACTTCGCCAAGGACAGCGGTCTGCGCGGCGTTTTCATGTGGGAGCTGACCGGTGACGATGCGCAGGGCAGCCTGCTCAAGGCAATGGTGGCGCCGTTCCAGCCCCCCGCGAAGTAAGCCCGCCGGGAAGTGTCACCGCGACGCAGGCTCGTGCCCTATGCTTGCCCGCATGGAGACCGTCCGCCTGCTGGATCTGCACATCGACCGCACCGCCCAGCAGGTGCGGCGAGGGCATGAGATCTTGCCGGTTGGCGGGCTGAGTTGGCGGCTGCTGGATTGCCTGCTGGCCCACGGCAACGCTGTCGTCGAATTCGACACGCTCGCCGATCAGGTATGGGCACCAGCGGTGGTCGGCGAGGATGCGATCAGCCAGCGGGTGAAGCTGCTCCGGCAGGCGCTGGGCGATGACGGCCGGCGGCCGCGCTACATCCGCTCGGTCCGGAGCCGCGGCTACCAGTTGTGCACCTCGCCACAGGTGGTGATGTGCGACAACGCCGCCAACGCCAACGCCAACGCCAGTGCTGATGGCGCCCTGGTCGCACCACGCCGACACGGGCGCGCACGCTGGATCTGGCTGATCTCGGGCGTGGCGATCGCCGCTGCGGCTGTCGTCTTTGCCCTGGTCCGTCCCGCTGCCGCACCCGCGTCGCCTGCCGATCCGGTGCTGCAGCGCGCCGCGTATTACGCAGGCATCGGCCAGGCCAGCAACAACGAACGGGCGATGGCCTTGTACCGCCAGGCGCTGCAGATCGACCCCGAGTCGTTGATCGCGCAACGTGGACTCGCCCGTGCGCTGGCGGCGGATGCCTGCCTGTTCAACGGCGGCCGCGAACGCGCGCAGGAAGCGCTGGCGCTGGCCAGCCAGGTGGTACGCGCGGCACCGGAGGATGCCGCAGGCTGGGCGGCGCGCGGCTACGCCCACGATTGCCTCGGTGCGATGCCGCAGGCCATGGCCGACTACCAGCAGGCCCTGCAGCGCGACCCGGCTGACGAGCGCACCCGCGCTTCGCTGGCGTATCTGCATCAGGAGCGCGGGCATCTTGCGCAGGCGCTGCAGGACAACCTGTCGCTGCGGGCACCCGAACGTGTCCGCTTCCGCGACGTGCAGGTCGCACGCGAACTGGAGCTGCTGGGTTTCAGCGCTGCCGCCGCTCGCCGGCACGCGCACAACTTCCAGCTCTATCCGGACAATGTGTTCGCCAACATTGCCTGGCCGCACAGCCTGCTGGCGATGGGGGAGTCCGGCAAGGCACGGCAGGCGCTTGATCAGGCGCTCGCGCGCGGAACGCCACACCCGCAGTTGCTGCGCCTGCAGGGCGAGTTGCTGCTGTTGAGCGGGAATCGGACGGGCGCTGCTGAAGCCTTCGAGCAGAGCCGGGCATTGCGCCCGCAGCAGTCGATGGGACAGACCCTGGCCGGCCTGTATGGCGATCCAGCGCCTACGCCCGCATGGATTGCCGAGCGCCTGCAGATGCTGACAGGGCAGGGCGACGATGGCTGGTCCGACACCTCACTGGAGCGTGCGATGCTGCTGCAGGCCCGGGGCGAGGAGGCCGCTGCGCTGACCGCCCTGCATCAGGCGGTGAGCGCCGGCTTCCGCGATGCCGCGTGGTTGCGCGCCACCCCCTTGTTTGCCCCGCTGCATGATGCGGCAGGCTGGCAGGGCCTGCTCGACACGATCGAGGCGGACGTATCTGCGCAGCGTGCCCAGGTGTTGGCCGCCCCGTGGCGGCCAACAGACCTCGCTGGCCTCAGCGCAGCGCCGGGAGCAGGAACTCGGTGAGGATGCGGCGCGACTGCGGGTGGGCGTAGCTGCGGTTGTAGGCCTGGCTGGTGATCACCGCCACCAGCTTTTTCTCCGGCATCACGAACACGTAGTTGCCACCGTTGCCGGACATCGTCCAGATAGTGGTTTGCTGCCCATCGACCGGAAGCTTCAGCCCCCACCATTGATAGCCGTAGTCGCTGCCATCACCGGCGGTGGCCTGGGCGCTCACCATCGCCCGCACATAGCCGGCGGGAATCAGCTGCTTGCCCTGCCAGCGTCCCTCGGCCAGCACCAGTTCGCCCAGCCGCGCGAGATCCCGGCTGCGGTAACGCGTCCCACCGCCGCCCATGCCGATGCCCTCCGGTGAGCGGTTCCACTTGCTTGCGGTGATGCCCAGCGGGCGCTCCAGCACCTGCGCGGCGTAGTCGGCCAACGGCTGTTTCGTGGCCTGTTCCAGCACCGCGCCGAGCACGAAGGAGTTTGCCGTGCAGTAGGCATGCGCGCGGCCATGCGGGCTGTCTTCCGGCCGCGTCATCCAAGGTGCGAACCCTTTGACGGGGAGCGCCAGCACGAAGTCCAGCCAGTGCTCGGTCACGTACATGCGCTCCTCGTGGCCGGCCGAGAACGCGTTCTCGTCATCGCACTCCCACAGCGTGCTCATGGTCAGCAGGTCTTCCACGGTGGTGGTGCGCAGCCGCGGGTCGACCGGGTGGTGGGCGGTGAACCCGGGGAAGTAGTCGTACACGCGGGCCTGCACGCCGGGCAGGGAGCCGTCACCGATGGCGACGCCGACCAGCATCGCGGTGACACTCTTGCTGGCCGAGCGCACGTCGTTGAGGGTGTCCGCCGTGCCACCGTTGAAGTAGCCCTCGTAGGCCACCTGGCCGTCCACCAGCAGCAGGACGCTGGTGATCTGTTTGATGTCCTGGGTGGCGATCGCCGACTCCAGCGCGGTGATCCGGGCGCTGTCCAGCGCTGCGGGTGCGGCGGGAGAGGTCAGTGGAACGGCGGTCGCCAGGGCGAAGACCAAGGCGGCAAGTCGGGGTCGATGGTGGGGCATGGGCAGGGCTCCTCGAGATGAGGGGCGACTACGCCATGGCGCGGTCTGAAGTGCTGGAAATGCGCCTGAAGAATTCTGAAGGCCCGCCGCAGCAGGCCTCGCGGGCGATCAGCGCGGTGCACTCCAGACGCTGTTCGGGTCGCCATGGCGTGCGCGGCGCAGGCTTGCCCGTGCCAGCGTGGCAAATCCGAATGCCAGTGCGAGCGCCACCGCATCCACCCAGAACAGCGGCCAGTAGCCGCGTGCCGCGCTCGCCCACGGCCAGAAGCCGGTGAGCGCGCCGTGCATCACCGCCACCAGCGCGGTGCTGAGTGCCGCCGCCCACAGCAGTTCGCGGGCCGCCTGGTCGGGGCGGCGCAGCGCCGCCCACAGGGCACAGATGGCCCAGGTGACGAAGCAGATCCAGCGGATGCCGTGGTCCACCGCCTGCGGCGCGACCTGCTCCAGGATCTGCGCGCCGACGAAGCTGGCCGAGACCGCCACGCACAACCCGATGCAAACGCCCACCGTGGCGCGGGCCATGTTGATCTGCGCGCGGCCCTGTTCCACCTGGCGCCGCTTGCGCCGCGATTCGATCCACAGCAGGTTGCCGGAATAGAACAGGAAGGCGCCGCCCAGGCCGAGCAGGAAGTACAGCCATACCACCACCCCATTGCCGAACTCACCAAAGTGCAGCGCATAGGCAGCGCTGAGAGTGGCGTGGTTGGCATCGCGCTGGCCGGGCAACTGGCTGCTCAGCAGGCGGCCGGTGGCCGCATCCAGGCCGACCGCGCCAAGCGGCCCCAGGGTGCCGCCGGATTCGCCGGTGATCTCGATCGTGGCGTTGGCGTCGCCGGCATGGGCGAGCTTGAGGAAGGCCGGCTCGAAATCGGCCACGCCCTGCGCGCGGGCCACCTCGATGGCGCGTGCATGCAGCATCCGCAGATGGGTGTCATCACCGGGCTGGCCGCTGGGTTCGCGCACCGGTGCGGTGTCCATCGCCGCCGGCACCGCCTGCAGCAGCTTGCCGTCGAAGATCAGGGGATTCAGCGCCGCCATCTGCAGGAAGATCAGGCACAGCAGCGCCCCGGTCACCGCGAACATCAGATGGAACGGCAGACTGAGCACGCCGATCACGTTGTGCGCGTCCTGCCACATCTGCTTGAGGTTGCGGCCCGGGCGCAGCGCGAACAGATCGCCCAGCAGCTTGGGCAGGTGGATGACCAGCCCGCTGAGCAGGGCCACGCCATACAGCAGGCTGACGATGCCCATCAGGTAGGTGCCGGCGACCGGCAGGCCGAGGCTGTAATGCAGTTCGTTGACCAGCTCTGCCAGCCCGGTCTGCGGCGGCGTCACGCTGCCGTCGTAGTGGTCCAGCCACGCATACAGCCAGGTGCCCTGGGCATCCTGCCAATACGCGATCGGCTGCGGGTGGTCGCCGCCGGGGAAGGTCATGCCCACATGGGTGCGCGCGGCCGGGTGGCGCTCGAGCACGCCATCGAGCAGGCGCTGCGCATCGTCCAGGCTCGCGGCCGGCGTATCCACCGCGTGCGGGGTCTGCCACAGCGGCAGATCATGATGGAACAGGGTCAGCGCGCCGGCGTAGAACGCGACGAACAGCGCGAATCCGGCGACCAGGCCGACCCACGTATGCAGGGTGGTGAAGGTGCGCAGGGTCTGGGAACTGAACTTCATCGCATCGCTCTCATTGCACCGCGCCGGTCAGGCGCAGCAGCCACAGCAGGCCGAACCCGGCCAGGGCGGTCGCGCTCATCACGGCCCAGGCACGCAGCCCGGTGCGGAAACTGAAGGCCCAGATCGCGGCCAGCATCCACAGCGGAATGAAGGCGATCAGGCTCGGTACCAGCGCGTTCTGCCACGGCCCCGGCGGCAGCCAGGCGATCAGCCCGGTGGCGGCGGCGGCGACAAAGAAGCCGGCCAGGAGGCCCGCGCCCGCGCGCGCCCACATCAGCGCATCACCTGTGCCGGACGGTGCCAGGCGGCCAGCAGCGGCAGCGCGATCGCCACCAGCATCCAGCTGCACAGCATCACCACCACCCCGGTGGCGATGCCCAGATTGGCGATCCACAGCCACAGCGCTGCCACGGCAGCCACCAGGCTGATCTGCCGGCCGAGCCGGCCGGCACGGCGCAGGCGCGGCCAGCGGCAGTGCGGCGAGGCGGCATACAGCGCCAGCGCCGAAAAGGCGGAGCCGGCCAGCGCCAGGCTGCAGAAACCAAGCGAGGTCAGGGCGACCGTGATCATCGGGTGGCCGCCAGCGGCGCCGGCGCCGGAACGGGCGGCAGGGCGATGCGGGCCGGGCAGGAAGCGGGGCAGGGCATGGGGGATCCAATCGGCAACCCTGTCCTGGGCAGGACAGTAACCCGCGCATGGTAATCATTGCCGTTTATGGGCGCCACACGTCCACATTCAGGCGCCTGGGCGGGGCACGCCGGCGCGCGGCGGCGCATTCATCGGCGGATTGGTTTAAGATCAGGGCATCTCTATCGAGGCAACAAGGTGGCCCGCGCCCTGCGCCGGTCTAGCGTGTGACATGAGCACTACCACCGCCCACCGCTGAACGCCCCCGACGGCCCCTGACGCAGGCGCCTTCGTGGCGCTTTTTTATTGCCTCGTCCCCCGGATTCTCCAGGCTCCCCTGCGGGCCACCAGACCAAAGCACTCTCATGATCGCGATCACGCTCCCCGACGGCAGCCGCCGTGAATTCGAAAACCCCGTCAGTGTCATGGACGTCGCCCAGTCGATCGGCGCCGGCCTGGCCAAGGCCACCATCGCCGGCTCGGTGGATGGCGTGCTGGTCGATGCCAGTGACGTCATCGACCACGATGCCAGCCTGCGCATCATCACCGCCAAGGACGAGGAGGGGGTGGAGATCATCCGCCACTCCGCCGCCCATCTGGTCGGCCATGCGGTCAAGCAGCTGTACCCGGACGTCAAGATGGTGATCGGCCCGGTCATCGCCGAAGGCTTCTACTACGACATCTACTCCGAGCGTCCGTTCACGCCCGAGGACATGGCCGCCATCGAAAAGCGCATGGGCGAGCTGATCGCGCAGGACTACGACGTCATCAAGAAGGTCACCCCGCGTGCGGAGGTCATCGAGATCTTCAAGGCGCGTGGCGAGGACTACAAGCTGCGCCTGATCGAGGACATGTCGCCGGAGATCCAGGCGATGGGCATGTACTACCACCAGGAATACGTGGACATGTGCCGCGGCCCGCACGTGCCCAACACGCGCTTCCTGAAAGCCTTCAAGCTGACCCGCATTTCCGGGGCCTACTGGCGCGGCGATGCCAAGAACGAGCAGCTGCAGCGCATCTACGGCACCGCCTGGGCCGACAAGAAGCAGCTCGAGGCCTACATCAAGCGCATCGAAGAAGCCGAAATGCGCGATCACCGCCGCATCGGCAAGCAGCAGGAGCTGTTCCACCTGCAGGAAGAGGCCCCGGGCCTGGTGTTCTGGCACCCCAAGGGCTGGGCGCTGTGGCAGGTGGTCGAGCAGCACATGCGCCGTGTGTACCGCGACAGCGGCTACGGCGAAGTGCGCTGCCCGCAGATCCTGGACGTGTCGCTGTGGCAGAAGTCCGGCCACTGGGACAACTACCAGGAAAACATGTTCTTCACCGAATCGGAGAAGCGCACCTACGCGGTCAAGCCGATGAACTGCCCGGGCCACATCCAGGTGTTCAACCAGGGCCTGCACAGCTACCGCGACCTGCCGATCCGCTACGGTGAGTTCGGCTCGTGCCACCGCAACGAGCCGTCCGGCGCGCTGCACGGCATCCTGCGCGTGCGTGGTTTCACCCAGGACGACGGCCACGTGTTCTGCACCGAATCGCAGATCGAAGCCGAAGTGACGGCCTTCCACCAGCAGGCGCTGGCGGTCTACACGACCTTCGGTTTCGACGAGATCCAGATCAAGATCGCGCTGCGCCCGGAAAAGCGCTTGGGCGACGATGCCACCTGGGACAAGGCCGAAGCCGCGCTGCGCTCGGCGCTGGGCAACTGCGGTGTGGAGTGGCAGGAGCTGCCCGGCGAGGGCGCCTTCTACGGCCCGAAGATCGAGTACCACCTCAAGGACGCCATCGGCCGTACCTGGCAGCTGGGCACCATGCAGGTCGATTTCATGATGCCCGGCCGCCTTGGCGCCGAGTACGTGGACGAGAACAGCCAGAAGAAGCACCCGGTCATGCTGCACCGGGCGATCGTCGGCTCGATGGAGCGCTTCATCGGCATCCTGATCGAGCACCACGCCGGGTCCTTCCCGTCCTGGCTGGCCCCGACCCAGGTGGTGGTGGCCAATATCACCGACGCCCAGGCTGAATACGTCAGCGAAGTCAGGAAAACCCTTGCAGATCAAGGCTTCCGCGTGAACGCCGATTTGCGCAACGAGAAGATCGGATATAAGATTCGCGAGCATACGCTGCAGCGGGTCCCGTACCTGCTGGTGGTTGGCGACCGTGAGAAGGAAAATGGCGCCGTGGCCGTGCGTACGCGCTCTGGCGAAGATCTGGGCAGCATGTCCGTCCAGGCCTTCATCGAGCGGTTGCAGGCAGAACAGTCCGTGTAAGAAAGTCCCGGCCCTGCGGATGCTCCGCGATGGGCCGGTTTGATTCCTCTGGGAGATTGCAATATCAGTACCCCTGACAACAAACAGAACCGCAAGAATCAGGAAATCCGGGTGCCGCGCGTCCGCGTGATCGGCAGCGACGGAGAAATGATTGGTGTGTTGACGCGTGACGAAGCGCTGTCGATGGCCGAAGACGAAGGTCTGGACCTGGTCGAGATTCAGCCGCAGGCTGATCCGCCGGTGTGCAAGATCATGGACTTCGGCAAGTTCAAGTTCGAAGCGCAGAAGAAGGCCAACGAGGCCAAGAAGAAGACCAAGCAGGTCGAGATCAAGGAAGTGAAGTTCCGCCCGGTCACCGATGAAGGTGATTACCAGATCAAGCTGCGCAAGATGCGCGGGTTCCTGGAAGAGGGCGACAAGATCAAGGTCAACATCCGCTTCCGTGGCCGTGAAATGAGCCATCAGGAACTGGGTCGCGAGATGGCCAACCGGATCGAAGGTGATCTGGGCGAAGACATCGTGATCGAGTCCCGTCCGCGCCTTGAAGGCCGGCAGATGGTGATGATGATCGCGCCGAAGAAGAAATAACCGGCCCCGGCCGGCGGTTTCGATTCGCGTAACAGGCAGGGGCGCCTTTTCAGGCGCCTGTTGCCGTTTGCCGTGGCTGCAGCCTCCTGCGGCCCGTCCGGTGGGCGTTCCACGCCTGCCCGCACCGGTAAACACCCGCCCAATCAAGCGTTTGCAACTGCCTGGATTCACGGGCATAATGGGCGGCCCCGTTTTGCGGGGGTGCTGTTTTGAACGGTTTCCCGCCCCGCAAGGGCACGCTGTTTCAACGGCAAACAGGACCGGCCTGGTTCCCATTGGGGATCCCGGGCTTACAAGCAGGCAAGGGCACGGACGGAAAGTGTGGCAATGCCACCGCCCTGGTCAGTGACAAAACATCATCAAGGACATAGCAATGCCCAAGATCAAGACCAACCGGGCGGCGGCCAAGCGCTTCCGCAAGACCGCATCCGGTAAGTTCAAGGCTGGCCACGCCAACCGTAGCCACATCCTCACGAAGAAGTCGACCAAGCGGAAGCGCAATCTGCGTCAGACGAACCATGTTCGTGCAGAAGACGCAGGCCGTTTGAATCGTATGCTTCCCTACCTCTGAGGACTGACACATGGCACGAGTAAAGCGTGGCGTACAGGCGCGTCGCCGCCACAAGAAAATTCTGACCCTGGCGAAGGGTTACTACAACGCTCGCCGCAAGGTCTTCCGCGTTGCCAAGCAGGCCGTGATCAAGGCACAGCAGTACGCCTACATCGGTCGTAAGCAGAAGAAGCGCAATTTCCGTTCGCTGTGGATCACCCGCATCAACGCGGCTGCCCGCATCAACGGCCTGAGCTACAGCCGTTTCATGAACGGCCTGCTCAAGTCCGGCATCACCCTGGACCGTAAGGTTCTGGCTGACATCGCCGTGCACGACGCAGCTGGTTTTGCTGCACTGGCCGAAAAGGCCAAGGGCGCACTGGCGGCATAAGTCCATTCCCCTGCCGTTGCCGTTCACGCGCAACGGCTGTGGGTAAGGCAAATGCATGGGGAAGGGCGCAAGTCCTTCCCCATTCTTTTTTGTGTTGGCGGTGGCCCTCCCGGTGCCATTGATCGACAGCGGTGGCGACGGGGGTCGGCCCGACGCGCATCGCGATGGCATACCGACGCGAGGCTCCGGCTATCCATGAGTGACATCCAATCCCTGACCACGCAGGCACTGGCCGACGTGGCCGCTGCCCAGAGCCCCGACGCGCTGGAAGCCCTGCGCGTGGCCCTGCTGGGCAAGAACGGCAGCATCACCGCCCAGCTCAAGCAGCTCGGTGGCCTGCCGGCCGATGAGCGCAAAGCCGCCGGCGAAGCCATCAACCGTGCCCGTGACGCGCTGAGCAGCGCGCTGGGTGATCGCAAGACCGTGCTGGAAGACGCTGCGCTGGACGCGCGCCTGGCCGCCGAAGCGATCGACATCACCCTGCCAGGCCGTCGCGAAGAGCGCGGTGGCCTGCACCCGGTGACCCGTACCCTCGAGCGCATCACCGAGATCTTCGGCCGCCTCGGTTACGAGCTCTCCGAAGGGCCGGAAATCGAAGATGACTGGCACAACTTCGAAGCGCTGAACTTCCCGCCGCACCACCCGGCGCGCGCGATGCACGACACCTTCTATTTCGGCGATGGCCGCCTGCTGCGCACGCATACCTCCGGGGTGCAGGTGCGCTACATGGGCGAGCACGCACCGCCGCTGCGCATGATCGCGGCCGGCAAGGTGTACCGCAGCGACAGCGACCAGACCCATTCGCCGATGTTCCACCAGGTCGAAGGCCTGCTGGTCGACGAGCACTCCACGTTCGCCGATCTGAAGGGCACGCTGTCCGAGTTCGTGCGCGCGTTCTTCGAGCGCGATTTCGAGATGCGTTTCCGTCCCAGCTACTTCCCCTTCGTGGAACCGGGCGCGGAAGTGGACATCGCCTGGCAGCAGCCTGACGGCAGCACCCGCTGGCTGGAAGTGCTCGGCTGCGGCATGGTCCACCCGAACGTGCTGCGCAGCGTCGGCATCGATCCGGAGCGCTACACCGGCTTCGCCTTCGGCCTGGGCGTGGAGCGCTTTGCGATGCTGCGTTACGGCGTCAACGACCTGCGCGCGTTCTTCGAAAACGACGTGCGGTTCCTGAAGCAGTTCGCGTAACAGCGGAACCGCCGGGCAGCCCCCGGCGCTACGTCGCACCACCATTCATCACGGCCCAGGCGCCTGCGCCGGGTCCACCAGGGTGACACCATGAAATTCTCTGAAAACTGGCTGCGCAGCCACGTCCCGACCACCGTCTCGCGCGATGAGCTCAGCGCGGTGCTGACCGCGATCGGTCTGGAAGTGGAAGACGTGGATGCGCTGGGCGATGGCCTGCAGCATGTCGTCGTGGCGAAGATCATTTCGGCCGAACGCCATCCCGAAGCCGACCGCCTGCAGATCTGCCAGGTCGATGCGGGGCAGGGCGAGCACCTGCAGATCGTGTGCGGTGCGCCGAACGCGCGCCCGGGCCTGGTCGCGCCGCTGGCGATGGTCGGCGCGCAGATCGGCGAGCTGAAGATCAAGCCGGCCAAGCTGCGTGGCGTGGAATCCAACGGCATGCTGTGCTCGGCCAAGGAGCTGGGCCTGGACACCGATGCGTCCGGCCTGTTCGAACTGCCCGACGATGCGCCCGTCGGCCAGACGCTGGTCGAGTACCTCGGCCTGCCCGACGCCAGCATCGAGATCAAGCTGACCCCGAACCGCGCCGACTGTTTCAGCATCCGCGGCATCGCCTTCGACGTGGCCGCTGCGTGCGCCAGTGAAGTGGTGCCGTTCGATGCCGCGCCGGTCGCCGCCGTGGGCACGCGTGAACTGTCCATCCAGCTGGACGCTGGCGCCGAAGCGCCGCGCTATGTCGGCCGCGTGATCGAGGGCGTCAACGCCCGCGCCGCGACCCCGCTGTGGATGGCCGAGCGCCTGCGCCGCAGCGGCGTGCGCCCGGTCTCGCTGCTGGTGGACGTCACCCAGTACGTGATGCTCGAGCTCGGCCAGCCGATGCATGCCTTCGATCTGGGCACCCTGCAGGGCAGCATCGGCGTGCGCCGTTCGCGCGCGGGTGAGACCCTGAAGCTGCTCGACGGCCGCGACGCCGCGCTGGACGACAGCTTCCTGCTGGTCACCGACGCCGACCGCCCGATCGCGCTGGCCGGCCTGATGGGCGGCTTCGATACGCGCGTCACCGACGCCACCACGAACGTGTTCCTGGAGGCCGCGCACTTTGCGCCCGCCGCGATCATGGGCCGTGGCCGCAAGCTGGGTCTGCATACCGATGCCGGCCACCGCTTCGAGCGCGGCGTCGACCCGGTGCTGCCGCGCACGGCGATTGAATACGCCACCCGCCTGATCCTGGATCTGGCCGGCGGCACCCCGGCGCCGGTCACCGAGGCCTTGCGTGAGGCGGACCTGCCGGCTACCGCCACCATCGGCCTGCGCCGCGCCCGTATCGCGCGCGTGCTCGGTATCCAGATCGCCGACGCCGATGTGGAGCGCATCCTGCGCGCGCTGGGCATGGACGTGACCGCGACTGTGGAGGGCTGGCAGGTCATCGCGCCGAGCCGCCGCTTCGATATCGCCATCGAAGAAGACCTCATCGAAGAACTGGCCCGCATCCACGGCTACGAGCAGATCCCGACCACCTTGCCGGGCGGTGCCTCGCGCATTGCCATGCCGACCGAGACCCGCCTGGACGAGCTGAGCGTGCGCCGCCAGCTGGTCGCCCGCGACCTGCAGGAAACCATCAATTACGCCTTCGTCGATGCCGCGCTGCTTGCGCAGTGGCAGTTGAGCGAAGGGCTGGTCGCGCTGGCCAACCCGCTGTCGGCCGAACTGGCGGTGATGCGCCCGTCGTTGCTACCGGGCCTGGTCGCCACCCTGGGCCGCAACGCGGCCCGCCAGCTGGGCCGCGTGCGCCTGTTCGAACTGGGTCGCGTGTTCCACCAGCAGGCCGGCGAGGGCCAGCCCGCGCCGCTGGAAACCCAGCGCGTGGCTGCCGCGATCTGTGGCGATGCCGACACCCAGCAGTGGGGCCTGCCGACCCGCAAGGTCGATTTCCATGACCTCAAGGGTGACCTAGAATCGTTGGCCGCTGCCAGCGGCGCCGCGCTCGAGTTCAAGCCGTCGCAGCGTCCGTATGGGCACCCCGCACGCTCGGCCGAGGTCTACCGTGACGGCGTGAGCCTGGGCTGGATCGGCCAGATCCACCCGCGCCTGGCCAAGGCCATGGATATCGACGTGGACGTGGTTGCCTTCGAGCTGGACCTGGCCCCGCTGGCCGCCCGCGCGCTGCCGCGCGCGACCGAGCTGTCGCGGTTCCCGTCGATGCGCCGCGATCTGGCCTTCCTGGTGCCCGAAGCTGCCGCCTGGGCCGACCTGGAAGCCACCCTGCGCCGGGCCGTCGGCCCGCTGCTGCGCGAGGTCACCCTGTTCGACCGGTACGTCGGCCAGGGGGTCGAGCCGGGCTTCAAGAGTCTCGCTATGGGCTTGATTTTGCAGGACAAGTCGCGCACTCTGACGGACCGCGACGTGGATGCGGTGGTGGCCGAGGCGGTCTCTGCCATGGAGCGTGAACATCACGCCCGGATCCGCGGTTGAACGGGAAGCATGGGGGATAGCAGGCAATGGCATTGACCAAGGCGGAGATGGCCGAGAAGCTGTTCGACGAAGTCGGTCTGAACAAGCGCGAAGCCAAGGAATTTGTCGACGCGTTCTTCGATGTGCTGCGTGAAGCATTGGAACAGGGACGTCAGGTGAAGCTGTCCGGCTTCGGGAATTTCGACCTGCGGCGCAAGAACCAGCGCCCGGGTCGCAACCCCAAGACCGGTGAGGAAATTCCGATTTCCGCCCGTACGGTGGTCACCTTCCGTCCGGGCCAGAAGCTCAAGGAAAGGGTAGAGGCATATGCTGGATCCGGGCAGTAACCGAGAACTTCCGCCGATACCGGCCAAGCGCTACTTCACCATCGGTGAGGTCAGCGAACTGTGCGACGTCAAGCCGCACGTGCTGCGCTACTGGGAAACCGAGTTCCCCAGCCTGGAGCCGGCCAAGCGCCGCGGCAATCGCCGCTACTACCAGCGCCACGACGTGCTGATGGTCCGCCAGATCCGCGGCCTGCTCTACGAGCAGGGCTACACCATCGGCGGTGCGCGCCTGCGCCTGGAAGGTGCCGATGCGCGCGAGGAATCGGCGCTGAGCAACCAGATCATCAAGCAGACGCGGATGGAACTGGAAGAAGTGCTTCAATTGCTGCGCCGCTGAACCATTTTTCACGCAAACCCGTTATACTCGTCGGCCCGCTGAGAGGCGGGGACATTGCCAGCATCATCGGGGCGTAGCGCAGCCTGGTAGCGCATCTGCCTGGGGGGCAGAGGGTCGTCGGTTCAAATCCGGCCGTCCCGACCAATGTTGGTGATTCGATCAAAGGCTTGTGCAGCGATGCGCAGGCCTTTTTTCTTTGTGGGCGGCTTACCCGCGGCGGTGCTCACGGCTCAGCGAATGTACCCTGACCGCAAGATCACCTCATCCACCGCCGCCACATCGTCGTACCGCAGCTCGATCAACGTGGCGATCGCCTTGGCTTTGTCCGGTTGTGCCGCGTAGTAGGCGCTGGCGATGCGATACCCCACGTAATACCCCAGATCACTGACCCCGAAACGGTTGGCGCTGCCGTTGTACAGCCAGTCGCGGTAGTCGTTGCCGCGACGGTCCCCCTGGAACTGCCGCTTGAGCTCGGCTTCGTGCGCCGGCCCATACACGTACAGCGGCAGGTCGGGCTTCTTTCCGGTGACCTGTTCGGCCACCAGTTCCGCCACGCCCTCACGCAGCGCGTACTGCGCCAAGGTGTCGCCGGCCTCGATCTGCTGGGTGTGGATGTACTCGTGGATGTTGTTCTGGCCGTTGTTGTGGAATGGCCGGGAGGCATAGAACGTGCGCAGTCGCGTCTGCAGCGGCTGGGGAAGTTCGGACACGTCCACGGTGTCATCGCCCAGGGCGAGTTCGGCGCCGATCAATACCTTGTCGTCCAACGTGGTGCCGCCGGTGCGCAGCACGCCGATCGCATAGGTGATGCTGGCCGGGCGCAATGCCGGATACAGGCGCTTCAACGTGGCAAGGTCAGCTTCCAGCCCGGTGGTCGCAGCGAAGGCCCGGTGGGTCAGCGGGCGCACAGACGCCCAGTAGCGCGGCCAGGCATCGATCACGGCCACGTACTGCCCGGCGGTATAGGCGCGGGCCTGCATCAAGGCATGCAGGCCGGGCGTGCCCCTGTCGATGTAGAGCAACTGGATGAGTTGCTGTTTGCGCGCTGGGTCTTGTTCGCTGCGGATCGCATCGTGGGCGATCCAGAAGTTCTCGATGTCGGCGGTGACCACCTGCGCCGAGCCGTGTTGCTCGGCCGCGGCCGAGCCCAGCGGCAGCAGACCTGCGATGAGCAGCGCCGGGAGTATCCGCATCCATGGCTTCATGTCGTCCCTCGTTCGGTGGCTGTCCCATCGTTGGATGCCGGCAGCGGCCAGAAGGTTTAAAGCCGTCGCCTCACTGAGCGTGCAACGGCAGCGGCCGGTCGATCACCACGTCCTTCATCACCAGGGTGGAGGTGAGCCGCTGCACGCCGGGCAGGGCGGAAAGGTGCTCGTCGTAAAGCTGCCGGAACGCGGCCAGGTCGCGGGTGATGACGTGCAGCAGGTAGTCCGGGTCGCCGAACAGGCGCTGTGCCTGCAGGACCTGCGGCACCTCGGCGACAGCCTGCTCAAAAGCGTCCACGGCGTGGCGGTCGCCGTCGCGCAGGGTGATGAACACCAGGGCCGAGAACTTCAGGCCCAGTGCGGCGGGATCGAGCTCGGCGCGGTAGCCCCGAATCGCGCCGGACTGTTCCAAGGCGCGCACGCGTCGGTGGCAGGGCGAAACGCTCAGTCCGATGCGCTCGGCCAGTTCGGTCACGGTAAGGCGACCGTCTTTCTGCAGCTCGGCAAGAATCCGCTGATCGGTGATGTCCATGCGCAAGAGTTTCCTCCTGAGTGGCCGTGCCGGGCAAGTATTTGGAAGCACATTCCAAAGGAGCGGGAATATTCTTCTGTCTGGCACACGGATCGCGGCAAGACCGCCCTTTGGACCCCATGCAACCCAGCGTCATCGCCGCCTTCTGGGCGGTCTCGATCCTCTTCGTGCTCACCCCCGGTGCGGATTGGGCGCACGCGATCGCTGCCGGCCTGCGCGGGCGCGCGGTGGTGCCAGCGGTGGCCGGGTTGCTGTCTGGCCATCTGCTGGCGATCGGGCTGGTGGCTGCGGGCGTCGGCGCGATGTTCGCCCGGGCGCCGGTCGCGCTGCACATACTGACCGTCCTGGGCGCGCTGTATCTGCTGTGGCTGGGCATCGGGCTGCTGCGCCATCCCCCGGCCGCCGCCGCCGAAGCGGAGCAGACTGTGACGGGCTGGCGCCACTGGGCGCTCAAGGGCGCCTGCGTGAGCGGTCTCAATCCCAAGGTGCTGCTGCTGTTCCTGGCGCTGCTGCCCCAGTTCATTTCCGCCGGCGCGGCGTGGGCGATGCCCGTCCAGATCCTCGCGCTGGGCCTAGTCCATCTGGTCAGCTGCGCGGCGGTCTATCTGGCCGTCGGGTATGGCGCCGGTGCCGTGCTGCGCACCCGCCCGCGTGCATCACGCGTCGTGGGCCGCGTCTCGGGCGCCGCGATGATCCTGATCGCGGTGCTCTTGCTCAGCGGAACCGGCACACTCTGACCCCACGTTGTTCCCCCCGAGGATCCTTCGCATGACCGAACAGCTCCATCCCTACGCGTCCCCGGGCAGCGCCCCGGTCCCGGCACCGCGCGTGCGCATTCCGCATCTGCAGCAGATGAAGGAACGCGGCGAAAAGTGGGCCATGCTCACCGCCTACGATATGTACACCGCAGCGATCTTCGAAGACGCCGGCATTCCGGTGCTGCTGATCGGCGATTCGGCGTCCAACAACGTATTCGGCAACGACTCGCTGTTGCCGGTCACGGTCGATGAGCTGATGCCGCTGGTGCGCGCGGTGAGCCGCTGTACGCGGCGGCCGCTGGTGATCGCCGATCTGCCGTTCGGTTCCTACCAGGCCTCGCCGGAGCAGTGCTTCCATACCGCCGTGCGTTTCATGAAGGAAGGCGGCGCCCACGCGGTCAAGCTGGAAGGCGGCATCGAGATGGTGCCGCAGGTGCGCAAGCTGGTCAGCTGTGGCATTCCGGTGATGGCGCATATCGGCTTCACGCCGCAGTCGGAGCATCAGCTGGGTGGCTTCCGCGTGCAGGGGCGGGGCGACGATGGCGCGCGCCTGATCGAGGAAGCGCGCGCGCTGGAGGCCGCAGGTGCCTTCGCGGTGCTGATGGAGATGGTACCGGGCGCGGTCGCCGCCCGGATCACCGCCGCGCTGAAGATCCCGACCGTCGGCATCGGGGCGGGCAGCGACTGCGATGCGCAGGTGCTGGTCTGGCAGGACATGGCCGGCCTGCGCACCGGCAAGCTGCCGCGCTTCGTCAAGCAGTACGCGGACATGCACGGGCTGCTGCAGAAGGCCGCGCGTGAGTTCGCGGCAGAGGTGGGGGCAGGCACGTTCCCCGGCCCGGAACACACGTTCTGATCGACAGGCGTATCGCCTGAGGCGCGTGCCCACCACGCCCAATGCCGCCGGTCGGCATCCGGTGCTGGATCATCTGGAGCTGATCGTGGGCGCGCAGGGCGATGCGCAGGGGCCGAGCATGCGCACGCGGGTGTTCGGGGCTGGCCATTGGACCGGGCAGGGGGCGTGGCGCTCGGTGTCCTGGGTGCTGCCGGTGCCCGCAAGCGGCAGGTTCGTCCGTGCCCCGGGCAACAGTACCGCCGAGCGCTCGCCACTGCCCGATGTGCCGGATGAGGATCCCTGGCAGGACCTGTGGTTCTACTCCAATCCGGTGTTCTTCGAGGTCGCGCGCTGAGCCTGCCCGCGCATGCGACGAAGGATGGGCGGGTAGGGACCATCGGGGTAGAGTGGATGCTCAACCCCATGGACGAGGAAGGAGAAAAAGATGGCGGTGCGCACCTTGGTAGCGGCGGATCTCGAACAGGCCAGCCGCATCTGCATGGCGGCCTTCATGGGATCGGTGGCCGATTCACTGACCCCGCTTGGTATCGAGACGTTTTCCCGCATCGCCTCGGTGGAAGGATTCCGTACGCGGATGTCGCACGACAACCTCATGCTGGTGTTCGAACAGCAGGACCGTATCGTCGGTGTGGCGGAGCTCAAGGAGGGCCGCCACGTGGCGATGTTGTTCGTGGACCCTGCCGTTCAACAGCAGGGCATCGGCAAGGCGCTGATGGCCGCCATGATCGATCACGCACGCGTGGACGTGCTGCGTGTCAGCGCTTCGCTGTCGTCGGTGCCGGCGTATGAACGCTATGGCTTTGCGTGCGCAGGCGAGGCTGCCGAGTCCTCCGGCTTGAAGTATCAGCCGATGGACATGCAGCTCATGGCCCGCCCCTGACTTCACGCCGTTCAGCCGGTGCGTTCACGAAGGTGAGACAGCCCAGTGGCTACCGTGGAGTCCTGTCATTCAACCCGATTCGGGGAAAGGATCATCATGATCAAGTGGGCCATCATTTTTGCTGTCATCGGCCTGATCGCTGGCGCCCTCGGTTTTGCGGGCATCGGTGGCGCCGCCATCGGCATCGCCAAGTTCCTGTTCTGGGCGGGCATCATCATCGCCGTGGTGCTGTTCGTGCTGGGCATGACCATCGCCAAGAAAGTGACCTGACCAGACGCGCACCTGCGCCACGGTTCCAGATCAACGGCCTGCGCGGTTACGCGCAGGCCTTTTCATTGGCGGCCATCATTGCTGCAGACCTGCGGAAGCAGCTCACTGGAAATACACCGAGACCCCCAGCCCGGCCTGCACGTCCGGGCTGTCATCATCCAGGCCCACGTCGAACGAGGCGTCCAGCTGCACCGTCGGCGTCACCATCCAGGTGATGCCTGCACCCGCTATTTCGGTCGAAGGCTCGCCGTCGGTATCGGTGAACCCGGCCTCCAGATAGGTACTGAGGGTATCGGTCGCGGCAAAGCTCAGGCTCGGTGCCCAAGTGACGCTGTCCTCGCTGCCACCGCGGGTCACGTTGGCGTACAGCGCACCGGTCCACTGATCGTTGAAGTCGTACTCATAGCTCGCGCCCAGCGCGTACTGCGTGGCACCCTCGCTGAAGTCGCGCGAGCCGGTGGCGAAGGTGGTGCTGGCAAGCACCGCCAGCGCGTGTTTTTCCGAGGACAAGGGCAGGGCGACCTTCAGGCCGAGGCCCAGGTCGCCCGCACCGTGGCTGCGTTCGCTGGGCGCACCGCGTGGCGCTACGCGCAGGTGGTTCCAGGGCGAGGTGAAGGCCTGCAGTTCCATATGGCTGGCCACGCCGATACGGAGATTGAGGTCAGTGCTGTACTGCGTGCTCAGGACCCCCGCGTCGTCCCGGTCACGGCTGAAACTGGGCAACCCCGCTTCCAGCGCGACGCCACCGCGGGGCAATGTCGAGGCGGCGAAGCCGATGCCGGGGCGGTCGAAGGCCAGCTCCGGCGGCGCGTCCTGCTGCGCATGCACGGCACCGGAGAACAGCACGGACAGCAGCAGGGCCGAACACCGCATGGGCACGCTCCAGGCCGGCCGATACCGGCGTCAAGAAGCAGTCAGCCTGCCCCTTGGCCGGAATGTAGCACGCTGATTTCGGTGCTCATGTGCAGGTGTCGTCCTGGCCGGCGCAGGCCCCCAAGGGCCCGGTTCGTGGCGGGTGGGGCGGTGTCCGGTGTCGCTCAGCGTGCCGGCCGGGTCATGGCGATGAGGGCATCGCGCACACGCTCGGTCGCCGCCTCCGGTGTTGCGTCACAACCGAGCACGCAGGCGCGGAGCAGGAAACCATCGGCCGCATGCCGTGCAGCGGTCAGCTGTGCATCGCGCCGGTCCAGCGGATGGTCGCGCAGGATCGCATCGAGCCACGCACGCCGTGCGGTGATCCAGTCGCTGTCGACGTGGTGCGGGCGGCATTCCGCACTGATGGTGCGGCCGATGTCGAACAGCTCGGCGATGTAGGCACGCGAGAACCGGCCGTGGGCCTGGTTATCGCGGTCCATGCGCTGCTGGATGGCGCGGTGGAGATTGGCCACGATCGCATGCGCGGCCAGGTCGTCATTGGCTGCTCGCAGCAGCAGGGTATCGGTTGCGTTGTGCATTCGCGCCTCCAGGACACCGGTGGGGGGAAAAACGTGGGTTCAGCCGCGTGGCAGCGCCGGACCGCCCTGCCGAAGAAGGGTGTCCAGCAGCGCGATGACGCGTTCGCCCTGGCCTTGGCAGGCCAGTTCGAACGTGGTCTGCCCGTCGAGCGCGGGCAGCGGGGAATGCAGAATCCATTCAAGAACGGCGGCGCGGTCCGGTTCGATCTGCAAGGCCAGATCCGCGACACGACGTACGATTCCCTGACGCATGATCAGAATCCGTAACTGAGGGAGAGGGCGGCGGTATCCATGTGATCGCCACGGGTCATCGGGCTGTCGCGCACGGCATCGGCCAGCGAAGTGCGACGGATCGATGCGGTCGCGGTCCAGCGCGGCCCCAGCGGCATCACCGCGGCGATGTCCATGTAGGGCGAAACACCGCTGCCGGCCGAGTAGCGCGCCAGGCCGCTGCGTGCCGCTTCGCGTTGGCTCACGCCGAAGTAGTAATCGTTGAGATCGGCGCTGGTGTAGGTCAGGCCCACTGCGGGCATGAAGGTCACACGGCCGGCGGGGACCGGGTAAGCGTATCGGGCGTCGGCCGAGAAACCGCCGCCATGCCCGGTGAGCTCGGCCTGCGCATTGGCCTGCAGCACGCCCCATTCGGCCTGGTGGCGCCAGGAAACGCCCAGCATGCCGGACAGGCTGCGGTTGTCGAGCTGGCGCAGCTGCGGGTCATGGCTGTCGCGGCGTTTGAAACGCATCACGTACGGCGAGGCGGTGAGCGCCAGTTCGGACTGCGCGGTCTGGTGCAGGCGATAACCCACGCTGCCACCGCGGAAGAAGAACGAGCGGCCTTCCCAGCTGACGATCGGGGCGGCCAGACGGTCGGTGTCATACCCGGCATAGGGGGCCTTGAGGGCGACAACGGCGATGCCGACGCTGCCCTTCCTGCCCGGCTCGGGAGCATCGGCGGCCTGGGCGCCGGTGGCGAACAGCGCGCTGGCCAGGGCCAGGCCAGACAGAGCGGAAGAAGGACGCGGAAAACGGAAACGGACGTGCATGAACCTGCCGTAGGGGGAACAACCGGAGCCTCATGGTGAGCGCCCTACATTGTCGGAACGTTACGTCCGGTGGCGCGGTACCATCGCCTCCTTCGTACCCGCAGGCACCGCTCCCATGCGCCTTCTCCTCCTGGAAGATGATCCGGAAATGGCCAGCGCGATCCAGGTCAGCCTGGCGCGCCACGGCATGGTGATCGACGTGGTCGGGACGATGGCGCAGGCCGATGAAGCACTGAAGGCCGGCGTGCACCAGATCCTGTTGCTGGACCGCCAGCTGCCCGATGGCGATGGCGCCAGCTTCGTGCCGATCGCGCGCGAGCGCGTGCCGAACCTGCCGGTGATCATGCTGACCGCGCGCGACTCGGTGGCCGACCGGGTCACCGGACTGGACGTGGGGGCCGATGACTACCTGACCAAGCCGTTCGCGGTCGAAGAGCTGCTTGCACGCATCCGCGCGATCTCGCGGCGGCCCTCGCAGATCACCTTGCCGATGCTGTCGCTGGGCCGGCTGCAGTTCGATTTCGTGGCGCGCGAAGCGCGCGTGTCGGATGTGCTGCTGGCATTGCCGCGGCGACAGCTGCTGGTGCTTGAAGCGCTCGCGCTGCGCCAGGGGCGCACGGTGGGGCGCGCCTCGTTGCTGGAGGCCGTGTACGGCTTCGACGATGCCATCCAGTCCAACGCGCTGGATGCGCATGTCTCCAAACTGCGCAAGGCACTGCTGGAAGCCGATGCCGGCGTGGAGATCCACGTCATGCGTGGCATCGGCTATCTGCTCAAGGACACGCCGTGAGACTGCTCAAACCCGACTCCCTGGCCTTCAATCTGGTCTGGAAGGTCTGCCTGATCCAGGCCGCTACCATTGCGTTGGCCCTGAGTGCGATGGTGCTGACCTACGGCGATCGCCGCTCGGCCTACATCGACTGGAAGACCAGTGACCAGATCGCATCGGCCATCTCCTTTGGCACCCAGGGACTGGAGGCGGATCCACCGAAGGTGGCCCTGGCAGTGCCGCGCCCGCCGGCGACGTTCTGGTTCGCCGCCGCCGATGAGCGCGGCCGGCGCCTGGTCCACGGCGACGTGCCCGTGCAGTACCGTCCGTTGGTGGCGCGGTTGGATCACATCGAACAGACCGATATCCGTACCCGCATCAACGCCGATGCGCTTGCCGTGCGCGTCGTCGTCGTCGATCGGCCCGAAGGGCGATTGCACGTGGCGGTGGGCGGCATTCCCGAACGCAGCATCGTGCGGCAGCTGCTGTTGATCTTCCGCTATCTCGGTGGCTGGATCGCACTGCCGGTGCTGGTGATCACGCTGGTGGTGGCGCCGTGGGTGATCCATCGCGCGCTGCGCGGGGTCAATCGAGTGGCGGCGCAGGCGGCCGCAATCCAGGTCAACGAGCGCGGCAGCGGCCTGGATACGCGTGCGGTACCGCTGGAGATCTACCCGCTGGTGGATGCCTTCAATGCGGCCGTGCGCCGCATCGGCGAAAGCTACGACGCACAGGACCGCTTCCTCGCCGGTGCTGCGCATGAGCTGCGCATGCCGATCGCGATCCTGGCCACGCGCCTGGCCGACCTGCCGCCCGGCGACGCGCGTTCGCGACTGCAGCTGGATCTGAGCCGGCTGAGCAACATCGCCGAGCAGTTGCTGGATCTGCAACGGCTTGACCGGCATGGCAGCCAGTCCCAGCGTATCGACCTCTCGGCGCTGACCCGCGACGTCGCTGCGGATGTGGCCCCGCTGGTGGTGGATGCCGGCTACGGCTTCTCGGTGGATGCCCCTGACCAGCCGATCTGGGTCCGCGGCGACCCGCATGCACTGCATCGTGTCATCGCCAGCCTCCTGCAGAACGCCATCGCCCACGGCGGTGGCCGCGGCATGATCGCGGTGGCGCTGCACGACGATGGCGGCCTGTCGGTCAGCGATGAAGGCCCGGGTGTGCCGGAGGCCGAACGGCTGTCCGTGTTCGAGCCGTTCCACCGCTTGCGGCCCAGCGGCAGCGGCAGCGGGCTGGGCCTGCACCTGGCCCGCGAGATCGTGCTGCGTCACGCCGGCACCATCGCCGTGGACAGCGCCCCCGGCGGCGGCGCGCGGTTCCTGGTGGTACTGCCGGTGGATCCCCGGCCGCTGCTGGCAGCGGGCCCGGCATGACCAATGGCAGGTGATCGGGCCGAGACATTCGTGGGACAACGGACCGGTCCCCCTTTCTGGTGCCGGTTCGATGCGCGTACGTTCGCTGTTCGTTGTGATCGTGATGTCCGGCCTGGCCCTGTCCGGCCTGTCCGGGTGTGCCACCTATGACGATGTCGCCTCGCGCCCGCAGTGCGAGGATTCGCCGCAGGTGAAGGACCTGCCGGCGCAGGTCGCCCGCCGTGAAAGCCGCTGCAATGAGTTGAACATCCGGTTCAATGACGATCGCGGCGGGGACAGCAAACCGCTCGATTTCAGCGGTAAGAACAAGGACGGCTGATCCCGCGTCGGATCAGCGTGTCGCCGGCCCGGCCGGCGGCTCAGCGCAGTAGGCGGTGATGACCTCGGGGGTGTTCTCCAGCCCCTTGGCCTTGGCCAGCTCCCAAGGACGCTCGCACTGCTGCGTGCGTTCGCACCAGCGGTAGCCTGCCGATCCGATGCACCCGCGCGCATCGCGGTCTGCGCCCGGTACGCCTGCAGTGGGCGAGGGTGACGGTGCAGGATGGGCACAGGCGGTGAGGGCAGCGAGCAGGGGAAGCAGGGCGGCTCGAATGGACATGCACACTCCATAGGCGCTTGAGGTCGCGGGCAGTCTCGCGCTGGGTCCGTCGATGCTACGTGCAGGATGCAGGGTTCACTCCTCCATCACCGGGCGTGGGCTGATATGGCGCGGGACGATTCCGCCGATGCTGCGTTGTGGTGCATGAGCCGTCGCGCGGAACGCGATGATGCGTTGAAGCAGGATGCGTGCGACGGGATTGTGTGGACATCGCCTGTATCCGGTTCGACGCCGGATTGTCAGCACCACGGCCAGGAGGCACGCCATGAAACTGCTGTTTTCGATGCGTCACATTGCACTCGCTGCGGCACTCGCCGGTGTCTGCGCCCAGGCCGAAGCCTGCACGCGCGTGGTGTACCTGGGCGACAACCAGGATGTGATCACGGCCCGCTCGATGGATTGGAAGAGCGATGTCGCCACCAATCTATGGGTGTTGCCCAAAGGCATCGCCCGCGATGGCCAGGCTGGGCCGCGCTCGATCCGCTGGACCTCGCGCTTCGGCAGCGTGGTCGCCACTGGATACGACATCGCCACCACCGATGGGCTCAACGAAGCGGGGCTCTCGGCCAATCTGTTGTGGCTGGCCGAATCGGAGTACCCGCAGCAACGTGGCAGCAAGCCGGGACTGGCGATTTCCTTATGGGCGCAGTACGTGCTCGACAACTTCGCCACCGTTGCCGAGGCTGTCGCCGCACTTGAACGCGAGCCGTTTTCGATCGTGACCGACAAGGTGCCGGGCGAGTCACGGCTGGCGACGCTGCACCTGTCCCTGTCCGACGCCAGCGGCGACAGTGCCATCGTGGAATACATCAACGGCAAGCAGGTGATCCATCACGATCGCGCCTATCAGGTGATGACCAACTCACCGGTGTTCGATCAGCAACTGGCGCTCAACACGTACTGGCAGGAGATCGGTGGCACCGTGATGCTGCCCGGCACCAACCGCTCGGCCGATCGCTTCGCACGCGCGAAGTTCTACATCAACGCCATTCCCAAAAGCGAAGATCCGGTGGTGGCGTTGGCCAGCGTCTTCAGTGTGATCCGCAACGTGTCCGTGCCGTATGGCATCACCACGCCGGGGGAGCCGAACATCTCGTCCACGCGGTGGCGGACCGTGGCCGATCACAAGCGCAAGCTGTATTTCTTCGAATCGGCGATGACGCCCAATACCTTCTGGGTGGACCTCAACAACGCCGATTTTTCGCGCGGTGCACCGGTGTTGAAACTCGATCTGGGGCCAGACCAGCGCAACGTGTTCGCCGGGGACGCGCTGCCTCGGTTCCAGCCGGCCGAACCGTTCCGGTTCCTGGGTACCGACGGCTGAGCAAAATCAGACTAATCCGATAACAAAGGGCTTCAACCTGCTCTATCGTTCCTGCTGAGGGATGGATCCCTCCCGTCGTGAGCTTTTCGCCCAGGCATGCCGCAAAGGAACGATCCGCATGGTGATCAAACTGCAACATATCGAACGCCGCTGGCAGGTCGTGCATCCGGCCAAATCCGCACCGATTGCGTTCCGAAGCGGGGCCACCGCCTTCGATTTCGCTGATGCCCTGGCCCGCGAGCATTTCGCCGAGACCGGCAACAGCAGCGCCGTCCGGGTGCAGGTGCTTGAGACCTACGTGGACGCGGTGCGCTACGGCTGAGCCGGCCATCGGCGGCTGTCAGCCGGATGTGACCGCCCGCCTGCGGTCCAGTCAGCCTCGCGTCGGGTACCTAAATAGGGGATGAAATCAGCGACTTCTGGCCTATGTCGCCCCGCCGGACGATCACCGATCCTGTGCGCCTCCCCCAACACGTAATGAGGTTCCCATGTCGAACAACAGCCCCTCCCCCGCGGCCAGACGATTGTGCTGGGCCGTCGTGCCGGCACTGATGGCGCTGGCTGGCGCCGCCCAGGCGCAGAGCTACGACCGCTATTACGACGACGGCTATGACGGCGGCCCGGTGCGCTGCGAGTCGATCAAGAACCGCACGCAGCAATGCGCCTTGCCGGGCCGTGCACGGCTGGTGCGGCAGATCTCCGGCTCGCCCTGTGTCGAAGGCCAGACCTGGGGCCAGGCACGCGGCGGCGTGTGGGTGACGCAGGGCTGTCGGGCCGAGTTCATCGCCGAAGGTGGCCGCGGTGGCGGTCGCTGGAATGGCGGCGGTAACGGCTGGGGGCACAACGGCGGCGGCAACAGCGGCCGGGGGCAGATCCTGACCTGCGATTCCAATGACCATCGCCGTCAGCGCTGCGTGGCCAATGTCCGGCGCGAGGCGCGCCTGATCCGCCAGACCTCGCGTAACGCCTGTATCGAAGGCCGCACCTGGGGCTGGGACCGGACGGGCGTCTGGGTGGACGGCGGCTGCCGCGCGCAGTTCCAGATCTACTGAGTACCGGCGTACGGCGCCTGAGCGCCCCATCAGAGCTCTATGCGTGCTCAAACAAACGAGGCCGCGTCGATTCGACGCGGCCTCGTTGTGACTGGGGTGATGCGACCCCTGGGCGAGGGGGCACTTCAGCCCGTGGCGCTGAGCGGCTGGCCGCTGTTGACCAGCATCGGCCAGCGCTTGAGCACGGCCTGGCGGATGCCGGCGGCATCGATGCCGGCTTCGGCCAGCAGGTCTTCGCGGCTGGCGTGGTGCTGGAAGCTGTCCGGCAGGCCCAGGTGCAGGAACGGCTTGAGCACGTTCTCGGCGTTGAGCAGTTCGGCCACACCGGAGCCGGCACCGCCGGCCACCACGTTGTCTTCGATGGTCACGAAGCCTTCGTGGCGCTGCGCAAGTTCCAGCAGCAGGGCGCGATCCAGCGGCTTGATGAAGCGCATGTTGACCACGCTCAGCCCGAGCTCGCGGCCGACCTGTTCGGCGGCCGTGACGGTGCTGCCGAAGGCGAGCAGGGCGATGCGGCTGCCCTGCAGGCGCAGCTCGGCCTTGCCGATCTCCAGCGTGGACAGATCCGTGCCGGCGGCAACGCCGGTGCCGCTGCCACGCGGATAACGCACCGCTGCCGGGCCGGCGTAACGCAGGCCGGTCGTCAGCATCTGGCGGCACTCGGCCTCATCGGAGGGCGCCATCACCACCATGTGCGGCACACAGCGCAGGAAGCTCAAGTCCAGGTTGCCGGCATGGGTCGCACCATCCGGGCCGACCACGCCAGCGCGGTCGATCGCGAACAGCACATCCAGCTCCTGCACGGCCACGTCGTGGACCAGCTGGTCGTACGCGCGCTGCAGGAACGTCGAGTAGATCGCCACCACCGGCTTGGCGCCCTGGGTGGCCATGCCGGCGGCCAGGGTCACCGCGTGTTGCTCGGCGATCGCCACATCGAAGTAGCGCTCCGGGTATTCCTTGCTGAAGCGCACCAGGCCCGAGCCCTCGCGCATCGCTGGGGTAATGCCCATCAGCTTCGGTTCGGCCGCGGCGGCATCGCACAGCCAGTCGCTGAAGACGTCGGTATAGGTCGGCTTCTTGGCCCCGCCCTTGGCCACCAGGCCCTTGTCCGGATCGAACGGGCCCACCGCGTGGTACCCGATCTGGTCACCTTCGGCGCGTTCGTAACCCTTGCCCTTGGTGGTCATCACGTGCAGCAGCTTCAGGCCCTTCAGGCTCTTGAGCGTCTTCAGCGTGGCGACCAACGCCGGCACGTCGTGGCCGTCGATCGGGCCGGTGTAATGGAAGCCCATTTCCTCGAAGAACGTGGACGGCACGAACATGCCCTTCCAGTGTTCTTCCCAGCGCTTGACGAAGCGCGCGGTAGGGTTGTGCTTCTTGTCGCCGAGAATCTTCTTGCCGCCTTCGCGCAGCGCGTTGAGCGTGCGGCTGCCGGTGGCGCGGCCGAGCATCTTGGTCAGCCCGCCGACGGCCTCGGAGATCGACATGTTGTTGTCGTTGAGGATCACCAGCAGGTTCGGTTCCTGCTCCATGCCACCGGCGTGGTTGAGCGCCTCGTAGGCCATGCCGGCGGTCATCGCGCCATCGCCGATCACGGCCACCACCTTGCGGTCATCGCCTTCGGCCTGGCGTGCGATCGCCATGCCCAGCGCCGCCGAGATCGAGGTGGAGGAATGGCCGACGCCGAAGGTGTCGTACTCGCTTTCCTCACGCTTGGGGAACGGCGCGACGCCGTCCTTCTGCTTGACCGTGTGGATCTCGTCGCGGCGGCCGGTCAGGATCTTGTGCGGGTAGGTCTGATGACCCACATCCCAGACCAGCTGATCGACGGGCGTCTGATACAGGTAGTGCAGGGCGACCGTAAGTTCGATCACGCCCAGGCCGGCGCCGAAATGGCCGCCGCTCTTGCCCACCGATTCAATCAGGTAGGCACGCAGTTCATCCGCGATCGCGGGCAGTTCGGATTCTTCGAACCTGCGCAGGTCATCCGGTGACTGGATGCGCGCAAGGCGGGGATAGCGGGCGGAGTCGATCATGTTTATCGCGCTTCTTCTGAGCGCCTATTTTCCCCCCCAAATGGGGGTGGGGCAAGCAAACCGCCTTTTCAGTGAGTAAACGGTGACGGTGGCTGCGACAGAACGTCGCAGCACGCTCAGGCGCAGAGCTTGGAGCGCTTGGGCAGCTGCGCCTTCAGGAAGGCCATCTGATCGGCCAGGATGTTGCGGTTGGACAGGATCATGTGCTCGATCCAGCTCGGCCGATAGGGCACGGCGAGCAGCGGCATGCTGGCCTGCTGCGGGGTCCGGTTGCTCTTGCGCGAGTTGCAGTGGAAGCAGGCGCTGACCACGTTCTCCCACACGTCCAGGCCGCCTTTGGAGAGCGGCATGACGTGGTCGCGGGTCAGCTGCGGGCGGTTGAACTGTTGCCCGCAGTAAAGGCACAGGTGCGAATCACGCGCGAACAGCGCGGGATTCGACAGATACGGGGTGGGGTCGATCGCCCGGGAGCGCGCATGCCCGCGGGCGGCGATGATCGGGTGCAAGTCCAGGCCGCTCTGCAGGCCGGTGGTGCGGCAGATGCCGCCGTGGATGTGCAGGCAGGGGTCGCCCAACGTCCAGGCCACCGCGCCACGCGCGTAGAGGCAGGAGGCATCCTGCCAATTGATCCAGTCGAGTACGCGCCCGTGGGCGTCCAGGGCCAACAACCGCACCGAGCCGGGCCGATGCAGCGTAACGATCGGCGACACCTCGGCGACCGGGGCGGACGAGGCTCCGGTATCGATCAGACCCAAGCGTGTAGTGTCTGTCTCCATCGGGAAAACAGCTTATACCCGAATCGTTACCAAATGGGTATAGGCGGCAAGCGCCTACCCATTTGGTAACGATTCGGCCCCGGGCATTCCACCTTATCCCCGCGCCGTTGGCGCGCCCCCTTGAACATCAAGGGGGCTTTTCTCCAGAAGGTGGATCGGGGTGCCGACCAACGGTCGGCACCTACCAACGATCAGGCGTCGGTGGTCCGGCGACCGATCAACCTTCGCCGAAGTGTGCGTCGGCCATCGCCATCAGCGGTTCGGCACCGGACTGGATCGCGGCGGCGTGGCTGAGGGTGCGCGGCAGCACGCGGGCGAAGTAGAAGCGGGCGGTCTCGCGCTTGGCCTGCTTGAACGCCTCACTCTGCGCGGAGGCGTCGGCGGCGGCGACGCTGCGGGCCCACCAGTAGGCCAGCACCACATAGCCCGAGTAGAACAGGTAATCGAAGCTGGCCGCGCCGAGTTCGTCCGGGTTGGTGGCCGCGCGTTGCAGGGTCGCCAGGGTCAGCTTGGCCCATTCGTCGGCCTTGGCGCGCAGCGGGGCGATGAACTCGGCCAGCGCGTCGTTGCCTTCATTGGCCTTGGCGAAAGCCTCGATCTCGGCCAGCATCAGTTTCAGGCCGGCGCCCTGGCTGGAGGCGGTCTTGCGGCCGATCAGGTCCAGTGCCTGGATGCCGGTGGTGCCTTCATACAGCGTGGTGATGCGGGCATCGCGGGCCAGCTGCTCCATGCCGTGCTCTCGGATATAGCCGTGGCCACCGAAGCACTGCAGCGCGTTGTAGGTGTTCTCGATGCCCCATTCGGTCTGGCAGGCCTTGGAGATCGGGGTGAGGAAACTCACCAGCGTGTCGGCGCGTTCGCGTTCGCCGGCATCCTCGGCGTGGTGGGCGACGTCGATCAGGGTGGCCGCGTGCAGGGCCAGCAAGCGGCTGCCTTCCACCAGCGATTTGATGGTCAGCAGCATGCGCCGCACATCCGGGTGGACCAGGATCGGGTCGGCCGGCTTTTCCGGGTTCTTCGCACCGCTCAGCGAACGCGACTGCAGGCGCTCGCGGCTGTACTTCAGTGCGTTCTGGTAAGCACGCTCGGACAGGCCGATCCCCTGCAGACCGACGCCCAGGCGCGCGGTGTTCATCATGGTGAACATTGCCTGCAGGCCTTTGTGCGGCTGGCCGACCAGGTAGCCTTCGGCACCGTTGAAATTCATCACGCAGGTGACCGAGCCCTTGATGCCCATCTTGTGTTCGATCGAGCCGCAGCGCAGCGCATTGCGCTCGCCCACCTTGCCCTCGCGGTCAACCTTGAACTTCGGGGTGACGAACAGCGAAATGCCTTTGGCACCGGCGGGTGCATCCGGCAACTTGGCCAGTACCAGGTGCACGATGTTGTCGGTGAGGTCGTGCTCGCCGGCGGTGATGAAGATCTTGGTGCCGGTGATGGCGTAGCTGCCGTCCGCGTTCGGTTCGGCCTTGGTCTTGAGCAGGCCCAGATCGGTGCCGCAATGCGGTTCGGTCAGGCACATGGTGCCGGTCCAACGGCCTTCGATCAGCGGCTTGAGGAACGCATCCTGCTGCCAGGCCTCGCCATGCTGCTTGAGCGCTTCGATCGCACCGTGCGAGAGCAGCGGGAAGTTGCCCCAGGCCAGGTTGGCGGCGTTGATCATTTCATTGAGCGGCACGCCCAGCGTGTGCGGCAGACCCTGGCCGCCCAGCGCCGGCGCAGCGGTCAGGCCGGTCCAGCCGCCGTCGACGAACTGCGTGTACGCCTGCTTGAAGCCGGGCGGGGTGGTGACTTCGCCGGTGGCCTGGTCGAGCACGCAGCCGATCTCATCGCCCACGCTGTTCAACGGTGCCAGCACGCTGGCGCTGAAACGGCCGGCTTCTTCCAGCACGGCATCCACCACATCAGCGGTGGCATCGGTCAGGCCAAGGCGCGCGAACAGCGGCTCGACCTTGAGCACGTCATGCAGGGCGAAACGGATATCGGAAAGCGGGGCGGTGTAGCTGCTCATCGGGGACAGTCTCGATCAGTGGCGAAGGGTGGCGGACAGCCCGCCGGTCAACGCAGGACGCCCGGCAGGCCGGGGGCCTGGTTGAGCGTGCTGCGGCTATCAATCTCGAAAGTGCGTTGCTTCTTTTCCTGCGGCGTGGCGCTCACCGTGCCCTTTAGCGAGTAGCCCAGGGTGCGGTTGCCGGCCAGTGCATCGGCCATCACCAGGCGTGCGCCGGAGCTCGGCTTGAGGTCGACGTTGACCACATCGGCCGAGACCCCGCCGATCGACAGCGCGGGCTGCAGTTGCAGCTGCCCGGCATCCTCATCGCTCACCTTCAACTGCAGGGAGACGTTGTCGAAGGTCATGGGCATGGAGCTGAAGTTCTGCAGGCGCAGCGCGACCGTCCAGCTGCCATCGGCACGCACCGTCAACTCCTGCACGCTGGCGGCCGGCTCGGAGACGCGTTTGACCGTCTTGTTGCAGGCGGTCAGGGCGAGCGAGGCGACGACGATGAAGGCAAGGGCGAGGCGGAGACGGAGGCGGTGGGACATGGCGCAATCCTCAGGCGGGTGGTGCATGGGTGTGAGCATACTACGGCGTATGGTGTTCGCGCTGCCTGTGGCAGCGTGACGCAAGGGTAGGGCACCGGGATGACGGAGCCACGTGCTTTTAGTCGTGGGAAGGGGCAGGTCGGCCCAGACAGGGGCGGGGGTGAAGCCCCGGCCGGGTCAGTCCAGCGGCGCCATCACCCGCAGCGGGGCGAGGTCATAGCCCATGGCCTCGGCACGCGCCTTGAGCTGCTCGAACAGAGCGGTGTCCATGCTCGGCGAGCGCGACAGGATCCACAGGTACTTGCGGTCCGGTTCACCCACCACCGCCCACTGATAGCCGGGATCAAGCGCGATCACCCAATAGTCGGCCCAGACCAGGGGAACCCACGAGAGCCAGTCCGGCACGAAACGCACCTGCAACCTGCCCGGGTGACCCTCGACCGGGCGCGCCACGCCATCGGCGGCGACGCGGTCGCCATCGGCTTCGCGGCAGGCGTTGTGCACGCTGATCCGCTTATCGGCACGCAGGCTGTACGTGGCGGTGATGTCGCCCACGCATCTCTTCTGGAACGAGACGGGCAGGTGCGCGATCTCATGCCACTGGCCGGCGTAGCGGTCCATGTCCAGCGCCTCCACCGAGGTCACCGGCGCGGCCGCCCAGGCCGACCCGGTGGCGGCGAGGGCGAGCAGGGCACTGATCAGATAGCGGCTGCGCATTGTCGACACTCCACACAAGACGCAGCGAGCTTAGGCACAGGCAGGACGGAAATTGTGAATATTCCGTCATGCAGCGGCCGTCTCATACCGCTGACGCGCGCGGGGCAGCGTCCGGCATCGGCGCTACTGGCGGTCAGCGGAGAGTTCGCGCGTCGTGTTGCCGTGCTCGTCCAGGAAGCGCACCTTGGCATCCCCCGCGGGCGTGACCACCAGTTCCAGCCGTGGCTTTCCCTGGCCATCGCGCAGCGTCAGCATGGCATCGCGTGCCTCCGATTTGCCCAGAAAAACGCGCTCGGTGATCGCAGGGATGCCGTTGCGATGCAGTGATTCGTCCCGCTCGGAGAAGAACGGACGGTCCAGGCCATCGGCAACATCATTGAAGGTCAGCCCGGCGTAGTGTGTCCCCGCGTCGTCCACGCCCAGCAGCTGCATCTGCTGGTCCTGCTGATAGCGATCGAAGGTCAGGCTCATGCCGCTGGAGGGCTTGCCGTTCTTGTCGAGTGAGCCGTTGTAGATCAGCCCGCCGTTTTCCGTGCCTTCATCATTGAAGAACAGCATGCCTGCCATGGGGCGCGGATGCGGTTGCTCCTTGTTGTGGATGAGCACCCCGGGAAAAAGCGTGCGATTGGAGATCGCCAGTCGCAGCGTTCCGTCGGGTTCCTTGATGTTGATGCGCTGTGCATCGATGACGTCAAAGCTCGCGCTGCGCTGCGACGTCGCGCCCGTCATCAACGCGGCCACGGCCAGGACACCCACCCCCGCATAGCCCAGCGCGAGTCGTCGTTGATTGCGTTTCAGCTGCGCGATCTGCGCCTGCAGCCCGTCGATGCCGTTCGACATTCACTTCTCCCTGTGTGTGCGGCCATGAGGTGCGAACAAGCGCGGCCGCAGACGACCCTGTCCGCGAAGTGAGCATGCCAGCGCGTGGTGATGGGCGGCAAGGCAGGGCACGCCGTTGCGGCACGCAGGCCATCAATCCTGAGCGTTCTGCCCGCTCTGCAGCGCACGATGGATCTCCGCCTCGATCATCGCTTCATCGTCGCGTGCGGCCCAGCGGCTGATCTTGACGATCACCAGCACGGCGCCGGCCATGAAGTAAGCAGCCGGCACGACCGCAAGACTGGCGAACAGTGCGGCGGCGAGTTCGTGTGTGAGCTGCCAGTGCCTCACCACCGCCACCAGCGGAAAGATGAGCAGGCTGACGAACATGCCGATCATCACGGTGCGGATGAAGGGGTGCATCTGGAAGGCACCTTCCAGCCGCGCGCCGCGCTCGGTGGGGATGCACTGGCCGATGAAATACGGCTTGAACGAATTGGAGACGAACGGGCGTTTCCAGCACAGGCGGATCCGTTGAGCGGAGACCGTGCCGCGCATCCCCGCGACAGAAAGGCGAGGGCCGTGCTGGATCGACTGCTTGAGCTGCAGCACGGTCACCTCAAGCGGGAGCGTGCTGTGGAAGGCAACGTGGTGTTTGCCGAACAGGGCAACGAACAGAGCACGAACCATGTGCCGAAATTCCTTCCTTGAACGTTGCACGATGTGGCGAGGCCGGACACCAGACAAAAAAAATGACCTGCATTTCTGCAGGTCATCTGAAATTGTGGTGGCCGGGGACGGAATCGAACCGCCGACACGGGGATTTTCAATCCCCTGCTCTACCAACTGAGCTACCCGGCCACTTCATCGCTGCGTTGCCGCTGGCGAGGACGCGAATAATACGGAGGTATGAGGGGTTCGGCAAGCGTTTCGCGAAAAAAATTTCACATTTGTTTCCGAACCCTTGTCCACGCACATCCAAGTGCTTGATCCAGCGGGCCCGGACACATCACCAAGGCGCATGAACATCGGTTCAGGCGGACGCTCACCGCCGGTGCCGTCGATCACCCCGCGGTGGATCGTGCGTTCTGAGGCATGCACCACAACAGCACGATGCCGATCGCCATCATGATCGCCGCCAGCACCAATGCGCCCTGGTAGCTGCCGCTTTCGCGCGCCAGTGTGCCGGCGATCGCGGGGGCGATGATCTGGGCGACGCCATAACTCAGCGTCAACGTCGCCATCGCCTTGGCCGGATTGTGCGGGTAGTGGCGGCCGACCATGGTCAGGGTCAGGCTGACGATGCCGGCGAAGGTCAGGCCGAACAGCACGGCGCTGGCCGCGCCGGCCCACATTCCGTGATCGAGCAGGGGGAGCACGAAGGAGGCCGTCTGCACTGCGTACGCGAGCATCAACGCGCGGATCAGTCCCAGCCGGTTCGACAACCGGTCCCAGGCAAACGTCGAGGGTATGGCGGTGAGGCCGACCAGGACCCACACCCAGCTGCCGCGGCCGGCGAAAGCCGGCGTCTGCACCAGGATGGCGACGATGAAGGTCGCGCTGACCACGAAGCCGACGCCCGCGCAGAAGTACGAGGCGATCAACAACCCGCGCCAGCGCCGGCCGGGTGGCGCCGGAGCGTCCGCATCGGTAGCGCTGGAGAATGCTGCCGGCGCCGGCATCCATGCCCAGGCCGGAATCAGGAACACCAGCGCGAGGCAGCCCAGGGCCATCCATTGCTGCGAGGAGGCCAGATGATCGGCCATCGCCGCGGCCGCCAGGCCGGAGACCGCGATCCCCACTCCAAGGCCCGCGAAGTGCAGGCCCAGTTGCGGGCGGCGCTGGTGGGTGAGCAGCCAGTTGAGCACCAGCCCGGAGGCGAGCAGCAGGCCGGCGGTGCTGGAGAGACCAGCCACGAAGCGCAGCACGCCCCAGGTGGTCATGTCGCCGGTGGCGCCCATCAGGCCGGTGGACACCGCCGCCAGCACCAGGCCGATGCGGTAGAAGCGGAATTTCTGCCGCATGTCGCCGACCCGGGCGACCAGCACGGTACCGGCGAGGTAGCCCAGATAGTTGAACGTGGCCAACCAGCCGCCTCCGGCCGCCGTCAGCCCGGCATCGATCCGCATCACCGGCAGCAGGGGGGTGTAGGCGAAGCGCGCCAGCCCGACCGTGAGCACGAGCGCGCAGATGCCGGCCGTGATGACCTGCCAGGCGTGACGGGGAGGTGGGATCGTGAGCGACATGCGTCTGGAGGGCAGCGGGGGAGGTCCCATCGTCGGCGGAGCGAGGTGATGGCGTCTTTCGATAGAATGACCCGTCCTGTCGATGAGGCGTCACATGGTCAAGGCCGCGCACACTGCCCCGGGCTGGCGTGAAGTTCCGGTGCCGCCGCTGCGGCGGCTGCCCTGGCCGGTGGTGGCGCGCAGCCAGCGCCTGGAGGCCGGCGAGCGCTTCCCGCCGCACGTGCACGGCTGGAACCAGCTGGTCCATGCCAGCACGGGCGTGCTGCAGGCCAGCGCCGGCCAGGCCCGTCACGTGATCACCCCGCAGCAGGCGCTGTGGGTGCCGACCGGCACGCTGCATCACACCGGCGCGTTGAGCACCTCGGCGTTCCGCAATCTGTACGTGGAGGATGGGCCGGACCTGGGCATGCCCACGCACTGCGTGGTGCTGGAGGTGTCACCGCTGCTGCGGGAACTGATCATCGAACTCGACCGCACCGTGCCGGGGCAGGACCGCAGTTACTACGACACCCTGTGCACCGCGATCACCGCGCAGTTGCCGCGCCAGCCGCAGCACACCCGGCATCTGCCGTGGCCGCGTGATCCCCGTCTGCAGCGCTGGTGCCAGGCGCTCTACGAGCAACCTGCCGATACGCGCAGCGTGGCGGACTGGGCGCCCGTGCTCGGTGCATCGGCCCGCACCCTGGCCCGTCATTTCCAACGCGAAACCGGCATGCATCTGCGCGAGTGGCGGGTGCGCCTGCGTCTGCTGCGCGCCATCGAGTGGCTTGCCCAGGGCCGTTCGCCGACGGTGATCGCGCACGCGCTGGGCTATGCCTCTGCCTCGGCGTTCAACTACATGTTCCGGATCGAGATGGGCATGAGCCCGCTGCAGTGGCTGCGCGCACGCCCTACGGCGTGACCGGGCAGGCCAGGCTGACCAGGCGGTCATCCTCGAAGCGTGCGCGGATCATGCCGTTGTCGGCTTTGCCTGCGGGCCACTCCGCTTCGCTGCCCGCACCGGGCAGGGGATTGCCCAGATGGAAATACACGCGGCCACGGCTGTCACCGATCTGCACCTTGTTGCACGCCGCGATCGGTGAGGCCATCTCACCGCAGTCGCCCTGCAGCAGGCACAGGCGCGTATGGCACTTGCCTGCACCGGACGACCAATGGCCTTGCGCGGCCAGGCAACCGGGCTCGGTCGCCAGGACCGCCCAACATGCCAGGCCGAACACGGTCGTGGCCGATATCAGTACCGGCAGCAGGTACCGACGTCGGCCGGACAAGAGAACGTTCATGACGCGATCATGCGCCCTGGCCGGTGACGCGGGCAACGCATGCGCAGTGCAGCGTACGGATGGAATGCTGTGACGCCATCGGGATCATCGGTCGCTGTCGCACAAGGTGATTCCACAGGCGCGTCGATCTGCACCGATGGAACGCTGTTTTACCCCCCGTCCGGAGCTGTCCGGACGGCGTACTGTCGGGCTTCCTTTTTCGACTCCCCCGGAGCGATCCGCTGATGAACGCACTTACCAACAAACGCATCGTGCTCGCCTCGCGCCCGAACGGCGCCCCGGTCGCGGCCAACTTCCGTTTCGAACAGGTGCCGGTTCCCGCGCCGGGTCCGGGCGAGGTGCTGCTGCGCAATCGCTATCTGTCGCTGGATCCCTACATGCGTGGTCGCATGGAGGAGGGGCCGTCCTACGCCGCACCGGTTGCGCTGGATGCGGTGATGGAAGGGCGCACTGTTGCCGAGGTACTCGCCTCCAATCATCCTGGTTTTGCCATCGGCGAGCATGTGCTGGCTCCGGGCAACTGGCAGACGCATGCCGTCATCAACGGCGATCAGCTCAGCCGCAAGCTGGAAGACAATGGCCTGCCGATCAGCACGGCACTGGGTGTGTACGGCATGCCCGGATTCACGGCATACGTAGGCCTGCAGGAAATCGGCAAGCTGCAGCCGGGCGAAACGCTCGTGGTGGCCGCTGCCAGCGGCCCGGTGGGCGCAACGGTAGGGCAGATCGCCAAGCTGCAGGGTGCGCGCACGGTCGGCATTGCCGGTGGCGAGCAGAAGCGCGCGTACCTGGAAACACTGGGCTTTGACGTAGCGCTGGATCACCGCGCTGACGATTTCGCCGCGCAGTTGCGTGCGGCGGTGCCCGACGGCATCGATGTCTATTTCGAGAACGTCGGTGGGCATGTGTTCGATGCGGTCGCACCGCTGCTCAACGATTTCGCGCGCATTCCGGTGTGCGGCACCATCGCCACCTACAACGCGCGCGGCGCAGTGCTGCCCGGGCCGGATCGGCTGCCCGGCTTCATGAGCCAGGTACTGCGCCAGCGGCTCACCGTGCGCGGTTTCATCCAGTCAGACCTGCACACGTTCTTCCCGGCCTTCCTGCGCGACATGGGGCAGTGGCTGAAGGACGGCCGCGTGCAGTACCGCGAGGACATCGTGGAGGGCCTGGAGAACGCGCCCGAGGCGTTCTTCGGCCTGCTCAAGGGGCGCAACTTCGGCAAGCTGGTGGTCAAGCTGGAGTGACCGACGTGTCGCGCGTGAGCGCGACGTGTGCGAGGCCGCGTCGATCGTGATTCGTGCATCACGATCGGCTGGTTAGTCTGCCCATGAAGGCGCCGTCCCGGTGCCCGCACCAGTGAGTAGAACCATGGCAGACACCAAGCCCAGCGAACAAGGCAAGCAGGAAGGCATCGAAGAAAGCCAGCAGGACCGCAAACAGGACGAAACCGCCAAGCAGCGGCCGGCCCAAACCGATCAGGCGATCCATGATGCGGGCACGCGCCGGCCGGAGCGCAAGGACAATCCCGAGGGCGCGTGAGCGACCCTGGAGCGCATCGGATAAAAAGAAAGCCACCCGAAGGTGGCTTTCTTTTCAATAGTGGTGGAGCCAAGGAGGATCGAACTCCTGACCTCGTCGATGCGAACGACGCGCTCTCCCAGCTGAGCTATGGCCCCACGGATGCTGCTGCGTGGCGTAACCGGCCTCGGCCGTACCGCGCGATGGGCCTAGTCTAGCGCCGAGCGGCCGCACCTGCCAAGTGGGGGCTGGGTCCTGCGAGTCGGGCAGGCTCAGCAGCCGGTACGCCGGGTTTCCCCACCGGTCGGTAGTGACCAGCCACTGCGCGGGCGGTTCCCCGGCGGAGAGGGGCGTGGCGGACAAGCACCGCGGCAGGCAGGCCAGGCGGCCATGGGACATGCGCGGAGCTACAACGGCGACAAGGGCAGTGCGACACGTGGCCGATGGCCCGGAAGGCGTCAGACGCGAACGGTGCCCTTCCGGCGCGCGCGCGGGGCGGGCATAATCCGCGCCAGAGAACGCGGCCGCATAGCCAGTGGACCAGGGGGGCCGGACAGCCGTCGCCCACAACGCCCTGACACCAATCTGCAACATCCAGCCAATACCGTGCCGCATCGCTGTCTCCACAGCGATGTCGATTTCCTATGGTGCCCGGCCATCTCGCCGGCTGCCCCGATCTGTACTACCCGAGACCTCTGCATGCCCGCTCTACGCCACGCCCCTGTGTCGACGCGTCTTCTTTCCCGTTCCCTGCCGGCCGCCCTGCTGCCGCGCCGCCGCGCCCTCGCGCTGGCCTGCGCGTCCGCCACGCTGATGCTGTCCGCTGCCGCCTCGGCGCAGGACGCGCAGTCGGCCAGCGCCACCTCGCTGGACACCATCACCGTCACCGCCGACCACCGCGAGCGCAACCTGCAGGAAGTGCCGGTCTCGGTCGGCGTGGTGCAGGGCGAGAAGATCCGCGACTACACCGCCGGCGGCGACGACACCCTGCTGGCGCTGTCGGGCAAGGTGCCCAGCTTCTACGCTGAAACCACCACCGGCCGCATCTTCCCGCGTTTCTACATCCGTGGCCTGGGCAACATCGACTTCTACCTGGGTGCCTCGCAGCCGGTCTCGATCATCCAGGACGACGTGGTGCTCGAGCACGTGGTGCTGAAGTCCAATCCGGTCTATGACGTGGACCAGATCGAAGTGCTGCGCGGCCCGCAGGGCACGCTGTTCGGCCGCAACACCACCGCCGGCATCGTCAAGTTCGACACCATCAAGCCGAGCCAGGACTACAGCGGCCGCGTGCAGGCCAGCTATGGTTCCTACGGCAGCGTGGCGATCGACGGTGGCTTCGGCGGCCCGATCAACGACATCGCTTCGTTCCGCGTGTCGGCGCTGTACCAGCACCGCGACGATTACGTCGACAACACCTACCGCGGCCCGAGCGCCGACGGCACGGTCTCGCCGAAGAAGAACGCCATGGGCGGCTTCGACGACCGCAACGTGCGCGCGCAGCTGCTGCTGCAGCCGACCGAGAACTTTTCGCTGCTGGCTTCGGCCCATGCGCGAGATTACGACGGTACCTCGACCCTGTTCCTGCGCGGTGCGCTGACCAAGGGCTCCAACAAGACCGACGTGCCGCGCGACAAGGTCGCCTACGACGAAGCCGACAACAACCCGCAGGCCTACAAGACCTACGGCGGCTCGGTGAAGGCGATCTACGATTTCGGCAACGTCTCGCTGACCTCGATCACTGCCTACGAAACCACCTCCGGCTACAGCCGCGGTGACACCGACGGCGGCGCGGCCGTGAACTACCCGGTCAACGGCGTGCCGAACGGCTACGGGCAGTCGATGGGCCAGATCCGCGATCTGGACCAGTGGACCCAGGAATTCCGCCTGGCCAACGCCGATGACAACCGCCTGAAGTGGCAGGTCGGCGCGTTCTACTTCGACGGCCGCGATACCACCGATTTCTACCAGCGCGCCTGGTTCCTGCAGGGCAATGCCCGCAACCCGAACAACTGGGTGCGCCTGCGCAACGTCAACACCTCCTGGGCCGGGTTCGGCCAGGTCAGCTATGACGTCACCGACAAGTTCACCCTGACCGCCGGCCTGCGTCAGACCAAGGACGAGAAGAAGACCCGTCTGCTCAAGACCGCCGATACCGCCGCCGGTGCCGTGACCTACAAGGGCCGCACCTACGTGGAGATGTCCGACACCACGCCGAGCTGGGACCTGAGCGCGATGTATGCGTTCAACCCGCAGCTGAGCGTGTATGCGCGCGTGGCCCGCGGCTTCCGTGGCCCGACCATCCAGGGCCGTTCAGCCGTGTTCAATGCCGATTTCACCACGGCCAACTCGGAAACCATCCTGTCCTGGGAAGCCGGCATCAAGAGCAGCCTGTGGGACAACCGCCTGCGCGTGAACGCGGCTGCGTTCACCTACGTGGTCAACGACATCCAGCTCAACGGCAACGATTCGGACGGCAACGGCGTGCTGTTCAACGCCGACAAGGCCAAGGCCTACGGTCTGGAAGCGGACATGGAGCTGCGCCCGATCCCGAACCTGGCCCTGAGCGCCGGTGTCAGCCTGCTGCACAGCAAGATCCAGGACGACCGCGTGTACGCACAGGTCTGCGCCTTGAACGGCGCCGTGGTCTGCACCGTCAATGACCCGACCATCAAGGTCGGTGCCAACACGTTCGCGCAGATCAACGGCAACCCGCTGCCGAACGCACCGAAGTACAACATCAACCTGGCCGCACGTTACGACATGCCGGTCAACGACAGTGATGTGTTCTTCGTCTCCACCGACTGGAACAAGCAGGGCTACACCAGCTTCGTGCTGTACGACTCGGCCGAGTTCAACTCCAAGGGCAGCTTCGAAGGCGGCCTGAAGCTGGGTTACTCCGCCAACTACGGTGCGTGGGAAGTGGCGCTGTTCGCACGCAACATCACCAATGAGAAAAACCTCAAGGGTGTGATCGAGAACTACATGGCCGCGGTCTACAACGAACCGCGCACCGTGGGTGTCTCGCTCAACATGAACTGGTAAGACAGGCGATCGCCGGTGCCGCATTGCTGCGGCGCCGGTGAGCCGGGTCAATAGAAAACGCCCCGCAGATGCGGGGCGTTGTCGTTTCAGGCAGGCGGCAGCAAGGGAGACAGGATCGGCTCCAGCTGCGCCTGGCGCCAGCCCGCGAGCGCGGTCGGCCATTGGCGGCTTTCCAGATAGCTTTCCAGATGCTTGCGCGAGGCGAGCACGCCATCGGGCAGGCCGAGTTCGGCACTGCGCGCGCTGACGGCATCCTGCAACCGCTTCAGGGCCTGCTTGTTGGCGTCGTTGGCCGGCAACGCCAGCGGTGCCTCGGCTTCGTCGGCGAGCGGGGTGGTCAGTGCCTGCCACACCTGTGCAGCCAGTTTGCGCGGGGCCTTGGGGAAGCCTTCCATCAGCTTGGACAGCGCCTCCACATCGGCCGGCGGGGTGCGTGCAAGCACCGCAGCCAGTTCGTTGTCGAGCACCCAGCTGCGCGGCTTGTCGCTGGCGCGGGCCTGCACGTCGCGCCAGCGCAGCAGCCGCAGCAGGCGCAGCTGCGCCGGGGCATCCATGAACTGCGCCGAGCGCATCGCCACGTGCGGCCAGCGCTCTTCATCGTATTCGACACTGGCGAGCAGGCGCTCGGCATCGTCCTGCAGCCACTGGCGGCGGCCCAGTTCTTCCAGGCGCGCATCGATGGTGTCGTGAATCTGGAACAGGTACTCCACGTCGTCGGCGGCATACTCCAGCTGCGCTTCGGAGAGTGGGCGGCGCATCCAGTCCGAGCGGGTTTCGCCCTTGGCCAGGGTGACGCCGGTCACCGCCGTGACCAGTTTCTGGTAGCCCATCCCACCGCCGATGCCCGCCAGCGATGCCCCGATCTGGGTATCGAACAGCGGGCGCGGCAGCACGCCGCAGGCCACCTTGAAGGTGACCAGGTCTTCGCTGGCGCTGTGCATGATCTTGAGGATCGAGGTATCCGTCAGCCACGGGGCGAGGGCCTCGTTCATGCCGGGGATCAGCGGGTCGATCAGCAGGATTTCATCGCCGACCGCCATCTGCACCAGCGCCAGCTGCGGCCAGTACGTGCGTTCGCGGATGAACTCGGTGTCCAAGCCGATGCGGGTGGGGCGCTGGCGGTAGCGCTCGTCCAGTTCCGCCGGGGTTTTGATCCAGTAAGCCACGTGGGATTCCATGTACTGCAAAGGGGTGCTCAGGTCGGGGAGGATAGCCTAACCCCGTGCCACGGCCGGCATGCCTGCGTGCTGTGATGAACGACAGGGCGGCGGGCGGTCGCCGCCCACGACGGTGGCGATTATGATGATCCCCTGTCCGCACCTGCGGCATGCCGCCTGGAACGCGACCGCACCCGGGGCCCACGGCGTGCGGCAGGGCGCAGGCACAGCAAGACGATGACACGCCCCAAGGACCCCCATTTGCGACCGTCAGGCCCATTGCCGCTGCTGTTCACTGCTCTGTTGGGGATGCTGGCCGCGTGTTCGCCCGCACCGGTCCCGGCGCCTTCGGCAACGCCTGCAGCCCAGCCCGCCTCGGCACCGCGCAAGGCCAGCGCACCGGTGGCGCAGGTCACCATCGGCGGCGAGGACGCCGCCGAGACCGTGGAGCGCTGGCAGCCGCCTGCCGTCACCTTGGACGATGCCGATCTCGCCCAGGCGCGTCGTGACGCCGCCCGCGCCTTCGAGGAAGACCGGCTGTACCGCACCGCCGAGGACGCGATCCCGATCTGGCTCGCGCTGTTGCAGCACGATCCCAAGGACCGCGTGGCCGAGGCCGGTTTGAAACGCGCGCGGCAGCGCTTGCTGCAGGAGGCGTCCGCATTGTTGGAGCGCCCGCTCAAACAGCGCGAGGCCCTGGCCGAGGCCAGCGAGATGGCGCTGGTGCTGCTGACCCTGGCGCCCGACGATGCCAAGGTGCGCGAGCTGCAGTCACGGGTGGAGATCGCCCAGCGCGTGGTGGCCTACAACCGCGCCGGCGAAGACGATCTGCGCGCGGACCGCATCGGCGAAGATGGCGATGGCGCCATCCCCAATTTCCGCGAGGCGCTGGCGCTGGACGGCGACAATTCGCGCGCCCGCCAGGGACTGGCGGCGGCCGAAAGCGCGCTGATCCGGCGCGCGGAGACGGCCGCAATGGCCACCGACTTCGCCACGGCGGGCACCTGGCTGGCCGAAGCGGCCAAGGTACGTGATTCCTCGATCACCATCGCCGATGCCTTCGAACGGATCGAGAAGATCCGTTCCGATACCCTGGTGCGGCTGCGTAACGAGGGCCTGCGCGATCTGGCGACGCCGCAGGGACTCAAGCCGGCCCGGCAGAAGCTGGAAGATGCACTGCGCATCGCGCTGCCGGGTGATCCGGTGGTGGCGCAACTGCGCGAGCGCATCGAACTGGTCACCCATTACGGCAGCTTCCGGCCGCGCCAGGTGTTCAGCGATGCGCTGCGCGATGGTGGCCGTGGGCCACAGATGATCGTGGTGCCGCACGGCGGGTTCCAGATGGGTGCGGCCGAGAACGAGCTGGGTTCGACCGATGCCGAGAAGCCCTCGCATTACGTGCGTTTCGAGCGTGGCTTTGCGATGTCCATCACCGAAGTGACGGTGGCCGATTTCCGTCGCTATGTGCAGGCCACCAAGGCACGCCCACGCGCCACGCGGCGCGGTCATTCGATCGTGTACGACGAGCGCAGCGGCAACTTCGTGCGCCGCAGCGGCGTGGACTGGCAGTCCGATTACAACGGGGCCGAGGCGATCGCCAATCTGCCGGTGATGCACGTCAGCGTGCGCGATGCCGAGAATTACGCGACCTGGCTGTCCGAACAGACCGGTCGCTCGTACCGCCTGCCCAGCGAGGCCGAATTCGAATACGCGCTGCGCGCCGGCAGCAGCGGCCGGTACCCGTGGGGCGATGCGGGCACGCCGCCCGCGCGCGCCGGCAACTTTACCGGCGCCGAGGATGTCTCGCCCTCCGGCCGGCACTGGTACAACGCCTTCGTCGGCTACGGTGACGGGTACTGGGGCCCCGCGCCCGTGGCCAGCTTCGAGCCCAATCCCTGGGGCCTGCACGACATCGCCGGCAACCTGAGTGAGTGGGTGGCCGACTGCTGGCATGCCAGCTACCGGCGGGCGCCGTCCGATGGCGTGGCCTGGTTCAACCCGGGCTGCCGGCAGCGCGTGATCCGCGGCGGCAACTGGGCCAACGCGCCCGCGCAGACCCGCGCGGCGTGGCGACAGTCGCAGGACTCGGATACCACCAGCGCCCGGATCGGCTTCCGCCTGGTGCGCGGCATCTGAGGGATGTCCTTACGCTGAGGTGCGCGGATTTCACCCGGCGCCACGGCGCGCGTTCTAGGATTGGCACAGTGTCGGGCAGGGTGCCTCGGCCATCTCAGGAACCACGCGCATGCGCAACGATCCATTCGGCGGTCAGCAGCAGGGCCGCGCCCGGCGGCCGGGCCTGTTCGGCAACATCCGCTGGTGGGTACTGCTGGCCTTCGCCGGCTACGCCGCGTTCTACTGGTTTTCCAACCGCGCGGTGGATCCGTACACCGGCGAAAGGGTGTTGATCGACAGCTCGCTCGATGCGACCCAGGAGAAGGCGCTCGGCCTGCAGGCCTACCAGGAGATCCTGGCGCAGGAGCGGCCGCTGGATCCCAGTGCGCCGCAATCGCGCGAGATCCAGGCGATTGCCCAGCGCTTGATCGCCAAGGTGGACGTGGTGGAAACCGCGCTTGCCGAAGAACACGGGTTGAAGCCCGCGCATTTCGCGCGCGACTTCGAGTGGGAGGTCAACGTGATCCCCTCCGAGCAGGCCAATGCGTTCTGCCTCCCGGGCGGCAAGATGGCGGTGTATACCGGGCTGATTCCGGTGGCGCGGACGGTGGATGCCATGGCCGTGGTGATGGGTCATGAAATCGCGCACGCCTTGCTGCGCCATGGCGCGCAGCGCATGGCCCAGCAGAAGATGACCCAGATCGGGCAGATGGCCGGTGCCGCCAGCGGCATGGACCCGCAACAGCAGCAGATGATGATGTCGGCGATGGGCTACGGCTACCTGCTGCCATACGCGCGCAGCCATGAAACCCAGGCCGATGAAGTGGGCCTGATGCTGGCGGCGGCGGCGTGCTTCGACCCGCAGGAAGCGATTCCGCTGTGGGAGCGGATGGGACAGGCCAGTGGGGGGCAGTCGACCTCGGAGTTCGCGTCCACGCATCCCAATCCGGGCACGCGTATCCAGAACCTGCAGGCGTTGATGCCCAAGGCGATGGAATACCGGCAGAAGTTCTGCGAAAGCGCGGGGCGCTGACATTGACCGGCACGCCGGCGCGCGAGCGCCGGATCAGCGTGCCGGTTCGTTGACCGTCACCTCGATCACGCCGTCCTGCACGCGCGCCTTGAGCGTATCGCCTGGACGCACCTGCAACGGCGAACGCACCAGACTGCCATCGTCTTCGCGGGTCAGGATGGCGTAGCCACGCGCGACCGTGGCCAGCGGGCTGACCGCTTCCATCGAACGGGCGAGGGCGCGCAGGCGCAGGCCGTCGCGCTGCAGCTGGCGGCCGATGGCGCTGTCTGCACGCGGCTGCAGACGTTGCAGACGCTCACGCAGGGCATCCAGCCGGCGCTGCGGGTGGCCGCTGCGCAGCACGGCCGCGGCGTGGCGCAGGTGGGCCAGACGGCCTTGATGCTGTGTGGTCCAGGCCGCGTGCAGGCGGCGCGCCACGTCCTGCTGGCGGCGCTGCAACAGCTGTAGGCGCGACTGCGGGCTCTGTGCATTGAGGCGGAGCAGGGCGCGGTCCGCGCGCTGCATGGCCTGCCCCAGGCTGTGCCGCTGCAGCTGCGCCAGGCGTGCATCCAGGCGACGGACGCGCAGCAGCAGGTCGCGCTGGTCGGGCACCAGCAGTTCGGCTGCGACCGAGGGCGTCGGTGCGCGAAGATCGGCGGCGAAGTCGGCCAGGCTGAAGTCGGTTTCGTGGCCCACTGCGGACACCACCGGCGTCTGGCTGGCCGCGATCGCACGGGTCAGCTGCTCGTCATTGAACGCCCACAGATCCTCCATCGAGCCGCCACCGCGGGTCAGCAGGATGACGTCGTAACGGCCGCTGGCATCGGCCGAACGCAGCAGCGAGGTCAACTGCGCGGCGGCGCTTTCGCCCTGCACCAGGCTGGGCAGCAGATCCACTTCCAGCATCGGGAAGCGCCGTTCCAGCACGCTCAGCACGTCGCGCACGGCCGCGCCGGTGGGCGAGGTGATCACCGCCAGGCGGCGCACATGGGCCGGCATCGGCCGCTTGCGCTCGGGCGCGAACAGGCCCTCGGCCTCCAGGCGCGCCTTGAGCTGCTCGAAGGCGCGGCGCAGGGCACCTTCGCCGGCTTCTTCCATGTGGTCGAGCACCATCTGGTACTCGCCGCGGGCTTCGTACAGGGTCAACCGGCCACGTGCGAGCACGCGCATGCCCTCGCGCGGCACGAATTTCAGCCACTGGCTCTTGGGCTTGAACAGGGCGGCGCGGATCTGCGAGCGCGCGTCCTTCAGCGTGAAATACATATGGCCCGACGCCGGGCGGGTGACGCTGCCCAGTTCGGCCTCCACCCAGATCAGCGGAAACGCGCCTTCCAGCAGGTCGCGGGCCAGGATGTTGAGCTGGCTCGGCGTGAGTATCTGCGCGCTGCGGTCCATGGGGGGCATCAGGCCAAACGGTACGAACGGGACGCCATGGTCGCACGTCGGCGGCGATGCTTCATCCCGCGGCGGCGCGGTTGGCGTGCTGCTGCAGGGCCCAGGCCACATGTTCGCGCACGATCGCCGAAGGGTGCTCGCGCCGTGCATGCAGCGCGGCCAGGGTCTCGGCATGGGTGGGCGCATTGCCGAGCGCCACGGCGATGTTGCGCAGCCAGCGTTCATGCCCGCTGCGGCGGATCGGGCTGCCTTCGGTGCGGCGCAGGAACTCGTCTTCCTCCCAGGCAAACAGCTGCGCAAGCGAAGCGGTATCCAGGTCGTTGCGCGCGCGGAAATCCGGCTCGTCGGTGCGCTTGGCGAACTTGTTCCAGGGGCAGACCAGCTGGCAGTCGTCGCAGCCGTAGATGCGGTTGCCCATCGCCGTGCGCATCTCTTCGGGAATCGCACCGTCATGCTCGATGGTGAGATAGGAAATGCAGCGGCGTGCATCCAGGCGGTGCGGGGCGATGATCGCCTGGGTCGGGCAGACATCGATGCACCGCGTGCAGGTGCCGCAGTGCGCGCTCGCGGGTGTATCCACCGGCAGCGGCAGGTCGATGTAGATCTCACCGATGAAGAACCACGAGCCGCCCTGTTTATCGATCAGGCAGGTGTGCTTGCCGATCCAGCCCAGCCCGGCATTGCGCGCGAGGGCGCGCTCGAGCACCGGGGCCGAATCGACGAACACGCGGTAACCGAACGGCCCGATTTCCGCAGCGATGCTGTCGGCGAACTTCTGCAGCCGGTTGCGCATCAGCTTGTGGTAATCGCGGCCCAAGGCGTAGCGCGCCACGTAGGCGCGGTCGCCATCATGCAGGGTGTTCCAGGCTTCGGCGTCATCCTTGTGGCCGTAATCCATCCCGACCGAGATCACCCGCACCGTGCCCGGCAGCAGTTCATCCGGCCGCGCGCGCAGGGTGCCGTGCCGCGCCATCCACTCCATCGTGCCGTACAGGCCCTTGCCCAGCCAATCGGCCAGGTGCGCCTCGTCTTCACGCAGATCGATCCCGGACACGCCGCAGCGCTGGAAGCCGTGCACGCGCGCGATCGCACGGATGCGTTCGGCGGCGCGGGCCAGGTGGATGGGGGCGGGAAGCGGTACGGCGGACATGGCCTGGGCGGAAACGGAGCCTGGGGAGGGCGCGGCAAGGCCACGCCTGGGCGACAAGTATAGAATCCCGGCATGCCCGAGCTTGCTGAACTGTTCGATATCGCCGCTGCGCGCCGCCTGGATGCGCAGGCCAGCGCCCTGCTGGGCGACGATGGTGCCTCGCTGATGGAGCAGGCCGGCCGCGCCGCCTGGCACTGCCTGCTGGAGCGCTGGCCGCAGGCGCAGCGTATCGGCGTGGTGGTGGGGGCCGGCAACAACGGCGGCGATGGCTATGTGCTGGCCCGCCTGGCCCGTGACACTGGCCGGCAGGTGTCGGTGCTGCGGCTGGACACCGAGGCTCCGGCCACGCCGTTGTCGCGGCAGGCCGAGCAGGCGTTCATCGCCGCCGGCGGAGCGGTGGCGCGCTTCGATGGCGCTCTGCCGCCGGTGGACCTGCTGGTGGACGCGCTGTTCGGCATCGGCCTGAACCGCGCGCCGGCCGGCGCCGCGGTCGATCTGATCAACGCGATCAACGCCGCTGGCATGCCGGTGTTGTCGCTGGATGTACCCAGCGGCGTGGAGGCGCAAACCGGTAACGTGCCCGGCGTCGCGATCCGCGCCACGCTCACCCTGCAGTTCATCGTGCGCCACCAAGGGCTGTATACCGGCGCGGCGCTGGAGCATGTCGGCGGCCGCCGCCTGGCTCCGCTGGATCTGCCTGCGGCGGCTGCCCAAGGCGTGCAGCACAGCGCCGAGTGCTGGCAGCAACCGCGCCTGCGCCCCCAACTGCCGGCGCGCCGCGCCAACACCCACAAGGGTGAATCCGGCCACGTACTGTGCGTGGGCGGCAATCTCGGCAGCGGCGGCGCGGTGATGCTGGCCAGTGAATCGGCCTTGCGCGCGGGCGCCGGGCTGGTCAGTGTGGCGACCCAGGTACCGCATGTCGCACCACTGCTGGCCCGCCTGCCCGAAGCGATGGTGCATGCCGTGCAGGACGCGCAGGAGCTGCAGGCCCTGCTGCCACGCGCGGGCGTGATCGCGATCGGGCCGGGCCTGGGCCAGGACGACTGGGCGCACGAACTGTGGCGGCAGGTGCTGGCCAGCGGCAAACCGCTGGTGATCGATGCCGACGCCCTGAATCTGCTGGCCAAGGCGCCGCAGCCGCTGCATGACGCGATCCTGACCCCGCACCCGGGTGAGGCCGCGCGCCTGCTCGGGCTCAGCACCGCACAGGTGCAGGCGGACCGCTTCACGGCCGCGAAGGCGCTGGCTGACCGCTTCCACGCGGTGGTGGTGCTCAAGGGCGCCGGCACCGTGGTCGCCGCGCCCGATTCCGTGCCGCGGGTGATCGCCGCTGGAAACCCCGGCATGGCCGTGGGTGGCATGGGCGACCTGCTCACCGGCATCATCGCGGCGTTGCGCGCACAGGGCCTGGGCGCGTTCGATGCGGCCAGCACCGGCGCATTGCTGCACAGCCTGGCCGGCGATGCCGCCGCCAGTGACGGCCAGCGGGGCCTGCTTCCCACCGATCTGCTGGCGCCGCTGCGCGGGCTGGTCAATCCGGACGTTTGAACATGATCGAGTTTTTCCTCGCGCAGACCCAGGACACCGACCTGCTCGGGCAATGGCTGGCCGCGACCCGGCCGCCGCAGGCGGTGGTGCAGCTGCAGGGCGACCTGGGCGCCGGCAAATCGACATTGGCCCGCGCACTGCTGCGCGCGCTGGGGGTGCAGGGCGCGATCCGCAGCCCGACCTACACCCTCGTGGAGCGCTACCCGCTGGCCGATGGTCACGAGGCCTGGCATCTGGATCTATACCGGATCGGCAATGCGCAGGAGCTGGATTTCCTGGGGCTGGACGAGGGCAGTGCCTCGTTGTGGCTGGTCGAATGGCCCGAGCGCGGTGCCGGCGCGCTGCCGCCGACCGATCTGGACGTGGCGCTGGACATCCAGGGGCAGGGGCGTCGTGCACGGCTGACGGCGGCCAGTCCTGCGGGTCGTGAATGGCTCGAACGGCTGCCTCAAGGGGGCGACTTGCAGGCCCTTTCTGCCGGCTGACACTAGGAAACACCGGCAGGTTACGGATTATTAAGGGAAAAGGAGTTGCATTTCATTCAGCGCGGTGATTGAATCCAGACCCATGCCAATGGGGAAATCTCTCACCGCCATCTGCACTGCCGTCGGACTCTGTCTGGCGAGCGCGCTGTCGTGGGCGGGCGAAGTCCGCCAGGTGGCCGTGGAGACCGGTGCAACCGGCACCCGTGCAGAGATATCGCTGGCCGGCAGCGGGGGCTACAAGACCCTGTCCCTGGCCGGTCCGAACCGCCTGGTGGTCGATTTCCCGGACTCCAGCGCCATCCGCAACCTCAAATTGCCTGCGCCCAAGGGTGTGGTCACCGCGGTCCGTACCGGGCAGCCGGTGCCGGGCACGTTCCGCGTGGTGTTCGACCTGGCCGAATCGGTCGCGCCGTTCCGCCCGCAGATGATCAAGCAGGGTGAGGAATCGCGGCTGGTGATCGAGTGGCCGGGCGATGCGCCGGCCGCGGCCACTGTCGCCAGCACGCCGCCTACCGCGGTGGCTTCGCCCACGCCAGTGGCGTCCGCACCGCCTGCAGTGTCGGCACCGCCCCCGGCGCAGACCGCCGCGCAGGCCGCCCAGGCGCGTAGCGATGCCGCGCGCGCCACCGCGTTGCTGACCGCCTCGGTGCGCCAGCAGGCCAGCGGCACGGTGGCCACCTCGGCGCCGACGCCGGGCCCGACGTCGACCACCGCCGCCACCGTCAATGTCGCTGCCGCAGGGACCGCCAACGCGGCCAGCAACAGCGCCTCGCCGGCCGCGATCCTGGCCGGTCAGTCGACCACGGCCGTCGTGGCGAGCGCGCCGGTTCCCACGCCCGCGCCAACCCCGGCGGTGCAGGACAATCCGCGTCCGGCGATGCCCAGCGACGCCTCGCGGGTGAAGATGCGTGCCGGCATGCGTCCGCTGGTGATCGCGATCGATCCCGGCCATGGCGGCCAGGATCCCGGTGCGGTCGGCCCGACCGGCAAGCGCGAAAAAGACATCACCTTGGCCGTCGCGCGTGAACTGGCCCGCCAGGTCAATGCAACGCCTGGCCTGAAGGCCTACCTGACACGCGACAGCGACGTGTTCATCCCGTTGCCGATGCGCGCCCAGAAGGCGCGCGCGGCCAAGGCCGACATGTTCATCTCGATCCACGCCGACGCCGCAGAGAACCGCGCGGCGACCGGCTCGTCGGTATATGTGCTGTCCACCAAGGGCGCATCCTCGCAGCGCGCGCGCTGGCTGGCCGACAAGGAGAACGCCGCCGATCTGGTGGGTGGCGTGCGCCTGCAGCAGACCGAAGGCACCCTGGCCAACGTGCTGCTGGATCTGGCCCAGAGTGGTTACATGAAGGCCTCCGAAGACGCGGCCGGGCACGTGCTGGGCGGCCTGAAGCGGATCGGCAAGAACCACAAGCCCAACATCGAACGGGCCAACTTCGCGGTGCTGCGCACCTCGGACATGCCGGCGATGCTGGTCGAAACCGCCTTCATCTCCAATCCGGATGAGGAGCGGCGCCTGATCGATCCGGCCTACCAGCGCCAGATCGCCGGGGCGGTACTGGATGGTGTGCATACCTTCTTCAGCCGCCAGCCGCCGCCGGGCACCCTGTATGCCGCGCGTGCCCAGGCCGAGATCGACGCCGCCAGCACCGTGGCGGGCGGCAGCAAGTAAACCGGCCGGGCTGCACCGCCCGGCGCACGCTATCATCACGGGATGACGTCCGTTTCCCGACTCCGCTTCGCCGCCACGCCTGCCATCTCCGCTGACGGGAGGTGCGCATGAGCATCCGCCAACTGCCCGAGATCCTGATCAACCAGATCGCCGCCGGCGAAGTGGTCGAACGCCCTGCGTCGGTGGTCAAGGAACTGGTCGAAAACGCGCTGGACGCCGGTGCCACCCGGGTTGATATCGATCTGGAAGAGGGCGGCGTGCGCCTGATCCGGATCCGCGACGACGGGGGGGGCATCGCCCCGGAAGAACTGCCGCTGGCGGTGTCGCGCCATGCGACCAGCAAGATCGCCAGCCTGGATGATCTGGAATCGGTGGCCACGCTCGGCTTCCGCGGCGAAGCGTTGCCCTCGATCGCCTCGGTCAGCCGCTTCACCCTGAGCTCGCGCCGCGCCATCGACGAACACGGCTCGGCCCTGCAGATTGAAGGTGGCCGGCTTGGCGAGGTGACCCCGCGCGCGCATGCGCCGGGCACCACGGTGGAAGTGCGCGAGCTGTTCTACAACGTGCCGGCGCGACGCAAGTTCCTGCGCGCCGAACGCACCGAGCTGGGCCATATCGAAGAGTGGCTGCGCTCGCTCGCGCTGGCGCGCCCGGATGTCGAGCTGCGCGTGTCGCACAACGGCAAACCCTCGCGCCGCTACAAACCCGGCGATCTGTATTCGGACGCGCGCCTGGGCGAAACGCTGGGCGAAGATTTCGCCAACCAGGCCCTGCGCGTGGATCACAGCGGTGCCGGCCTGCGCCTGCACGGCTGGATCGCGCAGCCACATTACTCGCGGGCCAGCACCGATCAGCAGTACCTGTACGTCAACGGTCGCTCGGTGCGTGACCGCAGCGTCGCCCACGCAGTGAAGATGGCCTATGGCGATGTGCTGTTCCATGGTCGCCAGCCGGCGTATGTGCTGTTCCTGGAACTCGACCCGACCCGCGTCGACGTCAACGTGCACCCGGCCAAGCATGAAGTGCGTTTCCGCGATTCGCGCCTGATCCACGATTTTGTCTACCGCACGCTCAAGGAAGCGCTGGCGGAAACGCGCGCCGGGATGACCGCCGCCGGTACGCAGGTGCACGCCACGGAGAGTGCCGCGACCGCGGCGCCGGCCTACGGTCTGCCGTCGGCAGGCCATAGCGGCTATGCACTCGCCGGCAATGCAGCCGGTGGTGGCGGTGGTGGCATGGGCGGCGATTGGCGCCCGCAGCAATCGCCGCTGGGTCTGCGCGTGGCCGATGCGCCCTCGGCCTATGCTGCGCTGTATGGCGCCCCGGGCGGCACCGCCGCCGCCAGCAGCCTGCCGTCGATGCCGGCCGAGAATGGCCTGCCGGTGACCGCGGCCGACAGCGGCGTGCCGCCGTTGGGCTATGCGATCGCGCAGCTGCACGGCATTTACATCCTGGCCGAGAATGCCGAAGGCCTGATCGTGGTGGACATGCACGCCGCGCACGAACGTATCGGGTACGAGCGCCTGAAAACCGCGCACGACGGCATGGGCCTGCACGCGCAGCCGCTGCTGGTGCCGATCACCCTGGCCGTCGGCGAACGCGATGCCGACACCGCCGAACGCGAGGCCGAGACCTTGACCTCGCTGGGCTTTGAAATCACCCGCGCCGGCCCTGGCTCGCTGCACGTACGCAGCATTCCGGCGCTGCTGGCCAATGCCGAACCCGAAGCGCTGCTGCGCGACGTGCTCACCGACCTTCGCGAGCATGGCCAGAGCCGCCGCATCGCCAGCGCCCGCGACGAACTGCTGTCGACCATGGCCTGCCACGGCGCGGTGCGCGCCAATCGCCGCCTCACCGTGCCGGAAATGAACGGTCTGCTGCGCGACATGGAAATCACCGAACGCTCGGGTCAGTGCAATCACGGCCGACCGACCTGGGCCCGTTTTTCGCTGGCGGAGATCGACCGCTGGTTCCTGCGCGGACGTTGAGAGGAAGGTCATGGGGAAGCACTGGGGAGTGTGGGCCGCCGCGTTGCTGCTGGCAGTGAGCGTGTCGGGGTGTGGCGAGAAAACGGTAGACGCCCCTGCGAAGGTGGCGATCGATCCGGCCTTCGAGGCCGAACAGCAGCAGTGGCGCCAACAGCGCTATGAGGAACTGCATGCTGCCGACGGCTGGACCAGTCTGGTCGGCCTGCACTGGCTGGAATACAAGGCGCATTACATCGGCCACGGGCCGGGCAGCGGCATCCGCCTGGCGGTCGGTCCGGACAAGCTGGGCATGGTCGCGCGCGACGGCAACACCGTCTGGTTCACGCCCGAACGCGGGGTGCCGATGCAGGTGGACGGCAAGGCGGTTACCGGCCGCATCCGCTTCTTCAGTGACCGCGATCCGAGCCCGACCGTCATCGCCTTCGATGACGGCAAGGGCCGGCTCAGCCTGATCCATCGCGGCGAGCGTTTCGCACTGCGGGTCAAGCATGCCGACGCGCCCTCGCGGACGAACTTCACCGGCTTGACGTACTGGCCGGGCGGTCCGTCCTGGCGCATCACCGCGCGCTTCGTGCCGCACCCGGCCGGCAAGACCCTGCCGATCGTGGACATCACCGGCCTGACCTCGAACATGCCCAACGCCGGCACCCTGGAGTTCGAGCGCGACGGCCGCACCTGGCGGCTGGAAGCGATCGGCGAGCCCGGCCGGGAGCTGTTCGTGATCTTCGGCGACCGCACCAGCGGCCACGGCAGTTATCCGGCCGGCCGCTACCTGGATCTGCCCGCGCCTGACGACCAGGGCCGCGTGGTGATCGATTTCAACCATGCCTACAACCCACCGTGCGCGTTCACGCCGTTCGCCACGTGTCCGCTGACGCCCCCTGAAAACCGCCTCGACCTGCGCGTGGACGCCGGTGAGCAGGCATACCACGCCCCCGAAGGAGAGGCTTGACCATGTCGATGTTGTCGCGTCTTTTGTCCCCGCTGCTGATCGCTGCGGGCCTGATGATCAGCACCGGCGGTGCCCAGGCCCGCCCGGCCGCGCCGAGCGCGCCGGCGGCGGCCAAGGCCACCGCGCCGGTTCCGCTGTTGTGGAAGGTTACCGGCCCGGGGGACAGCCGCCTGTACCTGCTGGGGTCGTTCCATCTGCTGCAGCCGACCGATTACCCGCTCGCGGCGGATGTCGACCAGGCCTTCGCCGCCTCGCAGCGCGTGGTGTTCGAGCTGTCGCCGCAGGACATGGAGTCGCCGGAGCTTGCGCAGAAGATGGTGCAGGCCGCGATGCGCACCGATGGCTCGGAGCTGAAGCGCGACCTCGATGCGGCTACGTGGACCCGGCTGCAGGCCTATGCGCAGGAAAACAAGCTGCCGCTGGCCCAGTTGCAGGGCATGAAACCGTGGTTCGTCGGCCTGACCATCACCCTGAGCCAGTTCACCAAGATGGGCCTGGATCCGGCGCTGGGGCTGGACCGTCATTTCATGACGCGTGCTGCCAGCGCGGGCAAGGCGACCGCCGGGTTGGAAGACATCGACACGCAGATCGCAGTGCTGTCGGGAATGTCGGCCAAGGAGCAGCAGCAGATGGTGGCCGAAGCGCTGGAGCAGGCGGGCAAGGGCGATGAAATGGGGCGCAAGCTGCACGACGCCTGGCGCCGCGGCGACGACAAGCTGCTGTGGACCTCGATGGCCACCGAGATGCGCGGCCAGTACCCGCAGCTGTACAAGCGCATCAACACCGACCGCAATGACGCTTGGGTGCCGAAACTGCAGCAGCACCTGCAGGCCGGGCAGGGTGGCACGCTGGTGGTGGTCGGCACGCTGCATCTGCTGGGCAACGATGGGGTGGTCGAGAAGCTGCGCGCCAGGGGCTACAAGGTCGAACGCGTCTGCACCGGCTGCGCCAAGCCCAAGCGCTGAGCGCATCGGACACCGGGGCGTCGTCAGTGACGCCCGGCTCCAGGTGAGTGACGCCCGGCCCTGGAACGAGAAAAGGCGCGGCCCGGAGGCTGCGCCTTTTTCTTTTCTGCGGCCGATCCGGCCTCAGCGGCGGGTCTTGCCTGCGCCCGGCGCCGGGGTTTCCGGCTTTTTGCCGGTTCCCGTGCCCGTGCCGGTACCGGTTCCACCTGGGCGGCCGCCGAAGCCGGTGCCCATGTTGCGCTGGAAGTCCTGCCACATTTCCATGTTGCGCTCGGTCAGCTGGTTCATCATCGCCCAGGGGGTCTGGCCGAGGAGATTGCCCATCTGCTGGCGGAACTGCTGCTGCTGGTCCAGGAACACCTGCATGCTGCGCTCCAGGTAATTGCCCATGAAGCCCTGCAGCGAGTCGCCATAGAAGCGGATCAGCTGGCTGAGCAGTTGCGTGGACAGCATCGGTTCGCCGTCCTGTTCCTGGTCGGCGATGATCTGCAGCAGCACCGAGCGGGTCAGGTCATCGCCGCTCTTGGCGTCACGCACCTCGAAGTCCTCACCATCCAGGATCAGCTGGCGCACATCCTCTATGGTGATGTAGCTGGAGATTTCCGTGTCGTAGAGCCGGCGGTTCGGATACTTCTTGATAATGCGGGTCGCAGCCATGAAGCAGTCACTCATCACAGTAGGCGCGCAGCATGGCGCAGTGCAGCAGCCTATGCAACCGCCATAGGTAGCAAGGGGCCGCATTTATGTTGCGCAACATAGGGTGCAGCAATTCCGTCCTGCGCCGGGCGGTTGCCCGCATTCCACTTTCTGCCCGCGCCGCCGCCGGCGCAGCGCTGCGTTACCACCCCATGTGGTGGCCGCCGTTGATGTCCAGATTGGAGCCGGTGATCCAGGAGGCTTCGTCGTTGACCAGGAAGGCCACCGCGTACGCGATCTCCTCCGGCTTGCCGAGCCGGCCGGTGGGGATGTCGGCGATGATCTTGGCGCGCACCTCGTCCGGCACGGCCATCACCATGTCGGTGGCCACATAGCCTGGCGAAATCGTATTCACCGTGATCCCGAAACCGGCATTCTCACGCGCCAGCGAAATGGTGAAGCCGTGCATGCCGGCCTTGGCCGCCGCGTAGTTGGCCTGGCCGTACTGGCCCTTCAGGCCGTTGATCGAGCTGATCTGGATGACCCGGCCCCAGCCGCGGCGGCGCATGCCCTCGATCACCGGGCGGGTGACGTTGAACACCGAGTTGAGGTTGGTGTTGATGACATCGTGCCACTGGTCCGCGCGCATACGGTGGAAGGTGGTGTCGCGGGTGATGCCGGCGTTGTTGATCAGGATCTCGACCGGGCCCAGCGCCGCTTCAACGGCCTGGACCATGCGTTCGGCCGTGCCCGGCTCGGATACATCGCCCGGAAAGATCGCCACATCGCAGCCGCGGGCCAGCATCTTCTCGCGCCAGGCCTTGGCTTTGGCTTCGTCACGGTAGTTGGTGGCGACCCGATGGCCCTGGTCGGCCAGGCGTTGGCAGATGGCAGTACCGATTCCGCCAGTACCACCGGTGACCAGTGCGACGCGAGATGTCATGAGCAGCTACTCCGAAAGGCAGGGCCAACAAGGGGGAACAGGATTCTGCAACATCAGCGGGCAAAAGGGGCGGCTCCGTCAGCCGCTTGCCGCAGGGGGATGTCGCCCGGTGGCAAGCGGGCCGGATCGAAGCCGGCCACAGCCTGCTGCAGCCAACGGGTGACGTCCTCGATGCCCGCGACGATCGCCGGGTCCTGGCCCAGCTGCGCCCACGCGCGGCGCAGGGCCGGCAGCGGGGCGGCGGGGTCGATCGGCAGCGCGGCCTCGGATTTGGAGAGCTTGCGCCCATCGGGGCCGAGCAGCAGGGGCAGATGCAGGTAGCGCGGGGTCGGCAATCCCAGTGCCTGCTGCAGCAGGATCTGGCGTGGGGTGGAGTCGAGCAGGTCGGCGCCGCGGACCACGTCGGTCACGTGCTGCGCGCCATCGTCGACCACCACCGCCAGCTGATACGCCCAGTAGCCGTCGGCCCGGCGCAGCACGAAGTCGCCGACCTCGGCGTGCACGTCCTGCACGACCCGGCCCTGCAACCCGTCATCGAAGCCCACCACGCTGCCGGGCGGCACCCGCAGCCTCACCGCTGGCTGCGCACGCGTGGTACGCGCAACGCAGTGGTGATGGATGCCCCCCTGGGCGGCCAGCTCCGTGCGGCTGCAGTGGCAGGCAAAGGCCTTGCCCTCGCGCAGCAGCCGGTCCAGCGCGTCTTGGTAGAGCGCATCGCGCGCGCTCTGATGGATGATGGGGCCGTCACTGCACAGTCCGAAGGCGGCCAGCGCGGCCAGTTGGCCGTTCACCGCACCGGGGACCGTTCGAGGAGGATCGACATCCTCCACCCGCACCAGCCAGCGGCCGCCGGCATGGCGCGCGAGCAGCCAGCTGCCCAGCGCCGCCAGCAGGGAGCCGGGGTGCAGCGGGCCGGTGGGGGAGGGCGCAAAGCGCCCGCAATAGGAAGAATCGGACATGGACTATGAATCGTCGGTCAGTTTGCGACTTGAATTCAAGCTGAAGTCACCGCAGATTTGCACTCATCAACCTCCAACGAGCGTCCTTTTCCCATGTTCAGTCGCATTGCTCTCTTCCTGCTGACCAACTTTGCGGTGCTTATCCTGGCCGGCATCGTGATGTCGGTGCTGGGTGTCAATCCCAATCAGATGAGCGGTCTGCTGGTCTTTGCCGCCATCTTCGGCTTCGGCGGCTCGTTCATTTCGCTGCTGCTCTCCAAGTTCATGGCCAAGCGCTCCACCGGTGCGGTGGTGATCACCGAGCCGCGCAACCAGACCGAACGCTGGCTGCTGGCCACCGTCGAGCGGCAGGCCCGTGAAGCCGGCATCGGCATGCCCGAAGTGGCCGTGTACGAAGGGCCGGAAATCAATGCCTTCGCCACCGGCGCCAACCGAAACAAAGCGCTGGTCGCGGTCTCCACCGGCCTGCTGCACAACATGAGCGAAGACGAGGCCGAAGCCGTGCTCGGCCATGAAATCGCCCACGTCGCCAACGGCGACATGGTCACCATGGCCCTGCTGCAGGGCGTGCTCAACACCTTCGTGATCGTCCTGGCCCGCATCGTCGGCGGCTTCATCGACAGCGCCCTGTCCGGCAACCGCGAAGGCGGCGGCCGCGGCTTCGCCTACTACATCATCGTGTTCGTGCTGGAGATGGTCTTCGGCCTGTTCGCCACCATGATCTCGATGTGGTTCTCGCGTCACCGCGAATTCCGCGCCGACGCCGGTGGCGCCCACCTGGCCGGCCGCCAGAAGATGATCGCCGCCCTGGAACGCCTCAAGGTCAACCACGGCCAGAGCACCCTGCCGACCCAGATCGCCGCCTTCGGCATCGCCGGCGGTGCCGCCAAGAAGCTGTTCATGAGCCACCCCCCGCTGGACGAGCGCATCGCCGCCCTGCGCGCGGCCAACAACACCGTGGTGTAACTCTCTCCGCGGTGCGCTGACCAGAACGCCCGGCTTGCGCCGGGCGTTTTTGTTCCCGCAAACAACAACGGCGCCCGAAGGCGCCGTTGTCAGGCAGACCAGATCCAGCCCGATCAGAACTTCGCGTCGAACTCGGCCGCGTAGCCCGTATTGACCAGCACCTTCTGCAGCGCATCGCTGATCTTCACATTGCCGGCCACGATCTGCTGCGTCTCCGGACCCCGGCTGTCCATGCGGGCCGGCGTCGCACCCTTGAAATCGCATACGCGGCCACCGGCCTCGCGGACCAGCAGCACACCGGCCGCGATATCCCAGGCCTTCACGCCGGCCTCGAAATACGCATCGGCACGGCCACAGGCCACATAGGCCAGATCCAGCGCTGCCGAACCGGTGCGGCGCACATCTTCGGCCTGCACCAGCAGCGCGTCCACGGCCTTCAGCTGCGCGCTCGTGCGCTGACGCTCACGCGGGGCAAAGCCGGTGTGGATCATCGCGCCGCCCAGATCCTTGCGTTCGGCGATACGGATACGGCGGTCGTTGAATACCGCGCCAGCGCCACGGCTGGCGGTGAACAGCTCATTGCGGAGCGGATCGAAGATCACCGCGTCGATCGGCTCGCCGTTCTCGACCAGGGCGATGGAGACGCAGTAATGCGGGAAGCCACGCAGGTAGTTGCTGGTGCCGTCCAGCGGATCGATGACCCACATGTAACGGTTGACCGACTGCACGCCACCTTCCTCACCCATGATCCCGTACTCGGGATAGGCGCGCTTGAGTTCCTTGACGATGACCTTTTCCGCATCTGCATCGACTTCACTGGCATAGTCCATGCGGCCCTTCTGCACGACGTTCAACGCCTCGAGCTTGTTGATGTTGCGCAACAGGACGTTGCCGGCGAGGCGGGCGGCCTTGACCATGACGGTGACGGCGGGTTTCTGCATGGCGAAAAGCTCCCGTAAAGGCAGAGTAGGGGTTTGGCGGGGGAAAAGAGCGGTCCCGGCGCAGAGGCCGGTCGCACAGTTTACCATTTGTCGCTGTCCTGCTCGCATTTGGCCTGTTCATGTCCGTACAAACCGCTCCCGCCCGCATCCGCTTCGTCCTGGTCGGCACCCAGCACCCCGGAAACATGGGGGCGGCCGCACGTGCCATGAAAACCATGGGCCTGGGCCGCCTGGTCCTGGTCGCGCCCGAGAAACCGCTGGATGAGGAGGCCTTCCGCCGCTCGGCCGGGGCCGAGGATGTCCTGGGCGATGCCCCGGTCGTGGCCACCCTGGCCGAGGCCGTGGCGGACTGCCGCTTCGTGCTGGGCTGTACCGCCCGCTCGCGCCGGGTCCAGCTGGAAGAGCTGCTGCCGGCCGTGGCCGCCCAGCGCGTGCTGGCCAAGGCCGCCGAGCCGGCCGAGGTGGCCTTCGTGTTCGGCCGCGAGCGCACCGGCCTGACCAATGAGGAGCTGCAGCTCTGCCATGCGGCCGTGCACATTCCCTCCAACCCCGAGTTCAGTTCCTTGAACCTGGCCGCCGCGGTGCAGGTGCTGGCCTATGAAGTGCGCATGGCGATCCTGGGCGCAGCCGACGCCCCGGTCGCGGCCCCGGCCGATCCCGGTTTCGGCGAAGCGCCGGCCAGCCATGCCCAGGTCGAAGGCCTGTTCGGCCAGCTTGGCGACACCCTCGATGAGATCGACTTCCACAAGGGCCGTGCGCCTGAATCGGCGATGCGCAAGCTGCGTCGCCTGTTCCTGCGCACCGAACTGAGTGAACAGGAAGTCCGGCTGTTGCGCGGCATCCTCTCCGACGCGCAGCGCATGGCGAGATTGGCGACGAACAAGCCCCTGTAAGCTGACGCAGTTCTCATTTTTTCGGGTAGTCTGTCTCGATTCCTTGGGGGGAGTGATGGGCTTGTCGGGACTGCGAAGGCTGCTGCAGAGCGTAGTGCTGTGTCTGGCCATCGCCGCGATGACCGGCCCGGCATGGGCCGGGCCCGCCCATGTGCTGGTGCTGGGAAGGATCAGCGACGACCCCAGGTCACACTATGCGCAACTGCAGCCCCTGCTCGATTACGTGATTCCGCGCATGCACGACGTTGGCATCACCGAGGGCCGCATCCTGATGGCGCGCGATACCCAGCAGATGGGCAGCTACCTGCGCCGCGGCCGCGTCGACTGGGTGACCGAGACCTCCGGCACCGCCGTCGCGTTGGGCCAGCGCAGTGGCGCCAAGCCGTTGCTGCTGACCGAGCGCAGCGGCGTGCGCGAGTACCACACGGTGTTCTTCGTGCGGCGCGACAGCCCCGTGCGGACGCTGGAGGACCTGCGCGGGCACACCCTGGCGTTGCAGAACATGGCCTCCACCAGTGCCTATCTGGTGCCGGTGATGACCTTGCTGCAGCATGGCGAGACGCCGGAGATCCTCGCCTCGATCGGGGATGTCGCCGCACCGGACACCGTCGGTTACGTGTTCGCCCGGTCGGAAGCGAACATCGCCACCTTCGTGCACAAAGGACTGGTGGATGCGGGGGCGGTGAGCAGCGTGGACTGGTCCGATGGCAAGCGCATCCCGGCCAATTTCCTGCGCGATTTCCGCATCATCCATCGAACCGAGCCGTATCCGCGTGCGGTGGAGATGGTGCGCGAGGGGTTGGATCCGCAGGTGCGCGACCGGCTGCAGCAGGTGTTGCTGGAGGCGGCCTCCGATCCGCAGGCGCAGCCGGCATTGAAAACATTTTTTGGTACGTCCGGGTTCCATCGGGTGGATGCGCAGATGCAGCACCGGCTGGATGAATTGAAACAAGGCTTGACGCGCGTGCGGATGGAAGTGGAATGAGTCGCTTGGGTTCGGGAATGCAGGCCCGCTTCGTGCTGGCGATGAGCGGTGCGATGCTGGTCGTGGTGGCGATCGTGGCCGTGGTGCTGGGGCGCCAGGCGACGATGCAGGACGAGGTGCAGCATCTCAGCGGCACGGTCATCCATGACCTGTTCGACCGCAGCGTGCGCAGCCGTGGTGAAGCACTGGCGCGCGAGTTGTCCGATGCGCTGGCCAACCCGCTGTACTACAACGATCTCGAGCAGGTCGGGGCGCTGGTACGCAACACCTCCCGGCAGCAGGTGGTGCGCTATGTGCTGGTGTTCGACGAGAACGGCAGGCTGATCCACGACGGCACGGTGGACGTGCTCGAGTTCGGCCAGCCGATGAGCGATCCGCTTGCCGCGGGCGCGGCCGGTGCCCGCGGGCTGGTGGTGCAGCAGTCGCCCAGGGTGCTCGACAACGCGATGCCGATCATGATCGGCAACCAGCGGATCGGCGGGGTGCGGGTGGGCATGGCGCTGGACGATGTGCAGGCCATGGAACAGCAGGCCAACCAGACCCTGGGCGACCGCCTGCAGCAGGTCGGCAAGCGCCACCTGGGCTGGCTGCTGCTGATGCTTGGGCTGCTGGTCGGGATCGGTGCGGTGGTGATCATTTACGTGCAGCGCACCCTGGTGACGCCGATCCGCTGGCTGGCCGGGGCCGCCCGCCAGATCGAGGCGGGCGATTACACCCTGCAGATGCCGGAAATCCGGCGCCAGGATGAAGTTGGTGAGCTGATGCGCGCGTTCGGCCGCATGAGCCAGGCGATCGCCCGCCACGACCGCGAAGTCCGGCACATGGCCTATACCGATGCGCTGACCGGGCTGACCAACCGGCTGGCGTTCCGCGAGGCGCTGGACCATCGCCTGATGGCCGCGCGGGCCTCCGGGCAACGGCTTGGCCTGCTGTTTGCCGACATGGACGACTTCAAGCGCGTCAACGACACCCTCGGCCATGAGGCCGGCGACGAGGCGCTGCTGCAGTTCGCGCAGCGGATCAGCGCGGCCGTTGCCCAGGCCGGCGGCGATGAAGCGCTGCTGGCGCGCTTCGGCGGCGATGAGTTCGTGATCCTGATCGGGGATGGCGATGTCGCCGCTGGTGCGCGCGAACTGGCCGAGATCCTCGTGCGCGAACTGGGCAAGCCGCTGGTGGTGCAGGGCCGGGAGCTGTTCCTGGGGACCTCGATCGGCGTCACCCTGTTCCCCGACGATGCCGCCGACGCCACCACGTTGCTCAAGAACGGCGACATCGCGATGTACCAGGCCAAGATGGCGGGCAAGAACTGCTACCGCTATTACAGCCGGGCGATGGATCATGCGGTCGAGCGCCGCGTGCACATGGAACAGGAACTGCGCGGCGCCTGGGAACGGGGCGAGCTGCGGCTGGCCTACCAGCCGATCTTCCGCACCCGCGACCGCCGCATGGTCGGCGTGGAAGTGCTGCTGCGCTGGCAGCACCCGACCCTGGGCACGATTCCGCCGTCGGTCTTCATCGAAGTAGCCGAGCAGAGCGGTCTGATTGAAGTGATCGGCCCGAAGGTGCTGCGCGCGGCCTGTACCGAGGCGGTGCAGTGGCCGGTGGGTGTCGACGGGGAAGGGGTGTTCGTCTCGGTCAATGTGTCGCCCCGCCAGCTGCGCGGCGGCGAACTGCCGGCCCTGGTGGCCGACTGCCTGCGCGACACCGGTCTGCCGGCCTCGCGCCTGCACCTGGAGCTGACCGAAACGGCGGTGATCGGCGATGAAATGCTGGCCGCCGCGCTGCTGGACAAGCTGCACCGGACCGGCGTGAAGGTGTGGCTGGACGATTTCGGGACCGGCTTCTCCGGCCTGAGCCACCTGCGCCAGGTGCCGGTGGACGGGGTCAAGATCGACAAGAGCTTCGTGGCCGACATGCAGCGTGACCCGGACGACCTGGCGTTGACCACGGCGATCATCGCCATGGCCCATGCCCTGGGAATCACCGTGGTGGCCGAGGGCATCGAGCAGGAAGTGCAGTTCGACCTGCTGGCCCAGCGCGGCTGCGACCTGGCCCAGGGCTACTGGCTGAGCCACCCGGTCAGCGCGACCGAAGTGGTGCAGCTGCTCGAATCGGGCAGCTGATCAGACCGGGCGCTTGCTGCTGTCGCCGGAGATTTCGCGGACCAGCTTGGGCACCAGGTAGCCGGACAGGCGCGCGGTGAGCTGCGCATGCAGGCCCTTGGCGGTGTCGTCGTCCACTTCGAAATGGGCCACGCCCTCGACCCGGTCCACCTGGTACAGATAATAAGGCAGCACGCCGGCGGCGAAACTGCGCTCGCTCAGTGCCTGCAGCGCCTCGATCGAATCGTTGACCCCGCGCAGCAGTACCGCCTGGTTGAGCAGGGTGGCACCGGCGCCGCGCAGGCGCGCCATCGCAGCATCCACGGACGCATCGAATTCGTTGGCATGGTTGGCATGGATCACGAACGCTACCGGCCACGGCAGCGAGGCGATCCACTGCCCCAGTTCGTCATCCACGCGCTCGGGCAGGACCACCGGCAGGCGACTGTGGATGCGCAGGCGGCGCAGGTGCGGGATCTGCTTGAGCGCCTGGGTCAGCTCGACCAGCTTGTGCGTGGCCAGCGACAACGGGTCGCCGCCGGACAGGATCACCTCGTCGATATCCGGGTCCTGGGCGATCGCGTCGACCGCATCGCGCCAGCCCTCGCGGGCGGCGTTCTCGGTGCCGTAATCGAAATGGCGGCGGAAGCAGTAGCGGCAGTTGATCGCGCAGCTGCCGGTGGTGACCAGCAGGGCACGGCCGCGGTACTTCTGGATGACCCCGGTGGCCTTCTTGGCCGCACCGTCGCCCACCGCGTCCAGGCTGAAGCCGGGCACGACCTTCAGCTCGTCGGTGATCGGCAGGACCTGGCGCAGCAGGGGGTCATGGCGGTCGCCGTGGCGCATCCGGGCCGCGAAGCCCTGGGGCACGCGTACCGCGAACTGGCCGGCCGCCTCGTCCGAGACCCCCAGTTCCACCGGATCCAGCCCCAGCTGCCGCAGCAGTTCGCGCGGGTCGCGGATCGCCTCGCGCCACCGTTGCTGCCAGCGGACGGGGGCGGCCAGGGGCGTGGCGGAAAGCTGCATGGAATGGGGGCCTGCGGTTATCATGTGGGTCAGAAATATCGAGTCACCCCACCGGTGTCGGTGGGATTTCCCATTCTATCCGGCTCGCCGCGCCTGCGCGGCGTTTGCCCATTCAGGAGTTTCAGCATGGCCACTGTTGGCATGAACGACGTCAAGAACGGGATGAAGATCCTGGTCAACAATGAACCAGCGGTCATCACCGAGACCGAATACGTCAAGCCGGGCAAGGGCCAGGCCTTCACCCGCATGAAGTACCGCTTCATCAAGTCGGGCCGCGTGGTCGAAATGACCATGAAGGCGACCGATGACGTGGAGAAGGCCGACGTCGTGGATACCAACATGGACTTCATGTACAGCGACGGCGAGTTCTGGCACTTCATGGACCCGGAATCCTTCGAGCAGGTCCAGGCCACCAAGGCCGGCATGGGCGGCGCCGAGAAGTGGCTGAAGGGCGAAGAGTCATGCATCGTCACCCTGTGGAACGGCGAGCCGATCTTCGTCCAGCCGCCGAACTTCGTCGAGCTGAAGATCACCGAGACCGATCCGGGCGTCCGTGGCGATACCTCGGGCGGCGGCGGCAAGCCGGCCACCCTGGAAACCGGCGCGGTGGTCCGCGTGCCGCTGTTCGTCAACCAGGATGAAATCATCAAGGTCGACACCCGCTCGGGCGAATACTCCGCACGCGCAGGCAAGTAATCCGGCGAAGCCGGATTACGGTAGAGCCGACCGTTGGTCGGCTGCAGTGCCGACCGGCCACCGCATCCGGTAGAGCCGACCGTTGGTCGGCTGCGGTACCGGCCGGCCACCGCATCCGGTAGAGCCGACCGTTGGTCGGCTGCGGTACCGACCGGCAACCGCATCCGGTAGAGCCGACCGTTGGTCGGCTCTACCCCCCAAGCGTCCCGGTCGCCCACGCCTTCGGGTCGTCCGCCCAGCACAGTGAGCACGCATGACCGACACCGCCCGCATTCCCGAAGCCTGTGACCTGTTGATCGAAGCCGGTTACGTGGTCCCGATCGAGCCGCATGCGGTGGTGCTGGAAGACCATGCCGTGGCCGTGCGGGGCAGCGAGATCATCGCGATCCTGCCGCGTGCCGAAGCACGCGAGCGCTTTGCGCCGAAGCAGACCGTCTCGCGCCCGGAGGCGGCGCTGATGCCGGGCCTGGTCAACGCGCATACCCACAACCCCATGACCCTGCTGCGGGGCGTCGCCGACGACCTGCCGCTGATGGTCTGGCTGCAGCAGCACATCTGGCCGGTGGAAGCGGCGGTGATCGGGCCGGAGTTCGTGGCCGACGGCACCACCCTGGCGATCGCCGAGATGCTGCGCGGCGGTACCACCTGCGCCAACGAAAACTACTTCTTCTCCGACGTCCAGGCCGCCGTCTACAAGCAGCACGGGTTCCGTGCGCTGGTCGGTGCGGTGATCATCGATTTCCCGACCGCCTGGGCCAAGACCGACGACGAGTACTTCGCCAAGGCCGGCGAACTGCACGACCAGTGGCGCAACGATCCGCTGATCGGCACTTCGTTCGCGCCGCACGCGCCGTACACCGTCAACGATGCCAATTTCGAACGCGTGCGCATGCTGTCCGACCAGCTGGACATGCAGGTTCACCTGCATACGCATGAAACCGCGCAGGAAATCAGCGACTCGCTCAAGCTTCACGGCCAGCGCCCGCTGGCGCGCCTGGACCGCCTGGGCCTGGTCAACGACCGCCTGATCGCGGTGCACATGACCCAGCTGACCGAGGCGGAAATCCATCTGTGCGCCGAGCGTGGCGTCAGCGTGGTGCATTGCCCGGAATCCAACCTCAAGCTGGCTTCCGGGTTCTGCCCGGCCTGCGCCCTGCAGCGTGCCGGCGTGAACCTGGCGATCGGCACCGACGGCTGCGCCAGCAACAACGACCTGGACATGTTCAGCGAGAACCGCACCGCGGCGATCATGGCCAAGGCCGTCGCCAACGATGCCACCGCGCTGGACGCGGCCACCACGCTGCGCGCGGCCACGCTGGGCGGCGCCCGCGCGCTCGGCTTCGGCGACCGCATCGGCTCGATCGAGGTCGGCAAGCAGGCCGATCTGGTCTGCGTGGATCTGTCCGCACTTGAAACCCAACCGCTGCACCATGTGCTCTCGCAGCTGGTCTATGCCGCTGGCCGCCATCAGGTCAGCGATGTCTGGATCGCCGGCCAGCCCAAGCTGGTCCAGCGCGAACTGGTCGGCATGGACACCGCCGCGATCGTCGCCAACGCCCGCCAGTGGCGCGAGCGTATCCGACACATCCGTGCTTGATGCACCAAGGATCCCCATGAATACCCCGCATGCGTCCACCAATTTCGATCAGGCCGAACTGGACAAGTTCGCCGCGCTCGCCAACCGCTGGTGGGACGTCGATGGCCCGCAGAAGCCGCTGCACGCACTGAACCCGGTGCGCCTGCAGTACGTCGCCCAGCGCGTGACCCTTCGCGGCGCCCGCGTGCTCGATATCGGCTGTGGTGGCGGCCTGCTCAGCGAAGCACTGGCCAAGGAAGGCGCGGATGTCACTGCGATCGACCTGGCCCCGGAGCTGGTCAAGGTGGCGCGCCTGCACGGGCTGGAGTCCGGCGTTACCGTCGACTACCGCGTGCAGGCCGCTGAAGACCTCGCTGCCGAACAGCCGGGCAGCTTCGACGTGGTCACCTGCATGGAAATGCTGGAGCACGTGCCGGACCCGGGCGCGATCATCGCCGCCTGCCACCGCCTGCTCAAGCCCGGCGGCCAGCTGTTCCTGTCCACCGTGAACCGCACCCCGGCCGCCTTCGCCGTGGCGATCGTCGGCGCCGAGTACGTGGCCCGGCTGCTGCCCAAGGGCACCCACCACTACCAGGATTTCATCAAGCCGGCCGAGCTGGGCAAGTGGCTGCGCGAGGCCGATTTCAACCTGCGCGATGTCAGCGGCATGGCCTATGAGCCGTGGCGCAACCGTGCCCGCCTGAGCACGCGCACCGACATCAATTACCTGGCCCACGCGGTCAAGCCGGACGACGCCGCAGGTGTCTGAGTCCAGTTTCCCGCCGGCGGTGCTGTTCGATCTGGACGGCACTCTGCTGGACAGCGCACCGGACATGCTGGCCACCGCCAACGCGATGCTGGCCGCCCGCGCGCGCGCGCCGATCACCCTGGACGCACTGCGCCCGGTGGTCTCGAAAGGCTCGCGTGCGATGGTCTCGGTGGCGTTTCCCGAGCTGGACCAGATCGAACGCGATGCGCTGGTTCCTGAATTCCTGGAGCGCTACGAAGGCCTGATCGGCCAGCACGCCATGTTGTTCGATGGCATCGCTGGCATGCTCGACGCGCTCGATGCGGCCGGCTGTGTCTGGGGCATCGTCACCAACAAGCCCGAATACCTGGCCCGGCTGATCGTGCCGCAGCTGGGTTGGGAACAGCGCTGCAAGGTGCTGATCGGCGGCGATACCCTGGCCCAGCGCAAGCCGCATCCGCTGCCGCTGCTGGCCGCTGCCGAACGCATGGGCATCGCCCCGGACACCTGTGTCTATGTGGGCGATGACGAGCGCGACATCGTCGCCGCCAACGCCGCCGGCATGGCGTCGGTCGCCGCCCTGTGGGGCTACCGGTTGGACGCCGACGATCCCATGGCCTGGGGTGCCGACACCCTCGTCGCACTGCCCGAACACCTGCAACATGCCAAGGCGTGGCCGCTTCCGCGCACGCTCTAGCCTTTCAAGGAATACACCGTGAGTACTTCCAGCGCCCTGGACAGCTTCCTGGACAAGTGGCGGACCCGCTGGCCCGAGTGGCAGGTGGCCGAACGCTTCGTGCCCGAGAGCCAGCGCACCCTGGTGGTGGCGTGGTTCTCGCTGCTGCAGGAGTTCGACGACATCCTCAATACCGCCGGCGACCCGATGCCGTCCGATGCCAAGCTGGCGTGGTGGGGTGAGGAGCTGCGCAGCTGGTCCGTGCAGCGCTCGCGCCATCCGCTCGGCCGGGTGCTCGAGCCGGTGCGCGCGCCGTGGGCACAACTGGCCGAGACCCTGCCGGATCTGATCGAAGCGCGTGCCGTGCCGGTCGATCCGGCGCAGGCACTGCGTTCGCTGCAGGCCTATGCGGCCGCGGTGGCCGCGGTGGAAGCGGTGATGTTCGAGACCCCGGCGCGTGGCGATGTCGCTACCCCGGTGCTGGTGCAGACCCTGGCCCAGCGCCTGCACGAGAGTGGCGTGGCGGCCATTCCGCGTTCGCTGCTGGCCGAGGATGACACCGCCGCGCCGCGCCGGTGGGCGCAGCAGTTGCTGGCCAAGTGGCCGGCCCGGGTTGCCGGCCCGCGCCCGCGCCGTCTGTACGCCGCCCTGGCCCGCGCCCGCCAGCTGACCTGGGTGCAGGACCGCCAGTACCAGGCGACGCCGATGCGTACGCTGTGGCTGACCTGGTGGGCTGCGCGGGGGTGACCGTTTCTGGTGGGTGCGGACGTTGGTCCGCACGCTCTGTGCGATCGTGCCGACCAAGATCGGCACCCACCACAGCGTTACTTCCGTTCGAGCACCAGTAGCGGGTCGATGCGGGTATCGAACCAGTTCATGCCCCAATGCAGATGAGGGCCGGTCGCGCGGCCGGTCGCACCGACCGCCGCAATCACCTGACCCTGCTCGACGCGGTCGCCGACCTTCACATCGATACGCGACAGGTGCAGGAAGTTCGAACTGATCCCGAAGCCGTGATCGAGCAGCAGCGTGCCACCGGTCAAGTACAGGTCGGGACCGGCGAAGGTGACCACGCCCGCTGCCGGGGCCTTTACCGGGGTGCCGGTCGGGACTGCGATATCCATGCCGGAATGGCCGGAACCGGGCTGGCCGTTGTAGATGCGCGCATTGCCGAAGCGGCCGCTGATGCGGCCCTGCACTGGCCAGATGAAGGCCTGCGCGAAGTCGGCGCGGTTGTCATCGCGGGCGCGCGCGGCGGTGACCTGGGCCTGTTCACGCTTGATCCGCTCGGCGATCGCCGGGGGCGGATTGACCGTTTTCGGCGGCACGCCGTTGACGCGCTCGGTCGGCCAGTCACGCGGGGTGACCGCAATGCTGACCGTTTCGCTGCCGCCGTCCGGGCGCTTCACCTGGACCTGCAGCGGACCCTTCTCATCCCGTCCGATGCCGAACACCACGCTGCCGTACCCGCTCACGCGCAGCGTGCGGCCGCCGTACTGCACGACGCTGCCGGCCGGCACCTTGCCGATCACCATCGCGCCCTGCGAGGCGCTGGCCGGAAACACCACGCGCGCATCGGCCTGGGCCATGACGGGCGAGGGCAGCAGACTGCCCATCGCCGCGGCGCCGGCGGCCGCCAGGGCCGCACTCAACAACCGTGCCCGCATCAGCGGTCGAAGCTCATGCGCTGGCCATTCGGCGAACCCACCAGCTTCTCGCCGTCCCACGCCAGCTGCCCGTTGACCCAGGTCGAGGCGATGCGCGAGCGGAAGGTGGTGCCCTCGAAGGGCGACCAGCCGCACTTGGAGAGCACGTCTTCACGCTTGACGGTGAAGGGCACGTCTTCGACCAGCACCAGATCGGCGAAGTAGCCCTCGCGCAGGTAGCCGCGCTGGCTGACGTCGAACAGCTGCGCCGGGGCATGCGCGAACTTCTGCACGACCTGGGTGATCTCCAGTTTGCCTTCGTGCACCAGCTCCAGTGCGGCGACCAGTGCGTACTGCACCAGCGGCAGGCCGGACGGCGCCTGCGCATAGGGCTTCTGCTTCTCTTCCCAGGTGTGCGGCGCATGATCGGTGGCGAGCACGTCGATCACGTCATCGGCCACGGCGCGGGTCAGCGCTTCGCGGTCGCTGGCTTCCTTGATCGCCGGGTTGCACTTGATCAGGTTGCCCAGCCGCGCGTAATCGCTGCGGTCGAAGCGCAGGAAGTGGATGCAGGTTTCGGCGGTGATCTGCTTGCGGCTGCCATCGGCGCGGATCAGTGGGCCGCGTTCGAACAGCTTGAGCTCGTCGGCGGTGGAGATGTGCAGCACGTGCAGGCGGGTGCCGTGCTTCTTGGCCAGCGACACGGCCAGCTCGGAGGATTTCAGGCAGGCCTCGCGCGAGCGGATGTCCGGATGCTGCTCGGCGCTGAGGGCATCGCGGTACTTCTCGGCGTACTCCTTGGCCTTGGCGTCGATCATCGGCGTGTCTTCGCAGTGCGTGATGATCGGCGTGGGCGCATCGCGGAAGATCGCATCGAGCGTTTCCGGGTTGTCCACCAGCATGTTGCCGGTGGAGGCGCCCATGAACACCTTGATGCCCGGCGCGGTCTTGGGGTCCAGCGACTGGATGTGGGCCAGGTTGTCGTTGCTGGCGCCCATGTAGAAGCCGTAGTTGGCGCGCGCACGGCCGGCGGCGGCATCGTACTTGGCCTGCAGGATCTCGGCGTTGAGCGTGGGCGGGTTGGTGTTGGGCATGTCCATGAAGCTGGTCAGGCCCCCGGCGACGGCGGCGCCCGATTCGGTCGCGATATCGCCCTTGTGGGTCAGGCCCGGCTCACGGAAATGGACCTGGTCGTCGATCATGCCCGGCAGCAGCCAGCGGCCGGCGGCGTCGACCACGGTTTCGCCCGGACGGGCATCCAGGCCGGGGCCGATCTGCGCGATGCGGCCATCTTCGATGCGCAGGTCGCCCTGGGTGATGGTGCCTTCGTTGACCAGGCGGGCGTTGACGATGAGCGTGGAGGACATTCAGTGTTTTCCTGTGCAGCGGCAGGGGGCGTCATGCGCGGTGCGCGGCGGCACCTCGTCGATGCCACCGGGATGGAAGGGATGGCAGCGGCCCAGCCGGCGCGCGGCCAGCCAGCTGCCGCGCGCGGGGCCATGGGTGGCGATGGCTTGCATGGCGTATTCAGAACAGCTGGGCATGAAGCGGCAACGCGGCCCCAGCAACGGGCTGATGAAGCGCTTGTAGAAGCGCAGCAGGGCGATGAGCAGGCGTGAGATCACCCCCCAATCTTATTCCAGTTGGCATGAAGGGCGCATTTGTCGCAGGATGGGGCGTTGGACCCGTCCGCACCCACGCGCGCGACGGGCCGCCCCGGCGGTGTCGCCGGGTCAGGTACCGAACTGCGCACGTCGGCCCGCCTGCCAGGTGGACCGGTCGCACGCCTTGCGACTCCGGGGCTGAACGGAGTAGGCGGTGTGGTTGCTGCTGCTGGTCGGGTAGGCTATAAAGGCCCGCTTTCCCGGGCCCCGGGGAATCCAAGGAAGAGCGTTTCGTGGCTGCTAAAAAAACTGCAAAGAAGGCCGTCAAGGCCGCCAAGAAAACCGCCAAGCCTGTTGTAAAGAAGTTGGCGGCCAAGTCCGTTGCCAAGAAGCCGGCCGCCAAGCCGGTCGGCAAGCCTGCATCCAAACAACCGGCGGCCAGGACGGCACCCGTCAAGAAGGCGGCCAGCAAGTCGCCCGCCAAAGCCGTCAAGAAGGCTGTCGCCAAGAAGCCTGCTGCCAAGACGGTGGTGGCCAAGAAGACCGTCGCCAAGAAGGTCGTTGCCAAGAAATCGACGGTCGCCAAGCCGGTTGCCACGCCCGCCAAGCGCGCGCCAGGCAAGCCGGTGAGCAAGGCGCCCGTCAAGAAAGCCGCTGCCAGCAAACCGGCAGCCAAGAAGACCGTGACGCCTGCTGTCGCCAAACCGGCGGCCAAGCCGGCACCGGCGAAGAAGACCGCAGTCAAGCAGGCACCGGCCACGCCGGTGAAGGCCAGCAAGACCGCCAGCAAGCCCGTGGCACCCAAGCCGGCCACCAAGCCGGTTGCAGCACCCGTAGTGAAGTCCGCACCGAAGCCGGCATCGCCGGCGCCGGCCAAGTCTGTCCCGGCCAAGAGCCCGGCCAAGGCGGCACCTTCTCCGGCGTCCGCGCCGGCGCCGGTCGCCCCTGTCGCCGCCTCCAAGGCCCCGCAAAACAAGAATCCCGTGCCCGTTTCGAAATCGCCTGCAAAAACCCCCGCCAAGTCCGAGTCCGCCCCCAAGCCCGTGTCCCGTCCGGTCGGCAAGGTCGCCGTTGCCGTGGCAGCGCGTTCGGCCGCCCCGGCCCCGCGCACCAAGGTGAAGGTGGTGGAATACAAGACTGACGAAGCCACCGGTCGTCCGATCCTGCCCGACGGTTACAAGCCGAGCGCGGAAGAGGAATACATGAGCCCGCTGCAGCTGGAGTATTTCCGCCAGCGCCTGCAGCACTGGCGCAATGATCTGGTGGAGGAATCCAAGCAGACCATCGCGAATCTGCAGGAAGAAGTGCGTGATATCGGCGATGAGGCCGAGCGCGCCACCCGCGAGACCGAGAACTCGCTGGAACTGCGTACCCGTGATCGTTACCGCAAGCTGATCGGCAAGATCAACAGCACGCTCAAGCGTCTGGAAGATGGTGATTACGGTTTCTGTGTGGATACGGGCGAAGAGATTGGCCTGGATCGCCTGGAAGCCCGCCTGACGGCTGAGCGCACGATCGATGCGCAGGAGCGTTGGGAGCATCTGCAGAAGCAGCAGGGCGACTGATCGCGCTGCCGGCTTTGCTGTTCTACGAAAAACCCGGCTTCGGCCGGGTTTTTTTTGGCTGCCCGACCCACTCCTGACAGGTTCATGGGTGGGCGGTTGGAACAGCTTGGATTCCCGCTTCCGACACGCTGTGAGTCAGTTGCCAGGGTTGCCTGGGCCATAAACCGTGAGACGTCAGCTATCTGCCGTGCTCCGTCCGCTTTTCGCCGTTAATCCCGCGAAAGCAACCCACTGTCCATGGGTGGACGGGTGGCGCAGTGAAGGACCGTGTGCGGCATGGGTCCGGCGCATGCGCCGGACGGGTTGGGCAGGACGCCCAACCCCGGCCTTGCCGTGCGTGCAGGATTGCACGCACGAGCAAGCCGCACTACGAGCCCCCATGGGTGAGGGCGCTCTGCTTGCGAAGCACTGCTTCGCGAGCGGCCGAACGCACAGCCGCCAGCGGCTGGGCCGGACCGCGGAGCGGGGTTCACGGCGGGTCCTGCACTGCGCTGCCCGGCCGCCCAGCCCCAGGCATAAGCAGGCGCCGACTCACAGCCCCGGCAACCCAACCGCGCAGCGCCAGCCAAACGGCCAAACGGCCGAGCGGCCAACCGGACAGCTGATCAGCCGATCAGCCAGGCAGGAAATCCATCAATGCAGATCGCGCAGATTCAACCGCCGAAGCGTCGGATTCTTCCAGGCCGTAATGCCGGCCACACTCAACACCGCAAAGCCACCCAGCACCACCGCCGGCACCAGCCCCAGCAACTTCGCCATCGTGCCCGCGTAAAACGCCCCCAGCTCATTGGACGAACTGATGAAAATGCCATTGATCGACGACACCCGGCCGCGCATCTCTTCCGGCGTCGCCAACTGCAGAATCGTCGAACGCACCACCACCGAGACACCGTCGAACGCACCGTAGAACAACAGGATCGCCGCCGACAGCCAGAAATTCGACGACAGCCCGAACCCGATCACGCACAGACCGAAACCGGCCACCGCGAACAACAGCACCCGCCCCGCATTGCGCTGCAGCGGGCGACGCGCCAGCCACAGCCCCACGCACACCGAGCCCAGCGCCGGCGCCGCACGCAGCACGCCCAGCCCCTCCGGCCCGTGGTGCAGGATCTCGTGCAGGAAGGCCGGCAGCATCGCCACCACGCCGCCGAGCAGCACCGAAAACATGTCCAGCGCCATCGCCCCGACCATGATCCTGTTGCCCAGCACGAAACGGCCACCCTCGGCGATGCTCTTGAAGATCGGCGCCGCCGGGCCGGTATGCACCGGTTCGGACACCCGCAGCGCGGCCAGGCAGCCGAGCGCGATCAGCGACACGCCGACCGCCACGCCATAGGCCACTCCCTTGCCGCCCCAGGCCACCAGCAGCCCGCCCAACGCCGGGCCGGCCACCATGCCTGCCTGGAACACCACCGCGCCCAGCCCCGCGCCGCGGGCGTACTGCGTGCGCTCCAGCACACGGGCGAACAGCGCGTTGTAGATCGGCGAGAGGAACGCCCGGACCATGCCGGTCAGTGCGATCGCCGCATAGATCGGCCACACCCCGTGGAACGGCAGCCAGCCCTGGGCCACGGCGGTCAGCACCAGCGCGGTCATCACCAGCCCGCTGCAGGCGACCATGCCCAGCCGGCGGCGTGGCAGGTGGTCGACCAGGTAGCCGGCAAACGGGGCCACGCAGAAGAACGGCAGCACCTCGGCCAGACCGACCAGGCCGAGTGAGAATGGATTGCGGGTGACTTCGTAGATATGCCAACCGACCGTCACCGCGACGATCTGGTAGGACAGCATCGCGAAGATCCGGTACGCCAGCACCAGCGAGAAGCCCGGACGGGCCAACAGTTGCAGGGCGCTGTCAGGCTCCTGCGGATCGGCGGAGAGCGTCACGACTGCGCTTGGGCGGTGTCGCGGATGAAGGCCAGCATCGCCGCCACGCCGTTGCTGCGGGTCGGCGACAGGTGGCGCGACAGCCCGATGTCCTGGATGTAGCTCGGCTCGGTGGCCAGGATCTCGGCGGCCGAACGGCCCGAGTACACGCGCAGGGCCAGGTAGATCAGCCCGGAGACGATCGCCGAATCACTGATCGCGTGGAAGCGCAGGGCCTCGGCGTTGCCGTCCGGCACGATCCAGACCATGGACTGGCAGCCGAGCAGGCGATGCTCTTCGGTTTTCCATTCTTCCGGGAACGTGGGCAGTTTGCGGCCGAGGTCGATCAGGTACTGGTAGCGCTCGGACCAGTCACCGAAGAACGCGAATTCCTCGGCGATGGCAGCCTGGGCTTCGGCGGCGGTGGGTTCGAGCGGGAACGGGGAGGTGGGGGTCATGGGGGCTCCGGGTCGTGTTCGCCGTCCGTGGGTGACCGTGCGTTTGCGGGGGAAGCAGCCTGGCCGTCCGTGGCCGGGCCTGTGTCGTGGCAATGCCCAGCGGATCGGGCAGTGTCTGGTAGCGCCTGACGGTCAGCCGGGCGGTCGTTCAGCGTTTGCGCGACCAGCGCACGCCCTGGGCGGTGTCTTCCAGCACGACGCCCTCGGCCGCCAGCTGGTCACGGATCGCATCGGCACGGGCGAAGTCACGCGCCTGCTTGGCGGCGGCGCGTTCGTCGATCAGGGTTTGGATGGCGGCATCGTCATCGGTGCCGCCCGCGGTGCCGAACCATGCGGCGGGATCCTGCTGCAGCAGGCCCAGCGCCAGGCCGGCACCCAGCAGCGCAGACTTCCACTGCGCCTTGTCGGCGTCGGCGGCCCTGCGCGCCTCACCGGCGATACGGGCCAGCTCGGCCAGTGCCTGCGGCGTGTTGAGGTCGTCATCCAGCGCGGCCTCGATCTCGGCCGGGATCACCGCAGCGGCGTCCACCTCGACCAGGTCGCGCAGGGTGCCGTACAGGCGGTCCAAGGTGCGCACGGACTGCTCGATCAGCGCGTCGGACCAGTCCAGCGGCTGGCGGTAATGGGCCGACAGCAGCGCATAGCGCAGCGCCTCGGGGGCATGCTGGCGGACCAGATCGTGCACGCGCTCGATGTTGCCGATCGACTTGCTCATCTTGGCACCGCCGAAGTTGAGCATGCCGTTGTGCAGCCAGAACCGGGCGAACGTCTGCCCGCCGTGCGCACACTCGCTCTGGGCAATCTCGTTCTCATGGTGCGGGAACTGCAGATCCACGCCGCCGGCATGGATGTCGATGGTCGGCCCCAGGTGCGCGGCGGCCATCGCCGAGCACTCGATGTGCCAGCCCGGGCGGCCACGGCCCCAGGGCGATGCCCAGCCGGGCAGATCGTCGCTGGAGGGCTTCCACAGCACGAAGTCGCCCGGGTCGCGCTTGTACGGGGCCACGTCAACGCGGGCGCCGGCCAGCATCTCGTCCGGGTCGCGGCGCGAGAGCTTGCCGTAGTCGGCGTAGGAGCCCACCGAGAACAGTACATGGCCTTCGGCGGCATACGCGTGGCCGTTGGCGATCAGCTGCTCGATCATCGTCACGATCTGGGGGATGTGCGCGGTGGCTTCCGGCTCGATGTCCGGCGGCACCACGCCCAGCGCGGCCATGTCCTCGCGGTAGGCGGCGGCGAATCGGTCGGTGATGGTGCTGATCGGGACGTGCTGTTCGCGCGCGGCCGTGTTGATCTTGTCATCCACGTCGGTGATGTTGCGGGCATAGCGCAGGCCGCCGAAACGGCGCCGCAGCAGGTCGGCCAGCACCCCGAACACCACCGGGCCGCGGGCGTTGCCGATGTGGACGTAGTTGTAGACCGTGGGGCCACACACATACAGGGTCGGACAGGTCGGATCGAGCGGGGTGAACGGTTCGAGCTGGCGTGTCAGGTTGTTGTGCAGGCGCAGGGTCATGAGGGTCGGGAGCGGGGGTAAGCGGTCGATTTTAGAACGTGTCGGGGCCTTTGGGGGGGATGGGGCCGGGGCAGGCCGCCGGCATCGGCCGGCCGGCGGTGCGGCTGAAGGCTTCAGGCGTTTCGTGCTGCCATGGGGGTTTGCGGGGCCGCGGGCGGGGCCGGCCTATGGGCATAAGCGTCACGGACGGGTAATGTTCAGCCCCTTGTGCCACTCACTGCCTAAACTATCCCCCTTGTCCTTTTCCCTGTTGCCAATGAAATCCGCTTCGTTGTTGACGCTGGTCTGCGTGCTCGGAAGTGCCGCCTTCGGGGTGTGCGCCCAGGACAGTGAGGTGCGCAACCGGGTGGTGATCGTGGAGAACGTCAAGTTCGACTACGCCCAGGTGCTCAACGTCGAGCCGATTTTCCAGACGCTGCGTGCTACCCGCACCGAGGAACACTGCGAGCCGGTCTCGACCCGCACCCTGGCCCCGGTCAATGTCACCGGCGAGGAGCCGCAGGAAGACAAGGGCCGCTTCGGCCGTTTCATGGATTCGGTGCGCTCGATCTTCCGCCGCGAAGATGGCAGCACCGACGACAGCGGCTATTCGGAAACCGTGGTGGTCGAGGCCACGCCGGCCAATACCGGGCCGCTGCTGACCCGGGACTGCAAGATCATTCCGGTCGGCCGTGAGTTCCGCCGCCCGATCGCCTATGACGTGGATTACGTCTACAAGGGCACCAAGTACCGCTCCCGCCTGCCGGAAGATCCTGGCAACCGGCTCAAGATCCGGGTCTCGATCACCCCCTGGGTGGGCAACGAGCAGGCCAGCGGCGCCAACCCGTGACACCTCCCGTCGCCCTGCGGGCGACGCCTTCAACCTGAATTTCCATTCAGGCCTTGCACCCACCCCGGGTGCATGCAAAGATGGGCGGCCATGAAACTCACCGACTTCCAGCACGACACCAGCGCCGCCCGTATGGCTACGGGCATGACGTCGCGTGCCCGCCGACCGGAACCCCACATTTTCGCTGGGTAACCGGAGCTTCGTGCTGTCTGTTCGGAAAACCCAGCCCCCGCGCTGGGTTTTTTCGTTTCTACGATCTGAAAAGTTTCATCTGTATACGTTTTGTTGAGCCCTGAACGCGCCCCGGCGCCCCCAACCTCCGCCGGCAACGGTGGAAAACCAGCCGCAAAGGATCGATCGATGTCCCTGAAGCACTTCCTGAACACCCAGGATTGGAGCCGCACCGACCTGGATGCCCTGTTGACCCAGGCCGCGTTGTTCAAGCGCAACAAACTGGGCGACGAGCTCAAGGGCAAGTCAATTGCCCTGGTGTTCTTCAACCCCTCCATGCGTACCCGCACCAGCTTCGAGCTGGGTGCGTTCCAGCTGGGCGGCCACGCGATCGTGCTGCAGCCGGGCAAAGACGCCTGGCCGATCGAGTTCAACCTGGGCTCGGTGATGGACGGGGACACCGAGGAACACATCGCCGAAGTGGCCAGGGTACTGGGCCGCTACGTCGACCTGATCGGCGTGCGCGCGTTCCCGAAGTTCATCGACTGGACCAAGGACCGCGAGGACGAAGTGCTCAAGAGCTTCGCCAAGTACTCGCCGGTGCCGGTGATCAACATGGAAACCATCACCCACCCGTGCCAGGAACTGGCACACGTGATGGCGCTGCAGGAACACTTCGGTACGCAGGACCTGCGCGGCAAGAAGTACGTGCTGACCTGGACCTACCACCCCAAGCCGCTGAACACTGCCGTGGCCAACTCCGCGCTGACCATCGCCACCCGCATGGGCATGGACGTGACCCTGCTGTGCCCGACCCCGGATTACATCCTGGATGAGCGCTACATGGGCTGGGCCGAGCAGAACGTGGCCGAAAGCGGCGGTTCGCTGCAGGTCAGCCATGACATCGCCAGCGCCTACGCCGGCGCTGATGTCGTCTACGCCAAGAGCTGGGGCGCGCTGCCGTTCTTCGGCAACTGGGAACCGGAAAAGCCGATCCGCGACCAGTACAAGCACTTCATCGTGGACGAAGCCAAGATGGCGCTGACCAACAACGGTGTCTTCAGCCACTGCCTGCCGCTGCGTCGCAACGTGAAGGCGACCGACGGCGTGATGGATTCGGCGCAGTGCATCGCGATCAACGAAGCCGAGAACCGCCTGCATGTGCAGAAGGCGATCATGTCGGCGTTGATCGGCCGGTAATGCCGGCGGGGGGAGAGCCGACCGTTGGTCGGCTGCTCCCCAACCAGCGCACCGAACGTTTCAGCCGGCCGGCGCATCGAACATTCCAGCCGACCAACGGTCGGTTCTACACCGAATCTCCATCCTCAATTGGACCCTGACCCCATGAGCAAGAAAGACATCGTCCTGGCCTTCTCCGGCGGACTCGACACCAGCTTCTGCGTGCCTTACCTGCAGGAGCGCGGCTACAACGTGCACACCGTGTTCGCCGATACCGGCGGCGTGGATGACGAAGAGCGCGATTTCATCGAGAAGCGTGCGGCCGAGCTGGGCGTCACCAGCCATGTCACCGTCGACGGTGGCCCGGCGATCTGGAGCGGCTTCGTCAAGCCGTTCGTGTGGGCCGGTGAGGGCTACCAGGGCCAGTACCCGCTGCTGGTCTCGGATCGTTACCTGATCGTGGACGCCGCGCTCAAGCGCGCCGCCGAACTGGGCACCAACATCATCGCCCATGGCTGCACCGGCATGGGCAACGACCAGGTCCGTTTCGACCTGGCCGTGAAGGCGCTGGGCGACTACCAGATCGTCGCGCCGATCCGCGAGATCCAGAAGGAGCACACCCAGACCCGCGCCTACGAGCAGAAGTATCTGGAAGAGCGCGGCTTCGGCGTGCGTGCCAAGCAGCAGGCCTACACCATCAACGAGAACCTGCTCGGCCTGACCATGTCCGGCGGCGAGATCGACCGCTGGGAGGCCCCGGGCGAGGGTGCCCGTGGCTGGTGCGCACCGCGCAGCGAATGGCCGGAACAGGCACTGACGGTCACCCTGAAGTTCGTCGAAGGCGAAGCGGTCGAGCTGGACGGCAAGGCGCTGCCGGGTGAGCAGATCCTGGCCAAGCTCAACAAGCTGTTCGCCCCGTACGGCGTCGGCCGTGGCGTCTACACCGGCGACACCGTGATCGGCTTGAAGGGCCGCATCGTGTTCGAAGCGCCGGGCCTGGTCTCGCTGCTGGCCGCGCACCGTGCGCTGGAAGATGCGGTGCTGACCAAGCAGCAGAACCGCTTCAAGCCGGACGTGGCGCGCAAGTGGGTGGAGCTGGTGTACGAAGGCTTCTACCACGACCCGCTGAAGACCGACATCGAGGCCTTCCTGAAGTCCTCGCAGACCAAGGTCAACGGCGAAGTGGTGCTGGAAACCCGCGGTGGCCGTGTGGATGCCGTGGCCGTGAAGTCGCCGCACCTGCTCAATGCCAAGGGCGCCACCTATGCACAGTCGGCCGACTGGGGCGTGGAAGAGGCGGAAGGTTTCATCAAGCTGTTCGGCATGAGCTCGACGCTGTACGCGCAGGTGAACCGCTAAGGCGATTCACCGGGGTGCCGGCCGCTGGCCGGCGCCTCCCAACGCCGATTTTGAACCCTACGGATACTCAGACTCATGCTTGAACAGACGCTCGTCCACCTGCAGCAACTCGTGTCGTTCGACACGCGCAATCCGCCGCGTGCGATCACCACCGGTGGCATCTTCGATTACCTGCGTGCCAACCTGCCCGGGTTCAACGTGGAGGTGATCGACCATGGCGACGGTGCGGTCAGCCTGTACGCGGTGCGCGGGACGCCGAAGTACCTGTTCAACGTGCACCTGGATACCGTGCCGGATTCGCCACACTGGAGTGCGGATCCGCACGTGATGCGGCGTGCGGACGATCGCGTGATCGGGCTGGGCGTGTGCGACATCAAGGGCGCTGCGGCGGCGTTGGTGGCTGCGGCCAATGCCAGCGATGGCGATGCCGCGTTCCTGTTCTCCAGCGACGAGGAGGCCAACGACCCGCGTTGCATCGCCGCCTTCCTCGCCCGTGGCATTCCGTATGAAGCGGTGCTGGTCGCCGAACCCACGATGAGCGAAGCAGTGCTCGCGCACCGTGGCATCAGCTCGGTGCTGATGCAGTTCAAAGGTCGCGCCGGGCATGCCTCCGGCAAGCAGGATGCGGCCGCCAGTGCACTGCATCAGGCGATGCGCTGGGGCAACCGCGCGCTGGACCACGTGGAGTCGCTGTCGCATGCGCGCTTTGGCGGGCTGACCGGCCTGCGTTTCAACATCGGGCGCGTGGAAGGTGGCATCAAGGCCAACATGATCGCCCCGGCGGCCGAAGTGCGTTTCGGCTTCCGCCCGCTGCCGTCCATGGACATCGATGCATTGCTGGCCACGTTTGCCGGGTTTTCCGAACCGGAGGCCGCGGTGTTCACCGAGACCTTCCGTGGGCCGAGTTTCCCGGCCGGCGATATTGCAGAAGCAGAGAACCGCCGTCTGGCCGCGCGAGACGTGGCCGATGCGCTGGATATCCCGATCGGCAACGCGGTGGATTTCTGGACCGAGGCCTCGCTGTTCTCGGCCGGGGGTTACACCACGCTGGTGTACGGCCCGGGCGACATCGCCCAGGCACACACTGCCGATGAGTTCGTGACGCTGGAGCAGCTGCAGCGTTACACCGAGTCCGTGCACCGCATCATCGCGCACGGCGCCTGATCGAATGACGCCGTCGTGGTCCCCCACTGACGGAACTCCCATCGCGGCTGCGGCCGCCTGCGACGATATCGAAATGCCTTCTTCCCAGCCCCACCGCCAGACCCGTCAGACCATCGTGCGCCTGCTCTCGAGCATGGCCAGCGCGAAGGAGATCAGCCAGTACCTCAAGCGTTTCTCGCAGCTGGACGCCAAACGCTTTGCCGTGGTCAAGGTCGGCGGCGCGGTGCTGCGCGATGATCTGGACGCGCTGACTTCTTCGCTGTCGTTCCTGCAGGAAGTCGGTCTGACTCCGATCGTGCTGCACGGCGCCGGCCCGCAGCTGGACGCCGAACTCTCGGCAGCCGGCATCGAAAAGCAGACCGTGAACGGCCTGCGCGTGACGTCGGCCGAAGGCCTGGCGATCGTCCGCCGTGTGTTCCAGGCCTCCAACCTGCAGCTGGTTGAAGCGCTGCAGCAGAACGGCGCGCGCGCGACCTCGATCACCGGCGGCGTGTTCGAAGCCGAGTATCTGGACCAGGACACCTACGGCCTGGTCGGTGAGGTCAGGAAGGTCAACCTGGCTCCGATCGAGGCCAGCCTGCGCGCCGGCTCGATCCCGGTGATCACCAGCCTGGGCGAAACCCGCTGCGGGCAGATCCTCAACGTCAACGCCGACTTCGCCGCCAACGAGCTGGTGCAGGAACTGCAGCCGTACAAGATCATCTTCCTGACCGGCACCGGCGGCCTGCTGGATGAAGAGGGCAAGGTGATCGATTCGATCAACCTCTCCACCGAGTACGACCAGCTGATGCAGCAGCCGTGGATCCATGGCGGCATGCGGGTCAAGATCGAACAGATCAAGGACCTGCTCGATCGGCTGCCGCTGGAGTCCTCGGTGTCGATCACGCGCCCGGCGGACCTGGCCAAGGAACTGTTCACCCACAAGGGCTCGGGCACGCTGGTGCGCAAGGGCGAGAAAGTGCTGCGCGCCACCGCGTGGGACGAACTGGATCTGCCGCGCCTGAAGCAGCTGATCGAATCCAGCTTCGGCCGTACCCTGGTGCCGGACTATTTCCAGAAAACCAGGCTGCTGCGCGCTTACGTGAGCGAGAACTACCGCACCGCGGTGATCCTCACCGACGAGGCCGAGGGCGTCTACCTGGACAAGTTCGCGGTGCTGGATGACGCGCAGGGCGAGGGCCTCGGCCGCGCGGTCTGGAATGTCATGCTGGACGAAACCCCGCAGCTGTTCTGGCGCTCGCGCAACGGCAACCCGATCAATCACTTCTACTACGCCGAGTCCGATGGCTGCTACAAGCAGGGCCACTGGAAGGTGTTCTGGTTCGGCGCCGACGGCTTCGACCGCATCAAAGCGTACGTCGAGCATTGCGCCGCACGCACCCCCAGCCTGGAGGGCTGAACCCGATGAATCTTGCCGATTGGACCAAGGTCCCCACACTGGCCGGCACCCATGCCCGGCTGGAGCCGCTGCAGATGGCGCATATCGATGGCCTGCGCGGCGCACTGGGGGATGGTACCTTGTCCAAGCTCTGGTACACCCAGGTGCCGAGTGCGAAGACCATGACCGCCTATGTCCAGGCCGCGCTGCAGGCGCAGGCCGAGGGCAAGGTATTGCCGTTCGTGGTCCTCAACGACGCCGATGAAGTGGTCGGCACCACCCGCTACTACGATCTGGACGCCGAGGTGCCGCGCCTGAGCATCGGCTACACCTGGTATGGCGAAGCCGCCCAGCGCACCGGCATCAACACTGAAACCAAACTGATGCTGCTCACCCATGCCTTCGAGCGGCTGGAATGCCTGAGCGTGGTGTTCGAGACCAGCTGGTTCAACGTCACCTCGCGCACCGCGATCGCGCGGCTGGGCGCCAAGCAGGACGGCGTGCTGCGCAACCACAAGCGCCACCCGGACGGCACCCCGCGTGACACCGTCATCTTCTCCATCATCGATGCGGAATGGCAGGGGGTGAAACGCCACCTGCAGCACCGCCTGGACGCACACGCATGAGCACCAAGACCTTTACCGTCGGCATCGTCGGCGCCCGTGGCCATACCGGGGCCGAGCTGATCAAGCTGATCGCTGCCCACCCGCACCTGCAGCTGGGCTTCGTCTCCTCGCGCGAGCTGGCCGGCCAGCGCGTGAGCGATCACCACAGCGACTGGCAGGGCGAGCTGCAGTTCGAAAACCTGGATGCCGATGCCGTCGCCGCCAAGGGCATGGACGCGGTGATCCTGGCGCTGCCCAATGGCCTGTCCGCGCCGTTCGTCACCGAGCTGGATGCGGCCAGGCCGGAGACCGTGATCGTCGACCTGTCGGCTGATCACCGCTTCGAGCCGAGCTGGTACTACGGGCTGCCGGAGCTGACCCGCGGCGATTACCTGGGCCAGAAGCACATCAGCAACCCGGGCTGCTATGCCACCGCGATGCAGCTGGCGATCAGCCCGCTGCTGCAGCAGCTGGCCGGCCCGCCGCAGTGTTTCGGGGTCTCCGGTTACTCCGGTGCCGGCACCACGCCTTCGGACAAGAACAACCCCGAGCTGCTGCGCGACAACCTGATGCCGTACGCGCTGACCAACCATGTGCACGAGCGCGAAGTCACCGCGCACCTGCGCGTGCCGGTCGAGTTCATGCCGCACGTGGCGCCGCACTTCCGCGGCATCACCATGACGGTGAACCTGTGGCTCAACACGGTGGTCAAGCGCGAGGATGTGATCGCGCTCTACCAGAAGTACTACGCTGATGAGGCGCTGATCGAGGTGCTCGACGAAGCGCCGTGGGTCAGCCAGATCGCCGGCCGGCATGGCGTGCAGATCGGCGGCTTCGACGTGGCCCCGGGCGGCAAGCGGGTGGTGGTGGTGGCGACCCTGGACAACCTGCTCAAGGGCGCGGCCACCCAGGCGATGCAGAACCTCAACCTGGCGCTGGGCCTGGACGAACTGGCCTCGATCCCGCACTGAATTCCCACGGCGCCGCGCGGTCCGCTGCGCGCGCCCTGACAACCCGGCGGAGCGATTCCGCCTACGGAGCAAGACATGGCAGACCTTCTGTGGCAGAAGCCCGGCGTGGCGGTAGACGCCAAGATCCAGACCTTCCTGGCCGGCGATGATGTGATCCTGGACCGCGAGTTCTTCCTCTACGACGTGGCGGCCAGCAAGGCGCACGCGCAGGGCCTGGAGAACATCGGCATCCTCGGCAATGACGAGCGCGTCGGCCTGCAGCGCGAACTGGACGTGCTGGCCGAGGATTTCCGCAGCGGTGCGTTCGTGCTGGATGAGCGCTTCGAGGATTGCCACTCGGCGATCGAAGCGCGCTTGACCGAGCGCCTCGGCGATGCCGGCCGCAAGATCCACACCGGCCGCAGCCGCAACGACCAGATCCTGGTCGCCACCCGGCTGTGGCTGAAGGACAAGCTGCTGCGCGTGGCCGAACTGAGCCGCGAGATCGCCAAGGTCGCGCTGGATCGCGCCGAGGCCGAGAAAGACCTGCCCGTGCCGGGCTACACCCACATCCAGCGCGCCGTGGTGTCCTCGGCGGGCATGTGGTGGGCCGGCTGGGCCGAGGCGTTCATCGACAACGCGATCCGCGCGCACGACACCTTCAATCTGGTCGATGCCAATCCGCTCGGCACCGCCGCCGGCTATGGCGTCAACCTGCCGCTGGACCGCGCGCACACCACCGAAGCGCTCGGCTTTGCACGGATGCAGATCTCGCCGATCTACGCGCAGCTCTCGCGCGGCAAGTTCGAACTGGCCGCACTGGAAGCCCTCGGCGGCGCGACCCTGGATCTGCGCCGCATCGCCTGGGACCTGTCGCTGTTCACCAGCGGCGAGTTCGGCTTCGTGGCGCTGCCGGCGCAGTACACCACCGGCAGCTCGATCATGCCGAACAAGCGCAACCCGGACGTGATCGAACTGATGCGCGCCACCCACGCCAGCGTGGCGGCTGCGCGGACCGAGATCGAGCAGCTGCTGTCGCTGCCCTCGGGCTACCACCGCGATCTGCAGAGCAGCAAGGGCGCGATCTTCCATGGCTTCGGTCGCGGCCTGGCCGCGCTGGAACTGCTGCCGGCGCTGCTGGCCAACCTGGAGTGGCGCGACGACAAGCTGCGTGCGGCGATCGACTCGGGCATGTACGCCACCGATGTGGCCGTGGAAGCGGCTGTGGCCGGTGTGCCGTTCCGCGAGGCCTACAAGGCCGCGGCCGCGGCGGCGGATACGGCCGGGCAGGGGCGCACCCCCGAAGGCAGCCTGGCCGCGCGCGTCTCGCCCGGCGCGGCCGCCGACCTGCGGCTGGATGAGCTGCGCGCCCGCTGGGCTGCACTGGTGTAATCACGACGGCGGCCGCAAGGCCGCCGTTTTTGCAACGTCTTGCCGGGCGCTGTCCGGAGAAGGAGCCCCATGACAACCTGTTACCTGGTGATGGTCACCCGCACGCCGGCGTTCCGCGATGAGGTCGGTGCCGAACATGTGCGTTTTCTCGATGAGGTGCGCGCCCGCGGGCAACTGCTGCTGACCGGTGGCTTCACCGACAAGACGGGCGGCGCCTACGTTCTGCAGGACATCGCCGATCTGGCGGCCGCGCAGGCGCTGGTCGACACCGATCCCCTGCTGGTGCACGGCAGTGCCACCGCCCGTATCCACGAATGGAGCACGCGCTGAGCGCGCCAACCACATGAACCAGCCCGTGCCTTCGCCGTTCACCGAACAAGCCGTCCCGCAGTGGAAACGCGCCGTGCTCAAAGTGGGCAGCAGCCTGCTGGCCGCTGATAGGGGCGGCCTCTCGCCACGCCACGCGCTGGGCCTGGCCCAGTTCGTCTCGGCCAATGTCCTGGCCGGGCGCGAGGTGGTGATCGTGTCCTCCGGCGCGGTCGCGGCCGGCCGGGCGATCGTGCCGCGCGCGTTGGAAGCCGGGGCGGCGATGGCGGCGCGGCAGGCGCTGGCCGCGCTGGGCCAGGCACAGCTGATCGGGCTGTGGCAGCGCTTCTTCGAACGCCCGGTGGCGCAGGTGCTGCTGACCCACGACGACCTGCGCAACCGCCGCCGCTACCTCAATGCCCGCGCCACGCTCAACGAGCTGCTGCGGCTGGGCGCGCTGCCGGTGGTGAATGAAAACGACACGGTCTCGGTGGATGAACTCAAGCTCGGCGACAACGACAACCTGGCCGCGACCGTGGCGGCGTTGATCGATGCCGATGTGCTGTTCATCGCCACCGATATCGATGGCCTGTACAGCGCCGATCCGCGTCGCGATCCGCAGGCCCGGCCGATCCACGATGTGCCGGAGCTGACCGTGGAGGTCCTGGCGATGGCCGGCGGTGCGGGCAGCGGTGCCGGCACCGGTGGCATGCATACCAAGCTGGAAGCAGCGGCCAAGGCGGGGCGGGTGGGCATCGAGACCTGCCTGTTCAACGGGCGCAGTGCGGAGGTCGTGCGCGCGCTCAGCCAGGGCCGCCTGTTCGGTACCCGCATCCATGCCGCACAGACCCGCGTGGCCGCACGAAAATACTGGCTGCGCCACGCGCCGCTGGAGCCGGGCGCGATCCTGGTCGATGCCGGCGCGGCCGATGCGCTGCGTGGCAAGGGCGCATCGCTGCTGCCCGGCGGCGTGCTCGGCGCGCAGGGTGACTTCCGTCGCGGCGACATGATCGAGATCCGGCAACGTACCGAGACCGGCGAAGTCTGCCTGGCCCGGGGCGTCAGCCAGTACTCTGCCAGCGACATCCGCCGCGTCGCCGGGCGCCACTCGCGCGACATCGAGAGCGTGCTCGGCTACAACTACGGTGGCAACGTGATCCACCGCGACGATCTGGTGCTGTTGTGATCGCGTCCCTACCGCGTTTTTCCCAAGGATACTGAGATGGTCGCCAGCTTCACTTCCGATATCCGCAGCCAGGCGCTGGCCTGCCGCGAGGCTGCCCGGCAGCTCGCGCAGTTGTCTTCTTCGGCCAAGGCCGATCTGCTGGCGGCGATGGCCACCGCGCTGGAGGCCGATACCGATGCGATTCTCGCGGCCAACGCACGCGATCTTGCGGCGGCCACGGAGAAGGGCATTGGCACGGCGATGCTGGATCGCCTGGCGCTGAACCCGCAGCGCCTGGCCGGTATCGCCGCTGCGCTGCGCGAGGTCGCCGCGTTGCCGGATCCGGTCGGCCAGGTGACCCGCGACGACGTGCGCCCCAATGGCATCCGCGTGCAGAAGGTGCGGGTGCCGCTGGGTGTCATCGCGATGATCTACGAAGCGCGCCCGAACGTGACGGCCGATGCGGCCGCGCTGTGCATCAAGGCCGGCAACGGCGTGATCCTGCGCGGTGGCTCGGAGGCGATCCATTCCAACACCGCGATTGCGGCGTCTCTCAAGCGCGCGCTACGCGAGGCCGGCGTAGCCGATGCCGCGCTGACCCTGGTGGAGGATCTGCGCCGCGAGACCATGCTTGCCCTGCTGCAACTCAACGACCTGATCGATCTGGCGATTCCGCGCGGTGGGGAGGGGCTGATCCGGTTCGTGGCCGAGCATGCCCGCGTGCCGGTGATCAAGCACTACAAGGGCGTCTGCCATCTGTACGTGGACCGTGCCGCCGATCCCGCACTGGCGCTGCGCCTGCTGGTGGATGGCAAGTGCAGCCGGCCGTCGGCCTGCAACTCGCTGGAGACGCTGCTGGTGCATGCCGACCTCGCACCCACCTTCCTGCCGTTGGCGGCGCAGGCGCTGGCCGAACGTCGCGTGCAGGTGCGCGCCGATGCGGTGGCACGGCAGTGGCTGCCGGATGCGGAGGCGGCCAGCGAGGAAGATTACGCCGCCGAGTATCTGGATCTGATCATCGCGCTGCGCGTGGTCGATGACCTCGATCAGGCACTGGCGCACATCCAGCAGTACAGCTCGGACCATACCGAAGTGATCGCCACGGAAGACGTCGCGGCCGCCGAGCGCTTCGTGCACGCGCTGCGCTCGGCGGTGGTGATGGTCAACGCCTCCTCGCGCTTTTCCGATGGCGGCGAGCTCGGCCTGGGCGCGGAGATCGGCATCTCCACCACCCGTCTGCACGCGTACGGCCCGATGGGCCTGGAAGCGCTCACCGTTGAGCGCTTCGTGGTCCGCGGCGAAGGCCAGACGCGCGTGTAACCCGGTCATGCCGGCCAGTGGCCGGCACCCCCTCAGCCGGCCAGCGCCTGCGCGGTGACCCGTACCGGCCTTGCGTGCTCGTCCATGTGCAGCGTCACTGCCTTGCCATCGGCCAGCAGGGACGCCACCGCCGCACTCGCGCCGAGGTCATGCGCCATCTCCTCGCGGGTCACATCGTCATGCGGCAGCCGGCGCTCCTTGCCCGTGAAGCGCATGCGGTTGTACTCGGCCCACGCGATCAGCAACGCTGCGCAGCACACCAGCATCACCGGCAGCGCGATGACCACGAACGGATCGACCGTCTGCTTCTGTTCGTACAGCTGCGCCCAGGCCATCCGCCCGCCGAGCAGCCAGGAAATCAGCGTCACCAGCGGTGCCCACAGGTAGAAGTAGAACGCCCAGAAGGCGATGGTCACAAAGCCCCACGCGGTACGCTGCAGGCGCGGTTGCTGGCGCGGTTTCTGGATCAGCCGCGAGTCGAAGCGGCGGGTGGATTTGACGGTGTTCATCGGATACCCCGGTCAGGACTGACCCAGACCGCGCGCTTGCCACGACGTTTGAACAACGTCTTGGGGAACGCCACCAGGGTCGTGAACAGACTGATGAGCCAGTACGCCATCGGGTACCAGATCACCCAGAAGTAATTACGTCCAATATGCGTTTCGTAACGGCGGTCGATGATCAGGCTGCTGGCGAACTGCAGCAGGCAGACCAGTGCCAGGATCACGCCATGCCACTGCGGCAGCAGCGTGGCGATGTACAGCTCGGGCGGCAGCGTCATGAACTTGCCCAGCGCCCACAGCACGATGATCGCCAGCATCGTGTACGCCCACAGCACGCTGAGGATGTACTCCAGCAGCACGCCCCACATGCGGCGCTTGCGCCAGTGGAACAGCGAACCGCCATGCCGCAGCAGCACTTCCACGCCGCCCTGGGCCCAGCGCAGGCGCTGCCGCCACAGGCCCTTCAAGGTTTCCGGCATCAGGATGAAGCACAGCCCATTGGGCTCGTAACGGATGTCCCAATGGTCCAGCTGCAGGCGCCAGCTGATGTCGATGTCCTCGGTCACCATGTCGTCGGACCAGTAACCGATCCGGTGCAGGGCCGTGCGACGGAACGCGGCGATCACTCCGGAGATGGTGAAGATGCGCCCGTACACCCGCTGCGCACGCTTGATCATGCCGATGATCGAGGAGAACTCGGCCACCTGCAGGCGGCCCAGCAGGGTGGAACGGTTGCGGATGCGCGGGTTGCCGGTGACCGCGCCCACGCGCGGGCCGGAGGTCAGGTGCCAGACCATCCAGTGCGTGGCGTACTCCTCCAGCATCGCATCGCCATCGATGCAGACCAGATACTCCGAACGTGCCGCCAGCGCGCCCATGCGCAGCGCATTGGCCTTGCCCAGGTTGCGGTCCAGATGCACCACACGCAGGCGCGGGTGCAGGGCGGCCAGGGCATCCAGCCGCGCACCGGTATCGTCGCTGCTGCCATCGTTGATGGCGATGACTTCGAAGTCCGGATAGGTCTGCTTGAGCGCCGAGCCCAGCGTGTCTTCCAGGTTCTCCGCTTCGTTGTGGCAGGGGATCAGGATCGAGGCGAACGGATAGACATCCATCGGCGGCGGGTCATCACGGTCGCGGGCCTTGCGCTCGCGCCGGAAGAAGTAATACAGGCCGCCGGACATCCAGAAGAACGCCATCACCATCGGGTAGAAGAAGGCGAACTGGAACAGCGCGTAGAGAAGAGGATGCATGGCGACCTCACTTTTCCTCGTATGGGAAGCTGCGGGCCGACATGGCCGCGCGGGCGTCATACGTGGAGGGACGTCCGGCGATGAAGTCATCCGGATACCAGGCGAAATGACGCACGCCCTGCGCCTGCAGGCGACGGATCTGCGCGCGCAGGCGTTCGCCGGGAATCGGCTTGCCCGTGCGCCAGTCCAGCGTCTGCAGCTCGAACATCGTCTGCGACAACTGCGGATCGTGCTGCTTCACCGCCACCACCAGCCGGTCCAGCCAGCGTTCCGGGCTGCGGCTGCCTTCCATCCACGGCATCGCCATCAGGGCGGTGTGGTCGTAGGCCTTGTTGAACAGGTCCAGGCGCTGGGCGAACCAGCTCGCGCTCTGCGGTTCCAGCACCGGCTGGGCATACAGGTTGCGCACCGTGCCCAGCTTGGGCCGCCAGCGCTGCGCAGCGTTGCGCAGCTCCAGGGTGAAATCGATCAGTGCCTGGGTACGTGCACCGTCATCGCCTTCCTGCGGCAACTGGGTCAGCTCGGTGTCGCGCAGGTAGGCGTCATCGTGGAAGAGCAGGCCCTCGAAGTACGAGTTGATCGCCAGGTCCTCGTAGATGTCATCGATGATCCTGCGGACCTGCGGCCGGGTGAAGTCCAGCCGGAAGATGCCGTCGCTTTCCGGGCTCTCGATCGAAAGGGCGCTGCGGATGGCCGGATCCTTGAGCTCGTAGCCCAGCACCGGCAGCCATGCGAACACCTTCACCCCTGCGCGCGTCTTGAGCTGCCACGCCACGCGGTTGAACAGGTCCGCACGCATCGGCAGATGCCGGTTGGGGAAGTACAGCGCATCGGCCGAGCCGTTGCCGTCCGGATCGGCGAAGGCCTGCAGGAACACGTGGGTGGGGCCGATCTTCTTGACCCGGTCGATCAGGGCATCCAGGTTCTTGCCCTGCTGCACCGGGTCGGCATCGTAGACCGCATCCAGGTCGATCTGCAGCGCACGCATGCCATCGCGTTCCACATCGCGGCGCAGCTCGTAGGCCAGCTGCACCACGGTCGGGTTGTTGGTCACCAGCAACCGTGCCAGGCCGTGCAGATCGCGCTTGACCGGCGTACTGCGGCCTTCCAGATCGAACGAGACCGGCATGCCCAGCTGCTCGGCGATGTCGTTGCTCAGCGCGTTGTACGCGGCGTACGGCCACACGATCGCCTTCGGGCTGACGCCGACATTGCGCTGGATGCGCTCCACGCTGCGGCCCAGATCGGTGCGCAGGCGGGCCTCGTACTCGGCGGCGGTTTCATAGGTCTTACGCGCCGGGTCGTAGATGCGGGTAATCACCGCCGGGGTCGAATTGCCCTGTGGGTTGGACTGCACGCCGTGATGCAGGTTGTCAGTGTGGCTGGCCAGTTCGATCAGCCCGCTCTTCTGCATCTCGCGCAGCTGCGCCCAGGTCAGGAAATCATCGCGGGTGAACGGGCGGTAGCCGTAATCGATCTGGCGCCCGGCCGGCATGTCCACGTAGTCGGTGATCACCGCCACCAGCGCCGGGTAGTTGTAGGCGCGCAGCAACGGGAACACCTTGCTGTACACGCTGCGCAGGCCATCGTCGAAGGTGAGCAGTACCGGCTTGGGTGGCAGCGGCGTGCCGCCCTGCGAGGCGGTGATCAGCTGCGACAGCGAGACCGGGTGGTAACCGTGGGCCGACAACCAGTCCAGGTGCGCAGCGAAGTTCTGTGTGCTGACGGCATACGCATCCGGGTCGCCGCGTTCGGCGACCTCATCGCGGATGTCGTGGTAGCTGAGCACCAGCAGCCCGTTGTCGGCCGCATCCAGCACGGCGGGCCGCTGCTGTGCCTGGGCTGGCAGGACGACCGTGAGCAGGGCCAGCAACAGCCAGTGGATCCAGCGTTTCAAGTCCATGTGCCGCATGTCATTCTCCCCACCGCAGGCCGGCATCCAGGCCGATGTGTCGTTCACGCTGTCCGTCATAGACCGGTCGCGACCAGCTGATGCCGTACTCGAAAATGCGCCCTTCGCCGAGCTGCCACTCGTGGCGGTACTCGGCCGAGGGCACGATCGCGCTGCCATAGCCCCGCTGCCAGTACTGCCCCACTGAGACCGTCAGGCGATGGCGGAAGTGGCGTTCGTAGTGGCGCCACAGTTGTTGATCCACGCGCAGGCCGATCTCCACCGAGTGATCCTCGGACGGATTGAAGTAGGGCACGTCGTCGCGGCTGCCGCGGCTGGCGTACAGGCTGCCGAGGCCGTCCAGGAACACGGTGGGCCGGGTCATCAGGCGCTGCTCGATGGCCGTGCTGACGGTATCGCGGCGGTTGCCGTCGTCGTAGCGGAACTGGCTTGCGCCCAGGCTCCAGTGAGTACGCTCATCACGGCGATAGTCGGCCGCCACTGCGATGCTGTCGGCGGTGATGCCCGAGACGCGCGCCTGCATCGAGGCGTCCGGGTCGTTGCGTGCAGCGGTGATGCCGGCATGCCATTGATCGCTGAACTGCCAGCCGAACCCGGCGCTGAGGCCGGTCTCGCCGATGTGGTCATTGGCGCGGTTGACGAAGGCTTCGGCATCGGCGCGCCCGTAGCGATAGCGTGTGCCCACGCCGATCCGCAGCGGGTCGATGGTCTGGTCCTGGAAATCCACGCTGCGCCGGTCGGCGAAGGCGACCAGGCGCCAGCGGTCGTCCAGCACCGGGGACTGCACTTCCACACCGTAGCGGCCGTCATCGTTGCCCAGCGGTGAAGCACCACCACCGCCGGAGCTGCGGCCGCCTTCGGCGTAGGCATGCCACTGCCAGCCACGGTGCGCGCGCCAGCTGCGGTCCATGCGCTGCACGGAGGGCTGGTTGGGGTAGGCGGCAAGCAGGGTGTCGTGGATGGGGCGGGCGAGGTCATCGCGCTGCACCTGCACGTAGGCGTCGTACTGGCCCAGCCGCGCCGGAACGTCGCGCGGGTCCAGCGTGTTGGCCATGCTGTAGCGCTCCAGCGCCCGCCGTGGCCAGCCGCGCATCAGGTAGATGTTGCCCAGCGAGGATTGCGTGCCGGTGTTGCCTGGCCCGATCTCGACCATCTTCTCCAGGTCGTGCTGGGCGGTGGGCAGATCGCCGCTGTAGGCGCGCACCATGGCCAGATTGAGGTCGGCCTCGTAGCGCGGCCAGTTCGCGTACGGCGCTTTGGCACCGTTTGCCCAGCGCCAGGCCGGCTCATCGGCCTGCCATTTCTTCAGCAGGGCGATGGCGGTGTCGGCCTGCTCATCTTCCAGATACGCGTAAGCCAGTTCCGAGCGCGCCTGCGGCAGCGACGGATCAGCCTTGAGCGCGGCTTCCAGCACCGGGATCGCCTCGGCCGGGTGCTGGGTGGCCATCAGCGAATCGCCGACGGCGGCCAGCAGGTAATTGGGAACGGGGTGGCCCTCGGCGAGCAGGCTGCGGTACTCATCGCGTACCTGTGCATGGCGGCCCAGCCGGTTGAGCAGGATCAGGCGGTCATAACGGATCCGCAGCGGCGCCTGCTGCACGGTGGTGCCGTCGCGCTCGAGGTACTGCTGCATCTGGACCAGCGCAGCGTCCGCTTCATCCAGGCGGGTGTCTTCGCTGGCGCCGTACGCCAGGCTCCAGCCCACCAGCTTGGCCAGGTAGTTGCCTTCCAGCCGTTCTTTCTGGGCGGCATCGAACAGGTCCGGCCGGGCCAGGTAGAGCTGCCAGGCGCGGTGCGCGTTGCCGATGTCGGACAGGGTCAGCACTTGCAGGCGATACAGCAGTGCGTCGTCGGGCGATTGCACCCGTGCCCGCTCGATCGCGGCCAGTGCATCCAGCCAATGGGCCTGGTCGCGGTAATGGCCGATCTCGGCCAACGCGTCAGCCCGCGGGTCGTCGGCTTCGGCAGCCGAAGCGGAGAAAGCGAGTGCGGCACATGCCAGGCCGACGCTGAGCGCCAGCGGCCGATGGTCGTACATGGAACCCCCTTGGAGCGTCCTTTCAAAAATGCGTAGCGTCAAAAGTGTGACGCACATCACATGCCAATCGTGCCTGACTGCGCAGTTGTTGCCAAATCGTTAAGACGCGGGTACGACCGATCAGCCCCCGGGTGGAACCCGGAGGGGAGAGGCAAGTCATTGAATTTCTAAAGGTTCAACCCATGTCGCCGGCATGGAAAGCGCACTCCATCGCGATGAAGCTGTTCAGCCGGCTGGTGGCGCCAGCAGCTCCGAACACCGCCCGGTGCAGCACACCGGGTCAATTAGCGACACGCTACGTCAGCAGTTGCGCACTGCGCGTGTAGATGGACGCGCCGGGGCGCTTACCACTGGTCTTCGAGTTTCTGCGGTTTGCAGGCGATCCACGAGGCGCACAGCAGCACCACCGCACACAGCGCCAGGAAGCCGAATGGCAGGTGCCAGCCGCCGCTGACCGCATGCAGCCAGCCGAACAGGAACGGGCCCAGGCAGCTGAAGGCATAGCCCACGCCCTGCATGAAGCCGGACAACGCAGCCGAACCGGCGGGGGTGCGGGTACGCAGGTTGATCAGGGTCAGTGCCAGCGGGAAGGTGGACGGCCCGATGCCGAGCAGCACCGCCCACAGCCACGGGGCCTTCATCGGGGCGAACAACAGGCCGGCGAAGGCGATCAGGAAGGCGCTGAAGCCGATCAGCACCAGCCCGAAGGGGTTGCGCAGGCGCACGGCCAGGGCCGGCATGGTCAGTGACGGCAGCAGGCCGCAGGCCGCGAAGATCGCCACCATGATGCCGCCGAAGGCCGGCGTCGCGCCAGCTTCGACCACGATCCGCGGCAGCCAGGTGAACATCGAATAGGTCATCAGCGAGGTCATGCCGAACATCAGGGTCATGCCCCACGCCAGCGGGGTCTTCCAGACCTTGCCGTGCGGCGCGCTGGACGGGTCGTTGGCGGCGCTGATCGTGTCCGGGTGCGGGCGTGTACGCGAGAGCATCAGCCACGGCAGCGCTGCCGCGAGCGACATCAGCGCCCAGATTCCCAGTGACACGCGCCAGCCCGCCTGCTGCGCGACCGGGACCGCCAGCAGGGCCGGCATCATCGTGCCGATCTGCAACACGGTGATGTAGAGCGTGCTCATGGTGCCCACGCGGTTGGCGAAGTAGCGCTTCACCAGCGGCGGCACCACCACGTTGCCGATGCCCATGCCGGCCAGCGCCACCACCGAGCCGAACAGCAGGCTGCCGACGCCGCCGGCCATCGAGCGCAGCAGCAGGCCCACAGTGGCCAGGCTCATCGCCAGCAGGGCGGTGCGTTCCAGGCCCAGGCGACGCGCCACGGCCGGGGTGGTCACGCCGAACAGCGCAAACGCTGCGGTCGGCAGCATGCCGAGCACGCCGGTCATGGTGGTGCCGAAGCCGAAGGTCTGGCCGAGCACATCCAGCAGCGGGGTCAGCGAGGTGACCGCCGTGCGCAGGTTCAGGGCAGCCAGCAGAATCGCGGCAAACGCCAGCAGGCGCCCGTGCAGCAGGGACTGGGACGGGGAGGTGGGGTGAGTCATCAGCATGTTTCCTGACAGGTGGCGCACCGCGGCCATGCTGGCGCGCGGGTGCAACGGCAGAGACCGGCCAATGGCCGGCAGCTGCGGGGTAGGGGACTGGGCCGCCGCCGAAGGCGGGGCCAGGACCGGCCATTGTACGGGTTCGATCCCGACAGGTCCTGCCGGAACCGCGACGTGTTGCGGGGGCTTGCGTCGACGACCCGATGCGGGGACCGGGTATAGCGCCGAGGCCGCCGGAAGCACTACGTGTGAAAACGCCTTCACAACAAGGGCCGCGCGATCCTCTTCCATGTGAACTGCGTCAAAAAAATGACTATTTAGGAAAAACCCTACAAGCGAGCGGGTGGTTGTCTTACCGCGTGGGTGGGGTTTTTGACGGTTTTCATGTCGCGAATAGCTCTTAAATTGGCGGGCCTCCATAGGGGCGGTCTATAGCGAACGATGGTTCGTGCCAGCCCACGTTCGAGATCCTGCATGCCAAACAACGTACTACCCACCCCGGCTCGCGCCGGTATGCACCGCGCTTCCCGGCGCACCCTGCTTCTGGCCCCGCTGGCCGCCGCCGTGGCATTGACCTGCACCTCGGCGCAGGCCCAGCAACTGCCTGCCCCGGACCAGGAACTGCTTCGCCAGCAGGAGCGCGAACGCGCCCTGCGCGAGCAGCTTGAAACCCGGCCGGACGCGCGCCTGCAGGAAGCGCCGATGGCGGCGCCGGAGCGGCTGCCCCAGGACGAGACGCCCTGTTTCGTGATCGACCGCATCACCCTGGCGGGCGACCAGGCCGAACGCTTCCAGTGGGCCTTGGCCGCGGCCAATGTCAAAAGCGACCCGGCCCTCGGCCGCTGCCTGGGCACGACCGGCATCAACGTGGTCATGTCGCGCGTGCAGAACGCCATCGTGGAACGCGGCTTTGTCACCACACGCGTGTTGGCCCAACCGCAGGACCTGACCACCGGCACGCTGGAGCTGACCGTCGTACCCGGCACGCTGCGCCAGATCCGGTTCGCCGAGGGCACCCATCGCGACGCCACCTTGTGGAATGCGATCCCCGCGCGCAGTGGCGACCTGCTCAACCTGCGCGATATCGAACAGGGACTGGAGAACTTCAAGCGCGTGCCGACCGCCGAGGCCGACATCCAGATCAGCCCGGCCGAAGGCGCCGACGCCGCGCCCGGGCAGAGCGACCTGGTAGTGCAGTGGTCGCAGCAGCGGCTGGTGCGTTTCAACCTGAGCCTGGACGACTCCGGCAGCAAGGCCACCGGCAAGACCCAGGCCGGTGCGACGATGTCGCTGGACCACGCGCTGCGCCAGAACGACCTGTTCTACGTCAACCTCAACCATGACGTGTTCAGTGGCGGCAAGCGCGGCACCAAGGGCTTCACGTTCCACTACTCCGTGCCCGTGGGCTACTGGCTGTTCGGCGCCACGCGCAGCGGCTACGAATACGAGCAGACCGTGGCCGGCAACCAGCAGTCGTATCTCTACAGCGGTGAAAGCTACAACGCCGAAGTACGGGCGACGCGCCTGCTGTTCCGCAACGCGAGCAGCAAGACCAGCATGTACCTGCGCGCCTGGGAGCGCGACTCGCGCAACTTCATCGACGACACCGAAATCCTGGTCCAGCGCCGGCGCATGGGTGGCTGGGAGCTCGGCCTGAACCACCGTCATTTCATCGGCCAGGCTACGCTCGATGGCACCGTCGGCTTCCGCCGTGGCACCGGGGCATTCGGCTCGATCGCAGCGCCCGAGGAGCTGTTCGGTGAAGCCACCTCGCACCCGAAGATCTACTTCGCCGACGCACAGCTGAGCGTCCCGTTCCAGCTCGGCCAGCAGCGCCTGCGCTACACCGGCAGCTGGCGCGCGCAGTGGAACCGTGGCGGCCTGGTGCCGCAGGACCGCTTCGCGATCGGTGGTCGTTACACCGTGCGCGGTTTCGATGGCGAGATGTCGCTGATGGGCGAGCGCGGCTGGTTGATCCGCAACGACATCGCTCTGGCGCTCGGTGGCGGGCAGGAGTTCTACGTCGGGGCCGATTACGGCCATGTCGGTGGCAGTGCCACGCAATGGCAGCTGGGCAATGACCTGGCGGGCAGCGTGATCGGCCTGCGCGGGTCGTATCGCGGCCTGTACTGGGACGGCTTCGTCGGCGCCCCGTTGAACAAGCCGTCTGGTTTCCAGAACGCGTACACCGTCACCGGATTCACCCTGAGCTGGTCGTTCTGATTTCAGCGCGGGCGCCCACGCGCCGCGCCGACCGCACGCATACAAAGGAACTGTCATGAACAAGCATCTGTACCGCCTCGTGTTCAACCACGCTCTCAAGCTCTGGCAGGTCGCCGCGGAGATCACCCCGCGCCCCGGCGGGCTGGGTGCCGGGCAGGACGGACAGCGCACAGCGGCACTGCGCCCGATGGCGTTCGCGCTGTGGGTGATGCTCGGCTGGGTCGGGGTGACCGGCATGGCGGCGGCGCAGGTGGTGGCCGATCCGAACGCGCCCGGCAACCAGCGGCCGACCGTCCTGGAAACGGCCAACGGTACGCCGCAGATCAACATCCAGACACCGAGTGCGGCCGGTGTTTCGCGCAACACCTACCAGCGCTTCGATGTCGACCAGCAGGGCGCCATCCTCAACAACTCGCGCGGCAATACGCAGTCGCAGCTCGGCGGCTGGGTGCAGGGCAATCCGTGGTTGGCCGGCGGCACCGCACGGGTGATCCTCAACGAGGTCAACGGTGCCAACCCGAGCCAGCTGCGCGGCTATGTGGAAGTGGCCGGCGACCGCGCGCAGGTCGTGATCGCCAATCCCGCCGGCATCGATTGCGACGGCTGCGGCTTCATCAACGCCAACCGCATCACCCTGACCACCGGCACCCCGATGTTCAATGGCGGTGCGCTGGAGGGATACCGCGTGCAGGGCGGTGCGATCCATATCTTCGGTGCCGGCATGGATGCCAGCCGGGTCGACTACACCGACCTGATCGCGCGCTCGGTACAGCTCAACGCCGGCCTGTGGGCGCGGCAGCTGCAGGTCACCACCGGCGCCAATACGGTCAGTGCCGACCTGAGCCGTGTGCAGGCACAGGCTGCGGAAGGCAGTGCACCGCAGTACGCGCTCGATGTCGCCCAGCTCGGCGGCATGTACGCCAACAAGATCCTGCTGATGGGCACCGAGCACGGCGTGGGCGTGCGCAATGCGGGCAACCTCGGGGCGCAGACCGGCGAGCTGGTCGTGACTGTCGATGGCCGGCTGGAAAACACCGGCAAACTGCAGGCGCGCGACGATACGCGTATCGCTGCCAGCGGCGGTGTTCGCAACGAAGGGCTGGTCAGCGCCGGGCGTGAACTGAACCTGCGCACCGGCCAGGACCTGGACAACCGGGGCGGCCAGCTCAACGGCACCCGCCTGGACCTGGAGGCGGCCTCGCTGGTCAACCGAGGCGGCAGCATCGAACAGGCCGGCGTGCAGGCGCTGGCGGTGCAGAGTGGACGCGTGCAGAACCGTGACAAGGGCAGCATCGGCGCATTGGCCCTGCAGGACGGTACCGCCCCGACCACCCCGGGCAATGGCGAGGGCACGGGCACCCCGGGCGCCGGCAACGGGAGCGGCAACGGTGGCACCGAGGGCAGCACCCCCGGCACGATTCCGCCGACCACTGCGCCGCTCGCGCAGGGCCGCGTGCTGATCGCCGGCCTGCTCGACAACGATGCCGGCGCGGTCCTTGCCGGTGGCGATATCGACCTGCGCGCCAGCGCTCTGGACAATGACGGCGGTCGCCTGGGTGTGCGCGATCTGAGCGTGGAGAGTGGCGGTCTGTCCAACCGGCAGGGCGAACTGACCACCGGGCGCGACCTGCGCGTGCAGGGCGAGGCACTGCACAACGACGGCGGCGTCATGAACGTCGGCGGCGCGCTGGAGGTGCGCACCGCCCAGCTGTCCAACCGCGGCGGCAAGATCGCCCACAGCGGCAATGCAGCCGCCGAGCTGCAGGTGGCAGGCACGCTCGACAACACCGGCGGCAGCCTTGCCAGCAACGCCACCTCGCTGGCGCTGGCCAGCGCCGTTCTGGTCAATACCGATGGCACGCTGATGCACGCCGGCAGCGACGGCCTGCAGCTCACCACCGGCAGGCTGGACGGCCAGCGTGGCGAGATCGCCACGGCTGGCACGCTCACCCTTCGCGCAGGGAAGGTCGATCATCGCCAGGCGGAACTGCAGGCCGGTACGTTCGATGTCCAGGTCGATACGCTCGACAATCGGGGCGGCCAGCTGCTGGCGACCGGCAGCGAGGCCAACCGCATCGAGGCGACGACCGCGCTGGACAACAGCGGCGGCACGCTCGCCAGCAACGGCGATCTGGCCATCGACACCGCCTTGCTGAGCAATGTGGGTGGGCAGGTCCAGCAGGCCGGCAGCGGCCGCCTGGCGATCACTGCGGAAACGCTGGCCGGGGCGGGCGGCAAACTGCTGAGCAATGGCGCGCTGCAACTGCAGGGCCAGACGATTGACGTCTCCGGCGGCATCACCTCGGCGGCGCGCCTGGCGATCGACGCCGGGCAGCTGGACAACCGTCGTGGCGAACTGATCGCCACTGGTACCGACGCGCTGGGCCTGCGAGTGACCAACGCGTTGCTCAACGACAACGGCCAGATCATCGGCAACGGTGCGCTCGCCGTGCAGGCGGGCAACCTCTCCAACCGCGACGGCAAGCTGCTGGCGGCAGGCAATGCGGCCTCCGTGCTGCAGGTGGCCGGCGTGATCGACAACCAGCGCGGCACACTGGCCAGCGCGGGCGATCTGACACTGCAGGCTGGCCAGCTGGACAACCAGGCTGGCACGGTCCAGGCGCCCGGTGACCGTGCATTGCAACTGAGCGTGGACGGCTTGCTCGACAACCGCCAGGGCGGCCTGATCGCCTCCGGTGGTGCGCAGCAGCTGCGCGCCGGCAGCCTCGACAATCGCAGCGGCACCGTCAACGCGGGCGATACGCTCGGCGTGGCGGTAGCGCAGGCGCTGGACAACAGCGCCGGCACCGTCGCTGCCAACGGCACGCTGCAGGTGCAAGCCGGCCGCATCGTCAACCGTGAGGCGGGCACGCTGGCGTCCATCGAGGGCGAGGTCACGCTCGACAGCGCGAGCGATATCGACAACACCGCCGGTGTGATCCAGGCCGAACGTTCGCTCTCGGTCGCCAGCCAGGGGCTAACCAACGTGCGTGGCACCCTGGCGGGCGCGTCCGTTGCCCTCGATACGGGCCTGGGCGCCGTGGACAACAGTGAAGGCATTCTCGCCGCCACCGCCGGCACGCTGGATATCCGCAGTGGGGCGCTGGAGAACCGCGCTGGCCTGCTGCAGTCCAGTGCGGCGATGCGCATCGATACCCACGGCCAGCGCCTGGGCAACACCGAGGCGGGCGCGCGCGGCGGCATCGTCAGCGGTGCTGGGCTGACCCTGCGCGCGGGTGAGCTGGACAACCGGGCCGGCCTTGTCCAGGCGCAGGCGGCGCTGGATGCGCGGCTGGCCTCGCTGGACAACCGCAGCGGCGGGCAGGTGGGCAGCGGGGCCTCTTTGCTGCTGCAGGCGCAGCGCGTGGATAACAGCGGCGGCCGCCTGCAGGCGAGCGAGAATCTGACGCTGGAGCTGAGCGGTGAGCTGGTCAACCAGGCCGGTTTGGCCGTGGCCGGCGGCGATCTGGTCGCCCACGCCGCGCGCATCGACAACCGCAACACGACCGGCGGCAGCATTCCGCTCGGCCTGCAGGGCCGCAGCGTGGCCCTCACCGCTGCGCAGATCGACAACAGCGCGGGCATGATCGCCGCCGATCAGCGGATCGCCCTGCAGGCGGCCGATGTGCTGCTCAACCAGCAGGGGCTGGTGTCCTCGGCGGGCAGCCTGGACGTGCACGCCGGCCAGGTCGGCAACATCGACGGCACGCTGCTGTCGGCGGGCAACCAGACGCTGCATGCCAACGCGCTGAACGGCACGGGCCGGGTGCTGTCGCAGGGCGACCTGGTGCTGGCCCTGCAGCAGGACTACCGCAACGATGGCCAGATCACCGCCAACGGCAAGGCCACGGTTTCCACGCAGGGGCTGTGGACCAATGCAGGCAAGGTGCAGGCCGGCGATCTGGACCTGCACGCCGGCCAGATCGACAACCTGGCCACTGGCGAGATCAGCGGCATCCGCACCCAGGTGCGCGCCGATGGCGTGCTCGGCAACCGCGGGCTGATCGACGGCGTGGATACCCGCGTCGATGCCGATGTGATCCTCAACGTTGGCACCGGCCGCATCTACGGCGACCGCCTGTCGATCGGTGCCACCACCTTGGTCAACAGTGATGAAACGCTGGAGGGCGTCACCCGCGCAGCCACCATTGCCGCGCGTGAGCGCCTGGACATCGGCGCCGGCACCGTGGTCAACCGTGAGCAGGCGCTCATCTTCAGTGCCGGCGGTGGCGACAATGCACTCAACATCGGCGGTGCGCTGGATGCGCAGGGGCATGCAGTCGGTCGCGCCGGCTCGGTGCACAATGCCAGCGCGACCATCGAGTCACTGGGTGGACTGACCATCGATGCCACGCGCCTGCTCAACAGCAACGAGCATTTCGCCACCAGCGAAGTAATGGTGGTCGGCCCGACCAAGAAGTTGTACATCCAACCCAAGGGCACGCCCGGCATGCACGATGCCAGCGAGTTCACCTGGTCCAGCTGGAGCCGTGCCGGCAAGTACCGGTGGAACAACGGCAACGGCGACGTCAAGGACTGGACCCAGTACGACGTCACCCACACCGAGTACGAAACCCAGGTCGCCTCCAGTACGCCGGGCCGGATCATCTCGGGCGGCAACATGACGCTGCGTGGCGATGAGCTGATCAACGACAAGAGCCAGATCCTGGCCGGTGGCGCGTTGCTGGGCGATCTCGGCAACCTGCGCAACATCGACGCGTTCGGCGAGTACCGCGTGCACGAGGAAGGCACCAGCCAATACACCTACAGTCGCTGGCGCGGTGGTTTCAAGCGCTATCACGAGCGCAAGTGGGACCGGAAGATCGCCTATCGTCCGGCCGATGAAGTGCGCACCATCAACCTGGGCGTCACCCGGACGGCCGAGCACACCCGCGATGGTGGCAGCGGCTATCAGGTGGGCGGCGTCAGCACCGGTTCCGTCGGTGGGCAGGTCGGGGGCGCAGCCGAGGCCGGTGCCGTGGGTGGGCAGCGCCAGGTGACCGAAGTCAGCGCCAGCGTGGCCTCGCTGGCCGGGCCCGGCAGCACGGCGGGCACCGGTGCGCAGGGTGCGGCGGGCAACCAGCCGACCGTGATCCGCACCATCGGCGTGGAGGCCGAACTGCCGCAGAGCAGCCTGTTCCAGAGCGGCCCGAATGCCGGCCAGTACCTGGTCGAAACCGATCCGCGTTTTGCCGATTACCGCAGCTGGCTCGGCTCGGAGTACCTGCTGCAGAAGATGGGCGTGGACCCGGCCAACGTGCAGAAGCGCTTGGGCGATGGGTTCTACGAACAGAAGCTGGTCCGCGATCAGGTCGCCCAGCTCACCGGCCGCCGCTTCCTGGACGGCTACGCCGACGATGAAGCGCAGTACCGCGCGCTGCTCGACAACGCGGCCACCATCGCTGACGCATGGGGCCTGCGCCCCGGCGTGGCGCTGACCCCGGCACAGATGGCCCAGCTCACCAGCGACATCGTCTGGCTGGTCGAGCAGCGCGTCACCCTGGCCGATGGCAGCACCACCACCGCCCTGGTTCCGCAGGTGTATGTGCGCGTGCGCCCCGGTGATATCGACGGCACCGGTACGCTGCTGGCCGGCCGCTCGGTGGAGCTGAACCTGCGCGGCGACCTGGTCAACAGCGGCACCATCGCTGGCCGCACCGCGGTGAAGATCGACGCGCAGAACCTGCGCAACCTCGACGGCCGCATCAGCGGTGACACGGTCAGTGCCAACGCGCGTACCGATCTGGACAACCTCGGCGGCCTGATCGATGCGCGCAGCGTGCTGGTCGCCAGCGCCGGCCGTGATCTCAACATGGTCACCACCACCCGCAGCGGTCAGAACACCGCGGGGTTGAGCGACTTCAGCCGGACCAACATCGATCGCGTGGCCGGGTTGTTCGTGAGCGACCAGGGCGCCACGTTGCTGGCCAAGGCCGGCCGCGATCTGCGCATGGACGGCGCCCAGGTGGTCAACACCGGTGCACAGGGCCAGACCCTGCTCGCGGCGGGCCGGGATCTCTCCCTGGGCACGGTCACCGAGGCACGCCAGGAAAACAATGTCCGCAACAACGACAACTACCTGCGCCAAGGCTACGAACGGGAGGTCGGCACCACCCTCGATACCGCCGGGGCGGTACAACTGCAGGCCGGGCATGACGTGAACCTGCGCGCCGCGCAGGTCTACAGCAGCGATGGCGCGATCTCGGTGATGGCCGACAACGACGTCAGCATCGCCAGCGGCGAGCAGAGCAACAACTGGAGCGAGGGCCGCAAGCACACCCATCGCGGGCTGTTGAAGTCCACCACCAACACCACGCGCGACAGCCTGGAGGAAACCCAGGCCATCGCCAGCACGCTCAGCGGGCACCAGGTGGCGGTGCGCGGCAACAACATCACCGTGACCGGCAGCAACGTGGTCTCCGATGCGGGTACGGTGCTGCTGGCCGACAATGATCTGACCGTGCAGGCGGCGACCAACACGCGCGGCGAGAGCCACTACAAGCGCAAGGATGAAAGCGGCTTCCTCTACAACGGCGGCGTCGCGTTCACGGTCGGCACGCAGATGCAGAGCCGCGATGCCAAGGACGTGAGTACCAGTGCCGCGGCGTCCACCATCGGCTCCACCGCGGGCAACGTGGTGATGGTGGCGGGCAACAACTACCGCCAGGTTGGCAGCCACGTCGTCGCGCCCGAGGGCGACATCGACATCCATGCGCGCAAGGTCGACATCGTGGAGGCCCGCGAGACCGGCGTCTCCACCCAGGAGGACAAGTTCCGCCAGGCCGGCCTGACGGTGGCGCTGACCGCGCCGGTGATCTCCGCGATCCAGAGCGCCGAGCAGATGAAGAAGGCGGCCAGCCAGACCGACGACAGCCGCATGAAGACGCTGGCGGCGGCGACCACCGTGCTCAATACGGCGGCAGCGGTGGGTGCGGTGCAGGCCGATCCGGGCGCGGCGGGCGGCATCAACATCTCCATCACCGTGGGCGGCGCACGCAGCGACAGCAAGACCACCACCACGCATGACAACGCAGCCGGCTCCAGCATCACCGCGGGCGGCGACGTGCGCATCAGTGCCACGGGCGCGGGCAAGGATTCGGATCTGACCGTGATTGGCAGCACCATCAACGCCGGCAACAACGCCTACCTGCGGGCCGATGGCGATATCGCCCTGCTGGCGGCGAAGAACACGCAGGAAACCGATCGCAAGAGCAGCGCGGCCAGCGGTGGCGTCGGCGTGGCGATCAGCATCGGCTCCGGCGGTGCCAGTGCGGGCATCACCGCCAACGCCAGTGGCTCCAAGGGCAAGGGCGAGGGCACCGACGTGCAGTGGACCAACAGCCACGTCAACGCCGGCAACACGCTGGTGCTCGAATCTGGTGGCGACACCACCCTGCGTGGCGCGGTGGCCAGCGGCCGCGAGGTGATCGCCGATATCGGCGGCGACCTCAACATCGAGAGCCTGCAGGACACCTCCACCTTCCACAGCAAGGACACCAGTGTCGGCGGCAGTGTCACGGTCGGCTTGGGCTTCTCCGGCAGCGCCAGCTACGGCAACACCAAGGTCGATGGTGACTACGCCAGCGTTGTCGAGCAGAGCGGGATCAAGGCGGGCGACGGTGGCTACCAGGTGCGCGTAGGCGGCAATACCGATCTGATCGGTGGCGTGATCGCCTCCAGCGAGCAGGCCATCGCCGACGGTCGCAACCAGCTGATCACCAGCACATTGAGCGTGCGCGATCTGGACAACCGCAGCGATTACGAGGCCAGCAGCCTGAGCCTGTCCGGCGGCTTCAGCAAGAGCGGCACAGGCGGCCCGTCCAATGGCGGCAACAGCGGCCGTGGCAACGACGGCACGCCTGGGTCCACCGGTGCAGCCGGGCAGGGCAGCAGCTGGTCGTGGCAGAACTATGGCAACGATGCCAGCGCCGCCGCACCCGGCTATGCCAGCGACAAGGGCAGCGATGCCAGCACCACCCGCAGCGGCATCAGCGCAGGCGCGCTGACCATCACCGATGGCAACGCGCAGCTGGCCAAGACCGGCAAGAGCATCGACGACACCCTGGCCAGCCTCAATCGCGGTGTGCTCAGTGGCGACGATGCCAACGGGCTGATCCGTAACTGGGATCCGGTGGAGCTCGCGCAGAAGGTGCAGGCCGAAGCGCAGATCAGCGCAGCGTTCACCCAGCAGGCGCACAGTGCCGTGGGCAGCTATGTGGCCAGCCGCGGCGCCAGCATCAAGGAGCGTTACGAACACGCCGACACGCCGGAGCAGAAGGCTGCGCTGCAGGCTGAAGCCGATGAACTGCGCACGCAGGAGAAGATGCTCAACATCCTGATCGGCGCGGTGACCGGCTCGGCGACCAGCGCGGTCTCCAAGGAGGCGCTGGCCAGTGCGGCGGACTGGATGCGGCAGGAGATGATCAAGAACTCGCAGTTGTTCCCGGGTGTCACCGACGGCGTGACGACACTGGACAACATCCACGGAAAGAGTGCCGGTGTGGATGGCGATGAGTTCAAGATCGGGGGAACCCGCGTGGACCTGGATCAGCTGTGCGGACCTGGCAGCATCCGCTGTGCAACGAATCCAGACGGCACACTTGCCCTGGATTCGCTGGGACGCGTGCAGTTCGACGATAAACAGGGGGGATTGACCCTCGCCCAGTACCTGGCGTCGGAGGAAGGCAAGAAACTGGGCGGCGTAACTGGGGGTATCCAAGGCTGGACAGGGACGCTGCGAGGCGACCCCTACAAGCCAGGAGACTGGCAGGACAGGCTGATCGAGTACTTCGCCGGCCCGCATGACATGATCGGCGGGCAACTTGCAGGGTTGTACGATGAGCAGGGGAATGCACGTCGTGGCCGTCCATGGGCGCTGTCCACCTTCCACGAAGGCTGGACCGTCGTCGCGATTCCCGTGGCGGCTCCCTTCGCAATGGCGAAGGCGCTGCCGCCCCAGGTCTGGTCCGCGATCTCCATTCTTGCCGGTGCCAGTCGATGACATCCCTCCTCAATCCCTCAAAGAAAAGGTACGTCAGCATGAGTTCCCCGCGTGCAGGAAACAGGCTCCTACTTGCCTGTGTAACGTTGATGCTCGCCAGTTGTGGCATCGGCGGTATGTGGATGAATGGAGATCCGTCCGTGGGCAGGAACATCGTTCCACCGCGCGATCATTGGCAGAAAGCAGGCAATGACCCCGCGGCCCGCAGTGCGGACTGGCTCGGTTGTGGCGGGGCGGACAGCGGCGGTTACAACGTCGCCACGTCGGATGGATCGAGCTCTGCGGTGATCCAGCAGGCGATGAGCCGCAAGTTCGACGACATGCAGCGTTGCATGATGTCCCGCGGGTATCAATACACGGGCTCCTGCGAAGGCGATATACGCAGTCAATATCCCGCATGCCAGAAGTAAGGCGTCTGCGGACATCCTGGACGAAACGCATGAAGCAGGTTCGAAGGCGAAGCTGTACGGGGTTCGGTCTGCTGATGGCGGTAGCGGTCATGACGGGCTGCACCGCGGGCAACGGGCGCTTATGCGGCCCGCAGACGCCGCGCGCCTACTGTGACAAGAAAACCTACGACGCTTTGGCCAATCCCCCTTCGCAGCGCGACAGCTGGGCGGCGGGCAAGGCCGATGCCTCGCAACTGGGGGCGGCGTGGGTGGCATGCGGCGGCATGGCGAACGGCAATGTCGGCATCGATCAGCAGGGCGGCAACGGTCCCGAAACCGTGCAGCGCCTCACCCGGAAGAATGACGACGTCCAGCGCTGCATGATGCAAAAGGGATACCGCTACACCGGGTCATGCTCAGGGGATATTGCGAGTCGATTCCCCGCCTGCCAGTCGCGATGAACGTGCTGCGGCCTCGTGGCGTTGCGTTCACCGCTGCACCTGATCCCTGGGATCGACGGTCGGTGCATGAGCACCCTCGCGCGAGCCGGAAGGCCAGACGGATATCGATGCTGATGGCGACCGTGCTTCTCGCGGTTGCAGGATGTGCCAGCACTCCCGCTGTACCGGGGCAGGTGGCGGTGACGGACATGGGGCCTGTTCCGGCGGGTTCCGTTCGCGTCATGCCGACGCGGCAGTACTGGCGAAAGGCGGGGGCGAGCAAGGCCGACGCGGACCTGGCCCGGCAGCAATGCAGCCAGCACCTGCGAAATGACGACGAGTACGTTGGGCTTCTCAAGGAGAGCGCCGTGATCACGAAGATCTGGCATGCCGAACGTACGTCGGCGCAGAAGAAGCGGCGCAAAGAGATCGCCGCTCGGCTGGGCCAGCTCCATGACGCATGCATGGCCGGCGAGGGGTTCGAGTTCGTGCGTCGTAGGTTTCCGGTGGAGTGAATACGATGCGCATGACGCTGCTGTTTCTCCGTAGGGGGTTCATCTGTCGCAGGCATCCCGCCAGATGGCACACAGGTCGCGCGACGGTGGTGCTCGGCATGCTGTTCGGGCTGACCGCCTGTGGTGCAGGTGGGATGTGGATGAATGGAAACCCTGCCGCAACCCGGCAGCTGGTGCCGCCGGGCCACGACTGGAGCAGGCCGGACGCAGGTGCCCTGGTGCGTGATACGGACTGGCAGGCCTGCGGCGGCCAACGCAGTGGGAACATCTCCCCAGACCGGCAAGGTGCCACGGGTGAGGAAACCGCCCATCTTTCACGCGACAAGCTCTACGCGGCACAACGGTGCATGCTGGGGAAGGGCTACCGCTACACCGGCAGCTGCGAAGGGGAGATCCGCAGCCGCTACCCGGCCTGCGAATCGCCAGACACAAAAAAACCCGGAGGACAGTGATGTCTTCCAGGCTTGATTGTGACCATCAGATGGTCGGGGAGACAGGATTCGAACCTGCGACCTCTACGTCCCGAACGTAGCGCTCTACCAGACTGAGCTACACCCCGTAAGGAGCCGCCTATTGTATCGATCCCGCCGGTCGGCGGCAAGGGGGGATCGCGTTTTTCGCCTTCGGTGCCGTGTTGCCACGGCCCTTGATAAAGAAGCCTGGAAACGTGTTCCCAGGCTTCAATACGACCACCGAAGTGGTCGGGGAGACAGGATTCGAACCTGCGACCTCTACGTCCCGAACGTAGCGCTCTACCAGACTGAGCTACACCCCGAAGGAGCCGACAAGGATACGGTGTGAAGACCCGATCGGCAACCTTTTTTTAGCCTTCTTCGTGATCCGTACGGCTCTGCTCGCGGGCTTCGAACCACATGCCGTTGAGAATGGCCACGACCGAAGCCAGCCCTGCACCCAGAATCCAAGCGAAGTACCACATGGTAAGTCTCCTATGGCGCCGTGGGGCGCGTCAGTAAGCGTTGGGGTTGTCGCCCATCTCTTCGGCCGTGGTCTTGCCCTTCATCACGCGGTAGACCCAGGAGGTGTAGGCGATGATGATCGGCAGGAAGATGGCCGTGGCGATCAGCATGATCCCCAGGGTCAGGTGGCTGGACGAGCTGTCCCAGACGGTCAGGCTGGAGCCCGGCTGGCTGGAGGAGGGCAGCAGGAACGGGAAGATCGCAAAGCCGACGGTCAGGATGATGCCGGTGATCGAGGCCCCCGAGGCCACGAAGGCCAGGCCGCCACGGCGGGCCCGCAGCAGTACCGCGCTGGCCAGCGCACCCACCAGCCCGAGGAGCGGGGCCAGCAGGGTCAGCGGCATGCTCTGGTAGTTGCGCAGCCAGCCACCGGCCACCGCACCGACGGCAGCGGTCTTGAGCAGCGGGTTGGTCGGGCCATCGGTGACCACCTGCGAGGTGATCTGGTAGCCCGGCAGGCCGAAGGCCACCCAGACGCCGGCCAGGGCGAACAGCACGAAGGTCAGCACCGCCGCGACGCTGCCATAGCGGGCCGAGCGCTCGGCCACCGGGCCGTCGGTCTTGAGCACCAGCATCGCCGCACCGTGCGAGACCACCATGGCCACGCTGACCAGGCCGGCCACCAGGGCGAACGGGTTGAGCAGGCCGATCAGGGTGCCGGTGTAGAAGATGCGCATGCTGTCATCGAAGTGGAACGGCACGCCGACCAGCACGTTGCCCACCGCCACGCCGGCGATCAGTGCCGGCAGCAGGCCGCCGACGAACAGCGCACGGTCCCAGTTCTCACGCCAGCGCTTGCTGGGCATCTTGCTGCGGTACTTGAAGGCGACCGGGCGCAGGATCAGCCCGAACAGCATCAGGAACACCGCCAGGTAGAAGCCGGAGAAACTGACCGCATACAGCGGCGGCCAGGCGGCGAAGATCGCACCGCCACCGAGCACCAGCCACACCTGGTTGCCTTCCCACACCGGGCCGACGGTGTTGATCACCAGCCGGCGTTCGTCATCGGTCCTGGCCACGAACGGCAACAATGTGCCGACGCCGAGGTCGAAACCGTCCATCACCGCCCAAGCGATCAGCAGGATGCCGAGCAGCAGCCACCAGATCACGCGGAGCGTGGTGTAATCGAGTCCAATGAATTCCATCTGGGTTCTCCTGCCTTACGCCCGACCGTGGGTCGGCGCAGCGGCATTGGGGGAAAGGGACGTGGCTGCAGCCTGCAGCGACGGCAGGATGTCGTCCGGGCCCTTGCGGATCGCCTTGAGCATCAGCTTCACTTCGATGATCAGCAGCACCGTGTACAGCCCGGTGAACACTGCCAGCGTGGTCAGGATTTCATGCAGGGCCAGGCCCGAGGCGGCGTAGAAGGTCGGCAGCACGCCGTCCACCGCCCACGGCTGGCGGCCGTACTCGGCCACGAACCAACCGCATTCGATCGCGATCCACGGCGCCGGCAGCGACCACAGGGCGAGCTTGAGGAACCAGCGCTTGTCCTGGAAGTTGTGGCGGCACGAGTAGTAGAACGCCAGCGCGAAGAAGGCGATCAGATAGAAGCCCAGCCCGGCCATGATCCGGAAGGTCCAGAACAGCGGGGCGACCCGCGGCACGGTGTCCATCGCGGCCTTGGAGATTTCTTCCGGGGTGGCGTTGAGGATGTCTTCGCGATAGCGCTTGAGCAGCAGGCCGTGGCCCAGATCCTGCCAATGGCGGTCGAACATCTCGCGCGCTTCAACGTCGTTCTTGTCCTTGCGCACGCGCTCCAGCGCACCGTAGGCCAGCTGACCGCCGCGGATGCGGTTTTCAGCGCGCCCCACCAGCTCCAGGATGCCCGGGATCGGCTGGTTCAGCGAACGGGTGGCGATCAGCCCCATCAGGTACGGGATCTTGATCGCGTAATCGTTCTGCTGGGTGGTCTGGTTCGGAATGCCGAAGGCGGTGAAGTCGGCCGGGGCACGCTCGGTTTCCCACATGGCTTCGATCGCGGCCAGCTTCATCTTCTGGTGTTCGCTGGCGGCATAACCGCTTTCATCGCCCAGCACCACCACCGACAGCGAGGACAGCAGGCCGAAGGCGGCCGCCACCGCGAAGGAGCGACGGGCCATGTCCTTGTGCTTGTTGCGCAGCAGGAACAGGGCGCTGATCGACATCACGAACACCGCGCCGGTCACGTAGCCGGCGCTGACCGTATGCACGAACTTGGCCTGCGCCACCGGGTTGAACAGCACGGCGGCGAAGTCCACCACCTCCATGCGCATCGTTTCCGGGTTGAAGATCGCGCCGGTCGGGTTCTGCATCCAGCCGTTGGCGATCAGGATCCACACCGCCGAGAGGTTGGTGCCCAGGGCCATCAGCCAGGTCACGGTGAGGTGCTTGACCGGGCTCAGGCGCTTCCAGCCGAAGAAGAACAGACCGATGAAGGTCGCTTCCAGGAAGAACGCCATCAGGCCTTCGATCGCCAGCGGTGCGCCGAAGATATCGCCGACGTAGTGGCTGTAGTACGACCAGTTCATGCCGAACTGGAATTCCATCACGATGCCGGTGGCGACGCCGATGGCGAAGTTGATGCCGAACAACGTGCCCCAGAACAGCGTCATCTGGCGCCAGACCTGTTTGCGGGTCATGACGTAGACGCTCTCCATGATGGCCACCATGAACGACAGGCCAAGCGTGAGGGGAACGAAAAGGAAGTGGTACATCGCGGTCAGAGCGAATTGCAGCCGCGACAGTTCTACGACTGTCTGATCAATCATGGCCTGGCTACCTCGTTGGGTTTTGCCGTTTCAGGTGGCGGGAAGGGGGGTCTACGGGGTGAATTCTGTGACCAGCAACTTCAAACAGCCTTGATTCAGATCAATGTACAAACGCACTCGCACGGGGATCGTATGCCATCCCGCCCCTGCGACCGCTGGCCGCACGGGGGCGGGGCCAGCACCTACTACAATCGACGGAACCTCCCTGTGGCCGCCAGTGACTTGTTTTGAGCATACCCCCCGACGCGTCGATTGTTGAGACAACCGCCCTGCGCCGGCAGCGCCTGCACTGGCTGGGCGGGCTGGGCGCCGCCGCGCGCGGCAAACAACGCCTGGCGGCGATCTGCATCTGCCTGTCCGGCGCGCTGCTGATCGGGCAGGCGGCCGCCATCGCGTGGCTGATCCAGGCCGTGCTGGTGGATCACCGCCCGCTGGCCGAGGCAACGCCGGTCCTGCTGGGGCTGCTGGCAGTGCTTGGCATCCGTACCCTGCTGGGCAGCGCGACCCAGGCGGCGGCCGGTGATGTTGCCGATGCCGCGCGGCTGGCCCTGCGTGAACGGGTGTACCAGCGGCTGCTCGGCCGCGGCCCGCTGTGGCTGCGCCAGCAGCGCACCGGTGAGCTGGGCGAACTGATGCTGGCCCACGCCGATGCGATTGAGAACTATTACTCCGGCTATCAGCCGGTTCGCATCGAAGTGGTGGTAGTGCCGCTGCTGATCGCGATCGCCGTGGCCTGGACCGATTGGGTGATCGCGCTGATCCTGCTGTTCACCGCGCCGCTGGTGCCGTTCTTCATGATGCTGGTCGGCTGGGGCGCTGAAGCGGCCGGGCGCGCACAGCTGGGCGAACTGGCGCGGATGAGTGGCCACTTCGCTGATCGCATCAAGGGGCTGGGCCTGCTGCGCCTGTACGGGCGGGGCGAGGCCGAGCTGGACGGTGTGGCCACCGCGGCCGAAGGCGTGCGCGAGCGCACCCTGAAAGTGCTGCGCATCGCCTTCCTGTCGTCCACCGTGCTGGAATTCTTCGCATCGGTGAGCGTGGCGATGGTCGCGCTGTACCTGGGCCTGAGCTATCTCGGCCTGATGTCGCTGCATGCACAGGTACCGACCTTGGGCGTAGGCATGTTCTGCCTGCTGCTGGCACCGGAGTTCTATGCGCCGCTGCGGCGATTGGCGGCGCACTATCACGACCGCGCCAACGCGCTGGCCGCTGCGGCCGAGGTGGAGCGCCTGCTCGGCGAACTGCCTGCCGCAGCCGTTGTCGATGGCGCATCTTCCGCCACTGCGCGCGCCCCGGAGCTGCTCGAGCAGCACGCGCCGCCGGTGGTGGTGCGCGGGGTGAGCCTACGTCCGCTCGGTGCGCACCACGATGTGGTGCAGCAGCTTTCGTTCCAGATCGAGCCCGGGCAGCGCGTCGCGCTGGTCGGCCCCAGTGGCAGCGGCAAGAGCACGCTGCTGGAAGCGCTGGCCGGGTGGCTGCCACCGCGCGAGGGCAGCATCGTCCTGCGCCCCGGGCTGGAAGTGGGCTATGCCGGGCAGCGCCCGTATCTGTTCCACGGCACCATCGCCGACAACCTGCGCCTGGCCGCACCCGGCGCGACCGATGCGCATCTGCGCGCCGTCGCCGAGGCCGCCCAGGTGATGCGCTTCGCTGCCGCCCTGCCACAGGGGCTGGATACGGTGATCGGTGAGCGCGGCTTCGGTCTGTCCGGTGGCGAAGCGCGCCGCATTGGCCTGGCGCGGCTGTTGCTGCGCGATCCGCAGCTGCTGCTGCTCGATGAGCCGACCGCCTTCCTCGATCCGGAGACCGAAGCCGATCTGCTGCGCACCCTGGCCGCGTTCGCGCGTGGACGCAGCGTGGTGATCGCCACCCATAGCGAGACCGCGATGCGCTGGGCCGATACCCGGTTGACCCTGACCGCCGGCGGCGCGCGGCTGGCCACGGAGGCGTCGCCATGAAGGCTGCACACATCGATTCGCTGAAGGGCGTGTTCGCCCGGCATCGCGGCCGCCTGCTGCTGACCGTGCTGCTGTTGTGGACGACGATGCTGGCCGGTACCGCCTTGTTGGGCCTCTCTGGTGGTTTCCTCACCGCGGCTGCCCTGGCCGGCGCGGCCGGGCTCGGCAACGGCTTCAACTTCTTCTCGCCTTCGGCAGGCATCCGCGGCCTGACCATGGCGCGGATCGTGTCGCGCTACTTCGAAAAGCTGGTTGGCCACGATGTCACCCTGCGCATCGCGCGCGATCTGCGCGTGTGGTTCTTCCGTCGCGCGCTGCCGCTGGCACCGGCGCGTTTGGCCGGTGTACGCACGGGTGAACTGCTGGCGCGGTTGATGTCGGACATCGGCGAGGTCGATGGCCTACTGGTACGCGCGATCGGCCCGCTGCTGGCGCTGGGCGGTATCTCGCTGGTGGCGGTGGTATCGGCCGGCATCATCTACCTGCCGGCGGCTGGCCTGCTGGCGCTGCTCGCACTGTTGATCGGCGTGGGCGTGCCGTGGCTGACCGTGCGTGGTGCGGCCGACCAGGAACGCGACCGCGCGCTGCACCGTGCGCAGTTGCGCACCCAATCCTTCGAAGGCCTGGAAGGCGCGGCCGACCTCGCCGCGCTGCAGGCGCGCGAGCATTGGAACCAGCGCGTGCTGGTGGCAGCCAAACAGCTGAAGTCGCGCGACAAGCGTCGCCGCTGGCGGTTGATCAGTGGCAATGCGCTGCATGGCCTGTGTGGCGCGGGGGGGCTGGTCGCGATGCTGTGGCTGGCCCTGCATGCCTTTGAGCGTGGCAGCGTGGATGCCGCGCTGGCGGCCGCACTGGTGTTCCTGACCGTGGCACTGCTGGAGTTGTGGGCCGGCATCGGGTTGTCCTGGCAATCGTGGTTGTCCGGTCGCGTCGCCGCGGTGCGGCTGGAGGCCATCGTGGATCAGGCGCCGGGCGTGGTGGAAGCCGATGCGCCGGTGGCCGTGCCATCCGTACCCGCAACGCTGCGGTTCGATCAGGTGGTGTTCCGCTGGCCTGGCCAGGCACGCGTGTTGCTGGACCAGGTGCAGCTGCAGCTCACGCCGGGCGAACGGATTGCGATCCGCGGTGACAGCGGCAGTGGCAAGACCACGTTGTCCTCGCTGCTGCTGCGGCTATGGGATCCGGAGGCCGGCAGCGTGCGTTACGGCGATGCCGATATCCGCAGTTTCGCGCAGGCGGACTGGCATCGGCAGATTGCCTGGCTGCCGCAGAACGCGCCGGTGTTTGCCGGCACCGTGGCCGACAACCTGCGGCTCGGCGATGCAGCGGCCAGCGACGCGCGCCTGTGGCAGGTGTTGGCAGAGGTAAGACTGCAGACGTGGGCCGAACAGATCGGCGGGCTCTCGGCCTGGGTGGGCGAGAACGGCGCGACCATGTCGGCCGGGCAGGCGCGGCGCCTGGCGCTGGCACGTGCGCTGCTGCGCGACGCGCCGATCCTGCTGCTGGACGAACCGACCGAAGGCCTGGACGTGGATACCGCGCATGCGTTGTTGCACGACATGGTCGCGGCGCTGGGCAACCGCAGTCTGTTGATGATCACCCACGACGAACTGCCGGCCGGCATCGTGCATCGCAGTTATCGTTTGCGGGATGGAAAGCTGACATAAGCCTTGGCTTCCTGCAGGGACGGCAGGAAGCACAGTGCCTGCGAACTGTCTGGCCAATGCAATGCGCTTGACCTAGGATCGTGATTCAACGTGAACAAGGATGTTGCACATGAATCGCAGGGTGGCATTCGTCTTTTTCCTGGGTCTCTTCAGCGGTGGCGCTTCGGCGGACACCGTCTGGAAAGGCACCAGCGTGAATTCGATCACATCGGGCACGGGCGACATTCTGGAAACCCAGGGTGGGGCGCTCAGCGTGTCCGCCGAATCGACCGGCACGGAGAACTTCGTCGGCGCCATCACCGCGATGGATGCAGCTCCTTACCGGGGCCGGGAGGTGGTTCTGGCCGGCACCATGTCGGTCAAGGATGGCGCAGGCCGTGCCGCGCTGTGGATGCGTGCGGACGGGGCCAACGGCCGTTTGGCGTTTGCAAGCTCGGCTGGCACGCCCGTGCGCGCCGGTGAGGGGCCGCAGGCGAGAGAACTCCGGCTGTACATTCCGTCCGGAACGACCAGCCTCAAGCTCGGTGCGACACTGGACAGTGCCGGGCATGTCGTTGTCGAGAAGATGACGCTGACGGCGGAGGCGGCCACGTCGGGCGGAGTGTCCGCCTATGACATGGTGGAGTACGCCCTCGCTGCCATTCGCGACAATGCGTTGAACGCCGCGAACGTCGATTGGGAAGCCGAGCAGCAGACGCGTCTGACGCCGGCACTGAAACGCCTCCCCGCACAGGAGGCCTATGGCAGCATCAGGGCGGTTCTGGATCTGCTGGCAGATCGCCATAGCTTCCTGCAACGCCCCAGGGAAGTCGCCGCCTACCGCCAGTCCGCTGTTGCATCGAGAGACATCGAGGCCAGACAGATGCAGGACATCGGCTACGTCCTGGTGCCGGGCCTGCGCGGGACCGAAGCCACTGCCGCTGAAGCGTTTACCACCGGGCTCTGTGAGCACATCGAACGATTGGCGCCGACCTCAGCCAAGGGCTGGATCGTCGATCTTCGCCAGAACACAGGCGGCAACATGTGGCCGATGCTGAGCGGGCTGCACGCGTTGCTGGGCAACGGAAACATCGGCGCATTCCGGGACCGGGAGGGCGTTGCCACCGCGTGGCGCCCACGCGCCGGCCGTGCCTGCGCAGCCGACCTTTCCAGCAGCCGCGTGGCCGTTCTCGTCGGCCCGAAGACGGCAAGCTCTGGAGAAGCGGTGGCCGTCGCCTTCCGGGCCCGCCCTGGCACCCGATTCTTCGGGCAGCCGACGGCCGGTCTCGCAACGGCCAACCGCTCCTATCCGCTGCCTGATGGTGGCGCGCTGCGGTTGACGAGGGCCGTGATGCTTGATCGCTCGGGTGAAGCCTATCTGGACGGGATAAAACCCGAGGAGCGCGTTTCAAGTGATCAGGACGCCATCGACATGGCAGCTGCGTGGCTTCGCTTGTCGCCATGAAGCAGCTCTGCGTGCACGCAATGTTCCAGGGTCATGCCCGCAGCAGCACCGCAAGCGCCGAGACGTTGGCCAGCACGCACAGGGCGAACACCCATTGGAAGGCGCTCTTGCGATGCTTGTGGCGGAACACCGACTGGCCCAGCAACGCGCCAGGCCAACCGCCCGCGAAGGCCAGCAGTTGCAGGGTGCGTTCCGGTGTGCGCCAGTTGCCCAGGCGTGCGGCACGTTTGTCATGCCCGTAGAGCGCAAAGGCGACAGCACTGGTGAGTGCGTACCATGCGGCCAGCCACTGCGGTAACAACCCAGTCACCGCCATCGCGATCAACGCGCCGATCACCGCCAGCGCCAGATAGCGGCGCGCACGCGTCACAGCCCGTGCAGGAACCCGCTGACCGCCGGGCCGAACCGGGCGAAGTCGACCAGGAACGCATCGTGGCCCTGCGGCGAATCCAGCCCGATGAACTGTGCGTCGGCACCACCGGCGCGCAGGCCATCGGCGATCTGCTGTTGCTGCTGTACCGGGAACAGGATGTCGGTGTTGGCGCCGAGCGCCAGCGCCTTGTCCACCTGGATCTTCGCCAGCCCGGCCATCACGTCGCCGTCGGCGTATTCGGCCAGGTCGAACCAGTCCATCGAGCGGCTCAGGTACAGGTAGCAGTTGGGATCGAAGAAGCGCACGAAACGGCGTGCGTGTCCCTCCAGATAGCTTTCGACCTGGAACTCCAGGCCGAACGGATCGTCATCGGCCTGATCCGAATCCAGGCGCACGCGGCCGAAGCGGCCGTCCCATTCCAGGGCGGACCGGTACGTGATCACGCCGAGCTTGCGCGCCATGCGCATGCCCGATTCCGGGTAAGCCTGGTCCGTATAGCGACCGCCATTCCACTGCGGATCGAGCCGGATCGCCTCGCGCTGCAGCGAGCGGATCGCGATGGAGAACGGCAGTGCCTGGGCGCTGCCGGAAATGTTGATATGGCTGCGCGCGATGCCCGGATGCAGCAACAGCAGCGCCAGCGCGGTCATCCCGCCCATCGAGTTGCCGATCACGCAGGCCAGTTCGGTGACGCCCAATGCGCGCACCACCTCCACCGCCGCGCGCGCGCCATCTTCGATCGACAGCTCGGGAAAGCGCAGGCCATACAGCTCGCCGGTGGCTGGGTCGATACTGGCCGGGCCGGTCGATCCCTTGCAGCTGCCCAGCGAGTTCACGCAGATCACAAACCAGCGATCCGTATCGATCGGCTTGCCCGGGCCGACCATCGCCTCCCACCAGCCGGCGGCCGGGTTGTCGGCGTTGGCCGCGGCATGCGCATCGGGGGAGAGCCCGGTGACGATCAACACCGCATTGCCGGCGTCCGCGTCGAGCGTGCCCCAGGTTTCGTAAGCCACGTGGGCATCGCGCAGCTCACCGCCGCGCTTGAACGCGAACGGCGAGGGCAGGGCGTGGTAGCGGGTGCCGGGGGGAATGAATTCAGTCATGCGTGCAGTTTAGCCGGGTGCCGCGATGGCGCCGTGGTGGTGAGCGGCACGCTGCGTCGCGGCCGCGCACCGATCATGGGCGATCAAACACCAGTGACACCGGCCCGGCATGTGGCAGGCGCACCCGTACCGGCGCGGTCTCCACGTCCTCCGGCTGGCGGTTGGCCTGGCCCGAACGCGACAGCCGCGCAATGACCTCCACCTCCTGCACCTGGGAGAGCGTGCCGGTCGGCATCGGGCTGTCGCCATCGCCGAGCGTGACCCGCAACGGCAACTGGCTGGCTGGATGTTTCTGTACGGCGATCGGCATCGGCGGGCCATCCGGCGCGCGCGCGATCACGAACACCGTGGCGTCGGCCATGGCGGGATCCGGGGTGGTTCCCGGCGCGAAACGGACCTGCACCGTGAGGGCGTGATTGCCCGCCGCCGCAGGGGCGGAGGTTTCGGTCATGGGCGGCAGCCCGGCATTGCTGCGGGCGATGGCGATCTGCTCGCGCAGCGCGCGCGCCGCGCCCGGCTCCAGGCGTGGCAGCAGGGCTTCCCAGGCGGCCGCAGCCTCGGCGTCCTGCCCGCGCTGACGCAGCGCGATGCCGATCAGCCAGCCGGCGCGTTCGCTCTCCGGCGCGAGCGCGTTGGCGTGGCGCAGCCACTGCAAGGCCTGGTCATCGAACTGTTTGCCCGGCGCTGCCTGGGCCCGTGCCTGGGCCGCTTCGACCAGCACGCCAGGGTCGTCCGGCGCGAGCCGCACGGCCCGGTCGAACGCCGCCGTGGCCTCGTCCAGCTTGCCCAGCGCCAGCTGCGAGCGGCCGAGCAGTGCCCAGCCATCGGCGCGCTGCGGGTCTTTCGCCAGTGCCTGTTGCAGCGCCTGTACGCCATCCTCCAGGGTGGCGGGCTCGTCGCTGGCCGCTGCCCGCTCGGCGGCGTCCGGCGTGCCGACCAGCAGGTACAGCGCGCCACCGGCCAGCCCAAGGGCCAGCATCGCGATCACGAAGGGGCGGCGTTGGCCGCCGGCACGCAGCGGCCACAGCACGAGTGCCGCCACGGCAGCGGCGACGACCGCGGCACTCAGGGCCATCCAGAGACTCACCAGCGCTCCTCGCTCTTGTCCATCGGTTCGATCCCGCGGCTGCGACGGCGCACCACCCAGATCAGCACGCCCGCGCCGATCAGCAGCGCCACCGGCGGGCCGAACCAGAGCAGCGCATTGCGCGCCTCCATCGGCGGCCGGTACAGCACGAACTCGCCATAGCGGTCGACCAGGAACTGCTTGATCTGCGCATCGCTGTTGCCCTGCTGCATCAGCACCAGCACTTCGCGGCGCAGGTCATGTGCGATCTGCGCATTGGAATCGGCCAGTGACTGGTTCTGGCACTGCACGCAGCGCAGCTCGGCGGCGAGTGCGTGGAAGCGGGCTTCCTCGGCGGCATCGCGGTACTGCAGCGGGGTCGGGTCGGAGACGGCCTGCGCCATCACCGGCCCAGCCACGGCCAGAGTCAGCGCGATCAGCGCGACACCGCCCAGGCAGACCAGGCGCTTACGGCGAGGCGGGCAGTGGCGGCTGGGCATTGGCATGGGCACGCTCCACCTTTTCCAGTTCCGGGATCAGCTGGGTATCGATCACGCGCTGGCTGAGCGCGCCGCTGTACTTCCAGCGCACCACGCCACTGGCGTCGACCAGGAAGGTCTCCGGCGCGGCAGTGACGCCCCAGTCGATCGCGGTACGGCCTTCGATGTCGCTGAGTACCAGCACGAACGGATTGCCCAGCTGTTCCAGCCAGCGCAGCGCATCGGCCGGCTCGTCCTTCCAGTTGTAGCCGATAACGCGCACGCGTTTGGTTTCGGCGAACCTGGTCAGGATCGGATGCTCCTCGCGGCAGGCCGCGCACCAGCTGCCCCACACGTTGAGCACGTAGGGCGCACCACGCAGCTCGGTACTGCTGACCTTGATGTGCGGGTCGTGCAGCACCGGCAGTTCGAAGGCCGGTGCCGGCTTGCCGATCAGCGCCGAGGGCAGCACATCGCGGTCCGGCGCGCCGGATTTCATCACCCCGTAGATCATCAGCCCCAGCAGCCCGAAGAAGAACAGCACCCCGATGACGATGGCCACGGGCGGCAGCGGACGGGAGGCAGGGCGGGGATCGGACACGAGAAACTCCTAGGGGCGGCGGAAACGACGGTCGGCGGCGGTGACGAAGCCACCCAGTGCCATCAGCAGCGCGCCCAGCCAGATCCAGCGGACGAACGGTTTGATGTGCACGCGCACGGCCCATGCATTGTTGCCCAGCGACTCGCCGAGTGCCACGTAAACATCGCCGTTGAGGCGGGCGTGGATGCCGGCCTCGGTCATCACCTGCCCGCCACTGGCGTACAGGCGTTTTTCCGGATGCAGCAGGGCCAGCTGGCGGTCATGCTGGAACACGCGCAGGTGGCCGCGATCGGCGACGTAGTTCGGGCCCTGCTGATGGTCCACGCCTTCGAAGCGCACTTCATAGGTACCCACCACCAGCGATTGCCCGGGAGCGAGCGCGACTTCGCGCTGCACGTTCAACGCTTCCACCAGCAGTGCGCCGGCCAGGAACACCGCCACGCCCCCATGGGCGAGCAGCATGCCGACCATCTCGGCAGTGAACCTGCCGTTGCCGCGCAGGCGGGTCCAGACGAAACGCCCGGTACCCAACGCCACCCAGGCCGCACCGGTCACGCCGGCCGCAGTCTTCAGCGCGCCCTGCGGCGCCATGAAGTACGCGATCACGCCCAGCAGCAGCGCCAGCCCCGCCCACGGTGCCAGCATCGCCAACCGCCGCGAGGCCTGGTCGCGCTGCCAGTTGACCAGCGGCCCGAACGGCAGCAGCGCCACCAGCGGCGCCATCAACACCACGAACAGGGTACCGAAGTAGGGCGGCCCGACCGAGACCTTGCCCAGGCCCAGCGCATCGGCCAGCAGCGGGTACAGTGTGCCGAGCAGCACCATGCCGCAGGCGGCGGCGAGCAGCAGGTTGTTGGCCAGCAGCAGGGTCTCGCGCGAGGTCGGCAGGAAGCCGCGGCGCGGATCGTCACTGGTCAGCGCGCCGGCCCGCAGCGCGTACAGCAGCAGCGCACCGCCGATCACCAGCGCCAGGAAGATCAGGATGAAGGTGCCGCGCGAGGGATCGGCCGCGAACGAATGCACGCTGGTCAGCACGCCCGAGCGCACCAGGAAGGTGCCGAGCAGCGACAGCGCGAACGCGGCGATCGCCAGCAGCAGCGTCCAGCTGGCGAAGCTGCCGCGTTTCTCGGTGACCGCCTGGGAATGGATCAGCGCCGCACCGGCCAGCCACGGCATGAAGCTGGCGTTCTCGACCGGATCCCAGAACCACCAGCCGCCCCAGCCCAGTTCGTAATATGCCCACCAGCTGCCAAGTGCGATGCCGATGGTCAGAAAGCCCCAGGCTACGTTGGTCCACGGCCGGGTCCAGCGCAGCCAGCGCGCGTCCACGCGGCCTTCCAGCAGCGCGGCGATCGCGAATGCGAACGGCACCGAGAAACCCACGTAGCCGATGTACAGCATCGGCGGGTGGATGATCAGCCCGGGGTCCTGCAGCAGCGGGTTGAGATCGCGCCCTTCCAGCGGCGCCGGAATCAGCCGCGCGAACGGATTGGAGGTGAAGATCAGGAAGGCGAGGAAGCCGATGCTGATGATGCCGAGCACCCCGAGCACGCGCGCGGCGACCTCGGCCGGCAGACGCTTGGACCACAGCGCGACCGCGCCGCACCACAGTGCCAGCACCAGCGCCCACAGCAGCAGCGAGCCTTCATGCGCGCCCCAGACCGCCGAGTACCGGTAGGCCAGCGGCAGCAGCGAGTTGGAATTCTCCGCCACATAGCGCACCGAGAAATCCTGGGTGACGAAGGCCGCCGTCAGCACGCCGAACGCGCCCAGCAGCAGCGCCAGCTGCGCATACGCCGCTGGTCGCGCCACCGCCATCCACGTGGTGCGGCCACGATGGGCGCCCCACAGCGGCAGCACGGTCTGCAGCACGGCCATCAACAGCGCGGTGACCAGCAGGATCTGCCCCAGTTCCGGCAGCACTCAGTACGTCTCCGGCGCCGGCACGGGCACATCGTGTTTGATATGCGCCTGGCCCATCTTGTCGGCCACTTCCTTGGGCATGTAGGTCTCGTCGTGCTTGGCCAGGACTTCCTCGGCGACGAAGCGGCCGTCCTGCAGGCGCCCCGTGGCGACCACGGCGGTGCCCTCGGCGAACAGGTCCGGCAGGATCCGCGAGGTGACCACCGGCAGGGTGGCATCGCCGTCGGTGACCACGAAGTGCGCGTCCAGCGAGCCCGGCGCGCGCTGCAGCGAGCCTTTGACCACCATGCCGCCCAAGCGGAACCGGGCGTGATCGCCGGCATCGCCGCGCAGCACTTCGGAGGGCGTGTAGAGGTAGGCGATATTGCGCTGCAGGGCCATCGCGACCAGCGCGGTCGCCAGGCCGGAGGCCAGCACCAGCAGCATCACCCAGAGCAGGCGACGACGCCGGACCGGATTCATCGGGTCAGCTCCGGCGCCAGTGGCGGTGCGCTGCCCGCCGCGGTGCGCGCCTGTTGGCGCTGCTGGCGGCGCGCGGCCAGGCGGCGCGCCCAGCGCAGGCGCAGCCAGGAGCCGATGGCATCGCTGCCCAGCACCAGCACGAACACCGCATAGGCGGCGATCACATAGGGCAGGTGGGTCATGGGCGGGTGTCCTCCAGGGGGGCACGGGGGCTGGCGGCGACCCAGGCCTTGCCCGCTTCGCGCAGCAGGTTGTCGGCGCGGGCCTTGGCCAGCAGCGAGCCGGCAAACCACAATTTGGTGCCGATCACCATCAGCCACAGCGGCAGCGCCATGCTGGCATCCAGCGTGGATTCGCCGAACAGGCGGATGGTCTGGCCCTGATGCAGGCTGCCCCACCATTCCACGGAATAGCGGATCACCGGCAACAGACTCACCCCGACGATCGCCAGCAGGCCCGCCGCGCGCGCGGCGCTGCGACGGTCCTCGATGGCGTGGTACAGGCCGATCACGCCCAGATACAGGAACAGCAGGATCAGCTCGGTGGTCATGCGCGGGTCCCAGTCCCACCAGGTACCCCAAGTCGGCTTGCCCCAGATGCTGCCGGTGAGCAGGGTGATCAGGGTGAAGCCGGCGCCGAGCGGGGCGCAGGCCATCGCCAGCACCTCGCAGGTCTTGATCCGCCAGATCAGTGCGATGGCCGCGTACAGCGCCATCAGCGCGAACACGAACAGGCTCATCCACGCGCTGGGGACATGGATGTAGAGAATGCGGAAGCTGTCCAGCTGCTTGGAGTCGGCCGGCACGACCGCCAGCGCCTGCCAGATGCCGACCAGCAGCACCGGCACCGCCGCCAGGTAGAACACCCGCGACCAGCGCGCGGCGAAGCGGTCGAAGGTGGGCGGCGAACCGAGTTGGTGGAACCAGCGGACGATCGGGTGCATGCGGCAGTGGCTATCCAACGAAGGGCGACGATGGAACGGACGTGGAGTGGCTCGGCAACGGATGACGCGGAGGCAGGTGACGCTCACAACACAGCTCACGCCACCGACAGTACGCCATACCGCTCAACTCAGCGAGATGCGGATCGCCGCGGCCGTAGCCAGCGGGGCCAGCACCAGCGCCACCACCAGCCCGGCGCCCAGCATCAGCAACGCACCGAACGGGTCCTGGCCACGGGCGACGGCCGCCACGCTGCCCGCGCCGAACACCAGCACCGGCACATACAGCGGCAGGGCCAGCAGCGCCACGAGAATACCAGAGCGCCGGATGCCGACAGTCAGCGCGGCGACCACCCCGCCGATCAGGCTCAGCAACGGCGTTCCCAGCAGCAACGATGCCAGCAACATCGGCAGCTGGTCATGCGGCAGATGCAGCATTTCGGCCAGCAGCGGCGACATCACGATCAAGGGCAGGGCCGTGGTGACCCAGTGCACCAGCACCCGCACCAGCACCAGCCAGGCCAGCGGGACGGGGGCCAGCAGCCATTGCTCCAGCGAGCCATCTTCGGCATCGCTGCGGAACAGCGAATCCAGCGCCAGCTGGCCGGCCAGCAGCACGGCCAGCCACATCACCGCCGCGGCCACGCGTGCCATCGCCTCGGGATCGCGGCCCAGTGCCAAGGCGAACAGCACCACCACCAACAACGCGAACAGCAGCGGCTGCAACGCATCGCCGCGGCGGCGCCAGAGCAGGCGCATGTCGCGGGCGACCAGCGCCCGGGCGGTCTGCCACAGACCCGGCTCGGTACCCGGCGCGATCATGCCGCTGCTCCCAGGGTGAGCAGGCGCGTGCGCACCGGTGGCGCGGCATACGCGCCGTGGGTGGTGACCAGGGCGGCGCCGCCGCTGCGCAGGTGCGCGGAAATCATGCGGTTCACCAGGTTGATGCCATCCAGATCGAGATTGGCGTAGGGCTCATCGAGCAGCCACAGCGGTGCGGGCGAAAGCCAGATGCGGGCCAGCGCCAGGCGCCGCTTCTGCCCGGCCGAGAGCTGCCGCACCAGGGTGTCTTCGTAGCCGGCCAGACCGACGATCGCCAGCGCGTTGCCCGGCATCTGGCGGGCGCGGCGGCCGTGCAGCCCGCACAGGAAATGCAGGTTCTCCAGCGTGTCCAGGTCCGGCTTCAGCGCGGGCAGGTGGCTCAGGTAGGCCACATAGTTCGCGCGCTCCTTGTGCCCGGCGCGCTTGCCGTCGATCTCGACCTGGCCACTGCCGGCGCGCAGCAGGCCAGCCAGCACCCGCAGCAGGGTGGTCTTGCCGGCGCCGTTGTCGCCCTGCACCAACAGGGCTTCGCCGGCATCCACGTGCAGGTCCAGCGGGCCGAAGACGGGTTCGTCGTTGCGACTGAAGCCAAGGCCATGCGCGGCCAGCAACGGAGGGGCGTTCAAGGGGCGGGATCTTTGCACCGGAATGGGCCGCCATTGTATCGGGGGAACGGGCCGGATGATTTGCGTACACTGGGAGTTTCCCCGGTTCTTTCCCTGCTGCCGATGCAACCGCAAACCAAGCTGCCCAAGGTGGGCACCACCATCTTCACCGTGATGTCCCAGCTCGCCGCCGAACACGGCGCGGTCAACCTGGGCCAGGGGTTCCCGGATTTCTCCGCACCGCAGCGGCTGATCGATGAAACCATCGCCGCGATGCAGGGCGGGCTCAACCAGTACCCGCCGATGACAGGCGTGGCGCCGCTGCGCCAGGCCATCGCGCAGAAGTCGCTGGATCTGTACGGCGCCGAGGTGGATCCGGACACCGAAATCACGGTCACCAGTGGCGCCACCGAGGCGATCTTCAACGCCATCCACGCCGTGGTCCGCCCGGGCGAGGAAGTGATCGTGCTCGATCCGGCCTACGACTGCTACGAACCGGCCATCGAGCTGGCCGGCGCGCGTGCCGTGCACGTGCCGCTGGACCCGCAGACCTTCGCGGTCGACTGGGACCGCGTGCGTGCCGCGATCACCCCGCGCACCCGCCTGCTGATGGTCAACACGCCGCACAACCCCTCGGGCGCGATGCTGAGCGCCGAGGACATGCAGGCGCTGGCCGATGTGCTGCGCGGTACGGATATCTATCTGATTTCCGATGAGGTGTACGAGCACATCATCTACGACGGCCGCCGCCACGAATCCTCGCTGCGCCATCCGGAGCTGCGCGAGCGCGCGTTCGTGATTTCCAGCTTCGGCAAGACCTACCACTGCACCGGCTGGAAGATCGGCTATGCGATCGCGCCGCCGGCGATGACCGCCGAGTTCCGCAAGGTGCACCAGTACAACACCTTCACCAGCTTCGGCCCGGCCCAGTATGGCTTCGCCGCGATGATCCGCGACGAGCCCGAACATCATCTGGAACTGGGCGCGTTCTACCAGGCCAAGCGCGACCGCTTCCGCGAGCAGCTGCTGACCACGCGCCTGACGCCGCTGCCGGTGCCGGGTGGCTACTTCCAGCTGGTGGATTATTCGGCGATCAGCGATCTGCCGGACCACGCGTTCGTGAAGTGGTTGACCATCGAGAAGGGCGTGGCCGCGATCCCGCTGTCGCCGTTCTATGAGACCGCACCGGCCGGCCAGCGCCTGGTCCGCCTGTGCTTTGCCAAGAACGACGCCACGATGGACGCGGCGATCGAACGCCTGCGGGCCCTGTGATGAGCACGGTGACCGAGCTGCAGGACCTGCGCATTTCCCTGATCCAGGGTGACACCCGCTGGCACGACCCGGCCGGCAACCGCGCCCATTACGGCGCGCTGCTGGCGCCGCTGGCCGGGCAGACCGATCTGGTGATCCTGCCGGAAACCTTCACCAGTGGCTTCTCCAACGATGCCATCGATAAGGCCGAGGGCATGGACGGCCCAACGGTGGCGTGGATCCGCGAGCAGGCGGTGCGGCTGGGCGCGGCGGTCACCGGCAGCGTGCAGCTGCGGGTGGGCGAGGGCGTCTACAACCGGTTGTTGTGGGCCACCCCGGATGGCGAGCTGCGGTACTACGACAAGCGCCACCTGTTCCGTTACGGCGGCGAGCACGAGCGCTATGCCGCCGGCAGCGAGCGCTTGTGCGTGGAATGGAAGGGCTGGCGGATCAATCCGCAGGTCTGCTATGACCTGCGTTTCCCGGTGTTCTGCCGCAACCGCTACAACGTGGAGCGCGCCGACCAGCTGGATTTCGATCTGCAGATTTTCGTGGCCAACTGGCCCTCGGCACGCGCCTACGCCTGGAAGACGCTGCTGCGCGCGCGCGCGATCGAGAACCTCTGCTACGTGGCGGCGGTCAACCGTATCGGTGTGGACGGCAACGAGCTGCATTACGCCGGCGACAGTGCGGTGATCGATTTTCTGGGTCAGCCGCAGGTGGAAGTACGCGAACGCGAGCAGGTGGTCACCACCACGATCTCGGCAGCGGCCCTGGCCACGCACCGCGCGCGCTTCCCGGCGATGCTCGATGCGGACAGCTTCAGCCTCGATGATCGCAGCTGAAACGGCAGTGCCGAGCGCCGGCCGGCACTGCCCGGGATGCGCCGGCTGAACGAATGCCGGATGCGCACCAAGTGCATCATCCGCGCCACACGCGCGCGCTGCTAGATTCGCCTCGTTCCCACTGAGTACGAGCGGACCCGCATGAAGACGTTTTCCCTGGCACTGATCGCATTGGCTGGTATCTCGGTCGTCCCGGCCGCACAGGCCGCCGGCAACATCGATTGCGAGCTGCACTACAACCTGGCCGGTTGGTCGGTGCTGTACAAGACCGCCTCCGGCACCGGCACCATCCAATGCGACAACGGCGCGCGCATCCCGGTGAAGATCACCGCCAAGGGCGGCGGCCTCACCGTGGGCAAATCGAAGATCGTCGACGGCAAGGGCAAGTTCTCCGGCGCCTACTCGGTGAACGACCTGATCGGCTCCTATGCAGCCGTTGAAGCGCATGCCGGTGCGGACAAATCCAGCAATGCCCAGGTCATGACCAAGGGCGACATCTCGCTCGCCCTGGCGGGCACCGGCAAGGGTTGGGATCTAGGTGTGGGCGTGGGGCGGTTCACCATCGAGCGGCGCTGAGGGCTATCGCCACCGGCGCCGATCCAACAAAAAACCCCGGCCGAGGCCGGGGTTTTTTTGTGTCACTGATCAGCCGCCGCGCGGGCCGCCACCACGGTGACCGCCGCCGCCCGGGCCACGGCTGCCGCCGGGACGACCGCCCGGACCGCCGGGACCGCGACCACCCGGGCCACCCGGACCCCGGTTGCCGCCCGGACCACCGGGGCCACGGTTGCCACCGGGACCGCGCGCACTCGCGCCACCCGGACCACGCGCGCCGGGACCACCCGGGCCGCGGTTGCCACCCGGGCCACCAGGACCGCGATTGCCCGCCGGACGCACGCTGCCGTAAGGGCTGGCGCCCGGATTGGCGTGATCGGACGGGAAGCTCGGGGCATTGCCCGGATGGCCGTACGGATGGCGGGACGGACCCTGCCCCCCCTGGGCGCCGCGGTTGCCACCGCCGCCCGGACCGGCCGGACGGCCTTGGCCGCCGTAGCCGCCGCGGCTTTCGCCACCGCCGGCATACCCGCCGCGGCCTTCAGCGCCGCCGCCGTAGCTGCCGCGCCCCGGGCCGCCTGCGCCACCGGGACCCTTCGGCTTGCCGTACGGGCGGCCCTGGCCACCGGCGCCTGCGCCCGGACCACGTGCACCCGGACCACGGGCTGCGCCCGGGCCGGCATTGCGGTGGCCGCTCGGGCCGGTGCTGACACCGTCCGGCACGTACCAGCTGCGGAACGCGGCCGGGTTGCCTTCCGGCAGCGCACGGTTGCCCTTTTCCGGGCGCGCCTTGAACGGGCGCTGCGACTGCTTGGCGGCTGCTTCGCCGCTGACCGTCAGGCCACCCTTGAAGCCGCCGCCCTTGCCGCCACGGCCACGGCCGCGCTCTTCGCGCACGTTGTCGAAACGACGCAGTTCACGGCCTTCATCGGCCGAGTTGTGGCCGTTGACGTACGCGTTGCCACGGCCACCCTCGCGCGAGACGCGCACGGTGGTCTTGGCGGCGCGGCGCTGGCCGATCACCGGCTGCAGGGTCAGCGCCGAGGGCGCGCCTTCTTCCAGCTTCAGTTCGGCGCGCAGGGCTTCGACCTGCTTGGCCGGCAGTTCGACCGACTGGCCGCGCAGCAGCTCGCGCGGCAGGCTGACCTTGCCGTAGCGGGTGCGCTTGAGGCGGCTGACCTGGCAGCCCTGCGATTCCCACAGGCGGCGCACTTCGCGGTTGCGGCCTTCCTTGACGACCACGCGGAACCAGTCGTGCGAATCGGTGCCGCCGATGCGTTCGATCTCGTCGAACTTGGCCGGGCCGTCTTCCAGCGCGACGCCACGGGCGAGGCGGTCGACGATGCTGTCCGGCACCTTCTCTTCGCCTTCCGGGGCGCGCACGCGCACCACGTACTCGCGCTCGACCTCGTAGGAGGGATGCATCATCGCGTTGGCCAGCTCACCATCGGTGGTCGCCAGCAGCAGGCCGGTGGTGTTGATGTCCAGGCGGCCGATCGCGATCCAGCGCGCGCCCTTCAGGGCAGGCAGCGCTTCGAACACGGTCGGGCGACCTTCGGGATCTTCGCGCGTGGTCACTTCGCCTTCCGGCTTGTTGTAGGCCAGCACGCGGGAGGTTTCGGTCAGCGCGGTGGCCACGAAGCCACGGCCATCCAGCTCGACTTTGTCGCCGCTCTTGATCGACTGGCCGGTCTGCGCGACCTCGCCATTGACCTTGACCAGGCCATCGGCGATGCGCTGTTCCAGCGCGCGGCGCGAACCCAGGCCGGCCTGCGCCAGCACTTTGTGCAGGCGCTCTTCGAGCTTGGGCTGTTCGGAGGCGGTTTCGCGCTTGAGCGAAAGCTTGTTCAACGATGGCTTGCGGGGGGTGTCACTCATTTACTTGGCTCCGGCCGGCATCGGATGCGTCGGCCTCTGGTTCGGGATCGGCTTCGTCAACAGCCACGGTCGTCTTCGCGACGGCGTTGTTTTCGGTTTCGTTCTGGGGCGCCGCGCGCTCTCCCGGCGCGGTATCGGGTTCGCCATCGCTGGCGGTCGTATCCGCGTCGTCGTCGGCAAGCGACAACGGCGCATGGGATGGGGTATCGGAAGCGTCCGCATCAGCAGGCGCATCGCTATTGTCCGGATCTGCCGGCTGCTCCGCCAGCCGCGCCGAGGCCAGCGCCACACGGGCTGCCAGCCGGGCGGCGGCCGGGTCCACCGGGTCCACTGGGTCTACCGGATCTGCAGGATCCTGCGGCTCCGACGGCTCCGACGGCGCCGGGGTGGCGTCGTCATTGGCCGCGTCGGTGTCCAGCTCGGCCTCCGGTGTCGCAGCGCCGGCGGGCAGGCGACCGGCCGGCTGGCCTTCGCTGTCCAGTGGCAACTGCGGTTCCAGTTCGCCCAGGTCGCGCAGCTCGGACAGCGGCGGCAGTTCGTCCAGACGCTTGAGGCCGAAGTAATCCAGGAAGCCCTTGGTGGTCCCGAACAGCGCCGGCTTGCCGGGCACGTCGCGGTGGCCGATCACGCGGATCCATTCGCGCTCTTCCAGCGCCTGGATGATGTTGCTGCTGACCGCCACGCCGCGCACCTGTTCGATCTCGCCACGCGTGATCGGCTGGCGGTAGGCAATCAGCGCCAGCGTTTCCAGCGTGGCACGGGTATAGCGGGTCTTGCGTTCGGTCCACAGCCGGGTGATGTAGCCGTGCACCTCGCTGGTGACCTGGAAGCGGAAGCCGGAGGCCACCTCGACCAGCTCCACGCCGCGGTCCTGGCAGCCCTCGCGCAGCAGTTCCAGCGCGCGTTCGATGCTGCCCGGCGGTGCCGGTTCCTCTTCCGGGAACAGGCCCTGCAGCTGCGCCAGCGTCAACGGCTCGCTGGCGGCCAGCAGGGCGCCTTCGACAATACGGTTGATCAGCGGTTGATCCATGCGTGGGTCGGGTGCTCAGTCGGATTCGTTGGCGGCGTCGTTGTCGTCGAACTCGCTGTTGAACTGCAGCGGTTCGTTGGTGTTGCCGGCGGCCAGGGACTTGACGTAGATCGGCGCCAGCGGAGCTTCCTGGACGATGTCCAGCAGCTGTTCCTTGGCCAGTTCGAGCAGGGCCAGGAAGGTGACCAGCACCCCCAGCTTGCCTTCTTCGGCGGTGAACAGCGTTTCAAACCGGTAGAACCTGCCGTCTTCCAGACGACCCAGCACATCGCCCATCCGCTGGCGCACGCTCAGCGCCTCGCGTTTGATCGCGTGGCCGGTGAACAGCTCGGCGCGCTTGAGCACGTCGTGCAGGGCCATCAGCATTTCCTTCAGATCCACCGGCGGCGGCAGCTTGACGGCCGCGCGGTCGGGGACGAAGGCGTGGACCACGGTGGTGTCGCGGTCCTGGCGGGGCAGGCTGTCGATGTCCTCGGCGGCCTGCTTGAAACGTTCGTACTCCTGCAGCCGGCGCACCAGCTCGGCGCGCGGATCGGCTTCCTCGCCCTCGATGCTGGGCGGCCGCGGCAACAGCATCCGCGACTTCACTTCGGCCAGGATCGCCGCCATCACCAGGTACTCGGCCGCCAGTTCGAAGCGCAGCTCCTGCATGACGTTGATGTATTCGACGTACTGGCGGGTGATCTCGGCGACCGGGATGTCCAGGATGTCCAGGTTCTGCCGGCGGATCAGGTACAGCAGCAGGTCCAGTGGACCTTCAAAGGCATCCAGGATGACTTCCAGCGCGTCCGGCGGGATGTACAGGTCCTGCGGAATCTGCAGGACCGGCTGTCCATGCACCACGGCCAGCGGCATTTCCTGCTGCTGTGGGGCGGGCACTCGGGTTGGCGGTTTCGCGTCGGGCGCGAGTTCGGCAGTCATCAAATAGACGTCAGTATTGCAACGGACCGGTCGCCGCACCATGCCAGCGTCCGGAACGGTTCCGGGCGGCAGGATGGCAAGCCATGACACGCCTGGGCCGGCGCGATTCCACACTTCAAACAGCAAGGCGCGCCGCGATGGGCAGCGACAGAACTACGGGGAGGTCGTCTACGTGTGCTGGTGTGGGGCAGTGGATCGGTCGTCGGCTGGCGGTGGAGCCGGTTGCCGACGGGGCGCTGCGTCCAGCCACGTGCAATGGAGCTAAGACTACGGGGTTGCCGCGCCAGTGTCCAGCCAGCCCCGCTAGAATGCCCGGGATTGATTCAACAAGACCTCGGAGTTGCCCGTGTGGTATGTGATTGAAGGCTATGACGGCACGGACGTGCTGGCCGCCCGTCTGGCGTCGCGCCCGGCCCACCTGGCCCGGCTGCAGGCCCTGCAGGACGAGGGCCGGCTGCTGCTGGCCGGTCCGTGCCCGGCCATCGACAGCGAAGATCCCGGTCCGGCCGGCTTCAGCGGCAGCGTGGTGATCGCCGCGTTCGATTCGCTGACCCATGCCCAGGACTGGGCCGCCGCCGATCCGTACGTGGAGGCCGGTGTCTACGTCCGTGTCCAGGTCCGTCCGTTCCGCAAGGTCCTGCCGTGAACCGGGTCGAACGCATCCGCCAGGCGCTGCAGGAGGCGCTGGATCCGGACCTGCTGGAGGTCAAGGACGACAGTCACCGCCACGCCGGCCATGAGGGCGCACGGGACGGCCGGGGGCACTTCAAGGTGCACGTGGTCAGCGCGGCCTTCGAAGGAAAGCTGCCGCTGGCGCGCCATCGGGCCGTCTATGCGGCCCTGGGAACGATGATGGAGACCGATATCCACGCGTTGTCCATTCGCGCCGAGACACCGGTCAAAAACCGCTGAAACCCTTGTCCCGCCTTGTCCTGGTCAGTCCTGGACGGGGCGGGTATGGACAGCTTTTGGTTACCGCCGTACGACATGAGGCTAACGTAGTGTTTACATCCGGGTTTGAAAACGCTTACATTCCGCGCCAAGCCCAGATCTCTAAGCCGTGGAGGGCGGCGAAGTGAACAAGGCAGCGATCACTATCAAAGATGTCGCCCGTGAGGCCCGTGTCTCTGTTGCCACGGTCTCGCGCGCACTCAATGGCCATGAAAATGTTGCCGAGCCCGTGCGCAAGCTGGTGCTGGAGGTGGCAGCGCGACTGCGCTACACCCCGCATGCAGCGGCCCGGAGCCTGAGCAGCCGGCGGACCAACACCATTGGCGTGGTGTTGCCCGATCTGTATGGCGAATTCTTTTCCGAACTGATGCGCGGCATCGATGGGGTCGCCCGCGAGCGTCGCCAGCATCTGCTGGTGTCCAGTTACCACGGCGACCAGGAGCAGCAGGGCGCGGCCCTGCGTGCCATGCGCGGTCGTGTCGATGGGTTGCTGGTGCTCTCGCCGTATGCCGAGAGCCCGGGCTTCCTCACCGACAACCTGCCGCAGTCGCTGCCCACGGTGCTGATCAACACGTATCTGCCCGAGCAGGATCATCCGGTGCTGAGCATCGATGACCATGCCGGCGCGATGGCCATGACCCGTCACCTGCTGGACGTCGGGCACCGGCGCATCGCCTTCATTTCCGGTCCGGATCTCAACTACGACGCCCGTGAGCGCCTGCGCGGTTTCCGCGATGCGCTGGCGGCCTTCGGCGAGGCTGCCGAAGGGATCGAGTTGCCCGGTGACTTTGACGAAGCTTCCGGCCATCGCGCCGGACAGGAGTTGCTGGCAGCCGGCACGCTGCCCGATGCGGTGTTCGCCGCCAACGACATGATGGCGCTGGGGTGTCTGTATGCGTTCGCGCAGGCAGGTGTCCGGGTGCCGGCTGATGTCGCCTTGGCGGGTTTCGATGACATTCCGCTGGCACGTTTCGTTCACCCGTCGTTGACAACGATGCAGGTGAGTATCGCCGACCTCGGCGATAAGGCCGCGACGCGCCTGTTGCAGTTGATGGATGGCAACAACACAGAAGGGTCCGGCGACAAGCAGACGCTCGTGCCGACCCTGATCGTGCGTGATTCGAGCAGAGCCAGAACCGAGCAATAGGTCACGACCGTTGGTCGTGACGCCCCAAAACAACGCACCACATAAAACGACAGGGGCCGCAAAGACGGCCACCACCACCCGGAGAGTTACATGACGTATTCCAATCACCGCAACCGCGCGCCCGCACGCAGTCTGTTGACCAGCGCGCTGGTGACCTGCCTGATGCTGGGCGCCGCCCCGAGCGTGATGGCGCAGTCGGCCACCTCGTCGCTGCGCGGCCAGGTCGCCCAGGCCGAGGCCGGCACCGAAGTCACCGCCACCAACCTGGCCAGTGGCTCCGTGCGCCGCGCCACCACCCGTGCCGATGGCAGCTACTCGCTGATGGGCCTGGACCCGGGCACCTACAACGTCGTGGCCAATGGCCAGACCCAGAAGGTGACGGTCACCGTGGCCTCCACCGCGACCCTGAACTTCAGCGGCGCGCCGGCCAACGGCAGCACCGCCAACGCCACCAACCTGGACACGGTCAACGTCATTGCACCGACCCTGCTGCAGGAAGTGCGTACCTCCGAAGTGGGCAAGACCGTCAGCCTGCAGCAGATCCAGACCACCCCGCAGGTGTCGCGCAACTTCCTGGAATTCGCCGACGCGGTGCCGGGCATGATCTTTACCCGTGATGCCAAGGGCAACACCTCCCTGCGCGGCGGTGCGACCAACTCCGATGGCACCAACGTCTACATCGACGGCGTGGGCCAGAAGAGCTACGTCAAGGGCGGCGGCGTCGCCGGCCAGTCCGGCAGCGCCGGCAACCCGTTCCCGCAGCTGGCGATCGGCGAATACAAGGTCATCAGCGGCAACTACAAGGCCGAGTACGGCCAGGTGTCGAGCGCGGCCGTGACCGCGGCCACCAAGTCCGGTACCAACGAGTTCAAGGGTGAAACCTTCTACCGTTACACCAACCAGGACATGCGTGCCAAGACACCGGCGGAGCGTCAGCCCAATCAGACCAAGTTCGACTCGGCTGAGAAGGAATATGGTTTCGCCTTGGGTGGGCCGATCATCCAAGACAAGGCGCATTTCTTCGTCACCTACGAAGCCAAGCGTTTTGAGTTGCCCGTCACTATTGCTCCGGAAGGATCGGTGGCCGATCGAGTGGGTTCATTGCCAGCTGACGCGGCGGCTGGCCTGGGCCCGGCCAGCCAGCAGTTCGAGCAGGATCTGATTTTTGCCAAGATCGATGTCGAACCGACGGATAACGACCGCATTGAACTGACTTTCCAGGATCGCGATGAGACCCAGGAGCAGTTCAGTGGCACTACTGCGCCTTCGCATGGCCGGTTGGTAAACAACACTGATCGTCGTTATGCATTGCGCTGGAACCACAGCAGCGATCGGTTTTACAACGAAGTGATGGTTACCCACGAAGATTCGTTCAACCGACCCACGCCTCTGATGTTGGGCAACGGTTTTGTTTATACGTCGCCGGACGGCCCGGATGAAAGGACGCTCGTGCAGGCTGGTGCCGCATCGGCCCTGGATTCGCAGGTCAAAGGCCAGAAAGGCTGGTCCATTGAAGACAATCTGACGCTCGATGGGCTGCAGTGGGCAGGCGACCATACGGTGAAGATGGGTGCGAAGTACAAGGAAATTGACTTGTACGCGTCGGATGCCCAGCAGATCAATCCTCAGTTCTACTACACGATCGACGACGATGATTTCCCGTCGACCACGCCCTACAAGGCCCAGTTCACCAAGCCGATCTCCGGCGTAACGGGTGTGACCTCTGAGGTGCGCTCCAAGGTCAAGCAGATCGGTCTGTTCATTCAGGACGATTGGCAGGTCAATGATCACCTGCAGCTGAACCTTGGCTTGCGCTGGGATTACGAAAAGAACCCTGTCTATCTGGACTTCGTGACGCCGCCTGAAGTGGTCAACGCACTCTTCAGCCAAGACCCGAATGCGGGCCCTGGTCAGAGCTACGCGCAGACCCTTGCGTTGAGTGGCCTGAATGTCAACGACTACATCAGCACCGGCAACAACCGTAAGGCATTCAAGGATGCATGGCAGCCCCGCGTGGGCTTCTCGTATGACATCAATGCTGATGAGCAGCATGTCATCCATGGCGGCGCGGGCCGTTCCTACGACCGTGACCTGTTCGACTATCTGCAGTTGGAAACCACCAAGCTGGCGCTACCGCAGCCAACCATCTATTTCCGCGATCCGGCGACCGGTCAGTGCCTGGACGGTCAGCCCGCTTGCTACACGTGGGATCCGAACCTGCTCAACGGCATCGGGAATCTGCAGGCGCTGCTGGGCAATACGAGCAATGCCGGACTGGAAGTTGATCTGCTGAACAACAATCTCAAGGCGCCGTATGCGGATCAGTTCAGTATCGGCATGTCCAACCAGATTGGTGATTGGCTGACCGATGCGACCATCGCGCGCACGCTGACCTATGACGGTTTTGCCTTCACGTTGGGCAATCGTTATCGCAACGGTAACTTCTTTGACAATCCTCAGTTGTGTGGCGCTGAAAAGCCTGGGTTTGGCCAGCCGTGGAGCTGTAATGTTCCGGGCTTCGGCAGCCTGATCATTGGTCAGCAGGGCATCAAAACGCGTGCAACGCAGGTGTTGTTGTCGGCGCAGAAGCCGTACACCAAGGAAAGCGGCTGGGGAACCTCGGTTGCCTATACTTGGACGACCGCCCGCCATAACCGAAACATCAACGAGCATTACGCGTTCGACCGTGGCGTCATCGGCGATTATCCGTACATCAAATCCGACGGCGCACCTCGCCATCGGTTGGTGGTGACCGGTTCGTATGATGGTATCTGGGGCATCAGCTTCGGTGGCAAGGTGACCTTGGCAACCCCGACTGCGGGCAATGACTGGTATCCGGTGACACTGGCGAGCGGAAATGCGCTGCCGACGCCTGCCGCAGCCACGCCGGATGGCAACGGCAAGTTCCTCTTGGGCGGCAAGATCTTCGGTTACCGTTCGGTCGACCTGCAGGCGACGAAGACATTCAAGATGGCGGGCAATACCGAGCTGTATGCGCGTATCGACATCATCAACGTCTTCAATTTCGACAACTTCTCGCAGCTGAACTACACCAAGTCCAATGGCAAGCTCCTCGCCAGCTACAACGAGACCGGTGAGGTGATTGGTACGCCGCGTCAGGTCAAGGCAGAAGTCGGCTTCCGCTTCTGATGCAACAACGGCCCCGTCCTCGGACGGGGCCGGTTTCATGGCAATGGCTGGCCTTCGGGCCAGTCCATTGTCCAGGCCGGTGCCACGGAGGGTGGCAGCGGCCTGGGCAATGACCCGCTTGGCCGGACCACGCACGCGTGGTTTTTTAAAGCGGCGTTCTGTAAACGATTTCAGGTCATTGGACGTTATGCTTCCCAGTCACGAACACCGTAGAAGGAGTTGGCCCATGCAGGCACGCCACCTGTTGACCGCCGCGGCGATCAGTGTCGCCGCCGCTGCCTGTCAGCCGCAGGCCCAGCAGGAGCCGGCCAAGCCCAAGCCGCCCGTGATCCTGGTCGAGGCCGATGTGCCGCCGCGGCCGATGAAGCCGGAGCTGCCGCCGCTGTTCGACGATATCGAGCGCCGCACCTTCCAGTTCTTCTGGGATACCACCAACGAGGTCAACGGGCTCAGCCCGGACCGGTACCCGTCGCGCCCGTTCGCCAGCATCGCCGCGGTGGGCTATGCGCTGACCGCCTATCCGATCGGCATCGAGAACGGCTGGGTCAGCCGCACCCAGGCGATCGACCGCACCCTGCTGACGCTGAAGTATTTCCGCGATCTGCCGATGGGCCCGCAGCGCACCGGCAAGGCGGGGTACAAGGGCTTCTATTACCACTTCCTGGACATGCAGGAAGGCCGCCGCTACGACAGCTGGGTGGAGCTTTCCAGCGTGGATACCGCGCTGCTGATGATGGGCGTGCTGTTCGCGCAGTCCTATTACGACGGTGACGATGCGCGCGAGAAAGAGATCCGCGAGATCGCCGATACGCTCTACAAGCGCGTGGACTGGCCCTGGCTGCAGCAGCGCGCACCGCTGATCTCGATGGGCTGGTTCCCGGAGAGCGGCTTCATCGACCACGACTGGATGGGCTACAACGAGGCGATGATGGTCTACATCCTCGCGCTCGGCTCGCCGACCCACCCGGTCAGCCCGGACGCCTGGACGGTCTGGACGCGCACCTACGACAACGACTGGGGTGTCTACCAGGGCCAGGAATACCTGTCTTTCGGCCCGCTGTTCGGCCACCAGTACACGCATGTGTGGGTGGACTTCCGCGACATCCAGGATGCCTACATGCGCGAGCGGGGCAGCACCTACTTCCTCAACAGCCGTTCGGCCGCGCTGGCGCAGCGCGAGTACGCGATCGCCAACCCGATGAACTGGAAGGATTACGGCCAGAACGTGTGGGGCCTGACCGCCAGCGACGGGCCGCAGAACACCACCCAGGAATACCGTGGCGAGCAGCGCCAGTTCCGCCATTACTCTTCGCGCGGCGCTGGCCTGCGCGAGAATTTCGATGACGGCACGATCGCGCCGACCGCCGCCATTTCCTCGATCGTGTTCGCGCCGGAAGAGGTGATTCCGGCCGCGGTGGAGATGCACAAGCGCTACGGCGATTACATCTACTCCAGCTACGGCTTCCTGGATTCGTTCAACCCGAGCTTCAACTACGACATCCCGATCAAGACCGGTCGCCTGGTGCCCGATCGCGGCTGGGTAGCCAGCGATTACATCGGCATCGACCAGGGCCCGATCCTGACCATGATCGCCAACTACCGGAACGATTTTGTCTGGGACGTGATGAAGAAGAATGCGCATATCCGCAAGGGTCTGGAGCGCGCCGGCTTCAGCGGTGGCTGGTTGACGCCGGAAGGCGAGGACCAGCCGATGGAACTGCAGAAAGATGAAAAGGCGGCGTCGGCCCGCTCGGTCGGCATCGCCGAATCGCGCGCGGCGGCCGCCCAGGAACAGAAGAACAATTCCAATTCGAACCGCAACCAGCAGCAGGGGAAGTAAGCAGTGCCATCGTCGTCGCGCCCGAAGCTGGGGTTGAGTCTGTTGCTGCTGCTGGTCGGCAGCCTGTTGTTGAGTGCCTGCCGGAAAGAACCGGAAGGCGTGACCGTGCGTTTCTGGGCGATGGGCCGCGAGGCCGAAGTGGTCACCGGCCTGATCCGTGAGTTCGAGGCGGAAAACCCGGGCATCCATGTGGATGTGCAGAACATCCCGTGGACGGCCGCGCATGAAAAGCTGTTGACCGCGTTCGCGGCCGACGGCCTGCCGGATGTATGCCAGCTGGGCAATACCTGGATTCCCGAATTTGCCGAGCTCAATACCCTGACCCCGCTGCAGCCCTACGTGGCGCAGTCCAAGGTGGTGGACCCGGCCGATTACTTCCAGGGCATCTGGGACACCAACGTCATCCATGACGAACTGGTCGGCGTGCCGTGGTACGTCGATACGCGCCTGCTGTATTACCGCAAGGACATGCTGGCCAAGGCCGGTTATGACCATCCGCCCCGCACCTGGGACGAGTGGAACGCGATGATGGCGGCGATCAAGAAGATGCAGGGCGCGAACCGCTATGCCGTGTTGATGCCGATCAACGAGTTCGAGCAGCAGCTGTCCTTCGCCCTGCAGCAGCCGGATCCGCTGCTGCGCGATGACGACACCCGCGGCAATTTCAGCAGCCCCGGCTTCCGCAGGACGCTGGGCTTCTACGAAAACATGTTCGCGCAGGGCTGGGCCCCGCGCATGTCCGAGACGCAGATCTCCAACGTCTGGGATGAGTTCTTCCGGGGTTTCAACGTGTTCTACGTGTCCGGCCCCTGGAACATCCGCGAATTCAAGAAGCTGCAGCCCAAGGCGCTGGAAGGGCAATGGGGCACGGCCGCGCTGCCGGGTCCGGATGGCCCGGGTGCGGGCATCGCCGGCGGCACCAGCCTGGTGATCTTCCGCTCCTCGCAGCAGAAAGAAGCCTCGTGGAAGCTGATCGAGTTCCTGTCGCGCCCGGCAATCCAGGAGCGCTTCCATTCGATCATCGGTGACCTGCCGCCCCGGCGCAGCACCTGGGACTACCCCTCGCTGGCCAACGATCCGTTGGCGCAGCCGTTCCGCGACCAGCTCGAGCGGGTCAAGCCCACTCCGAAGGTGCTGGAGTGGGAGCGTATCGTGCAGGAAATGCGGATCATCACCGAACAGGTGGTGCGTGGTGGCATGGATCAGGACGTAGCAGTGAAAGAACTGGACAAGCGCGTGGACAAGGTCCTCGCCAAACGCCGCTGGATGCATGAGCAGCACCGGCAGGACGCGTCGGGGGTGAGCGACAAGCAGCACTCCAGCGCTGTCGCCACGGAGGCGGCACCATGAAACAGCGTTCGCTTGCCGGCTGGATGTTCGCCGGCCCGGCCATCCTGGTCATCGCCGTGTTCTTCGGCCTGCCGGTGTTCTCGGCGCTGGCCCTGAGCATCACCGATTTCGATCTGTACGCACTGGCCGATGGCGAGAACCTGCGCTTCGTCGGCCTGGGCAACTACATCGATCTGCTGCAGACCCCGATGTTCTGGAAGTCGCTGTGGAATACCACCTACTTCGTGATCGTCGGCGTGCCGATGTCGATCGCGGTATCGCTGGGCGCGGCGATCCTGCTCAACGCCCCGGCTGCGCGCTTCAAGGCGCTGTTCCGCACCGCGCTGTTCGCTCCGGTGGTGACCACCCTGGTGGCGGTGGCGGTGATCTGGCGTTACCTGTTCCACACCAGCTACGGCCTGGTGAACTATGGCCTGGGCCATATGGGCATCAGCCCGATCGACTGGCTGGGCGACCCGAACTGGGCGATGCCGACCATCATGCTGTTCGCGGTGTGGAAGAACTTCGGCTACAACATGGTGATCTTCCTGGCCGGCCTGCAGGCGATCCCGCATGACCTGTACGAGGCGGCCCGCATCGACGGTGCCTCGCGCTGGAAGCAGTTCCTGCATATCACCCTGCCGATGCTCGGCCCGGTGCTGCTGGTGGTCGGCGTGATCACCGTCTCCGGCTATTTCCAGCTGTTCGCTGAGCCCTACGTGATGACGCGTGGCGACCCACTGCAGAGCACCGTGAGCGTGCTGTACTTCATGTTTGAAGAAGGCTTCAAGTGGTGGAACCTGGGTCGCGCCTCCGCAGTGGCGTTCCTGCTGTTCCTGATCATCCTGGGCGTGACCAGCATCATGCTGCGTTTCGGCCGCAAGAGGCAGTTGGTATGAGTCGTGAAATCGGTCAATCGCGCTGGCATGCCTGGTGGGTCAATGGTGGCCTGCTGGTGCTGGCCGCGCTGAGCCTGGCGCCGCTGCTGTGGATGCTGTCGGTGTCGTTCATGCCGACCGGCGAGGCGGCGCATTTCCCGCCGCCGCTGCTGCCCTCGTCGTTGACGACCGCGAACTACCATGAGCTGTTCGCGCGTACCGGCATGGCCAACAACTTCGTCAACAGCCTGATGGTGTCGCTGGCGATCACCTTCGGCTCGCTGCTGCTCAACACCATGGCCGGCTATGCCTTCGCCAAGCTGCGCTTCGCCGGCCGCGAGCGCATCTTCCAGCTGCTGCTGGCCGCGCTGGTGATCCCGGCACAGGTGGCGATGCTGCCGCTGTTCCTGCTGATGAAGCAGCTGGGCCTGGTCAACAACTTCGGCGGTGTGATCGTGCCGGCGCTGGCGACCGTGTTCGGCATCTTCCTGGTCCGCCAGTACGCCCGTTCGATCCCGGATGAGCTGCTCGAAGCGGCCCGGATCGACGGGGCAGGGGAGCTGCGGATCTTCTTCCAGATCGTGCTGCCGATGCTCAAGCCGGTGCTGGTGACGCTGTCGATCTTCACCTTCATGGCCGCGTGGAACGATTTCATGTGGCCCTTGATCGTGCTGACCGACCAGGAGCACTACACTCTCCCGGTGGCCCTGGCCACGCTCTCGCGCGAGCACATCATGGACGTTGAAATGATGATGGCCGGCGCGGTGGTCACGGTGGTTCCGGTGCTGCTGCTGTTCCTGGCATTGCAGCGTTATTACATCCAAGGTCTGTTGCTGGGGAGTGTCAAAGGGTGAAGCATGCCGTCGTCGCGGTGGGTCTGGGTCTGGTCTGGTCACTGGCGGCCTCGGCCGCACCGCCGGCGACACCGGCGCTGCCCGCACCCAAGGTGCTGGACAGCTTCGATGACATGACCCCGTGGAAGCTGGTCGTCTCCGACCAGGTCAGCGGCTCGCTGCGCAGCGTCGCCGGCAACGGTGGCGGCCGCGCGCTGTGCCTGGATTACGACTTCCACAACGTGTCCGGCTACGTCGGCATCCGCCGCGAGCTGGGCATCCAGTACCCGGAGAATTACCAGTTCGGCTTCCAGCTGCGCGGTGACTCCCCGGCAAACGACCTGCAGTTCAAGCTGATCGACGCCAGTGGCGACAACGTGTGGTGGGTCAACCGGCCCGGCTATGCGTTCCCCAAAGCCTGGACGCAGGTGCAGTACCGCAAGCGCCAGATCGACAAGGCCTGGGGCCCGGAGAAGGACCCGACACTCAAGCGCAGCGCCGCGATGGAGTTCACCATCTACAGCAAGGTCGGTGGCAAGGGCACGGTCTGTTTCGACCGGCTCACGCTGCAGGGCCTGCCGCCGGCCGACACTTCCTCGCTGAGCCCCTCGGTGATCGCCGATACCGCCACCGCGCTGCAGAACCGCATCGTCGATGGCAAGCCGGACACGGTCTGGATCAGCGGCGGCGTGGCCGAGCAGACCATCACACTGGACCTGCACAAGGTGCGTGAGTTCGGCGGGGCGGTGATCGAGTGGCTGCCCGGGCTGGAGGCCACGCGTTATGAGGTGCGCTCTTCGGCCGATGGGCGCAGCTGGGACACGCGCCGTGAGGTCACCGCCGGCGGTGGTGGCCGCGACTGGCTGGCGCTGCCGGATACCGAAGCGCGCTATCTGCGCTTCGATCTCAAAGGCGGCCCGAGCTGGCGCTATGGCATTCGTGACATCACGCTCAAGCCGCTCGAGTTCGCCGATACCCCCAATGATTTCGTCCGCTCGGTCGGCGCCGACCTGCCACGCGGTTCAGTGCCACGTGGCTTCACCGGTGAACAGCCGTACTGGACGCTGCTCGGGCTGGATGGCGGTCGCGAGCAGGCCCTGATCGGCGAAGACGGTGCGCTGGAAGTGGCCAAGTCCAGCTTCAGCGTCGAGCCGTTCGTGCTGGTCGACAACAAGCTGCTGAGCTGGGCCGACGTCAAGACGAGCCAGTCGCTGCAGGATGACTACCTGCCGATCGCCAATGTCGGTTGGACCCACGACAAGGCCGGCCTGCAGGTCACCGGCTTCGTGCAGGGCACGCCGGACAACGCACAGCTGGTCGGTCGCTACACCCTGCGCAACCCGGACAAGGTGGCCCACGAATACACTTTGGCCCTGGCGGTGCGCCCGTGGCAGGTCAATCCGCCGACCCAGTTCCTCAACACCGTCGGGGGCGTCAGCCGGATCGACAACCTGTCGGTCGATCCGACCCACGTCGATGTGAACGGCAAGCCGCGCCTGTACCCGGCGCAGGCACCGGATGCGGCCTTCGCCACCGCCTTCGACAGCAAGCTGGACGTGGTCCACCTGGCCAGTGGCAAGCTGCCGGGCACCACCGAAGTGAAGGACGGAACGGGGCTGGCCTCGGGCGCGCTGCTGTACCGCTGGAAGCTCGAGCCCGGCCAGAGCCGTGAGGTCGCCATCGTGCTGCCGCAGACCGGCACCTGGGCCATGCCCAAGGCGTTCGATGCGGCCAAGGCCCAGCAGCAGGTCGCCTCGATGTGGCGGACCAAGCTGGACCAGGTGACGCTGCAGGTGCCGGCCGCCGGCAAGCCGCTGGCCGATACGCTGCGTACCGCGCTGGCGCACATGCTGATCTCGCGGATCGGCCCCAGCCTGCAGCCGGGCACGCGCTCGTACTCGCGCAGCTGGATCCGCGATGGCGCGATGATTTCCGAAGGCCTGCTGCGCATGGGCCGCAGCGACGCCGTGCGCCAGTACGTGAACTGGTACGCGCCGTATCAGTTCGACAACGGCAAGGTGCCGTGCTGCGTGGACGCGCGCGGCAGCGATCCGGTGCCGGAGAACGACAGCCACGGCGAGTTGATCTTCAACATCGCCGAGTACTGGCGCTATACCGGCGACACCACTTTCCTGGAGGTGATGTGGCCGCACGTGCAGGGCGCCTACCAGTACATGGAGCAGCTGCGCCTGAGCGAGCGCACCGAAGAGAACCGCGCGCGCAACCCCGCCTTCTACGGGATGATGCCGGTGTCGATCAGTCACGAAGGCTATTCGGCCAAGCCGATGCATTCGTACTGGGACAACTTCTGGGCGCTGCGGGGCTACAAGGATGCGGCGATCATCGCCGGCACGCTGGGCAAAGCCGAGGCGATGCAGATCAGCGAGTCGCGCGATCAGTTCCGTGACGACCTGCAGGCTTCGCTGCTGGCAGCAACTGCACAGCACAGGATCGACTATCTGCCCGGTTCGGCCGAGCTGGGCGATTTCGATGCCACCTCGACCACCATCGCACTGGCCCCGGCCGGTGAGCAGGGGCGTTTGCCGCAGCCGTACTTGAACAACACCTTCGAGCGCTACTGGAGCGAGTTCGAAGCGCGCCGCGATGGCAAGCGCGAGTGGAAGGACTACACCCCGTACGAGTGGCGCAACGTGGCCGCGTTCGTGCGCCTGGGCTGGCGCGACCGCGCCTGGCAGGCGACCGAATTCTTCTTCAAGGACCGCGCACCGCAGCCATGGAACCAGTGGGCCGAAGTGGTCTCGCGCACGCCGCGCAAGCCGTTCTTCCTCGGCGACCTGCCACACGCCTGGGTGGCCTCGGACTTCGTGCGCTCGGCGCTGGACATGTTCGCCTACAGCCGCGACATCGACGACAGCCTGGTGCTGGCCGCCGGCGTGCCGTCACGCTGGCTGGAAGGCAAGGGCGTCGGCGTGCAGGGCCTGCGCACCCCGAACGGCCAGCTCAACTATGCACTGGTCCGCAACGACAAGCAGCTGACCCTGACCGTATCGGCCGGTTTGATCCCACCGGCCGGTGGCGTGGTGCTGCCGTGGCCTTACAGCGGCGAGCCGGGCGCGACCACCGTTAATGGTGAGCCCGCGGAATGGGTGGGCGGCGAGCTGCGCGTGATGCAGGTGCCGGCCAAGGTCGAGATCGAGATTCCGGCGTCGGTACGCCGGGCGGAACGCAAGGCACCGTAATGCGGCAGATGACGATGATGAGGTGCGGCCTGCTGGCCGCCGTGCTGGCGTTCGCGCCGTTGATCGCGCTGGCGCAGGGCGCCGGGGCAGGGGCAGGGGCCGGGCAGGAGATGACCATGGTCACCTTCAACCTGCACCACGACCGCGAGAACTGGCCGGCCCGCCGCCAGGTGATCCTGCGTGAGCTGCAGACCCTGCAGCCCGATGCGATCGCGTTGCAGGAGGTGATCCAGAAGCCCCATGTGCGCAACCAGGCCGCCTGGTTGGCGCGCAAGCTGGGCTATGAGTATCAGTTCGTTTCCACCGATCCGCCGGGGCGTTTCAAGCGCTATGGCAATGCGCTGCTGACCCGGCGCCCGGTGCTGACGCGCAACGACCATCTCTTGGCACCGATCAACGACTACCGCACCGTGGCGCATCTGCGCATCGATGTGGACGGTCGGCCGGTCAACGTCTATGCCACGCACTTGAACGAGCGCTCGGATGAGGTGGGCAGCCGCATCCGCGGGGAGCAGGTGGCGGATCTGTTGACGTTCATCGCGCAGACCGCGGGCGACGCGCCGGTGGTCGTGGCCGGGGACTTCAATGCGCTGGTGGATGCCGGCGATCTGAGCGAGCTGCGCAATCACTACGGCGACAGCTACGGCAGCGTGCACGTCAACAACGAGCTGGCCCAGGTGAGCACGCTCAACCGGCATTATTACGACGCGCCGTCGCGGATCGACCACATCTTCTTCCAGCAGGACCGATTGCTCGCACGCGAAGCGAAGCTCCTGTTCGACCAGCCGTACGCCGACGGCCGCTGGGCCTCGGATCATTACGGCGTGTGGACCCGGCTGCAGTTCGCGCCAGACACCGGGAATGCCGGGGCGACGACGCCCTGAGGTGCGCGCCGCGTTGTCGGTGACGGCGTAGCCAGCAAACGGCCGACTCCACGCATGGCGTGGATCTACCTGTGTTGCCTGCGATGCACGATCCGCGCGTGACGGTGATGCGCCCTTGATGCGCCCTTGATGCGTCCGATGCGTGGATGCTCTCAGCGCCGCCACCAGGACCGCCTGACGCACGCTGTCTGCTACGTCATCCAACACCCCAAACGCAGACAGCGGCCCGAAGGCCGCTGTCTGATTGTTGCGTCACTCACTCAGGATCAGAGCGTGTCTTTCTTTTCCTGGTCGGCCTTGTCGCCTTCCTCGGCCTGCGGGGCATCGGTCGGGATGTCCTCGCGGGCCTCGGCCTGCGCGGCCTGTTCGGCGGCGTTGGTCGCGGCCGGGGTTTCGCTGGCGGCCGAACCGAACAGCTGCCCGTTATGCACGACCGGGTCGGCCGGGGCCGATTCGGTGCGGGCCTGCGGGGCCGCCGGCTGTGCCGGTGCCTGGGTCGCATCGACGGCATCCAGCATGCTGGTCTGCACCGGCGCGGCGGTTGGCGCCTTCACTTCCTCCGGGGCGGTCTCAACGACCGGGGCCGCCGGAGCAGCGACCGGAGCCGGGGCTGGCGGAGCAGCAACTGGAGCCGGAGCCACCGGAGCAGCAACCGGAGCCGGGGCTACCGGAGCAGCAACCGGGGCCGGAGCCACTAGGGCAACGACCGGAGCCGGTGCTGGAGCCGCGACCGGAGCCGGAGCCACCGGAGCCACCGGAGCAGCCACCGGTTCAACCGCACGCGGTGCTTCCACCGGTGCAGCCGGCGGGGCAGCGGCCGGGGTCGGCTTCGGGCTTTCCACGAACGGCACCGGGTCGTTGTAGGAGGCCGTGGCCTTCTCGGCGACCGGTTCGGCTGCCGGGGCAGCGGCCTTTTCAACGACCGGGGTCGGTGCCTTTTCGGCGACCGGTGCAGCCACCGGCGCCGGGGTCGGCTCGGTTTGGCCGGCGGTCACGACCGGGCTGCTGACCACAGCGACTGGCGCCGCGGCAGCGACTGCCGCCACCGGGGCCGGGCGCGGTGCCTGGACCGGCGCGGGTGCGGCGGCCGGCGCGTTGCCGGATTCGTCATCGAACTCGAACTCCGGCTGCGGCTGACCGTTGTTGGCGACCTGGCGCTCGGCCGGGGCGGCAGTATCGCCGTCCTGGTCGCCATCCTGGTCATCGCCCTCGTCATCCAGGCCGTTGTCATCACCGTTCAGGCCATCGCTGCCGGCAGCCTGCTCGCCATTGCCACGACGACGACGACGGCCACCACGACGGCCGCGACGACGACGCGAAGCGCCTTCGCCGGTACCGTCTTCGGCGTTGGCCGGGGCGTCACCCTGTTCGGCAGCGTCGTTCGTGCCGAGCTGCGCGTCCTCGGCCGGAGCGGCCTTGGCCGCTTCCTGCACGTGGGCAGCCGGGGCGCCGGCATCGGTAGCCACCACCGCAGCCGCAGCGATCACGGCGGCGTCGGCAGCGACCGGTGCAGCGGTGGTCGGCTTCGGTGCATCGGCCTGCGACTGGCGCGCGGGCTTCTCGCTCGCGGCCGGCTTGTCGCCGTCGTTGTGCTGCGGCTTGGCCTGGCCGTTCTGGCCCTGCTTCTGCTTCAGCTTCGGCTGCTGCTGGTCATTGCGCGGCTTGGCCGGCTGCTGTTCGTTGCGCGGCTTGCCCTGGCCCGGTGCCTGCACCTGGGCGGCCGTGCCGTTGGCCGGTGCGGCAGCGCTGTCCTGACGGCGCTCGTCGCGACGCTCGCCCTTCGGGCCACGTTCGCCACGCTCACCGCGGTCCTTGCCACGGCCCTGGGCCGGCGCATTTCCGTTGCCGCCACGCTCGCCACGCTCATCGCGGCGGCCATTGCGGTCCTTGCCGTTGCGGTCCTTGTTGCGACCGTTGCGGTTGCCGTCCTGGCCCGGGCGGCTGCTCGGCTGCGGGGTCGCGGCCGGGGCCGGCTCACCACCGAAGATGCGCTTGAGCCAGCCCACCACGCCGGTGGCGGCCGGGGCGGCCACAGGGGCGGCGACCGGCGCCGGTGCGGCTTCCGGTTCCGGCGCTTCACGGACCGGGGCCGGCTGGCTGTGCTTGACCTGGGTCACCACCGGGGCGACCGGGATGTTCAGCTGGGCCTTGGTCAGTGCGTGCACCGGCAGCTTGCGCGGGGTGCCGCGCTGGTAGCTCGGCTTGCCGCTTTCTTCGCCCAGCTCGTTCTCGCGCAGGCGGGTCACTTCGTAATGCGGGGTGTGCAGCTGCTCGTCGGCGACGATCACGATCGGCGCGTCATGGCGCTGTTCGATCTCACGCAGCGCGCTGCGCTTTTCGTTGAGCAGGTAGTTGGCGATCTCGACCGGGGCCTGGACCAGCACCTGCCCGGTGTTCTCCTTCATCGCATGCTCTTCAGCCACGCGGATGATGGACAGCGACAGCGACTCCACGCTGCGCATGCGGCCATGGCCGTCACAACGCGGGCAGACGATCTGGCTGGATTCGCCCAGGCTCGGACGCAGGCGCTGGCGGCTCATTTCCATCAGGCCAAAGCGCGAGATGCGGCCCAGCTGCACGCGCGCACGGTCGTACTTGAGCGCGTTCTGCAGGCGGTTCTCGACTTCGCGCTGGTGCTTGTTGGAGGCCATGTCGATGAAATCGATGACCACTAGGCCGCCCAGATCGCGCAGGCGCAGCTGGCGGGCCACTTCTTCGGCCGCTTCCAGGTTGGTCTGGAAGGCGGTGTCCTCGATGTCGCTGCCCTTGGTGGCGCGCGAGGAGTTCACGTCGATGGCGGTCAGCGCTTCGGTCTGATCGACCACGATCGAGCCGCCGGACGGCAGGCGGACGTTGCGTTCATACGCGCCTTCGATCTGCGATTCGATCTGGAAGCGGTTGAACAGCGGGATGTCGTCCTTGTAATGCTTGAGCTTGCGCAGGGTCTGCGGCATCACCTGCTGCATGAACTCCTGGGCGGTCTCGTACAGCTCCTCGGTGTCCACCAGGATCTCGCCGACATCGGCGCGCAGGTAGTCACGCAGGGCGCGCACGATCAGGCGCGATTCCTGGTAGATCAGGAACGAGGCCGGCTTGGTCAGCGCCGCTTCGGCGATCGACTTCCAGACCTGCAGCAGGTAGTCCAGATCCCACTGCAGCTCTTCGGCATCGCGGCCGACGCCGGCGGTGCGGATGATCACGCCCATGTCGTCGGGGATGTTCAGCTTGTCCAGCGCGTCCTTCAGCGCGGCGCGGTCTTCGCCCTCGATGCGACGCGAGACGCCACCGGCGCTCGGCGAGTTCGGCATCAGGACCATGTAGCGGCCGGCCAGCGAGATGAACGTGGTCAGGGCGGCGCCCTTGTTGCCGCGCTCTTCCTTGTCCACCTGGACCACGACTTCCTGGCCCTCACGCAGCAGCTCACGGATGCCGGCCTTGTTGTGGTCGACGCCAGCCTGGAAGTAATCGCGGGAGATTTCCTTCAGCGGCAGGAAGCCATGGCGCTCACCGCCGTATTCGACGAAGGCCGCTTCCAGTGAAGGCTCAAGGCGCGTGATGCGGCCTTTGTAGATGTTCGACTTCTTCTGTTCCTTGGACGGCTGTTCGATGTCGATGTCGTACAGCGTCTGGCCATCCACGATGGCTACCCGCAGCTCTTCAGCCTGCGTGGCATTGATCAGCATTCGCTTCATTCTTGCGTTCCTCGCGCGCTGCTACCGCGCGGAACGCCATGGGGTTTCGCTTCTGGTCACGCTTCACCGCCCATCGCGCATGCGCGGGGAGGGCGGCTTGGGTTTCCAGCGCTACGACACCACGGCAGGCCGCGGGAGCGCTTCATTTGTTTTGGTTTGGGTGTAACGGGGCCGGAGGCAGCTTTCAGCCAGGCTGGAGCGCCACAGGGACATGTTCAGCGCGAATGCGTGTCAGACATCCGGCGATGGCCGGGACCGCCGGTGAGCCGCTAACATGGCCGCCCCGGGGGCGGTGGCTGCGCACTGTGCCGGAATCGAGGGAAGTCGGGCTTCTGGCCCAGAGCAACTTCCAACGAAATCAATCCCTTATCTCGCCCGCCGAGTGTAACAGAATAAAAGGCCAATGACCGTTACCGAGCCCACCCCCAAAGCCGCTGAAGCCATGACCAGCGTACGTATCATCACTGTCCCGGCCGACCGCGCCGGGCAACGCCTGGACAACTTCCTGCTCGGCCAGCTCAAGGGTGCACCGCGCAGCCTGATCTACAAGCTCGTGCGCAGTGGCCAGGTCCGCGTCAACGGCGGCCGCGCCAAGGCCGAGCGCAAGCTCGAGGGCGGCGACGAAGTTCGGGTTCCCCCGGTTCGTCTCAACGAGGAAGGCGACAAAGCCGGTCCGCCCGCTGCGTTCATGAAACGTCTGGAAGATGCCATCGTGTTCGAAGACGATCGGCTGCTGGCGTTGAACAAACCGTCGGGCGTGGCCAGCCACGGCGGCAGCGGCATCAGCTTCGGGGCGATCGAAACGCTGCGCGCATTGCGCCCGGGCAAGACCCTGGAACTGGTGCATCGGTTGGATCGGGATACCTCCGGCCTGCTCATCGTGGCCAAGAAGCGCTCGGCCCTGAGCGAGCTGCAGGCGCTGCTGCGTGAAGACCACGGCGCCGGCATCCGCAAGCGCTACCTGACCCTGCTGGCCGGCCGCATGCCCGATGGCACCATGACCGTGGACGCCCCGCTGCACGTGGGTCTGCGCCAGGGCGGCGAGCGCCACGTGCAGGTCAATCCGATCGGCAAGGAGTCGATCAGCCACTTCAAGGTGCTGGAGCGCAAAGGCGGCCATTCGTACTGCGAGGTCCGCATCGAGACCGGCCGCACCCACCAGATCCGCGTGCACGCCCAGCACCTGGGTCATCCGGTGGCCGGTGACGACAAATACGGCGATCCGGACGTCAACAAGCGGCTTCGTGAGCAGATCGGCCTGAAACGGCTGTTCCTGCATGCAGCCTCGCTGGAGTTCGCGCTGGACGCGGGCAAGACGCCCTATTTGATCAATGCACCGCTGGCCGAGGAGCTGGTGGAGGTGCTGAACCGGTTGAAATGAACCGGCGGGCGCCCGGGCCCATCACCACTTGAACAGCACCAGGCTGATCGCCAGGCTGCCCATGCCGGCCACCAGACCGTACACGGTCTCGTGGCCCTTGGCATAGCGCTTGGCCGCCGGCAGCAGTTCGTCCAGGGCCAGGAACACCATCACACCCGAGATGATCCCGAACACCCAGCCGAAGGTGGCGTGGTTGAGCACCCCGGACAGGGCCACATAGCCGATCGCCGCGCCGATCGGCTCGGCGAGCCCTGAGAGCAGGCTGGCGCCGAACGCATAGAACTTGTTCTGGGTGGCGAAATACACCGGCACCGCGATCGCGATGCCCTCGGGAATGTTGTGGATGGCGATGGCGAAGGCCAGCGGCATGCCGACCGAGGGGCTTTCCAGCGTGGCGAAGAAGGTCGCCAGGCCCTCGGGGAAGTTGTGCGCGGTGATCGCCACGGCGGTCAGCAGGCCGACCCGCTTGATGTAGGCCTTGTTGTTGTCGCGGAACAGCGGGTCCTGCTTGTCCAGGCTTTCGTGCGGGTTCGGGATCAGGTGGTCGATCACCACGATCAGCAGCACGCCGACCAGGAAAGCTGCAGTGCCATACGCGAAGCCCAGCCGGGCGTCGTAGGCCTGGGTGAACGAGTCGATCGCCTTGTTGAGGATCTCGGTCAGCGAGACGAAGACCATCGCGCCACCGGCGAAGGCCAGGCCGAACGCCAGCAGCCGCGGGTTGGGCCGGCGCGAGAACAGCACCATGAGGCTGCCCAGCGCGGTGGCCAGGCCGGCGGCCAACGTGACCGCCAGGGCGATCCATACGTTTTCACTGGAAATATCAGGCATCCGCCAACGCGTCCTTGTACGAGAAAAGTGCGCCATGCGATCCCAACCTCCGCAGCGCACCGCTCAAATGCGGTGCTGCGTGGGGGCGGTGTTCACCGGGCGCGTGGCGACGCGTTGATCCGACGGGCGCCTTGACGATCCATGATGCGCGGTTTGCGGCGGCTGACCTCACAACAAAGCGGCGATCAGCCGCCGCGACGCAGCCGTTCTTCGACCGCGAAGCACTGGTCGGGCTTGGGCTGCGGCGGATTGAAGCTGACCGGGACCTGGATCGTGGTCGAAACCGTCTGCCCGGCGCGGGTGGCGGCCTTGAACTGCCAGGCCTGCACGGCCTTCTGCGCCTGCTCGTCGAGCTGGGCGTTGCCGCTGCCGCTGGCGAGCTGGACCTGGCTGGGCTGGCCGTCGGCGGCGATGGTCACCTTGAAGGTGCTGGTGCCGCCGATCCCCTGGCAGGCCAGTTCGATCGGGTACTCCGGCGGTGGTGTCTTGACCGCGGCAACCTCGGTGGGCGCCGCGACCGGGGCGGCCGGCTCGGCCGGCGTCTTGTTGCAGCCGGCCAGGGCGGCCAGGGCAATGCTGGACAACGCGATGTACTGCAGTTTCATGGGCTTACTCCGTCAGGGCCGAGGCTTTTGCCGCGCAGATGAAGTCGTTTTCGCTCAGGCCACCCACGTCATGGGTGGAGAAGCGCACCACGGCGCGGTCGTAATGCACGCCCAGGTCCGGGTGGTGATCTTCGCGATGGGCCACCCAGGCCAGGGCATTCACGAAGGCCATGGTGCCGTGGTAGTTGTCGAAGCGGAAGGTGCGGGTCAGCGCCTGGCCAGCCTCGGCCAGCTCCCACCCGGGGATCTGCGCCAGCAGCTCGGTGACCCGGGCGGCGCCGAGCTTGTGGTCGCTGCCTTTACGCGGCACGCAATGGGCTTGCGCCAGCGGAATCAGGTCGGCCATGGGTTCCTCCACATCTGGATGACTGAACAATGCGCGGTCCGGTGTATAAACCGAATGAGCGCATAACAAGGGATTGGCTAGAATAGCCCGATGATCCAGATATCCGACACTGCCCAATCCTATTTCCGCAAGCTGATCGAACGTGAGGCCGTGCCCGGCATGGGCGTGCGCCTGACCGCCGTCGATGCGGGTACCCCGCGCGCTGATGCCCGCCTGGAGTTTGCCGATCCCGGCGAGCTGCTCGGTGACGAGTGGGCGGTGGACTGCGATGGCTTCACCCTCTATGTGGCCGCCACCAGCGTGGCCTGGCTCGATGGTGCCGAGATCGATTTCGTCACCAACGCCACCGGCAGCCAGCAGCTGACCATCAAGGCCCCCAAGATCAAGGGTGAGGCGCCGACCGAAGGCTCCTCCCTGGTCGAGCGCGTGCGCTGGGTGGTGGAGAACGAAGTCAATCCGCAGCTGGCCTCGCACGGCGGCAAGGTCGCGGTGCAGGAAGTCTCGGCCGAGGGCGTGGTGCTGCTGCGCTTCGGCGGCGGCTGCCAAGGCTGCGGCATGGCCGATGTCACGCTCAAGCAGGGTATCGAAAAGACCCTGATGGGACGGGTGCCCGGCATCACCGCGGTGCGCGACGCGACCGACCACGAGAGTGGCGACGCGCCGTACATTCCCCGCGGCACGGCTGCCTGATCCCGCTGCGTGCCACTGCGCCGGGCTGACGACATCCTCGATTGGCTGCTGGCTCGCCAGCCGGACAAGCGCATTCTCGAAAAAACCACGGGCCTCCCATACGGGTGGGGCCTGTGGCTGCGTGCGTTATCCCCGTTGCCGCGGCCGTTGCGCGCCAGCGAAGTACTTGCCGAGCTGGCCCAGCGTGAGCCGGTTCCCCACGGCGGACGCCTGCCGGAACTGAGTTTCGCCCAGGCGATGCGCCGCCTGCTCTGGCAGGGCTGGGATCCCGCACCGCGTGATCAGCGCTGGATGCGCTGGACCTCGGCGGTGATCAGCGCGCTGCTGCATCTGATGTTCGCGCTGCTGTTGCTGTGGGTGGCTTTGATCCGGCCGCCCAGCGAGCCGGACCAGGGCGGCGAGAGCGGGCGTGTGCAGGTGGCGTTTGTTGGGCGCGGCACGCCGCAGCAGGAGGAAGGCGCGCAACCCGCCGCTGCCGAGCCGGCCACGGCGGAAGCGGCGATCGCTGCGGCGATGGCCAATGCCCAGGCGATGGCGCAGGCCGAGGCCGATGCGCAGGCAGCCTCGGCCCCGCAGCCGACCGCAGCGCCGGCGCCGCCGAGCGAGCCGCAACCGGCGCCGCCCGCGCCTGCGACGCCTGCGGTGGAGCAGCCCGTCCAGGCGACGGAGGTGGCCCAGGCCACGACGGATTTCGTTGTGCCGCCGACCAGCGTGCCGCGCACCGAGGTGCGTGTGATGACGCGCGAGCCCCAGGAGGTTGCCGTCCGTGAGCGCACCGTGGTCACGGTTGATGCGCCGGCGCCGCGTGCCACTGTGCCGGCGCCGCGCCTGGCCGAGCCGCAGTTGCGCACGCCTGAAGTGAGCGTGCAGGAACGGCAGGTCACTGTGATCGACGCGCCGACACCGACCGTGGCCATTTCCGGGCCGCGGGTGGAGGCCGCCGTGCCGCAACGTGACGTGCAGGTGCGCGAACGCGAGATCCGACCGGTGACCGCACCGGCGGTGAGTGTGGCCACGTTGCCCACGCGCGAGGTGGCCGTCCCCGGCCGATCGCCGGAGGTCGCCGTGCGCGAACGCGCGGTGCCCAACGCCGCACCGCGCCCGGCACCGCCCGCACCGGTTGCCGCAAGCAGTACGGCGACGGCTCCGGCCGCCACCCGCGCCAGCACTGCTGCGAGTACGTCCTCGGCGTCCGCTGCAACGCGGGCGCCGGCGAGCCCCTCCAAAGCGCCGCCAGGCAGCTGGACCACGCCCAACCGTTCCGACGACTGGGGTGCGGCCAATCATCCGCAGGATGCCGACCTCAATGGCCGGGCCGTGAGTGCGACCCAAGGTACGGGCGGCAGCCTGTTCAAGGCCGACGGCAGCGTGCGCGTGCCTGGCCAGGACGGGCACGCAAACAGCGAGCGTGGCGCACCGGGCGGCGAAAAAGACGGCTGGAGCAAGGAGCGCATCGCGCAATCGGGTACGTGGCTCAAGCGCCCGCCCTACGACTACACCCCGACCTCGTTCGACAAGTACTGGGCGCCCAACGAATCGTTGCTGGCCGAATGGGTCCGCAAGGGCATCAAGGCCGTGGAGATTCCGATCCCGGGCACGAGCTCGTCGATTTCCTGCGTGATTTCCGTGTTGCAGTTCGGTGGCGGGTGTGGCCTGAGCGATCCCAACATGCAGGATCAGCCGGCCATCGCGCGCCCGCCGCCGGATATTCCGTTCAAGAAAGACCTGCAGGAAGACAACGGCAGCCGATGAAGCTGCGCCTCATCGGCGGATGGAGCACCCCGAGGGTGGGTGCCCTCGGGTCAGGCATCATGGGGCGTCACAGCCACGCATGGCGCGGCTCTACCCCGAGAGGCGGTTACGGCGTCGCGGCGTCCTCGCCCAGTTCCACGTCTGCATCGCGCAGGGCCACGAACGCCCAGAACGGCACATTGCTGTCGCCCCAGTAGCGGCTGGCTTCGTCCAGCACCTCCAGCAGCGTGTCGAACTCCGCGCCCGCCTCGCTGCGCAGCGCATCGGCGTCGTTGAAGAACAGGGCATAGCCGTTGGCCGGCAGCCACGCCAGGTCGCGCAGGTTGTCGGTCAGTGCATCCCAGTTGCCGCCGAAGCCGGTCGGAAAATCCAGGCGTGCGGCCAGCCGCATCAGCAGCGTGCGCTTGTCCTGGCAGCCGGCCAGATCGATCTGGATCACGCGCAAGCCGGCATCGCGCATTGCCGCCGACAAGGGGGCGACATCGTCATTGCCGATCGCATAGATGCCGGCGTTGTTGATGTCGTGCAGGCCCAACTCGAATCCGTCATGCGTCATTGCCAGCTCCCGGCAGGTGGAACGTCGAAACTGCGGAACGTTTCATAGTGATCATCGGTATAGAACCAGCCAGTAGGGGGTGTGCCGCCGGTGACGATACGCCGCGCGCCGCGATTGCCGGCGCCGGGCGTGTCCACCGTGTATTCGTGGTAGTAGCCGCGCGGCCGCTGTGGCAGGCGTTGTTCGCGGTTGCTGAAGATGCTGCCGTCCTGCCGATGCGGGAACGGACCGCCACGCTGGATCAGCGCGATGGTGTCGCGCGCTTCGGCGGGCAGGAACGGGGGCAGGGGATCATGCGTCGTCCCGCTCGATGTCGTCGGCGCGCGCACGGCCGGCGCGCTGTCGGGCTGGGTCAGCGACGGGGCGAACTGCGGCGCGGGCGGGCGCTGGGCCAGTTTGATGGCGGCCAGGCCACCGATCAGCAGCACGATGGCGATCAACAACAGCAGCGGCTTGCGCATGAGGGGCCAGGGGCGATGGGCGAGGGGACTACTCTACTGCGATCATCGCCCGTCACGGTGAGGCCCAGCCGAACGGCCCTGCTGCGCGGTAGCGTGTCCGCTGCACCTGCATGCACCGTCACTGACGCGTAACGGTCCCGACACCGGATCGACCGCGCAGGACGAGGTTTCCTTTACATGACCCTTGGTAAGCTTGCCGGCCATCCCCATCATCGACTCCGCAACGCCCGGTCTTTGCCGGGTGAGTGAGCTATCAGGAGAACCACATGGCCTATACCCTCCCCAAGCTGTCCTACGCCTACGACGCGCTCGAGCCGCATATCGACGCAGCGACGATGGAAATCCACCACACCAAGCATCACCAGACGTATATCAACAACGTCAACGCCGCGCTGGAAGGCACCGAATATGCCGACCTGCCGGTTGAAGAGCTGGTCAAGAAGACCAAGTCCCTTCCGGAAAACCTGCAGGGCGTCGTGCGCAACAACGGCGGCGGCCATGCCAACCACACCCTGTTCTGGACCGTGATGTCGCCCAACGGCGGCGGCGCACCGGTGGGCGATGTGGCCAAGGCCATCGATTCGCAGCTGGGCGGCCTGGAAAAGTTCAAGGAAGCCTTCACCAAGGCAGCCCTGACCCGCTTCGGCAGCGGCTGGGCCTGGCTGAGCGTCACCCCGGACAAGAAGGTCGTGGTGGAAAGCAGCGCCAACCAGGACAGCCCGCTGATGGACGGCAACACGCCGATCCTGGCTCTGGACGTGTGGGAACACGCGTACTACCTGAAGTACCAGAACCGTCGCCCGGAATACATCGGTGCGTTCTTCAACGTCGTCGACTGGAACGAAGTCGAGCGTCGTTATCAGGAAGCCATTGCCTGATCGGCACGGTGATCTGAAAGACGAACGGCCAGGCAGCGATGCCTGGCCGTTTTTCGTTGGGCGTACCAGCGCTGCACGGCTCAGGGCGCCGCGGTGCTCTCCGGCGTCTGCAGGCGCAGGGTCGCCATGGTGCCCAGCCGCATCGCCGCCGCGTCGCCCTCGCTGGCCGGCAGCTTGATGCTGTCCTGGCGGATGCCACCGAAGTGCTTGACCTGGAACAGCACGTCCAGACCGTGGCCGCGTGCCGCGCCGGCCAATGACGGCGGGTCCACGCGTTCGCCGGGGTTCTTGCGGGCCGGCTGGAAGCCGGGGGTGCTGCCGACCAGCTCGGTGATCTCGGCCGAGAAGTCGCCGGCGATCAACGACGGCAGACCGTCAGCGGTGGCGCCGATCCAGGTCATCAGATCGCTGGTCTGGTGCCGTCGGACCTGCGTGTCGTCCGGCTCCGGCCGCAGCCGGGCCACGTAGATGTTGATCAGTTCCTCGCGCAGCTTGATCCGCAGCATACCGGCCGCGCTGAACTGCCCGGGCGGGTGCAGCAGGGTGACGGCGTCATCGGTCACCGGCAGCCGGGTCAGCATCGCGCTTCCGTAGCGCAGCGGCTGGCTGGGCGGATCGGCGGTGACGAAGTCGCAGCTGTAGCGCAGCCGGCTGGCCAGCCAGCAGGCGGGGTTGCGGCCCTGGGTCTGCAGCACACGCTGTACTGCGATCACGTCCGGCTGCATCGACTCCAGCAACTGCAGTACCTGGTCCCGCCGTTGCTGCCACTGCGCATCATCCTGGGTCGGCAGTTCCAGCGTGGCGATCTTCAGCGAGGGCAGGGCATCGTCGGCCTGACGTGCATGCGCCCAGGCGGCGGGGGCCGCCAGCAACAGCAGCAGGATCCAGCCTGTCCAACGTCGGGTCCCGCCAGTGATGTGCGTGCGCATAACGATAAGTTTACGCGTCCGCCGTCGACGATCCGTGACACGGGTGGCATCGCGCGGGGTCGTTTTCAGCCCGCCTGCCATGTCCGCCGGCCCCTGTCATGCAGCTGTGCAGCGTGCGCTGGGGTAGGGGCTTCCGGTAATCTTCGTGCTTTCGTGTTCGCAGGACAGCCCCACAGGATGAGCAATATCGCAGCCGCCAGCGCAGGCAAAGGAAAGATGCCGCGCCAGATTCCCTACATCATCGGCAATGAGGCCTGCGAACGCTTCAGCTTCTATGGGATGCGCAACATCCTGGTGCAGTTCCTGATCACCTCGCTGCTGCTGCAGGAGATCACCGCCGATGGCCGGGCCGGCGAGGCCAAGGACATCATGCACAGCTTCATGATCGGCGTGTATTTCTTCCCGCTGCTCGGTGGCTGGCTGGCCGACAAGTTTTTCGGCAAGTACCACACCATCCTGTGGTTCAGCCTGATCTACTGCGCCGGCCATGCCTGCCTGGCCATCTTCGAGGACAGCCGCCAGGGCTTCTTCGTCGGCCTGGGACTGATCGCACTCGGCGCGGGCGGCATCAAGCCGCTGGTGGCCTCGTTCATGGGCGACCAGTTCGACCAGAGCAACAAGCATCTGGCCAAGATCGTGTTCGACGCCTTCTACTGGATCATCAACTTCGGCTCGCTGTTCGCCTCGCTGCTGATTCCGCTGGCGCTGAAAAACCTCGGTCCGTCGTGGGCCTTCGGCATCCCGGGCATCCTGATGTTCGTGGCCACCTTCGTGTTCTGGATGGGCCGCAAGCGCTATGTGCTGGTCCCGCTGCCGCCGAAGGACCCGCATTCGTTCGGCAACGTCGTGCGGACCGCGCTGTCGGCGCAGGTGCCGGGCAAGAGGCGGCCGGGCCGTACCCTGGCCATCCTCGGTGCGGTGCTGGCGGTGGCCTCGATGGGCCTGGTCGGCAGCCTGGGGATCGTGATCTGCCTGTGCATCGCGCTGGTCCTGCTGCTGGCCGGTATCGGCGGCGGCACCTGGATCCAGCTGGACCGCGCCCGTGCGGTGCATCCGGCCGAGGCGGTGGAAGGCGTGCGCTCGGTGCTGCGCGTGCTGGTGATCTTCGCGCTGACCACCCCGTTCTTCTCGCTGTTCGACCAGAAGGCCTCGACCTGGGTCCTGCAGGGCCAGCAGATGGCGATGCCGAGCTGGTTCACCGCCTCGCAGATGCAGGCGCTGAACCCGCTGCTGGTGATGATCCTGATCCCGTTCAACAACCTGGTGCTGTACCCGATGCTGCGCCGTTTCGGCTTCGAGCCGACCGCGCTGCGCCGGATGACCGCCGGTATCGCCTTCAGCGGCCTGGCCTGGATCGTGGTCGGCGGTATCCAGGTGATGATGGATGGCGGCAACGTCATGTCCATCTTCTGGCAGATGCTGCCCTACGCGCTGCTGACCTTCGGTGAGGTGCTGGTCTCGGCCACCGGCCTGGAGTTCGCCTACAGCCAGGCGCCGCAGGCGATGAAGGGCGTGGTGATGAGCTTCTGGAACCTGACCACCACCATCGGCAACCTGTGGGTGCTGCTGTCCAACGCGGCGGTGCGCAACGATACGGTGACCCACCAGATCGCCAGTACCGGGTTGAGCGAGGCGGCGTTCCTGATGTTCTTCTTCGCCGGCTTTGCTTTCCTGGCGGCGTTGGCCTTCGGTTGGTATGCCAAGCGCTATCGTATGGTCGACAACTACCGCACCGCCTGAGCCTGACATGACCCCAGTCAACCTGCTGCTGATCGCCATCACCGTCATCGTGTCGTGGATGGCGTTCAAGAACCGCGCGCTGGCCGACCGCCTGATCCTGTGGCCGCCGGCAGTGGACCGCAACCGTCAGTACGATCGCCTGATCACCTACGGGTTCATCCACGCCGACCTGTCGCATCTGGCGTTCAACATGATCACGCTGTTCTTCTTCGGCGGTTTCATCGAACAGGTGATGCTGCAGTTGAGCGGCAGTTACCTGACCTATCCGGCGTTCTACCTGGGCGCGTTGCTGGTCTCGATCCTGCCAAGCTACCTGAAGAACCAGAAGAACCCGAACTACCTCAGCCTGGGGGCGTCCGGTGCGGTCTCGGCGGTGCTGTTCGCCTTCATCCTGATTAAGCCGTGGTCGATCATCCTGGTGCTGTTCATTCCGGCCCCGGCGATCATCTATGCGGTGTTCTACGTGGGCTACAGCATCTGGATGGACCGCCGCGGCGGCGACCGGATCAACCACAGTGCACATCTGGCCGGTGCGGCCTTTGGCGTGCTGTTCATGCTGGCCATGCAGCCGAGCATCTTCAGCCACTTCCTGCGTGAGCTGAGTAACCCGACCTTCCGCCTCGGCGGTTGAGCCGGCGCGTACCGGCCCAAGGCCGGTACGTATCCAGGCACTCTGGAAGGCCGCGGATCAAGCGGCCTTCTTGCCGTCCACGCCATAGGTGCTGAGCAGGCGGGCATAGACCTCGTTGTCGATCTGGTCGAATTCCCAGCCCTGCGTCTGGCCGTTCACGGCCAGCTGGAACAGGCCTTCGAGCAGCGAGCTGTCGGCATCGCCGTGGGCGGTGGGGGCGGGTGCGGTGTTGTCCATACGGACCTCCGGAAAGCGGGTGCGTGCAGGCAGGTCTTCGCAAAAGCCATGCCAGCTTTTACGCCCTGTCCGACGCTGATATCGGCAGGAAGGCGCCCGGCTTTAGGGCTGGATGTGACGCATCACGTCGCTGCTTGCCCCTGTTCAGGCTTCACGCGATCATGGCGGCCGGCTGCGCACTATCGCTGCAGTCGCCGCAGGAGACACCGCTCATGGCTTCGGTCACGCCGCCCGGACTGGCTTACGAGGTGGAGCACGATCTGGCCCATCACCGGTTCCAGGCCCGGGTCAAAGGGCATCTGGCGCTGCTGGATTACCAGATCAAGCGCAAGCGGATGATCATCACCCACACCGAGGTGCCCGAGCCGATCGCCGGCCGCGGCATCGCGGGTGAGTTGACCAAGGTGGCGCTGCGCTATGCACGCGAACAGAAATTCAAGGTGGTGCCGGCCTGCGCTTACGCTGAGGCGTTCCTGCAGCGGCACGAGGAGTACGACGACCTGCTGGTCCGATGACGACAGCGGGTCATGCTTCAGGGATGGCCGATCATGATGGTGGGTTACAACAAGGGGATTTCAGGATGAACATCGCAGGAAACCGTCGCGCGCTGCGCGCCAGCGCGTTGGCCGTGGCCATGGGCGTGGTGGTGCTGGCAGGCTGCAAGCGCGACGGCGACACACACGCCCCGGCGGCACCGGTCGACACGGCTGCCCAACCGGCCGCACCCGCGGTCGCTCCCGACGCGCCGGTCGAACTGCGCGACGTGATCGAGACCTCGCCGCAGGCCGTGGTCGGGATCACCTACCCGCCGGACATCGCGCGGTATCCGGGCCTGGCCAAGGCGCTGGGCGGCTACGCCGACAGTGCGCGGGCAGAGCTGCAGCAGGCGCTGGACGGGCTGGGCAATGACAAGCCGACCATGCCCTACGAGCTCTCGCTGACCTTCGAGAAGGTGCTCGAGACGCCTCAGCTGGTGGTGGTCACGGCCGATGGCAGCCGGTACACCGGCGGTGCCCACGGTGAGCCGCTGGTGGCGCGCTTCGTGTGGCTGCCGGAGCAGCAGCAGATGCTGACCGCCGACAAGCTGGTGGCCGACGACAAGGGCTGGAAGGCGATCAGCGATTACGTGGCCGACCAGCTGCGCGAACGCGTGGCCACACGCCTGAGCGGCGATGAGCTGGAGCCGGCGCAGATGCAGGAGTCCCTGCGCAACGCCAGCCGGATGATCGCCGATGGCACCGGGCCCAGCGCGGACAACTTCAGCCAGTTCCAGCCGCTGACCGGTTCCGACGGACGCATCTCTGCGATACGCTTCGTGTTCCCGCCCTACCAGGTAGGGCCGTACTCGGACGGCACGCAGACCGTGGACGTCCCGGCCGCCGTGCTGGTGCCGCACGCGGGTCAGGATGTGGCGGGGCTGTTCGCCCGGGGCTGACCGACGGAGGCGACGTGGACGCTGGGCTGCAACGACGGGTCACAGGGTTGCTGCATGAAGCGGGGGTCACCGTCGATGGTGACCAGCCGCAGGACATCACGGTGCACGACCCGCGCTTCCATGCGCGGGTCATGGCCCAAGGCTCGCTGGGCCTGGGCGAGAGTTACATGGACGGGCAGTGGGACGCCCACTCGCTGGACGACTTCCTCTTCCACTTGATGCAGGCGCATCTGGACGAGCGCGTGCACGGCTGGCGCGATCTGGCCGATGCGCTCAAGGCGCGGGTGTTCAACCTGCAGGCCGGCGCCGGCAGCTTCGAGGTCGGCCGCCGCCATTACGATCTGGGCAATGATCTGTACGAGGCGATGCTCGGCCAGCGGCTGGTCTACAGCTGCGGTTACTGGCGCGAGGCGACGGACCTGGATGCGGCGCAGGAGGCCAAGCTCCATCTGATCTGCCGCAAACTGGGGCTGCGTCCTGGTCAACGCATCCTGGATATCGGCTGTGGTTGGGGCGAGGCGCTCAAATTCGCGGCCGAGCGCTACGGCGTGTCCGGGGTGGGCGTGACGATCTCGCACGAGCAGGCGGAATATGCACGGCAGTTGTGCGCGGGGTTGCCGATCGAGATACGGCTGCAGGATTACCACGAGGTGGAGGAATCCTTCGACGCGATCCTGTCGGTAGGCATGTTCGAGCACGTGGGCGACAAGAACTATCGCGGGTATTTCGAGATGGCGCGGCGCTGCCTGCGGCCGGAAGGGTTGTTCCTGCTGCATTCGATCGGCAGTAATCTGTCGCGGCATCGCACCGACCCGTGGATCGCAAAGTACATCTTCCCGAACTCGATGTTGCCCTCGGCAGCGCAGATGACCGAGGCGTTCGAGGGTTTGTTCGTGCTGGAGGACTGGCACAACTTCGGCACCGATTACGACCGGACGCTGCAGGCGTGGCGGGCCAACATCGAGGCAGCGTGGCCGCGGCTGGATGCGCAGCGCTATGACGAGCGGTTCCGCCGGATGTGGCGGTTCTATCTGGCCGGTTCGATGGCAAGCTTCCGCTGCCGCCATGCGCAGTTGTGGCAGCTGGTGTTGTCGCCGAACGGCGTGCCCGGCGGATATGTGGCGCCGCGGTGAGATGAGATGGCCGCACAAAAAAACGCCCGGCACTGCCGGGCGTTTTTCGTTGTGCACGTCGTTGAGGCGGACGCTTACTTCTTGCCGTCGCCGGAGGTCAGGCCGCGCTTTTCGAGCAGCGGCTCGATCTGCGGGGCATGGCCGGCGAAGTTCTGGAACAGTTCCATCGCATCCACGCTGCCGCCCTTGGAGAGCAGGGTCTGGCGGAAGTGGTCGCCGTTCTTGCGGCTCAGGCCACCGTTTTCGCGGAACCACTTCTGGGTGTTGGCATCGAGCACCTCGGACCAGATGTAGGCGTAGTAGCCGGCCGAGTAGCCGCCCATGATGTGGCTGAAGTACGGGGTCTTGTAACGCGGCGGGACCGGCGCGTAGAAGATGCCGTCCTTGGCCAGGGCCTCGGCTTCGAACTTCATGACGTCCTTCGCCGCCGGAACCTGGTCCGGGCCGATCTGGTGCCAGCGCTGATCCAGCATGGCCGCACCGAGGTATTCGGTGGTGGCGAAGCCCTGGTTGAACTTGGCGGCGGCGACGACCTTGTCCAGCAGGGCCTGCGGCATGGCCGTGCCGTTCTGGTAGTGCTTGGCGTAGTTCTTCAGGATGGCCGGGTCATCGGCCCACATCTCGTTGACCTGCGAGGGGAACTCGACGAAGTCGCGCGGCACCGAGGTGCCCGAGAAATACGGGTACTTCACGTTCGAGAACATGCCGTGCAGGGCGTGGCCGAATTCGTGGAAGGTGGTGGTCACTTCATCCCAGGTCAGCAGGGTCGGCTTGCCGGCCGGCGGCTTTGGGATGTTGAGGTGGTTGGCGACCACCGGCTTGAAGCCGGTCAGTTCGGACTGCGAGACGTAGGAGTTCATCCACGCACCGCCGCGCTTGGAGGCGCGTGCATACGGGTCGAAGATGAAGATCGCCAGCTGGCTGCCGTCGGCATCGAACACGTCGTAGACGGTGACGTCGTCGTGGTAGACCGGCAGGTCGGTGCGCTGCTTGAAGGTCAGGCCGAATTCGAGCTGGGCGGCGTGGAAGACACCGTTCTCGAGCACGTTCTTCATTTCGAAGTACGGCTTGAGCTGGGATTCGTCGAAGTTGTACTTGGCCTGGCGGACCTTCTCGCTGTAGAACGCCCAGTCCCAGGCTTCCAGCTTGAAGGTCGGCTTGCCGGCGGCCTTCTGTTCCTTGTCGATCATCGCCTGCAGGTCGGCAGCTTCGCGCTTGGCGTTGGCGACGGCGGCCGGGGCGAGCTGGCCGAGCATGGCGTTGACCGCTTCGGGGGTCTTGGCGGTCTGGTTGGTCAGGTTGTAGGCGGCGAAGTTCGCAAAGCCCATCAGCTTGGCCTTGTCGGCACGCAGCTGCATGATGCGCGAGACCAGGGCGGTGTTGTCGTACTCGCCGCCGCGGCTGCCGCGGGTCACCGAGGCTTCGTAGATCTTCTGGCGCAGGGCGCGGTTGGCCAGGTTGGTCAGCGGCGGCTGGCCGGTGGTGTTGAGCAGGGTGATGACGTACTTGCCGTCCTGGCCACGGGCCTTGGCGGCTTCGGCGGCGGCGGAGATCTGCTCCTGCGAGAGGCCGTCCAGTTCCTTGACGTCATCGACGGTGATCGCCGAAGCGTTCACTTCGGCCAGCACGTTCTGGCTGAACTTGGTACCCAGGTTGGCCAGTTCGGCGTTCATTTCCTTGAGCTTGGTCTTGTCGGCTTCGGACAGCTTGGCGCCGGCGCGGACGTAGCTCTCGTAGTACTTCTCGACCAGGCGCACGCCTTCGGCGTCGAGGCCGAGCTGGGTGCGGGTGTCATACAGGGTCTGGATGCGGGCAAACAGCTTGCCGTTCAGCGCGATGGCGTCGCTGTGCGCGGCGAAGCGGGCGGAGTAGTCGGCCTGCAGCTTCTTGCGTGCGTCGTTGGTGTCGGCGCCGACCAGGCTGAAGAAGACGGTGGTGGCGCGGTCCAGGGTCTCACCGCTCTTTTCCAGCGCGATGAGGGTGTTGTCGAAGGTCGGCTTGGCCTTGTTGTTGGCGATCGCCTCCACTTCCTTGAGCTGCTGGGCCATGCCGGCGTCGAAGGCGGGGGCGAAGTCGCTGTCCTTGATCTTGTCGAACTGCGGGAAGTGCAGCGGCAGCGGGCTGTCGGCGAAGAACGGGTTGGCCTGCTGGGCGGTGGTCGCGGCCGGGGTGGCGGCGGTGGCGGAATAGGCGGGCAGGGCAAGGCCGAGGGTCACGGCGACGGCGAGGGCAAGACGGGTGGTCAAGGGGAGTTCTCCGGTCAGACAAGTCTTTGAGGGTAACCCGAGCCGTCGGGAGGGGGCTTGTGTCGAAAGGCATGTTTGGGCCGGGCAGGGCATTCTAAGATCAGGTCTTTCCAACGGAGTTCCCTGCCATGACCACTGCCTTCGATTTCCCGTTCGTGGACCTGTCGGGTCAGCCGCAGGCGTTGGCGCAGTACCGGGGCAAGGTGTTGTTGCTGGTCAATGTGGCCAGCAAGTGTGGCTTCACGCCGCAGTACGAGGGGCTGGAGGCGCTGTGGCGGGAGTTCGGGCCGCGGGGGCTGGTGGTGATCGGGTTTCCCTGCGATCAGTTCGGGCACCAGGAGCCGGGCGATGCGGCGCAGATCGGGGAGTTCTGTTCGCTGACCTATGGGGTCAGCTTCCCGATGTCGGACAAGGTGGAGGTCAACGGCGACGGGGCGGATCCGCTGTGGCAGTGGCTCAAGGCCGAGAAAGCCGGGGTGCTGGGCACACGGCGGATCAAGTGGAACTTCAGCAAGTTCCTGGTGGGCCGCGATGGGCAGGTACTGGGGCGCTACGCGCCGACCGATACGCCGGCATCGCTGCGCGGGGATATCGAGGCGGCGCTGGGCTGAGGGCGTCGCCCGGTCTGGGCCGGGCGATCGGGGGAGCGCCGGCCGTTGGCCGGCGGCTCGTGTTGCGTCACCTCGGTGGGGTTCAGCCACGCGTGGCGTGGCTGGTCCTCATTTTTCGACGAAGGCGCGTTCGAACACGTAGTGGCCCGGGGTGCCGATGCGCGGGGAGGTCTGGAAGCCGCGGCTGTCCAGCACGGTGCGCAGGTCGGCCAGCATCTGCGGGCTGCCGCAGATCATGGCGCGGTCGTTTTCCGGATCCAGCGGCGGCAGGCCGAGCGTCTTCTGCATTTCCCCGCTTTCCATCAGCGAGGTCAGGCGGCCCTGGTTGGGGAACGCCTCACGGGTGACGGCCGGGTAGTACAGCAGCTTGTCGCCGATCATCTCGCCAAGGAATTCGTGCTCGCGCAGTTCCTTCTCGAACAGGTCGCGGTAGGCCAGGTCCTTTTCGTAGCGCACGCCGTGGGTGAGGATCACCTTGTCGAAGCGTTCGTAGGTTTCCGGGTCCTTGATCACCGACAGCCATGGCGCCAGGCCCGTGCCGGTGCCAAGCAGGTACAGGTGCTTGCCCGGGTGCAGATCGCTGATCAGCAGGGTGCCGGTGGGCTTCTTGCCGACCAGCACCTTGTCGCCGGGCTTGATGTGCTGCAGGCGCGAGGTCAGCGGACCGTCCTGGACCTTGATGCTGAAGAACTCCAGGTTTTCTTCCCAGTTGGCACTGGCGATGGAGTACGCGCGCAGCAACGGGCGCGCTTCGGTTTCCAGGCCGATCATCACGAACTGGCCGTTCTCGAAGCGGAAGCCGCTGTCGCGGGTCGTGGTGAAGCTGAAGTAGGCGTCGGTCCAATGACGGACCTCAAGCACCGTTTCGGCGCCAAAAGCGGAAGACATGGGGGTGGGGTTCTGGTCGGTTTCGTCGGGTCTAGTTTATCTCAAATGAGATAAATTCTCATTGACTGGCCGGACAGGCCCGTCAGACATGGGTTTCACCGGTAGCCGGCGGCCTGCAGCTCGAACAGTTCGGCATAGCGGCCGCCCTGGGTCATCAGTTCGGCATGGGTGCCGCTGGCCTCGATCCGGCCGCCGGCCAGCACCAGGATGCGGTCGGCCATGCGCACCGACGAGAAGCGGTGCGAGATCAGTACCGCGGTACGGTTGTCGGACAGTTCCTTGAAGCGCTGGAACACCTCGAACTCGCTGCGGGCATCCAGCGCCGCGGTGGGTTCATCCAGGATCATGACCTGCGCATCGCGCATGTAGGCCCGTGCGATGGCGATCTTCTGCCACTGGCCACCGGACAGGTCCACGCCCATCTTGAAGCGTCGGCCGATCAGCTGGTCGTAGCCACCGGGCAGGCCGGCGATCACCTCATCGGCCATGCCGCGCCGGGCGGCATCGCGGATACGCGCATCGTCGGTCATCGCCTCGACCAGGCCGACGCCGATGTTCTCGCCGGCGCTGAGGTTGTAGCGCACGAAATCCTGGAAGATCACGCCCATGTTGGCGCGCAGGTCATCGAGGTCGTAGTCGCGCAGGTCGCGGCCATCGAGCAGGATGCGGCCTTCATCGGGGTCGTACAGGCGGGCGAGCAGCTTGACCAGGGTGGTCTTGCCGGCACCGTTCTCGCCGACCAGCGCCAGCACTTCGCCGGCACGCAGGTCGAAATCCAGATGGCGCACGGCCCAGCTTTCGGCATCGGGATAGCGGAAGCCGACATTCTCGAACACGAAGCCCTGGGTGATCGGTTGCGGGATGGCGATGGCGTCCGGGCGCGAATGGATTTCCGGTTCGATCTGGAAGAACGAAAACAGGTCGTCCAGGTACAGCGCTTGCCCGGCGACCTGCGAAAAACCGATCAGCAGGCCTTCCAGCAGCTGGCGCAGACGCAGGAAGCTGCCGGCCAGGAAGGTCAGGTCGCCGATCGAGAAATCGCCGCGCACGGTGCGCCAGGCGATGTAGGCGTACGCCGCGTAATAGCCCAGCGTCCCGAGCGCGGCCAGCAGCGTGCCCCAGATCGCGCGCTTGCGGGCCAGGGCGCGGTTGGCGAGATAGAACTTCTCGGCGAGTAATTTATAGCGGTCGATCAGGAAGCGATGGAGGTTGAAGATCTTCACCTCCTTCGCGGTTTCCACGCTCGCCCCGATCTGGCGCAGGTACTCCAGCTGCCGACGCTCCGGTGTCCACTGGAAATTGAGGCTGTAACCGGCCGCGTTGAAATGCGATTCGCCGATGAAGGCCGGGATCAGCGCGACCGCCAGCAGCAGGATCAACCAGGGCGCGTAGACGATCAGGCCGACCGCGAGGCTGGCTACGGTGATGGTGTCCTGCACCTGGCCGAACAGCTGGCTCATCAGGTTCATCCGGCCCATGGTCTGGCGCCGCGCACGGTCCAGTTTGTCCTGCAGGTCGGGGTCTTCGAAATCCTCCAGGTCCAGCTCGGCCGCGTGTTCCATCAGGCGCACGCTGGTGACGTTGGTGAACAGCTCCGACAGCAGCGTATCGGCGTAACTGACCATGCGGCCAAGCAGGTCCGAGGCCATCGCCAGGCCGAACTCGAGCGCGAGCAGGCCGAGCAGCGGGTTGAGCAGGCCGCTGGAGAGCGCCTCACCGAACGGCGGAAAGCCGGCGTCGTGCTGGCTGAGGTGCACGGCGGCATCGATGATCAGCTTGCCGACGTACAACATCGCTACCGGCAGCAACGCGCGGATCACGCGCAGGCCGAGGCTGGCCAGCGTCAGCCCCGGGCTGGTCTGCCAGACCTGGCGCAGGAACGGGGGCAGGTTGCGCATCGCATTGACGCGCTCACGCAGGCTGGGATTCTTCTGGCCGGGTGCACCGGCAGCGGGGGAGGCGGGCATGGGCGACATTGTGCGCGTCGCCCGCGTGGTTTGCAGATGAAGCCTGCCGCCTGCGCTGCCGGTACATGCCATGACGGCCCATCGGCCCGTGTCGCCAACGCGCTACGGCGACGGCCTGCTGATGGGTTGGAGCAGCTGTATCTGGTCGATGATGGCGGCGGTGATGGCGGCCGTTGAGGTGGTATCCGGGATCTGACGATAGTCGGCGTCGCGTACCTCGATGCCATAGGGCCGCACGATCAGCGCCCGAGGGCCGACGCGCACCGCGCGCTGGGTCCATGACTCCACCAGCAGCGGGCGCATCGGCGGCAGCGGGCCGAACAGGTCCAGCCCCGCCGAATGGTCCGAGGGCGGATTGCTGCAGGCCAGCAGGTGGCGCAGCAGCGTCGGTGCCATATCGATGTGGCTGGTGATGGCCGGTTCTTTGGCGGGTGCCCGGCCCGGCCAGCGGATCGCCATCGGCACACGGGTCTGCACATCGCTGAAATTTCCGTTGTGCCCCCAGTCGTTCTGGCCGAGATCGTTGAAGGACTCGCCGTGATCACTGGTGATGATCACCACGGTATCGTCGCGGCGGCCGCTGTCATCCAGGGCCTGCAGCAACTGGCCGATCAGGGCGTCGGCCTTGAGCACGGCATTGCGGTAGCGGTTGAACAACGGTGCGGGGTCCGTGCCGCGATGGGTTTTGAGGTGATCACCGGATCTGGCCTGGGGCAGGAACCGGTGCTCTGCGTCGGCCGGAACGGCATAGGGCGCATGGGCACTGTCCAGCAGCATGAACCCGAAAAACGGTGTCTCGGCGGGCTGCGCGCGCAGGGCAGCGGCCAGCTGATTCACAACGTAACGATCACGCAGATCCTGGGCGACGTCATTCGGCGCGGTATGCAGCGGCGCGGCGACCTGCGCGAACACGGCCCGGTCCATGCGGGCGCCCTGCAGGGAAGCGCCACCATACAGATGGAACTGGTAGCCACGCTGGTCCAGCTGGCGCAGCAGCTCCGGCCCGCGGCGGTGGTGGATCATGGTGTTGGTATGCAGGGCCGGCAGGCCGTAGAACAGCCCAAACAAGCCATGCATGGTGTTGTTGCCGGTGCTGTAGTGCTGCTCCGCCTGCCATCCCTGCGCGGCGAATTGGCTGGCATTGGGCATCTGCGCAGGTGTGAGCATGTCATGACGCAGCGAATCGACCACGATCATCAGCACGTTCATGGGTCGCTCTGCGCGGCACTGCAAAGGCTGGTGCGGGTACTGCAGGGCGGCGGTGGTGCTGGGCTGCCCCGCCAGCTGGCGTTGCCTGCCGTCTTCCTGTGCCCAGCCCAGCCTGGCCAGGTGGCGCCGCGCAGTCGCGGTGTGCAGCCAGGGAATGGCGCGCAGTCCGGTCATGGCATCGGCTCGGCTGCGCGCGTCGTACCAGATCGCCAGGCCTTGGGTGATCGGCAGCAGGGGGAGCAGCACCCACAGCCAGCGGGCGCGCGGGAGCGCGGCAATGCGCCGGTGTCTAAGCCAGCGCGCGAACAGCAGTTGCAGCGTGGCCATGCCGGCGAGCACGCCGCCGGCGACCAGACAGGACACGGTGGTCAGGCCGAGCTGTTCCATTAGACGACCGCTGAGCAGCAGGCCGATGACCAGACCATTGAGATGAAAACCGAACTGGTGGAACACCCGCGCATCGATGAGCAGCGCAATCCACCACAGCGTGGTCAGCGTGACCACGCTGGGCAATGCCAGCGCACGCAGTGGCTTGATCTTGATGTTGCCCAGCAACCAACCGGGCAGGCAGCACACAGCCAGGGCGAGGATCAGGTGGCTTGCCAGTGCCACGGCGACAAACAGCTGCGCGTCGATGGCAGCGGGCCATGTGACGTTCAACAGCACCGGCAGGGAAGACCCGGCCGCGTTGATGAGCAGATACGCGGTCAACCACGCAGTCGGGTGTGGATGAAGCGTTGCGCTGCGCGTGCGTGTCATGCAGTCCGGTCCTGCCCAAAAAGAGGGCGGACCGTACTGCGAACCGTGGCGTGGCTGAGGTGTTATTTGAACAAGAAATCAGCGAGGTGTTTTGGATAGGCGCACCCACTGTTTTCTGTCCTGAAAGTCCGAGTTCCATGTCAGAAATACCCCTGCTTTGCGCTCACGCGCTGCGTGCGCGCATGCAGGTGCGATTCAGTCACTCCGTGCGAGCGCTTGGACAAGGCGGCTCAGCGCGTTCCCGCCAGCAAATCACGGCAGCGGCGGCAACAGCCCGGCGCCGAGGCGGTTCCAGGCATTGATCACCGCGATGCCCATGCTGAGGTCGCTGATGCCCTTTTCATCGAAGTGCGGCAACAGCGCTTCGTACGCGGCATCCGAAGGCGCTGCGCTGCTCAGCCGGGTCAGTGCCTCAGCCCAGCCCCGGGCGGCGCGCTCGCGTGCGTTGAAGAAACGGCTCTCGTGCCAGGCCGGCAGCGTATCGAGCTTGCGCGGTTCGATTCCCCCCTTGCGCAGGGTGGTGCCGTGCATGTCCATGCAGTAGCCGCAGCCATTGATCTGCGAGACACGCAGGAACACCAGCTCCATCAACACAGGATCGATCGAGCTGTCGTGGACCGCCTTGCTGGTAGCAAGCAGGCCCTTGAAGGCATCGGCGGCGAGGCGGGTATACGGAACGCGGGGTGAGCTGGACATCGGGGACTCCATGACGGCCGCAGCGGCCGTCTTCATCAGGAGGACGCGCCAGCGTCGCGCGCTGTGACAAACGCGGTGAGTTTTTCCGGATTGAGCACGCTGAGCACGCGCACGATGCGCCCCGCATCGACCGTGATCATCGTGACGGAGTGCAGCTGGTCGCCGGCAAAGCGCAGGATCGCCGGCTCGCCATTGACCTGGCCGAGCTGCGCCGGATGCTGGCCGTTGCGGCGCGCGATCGCCCAGTACAGCTGCGCGATGCGCTCGGCGCCGAGTAGTGGACGGATTGCCGCCGTCACGCGGCCCCCGCCATCGGAGATCATCTCGGCGTTGGCGTCGAGCAGTGAGCGTATCGACGCCAGGTCGCCCTGCTGGGAGGCGTCCATGAAACGCGCCAGCAACTCGCGGTGCTGTGCGGCCGGGACCGTGAAGCGGGGCGCGCCAGTCTGCAGGCGCTGCCGCGCCCGGTGTACCAGCTGCCGGCAGTTGGCCGCTGAGTGCTCCAGCAGCGGGGCGATGTCCGGGTAGTCGTAATCGAACACGTCCTTGAGCAGGAAGGCGGCACGCTCATCCGGCTTGAGCTGCTCCAGCAGTGCCAGGAAGGCTACGGAGACCTCGTCGGCCAGGGCATGGCGCTGGGCCGGGTCCTGCAGCGGATCCGGGTCCAGGGCGATCTCCAGCGGCTCCGGCAGCCACGGCCCGACGTAGTCCACGCGCGCGCTGCGCAGGGCGCGCAGGCGGTCCAGGCCGAGCCGGGTGGTGGCGGTGACCAGCCAGCCCTCCGGATCGCGGATCACGGCGGTATCGGCGCCCTGCCAGCGCAGCCAGGCGTCCTGGACGATGTCCTCGGCGTCGCTGCGGCTGCCCAGCAGGCGGTAGGCCAGGGCGAACAGGCGGGGGCGGTGGGTCTGGAAGGTATCGGTCGGAGTCATGCCGGGAGGACGCGGCCGGGCGGGCCGCTGTGACAGGGCTGGGCGGCCACTGTGCACCAAAAGCCGCGGCCGCGAGCGATTCTCAACGCCGCCGGGCGGTCCTTGTTAAAATCGGCGGTTCAACCCCCGCCAGCCTCCAGCAAGCGAGCAAGTCGTGACATCGATCAAGCAGGAAGACCTCATCCAGTCCATCGCCGACGCGCTGCAGTACATCTCGTACTACCACCCGGTCGATTACATCAAGAGCCTCAACGCTGCCTATGAGCGCGAAGAGTCGCCGGCCGCGAAGGAGGCGATGGCCCAGATCCTGATCAACTCGCGCATGTGCGCCGAAGGCCACCGGCCGATCTGCCAGGACACCGGCATCGTCACCGTGTTCCTAGAAATCGGCATGAACGTGCGTTGGGACGACGCCACGATGGGCGTGGAAGACATGGCCAACGAAGGCGTGCGCCGGGCCTACAACTACCCGGACAACAAGCTGCGCGCCTCGGTGCTGGCCGATCCGGCCGGCAAGCGCATCAACACCAAGGACAACACCCCCGGCGTGGTCAACGTCAAGGTCGTGCCGGGTGACACCGTGGAGGTGATCGTCGCGGCCAAGGGCGGTGGTTCGGAAGCCAAGAGCAAGTTCGCCATGCTCAACCCGTCCGACTCGATCGTGGACTGGGTGCTCAAGACCGTGCCGACCATGGGCGCCGGCTGGTGCCCGCCGGGCATGCTCGGTATCGGCATCGGTGGCACCGCTGAAAAGGCGATGCTGCTGGCCAAGGAATCGCTGATGGAGCCGATCGACATCAACGAGCTCAAGGCCCGTGGCGCCTCCAACCGTGCCGAAGAACTGCGCCTGGAACTGTTCGACAAGGTCAACGCGCTGGGCATCGGTGCGCAGGGCCTGGGCGGCCTGACTACCGTGCTGGACATCAAGGTCAAGGACTTCCCGACCCACGCGGCCAACCTGCCGGTGGCAATGATCCCGAACTGCGCGGCCACCCGCCATGCGCACTTCACCCTGGATGGCAGTGGCCCGGTGATGCTCGACCCGCCGTCGCTGGAAGACTGGCCGCAGATCACCTATGACGCCTCCAAGGGCACCCGTGTCGATCTGGACACGATCACCCCGGAAGACGTGGCCAGCTGGAAGCCGGGCCAGACCCTGCTGCTCAACGGCAAGCTGCTGACCGGCCGCGATGCCGCGCACAAGCGCATGGTCGAAATGCTGGACAAGGGCGAGCCACTGCCGGTGGACCTCAAGGGCCGCTTCATCTACTACGTGGGCCCGGTCGATCCGGTGCGCGACGAAGTGGTGGGCCCGGCCGGTCCGACCACCGCCACCCGCATGGACAAGTTCACCCGCCAGGTGCTGGAACAGACCGGCCTGCTGGGCATGGTCGGCAAGGCCGAGCGCGGCCCGGCGGCGATCGAGGCGATCCGTGACAACAAGTCGGCCTACCTGATGGCGGTCGGCGGCTCGGCGTACCTGGTGTCCAAGGCGATCAAGGCGGCCAAGGTGGTCGGCTTCGCCGATCTGGGGATGGAAGCGATCTACGAGTTCACCGTGCAGGACATGCCGGTCACCGTGGCGGTGGATTCCACCGGTGAGTCCGTGCACCAGACCGGCCCGCGCGAATGGCAGGCCCGGATCGGCAAGATTCCGGTCGTGGTGGCCTGAGGCCTCCGATCGATGCATCGCGGCAGGTAGCGGCAACGCGCCGATACGCTGCTGATACGAGAACGGCGCCCACGGGCGCCGTTTTCCGTTGGCCAATCCGGTCGCTATCAACCCTTGCTGGATGCTTTCGCCGCGAGGCACGTCCAGCGGCGTGCGTGCCGCGCGCATAATGTGAGCCTTCCTCGACAGGGCCTACCACATGCGCACCACGCTGTACGGATCACCGAGCACCGCCGCGCTGGTCGTGCACTGGCTGTTGCTGGAACTGCAGATCGAGCATGATCTGGTGCTGCTGGATTTCGACAAGCGCGAGCACAAGGACCCGGCGTATCTCGCCTTGAATCCGGCGGGCCTGGTGCCGACGTTGATTCTCGACGGCCAGGTCCTGACCGAGGCGGCGGCGATCGCCCTGCACCTGGCCGACCGGCACCCCGAGGCGGGCCTGTTGCCGGCTGTGGGCAGCGCCGCGCGCGCCGAGGCCTACCGCTGGATGTTCTGGTGTGCCAATACCGTGCAGCCGGCGTACCGGGCGTGGTTCTATCCGCAGGAAATGGCCGGCACCGAACACGTGGACGCGACCCGGCAGCGCGCACGCGAACGGCTGGAGGGCGCGTGGCAGCATCTGGCCGAGCACCTGTCCACGCGACATCCTTACGTGCTGGGCGAGTCGTTGAGCGTGGTCGATTTCATGCTGGTGATGCTGATGCGCTGGTCACGCAACATGCCCACGCCCAGCGACACCTGGCCGGCCTTGAAGGCTTATGCGGATCGCCTGAAAGCACGCCCGGCGTTCGTCGAGGTCTACCGGCGCGAGGGCATCACCGACTGGCGCTGAGGCTAATGGCAGGACGCAATGACGTGCTGCTAGAGTCGGGCGTGTGCCGTTCAAGGATGATCAGGGCCTGCGCGCCCACTTGCCGGCGTCCTTCACCAAGGAGTGACCATGCCAAGGAGTTTCAACACCACTGTGCTGGCCGTACTGGTCCTGTTGCTGACCGCCTGCAGCACCGAGGGCGACCTGTACTCCGCGCCCAGCTTGCGCGATGTCACCGCCGCCAACCAGTGCATGGACCACTGCCAGGCCCAGTACGACAGCTGCATCGGCACCCGCACGGGATTCAGCAGCGATGACAGCTGTGGCGCCGGGGTAGCGACCCAGCGCGATGCGAAGTGCGAGAAGATCGACAATCCGGACCTGCGCAAGGCCTGCCAGGCCAGCAGCGATTACTGCCGCAACCGGCTGCCCGCACTGACCTGCGGTGAGGATCGCAACCGGTGTATCAGCCGCTGCGGAGGCGGCTGAGGCGCGGCATCATGCCGGCAGGATCTCCAGCACGGTCTCCGGCGGCCGGCACAGGCGCGCGCCCTGCGCGGTTTCCACGATCGGGCGGTTGATCAGTTCGGGGTGGGCGACCATCGCCGCGATCAGCGCCGCATCGGGAAGGCCCAGGTCGCCCAGTCCAAGTGAACCGTAGGCGGCTTCCTTGGTGCGCAGCAGCTCACGCGGGGCGATGCCCATGCGCGTGATCAGGGCGGCCAGGGTGACACGGTCCGGCGGCGTCCTGAGGTATTCGATCACCACCGGGTCGATGCCGTGCTCACGCAGGATCTCCAACGCCCCGCGCGAATTGCTGCAGCGCGGGTTGTGCCAGATCGTCACCGCCATCAATACCACTCCAGCAGCGACACACCCAGGCCTACATAGGTGGCCTTGTGGTTGTAGTCGATCATGCTCTCGCCGTAGCCATCGAAGATCTGCACGTGGCCGCGCAGCAGATTGCTGATCGGGAAGCCGTAATCGAGCTGCAGGGCGCCGTGTGAGCGGTCACCGCCGCGCAGTGAGTGCCGCGCCATCAGCGAGACCTCGTGACCGTTCTTGTTCCAGGTCAGGGTCGCGTCGCCACGGCCCATGTAATCGGAGATGTCCGGATTGTTGTCGTCCTTGCGGTCTTCCGGAATGCGGTACCACGGGCGCAGCACCAGCGCCCAGTTCTCGCGGTCCAGGCCGACGGTGGCGATCACCCGGTTCCAGCTGCGCGAGAGCGGATCGGCGCGGCCGTTGGACATGTGGTTGATGCCGATCCCGCTCATGCGTCCGCGCCAGCCGCCGATCGAGTAGCCGTTGCGGAACAGCAGCATCACTTCCGGCTCGTAGTTCGTTTCACGGAACGGGCGCGAGTTGTCGGCGTTGTAGGCCTGCCAGCGCGAGCTCTGGGTGTAGCCGGCCCAGATATCGCCGTTGTCGCCGAACAGGTTCTCCACCACCTTGGTCTTGAAACTGAGCTGGAATTTCAGCTCGGCGCTGTCCAGCTGCTGGGAGGTGGTGACCGTATTGACCGGATTGGGCGACTGCGGCATCTGGTTCTTGTCGCTGGTCCAGAAGGCGGGCAGCAGGTAGACCGGCTTGTAGGCGCGCAGCTGGAAGGCGCCCAGCTTGGAGTCCTGGGCCAGCTCCCAGCGGCTGTCCAGCAGCGAGCCTTTGCCGGCGTTGGCCAGGGCGTCCTGGTGGCCGTCGTTCTTGAACACCTCGCCCAGCCGCTGCTTGACCCGCTGCGCGGCCGGCGCATCGGCGTCGGCGCTGCGCGCGGCCTGGCGTTCCTCGCGGCGCTCCTGCTTGGCGGCCGTGGCGGCGGCATCGGCGGCCAACGTCACATCGGGGGTGCGGCCGAACAGCTTGTCGTAACAGGCCAGGCGCGCCGCGTCCGTATCGACCAGTGCGCAGGCTTCCGGCGTCGCCGGGGTGGGGGCGGCTTCCTGCGCCGCGGCGGGCAGGGCGGTGCCGGCCAGGGCCAACGCGGTGAACAGGGCGGAACGAGGGCGGGGGAGGGTCATGGGAAGGCCACGCGACAAGAATGAATGGGTCAACCGGCACAGTGTGGCCGCTGCAAGCTGTTCCCGCCAGCGCACGACACGGTCGATCTGATCCGGTTTATGCCGGTCACGGGTGTGGTCAGGGCGTGAAGCCGTCCCGCCGCTGCCGGTCAGAAGAACCACGCGAACGCGAACAGCCCCAGCATCGCGATTACCAGCGCCAGCTTCAGCGCGAACCCGAGCAGAATGCCGAGCCACGTCGCCAGCCCCACCTTGGTGGAGCGGCCGAGCTCGCGGGTGTGCCAGTACTCGCCAAGCAGCGCACCGGCCAATGGCCCCACGAACAGGCCGATCGGCATGAAGAACAGGCCGACGATGCTGCCGACGAAGGTGCCCCACAGCGCCTTGCGGCTGGCACCCACGCGTTGCGCGCCGACCACCGTGGCGAGGATATCCACCGCGAACGATGCCAGCGTCAGCAGACCCAGCACTGTCAGCGGCAGCCAGCCCACATGCGCGAAGTCGTCTGCCCAGGCGGCCAGCAGCAGGCCGGCGAAGACCAGGGGGATTCCGGGCAGGGCGGGAAGGATGATGCCGGCGATGCCGACCAGCACCAGCAGGACGGCTAGCAGATGAAAGATGAATGAAGGGTCCATGCTCTCGAGTATGGTTCCTGAAATGGGGTTGACATCGGAAGCTTTTAGCTAGTTGCTTTTTCGTTTTGCCCGGGTTAAGTTGCAGACGCTGAGCTTGGCAAGGTCACCGTGGATCGTGGCCTGATGATGGTAGATCTTCCAGATCCGCTGCATCGTTGCACCTCGCTTCCCCCTTGCTGTCAGCCGCCTGTACGGGTGTATCCAACAACAAGACAGTTAGGGAGTAGCTGAGATGGCTGAGAAGGGCACCGTCAAGTGGTTCAACGACGCGAAGGGTTTCGGGTTCATCAGCCGTGAGAGCGGCGAAGATGTGTTCGTGCACTTCCGCGCGATCGAATCCCAGGGCTTCAAGAGCCTGAAGGAAGGGCAAGCAGTCGAGTTCGAAGTGGTGACTGGCCAGAAGGGCCTGCAGGCCGACAAGGTCAAGCCGCTCTGAGCGCACGCCGGGTCCTGCCTGGTTGAGACATGAAAAGGGCCCGCGCAAGCGGGCCCTTTTCTATTCCATGCGGTGGCTGCCAGGCAGCTCAGCGCAGGATCACCTTGCCGTTGACCACGCGGACGTAGGTGTTCTCGCGGATGCCGCCCAGATCGCGCTGGTTGACGACGACGGTACGGCCATCATCCATGCGCACCGTGATGTCGAAGGTATCGCTGGTGACGTTCTTCTGGATCTGGTTGCCGGCCAGTGCACCACCCACGGCACCTGCGGCGGCGGCGATGTTCTTGTTGCCGCGGCTGCCGCCGGTGTGGTCGGAGATTTCATGGCCGGCGACCGCGCCGACGATGCCGCCCAGCACCGCGCCGGTCGCGCTCGGCGCGCTGCGGCCCGAAGCGACCTGATTGATGCGGGTCACGATGCCGCAGTCGGCGCAACGGTTGGTGTTGTAATTGCCGCCGGAATTGCCGTAGCCGTTGTTGTAACCACTGCTGCCGTAGCCGGGCGAGGTGGTGGCACAGCCAGCCAGGGCGACGGTGGCAACAGCAGCGGCGGCGATCAGTTGAATCTTCATGGTGTATCTCCTGGCCAGAGGGGTGGTCGAATGCGTCTGGTGCGCATGGGGCAGATCGTGTCCTGTGCTGCGTGAACAGCGTGCCAATCCCGGGCTGCCAGCGTGGCTGGAAGATGAATCAGCGGAAATCCTGGTGGCAGGCCTTGCAGTCGGTCTGGATCTTTTCGACCAGCGTGGCCATCCCCGGGCAGTCGGTCGGCGGCGCCGCCAATGCCTCGTTGAGCGTGGCGCGCAGGGCGCTGGCGTGCTGCTGGAAGCCTTGGCTGTCCTTCAGGCCGGGGAAGGCCAGGTCCAGATCATTGGACAGCGAGCGCAGCGTCTGCAGGCGCGGCACGGTGTCGGCCAGGCTGCAGCGGTTCTGCGCCTGCGCGGCCTGCAGCAGCTCCACCTGGCGGTTCATCACGTGCATCAGCGAATCCGGGAAGGGGTCCTGGCGGGCCTGGATGGCGCGCGAGACCATCACCGTGGCGATCAGGCCGATCACCAGCCCGAGCAGGCCGACGAACAGATAGCGGTAGGCGGCGGACGGGCGGCGCGACGGGGTCACGGGGTCGTTCATGGTGAAGGGCTTCCTTGAAGGTGGCTGCGGCGATGGTACGACGCGTCCTGTCCACGGCGCGTACCGGTGCCGGCCTGCGCACATTAAAATGGGCGCATGAACGACGTATTGCGCGAACGATTTGCCGGCATCGACCGGTTGTATGGGGTAGGCACCGTGGATCTGCTTGCCACCCGCCGGGTGGCGGTGGTGGGCATGGGCGGGGTTGGCTCGTGGGTGGTGGAAGCCTTGGCACGCACGGCCGTGGGGCATCTGACCCTGATCGATGCCGACGACATCTGCGTATCCAACACCAACCGCCAGCTGCCGGCCCTGGCCGGCCAGTACGGCCGCAACAAGGCCGAGGCGATGGCCGAGCGCTGCCGCGCGATCAACCCGGACATCAGCGTCGATGCGATCGCTTCGTTTCTGACGGTGTCCAACATGGTCGAGCTGCTGGACCGCGATTTCGATCTGGTGATCGATGCCTGCGACAGCTTCCGGGTCAAGGTGGAGACCATCGCCTGGTGCCGCCGCCGCAAGCTGCCGATCCTGACCGTCGGCGCCGCCGGTGGCCGTACCGATCCCACCCTGGTGCGGATCCGTGATGTCTCGCGCACTGAACACGATGCAATGATGGCGCTGATCCGGAAGAAGCTGCGCAGCGACTTCAACTTCCCCAAGAACGCCTCGCGTTACTTCGGCGTGCCGGCGGTGTACTCATTGGAAAACGTGAAGTATCCGCAGGCCGATGGCAGCGTGTGCGGCATCCGCCCGAACCTGGGCGCCGATGCGGCGCTGAAGCTGGACTGCGGCGCCGGGCTGGGCGCGGCCACGCATATCACCGGCGCGTTCGCATTTGCGTCGGTCGGCAAGGCGCTGGAGATGTTGATGAAGCCGAAGAAAGGTGCGGCGACCGCCGAGGCCTGATCCAGACCGATCTACCTGCCGCTCAGATGCGGAACAAGGCCTTGGCATTGGCCGTGGTCTGCGCGGCAATCGCCTCGGCCGGCTCCCCGCGCAGCCGCGCCACCGCCGCCAGGATCACCGGCAGCCGCGCCGGCTCATTGCGCTCACCCCGGATCCCCACATCGGGCTGATCCGGTGCATCGGTTTCCAGCAGCAGCTGCTCCAGGGGCATGCTGGCTACCAGGCGGTGCAGGCGCTGGGCGCGGTCATAGGTCAGCGGCCCACCGAGCCCGATCAGGAAGCCGAGCTGGTGCAGTTGCCGCGCCTGCTCGGGGCTGCCGGAAAAGCTGTGCACCACGCCGCGCAGCCCACCGATCTGCTTGATCGCGGCGATCACCGCATCCACCGCCCGGCGCGCATGCACGATCACCGGCAACTCGAACTCGCGCGCCAGCCGCAATTGGCCGAGGAAGTACTGCTGCTGGGCGTCCGGGTCCAGCCCTTCGACGAAGAAATCCAGCCCGCACTCGCCGACCGCGCAGGGGCGCTCGCGCTCGAGCCACTCCCGCAGGTCGTCGAGGTGTCCGGGGCGGTGCTGGTCCAGAAACATCGGGTGCAAGCCGTACGCGGGGTGCAGTCCGTCGGCCAGCCGGCAGGCGTCGCGCAGGCCCGGCCAGCTCGCCGCGGTCACCGCAGGCACCACCTGTGCGAACACGCCCGCCGCGCGGGCACGCGCGATCACCTCAGTGCGATCAGCATCGAACTCGCCCGCATCCAGATGGCAATGACTGTCGATCAACCTCAAGCGCGGCGCTTGCTCGGCAACGGCGGGGGCGTCGTGTCGCCGCGCCGTTTCCAGTTGGCCAGCAGCAGCGTGCCCAGGCCGAACAGGATTTCATCGACGAACGGCAGCGGGTCGGGGATCACCAGGGTCACCGCGAACAGCGCGGCCGTGATCTTGAACAGGGTGGGGTAGCGCAGCCGACGCGCCCATTCCAGCACCGGCAACAGCATGGGATTGGACATGACGCACTCCTGGGCAGATGCTGTAAACGCTATCACGAGCGCAAGGCTCACCGAACCTGAATGGGCGGCCGGATGTTTACGATCCGTGGAGATTCCGTTCAGGCTGGCCGTGCTGGAATTCACTCAAGAACGTTGCGGATCGCCCGCAAGGAGCCGGTTATGAAAAGTACAACTACTACTGCGTTGGTCGCTGCGGGTGCGCTGCTGGTTGGCGGTATCGCCACCGCTGCCTTCATGAAGGGCGGCAGTGCCACGCCCGAGGCGGTGACCGCTGCACAGAGCCGGCCCACCCTGGACACCACGCCGCTGGCCGATGACGGCGCGCGCACTGATCAGCTGGCCATTGAAGACAAGGCCGGCAAGCTGGAGTACGCCGACATCGTCAAGGTCGACCCGTTAACCAGGAAGGAAAAGGCCTACGCCACCGTGATCGGCACCGAGCCGGTCCGCGAAACCTCCAGCACCCAGACGCCGCATGAAGTCTGCGAAGACGTGGTGGTGCAGGAGCGCCTGCCCGAGCGCGATGGCAATGTCGGCGGTACGGTTGCCGGCGCCGTGATCGGCGGTCTGCTCGGCAACCAGGTCGGTGGTGGCAATGGCCGCAAGGCCGCGACGGCCGCCGGTGCCGTGGCCGGTGGCCTGATCGGCAACCAGGTGGACAAGCGCCATGTGGGGGGCCGTGTGGTCAACCGCACCGAGCGCCAGTGCCATACCGAAACCGCGACCTCCGAGTCGACCCGCGTGACCGGCTACAACGTCACCTACCGCAATGAAGACGGCACCACCGGCACCATGCGCATGGCCAGCAAGCCGGGCAATCGCATCCCGATGGGCACCACCAATGCGGTGACCGGCTACAACGTGACCTACCGTTACGATGGCGCCGAAAAGACCGTGAAGATGGACAACAAGCCGAGCAGCGATCGCCTGCCGGTGATCGACGGTCAGCTGGTTACCCAGACCGCCGCGCTGAGTGCGAACAAGCAGTAATCCGCAACCGTTCGCACGCATCACCTACACGCCGGCAATAGCCGGCGTGTTGCGTTGTGGGGCAGGGCGCACGGCATGCCGGTCGCTGGGTCTGCGATCATGACCGCACCACGCAACGCACGAGGACGCCATGAGCATTTTCGACCTCCAGCTGGAGACCGACCGCCTGATCCTGCGCCCGCCACGCGCCGAGGATTTCGAGGCCTTCCTGCGTTTCTGCTCGGACCCGGAGGTCATGCAGCACCTCGGCGGCGTGCAGGCCCCGTCGCAGGCATGGCGCAGCTTCAGCTGCCTGGTCGGCAGCTGGCATCTGTACGGGTTCTCGATGTTCTCGGTGATCGAAAAAGCAGCGGGGAGTGGGTTGGCCGCATGGGTCCCTGGCAACCGCTGGACTGGCCGGGCACCGAGGTCGGCTGGAGCATCCGCCGCGAGAGCTGGGGCAAGGGGTATGCGCCCGAGGCGGCGGCGGCCAGCATGGACTGGGCGTTCGACACGCTGGGCTGGGAGGAGATCATCCACACCATCGATGCGGCCAACGAAAACTCCAGGGTCGTCGCGCGCAAGCTCGGCAGTTCGCTGCTGCGCATGGGCGAGCTGCCGCCGCCGCACGCCGGCAAGCCGGTCGAGATCTGGGGCCAGTCGCGCCAGCAGTGGCAGAAGCGCCGCGCAGGGCAACCGTGATGCTGCACCCGCGCTTGGCAAACACGCTGCGCTGAGGCCAGACTCGGCATCGCGGGCAGGTCGCCCGCGGTGCATGGGCAAGAGGGTGGCGATGACGTCGTTGCGGGCTCCATTGACGGTGTACGGCATGTCCGTGTCGGGCAACTGCCACAAGGTGCGGCTGCTGCTGGAGCAGCTGGGCACGCGCTACGACTGGGTCGAGGTCGACAGCGCGCACGGCCAGACCCATACGCCGGATTTCCTGGCGATGAACCCCAATGCCAAGGTGCCGCTGGTGCAGCGCGATGACGGGCGTGTGCTGCCCGAATCCAACGCGATCCTGTTCTGGCTGGCCGAGGGGACGCCGTATCTCTCCAGCGACGGCTGGGAGCGTGCGCAGACCCTGCGCTGGATGTTCTTCGAACAGTACAGCCACGAACCCTGCCTGGCGGTCGCGCGTTTCATCAGTGGCTGGACGCCCCCGGACTCCCCGCGCCGCGCCGAGCTGGCGCGCCTGCGTGAGCGCTCGGCACAGGCGCTGGCGGTGATGGAAGAGCATCTGGGCACGGCGCCGTGGTTCAGTGGCCGTGCTTACGGCATCGCCGATATCGCGCTGTTCGCTTACACCGATGTCGCCGCCGACGGCGGTGTCGCGCTGGCCCCGTACCCGGCCGTCCAGGCCTGGCTGCAGCGCGTGCGCGAGCAGCCGGGTTTCGTCCCCATGCCCGCGCCGCTGCCGGAGGTGCAGGCCCTGTTCGCGCAGTCCCGCTGAGTCCATCCGGTTATCCGCCTACGCAGCACGTCACGGAGGGTGATGCATGTTTGCTGTGGTTCCCGATCCGATTCCCGCGCGCATGAAAGGCCTCAACCGGGCCGAGATCTGCGACGCCAACTTCATTGATTTCGTGCAGCAGTGGCGCGGCGATCCGGCGCCGACGCCGGCACCCGATGCGCCGATCCTGCCCGGCAGCACGCTGGATGCGCGGGGCTTTGCCGAACTATTCGAATCACAGCTGATCAGCCGCCACCTGGATCTGATGGCTCGCGTGCTGCGCGTGCAGAACAAGGTCTTCTATACGATCGGCTCGTCCGGCCATGAGGGCAATGCGCTGGTCGCGCGGCTGGCCCGGCACACCGATCCGGCGTTCCTGCACTACCGTTCCGGCGGCTTCATGGCCGAGCGCTTCCGCAAGCTGCCGGGCATGGACCCGGTGATGGACGCGGCGCTCTCGTTCGCGGCCAGCCGGGACGATCCGGCCAGCGGCGGGCGCCACAAGGTGTGGGGCAGCAAGCCACTGTGGGTACTGCCGCAGACCTCCACCATCGCCTCGCACCTGCCCAAGGCGTTGGGCACCGCACTGGCCATCGAAAGCGGGCGGCGCATCGGCCACACGCTGCCGATTCCCGGCGACAGCGTGGTGATCTGCTCCTTCGGCGATGCCTCGGCCAACCACGCCACCGCGCAGACTGCGTTCAACACCGCCGCGTGGGCGTCGTATCAGCGGCTGCCGGCACCGATCCTGTTCGTCTGCGAGGACAACGGCATCGGCATCTCGGTGAAGACCCCGGACGGGTGGATCGCGCAGAGTTTCGCGCACCGCCCGGGCCTGGACTATTTCGCCGCCGACGGGCTGGACCTGGTTGAGGGGCACGCGCAGGTCGAGCGCGCGCTGGCCCATTGCCGGCAGACCCGCCGCCCGACCTTTCTGCACCTGCGCACCACGCGTTTGATGGGCCATGCGGGCACCGATTTCGAGATCGAATGGCGACCGTTGCCCGAGCTGTGCGCGGCAGAAGCGAGCGATCCACTGCTGCGCTCGGCGGCGATCGCGCTGCAGTCCGGGTGGATGACCGCCGCCCAGGTGCTCGATCTGTACGAGCGCGTGCGCGCGCGCTGTTTCGCCGCGGCCGCTGAAGCGGATCGACGCCCCAAACTGACCGGTCTGGCCGAGGTCGTCGCGCCGCTGGCGCCGTACTCGCCGGCGGCCGTCCATGCCGAAGCCACGCGCGTGGCCGCGGATAATGCCCGAGCGGCCGCATTCGGTGGCCCTGCGCAACTGCCTGAAACACAGTCGCCGCGCCATCTGGCGATCCAGATCAACCAGGCCCTGCACGATCTGATGGCCAAGTACCCGGCCACGCTGCTGTTCGGTGAGGACGTCGCGCAGAAGGGCGGGGTGTATACGGTCAGCAAGGGCCTGCTGAAGGCCTTCGGCCCGCGCCGGGTGTTCAACACGCTGCTGGATGAAACCATGATCCTGGGCATGGCGCAGGGCCTGGCGAACCTGGGCATGTTGCCGATCCCGGAGATCCAGTACCTGGCCTACCTGCACAACGCGGCCGACCAGTTGCGTGGCGAAGCGTGCTCGCTGCAGTTCTTCTCCAACGATCAGTACCGCAACCCGATGCTGGTGCGGATCGCGGGGCTGGGCTACCAGAAGGGCTTCGGCGGCCATTTCCACAACGACAACTCGATCGCCGCACTGCGCGACATCCCCGGCCTGGTAGTCGGCTGTCCTTCGCGCGGCGACGACGCGGCGATGATGCTGCGCACGCTGGCGGCCCTGGCGACCGTCGATGGCCGGGTCGCGGTGTTCCTCGAACCGATCGCGCTGTACATGACCAAGGACCTGCACGCCCCGGGGGATGGCCAGTGGCTGTTCCCGTATCCGGCTCCGGACCAGGCCCTGGTGCTCGGCGAGGGCCGGGTCTACGCGCCGGAGGCCAGTGACCTGGTGATCTTCACCTACGGCAATGGCGTGCCGATGAGCCTGCGTGCGGCCCGGGCGATCGAGCAGCAGCTGGGCTGGCAGGTGCGGGTGGTCGACCTGCGCTGGCTGGTGCCGCTCAACGCCGGCTTCATCAGCGGCCAGGCCGCCGATGCCCAGCGCGTGCTCGTCGTCGATGAGGGCCGGCAGAGCGCGGGGGTGGGGGAGGGCGTGATCACCGCGCTGGTCGAGGCGGGGCTCGGGCATCTGCCGGTCCGGCGCGTGTGCGGGGCCGATACCTACACGCCGCTGGCGGGGGCAGCATTGTGCGTGCTTCCAAGCGACAATGCGGTATTGAACGCCGCCCTCGCGCTGGCGCAGGACCATTGATACATGTGTGGATTGGCAGGCATGTTGCTGCCCGCTCCGGCAAGGGAGCAGGCAGCACTGGAAGAACAGGCGCGGCGCATGGGCGACGCATTGGTGCACCGTGGCCCGGATGACAGCGGGGTGTGGGCCGATGCCTCGGCCGGCATCGCACTGGCGCATCGCCGGCTGAGCATCCTGGACCTGTCGCCGCTGGGTCACCAGCCGATGACCTCGGTGGATGGCCGCTACGTGCTGGCCTACAACGGCGAGGTCTACAACTTCGCCGAGCTGCGCGCCGAACTGGAAGCGCTGGGGCATGGCTTCCGCGGCCATTCGGACACTGAAGTGCTGCTCGCCGCGATCACCCAGTGGGGCTTCGAGGAAACCCTGCAGCGCAGCAACGGCATGTTCGCCATCGCCCTGTGGGACCGCGCCGAGCGCTGCCTGTGGCTGGCCCGCGACCGGGTCGGCAAGAAACCGCTGTACTACGGCTGGGCCGGTGAAACGCTGGTGTTCGGCTCCGAGCTCAAGGCCTTGTGGCAGCACCCGGCCTTCGACAACGAGGTCGACCGCGACGCACTGACCCTGCTGCTGCGGCTGGACTACATTCCCGCGCCGCACTGCATCCATGAGCGCTGCTTCAAGCTCATGCCCGGCCGCGTGCTGCGGCTGGACGCCGAGGCGGTAGCCGCCGGCGCTGCCGCGCACCGGCCGGACCAGCTGCAGCAGCCGTTCTGGAATGCGCGCGAGCGCATGCAGCAGGCACTGGCCGCGCCGTTCACCGGCAACGAGGCCGAGGCCGAAGAACGGCTGGATGCGGTGCTGCGCGACGCGGTGGCGCTGCGCATGGTGGCCGATGTGCCGGTCGGCGTGTTCCTCTCCGGCGGCACCGATTCCTCGGTGGTAGCCGCGCTGATGCAGGCGCAGTCGAGCCAGCCGGTGCACAGTTTCAGCATCGGCTTCACCGGCTCGGACCATGACGAAGCGCCGCTGGCCAAGTCGCTGGCCCAGCACCTGAGCTGTGATCACACCGAGCTGTATGTCAGCGGTGCCGATGCGCTGGCGGTGGTGCCCACTCTGCCGGCGATGTTCGATGAACCCTTCGCCGATGCCTCGCAGGTGCCCACCGCCTTGGTCGCCAAGCTGGCGCGGCAGGGTGTGACCGTGGCGCTGTCCGGTGACGGGGGCGATGAACTGTTCTTCGGCTACACCCGCTACCAGCGGGCGATGCGCAACTGGCGGCTGCTGGGCAAGGTGCCGGCGCCGCTGCGGCGCTGGATGGCCAGTCACGCGCACACGCAGGGCGAGGCCTCGCGCACCGGCGGTCTTGCAGCCTTGCTGGCCGAGTCGGGCGCGCGCGGGATCGGCGATGTCTACCGCAACCGGATCTCCCGCTGGCGCGACCCGGTCGCCGCGGTACGTGGCGCCCAGGCGGCCGGCAGTTTCTACGACCTGGCCGATCCGCTGCACGGCGCCGGCTCGCCGGCGGACGCGATGATGCTGGCCGATTTCAGCACCTATCTGCCCGATGACCTGCTGTGCAAGGTGGACCGCACCAGCATGGCGGTCAGCCTGGAAGCCCGCGCGCCGCTGCTGGACTGGCGCGTCGCCGAGTTCGCCTGGTCGCTGCCGATGGCGATGAAACAGCGCGATGGCGTCAGCAAGTACCTGCTCAAGCGGGTGCTTGGCCGCTACGTGCCGCAGGACATGGTGCACCGCCCGAAGCGTGGTTTCGGTGCCCCGGTCAGCGCGTGGCTCAAGGGCGACCTGCGCGGCTGGGCCGATGAGCTGCTGGATCCGGCGCGGCTGGCCGAAGAGGGCGTGTTCAACGTCGAGGCGGTGGCGCCGCTGTGGCAGCAGTTCAAGCAGGGCGAGCGCAAATGGCACACGCATCTGTGGAACGTGTTGATGTTCCAGGCCTGGCAGGCGCATTGGCGCAACGCACGCGCCGATGTGACGAGCGCATAGCAACGCGCGTGCGGGTACGTCCGGACCGAAAGCAGCCACCCGTGGGGTGGCCGACGTCGCCTTCACCGTTGCCGAAGGTGGGCCCGCCTAGGCTGGGCCTTTCCCCGACGGAGATGACGTGATGGCCGACTACAAGATCGCCGTACTGGTGGGCAGCCTGCGCAAGGGCTCCCACAACCGGGTGCTGGCACGCGCGCTGGAGAAGCTGGCCGCCGGCAAGGCGGTGTTCTCCTACGTGGAGATCGGCGACCTGCCGCTGTACAACCAGGATTTCGACAAGGACTACCCCAGCCAGGGCGTCCGCCTCAAACAGCAGATCCGTGACGCCGATGCGGTGCTGTTCGTCACCCCCGAATACAACCGCTCGGTGCCGGGCGTGCTCAAGAACGCCATCGACCTCGGCTCGCGCCCGTATGGCGACAGTGCCTTCGCGGGCAAGCCGGCGGCGGTGATCGGTGCCTCGATCGGGGTGATCGGCACCGCCCTGGCCCAGCAGCACCTGCGCAACATCCTGGCCTACCTGGACATGCCGGTGCTGGGCCAGCCCGAGGCCTTCCTGCATTTCAAGGAAGGGCTGATCGACGAGCACGGCACGATCAGCAACGAGGGCACCAAGGACTTCCTGCAGGGCTTCGTGGACACGTTCATCGCCTGGGTTGGCACCCACGGCGGCACGCACTGATCCACCGCGGGCGGGTCGGGCTTCTGCGATAATGGCGTGGACGGACGTCGCAAGGGCGTCCGTCGCACGCGATGCGACGGCCCCGGCCGATCGTACCGGCAGGCGCCGGTATCCCCAGCTCATCCACTGTTTATCCACAGGTTTGTGCATGGCTGCGGGGCTCCCCGCGTGCCTACCATGTCCCACGCCTCACACTGCAGGAAGTACGCCCCCCATGTCCGCCCGTTCTGGCTTCCGTTCCGACCGCAAAGACCGCGGTGACCGCTTTGATCGCGATGAGATGCGCATCGACGCCCTGCGCGTGCCGCCGCATTCGATCGAGGCCGAACAGGCGGTGCTGGGCGGGCTGATGCTGGCCCCGGAGAGCTATGACCGGGTCAACGACCAGCTGACCGAAACCGACTTCTACCGCCGCGATCACCAGATGATCTACCGTGCGATCCGCGAGCTCTCCGAGCGTGATCGCCCGTTCGATGCGGTGACCTTGGGCGAGTGGTTCGAATCGCAGGGCAAGATGGAGCTGGTGGGCGATGGCGCGTACCTGATCGAACTGGCCAGCACCACGCCGTCGGCCGCCAACATCGCCGCCTATGCGGAGATCGTGCGCGACAAGGCGGTGCTGCGCCAGCTGATCCAGGTCGGCACCGACATCGTCAACGATGGCTTCCAGCCCGAAGGGCGTGAGAGCAGCGAGCTGCTGTCGGCCGCCGAAAAATCCGTGTTCGCGATCGCCGAGCAGGGCGCGCGCGGCCGGACCGATTTCGTGGCGATGCCCGGCGCACTGAAGGATGCCTTCGAAGAGCTGCGCATCCGCTTCGAGAACGGCGGCAACATCACCGGCCTGCCGACCGGCTATGCCGACTTCGACGCGATGACCGCCGGCCTGCAGCCGACCGATCTGATCATCCTGGCCGCGCGCCCGGCGATGGGCAAGACCACTTTCGCGCTGAACATCGCCGAGTACGCCGCGATCAAGTCCAAGAAGGGCGTTGCGGTGTTCTCGATGGAAATGTCGGCCTCGCAGCTGGCGATGCGCTTGATCTCCTCCAACGGCCGCATCAACGCCCAGCGCCTGCGTACCGGCCAGCTGGAAGACGAGGACTGGAGCCGCGTCACCGGCGCGATCCGGATGCTGAAGGAAACCAAGATCTTCATCGACGATACGCCGGGCGTGTCGCCGGAAATCCTGCGCTCCAAGTGCCGCCGCCTCAAGCGCGAGCACGACCTGGGCCTGATTGTGATCGACTACCTGCAGCTGATGAGCGTGCCGGGCAACAGCGAAAACCGCGCGACCGAAATCTCGGAAATCTCGCGTTCGTTGAAGGGCCTGGCCAAGGAGCTCAACGTGCCGGTGATCGCACTGTCCCAGCTCAACCGCTCGCTGGAAACGCGTACCGACAAGCGTCCGGTGATGGCCGATCTTCGCGAATCCGGCGCTATCGAGCAGGACGCGGACATGATCGTGTTCATCTACCGCGACGACTACTACAACAAGGAAAACTCGCCGGACAAGGGCCTGGCCGAGATCATCATCGGCAAGCACCGAGGCGGCCCGACCGGCTCGTGCAAGCTCAAGTTCTTCGGTGAGTACACCCGCTTCGACAACCTGTCGCACGACTCGGTGGGTTCGTTCGAGTAAGGGGTTTCATCGGCGTATTCCGGGTTTCGTCGCAAACCCGTTGCAGTGCGCCCGGGCAGGGCGCGATGGTGGTGTCCGGGCGGCAGGGTGCCGCCAACGGAGACCGACGATGAAGACCCTGTTCGCCCTGGGCGTGTGGTGCCTGCTGTTCGTGCTGTGCTGGCCGCTGGCGATCCTGGCCCTGGTGGCGTGGCCGTTCGTGTGGTTGATCAGCCTGCCGTTCCGTCTGGTGGGGATCACGTTCTCGGCCCTGTTTGCTTTCCTGGGCGCACTGTTGATGCTGCCGGCGCGGCTCCTGGGTGGCGGGCGCACGGCGACTGCCTGAATAACACTGGGATCGGGTAGGGCCGGCCGCTGGCCGGCGGCTCTTCTGCCCGGATGGCGAGGAGCCGGCCAGCGGCCGGCGCTACCTGTCGCCCACAAAAAACCCCGCCGAAGCGGGGTTTTTCGTTACGCCACCAACAAGGCTCAGTTGGCCTTGTGGATCGCGCGCTTGCTCACGGCCATGGCGGCGTCATGCACCACTTCCGACAGCGACGGATGCGCGTGGCAGATCCGCGCCAGGTCGTCGGCCGAACCGCTGAACTCCATGGTCAGCACGCCTTCGTGCACCAGCTCGGAGACGTTCGCGCCGACCAGGTGCATGCCCAGGATGCGGTCGGTCTCGGCGTGCGCCAGGACCTTCACGAAGCCCGACGGCTCGATCATCGCCACGGCACGGCCGTTGGCGGCGAACGGGAAGCTGCCGGCCTTGTACGGGATGCCTTCGTCCTTGAGCTGCTGCTCGGTCTTGCCGACCCAGGCCAGCTCCGGTTCGGTGTAGATCACCCACGGGATGGTGTCGAAGTTGACGTGGCCCGGCAGGCCAGCGATCAGCTCGGCCACGGCGATGCCTTCCTCGAAGCCCTTGTGCGCCAGCATCGGCCCGCGCACGCAGTCACCGACCGCCCAGACGCCATCGACGCCGGTGTGGCAGTGTGCGTCCACTTCGATCTGGCCCCGCTCGTTGATCTTGACGCCGGTGCCTTCGGCCAGCAGGCCCTTGGTGGCGGCGCGACGGCCAACAGCCACCAGCAGCTTGTCCACGATGAGGTTCTTCTCGCCTTCACCATCGGTGTAGGTCAGGGCGACTTCCTTCTTCTTGCCCTTGCCGGTCACTTCGGCCTTGGAGACCTTGGCGCCCAAGCGGATGTCCAGGCCCTGCTTCTTGAATTCCTTCAAGGCGGTCTTGGCCACTTCGGCATCAGCCGCGGCCAGGAAGTCCGGCAGCGCTTCCAGGATGGTCACTTCCGAACCCAGGCGCTTCCACACGCTGCCCAGTTCCAGGCCGATCACGCCGGCACCGATCACGGCCAGACGTGCCGGCACTTCGGTGAAGTCCAGGCCGCCGACGTTGTCGACGATGGTGTCGCCATCGAACTTGGCGAACGGCAGTTCGATCGAGTCCGAACCGGCGGCGATGATGACGTTGGTGCCCTTCAGCTCGACTTCCGAACCGTCGTGCTGCTTCACCTTGACGATGTTGCCCGGCTGCAGCTCACCGAAACCGTAGTACGCGGTGACCTTGTTCGCCTTGAACAGCATGGCGATGCCGCCGGTGAACTGCTTGACGATCTTGTCCTTGCGGCCAACCATCGCCTCGACGTCCATCTTGGCATCCTTGAAGCTGATGCCGTGGTCGCCAAAGATGTGGCCCATGTTCCAGAACTGGCGCGAGGAATCCAGCAGCGCCTTGGACGGAATGCAGCCCACGCGCAGGCAGGTGCCGCCCAGGGCCGGCTTGCCGTCCTTGCCCAGCGCAGCGTCGATGCAGGCGGTCTTCAGACCCAGCTGCGCGGCGCGGATGGCGGCATGATAGCCGGCCGGACCGGCACCGATGACGACGACGTCGAATTGTTCAGCCATTGATAGTTCCTTGTTTCTTTACCAGAACCCCTCCGCGCAGGCGCGGAGGGGCGGGAGGTCTTACAGGCCGAACAGCATGCGGCCCGGGTTTTCCAGCTGGTTCTTGATGTCCACCAGGAACTGCACCGAGTCCTTGCCATCGATGATGCGGTGGTCGTAGGACAGCGCCAGGTACATCATCGGCGCGATCACGACCTGGCCGTTCTGGGCGATCGGACGCTCCTTGATGGCGTGCATGCCCAGGATGGCGCTCTGCGGCGGGTTGATGATCGGGGTCGACAGCAGCGAACCGAAGGTGCCGCCGTTGGTCACGGTGAAGGTGCCGCCCTGCAGTTCTTCCAGGCTCAGCTTGCCGTCACGGGCCTTCTTGGCGTAGTCGGCGATGGTCTTTTCGATGTCGGCAAAGGACATGCGCTCGACGTTGCGCAGCACCGGGGTCACCAGACCCTTCTCGGTCGACACGGCGATCGAGATGTCCGAGTAGCCGTGATAGATGATGTCGTCACCATCGATCGAGGCATTGACCAGCGGGAAGCGCTGCAGCGCGTTGGCGGCAGCCTTCACGAAGAAGCTCATGAAGCCCAGCTTGATGCCGTGGGCCTTGACGAACTCGTCCTGCAGATCCTTACGCGCGGCCGAGACCTTGGACAGGTCGACCTCGTTGAAGGTGGTCAGCATCGCGGTGCCGTTCTTGGACTGCATCAGGCGCTCGGCGATGCGCTTGCGGATGCGGGTCATCGGCACGCGTTCTTCCGGACGTGCGCCACCGGACTTGCCGGCGCCACCGTTGCGGGCGAAGTTGACGATGTCTTCCTTGGTCACCGCGCCGCGGCGGCCGGTGCCGTCCACGTCGGCCGGATTCACGCCTTCGGTGATGGCCGTGAAGCGGGCGCCCGGGGGCAGCGAATCGGCAGCGGACTTGGCCGCCGGGGCCGGCGCTGCGGCAGCGGCCGGCGCGGCCGCCTTGGCCGGAGCGGCCTCGGCCTTCTTCTCTTCGGCCGCCGGAGCCGGGGCATCGGCCACGGCGCCTTCTTCGATGATCGCCACGATCTGGCTCGAGGTCACGGTGGCGCCCACCTCGAACTTGATCTCCTTCAGCACGCCATCGACCGGCGACGGCACTTCCAGGACGACCTTGTCGGTTTCCAGATCAAGCAGGTTTTCATCGCGCTTGACGGCATCGCCGACCTTCTTGTGCCAGGTGGCGATGGTGCCGTCGGCGACGGATTCGGGCAGTACCGGGGCTTTGACTTCGGTGGCCATGCGGGAGCTTCCTGATTTGTCTTTTCTAGAATGAGGGGGAGAGTTATTCAGCGACCGAGTCGTTGAACGGGTTGACCAGGGCATCGGCGATCAGCTTCTGCTGTTCGATGATGTGGTCAGCCATGTGTCCAGCGGCCGGCGATGCCGAACGGGCGCGACCTGCGTAATGGATGCTCTGGCCATCGGCCAGGCAGGCCTGCAGGTGGTGGCGGATCTGGTACCAGGCACCCTGGTTCTGCGGTTCTTCCTGACACCACACCACATCGGCCGCCTTGCCGTACTTCTTCAGCTCTGCCGCCAGTGCCACGCGCGGGAACGGATACAGCTGCTCCACGCGGATGATGGCGACATCGTCCTGGCCACGCTTGGTCTGGTCTTCCAGCAGGTCGTAGTAGACCTTGCCCGAGCACAGCACCACGCGCTTGACCTTCTTGGCGTCTGCGTTGGCATCGCCGATCAGGTGCTGGAACTCGCCGTTGGCCAGTTCGTCCAGGGTCGACACGGCCAGCTTGTGGCGCAGCAGTGACTTGGGCGACATCACGATCAGCGGCTTGCGGGTAGTCATGCGCATCTGGCGACGCAGCATGTGGTATGCCTGCGCCGGGGTCGACGGCACGCACACCAGCATGTTCTCCAGCGCGCACAGCTGCAGGAAACGCTCCAGGCGTGCGGAGCTGTGCTCCGGGCCCTGGCCTTCGTAACCGTGCGGCAGCAGCAGGGTCAGGCCGGTGATGCGGCCCCACTTGGCTTCACCGGCGGCGATGAACTGATCGATCACGACCTGGGCGCCGTTGGCGAAGTCGCCGAACTGGCCTTCCCAGATGCACAGGGTGTTCGGATCGGTGGTGGAGAAGCCGTACTCATAGGCCATCACCGCTTCTTCGCTGAGCAGCGAATCGATGATGGTGGCCTGTTCCGGCGACTCGACCAGCTGGCGCAGCGGCAGGTAGTAGTTGTCGGTCTTCTGGTCGTGCAGGATCGCGTGGCGGTGCGTGAACGTACCGCGGCCGACGTCCTGGCCGACCAGGCGCAGGTTGTTGCCTTCATCGAGGATGGTGGCGTAGGCCAGGTTCTCGGCAAAGCCCCAGTCGCCCGGGATCTCGCCAGCGGCCATCTTGCGGCGGTCGTCATAGACCTTGGCCACGCGCGAGTGCAGTTCCACACCTTCCGGCACGGTGTTGATGATCTGCGCCAGCTGCTTGACCTTCTCCATGCCCACGGCGGTGGAGATGGCATCGGACAGCTTGCCGTTGAGCAGCTTGGGCCAGTCGACATACATCTTGCTGGTCGCCGGGGTCTTCTCGACCTGGGCCAGCTCGGTGGTGACTTCACCGGCATCGAGCTTGTTGCGGTACGCATCGACCAGCGCCTTGCCGCCACCGGCTTCGATCACGCCGGCTGCTTCCAGCGTCGCGGCGTACAGCTCGCGGGTCGTCTGGTGCTTGCGGATGACCTGGTACATCAGCGGCTGGGTGATGGCCGGTTCATCGGCTTCGTTGTGGCCCCAGCGGCGGTAGCACATCAGATCGATGACCACGTCCTTGCTGAACTTCTGGCGGAACTCGAAGGCCAGCTTGGCGGCGAACACGACCGCTTCCGGGTCGTCGCCGTTCACGTGCAGCACGGGCGCGGCGATCATCTTGGCCACGTCGGTGCAGTACAGCGTGGAACGCGAATCTTCCGGGTTGGAGGTGGTGAAACCGACCTGGTTGTTGACCACGATGTGCACCGTGCCACCGACGGCGAAGCCGCGGGCCTGGGACATCTGGAACAGTTCCATCACCACGCCCTGACCGGCGAAGGCCGCGTCACCGTGGATCAGGATCGGCATCACCTGCTTGCGGGCGGTGTCGCCACGGCGTTCCTGGCGCGAGCGCACGCTGCCGGCCACGACCGGATCGGCGATTTCCAGGTGCGACGGGTTGAACGCCAGCGCCAGGTGGACGGCGCCACCGGCGGTGGAAACGTCCGCCGAGAAGCCCATGTGGTACTTCACGTCGCCCGCGGAGGCGTGATCGTCATGCTCGAACTTGCCTTCGAACTCGTCGAACAGCTTGCGCGGGCTCTTGCCGAGGGTGTTGACCAGCACGTTCAGGCGGCCGCGGTGGGCCATGCCGATCACCACGTCCTTGACGCCATCCTTGCCGGCGTCACGGATGATGGTGTCCATCATCGGGATCAGCGAATCGCCGCCTTCCAGCGAGAAGCGCTTCTGGCCCACGTACTTGGTGTGCAGGTAGCGTTCCAGACCCTCGGCAGCCGTCAGGCGCTCCAGGGTACGGCGCTGGGTGTCTGCGTCCAGGTTGTAGTTGCCACCGGCCATTTCCAGGCGCTGGTACAGCCACTGGCGCTGCTCGACCTCGGAGATGTGCATGAATTCCGCACCGATCGAGCCGGTGTAGGTCTTCTTCAGGCGCTCCAGCAGGTCACGCAGTTTCATGCGCGGCTGGCCGGCGACGCCGCCGGTGCTGAACTCACTGCCCAGGTCGCTTTCCGACAGGCTGTGGAACGGCAGGCCCAGATCCGGCGGATTGGTCGGCGCGGTCAGGCTCAGCGGGTCCAGGCGGGCACCGAGGTGGCCACGCGACCGGTAAGCGGTGATCAGGCGGCCGACATTGCGCTCGCGCTCGTCGCCGGCACCATCGGCGGTGCCGCTCTTGATGGCGTTTTTGGCGGCGTCGGCAATGTGGGCGATGACGGCCGAATGCGGAATATCACCGGCTTCGCGGCCCTGGAAGCCGTCGAAGTAGGTCTTCCATTTGGGATCGACACTGTCCGGAGAAACGAGGTACTGCTCGTACAGATCCTCGATATAGGAGGCGTTGCCGCCGGCGAGCTGCGAAGATTGCGCAAACTGCTTCAGTTGATTGTCCACGATGGAGAGTCGGATTCGCTTGTGGGGTAAGGCTTCGATGATCCGGCAGGGAAAAGTGAATAGCCTGCGCGGGCGGTATCTAACGCCCCAAATTGTACCCCCAACGCGACAGGAAGGGGCACCGTACGGTCCAGTGCGGGAACCGCGGTGTCATTCCCAGACAGGTTCGGGGCCGCGCAGTGGGCTACAGGCCGAGTGCCCGCAGTTCGCTGCAATCACGCGAACGTTCCCATACGCGCTGCAAACCTTCCTGCAACGGTCGTGAACGTGCCGGTTGGGCCAGGCCGGCCTCGCCATCGAAGCGGTGGCCGCTCAGACGAAAGTAGTAGTCGCCCGTATCGTTGAGCAGGCAGGCAGATGGCGTCGCGCGGTCGATCGGATCGCTCACCTCGCGCACCCGGAAGACGCTCGGCAGCCGCTGGAGCAGGCTCAGCACGGGTGAGCCGGCCTGACGGATGGCGGCGCTGTCGTGGACGATCAGCCAGGCCTGTTTGTCGTGGCGGGCGGTGGCGTAGCGGCGCAACGCTTCCAGCACCGGCGGTGCATCGAGCAGGCCGGGGTCGAGCTGGCGGCTGTGGATCCACAGCTGGCGACGGGCGCGGTGGATCAACGCGGTGGTGATCGCCACGGCCTCTTCGGCGCGCTCGATCGCGACTGCACCGGACAGGGCCAGCCGCATGTGCTGGTGGGCGATGCCGGCCTCTTCGAAGATCTCGCCTTCCGGCAGAAAGCCCTGCCGGGTATAGAACACGCGGGCCGGCAGCTGCGCATGCAGCCCGACCTCGCGCCAGCCCCGGGCCCGGGCCTGGTCGACCAGGGCCAGCAGCAGGGCATCGCCGACACCTTTGCCACGCCAGGCGGCCAGCACGGCCATGCGGCCGATCCGGCCATCCGGGGTGAGCCGGCCGGCACCGATCGGGGTGCCAGCGGCGTCACGGGCCAGAACATGCACGCTCAAGGGATCGAGGGCGTCGATCTCCAGCCCGGCAGGGACCTTCTGTTCATCGACGAACACGGTGAACCGCACCCGGTGCAGCGCAGCGTGCTGCGCCGGGTAATCGACCACCTCGACGTGGAAGCGGGAGCCGGTCATCGCGGGCGGGGCGCTCAGCCGCGCTGGGGCTCGTCCTTGCCGTCGGTCTCGTCGCTGTCGTCGAAATCGACGATCACTTCGATACCGTCGTCATGGATGGTGACCTCGTGCACGTCGGCCTCGACGGCCTCGTCATCGATGACCTCGACCGCATCGGTGCCGTCGACGATGTCGTACTCGGCGACGTAGTCGTCTTCGTCCTCCAGCCCGGTGTCCTCCACCAGCTGGTAGAAGCCGCCGGCAACCAGTGCCTGCACGGCATCACGGCCCTTGGCCGAGAGCTTCTGGTACAAGGCCGCGCCGATCTGTTCGGTGCCGGCCAGCACCTGCGCATCCTTGACCGGCAGGGCGAAGTCCAGGCCGCTGCAGTACAGGCTGGCACCGCGCTTGGCACGACGCCAGGCCAGGCGCGCCCACGGGTGGCGCTGCAGTTCCACGCCCGCGCCCAGCGCGGCTTCGATCTCTTCGCGCGGCAGCGGTTCGCCGTGCGCCATCACTTCCCCGGCGGCGCGGTAGGTGGTGATGAAGCGGCCGAACCAGTCGCCGAGCTTGTCCGGATCGTTCATGCGGATGGCATTGAGCGCTTCGACCACGCGGTTCATCGAGACCACGTCGATTTCGTTCGGGTCTTCCGGGACCTTCAGGTCCGGATCCTGGTAGCGGATGGACTCGTCGGCGCCCTCGATCAGGGTATCGAGGTAGTCGCTGATCAGCTCGGCCGAGGCCGGGGCGCGCATGCCGAACGAGAACGTCAGGCACGGGTCTTCGGCGACGCCGTTGTGCGGCACGTTCGGCGGCAGGTAGAGCATGTCGCCCGGGGCCAGCACCCAGTCATGGGTCGGCTTGAAGCGGCGCAGCAGCTTGAGCTCGACGTCGTCGCGGAAGTCCAGCGGCGGGCGCTTGCCCTTGATCGATTCGCTGGCGTCGATCTGCCAGCGGCGATGGCCGTGGGCCTGCAGCAGGAAGACATCGTACTGGTCCACATGGGCGCCGACCGAGCCGCCGGTGGCGGCGAAGCTGATCATCACATCGTCCATGCGCCAGCGCGGCAGGAAATCGAAGTGGCTGATCAGGGCGCGCACGTCGGCGTCCCACTTGTCCACGTCCTGGACCAGCAGGGTCCAGTCGTGGTCGGGCATGCCGGGGAACTCTTCTTCCTGGAACGGGCCGGTGCGCACGCTCCAGCCGTCGGTGGCGCGGTCGTGGGTGATCAGGCGCGACAGCGCGCCTTCTTCACACGCCAGGCCGGCGAGGTCTTCGGGCTGCACCGGGGTCTCGAAATCCGGGAAGGCGCCGCGGATGAGCAGCGGGCGCTTCTGCCAGTAATCGCGCAGGAAGGTGGCGGCGGGCATGCCCAGCGGCAGGCCGGGGCGGGCCTGGATTTCGATGACGGGAGTTTTGATCTTGCGTGCGGCCATGGGGGAGATCCTTGCAACGTGTAGACGGGAATTCGGGGCGCAGCGGGGCCGCGCCCATGCCTTCAGATCGCCTTGGCCAGGTCCGCTGCCAGGCCGATGTAGCCGCCCGGGGTCAGGGCGCGCAGGCTCTGCTTGGCGTCGGCCGGCAGGTCCAGCGATTCAACGAAGGCCTGCATCGATTCGGTGGTGATGCCCTGGCCGCGGGTGAGCGCCTTGAGCTGTTCGTAGGGGTTGGGCAGGCCATGGCGGCGCATGACGGTCTGCACGGCTTCGGCCAGCACTTCCCACGCGGCGTCCAGGTCGGCGTCCAGGCGTTCCGGATTGACGGTCAGCTTGCCCAGGCCCTTGGCCAGCGAATCCAGGGCGACCTGGGTGTGGCCGAAGGCGGTGCCGACCGCGCGCAGCACGGTGGAGTCGGTCAGGTCACGCTGCCAGCGGCTGATCGGCAGCTTGGCGCTGAAATGCTCGAACAGGGCGTTGGCGATGCCGAAGTTGCCTTCGGCGTTCTCGAAGTCGATCGGGTTGACCTTGTGCGGCATGGTCGAGGAGCCGACTTCGCCTTCCTTGAGCTTCTGCTTGAAGTAGCCCAGCGAGATGTAGCCCCAGACGTCGCGGGCCAGGTCGATCAGGATGATGTTGGCGCGGCGCGCGGCATCGCCGATCTCGGCGACGTTGTCATGCGGTTCGATCTGGGTGGTGTACGGGTTGAACACCAGGCCGAGGCTTTCCACGAAGCGCTGGGCGAAGGCCGGCCAGTCCACATCCGGGTAAGCGATGACGTGCGCGTTGTAGTTGCCCACCGCACCATTGATCTTGCCGGTCAGCTCGACCGCGGCGATCTGCCGGCGCTGGCGCTCCAGGCGGGCGACCACGTTGGCCACTTCCTTGCCCAGGGTGGTCGGCGAGGCGGTCTGGCCATGGGTGCGCGACAGCATCGGCTGGGCGGCCTGGGCGTGGGCGAGGGCGCGCAGCACGCCGGCGATGTTGTCCAGCGAGGGCAGCAGCACTTCGCGGCGGGCCTGCTCGAGCATCAGCCCGTAGCTGAGGTTGTTGATGTCTTCACTGGTGCAGGCGAAATGCACGAATTCCAGCGCCGGGCCCAGCTCCGCATCGGCGGTGAGCTGCTCCTTGATGAAGTACTCCACGGCCTTGACGTCGTGGTTGGTGGTGCGCTCGATCTCCTTCACCCGCGCGGCGTGGGCCGGGGCGAAGTCGTCGGCCAGGGCGCGCAGGCGCGCGGTGGCAGCGGCCGAGAACGGCGCCAGCTCCACGATGCCCGGCTCATTGGCCAGTGCCAGCAGCCATTCCACTTCCACCTTCACGCGGGCCTTGATCAGGCCGTATTCGGAGAAGATCGGGCGCAGGGCGTCGACCTTGCCGGCGTAGCGGCCATCGAGCGGGGACAGGGCGAGCAGGGCGAATTCGGACATGGCAGGGCGCAGATCGGTGGCAGCGGGGGCCGCCATTCTACGCTGCCCCGGCGTCCTCGGCCTGTGCCATGCGCACCGTCACGGCCTGGATCCGGTGCCCGGCCATGCGCTTGATCGTGAACTGGTGCCCGTCGATCTCCAGCTGCTCGCCTTCCTCGGGCAGCCGCTGCAGCTGGTGCACGATCAGCCCGCCGACCGAATTGAGGTGGTCCGGCGCGCTCAGGTCATGCCCCAGCAGGCGCTCCAACCGGAAGATCGAGGTCGAGCCGGCCACCAGCAGGGTGCCGTCGGCGCCGCGGGTGGGGGCGTCCTTGACGATATGCGGGTGTTCGTCCTCGATATCGCCGACCACCACTTCCAACAGGTCTTCCAGGGTGAAGTAGCCCAGGATGCGGCCGTGCTCTTCCACGCACAGGGCCAGGTGGGTGGTGCCGGTGCGGAAGCGCTCCAGCACCAGCGGGACCGGGGTTTCCAGCGCGATCAGATTGGCCGGGCGCAGCAATGGGCGCAGGTCGTCGGTGGAGTTGCCGCGGGCGATCTCGACCAGCAGATCCTTCATGTGCAGGATGCCGAGGACTTCCTCGCCATCGCGGTCGAACCACGGGTAGCGGCTGTAGCGGCTTTCGGCGAACTCGGCCATCACATCGGCCAGGTCCATGCCGTCGCGGAACGAGCGCATGTGGTCGCGTGAGCGCATCAGATCGCCGGCCACCAGTTCGGGCAGTTCCAGTGCGTGGCTCATCAGGGTGAGGTCCTGATCCGGCGCACTGCCGACCGGTTGCTGGCGACCCACGATCAGCTTGAGCTCCTCGCGCGAATAGCGGTGCGAGGTGTGCTCCACATCGCCCCAGCCGGCCAGCCGCAGCAGCGCGTTGGCGCTGTTGTTGAGCAGCCAGATCGCCGGATACATCGCCCAGTAGAACAGGTACAACGGCGCGGCCGTCCACAGCGACATCGCCTCGGGGCGACGGATCGCCATCGATTTCGGCGCCAGCTCGCCCAGCACGATGTGCAGGAACGAGATCAGGCTGAAGGCGATGATGAAGGACGTCAGGCGCGAGGCTTCCGGGGTCAGCCCCAAGGTGTCGAACAACGGCTGCAGCAGGTGTGCGAAGGCCGGCTCGCCGACCCAGCCCAGGCCCAGCGAGGACAGCGTGATGCCCAGCTGGCAGGCAGAGAGGTACGCATCCAGGTGCGAGTGCACATTGAGCAGCAGGCGTCCCCGCCAGCCATGGTTCTCGGCCAGGCCGACGGCCTGGGTGTGGCGCAGCTTGACCAGCGCGAACTCGGCGGCCACGAAGAAGCCGTTGAGCACCACCAGCAGCAGGGCCAGCACAAGAAGCAGGAGGTTGCCGATCATCCGCGGCTCCGCAGCGCTGCTGCCTGAGGCGGAATGGCACCCGCGTTCGCCGGGGCGGCGAGGGCGGTCATCAGTGCGTGCGCGGCGGCACGCCCGGTACTACTGTCGGGATCGTCACCCATGGGGGCGGCAGTCTGTCTGAATGAAAACGAATCCCGAGTCTAGCCGATCCACTGCGTTGTTGGGTTTCAGTGGGGCTTGGGAGTATCGTGATCAGAGCCGCCAGCCAGGGAATCAGGCCCGTTGCCAGCCGCAGGTTCCCTTTCATCCACGAAAGATGTGCGGAGTTGAAGCAATGAGCAAGGGTTTCAGGATTGAACACGACAGCATGGGCGAGCTGCAGGTGCCCGCCGATGCGTTGTGGGGCGCGCAGACCCAGCGCGCCGTCGATAATTTCCCGGTGTCGGGCCAGCGCATGCCGCGCGGTTTCATCCGCGCACTCGGCCTGGTCAAGGGCGCTGCGGCCAACGTCAACGTCGAGCTGGGCCATCTGCCGCGCAACATCGGCAAGGCCATCGAAGCGGCGGCCGCCGAAGTCGCCGAGGGACGCCATGACGCGCACTTCCCGATCGATGTGTACCAGACCGGTTCGGGCACGTCCTCGAACATGAATGCCAACGAGGTCATCGCCACGCTGGCCAACCGTGCCGGCAAGGCGGGCAAGACCGCGGTGCATCCCAACGATCACGTCAACCAGGGGCAGAGCTCCAACGACGTGATCCCGACCGCGCTGCGCGTCTCGGCGCTGCTGGGCGTGCATGAGCAGCTGCTGCCCTCGCTGGTGCACCTGCGCAAGACCATCGACAAGCGCGGCCGCGCACTGCGCAAGGTGGTCAAGACCGGCCGCACCCATCTGATGGATGCGATGCCGCTGACCTTCGAGCAGGAATTCGGTGCCTGGTCGGCGCAGTTGTCCTCTGCCCAGGAGCGCATCGAAGACAGCCTCAAGCGCCTGCGTCGGCTGCCGCTGGGTGGCACGGCGATCGGCACCGGCATCAACGCTGATCCGCGGTTTGGCGCGCAGGTGGCCAAGCAGCTCAAGCAGCAGACCGGCATCAAGTTCGACAGTGCCGAGAACAAGTTCGAAGGCCTGGCCGCGCAGGATGATGCGGTTGAACTGTCCGGCCAGCTCAACGCGTTGGCGGTGGCGCTGATCAAGATCGCCAACGACCTGCGCTGGATGAATGCCGGTCCGCTGGCCGGCCTGGGCGAGATCGAACTGCCGGCGCTGCAGCCGGGCAGCTCGATCATGCCGGGCAAGGTCAATCCGGTGATTCCCGAGGCCACCGTGATGGTGTGCGCGCAGGTGATCGGCCACCACACCGCGATCACCGTGGCCGGGCAGACCGGCAACTTCCAGTTGAACGTGACGCTGCCGTTGATCGCCGCGAACCTGCTCGATGGCATCAATCTGCTGGCCAACATCACCCGCCTGCTGGCCGATACCGCGATCGCCGGGCTGAAGGTGCGCGAGGAACGTGTGCGCGAGGCGTTGGATCGCAACCCGATCCTGGTGACCGCGCTGAACCCGATCATCGGCTATGAAAAGGCCGCCGCGATCGCCAAGCGTGCCTACAAGGAACAGCGCCCGGTGCTGGACGTGGCCCGGGAAGACAGCGGTCTGCCCGAGGCGGAGCTGCGCAGGCTGCTCGATCCGGCCGCGCTGACGGCCGGCGGCATCCATGCCGGTGGTGGTGGTGGCGGTTGATCGCGGGCACTGACTGACACGAAAAAACGGGCCCGAACGGCCCGTTTTTTTGTGGCTGAGCCCCGTAGCGGCCGGCGGGCCCCAGGGCAACATCAAGGAGGAGGCCGTTGCCGCCAGGCGGCGGACGGGGGACATCTGCCCAGGCGCCTGCCGGTCACTGCGGGGTTCGCGCACAGACTCAGTGGCGATCGGCCTGCAGATTGCCGAAGGTTTCGGTGTAATCCTTGAATTCCGGAATCTTCGTGATCAGGTCCGGCGGAATCGGCTGCATGCCATCCGGCACCTGGATCTTCACCGAGCGCTTGGCCGGGTCCGGCGGGGCATCGGTCAGGGTGTTCTGACGCAGCACCTGCAGCTGGCCGAACATGCCCTGCAGCATCGCCTGCTGCTCGTCATTAAGCGGGATTTCGATCTCATCGATTTTCATGTGCCCGTTGGGCAGGATGATGATGTTGGGTGCGGGCGCGCGGCGCACGGTGACCATGCCGTCACTGACGGTGATCTTCGGCTTGCTGCGCTCGGCACGGTGATTGCGGTACTCCTGATCGCAACCGGTAGCGACCAGGCAGAACAGGGCGAACAGCAACAGACTCAGCTTCTTCATGAGCAGGCAACGCATGCGGCGGGAACGCAGATTGTAGTCCTCCGGCGCCGGGAAGGGCCTGCCTGCGACGCATCGTCGCAGGCAGGCGCCCGTTTACTTGCCGCAGTCGTCGATGTCGCTCTGGTCCATGGTCGCGTAGGGCTGGAAGGCCGGCAGCGCGGCCGCCAGCGCCTGCTGTCTGGCCATCATGCCGGGCAGCAGGCTGCACAGTTTCTGGGCCTGGCCTTCGATCTTCCTGGCCTCCTCGTTCACCCGCGCTTCGATGCCCTGGGTGTCGCCGGAGAACATGCCCTTGATCGCCTCACCGGCTGCCTTCACCCCCAGATTGGCACCGGCCACGCCGATCTCCATGCCGGCACTGGCCAGCGATTCGACCTGTTTGCGGTAGTCCTGCAGCAGTGCACGCTGGTGGGCGTCCACGGGCACCGCTTTGCCATCGATGAGCAGGTCGCCCTGGGGGCTGATCTCGGCCTTCGGCGATTTGCCGTTGGAGATGGAGATGTTGCCCTGGGCGATTTCCTTGCGGGCCTTGTCGGTGGCCTCCTGCACGGTCTTGCCGATGCTCTCGCTGTCCAGCGCGCTGGTGGCCGGGGCGGCGGCGCTCTGGTCGGCGGGGGCTTTGCCTTTCCCACTGTCGGGGGCGGTGCAGGCAGCGATGGGCAGGCACAACAGCAGGGCAGGCAGCAGCAGTCGAGTCGTCATGATGCGTATCCGTCAGTGGAGGAGAAAGGCTTACTTGCCGCGCGGCAGTTCAACCCGGCCGCGTACATTGCTGTGGCGGATATCGCCGCTGCCGCTGTTGGCCACGCGCAGGTCGCCACCGACATCGCGGACGGTGACGTCGCCCGAGCCATGGCGGTCCACCGTGACGCTGCCGCCGATATCGCGCAGCTCGGTGTCGCCGGAGCCGACCGTGCCGACCCGCACGCTGCCCTTGGCCTGGCGCACGTCGGTGTCACCGGAGCCGACCACGCCGATCTCGACGTTGCCACCTACCATGTCCAGCTCGAAGTCGCCCGAGCCGATCGTGCCGACCTTGGCATCACCGCGGACGTTGCGGGCCTTGAAGTCGCCCGAACCGACCGACAGCACGTTCAGTGCACCGGCGCCGTCGAGCGTGACATCGCCCGAGCCGACCGCCGCGGTCACCAGGCCCTTGACGTTCTCCAGCTTGATGTCGCCCGAGCCGACATCCGCGCTGAGCGAATGCGCGCCGGTGACGCTGGCATCGCCGGAGCCGACCTTCATCTGCACCAGAATCGTGTCCGGCACCGTGCCGCGCAGGTCCAGGTAGGCGTAGCTGTTGCCGCTCATGCTGAGGCTGCGGCCCTCGCGCTGCAGCCGGACGACGAGCTTGTCGCCGACCTTCTGCTGGGTCACGGTCAGCTGGCGCAGCCAATCCGCGTTGGAGGCGCAGGCGCGGCCGCCGAGCTGGGCCGTCCCCGGGCCGGCCTGCAACACCAGATCATGCTGGTTCACTTCGAACACCACGGCCTTGGCGCCGGCCAGGTCGAGCTTGAGGTCGCGCGGTTCGTTGAACTTGCACTGCGGTTCATTGGCGAACGCGGTCAGCGGCAGCAACAGCAGGGAGGCAACAGCGAGCTTGCGGATCATGGGTGGCTCCTCGAAGAAGGGCAGGGATCAGATTTCGCCGGCGCGGCGGCGCAGACGGATGGCCAGGAACAGGAACACTACGCCGACGGCGGCGCCGATCCACAGTTCCGGCATGGCGAAGGCGGCCAGCTGGTGGCTTGGGCCCAGTTCGTTGACCAGGTTGTCCATGTTGCCGTTGCCACTGAACATCGACTCGCCGCGGTAGAACTGGTCGGTGGCCGGGACCGCACTGAGCAGCAGGCGGCCGACGATATGCTTCCAGAACCAGCCACCGGTCAGGTCAAACAGGGTCATGACCTTGGTGGTGCTGACGATGATGCCGGCAAACAGCGGCAGCATCACCGCCCACAGGAACGGCTTGGTCTTGGCCCAGGCCGAGCACAGCAGCAGCCAGCCGACGGTGGGCAACGCCCAGAGCAGGTAGACCGGGATCCAGGACAGGTGGCCGGCGATGATGGTCAGCGGGCTGGCCGGCCCCCAGATCAGCATCATCGGATCACCGCCATGGGCGATCACCACGATCGAGATCATCACCAGGAAGCCGAGCATGGTCAGCGCCGAGGCGATCACCGCGATGAGCGGGGCGATCAGCAATGCGCTCAGCGCCTTGGACAGGACGGTGGACGTATCCGACAGCGGCAGCGACTTCCAGAACAGGATGCTGCGGTCGCGGCGGTCGTCATACAGGGCGCCCAGGCAGTAGAAGAACACCACGAAGGCGAGCACGATCAGCGGCCAGCCCGAGCTCAGGATCAGGGTCAGGTCCAGGCCGTTGGCCAGGTCATGCAGGTCCTTGGCATCGAGCTTGCTGGTCAGCAGGCTCAGGTCCAGACCGTTGATGTTGACGCTTTCGTTGTCGATGTGGATGCCGCCGCTCTTGACCGCACGGTGCATGGCGACCAGGCCGAACACGATGCCGAGCAGGCTCATCACCAGCGATATGCCGCCGGCGATCACCGGCGCATACAGGAAGCCGCCGCGGTTTTCCCAGTACTCACGCTTGAGCAGCCACTTGAACGCACTGGCCTTGCTGATGGGATGGTTGACGGTGTTCATGCGTAGGTTCCCTTCATGATGGCCACGAACAGATCCGCCAGCCCCGGGCTGCGGATTTCGCCCAGGGGCGTGAGCTGGGCGCGTGGCACCCCGTCAAACAGCAGCACGGTCTTGCCGAAGGGCAGGGCGCGCTCGTCGATCGGTTTGAGTGCACGTGCGGCCTCCACGGCATCGGCCGAGACCAGCACTTCGGTATAGCGTTCGCCGATGTCTTCCATGTCGGTGGTCAGCACGATGCGGCCATCGCGTATGAACATGACATCGGTGAGGATGTGCTCGATCTCTTCCACCTGATGGGTGGTGACGATGATCGTTTTCTGTTCGTCGAAGTAGTCTTCCAGCAGACGCTGGTAGAACTCCTTGCGGTACAGGATGTCCAGGCCCAGGGTCGGCTCGTCCAGCACCAAGACCTTGGCATCGATGGCCATCACCAGCGCCAGGTGCAGCTGCACGATCATGCCCTTGGACAGTTCGCGCACGCGCTGCTTGGGATGCAGCTTGGTGGAGGCCAGGAAGCGCTCGCAGCGCGCCCGGTCGAAACGCGGGTGGGTGCCGGCGACGAAATCGATCGCCTCGCGCACCTTCATCCAGCGCGGCAGCACCGCCACGTCGGCGATGAAGCACACATCGTTCATCAGCGCGTTGCGCTGCGTGGTCGGGTCCAGCCCGAGCACGCGCAGTTCGCCTTCCACCGAGGTCAGGCCGAGCAGCGCCTTGAGCAGGGTGGTCTTGCCGGCGCCGTTGGGGCCGATCAGGCCGGTGATGCGGCCGGGGGCGATGGTGAAGCTGGTGTTGTCCAGCGCCACGGTCTGTTTATAGGCCTTGCGCAGGCCTCGAGCGGAAATGACGACATCACTTGCAACGGCATTCATGAGGATTTCCCCTGGGGCAGCAATTCGTCGAGGTTCAGGCCCAGGCGCTGGATGCGTTCCAGAACCAGCGGCCATTCTTCATTGAGGAACCGGTCGCGCTCGCTGCTGCGCAGCTGCGTGGCCGCTTCTTCGGTCATGAACATGCCCAGGCCGCGGCGCTTCTCGACCAGGCCTTCATCAGCCAGTTCCTGGTAGGCGCGCGAAACGGTGATGGGGTTGAGCTGGTACTCGGCGGCAACCTGCCGAACCGAAGGCAGGGCATCGCCCGGCTTGATGATGCCGTCAAGCATCATGGCAATCACGCGCTCTTTCAGCTGGCGGTAGATCGGAGCACCATCGCTCCATTGAATATCGCTCATGGTCAGCTCCGTGGGTTCAGCGACTGCGCGAATGAGAAGTAAGGCATGGACAGGGAGCTGTGCAGCCGGCGGGGAGGCGTGGGGGCGCCGTCGGCGTTCCCTGCCTCGATGACGCCTGCGTCCTGCGGGCCTTCAAACACATTGGCGCTGGCAGGGCTGCCAGCGTCACCGGAGGGGATGCCGAACCAGCCAAGCAACAGCAACGCCGAGGCGGCGGTGATGGCTTTGGCAGCGTGGTGGTGGCGCATGCGGTTCATGGGCTTCCCCTGTCTAGATGACTGGTGTTGTATGCAACTATAACACCGGCACGCCGAAGATCAACTGGGTGATTGACCCAACTGATGGCAGGGGGTGTATGACAGTCAGTGGGCGTCCTCAAGTAATTGAATTTAAAGGTTTATATCGAAGTGCGGGGCGCCGGTATCTGCCAGTCGCCATTCATCGATGTCAATGGTATGGCAATCAAGAGGCGTATTCAGGCCGTGGCCTGAGGATGGCCGACAAGCGCGCGACACCGCCAGATGCCGCAAAGCAGCCGATGAATACGCCTGGCCGGCGCCGCGCCGGCGGCGTCCGGCGGCAAAAACGCTGGTGATATAGTGCCCGCCGCAGCCTTGGCAGCCCCTGCCAGGCGCTTCTTCCCCTTGTTGTTCCCTACTTTGGAGTGTCGCGATGCACCACGTGTCTTTGATGTCGCCCGTCCGTCGCGACCGCGTTCCGCGCCGGGCGCGGTGGTCTGTGCTGATGCTGGCGGTCGGTCTGCTGGCCGGCGCCTCGGCCCAGGCGGCCGATCTGCTGGATGTGAGCTACCGCCCGCTGGCGGGCAAGGGTGAGGTCAATCTGGCCAAGCAGTACGGTGGCAAGGTGCTGCTGGTGGTCAACACCGCCAGCAAGTGCGGATTTACCCCGCAGTACGAAGGCCTTGAAGCCCTGCAGCGCAAATACGCTGCGCGGGGTTTCTCGGTGCTGGGCTTCCCGTCCAATGACTTCAAGGGCCAGGAGCCGGGCGATGAGACCCAGATCCAGGAGTTCTGCACGCTGACCTACGGCGTGAAGTTCCCGATGTTCCAGAAGGTGGTGGTGACCGGGCCGGAGGCGACGCCGCTGTATCGCAGTCTCGCCACCGCCACGGGCGTGTCACCGGGCTGGAACTTCCACAAGTATCTGATCGGCCGCGATGGCCGGGTGGTGGCCCAGTTCCCGAGCAAGGTCACCCCGGACGATCCGAAGCTGGTCGCGGCGATCGAACGTGAACTCTCTGTCACCGCCAACAAGCGCTGACGATATCGACATCTCGGACGCGCGTGCGACAATGGTTGCTTTCGCGCCGACGTCGGCGTCCAGTCACTTCCAGGAATGCAGCGAATGAAGATGGGAATGCGCGGCGCCGCGGCGTCGGTTCTGATTCTGGCGATGGGTGCCACCGGTACCGCGATGTCGCAACAACCAGCCGCCCGCGCGGCTGTCAAGGAGACTTCCACTTTGAACACCCAACGCGAAAAGCTTGGCTACGCCATCGGTATCGATGTGGCCAATTCGTTTGGTCCGATCTCCAGCGAGATCGACCTGGCCGCCCTGCGTCGCGGCGTGACCAATGCCTTTGAAGGCAAGCAGCCGCTGATCAGCCAGGAAGAGGCGCAGAAGACCGATGCCGCCCTGCGCCAGGCCGTGATGGCCAAGAGCGGCCAGCCGGTTCCGGGCGTTGCCCCGGGCACCGCGCCGCCGAAGGTGGACCGCGAGAAGGTCGGCCTGATGCTGGGCAGCTTCGCCGTGGGCCCGTCGCTGGCACCGCTGAAGGATGATGTCGATCTGGACGCGCTGTTCGACGCGGTCAGCACCACGTTCAACAACGGCACCCCGAAGATGACCGCCGAGCAGGCCAAGGCCACGCTGGAAGGCTTCATGAAGGGCAAGCAGGCTGAAATGGAAGCCAAGTCCGCCGCCCAGGCCGGTACCAACCGCGTGGAAGGCAACAACTTCCTGGCCAAGAACAAGACCGCGCCGGGCGTGGTGACCACCGCCTCGGGCCTGCAGTACCAAGTGCTGCGTCCGGGTTCGGGCGAACGCCCGATGCCGACCAGCAAGGTCCGCGTGAACTACGAAGGCAAGCTGCTCGACGGCACCGTGTTCGACAGCAGCTACCAGCGCGGCCAGCCGATCGAGTTCGGTCTGGACCAGGTGATCAAGGGCTGGTCCGAAGGCGTCTCGCTGATGCCGACCGGTTCCAAGTACCGTTTCTGGATCCCGGGCGAGCTGGCCTATGGCGAGCAGGGCACCCCGGGCGGCCCGATCGGTCCGAACGCTACGCTGACGTTCGACGTCGAGCTGCTGAACGTTCTGCCGTAACGGATCTGGAGCACCACCGCCCATGCGCGTTGCGATTTTCGGTACCGGCTACGTCGGTCTTGTCACGGGTACCTGCCTGGCCGAGGTTGGCCATCAGGTGATCTGTGTCGATATCGACCAGGCCAAGGTCGACGGCCTCAACAACGGGATCATCCCGATCTATGAGCCCGGCCTGGAGCCGATGGTCAAGGCCAACCACGATGCGTCGCGGTTGACCTTCACCTCCGACGCCGCTACCGCGATCGCGCATGGCCAGGTGATTTTCATTGCCGTGGGCACGCCACCGGACGAGGACGGCAGTGCCGACCTGCAGTACGTGCTGGCCGTGGCCCGCACCATCGGCCGGCACATCACCGTGCCGGTGGTGGTGGTGAACAAATCGACCGTGCCGGTAGGCACGGCCGACAAAGTCCGTGAGGCCATCGCCCAGGCGCTGGCCGAGCGCGGCGTGGAGATCGCGTTCGACGTGGTCTCCAACCCCGAATTCCTGAAGGAAGGTGACGCGGTCGCCGACTGCATGCGGCCGGACCGCATCGTGGTGGGCGCGTCCAATCCTGAGTCGGTCGCGCTGATGCGCCGCCTGTATGCGCCGTTCAATCGCAACCACGACCGCGTGGTGGAGATGGACGTACGCTCGGCGGAGCTGACCAAGTACGCGGCCAACGCGATGCTGGCGACCAAGATTTCGTTCATGAACGAAATCGCCAACATCGCCGAGAAGGTCGGTGCCGATATCGAGCAGGTCCGTCAGGGCATCGGCTCGGATCCGCGCATCGGCTGGCACTTCATCTATCCCGGTGCCGGTTACGGTGGCTCGTGCTTCCCGAAGGATGTGCAGGCCCTGGCCCGGACCGCCCAGCAATACGGCCACGAGCCGAAGCTGTTGAACGCGGTCGAAGCCGTCAACGAACACCAGAAGGGCCATCTGTACGCCCTGATCCAGCGCCACTACGACCGTGGCGAAGATGAAGGCGTGCGCGGCAAGACGTTCGCGGTGTGGGGGCTGGCGTTCAAGCCGAACACCGACGACATGCGTGAAGCCTCCAGCCGCCGCCTGCTGGCGCAGCTGTGGGAGGCGGGTGCGCAGGTGCGCGCCTATGATCCGGAAGCGACTGAAGAAGCGCGCCGCATTTTCGGCGATCGCGATGATCTGGTGTTCTGCGACAACGCCTACGACGCCCTGGAGGGTGCCGATGCGCTGGTCGTGGTGACCGAATGGAAGCAGTTCCGCAGCCCGGATTTCGTCCGCCTGCGCGAGATGCTCAGCGATGCGGTCGTGTTCGACGGCCGCAATCTGTACGACCCGCAGGAAATCGAAGCCGCGGGCCTGGCTTACTACGGCATTGGCCGGGGACGTTCGTTGAATGCATGAGTCCACACCCTCCGAGCGCGAACAGGCATTGGAAGCACGCCTGATCGAGCTGGAAATGCGCGTCTCCTTCCAGGAGCAGGCGCTGGCCGAACTGAGCGAGGCCCTGGCCGATGCGCGCATGGAAGGCAATCGCAATGCCGACCTCACCCGCATTCTGCTCGAAGACCTCGGCAAGGTCCGCACCGCGTTGTATTCCGATTCGGCCGAAGAGCCGCCGCCTCCGCATTACTGATCTGACGTCATGAGCGATACTCTCCGCGACCAGCTGCTGGGCCTTGGCTTCAAAGCCGCGCCCAAACCCGAACGAACCAACGACCGCAAGCCGGACCGTCGGCCCGATGCGCGCCGCGATGGCCGCCCGGCCGGCAAGCCGCAGGGCGCACGCCCGGCCGGCAAGCCGGGCGAAGGCCAGCGCCCCGCGCGCGACGGCGACCGCCGTCCGCCGGGCAAGGGTCGTCCCGCCGGCGCCCGCCCACCGCAGGGCGCGCCCGGCAAGCCGCGCTCTCGCGAGGACATCGATCTCGCCAAGGCCTATGCGATCCGTGCGCAGAAGGAAAAGGACGACCGCATCGAGGCCGAGCGCCTGAAGCAGGAAGAAGCGCGTCTGCGTCGCGAAGCCAAGGCCAAGCTGGAGGTCCTGCTGGAAGGCAAGGCCCTCAACGCCGAAGCGGCCGACATCGCGCGCCACTTCCCGTATGGCGGCAAGATCAAGCGCATCTATGTGACGGCCGATCAGCTCAAGGCGCTCAATGCCGGCGAGCTGGGCGTGCTGCAGCAGAACGGGCGCTATGTGCTGGTGACCGCCGCGGTGCTGGCCGAAGCCGAAGCGGTGTTCGCACCGTCCGTGGCGCTGAAGGTCGACCCGGATGCACCGGCCGGCGAAGATCCGTATGCCGACCCGCAGTACCAGGTGCCCGACGACCTGGTCTGGTAAGCCAACGCCACCATTGTTGAACGCACTGGGCGCCGTCAGGCGCCCGTTGCATGTCAGGAGCAGGGCCATGCAGGAACGCAGTCCCGGGTATTTCCCGCACATTGATGGCCTGCGTGCGATCGCGGTGCTGGCGGTCATCCTCTATCACCTCAAGGCCAGCTGGCTGCCGGGCGGCTTCACTGGCGTGGACGTGTTCTTCGTCATTTCCGGTTTCGTCGTCAGCGCCTCGGTGGATCGCCTGCCGGCGGTCGGCGGCTGGGCCGGGCTGGCGCGCTTCTATGCGCGCCGCATGCGCCGTATTGCCCCGGCACTGGTGGTGTGCCTGCTGGCGACGGCGATGCTCAGCGCGTTGCTGATTCCCGAATCCTGGCTCAGCGAGACCAGCGACAAGACCGGGCGCATGGCGTTCTTCGGGCTGAGCAACTGGGTGCTGGCCAGCACCGGCAATGATTACTTCTCGCCGCGTACCGAGTTCAATCCGTACACGCACACCTGGTCGCTGGGGGTCGAAGAGCAGTTCTACCTGCTGTTCCCGCTGTTGTTCCTGGCGTGGGCCAGAGGCACGCGTGGACGCTGGGTGTCGCTGGGCCTGTTCGGCGTGGCGACCTTGGCCTCGCTGGGGTATGCGGTGTTCCGCGCGCGGCAGGGGGGCCATGAGATCGATGCCTTCTACCTGACCACCACGCGGTTCTGGCAGTTGGGCGCGGGAGTGCTGCTGTTCCAGGTCTTGTCGCTGAGCGGTCGGTTCACGCCGCCCCCAGTGCCGCCGCGCGGGATCAGCTGGCGCTCGCCGTTGTTGCTGCTGAGCCTTGTGGCCCTGGGCTATGGTCTGTGGGCGGCACGGCCGGGACATTCACCGTGGATGGATGGCCTATGGCCGGTGCTGGGTACGCTGGGACTGCTGGGGCTGCTGCAGCGCTCGCCGGGCGGCTGGATCGGGCGCGCGCTGGCGACCACGCCGATGGTGACGATCGGTCGCCTCTCCTATTCGCTGTACCTGTGGCACTGGCCGGTGTTTGTGCTGTTTCGCTGGACCGTGGGCCTGGAGACCGTGGCGACCGGCGGGGCTGCGCTGCTGTGCGTGGCGCTGCTGTCCTGGCTGTCATGGCGGTGGGTGGAACAACCGCTGCGGCATGGCGCGCGCTGGCGCGTCAGCAACGCGCGCTGGGTCGCGGCAGGGCTGGGGGTCCTGGTGCTGGGCGCCGGGCTGCAGTCGGCACTGGTCAAGACGCAGCAGTACACCTCGCTCAGCGTGGTCAGCCGGGCCCCGCTGGACTGGTATCCGTATGCCAAGGGGCTGAAAAAGGAAATCCCGGACTGCCGCGTGCGGGTCAGCAATGTGCCTGTCCTGGGCGGTCAGGCGCGCCTGTATGAGCGCGGTGAGTGCCCGGGACGTACCGCATCGACCCGCCAACTGTTCGTGGCCGGCGATTCGCACGCACTGGCCTACCACGAGATGCTGCAGCGTCTGGCCGTCCTGGATGGCGCGCCGATCCGCCTGTATGGCAGCGGCGGTTGCGCGCTGGTCGGGCTGCGTGCCTGGCAGGGCCCCAATCCAGCCTGCGAGGCATACGCACGCAACGTGCTGGAGGATATCCAGGCGCGTGCGCGGCCAGGCGATGTGGTGCTGCTGGCGGGCCTGCGCCTGCCGCGCCTGTCCGAACAGTACGCCTTGTTCGACGTCGCACAGGTGCGCGCCGATCATCTCAGCGAGACGGCCAATGCTGGCCGTACCGCCGAAATCGCGCAGTGGGTCGAGCAGCTCACGCCGCTGGCCGATCGTGGCGTGCACATCGTGCTGGAAGCGCCCAAACCCGTGCTGCCGGCGCCGCCGTATCGGTGCTCGGATGCGTTCAACCGGCACAACCCGATCTGCGCCAACGGCATGACCGTGCCGCGCAGCGAGATCGAGGCTCTGCGTGCGCCGGTACTGGCCGGCCTGCGGCAGGTGGCTGCGGGGCTGCCCGGCGCGTCGATCTGGGATCCGATGCCGCTGCTGTGCCCTGGCGAGCAGTGCCTGCCGACCCGCGAAGGCAAGCCGCTGTTCTTCGATGGCGACCATCTCAGCGGCTATGGCAATCGTCTGCTGCTGCCTGATTTCCAGGCACAGTTGGAGCGCTTGGAGACGACGGCACCCGCCGCCGTCCCCTGACTCCACCCCCTGGTGATCAGTCGCGGGCCGCAGTGTCCGCGGCGGCCTCGATCGGGCCGGCGACCTGCTGGCCCGCCTGCCAGACCGCGTCGATCCGCCGGCTGTTACGGATGTCGTCGAGCGGGTTGGCGCCCAGCACCAGCAGATCCGCGCGGCGCCCCACCGCAATGCGGCCGCGATCCTCCAGGCCGAGCACGCGCGCCGCATCGGCGGTGGCCACCTGGAGTGCCTGCGCCGGCGTGAAGCCGGCCTGGGTCATCAACTCCAGCTCGCGATGCTCGGCGAAGCCGATCACCCGCTGCGGCATCGCGCCGGCATCGGTACCAAAGCCGATGTTCACCCCCGCTTCGTGCAGCGTGCGCAGGTTGCGCAGGTTCATCGCCACGGACGCGCGCGCCTTGGGAATGCCATCGCCGGCCAGTTGTTCCTGCTGCCACTGCGGTTGCTGCCAGCGCTCACGCACCGCCGACGGCAGGGCATTGGCCAGGAACGGTTGCTGCAGCCACTGGGGATTCTCGGCGTACAGATAGTTTGCCTCGTCGATGTTGACCGTCGGGATGTACCAGACGCCCTTGTCGCGCATCGCGCTGACCAATGCCGGGGCGACCGGCGTATCGCGGATGCCGTGCGCGATGATGTCCACGCCGGCCGCGACCAGGTCCGCCGCCGGAGCCTGATCATGGATGTGCGCGGCCACCTTGAGCTGGTGCTGGTGCGCTTCATCGATCGCGGCGCGGTAGATCGGCGGGGCCATCATCGGGAAGCGGCCGCCGAGGTCGTCCACCCACAGCTTGATCACGTCCACCCCGGCCTGCTGCTGCGCGCGGACCGCGGCGCGGGCCTGATCGGGCGTGGTCGGGCGTGCGACGGGATCGTGCTCAAGCCCCATCGTGTTGGCCGGGGGCGCGCCTGCGGCCGCACCGATGCCACCACCGGCGCCATAGAGTTGCGCACCGAGCGCGGGTTGGTCACGGACCTCGGCGCGGATCGCGGGGAACGCGGCGCCGTTCATGCCCAGCGCGGTCACCGTGGTGATGCCGTAGCGCTGGAACTGCTGCAGGTCGCGGACCACATGGTCGCGGGTATAGAAGCGGTCACCATGCTCGAGCCCGTCGGTGTTGCCGACGTGGATGTGGTTGCTGACCAGGCCGGGCAGGATCACCTTGCCCTGGTAGTCGATGCGCTTGGCACCCTTGGCCAGTGCGGGCGGCGGCGGGCCGATGTGCGCGATGCGCTCATCGCGCAGAGTCAGCGTGGTGATGCCGAGATCGCGTTCGCCGTCGAACACGCGGGCATTGTCGAGAATGATCGGGGGGGCCGCATTGGCGGCGCCACAGGCGGCCACGAGGGCAGTGAACAGGGTCGGCAGGCGCAGGGAACGTCGCATGGGGACTCCGGTGTTGGGGAGTCCCGAGCGTACCGGCACCAACGTGACGGCAGGGCCACGCGAGGCGTGGCTCTACACGATTCCGGGCTTCCTGCGGCCGGCGCGCAACAGCGGCAGGCTGATCGCGAAGAAGCACAGCAGCGCGCCGGCCAGCGCGAACCCGCTGGCGGCCAGGAAGGCGGTGCGGCCCTGGTCGATCGGCCACAACTGCCCGGCGATCAGCGCACCGAGCACGCCGCCCACACCGGACGAGAATCCGTACAGCAGGCCTTGGCCATGGCCGTTCAGGCGGCCGGGGAAGTAGGTGGCCAGCATCTGCATCGCGGCGGCGAAGAAGGCCGCAAAGCCGAGCGCATGCGCGGTCTGGGCGACCAGCATCACCGGCAGGTTCTCCGGGAACAGGGCGGTGACCGCCCAGCGCACGGTGGAACTGAGCAGCGCGATCAGCAGCATCCAGCTGGCGTCATAGCGGCGGAAGAAGCGACCGATGGTGAAGAACACGCCCACTTCGAACACCACGCCCACCGTCCACAACACGCCCAGCGTGGAGGTCGCATAGCCGTGGTGATCCATGTAGACCGAGAAGAACGTGTAGTACGGCCCGAACGAGAGCTGCTCCATGAACGCGGCCAGGAAGAACGCCGCCACCTGCGGCTTGCGCACGATCTGCCAGAAGCCACTGGCATCGCCCTCGCTGCGCTGCAGGTTGCGCGCGTAGCGGTTGGCAAAGCCCGAGGCGGTGAGCAGGCCGAACAGCGGCAGCATCAGCCACGGCAGCAGGTGGGCGTTGCCGGCGCCGCCATCGCCTTCGATGATCCAGCCGAACAGCATCACCACGGCGATGAAGCCCAGCGAGCCCCAGACCCGGATCAGACCGTAGCGGTGGCTGTCGCTGCCCAGGTGGGTCAGCGTGATCGATTCGAACTGCGGCATCACCGCGTTGTAGAAGAAGCAGAACGCGATCATCGCCGGGTACAGCCACGGCTGCGGCAACGGCAGCAGGAACGCGCAGAAGGTGAGCAGGGTGAGTACACAGCCCAGCCGCAGCCAGAAGATCGGGCGCGGCGAAGCAGCGGCGATGGAGGTCCATGTTGTCGGTGCGACGATGCGGGTGGCGTACCACAGGCCCATCATCACGCTGATCGCGGTGACACTCATGCCACGCGAGGTCAGGAACAACGACCAGTACGGCGTGAACGCGCCGAGGGCGGCGTAGTAGAACAGATAGAACGAGGACAGGCGAACAGCCGGAACGGCGTCGCGGGGGAGGGCGGTCATGCGGGGTCTCGGTGGTTGCGCGCACCCACCGGCAGCGGGTATCTACCGGGGCATTATGGCCGCTGGCACCGGCCGTTGTCGGGCGCGGCGATCATTCCGGATCGTAATCCAGGTTCGAGGCCAGCCAGCGTTCGGCCTGTACGCGGTCCACGCCCTTGCGCTTGGCATAGTCGGCCACCTGCTCGCGGGTGACCCGGCCGACCACGAAATACTGGCTCTGCGGGTGGCTGAAGTAATAGCCCGATACCGCTGCGGTGGGCAGCATCGCGAAACTTTCGGTCAGCTGCATGCCCGCGTTGCGCTCGGCATCGAGCAATTGGAACAGCGTGGCCTTCTCGCTGTGCTCCGGGCAGGCCGGATAGCCTGGCGCAGGGCGGATACCGGCGTACTTCTCGGCGATCAGCGATTCGTTGTCCAGCTGCTCATCGGGCTGGTAGCCCCAGTAGTCCATGCGCACGTGCTGGTGCAGGCGCTCGGCCAGGGCTTCGGCCAAACGGTCGGCCAGCGCCTTGAGCAGGATCGCGTTGTAGTCATCGTGGTCGGCCTCGAAGCGGGCCACGTGCGGATCGATGCCGATCCCGGCGGTCACCGCGAACGCACCGATCCAGTCCTGCTTGCCCGTATCGGCCGGGGCGATGAAGTCGGCCAGGCAGAAATCCGGGCGTTCGACGGGCTTGTCCACCTGCTGGCGCAGGAAGTGCAGCACGGCCGGGCCGTTGTCGGTACGCAGGTGCACGTCATCGCCGACGCTGTTGGCCGGCCACAGGCCGAACACCGCCTTGGCGGTCAGCCACTTCTCCTCGACGATGCGGGCGAGCATTGCGCGGGCGTCCTTGTAGAGATCGGTCGCCTGCGGCCCGACGATCTCATCGGTCAGGATCGCCGGGAACTTGCCGGCCAGTTCCCAGGCCTGGAAGAACGGGGTCCAGTCGATCACCTCGACCAGGTCGGCCAACGGGTAATCGTCGAGCACATGCAGGCCCGGCTTGCGCGGTGCCGGCGGGGTGTACGTGGCCCAGTCACCCACGAAGCGCTGGGCGCGTGCCTTGGCCAGGGTCACCAGGCGCTTGGCGTCGCCACGGTTGCGGTGGCGCTGGCGGATGTCGGCATAGTCGGCCTCGTTGGCGGCCACGAACGCATCGCGCAGCTCGCGCGAGATCAGCGACTGCGCCACGCCGACCGCACGCGAGGCATCCTTCACCCACACCGTGGGCGCCTTGTAGTGCGGGTCGATCTTCAACGCGGTATGCGCGCGCGAGGTGGTCGCACCGCCGATCATCAGCGGCATCGTGAAGCCCTGCCGTTCCATCTCGCGGGCGACGTGGCTCATCTCTTCCAGCGAGGGCGTGATCAGCCCGGACAGGCCGATGATGTCCGCGTTCTCCGCGCGGGCGGCATCCAGGATCTTCTGCGCCGGCACCATCACGCCCAGATCGACCACATCGAAGTTGTTGCAGGCCAGGACCACGCCGACGATGTTCTTGCCGATGTCGTGCACATCGCCCTTCACCGTGGCCATGATGATCTTGCCGTTGCTCTTGGCGGTGTCGCCACTGCGCGCCTTCTCGGCCTCGATGTAGGGCAGCAGGTAGGCCACCGCCTTCTTCATCACCCGTGCGGACTTGACCACCTGCGGCAGGAACATCTTGCCGGCGCCGAACAGGTCGCCGACGATGTTCATGCCGTCCATCAGCGGCCCTTCGATCACATCCAGCGGACGGGTCGAACGCGCACGCGCTTCCTCGGTGTCCTGCTCGACCCAGGCGTCCATGCCGTGGACCAGCGCATGCGCAAGGCGGTCGTTGACCGGCTTTTCGCGCCAGGCCAGGTCTTCGCCGCGAACGTCGCCTTTCTTGCCCTTGTAGCGCTCGGCGATCTCGAGCAGGCGCTCGGTGCCGTCGCTGCGGCGGTTGAGGATCACATCCTCCACGCGCTCGCGAAGCTCGGCGTCCAGATCGTCGTAGATGGGCATTGCGCCGGCGTTGACGATGCCCATGTCCATGCCCGCGCTGATGGCGTGGAACAGGAAGACCGAGTGGATCGCCTGGCGCACGGTCTCATTGCCGCGGAAGGAGAACGACACGTTGGAGACACCGCCGGAAACATGGCAGTGCGGCAGGGTGCGCTTGATGATGCGGGTGGCTTCAATGAAGTCGACCGCGTAGTTGTCGTGCTCTTCGATGCCGGTGGCGACGGCGAAGATGTTCGGGTCGAAGATGATGTCCTGCGGCGGGAAGCCGACCTGGTCGACCAGGATCCGGTAGGCGCGGGTGCAGATCTCGACCTTGCGCGCGCAGGTATCGGCCTGGCCATCTTCATCGAAGGCCATGACCACGGCGGCCGCACCGTAGCGCAGCACCTTGCGCGCCTGCTCGATGAACTGCGCTTCGCCTTCCTTGAGCGAGATCGAGTTGACCACGCTCTTGCCCTGCAGGCATTTCAGCCCAGCCTCGATCACGCTCCACTTGGAAGAGTCGACCATCACCGGGATGCGGGCGATGTCCGGCTCGGACATGATCAGATTCAGATAGCGCGTCATCGCCTTCTCGGAATCGATCAGGCCCTCGTCCATGTTCACATCGAGGATCTGCGCGCCGTTGGCGACCTGCTGGCGCGCCACTTCCACCGCCTCTTCGTAGCGCTCTTCCTTCACCAGCTTGCGGAACTGCGCGCTGCCGGTAACGTTGGTGCGCTCACCGATGTTGACGAACAGCAGGTCCGGGGTGATGACCAGCGGCTCGAGACCGGACAGGCGGGTGTGGCGGGAAGACGTCATGGGCAGGCTGGCACGGGCTGGCGGAGGAGGGTCAACGACAACGGGAACGTGGGGCGGACGCGGTCATGCCGCGTCTTCCAGCGGTGGCGCCGGCAGGCGGCGTGGGGGCAGATCGGCCACGGCCTCGGCAATCGCGCGGATATGCGCCGGGGTGGTGCCGCAGCAGCCGCCCACCAGGTTGAGCAGACCGGCGCTGGCGAATTCGCGCAGCGTGGTGGCCATTTCTTCCGGGGTTTCGTCGTACTCGCCGAACGCATTGGGCAGGCCGGCATTGGGATGCGCACTGACCAGGCACTCGGCCACGGTGGACAAGGTTTCCACATGGGGCCGCATGTCGCTGGCACCGAGCGCGCAGTTCAGCCCGATCGACAGCGGCCGGCCATGCGCGACCGAGGCGTAGAACGCTTCGGCCGTCTGCCCGGACAGGGTGCGCCCGGAGGCATCGGTGATCGTGCCGGAGATCATCACCGGCAGCCGCCCGCCGCGGGCATCGAACACTTCCTCGATGGCGAACAGCGCGGCTTTGGCGTTGAGCGTGTCGAAGATGGTTTCCACCATCAGGGTGTCGGCGCCGCCGTCGATCAGGCCATCGATGGCCTCGCGATAGGTCTCGCGCAGCGCATCGAAGCTGGTGTTGCGGAAGCCGGGATCGTTTACGTCCGGGCTGATCGAGGCGGTGCGGCTGGTCGGGCCGAGCACCCCGATCACGAAGCGCGGTTTGCCCGGTGTGGTCGCCGCGACCGCATCGCAGCAGGCGCGCGCCACGGCGGCACCGGCCTTGTTGAGCTCGTAGACCAGGTGTTCAAGGTGATAGTCGGCCTGGCTGACCGAGGTCGCATTGAAAGTGTTGGTCTCGACCAGATCGGCACCGGCCTCCAGGTAGGCGGTGTGGATGCCGCCGATGACCTCCGGGCGGGTCAACAGCAACAGGTCGTTGTTGCCCTTGAGGTCATGGCCCTGTGGGGCGTCGCCGGGCACGGCATGGTCGCAGCCGGGCCCGTGCTGGTGGTCGTAGCCGTCGGCGAAGCGCTCGCCCCGGTAATCGTCCTCCTCCAGCCCATGCCGCTGGATCATCGTGCCCATGGCCCCATCGATGATCAGGATGCGCTGGGCCAGCGCCGTTTCCAGCGCATGCACGCGGTCGGGGTGGAGCCAGGGCAGGGATGGCATGGGCAGACCTCAGGGCTTGCTGGCAATCAGCGAAATGACTTCGAAATGCGGCGGGCGCTTCTCGCGGGTCACCGTCTCCAGGCTGGAGACGACCAGGCCGGCCTTCTCCACGAACTTGCGCAGTTCCTTGTCGCTGAAACCAAGGTTGACGTGGCCATACGCGTCCACGGCCGCACGGTGTTCGTGGCGGGCCAGGCTGCACAGCAGCAGGCGACCGCCCGGGCGCAGCACACGCGCGCCCTCGGCGACGGCCTGGGCCGGCTTGGCCGCATAGGTCAGCGCGTGCATCAGCACCACCAGATCGAAGCTCTGGTCAGGGAAGGGCAGGGCGTGCATGTCGCCTTCGCGCACTTCCACGTTGGCCAGCCGGCGCAGGCGCTCGCTGGCGGCGGCAACCACGCGCGCGCTGGTATCGATGCAGACATAGCGTTTGGCGTGCGGGGCGACCAGTTCGGCCAATACGCCGTCACCAGAGGCGATATCGAGCACATCGCCGGTTTCCAGCAGCGGCAGCGCGGTGCGCGCCAGCGCCTCCCAGGTGCGGCCGGGGGAATAATGGCGTTCCATGTCGCCGGCAACGCTGTCTGCCCAGTTCTGGTCGGCGGCGCGGCTGGCCATGACCGCGGCCACGCGTTCAGCATCCTGGCGCAGCAGCGGGTCATCGCTGCCGGTGCTCAGGGCATGCCACAATGCGCGCTGCGCCGGATCCAGCGCGGCGTCATCGAAGCGGTAATACGCCGAGACGCCCGAGCGGCGGTCACGGACCAGGCCGGCTTCCTTGAGCCGGGCCAGATGGGTGGACACCCGCGGCTGTGCCAGCGTGGTGATGGCCGACAGCTCGGCCACAGTGAGTTCTTCCTGTTCCAGCAGCGCCAGCAGGCGCACCCGGGTGGCGTCGGCGAACACTTTCAGCCGGACGGACCAGTCCTCGAGATCCATAAATATCTACCTATCGCGATATAGAGATATTTTCGTCCTTTGGCGGCGGTGCGGTCAAGTCAGGCGTCCTTTCCCCGCCCCCCGGTACAATCGCCCGACCGGGCCGCGCGCACTGCGGCCCTTATCACTCTGTACCCGGGAGGGTGTTGTGGATTTCAGCTTTACCGAAGAGCAGTTGATGCTGCAGGACGTTGCGCGCCGTATCGCGCAGGAGAAAATCGCGCCCAGCGCCGAACACCACGACCGCACCGGCGAGTTCCCGCTGGAGAACATCCGCCTGCTGGGCGAGAACGGTCTGATGGGCATTGAAGTGCCCGAAGCCTACGGCGGTGCGGGCATGGACCCGATCGCCTACGTCCTGGCGATGGTGGAGGTCGCCGCCGGAGACGCTGCACATTCGACGATCATGTCGGTCAACAATTCGCTGTTCTGCAACGGCATCCTGACCCATGGCAGCGAAGCGCAGAAGCAGAAGTACGTGCGTGCCATCGCCGAGGGCGAGGCCATCGGTGCGTTCGCGCTGACCGAGCCGCAGTCCGGCTCGGATGCCACGGCGATGCGCTGCCGCGCGGTCAAGCAGGCCGACGGCACCTATGTGATCAACGGCAAGAAGAGCTGGATCACCTCCGGCCCCGTTGCCAAGTACATCGTGCTGTTTGCGATGACCGATCCGGACCAGGGCGCGCGTGGCATCACCGCGTTCATGATTGACACGGACAAGGCCGGCTTCCACCGCGGCAAGACCGAGCCGAAGCTGGGCATCCGTGCCTCGGCGACCTGCGAGATCGAGTTCCAGGATTACGTGGCGGCCGCCGATGACGTGGTCGGCAAGGAAGGCGAGGGCTTCAAGATCGCCATGGGCGTGCTGGACGCAGGCCGTATCGGTATCGCCTCGCAGGCAATCGGTATCGCGCGTGCTGCGTATGAAGCGACGATCGAATACGTGAAGGACCGCAAGGCTTTCGGCGCGGCGATCGGCACCTTCCAGATGACCCAGGCCAAGATTGCCGACATGAAATGCAAGCTGGACGCAGCCCTGCTGCTGACGCTGCGCGCGGCATGGGTGAAGGGCCAGGGCAAGCGTTTCAGCAATGAAGCGGCGATCGCCAAGCTGACCGCCTCCGAAGCGGCGATGTGGATCACCCACCAAGCGGTGCAGATCCACGGCGGCATGGGCTATTCCAAGGAAATGCCGCTGGAGCGGTACTTCCGTGATGCCAAGATCACCGAGATCTACGAGGGCACCTCGGAAATCCAGCGCTTGGTGATCGCGCGCAACGAGACGGGTCTGCGCTGAGGTAGCGGGGCCACGACCCACCGTCGTGGCCCGCGGGCGTAGGCCGTCGCGCTGCGCCCGCCAACCGGGCAGGTGCCGACCGAGTAAGTGCCGACCCTTGGTCGGCACGTGGGGTAGTGCAGAATATGCGGTCCCGTTCCGCAGGTCACTCCATGGTCATTTATCGAGGTGCAGGGTTCCTGACCCTGCTCACCCCCATTGCCGCCCTACTGCTGTTGATGTGGCTCTGGCCGGATCCTGCTGTTGCCAAGGGCAATACTTCACTGGCGCAGCTGTTGATCGGATTCGGCATCGGCGCAGCGATCAATGTCGTGCTCGGCATCGTGCTCAATCGCGGCCCGCGCGCGGCGGGCGAGCATGCCCGCCATCATTTCTTCTACATGCCGATGCAGTGGCCGTCGTTGGCGATCGTGGTCGCCTGTGCAGCGGTGGCACTGCTGCGCTGAGGCCGTTTGGTAGTGCCGGCCGCTGGTGGCACCCAGGCGGTCCTTGTCTGGCAGGTGCCCGGAGCAGCCGGCCAGCGGCCGGCACTACTTCGTCCCCATATGCATGCCTCGCGTGAGCCACAGTACCCGGCGCGCACCGCATACAAAAAAGCCCCGGCTCGCGCCGGGGCTTTTGCATTTCAGTGTGACCGCCCACGGTGGTCACCTGGCGGCGGGGCAACCGCGGCTGCCCCTGTCGTCCATCAACGGTCCGGACGGTGCGCCGTATTGGCTTCGCCCTGGCGTTCCAGGAACTCCTTGGACGGTTCGTCCAGCTTGTCGCCCAGCATGCGGCGGACCACCACGAAGAACACCGGGATCATCAGCAGACCCAGGAAGGTGGCGAACACCATCCCGCCGATCACGCCGGTACCGATCGCGTGACGTGCGTTGGCGCCGGCACCGGTGGAGATGGCCATCGGCACCACGCCCATGATGAAGGCGAACGAGGTCATCAGGATCGGGCGGAAACGCAGCCGGGAGGCTTCGATAGTCGCCTCGCGCAGGTTCTTGCCCGCGGCCCGCTGTTCCACGGCGAACTCCACGATCAGGATCGCGTTCTTCGCGGCCAGGCCGATCACGGTGATCAGGCCGATCTTGAAGTACAGATCGTTCGGCAGGCCACGTGTCAGCGAGAAGGCCAGCGCGCCCAGGACACCCAGCGGCACCACCAGCAGCACCGCCACCGGGATCGACCAGCTCTCATACAACGCGGCCAGGCAGAGGAACACCACCACGATGGACAGCACCAGCAGCAGCGTCGCCGCGTTGCCGGCCAGGATTTCCTGGTAGGACATGCCCGACCAGTCATAGCCGAAGCCGGCCGGCAGGTCGTCGTTGACGATCCGCTCCATCGCCTGCATCGCCTCGCCCGAGCTGCGCCCGGCTGCCTGCGAACCGACGATGTTGACCGCCGAGTAGCCGTTGTAGCGGCTCAGCGACGGCGGTGCGGACACCCATTCGGACTTCACCACGGTGCTCAGCGGAATCATCGCCTGCGTGCCGTCGGGATTGGTCTGCAACGTGCTGGGCGTGTAGAAGCTGTTCAACGACTCCGCACCGGTGCGGTACGGGCCATCGGCCTGCAGGGTCACGCGCTTGATGCGGCCTTCATAGAAGAAGTCGTTGACGTACACCGGGGCCAGCATCAGCTGGATGGTGCTGTACACGTCCGACACCGACAGGCCCATGGTCTGCGCCTGCACACGGTCCACGTGCAACTGCAGCTGCGGGGCGTTTTCCAGGCCGTTCGGGCGCACGCCGGTCAGCAGGTCGCTTTCCTGCGCCGCCTTGCCGAGCAGGATGTTGCGGGCCTGCGTCAACTGGTCATAGCCCACGCCGCCACGGTCCTGCAGCCACATGTCGAAGCCGCCGAACTGGCCCAGGCCCTGCACGGTCGGCAGGTTGACCACGAAGATCTGCGCTTCCTTGATGCCGAAGAACGCACCGTTCATGTTGTTGATGAACTCGGGCACCGTGATATCGCGGTCCGCCCAGGGCTTGAGGCGGATGAAGCCCATGCCCACGTTTTCACCCGAGCCGACGAAGCTGAAACCGGCCACCTGCAGCATGCCTTCGAAGCCATCCTGCTTTTCCAGGATGCCGCGCATCTGCGCGAAGGCGTGGTTGGTCTGCGACTTGGTCGAGCCCGGCGGCAGCTGCACGATCGCCAGCGCATAGCCCTGGTCTTCTTCGGGCAGGAAGCTGCCCGGCATGCGCGTGAACAGGAAGCCGCACAGCACGGTCAGCACCACGAACAGGATCATCCAGCGCGGGGCGTGCTTCACCGCCGAGGTGATGTGGCCCACGTAGGTGTTGCTGACCTTGTCGTAGTACTTGTTGAATGTGCGGTAGACGATGTTCGGGTTGTCGTTGTGCGTCGGCTTGAGGAACGTCGCGCACAGCGCCGGGGTGAAGCCCAGTGCCAGGAACGCCGAGAAGGCCATCGCGATGGCGATCGTCAGCGCGAACTGCTTGTAGATCTCACCGGCGGCGCCGCCCTGCAGGGCCGACGGAATGAACACCGCGGCCAGCACGACGGTGATGGCGACCACCGCGCCGGTGATCTGGGTCATGGCCTTCTGGGTGGCCGCCTTGGGCGGCAGCTTCTCCTCGGTCATGATGCGTTCGACGTTCTCGATGACCACGATCGCGTCATCGACCACGATGCCGATCGCCAGCACCATCGCAAACAGCGTCAGCTGGTTGATGGTGAAGCCGATGATGCTCATGCCCAGGAACGTGCCCAGCAGCGCGACCGGGATGACCAGGGTCGGGATCAGCGTGGCGCGGAAGTTCTGCAGGAAGATCAGCATCACCAGGAAGACCAGCACGACCGCTTCGATCAGGGTCTTGACCACTTCCTCGATCGAGATCTTCACGAAGGTGGTGCTGTCGTACGGCGAGAACCAGCTGACACCGGCCGGGAAGCTCGGGGACAGTTCGTCCATCTTGGCGGTGACCGCATTGGCCACGTTCAGTGCGTTGGCGCCCGGCAGCAGCTGGATCGCGAAGGCACCGGTCGGCTTGCCGTTGTACTGGGTATCAAAGCCGTAGTTGTTCGCACCGAAGGCGATCCGGGCGATGTCCTTGAGCAGCACGCGCGAGCCGTCGCTATTGGCGCGCAGGATGATGTTCTCGAATTCTTCCGGCGAGCTGAAGCGGCCTTCGGCCGAGACCGTCGCGGTGAAATAATGCCCTTCCGGCGAGGGATCCGAGCCCAGCGAACCGGCGGCGAACTGCACGTTCTGGTCCTTGATCGCGGCCAGCACCTGGGTGGCCGACAGGCCGTAGCCCTGCATCTTTTCCGGGTTGAGCCAGATGTTCATGGCGTACTCGGAACCGAACTGCTGGGTGCTGCCCACGCCGGGGATACGCGAGATCTGGTCGAGCACGCGCGAGCCGACGATGTCGTTCAGCGCGTCGCGGTCGATCGAAGCGCTGTCGGACTGCAGGGCCACCACCATCAGGAAGCCGGCGTTGGCCTTGGCCACCACCACGCCCTGCTGGGTCACTTCGGTCGGCAGGCGAGGGGTCGCCAGCGAGACCTTGTTCTGCACCTGGACCTGGGCGATATCGGCATCGGTGCCGGTTTCGAAGGTCAGGGTGATGGTGACGCGGCCGTTGGAGGCCGAAGAGGAGCTGAAGTACAGCAGGTGATCGATACCGGTCAGCTGCTGCTCGATCACTTGGGTGACCGACTTTTCGGCGGTGTCGGCGCTGGCGCCGGGGTAGGTGGCGCTCACCGTCACCTGGGGCGGTGCGATGCTCGGGTAGGACTCCACGCCCAGACCCAGGATCGAGATCACGCCCGCAAGCGAGATCAGGATCGCGACCACCCAGGCGAATACCGGGTGTTCAATGAAAAATTTAGGCATGACGGAGGATTCCCGTTATTGCTTGTTCGGTTCGGCAGCCGGAGCGGCGTCGGACTTCGTGTCGGCGGCGTCGGCCGGGGCGGCCGCAGCATCGGGCTTGGCGGCAGCGGCCGGAGCGGCGCCTGCCGGAGCCGCACCCGCCGGGGCCTGGCCGTTGCCGTTGCCGGCAGCCGGGTTCCACGGGGCGGCCTTGGCCGGTTCGCCTTCCTTGACCTTCTGCACACCGGCCACGATCACCTGATCGCCGGCATCCAGACCGCCGCTGACCAGCCAGTTGCTGCCCTGCTGGCCTTCGCTCTTCACGTTTTTGCGGACGACCTTGCCGTCCTTGCCGACCACCAGCACGTAGCCGCCGGTGGTGTCGCGCTGCAGCGCCTGCAGCGGGACCAGGTAGGCGTTGTTGCGCTCACCCAGGGTCGCCTGGAAGCTGACGAAGGCGCCCGGCAGCAAGATCTGCTGCGGGTTCGGCAGCACCGCGCGCAGCGAGACCGCGCCGGTGGCCGGGTCAACCGTGGTCGAGAAGAAGTCCAGCGTGCCCGGCTGGTCGTAGACCGTGCCATCGGCCAGCTTCACCTGCACGGTGGACTTGCCGTCCCCGCTCAGGGCCACTGCGCCCTTGGCCTGGGCCGCGCGCATCTGGGTCAGCTCGTCCACGCTCATCGAGAAGTTCACATACAGCGGGTCGAGCTGGTCCACGGTGGTCAGCAGGGTCACATCGCCCTGGCCGACCAGGGCACCTTCAGTGACCTGCTGCTTGCCGGCGCGGCCGCTGATCGGCGAGCGCACTTCGGCATAGCCGAGGTTGATCCTCGCGCTGGCCAGCGAGGCCTGGGCCTGCTGCACGGCCGCAGCGGCGGTGCGTTCGGTGGCTTCGGCGGCGTCCAGGTCGGACTTGGACACGTAGGCCTGCGGTGCCAGCGAGCGGGCCCGGTTGGCGGCGGCCTTGGCATTGGCGGCGGTGGCCTGGGCCGAGGCCAGCTCGGCCTGTGCGGCGTTGAGCGCGGCACGCAGGGGGGCCGGGTCGATCAGGAACAGCACCTGGCCTTCCTTCACATCCGAGCCTTCCTGATAGACACGCTTGAGCAGCACACCCGGCACGCGGGCGCGGACGTCGGCACTGCGGAACGGCGACAGGCGGCCGACCAGTTCACGCTGCAGCGGCAGCGTCTGCGGCTTGGCCTCGATCACGCCCACTTCCGGAGGCGGCGGGGCCTGCTGCTCTTCCTTCTTGCAGGCGGTCAACGCGAGGGCGACTGCGCACGTCAGGGCAAAGGTGCGGAGTGGGGCGATCATCAGGAGAAGCTCCGGTGTTGGTTTGAATGCGAAGCCGTGGCGGCTTCGGGCGCAGCGAACGCGCGCAGGAAGCTGTCGACGGAGAATTCTGCCCAGCGGCGGCGCACGGCGGCGTCAGCGCGATGGGGGATATGGAAGCGCTGTTTCTCGAAATCCAAGCCGGCGATCATGCTCAATAGCAGTTCAGCCATGAAGTGCGGGTCGTCATGCCTCAATTGGCCTCGGGCGGAACGTGTTGCAAGCCATTCAGAAACGTGAAGTGCCAGCGCCCCGGCGCCGTCCTGGTAGAGGGTACGGGCTTCCTGGGGGAACTGGCTGGACTCTGTTGCGATCAGCCTTCGGGCCTGGACCACGTGGGGTTGATTGAAATGATCCAGGTAGTCGTTGGCGAACTGCAGCAGACTGCCACGCAGGTCATCACCGTCCAGTGAGCGCAGCCCGGCGGTGGCCCGGCAGACATGCCGCTGCATCACCCGGCGCAGCAGTTCCTGCTTGCTGCCATAGCGGCTGTAGAGCGTCTGCTTGGAGCACCCGGCGTGCTGGGCCACCGCGTCCATGCTCAATTGCATGCCCTGGCTGGCCAGCAGTTCGCGCACGGCATCGAACACGCGATGATCGCGCGCGTCCATGGTGCCGGCGGCGGGGGGTGGGGGAGTCACGCGGTGGACTATACCGTCCAGTTCAGAATTGTAGAAGCCTTGTCTTTCCGTGCCGTTTGATGACCAACGTCAAGTTGCAACGGAAGCGGCCGATGCTGCGACGGATGAAGCGCCGATGCGTTGATCCGTACTTCGCCGAATTGACATCGCCGATGTAAACGGGACCCAACCCGAATCACCTTATTCCGTCCTGCAGCAAGGTATTTCTGTGCGGTAGGCCTACAATTTCATTTTCCCAACTGAGCAACACGCACCGCTCTGCCATGAAACCGCAAAAACCAGCAGCCAAGACCGTGAAAAATAAATCCAAACCAGCCGATACGCAGACTGTTTCGCCAGTGGGCTTCTCGCTGGAGCCGGTGTACACGGCCTTGCGCAAGCGCTACCCGTCGGCCGGGCAGGCCGAGGCAGTGGCTTTTGCCGCCGACTTCTACAAGCGCATGGAGGCGGACGAGTTCCCGCACCACAGCGCCGAAGAGTGGGCCGCACTGGCAGCGGACACGCTGGAGTTTGCGCGTGTGCGCAAGTCCGGCAAGGCCAACGTCCGCGTGTTCAACCCGACGCTCAAGAGCAACGGGTGGGAGTCGCCGCACACGGTGCTGCAGATCGTCAACGACGATATGCCGTTCCTGGTCGACACCGTGACGATGTCGCTTGCCGAACATGGCATCGGCGTGCACGTGCTGGGTCACCCGGTGATCCGCTTCGCGCGTGACAAGGCCGGCAAGCTCACCGCGGTCAGTGACGGCACCGCCGAATCGGTGATGCTGCTGGAGATCGACCGTCAGCCGACCGAAGCCATGGCCGACGTCGAGAAGGCGATCATCAAGGCCCTGGACGAGGTGCGTGCCATCGTCCGCGATTGGGACGCCATGCGTGCCAAGGCGCAGAGCCTGGCCGACGACCTCGGCAGCCGCCAGCTGCCCGTCGATGCCGCCTCGCGCGCCGAAGCGCAGGAATTCCTGCGCTGGGCTGCCGACAACCACTTCACCTTCTTCGGCTACCGCGAATACCGCGTCGAGAAGCAGGGCAAGGAAGACGTGCTGGCGCCGTTGAACGACACCGGCCTGGGCCTGATGCGCGGGCAGGACAAGTCCGCCGCACGTCCGGTCAAGACCCTCGCCGCGCAGGGCCTCAATGCCACGACCGGCTTGAAGGACGCGCTGATCCTGACCAAGACCAATGCCCGTTCGCGCGTGCATCGCTCCGGTTACATGGATTACATCGGCGTTCTGGAATTCGATGCCAAGGGCAAGATCATCGGCGAACAGCGCTTCCTGGGCCTGTTCACCTCCAGCGCCTACAACCGCCGCCCGTGGGAAATCCCGCTGGTGCGCCAGCGCCACGAATACGTGATGAGCCAGTCCGGCCTGGCGCCGAGCAGCCACAGCGGCAAGGCCCTGCGCCACATTCTGGAAACCCTGCCGCGCGAAGAGCTGTTCCAGTCCAGCGAGGACGAACTGTTCCGCACCGCCATGGGCGTGCTGGGCCTGCAGGAGCGCGTGCGCAGCCGTCTGTTCCTGCGCCGTGACAAGTACAGCCGTTTCATTTCCGCGCTGGTGTACCTGCCGCGCGAACGTTTCAACACCGATGTGCGCCTGCGCATCGAAGCCATGCTCAAGGACGCCCTGCAGGGCGAGTACGTGGACAGCTCGGTCGTGCTCGGCGAATCGCCGCTGGCCCAGGTGCATCTGATCGTCCGCCCGAAGGCCGGCCAGACCCTGGAAGTGGACACCAGCGAACTGGAGCAGAAGCTCGCCCAGGTGCTGCGCAACTGGCAGGACGATCTGCGCGAAGCGCTGGTCGCCCGTCATGGTGAAAGCGAAGGCCTGCGCATCGCCGCGCGTATCGGCAAGGCGCTGCCGGCCGGTTACATCGAAGACTCCAGCACCGAGATCGCCGCCAACGACGTCAGCCAGCTTGATGCGCTGACCGGCCCGGACGATCTGCGCCTGAGTCTGCAGGCCGTGCAGCGCGAAGGCGGCGATGGCCTGCGCCTGAAGCTGTATCGCCAGCTGGATGACATCCCGCTGTCCGACGCGCTGCCGATGATGGAAAACATGGGTCTGCGCGTGATCGCCGAGCGTCCGTACCGTTTGACGGTCGACAACGCGCCGGTCTACGTGCAGGACTTCGAAGTGGAATCGGTGGCCGGTGCGATCGATGCGCCGAGCGTCGATGAAGCCTTCGGCGAAACCTTTGCCCGCGTGTGGCACGGCGATGCCGAGAACGACGGCTTCAACCGCCTTGTGCTCGCCGCTGGCCTGCATTGGCGCCAGGTGGCGATGCTGCGTGGCTATTGCAAGTACCTGCTGCAGACCGGCGTGCCGTTCTCGCAGGCCTATGTGGAAGGCACCTTCACCCGTTACCCGCTGCTGGCCCGCCTGCTGGTGGAACTGTTCGAAGCCCGCTTCGATCCGGCCACCGGCAACGAGAGCAAGGACGCCATCGCCGAGGGCCAGGCACAGCTGCGCGCACACCTGAACGTGCTCGCCGGCGGTGACGAAGCCACCCTGAAAGTGCTCAAGACCGTGGTCGATGCACGCAAGGGCGACCGTACCGTGCAGATGGACGCCGCGCGCGATGCGCTGCTGAAGCTGATGGACCGCGTCTCCAGCCTGGATGAAGACCGAATCCTGCGCAGCTTCATGGGCGTGATCGATGCGACCCTGCGCACCAGCTACTACCAGACCGATGCCGAGGGCCGCCCGGGCCACGTCATCAGCTTCAAGTTCGATTCGGCCCTGGTGCCGGACCTGCCCAAGCCGCGCCCGTACCGCGAAATCTTCGTGTACGGCCCGCGCGTGGAAGGTACCCACCTGCGCTTCGGTGCCGTGGCCCGTGGTGGCCTGCGCTGGTCGGACCGTCGCGAAGACTTCCGTACCGAGGTGCTGGGCCTGGTCAAGGCACAGATGGTCAAGAACACCGTGATCGTGCCGGTCGGCGCGAAGGGCGGCTTCTTCGCCAAGATGCCGCCGGTCAATGGTGACCGTGATGCGGTGTTCGCCAACGGCGTGGCCTGCTACAAGCTGTTCATCCAGGGCCTGCTGGACATCACCGACAACATCGTCAACAACAAGATCGTGCCGCCGGTGGACGTGGTCCGCCACGACATGGACGACCCGTACCTGGTGGTGGCGGCCGACAAGGGCACCGCGACCTTCTCCGACATCGCCAACGGCCTGGCCGTGGCGCACGGTTTCTGGATGGGCGATGCGTTCGCCTCCGGTGGCTCGGTCGGTTACGACCACAAGGGCATGGGCATCACCGCACGCGGTGCGTGGGAGTCGGTCAAGCGCCACTTCCGTGCGCTGGGCCGTGACAGCCAGAGCCAGGACTTCACCGCAGTCGGCGTGGGCGACATGTCCGGCGACGTGTTCGGCAACGGCATGCTGCTGTCGCGCCACATCCGCCTGGTCGCCGCGTTCGATCACCGCCACATCTTCCTGGACCCGAACCCGGATGCGGCCACGACCTTCGTCGAGCGCGAGCGTCTGTTCACCGTGCCGCGCTCCAGCTGGGCCGATTACGATGCCAAGCTGATCAGCAAGGGCGGCGGCGTGTACCCGCGCACGCTGAAGTCGATCGAGATCACCCCGCAGGTCCGTGACGTGCTCGGGCTGGACGAGGGCATCAAGTCGATGGCCCCGAACGATCTGATGAGCGCGATCCTGAAGGCGCCGGTCGACCTGCTTTGGAACGGCGGCATCGGCACCTACGTCAAGGCGGCCAGCGAGCAGCACAGCGATGTCGGCGACCGTGCCAACAACGCGCTGCGCGTCAATGGTGGCGAGCTGCGCTGCAAGGTGGTGGGCGAGGGCGGCAACCTGGGCATGACCCAGCTGGGCCGTATCGAAGCCGCCCAGGCCGGCGTGCTGCTCAACACCGACTTCATCGACAACTCGGCCGGTGTGGACACCTCCGATCACGAAGTCAACATCAAGATCCTGCTCAACGATGTAGTGCGGGCCAAGAAGCTGACCGTCGAACAGCGCAACAAGCTGCTGGCCTCGATGACCGACGAAGTGGCCGCACTGGTGCTGATGGACAACTACCGTCAGAACCAGGCGCTGAGCCTGATGGAACGCATGGCGGTCAAGCGCCTGGGTTCCAAGCAGCACTTCATCCGCACGCTGGAACAGCAGGGTCTGCTGGATCGCCAGATCGAGTACCTGCCCTCGGATGCGGAACTGTCCGCACGCAAGGCGCGTGGCCAGGGCCTGACCCGTCCGGAACTGTCGGTGCTGTTGTCCTACTCCAAGCTGGTGGCCTTCCAGCAGCTGCTCGAGTCGGACATTCCCGAAGATCCGTACCTGTCCAAGGAACTGCAGCGCTACTTCCCCACGCCGCTGCAGAAGAAGTACGCCGATGCGATGGAGCGTCACCGCCTGAAGCGCGAAATCATCGCCACGGCCGTGACCAACCAGACCATCAACCGCATGGGCGCCACCTTCCTGATGCGCATGCAGGAAGACACCGGCCGCACCGTGGCCGAGGTTGCCAAGGCGTACACGATCAGCCGTGAAACGCTGGACGCACGCGCCCTGTGGGCACAGATCGACGCCCTCGACGGCACCCTGCCGGAGTCGGTGCAGATCGACGCGCTGGAAGTGATCTGGAAGCTGCAGCGTTCGTTCGTGCGCTGGCTGCTGTCGCGCCCGGGCGCCATGCCGGGCATCACCGAAGCCGTCAACCGCTACCAGGCCGCGTTCAACGACATCCGCGACGCCTCGGGCGTGCTGCCGGATTCGCAGCGCCCGGCTTACGAGGCCAGCGTGCAGGAGTGGAAGGACAAGGGCCTACCGCCGGCGTTGTCGCAGCAGCTCTCGGAACTGCAGTTCCTGGAGCCGGCGTTCGACATCATCGAACTGGCCCGCACCCGCAAGCTCAAGCCGGTGGATGTCTCCAAGGTCCACTTCCGCTTGGGCGACGCCCTGCAGCTGCCGTGGCTGTTCGAGCAGATCGACGCGCTGGAGGTCAACGGCCGCTGGCACGCCGTGGCCCGTGGCGTGCTGCGCGACGAGCTGGCCGCCCACCATCGCAACCTGGCAGCCCAGGTCCTGTCGATGAAGGGCAGCAGCGCCGAAGCCAAGGTCGCCGCCTGGATGGGCCGCGATGACAGCAGCCTGCGCTTCACCCTGGCGATGCTGGCCGAGCTGGCCGAGCAGAAGACCCTGGACTACCCGACCGTTTCGGTCGCGGTCCAGCGCCTGGGCCAGCTGGCTTCGCATGGTGCGTAAGCATGGTGCGTGAGCGCATTCGCGCTGACGCCCCACGGGTTGACCTGCAAACCGTGGGCCCCATGCAAACCATGCGCCCAGCCCCCCGCGCCTTCGGCGCGCCCCCCTGACTCAGGGGGGGGGCTCTGCTCCAGAGGGATGGGCGGGGTCTGGTAACTGCATTGCATGAGAAACACACGGCTCCGCTTCGGCGGGGCCGTTTTCGTTTCCGTTCGTGCGGGCCTGCGACCGGCACGAACGGTTATGCTCTTGCCGGCATACCCCATCCGGATTCACCGATGAGCGACACCCCCCGTATCGCCTTCATGGCCAGCTCCACCGAAGCGGCGCAGCTCGCCCTGGCACAGATGCGGGCCCGCTACGGCGACTACGCGCCCGAGCAGGCCGAGGTGCTGTGCCCGTTGGGCGGTGATGGCTTCCTGCTGCAGACCCTGCATCGCTACGGCGCGCTGGATCGGCCCGTGTTCGGCATGAAGCTGGGCACGGTCGGCTTCCTGATGAACCAGTTCCGTGATGACGATCTGCCGGCGCGCCTGGCAGCCGCCGAGCCGGCCAACCTGCGGCCGCTGGAGATGCTGGCACTGACCGAGTCCGGCACCACCACCGGTTCGCTGGCTTACAACGATGTATCGCTGCTGCGCCAGACCCGCCAGGCCGCGCACATCGGCATCGACCTCAATGGGCAGGAGCGCGTGGCCGAGCTGATCGGTGACGGCGTGCTGGTGGCCACCCCGGCCGGCAGCACTGCCTACAACTACTCCGCGCACGGCCCGATCCTGCCGCTGGGCTCGCACACCATCGCACTGACGCCGTTGGCGCCTTATCGTCCGCGCCGCTGGCGGGGCGCGATCCTCAAGGCCGATACCGAAGTGCGGTTCCGCGTGCTGGATCCGTACAAGCGCCCGGTCAGCGTCACCGCCGATTCGCACGAAACCCGCGATGTCGTGGAAGTCACCATCCGTGAATCGCGCGAGCGCCGCGTCACCATGCTGTTCGACCCGGAACACAATCTGGAAGACCGGATCCTGAGCGAGCAGTTCATGTTCTGAGGGCACACGGCCGTGGCGGCCATGCTCTGTGGGAGAATGGCTGGCCGGCCGCTGCGGCCGCATTGGATTGCTGATTGCCATGGGCGACAACACCCCCCGTTTGCTGACCGTTGCCGTGACCTCGCGGGCCCTGTTCGATCTGGAAGAGGGTCACGCCCTGTTCGAGGCCGAAGGCGTGGATGCCTACGCCGAGTACCAGCGCAAGCACGAGGATGACGTACTGCGCCCCGGCGTGGCCTTCCCGGTGGTGCGCAAGCTGCTCGCGCTCAACCAGGGCCAGTCACCGGAACAGCCGCGGGTGGAAGTGATCCTGCTCTCGCGCAACTCGGCCGATACCGGCCTGCGCATCTTCAATTCGATCCAGCACTACGACCTGGGCATCATCCGCGCGACCTTCACCGCGGGCGAGCCGACCTGGCCGTATGTGAAGCCGTTCGGCACCGATCTGTTCCTGTCGGCCAACCCGGAATCGGTGCGCCGTGCGCTCCTGCACGGGATCGCTGCGGCCACCATCCTGCCCAAGCCGCCGGGCGAAACGATTGCCGCGGCCGAGCAGGTCGATCTGGGCCGTCCGCTGGGCCAGCTGCGCATCGCCTTCGATGGCGATGCGGTGATCTTCGGCGATGAAAGCGAGCGCATCTCGCGCGAGCAGGGCGTGGAAGCGTTCGGCCGCCATGAGCGCGAGAACGCCCGCGAGCCGCTCAGCGGTGGCCCTTTCCGCAATTTCCTCTCGGCCCTGCACACGCTGCAGGCCGTGTTCCCGTCGGGCGAGGATGCGCCGATCCGTACCGCCCTGGTGACGGCGCGTTCGGCGCCGGCGCACGAGCGGGTGATCCGCACGCTGCGCGAGTGGGGCGTGCGTCTGGACGAAGCGCTGTTCCTCGGCGGCCGCCACAAGGGCCCGTTCCTGGAGGCGTTCGGCGCGGATATCTTCTTCGACGATTCCCAGCACAACATCGACAGCGCGCTGCAGCATCAGAGCGTGGCGGCCGGGCATGTGCCGCATGGGGTCGCCAACGACGGTTGATGCACCGCACGGATGCACGTGGGCCAGGTATCCGCCAACGGTGGCGGCCATGTACCCACCAACGGTGGGTACCTACCGGATCGGCAGGACCGACGGCGCGGTGGTGTCCGGATCGAGCGGCAGCCGGATGTCGACCAGCCGCCAGCGCAGGCCCGAGCGCTGCAGGATGAATACCACTGGTGCCCCCTGCGGCGTGTAGGTGGTGGCGGTAAAACGCGACAGCGACTCGAAATGATGGGTGGCACCTTTCAGCGGTCGCGCCGGCCGTGGCCCGGCGTAGGCGTCGTTGCTGGGGCTGTCCAGGTCGTTGCTGGCACGCTTCCACAGGGTATGGCCCTCCAGCAGCGCGCCGATGCCGGTCGGGGTCACCAGCGCATCCACGGCGGTCGCACTGAGGCGGTCACCGGCCGAAAGCAGCAACGCGCCGAACAGGCTGGACTGCATGTCCGGGCCTGCCCGACGCACCACGTAGTCGCTGAGCTGGGCGCGCAGGTTGGCACGCAGCATCGGGAAATCGACATAGCGGTCCAGCTTGGCGGTATCGCGCTGTTCGATCGCACGGCTGAGGCCATGGACGGTCACATAGGGGCCGCTGAACACAACGCCGGCCAGGACCAGCAGCAGGGCAACCAGCAACCAGAGCAGCTTCTTCATCGGGTCTGCCTTGTCGTCATGGTGACCAGCTTGCCGCAGCCGGTGTCAATGCACGTGAAACTCAGAACTCCAGGTCCAGCGCCGCACACAGGTAATCCACGAACGGCGCCAGCGTGACCAGATCGGCCGCGATGGTCTGGCGCAGCCGCGGGCCGGTCATCGTGGCGTCGTCCAGCGAGCGCCAGAACACCCAGTTGCGGTGCTTGAGATCGTCGATGAACTCGAAATCCGGCTCGAACCCGCGCGGGGAGCGCACCAGCTTTTCGCTTTCCTCGAAATCGAACTTCCTGCGGAGCACCGGCGAATGCGCGGCGGCCTTCCAGCTGCCGGGGTTGTCGACGATGAAGTGCCGCACCTTGCGCTGTGTGGCCGGCTCGGGATGCCACAACCCCGCGCCGACGAAGCTCTCGCCCGGCTGCAGATGGATGTAGAACGACGGGGCCGGCACCTGCTTGCGGCGCTCATGGAACAGGCGCGCGCCCTGCCAGCTCTTGTACGGCGATTTGTCGTTGGAGAAGCGCGCGTCGCGGTAGATGCGGAACAGCGAGCCACCCACGGTGCGTGGGTCGGCGCGGAAATGTTCGCTGACCGCGGCCAGGTCCGGCTGCAGATCGGTGATCAGGCGCAGGAACGGCTGGCGGACGTGCGCTTCGTACTTCGGCTTGTGCTCGTTGAACCAGGTCTTGTCGTTGTTGCGGGCCAGGCCACGCAGGAACGTGAAGGTCGCCGGGCTGAAATAGGTGCTCATAGGCTGCTCTGCAGGTGGGTGCCCCAGTCGCGCAGCTGCTGCAGCAGGGCGAGCTTGCCGGCATCGTCGGCATGCTCTGCGGCCAGTGCATCCAGCTGGGCGGTGAACTGCGGCAGGGTCTGTTCGCCCAGCGACGCATCGCCGAGCAGGCGCTGGCGACGATAATCGTTCCAGCGTGAGCGCTCGGTGGTGTCCAAGGTGTCCAGGTGATTCCGGGCGCGATACCGGAACAGCAGTTCGGGCATGCGCGGGTCGCGCAGTCGCTCGGCGAAGCTGGCCAGTTCGCCCGGTGGGCTGGTGCGGATGCGGGCCATCAGGGATTTGTCGCCGTCGGCCAGGAAGCCGTCATACAGCGACGCATCGACATCGCTCGGCGCCAGGGTGCGCTCGCCCGAATACACCTGGCGGACCTTCTCGGCCAGGGCCGGGCCGATCTGGCGCAGGCGCTCGGCCTTGGCCTCGATCACGGCCGGGTCGATCCCCAGGCGTGCGTGGTCGGCCGGGCGTAGATGGTTCCACGCGACCAGCGCCGGCACCTTGTTGAGGTGGACTTCCTTGAGCGGCACGCGCTGCTCGCCCTCGGCCATGTCGGCGGCGCGGGTGTACAGGCGCGCGGCGATGGTCTCCGGCGGCAGGTCCAGCAGCGGCTCGATATCGCCCTCCAGATCGAGCGCGATGATGCGGTTGTTGATGAAGGGATGGCGCGCCAGTGGCAGCACCGGTGCGGCGCACATGCGCTGGGCCGGGTAGCGCATCGAGATGTGCAGCACCGGCTGCATCGCGTCCACATCCAGCAGGCTGCCGACAAAGCGTTTGTCGCGCAGCTTCAGCGCGTAGTCCCACAGCCGTGGCTGGGCCTGCTTGAACAGTCTGGCCAGGCCGATCGTTGCATGCACATCCGACAACGCCTCGTGCGCATCGCCCTGACGCACGTTGTTGGCCGTGGCCAGATGCTCCAGCTTGAACGAGGTGGCGCCGTCTTCGCGCTGCGGCCAGACGATGCCATCGGGGCGCAGCGCATGCAGCAGCCGCATCATGTCCAGCAGGTCCCAGCGCGAATTGCCGTTGCGCCACTCGCGTTCGTAGGGATCGTAGAAGTTGCGGAACAGCCCGTGGCGGACGAACTCATCATCGAAGCGCAGCGTGTTGTAACCCAGCGAGCAGGTGCCCGGCTGCGCCATCAGATCGTTGATCCGCGCGAACGCTTCGGCCTCGGTGACCCCGGCGTCGAGCGCGTGCTGCGGGGTGATGCCGGTGATCAGGGTGGCGATCGGGGAGGGCAGCAGGTCATCGGCCGGCTTGACGTAGAAGCTCACCGGCTCATCGATGATGTTCAGATCGGCATCGGTACGGATACCGGCGAACTGCGCGATGCGCGTGCGGCGCGGGTCCTGACCAAAAGTTTCCAGGTCATAGAACAGGAAGCTGTCGGCCATCAGTGCGCGCCCTCCAGGATGGGAAGTTGTTCGTGGATCAGCCGCTCCAATGCGGCCCAGTCGATATGCGCCAGGCTGTCGTGCCCGGCGGTGGCGTCTTCGAGCATGCGCCGCTGCAGGTCGGTGCGCGCCAGCGCAACGGCATACGGCGTACGCAGGAAGGTGACCATCGTGTAATGCGGCACGAAGCGGGTCGGCCAGCGCGCCTGCAGCGCCTGTTCCAGTTCGCGCTGCAGCAGGAACTGTGGATCGGCCACACGGTCGCGCATCTCCAGGTAGTTCTCCAGCGCCATCTGCTGGATCGCTTCGGCATTCGGTTTGCGGTCCGTTTCGAAGGCGGCGAAGGCCTCGGCCAGCGAGTCCTGCTCCAGCAGGTGCGCGGCCAGCGCGATGCAGTCTTCGAAGGCGCAGTTCATGCCTTGGCCGTGGAACGGCACCATCGCGTGCGCGGCATCGCCGATCAGCACCGCGCGGCCCTTCATGTGCCAATGCTTGAGATGCAGCGTGCCGAGCAGGCCGGGCGGATGCTGTTCCCAATCACGGCGCAGGTTCGGGATCAGCGCCAGTGCATCGGGGAAGTCGCGCGCGAACAGCGCTTCGGCCTCGGCCCCACTGTTGGTCGTCGCAAAGCTCGGGTCACCTTCGTTGGGTAGGAACAGCGTGACCGTGAACGTGCCTTCGTCATTCGGCAGCGCGATGCACATGTAGTGCCCGCGTGGCCAGATGTGCAGCGCATTGGCCTCGATCCGGAACCCGCCATCGTCGGTCGGCGGGATCTCCAGCTCCTTGTAGGAGTGGTCCAGGAAGTCGATGCGCTCGTCCAGCGGCTGCTTGCGGTTCATCGCCGCGCGCAGTGCCGAGCCGGCACCGTCGGCACCGATCAGGGTATCGAAGCGGATGTCGTGCGGCTGGTCGTCGCGGTCATCGATGAAGCGCGCGTAGCCGGCATCGAAATCCACGGTATGCAGGCGGCGGTGGAAATGCACGGTGGCGCCCGCATCTTCGGCCAGCTGCAGCAGCGTGGTGTTGAGGTCCTTGCGGTGGATCGACCAGATCACTTCGCTGTCATCGCGCCCGTAGCGCTGCAGCTGCGGCTCGCCCGCGCGCGGATGGATCATGCGCCCGCGCATCATCACCGCCTTGGCCATGACTGCGTCTTCGACACCGGCCTGGCGCAGCGCGTGCCGACCACGCTCGGCGAGCGCCAAGTTGATTGAACGGCCGGACTCGTAATCGCTCACGCGCGGATCGCCGCGGCGCTCATACAAGGTTATCTGCCAGCCCTGGCGGGATAGCAGGATGGCGAGCAGCGAACCGGCCAGACCTGCGCCGATGATGCTCAGCGAGCGGGAGGGGGTAGCGATCAAGACGATATCCGTGGGGGCGGGGAGGGCCGGCTTAAAGACCGGCCCAGGCTTCCACTTCCTCGACGAAGTGGTGCAGGTCGAGGTAGCGGTTGTAGAGCGGTGCCGGCGAGATGCGGATCACGTCGGGCTCGCGCCAGTCGCCCAGCACCCCCACGGTCTGCAGGTACTCGAACAGGCTGCGGCCGCGCTCACGGCCACCGGCCACGCGCAGCGAGAGCTGGCAGCCGCGGCGCTCGGGTTCGGACGGGGTCAGCACCTCGAGCACGCCGGACAGGCGGGCACGCACGAGGGCATCGAGCAGGCCGGTCAGGCGCAGCGACTTGGTGCGCAGCGCGTCGATGCCACCGGCCTTGTCCACCACGTCCAGCGCAGCGCGCAGTGGCGCCAGGCCGAGAACCGGCGGGTTGCTGAGCTGCCAGCCTTCGGCACCGACCGCAGGCACGAACTGTGGCGCCATCTTGAAGCGCGTGGCTTCTTCATGGCCCCACCAGCCGGCGAACCGCGGCAGGGTCGCGTCACGGTGGTGGCGCTCGTGCACGAAGCAACCGGCGACGGCGCCGGGACCGGCATTGAGATACTTGTAATGGCACCACACGGCGAAATCCGGTGCGATGTCGTGCAGCTGCAGCGGCACGTTGCCGACCGAGTGGGCCAGATCGAAACCGACCCGGGCGCCCTGCAGGCGCGCCATGCGGGTGATGGCCTCCAGATCGAACACCTGGCCGCTGCGGTACTGCACGCCGGGCCACAGCACCAGCGCCAGGCGCGGGCCATGCTCGGTGATGGCGCGTTCGATGGCCTGCAGCGAAATGGTGCCGTTGGGCTCATCGGGCTGCACTTCAACAAGATCGGTATCGGGGTTGAAGCCATGGAAGCGGAGCTGGGATTCCACCGCGTGCCGGTCGGTGGGGAAGGCGCCGGCCTCCATCAGGATGACAGGGCGCTCGGCGGTGGGCCGGTAGAAGCTGACCATCATCAGGTGCAGGTTGACGCTGAGGGTGTTCATCGCCACGACTTCGCTGGGCAGGGCGCCGACGACGCGGGCGAGCTGTTCGCTCACCAGGCGGTGGTAGTGCAGCCACTGGGTGTCGCCGGTGAAGTGGCCTTCGACGGCGAGCGAGGCCCATTTGTCCATGACTTCCTGCACGGCGGCGCGTGCGCCGCGCGGCTGCAGACCCAGCGAGTTGCCGACGAAGTAGGTCTGGTCGCGGTGGTTGTGCTGGGGGAAGACGAATTCGTTGCGCAGGGCGCGCAGCGGATCGGCGGCGTCCAGGGCAACGGCATGGGTGCGGCTGAGGATCTCGGACATGGTGCAACCGGCGGTGTCAGTGAGCCGACAGTTTATCCGGGTGGTGGGGGTGTGGGCTGAATCTGGCTTGCGGTGCTGATTTGGCGTGGGCTGGTGGCTGGCAGCTGGCGCTCAAGGTGAATCGCCCAGGGTTCCGTAGACACCTCGCAGCCATAAACTATGGCTTAGGCGGAGGTGGTTATGAGCACGAAGCGGTACACCGATGAGTTCAAGATCGAGGCGGTACGGCAGATTGTTGAGTACGGCCGTCCGGTAGCGGAGGTTGCCGAGCGACTGGGCGTGTCGATCCACAGTCTTTACGGCTGGAAGCGGCAACAAGGCAAAGGCGATGTTGGCCGGCGTGTCGAGCAGGACCAGAACGCGGAAGTGCGCCGCCTCAAGGCTGAGCTACGCAGGGTCACTGAAGAGCGAGACATCCTAAAAAAAGCCGCCGCGTACTTTGCAAAGGGGTAAGAGCAAAGTACGCCTTCATGAAGCAACACGCAGATGAGTTCGGCCTCGCGGCGATGTGTCGGATGCTTGGCGTCCATCGCAGTGGCTACTACGCCTGGCTAAAAGAGCCGGCAAGCGCTCGCGACAAGGACGATCAGCGATTGCTCGGCCTAATCAAGCACAGCTGGCTGGAAAGCGGCTCTGTGTATGGCCACCGCAAAGTGACCACAGATCTGCGCGAGCTTGGCGAGACGTGTAGTCGTCATCGCGTGGCACGCTTGATGAAGAGCGAGGGGCTGCGGGCAATGGTCGGCTACGGTCGGCGACCACGCCCATTGAGCGGCCCTGTTGGATCAGTCGCCAAGAACGTTCTGGCTCGCGGCTTCAAAGTCAATGAGCCAAATCGCGCGTGGGTCACGGACATCACCTACATCCGCACGTACGACGGCTTCCTGTACTTGGCGGTAGTGCTTGATCTGTTTTCGCGTCAGGTCGTTGGATGGGCAACCCGACCAACTCAACATACGGACCTGGTTTTGCAGGCGCTATTGGCCGCAGTGTGGCGGCGCAAGCCAAGCCCCGGGCTTCTGCTTCACTCCGACCAGGGAACCCAGTTCACCAGCGAAGACTGGCAGAGCTTCCTGCGCGAGCACGACATCGTGTGCAGCATGAGTCGACGAGGAAACTGCCATGACAACGCAGCGATGGAGAGCTTCTTCCAGCTACTGAAGCGGGAGCGTATTAAGCGGAGGATCTACAGCAATCACGACGAGGCACGGGCCGACGTCTTCCAGTACATCGAGATGTTCTACAACCCAAAACGGCGGCACAGTTCCAACGACGGGCTGTCCCCGGTAGAGTTCGAGAAGCAGTACGCACTAAACGGCTGACGACTGTCTACAAAACCCTGGGCGATTCAAGGTGGAAGGTGGACTCCACGCCAAAGCGAAAGCCAAAGCGTCCGGAGTGACGTTCCAGTGTGCGGGCCGGTGTGGGTGGGTCTGCTGGACCCGCCGCAAGTACGTTCATGTAGGCTCGTAGTGCGGCATCCATGCCGCACACGGTCCTGCAGACTCACCCACACCGACCCGCTGACAGTTGGCTGGGGCGCATGGGAAAGGCGGGGGCGATGCCTTGGACTGTGCTTTGGCGCAGCTGGAGGGCTGAGGGTAGACGAGCCAACAGCGATGGACGATGCATCCACTCGCTGCAGCCTGGTATTGCCGGCCGTGACCGAACACAACAGCGGCGCTTGCTTACCGATTTGGCCGGTGTTCGCGTCAACTTTCAGAGCGGACCCACGCCCAGACGCAAGCGAGGACGAAACGAAGACGAAGAGGAAGACGCAGACGCAGACGCAGATGCAGACGCGCTCATTGATACCTGCGCGGCGGTCGGCGGCGTTGGGAACAGCGCAGTTTGATTTGCCTCTGTGGATGGACTGTGACCGGGGCGCAGAAGCAGGAACAACAGCAGAAGAAGAAGGAGAAGCAGAAGCAGGGGCAGCAGAAGCAAGAGCCTGTAGTTGACTCTGCTCTTTCCGTGCAAGCCGATGCAGTGTGGAGGGGTCGGTGGGGGAGGGTTTCCGGGACCGTGTGCGGCATGGATGCCGCACTACGAGCCTACATGGACTTACTTGCGGCGGGTCCCGGAAACCCACCCCCGCCGGCCCACTCGCAGGCACCTCAACCGCCGGCTCTAAAGCTCTAAAGCTCTAAAGCTCTAAAGCTCTAAAGCTCTAAAGCTCTAAAGCTCTAAAGCTCTAAAGCTCTAAAGCTCTAAAGCTCTAAAGCTCTAAAGCTCTAAAGCTCTAAAGCTCTAAAGCTCTCAGCCTCTCAAGCCCTCAGGTGCTGACGCCTTAAAGCGAGCGAACCATCACCCCTCAACAGCCACCTTCTCAGGCAGCGGATCCACATGCCCACACGCATCGCACGTGCGCAGCTCCAGCGAAGAGTGATAGCGATCGAACACCTTCGGCAGATCCGTCTCGATGTTCTCCAGCGCGAAAAACTCCTCGTACAACTTGTGATTGCACCGCTCGCAGAACCACATCAACCCATCGCGCTCATGCGCCAGCCGCTTGCGCTCCACCACCAGACCCACACCGCCCGGCGGGCGGCGCGGCGAATGCGGCACGCCGCCCGGCAACAGGAAAATCTCGCCCGCGCGGATCGGAATGTCGCGCACCGCGCCATCCTCCTGCACCTTCAGCGTCATCTCCCCTTCAAGCTGATAGAACCACTCCGGGCCCTCGTCGTAATGAAAATCGGTCCGGCTGTTCGGGCCGCCGACCACCATCACGATGAAGTCGCCGTTCTCGATCATCTTGTTGCCGACCGGCGGCTTCAGCAGATGCCGGTGTTCCTCGATCCAGCCGAGCAGATTGATGGGGGAGGCAAGCATGGGCGCTGTCCGTAAGAGGAAAAATCAGTCGCGCCGACCGTGGCGCGGAACGTAGGACAGGGCCTTTTCGTACGCGGCCTGCAGCTCTTCCGGTGCGCCCACGTCGATGCCCATCTCGCGCACCCGGCCATCCTTCAGGCTGTACACCCAGCCGTGCACCATCAGTTTCTGGCCGCGTGCCCAGGCGTCCTGCACGATCGTCGAGCGGCAGGCGTTGACCACCTGCTCGATCACGTTCAACTCGCACAGGCGCGCATGCTTCAGGTCGGGATCCTCGATCGCATCCATGATCACGGCGTGCTTCTGCGCCACATCCCCCACATGACGCAGCCAGTTGTCGGCCAAGCCCACGCGCGTGTTGTTCAAGCTGGCGTGCACGCCGCCGCAGCCGTAGTGGCCCACGATCAGAATGTGCTTCACCTTCAGCTGATCCACGGCGTACTGGATCACGCTCAGGCAGTTCAGGTCGGTGTGCACCACCACGTTGGCCACGTTGCGGTGGACGAACACTTCGCCCGGCGCCATGCCGATGATCTGGTTGGCCGGCACGCGCGAATCGGAACAACCGATCCACAGGTATTCCGGGTGCTGCTGCTTGGCCAGCTGGTGGAAGAATTCCGGATCTTCTTTTTCGATCCGGTCCGCCCATTCGCGGTTGTTCTGCAGCAGCTTGTGGATGTCTTTCATCGTGCGGGGTCCCTGACGTCGGGTGGGGGCAAGGCGCGGCCAGGGCGGCCGCGTCGTCGCAGGAGGGGGAAGGTCAGTCGGCGGCGGTGCCGCCCTCGCGGCGCCAGCGCATCCACTGCGCCAGCTCGCGTGACGCCGGGGCGTCCAGTGCCGACAGCGCGTCGATCACGCTGGACTGGTTGGCCTCGGGATGGTTCTGGCTGAGCTTGAGTTTGATCTGCACCTGCGCCGGGCGGAAACGGAAACCGACAATGCCGCCCAGCATGCGCTGTTGGCGCGGCTCGATCGGCAGCAGGTCCCAGTCGCCGCCGACCTGCGCTTCGTAGTGCGCGCTCAGGCCGTCCAGCATCGCGATCAGTGCGTCATCGTCACTGACCGGCTCCAGCATGCCGCGCAGCTCCGCGGCGGCGTAGTTCCAGGTCGGCACACGCGCCTGCGCGACTTTGTCCGGATACCAGCCCGGCGACACATACGCGTGCGGGCCGTGCACCAGCATCAACGCGGGGCCGGCATGGCCCGCCTGCGGGTTGGGCTTGGCCCAGTGGCCTTCGATCAGGATGCCATCGGCGTCGCGCCGGTACAGCACCGGCATCCGCGTGGCCTGCGGCAGCCCGTCGGCGCCAGTGGTGACCAGGGTGACGAATGCATCGCGCGCCAGCAGCCGGTCCAGCCAGATCAGGTCGGTCTCGACGAAGGCGGACGGGATGAACATCGTCGGTTACGCGCGGGCGCCCAGGCTCTGGATCATGCGGCCGTGCAGGGCATCATCGCTGTCGGCCTGCGGCGGCTGCACTTCATGCAGCGAGAAGCCGCGCACCAGGGCGTCTTCTTCATCCAGGCCGTCGTAGGCGACGAACTCCGCGTCGAACAGCTGCGAACGTGCGGTGTCTTCGCTGTCGTAGCTCAGCGTGTTGCCGTCGCTGTCCAGCACCTCGGCGGTGCCGGCCGGGCGCACGCGCAGGCGGGCCCAGATCAGCGTGTTGCCAAGGCTGGCCAGGAACCACTCGTCGTGGTGGGAGGTGTTGTCGTTCATGTGATTACCATCGAAAGCAGCCAGAGCAGGGCAGCCATGCCCAGTCCGGCAAGAAGCGTAAGCAGGGAGAGCCAGGCCGGCGTGGCCAGGCCGGTCAGCGAGCGGTCGCTGCTCTGGCGATAATCGCGACCGAGCAGCCAACGCAGCGCATCCAGGCGCAGGAACGCGCCCGTGCCGAAGCGATCCGCCAGCGCCGGGTGGCGGTCGCGGATGTGGACCAGGGTCAGCGGCCAGAAGATCACGAAGGCACTGAACCCGGCGATCGCCACGCCGACGAAACACAGCGCGAAGAACAGGGTCATGGTTCAGTGCCTCCGTAGGTCGATCAGAATTCGGCGCTGCCCGGTGCGCGCGGGTAGGGGATCGCGTCGCGGATGTTGCTCAGCCCGCAGACGTAGACCACCAGGCGCTCGAAGCCCAGGCCGAAGCCGGCGTGCGGCACCGAACCGTAGCGGCGGAAATCGCGGTACCAGCCGTAATGCGCCGGGTCCAGGCCGAACTGCGCCATGCGCGCATCCAGCACATCCAGGCGCTCTTCGCGCTGGCTGCCGCCGATGATCTCGCCGATGCCCGGGGCCAGCACGTCCATCGCCGCGACGGTCTTGCCGTCGTCGTTCAGGCGCATGTAGAACGCCTTGATGTGCTCGGGGTAGTTGGTCACCACCACCGGGCGGCCGATATGTTCTTCGGTCAGCCAGCGCTCGTGTTCGGTCTGCAGGTCCAGGCCCCATTCGACCGGGAAGTCGAACTTCTTGTCGGCCTTCTGCAGCAGCTTCACCGCTTCGGTGTAGTCGATCTGCTCGAACGGGGCGTTGATGAAGCCTTCCAGCTTGGTGATCGCGTTCTTGTCCACGCGCTCGGCCAGGAAGGCCAGGTCGTCGCCACGCTCATCGAGCACCGCGCGGAACAGATACTTCAGGAACTGCTCGGCCAGGCGCGCATCTTCGGCCAGATCGGCGAAGGCGATTTCCGGCTCGATCATCCAGAACTCCGCCAGGTGGCGGGTGGTGTTGGAGTTCTCGGCGCGGAAGGTCGGGCCGAAGGTGTAGACCTTGCTCAGCGCCAGGCAGTAGGCCTCGACGTTGAGCTGGCCGGACACGGTCAGGAAGGTTTCCTTGCCGAAGAAATCGCGGCTGAAATCCACCTCGCCCTTTTCGTTGCGCGGCAGGTTGGCCATGTCCAGGGTCGAGACCCGGAACATCTGGCCGGCGCCCTCGGCATCGGACGTGGTCACGATCGGGGTGCTGATCCAGTTGAAGCCGTTCTGATGGAAGAAGCGGTGGACGGCCTGGGCCAGGCAGTTGCGGATGCGGGTGACCGCACCGAACAGGTTCGTGCGCGGGCGCAGGTGCGCCACTTCCCGCAGGAACTCCGGACTCATCGGCTTGGGCTGGATCGGGTAGGTCAGCGGGTCTTCGACCAGGCCGACGATCTCGATGTCGCTGGCCTGGATCTCGAAGGACTGGCCCTTGCCCTGGGATTTGACCAGGGTGCCGCGGGCGATCACCGAGCAGCCCGGGGTCAGGCTCTTGATGTCGTCGAAGTTGGCCAGGGTGTCATTGGCCACCACCTGGATGGGGGCGAAGCAGGAGCCATCGGTGACATTGACGAAGGCAAGCGCCGCAGAGCCGCGCACCGTGCGGACCCATCCGCGTACTGTTGCCTCGCCGCCTTCCGGGATCTTCCCGGCAAGCGCATGTTCAACGCTGACCACCGTCATGACTTGAATCCTCTGTTGATCGACTCGATCTCTGAACACGGAGTTTAACGGGTGCGGTGTTCGGCTTGCGAGGCATTTCTCGCGCGCGCTCCGGGGCTGCGCGCCACGTGAACCGCAGCGACGGCCGCCCAAACCGGGCCGCGCCATACCCTTTATAATGATCACGATCCGCTGGAGTTGCCTGTCATGGCCGTAAGCCTTACCCCTGTTGCCTTTGCCCGTGTGCAGAAGTTCGTCGAGCAGACCCCCGGCGCGCTGGGGCTGCGTTTCGGCGTGACCCGCACCGGCTGTTCCGGCTGGGGCCACATCACCGATCTGGCCCGCGATGAGCGCGAGGGCGACACCGTCTTCGAGCAGGACGGGGTCCGCATCTATGTGGACGCCACCAGTCTGGAACTGGTGGACGGCACCGAGATCGACTTCGGCAAGCACGGGCTGAGCGAGACCTTCACGTTCAGGAACCCGAACGCCACCGCTGAATGCGGCTGCGGCGAGAGCTTCACGACCGAGGCCGACAAGGCCTGATCGCCGGCGCGCCGGGCCTGTCCAGCCCGCCCGGCTTGCCTTGCGACCCCTTCTGCTGCCACAATGCGCGGCTTCCTGCCTGATTCCGGGCAGGACCCTTGCCCCACCGCGTTCACCTGCGGGGGGCTGTCCGGCCCTCAAAGGGCCACATCCGAAAGGTAAAAACACATGAGTCGTCATTACGAAGTCGTGTTCCTGGTCCATCCGGACCAGAGCGAACAGGTCCCGGCCATGATCGAGCGCTACAAGGCGCTGGTCGAGAACGGCAACGGCACCATCCACCGTCTGGAAGATTGGGGCCGTCGTCAGCTGGCTTACCCGATCCAGAACCTGGTGAAGGCCCACTACGTCATGCTCAACATCGAGTGCGACCAGGCCGTGCTGAGCGAGCTGGTGGAAAGCTTCCGCTTCAACGACGCCGTGCTGCGCAACCTCGTCATCAAGCGTGACGAAGCTGACACCGAGCAGTCGCTGATCATGAAGAGCAAGGACGAGAAGGGCGACAAGCCCGAGCGTGGCGAGCGTCGTCGTCGTGATGACGAAGAAGGTGAAACCACCCCCGCCGCCGCTGACACCGATGCCGGCGATGACGCCGCTTCGGCCGCTTAAGGAGCACTGACATGTCCAAGTTCTTCCGTCGTCGCAAGTTCTGCAAGTTCACGGCCGAAGGTGTGAAGGAGATCGATTACAAGGATCTCAACACCCTGCGCCAGTACCTCACCGAGAACGGCAAGATCGTGCCGAGCCGCGTGACCGGTACCAAGTCGAAGTACCAGCGCCAGCTGGCAACGGCCGTCAAGCGCGCCCGTTTCCTGGCCCTGATTCCGTACACCGACAACCACGACGTCTGATGAAGGCAGGCGGCCGTGCGGTCGCCGCTTTCGCGGATCCTGCCGCCCGCGCTGTAACGCGTCGGGCGGTCTCAGGATTCGCCGTTCGGATATTCGGACAGCCATCCGCTGCGGGGCCTGAGCCTCGCTAACGAATACATATTTGGAGCTACACCATGAAGCTGATTCTTCTTCAGAAGGTCACCAACCTCGGCGGTCTGGGCGATCTGGTCGACGTGAAGCCGGGCTACGGCCGCAACTTCCTCGTCCCGACCGGCAAGGCCGTTCCGGCCACCGCGACCAACGTGGCTGAGTTCGAAGCCAAGCGCGCTGATTACGAAGCCAAGGCCCAGTCGATCCACGCTGATGCCGAAGCCCGCAAGGCGCAGCTGGAAGGCAAGAGCGTGACCATCGCTGCCAACGCTTCGACGGAAGGCAAGCTGTACGGTTCGGTCGGCCCGCGCGATATCGCCGAAGCCTTCACCGCTGCCGGCCTGCCGCTGGAAAAGAGCGAAGTGATCCTGGGCGAAGGCGCTTTCCGCAACGTGGGCGAGTACGAGGTGACTGTTCACCTGCACGCCGACGTGGAAACCACCGTCAAGGTGGTTGTGGAAGCCGAAAAGGCCTGATCCCTGCCGAAAGGCGGGTGTCACTGAAACGGGTACCCGCGAGGGTGCCCGTTTTTGTTTTTGGCGATTGCTGGTGTCGTGGCGGCAACAGCAACAGCAACAGCAACGGCAACGGCTTGGCGCCTTGAGGGTACGGGTGGGAGGGCGCCGGGTAGCCCGGGCCGGGACCCGCCGTGAACCCATCCATGGGGGCTCGTAAGGCGCCATCCATGGCGCCTTACGGTCCCGGCGGGCTACCCGGCACCCTCCAGCCAGGTAGCCGGTGCGAGCGGTTGGCAGAGCGGGTTTCCGCGGCGTGTGGCAGGTAGTGCCAGCGATTATCATATCCCGCGTTACGCCCTTGGCCGGGTCCACGCCATGCGTGGAGGCGCTTGCTTTGCCGTCCCCCCGTCCCCCCGCCACGCATGGCGTGGCTCTGCCCCCATCCGACGCGCAGATCATGGCGGCTCAGCTCGGTTTGAGTCGCTCCGATCGGGTCAGGCCAATCCAATCCAATCCAATCCAATCCAAGGCTCCCATGCCTTGGCTCTCAGCCCGCACACCAGCCCTCTATCTACGGGATGGCGTGGGTGGGGTGGCGGGACCATAAGGCGCCATGGATGGCGCCTTATGAGCCCCCATGGACGGGCTCACGGCGGGTCCCGCCACCCCACCCACGGCGTCCCGCCTCGCATCAAGCTGGAATGCAGCCTTTGCCTTTGCCTTTGCCTTCGGCTTCGGCTTCGGCTTCGGTTTGGCGCAGGTCGAGGCCGCCACGGCATCTGCCCCCGCAGCCCGCTGAACACCCGCCCCGTTATACTCAGGCTATCGCGTCGCCCCCGGGGCCATTGAAACCCAGCAACATCAATGGCTTGAAGGGTAAATCCGCTCCGTAATCCACCAAGGTGGGGGTCGCTTCAGGCCTTCGCCCGGAAAACCATCACGCCATGCGTCTGTCCACGATCAAGCTGTCCGGATTCAAATCCTTCGTCGATCCGACCACGCTGCACCTGCCGACCAACATGACCGGCGTGGTGGGCCCCAATGGCTGTGGCAAATCGAACATCATCGACGCCGTGCGCTGGGTCATGGGCGAAAGCTCCGCCAGCCGCCTCCGTGGCGACTCGCTGACCGACGTCATCTTCTCCGGCTCCTCCGCCCGCAAGCCCGTCTCGCAGGCCGCCGTCGAGCTGATCTTCGACAACACCGACCACACCATCACCGGCGAGTACGCCTCGTTCAACGAGATCTCGGTCAAGCGCACCGTCAGCCGTGACGGCAGCAGCAACTACTACCTCAATGGCACCAAGTGCCGCCGCCGCGACATCACTGATCTGTTCCTCGGCACCGGCCTGGGGCCGCGCAGCTACTCGATCATCGAGCAGGGCATGATCAGCAAGATCATCGAGGCGCGGCCTGAAGACCTGCGCGTGTATCTGGAAGAAGCCGCCGGCATCTCCAAGTACAAGGAGCGCCGCAAGGAAACCGAGACCCGCATCCGGCATACCCGCGAGAACCTCGACCGCCTCAACGACCTGCGCGAGGAGATTGGCAAACAGCTCGAGCACCTCAAGCGCCAAGCGCGCCAGGCCGAGCAGTACCAGGGGCTGCAGGAAGAGCGCAAGGTCAAGGACGCAGAGTGGAAGGCGCTGGAATACCGCGGCCTGGATGGCCGCCTGGGCGGCCTGCGCGAAGCACTGTCGCGCGAGGAGACTCGCCTGCAGCAGCTGATCGCCGAACAGCGCGATGCCGAAGCGCGTATCGAAACCAGTCGCCTGCGCCGCGAAGAGGCGTCCGATGCGCTCAACACCGCGCAGGCCGAGGTCTACCAGGTCGGCAGCACGCTGGCGCGCCTGGAGCAGCAGATCCAGCATCAGCGCGAGATGTCGCAGCGCTTGAACAAGGCGCGCGATGAAGCGCAGCAGGCGTTGGCCGACCTGGGCCAGCACATCAGTGGCGATGAGGCCAAGCTGATGGTGCTGCGCGAGGCGGTGGACGATGCCGAGCCGCGCCTGGAGCGGCTGCAGGAAGAGAACGAGATCAAGCAGGAAGCCCTGCGCGATGCCGAGGCCCGTCTGGCCGATTGGCAGCAGCGTTGGGAAAGCCACACCCGCAGCACTTCGGAGGCATCACGCGCCGGCGAAGTCGAGCGCACCCGTGTGGACTATCTGGATCGCCAGGTGCTCGAAGCCGACCGCCGCCGCGAGTCGTTGCAGGCCGAGCGCGCCGGGCTGGACCTGGACGCACTGGCCGAGGTGTTCGAAGAACTGCACCTCCAGCACGAGACCCAGAAGGCCTCGCTGGACACGCTCAACGAGCAGGTGGAAGAACGCAAGCACGCCGTGGCGGGGCTGCAGGATCGCCAGCGCGCCGGGCAGACCGAGCTGGCCGAGATCCGCAAGCAGGCTCAGGCCGCCCGGGGCCGGTTGTCGTCGCTGGAAACGCTGCAGCAGGCCGCGCTGGGCCAGGAGCAGGGCGCCGCGGTGGCATGGCTGAAGGCGCGCGGGCTGGACTCCGGCGCGCGTGTTGGCGAGCGCCTGACCGTGGAGAGCGGCTGGGAAAACGCCGTGGAAAGCGCGCTCGGTCAGCTGATCGAGGGTGTGCTGGTCGATGCGCCGGAGTCGCTGGTGGACGCGCTGGGCGAACTCGGCGAAGGCCGCATCGCGCTGGTCTCGGCCGAGCAGGATGCGCTGATTGTCGCGCCGACCTCGCTGGCCGCGAAAGTGCAGGGCCCGACGGCGATCCGTCGCCTGCTGGCACGCCTGCATGCCACCGAGGATCTCGAGGGCGCGCGCGCACTGCAGGCCACGCTGGGCGAGGGCGACTCGGTCATCACCCGCGGTGGCGAGCGGCTGGGCGAGGGCTGGGTGCGTGTGTCGCGCTCGGGCGCGGCCAAGCAGGGCGCGCTGCTGCGTGAGCGCGAGATCGTCACCCTGCGCGAGCAGATTGAAACGCTGCAGGATCGCGAAGCGGCCCTGGAACAGCAGTTGGCCGGCTTCCGTGACCAGTTGCTGGCGGGTGAGCAGCAGCGCGAAGACGCGCAGCGCCAGCTGTACCTGGCCCATCGCAGTGTCTCCGAGCTCGGTGGCCAGCTGCAGAGCCAGCAGGGCAAGGTGGAAGCCGCACGCACCCGCATCGATCGCATCGAAGGCGAACTGGTGCAGCTGCTGGAAACGCTGGATGCCGGTCGCGAGCAGGTGCGCGAAGCACGCTCGCGCCTGGACGATGCGGTCACCAGCATGGGCGACCTGGAATCGGTCCGCGCCGCGCTGGAAGGCGAACGCCGCCAGCTGACAGATGCGCGCGACCAGGCCCGGGACCAGGCCCGCAACGTGCGCGAAGCGGCGCATTCGCTGGCGCTGACCCTGGAATCGCAACGCGCGCAGATCGCCTCGCTGAGCCAGGCGCTGGAACGCATGAGCACGCAGCGTGGGCAGCTGGATACGCGCCTGGGCGAACTGCATTCGCAGCTGGACGAGGGCGATTCGCCAGTCAAGACACTCGAAGCCGAACACCAGAACGCATTGGGTGAGCGCGTGCGCGCCGACCGTGTGCTGGGTGAGGCGCGCACGCTGTTGGATGGCATCGATGCCGAGCTGCGCACCTTCGAACAGACCCGCCACCAGCGCGACGAACAGGCGCTGGCGCAACGCGAGCGGATTTCCCAGCGCAAGCTGGACCAGCAGGCGCTGGTGCTCAGTGCCGACCAGCTGTCGGCCTCGGTGGAGAAGGCCGGTTTCGTACTGCAGGACGTGATCAACGGCCTGCCCGAAGATGCGCGTGTCACCGACTGGGAGCAGGCCGTACATCAGATCGATGGCCGCATGCGCCGGCTGGAGCCGGTCAACCTGGCCGCCATCCAGGAATACGGCGAGGCCTCGCAGCGCTCGGAGTACCTGGATGCGCAGAACACCGACCTCACCACCGCGCTGGAAACGCTGGAAGATGCCATCCGCAAGATCGACCGCGAAACCCGCGGCCGCTTCAAGGACACCTTCGACCGCGTCAACGCCGGCGTGCAGCAGCTGTATCCGCGTCTGTTCGGTGGCGGCCACGCCTACCTGGAGCTGACAGGTGAAGACCTGCTCGACACCGGTGTTGCGATCATGGCGCGGCCGCCGGGCAAGCGGGTGTCGAGCATTTCGCTGCTGTCCGGTGGCGAGAAGGCGATGACCGCGGTGGCGCTGGTGTTTGCGATCTTCCAGCTCAACCCGGCCCCGTTCTGCCTGTTGGACGAAGTGGACGCGCCGTTGGATGAAGCCAACGTCGGCCGCCTGGCCAACATGGTCAAGGAAATGAGCGAGAAAGTTCAGTTCCTGTTTGTGAGCCACAACAAGGCCACGATGGAAGCCGCCCACCAGCTTTCCGGCGTGACCATGCGCGAACCGGGCGTCAGCCGACTGGTCAGTGTCGACCTGGAGGAAGCCGCACGATTGGCGGGCGCGGCCTGACGTGCCATCCTTAAGTACCTGAATGATTTAGCCGGAGACCCCCCGAATGTCCGACATGGCACTGCTCCGCATCGGCATCCTGGCCGCCGGCCTGCTGTTGATCGCTGCGATCTTCCTGTTTGGCCGTCCGAAAAAGAAAGTGCAGGGCCGCCGCGTCGAAGGTGCTGAAGGCACCAACGGCCAGCGCCGCGAGCCCGTGCTGGGCGAGGGCGAGAGCCCGGCCGATGGCGCTGCCCCCGTCGTCGGCGAAGACGGCGTGACCCAGCCCGAGCTGGGCCTGCCGGACGTGGACGCCGCGCCGGCCAGCGACCTGGGCAAGCGTGCCACCCAGGATTTCGACAAGATCGTCTCGCTGTTCGTCGCCGCGCGTGCGGGCGAGCAGCTGCGTGGCGAAGACATCGTCGTCGCTGCGGAGAAGACCGGCCTGGTGTTCGGCCACATGAATGTCTTCCACCGCCTGGTCGAAGGCCACCCCGAGCGCGGCCCGATCTTCTCGATGGCCAGCATCATGAAGCCGGGCAGTTTCGACATGGCCAACATCCGCGAGATGGAAACGCCGGCGATCGCCTTCTTCCTGACCTTGCCGGCGCCGCTCACCGCGCTGGACGCCTGGGAAAAGATGCTGCCGACCGTGCAGCGCATGGGCGAGCTGCTCGATGGCGTGGTGCTGGACGACAGCCGCAACGCCCTCGGCCGCCAGCGCATCGCGCACATCCGTGACGAGCTGCGTGCCTACGACCGCCAGCACCAGGCCCCGCCGCTCACCAAAGCTCCGCGCTGGTGATCAAGGGGAGCCGACCAACGGTCGGCTCTACCCGGTGTGGCTGACCACCGCGTCGAAGGCCGCACGGAACCGCGCCATCTCGGCTGCAGTGCCGACCGTCACGCGCACCCGCTGCGGCCAGATCGGCCAGCTGCGGCCGATCACCACGCCGTGCTTGGCCATCGCGGCGGAGAAGGCGGCGCCATCGCGCTGCACATCGACCACGAAACAGTTCGCTTCCGAGGGAATGCAGGTAAAGCCGCGCTTGCCCAGCCAGCCGATGGTGTCCTGCCGCACCGCTGCATTCTCCGCCTTGCGCTGCGCGATCAATCCCGGTTCACGCAGGCTCGCCACTCCCGCCGCCAGGGCGGTGACCGGCAGCGGGTTGTCGCCCAGGCTGGCAAGTTCTTTCAGCCGGTCCGGATGCGCGGCCGCCACGCCCAGGCGCAGGCCGGCCATGCCGTAGAGCTTGGAGAAGGTGCGCAGCACAATCACATCGTCGCGCTGCGTCACCTGCGCAATCACCGAGCGCTGATCGCTGTATTGCAGATAGGCCTCATCGACCAGTACCCGGGTCTGCGCAGGCTTGTTGGCCAGTAGCCAGGCGATGTCGGTGGCGGACGTGATCGAGCCAGTGGGATTGTTGGGATTGCAGAGATACAGCAGCCCGGCGTTGACCCGCGCGGCGGCAGCGGCCATTGCGCGCACGTCGTGCGCACCGTCCGCACGCAAGGGCACCTTGGCCACGGTGGTCCCGCGCGCAGCAGCAAGATCACCCAGCGCTTCGAAGGTGGGGTCAGCGACGACCAGCCCGGCTGTCGCCGAGGTCCATACGACGGCCGCCCGGTTCAGCGGTTCGCTCGAACCGGGGTAGAAACGCACGTGATCCTTGCCGATGCCTTCCTGTTGGGCAAACAGGTCGCGCAGCTCGCTGGCCAGAGCAAACAGATACCGCCCGCTGCCGGCGACGATGTCGCGCGCCGCGGCCTGCGCGGCGGGCGATGGCCCATACGGGCATTCGTTGAAGTTCAGCAGCACCGGTCCACCGGCGTGGGGAAAGGCGCGCGCAGGTGCGGCCGAGGTGGGCACCATGCCGAGGCCGGACAAGGCCAGGCCGGTACCGGCCAGCTGCAGGAAGGAGCGACGGGACGCGGCGAGATTCACAGGTAGATCCCCTAGGTGTGAGTGCGCTCTGGACTAGGCATCCGATGGCCAAACTATAGCCCTCAACACCATCCTGTGATGCGCTTGGGGGTAAAATGCCGCCGCCGCGCGCCCAGCATAGATAGACATGACTAGCCAACCAAAAATCCGAATTCAAGAGCTCCGTGATGAGCTCGTTCGCGCTCGCGAAGCGTACTACGCGCTTGAGGAGCTGGTCATGTCAGATGATGAGTACGACAGACTAATGCGGGAGCTTGAAGAGCTTGAACGGACTCATGCCGAGCTCGATAGTCCTGACTCTCCGTCGCATACCGTCGGGGGAGGGTTGTCTCGATCATTCCCACGCGTTGTGCACGAAGTTCCAATGCTCTCTCTGGCAAATGCCTTTTCTGATCAAGACGTCGACGACTTTGTCGATAGGGTCAGGCGAGAAACAGGCGACCTCTCGCCGAAATTTTGCGCCGAGCCGAAGGTGGACGGGCTTGCAATTAGTCTTACATACAAAAAAGGAAGCTTGATTCGTGCAGCTACTAGAGGAAAGGCTGGGATCGGGGAAGACGTAACGGCTAACGTAAAGATGATCTCTGAAATCCCGAAGAAGATCACTTCTGAGGGACTGCCGACTGTGCTCGAGGTTCGTGGCGAAATCTACATGTCGCACAAAGGGTTCAATGAATTCAATGAAGCCGCGCGCCGAGATGAAGATAGGATATTTGCTAATCCAAGAAATGCGGCATCAGGGTCGCTTCGACTTCTGGATCCGTACCAAGTTGCAAGACGACCGCTTTCATTCTTTGCATATGGCGTGGGCGTTGTTGAATTCGAGCAAGATTTTTTCCGGGACAGTGACGACTGGAGCGTTTTGGCCCACCACGAAGTACTAGGAAAGCTCAGACGTTGGGGGTTCCCAGTAAGTGATTTTGTTACTGTTGTTCACGGCAGACGAGGCCTGGCAGTCTATTACGCTGAGATGAAAGCTCGCCGTGAGTCCCTAGGTTTTGACATTGATGGTGTGGTCTACAAGGTCGATGATCGGGCCGAGCAGGATCAGCTGGGAACGATTTCCAATTCGCCGCGCTGGGCGATCGCGCACAAGTTCCCCGCGCAGGAACAGACCACCACGGTGGAGGCGATCGAGATCCAGATCGGCCGCACCGGTGCGGCCACGCCGGTGGCGCGTCTGGCGCCGGTGGCCGTGGCCGGTGTGATCGTGTCCAACGCGACGCTGCACAATGCCGATCAGATCGCGCGTCTGGATGTGCGCGTGGGCGATACGGTAATCGTGCGCCGCGCCGGCGATGTGATCCCGGAAGTGGTCAGCGTGATCCCCGACCGTCGTCCCGCCGGCACCACGCCGTGGCAGATGCCTTCGCAGTGCCCCGTGTGCGGCTCGGAGATCGTCCGCGAAGAGGGCGAAGCGGCCTGGCGCTGCTCGGGTGAACTGAGCTGCCCGGCGCAGCGCAAGGAAGCGATCGCGCATTTCGCCTCGCGCCGTGCCATGGATATCGACGGCCTGGGCGGCAAATACATCGAAACCCTGGTCGACGCCGGCATCGTGCGCGGCGTGGCCGACCTGTACCGCCTGCAGCGGGATCAACTGCTGCAGCTCAAGCTGGTGCTGGATGCCGAATCGCCCGAGGCGCTGGCCAGCCAGATCGGCCTGCACCTGCCGCCGGAAGGCAGTGGCGACTATCTGAGGGCCATCCTGAAGCTCGATGGCAGCGACGAGGCGTGGCGCGCGCAGGCGCTGGCGATGCCGGCCACGTTCGCCTGGAACACGAAGAAGATCGCGACCAAGTGGGCCGACAACCTGATCGCCGCAATCGACGCCAGCCGCACCACCACGCTGGAGCGCCTGTTGTTCGCGCTGGGCATCGAGCATGTCGGTGAGAGCACCGCCAAGGCCCTGGCGACCTGGTTCGGCGATCTCGAGCTGATCCGCCATCTGCCGTGGCCGCTGTTCAAGCGCGTGCCGGACATCGGCGGTGAAGTCGCGCGCTCGCTGGGCCACTTCTTCGAGCAGGCCGGCAACCAGGAGGCGATCGACGCCCTGTTGCAGGTTGGCCAGGTGCGCATCAGCGATGTGCATCCGCCGATCGCCAAGCTGCGCGACGGACTGGATTTCGCGCAGTTGCTGGTGGAAGCGGAGATTCCGGGCATCACCCGTCTGCGCGCCGAGAAGCTGGTGGCGATGCTGCCGGATGCCGCCTCGGTGCTGGATGCCGAGCCGGTGCGTTTCGTGGCCGCCGGTCTGCCCAACGAGGTCGCGATGGGCCTTGCGGACTGGCTGGACAGCGAGGGCCACGGCCCGATGCTGCTCAAGGCCGAGGCGTACCGCCAGAAGCTGCTGGCACTGGCGCCGGAGCAGGCCGACCAGGTCGCAGGGCCCCTGGATGGCCAGACCGCCGTGCTGACCGGCACGCTGACGCAGATGAATCGCGACGAGGCCAAGGCGCGGCTGGAAGCGCTCGGTGCCAAGGTGGCCGGCAGCGTGTCGAAGAAGACCTCGTTCGTGGTCGCCGGTGCGGAAGCCGGTTCCAAGTTGACCAAGGCACAGGAGCTGGGCGTGCCGGTCTGGGACGAAGACCAGCTGATCGCCTTCCTCGCGCAGCATTGAACAAGAGAGACCGCATGCACACCGTTCCCCTCGATTTCCGCCTTGCCACCGTGGCCGACACCGAGTTGCTGATCGGGCTGATGCGTGATTTCTACGCCGAAGACAAACTCGATTTTGAAGACACCCGTGTGCGCCATGCGTTGGCAGCGCTGCTGGAAGATCCGCGCAATGGCGAAGTGCTGTTGTGGCTGGACGAGGCCGGCGCTGTGGTGGGCTACGGCGCGTTGGCGATGGGCTTCAGCCTGGAGCAGGGCGGTCACTTCGCGCTGCTCGATGAGTTGTACCTCAGCCATGCCGCGCGCGGGCGGGGGCGCGGCAAGCAGGCGCTGGCCATTCTGGAGCAGCGGGCCAATGCGCGGGGCGTGGAACGCATGCGCCTGGAAGTGAACCACCACAACGAATTGGCACGGCGCCTGTACCTGGCCACCGGCTATGTGGATGACACCCGCGATCTGCTGACCCTGCCACTGGCCCAGCGCCTGAAGGACGCGCGCGCATGATTGCCGCGCTGCGCCAGCGCGCCGCGCTCAATGCGCTGATCCGCAGCTTCTTCGCCACGCGCGATGTGCTGGAAGTGGAAACGCCGATCCTGTCCGCCGCGGGAAATACCGAGCCGAACATCGACAGCTTCCATACCCGCTTCAGTGGGCACGTCGATGCCGGCACGCCGCAACGCTGGCTGCGTACCTCGCCGGAGTTTCCGCTCAAGCGGCTGCTCGCGGCCGGGGTCGGAGACTGCTACGAACTGGGCCGCGTGTTCCGCAATGGCGAAGCCGGTGGTCGCCACAATCCCGAGTTCACCATGCTGGAGTGGTACCGGGTCGGTTGGGACCATCATCGCCTGATCGACGAGACGGCCGCGCTGGTGCGCGCCGCGCTGCAGCTGGTCCAGCGCGAGGCGACGCTGGAGGTCATCGATTACCGTGGTCTTTACCAGCAGCACGTCGGGCTGGACCCGTTCCAGGCCAGCCTGGAAGAACTGCAGGCGCCACTGGCCGCGGTCCGCATCGATGCCGACGGGCTCACCCGCGACGACTGGCTCGATCTGCTGATGACTCACTGCATCCAGCCGCACTTCCATCACGACACCATGACGGTCGTGCATGACTGGCCGGCTACCCAGGCAGCGTTGGCGCGGATCCGTCCCGGTACACCACCGCTGGCCGAGCGTTTCGAGCTGTATCTGGGCAGCGTGGAGTTGGCCAACGGTTATCACGAACTGAACGATGCGACTGAACAGCGCGCGCGTTTCGACCGCGACCACGCCGTCCGCACGGCACGTGGCGATGTCCTGCCACCGCTGGATGAACACCTGCTTGCGGCCTTGCCGGGCCTGCCCGATTGCGCCGGTGTCGCAGTGGGTGTGGACCGTCTGCTGATGGCGATGAACCGCACCGGCCGGATCGCCGATGTGCTGGCCTTCGATTTCGCCCACGCCTGAGGCGTTTTGACGCATTCGCGTCTTGCGCGGCCTGCATGATGATGCTCTGATCACACCGGATGTCCGAAGGTGGTCGGGTGATCGTTCAGGCGTGGCAGGGATCGAGTTGATGAAGCGGTGGGTAGGCGCGGGAATGCCCTTGTGGCCGGTGTTGCTGTGGACTGCGCTGATGCCTGAAACGGCCGTCGCGCAGGCGGGCGGCTATGCCGGTCAGGTCGTGCGGTGCGAATCGCGCGACATGGAGTGGGTGCATTGCGATGTGCCGACCGAAGGCGGCGTCGATCTGATCCGCCAGCTCTCCGACAACAGCTGCGTTCGCGGGTCGGAGTGGGGCACCGATCGCTCCGGCGTGTGGGTGACCCTGGGCTGCCGCGCCGAGTTCCGCGCGCGCAGCGCGGCGGCCGCGTCGCGCGCCGAGGGGGAACGTCGCACGCGCCGCGTGGTGCGCTGCGAATCCAATGGCCGTCCGCAGAACTGCCCGGTCGTGCTGCAGGGCGCACCGGTCCGCCTGCTGCGCCAGCTCACCTCGCTGCCGTGCCGCGAAGGCCACAGCTGGGGCTACCGCCGCAACGAGATCTGGGTGACCCGCGGTTGCCAGGGCGAGTTCGAGGTCGGTGCCGCCGATGGCAGTGGCTTCCTCAACGTGCCACGGATCCTGGTCTGCGAATCCAAGTCGCGCCAGCGCCGCTTCTGTGGCGCCGGCATCACCCACGGTGTCACCCTCAACAAGCAGCTGTCGGGCACGCCCTGCGAGCAGGGCAGCAGTTGGGGCTGGGACAGCCGCGGGGTGTGGGTGGACAAGGGTTGCCGGGCCGAGTTCGCGGTCAACTGAGCACGCGATTCCGCCTGCATCGGCGCCCCGTTACAATGGCCCGATGAACGCATCCACCGATATCGATTACGCCCGTTACGACCATATCCGCCCGATCCTGTGGACCGGCGAGAGCCTGCAGCTGCTCGACCAGCGCAAACTGCCGTTCATCGTCGAGCACGTGGAGTGCCGCGACAGCGATGCGGTGGCCGAGGCCATCCATGCGCTGACCGTGCGCGGCGCACCGGCGATCGGCATTGCCGCCGCCTGGGGCGTGGTGCTGGCGGCCAACGAGGTCCAAGCCGACGATGGTGCACAGGCGCTGCTGAAGCTCGAACCGGCCCTGCAGCGCCTCAACGCGTCGCGCCCGACCGCCGTGAACCTGGCCTGGGCGCTGGCCCGCATGCGCCGCGCGCTGGCCCCGGCCGGTGCCGACTGGCAGCAGGTGCTGGCCGCCGAGGCCCAGGCGATCGCCGAGGAAGACCTGGCGGCCAACCGCCACATGGGCGCGCTGGGTGCCGGCCTGATCGAGGCAGGCAGTGGCGTGCTCACTCACTGCAACACCGGCTCGCTGGCCACCGCAGGCTTCGGTACCGCGCTGGGCGTCATCCGCGCCGGCATGGCCCAGCACCGCATCGCCCGTGTGTTCGCCGGCGAGACCCGGCCGTGGCTGCAGGGCGCTCGCCTGACCGTGTGGGAGCTGCAGCAGGATGGTATCGATGCCACCCTGATCGCCGATTCGGCCGCCTCGCACCTGATGAAGACCGGCGCGGTGCAGTGGGTGATCGTGGGTGCGGACCGCATCTGTGCCAACGGCGATACCGCCAACAAGATCGGCACCTACCAGCTGGCCATCGCGGCCCGCCACCACGGTGTGAAGTTCATGGTCGTGGCCCCGTCCTCCACGGTGGACATGGACACTGCCGACGGCGAGCAGATCGAGATCGAGCAGCGCGACCCGGGCGAGCTGTATGGCGTGGGCGGCACCCGCACCGTGGCCGAGGGCATCGCCGCCTGGAACCCGGTGTTCGACGTCACCCCGGGCAGCCTGATCGATGCCATCGTGACCGAGCGCGGGGTGATCCTGAACCCGACCGTGGCCAATATGCAGGCCGCCTTCGGCTGAGCCACGGCACCGGCACGTTGTGGCTGTCCCCTTGCCCAGGGGGCTCGCCGCGGGATACCCGGGGCCTTGCCGCCCGCTGGCTGGCAACGCCCCCGTAAGTTCCTGATTCTTGCCGGTAAAACCCCCGTAAAAGCGGGCGGAAAACAGCCCGCTGTGGTAGAATCCAACGGTTAATCGAGATTCCGGCGCAACCGCCCCGAAAGGGCGGTCGTGACGGACTGGACCGCTACCAGACAACGGAACCCGAATGGCAGAAACCGCCAAGGAAATCATCCAGGTCAACCTGGAAGACGAGATGCGCAAGAGTTACCTCGATTACGCGATGAGCGTGATCGTGGGGCGCGCACTCCCGGATGCGCGCGATGGCCTCAAGCCGGTGCATCGCCGCGTGCTGTTCGCGATGAGTGAACTCAACGCGCACGCCAACAAGCCTTACTTCAAGTCGGCGCGTATCGTCGGTGACGTCATCGGTAAGTACCACCCGCATGGCGATCAGTCGGTGTACGACACGCTGGTGCGTCTGGCGCAGCCGTTCTCGCTGCGTTACATGCTGGTCGATGGCCAGGGTAACTTCGGTTCGGTCGACGGCGACTCCGCCGCGGCAATGCGATACACCGAAGCCCGCATGTCCAGGCTCACCCATGAGCTGATGGCGGACATCGAGAAGGAAACGGTCGATTTCCAGCCCAACTACGACGAAAAGGAACTGGAGCCGACGGTCATGCCGACCCGGTTCCCGAACCTGCTGGTCAATGGTTCGGCCGGTATCGCGGTGGGCATGGCGACCAACATCCCGCCGCACAACCTGACCGAGTCCATCAATGCCTGCATTGCGCTGATCGACAACCCCGAGATCGACGTCGACGGCCTGATGGAGTACATCCCGGGTCCGGATTTCCCGACCGCGGGCATCATCAACGGCACCGCCGGCATCGTCGCCGGGTACCGGACCGGCCGTGGTCGTGTGCGCATCCGCGCCAAGGCCGAGGTCGAAGTGGCTGACAACGGCCGCGAATCGATCATCGTCACCGAGATCCCGTACCAGGTGAACAAGGCCCGGTTGATCGAGAAGATCGCCGAGCTGGTCAAGGAAAAGAAGCTCGAAGGCATCAGCGAACTGCGCGATGAGTCCGACAAGGACGGGATGCGCATCTTCATCGAGATCAAGCGCGGCGAGTCGGCGGAAGTTGTGTTGAACAACCTCTACCAGCAGACCCAGATGGAGTCGGTGTTCGGCATCAACATGGTGGCGCTGGTCGATGGCCGCCCGCAGTTGATGAACCTCAAGCAGATGCTCGAGGCCTTCGTGCGTCACCGCCGCGAAGTGGTCACCCGCCGTACCGTGTTCGAGCTGCGCAAGGCGCGTGCGCGTGCGCACGTGCTGGAAGGCCTGACCGTCGCGCTGGCCAACATCGACGAGATGATCGAACTGATCAAGACCTCGCCGAACCCCACCGAAGCGCGCGAACGCATGCTCGCCCGCCTGTGGGAGCCGGGCCTGGTCGGTTCGATGCTGGGCGCCGCCGGTGCCGAAGCCTCGCGTCCGGATGATCTGCCCAAGGGTGTGGGCCTGCTCGAGGGCGGCTACCAGCTGACCGAGATCCAGGCGACCCAGATCCTGGAAATGCGCCTGCACCGCCTGACCGGGCTGGAGCAGGACCGCCTGACCGATGAGTACAAGCAGCTGCTGGAAGTGATCGCCGGGCTGATCGAAATCCTGGAAGATCCCGACCGTCTGCTGCAGGTCATCCGCGAAGAGCTGATCAACGTGCGCACCGAGTTCGGTGACGACCGCCGCACCGAGATCCGCCACAGCGAAGAAGACCTGGACATCCTCGACCTGATCGCCCCGGAAGACGTGGTGGTCACCCTGTCGCACGCCGGCTATGCCAAGCGCCAGCCGGTCAGCGCTTACCGGGCCCAGCGCCGCGGTGGCCGTGGCCGCAGCGCGGCGTCGACCAAGGAAGAGGATTTCATCGAACAGCTGTGGCTGGTCAACACGCATGACACGCTGCTGACCTTCACCAGTTCGGGCAAGGTGTTCTGGCTGCCGGTGCATCAGTTGCCGGAGGCCGGCTCAAATGCCCGTGGCCGCCCGATCATCAACTGGATTCCGCTGGAAGCCGGTGAGCGGGTGCAGGCCGTGCTGCCGGTCCGCGAGTACGCCGAAGGCCAGTTCGTGTTCTTCGCTACCCGCAACGGTACCGTCAAGAAGACCCCGCTCAGCGAGTTTGCCTTCCGCCTGGCGCGCGGCAAGATCGCGATCAACCTCGATGAGGGCGATGCGCTGGTCGGCGTCGGCCTGACCGATGGCGAACGCGACATCCTGCTGTTCGCGTCTAACGGCAAGACCGTGCGCTTCGGTGAGGACAAGGTCCGCTCGATGGGCCGTACTGCTACCGGCGTGCGCGGCATCAAGATGCCCAAGGGCGAGGAAGTGGTCAGTCTGATCGTGGCCGAGAGTGCTGGCGGCAGCGAAGACGAGAACGAGGATGAGAGCCAGGCCGACGAGACCGTGATCGACAGCGGCGATGCCGTGATCGAGAACGGGGCTGACGACGACAACGCGCTGTACATCCTGACCGCGACCGAGAACGGCTACGGCAAGCGTACCCCGCTGCCGGATTATCCGCGCAAGGGCCGTGGCACGCAGGGCGTGATCGGCATCCAGACCACCGAACGCAACGGCAAGCTGGTGCGTGCGGTGCTGATGGGGCCGCGCGACGAAGTGCTGCTGATTTCCGATGGCGGCACCCTGGTGCGCACCCGCGGTTCGGAGATCTCGCGCGTCGGCCGCAACACCCAGGGCGTGACGCTGATCCGTCTGTCCAAGGAAGAGAAGCTCCAGGCGGTCGAACGCATGGATGCCTCGCTGGACGAGGGTGTGGAAGAAGATGCACCGGCGGCCGTCGAGGCCAGTCCGGTGGTGGCACCGCCGGAGGCGTAAGCTCCGCCAGTGGGAGTCACACGGAGAACGCCGGCACATGCCGGCGTTTTTCGTTGGAGGGCAGGGGCTTGCCGGGTTTCATCGTCGGCTGTGCCGAGGTTGGCGACCCCCGCAAAGAACGCGCAACGTTCACGACCCCGGTGGGATAAGAGCCGCGGGGCCGGCAGCAACGTCGGCGATCTTCGCGCTTCAGGAGAAACCGATGTCCACCACGACGCAGACCCGCCACCGTCGCCATTGGCTGGTGGCTGTGCTGGCAATTGTCATTCTGTTGCTGGGCGTTGTATTCACCGCAGGCGGCGCCTGGCTCGCCAGCCTCGGGGGTTCCTGGTACTACGTGCTGGCCGGTATCGGCCTGCTGATCTCCGGCGTGCAGCTGTGGCGGGGCCGTTACAGCGGCGCGCTGTGGTTCGCCCTGGTGTTCGTCGGCACGCTGCTGTGGACATGGTGGGAGTCGGGCAGCAATTACTGGCGCTGGGTGCCGCGGCTGGGATTGATCGTGGCCATCGGCTTCGTCTTGTCGCTGTTGTTGCCCACGCTGGATCGTCCGGTCTCGCGCAAGGTCTCGCGCGGCATCGCCGGAGTACTCGCGCTTGTATTCGTGGCGGCCTTCACCTTGGCTTTCGTGCCGCACGGTGTTACGGCGGCCGAAGGCGCCTTCCCGGAACCGATGACCAGCACCGGCCTGACACCGACCGCCGATGCGCCCCTGCAGCCGGCCGACCGCCCGGTGGATGGCGACTGGGCCGCCTATGGCCGCAACAATGCCGCCACGCGTTTCTCGCCGCTGCAGCAGATCACCCCGGACAACGTGGCCAAGCTTGAGCAGGCCTGGTTGTTCCGCACCGGTGACCTGCCCGAGAAGCGCTGGGGTGCGGAAACCACGCCGCTGAAAGTCGGCGACAGCCTCTACCTGTGCACCGCGCGCAATCAGCTGGTCGCGCTCAACGCCGCCGATGGCAGCGAGCGCTGGCGCTACGACCCGAAGATCAAGGACAAGTCCATTCCGTACACGGCCGCCTGCCGTGGCGTCTCCTACTACGAGGTGCCGGCCACCGCGCAGGACACCGCGCTGAACGACGTGGCTGCGGACCTGGCCGTGCCCAGTGGCGTGCCGGTGCTGACCCAGGTGCCACGCGGCGCCTGTGCGGCGCGCATCATCGAAGGCACCCTGGATGGTCGCCTGATCGCGGTCGATGCCGCCACCGGCAAGCCGTGCCTGGGCTTCGGCAACAACGGCCAGGTCGATATCACCGTCGGCATGGGCGACAGCCCGGCCGGCTATGTCTCCATCACCTCGCCGCCGGCGATCGTACAGGGCGTGATCGTGACCGGCCACCAGGTGCTGGATGGCCAGCGCCGCGACGCCCCGTCGGGCGCGATCCAGGCCTACGATGCCGTTACCGGCAAGCTGCGCTGGGCCTGGGACATGGTCCGCCCGGAGCGCAACGGCGCACCGCCGCCGGGTGAGACCTATACCCGTGGCACCCCGAACATGTGGACCACCGCGACCGGCGACGACGAACTCGGCCTGGTCTACCTGCCGATGGGCAACTCGGCCGGCGATTACTGGAGTGGTTCGCGCACCGAAAACGAAAACAGGTACGCCACCTCGCTGGTGGCGATCGACGTCAACACCGGCAAGCCGGCCTGGCATTTCCAGGCCGTGCGCAAGGACGTCTGGGACTACGACATGGGCTCGCAGGCGACCCTGATCGACTACCCGACCGCCGCTGGCAAGGTGCCGGCGCTGCTGCTGCCGACCAAGCAGGGCGATATGTATATTCTCGACCGTCGCACCGGCAAGCTGCTGACCCCGGCCGAGGAACGTAAGGTGCCCACCGGTGGTGTCGAGCCGGAGCAGCGCTCGCCGACCCAACTGTTCTCGCTGTATCACACACTGCGCAAGCCGGACCTGACCGAGCGCGACATGTGGGGCATGACCCCGATCGACCAGCTGGTGTGCCGTATCCAGTTCCGCAAGGCCAGTTACGAAGGCTTCTACACACCGCCGACCGCGGACCGTCATTCCATCGAGTATCCCGGCTACAACGGGGGCTCGGACTGGGGCAGCGTGGCCGTGGATCCGCGCCGTGGCGTGATCGTGGCCAACTATAACGACATGCCCAACTACAATCGGCTGGTGCCACGCGCCAAGGCGGACAAGCTGGGCTGGGTGCCGCGCGAGGAGATCACCGCCGACAAGGGCGGGGCCGAAGGTGCGGGCGATCCGCAGGTGGGCACGCCATACGCCATCGACGTCAACGCCGGCTGGCGCCTGCCGTTCACCAAGCTGCTGTGCAAGCAGCCGCCCTACGGTGGCATCCGCGCGGTCGACCTGCGTACCGGCAAGACCCTGTGGGACCGCCCGTTCGGCAGCGCCCGCGGCAATGGGCCGTTCGGCATCCGCTCCGGCCTGCCGATCGAGATCGGTACGCCCAACAACGGTGGCTCGGTAGTGACGGCCAGCGGCCTGATCTTCATTGCGGCGGCCACCGATGATCTGCTGCGTGCCATCGACCTGAAGACCGGCAAGGAACTCTGGCATGCCAAGCTTCCTGCGGGCGGCCAGGCCAACCCGATGATCTATGAATTTGGTGGGCGCCAGTACGTGGTCATCATGGCCGGCGGCCACCACTTCATGGAGACCCCGGCCGGCGATTACGTGATCGCTTACGCGCTGCCCAAAGGGTGAGGGCAGGGCCGCGGTTCTTGCGGCCCCCGCTGCCACCGACACAGCGCCGGGCGCTGCCCGGCTGCTGGTCAGGCGACTACAACGCCTGACGCAAAAATCTGACAGGCGGCCGCGTTTTCTCCTGCTTAAGCGCGTCGGCATGCACTGCCATGATGGGCGGATGCCTAGTTCATCTGTTCAAGACGGACGATGTCCGCTGCCAAATGCCTGCTACGTCGTCACCACCGTCACCACGCATCATTCCCCCCTCTTCAACCATCACGCCAACGCGCAGGAAGTGGTGCGCTGGCTGCGTGCCTCGGATGCGGAAAACCGCACGGAATCGCTGGCTTGGGTGGTCCTGCCAGACCGGTTGCACTGGCTGTTCCGGCTCCATAAGCATCGCCTCTTCAGCGTGGTCAGGTCGCTGAAATCGCGGTCGGCGCACGCGCTCCATCAACGCAACGCAACCCAGGGCCGGATCTGGCAACCCGGGTGTCACGACCAGTCCCAGTGCGACGAGCGCCAACTGCTCGCCTGCGCCACCGACATCCTGTCCACGCCCATGCGTGCGGGGTTGGCGCGTGGTCTGCACAGCTACCCGTTTTCGTGGTGCCGCTGGCCGGTGTGAGCCGGTACGCCGGCGCAGGATCGACGGCGCTATGCCGGTACCCGCACCATCTTGCGCATCAGATGTTCCACCACACCTGACGGATCCGCGGTGCGGCCCACATGCGTGCTCGACATCTGCACCACCGAGCTGCGCCTGGCGGTCAGAAAATGGAAACGTGCACGCGCAGGCAGCTGCGCGATGGGGCCGGCGTTCGCGTCACCGCGGCAGATCGCCACGATCGCATCCAGCCACGGCTGCAGGCCTTCGATATCCAGCGATGGCGCGAAGGCGCGCAGCCGTTCCAGGTCCAGCTCGATCGCCGCTTCCAGATGCTTGGCGCCCGGGCAGGACACGATGACGCCGACGTTGATGAATTCCTCGCGTTCCACGCGTGGCACCACGCGGATCACCGCATAGTCATACGTGTGCAGTGTGGGCACGGACGGCCTCCTGTACAAAAGCCGCGCGTAGGCGAAGGCGGTGCTGCAGATAATCGATATACGCCTGGCGGTAGGCCGCCGGGCTGTCGAAGGCGGGTTCGTCCACCAGCCAGCCGTCCGGCACCAGCCCGACGATCCGCTCGATCTCCGCATCCGGCAGCATCACCGCCATGCCGGCATCCACCTCGGCGATCTGCGTGGCAAACGGCAGCAGCACGTGATCGCGGATCAGCACGAACGGCTTACTGCAGGCCTCCCCGGCACTGGCCCAGTCGTGATGGAAGTACATTGCCGCACCATGGTCGATCAGGTACAGCTTGCGATGCCAGACCATCAGGTTCGGATTGCGCGCGGTGCGGTCCACGTTGCTGGTGAACGCATCGAACCACACGATCTTCGAGGCCAGCTCGGCATCGGGCTGCATGGCGGCCGGGTCGTAGTTGATCGCCCCGGGCAGGTAATCACTGCCCAGGTTCAGGCCCTCGCTGGCGCGGATCAGATCCTGGATTTCCGGGTCCGGTTCGGTCCGGGCGAACTCGCGGTCCAGCTCGACGAACACGATCTCGGGGATCGGCAGGCCCAGCGTCCGCGCGATCTCGCCGGCGATCAGCTCGGCGATCAGGGCCTTCGGCCCTTGGCCGGCCCCACGGAATTTGAGCACCACCATGCCGTCGTCGTCGGTCTCGACCACGGCGGGCAGAGAGCCGCCTTCGCGCAGCGGGGTGACATATCGGAGGGCGTGCACGGTTCGCATGGGGCATTCTAGCCGGGCCAAGGCCGGGCGTGACGCGTAAGGGGGCGCTACCCGGCACGGTGGAGGGCCTGGCTTTGCAGTGTCGGGCGGTTGGCCCTTCCGGCCCATTCGCGCCGGTCCCGGCGGTGCTAGATTCCGGTCATGCCCCTGTGCGGGCACTCGTTGACACTGCAAGGGGATAAGGATGCTGATTCGTCGTACCTCGCTGGCTGCGGCTGTTGCCGTTGCCACCCTCGGCCTGCTGTTTGCCGCACCGGCCTTTGCTGGCTACGCCACACCGCCGCAGAGCCTGCTCAAAGTGCTCAAGGCACCGCCGCCGCCGACACCCAGTGTCGACCCGACCGGCCAGCGCCTGCTGCTGACCACCACGCAGACCTATCCGTCGATCACCCGCGTCGCCCAGCCCTATCTGAAGCTGGCCGGTGTGCGCCTGGAGCCGAAGAACCGCAGCCGCCACGACACCCCCGGTGGCTACGGCATTCCGCCGTGCGTGGGCGACTTCACCGTCGTCGATACCGCCAGCGGCCGTTCCACCAAGGTGGCCCTGCCCAGCGGGTGCGCCGGCATGGCGCAGTGGTCGGCCGACGGCCAGCGCTTCGCGTTCCAGAACGTGGTCGATGACAGCGTGCAGCTGTGGATCGGCGATGCAGCGACCGGCCAGGTCCGCCAGGTGCCCAACGTGGCGCTCAATCCGATTTTCGGCAGCACCGTGCAGTGGCTCGGTGGCAGCCAGCAGCTGCTGGTCAAGCTGGTCCCGGCACAGCAGGGGCCGGCGCCGAGCGCCGAGGGCGCGATCGGCCCGGACATCCAGGAGTCGCTGGGCACGGCCGGCGAAAGCAGCACCTACGAAGCCCGCGATACGCTGACCAGTGCCTACGATGAAGCGCTGTTCGCCTATTACGGCCAGTCGCAGCTGGCGGTGGTGGATACCGCCTCCAACACCGTGCGCACCGTCGGTGCCCCGGCGCTGCTGGACAGCATCGGGGCCGCTCCGGATGGCGTGCATGTGCTGACCAGAACACTCAAGGCACCGTTCTCGCATGCAGTGACCTACCAGCGTTTCGCCAATGACGTGGCCGTGCTGGATATCGCCACGGGCCGCAGCACGCCGATCGCCAGCCTGCCGCTGGCCGACCGTGTGCCGGTGCATGGCGTGCCGGAAGGCCCGCGCGATTTCGATTGGCGCGCCACCGATCCGGCCACGCTGGTTTATGCCGAAGCCCTGGACAAGGGCGACTGGAAAGTCACCGTTCCGCATCGCGATCGCGTGCTGATGCTCAAAGCCCCGTTCACCGCCAAGCCCACCGAGATCGCCCGCACCGCGCAGCGCTTCGAAGGCCTGGCTTGGACCGCGCAGCCGGACGTTGCCTTCCTCGACGAGAACGACGAAAACCGCCACTGGCGCCAGACCCGCATCGTCAACGTCGACAACCCCAGGCAGGAAGGCCGCCTGTTGTGGGATCTCTCCAGCGATGAGCTGTACGAAGATCCGGGCAACTTCGTGTACCAGCGCCTGCCCAACGGCGCCTACGTGGTGCGTCAGGAAGGCAACACGGTCTTCCTGCGCGGGCAGGGGGCGTCGCCGCAGGGTGATCGTCCCTTCCTGGATGCGCTCAGCCTCCGTAGCTTGAAGACGGAGCGTCTTTTCCGCAGCGATGCCGATGCCTACGAGCAGTTCATAGGCTTCAGCGCCATCCCAGGCCACCTCCTCACGTGGCACCAGTCGGTGACCGATGCGCCGAATGCGTTCGTGCGCCTGCTTGGCGAGGACGTCGCCGACGCCAAGCCGGGCGAAGCGCAGGTCGTTTCCAAGCCGGCCGCGTTGACCCACCTGGTGGATCCAACGCCGGAAGTGCGCCAGATCCAGAAGCGCCTGGTCACCTACAAGCGTGCCGACGGCGTGGACCTGTCGTTCACCCTGTACACCCCGCCGGGGTACAAGGAGGGCCAGCGCGTGCCGGCGATCCTGTACGCCTACCCGGCCGACTTCGCCAACGCGGCGCAGGCAGGACAGGTGTCCGGTTCGCAGCAGACTTTCACCCGCCTGGCGCCGTACCGGCTGATGCTGCTGGCCGGTTACGCGATCATCGACAACGCCTCGTTCCCGATCGTCGGTGACCCGAAAACCGCCTACAACACGTATCTGGAACAGCTTGAAGCCGATGCCAAGGCCGCGGTGGACAAGGCGGTGGACCTGGGCGTGGTCGACCGTAACCGGATCGGTGTCACCGGTCACAGCCATGGTGGGCTGATGACCGCCAACCTGATCGCGCATACCGATCTGTTCAAGGCCGGCGTCGCCACCAGCGGCTCGTACAACAAGACCTTCACCCCGTTTGGTTTCCAGAACGAACGCCGCTCGGTGTGGCAGGCGCAGGACGTGTATCTCAAGGCGTCGCCGTTCTTCTACGCCGACAAGATCAAGCTGCCGCTGCTGCTGGTCCACGGTGAGGATGATGCCAACCCGGGCACCGAGCCGTTCCAGTCGCGCAAGCTGTTCCAGGCGATCCGTGGCAATGGCGGCACCACACGCCTGGTGATGCTGCCGCACGAACCGCACTGGTACACCGCTCTGGAATCCAACGAGCAGCTGGTGTCGGAAATGCTCAATTGGTTCGATACCTATGTGAAGAATGCGCCGCCTGCCAAGCGCTGAGGTGATACGTCACTAGCCCGGGCTGTCATTCGGCAGCCCCTGGCATCAGACCAACGGCCGCCCCCATGGGCGGCCGTTTTTGCATGCGCGACCGGGCCCGGCCTTACACTGCCAAGAAAAGGCACAAGGACGTGAACATGGATATCCCCGCCTGGGGACCGACGGTAGGCGGTGTCACGGGCGGCGTGATCGCAACGTGGCTGGTGGTGTACTGGGCGAGGGGATTGCAGACGCACTACCGTGGCTGGTCCCGGGCCGCGCTGCGGCGCCGCCACCGCACCACGATCTGGACCGCCAACATCCTGCTCTTCGTCGGATTGTTGACTGGCGTGGCTCTGTACCCGCTGGGGGGATTTGCCAACAACGATCATCGTCCGGTATTGATCGGCTTCGGGCTCGCATCGTTGCTGCCCCTGCTGGCGCTGGTCATCATTCCGTTCCTGACCGGTCGAAGCGTACGGGAGGCGTTGTTCGCCTTCGCGGTTGGCCAGGGGGCGCCGGTGTGGGCAACGTATCTGCCGTTCGCCGGCGGGCTGGTCTGCCTGGTCGTGGCGGTGGTGGGTTTTCTTCCTGGTGGCCGGTGAGACGTGGCGTGTGAGAGTCTCCATCCCACTGCCAGCATGTGGGCGCTCGCGCGTTCTATGCTGTGCAGTCCCACCCTTGATGTGATGCCGATGAAATCCGTGTTCCTGGCGTTGTTGCTGCTCTTGTCTGCTGGCCACCTCCACGCGGCGGAAACGCCCCAGTTGCCACCGTCGTGGACCGCCATCGGCATCACCGTCGGCATGCCGTACGCGCAGGCCAAGGCGCTGCTCATGAAGGCCGGCTGGGTCGCTTCCGCACCGGACAACGACGGCGATCCCGTGTTCGCCGCGCATCCCGAGGTGGATTGCGGGCAAGGCTGGGACGCGATCTGCTCGGTAGGATTCAGCCGCAGGAGCGAGGCTTACGGGCTGGTACTGACGCCCACCGATGATGGCAACCTGCAGGTGCAGGGCGTCTTCTGAACGGAGTGACACGGATGTCCGAACGTAGTGTGGTGGTCTTTGATTTCGATCTGACGCTGACCCGCTGGGAGACCGCCAGCCGGTTCTTCAAAACGCTGTTGCGACGCCAGCCATGGCGGATCGCCGGGGTGCTGCTGGCACTGCCCGTGCTGATGCCGCTCTGGGCACTGCCGCGCACGCGGCGGCGGCCGGTGCGCTTCGCGGTCTGGATGGCCACGTTCGGGCGCCGCCGTGATGTGCTGGTCGCCCTGGCGGTTGCGCACGCCGAGGAGGTGTTCGGCGGACCGGAGCCGGTGTTCCTGGCGCCTGGCGTGGAGCGCCTGCGCCATCATCTCGCCCAGGGCGACCAGGTCGTCATCGCCACCGGCTGTTGGGAGCCCCTGGCACGCGCGCTGCTTGAACGCGAAGGGCTGCAGGACGTGCCGCTGGTCGCCTCGACATTGCGGCCGTTTCTGGGCGGGTGGGTCAGCGAGCGCCATTGTCTTGGCGAGAACAAGATTCCGATGCTGACCGAACGCGGTTATCCGCCGCCGTGGCGCATGGCCTATACCGATCATCGCGCCGATCTGCCGCTGCTGCGCAACAGTGAGCAGTGGTATCTGGTCAGCCCGGGGGAGAAATGCCTGCGCCTGATCGAACAGACGATGATGACCAAGGCGCAGATCCTTCCCTGGCGCAACGCCTGAGCGCTCCCGTCACTGCGCGACCAGCGCGGGCCTCAGTCCTCTTTCATCGCCACTTCCGCCGCCAGCAACGCCTGCGCGGCCTTGCTCAGTTCCGGCGAAGGCACGATGGGCGCGCCTATGGCCTCCATCATCTGATCGGTGGAAACGAACCGGCGGTGCCGACGATCGTAGATGCCGGTGATCAACAGGGCACGCGTGGCGACCTTTTCCTCGTCGCCGACCAGCACCCGCTGCTCCATGATGATGCGCGTGCCGACCCAGCCGGCCAGCCGCGTTTCCAGCACGAAGCGCTGGAACGGCTTGAGTTCGCGCCGGAACTGGATGCTGCCCCCGCTGACGATCGGGGCCCACTTCGAGCGCCACGCCACCCGGCCCAGGCCCATCCGGAACACCAGATCCAGCCGGCCCAGATCGAAGATCGTCCAGTAGCGACCATTGGTCATGTGCAGGTTGCTATCGATGTCATTGGGCAGCACCCGGAAGTTCAGTCGCGACACCGCCAACGGGGCGGTCAGCCTGGAGCGGAAGGGCGAGGACAGCAGCAGGATCAGGAGGCGGAACCAGAGATTCATGGGCAGGGGCGCTCATCTATAACAGTTGTCATAATACAAATACGCTAATCTATGACATCTGTCTTAGCAAGGAGTCCGGCCATGAGTGCACGCCCTTCCGATGCCCCGCAACGCGTGGTCGCTGCGGCAGCGGAAATGCTGGCTACCTATGGCCTCAATGCCTCCAGCGTGCGCGAAGTGGCCAAGCGTGCGCAGGCGCCGTTCGGTTCGACGTACCACCACTTTCCGGGTGGCAAGCAGCAGGTGCTGGCCGAGGCCACGACCCTGGCGGGCGCCAAGGTGGATGCGTTGCTTGACACCTGCCTGCAGGGCACCGCGCCGGACGGGCTGTCCTTGTTCCTGGCGGCGTGGCGCGAGCGCCTGATCCGCTCGGACTTCCATGTGGGTTGCCCGGTGCTCGCCGCAGCAGTGGAAGAGCCGATCGACGATGCCCCCGATGATGCGCAGCGAGCGGCGGCCGATGTCTTCGCGCGCTGGGAGGCGCGGCTGACGGAGGCGTTGACCCGCGCCGGCCGTCTGCCCGAACAGGCCAGAGGCATTGCCACCATGATCATCGCCAGCATCGAAGGCGCCGTGGCGATGAGCCGCGCGACGCGCGACATCGGCCCCTTCGACCGCGTCGCAGCGCAGCTTGAATCCCTGGTCGCCGATCGCTGAGACTGTCGGCGTGCCGCAACCGGAGTGCCGCGCTTTGACCGCCTTGATCCGTTCCACCGTGCTTGCCGTGACGTTTGCCGCGTGTGCCCTGCAGCCGAATGCACACGCACAGGAGTCGCCTGCGACCAACCCGCTGTATCAGGTGCCCGCCGACAAGGCGACCCCCGCGCAGATCACGCAGATGCAGCAGCGCCTGCTCGACTGGCCGCAGCTGCAGCGCTACCGCGCCGAGAACGCCGCGCTGGCGCCCGACGCGCCCGGAACGAAGCGCGTGGTGTTCTACGGCGACTCCATCACCGAAGGGTGGGGGCCCACCGGCAGCGCCGGTTTCTTCCCCGGCAAGCCCTACGTCAACCGCGGCATCTCCGGGCAGACCACGGCGCAGATGCTGGTACGTTTCCAGCAGGATGTCATTGCGTTGAAGCCGGCCGTGGTGGTGATCCTGGCCGGCACCAACGATATCGCCGGCAACACCGGACCCACCACGCAGGCGATGATCGAGGACAACCTGCACGCGATGGTGGAACTGGCACAGGCCCACAACATCCGCATCGTGCTGGCCTCGGTGCTGCCGGTCAGCGATTACCCGTGGCAACCCGGCGTGCAGCCCGCCGGCAAGGTGACGGCGCTCAACCGGGCATTGCGTGCCTATGCGGAGCAGCAGGGGGTGGTTTATCTGGATTACCACACCGCCATGACCAACAAAGACGGGGGCCTCGACCCGGACCTGGCCGCCGACGGCGTGCATCCCACCCCAGCCGGCTACACGAAGATGGTGCCGTTGGCTGAGGCGGCCATCGCGCGGGCGCAGGCGCGCTGACCATGAGCAATCCCTATGCGGTAGCCGCACGTGCCGCGCGTCCTGCGGCCTCCCGGGGCTACGGCCTGCTGGCGGTGGGCCTGTTGAGCAGTGGCCTCACCGCGATCGTGATGACCGCCATCGGCCTGTTCGTGGTCCCGCAGTTCCAGGAGGTATTCACCAGCTTCGGCGTGGTGTTGCCATGGATCACGCGCGCGCTGAGCCACGGCTATGGATGGATCTGGTTCGCGCCGGTGCTGGTGCTGGTGCAGTGGCGGCGCGGTCCGGGGGGGCTCTATCGGCCGCACCTGGCGGCCTTGCTGGGCGTGCTGGCGATGCTGGGCGGGGCGCTGGTGACGGTGTTCGGGCTGTATCTGCCGATGTTCCAGATCGGCGCGGTGGTGTGAGGCACCGCGCCGTCCGCGGCCCTCAGTCAAAGCGCCAACGCACACCGGCATAAACACCGCGCCCATCACCGGGCGTCGAACGCGCGACATCCTTGCCCGCATCGTCGTAGCCCGGGGTGACCGTGGCGGCATAGTGGCGGTCGGTCAGGTTGCGCAGCTCGGCCCAGGCCTGCCAGCGGCCGCCGGGGGCGTCGTAGCCGACGCGGGTGCCGAAGATTACGTGGCTCTCGGCGCTGTAGCTGTTGGCGTAGTCCACGAACATCTTCGACGCGTACTCGGTGTTCAGCCCGGCGTAGAAGCCAGCCGGGTGGTCGTAGCGCAGTTCGGCCTGGTAGTAGTGGCGCGGCAGGCCGGGCAGGCGGTTGCTGCCGAAGCGCACATCATCGCGGTAGCGGAAGTCGCTGAAGGTGTACGCCTGGCGCAATGACAGCCGCCCGCCGACACCCTGCCACAGTGCACTGTCCAGGCCGGCTTCGATGCCGCGGTGCACGGTCGGGCTGGCGTTGGATTCGGCAATAAACAGGTTCGGCACCGGCCGCACTTCCACGGTGAGCAGTTCGTGGTTGAGGCGCGCGTAATAACCGGTCAGCTCCCAGCGGCCGAGCGCGCTGTCGCCGCGCGCACCCAGTTCCAGCGTGGTCGCGGTCTGGTTGTCCAGCTGCACCGGCGCGCGCTGGCGGCCGGTCGAGGCGCCGTTGCCGGCGGCGAAGTACTGGTTGGAACCCCAGATCATCGACCACGGGTGCGCCGGCTCCACCGAGCGGCTCAGGTTGCCGAACCACTGCGTCTGCGGTGTCTGCTGCCAGGTGAAGCCCAGCCGCGGTGCATAGTCCCATTGGCGCTCGGACAGCCGTTCCGGCGTGGCCGGCCAGGTGACCTGCACATCGCGGCGGGTGTGGATCAACGCCATGCCGGTCTGCAGGCGCAGCGTGTCGCTCAGCGCCAGATCATTGCCGAGGTGCAGCACGCTGTCGGTGCCGTAATGCTCAAAGTCACGGGTGTGCGTGCCGGCCGCGTATCCGTTGCTGGAAAAGCGCAGCGTCTCGCGCACGTTCGCGTCCAGATCGTGGGTCACACGCAGGCCGAGCGTGGTCACGCTGTCGTGCCCGAACAGCGCGTGCCGGCGGCGGTAGTCCAGCGTGCCGTTGAGGTTGGCGTAGTCCAGCTGCTGGCGGTACAGGCTCTCGTTCAAGTCCATCGGGTACTTGTGGTACACGAGGCCGGCCTGCAGCGACGAATCTGCATCGATGGTGTAGGTGGTGGTATTGCCGATCCACGTGCTGCCCGGCTGCGGGCGGCGGGCGTCGATGGCCAGGTTGGCCGGGTTCGCCGCGCGTGGGTCGTTGCGGATCTGCGCGCGAGTCAGGCGCCCCGGGGTTTCGTGATCGGTCTCGCGGTAGCGCAGGAAAAAGCGCGTCTCCAGATCCGGCGTGAGCTGCCAGCCGATGTTGGCCACCGCACCCTTGCCCTTGCCGGCGGCGTGTTGCTGATAGCCGTCGTACTCGGTATCGGTGTAGGCGAGGAAGTAGTCGACGGCATCGTGCACGCCGCCCAGGCTGATCCCGCGCTTCTGGTAACCGCGCGCACCGGCTTCGTAGTGCAGCTCCAGCCCGGGCGTGTCGCGGCCGCTGCGGGTGATGTAGTTGATCGCGCCGCCCAGGGCCAGCGCACCGCGCTCGAACCCGTTGGCGCCGCGCAGCACCTCCACCCGGCTCAGCCACAGCGGCTCCAGCAACTCGTACGGTGTGCCGCCCGGACCGGTCAGCGGCAGGCCATCCAGCGAGACCGACAGGCCGGAGGCATGCGCCCCCGGTGCACGGTTGAGGCCCGAACCCCGAATGGAGACCTTGACGCCTTCATTGCCAGCGCTCTGCGCGCTGATGCCGGGCTGGTAGGCCAGCACATCGGCGGTGCCGGCGACGCGGCCCTGACCGACCTGGGTCATATCGACGACGTTGCCTGAACCGGGGATCCGGTCGAGCGCGCGGCGCGCGGCCTCGGTGGCATCGGCGGCGGTCACGTTCACCGCGTCGAGGGTGACGGCCTGGCCAGCAGGCGCGGCGTGAGCGGTGCCGGTGGCGGCAAGGCTGGCCAGCAGGGCGGCGGCGAGCAGGGACAGGGCAGGGGCGGTGGAGCGGTTCGTGAGGGCAGTCATTCGTGCGCGGTATCAGTGCTGACACGGCGCGCGACATCGCGGCACCCTGTCAACTTCATGTGGGGCGCGCAAGTTAACAGGATGTGGCGTGTTCGTCACCCTTGTGGGGCGTATGGCGACCAGCTACCGCGGCGCTGCCAGCGCTTTCGACTTGGCGTAGAGCCTTTGGGCCTGCGTCGTGTCGCCCAGCGCAGCATACGTCTCCGCCAGACTGTCCCAGGCGTTGGCCGAGCGTGGGAACAGCGTCGCGTTGAGGGAGAAGATGTGCAGGGCGGTGGCGTGGCCCAGGTTCTCGGCCACGGCGTAGCCCACGCGGTTGATGTCCTGCTCCAGCGTCGGCTGATCACCGCGCCCGGTGCTGGTGAGCCACTGTTTCAACGCGGTTGTGCGTGCGGCCGTCCGGGGGCCCAGTGCATAGGTGATCAGCGCTTCGGACAGGGTCTCGCGCGGGAACTGCGCGGGCGCGACCACCGCCATGGCACTGTCCACCAGCGTGCGCGACCACACATTCTTCGCACTGCCGTTGGTGAGGTAGATGAAGCTGTAGGTATCCCCGGCCAGGCCTTCGGCGAAGGCGATCCGCGCACGCACCCGCGTGCCACCGTCATGCCCGACGAGGCGGTACTCTCCGCTTTCTTCGAGTTCCCAACCCGTGGAAAAGCCGCTGCGTCGCCCGTTGCTCAGCACCTGTGGCTGCCACAGCTGTCGCAGCGTGGTACGACCCACCAGCTCACCGCGGGCCAGTGCCAGCAGGAAGCGATCCAGATCACCGAGGGTGGTATGCAGTGCGGCATGCCCGTAGGCATAGGCAGGCCATGCGATGTCGTCTTCGCGCTGCAGCGCGCCCTGTTTGCCGGTGTAGGCGATGGCGATCTCGTGGCGCGCATTCGTCGCCGGGCCGAGCGAGGTATGCGTCATCGACAGCGGTCGCAGCACGCGGTCCCGAACGATCTGCGCATAGGGCTGCTGGTACTGCGCTTCCAACAGCGCGGTGAGGACCAGATAGTTGGTCTGCGTGTACCGGCTGGCAGTGCCCGGCGTGAACTGCAGTGGCGCGCCGGCGAGTGCCTTGAACACCTCTGCTGGCGTGGCCGGGAAGCGGCGGTTGCCCTGCGAGGTGATCACCTCACCATCCCGGAACTGGAAGTACTCGGGAACGCCGGACGCATGGTCGAGGAACTGCCTCACGGTGATCGCTTGCCAGGCCTCGGGCAGATCGGGCAGATAGCGGCTGGCCGGTACGTCCAGCTCGACCCTGCCGGCTTCCACCCGTTGCATGACCAAGGTACTGACCAGCAGTTTGGCCAGCGAGTAAGCGTTGAAAACCGTCTCGGGTGTCACTGGTTGGTGCGTGGTGAGGTCGGCCTCTCCGGCGACGGCCTGCGCAAGCAGCGTGCCGTTATGCCGTATCAGCACTGCCTGGCCGGCGATGCCGTAGCGATCGGCGTTTGTGTGGAGTTGCCGGGTGATCCGGGCGTCGAACTCCGCGGCGCGCGCGGTGCCCGACGGCGTCGATACCGCGAACAGCAGGACCGCGACAAAGGCGAAACGACGCATTGCGGGCATCCGCGTGAGTGAGCCCGCACAGTAGGAAGCGCTGGCACCCCGGTCAATGCGGCGGAAGTCACCCCCGGTCACGAAAGGCCCCGACCGTGGGGCCGGGGCCGCCCCGCATCAGCCCAGAATCCCGGGCAGATCCAGCCCCTTCTCCTTCGCACACTCCACCGCGATCTCATACCCCGCGTCGGCATGCCGCATCACGCCCGTGGCCGGGTCGTTCCACAGCACGCGCGCGATGCGCTTGGCCGCCGCGTCGGTGCCATCGCAGACGATGACCATGCCCGAATGCTGCGAGAAGCCCATGCCGACGCCGCCGCCGTGGTGCAGCGAGACCCAGGTGGCACCACTGGCCGTGTTGAGCAGGGCATTGAGCAGCGGCCAGTCGGAGACCGCATCGGAGCCGTCCTGCATGGCTTCGGTTTCACGGTTCGGCGAGGCGACGCTGCCCGAATCCAGGTGATCGCGACCGATCACCACCGGCGCCTTCAGCTCGCCATTGGCGACCATCTCGTTGAAGGCCAGACCGAGTCGGTCACGGTCGCCCAGGCCGACCCAGCAGATGCGTGCGGGCAGGCCCTGGAACTTGATCTTTTCGGCCGCCATGTCGAGCCAGCGGTGCAGGTGCGGGTTGTCCGGGATCAGCTCCTTGACCTTGGCATCGGTCTTGGCGATGTCTTCCGGATCGCCACTCAGTGCGGCCCAGCGGAAAGGGCCGATGCCGCGGCAGAACAGTGGGCGGATGTAGGCGGGCACGAAGCCGGGGAAGTCGAACGCATCTTCCACGCCTTCTTCCAGCGCCATCTGGCGCAGGTTGTTGCCGTAGTCCACGGTCGGGACGCCGAGCGAGTGGAAGCCGAGCATGGCGCGGATGTGGTTGGCCATCGATTCGCGCGCGGCGGCTTCCACTTCCTTCGGGGCGGAGACGCGCTTGTCGTCCCAATCTTCCACCGTCCAGCCCTGCGGCAGGTAGCCGTTGACCGGGTCGTGCGCGGAGGTCTGGTCGGTCAGCAGGTCCGGCTTCACGCCGCGGATCAGCAGCTCGTCCAGCACGTCGGCAACGTTGCCGAGCAGGCCGACCGAGAGCGGCTTCTTCGCGGTGCAGGATTCCTCGATCAGGCGCAGCGCTTCGTCGAGGTCGTCGGTCCAGGTGTCCAGATAGCCGGTACGCAGGCGCATCTCGATGCTGCTCTTGCGGCACTCCACCGCCAGGCACGAGGCGCCGGCCATCACCGCAGCCAGCGGCTGCGCGCCGCCCATGCCGCCCAGCCCACCGGTGAACAGCCACTTGCCGGCCAGGCTGCCGTTGTAGTGCTGGCGGCCCATTTCCACGAAGGTTTCGTAGGTGCCCTGCACGATGCCCTGCGCGCCGATGTAGATCCAGCTGCCGGCCGTCATCTGGCCGTACATGGCCAGGCCCTTCTTGTCGAGCTCGTTGAAGTGGTCCCAATTGGCCCAGCGCGGCACCAGGTTGGAGTTGGCGATCAGCACCCGCGGGGCGTCCACGTGGGTACGGAACACACCGACCGGCTTGCCGGACTGCACCAGCAGGGTCTGGTCATCCTCCAGCCGCTGCAGGGTCTCGACGATCTTGTCGTAGCTTTCCCAGTCGCGCGCGGCGCGGCCGATGCCGCCATAGACCACCAGCTCCTGTGGGCGCTCGGCCACGTCCGGGTGCAGGTTGTTCATCAGCATGCGCAGCGGGGCTTCGGTCAGCCAGCTCTTGCAGGTGAGTGTGGCGCCGGTGGGGGCGAGGATGGTGCGGGTGGAATCGAGACGGGTCATGCAGCACTCCGGGACGTAGCGAAGTCGAGACAGGCATCGAGCACCTGCTGCAGCGTGGCGCGCAGCGGGGCGGCGTGATCGGGATCCAGCGGCGTGGGCCAGCTGTGCTCATCCACGGCCTCGGGCTCGTGCATGTAGCCGCGGCAGGCCAGCTCCATCTGCAGCGTGTGCACGCCGCCGGGGATGTCGCTGTAATGGCGGGTGATGTAGCCGCCCTTGAAGCGGCCGTTGCGCACATGGCTCATGCCGCTCATGGCACACAGGTTGTCGACGACATCGGTGAGCGCGTTGTCGCAGGTGGTATCGCCATTGGTACCGAGGTTGAACTGCGGCAGCTGGCCATCGAACAGGTGCGGAATGTGCGAGCGGATCGAGTGCGCGTCGTACACCACCACGGTGCCGTGCTGCGCACGCAGGCGCGTGATCTCCGCGGCGAGGGCGTCGTGGTAGGGCACGAACCAAGTATCGCGGCGGCGCGCGATCTCGGCCTCGTCCGGGCCGTGGCCATCGCGGTACAGCGGCTGGTTGTCGAAGGTGGTCAGCGGGCACAGGCCGGTGGTGTTCTGGCCCGGGTACAACGAGGTGCCGCTGGGGTCACGGTTGACGTCGATGACCGAGCGCGACACCGCGGTGCGGACCGTGGTGGCGCCCATCTGCTGCGCGAACGCGTACAGCTCATGCACCCACCAGTCGGCGTCGCGGCGGGCCAGCCACGGCGAGACGAACTGCGTGGCAAGCGCATCGGGCAGCTCGGTGCCGGTGTGCGGGAAGCTGACGATCAGCGGCACATCGCCACGATGGATCTGCAGCCAGTCCGGATGCGTGCTCATGCCAGTGGCTCCAGCGGCGGCAGGATGTCGGCCAGTCCCTCGGCCAGCACGCCGCTGCGGACCAGGTTGGTGGCGGCGACCATGTCCGGATGGAAATAGCGGTCGTCTTCCAGCGTCGGCACCTGCGCGCGCAGGCGCTGGCGCACCGCTTCCAGCGCATCGCTGGAGCGCAGCGGGGCGTGGAAATCGCAGCCCTGCGCGGCCGCCAGCAGTTCGATACCGATCACGTTGGCCGCGTTCTCGGCCATCGCCATCAGGCGGCGTGCACCGTGTGCGGCCATCGAGACATGGTCTTCCTGGTTGGCCGAGGTCGGGATCGAATCGACGCTGGCCGGGTAGGCGCGCTGCTTGTTTTCCGAGACCAGCGCGGCGGCGGTGACCTGCGGAATCATGAAGCCGGAGTTCAAGCCGGGCTTCGGGGTAAGGAACGCGGGCAGGCCGGACAGCGCCGGGTCGACCAGCATCGCGGTGCGGCGCTCACTGATCGAGCCGATCTCGCACACCGCCATCGCCAGCATGTCCGCCGCGAAGGCGACCGGCTCGGCGTGGAAGTTGCCGCCGCTCAGCGCTTCGTTGGTATCGGTGAACACCAGCGGGTTGTCGGACACGCCGTTGGCTTCGATCGCCAGCGTGGTGGCGGCTTGGCGCATCACGTCGAATGCGGCACCCATCACCTGTGGCTGGCAGCGCAGGCAGTACGGGTCCTGCACGCGCACGTCGTTGTCGCGGTGCGATTCGCGGATCGCCGAGCCCTGCATCAGGGTACGCAGCGCGGCGGCGGTGGCGATCTGCCCGCGCTGGCCACGGATGCTGTGGATGCGGGGATCGAAGGGCGTGTCCGAGCCCTTGGCCGCTTCCACCGACAGCGCGCCGGTGACCAGCGCCGCGCGGAACACGGTATCGATCGCGAACAGCCCGGCCAGTGCATAGGCGGTGGAGTATTGCGTGCCGTTGAGCAGGGCCAGGCCTTCCTTCGCGCCCAGCACCAGCGGAGCCAGGCCGACCTTGGCCAGTGCCTCGGCGGCGGGCAGGCGCTGACCCTCGACGAACGCTTCGCCGACACCGATCATCACGCTGGCCAAGTGCGAAAGCGGGGCCAGATCGCCCGAGGCGCCGACCGAGCCCTGGCACGGAATCACCGGAATGACGTCGTGCTGCAGGAAGGCTTCCAGCAGGGCCAGCGTCTGCGGGCGGATGCCCGAGGCGCCCTGGGCCAGGCTGGCCAGCTTCAAGGCCATCATCAGCCGCACCACCGGCGCGGGCATCGGTTCGCCGACGCCGGCGGCGTGCGAGAGCACGATATTGCGCTGCAGGGTTTCCAGGTCGTCGCGCTCGATGCGCACGCTGGCCAGCTTCCCGAAGCCGGTGTTGATGCCGTATACCGGCGCGCCCTTGGCGACGATGTCGGCCACGGTTTGCGCACTGCGCAGCACGGCCGCGGCCGAGGCCGGGTCCAGCCGCACCCGCGCGCCGTCATGGATCGCGCGCCATTGCGCCAGCGTGACAGCGCCGGGGTGCAGGGTCAGGGTAGTGCTCATGAAATCTCCAGACATCACTAGATTCAGACGGGTTGGCCGCGCATCACGCGGGCGTGCAGGGGGTTGAAACCCATGCGGTAGACGAGGTCGGCGGGCGCCTCGATGTCCCACAGGGCGAGGTTGCAGTCCAGGCCGACGGCGAGCCGGCCGATCCGGTCCTGCCGGCCAAGGGCGCGCGCCGCTTCACGGGTGAAGCCGGCGATGCACTCCGCCACGGTCATGCGGAACAGGGTGGCGGCCATGTTCATCGCCAGCAGCGGGCTGGTCAGCGGCGAGGTGCCGGGGTTGGAATCGGTGGCCAGTGCCAGCGGCACGCCAGCCGCGCGCAGCTCAGCGATCGGGGGCAAGGTGGTATCGCGGGTGAAGTAGAACGCGCCCGGCAGCAGTACCGCCACGGTGCCGGCGCGGTGCATCGCGGCGATCCCGTCGGCGTCGAGGTGTTCGATATGGTCGGCCGACAGCGCACCATGGCGCGCGGCCAGGGCGGCACCGTGCTGGTTGCTCAGCTGCTCGGCATGGATCTTGATCGCCAGCCCGTGCTGCTGCGCGGCAACGAAGACCTGCTCGGCCTGCGCGGCGCTGAAGGCGATGTTCTCGCAGAACACGTCCACGGCTTCGGCCAGCCCGGCGGCGGCAACGGCGGGAATCATGACGTTGCAGACCTCGTCGATGTACTCCTGCGCCTGCCGGCCCGGCGGGATCGCATGCGCACCGAGGAAGGTCGGCACGATCTCGACCGCGCGCTGACGGCCCAGCTCACGGGCGACGTGCAGTTGCTTGGTCTCATCGGCCAGGGTCAGCCCATAACCGGATTTGATTTCGAGCGTGGTGATGCCTTCGGCCAGCATGGCGTCCAGCCGGGGCAGGCTGGCGGCCAGCAGTTCGGCCTCGCTGGCGGCGCGGGTGGCGCGCACGGTGGAGACAATGCCGCCGCCCGCGCGGGCGATGTCGGCGTAGCTCACGCCCTGCAGGCGCTGCTCGAACTCACCGGCGCGGTTGCCGGCATAGACCAGGTGGGTGTGGCAGTCGATCAGGCCGGGGCTGATCCAGCGCCCGCCGCCGTCGATGCGCTGGGCGGGCTGCAGATGGTCTGCCGAACCCGCTGCACCGACATGCACGATGCGCCCATCGGTCGCGGCGATGACGCCGTCCTCGATCACGCCCAGGCCGGGGCCATCGACGGTGATCAGGTTGGCGTGGTACCAGAGGGTGTCACAGTGCATGGCAGCAACCACATCGGTGTATATGTCTATACAATATAGGCGCCTCTTCCGGGATGTCCAGTGATGCCAGCCAACCCCGCACCGATCCTTCGTTTCCACGCCGCCCATGCGCTGCTGCCGCAGGGCTGGGCGCGCGATGTGCGCATCGTCAGCCAGGGCGGCACGCTCATCGAGGTGACCGAAGGCGCGTCGGCCGAGCCGGGCGATACCGCGTTGGCGATCGCGCTGCCGGGCCTGGGCAACCTGCACAGCCACGCCTTCCAGCGCGGGATGGCCGGGCTGACCGAGATCGGCGGCAACAGCGGCGACAGCTTCTGGAGCTGGCGCGAGCTGATGTACCGCTTCCTGGCGCACCTTCAGCCCGACGCCATGCAAGCCATCGCCGAGCAGGCCTATGTGGAAATGCTGGAGTCCGGGTTCACCCGGGTCGGCGAGTTCCACTATCTGCATCACGGCCCGGACGGTGCACCCTATGCGAACCGGGCCGAAATGGCCGAGCGCATCGCCGCGGCAGCCCACTCCAGCGGGATCGGCCTGACCCTGCTGCCGGTGTTCTACGCGCATGCCGATTTCGGCGGCGCCCCGCCAAATCCGGCCCAGCGCCGGCTGATCCACGATGTCGACGGTTTCGCTGAGCTGCTGCAGGGCTGCACCCGCGCGCTGAAGGACCAGGGCGACGCCGTGCTAGGGTTCGCGCCGCACAGCCTGCGGGCGGTGACCGGTGAGGAACTGGCAGCGCTGCTGCCGCTCAACGCCGGCCCGGTCCACATCCATATTGCCGAACAGACCCGCGAGGTCGATGCCTGCGTGGCGTGGAGCGGGTTGCGCCCGGTGCAGTGGCTGTACGAACACGTGCCGGTGGATGCGCGCTGGTGCCTCGTCCACGCCACCCACATCACCGAGGCGGAGCTGCAGCAGATCGTGGCCAGCCGCGCGGTGGCCGGGCTGTGCCCGATCACCGAAGCGAACCTGGGCGACGGCCTGTTCCCGATGCAGGCGTTCGCGCGCGCGGGCGGCCGGTTCGGCGTGGGTTCGGACTCCAACGTGCTGATCGACGCGGCCGAAGAACTGCGCCTGCTCGAATACGGCCAGCGGCTGCAGCTGCGCGGGCGCAACGTGCTGGCCCCGGGCGATGGTCAATCCACCGGCCGCTGGTTGTACGAGCAGTCGTTGCGCGGCGCCGCGCAGGCTCTGGGCGTGGCCACCGGCCTGCAGGCCGGCGCACCGGCCGACCTGGTCGAACTCGATCCCGACCACCCGGCGCTGATCGCCCGCGACGGCGATGCCTTGCTTGACAGCTGGGTGTTCGCCGCACGTAATGGCGCCGTGCGATCGGTGTGGCGCCAAGGGCGCCAGTTGGTCCGTGACGGTCGCCACCCGCAACGCGAGGCGGTGGCCGCACGGTTCGCCGCGGCACTTCGACCGTTGTTGAGGGTCTGATCCGACCCTCCCATGCAGGAATCCAGAGTGACGGGCAAGAAAGCAGCAACCCTCAATCAGCGCATACGTGCTGATCTGGAAAGCCGCATCCTCAGTGGACAGTGGGAGCCTGGCTTCCGCATCCCCTACGAACACGAGCTGATGGAGCAGTACGGCTGCTCGCGGATGACCGTGAACAAGGTGCTGACCGCGTTGGCCGAGAGCGGCATGATCGAGCGCCGCCGCCGGGCCGGCTCGTTCGTCGCCCGGCAGCCGCCACACCTGGAACAGGTGGCGCTGGAAATCCCCGACATCGCGATGGCGGTGGAAGCGCGCGGGCATGTCTATGGCTACCAGCTGCTGGAGCGTGCCTACCGGCGCCCGCGCGAGCAGGTGGCCGAAGAAACCACCCTGGCCGGGGGCGAGAAGCTGCTGGCGATCCGCTGCCTGCACCTGGCCGATGGCCGGCCGCTGGCGCTTGAGCACCGGCTGATCAGCCCGGTCGGCGTGCCGGAGGTGCTGGAGGTGGATTTCGAGACGACCGCGCCAGGCAGCTGGCTGCTGCAGAACGTATCGTGGACGCGCGCCCAGCACCGGATCAGCGCCTGGGGCGCCGACGACGCGGCCGCTACGCTGTTGCAGGTCAAGCAAGGCACGGCCTGCCTGGTCATCGACCGCCTCACCTGGCGCGGCGAGCAGCCGATCACCTGCGTGCGGCAGATGTTCCTGGGCGATGCCTACGATCTGGTCGCCCGATTCTCGCCGGGCGCGCGCTGACCGTTACAGCGTGGTGCATTGCCGCCAGCGGACCGGCTCATCCACGCCGGGGCGCGGGTTGAGCTGGATGCGCACGGTGCGCAGCGCCGGGTAACGGGTCACTTCCTCGCAGATCAGCGGCCAGATCGCATCGATCTCGCCGGTGCGGTTGATTGCCAGCGTCTGCCGGGTCAGCCAGATGCCGCTGGCCACGCCAGCGTGGGTGGCCACCTTGCGTGACAGCTCCTGTTGATAGCGATCCAGGGTGGCGTCGTCCGGGTTGGCCTCCATCGCGGCCGGGGCAGCATCGGTGGCGCGGCCTTGAGGGCCTTCTTGCGCGGCCGGGGCTGGCGCCACTGCGGCGGTGGGCACGGTGCCGGCCTGCGCCGCTTCCGGAGCCGTCGCGGCGGCAGGCGGGGCGGTGGCCGCGGTGGCCGCCGAGTCGTCGTCGGTCCACTCCTTCTCCAAGCCAGCGGTCAGCGAGCCCAGCCCGACCATCAGGCCCAGCGTCGCAGCGCCCAGTGCCGCGATCGAAATGCGCCGGATCGCCTCGCGGCGGGCACCGGCCTGCACACGGGCTTCCATGTCGCCGGGCAGATACGGTTGCAGCAGCGGCCACAGCAGCGGGCCGTCCAGGACTTCCACGCTCTGCTTTTCAGCGGCGATGCGGCCATCGCGCTCGACCTTGCCCTCGGTGATCAGGATCCCGCCACGGGCACCGGCCAGGCGCGCGGCGGCGCCGAGTTCGTTCACCGCGGCGGTGCCGATCCGGTAGGCGCGCCCGTGCTTGCACGACAGCAGCCACCGCTGTGGCCCGTCGTGCATCAGGAAATCGCTGCGCGGTTCGCGGCTGTCGACCGCCTCGTCCGCCACGTCCTGCAGCCCGCGCTGCTCATGCATCGCGCGCCGGACGATCAGGGAAAACTCACGCCAGTGCATGCCGGCCAAGGCATTCAGGCCGAGCTGGGTCTCCTTGCGCTTCCGTTTGATCAGCCAGAAGTAGGCCGTGGCCAGGAACCAGACGATGAGGGCCAACAGCAGGGCCAGAATCCAGGAGAGCATGCAGGGGATATGAACAGGGAAGTGCGATAGACAGTTTATATGCGCCTTTGCACGTCAGCGGCGCGTCGTTCTCGCACCGGTGCGCATCCGGCGATCACGTCGGTGACGGCCGTCTCACTTTGTGGCGATCCAGCCCATCGAGCGCCCACAAAAAACCCGCCAATCCAGAGCCGTGAGGGGAGGGAACAAACGGCGGTGGAAGCGATTGGCGGGTCGATTTCGATTGTCAACAAAGTCGTGCTGCTTTGCAACAATCGCCGGTCGGGTCAGTTCAGCTCAGGCGTCGGAGGTCGGCGACTGGTGCGTACCCGGGGATGGATCGGCCGACGGCGAGGCATTGCGGGCCTCGGCACGGTTGACCCGAGTGTTGAGCGCATCGATCCGGGCATTGAGCGCGGCGACCTCCTCGGCGGTGGGGATGTGCAGGCGCTTGAGCACGCCCTGGACGCGGTCATCGAAGGCTTTCTCGACCTTGTCCCAGGTGCCGCTGGCCTTTTCGCGGGCCTCACCGAGGTGTTCCTCGACATTGTCGCGCCAGCGCGGCGCATCGCCGGTCTGCTCGCGGTTGCGGGCCTCGATGTTCTCGCCTTCCTTGACCAGGTTGTCGAAGACCCGGCTGCCTTCGGCCTGCGCACGCCCGAAGGCGCCCAGGCCGGCCAGCCAGATCTGCTGGGCCGAATCGGTCAGCTTGCGCGAGAAGCGCTCGGCCTGATCCTGCAGCGAGGGCTTCTCGCCGGGGATGCGATCGTCGAAGTCGTTGGGTGAATTCATGGGGCGATCCCTGTGGGTGGACACCCTTGGATCGTATGCATCGCCGGCTTCAAGCGATGTGATGGCCGGCGCCTGTGCAGCGCCGGGCCGGGCGTCGGTTCAGCCGAGCTTTTCCTGCAGCACGCGCTGGATCTCGCTTTCCACCATGCCCTTCATGGCCGAGAGCAGGAAGCCGAGCTTGGCGGTGACCTGCACTTGGCCGGGCTGCAGCGCGATCGCGCCATCCACGCCGGAGCCGCTGAAGTTCAGCACGTCGCCCACCCAGTTGGACTGCAGGCCGAAGCGCTCTGACAGTTTGGCGGCGACATCTTCGATGGCTTTGCGCGCATTTTCGGCGGGCAGGGTGTGGGCGTGACGGATATCGATGGTGGACATACAGCCTCCTGGCGGACAACGGCGCGGATTCGGGCGTGCATTGTGCGCATCCTCAGGCACAACTCCAAGGTCTGCGTCACACTTCTTCTTCCCTGACATTCAACCTGCTAGGCTGCGCCGCGTGCAGAACCTGCTAGTTCACTTTACTCAACGCCAACATCCCGACCAGCCCCTGCGGCCCGGGGTGCAGCGCATCGTGCGTCATGCATCGGGCACCGTCCGGCTTGGCGATGACACTCCCGGCACCTTGTTGCTGGCCCAGTTCTGCCTGGATGACCGCGGCCTGTGGCTGCAGGTCGCCAGCGGCATCCGCGGCATCCACGTCAATGGCCGCCCGGTGCGCCGGATGGCGCTGCTGCGCGCCGGCGACGCCGTTTACGCCGATGGCGTTGAGATGGTGGTGCAGGGCGAGTGCGAAGCGGTCGCGCACGCACCACCGCGCAGCGATGACGGGGGCGATGACCAGCGCCTGTTGCGCGGCGTCGGCGGCCAGCACCACGGGCGCAGCTTTACCCTGGATCGGCCGCGCGTGATCGGGCGTGGGCCGGAGGCGGACATCGTCATCGACGACCCGGCCTTTGCCGAGCAGCACGCCCGCCTGGAGCAGCATGGTGAGCGCCTGCTGCTGCGCGACCTGGGCGCCGGCGAGTCCACGCGGGTCAATGGCGTCACCGTTCGCCATTGCTGGCTGCAGCCGGGCGATCAGCTGGTCTTCGACGCGCAGCACCGCTTCGTGCTCGAAGTGCCGCATGACGGCCGCAAGCGCGTCGTCGTCGAGGAAGAAGACGACGGCTTCGAAGCGCGGCAACGCCCGGAACCGGTCGCCGCGCCCAAGCGGGTGAGCCGCTGGCCGTGGCTGCTGGTCAGTGCACTGTTGCTGGCGGCGGCGATCAGTGGGCTGCTCTGGTTTGGCGCGCGGTAAACGGCCGGTGGGTGCGCTGTCGAGGCTGCGATAGATTCGTTTGCAACCAAATTCGCCTTGTCCTGCAAGGCCTAAAGGCTGGTGCGCTGCGGCATACTAGGGGTCTTGCCCCATAGGTGTGACATGACGCGCGCGTTCAATTTCAGTGCCGGCCCTGCAACCCTGCCGGAATCGGTCCTGCGCCAGGCGCAGGAAGAGATGTTGGAGTGGAACGGCGCGGGCGCCTCCATTGTCGAAATGAGCCACCGCGGCCCGGAGTTCATGGCCGTCGCCGCCCAGGCCGAGGCTGATCTGCGCCGCCTGATCGGCATCCCGGACGACTACGCAGTGCTGTTCCTGGCCGGTGGCGCGACCACCCAGCAGGCCCTGCTTGCGCTCAACTTCGCCCGGCCCGGCCAGGCCGTGGATTACGTGCTCACCGGGCATTGGGGCAAGACCGCGATCAAGCAGGTCAGCCCGTACGTCTCGGTCAACGTCGCTGCCAGCAGCGAGGCCAATGGCTTCCACGACATCCCGGCGCGCGCCAGCTGGCAGCTCTCCGAGGATGCCGCGTACGTGCACATCACCGCCAACGAAACCATCCACGGGGTCGAGTTCCGTGAGACCCCGGACGTGGGCGACGTACCGCTGTTCGCCGATTTCAGCTCGTCGATCGCCAGCGAGCCGCTGGAGGTCAGCCGGTACGGCCTGATCTACGCCGGCGCGCAGAAGAACCTCGGCCCGGTCGGCGTATCGGTGGTGATCGTGCGCCGCGATCTGCTCGAGCGCAGCGGCCAACCGCGCGCGGACATTTTCGATTACCGCTCGCATGTCGCCCGCGATTCCATGCTCAACACCCCACCGACCTGGAACTGGTACCTGGCCGGCCTGGTGTTCCAGTGGATGCTGGCCGAAGGCGGCGTGGAAGAATTCGCGCGCCGCAACGCGGTCAAGTCGGGCCTGGTGTACGAGGCGATCGACCAGTCGGGCGGTTTCTACCGCAATGAGGTCGTCCCGGCCGCGCGTTCGCGCATGAACATCCCGTTCTTCCTGCCGGATGACACGCTCAATGCGCGTTTCGTCAGTGAATCCAAGGCGGCCGGCCTGCTGGCGCTGAAGGGGCACAAGGCGGTCGGCGGCATCCGTGCTTCGCTGTACAACGCCATGCCGGTGGAAGGCGCGCAGGCGCTGGCCGCCTTCATGCGCGATTTCCAGCAGCGCAACGGCTGACGCATTCGTATTTCCCGGGGCGTTCGCCGCCCCACTGCAATTGGAACCCAGATGGCCACCAAACCCGCCAAGCCCAAGGCCGCCAAGCCGGCACCGACCCCGCCCAAGGCGGCTGCCCCCGCGAAGAAGGCCAAGGCCGCCAAGCGCGATGCTGCGCCCGCCGTTGCCGCGCCCGTGCTGTCGGATGTGCGCGCCAAGATCGACCATATCGACCGCAGCATCCAGGCGCTGATCGCCGAGCGCGCCAACTTCGCCCACCAGGTCGGCAAGGCCAAGGGCAAGCTCGCCGCCGCCGTGGATTACTACCGCCCCGAGCGCGAAGCCCAGGTGCTGCGCATGGTGGTGGACCGCAACGAAGGCCCGCTCAGCGATGAAGTGCTGGTCCATGTCTACCGCGAAATCATGTCCGCCTGCCTGGCCCAGCAGGAGCCGCTGAAGATCGGCTACCTCGGCCCGGAAGGCACCTTCAGCCAGCAGGCCGTGCTCAAGCATTTCGGCCGCTCGGCGCTGGGCCTGCCGCTGGCCAGCATCGAAGAAGTGTTCCAGGAAGTGGAAGCGGGCAACGCCGATTTCGGCGTGGTGCCGGTGGAAAATTCGGGGCAGGGCACCATCCAGATCACCCTGGACATGTTCCTGACCTCCAACCTGAAGATCTGCGGCGAAGTGGAACTGCGCGTGCAGCAGTACCTGATGTCGCGCAGTGGCCGGCTGGAAGATGTCGAACGTGTCTACGGCCACCCGCAGTCGTTCATGCAGACCTCCTCGTGGCTGCGCGCCAACCTGCCCAAGGCCGAGAAGATCCCGGTCTCCAGCAATGCCGAAGGCGCGCGCCGCGCCCGCAATGCCGAAGACGCCGCCGCGATCGGTGGCGAGAGCGCGGGGCATGTGTACGGCCTGAAGAAGGTGGTCACCAAGCCGATCCAGAACGATGCGGACAACACCACGCGCTTTCTGGTCATCGGCCGCAACATCTTCCCGACCTCCGGCCACGACCGCACCTCGGTACTGGTGTTCATCCACGACAAGCCCGGTGCCTTGTTCGATGTGCTCAGCCCGTTCGCACGGCATGGCATCAGCATGAACCGGATCGAGTCGCGCCCCTCGCACAACGCCAAGTGGGAGTACGGCTTCTTCATCGACCTGGCCGGCCATGTCGACGATGAGGCGATGCAGGCGGCCCTGGCCGAACTCAAAGCCCACTCGGCGCAGATCAAGATCCTCGGCTCCTATCCGGTCGCCGTGCCCTGATCCGAACGGCGCAGCGCCTTGCGCGCTGCGCCCGGCCCGCCGCCCCAGTGGGGCGCGGCGGCCCTTCCCGCATACCGTTGCATCGCCGCCGCGGCGGCCCGCCCCATAGGATTTCCGATGACCGCATCTCCGTACTGGATCGCCCGCAAGGGCCAGCCCCTGCAGGGCAGCCTGACCATTCCCGGCGACAAGTCGGTTTCGCATCGCTCGGTGATGTTCGCCGCGCTGGCCGATGGCGTTTCGCGCATCGATGGCTTCCTGGAAGGCGAAGACACCCGCGCCACGGCCGCGATCTTCTCGCAGATGGGCGTACGCATCGAAACCCCGTCGCCTTCGCAGCGCATCGTGCACGGCGTGGGCGTGGATGGCCTGAAGGCGCCGAGCGCCCCGTTGGACTGCGGCAACGCCGGCACCGGCATGCGCCTGTTGGCCGGGCTGCTGGCCGCGCAGCCGTTTGATTCGGTAATGGTTGGCGATGAATCGCTGTCGCGCCGCCCGATGCGCCGCGTGACCGGTCCGCTGGCCCAGATGGGCGCGAAGATCGAGACCGAGGCGGACGGCACGCCGCCGCTGCGTGTGCACGGTGGGCAGACGCTGCACGGTATCGCGTTCGCTTCGCCGGTCGCCAGCGCGCAGGTCAAGTCGGCCGTGCTGCTGGCCGGTCTGTACGCCACTGGCGAAACCTCCGTCACCGAACCGCACCCGACCCGCGATTACAGCGAGCGCATGCTGCGCGCGTTCGGCGTGGATATCGCGTTTTCGCCCGGCCAGGCCCGCCTGCGTGGCGGCCAGCGCCTGCGCCCGACCGATATCGTGGTGCCGGCCGATTTCTCCTCGGCCGCGTTCTTCCTCGTGGCCGCGAGCATCATTCCCGGCTCCGAACTGCGCCTGCGCGCGGTCGGCCTCAATCCACGCCGCACCGGTCTGCTGGCCGCGTTGCGCCTGATGGGCGCGGACATCACCGAAGAGAACCATGCCGAGCAGGGTGGGGAAGCGGTGGCCGATCTGGTGGTGCGTTATGCGCCCCTGCACGGCGCCGAGATTCCCGAAGCGCTGGTGCCGGACATGATCGATGAGTTCCCGGCCTTGTTCGTCGCCGCCGCCGCGGCACAGGGCAACACCGTGGTGCGCGGCGCGGCCGAACTGCGGGTCAAGGAATCGGACCGTCTGGCCGCGATGGCGACCGGCCTGCGCACCCTGGGCGTGCAGGTCGACGAAACCGAAGACGGTGCGACGATCCATGGTGGCGCGGCGCTGGGCAGCGGCACCATCGAGAGCCATGGCGACCACCGCATCGCGATGGCCTTCGCCATTGCCGGCCAGCTCAGCACGGGCGAGGTGCGAGTCAATGACATCGCCAACGTGGCGACCTCGTTCCCGGATTTCGAGGGTCTGGCGACCGGCGCAGGCTTCGGTCTGAGCGCCGCTTGAGGTAGCGCCCGGTTCTGTCGGGCGGCTGCGTCGAGACAGGCGTGGTTGCCGGGCAACGCCCGGCACGACTTGCGTCGGTGCTTGGACACGCGGGACGAAAAAAGGGGGGCCATCGGCCTCCCTTTTCGTTTCCGCCTCAGCGCCTGCGTTTAGCGCTCGGTGCGGAAATCCACCGGGACGCGCACCACGCTGGCTACGGCGCGGCCGTTATGCATCGCCGGCTCGAACTTCCAGTCGCGCACGGTGGTCAGCACCGCACGGTCCAGGTCGCGGTCACGGGTGCCACTGCGCTGCACAATGTTCGCCTCGGTCACCTGCCCGCGGGTATCCACGTTGAGGCTGGCCACCACGCTGCCCTGTACGCCGCTGCGCAGGGCAGTGCGCGGATAAGCGGGCTTGGCGTTGCTCGCCAGCGGGCGGGCCTCACGATTGCGCACGGCCGGGGTCGCCTTGCGCTGCTCGGCGGCCGGTGCTGCCTCTCGCGCTGCCGGGGCAGGCGCTGTCGCCACGGGGGTGGTCTCAGTGGCCGGCAGCATGCGCTGGCCCACCGGCGCATCATTGGTATCGCCCGGGGTGGCGTAACGCAGCCACACCAGCGCGGCGGCGAACATCGCCACGATCAACGCCACCCATAACCAAGGCGACGTGCGGCGATTGTGGGGCTCATCGATCACGTCGCGCTGATGCTGCGGCGAGCGGGGCATGTCCGGGGCATGGGTAACACTCATGGCTGACTCCTGGTGTCGATGTGACACCTGCAGTCTTGCCCGTACGCAGTTGCGGATGTGTCAGCGCACCGTCAACGCGACGACTGCATTCCCATCAGGGTTCAGTTTGCTGAGCCGTTGCAGAACCACCGTGTGATGCGGCGATGAATCACTGCGGAGTGAAATCGAAGGGCACTTCCAGGCTGCCAGGCACGGGTACGCCGTTGCTCTGCGCCGGCTGGAAGCGCCAGCGGCGCACCGCATCAGAGGCGGCGCGATCAAGGTCGCGTGAACCGCTGCGCTGGATCAATGTCACGCCCGAGGGATAACCGGTGGCATCCACATCCACGCGGACCACCACGGTGCCGCTGTCACCGCGGCGCAAGGCGGCCGGCGGATAGCTCGGCGGCGGCGACTGGTCGGCGATCGGCTGCGGGCGGTCGCTCGGCGCCATCGCCGCAGGCGCGGCCGGTGCGGCGGGCGCAGCCGGTGCAGCCGCCGGCGGCGGTGGGGCGGTCTCCACCAGCTGCGGCTTTTCTTCATTGGCCGGCGGCGCCTTGGCGTCGGGCATGTCGCTGGAACCGGCGGCAGCGGCCAGCGGCTCGGGCAGCGGCTCGACCTCGGCCACCTGGGCAGGGGTCTGCGCGGCCGGGTCGGCCTTGTAGAAGCCGTCCTTGCGGCTGCTCAGCCACACCACCAGGAACAGCAGCACGCCCGCACCGAAGGCGATCGCGGCGATCTTGAGGCTGCGGCGGGGCAGCTGGAAGGTGATGTTCTTGCCAGAAGTCGAGCGGGAAGCAGACATGGGGCATACCGTATGGATCACCGCGATTCTGCCACGCCCGGGATGAACCGGCGGCAGAAAAACGCATAACAGGCGATAATCCCCCTCCGAATCCGTAGACCCCTCTGCCGCCATGCTCGATCCAGCCCTGCTCCGCCAACAGCCCGCCGACCTTGCCGAACGCCTGCGCTCCTCGCGTGGTTTCGAGCTGGATGTCTCCGGGCTGGAGTCGCTGGAAGCCGATCGCAAGCGCATCCAGGTGCGTACCCAGGAACTTCAGAGCCTGCGCAACAGCCGTTCCAAGGCCATCGGCCAGGCCAAGGCCAAGGCCAAGGGCGAGGATGTCTCGGCGATCATGGCCGAAGTGGCCGCCTTCGCTGATGAACTGAAGGCCTCGGAAGTGGCCCTGGACGAGCTGCGCGAGAAGATCGAAGCGATCGCGCTGGGCATTCCGAACCTGCCGGCCGAGGATGTGCCGGCCGGCCAGGATGAATCGGAGAATGTCGAGCAGAAGCGTTGGGGCACCCCGCGCACGTTCGATTTCCCGGTGCTTGATCATGTCGAGCTGGGTGCCCGCAACCGCTGGCTGGATGGTGAGACCGCCGCCAAGCTGTCCGGCTCGCGCTTCACCGTGTTGCGTGGCCCGATCGCGCGCCTGCATCGCGCGCTGGCCCAGTTCATGCTCGACCTGCACACCGGTGAGCATGGCTATGAAGAGACCAACGTCCCGACCCTGGTCAACGCCGAGTCGCTGCGTGGTACCAGCCAGCTGCCGAAGTTCGAGGACGACCTGTTCAAGACGGCCGTGGGCGAGTCCACGCGCTACCTGATCCCGACCTCGGAAGTGCCGCTGACCAATATCGTGCGCGATGAAATCGTCGATGCCGAGCAGCTGCCGCTGCGCATGACCGCCCATTCGCTGTGCTTCCGCGCCGAAGCCGGCAGCGGCGGCCGCGACGTGCGCGGCATGATCCGCCAGCACCAGTTCGAGAAGGTGGAACTGGTCGCCGCCTGTACCCCCGCGCAGAGTGATGAAGAGCACCAGCGCATGACCCGCTGTGCCGAAGTCGTGCTGGAAAAGCTGGGCCTGCCGTACCGCAAGGTGCTGCTGTGCACCGGCGACATGGGCTTTGCCGCCATCAAGACCTACGACCTGGAAGTGTGGCTGCCCTCGCAGGACACCTACCGCGAGATCTCTTCGTGTTCCAACTGTGGGGATTTCCAGGCGCGCCGCATGCAGGCCCGCTGGCGCAACCCGGAAACCAGCAAGCCCGAGCTGCTGCACACGCTCAACGGTTCGGGCGTGGCAGTGGGCCGTGCGATGATCGCGGTGATGGAGAACTACCAGAACGCCGACGGCAGCATCACCGTGCCGGACGCGCTGAAGCCCTACATGGGCGGGCTGGATGTCATCGGCTGATCAGGCGCCGTGACGAACGAAAAACCCGCCGGAAGGCGGGTTTTTTGCTCTACCGGGGCGTCATCGGCGCCAGCACGCCCAGCGGCACCCAGCCAGAGGACGTGCCGCCGACCACCTCGCACCACACCCAGCTGTTGAGCTCGCGCTCCCCCCGCACGTGCTGACCCGCATCCACATCCAGTTCGCGCGCGCAGTAGGCCTCCGCCGCCACGGCATCGCCCTGCGCGTTGCGGCCGATCACCTGCGCCGGCACCCACCCAGCGGCCTGGCCCGGCGTCTGGCACAGATACCAGTTGTCCCAGCCCTCGGGCCCCTGATAGCGCTCGCCGACCTGCAGCGGGTCGCCGGGTTGCAGGGTGATCGGATGCGGGAATTCGCTGCGGTGGGCGGCGGTGACGCGGTAGTCCATGCGGGCGGATCCAGAGAAAGACGGATCAGCATAGCGATCTGCGCGACCGCCTTGGGTCGAATGCGTCACGTCGGGTGATTCCGGTACAGAGCCTGATCGGGTAAGGCGGAACTTCGTTGCGCTGTCGGTGTAGACCTTCATCGATCACCAGATGAATTCCCCGCCAGCGCGGAACCCGCTGCCCACAAGGCGCGCAGGGCAAAGGGGGCGGTTCTGGAGTTTCCGGCGGAGTCCGTGGGATGTGACCTGCGTCCACTCGCGCAGCCGGGCGGCAACGACGATGGATAACGTCATTCACCTCCCGCAGGACCCTCCCCGTGAACGCAGTGGGCACAACAACGCCGCCTTTCCACCCGGCAGGGGCTGCTGCGTGGGTGCTTCTGGTGATCGCCTGGCTGTGCTTCCTGATTCCCTTTCCGGGGCTGGGGTTCTTCATCGGCTGGCCGCTGAATCTGGTGGCCTTCATCCTGGCCATCGTGGCGATGTCCAGCGGTGGGGTGACCAAGGGTCTCGCACCGTTGCTGCTCTCGCTGATGGTCTCGCCGATGGTGTACTTCGTTGGCATCGCCATCTTTGCCGGAACGCTGAGCGCAGTCAGCGCCCCGCGGGCAGATGCGCATGCCGCCGAGACCGAGAGCGAGGCGATCAGCGTGCTGGCCGACACCATCGAGCTGGCCGCGCGGCAGCTGTATCTGGACTACCAGGCCAATGAGATCGCCGCCGACGTGCTCTACAAGGGCAAGCCCCTGGTGATCTCCGGCGATGTGGAGGCCATCCAGGGCGACTCTCTGGATCAGCCCGTCGTCCACCTGTCCGCCGGCCCTGACGCGCGGGTGCTGCTGATGGGGCTGACAACAACGGATGCCGCCGGCCTGCGTAAAGGCGAGGCCATCACCGCGGCCTGCACCGGCGATGGCATGGCACGGGAGACCCCGGCAATGCGCCATTGTGACCTGAGGTAGCTGAGGTAGGTTGCAGGCGGCCAGGCGCGCCGCGGCGGCAGGACGCCGGCAGCCGGCAGCCAGGCAAAAAGATGGCCCCGGAAGGGGCCATCAGGGGGAGCGCCGGCAGGGGAGATAAAACCGGCGTTCCACCACCACACCGTCACGACGAGGGGGAGGGAACGGTGTGGTTCGCCCGGCTCAGGCCGCGGCGAGTTCAGCCGGCCGCGGCAACGCGGCCAGCGCCTGCGCAATCGCATCGGTCCGGTGCTGCGGCGAATAGGCGATGCCCTCGGCGCGCACGAACTCGACGTTGTCGATGCCGAAGAAGGCGAAGACCTGGCGCAGGTAGGGGTCCTGGAAGTCGGTCGGGGCGCCGGTGTGCAGGCCGCCGCGGCTGCTGGCCACGATCACGCGCTTGCCGCCGGCCAGGCCCACCGGGCCATTCTCGGTGTACTTGAAGGTGCGGCCGGCCACCGCGAGGCGGTCGATCCACGCCTTGAGGGTGGAGGCGACGCTGAAGTTGTACATTGGGGAGCCGATGACCACCACGTCGGCGGCCAGGAACTGCGCCAGCACCTGCTCGGCGTCGGCCACTTCGGCCGGGTCGGACTGGGCCAGCGACGAGCTGCGCAGGTGCGGGACCGGCTGGGCGTCGAGGTCGCGGTAGCTCACTTCCAGGCCCGGCACCTGGTCGCGCCACTGCTGGACCACGGCGGCGGAGAGCTGGCGGGAAACCGAGTTGTCGCCAAGCACGCTGGCATCGATGTGAAGAAGCTTCATGGCAATCACCTGTTATCTGGGGAGGGGCGGGGCAAGGCGCCGCCGACGGAGATCAGGTTAGGTTGTTGCCTGTTTGGAATAAAGGTGGTTGAATACCACGTATTGTTCTATATCTGGAACTTCGGTATGCAAGACCTCAACGACCTCTACTACTTCGCCATGGTGGTCGATCATGGTGGCTTCGCCGCAGCAGAACGCGCGCTCGGCATCCCCAAATCCCGCCTGAGCCGCCGTATCAGCCAGCTGGAAACCGACCTGGGCGTGCGCCTGCTGCAGCGCTCCACGCGCCGTTTCGCGGTGACCGACGTCGGCACCAGCGTGCATCGCCACGCGCAGACCATGCTCGCCGAGGCCCAGGCCGCGCGTGAGGTGGTCGACCGCCTCAGCGCCGAGCCACGCGGCCTGGTGCGCGCCAGCGTGCCGGTTTCGCTCGCGCAGATGCAGCTGCCCAAGCTGCTGCCGATCTTCCTGGCGCAGTACCCCAAAGTGCGCCTGCAGCTGAACATCAGCAACCGCCGCGTGGACATCATCAATGAAGGCTACGACGTCGCCCTGCGCGTGCGTTCGCGCCTGGATGACGATGGCAGCCTGGTGATGCGCAGCTTCGGCCAGGTGCAGGAACTGTTGGTCGCCAGCCCGAAGTACCTGGATCGCGCTGGCCGCCCGAAAGATCCGGACGAGCTGACCAATCACGTGACCTTGAGCATCAGCGAAGACGAAGCCCGCCAGCGCTGGGAACTGCACGGCCCGGAAGGCGCGGTCCGCCGCGTGGACCTGCAGCCGCGCGTGGCCGGCTTCGACTTCCCGCTGCTGCAGAGCATGGTCAAGGACGGCTTCGGCATTACCATGCTGCCGGAAACGGTCTGCGCCGACGCCGTGCGCAATGGCGAGCTGGAAGTGGTGCTGCCGGACTGGTCGCTGCCGCAGGGCATCTGCCATGCCGTCTTCGCCTCCCGCCGCGGCCTGCTGCCGGCGGTGCGCGTGTTCATCGACTTCCTGGCCGAACACCTGCCGCCGCAGCTTGAGGCCTCGCGCCTGGATTGCGGCGGTGCGTGCGAGCGGGCCAAAGAGAAGATCAAGGCCAGTGCCTTGGGTGCGCTGGCGGTGGATGCGGGCTGAGCCCGACAGCCGGCGGGTGGGCAAATCCCACCTGAAATGCGAGAATGCGACCCCCGGCCCATGCCGGGGAGCCATGCCGGCCGGGGACGCTGCCCCGACCGGTTGCCCGGGTTGCAATGACCCGGGCACGCGGGGCGCGCAAAGCGTTACCGATACGGAGAGATGGCCGAGCGGTTTAAGGCACCGGTCTTGAAAACCGGCGAAGGGTCATTCCTTCCGTGGGTTCGAATCCCACTCTCTCCGCCAAATTCCCTTAACTCATTGATTTTAAAGTGAAGTCATTGAGCTGGATGCTTTGGAAAGCAGGAAGCATGTAGAGGAAACACTCGCATGCGCATCCCCCATCATCTGAGCCGTACATCGACCGGTCGCTGGTCCTTTGTCCAGCGCGTCCCCATTGACCTTCAAGCCGTGCTCGACTGCCGGCTGATCAAACGCACCCTTCGAACGAAAGACTTGGCTCAGGCCCACGTGCGTGCGGTCGTGCTGGGCGCAGGCTATGCTCGGCTCTTCGGACAGTTGAAGGATCAACGCGTGGCCAAGCTCAGCAAAACGGATGCTGACATCCTCATTGATCGTTTGACGAGCGCTGAAAACCTGCGCGAGCTCACGTTGAACCGGACTCGGGCAACGGACGGGACGGTCACGGAGCAATGGCAGATCGACAGTCCCAAGGATCTGAAACTCTTTCGGCAGTTGATGGAGCTGGAGGCCATGGCGGCAACGCTCCAGCAGCCTGAAGTAGCCCACCGGGGGTCGGCTCGCGAGATATGGCCGCAGGCGAGCCGCGCACCATCGGCGCCAGTCGCCCAGGCGATCGAGACGATGACGTTGGGGAAGGCGCGCGACGCGTTTCTGGCGACGCTCAAGCCCTCCACGCTGCCCAAAACTTACACGATCAAGAAGACGGCCATCGAAGCACTGGTCGCGTTCTTGGGCCCAAAGGCCAAGGTTCACGCGATCACGCGCTCGGACTTGGCGCGTTGGTACCAAGACATGCGGGAGAAGGGGGCTTCCACACCAACCTTGACCAACAAGCAAAGCTACATCGGCGGGAAGGGCGGGTTCTTCGATTGGGCCATGGCGTCTGGCCATTACCCAAAGGGGGACAATCCCGCGTCGGGACACGTGAGCTATTCGGCCCGGGAAAAGCGTGCCCGCAAGAAGCTAGGTTTCAAGGCCTACGACCGGTCTCAGATCCAAGCGCTCTTTGCCCCCGATGCGTTGGACCGGCTTCCAGAGTCCCTTCGTTGGGCAGCACTGATCGGCCTGTATACCGGCGCCCGCGCATCGGAAGTTGGGCAACTGCTCACCAAGGACGTGTTCGAGGAGGGAGGCATCGCCTGCATCCGCATTTCGGACGAGGGCGAGCACCAAAAGGTCAAAACGGAGGTCAGCCTGCGCACGGTGCCACTGCATCCCGAATTGCTCAAGATGGGATTCTTGGAGTGGGCCGGAGCGAAGCGTGAAGCCGGGGAAGCAAGACTGTTCCCGGCGGCCAAGGCAACGGCGGTGAATGGGCAGGGCAATTGGATCACCAAGGCCTTCAGTCGGCACCTGGCCGCGGTAGGGAAAGACTGGGAGCCTGCAAAGCGGGGATTCCACTCCCTTCGTAAAACGTTCATCCAAGAGCTTCAGGGCGCCGGCGTCGTTTCTGAACTTCGTGCGCAGATCGTGGGGCACGAGCTGGACGATGAGCATCATTCAACTTATAGCCGGGCCTTCACCGTGGGTGAGAAGTTGAACGGTCTTGGGGCGCTGTCGCCTGGTTTGAAAAAGCTGAGCTACAGACTAAGCCAAACGAGGTGATCTCGGTCGGATCCCCGAGCGATTGTTGCCGCATCGCTTATCACGGCCCGAAGGGCGCTCACCCGTGCAGCCATTGATGTCCCCGGGCTTTTCCAAGCCGTTCCACTTCCAATAGTGGGCCGCTACCATCAGTTAACCGTCATTTTGTTGAGAGTCCAATGTCACTGAACTCAGTACAGGGCGCCGAAACGGCACTTTTGGAACGCTATGCGCAGGCATTTGGCCGGACGAACGTGGCTTTTCAGCGCGGGGAGGGCGTGACATGGGCAAAGCTGAAGTCTGACATCGACGCAGAAGCAAATGCAGAACGTCGTGAGGCCGATGACCGAAGAATTGGGCGGAAACCTCGCTCTCATGCAGTGCCGTATACGTCTGCACAGGCCGCAGGGCTGTTCAAGGTCCATCAAAAGCGATTCGTTGAACTGGCCCGTGCGGAGAGCCCCGCCGGCCGTTTGTCGGATAAGCCAGGCGAACACGTGGTGGTGGGCTTGGTGCGCTTACTCGAATGGGCCGCACGCGTTCCAGCCCTGGCAGGGTGGAGGGCTTTTCGCGAAGACGGGCAGCGGTTGGGGAGGAGGTTGCCACCAGAGAAGAGCCTTCTGCATTACAGGTCGCTGACCAATGATCTGGTTGCAGTGCGTTCCATCAAGGCAGGGCGCGAGGATGGTCCAAAGGCCATTCAAGTCGTCGAGGTGGACCTGGGTGCCATGTCATCGCCCGTGAGAGCGCTGTTTCTTGATTTGCTCCAGCGCGCTGAAGCAGTCCAAGTCGATGCCCGCAACGTGCCCATGGCCTTGATAAGCGCAACACTATCCGCCACTTTCTCGATGCCTTGGACAAACGAGGCGCTGAAGGAGGCTTGGGGCGAGCGGTTCAAGAACGTGGTCCGCGAACTCCAATTCCACATGGGCCGGAGGGAGAGCGAGTTATGGGAGACCCTCAGGGCCCTGAACTCCCACGGGGGGGAGGAAGGAACCGCTCCTGATCAATTGCTCTCGGATCGCTTGGTGGCCGAAGCGAGCGAACTTCAGCAGGCGCAGGCCCACGCACGGGCGCTGCTGATGGCGGTGGGGCTGCCAGGAGCCGCAGAGGGCAATGGACGGAACTCGTTCCGTTTCTGATTCAAGTGCAGGACCGCATCGTTGGGCTCTCCGACTGCTCGTCGGAGGGCCTGAGAGGGGCAAAGGCGAAAGGCGGCGGCTCCCACCGCAGTCAGAATACGGCGAGGATGAATGGGGATTCAGGCGAAAGGGGGCGGCGACCCTTTCAGTATTTGTTGAGTGGGCAGATAAGCGGATTATTTCGATACACCCAACGGACATCTCGCCATGGATCCCCAAAGCAACCACGACGCAGCCCCCTCGCTTCCTTCCTCCCCCAAGCGCTTGGGCGCCAACGCTGTCGGCTATGACCGCGTCCCGGACGGGGGCACCACCACCACTTGGCTTACGCCGCCCCACCTGATCCACGGCGACGAGAGCCGGTCTTACACCGGGCTGGGTCCGTTCGACTTGGATCCCTGCACTCCCGAAGAGGGCATGCCGTGGCCGACCGCGTCCCGGTTGCTCAAGCCGAGCGATGACGGACTCCAAGCCCATTGGCCGAAAGACGATTTCGTCTTCATGAATCCCCCGTTCGGCCGCGGTCAAGACGACTGGATGAAGAAGATGGCCAATCACCCGGGCGGCGGCATCGCCTTGGTTTTTTCGCGGACTGAAACACGGTGGTTCCAGCAGTATGTGCTCAACTGTCCCTGTGTCAGCGCCGTTGTCTTCCAGCAGGGACGCTTGGCGTTCTGCAGGGCAGACGGGGCGCTGGGAAAGGCGCCGCCCTGTGGCGCGGTCTGGATCGGCTACGGAAAAGAAGGTGCACGCCGCCTGCGCCGTGCAGTAGCCGAAGGTCAGATCCCTGGCTTCTTCCTCGACATGGCCCGTGTAGGCAGGATTGCCGTCGCTCACGTGAAAGGGGCAGCCAACGATGAGTAAGCACCTTGGCAAGCCCGTTGTTGTTGGGCCGAAGCGTGGTAGTCGAGCGGATAGCTCATCGATCAATGGGCACTACATTGCCTTCTACGTCTGAAATAAGCGGGCGGCGCTGAGCGTCGCCCCCAATCCTGACATCCCACGCATCCACGCGCCTAATTGACCGCGGTGGCGGAGCGTTACTCAAAAAAGGACAGATTGTGAAAACCTACACCATCACCATTACCGGCACTGTTGGCATCAGCTACTGCGTGCCGCTGGATCCTGCAGAGGCCCCGCAAGATGCGATCGCGCGACTTGCCGCCAAAGACCCGCAGAGTCTGGCTGAAGCCATGAAGAAATGCGCCGCTTACGGGCTCGAGAACGTCGAGCGAGAGCTCACCTTCAGTGACGGTGACGAACACAACCAGCTGGTGCGGAACTACTGCCTGAGCTTCGAGCAGCGATTGGCACTTGCGTTCAACGCCCCCGACGCCGTGGGTGAACCCGGGGTGGAGCTGAGGGCGGATGCCCTGGCCAGCCGGCACTACCCGTTTGAGGCTGAGAGCCTGGAAGACGCCATCGCACAGTTTGCCTCGCTCACTGCGGAAGAGTTGAACGTACCGCACTGGGAGATCTGGGGCATTGACCTGGAGGCCGAGGTTCTTGTGTGGGATGAGCCGTACGAGGTCGATGAGCCCTGGCTTCTTGACGTGGTCTCTCACCTCGAAGTCTCATTTCTGTAAGCCCCGCGTTCCTGATGCGCAGTCTGTCCGTCTCGCACTCTGACGACTTTCATTCCAGTCCAACGGCCTTTGGTTCTCGCGCCCCCAAGCTGCTTCCTTATCGAGCGCGTGCCGTGCGTCTTTGTTCCATGGGTCTCAACCCCGCCGCTGAGGCTGTTGGCTATCACGTCTTGCGGCATCCAAAGCCGGGCCCTTGGCCCTCGGTCGCCCGCAGTCGGGCTCCTGCTGAGACAGTTGGAGCGGATTAGCGTTCGAAATGCTGGGCAGAAGGAGTAAAAGGGCAGCGCCTCGCCAAGCTCTTCCTTGCATCGGGCGACTGCCCGGAGCCCGCGGTTGAGGCTTGAAGGGGTGCAGGCGAGGTCGGAATGGCGTCATCCGGGAGTCCTACGAGGGGCGACTGGGAACATAGGTCTTTACCGCGCCACGTTACCCCGTCTTTAGCGGAGCGGGGCGGCATCGGGCCGAGTCGATTCCTATCCGGTCTGGGTATTGGTGGCCTTGCCGGGAAGGCATCGGCAGATGTGGGCACCGGCTGTCTGCCATTTAGTCCGAGGCATGAAATAAGGAACGCCCCATGCTTGACAACTGCATGGGGCGTCGTAGGGTTGAGTCGTGGCCCCCGGGACAGCAATCCCGGAGGCGAGCAAGGTAGAACGCAGCTACGCATGCCCAGGCAATGGCCCCTCGAGGTCCAAACTATCAAGCCTGAGCAAAGACGCAAGCCCTCCCTTTCTCCCCTCCATGACTGCCCACCCAGGTGTCGCTGGTAGCCGTATCGCGGTGCCCGGTGGAATGACCGGGCCATGCACAAGGAGCAGGCGCCTCATTGCGGGGCTCGGGGCTAACCATCCACTGAAGTGCGTGGGCTTTAATGCAGGGGGACAGGGTGTCGTACAGCCTGAAACCTGCGCCAACCAGGTGGTTCATGCGTCGCAGAGGCGCGGGGAGTGCTTGATCTGGCCCCGCTCGTGTGCCCTGTCGCGATCCGACTGCCAACGGTTTGTGGTCCATGGACGGCTGCTAGGATGATATTTTCTCGGCGACGGCTGGGGAGCGGGCAAGCCCACTGGAGAGACGCCTGGCTGTTGGCTGGGTGGCAGGACCCAGAGCCGGCGCGGTCAGACCGCGTGAACCTGCCGCAGCGGTGTCGTCTGATCATCACCGCGCCCGACTGTCGAGCCGCCGCAGCGCGGATCGTAACGGGGCTCAAGTCACCCCTGCCGCTGCTCAGCGGAGGTCCCAGGGGAGACTTTGCCCTTCATCGTCGAGGGAGCGAAGCGAACCTCGGGGATGAAGGGCAAAGCAGGGAAGATCAGCAGAGCGCTTAAGGGCCATCTCCAGGCGAACGATCCATGCTTTTCCTGATCAGCAAAGCATATGGGCCCGCAGTGAACAGCACAGGTGGCCGCCCGTTTAGATCATCAACTTCCATGAGGCTGACCGAAGGGCGCTACGCTTTACTTTTTTCCATATGGCGTTATTGCAAAGGGGTGCCTGACAACAAGGAACCTCATGCCATCGCCCAAGCAAAACCCTGACGACGCTTCCCACGAGCCGACCATAGGTCCTGCCGATATGGATCCTGAAGGTCCAGAGTTTGATCCCCAATATCAGCTGGTGCAGTCCGACTTCGGGCTCCATGTGAGACTGGGCAAAGAGGCCGATGAAGGGCTGCGAAGCGAGAACGACATTGCCGAGCTGGTTCGCAGCGCATTGTTCAACGGCAAGACCCTGACCCTTCACATCGAGCTGGGCCGGGCCCACCCGCCCGCAAATTGCGAGTGACGCTCTCATCCGGAAGGGATTCCATTTCCAGCAATAAATGCAGCAACTGCTAGGAACAAGACGGCAGCTCCGTAGCCGATGGCCCGTACGCGGCGGAATGTCCAAGAGGTCCTGGTGGAATCCATCTCGGGGTAGGCCTTGATCTTCTTGAACACCTCAGCAAAGCCGGTGTTGCCCGGCAATGACTCCTCCCCTCGCTCAATGGCCGCCGCGACATTCAAAGCGATGCCAGCGTAGCTGTCGAATCGGCGGTAGCTGTTTACAGCAAAGATGATGATGATCGCGCTGAGTGCAAGGATCGCTTCCGTGCCGTGGTGCTTTGAAACGGATGCGTAGAGCGCTGGAGCTCCGGTGATGACCGTCCCCATCAGGGTTAAAGCGGCGTTGGCGAGTGTGTCGTAGTGACGGTGCGAGCTAAGCGCCTCGTGGTAGGAATCGGCAGGGGTCATTGGAGGCATCACCAGCATGGGGAGTGTGTCGCAAGAATAATACGACGTCTGTAGAGGACAGGTATCTCTGGACATGGGGTTCGAAATGTCCACCTCATCCTTCAGTGTCACTCGCTCGCCGTCTAATGAGGAACGTTGTTTCATCTTGAGAGGTGGCTTGCCAAAGCCAAAGCTTTTGCTATGGGTATAGATACACACCCAAAAAGAAGGCCTCATGCACTCACGTATTCTCAACCTATCCTTTGCCTTGATCGGGCTGATCGCTGCCTCTGCGTCTGCGGCGGACAACGAGCCTCTGCCGCCCGGCCGCCTCGTCAAGGTTCAAGCGATGGCGCCAATGCCGGCCGGAGTGACGTCACCTCTTGGCGAGAGCCAGCTCGTGATGTCCGGCGGATCGCCAGCCCGCACTGAGAAGGACCTCGTGCTTGTCCTAGTGTTCGACCCAATGATGCTCAAGCAACGCTGGATCACTCAGGTCAACGATCCGACGCTGACCTTCCGCTCTGGTTTCGCCTGCATTTCTGGAGAAGGCAAAGCGGCGCGGGTCTATTCCCTGCCGGGGCCGACTCCATCCTGCACCCCTGACATGGGGACCGTCGTTGGCACGAACGCCCAGTAACGGCGCATCTATGGGCGTCCGCATTCCATCAGCCTTGTTTGACCCCGGCCCCATGACAGGGCCGGGAAGCTTCGAACTGCTGTCTATGGCGCCCGAAACCCGAGCGATCTACGAGGCCTCCCGGCGAAACACCCCTTGGGGGAACGACGTGGACAAGGCGTTGGAGGCCCACCGCAACGCCCACGGTGATATTGAACAGATCCTCCGCGCCCAGCGTGTGGATCCGTGCGACGCGATGCGGGGGCGCCCCAGCGAGCGTTACAGGGCTTACGTCGCCCAACGCCGCTATGCAGTGAAGGCCTACACTGAGGCTGGTCTGCCAGCGAGTGGGCAGGCCCGCGTGCTGGGGGTGTCTATTTCAACGATCCGCAACGACATCCGTGTACTGCGAGGGCTGTCGGCATTGCGTGGTGCCGTCGCCGATATGCGCGCCAGGTCTGTCCGGGCCAGCGGTTTGGCCGGAAATTCCCCGGCCCAAGTCCAAGCATTGTTGGGCAAGGGGCTCAGCCAACGCGATCTGGCGGAGCAGTTCAACGTGACGCGCCAAGCCGTCAGCAGCTTCTGCAAGCGCCACCGGTTGCGCCGCCCCAGCGCCCGGCCGTATTCCAACCTTCCCGCTGTCCCGCCGTCAGCGCCTTCGCATGCCTAGAGGGCTAGGGCTGTAGATGGGGAGGCACGTCGCGTTTCATCTCATGCCATGAGTCAGTGCCTCGTCACCGTTCGCCGATCTACAACGTGAACGAATACCAAGACAAGACTAGGCGCCCGCTTCGTTTGATCGGGGGGGCTAGAGTATGGGGCGATTCCTTGGCGAAAATGGCAGGAGCGGCTTGTGTTGCTGCAAGGCGTTCGCTCACGCTTCGGCTGATTGGGCGTGGGGCATAGATCAGTGACGCCGACGAGATGCGTCACTAAGTGGCGTCCATCCCACCATCGCCGCCTTCATCTCACGGTTCAGTATGCGCGCTTCCCAGCTGACTTCGTCCCAATCAAGGCGATCAAAAATGGGTCGCCTTTTGAATGACTGAAGCCAAGCTTTGGCGCGAGCACGTGTAGCGTCGATATTTCGGCACATCGGGCTGGGGCGGCTGGCATCGAGCAAAGCTAGGTTGAGCTCGAGTAAGTTGACCTCGATCAACACTTGAATCTGCATGGGCGACGGGGCCGTGGGATGGTCGTCCAGCCCGAACCAGCGCTTCAATCTTCTTAGCATTTCGTCTCATCCTTGAGTTCTCCAACTTCACTTGGAAGGCGGGCCAGCCAATGACTGCCAGCACGCGCGAGCGGTGCTTGGGCACGTGGAGTGCCATGAGTGCCAAGGCGGGGCAAGAGGGGGGCGGGGAGGGGGCCTTTGAGGCCAAGCGTCGGGAGATCGCCGCGGCGGATCGCTTTTACCTACGCCCCCGCATCCAGATGACCATCGGCAACGATGGGGTGCTGCACGCGTACGTCTATCTGATGTCCGAATCTTGGTATCCCGACAGCCCCGGATTCATTCCACGCGCTTCTGTGCGCGGTGATCGGCGGGGGATTCACGATCTTCCAAACGGTGGCAAATACCATGCGGCCATTCGCCTTTCGCCGGCCGATGCGCAAGACCTACAACGGGCCGGGCGAGACTTGGCCGGTGACCGAATCTTTTTCAGAGTCTTGAAAGGCAGACTGCAGGCGAACGGGCTCCCTTCGTTCGTACTGGAGATCGACCGGCTTGAGGTGGGCTTCCAAGGCCAAGTCGTCGGCATCACCCCGTCTCAGAGCAAGGACAATCTCGAAGGCCGCGTCCAGGGATCCGGCGGCTGACTGACGGATAGGGCTTGAATTGACTGCATCAGGAATTGGTGTAGATCGTGCACCATCACCCGGCGAGGAGAACGTCATGGCGCAGCACCTCACAGCACCCAGCGGTCCGGGCCAGCTTCTAGCCCCGTCCATCGTCCTTGTCCCGGTGGGTGGGGCATTCCTCATTGCGGCGTTGGAGGCATCGAAGACGTCTGTCCTGATCGCGGCCCTTTGCGCGGTTCCAGGCCTGCTGGTGCTTGGCCTCTTGGGATTCATTTTGCTGCTTCACATCCGCGCTGAGCGCGTCTGGGCGTGGCATTGCAGGACCGGCCAAGTGCCGGCGTTCAAGCCGGGGTTCGCGAAAGGACTTTTGGCGGGGGCGTTGGTCGGGGTTGGCGTCGTCGCATTGGCATTTCCCGTCAGCGTAACCCTTGCTTCCAGCCCAGAGTTCCACACGTCCGAATGGGGCCGCATGGCGCTGGGTGCAACGATGACGTTGGGCGTTCCCGTGATTGCAGGAGTGGCCCTCCTGGGCGGCTGGGCTTGGAACGCATGGAACAAAACCGCGCTGCCGGCTTGGGCAAACCGTCACTAGTGGCTGCATCAATCTCAACCAAGGTCTGGTTGGCCACCGACTCAAAGCAAAAGCCAACTTCCAGTGACGCATCAAGCGCCGAGCACTCACCGCCTCTCTCAATTGGTGCTCAGACGTTGTGGAGGAGGTTTGTGATGCCGCCGGCCGGACAGCTAGCAAGTCGAGACTGACTTCTTCAAATCAGCATTTCGCCAAGCCGACGCATCCAGCCGCGAACTTCGCTATCTGGGTCACGCTCATCGAGCATCGCTGATTTCATGCGGAGGAACCCCTGCGGAGCCAACTTTTTTGGCGTTGGAATCTCTAAGCGGACGACCCACGCCAGCATGAGCAACAAATGCCTCCCCGAAGACTTTTGGGCGGCTTTGCCCGCCACGGGGTGATTCGTGACTGCCATATCGAATCCAAACGCCAGCGCGACGGCGTCCTTGTGCATGCAGCCCTGAACTCATGCTTGGTCGTGACAACCGCCCATGATCGATTGCCACAGTCATGGAGGGCTTGGCGACATCACGGGCGAAGCCTGAACTCCCTCATTGGGTCGGCTTTCAGGGCTTTGGTCCACGGCATGTGACGTTGAACTCTTGGACGTCAATCCGTGGCGGACTGTAGAACTGCCGATACCAACGGTAAGCGATGGCTTGGCCCACATTGGTCTCCGTGCACGCGGGCAACCCAGTCTGGCTCCCGTAACCGCCGTTGGGCGCGCATCCTGGTTTGCCTGTGCAAGTCACGGAGGGCGTGGCGGACACCACGTAGGACTCGGGCCACTCCCAGCGATAGGGATTGTTCGTTTTCCCAACCAAATCTGCCGCGCATGCCTGACGACAAACCGCCATGGACGTGCCCCCACTGGTCGAGTTGTAATCGCAGTAGTGCATGCCCATGTTCGAGACGCACTCGAACTCGTAGGAGTAAGCGTAGTTGATGTTTCCCACGTCCCGCAACGCGTTGCACTGCTCCGCGTAGCTTGCGGACTCGTTGACGTTCGCCGGCCAGTTCCCGGGCATCGGGGCAGGGGTCTCCGTGCGAGTAACGGGGATGTTCTGTATGGCCCAGGTGAGGCGGGCCTTCTCTGCTGCTGTCAGGCCGACGACTGAGTCGTGATACCAGTAACCCACGCCACTCGATCCAGGGGGCGGCGGCAAGTCGTCGACGACTGCCGAATACCATGCAGCGACCTGTAAGCTGCCATCCGCACAACGAGGAGCCGAGGACACGCAGGTGTTTGCTTCGTTGCGTCGGTTACCCGTGTCTGCCCAAGCTGACCAGCCGCCGAAGATGGGGCTGGGAAGAGCCGTGGTGCCGGCAGGGCAGTGGTAGGTGACTGGACGGCGGGCCACCTGCTCGCGCTCCCACGTGTGGGTTCCTGTTTGCCCGGACGGGCACGCTTGAACGCTGGCAATCCACTGGGTGGTCTGTTGGTTGCTCGGCACAGGGCACGCCTGGCAGTTGTTGGCAATCTTCTTTGTCACTACGACGGGCCGGGCCCAGGCTTCGGGACTTTCCCACGCAGCGTCGGTGTTTGGATCAGCGCCTTCGTCCGGGCAGACGGTGCGGTTCCGGAGGGTTTCTGTGCCCCAGTTTCCCGCTGGACAGGTCCCGCTTTGGGTTTGCGACTCTGCCTGCCGACAAGGCACCAGAGCCGCAGGTAACGTTGGTGGAAGTCTGACGGGTGAGGGCTGAGGCACCAATGGGGTTGCCGCCGCAGGGGGCAGGTCGGGCATTGCAGGGGTGGCAGGAGACGGCACGCCGGGCAGCGCAGCGCCTGGGCCCACCAGCAATGCACCGCTTACGGCGGGCGCAGTAGAGATCGGTCCCGTGAGTGTCACCGCAGGGGCATCAGCAGCTAAGCCGGGGATGGGGAGAGCGGGTGGGATCAGGGTGGCAACCGAGTTCCCAGAGGCCATCCCGTTGTAGAACACCACCTCAAGCCGATCGCCGCCCGAGGCGCACGCAGTCGCCAACGTCGCGACGTCCAGGTCTCCGCCCCTGTCCCATTTCGCTGACACGTCGTCGACTCGAACATCCAACACGCTCGGGTCGCCCGCGAGGGCGGAGAGGAATGGCGCGCATGCCCTGGCAGGCAGACCGTAGAAAGCTGCGATGTAGCTGTCTCCAAACGTGCGAACGTTGAACGGGGAGATCGATATGTTCCCTCCCCAAGCATTGGTAAGCGATGCAGTGGCCGCTCGCCGGAAGTCCGTAGGTGCAAGATTGTCTTCAACGGTGCTGGACGCGCTCAGCCCTCTGTATGTGCCAAGAACGCCGTGCGATCGCTCGATGGCGCTGGCCAAGGTGCGCAGGTTCTCTACGTCAGAGGCGACCTTGACCCTCGTCTCCACGCGTGAGTAGAAGGCGAGCATCGCTGCGCTGACGATGGATATGGCGCCCAATGCTATGAGCGCCTCCATCAAGCCGAAGCCTGAGGCGATGGGATGGGGGCAACCGGGCAAATGACGTCTCTTCATGCACTCCAGCATGTGACGAATCTGGAATTGCGCAAGTCATAGCCATCGGCTCTATTTTAGTCAAATTTCTTTTAAAACAATGGGTTGACAATTATTTGTCGCATGGTTGCATGGGGTTGAGGCGGTTTGCAGGTGCAAACCGATCAATTCAAAAAGGAACGCTTCATGAAGATTTCCCCTGCGGTAATACCAATGACCATCACCGACTTGGCTGCATACCAACTGTTTACCGCTCCGCTTACTCGCGACGCGACCAACGGCATGGACCACCTCGCCGACAAGGTCCGGCGGCTCCGCCGGCTGGCGGGCAAGGCCCGCGCGGAGCGGCGGTGGAAGAAGGACGAGGAGCGCTTCGCATGAGCCCCCTGACCCTTGCGCTCTTGTGCGCCTCATTCCTCTCGGCGGCCCTGTTTTACAAGCCCCTAGTTCTCCATCCCATCACCGCGGCCGTGGCGCTGCGCCAGTTCTACAAGATCCCGCCAGCGAGCCGCCGCTCAGACGTCCTGCAGTCCGTGTCACGCGAATGGTGGGGCATGGTGCTGGTCCCTATCTATGCCCTATCAGTGGCGGTGCTGATCGCTGTCCTGGGAGGCGCGCTGTGAACCCACGAACTGAGAACCTGATCCGTTCCATCCAGCTGCTGGACAGGCCATCGTTCAATGGATGGGTCAAAGTACTGAAGGGAACACCCGCGCTGGACGAGCCCTTGCCCACCGGAATCACCGCATTGGCGGTCGCGTGTAAGCTCTATAGCCTGTCCGTGCGCAGCCAGCCGGATCAGGCGGAACAATTTGCGCGTATGGCGGCCACTCTTCTGTGCGCTGGCGCCGATCCCCAAGTATGCATTGGCCAGAAGAAGGCCCTGCGGTTCATCCCGTGGTCAAACAACCCAAGCCAGCGGGAGCTGGTGGTCGTGGAGCCGGGCATGTCTTTGGCAGAGGCTTGCGAGGGCCGCTTACCGCCCGCGGTTCGGCGGAGACTGCTCCAGAAGTCTAGGGCAGGGCACTACAATCGCTCAACCCAAGAAGGATGCCGTGGTTTGGCTATTCCTCAGGGTCCGCCTCATCAGCCGCAAGCTGGCTGAAGGCAGCCGTGAGCCCTAAGACTTCGCTGAGATATTTTTCGACATCCAACTTCAGAACATTGCGCCAGCGGTCAACCTTGTACGTGGCTCTCTGCTGAAGAGAATGATAGGAGAGCGCCGCAATGCGGTCTTGATGCACATCGTGCGCAAGCCTTGAGATTTCTGTTTCAAACCCTATAAAGGAATCGCCATCCTTGATAGTTAGGAAGCGTGAGATCGCGCCGAGCACCGTATGCCCACTCTCCTTGCCTGCAGTCAGATTGGGAGCGAGCGCTAGAGAGCCGCTACGTGTCACAAGCGATCGGAAGTGCTGAGGATCCTTGAAGCGCATGCAGGCGACGAAGCAGTCTATGAACGGGAAACGGACCGCGTTCTCAGGATAGCTTCGGACGAAGGCCATAAGCAGCGTGTGCGCCTGCAACATGTCACGCAGTTGGAGCTTCATGGTTCCGGCGATACGCCCGAACAACAGGCTGTACTCTGCTTGCTCTAGGCTGCTGCGGTTTCTCGCGTACAGGTCAAGATATCTTCCAGAGTGCATGCTGGAGAGAATTGTGCGCCGCATACTCTTCGCATCAGCGGGGTCTAGTCCGCCCGGAAAATCCTTGAAAAGATAAAAGGCGTGATCATCAGCACTCGGAGCTGGGAGGTTGAACTCAAAGTCAAAGAACTTTCGAAGGTAAAGCTCACCTTGCACCCCAGGTCCGTAGACGGTGTTCACCGCGTTCGGAAGGTTCTCGTAGTCCGTCGCAATCAAGAAGCACACCCCATCGACGATAAAGAAGTGCTTCATCCGCTCCAAGAACTTGATTGCAAAATCTGGTCGGCATCGGTCGAGTTCATCGACGACTATGACGATCGGCGACTTGCTTGGGGAACCCAAGGCCTTGTGCAGCTTTTCCTTCGCTTTGATGAGACTGTCTTTGAACTCCGTTTCAGCCGACTTGCGCTCGTGATCCCAGTCCAAGAAGTTCTGAGCCAACTGCGGCATCGCAGCAGCGATCTCGACGGCCTTCCCTCCGCCGGGGAGCAGCGTGCTGGCAAGGATGGACAAGACCGGCAGGGTGATCTTGCCTGCGGAGCCCGCCAGTCCTGTCACTATGCTGCCGATGTTCCTCTTCACCTTGCCATCTTCGATCTGCTTTAGGCGATCGCCAAGAGCGCTGGCCAGTGCGAGCAGAGGGTCATCCACATAGTCCGATTGCCACGCGTCTACGTGCACGACGGGAATCTTGATGGTCTCCTGAAGGTGGTGGCCGAGGCGCCGGAGGAACACGGACTTGCCTGTTCCCCAGCCGCCCTTCAGTGAAACGACAAAAGGCGCATCTCCCAAAGTAGAGATCAAGTTGCCTAGGATCTCGCCCTCTTTCTTCCTCGCAAGGGGATCGTCCGTCCACGGGTCCTTTGGATCAATTTCAGGGCTCGAAGCCTTGGCAAGCGACATGGGAGCGTCCGTACTATGGCAGTCAATGGCGAGGTTGCCTCAACAGCATGGGCTCTACAAGCACCAAGCGAAGCGAAGGCCATTGCTGTTCCATGGCTGGCAACAACCGCCTAGCCTTGGCGCATATGGGCGGCGGAGTTCCCGGACTTGGGCTCTCCCGAATTCTGAGAGGAATGCTGGCAAAGTTGTGGGATAGTTTGGTCTAGGCCATCGAACCTTTCCAATGAGCATACTCAACGTTCTGATCAGCCCTGACCATCTGGTCGTGGCCGTCGATACCCTCGCGGAAGATGCCGTGACGGGTGCCCACTCCGCCGGTGCCAAGCTCCTTCTGATTCCGCAGCACAACCTGATGCTCGCCACACGCGGATCGGCTCAGTTTTTCCTACGAATCTATGAGCTCGCCCTGCAAGCCAGCTTTCGGCCCGACTTCACTATGGAGCAACTGAGTGCTGAGCTGGGCTTAGTCATCGATAAGCTCTGGCCAAGCTATGAAAGCGCTGTGGCTAAAGCGGGCCTGCCCATTGAGAGCAATGGGACAGAACTGGTGCTTGGGGGCTGGTCTCCCCAAAACGGCCGGATGATGGCCACCGCATATGCCAAGACCGACAGCCAACACCCCGCGATCTCGCAGCCGATCTCGGGACAACTTGCGTCTCCTGGCGAACCCCTGCGAGAAGTAGCCCCGAGCATGGCGCAGGCCGATCTCATGATTGCTGCTCGGCTGCAAGCGTCCTACCTTAATGAGCAGATGGGCCGAACCGTTGCCGGTGGGAACCTGTTGATAGGCTTTTCCCAGAAAGGGCAGACGGTGTTGAAAGATCTTGGAGCAATCACAGTGGAAGGGGTGAATTGAGTGCCTGTATGCGCCTACTTGAACATGCTGGGCTTGAAGCATTCAGCCGTAGGCACTTATGCAGCGGCTTCATCTCGTAACGCAGAACGAGCGGAATGACTAGTAGTCCACTTCAGAGGTATGTGAAGTACCCTACTGAGCCATGGTTCTGAGCATGCGGCGGCCAGCGGACATGGAGCTGCGGCTCGTGCATCGCCTGGCCACGTGGCAGCTGCCAAGGCCAAGGCTGAAGAACAGTTCGCAACTGGCGTAGAAGTTGTTACCGGAAACTAAGGCAAGCATGGAGTGCGGCAATGTGCTGGAAATGCGAGGGTAGAGAGGAGAATGTTGTTGCTACCGAAGATGAGCTAAACACCCTTAATCAAGTACGGCGCGGTCAGGCCGTTGGGAAAACGTGGAAGGAACAACGTCGGTACGAGGCCGATGAGTGCGAGAGAAGGCGAGCTGCAGAGCTGAAAGAAAAGCTTTTGGTAGAGCTCAAAGGCATGGGTGAGGAGCCAAAGAAGAGACCAATTTAGGGGCCTCTGAGGCCCTCCAACGGTACTCCCACTCATCGTCTCCCTGGCTCTAGACAACGATTGAGTGATCGATGTCGTTCTAGCGGGCCAGACGACCCTAGGCCCTTTAGGGTCGAACAAAGGCTGAAGGGCACATTCAGGTCATAAGCCAGGGGTGGATGTATCCCGGATACCCGCAGCCTATAGGCATGCGGGCACAATAACGTCGGGTTTACGACTGGCGGCTTCCTTTTTAGGGGGCAACCGCCGGCCGCAAGCCCCTTGAGGCGGTAAACTTGACTCGCCCGGCCTAGGGTATTCGAAGGATCGAGGGGAATCGTGAGAATAGTCAAGTTGTCGGCTCATAACTTTCGCGGGATAAACGAACTGGAGTGGGCGCTGCAACAGCAGCCGCTATGTTGTTTGATTGGTCCTGGCGATTCGGGGAAGTCTACTGTTCTGGACGCCATCGAGGCAGCGCTGTCTTCGCGCTGGTATACCTTCAGTGAGGCCGACTTTCGGGATTGCGATACGTCCCGGCCAATCAAGATTGAAGTAACGATCGCCGAGCTGTCCAAACCACTGCTCTCGGATGAGAAGTTCGGCCTCTACATCCGTGGACTGGCCCCGAACGGTACCTTGAGGGATGAGCCGGAGGATGAAGATGAGCCTGTTCTGACAGTACGCCTGACTGTCGATGCCACTATGGAACCGGTTTGGGAAATCATCAATGATCGGACTCCGTACCCAAGGACCATGTCGAACCGGGATCGCGCCTTGTTTCGAGTGGTGCGCTTGACCGGCGACGATGCTAGGCACCTTACGTGGGGCCAAGGATCTATCCTGGCCAAGCTGACGGAGTCTAGCGACGAGGCAGCACAGCAACTGGCGGAAGCCTACAGGGTGGCCAAGGCCAGCACGGGACTCCATGAGATCCCAAGCTTGGTAAAGGTGGCCAAGGAGGCCCAGGCGAGAGCGGTCGAAGTCGGGGCGCTCGTGGAAGATGCGTACATGCCAGGACTGGAGTTGCTTAAAGGAGGGTTCTCTTCCGGCTCGATTGCCCTTCACGATGGTGCCGTGCCCCTTCGGCTAGCCGGAACCGGCACCCGCCGCCTGGCCACGTTGGCGATCCAGCGTGCCGCGATTGAGGAGGGTGCGATCATCTTGGTGGATGAGATCGAGCAGGGCCTTGAGCCCCACCGAATCCTAGGAGCCATGGTGCACCTACGACAGGCCCAACAGGCCGCGTCGATTGCCTCGAAGCCCACCGGCCAAATCGTGATGACCACTCACTCGGACGTAGCTCTAAGCGAGATCTCACCCGAGGCGCTCTACGTGTGCAGGCGCTTGAAAGGCGGGACGCTGGAGATTCTTCACCCAACCGATCAGTCCGCACTTAAGCGTGTGCTCAAGCGCTCTCCCCGCGCATTGTTTGCGCGTCGGCTGGTGGTCTGTGAGGGGGAGACCGAACTCGGCCTGCTCCTTGGCCTTCGAGAGCTGTTTCCGGCACGTCACGCCGGTGCCTCAATCGAGCAGCGAGGAGCCGCGATCTTGGACGGTGGTGGCGCAGCTGCACCACAGATCGCCACCGCCCTAGCGGATTTGGGCTACCCGACGATGCTTTACCGGGATTCAGACGTGCGTGTCCCTGCGAAGCAACAGCGCGAGATGGATGAAGCAGGGGTCCAAACCATCACCTACACGTCAGATATTGCCATTGAGGAGGCGCTCTTCTCAGCTGTACGCGACGACGGGCTCATCGATCTTCTCCTGCAGGAAGCCAAGTCGCACAAAGGAGAGGCGACGGTCGTGGATCAGATCAAAAAGTCCTTCCCCGAGGCTGGGCCGAGTGGTGTCAGCCAGTGGCCCTTCGCTGATTGGGAGCTGCTGTTGAACTTGGAACGACCCGTGATCATTCAGCGGCTGGCGCAGCTATCCAAAGACAACTCCTGGTTCAAAAACCGATATATCGCTCGGGGCCTCGCGGACTTGGTTGACCAATCAGTATTCGAGACCGACGAATCCGAACTTGCCGTCGCTTTAGCTGAGATCGAGGCGTGGCTCTATGCTTAGTCCGGAAAGCTTGCTGACGGTGTCACGGGGAAGTGTGGTGGCGCCCGCCGGGCACGGAAAGACCGAGTTGATTGCCAGACTGACCGGGTTAGGCGAACGTACGTTGGTCCTCACTCATACGCATGCTGGGGTTCATGCGCTCAGGGCACGGATGAGGCGCTTGCACATTGATCCGCGTGCTGCGGTTGTCGACACCATTGCAAGTTGGGCCTCCCGCTACACGGCTGCATTTCCTCGTCTCGGGCGACCACTGGGACGCATGCCGCGGGGCGGAGAGTGGGACGACATATACCTGGGTGCGGTGAATGTGCTCGGCCTCTCTCCCGTTCGTGATGTGATCGCTGCATCTTATGATCGTCTGCTTGTGGATGAATATCAGGATTGCGACTTGGTCCAGCACAGCTTGGTTGTGGCGCTGTCGGAACAGCTCCAAACCATCGTCTTTGGCGATCCGATGCAAGGGATATTCGGATTCAACAGCCCAATCGTTAATTGGGATATTGATGTGTTTCCTGCCTTTCCGCTTGTCGGCACCCTTGAGGAGCCCATGCGGTGGAGAGACACCAATCCAGAGCTGGGCGAGTGGATCTCGTCGGTGAGGAAAAAGCTCGAGCTGGGTGAGCCTGTGGACTTGGCCAGTGGGCCGCTGAGTTACCTGCCTTGCAAGGACGAGTAGGATCTCGCGCCCTTGTTTCATGAGCTGGAAGGCGCGCGTGGCACCGCTGCTGGGATTCACTGTAGGCGCGGGGCCTGCGACCAGCTGGCGAAGACGAGCAGGGCCGCCTACCAAGCAATCGAAGACATCGGTTGCAAGACGTTACAGGCGTTCGCTGAAGCGTGGGATAGATCTTCAGCAGGCGATCGTGAGAAGTTGCTTCGGGACTTAGTCTCCGACACAGTTACTTTCAAGCCTCTGAAAGATGGGGAGCATGATACGCCGCAAGACGTTGAAGCGCGGAACAACGTGATCGCCCTTTATGGAAAAGTGGGGATGACTGGGGAGCCTGGGTTCGCAGTCAAGGCTTTGGAGGGCACTCGGCTGCATAGTCGGGTGAGAACGTTTCGGTCGGAACTGCTGCGCGACACGGTCAAGGCGCTTGCCGCTTTGGCGGAGGGAACGCACGCAACGCTGGCTACCAGCGCATACGTGACACGGCAGCGGGTCAGTCACATGGGCCGGCAGCTTCCGAGGCGCACGGTGTCAACGCCGCTGTTGCTTAAGGGACTGGAGTTTGATCGCGTGTCAATACCAAACGCAATGCATTTTTCAAAGGAAAAGCCCGAGACACAGGCAAAGCTATTCTACGTTGCCCTCTCACGTGCACGTTCATCTCTGGTGATCTCATCTTCGAGCCAAATCGTCCAGTTTCCCATTCCGGTCTAATGCCTGGGGCTGCCGCGATCTTCTCGATGCAGAGTTTGCGTTATCAGTCCATCGGCCCTCTACATGTGTTCCGAGTCCCAGTTTGACCAGAACTGCGCTGCGAGGGCGCAGTTTTGGTCTTTAGTCAGAAAATGATCGGATCAGGTTGTTGCGGTTCTTGGGCCGCGTCGTAGCTTGAAGGAATAGAAGCCAGACGCGGCTTCACCCACCAAGAGAATCGACCATGACCAAGCAACTCCTACTGACCTCAGAACAGTTCCATCCCGCCTTTGCGGCCCTGCTGCGTTACGAGCGACGACAGGCCCGCATCGAGCACCCGTCGGGTAGCTTCGACAAGGCGAAACGTTGGTATCCAAGCGGACGGGACGAGGACGTGATCGATTTCGGTCGCTCCCCGTCGCGTTCATACCCAAACTCCTACAACTTGGCTTGTCGGAGTCTGGCACACTGCGAACGATACGAAGAAGCGGACCATCAGGTTGTGCTCCGTCTGAAGCGCGAACTCAAAAAGCTCGGCGTAGGGGCGAAAGATGCGAACGCAAAGGGACTTCTCCGCGCAGCGCTGTTGGACAGGGAGCTTCCCCAAGCCAACACGTCCAACTGCGATCGGGAGCGCTTCTAATGCCGCACTATCACGCCAACCATACTGCTTCAAAAGGTATGGAGCGATTGGTCAAAGAGGGGGCTACCTGTTCTCCACTGATCCAGCAGAAATGCGGCTCTATGACGTCTGTGGATGGTTGACATGGGAGCCAATGCAGCTGGAACTGCTGATTTAACTCTGCGGCGACGCCGCTATTTCGCTTACGAGCGTCGGTCCGGCGGCACCTGCTATTTCTCTCGAGACATGCACGAGCACATGCAGCGCTACCCGCACACCATGGGGCACTACCAACTGACCCGCTGCTTGGGCACGTCCGCCCTGATGACCCGCGAGCAAGCGGCTTCTCACGCTTGGCTCCCTAAGCCCGCCATGAGGACCCCATGACGGCCCATTACACCCTCGAACCTAAGCAGAAGGCGGTGCGGTTGGTGGACTCCATCCACGAAACCCGGATTGACCCGCCTAGCAAACACGCCTTTCGGGCCCTAGGAGCAGCACAAGGCTTGAGCATGCGTGCGGCACTGACTCAGCTGGTTGAGCAGCACGCCAGGATCCGGCAGCCCTTCCAAAGAGTGGGCCCACTGCCGTGGGGCATCAAGGCGACGAACGGGGACGGGCGTTACACGTCGATTCTGCCAGCGTTCCAGGTAGCCCCCGACGTGAGCATGGCTTTGCTGATCGACGCCAATCGCGCGGGCATTCGCCTGACAGAAGCGGTGCGGCAGCTGGTTTGGAGGTGCGTCCGAGCGAGCAGCTGAGCTGGGTCGAGGTGAGCAGCGACTGGGCGGCGATGGCCGCCTTTTTTGTGCCGGAGGTTTTCAACGTAAAAACAACATCAAAAGCGGCCCCAAGCAAAGGCGAATTGAGGAAAAAAGACGGGGTTGGCTCGGCCCCCGCCGATCCCCCGGCTTGCAAGATCGAATTGTGTGAAGTGCTGCAAATGTTCTGCAAAGAATGCTTCCCGTCCGTCAACTTTGATCTTTAGTCATAAAATGATCTGACAATTGTATTGTCAAATGATTGGTTTCTCATAACCTGGACTTAGAGAAGGCGATGGCGCCTTCAGCCAAAAAGGAATCCGTCATGTTCATCGCCACTTTCTACCTCGCCTCTTTGCTTGTCGGTGTAGTTGTCGGCTTGGTCATTGCCGACCGCATCGAATCCAGCCCACACTTCGCTTAAGGAGTCTCCATGTTGATTTATCCTTTCAATGAGCAAGGCCTTGCTGGAGTCGAACAGTTGAACGCCAAGCGAGACGCCGAAACTAACCAGCTGATGTACGACGTTCAATCACTCGCTCGAGAAAAAGGGCCGGAGGCTTGGGCGCTGTTCTTGGAGATGCAAAGCACTGGCGATGCTCAGTGGGAGGCGTTGACAGCCAAGGTCGACCAGGCATCGGACAAGGGCTCAGAGGAAGGGTTTCGAGATTTTCAGGGCTATTCCTTTGCCCGATACGTGCTCACCGTCTCTCAATGCAAGCAACAGCTCGCCGCGTTGAACGCTCTGCGTTGGGATGAGCCATGAGCACTCAGCCCAATCCCCTGCGCATGATTCCCGAGCTCAAGCCGCTGAGGGCGCGCGACTACTTGGCGTTACTCCACTTCCTTTGGTTGTGCGTTTCACGCCTTGGTGCCGCCCGGTGTGGCTGGGAAATGGTCACCGACAAACGGGCCAAGTCGGGGGACGTCACCTTTGGATGCCTCTTGCTCTGCGCCCCTTTGTTCGTCGCCTGCATTGGAGGCAGTTGCTTGCTGGGCATCGCTAGACACTACCAACTCATTAATTGAACCCCGACTGATGGTACGGAGGAAGCGTGCGGAAGATATTTAACAATTTACTTAACGTGGTCTTCTTCATCGTAGCCTTGGTTGCGCTGGACAAGGTCACCGACCGTCTGGATCGCATGGGCCAGACGACCCAGAGACTGGTCCAGCAAGTTGGCTACACGGGGCCAATGGCAGGCATCCCCTCGGGCGCGCCTGATGATATCGAGTGGTAATCATGGCAGATGCAAGTTCGCAGTCCCGGCAGGGGAGCAGGGCGGTCCTCATGTGGGCGCCGGCCGAGCACGTGGAGGAATGGGGTGCTCTGGCTCGCCACGTGGACGTGGACGTGGCCCTGCCGTCCGCACAGCTGACGGCGCCACGTCCCAAGGTCCGGTTCTAATGGACGACAATGCCTGCTGGTCGCAAGGCGAGCTCGTCGGCTTGGCGTTGAGGGCGCGGCGAGATACGCTCGCACGAGCCCAGCTTCTTCTGGCCTTCCAAACAGGCGCCGACTTCTATGCGCCCCTCTCCATCTGCGATCTCGATGACGACCCATTCTTGGCCGCAGGCGATTGCGTGGCCGCGATCGTGATCCGAGAGTTGACGGGCTTTGGAGAGGCGGAGGCCTGGCTCCATGGGTTTCTCAGGGCCCACGAGTTGCATCAGAACCTTCCGCCGACCGTAATCACCGCTGGCAAGAGCCGTTTCTGATCCCCGCGGCCCTATGGCCTCATGCGGTTGGCGGATGGGCTGGTGCTTAGTTCTGGGTCTCGTCCCCGTGTGTGTGCTTGAGCGTGCGTGGAAGCGCCGCCGGCGGCGTTCAAGCTAGTGCCTCATCAGGAGTGTTGTTGCGAGTCCCACAACATCTTCGCTTGGGTTCCAGGCGTCGATAGCGATCACTGAGCGATCAGACGCTTCAGTTCGTCGTAGGCCTGGGGAAACTCTAAAAATCCGTCCCTGTCCAAGAAGTGTCCGCCGCCATTGACCTTGACAATGCTGGAACTCAGTGCCGCGGCCAGTTCTTCCGAAGCAGAAGGAGGCACGATGACGTCGTCTTCCGAAAAGATGCTAGCCCGCTTCAGCACTCTCCGCTTTATTTCGTCCACGTCGACAGAAGAGTGCGTAAAAGCGCCCAACATCGGTAGGGTCTCCAGCGTCTTGGCAAAACCGGATACCAAGAGAGCACCGCCGATTACTGAACCCTCAGGCAAAGAGAGGACGTGACGAAGGATGGCGATGCATCCCAAGCTGTGTCCGACCAAGAACGTCTCACCCGACGCAACTGGAAATACCTCCTGCAGCTTACTGGCCCATGACCTAGGCTCAGGCGCATGAGGGTTTGGCATCTCAGGCACATCAACACTGACCCCGTCCTGGCGCAGCTTTTCGGCAAGCCAAGGGAACCAGTTGGCGTCTGGTGACGCTGTGTAGCCGTGGACTATCACCACGCGTTTTCCTTGCAGCGTCGCGAGCACAAGAACTCCTAAATCAGTGAAATATCAGAATCATAACTCTATCTCGAGCCTCGACGCACTGGCTGAGTTCCTGGTGCTTGTTACGCAATTAGCTAACGTAGGACCGGCTGGTGGACCGGTGCTTGGAGCAGAGCCAGTGAGCGGGGAGGACCAGGAATGGAAACGGCGGCCTATGTTCCGCCTTTCTTTTGTCTGCTCCCCGTCACCTCTCCCCCCGTATCCTCACCCCATGGATCCTCTCACGACCCCCGATGGCCGCTATCTCATCGTCCGCGGCCGGCTATGGCGAACCACCAACCCAGGCCTAAGCGACCAGGAAAAAGAGCGCTTGGTCCACGAGCTGATGGATGCCCGGCGCGCCGTCAAAGCGGCGAAGACATTTGCGGACACCGAAGCCTTGTCAACCGCTCGCCAGGCAGTGGACAACGCAAAGAAGGGGCTGGGCGAACGGGGCCCGGTTTGGTGGACCGATGGGCAGCCGGATTGGAACCGGCACTTGGTGAAGAACACGCCCTATGCTGGGTGGTTTGAAGCCTTCAGCATCGGTGCTGATGGCAGCTAGCGAGCGACTCTATAGGGCTGCTGGTAGTTGCGCTTGGGTTTGTTGTGGCATTGCGGGTAACTGGAGCAAGAGCGGAACGGACCATGAGGCCCAGTCCGGTCCACGAACACGCCAACCTTGCACACCGGGCAACGTTCCTCTTTAACCGCCATCCCTGTCATGTGAGTGACCTTGACGCTGCCCTCTTTGACCAGCTCGTCAAGGAACGGGGACTGCTTTCCGGGTTGGGTGAACATCGCCACCGAGCGCCTGGCACGGGTCATGGCCACGTAAAACAGCCGCCTCTCGTCGCTCAAAGGATAGGTGTCCCCGTCCGGCATAGCGAGCGATAGCACGGGATCATCAGCACGGAGGTTGGGGAATCCGCGGTTCAGCATCCCAGGCAGGATCACGTAGTCCGCTTCCGCGCCTTTGGAACGATGGGCAGTCAAGAACGACACGTCCATTGTCTGCCCGAACAAGGATTTCCATTCGGGAGGCACTGAAGCCTTATCGGCTTTATATCGGCCAAGAACGAAGACAGAGAGCTTGCCATTCCTTCCAGGAGCGACCTCGCCGGACAACACCTGCTGGTGGAGCGTGTGGAGGTAATGGCGAACACCGTCTTGAACCTGGTCGCGGCCAGGAACCTGATAAGCCTGCAGGACGGGGCCATGCGGTGGAGTGACCGACCGGACCTGCTTCTGTATCTGCGCTGGGTTCTTGGTGATGAAGCGACTGGAAACGTCGCAGAGCTCCTGCGGACAACGGAAGGTCTGCTCTAGCTTCAGGACCTGGCCATGGCCGAACGTTTCCCGGAACCCCGTCATCACCGAGACATCGGCGCCAGCAAATCGGTTGATGGACTGCCAGTCATCGCCCACCGCGAAGAAGTACTTGCCAGGCTTCCTTACCAAGGCACGGCAGAGACGGGCCCGAGCGCAAGAAGCATCCTGGAACTCGTCCGCCATGACCAGATCGTAGGGCGACTCGTAGTGCCCACGTTCTAGCAACCCCGCGGCCATGTTCAGCATGTCCTCGAAATCAATGCTCTTTTCTCCGGCTAGCGCTCGATCCCATGCCTCAAAAACAGGGCTGGCAATCTCCAGGAAGCGGCGGTGTCGCTCCTTAAAAGAGCCGTCGGGCATCCGCTTGAGCCGATCTTCGATGTCGTTGGTTGTTAGGCAGTTGCTCTTTGCATGCGCAATGAAGGTGCGCATCAACCCGATCAGGTCCCCATCAGGCATGGGTTTGGCTCCATGCTCCGGCAGTGGCCTGTCGGGGTTTGGGTCCAGTTCAATCCCAGCATCGGTCAGCTGCTCGCCTAGATAGTCCAGATCCCGGCCGCTGCGCAGCCCAAACGAGGTGGTTTCGATCAGCCTAGTCCCTCGACGGCCATGTTCTTGGCGCTTCCACTCAACACCTTCCAGATAGTTGCCAAAGTGCGCCGGCGCCTGACCTTGAGAATCCAGCGCGAAATGCTCGTGATAGAGCTGCGCGTCGGGGTAGTAGAAGTCTGGCCGGTATTGCCGATGCGTCTTGTCAGCGGTGTCGAACTCGTATGGGCGTTCGTAGTCGTAGGTGACGCCGTTGTAGAAGAGCCAGTCCGCAATGACGCACTCTTCCATGCTCTTGACGAGCTCGCCGTTGAGGGTTCGCTTGTAGGGTTTGCCTTCCCTGTCAAAGCCGTCGGCCAGCATGTCGGCTCCGAGGGGAGGCAGATCCCGTCCAAAGACCAAGCGGAACATGTCCCACTGGGTGCGGAAGTCGGTGGATCGGTCCTTGAGGGTATCGACTATCTCGGCCAGCTTGTGGAACCCCTGCGTGGCATCAATCGCCCAATCGGGAACGTCAGGCTTCCTCCCGGTGGCCTCCCCAATGATGGCAAGGCCCATGGCGTGAAATGTTCTTGCCTGGACCTCGACATCTGCCATGTTCAGGCGCTCAAAGGAGTGGCGGGCGCGCTCCTGCAGCTCCGTGGCCGCATCCTTGTTGAAGGCCAGCATCACGATGCGTTCGGGCTCAACGAACCCGCGATCAATAGCATAAGCCGCCTTGGCAACCATGGTCGAGGTCTTTCCCGATCCTGCCGACGCAACCACCAAAACCCGGTTGTCGAAGCAGATCACGGCGCGGGCCTGCTCCTCGGTTAGGGGTTTGCTCTCCACCTTGTCGAGGAAGTCTTTCGCCAGCTCCAGCTCACAGGAAGCCATGGACTCGTTCGCTGCTGCCCAGAGCATTGGCCAGTCTGATCCCCACTCACTTAGATCCTTGAGTGCCTCAAGATGGGCAAGCGTGCGCAGATCTTCATGCACATTCTCGTCCAAGAACAGCGGTTCCAGGTCGGAATCGGGGAGTGGGAGATTGGGGCGAGCATCAAGCACGGCCTGCTGTTGCTCGTGGGTGACCCACCGACGATCCGCCTTGCCGGTCGCAATGAGCAATCGTGCCTGCTTTAGCCAAGTGCGGATGCTATCAAGGACAGCATCAAACAGTGCCTTGCGCTCGCGCTTGCGGCGCTCAAACAGCAGGTGCTCAATGGCAGCGGTGAGGGCTTCTCCCTCTACATTCTTCAGGCCATCGGCCGTCAACCACGGGCCTTTCTCCAGCTCTACCTCGACACGGGACCAGAACGTTCCTGGGATGACATGCACCCGTTGAGCATCGTCAATGAAGGCCCGGTGACGCTGGCCGTTGAGACTGATTTCGACGTAGTCCCCATCCAGCCGAAGCCACCAGTGGGGTGATCGGGTCAGAACTCTGCCCCAGGTTGAGGGGCGCCAATCGCTGGTCATCCTTGAAGCTTCCTACTTGCCTAACTGCAACGCCTTGAAGGAGCCTGCAGCTGTATTGGGTCTACATCTTAAATCAGAGAGCTTGCTTCATTCCCCCGGCACTCGTTCTCCAGCAACGCCCACGCCAGCCGAGCTGCCTCACCTCATCCGCCCAAGCCCGGTAGGCGTTGAGCTCCATAGGCTCCTCCAGGCCACGCCTCACCCGCTCCAGGTAACGTGCCTTCCTCGCCATCGCTTCGCGATACAGCAGCTCGGCTTCCGCCTGCCTGTCTTCCCGTCTGGCAGCCCGCAGTTGGGCCAGCCGGCGAACCGAGTCAGGCTTCGTGGACAGCACACGGGGAGCATGAGGCAGCGCCAGACCGCCGGTCATCGGCACCCGCTTATGGTTGCTCACCGGGTCCTGCACTCGGTGGCGCCAGCACTCGCGCCAGTCCTCTCCATCAAGCGGGCCACCGCCTGGCACCCCCAAGGGCACGACGATCCCATGGGCCTCAATCAACGCCCACACCGCCCCTAGGAACCCATCTGGCGGAAGCCGTAGAAGGCTTACCTGGCCCTCGGCCAGCACCTCGGCCCCATCCCTCATTCGTAATGCCAGTAGGACCTCACCAATCGCCGTGGGATCCCCGGCGCGGGTGCTCCAGCCCACCAAGCAACAGCGCTCTCCATCCACCCCACCAGCCCACGCGTAGACCCGGAAGCGGGGCTTGTCGAAACGAGAGCCCAAGTGAGCCAGCAGCCGCTCACGCTTCGAGTGACGGCTCAACGGGGTGAAGTGGTTCTCTGCATACAGCAACGCAGCATGCCGCCGGGCCAGCAGCAAGGCAACCCGGTCAGGGGCCGCCGACGCTTTCCACACTGACCAGCTCACGACATCGCGCAGACCCTTTGCAGCAGCGCACGAACGGCAGGCAGGCACCCAGTTCTCCACCACGCCAGCCGGGCCGCCCAGTTGCGCGGGGACCAGCGACGTAGCAGTCCAGGACTTGGGAGAGGACAGGTCCAGAGGATCGGAGCAGAAGGCGCAGGCGTTGTCGAACTCCGCCAAGCCCGCTTTGCGTTGCCACCCATTGGCCTTGCCTTCGAGCGGGGCGTTGGCTCGGGCGATGGCATCAAGGAAGGGGGCGAGCTCAAGCATGGGAAGTCCCCCAGCCGTTCAACGCAGACCCACCAAGCGGATCGCAAAGCGGAGGCAGAGGGGCGTTGCAGGGGCTTGAAAAAGATTCGACTAAAACGATTCGCCGAGCCTGTCGAACCAACCCAGTCACCGCCGATCCCCAACCAAGAACCCGCTTCGCTGATCCCTTTTCAAGCCAGCACTCAACCCCCAACCGCAGATCGAATGCCGGGGCGCAATGAACGAGAGCCTGGGCAACCCGCTTGACTAAAACAGATTGGGTCAGCGCTTTCCAGGCACTCGCACCGAGCGCAGGAACCCAAGCACATGCCCAGCTGAACACCCGAGCAGAGTTGACTAAAACGGATTGAGGCAGGGCTTTCCGAACACCCGAGCAGCACTGCAGAACCCCAGCACCCGACCACCCGAACCCAAGGAATCGATCAGCGGAAACAGGGGGTGACAGTGGGGCGGGGACGTGGGGGCTATCGGGGGTGCTGTTACGGACGGAGGGGCGTCGCTGATTGTAGGTGACCAGGGTGACGGGGGCTGGGGCTGGATGGTTTGCAGGGGGGAAGCGGAACGGATTGGATGGAAGCGGTGGGGCGAAGGCGAGGGGCATAGGGGTCTCCGGGTTCGTTAAGGATTGGGGCTTTCCTAAACTTCTACCGGGGAAAAGCGGAAGGGCAAGAGTGGTGGAGCGAAAACTTGGGGGACGATTGCGAGGAACCGACTTGTCTCCCTAGTCACCTTTAAAGGTTCTCCGAAAGGTGAAGGGAGTGGGCTATACACAAGTCGCACCTCCGATGGGTTCCGGCTTGGCTAGAAACGCTGCGCGTTTCCACCCGTAAGCGCCTTGCTGTGCCTTGCTTTCAGACTTGGCTAACAATCTAGCCAAAAGATCGGATGAAAAAGTTCGGGGAACGCAGAGAAGCAAAGTGATATCGGTTAGCCCGCTTGCGCTTCTTAAATCCTCTGCTAATCCATTGGGTATGGATTTTCAATGCAGGGGGTTAAGTGGTTCGTCCGTCGCTTCTAACAAAGTCTTTCAACATCGCTCCCGATGAGCTGGAGAGCGCGCGGTATTGCGCGAAAGAGCAGGGTGTTTCGCTCAACAAATATTTGCGCCTCGCCGTTCTGGAAAAGAGCCGTGGCGTGATGCAAGGGCTGGAAGCGTCCGATGCGTTGAACGACATCCGGGCCTCGGTCCGCGAATCCGAAACACGGAATGCCCTGGCCCTGGAAAGCGCACTCGCCGACATGCGGGCAGAGCAGAGCGCCGCATTGCAGGCGAACGAGGACCTGGTGGTGAAGACCCTTCAGGCCTTCAGTCAGTTCCTGGCCCAGCAGGAGCCCGACGCCGCGGTTCCAGCCATGGCGGCGCCGAAGAACGCGCTGGCACGCGCCACGACCGAACCGACCCCTTCAGACAACAGCGCGGATTGGCGGCGTCATGCCAGCCGTTCGTAACCCCTTTCCCAACTGCCTCAAAGGAGGACTCTCAATGAAACGCTTCACTCTCGCTCTCATCATCGCCGCAATGCTGGCCCCCGGGCTCTCTTTCGCCCAGGACACCCCCCCACCCGAACCCCAGAAGACCAACAAGCTGCGCATTTTTAAAGCTGGTGGGTTGGGTTGTGCAGCCGGTGCGGGCCTCGCGCTGCTGACTGGCAAAAAGGACAAGGCCGCTATTGCTGCCTGCGCTGCTGGGGCTGTCGTCGGGGGCGTTGCGTCTTATGGCGCCCAGCTCAAGGAGTTCCGCGAACTGGAAGCAGAAGCCAAGGCTGCTGGCCTGGACGCCCAGCTCCACACCAAGACCGTCGACGCCAAGGACGGCCAGGCCGAAGCCCTTGACAAGCTGGTCATCCGTTACCCGGCCGCCGACATGCAGCCATTGAGCCAGAAGACCAGCACTACGCTCGACAAGCTTGCAGCGTTGCTCAAGGCGAGCAAGGAAAAGCTCACGGTTAGCTTTAGCGGTGCCAAGGCCAACGTGTGCCAGGTGCCGGTCGTTGAACTGGCAAAGCGTGGCGCGCTGGCGAACGCCACGGTCGATGACCAGTGCGGCTACGGCGAATACGCGATCACCATCAGCCCAATCCCAGACCTTCGCTGATGCCAACCGAGAGCTGGGGGGCAAAAGCCCGCTGGCTCAAATCTTTTTCAATCTCCTGGAGGACCCGATGACCAACACCCCACAAAGCCCCGAAGAACTGCGCCGTCTCCAGGAGCTGGCCGAGCTGTTTGATGACGACACCGGCCCGTCACCGGCATCCACGCCCACCGAACGCTCAACACCAGCAGGCGGTGGCGAGGTATTGAACGCTGCCAAGCACTGGGGCCGAGTCTTTGGACGCAAAACCAAGGAGCTCACGGAGAAAGCCGTCGAGAAGACCAAGGAAACCCAGGACGCCTTGGCACGTCGTGCAGAAGAGTCCAAGGCATGCAGGGAAGCCGCCGCAGCTGAGCAGGCGCGGCAACAGCAAGAACAAGCCGGGCGGGATGCATTGGCGGAGCAGAGCGCCCGCGCCCAGTCAGCGGAAGCGGTGACACCCACGGAGATTCTGGCCCCAGCATCGGCAGCACTGGAAGAGCTGAGCAGCGCCCAAGAGCTGCTGGCTCCGGTGGTCGCTGTCGAACCGGGAGCCGCAGAGCCGGACGGGACGGAAGTGCTCACCGCAGAGGAAGTGGCAGAGCCGACCGTTGACCTTCCCGGTGTTGCCGAGGCAATGGAGGACGTGGAGGCATTGCCCCAGTCCGCAACCGAGACCCGTGTCGCGGACGCGGCCACTGTTCAACCGGAGCACTCGCAACCGCACGCCGCATCGGTTGACTCGGCCCCAGCAACCGCCAGCCGCAAGACGGGTTGGCAGATCACCGCCGGGGCCGGTGTCGCCTGTCTGGTGCTGGGGGGAGGCATTGCATGGTGGGTCAGCCACGGCTCCAACAAAAGCGATTCCGCTCCCACTGCCGCTGCCGGCCCCGCTCCCGCGTTGGTTGCTCCGGTCACCGCTCCAGCGAAGCCGGCCCTAGCGGTTGAGCAAGCTCCCCCTGCAGCGACACCTGAACCCGTGCCTGCCCCGGTTGCAGTCGAAGCGCCGTCGGCGTTGCCGGATGAGCAGAGCCCCGCACCTGCTCCGGCTGATGCCCCCGAGGCGTTGGAGCCAGTCGCTGCTCTGCCGGTGGCGATGGAAACCAAGCCAGCTCCTCAAACAGACAAAAAGCCAGCCGTTGCGTTTTCGAAAGCGAAACCGGTCGCAAAGACCAAGGCACCACCCGTGGCTAAGAAACCAGTAGCGGAAAAACCCCGGGAGGAAACCCAGTGGCAAGAAAAGGCCGACAGCGACATGGACGCGTGGGCAAAGAAGGCGGGGATCAACTGATCCCCTTGCTCAAACCAAGACATTGGCTACAAAGAATAAGTAACTATTGAAAAGGGAGGGTTCTATGTTGGGTTGGTTTTTCTTGCCTTACAAAGGCACGGGGGTTTCATTCACGTCCCGCTTCATGCGCTGGCACGGGGAGAAGTTCTTAGAGCGTCCCGAAGAACTGGGACTAAAAAATGTTCCGACGGCTATCAAGGACAGCTACTACGACCTGATCGTGGATCGCCCGATTGAGCAGCACAAGGGAGAACTGGAGGCCTGGTCTCGCGGTCAGCAGCAGGCGGAAGCCATCCGGCAGATCAGCAAACGAGAGATTCCGAAGGCGACGTTTCTGGCCGTGCTGGCCGTGAGCTTGGGATGTGCCGTCATCGCAGCGCCGTTTGCAAACTGGAGCAGTTCCGCGGTCGGGAGCGCAGTGAGTGTGGCCAAGGGCCTCGATTTCAAGAAGGGCTTCGCCAACCTGGCTTCGATGATGAGCGGGAAGGGGGAGGGCGCGGATCAGGCAGCCACGGGTAATAGCCGCATCCAAGTAGCAGCTCCACAAGCGGCAACTGCTGCGGTTCGACGGGACTGCGAGGAAAAAGCCAGAACGGGGATCTACGCGAGCGCTGACATTGCCCCTTGCTCCAAGGTGTGGAACGAGATGGCTGCACAAGGGAGGAAATAATCATGAACATCAATCTTTACAGCCTGCTGGATCTGGCAACCCACCTCAAGCACCGAATCCTCCTCCGTTCCGCGCCGCAGGGCGTGGTGGGCGCCATGCGCCTGAAGGCGGCGGTCAGCTATAAGAACGTGCAGGGCCTGGTCAACGCACACAACCGCGTCTCCAGCCGTAAGCTGGTGGTCCCGGCTGGGCGCGAGGAGAACGCTAAGGATCTGGGCGCGGTCTACGACGAGACGACCGACACCTACGTGGTGCCCAAGGGCATGGACGAGAAAGACGAGAAGTTCGCCGTCTTCTGGCCGTCGGCACCGCTGGACCTGCAAAACCAAGAAGGCCGCGTCGAGCTGACCAGAGACGGACGGCTGATCGAAAGCCGGGTGGCGCCGTCGGACAAGCTTCAGGGCGGCGACAGCACTGCGCTGTTCCTCATGTATGCAGCGCTCCCGATACTGGGCTCGGCCATTGCCGCCCTGACGCTGGTTCCTTACGTGGGATGGCTCGCTTGGCTGCTCGTTGTGGCTGCGGTGCCCTATGCCTGGGCCATCTTCCGGAGCGAGGGTGCAGTCGAAGCCTTCCGTGCAGCGGCATTGACCTTCGTTTTGCCGCTCGCGGCCGCCAAGGGTTTGGTAGCTGCCGCTGGGGATGGTGGTCTAGCACTGGACATCGTGGTGGCGGGCTATTGTCTCTACCTGATGGGTGGGTTCGTTTACTGTCTCGCCGCCCCCGTCGAGGACGACCAAGAGGCATGGGGTGGACGCTGGTCACGGTTGAAGAGCTTCTTCGGCTGGAGCGCTGGTATCGCGGTAGCGCTGGTGACGACCATGATTCTGCCACCGGTCATCGCGGGCTTTGCTTGGTTCGCGCTGGCTGGGGCCTATGGTTTCGTCTACTACGCCCGCGACTACAAAGAACGCACCTTGGTTCTCCAATCTCAGAGCGCACGGTTCCAACTGGGCAAGCACGGCTTGCTGGAATCGTCCACTGCCGAGGCCTTGGAGGCTCAGGTGCGCAAGGCGCTGGCTGACAAGAGTCCTTTCATCCAGTTCGGCACGGCCCTTGGTCACCAGAAGAAGAAAGGGGCACGGTTCTGTTACGACACGAACTCGCCGGCCGGCATCACCATCGAAGACATGTTCATGCACACCATGATCTGGGCCGAGAGCGGCATGGGTAAGTCCGCTTACATCCGTTGGCTCATGGCTGAAATCTTGAAGTCGGGCTACCCGTGCGCCTTTGCCGTCTTCTGCGGCAAAGGAGCGCTGGCCGGTGAGGTGCGCGGCATGCTTGAAACAGTGATCGAGACGGGGGTGCACCTGGGCCTTATCGAAGGTCTGGACGCCCAGGGCGTCAAGGCCGCGCTCACGAACACCCGCATGGAAGACGACGACGGGGACATTTGGAAGAGCGTATCGGCCGACCTCATCGACCACGCCTGCGTGATCTTGGAAGCTTTGCACCAGCATGAGCTCTTCATTCGCGCGCTGGACGCCTCGGCGAAGTTCGGATTGGAGAACGAGATCCAAGGCCTTCTGCTGGTGAAAGACCGCGACGAGGCCAGTGGGATTGAAACGTCCGACCTTGACCAAGCCATCGCAGATCTGGAACAGCGGTTGGCTGTCCGAAAGGACGCCCTGGCACAGGAGCGCGAGTGGCAATGGACGATGCAGAGACTCAACAAAGTGCTTATCGCCATCAACGACATCCGGACCACCAACACCAGCGCGTTGCCAGGAGAGAGCCTGCTGGCGGCCGCGAATTTTCTGGGCGTTCACCCGTTGCATCTGGGCAATGACGAGCAATACGCAGCCGCCAAGGTCGATTGGGCACACCGCTTGGAAAGTGCGCGTGAGACCATCCACCCCGATCTGCTGATCAGCGGCTCGCTGCTCCAAATGTCGTTCGAGTTCGTGTTGAAGAGGTGGCCGACTTACCCGGCAGAGACCCGCGGCAGCTTCATGGCGAACGTGGACCGCCGGATTACGCCGCTGATGAGAGGCAAATATCTGGTGGACTCCGCCGGGGTCCCCTGGCACAGCATCGAGCGCGGCCAAGTCAACGTGAGTGACGTGTTGAAGGGCGTCTCCCTAGGCGTCAACGTGCCGGACACCCGGCATGGAACCGCCGGCATCCTGGTCCAGAACCTCATCGCACAGCGCCTTAACAACGGCATCAAACTGCGCAACGAAGTACCTGAGGAAGAGTGGAGGGCGCGCGGAGAGTTGCCGGTCATCCTCATTAAAGACGAGTGCCAGAACCTCATCGGCCGCGAAGACCAGATCATCTTGCCGATCTGTCGCCAAACGAAGATGGCCTGCTTCTACGCCACGCAAAACGTGGACGGAATCCGCGTGAAGTTGCCAGGGGACTCGGCCGATCAGTTCTTGGGCAGCTTTCAGAACTATGCATTGGGCAGAACGACGCCGACCAGCTACAAGTACGCGGAGAGCCGCTTCGGTGTTGAGGAAATGACCACGTACAAACAGAAGGCGGTTGGTTTGGACTATGCGGGCGGGATCGAGATGGCGATGGACAACGCTCTGTTTGACCCGGACCACCCCAATGCTGCGGGGATGAAACAGCTGCGCCGGGCAGGAGCAGGCCGCTTGATCGCAACCCACGTCGACCCGGTGACCAAGACTCGATGGGTCGGCCAGAAGCAGAAGGGTGTCAAGGCGACCAAGGACATTGAAGTGCCAGCTTCGGGCCACCGTGAGGCCCAACCGTTGTTTACCCAGGCAGAGTTCACGGGTCTTTTGAACCAACAAGGCCGCTTCATCCTGTGGTTCAACAGGGCGGGGGTGCGTCGGTCAGACATCTGCAAGACGCCATACCTTCCCTTGGACAGGGTTGACGAAGTCGTCAAAGCGATCAATGAAAAGAGAGAGGCAGCGTAGGTCGCTTCCTCACCAATCGTCCCAAGACAGGAGGTAAAGCATGAGCAGTATTGAGCAGCAACAAAAAGACCAACAGTTCCGCGAGAGGATGGCCGCCAGCAATGCGCCGGAGGCCAAACTGTGGACTGCTTTGGACCAACAGGCAGAGCGTCAGAAACAGGGGGTCGAGAAGCTCCAGCGATCGTTGGACAAGCGGTTGGACCCAAGTCCAGTCATCCAGCTGGAGGAGCAGCTTCAGGAACTCAATGAACAAAGGCATGAAATGGAAGTGTTGGGCCGTCCCAGCGCCTTTATGTTCAAGCAGCGAGCAGAGTACGACAGGAAGATGGGGGCGTTGGAGGCCGGCGTGAAGGAGACGCGTCGGGAAATCCGGGACTGGGCGCGCCGCTCGGAGCCAGGCGAAGTGATGAAGCACCAACAGCGCATGGAGCTTATGCAGGAGGAGCTTCATGAGACCGTGCGAGAGCGACAGCGCCTGGGGATGATGCCTTCGGAACAGGAGCAGAAGAAGCAGGAGCGCGAAGGCGAAGTGGAAACGCCCAGTTCTCGCATTCAGGCGTGGCGCAAAGAGCGCCAAAAGGACAAGGAGGTCCGGGTGGACTACCCCAGCTTCGGAGCCGGAAAGTGGGGCGGGGCGACCTTCGCTGCTACCGCGTTGGGGGAGCAGCAAAGATTCAAGCAGGATGAGGCCAACTTCGATTGGCAGAAGCAAGATCGAGAGCGTCAGAACATCTGGCGGCAGTGACCGATGCTGATCTCCGCACGAGGGCCCTTCGGGGCCCTGCTCTTTCTGGCTGGGTTCTATAGCATGTACTCCGATCTACCCAAGGGGGTGCGAAAGTGCTCAAAGGGTGGTGAATGCTCTGCAATTTGACAAAGTGCGAAGCGGGGCCATTCTGAAAACATGACTACGCGAAGACCAGTTTGTCGCTTCAAGCCACTCCGGCCCGACACCATCAATGCTCGGATAGAGCGCCGGTGCAGGCTGGCATTGGAGTCGTTCGCCAGGAAGGAAGGCCTCTCTCTTTCCGAGGCGGTCAATCGCTTGCTCGCAAGAGCTTTGGAACGCTCATGAAGAAATATCTGGCTAATATTTAAATATGTCGATTGGTCGGAATTTCTCGGGTTGTGAATGTAATGACTTGTGCTTATATGTAATGAGTAGACACAGCCGGGAGTATCAAGAATGTTTATTGTCGCTGACGCTTATGACTACGCCGTGGACAACGTGGCGAACCTGTTGTTCACCTTGGGTGGGTTTGCACTGGTGAGCTACGTGGGCGCTAACGTTGCCGGCTACTTGGCATGATGGCTTGGATTCGAGAAGACTTGGAGCAACTGGACATGCACAACGTGTCGTTCGTACTTCAAGTCGCTGCATTGATCATCCTGGGTGGCATGGCCAAGATCTGCGGCTGATTGCCAATCCTTCAAAATCGGGTATGCACATGGGGGATGGATAGCTCAGCACATCCCCATCGACACGGCGCCAGGAGAATTAAGCTCCAGGGGGCGCGTCCCGCCCTGAGGGGCGGCGGTGTGGCTGCATGGGCGGTCCGTGCCCCGGTCCAAACGCCACTCCAGCGGGGAGCGGCGTGTGCCTAAGGCCTATGACTGCTGGTCGTGGACCGTTCCCTCTCACATCCCACCTACACGGCCGGTCCGCTATTGGTCCCAAGCCTTGCTGAGCGGCGCCGTTGTAGCTGGCTTGAGCTACCCCGCAGCGCTTTGGGTTGGCTGGCAAATCCCATCCTCCCATTCCTTGATGAACTTCGTGCAGGCCCTCATAGGAAGCGTTGCAGCGCTGGCCAACCTCGCCACCGGCACCATCTCCCTTAGAGAGCCAGCTGCCGCGTTCTGGGAAGTCGTCCGCGAGCAAGCGACTGTCGAAACACTGGCCCGGGTTGGCGTCGCTGCTGGGTTGGCCGGGTGGGCGTCGGCGTGGGTCACCCGCCGGGGCCTCATCCCTCGCTCGAACACCTGGCACGTATCCGGTGCTCAGTTGCTCCAGGGCAAAGATGCGCTGACTGAAGCTCGCCGGCGTTCGCTCACCAAGAAAGAGTCGAAGTCTGAGCTGCACGCTGTCTCGATCCACCCCGAGTGGATGCGGTCGAAAAAGGACTGGGCCCAACACATGTTCATTTGGGGCGGAACGGGCCAAGGCAAATCCGTCATTCTTAAGCACATCCTCGCCCAGGTCATTGGTAAGAACAAAAAGGCGTTCATCTATGACATCAAGGGGGATTTCACGTCTATCTTCCGGCGCCCGGTGATCGTTTGCCCGTTTGATAAGCGGAGCTACGTCTGGGACGTGGGGCAAGATGTTGCAACGCAGACACAAGCCGCAGCATTTGCACAGTCGATCATCCAGCCCGAAACCGGAGCCGGCGCGTTCTGGGCTGCGGCCGCGCAGACGATACTGGAAGGGTGCATTCGTGAGCTTCAGGCCACTCGGCAACGCGACTGGGGTTGGCCGGAGCTAGCTGCTTTGCTCTCCAGGCCGGCCAGACCTATGTTCGAGGCCATGTCTATCTACTTCCCTAGAGCTGCGATGCTGATCGCGTCGGAGGAATCCAATACGACCAGCAGTGTCCTCGCCTGCGTGGCAAACGGCACCGCCGTGATTGATCGCTTGGCGATTGCATGGCCAAGGAGAGACCCCAAGCGGAGCTTCTCAATGGTGGCTTGGATCCAAGACGAATACAAAGGACGCAAACAGCTGATCGTGCAATCAGGGCCGGATCCATTGCTCGCGCGCGCGTATATCAGCGCGATGGTCAACACCGTTGTTCCTGAAATCCTGGCATTGAAAGACGATGAGCGAGGCCGTCACCTGGGCTTCTACTCTGATGAACTGACCACGGCCGGAAAGCTGAACATTGAGCCGTTGATCGCCGTGGGCAGAAGCAAGGGCGTCTCGCTGGTCGCCTGCGTGCAGGACTTGAGTCAGGTCCAGGAAGTCTACGGAGACAAGGCCGCCCAAGCGTTCGAGTCGATGATCGGCACCGTGGTCTGCTGCAAAACGGCAGGCGCAACCGCAATCGAGCTGGCCGGCAAGATGGGGAAGCGAACAGTTGCCTGGCGCACGCATGACAAGAACGCCACGCTCCACGAAGAATCGAGGGCGGTGGTTTCACCAGGCCGGCTCACGGACGATCTAGGCTTCCGCAAAGGGAAGGACTACGGCAAGGAACGCTGGGGCATCCGGGCCATCGTGCAGAGCTCCGGCGATTTGTTGTTGCTGTCCTGGCCGGGCGTCAGCTACCCGGAGGTCCGAGATGGCCAGAAACGCGCGAAGTGGACCAAGCAGGGAGCGCAACCGGTGCAGAAGAATCCCCTGCCCGAAGCCAACGCGCAGAGCGCCGCGGAGGTCCAGCGCGTCCTGAAACTGACCGCCGATCAAGCCAGCGCAGAGCTTCAGAAGCGGGGGCTAACGCCGCCGAAGCTCCGCGCCGTCAGTGACGATGAGCTGGAACTCATCTTCCGGAAGTAGATCAATCTCGCTCTTCCTCATCCTGGCCGTAGCTTGGTGACAAGAACTCGAAGCTCTCAAGCCGGTCGCAGTTGATGCAGTGATACATGTGAGAAGCCTCTTGGAAATGCATGCCGCAGAAAGATCCGCAAAACGGGCAGCACTCTTCGAACTCCAAGTCACCCCAGCTCCAGACGCCCATGTATTCGGGTATGCCATCTCGGTCATGACCGACGATGGCGAATGAGTCCTCCGTCCCCCCCACAAAGCCGTCAATGCCAAAGTGCGAGAGGATTGGGAGGACATCCGCTGGGTCAATGTGAAACCACTCGCCGCGGCCTCGCTGAACGTTGAAGTGTTCGTGGATCTCTCTCTCCACGCGGACGTCGTCGTCGGTGCGGATCCAGCCAAGCAGCAACAGCTTGCGATGGTTCCCGGTTTGTAGATTGCGACGGCGCCGTTCGATGTCTTTGGCTCGGCCAATCTTGACCATCTCGTCGGTGTCTTCAATGAAGAAATAGATCATCCAGGCCTCCGATTCCCATTGCTGATTTGAGCATTTTTGCTATGCATTGGGGAACACCCGCATAGGAGAGCCCCATGTTCAACGTCATCACATTGACCTCTCAAGGCACGGACGACAAGTCCGGCGCCGCCGTGGTCGAGTATCTGATGCTCACCGAGTATTACCTCGACAAAGATGGGAATGCGCAGGACACCATGGCTTGGGGCGGCAAGATGGCCGCACACCTCAACCTGCTGCCGACCGCGGTCACACGCGAGACAATGGGCAAGCTCGCCCAAGGGTTTGACCCGTTGACGGGGAGAGCGCTTTGCCAGAACGCAGGAAACAAAGGGAAAGTCCGGGCAAAGGTAGACAAGAACGGGGATCCCGTCCTGGATGCCCAAGGCAGGCCCGAGGTCGTGGTGGTTGGTGGTCACCGCGTGGGATACGACGTCACGGTGTCGGCGCCCAAGGACGTGGGGATCCTGTTTGCGATGGAGTCGCCCGAAAAGCGCGACGCCGTGCTCAATGCGCACCAGGCCGCTTCTGCAACGGCGATGAACCGGCTGGAATCGATGGTCGAGACCCGCCGCGGGAAAGGCGGCAAAGACGTGATCGGCGTCAGCGGCTTGGTGTGGTCCAGCCACCAGCACTTTTCCGGGCGAGACCTGGACATGGATCTCCACACCCACCACCTGGTCTACGGGGTGGCGTTGGGCGAGGACGGCAAGGAATCGACCTTCGATGCCGTCGAAATCTACCGGCATGCCCGGGCCATGGACGAAATCTACAAGCTGGAGCTCTACAAGAACCTTCAGGACTTGGGCTACCAGGTCGAGCACGTCCGGGAGCTGGACGACGACGGCAAAGAAACCAACCGATCCTACGCACGCCTGGCCGGTGCGAACCAAGACGTGATCGACGCGTTCAGCAAGCGCCGCATGGCGCTGCTCGATTACGCCAAGAAGCACGGGGTCAGCAATCAGCAGGCGAACAAGGCTACCCGCAAGCAGAAGGACGAGCCCACGTATGCCGAGCTGGTGGAGCACTGGCAGGAAGCGTTGAGAGGATTCGAACTGACTCCCGAGACGCTCAAAGCAGCGCAGGGCAACCTGGACGCAGTGGAGCACAAGAGCGACGCAGAGTTGCTGGAGCTGCTGCATCAGAACGAGGCGGTCTTTAACGACATCGACCTGGTGCGAGTGCTGGGGATGGAATTCGCCGGCAAGTTGGACGCGGCCGGGCTCGATTCCCGCATTGAACAGTTCAAGCAAGACAATGGCCTGGTGCTGGTCAACGCCGAGCGCCTGGCAGAGGAGGACAGGGGCCTCACGCTCGCCCGCAAGCACACCGAGGATCGGTTCTGCGCCCCGTGGATGCTGGAAGCCGAGCAAGCGGTGGTGGACATTGCCAACCGCCGAGCCAAGGAGACCCAGCACCACGCCAGCCCGGAGACTGTGAAGCGTGTCATCGCGGACTACGAACAGGCCAAGGGCCTCCAACTGTCGCAAGAGCAGCGGGTGGCCGTGGACCACATCTGCCTCAACAGTGGAGCGGTGGCCAATTTGAGCGGCTTGGCAGGCACAGGAAAAACCACAATTTCCGAGCTCTACAAAGAGGCCTTGGAATCCGAGGGCATGGTGCTCCTGGGGGTGTGTGTATCGAACAAGGCCGCCCAGAAGCTTGAAGCCGAGTCAGGGATGCCCAGTGTTTCCATGGCCCAGATGCTGCACGACCTGGCAGAGCGCAAACGCGAGCTCCAGCCCAACGACGTGATCGTGATCGATGAGGCCGGCATGGTGGACACCCGCGACACCCGAGTCTTGTTGGCCTATGCAGAGAAAGCGAAGGCCAAGGTCATCCTCCAGGGCGACGCAGAGCAGCTGCAGCCCATCGGGGCCGGGTCCGGCTTTCAGCTCACCAAGCAGGCGGTGGGCGACGTGAAGTTGACCGAGATTCGCCGGCAGGCGCGGCAGGAGGACCGCGAGACGGCGATGGGATTCTATGCTCGGGACGAGAGCGGCAAGGTGATAGACGTGAAGAAGGGCGCCCGCAGCCGGCAACAAACGCTGGATATGGGCGAGGAGCAAAAGCAGCGGCTGATAGACTCCATTGTGGAAGCGCACTCCCAAGAGAAGTCCATCGAGCGCTTGGTGAACGACTTCTTCAAGAACCCCGCCGTGCTGGACGACAAGCTGGTGCTGGCGCATAGCCGGGCCGAGGTGGGCGCGCTCAACGCCGGGATTCGCCAAGGGCTGAAGGAGCGCGGCGAGATCGGCACAGACGAGGTGGTGGTCGAGGGGCGCGTCAATGGCCGAAGGTTTGATCTGGCCCTGGTGGAAGGGGACCGGATCATGTTCACCGCCAAGAGCAAAGACCTGGGGGTGGTCAACGGCACCCAGGCCACCATCCAATCCATCAAGCCCTCGCGCTCAGGCGGCTATGACATCACCGGCACGTTGCGGTCAGAGAATCCCAAGGAAAACGGGCGAAAGGTGGTGTGGAACACCCACGAGCACAAAGCGCTGGTCCACGATTACGCGGTGACCGTTCATAAATCTCAGGGGCAGGGCAAGCGCGAGGTGTTCCATCTCATGAACTTGGGGATGATGGACAACGCGTCATCCCTGGTGGCCTTCACTCGGCTCACGAAAGGCAGCTACAAGCTTTACGGCACTTACCATGACGTGGAGCGGCTCAACGAGCGCCTGGGGCTGGAGCGGCTGAAGGCCACCGTGCTCGATGCCGGAATCAGAGAGCAGCCTGCGGCCAGCCCGCCAGCGCAGAGCGTTGGGACGCAGGCCGGGGTTCTTCAAAGCAAGCTCGATGCGCTGTTCCGCGAGCACAAAGAAGGGCAAGGAACCCGACGTGCAATGAGCGACAGCGAGCGCAAGGCCCGTCGGCCCTTGGAGGTTTTCGATCAGGGCCGTCAACGAGCGCCCATGCGGGCAGGATCTCTGGAAGGGTCCCAGATTCCGGCCCCACGGCTACAGCAGGGACTGGGGCGCTAACCTACGAGTGAGAGCATTATAGTTCGCGGAGGCCGCAGCACAGCCGAACGGCACGATTTCACTGACTCGAGCTATCCTCAGTGGTTGATGTCGGACAGTCGGGCACCCACCGCTTCAAAGGAAGGAGGAATGGAACCCATGCCATCCCAGTATGCTGATCCCGTCCGTCGCCGTGGTCCACATGTCGAAAAAATGCTTGACCGACATGCTGAGTCCCTAGAAGTCACGTGCTCGCTTGCAACCGCTGGTGAGCTCTTTGTCGCCAAACTTCAGATATCGGCCGACGATCCGCATCAGCTCATCCCTACCTGCCTTCTCATCAGGCAGGTGTCAGGGCTTCGTGCGCTGGCCCTCTTGGCAGTGAACGGGTTCTACACCGAAGCGCTGGGGCACCAACGAAGCTTAATGGAGGCGCTGGCCCGTCTGTCGGCTTTAATAGCTCGCCCTGAGTTGCTTCAGGACTATCTGATCCAAGACGTCTTGAATCGGAAGAAGATGTTGGGCGACATCCTCAACTTCCGCCAGGACTGGCCCCCTGAGATGGTCCGCGAGCCGTCGGATGAGGAGTTGCGGCAGGAAATAGTAGAGGCTACGAACCGTTTGACCGACTTCAAAGATCAGCAGGGACGGACGGCCCGTGACATCAAGACACTTGATTGGGCTCAGATAGGTGGCGTGGATCACCTGATGTATGGCAGGTTCGTCATGGCCTCTGAGGCGCTTCATTTTTCCCCGAAGTCTTTGGAAGGCCTGCTGGTGACAAATGGAGACGTTCTAGAGTTGATACGCATAGGTCCGGAGGAAAAGGATCTTGATCAGCTTCTGATGACGTCGTGCCGCTATGTTTTCGTGGGCATACAGCGGCTCGCAAACCATCTGGGTGTTGGCGTTCCGGCCGATGTGGAAGGGCTGTATCAGCGCTTCGCCGCGTTTGATGAGCGGATGGCCGACGAGGCGCTCCGAGAAGAGTGACGTCAGCAGGTTGATCTTGGTGGTGCCCGAACTGCGAGCGCCGAAATGGCAGTGGCCCTGTAGGCGCGGCATACCTAGCTCAGGACGATGCGTGACGCCGACAGCGCCAATGCGAGCAAGACGGGGTAGAGAAATAGCCATTTGAATCCACTCCAGAGCAGGCCGCCGCTCGTGCCTGCCATCCCTCCTGGTGCAGGTGTGTTGGCGGGCCACGTGAGCCCATGCGCCAGGTTTTTCATGTGCCATGTCGTCCGCCGACGGGGATCACGGATGAGGATGCCCGGCGGCTTGGAGTAGATCCGCCAGCCTTTCTGAAAGGCCTTGTAGCGCCAAGCGTATTCATGCAGTTCAGCGTCGGCCTGCGTGCCCGTCATGACGCCCAGTGGGACAAAGGTGAAGGGCTTGCCTTGCCAGCCCCCGCGGCTGCTCCGATGCTGCTTCTCGCGCTGGGCGCGGTCAACAGTCTGCCCCACATAGCAACAGCCATTGTTGAAGAACAAGGCATACAAACGCCTGGGTCGAGGAAGGTACTTTTGATTGCGTTTCCAGTTCACGGATCTGAATCGCCCAGGGTTCCGTAGACACCTCGCAGCCATAAACTATGGCTTAGGCGGAGGTGGTTATGAGCACGAAGCGGTACACCGATGAGTTCAAGATCGAGGCGGTACGGCAGATTGTTGAGTACGGCCGTCCGGTAGCGGAGGTTGCCGAGCGACTGGGCGTGTCGATCCACAGTCTTTACGGCTGGAAGCGGCAACAAGGCAAAGGCGATGTTGGCCGGCGTGTCGAGCAGGACCAGAACGCGGAAGTGCGCCGCCTCAAGGCTGAGCTACGCAGGGTCACTGAAGAGCGAGACATCCTAAAAAAAGCCGCCGCGTACTTTGCAAAGGGGTAAGAGCAAAGTACGCCTTCATGAAGCAACACGCAGATGAGTTCGGCCTCGCGGCGATGTGTCGGATGCTTGGCGTCCATCGCAGTGGCTACTACGCCTGGCTAAAAGAGCCGGCAAGCGCTCGCGACAAGGACGATCAGCGATTGCTCGGCCTAATCAAGCACAGCTGGCTGGAAAGCGGCTCTGTGTATGGCCACCGCAAAGTGACCACAGATCTGCGCGAGCTTGGCGAGACGTGTAGTCGTCATCGCGTGGCACGCTTGATGAAGAGCGAGGGGCTGCGGGCAATGGTCGGCTACGGTCGGCGACCACGCCCATTGAGCGGCCCTGTTGGATCAGTCGCCAAGAACGTTCTGGCTCGCGGCTTCAAAGTCAATGAGCCAAATCGCGCGTGGGTCACGGACATCACCTACATCCGCACGTACGACGGCTTCCTGTACTTGGCGGTAGTGCTTGATCTGTTTTCGCGTCAGGTCGTTGGATGGGCAACCCGACCAACTCAACATACGGACCTGGTTTTGCAGGCGCTATTGGCCGCAGTGTGGCGGCGCAAGCCAAGCCCCGGGCTTCTGCTTCACTCCGACCAGGGAACCCAGTTCACCAGCGAAGACTGGCAGAGCTTCCTGCGCGAGCACGACATCGTGTGCAGCATGAGTCGACGAGGAAACTGCCATGACAACGCAGCGATGGAGAGCTTCTTCCAGCTACTGAAGCGGGAGCGTATTAAGCGGAGGATCTACAGCAATCACGACGAGGCACGGGCCGACGTCTTCCAGTACATCGAGATGTTCTACAACCCAAAACGGCGGCACAGTTCCAACGACGGGCTGTCCCCGGTAGAGTTCGAGAAGCAGTACGCACTAAACGGCTGACGACTGTCTACAAAACCCTGGGCGATTCAAACTAGCAAGCCCTGGGCGCCCAGAAATGGGGACCAGCCCGGTACTTCGCGACCGCCGGGAGAGCGTAGAAGTCAGAGGCCGCTACAACTACGCCACGAGCTTAGCGTTAGGTATGGGCAATGTTTCCCGTTTCGCACTTGTTGGCGTAGTTTCGGACGGCTTCTCCGGCGCGGCTATTTCCACCAACGATGAGGACATTGACGCTACTGTTGACCCGGAGCATATGCGCCATGTCGTCGACAGCGACAGCTCCCAGTCCCTCGTCGTCCATGATGTGCTTAAGGGGCGGAGCATTGTGGTCCAAGGGCCGTCGGGCACCGGCAAGTCCCAGACGAACGCCAACATTATTGCTGGGGCGATTGCCGAGAAGAAGCGCGTGTTGTTCGTGGCGGAAAAGCTGGCGGCACTGGAAGTTGTGAAGAGGCGCTTGGACCAAGTTCGCCTCGGCGCCGCGTGTCTTGAGCTTCACAGCAACAAGGCGAACAAGCGAGCCCTGCTCGAAGAACTACGGCTCACATGGAATTTGAGCCCACTGGCCGAGGAGGACAGCGGTCCGATCGTTCGTCAGCTCACTGAGCGGCGCGATTTGCTTAACGCCCATGCCTTGCGCCTGCACCAAGAACTCCTGCCGTCGAAACTGACGCCCTACGAAGTGTTCGGCAACCTTGTCCGGCTGCGTCGGGAGGGGCATGTCACAGCGCATATCCGACTCGATTCGCCGCTCGAGTGGGCGTGGGACAGAGTGGGAGAAAACCAGAAGCTGCTTCAGGATCTTTTTGACCGTGCCCGCACAATGGGCGTCCCAGACCAGCACGCTTGGGCCGGTGTCGAGAACGAGACGCTGTTGCCGAACGATCGGGACCGGTTGATTCGGGAGATGGCTGACCTTGCTAATAAACTGGAGGACTGGAGGCAACGCGCCGTTGAGCTGACCGGCATGCTCGACCTTACGTTCTCCGACAGCCTCGACGCGCCGCAAGCCGCAATCGATCAAGCCAAGATTCTGCTGGCGGCGCCGCATTTCGGGTCCGACGCACTCGCAGATGCCTCTTGGGAGACCCCTGCAGGCCCCGAAGGCCTGATCGAAGACTCCGGCGGTTGCATGAGCTGCACCGAACTTGTAACGAGTTCGCGGCCGAGTCGGCACTTGAACAGCCTTGGGGGCAGACGAGACAAGAATTGTCGAGTATTCCTGGCGACTTCGTCCTCGGCAAGGAATTGTCTGTGATGCGCGATGCGCACCAGAAGCTATCAAGCATGGGTCTAACCTAGTCCGGCTAGCCCAGCTAGTAGGGGAGCAGCGACCGCTAACATTTGAGGTAATGGCTCATGTCTGCGCGCTTGCGGAGCGTGCTAGCTCAGCGCCGCAGATCGATCGCAATGCTCTAGTTGCCCGTATTTGGGAGCGAGGCGTTGACTCGGTCCAGAACCTGGTTGATTGGGTGCAGCAAGTCCAGACGGCCCGCCGTGATTAGGTCTTGGGCGCTGAAGGCACCCTCACCGGTTGATATTGTGATCTTCCCGAACTTCACACGGCCAACCTGGAGGCCTTCCAAGACCAACCCACCATCGGGTGCTTCGATGTAGCTATTTAGTATTTCGGTCTGCGACTTCGTCACTGCCTTGCTTCCATTGTTTACAATGGAAGTGCAGATACGACGGGCTTTCTAAACGTCAATCAAAAATGAGCGGGGATTTATTTCTTAATGCAAACTCTAGGGTCGCCCGCGTCAGGCCAAACTTCGCGGCATGGATCCAATCTATTTAGTTCCAAAAAAATTGGTTTATCAATGGCTTCGGGCTGCCAGGCGTTGGCGTCTCGGTAGTCAAAATCATTCGGATACGCCGACCTGCCTGATGACCCATCTAAACCTTGTCGCCCCAAGTTACGCCCTCCTGTGCAGGCCACCACGAGGTGCTGGAAGTGTTCCAAGGCCATCTGCGTCACCACAATGTGGATACCTTGCTTCATCGACAATGGGGGCGTGGAAGAGCTAGAGGACGACGCTGAGGTTGGTGGGACGGCAACGCTTTCCTCCATTGATGCGCTGGATCCTGAAACAGCAGCGCACTTCCCCATGGGCTCGGTGCTGGCCTACAACGGCAGCTACAAGCGCGTGCGCCTGATGACGGCGGCCGACGTGGCGAGCCTGTTCGCGGGAATCGCGTGGGAGGACATCTACCCGGCCGGCTGGGCAGGGTGAAGACCTCGGGCTACCTGCCGATGTCGGACATCCGTCGGTCCGATGGAGCGGCGCTGGTCTTCGGGGCGACGATGAGCATCAGCGCAACGCCTGGCATCCATGTCGGGCGGCAGCTAGGGCCTGCTCCGCGCCATTCGGCCGGACGCAGTCGAGGTGGGAAGGTAAGTCAGGCAACTTGGCGCAGCAGCGCCTCGGCGTTGTTGCGCGGGGTGTTCACGGCCCGGCTGACGCGGTACTCCTCCATCGCCGGCGGCTCGCTGGTCAGCAGCATCGCCATCGCACGGCTCTCGCCACCTGTTGGCAAGACCTGCTGGAGGATCGGATGCTGCGTCAAAGTGTTGACGGAAGTTAGCTCCGATACATCAAGATGTGTCGGAGCTCGCCTATTCTCGAGCAGTGCTTAAACGAATGACTGGGACAGATGCGGATGCATGTTGCGCGTTACAGATATGCCTACGACAAGATTCGGGCTTGGCACGTGGGTAAGGGAAAAGCCGCACTTCTTGCGGTGAGATACGCAGTCACTGGAGACAGTGGCCGTTTTAGGTCACATGGAGGGTGGCGTGTTTCGCACCTACGCATCGCGTATCCGGCAGACAGCCAAGGAGGTTCACCCAGTGGTGGGCCTATCGACGAACCATGAGTCGAAACTTTGGCGCCTCCTTGTATCTCATACGAGAAATGGTGATGCAGGTCTCAGTTCCATTGGGGGTCCTGGAATTACATTCGAACTCGTCGGGAGATCCATTTCGATTCTAGAAACGTAATTTCCGCCACGAGGCGCCCCATGAAGTTGCTGATCAGTCTGCTGGGAGTTGCGTCGCTATTTGCTTGCTTATTGGGTCTTGCGGGATTGGCTGAGCGTGCATGGAGGCTACGCCGGGGAAAGTCGACTAGATGCCTTCCGGATCATGACATTGCGAAGGACGCCGATGGGCACTCGATCCAATGAGGCTTGCTACACCGTAGAGCTGTCCGTCGATGGCTATTGCTATTCCGCAGAGCTTTGGAGGAGCAGCGCCGCGGATTGGACCTTGCTCTCACTCAAGGTCGGAGACGTTGTGGCCGATCGTATCAACTGGAGAGCCTCGTCATGCTTGGGCGCTTTGACTGCCGCAGAAGCTCTGGCCAAGCAGATCGTTGGAAATCTCGTCAACGACGTGGGGGGCTTTTCGACTCAGGCTGGCGGCTTGGGTTAATCAGCCAGACTCGTCACCCGTTGCATGTGCTCTGGCTTACGTCACAGCTGATCTAACGAAGTCTGACGATTGCTTGTGGGAGGCGTAGCGGAAGATCTTTGGATGAGGTCCGCAAATCTCGCTCCGGATACGGCCTGCCTGACGCCGCAGCTTGGGCACTGAAGGGCTGCTCCACCTCCGGCAATGTTCACCAGGAGGGGCGGCGAGGACATGCTGATCATCTCGTGACAGGAAAGGCACTCTGCGCGGACCGAGCTGATCGATTCGCAGGTAACCTCAGTGGCTCGCCGAGGCTTGCCTGACACTTCATATAGGTAGAAAAGGCCTGTGTTTGGCACGAAGGCGCCCTCGTCGGGGCGGCTCAGCATGGCAACACGCTGGGACGCAGAAAAAGATGTGAATCACGGTTAGCACAAATTTCGCACACCCTTTACCGGCAGAGCGTGAGTGTTGAGTGCCCGGCTAGTGAAGGAAACCGCCATGACTCCTGGTGCTGTGCTTCTTCTCGATCATTGGGCAGCGCATCCCGGCTTTCGCCAGCTGACCGTCCGCGAAGCGGCCAAGCAGCTGAATGCGCTCCTCCCTGGCTATCCGCAGCCCAGCGACCAACCCGTGGCCATCTGCGTCAACGGATATCGGTGGTTTGGTTCCGAAATGGAGGCGGTTGCTGACGCCGTCCGTCGGGCTACGCGGAGAACCGCTAGTCTCGGTGAGAACCTGGCTGGCTCAGATTGGGACGTTTAGCTTAACGAGGAAGGCCTCTGGTCGGTGCCTGGGCGCTGTTTGGGCCGCTCCCGTAACCACCACGCGCGGGATTGTTCGGTGGCAGCGCGACCGGCAGTCAGTCCGTCCTAGATATTTTGCAAGTTATCCGAAGAAGCGATGGGCGACTGGCGGACTAGCTGTGCCCTTATGGGCGCCACTCAAGCGACTCCGTGACTTGCTCCCTAACAATATTCAATCCCTACTGCAGAGCAGCTTGATACATCGGAGTGGTCGGCTTCCCGGGTGCTCATCGCGGTCGATACGTGGGCCGAAGACGCGCTGACTCATAGGCCGTCGGCAGGCGCCAAGCTCTTGCTGATCCCTCAGCACAACTTGGTGCTGGCCAGTCGTGGCTCCGCCCAGTGTTTCTTGAAGATCTACGAGCTGTGCCTTAAGGCAAGCTTCCGCGCGGATTTCACGATGGAGCAGCTCATGGCTGAGCTGGGGCTGGTCATGGACCACCTTTGGCCGTACTACCTTCAGGCAGCCGTGGAGGCGGGCATGACGCGGGACATCCTGCACAGCGAGCTTGTTCTGGGCGGCTGGTCACCAAAGAACGGCCGGATGATGGCCACGGCCTATGCCAAGGATGCGGGCGGTGGTCCGGCACGGGTGCAGCCATTGGAAGGCGGCGTAGCGTCACCTGGGGAACCATTGCCTGGGCGTCCGGACAGCTTCGAACTTGAGGCCGTCCTGGAGGCCGGCCGCCTGCAGGCGGACTACCTCAACGAGAGCGTGGGTCGGACCGTGGCTGGGGGACGGCTGCTGGTGGCAGATCTGCGCAACGGACAGGCGATCATCACCGATGTGGCAGCAATCTGATGCTAGGACGCCATCAGCCGATCTGGTTCAAGCCAATCCGGCGTCCCTTGCGAACGCACGCGCCGAAGCCCTCGCTCATACTCGCGGCGGGGCGACCAAGCCACAAATTAGGCCCGTTGCAAGGCAGCTACATCCATCTGAGGTTCAGTCCCTCCGCGTGCGAGCCAAGAATTCATCGAAGTGCACATTGCTGATGACCTGGCGAGTCCCGCAGCCCCGGCAATAGAGAATCGCACCCCCAGTAACGATTTCCAGATCCGGGGAGTCGGTGGCGTCCATCAGTCGCTCGCAACTCAGGCAGGTCGCCTTCACCGCGGTGACCCTACTTACCAGGCCACTTTCGCGGTCACAGTCGGCGGACGCATGGCGCAGGAGGAAAAGGCCTGTATATGGCATTTCGCGGTGGCCTCTCGTCGGGCTTCGACGAACTGGCGTGGAGTAGACACCTTGGCAAGTTTGCCAACGGTGAGTGTTCGGTCAACTCTGTGTCGTCGTCTGTGAAGACACCGAGCCGCGCAGCAGCTGTTGGCTTCTTGCCATTGGTGTGCTCTGCTCGGCGCGGTTGTGTCTAAGCCCTCCCGTCACGCCGAGCTCTCGGGGTTCACGGCGTGACGTTGCGCAGGCTAGCGGCGGGGAAGGGTGGGTGACCGGCCCGGCAACCGAGTGCACCGAGACCGGGCGAACTTTGTCTGGCCCCGTTTGCTCACCCGTTAGCCAACTGCGCCCACAGCACCAATGCGAGCATGGGCAGCGCTTGGAGCAGAACGAGCGTTCCGATGCCGCCAAGGACGGTGAGAAGACCCATGATCCACCACTGCCCCACGTTGAATCCCAAATCGCCTTCTCTAGCCGCGTAGGCCTCTTTGGGAAATGCACGTTCGGCGCGCCTGGTCATGTAGCTCGCCCCGAGCGGTCCCACCACGAAGCCAAGCGGACCAAGCAGGATGAGGGAGCAGGCATACCACACGAAGAAGCGGCTTCGTGGGGTCATCAGCTTCTTCTGCCGGGGCGCATTCAACGCCGGCCCGTCAAAGTGGGAGGAAAGAGGACGGCTCTTCATTGAGCGTAGGCCCTCCAAGTGCCGTTTGCCTTCGCATAGCGCAGGTTTTTGTTGATCGGCAGCGGCACCCGGTTGCCCATCATGTCCATCACGACGGTGCCTCGCGTGTCGCACCGGTAGCCTTCCATGTCGTCGGCCTTCTTGCAGCCGGTCAGGGTGAACCCGTCGATCATGACGACGGGGGCCGAGGCGCTTTGCGCCATGAGATCAGCCAGGGCCTGCCGGGCTTCTGCCGCGGAGGGCTCGCCGCTGCAGGCGGTCAAGCAGAGGGCCGCCGCAGCGGCCAGGATCCATGCCTTCATGTCGATTCTCTTCCTATTGGTGGGCGCTCAGGGCCCGGTGTTCAACGGTCGCGGTTGCCATCGGGCCGGAACCCCGCGATCCACATCCTGGTGTCCTTGAATGGCGTCAGGATTCCCGAGGGACCCGGGTGAAGGTCAGCGGTCTGGACGAGCCCAGTGACCCAAGCCACGCGAAGGGAGAGCTCCACCGCACGATTGGCGACGGCGTCGCGGCTCACATTGACCTGGAACGGCTGCGCCGGCGGGTTCGGTCCGGTCGACCGTTGAGCACCGGTGTTTGGTTTGCTGGGCAGGACACGGATGCCGCGCAGGGTGTCTTTCCCCTTCCAAAGCGCCGCGTCGTTGAGCTCGGCGACTTCACCGAGGTCGTCGGTCTCCTTCAGTGGGGCATCCGAGCATGCCTTAAATGTCTCGGTGGTCGACGCAGTCGGGCTTGTCCAAATCCTGGCCTCAATGGTCCAACACGGCAGGGAAGCACCCCATTCCTGGAAGGTCAGCGCCACCCTCGGCCAATCAAGCTTCCCAAGCTGAGCCTGTTGGTGGTTGTCCGCCCTGAAGAGGTTGGGCAGCTTGCCAGCTCCACTGAGAGGCGTGTAGGCAGCTCCCAAGCCGTTCGAGCGTCCAGGGGGCGCCCGGTTCGTGGGGGAGGACTTGACGCCGATGGCCTGCTGCCCGGCGTCCTTGAGGCTGGTCCCAAGCTGACGGAAGAAGCCGGGCTTGTTCGGAGCCGCCGGCACCTCTTCCTGGGCGAGGACGGGGAGGGAGAAAGACAGTGCAAGGAGCGAGGCGACCGCTCCGTGTCGTGAGTGCTTCATATGCAGCCCCTGTAGACCGCCAACCCGGCGGCATTTACGATAATCGCAGATGTGCAACCGAGTTCCAACCGTCAAACTGAGAGGGAATTCAGCTGTGGTGCAAGTTTTCGGATGCCGCAACCCAAGACGCCCTCGACGATCTACGGCAAACGACTGCGCAGTGCGCGGATTGCTCGAGGCTGGACGCAGGCACAACTGGCCGAGCGCATTGGGATGGTGGACTCAGTCTCTGGGGCGACCAGGGTGAGCCGCTACGAAACCGGGCAGCACGACCCGGATCCAGCTACGTCTGAGGCGTTGGCAAAAGCGCTCGGTTTGCCGGTCGCGTATTTCCACGCGACATCAGACGTGTTGGCCGAGGTGATCTTGCTCGTGAGTAAGCTGCCCTTGGCCAAGCAAAGGGAGGCCCTCGAGAAGCTCAAGGAGTTTGCTGGCAAGACCAAGGGCTGAGGTTCGCCCGCTTGCGGCTTCTTGCAGCAGGACCGATTAAAAGGCTTGTGTTGTGAACCACCTCCCTCGGCCTTGCATACGGCTTGGGCGGGTGTTGCCTCAAGAAACCCCTATCTGCCGCCGTTAGTCGATGAGGCGCCCGGGAACGTTACGGCAAGAAGGGCTTCGTCGGGCCCATGAGCGGTAGTCTTCAGTTCGTGGGCTGAGCCAAGTTGTATCTGTGACAATCAATAGGGAGCGTCGGATGGACATGGAAGCAAGAGCTGAAATATCGGGCTGGGGCAAGGCATACGCGACAAATCCCGATTTCAAAGCGATCTTCGACGAGATGCACGAGGCCTTGGACGGGTTGCCTCCGCCCCTTCACGCCAGGGGGCAAGAGCTTCCGTTCCCCCAGCTTCATCACGCATGCCTCGGCGCAGATCTGCACCTGGTGGCTGCCCTCTTGGATGCCGGTATTGCGGCCGACGCATACCCCTGCACCGAAGACGAAGACGACGAGCCGGCTTTGGTGTGGCTCGCTCGAGACGACCTCTTGAACACTGACGAAAAGATCAGGCTCGCGACCCTGTTGCTCGACCGCGGCGCGGATGTCAATGAAGGTGATCCGCTGGAACACGCCAAGGAGGCCGACCAGACGCAGTTCGTTGCTTTTCTGTTAAGCCGTGGAGCAGGGTGACCATGTGGTTGTTCAACCTCGCGCAGGCGCTGTTGTTGCTGTCTAGGGCGGGCTCCCTCCCAGATGAGCGGGCATTGCTGGCAGCGACGGCGAGGCGCTTGGACCGGCGCCTCGCACGTCATGCACAGCGGCGTTCAGCGGTAGCAGCGCCGGACGTGCTGGACCTACCGCATGAGCTTGCGGGCAGCAGCCAGCGGCCCCTGACTTAACGATCCGCCCTCCTGCGGCGATAGCTGACCACCCGATCGCGCCCCTCGCCCTTAGCCTTGTATAGGGCCTTGTCGGCCTGCCGAATGGCGTGGTCGGCGTCCTCGTGTGTTTCTGGGAAATGACTGACGCCCATGGAGACAGTGATGCTGCCGACGATGGGGAATGCGTGGTCGTGGATGCTTCTGCGGAGCCGCTCGGCGACGAACTCAGCGGTCTCAGCGCTCACGTCGGGCAACAGCAGCAAGAATTCCTCGCCCCCGATGCGACAGAGGACATCTTCTGCCCGGGAGTTTTGCCGCATCAGATCGGCCACACCCGCAATTACCCCGTCGCCTACCTCATGACCGTGGCGGTCATTGACCTTCTTGAAATGGTCAATGTCCAAGGCAATGATCGCAAACCGCGTTCCAGAGTTGGACAGAAAACCTAGCGCTCTTTCCAGACCCCGGCGGTTGAGCAAGCCGGTCAGAGGATCGGTCAGTACGGCCTGGTCCAGCCGACCAATTCGGTCGTTGAACGCATTGAAACTGATCAGCACGGCCTTCTGTAGTTCATCTGCTTCGTAATACCAAGTATCAACCGCAGTCACGGTCAGAATCGCCTGAGATACATCGCTGTTCTGGGCCGTCGATGCCAGCTGCCACAACGGCCGTGAAATGCGCCGGGAAACCACCCAGATCAGCAGAAGCGAGAGGATGCCCAGAGGGGCGGCGTTGAGCAGCACAGTGTTCATCAGGCGTGTCAGCGGCCGCAGGGTAGCCTCGACGGGACGTTGAGAAACGATGCCCCAATGCACGGCTGGGATAGGCGCATACCCGGCCAACATATGCACCCCATGGCTGTTGATCGTGGGCATGGCACCGGCTTCTCCGCGAGAAACGGCCTTGACCACTTCATTTTTTAACGCCGATTCGCCCACCCGGTCAGGTTCGGGGTGATAGAGAAGCTTTCCGTCCTGGCCTACGACGTAAAGATACGACCCGTCCCGGTAGTAGTGCGTTCCAAGTAGGGTATGGAGCACGTTGGGCTCCTTCAAGTGGATTGAAGCGCTGATGTAGCCTTGGTAACCCCCAGACGGGTCAAAGATTGGTTGCGAGATGGTCAGGACCAACTTGCCGGTCGCAGAAACGTAGGGGTTGCTCACGAGCGGGGCGCGACTGGCGATCGCTAAGGAGTTGGCTAAGCTGGAAAGAACCTGGCCGTCGATCTGCGGTAGGGTCGGGGAAGATGCCGTCACTCGTCCTTGGTTGTCCACCACCACAACCGAGTTGAACGCATTTGTCTGGGATTGCAGTCGATGTGCCTCTGCGGAATCGACGCCACTGCCAATGCCTCCGGCTCCAATGGCCCGTGCGCTGTATTCCAGCTGCTGCTGGGTCGATACCAGAAAATTATGGGTGGTCTGCGCGAGCTTGTGGGCATAGACGCGGTTGGACTCAAGTGCGTTATTGATCAGCTGCTCGCGTTGGACCTGATACGCCGCAAACACCGCATTTGCCAACATGACCCCAGCTGAGAGAATGGCGAGCCCGACGATCAACCGTTGGAGATTAAGGTGTTTGGCGATCTTCCTCATATGTCCTGCGTCCCTTCGTACGATTCCATAATTGCCTCAGGCCAGCAGCACAAGATTCGGTGTTGAGGGCAGGGGCGCCAGGCAATGGGGTGTCGGCTGCGTCTCTTATCTAACTCAAGCCTACGATGACTGACAGACGATGAACAAACGGCATTAACGGCAACGCCACTGACGCGATCTAGCCCTTAATGGTTAAGCACACAGCGGTTGAGACCCCGGGTGCAGGATCAGCCTTGCAAAAAAGTGCCGCGCCCGCTGGTCACGACGGCCACCAATGGGGCGTCATTGCCTGAAACTCACCACGATCATCTGGGGGAGAACATCGTGGGCGGGCAATCCAGCGGCGCGCGGCCGGCCTCGGGTCTAAGTTGGATGACCCAAGGCAGTATCGATCATTCCATCCAAGATGTAGACAGAGCGTGGAAAGGCGGTGAGGAGTTCATTCAAGAGTCAAGCACTGCGTCCAGTGGCGCGCGTCGGCTGGCGAGTTCTCGCGCATTTACGGGCCGGCCGAAGAACCACCCTTGGCCAATCGCCTCCGGGGCGAGGCTGCGGAGCATGGCCGCCTCGGCCGACGTTTCAATGCCCTCGATGGTCACGTCCAGGTTCAACTTGAGTGCTAGCTCATAAACGGCGGGAAGAACAGAACGAAGCGGAGAGTCGGTCGTAATGGCCCCCGTAAACAAACGATCAATCTTGATGCCATTGAAGCTCGTGCGAGCTAAGTGGGAGAAGTTCGAATGGCCCGTTCCGAAATCATCGATGAGGAATCGAAAGCCTGCCCCTTGAAGGAGCGCCATGTTTTTGAAAAATTCTGGCGTCACGATATCGTTGCGTTCGGTCACTTCAAAACAGACTTGGAACGGCCTCAAATGCCGACTCTCAACTTGGCTCAGCGCGTAGTCGGGGAAGGAGCCATCTGCAATATCCTCCGGCTCCACGTTGATGCAGACGTAGAGCTCGGCATCCGGTAGAAGAACTCCTTCGATGTCATCAAGCGCGGTGGCGAGGACGTATCTTGAAAGCACAGGGCCAAAGCCATTGACTTGGGCGAGGGGCACAAAGATGTCCGGACCGATCTCCTCCTCGGGGGAGATATGCCACCTGGCGAGCGCCTCGAAGCCAACGGTGGATCCGTCGGATATCTTTCGAAGGGGCTGAAACACGACGGTCAACTCACCGCTTTCTATCGCACTCTGTAGGCGTTGCTCTAGGCTCCTTTCCAAGTTGCGATAGCGGATTGCCATCCACCCCAAGCACAGGCCGGTGACCAGTCCCAAGCCAGCAAAAGTCGCGAGCAGGTGGGAGGGCAACGACCACAGCGCGGTGCGCGGTGAAGTAACTGCTGCGCAGACTCCGACCGTGTCGCTGCAATAGCTGCGCTCAAGCGTGTCGTTTCGATGCCAGTCCCGTGCGTTAGCGACAGGTTCAACTGACCTAAACGTGTATTCGCCATTGGCTGTGGCGATCACAATGCGGCTGGTCCTGGACGGATCTACATTGTCAAATGCAGACGGGGAAGTCACCGTAGCGACGTTGCCCCGGACCACGATGTTCGTGGCGATGTAGGGGGAATGGAGCACGTCAGACGACCTCCAAATGCCGGCTCCGTTTCGCTGAAACCTGGGGGCAGGCAAGACCATGGGGGGCTCCAAGGCTCCCCATAGGGCCGTGCAGACGATTTGGCCGTCGCGAACCTTTCCCACGTCGCTCATGTAGCTGGAACTGAAGGCGATGGCTTTGAGGTTTCGCAGGTCTGTGTCGGAGCAATCTTCTCCGCGTGTTGCCAAGGCTTGCTTGGCGGCTGCGGCGCTGCTGCGCGCGATCACTTCTGCCTGACCAACTGCCAGTCGGGCGGCCGCAGACGCGCGTTCGACGTCTTGCACGTAGAGAACCGCCTGCGCGATTACGAGAGTGGTCAACATCGTCAACCCGACGGCCGCTGCCAAAGCTAAGCCGTCTTGGGTCCTGTTGCGTTTGCGCATCTGTTTGAGCCTTGGGAAGCAATGGATGTGCTTGGAGGTGCTCGCCAACGCTGGTATTTGATAGCACTTTGTGCCGCCAGGTGGAAGGAGGGGGCGCTCTCTTGAGTGTCAGGGAGTAGGGTGTCGCGGGTTGTGTCCGCCCGGTGCTTGAAGGCAGTGGGGATTGGCCGTAAGTTGGTGGTCGGCAGGCGGTGGCCTATTTAGGTTTTCTGCGGCGGCGATAGACCGGCCACTGCTTTCGGGCCGCTTCACTGTGCCCCCAGCAGTAAAGTCAGGATCGCAGCATGAAGAATCCCTACGCAGGCAGCGACAAAGCAACGCTGTGTCAGAAGGCTCGTGAACGAGCGTCCGTTTTGCTGGATGAGACCCATCCGGGCCCATTCGTGCCTGGACAACGAACCCCATACCTGACCCGGGAAGAAAAGCGGCTGAGGCTCTTGGATACTGCTCAGCTATTGGAGTGCCTTGCGGCAAGGCTACTTGGGGACGAGGCCGTGGCGGGCAGCCCACGGCAATGGTTTCTCTCAGGCAGGTTGACCCTGGTTGAAGCCCATCAGGCAGAGTTGGATCGCAAGTCACGTGCCGCCCGCCTTGAATCGCTAATGGACGCAACTGACTTCATCTTGGGGGTGGGTGGGCGGGCATGGATAAGCGAGCGCGACCACTCCCGGCGCAGTCGCTATGACCTGGCCTTGGAGAGCGATCAAGGTTTGATGGTAGTTTTGGCGGAACTGCAGGGACTGAAGAAGGGTCCTTCCGAGGGCAACACAGGAGGGGCTGCCTCGGCGCCGGAAGCGGGGGAAACAGAAGGTCACGAGGCAGGGGGATGAGTCGCCCCACCGAAGCGGTGTTATCCAGTATGGAGACGCTCACGGCCTCTGTACTCCCGCGATCGGACTATTGCCGTTCATCCCCGGTCTCCCTTTGGATCAGCTATGACCCCCAGTGCCCGCTCCGCGATGGCTCATTGGGCTTCTACGCCCATGTTCCTGGACCTCACCGTCGGGATAGCCGCCGAGCAGATGCAGGAGATCCTCCCGCATTATCCGCATCCGTCGGATCAGCCCATCGCCATCTGCGTCAACGGTTACCGCTGGTTTGGAAGTGAAATGGAAGCGCTAGCCGATGCCATCCATCGGGCTGCCCGTCGGCCTCACCTCCATCATTTGTCCTTGGCTGGGGCAGACTGGGAGGTTGAAAGAAACAAAGAAGGGTTGTGGGCAGTCCCCGGACGATGTTCGCCAAAGAGCCGCAACGAGCGTGTTCTCGACAGCTTGGGAACCGACACAGCCCTCTTTCGGACCACGGACTCGGCGACCGCCTAGCTGACGATGCAGGTTGGAGCGGGCTAGCGTCTGCCTTGATGGGTAATGGAACGTGGAATCCGAACGCCGACTGAGGCGACCAAGATGTCAAACCGGGCCCATCGGAAGGGTCTTCCGAAAGTGACGTTGGTGCTCGGCGCCGCTAAAAACCCAGGCGATGCGCGTCACATTTTTGAAGGGAATCGCCCGCTGGCCGGGGTGAGAAGCGCCATGCCGTCTGGCATACTCCCGCCGCCGGAAAGGGGGGCATGCAAGTGAACATCAAGAAGAAGGTTAGAGCGGTGGGTGAAGCTTCCTATCACCCGTGGCCAGAGCTGAACCACGCTGCCCGGGTTCTGAGACGGGCAGCCCGCGAACAGGGCGCATCCAAGCTGCATGTGGTTACCGGCGCCGTCGTTCTGACGGCTTTCGCGGTCGAGGCGTTCTGCCAGACCCTGGGACCGGATTTGTTCCCCGACCGCTGGGCTTCGGGCGCTAAGCCCCTTGTGGAGAAGGCCGTGCTCCGCAAGCTGGAACTGATTGGCCACGAGGTTGGGGTGGACGTGGACTACAACCAAGAGCCGTGGATACACGTCAGCGCATTGTTCGAGGCCAAGCGCCAGCTCCTGACTCCAAGCTCAAGCCCAGTCCCGCTGGATGAGGACGTGTCAGTGGATGAGGACGCAGATCCTAGGTTTGATGTCCACGCGGCAGTGCAGCGGCACTTTCGACCGCTCCACAACTTAGTTCAGCTGGAGAAGGTGGCGGCGGAGGTCAACAAAGGCCTGCTTAACATCTGGGACGCCGCCGGCGGGGCGGAGGCCGTGCTCGATGTGTTGGGACACACTTCTTGGGCGATACAATCGGCTGAGTGACGTGCTGGGCCCAGGGGTGGGGCCGGCCCAATTACGTGTGGAGGGTGGCTTGGGGACAGATCAATCGGATGAACGGTTCTACTCCGTTCGTTTGGCGACGGAGGACACAGGGTATCTGGCCGAAGTTTGGCAAGACGCCCCTGATCGATGGGTACTGCTTGCCGTTACTCCGGACGCAGGCCGCGCTCTTCTGGACTTGAGGCGCCCGTTTCCGTCTTTGAAAGACGCGCTTTTGGCAGCCGAGGCTCTCGCGGGGCACGCCATACGGGCTGCGCGGGAAAGCACCAAAGGAAATGACCGGTAGCTTGGCGACTGATCTTTTGCGCAGTGCGGTGCTCTTTGTCTGCCCTGACCATCCTCTGGCAGTCCTTTTCCATACTTATGACGTTGGACAGGTGTCTCACTCTCCGCCATGCAGAGTCGCCGCCGCTCTAGGGGCTTGATCCCACTGACTCGGTGGCTGAATATGGAAGAACGCCGCCCTTGGGCAATTGTGCTTCTCATATCGAGGGCCAGCCTCTGTTTGATCAGTCGGCCGCACAGCAGGGCGCAGGCGCCGTATCCACTTCTCGAAAGCCAGCAGAAAATTGCTGAGACGTAGCTCCATTGAACCGTCCAAATTGCCCTGGCGGACATCGAACGAGCGCGGGGCGTCTGCGATGAAGAGCTGGGGCGTCGGCATCGTTAAGGCACCCACGGCCGTCAGGGCGTGCCGCAGCTGTGCTTGTGCCAAGCGGGTGCCCCAAGGCCCCACGGTCGCTCCTGTTATGGCCACAGGCTTTCCCGCGAAGGCTGGACCGGCTGCGCCGCTCCGGGAAAGCCAGTCGATGGTGTTCTTCAGGACGCCTGGCAGAGACTGGTTGTACTCGGGCGTGGCTATCAGTATCGCGTCAGCTGCCGCGATGGCCTCGCGCAAACGAGCAACCCCGCCTAGTCCGCGTTCCCCCGTGGCCTCCAGATCCTCGTCAAACATAGGAATGTCGGCAATGGTGTCGTGCACCTTCAAGATCATCTGAGGCGGTGCCATCTGGGCGGCCGCATTCAAGAGTTGTCGGTTGTAGCTGTCCCGTCTCAGACTGCCAGCGACAGCGAGGACGTGGATTGAAGTAGCGGGGCATGCCATGGGGTGGCTCCTTGGGTATCAAAGCAAAAGAAGGGCCGCAGCCGTGATCAACGCAGCGCCCATCGCTTGGTCAAGTCGACGCTGCGACTCAGGTGTGCGCAGAATCCCGGCAAGACGACGACCTGCTACCGCCCACAAGAGCAGGCATGCGGTGGGAATCACCACAAAGATGGGCGCCAGCCAGGCAAACGTCATTGCCCCACCCATTGGTGGAAATGCGGCAACGAGGGACAGAACCATCACCCAGCTTTTGGGATTCGAGAACTGGAATACAAACACGCCATAGAACCCAGCTGGCAGGGGAGAGTCTTTGCCTGGGCTCGCCGAGCCACGCATCATTGTGAGTCCTAGCCAAGCTAGGTAGGTGGCGCCCGCAATGGCGACGCCCAAACGAAAATGAGGCGTCGTTAGCACGGCAGAACCCGCCGCAATGGTCCCTGCCAGCATCGCGATTCCCCCGCAGACAACGCCACCAATGGCCGGCCAGGCGCGGGAGCCGTCTCCAGCCGCTGCTGCCCGAAGCACCACGACATTATTCGGCCCCGGGCTTAATGCAGCCACCAAGACCACGCTCGCAGCACCGGCGAATGAGTTGAAGATCATAGGGTTGCGCCTTCATCTGATACGCCCATTCTTGAGCTAGATACTGGTGCGCGCCTGCACCGACCTGGTCTATTCTTTAGGCCATGGACCGCTTGCCTCTCAATGCCCTTCGCGCGTTCGCTCTGGCATGTGCCCACGGTGGTGTGCGGGCGGCGGCTCGCGAATTGGGCGTTTCCCATTCCTCCGTCAGTCGTTACCTCGCCGAGCTCGAGGCTTGGATGGGCATACCACTTGTTGAGCGCGATTCCGGGCCCTGGGCCCCTACGCCCCAAGGCGCGCAACTGGCTAGCCGTCTGCAAACCCAGCTGCTGGAGATGGCCAATGCCGTCGAGGCGGCCCGCGAGGCGAACTCCGTCTATTCAGTGACGGTGGGCGTCGCGCCGTCCTTTGCCACCCGGTGGCTGCTTCCCCGGCTGCCTTCCCTTGCGCGAGCGCATCCAAGAGTGGAGTTGTCCGTGCTGGTCAATCAGCGCGTGGACAACTCGTTCCAGGACGTGGACTTGGCGATCCGCATGGGTAGAGGCCCTTGGCCTGGATTGCAATGCGAGCCCCTTATGGATGAATTGCTTTATCCGGTTGTGAGCCCGACGATCTGGAGCAATCAGCCGCACCATCCCGAGAAAGATTTCCTGATTAAGATGAACCTGCTTCATGACCGGGATCCTTCCGCAAGCTGGGAGCAGTGGCGTCGCACGTATGGTCCCTCAACCTTGTCACTGGCCAGCGGGGCTCGACTCGCCTCTTCCGATCTTGTGCTTCGCTCAGCCGAGCTGGGTCATGGGGTGGCGCTTGCCCGCGGTCGATTGGCTGAGGCTTCAGTGAAAGAAGGAACCCTCTTCAGGCCCTTTGGTTCGAAGGAAGTGCGTGTCCCCAATGCCTACTGGATTGTCCGTCCCAACCTGTCGGTTGACGCACGGTCACGCCGCCATGCCATTACCACTGTGGTCGCTTGGCTCAAGGAACAGGCCGCGTGAGATGGGGCGCTTCGCGGGGAGCAGCACTGGTTGTGCCTTGACGCCGCTGTCATGAGGCGTTGACGACGCCTTGGCGATCACTGTGGATACTCCGGCCAAAGACCCCCCAGAGACAGCCCCGATGGCCAGCAGCAATCCGGCTCCCGAAGTTGTGCGCATTGAAGTGATGGACTTGGACGCTGGCGAAGTGGCCGTTGTTGCCCAGCTCGACCAACAACCGCCAACCGAGTGGGTGGAGGGCCTCTGCCGTATCGTCGATTCGACGCCGGGCATGGAGGAGGTCGCCGTGCGTTTGGACGGGTATTGGCTTTTCTTCGTGGGCTTTGGGGCAGGCAGCGGCTCCGCCATTCACCACCGTGTGGCGCAACTGATCGCCTCCTCAAGGGACCTTGGTCGCGGCCCGCGGCCAGCTAAGAAGCCGAGAGCGGCCAGCAAAAAGGAAACGCCGACACCCATTGCGGATCAGCGTTACACGGAAGGTGCTGCGGTACATGCGTTGCAGGTGTAGGTTAGGTCGCTGCCGCAAAAGGTTCACGACGGAAACGAATCCAACTTCGCGTCGGGTAGGGTTTCTAAGAATTCACGGAGGCCTTGTCCTCGCTCTCTCCGGTTCCGCGGTCACTGAAAACCTGAAGTAGCGCTTCGGCATTGAGGGGGCGGGAGAGGAGATATCCCTGGATCTGATCGCATCCATGCTCCTGCAGAAAGCGGAGTTGAGCCGGTGTCTCTACGCCTTCTGCCACAGTGTGGTAGCCGAGCTCGCGAGCTAGGTTAATGATCGCCATGACCTTGGGCTTGGCCTTGGGATCGGTCTCCAGATTGTCGATCAGGGACTTATCCATCTTAATGGTGTCGATCGGCAGGTCAGACAAGTAGCCGAAATTGCTGTAGCCGCTCCCGAAGTCGTCAATCGCAATTTTGATGCCGGCATCGGCCATTGCTCTGATCTGACGCCCGGCGACCGAGTCGGCGCGTAGCCACTCGCCCTCCGTAATTTCAATTTCAATGCAGTCAAAGGGCAGGCGGCGCGCCTCAAGCATTGAACGAAGTCTTGTCCAAGCGTCTTCAGAGGAAAGGTCAGCGCCGGACAGATTGATGGAGAGGGCTAAATAGTGACGTGCGGCGCGCCACGCGACCAGTTGATCCAGCGCGGCATCGAGCACCCACGGGGTGACAGCCTCCATCAAGGCGGTCCGCTCAAATATCGGGATGAACTCTCCTGGGCTCACAGGCCCCAAGCGGGGGTGCGTCCAGCGAAGCAAGGCCTCCGCCGACACCGGCTGAAGGTCACAGGCGCGGTAGCGCGGCTGATATTGCAAATAAAACTCGTCCTTCCGGAGCCCGCGCTCTGCGTCAGCGGCCAAACGGTATCCCCGACGCATGCGATTGTCACGCTCCTCGGAATACCAGGCGAAGGGCTGCCGCGCTTCGAAGGATTCATGCAGCCCGATCAATACCTTACGAATCACATCGTCACCGGTGTCCGCGCCCAGAGTCACAGCGCAGATTCCCGCGTGGAAGCGCGGAGACATCGGAACTGCCGCTGCCATCAACGGCCGGGACATGCGCTGGCGAAGCTCGTTCACCAGCGCTTCCAATTCCTTTGGACTGGGTAGGTCGACCAAGAACGCAAAGCGTGTCACACCGACGTGGTAGACGTCCGCCAAACCTTCCAGCGCTAACTTCAGCCGGGCGCCTGCTCGACGAATCAAGACCTCCAGCGGCCGCATGCCGAGGGCTTGGCCGGCCTCATTGGCGCGAGGGATATCAAACACGTCCAAAAGAACCGCGAACATTCGCCGGCCGCTGTGCCTCTCCGCCAAGCCGGCATAGTCAATCTGGAACTGGTGTCGATTCGGAATTCCACTGACCGGTTCCAAGCGGCCGGACATGTTTCTCAGCTCAAGTTGCGCAATCACCAACTGGGCCAAAGTGGACAGCTGGGCGCGCTCTGGCTCTGAGAACTCGCGCACCTTTGTGTCCATGATGCACATGGCGCCTATAGCGACACCGTTCTTCGCCACAAGGGGCGCTCCGGCATAAAACAGCAGGTGGGGCGGAGCGACGACCAATGGGTTGTTCTTAAAGCGCGGGTCCTCCCGAAGATCCGGGACGACCATCACCTCGTTGCAGGCGATCGCATGGGCGCAGATGGAGAACCTTATATCCGTCTCACCGACCGGCAAGCCGATTCGGGAAATAAATCGCTGCTTGTCGTCTCCGACAATTGAGACGAACGCCACTGGAGCATTGAAGGCGAACGCGGCCAGCGAGGTGATGCGATCCAAGGATGGCCCGGACTCCGAGTCCAAAACATGCATCGCTCCCAAAACCGCCATCCGTTCCTGAGCTTCGGTGATAGGCACATTCATAGCAACTGCGCGGCAACCATTCGACGGTAAGTTAGCTCTATATCATTAATTCGAACCACAGCCCATGAAATCCTGATGAGTTGGGCCCAACCCCGCTGGTTCTGATGACTACCGTGTCGCTTCGTCCTGGAGCGCCACGTCCGGCACCGGTTCGGCTGCTCCACACTTTGGGCAACAAACGATGGTTGCGCCCTCTCGACGGTCGAAGCCGTCCGCCCCGGTCAGCACTGCCACCCAGCGACCGTGGCAGGACAGACACTCAATGTCCATGCTTTCAGCCCCAGGCCATACGGGCTGCTCAGCAACTGCACTGGTCGTCAAACGCTTGGCCTCGGTGACATTGGTGATGATGAATCTTTCAGTGACAAGCACGTCGGCATCTCCTCTATCTGTGCATCGTGGCGCTCAGCCCTCAAGCAATGGGCACCCTAGCCATGATCAACCTTTCACGGGCCCGATCAATCCGATGAGGGCTTCTATGTGAACAATTCAGCGTTCCATTCGCCGGCAGAGGACTCCGCTCCGTTGGCCGAAGTCGCTGAGATATCATAGCGGGGATGACCGACAGCCCGCCTATTTACGCCTTGGCCTACGCCAGCCGCTCCTCTTCAAATCTCGACAATTCGGATTTGGAAGAGATCCTCGTCGACGCGTCGGCCCAAAATCGAATGGCGGACGTGACGGGGGTGCTGCTCTACGACGGCACAACTTTTCTCCAATACCTGGAAGGCCCCGAGGAGGGAGTTGCCTCGGTTTTTGACCGCATCAAGCAGTCCAAGCGGCATGCGGATATCCGGGTGCTCACCAGTGGTGAAGTGCCAGAACGCTACTTCTGGAACTGGTCGATGGCTTGCCAGCATGCCGACGCGTCCATGATCCAGAAGATAGAAGCCGCACGCTGGAGCGAGCGCAGTCACCCCTTCTTGGAAGAAGATGCTGAGCACAACCCAGGCCTGCGTCTGCTGGCCGAGTTCTGGTCGGTCCAGGCCCCTCCGACAACGTAAAGGCCCATCCCGCTCGGATGGTGAACGAGTTAGGAAGGTGCGCGGCCTGTCTAGGCGTGCACGTGTCAGGCTACGGAAACCTAACTGATAGCAACGTAGGGTTTGCCCATCGGCTTCATGGTGATGCCGAACACGGAGAATGATCATGGGCAATCAGAATCAGCAGAGTCCGAATCCCGGCCAGAACCAACCGGGTCAGCAGAACCAGCCGGGGCAGCAGGGGCAGCAGGATCGCGATACCCAGCGCCAGGGTCAACAGCAGCAGGACCAGAACGGCAAGCGCGAGCGGTCCGGCCAGCAGGGCGGCAAGGACGAGGAAGAGTAAGCTTCCCAAGCGTTGACGAGCCAAGGGCTCGGCCGTCCAGGCCGAGCCTTTTTTGTATCAGGACACGCTCAAGTCAGAATTCCGTCTTCCCGGGCCACTCGAACCATCTCCAGCGAGTTGCCCACATTCAGTTGACGCATGATGGCGCGTTTGTGGGATTCCACCGTGCGCGTGGAAAGATGAAGCTTCTGCGCGACATCTTGGGCCCTCATGCCCAAAGCCACGTGCTCCAGGACCTGCAATTGCTTGGCGGTCAGCATCGCCTGCCGTCTCTTGGGGGCTGCAGCTTCCGCTTCCGCCTGCGAGGCAAGAAAGCTGGCTGCTACATACGTGCATCCGTCCATGATGCAATCGATCGCGCGAAACAGCTCTTGGCTGCTACAGCGTCTGTGTAGAAATCCCTTCGCGCCGGCGGCTATCGCGTGGGTCACAGTGTCTGGGCCGGCCTCTGCTGGGAGAAAGATGAAGGCCGGCGCCCCCTCCTGCTGAAGCATCCCGTCCATCAGAGCTATGCAACTTGCGCCAGGCAAGTAGAGATCGGCTATCACCAGGGTCGGGCGGACTTGGCTGACAAGCTCTTGGAAGCGCGCCGCCGTTGAAGCAATCCAGATGCGTGAGAACCGGCTTTCCAGTAGCTTTGCGATCCCCTCCGCCACGAGTGTGTGCCCGTCGACCAGCAGAAGACTACCGAACTGCTTACGCTCCGGCGGGTTACAAACCATATCCACTGCAGCGTTCCTCGGTCGGGGGTATCCAAGCTAGCAGACCCGGTGACTAGGGGGAAAGGGCATGGGGACGGGTATTGGTGCTTGGCAGCTAGACGGGGGCCGGCGGGGTGGGCGCTGTGCTGGGCATCTCGGCTAGCAACCACAACAAGAAGGCGCCCTGTTCGACAGTAGGGCGAATTTTTTGACCTGATCGGGCCCGCGACTCAAGCTCATCCAAGAACGCGGTGCCAGACGCGAAGTCAGTCACGGAGGGCGTCAAACGTTCAGCCGCCGTCGCCAGCTCTGCGAGGTCAAGTGAGGCGTCGTCGCAGACGAGGGAGATCAGCGTGGTCTTGCCCAAGGCGGTAAGGCCGTGCTGTGGCGGTTTGGCAATCATTACCCATACAAATCCTGCATCCACGAGCTCAGCCGCCCGCGAAGGGGAGGGGCGAAAACCCTGTGCCACCATGCTCAGGTCCGCCATTAGGTCAAGGCTTTTTTCTTCTAATGCCAACTGCAAGCTCCCGTGTCGTACGGAAAATGTGCCACCTACTACGACCGCCATCAAGCGCATCGTTAATGAACGTCTCCAAATCTCTTCGTGGGTAGGAGAGGTTCTTTCCCAATGAGTTGGCGACACCTCTCAGTGCAAGCCAGCATTGGTTGCGCGGGCAGGGCATCTTGGGCTGCGGCTGAAGGACCCTAACCGAGGTAGCGATCTATCGGCACCACCTTTGCTGCCTGAGAGTCCTCCAGCAGTTGCAGCGCTCTTGCCTTCCTTGCTCCGATGCCCGCGATTGCCTCTGGCACGACAACCGTCTCGTATTCCCGGGAGTTGCTGTCAAAGCAAGTTGAGGCAATGCAGGAGTCCGCGGCCATCCCGCACACCACCAATTGATTGCATCCCAGCTTTGCGAGAAGGACAGCTAAGGGGGTTGCCAGAAACGCGGAGTGCTTGGGCTTCAGAACGAAGTAATCATCAAGAGCAGGGCGAAGCAGAGTTGCAATCTTCGCCGAGACGCCGTCCGCAGCCAAGCACTCTTGAACCAACTCCTTGAAGTCCATCTGCCAGTTTGCAAAGTTATCATTGGCGTAAATCACCGGATCGCCCTCGGCTTTGAAGTGCTGCCGGAGGCGGGCGATTGCTTTTGAAGCATTCAGCGCGCTGCTCGCAATCAAGTCGGCCTCCGGGAAGTCAAACCGACTGAACATGTCAACGATGAGCAGGGCGGGCGTCGTTTTCTTCATGCGTGGCTCCCGGAATTGCTCAATCGCCCGTTTGGCTGTGGGGGGCAGCCATAGGCTTAGACTGAGGTGAATCCTTTTGGCGAAGGAAAATTGTCAGTATCACCAATGACAGCACTGCCAAGAACTCACTCTGCCAATTCTGGAACGACTCAAACCAGAAGCTGCTGCTCCACAAGTGTTCCCAGCACGTGGGAGGCGGAAGTCCTTTGAAGGCCATCTCGTCGACTTCAGCGCGCAAGCTGCCGGCCAAGTGGAGAGAGAAGCTCATAAAGAAAAGGAGCCCGAAAGTAATAGCTAAGGAATGCCCATAGAGAGCCTTCCACACTCCCCCGCGTCGCACGGGCCATGGCGTGGGCCCGTCTTCAACACGCTCTTCTTCCTCATCGGGAGAGAGGGGCCTGGACTCTGCCGACCCCTTCTGGCGAAGGGTTACGGTCAAAAGGACATACATCCCCATCTGCAAGAACTCACTTTCCCAATTCTCGAAGGTGGCGCTAACGAAGTGGCCGCTGTGGAGGTAATCCCATAGTCCCAACAGGGGCCTATGTGCTTCCTTGAGCTCTTCATTGTGAATCGCCCAGGGTTCCGTAGACACCTCGCAGCCATAAACTATGGCTTAGGCGGAGGTGGTTATGAGCACGAAGCGGTACACCGATGAGTTCAAGATCGAGGCGGTACGGCAGATTGTTGAGTACGGCCGTCCGGTAGCGGAGGTTGCCGAGCGACTGGGCGTGTCGATCCACAGTCTTTACGGCTGGAAGCGGCAACAAGGCAAAGGCGATGTTGGCCGGCGTGTCGAGCAGGACCAGAACGCGGAAGTGCGCCGCCTCAAGGCTGAGCTACGCAGGGTCACTGAAGAGCGAGACATCCTAAAAAAAGCCGCCGCGTACTTTGCAAAGGGGTAAGAGCAAAGTACGCCTTCATGAAGCAACACGCAGATGAGTTCGGCCTCGCGGCGATGTGTCGGATGCTTGGCGTCCATCGCAGTGGCTACTACGCCTGGCTAAAAGAGCCGGCAAGCGCTCGCGACAAGGACGATCAGCGATTGCTCGGCCTAATCAAGCACAGCTGGCTGGAAAGCGGCTCTGTGTATGGCCACCGCAAAGTGACCACAGATCTGCGCGAGCTTGGCGAGACGTGTAGTCGTCATCGCGTGGCACGCTTGATGAAGAGCGAGGGGCTGCGGGCAATGGTCGGCTACGGTCGGCGACCACGCCCATTGAGCGGCCCTGTTGGATCAGTCGCCAAGAACGTTCTGGCTCGCGGCTTCAAAGTCAATGAGCCAAATCGCGCGTGGGTCACGGACATCACCTACATCCGCACGTACGACGGCTTCCTGTACTTGGCGGTAGTGCTTGATCTGTTTTCGCGTCAGGTCGTTGGATGGGCAACCCGACCAACTCAACATACGGACCTGGTTTTGCAGGCGCTATTGGCCGCAGTGTGGCGGCGCAAGCCAAGCCCCGGGCTTCTGCTTCACTCCGACCAGGGAACCCAGTTCACCAGCGAAGACTGGCAGAGCTTCCTGCGCGAGCACGACATCGTGTGCAGCATGAGTCGACGAGGAAACTGCCATGACAACGCAGCGATGGAGAGCTTCTTCCAGCTACTGAAGCGGGAGCGTATTAAGCGGAGGATCTACAGCAATCACGACGAGGCACGGGCCGACGTCTTCCAGTACATCGAGATGTTCTACAACCCAAAACGGCGGCACAGTTCCAACGACGGGCTGTCCCCGGTAGAGTTCGAGAAGCAGTACGCACTAAACGGCTGACGACTGTCTACAAAACCCTGGGCGATTCATTGTGTGCCAAGAACCCGGTCCAGATCTGTCCCAACAAGAAGCAGATCAGTAATAGGAACAGGACTATCGATAATCCGTTTCTTTTCCACATGGCCAGTAGTGCCTAATGTTGTGCGTCTGCCAGACCGTGGGGAGGTTTGGAGCCGATGGAACAGGGGGCTGAACGAAAAGGCGACACCTCAGCGTCGCCTTTTTTCTAATCAACCTGCAAAGCCTGGCGTTCCTCCAGAGCTGCCAACGTCACCGAAGTTCGGCTGGGTGCTTCCCGACGGATCGGGAGCACTCCCCGACCCGGTTCCGCTGCCCTTGACGCCCTGGCCAGGGCTAGGGCGGTCCCCAATTGAGCGCTGAGCGTCGGAGGAGTCCGAGGTGCTGTCGTCCACCGGGGGTTTGGCGGGCACAAATGGTGAAATGGGGTCACTCGCCGGGAACGTTTCTTCCAGTGCTTCTTCATGGTTGCGTTGCGTGCGCGCCTCTCGGGCTCGTTGCTCCGCGGGCGACTCGTTGGCGTTGTTTTCCCCCGGAAGGGGTGGGTCTTTCTGATCTCTTTCCATGACTGACTCCAAAAGGGGGCAGACAAAAAATCGCCATCGCAGCATTGCGACGGCGTCCAGAACTATGCGACTGCTGCAGCATTGCCACCGGACTGGGCCAACAGGGTGAGCTTCTCGTCGGTGGCCTTCTCTTCTTCAAGTGTCTCTAGAAGAAGCGGAACAGCGGCCTTGTAACCCAACTGCTTGGCCAAGGCTGCGATGGTCCCGTAGGAGGCAATTTCGTAATGTTCGACCTTCTGCGCCCCACCGATCAACGCAGCGTCACGGACTGGTCCCTCTTCGATGCTGTCGATCGCCTCTTTGCCCTCCTCTACCAATCCCTCCATCGCGGCGCATTTGATGCGCTTGAGCCGGATTCCCAGAAGTTCGACAACCCGGTCGATGCGCTCGATCTGGCCTTGGGTTTCCTCCAAATGGGTCTCGAAAGCGGTGGCGAGTTCTGGGTTGGACGCAGCCCGGGCCAAGCGAGGCAGAGCTTTGGTGAGCTGTTTTTCAGCGCTGTAGATGTCAGACAGCTCGTGGATGAAGAGGTCTTCGGCAGTCTTGATCGCCATGTCTGCGTTCCTACGGATGGGTGGGTGTTAGACGCTATGCTTCGTGGTGTTAGTTTTCATCTGGTTATCGTGAAGCTGGGCTACACACCAGCCGGCTCCTCCGTTTCTTCATCGCAGGCCCCGGGCATGCATCGGTCCTTCTTGGCCTTCAAGTGCGCGGCGGTCTTAGCGAGCTGTTCGTAACGCAGGCGGATCTCTTCCAGCCGGTCCTGATCCATTTGTTCAAGGTTGAGCAGTTCGTCATTGGCGTTATGAGTGACGCGAATCAACTCGTCGAGTTTGATGTGAATTGCTGCGGTGTCGGCGTTTTGGGTGTGTTGTATCAGGAACACCATCAGGAAGGTGACGATCGTCGTGCCCGTATTGATGACCAACTGCCAAGTGTTGTTGAAACGAAACAGCGGGCCGCTTCCTGCCCAGACGATGACAACGCCCAAAGCAGCGACAAAGGCGCTCAGCGAACCAGAAGCCTTGGAAACGCTGCAGGCGATCCGGCTAAAAAAGACGTTTCCCATAGTGCTCATTCATCGGCTGTGGTGGCAGGACCATAGGAGTTCGGTCGTCTTCGCGCAGTGAGCACGGCGGCAAGGAAAAGGGAACAATCTAAATGGTTCAGCTTGGGTGAAGTAGGTCACGGATTTGAGTCTTCCATCTCCAACTTAAGGAAATTTTTACAACGTTATCGCTCGTTTGTGACGCCCTTGGAACGAACCTTTTATTCCTAAACGAAATGAGGGCCGGGCCATGAATCCTGCCATCGTGCGTCGGTTAGAGATTTGGGCATCAATGAAGGGATTTCGCCGTCTTACCGTTGGCCAGGCCGCAGAGCATCTGCAGGAATTAGTGCCTGGATACCCAAGCCTGGGGGACGGGCCCTCGGTGGTTTCAGCCGACGGCTGCCGCTGGTTCGAGCATGAGATGGAGGCGGTGGCAGATGCCGTTTTCCAGGTTGCGAGCTGTTCAAGCGACTTGGAGGAGACGCTCGAAGGCGATGATTGGGACGTGGATCGGGACAGTGAGGGAAGGTGGTCCGTCCCAGCCGTCTGCAGGCGGGAGTTGGCGGGCAGACGCCCCCGTTTACCGCCCTCGTTACAAGGTTGGTTTCTGCGCTGAGACGCCCTCAATAGACGGTTCACGGGGCGGCGACGACACAGACGATACAAGGGAAAGCGGCCGAATCACGGCCAAAAAGGATCGTTATGGCTAGGCCTATCTGGAGTGGATCTTTGTCGTTTGGTCTCTTGAACATCCCGGTCTCGCTGATGTCGGGGGAGCGCCGCACTGATCTGAGCTTCCGGATGCTGGACTCCCGAGACAAGAAGCCGATTCGGTTTGAGCGGGTGAATGCGGACACGGGGGAGGAGGTGCCGTGGAAGGACATTGTTAAGGCCTTCGAGTATGACAAGGGCAGTTACGTCGTCGTCGAGAGGGAAGACATCGCTGCGGCCGCTCCAGAGACCCACGAGTCCGTCGATGTAGAGGCGTTCGTCGATGCATCCAGCATTGGTCTGCGTTTCTTTGAGAAGCCATACATCCTGGTTCCTGGAAAGAAGGCGGAAAAGGGCTATGTGTTGCTCCGGGAGACGCTGAGAGAAACCGGAAAGGTTGGCATCGCCCGAGTGGTGATCCGCACCCGCGAATACCTGTGTACGGTGATGCCTGAAGGGGACGCTTTGGTCCTGATTCTGCTTCGGTATCCGCAGGAATTAGTAGCGCCCGATGACTACAAGCTTCCGGCTGGGCAGACTGGCGACTATAGGATCGCGCCGAAGGAAATGGAGATGGCCAAGCAGTTGATCAACTCTATGACCAGCGAGTGGGCACCTGACAGCTATCACGACGAGTTCCGCGAGAGGCTATCTGCGATCATTCAAAAGCGAGTAAAAGATGTCGGTGCCACCACAAAGTTTGAAGAGCCCGTGCATCCAGAGGATGCTGCCACGAACGTGGTCGACTTCATGTCTCTCTTGCAGAAGAGCTTGGAGACAAATAAGCGCACCCCTGCCAAAAGCCTGCCGGTGAAAACGGCCTCCAAGTCCCAGGCGAGGTCGGGCAAGGAGAAGGAGAAGGTTGCACCGGCAAAAAGGGCGTCGAAGAAGGTCTCACCCAAGACAGAAGCCACCAAAAAGGCGCCCGCCAAGAGGACGCGCAAGTCTGCCTGAGCGGCGAGAAAGGCGCCCGCCAAGAGGACGCGCAAGTCTGCCTGAGCGGCGAGAGCGAAGTAGGGCAAGCCGCTAGCGTGACGCAGCTTCTGGGCAGACGCGCGGAGAACCTAGCGGCGCGAAGAGGCGTGAAGAGATAGACAAGGCCGGTTCACGGTGACCCCACGGAGGCGGGGCTAGAAACGGTCTACCTGCCAAGGAGTTACAGCGCCATGAGCGACGACAAAAAGAAGACTGGAACGCCCGATCGTGACCGGATCAATGTCAACGAAGACTACGAGGTCCAGTATTGGACCAAGGCGTTGGGCATCACGGCTGCTCAGCTCAAAGAGGCGGTCAAGGCCGTCGGTCCCACATCGGCTGCGGTTCGTAAGCACCTGGGCAAGTGACGGGCGCGGGGCATGTCCCTCACCGAATACCGGCGCAAACGGAGCTTTAGCAGGACAAAGGAGCCCGAGCCTGGAAAGGTGCTGCCAGCGGGGCAGCGGGCCATCTTTGTCGTGCAATTGCACCACGCCAGCCGGCGCCACTACGACTTTCGTCTACAGGTCGGTGACGCTCTCAAGAGTTGGGCTGTGCCCAAAGGGCCAAGCTACGACCCGAAGGTCAAGCGGATGGCTGTCGAGGTGGAAGACCATCCCGTTGACTACGCTGGTTTCGAGGGCGAGATCCCCAAAGGCGAGTATGGCGGCGGTCATGTTGCTCAGTTCGATCACGGGGTGTGGGCTACGGAAGGAGATCCGGAGACCCAGCTTGCCAAAGGGCACCTGCGCTTTGAATTGTTCGGAGCCAAGCTTAAGGGGGGATGGCACTTGGTCCGCTCCGGCAAGCCGGCGCGCCAGCCGCAGTGGCTGCTCTTCAAGGAAGACGATGCCTATGCAAGCCAAGTCGACGCAGACGATCTGTTGGGAGATGTCGCCCCGCCCCCCGCTGAAGACCTTAAGCGGGCCGGCAGCGGGAAGGCCGACAAAAAACGCCTAAAGGCGATTCCCGTTGCAAAGGTTGCTCGACGCGTGGACTGGGCGAAGAAGGCGCTGGCGCTCACCAATAGTAAAAAGGCCGAGGCCCCGGTGGCGCCGTTCAAGCCCCAACTGGCCAAGCTGGGTGAGTCGCCACCCAAGGGAGATCAGTGGGTGCACGAGATCAAATGGGACGGCTACCGGATCCTGGCGACCGTGGCGGAAGGAGGGGTTCGCTTATGGTCGCGCAACGCGTTGGAATGGACCAGCAAGCTTCCGGAGATCCGCGACGCGATCGCTGCCTTGGGGTTGAAGTCAGGCGCGTTGGACGGGGAGCTGATTGCAGGGCGCGGGACGAAGGAAGACTTCAACTTGCTACAAGCAACCCTGTCTGGTGAACGACAGGGGGCGCTGTCGTATGCGCTCTTTGACCTTCTGCATATCGATGGCGTGGACATCGCCGACGCGCCGCTGCTGCAACGAAAGGCGCTGTTGGAGGAAGTCCTGAAGGGAACCCCGACCCATTTGGCCATGAGCTCGCACATCGTCGGCGATGGCGAGGCGGCTTACCGTCTCGCGGGGGATCAGCATTTCGAGGGCATCATCTCCAAGCGCGCCGATCGCGGCTATCACGGCGGCCGGGGTGAGGATTGGAGGAAGACCAAGCAACTTGCTAGCGATGAATTCGCGGTTGTCGGCTACACGGCGCCCAAAGGAAGCCGCACGGGTTTCGGATCGTTGCTACTGGCCAAGCCGGACCCCAAGCATGGGTGGCTTTACGCCGGGCGCGTCGGCTCCGGGTTCTCGGACGCCCTGATCGGGGAGCTGACGGCGCTGATCGGCACCGCCGGCGGGAAGAAGCCCGCGGCGTATGTGCCGACCATGGACACCGATCTGCGGGCCGCCACTTGGTTTGCGCCCCGGTTCGTGGTCGAGGTGTTTTACCGGGGCATCGGCGGGCAGCAACTGCTGCGCCAAGCGTCGCTGAAAGCCGTGCGGCCCGACAAAGACGTGGCCGATCTCAAGGACTCAGATCGGAGCGATTTCCGAGGCCGTGCGACGTCATCCAAGCCGACTCAGGGGGGCGAGAGAGGAATGACTGATCCGGTGCGGGGTATCGCCGTCAAAACTAGGGAGGGCAAGGGTGGGGGCGTTCCGGGAGAGCGTGCGCCCCCCAAGCTTTCCAGTCCCTCCAAGGTGATCTTCCCCGACATCAAGGCAACCAAGCAGGACGTGTGGGACTACTACAGCGCGGTCATGGATTATCTTTTGCCTGAGATCGTTGGGCGTCCACTGTCGATCATCCGGTGTCCAGCTGGGACTGGCAGGCCGTGCTTCTTCCAGAAGCACCACACCGCGGGGCTGGAGTTGGTGAGCTCGGTGAAACTCAAGGAAGACAGTGGAATCAATGCCCACTACCTGGTGGTCGAAGACGCCGCCAGCCTTCTGGAGCTCGTGCAGTTCAATGCCTTGGAGTTCCATCCTTGGGGCAGCCACGCCGATTCCCCCGACCGGGCCGATCGCGTGGTGTTCGATCTAGACCCCGGCCCGGACGTGCCATTCTCGGAGGTCAAGAAGGCCGCGACCGACATCCGAAAGCTGCTTCAGCAACTCGAGTTGGAGTCCTTCTTGCGGGTGTCCGGTGGCAAGGGTCTGCACGTGGTGGTGCCGTTGAATCCCGGGTGCGATTGGGATCTGACCAAGCGGTTCGCCCACGGGTTCGCGGACGCTTTGGCACAGTCCGAGCCGCACCGGTTTTTGGCGACGTCGACCAAAAGCTTGCGCAACAAACGCATATTCGTCGACTACCTGCGCAACGGCCGAGGCGCCACCGCGGTGGCGTCGTATTCCTTGCGAGGCCGGCCTGGTGCGCCCGTGGCCATGCCCATCGCGTGGAGCGAGCTGGCAAAGCTCACTCGGGCAGATACCTTCACCATGAAGGACGTTCCCCCCAAGCTCAAACGCAGGCGCAAGGACCCTTGGGAAGGCATCGAATCCATCCAACAAAATCTTGCACGGTGGGCACAGGACGACTGATCCCGCTCACCTGCTGCCGTCGCCTTTCAGGAGAAATTATCATGCGCCGATCCATCGTTTGCGCCGCCGTCGCGGTTGCACTCTCTGCGTGCGGAGGCGGCAACACAGAGTCCAGCGTCCAAGCGCCGGGGGCCGAAGAAACCGCGAAGACCCAAGCGCTGGAGACCGGCGCCGCCGTTCTGCAGGACAGGCCGCCGGTCGACGCCATCAATGCCTATCTGGACGGGTTTCATTTCTACAACGGCCAGATGAAGGTCCAAATGGAGGCCCACCACTACTGCTCCATCCTCAACGAGGATGTTATCCAGTGCACGATCTACGACGGAAATGTAAAAGATGCCAAGTTGATGGGGGTGGAATACATCATCAGCGCGAAGCTGTTTGCAGGTCTTCCTGAGCAGGAAAAAGCGCTATGGCACAGCCACGTTCAGGAGGTGAAATCGGGTCAGCTCATCGCTCCAGGGATTCCCGAGGTGGCCGAGCATGCGCTGATGGAGAAGCTCATCCACACCTATGGCAAGACCTGGCACACCTGGCACACAGACTTGGACAAAGACCTGCCACGCGGCATGCCGCAGCTGATGATGGGGTTCACTGCAGATGGGCAAGCGGACCCGGCGATGGTGGCAGCCCGGGACGCACGGCTGGGCGTCAGCAGTGAGGACAAGCGAAAGCGCCGTGCCAACATCGCCGCGCCCCCAGTCGATGCGGGGGCGGATGCATGGCAGAAGGGCAACGTTATCCAAATCGAGGACCCGAGCGCTGGCCATGGTCACACAGATAAGGAGAAAACGGATGCGCCCTCCGACGCAGAGAAGAACGCCACCTCTAGCGCGAGTTCCGGCAAGTAGCCGCAATGCTGCCGGGTCCTTCGATCGCCGCGTTGCTGGTTTGGCGGAACTCACGCGGCGCTCGCGCTGTTTTCGCAGGCGGTTGATCGCCGCAGGGCGATTCTTCAGCTTCCAGTTAACCTTCTCGGACGTGCGCCCATGAAACGGACACTCGGATACGTCGCGCTGCTCACGACACTCGCTTGGCCTGCATTGGCCCAACAGGGAGACGGGACGGATGTCCCCGCACGGGTTAACACATTCAAACCCGACAAGGTTCCCGCGACCGGCGAGCGCATTGCGGGACTGAAGGCGCCGCAGGGGTTCGAGGTGAAAGCCTTCGCGAAGGATCTTCAGAACGTCCGGATCATTGCCGTAGCGCCCAGTGGCGACATTTACGTTTCCCGCCGTGACCAAGGGGACGTGTTGCTACTGAAGGACGCCAATGAGGACGGGGTCCTGGATGAAGCCCCGCGGACTGTGGCGCACCGTCCCAGCGTCCATGGATTGGCTATCGGGGACGGCCACCTTTATATGGCCACTGCTACAGAAGTATTCCGCGCCCCCCTCAATCCCGACGGCTCCTTGGGTGCGATAGAGCGAATCATCAATGATCTGCCGGACGGTGGGCAGCATCCCAACAGAACCTTGGCGTTCGGCCCTGACGGCATGCTGTATATCAGCGTGGGATCGTCGTGCAATGCTTGCAATGAGTCCAATCCTGAACACGCAACCCTCTTGCGCGCCTCGCCGGACGGCAAGAGCCGCACGATTTTCGCCAGTGGTCTGCGCAACACCTTGGGCTTCGCTTGGGATCCGAAGACCGGCGAACTGTGGGGGATGGATCACGGCATCGATTTCCTGGGCGATGATGTTCAACCGGAGGAGCTCAACCACATTGTCAAAGGCAAGCAGTATGGTTGGCCCCACATCTGGGGAAAGAATGGGCAGAATCCGCAGAGCACGCCGCCAGGAGAAATCACGAAGGCCCAGTGGGCCCAGATGAGCGAGCCCATGGTCTTGGGCTATACGGCGCACGCGGCCCCCATGCAACTGGTCTTCTACACCGGCAGCCAGTTTCCTGCCGCCTACCGAGGCGACGCGTTCGTTACCATGCGGGGGTCATGGAATCGGAAGCCGGCCTCTGGTTATGAGGTGGTGCGGATCCGGTTCCGTAACGGGCAACCGGTGACGTTCGAGCCATTCCTGTCCGGGTTCCTGACCGATGGCGGTCAGAAGCACATCGCACGCCCGGTGGGCTTGGCTGTCACGCGGGGCGGGGCGCTCCTGGTGGGCGACGACGCCAACGGCGGGATATATCGGGTGAGCTACGGTGCAGGTAAGGCGGCAGCTGCGACCGCGACCGTCATCCCGAAGCAGTCCTTGGAAAGGCAGCTGACTGAAGGAACGGGTGTCCCCTTGGCTCTCGATCGCGTATCGCAGGCGGCGTCGTTCGGCATCCGATCGCCGGCGTTCCAAGACGGTCAGGCGCTCTCTTCTCGATTCAGCGCATATCACGAAGGGCTGTCGCCCCCGCTTGCGTGGGACGCCGTTCCGAAGGCGGTGACTTACGTGATCATCGCGGAGGATCCGGACTCTACGCCCATCAAGCCGTTCGTGCACTGGGTCGCTTGGAACATCCCCGCCTCCGTGACCAGCTTACCCGAGGGCGTCCAGGTCCAGCCCCGGCTGACCGACCCTGAGGGCGTCCTGCAGGGGGCGACCAGCCGTGGTTCTGTTGGATACTACGGTCCCAGGCCGCCGGTGGGGGATCCGCCGCACCACTATCATTTCCAAGTGCTGGCGCTGGACAGGGCGCTCGATGTTCGTCCGGGGGCGACGCGTGATGAGGTGCTTAAGGCCGTAAAGGGCCACGTTTTGGCAAAAGGCGTCGTGGTCGGCACCTATCAACAGACCGATCCGCCACTGAAGTGACACAGCGGGTGGTAGGGCAGCTGATCCCATGGACTGATAGTCCGCTGGGGTGCGCCAGTGGGAAGGGCCGGATGCGGCGGAAAAAGGCGCTTCGCGATATCATGGGAGCATGAGCAGTTCACCCCCAGATAACGAAGCGCCTAGGCTTCTTGGATTCGACGTCCCCGACTTACAGGAGAACGTGGACCAGTCCGAAGACGAGGCGATCATTGCCATGTTGGACGTGGCCCCGCATGCCGCCTGGCTTGCCCTATTTAATGACCGCTTGGACGCGTTGAAGAGCGATCTGGGGGTGGCTGGGGTGGAGGTGGAAGGTCCCTCTATCCGTTTCTACGGTTCGATTTCGGACGGCAGGAGATTGGCAACCGCCGTTGCCTCCCTAATCAACGACGTGACCTTGGACTATCGGTCCCAGTCAAGTGCAAGAAAGGTACCCTTTGAGCGGCCCGACCCGTTCTAGCGAGGTCGCCCGGGCGGAGCGCTAAGAAATGTCCGTTCCGTGTCGGCGGGAGAAGTCTTCAAACCGAAAGAGGCTGATGGCTTGGTGCTCGCCGCACTTGGGGCACTTGAGGGTCGCTCCTCCTTCTAAAGGTTCAAGCCCTTGGGCCGGAGTGGCGGTGAACGCTGCACTGCATTGGAGGCAGCGGCAGTAAACCCGGCTCAGCTCCAACAGCCGACCGTCCTGACTTCTTACGCCTTCAACATCCAGAAGGTGGAAACGACCTGTATTCGGCACTGAGGCGCTGGCTCTTTGTTGGGGCGAAGGGAGGTTGGGCGTGTGACGCGTTCTCGCGCCGCTATCTTCGCGGACCGGACGCGCTCACGACCGTAGAGAAGGGGATAATGCGGCGGACGTTCGCGTGTCAACGACGAACCGGGCGCCTTTAGCTTGAGCAGCATCATAGCGCAGGCCCCATCCATGCGAGAGGCAGATCTCCATACAGATAGCCAAGCCCAGCCCGGCGCCGGTGCTGTCACGGGGATTGGCGCGCCAGAAGCGCTTGAACAGCAGTGACTGGTGCGCCGGCGTCACGCCGGGGCCATCGTCCTGCACGCTCAAACCCGCGGGGAACACGTCAACGCGCACCTGGCCGCCCGCGGCCGCATGGTGGATGGCGTTCTCAATCAGATTCTTGGCCAGCACGAACACCGCCGACGCATCTGCCGGCAGAAGCACGTCGCCGGCCTGGTCGTGCACATCGACGCTCACCGAGCGTTGCGCGGACACGCGAACCAGGTAGTCGGCCGCATCCTGGATGATCTGCGCAAGGCGAACCGGCGCGAAGGTGTAGTTGTGTGCCTCGCTCACTTCGGCAAGGTGCAGCAGCTGATGAATCTGGCGCGCCATATGCCCGGCGTCCTGCAGCAGCACCTCCCTGTTGGTTGCGCTGCTCAGTTCAATTTCGGCCGTCAACAGCGACAGCGGTGTTTTCAGTTCGTGCGCCGCCGATGCCAGGAACTCCTGTTGCACGCGGAAGCCGTTCTCCAGGCGGGCGAGGGCGGCATTGAAGGCATCGAGCAATGGAGCAACCTCCGTGGGAAGCCCCTGGCCCCGGAGGCGGGTGCCTAGGCTTCTCGGGTTAACCTGCGCAGCGATCGCTGAGACCTCGCGGAGAGGAGCGATCATTCGCCTGATGGTCCAATATACGACGATTGCGAAGGTCAACAGCGCCAACAGCAGCGTGACCAATCCCGCCCTGAGGTAGAGCGTGCCAGCGTAGTCACTGAGTGTAAGCACCAGCCGATCACTGCGCGCCACACGAACGATGTAGCGTTGGCCCTGGATTTCCACTGGCCCTTGCATGACTCGCAGGCGAATGGTCGTTCCATTGCTCGCCACCGTCATCGAGTCAAAGCTCCAGGGCAGCACTCTTAGGGCCTCCAGGGCCGGGCCGGGCGAACTTTGCAGAACAGCGGCCCCAGCGCTGTCAACGATGCAGTAGGCGGAGTCCTTGGTCATGGCGTCGTATGCATTGACGTTCTGTGGCTTCAGGTCGACGGAGAAGTTGCCTTCCGCATCTCTTCTTAGACCTTCGATCAGGTGATCAAGCTCCTCTTGCAGTTCCGTGCGGAGCAAGCGATCGGGCAGCTTTGGGGAGGTCATGGCGAGCATGACCAAAACGGCTGCCAGTGCCGCCACCAACATTGCCAGCATGGTGCCGATCATCATACGCGCGGTCAGGCTACTCGGCAGCATCAGAGGGAATCAAAGAAAAGCCCAGGTTGCGCACGTTGATGAGAGAAAGCGGGGCGTCGATCGCGGCGAGCTTTTTCCGCAGGCGATGCAAGGCGACGTCCAACGCGTTGGGGGTTACGGCGTCTGAAACGCCCCAGGCCGCCGCCTCCAGCGCGGTGCGCCGAACCACCTGTCCAGCGCCCCTCACCATCAGAATGATGAGCTGCAGCTCTGCCGGTGCCAAGCTGACCTGTTCTTGGTGGTGCCGCATGCAGCTCAGTTCGGGCAGGATCTGAAGCCCGTGGTAGCTCGGCTGAAGCTCGCGAAACTCTGCGGGACGACGCATCAGCGCCCGCACGCGCGCTGTGAGTTCTTCTATGGCAAACGGCTTGGGGAGGTAGTCGTCCGCTCCCGCGTCCAGCCCGGCCACCCGATCGTGCAGAGCGTCCTTGGCGGTCAGCATCAGGCACGGGAGCTTGCTGTCAGCCGCGCGCAATCTTCGGATCAGGTTCAAACCGTCGCCATCCGGTAACCCGCGATCCACGATGGCCAAGGCGTAGGGAAGATGAAGCAGCCCATGCCAAGCTGCCTCCAAGGTAGCGAACGTATCTACAGCGATGCCAGCAGCCCCCAGCCCTCGCTCGACCAAGTTGGCCAAGCGGGGATGGTCCTCAACCAAGGCAATTCGATTGGAAACGGCCGGGGCTGGCAAGGAGGGGGCCATGGGGGCTGAGATCTAAGTATGAACGATCAGAAGCTCCGGGAGATTCCTAAGCGCACTGCGGCGGACCCGTTCGAATCCGGTTCCAGAAGGGGGCTGTCCGCCAACTCGTTCGGCAGGAACTTGTAGTCTACGCCGCCAAGCACCCTCCATTTTTCGCCCAATGGACGGGAGAACCCCACGCTGACTTGGGGAACCAGGGCTGAGCCGGGCCGGTAGGGCGCTACGCCCCGGCTGATTTCTTCGTCCAAAGTGCCGTAGTAGTAGTTCACCAAGTCCTTGGACATCCATCGAACCCCAGCGCCAGGCACGACCGTGGTGCGCCCCCATTGCAAAGCATAACCATAGTCCACAGCAAACTCGTAACCCCCACTGGCGTCAGTTACATCAGCCAAGGCGCTGACCTTAAGCTCGCCGGCCCTTCCTCGCCAGCTCGCCGCCAAGCCGGCATCCAGCGCGTCGTCTCGGTCTTCCAGGGCAGTAGCATCCAGCCCATTGCGAGCGAGTCCGGCGCGGGAAAGGTCCTTGATGTCGAACCCATCGAAGCGGCCAGAAAGGACGGCATCAATAGAGAGGCTCTTGCGTTGGATGAGGTGGATACCTCCTGACAGTCCGCGCCAAAAGAAGCGCTGCCCATCAAAGGTCACCAAGGGAAGAGGGCGAACGCGGGTGCCTTCGCCGACATAGGGGCTGTCGCGGACAGAAACGGCGACGCCTAGGGTCCATCGGTCGTCTTGGGCATCGGCGAGTAAATCACTGCTGCTGGAGACGCCTTGGGCCATGGCAATGGTGGGGACAAGGAGCAGCGGAAGGGCTAACACGGTCTTGAGCATGCGAGTAGCGTCGTGGGGAGGCGCTACGAGCTTTGATCATCCGAACTTACAGAGAACTTACCAACGCAGGGTCCGCTGCGGTTGGTTCAGCCAGCGCCCTCCGCCGTTGACGCCCGTGAACCGCCGCAGCGACCACACGAACCGGCTACCTTGCTAATGCAAGCGGCAGCAATGGCCTGACGCAGTCCGCATTGAATGCCGAGGTTGCTGCTCGGGCAGGCGCGGCTCCCGCCGAAGGCTTCCCGCCGGTCGGACCTTGCATGGCCGAGAGCCGAGCGTTGCTGACGGCTTGATGGCGACCGCAATGCGCGCATCGGAATAGGGCACCGCCGGGCAGCTCAACCAGGGAACCCGCTCTTGAGGATGAGGTCGCCTTGCACTCGCCACACTCCATGGTGAGGGCGAGAATGCGTTCCACATCCCCCGACGAGGCATAAATCGCCTCAAAGGAGCGCACAATGAAGGATGCTGACTTGGGCATCACTGCTCCTGAACAGGGGGACTGAGCGCAGGATCTCCTCAGGCCCGTGATGGGGCTGTAGTGATGGACCTCAGCGTTCAACGCAGCGGGGGGCGGCACAGGGACGGGGCCCGTGCGGCCATACGACCCCGATCAGCAGCCCTGGACGAACGGGGGGGGCGAGCGGAAGCGACCTTTGAAGGGTAGCGGCAAGGCTGCGTCGCCGATCACTACGTCATTGCAACGCAGACCCAAACCCCTGGCCGTGCTTTGGGCACCAGATTTGAGACCTTCAGGCCAATTTTCAGGGTTTAGGCTCGGCCATCGATTTGCACTTCGTCTCGGATGGGTTTGAAGAGTGAAGTCATGTGGCATTCGTCTCCTGAAGGAGCTGCGATGAGAAAGTTCCGACCGCTTCCCTGTGCAGCCAGTGAGAGAAGACATCTGTTGCGCTTTTTCGACGTGCGGCGAGCGGACGGACCGTCCAAAACGCATACGCGTTGGCCAACTGGCCGGTGGATGGCCTAACAAGCCGCCCTCGCCGAAGATCTTCTTCCACCAGCGGGGCCAACCCCAGTGCGACGCCGTGCCCGTGGATCGCCGCTTCCTGGGCCAGATAGATGCTGGGAAACACCGGGCCAGCGTCAGCTGACACACCCTGCAGGCCAACCGCCTGCAGCCAGGCCGCCCAATCGGGAACGCCCGGTCGCCCTTCGGCGCTTTGATCATGGATAAACGCGACGTGGGCGAGATCGGCGGGCGATGCAATCGGCTTTCCGTCTTTGCGGGACGTGCCTGGGGCGCACACCGGAAACACCGGCGCGTCCATCAACTTCTCAACCTGCACGCCTGGGTATGTGCCAAGACCGTATCGGATCGCGACATCGACGTTTTCCTGGCCCACGTCGACCAGCTGATCGCTCGTGAGGACCCGCACCTGGATATCCGGGTGGGCCTCGTGGAAGCGGTGAAGCCTGGGCGCCAGCCACTTCGCGGCGAACGACTCCAGGGTGCTGACGCGCAGATGGTCGGGTTCGGCAGCCGCGCTTGGGTCCAGTGCGAGGTCGAGCATTTTGAAAATCTCAGTGAGCGACGCCGCAAGGGTGGCGCCCTGCGGGGTAAGCATCACCGCCCGATGGCCGCGCTCGAAGAGCTCGGTGTCCAGATAGGCCTCGAGGCGTTTGACCTGGTGGCTTACCGCGGCCGGTGTGACAAACAGCTGGGTGGCCGCCTTCTGAAAGCTGAGGAATCGTGCAGCTGCCTCAAACGCCTTTAAGGCGTTCAGGGGAGGGGCGTGGCGCGGCTTCATCTGACGCTCCTACCAGCAGGGATGAACGATCTTATCAGGTTACTTTTACTAATCTGAAGGCGAAATCTTCTCGCTTGTCGGTGCCTGTTCGCTCGTCAATCATGGCGGCCACCATTCAAGGGAAGCCGCCATGCAGCTGAAACCGTTGGGCCCGGACGTGTTCTTGTGCCTTGGTGAGGACTACCACTCCGTTGCGACGGTTTTCGTCGATGGCAACCATGTGCTGCTGGTGGATTCACTGGGAAGCGCAGCGGATGCGGCGGCGTTGCGCGTGCTGATCTGCGACGAGCTGGGGAAAACGGTCCGCGTCATCGTATCCACCCATTTCATGAGCGATCACGTCGCGGGGCTTTCGACCTTTCCCGACGCCCTGGCCATCGCGCATCGCAATTACCGGCAAACCTTCCTGTCACAGAACCGCCGTATCGACGCGTTCTACCGCGAACCGCAGGTGGTGTTCGACAGCGCGATGCGCATCCGCTGGGGCCGCCATGAGCTCCGGCTGCTGCACAACCCCGGCAAGACGATGGATCACATCAGCGTGGATGTTCCCACCGCCGACTTGGTCTGCATTGGCGACAACATCGTGGGGAACATCGTCTACCTCTCCAAGTCCGACCCCGTCCAGATTCGAACGGCGATTGGCCGGGCGAAGCAGTTCGGGCGCGGCACCGTCATTGGCGGTCACATGGGGCGCTTCGACGCCGCCGTGCTCGACAACGCGCTGCACTATCTGGATCGAATTTGCCAGAACGTGGTGGCGATGCGCGCGAAAGAAAAGGGTGAATCGCTGGCGTCACGGTTGGCCGCCATTCGGATCGAGGACTGCCTCGCACCCGGCGTCGAGGCAAGCGCGTTCGAAAGGGAATGGCATCTGCGCAATCTGGAGGCCATTGAAGTCCAGGGCATCTTTGAGCTGGACACCTACCTGGCCCATTCGGCGGAGGTCGCATGAGCGGCTACTTGCCCGATGGCGCGCGGATGGGCCGCCGTGCCTTTCTTTCCGGGCTCGCCGCTGGCGCCACGGCCGCGCTTTTGCCGGTCTCCGACGCCACCGCTCGGCCCGCGTCGGAGGGCGTCCGGATTCAGCGGCTTGCCTGGGCCGGCATTCGCCTGCAGTTGCCGGACGCAAGCTTGTTCATCGATCCGCTGACCAATGCCGCAGAGTGGGGCAAAGCACTGCCGGACATCCTGGTTCCCGTTGAGGGTGGGGTGGGGGACGCCACGGTCCTGCTGACGCACGTCCACTCGGACCACTTCGACGCTGGGGCTGTGGCGCAGGCGCTCCGGAACGGTGGCAGCTTGATCTACCCCGAGGGCACGCATCCGCTTCCCGTTCCTGTGGGTGCACGGGCGCGTCCCGCACACCTTTGGGAGCCCCAGCTGCTGGGTGACTTCACTGCCACGGCGGTGCCGGCCTCGGATGGCTATGGCGACACGCAGGTTTCCTGGGTGGTATCGGCCGCGGGCCGGCGGATCTTCCATGGCGGAGACACGATGTGGCACGGTCACTGGTGGAAGATCGGTCGCCAGTTCGGGCCCTTCGACGTGGCGTTCCTGCCGATCAACGGCGCCAGGTTCGGATGGCGCAAGCCCGTCAGCGGACAGCCGGGCGTGTTGACCCCCGAGCAGGCCATCGCGGCCGCCACCGTCCTAGGCGCGCGGTCTGTCGTCCCGATCCACTACGGCGTCTCGGGAGTTGATGAGTATCAGGAAGTGGACGATCCTCTTGGCGCGCTGGTCAGGGCGGCGCGGGGAACCGCTATCGACGTCCAGTCAGTGCATCCAGGGGCGTGGGTGACGTGGCGGTAAGATCCGGCAGCAGCGTCAATGCGTCCAGCGAAAAGCCACTAACCACACGGGAACCTGCATGAAGATACTTGCCTTTGCTTTTCTCCTCGCTTCCATGTTGGCCTGCCCTCTGTCGCAAGCGGCGGAAAATTCCAGCCCGTCTCGGCCATCGCTGGATGCGCTGCAGCGCATCATTGAGTCGCAAAGTCCTGAAACAAAAGTTACTAGGCCCGACCATGACCGAATAACGACGAAACGCATCGATATTGTCGACGAGAACGGCGTCATCCGGATGACTCTTTCGGGCCGAACGCCCGCTCCGATCATCGATGGGCTTCAATACCGACGGGCGTTTAACGTCGCCGGGCTGGTGCTTTACGATGACAAAGGCAGCGAGCGGGGTGGATTCGGCACCGCCGATGTGGCCGGGGGAATGGCGGTTCTGGCCCTGGACCACCCGGCCATGGATGCCATCGGCTGGCGTGTCTCGCCGGACGGCGAGGTTGCGTTCTCGATCAACCAAGCCCCGCCGCTGCTGCGCGAACCGGCCCTCGGGAATCGCTTGGTTCCCGGGGTTAAGACGTCCACGCGTATACGAATGGTGGTGGGCGCTGATGGCACGCCGGCAATCGCCTTGAGTGACAAGGCTGACAAGCCACGTTTGCGTCTGACGGTAACCGAAGAAGGTTATGGCGCCATTGAGTTTCTCAATGCAAAAGGGGACGTGATTCACACTTTGGCGCCAGAGGCGGAGCCGGAGCTGGCAAAGGCCCAATAGGTCGAGCAGCGTAGCGTGGCCGGTGACAGACTGATTGGGGCTTGGGGTAAAGGCCGTCGGGGGACGCTGCGCCGGCTCTGGTTGGCCTTCCGCTGTAAATCCACATGACTGATGATCAGAGATCAACAGCGCTGGGCAGCTTGCCTGCCCCATCTCAACCTCGAAATGGAGATCAAGCCGTGGTCACACGCTGGAGCTGCCCAACTATTGGAGTCGAAACGAATCTGACACGCGAAGCGAAAGCTGAGTTTGGACGAACGGAACGGGCTGGGCGGGCTGGCCTGGCAAGCGGTGAGCGCGATCAACCGGCCGTTCCGTCGGTGGTGGTGATCTTTGGGAAAGGAGAGTGACATGCGCGCGCTGACACGTTGGGGTATGAGCCTGATGCTCTCTTTCGCCGCCACGCTGGCTCATGCTGCCCAGCCAGCGCAGACGGCTGCCACTCTCCTTGATCGCCTGCAGGCCGGTGACGTGAGCGCAGCTGAGGAGATGTTCACCCCGGAGATGTCCAAGGCTGTGCCGGCAGCGCAGCTACAGGACTTATGGAATTCGTTCGGCGGGCTTCAAGAGCGCGGCGCTGCGCAGGTTAGTGCGCGCGGAGACATAAGCTTGGTGACGCAGCGGCTGAGGTTCGCGGTGGGCGACATCGACACCCAAGTGGCGGTAGATGCCAGTGGCCGCGTGGCCGGTCTGAATTTCAAACCGGCGGCTGCCCAAGCGCCGCCGGCGCCGTCCGTGCCGGCCGATGCGAGCTTCAAGGAGCTGCCTTTCAACGTGGTGTCTGGCAAGGGTAACCTTCCAGGCACGTTGGCGCTGCCCAAGGGCAAAGGGCCGTTCCGCGCGGCAGTGTTGGTGCACGGCTCGGGTCCCCAAGACCGCGACGAAACCATTGGGCCGAATCGACCGTTCCTGGACGTGGCGCGCGGCCTGGCCGCGCACGGCATCGCGGTGCTCCGCTACGAAAAGCGCACCAAAGCACGTCCAGAGGAGTTCAATCGCGACAATTACACGGTGGATGACGAAACCACTGACGATGCAGTAGCTGCCGTCGCCAGCTTGGTCCAGACCACCGGCATTGATCCGCAGCACGTCTACGTAATGGGCCACAGCCAAGGGGGCATGCTGGCGCCTCGCATCGCCCAGCGCTCGGGCAAGGTGGCCGGACTGGTCATGTGGTCGGCGCCGGCCCGTTCGCTGCTCACCGTGTTGCCAGAACAGAACCGCTACCTGCTGGGCCTGGATGGCAGCATCAGCGCCGATGACCAAGCCTTCTTGGACAAGCTGGACGCGCAGATCGCCGCCGCACGCGGCACCGAGCCGGTTGCTGCCAAGGACCTGCCGCTGGGCGTGCCAGCAACCTACTGGCGCGCGTTCGAGAACATTGATCCCGTCGCCGACGCCAAGGCCTCCGCGCTCCCGATCCTGCTGCTTCAGGGAGGGCGCGACTTTCAAGTTGTGGATACCGACTGGCAGCTTTGGAAGCGCAGCCTTGCTGGACAGCGCCGAGCCAGTTTCGAGCGATATCCGGCGCTCAACCACTTAGGGATCCCGGGCGAAGGTCCGAGTTCGCTGCAGGAGTACAACACGCCCGGCGAGGTGCTTCCGCAGTTGGTCGACGATGTGGCGCGCTGGATTGAGGCGCAGCGATGAGGATTGGTGAAACGGCGATCGTGGATTTTGCCGTAGCTCGCCCACCTGCATAGCGGCTGCTGTGGTTTTGTAGGTCCCGGCGTTGGGCATGCCGGCGATGATTGCCGCTGGTATGCAATCGACGCAGCGCCACCCCCCGTGGCCACGGCTTCGCCTTGCCATTCTCGGTGCTGGCAATGTCGGGGCCCACCTAGGCTGGGGCTGCAGCTTGCCCAGCTTCCAGTCCAGGAAATTTCTGAGCGACCGAAGCAAGGCGTGCTGCTTGGCCACCGATACCGACCGCGCGCCTGCGTTCGGCTGTGAAATGGCACCGCTCTGCCACTTTCTCTTTGGCCCCTCTCCCTACCCACGTCGCGGCTCACTTGCATCCGGTCAATGAATCAGTCGGCAAGTTAGATGGTGCACGGATGAGCTCAACGTAAACTGACGGGCGATGATTCTGAGCGGTCCGTGGCAGGAGACACACGGGCAAATTCGTTTGAGGCGGGGAGGCGCATCGGGAAGAGGCGGGCCCATCCAAGCAATAGAAGGCCCAGCAGTTGATACCACCTTGTGTCGAGCTCAGCGCGATTCGATTTCTTGGCTACGCGGCCAGTGGGCACCCGCAGTTCAGGGTCGGGCTCTCGGAAAGCGGGCGGGCCGCCCTACGCGCTTTTTCCATCAATCGCGTGGGCTCGTGGATTCATTTGGACTTGGACGGCGCTCGTCTGACATCGGCGTTCATTGGTCCCGCGTTGGATCTTCAGGAATTCACTGTTAGCGTCGATCGGCCTGAGCTGTCGGCCAAACTCCACGCGATCGCGCAAGGGTTGGTTACCCTTCCCTGGCTGATTTTGGGGGGATAAAAGCGCGTGGAACTTGCTCTTGGGCAGGTTCCCTCATTTTAAGGTGCGATATCGCCTGCACGCTCTGCAATGGGGCGCACCTGTTGGACGAGGGTAAGCAGTGTCTTGCCCGGCTCTTCAATCATGACCTCGTGCGCCGACTGTTCAAACCAGATAATTTGCTTTTCCGGGGCCGTAAGATTATCGGCCCATTCGGCGGCCAGTTCCGAAGAAACATTGTGGTCATGCCGGCCTAGGAACAGGAACACGGGAGTGTCGACGCGTCGCACCGAAGACATGTCCAGCGATAAGACCTCTGACAACAAATGTTCCATCGAGAAATCGTTACCGTTCCAGACCGCCGCCACGTCGGCATCGGAATACTCTGGCGAGAGCTTTATTGCTGCAGCTTCCGCGTCGCCGCCACGGCGATTATGAACCATGCCGCCGTAGTAATTAAGCCACTTGCGCTGTTTGAAGAGACTTTGCAAGGGCACCGGGGCAGTGCCCTTGGCATACGGGGCTAACTCTTGGAGCTCGGCCACCGCTTTCGCATTGCCGTCTTCCTGCGCTTGTTGAAGGGTCCATGCCCACCCGCGCCGCTCGCTCTCCGGGGCATTGGATATCTGTCCGATACCGATGTAGGCATGCAGCCACTCAGGATGGCGCTGTGCAACCTCCAAGCCGAGGTAGCTGCCCCAAGAGTGGCCCAGCAGGAAGATCTTCTCCTTTCCGAACTCCCGCCGTAGCCATGCAACCATCTCCTCCGAGTCGGCGACCATCTGCTCGCGCGTCATCGAGGGTGCTATCACGGACGGCTCGTTAGCGGCGTAAGTCTTGCCGGCGCCCCGCTGGTCCCACTGGACGACCGTGAAATACTCCTCCCAGCCGCGTTGAAAATACCAACTGGTGGGCATTGATACCCAGCCTGGCCCGCCGTGGAGCATGAGAAGCACTGGATTGCGGCGATCCGACCCGCGGATCGATACCCACTGGTCGATGCCGCCAATACGGACTTTCTCCAGCCGCTCCAGGCCTTCGTCCGCAACCACCCGGCGGATCTCCGCGACCACTTTTACGGCATCGCTACGGCTTTGAGGCCAAGGGGCGGCGGATGAGTCGAGACTCGCAAGCCCGGCGACTGTCAGAGTGAGGAGCCAGAGGATTCGATTGCTCATTGGAATGGAAGAGCGTTTGGGAACAGAGCCGAGTATTGTGACGCAATAGATGATGCCATAGAAGCGAGCTTGGCCGGATTGGCTTAGGACACGCGCTGGATCAGCCTCGTGCGCGCGGTCAGGAGCTGCAGAACCCTGCCAGAACGTTTGGGTATTTAGATTGATTCCAGTGGTCTTCCATGGAGATCGCTCCATCGGCGTGGGCCGCTGGACGATGACTGATTGATTTAGTCCAGTGGCCGGATCACCGGGTGACCGCCTCGTTGAATCAATCTGCGAACGAGGGGCGAGTGCCCGTTCGCGTGAGCCGCTCGCGCAACGGAGGTAGTGGCGGGTAATGGCAGCCGCGGGAGCCGGACGGCACGGATTGGAAGGGCCTCAGACAGCTGGTGGACTACGCGAGTCCCACCGCCGCCGCTGGGTACGGCCGCGGAACCGGACACACCTGCCCACCATTGCGGCGGCGAAAGCCGATCTCTTCTTTTTGGGATCTGTCGCCCGACAGGTATAGGATGGATGAGAGACTCGGCTGATCACGCCGGAGAAGGAGAGATCCATGGAAATGTTCCCACGAGCAATAGCCGAAGGGCTGGGAAAACTCTATGTGACCCTCCCGGAATTCCGAGACGCATTCCGACAAATGTGCCGGGCGGTTGATCGGCTGCCGAGCGACATCACTGATCGCGCGAGGGCGCTGGACTATCCCCAGCTGCACAACGCCTGCATTCGGGGCGACGTTGAGCTCGTCGACGCGCTGCTAAATGCCGGTGTTGGCCCCAACAGTTACCCTTTTACCGAGGACGAGGGGGATGAGCCTCCCTTGGTTTGGTTGGCGATGGCCGAAGAAATGGAGGCTCAAAACAAGATCGCGGTTGCCTCTGTTCTTGTTCGTTACGGGGCTGACGTAGAGGAAGGTGACCCCCTTGCCTTGGCAAAACAGTTGGGCGACTCGATGTTCGCCCACTACCTTGAACAGCTCGGAGCGCACTAGTCGGGAGAAGGCCAATGCCGAGGTGGCACAGGACCTAGCCCAAAAAATGCAGAGCTCGCCCTTTGCTGGCCTCGCGACTGGTAGGCGTCACTCGCCATCCAAAGCGAGGGCAGCGTGCACCAAGGCCAAGTGACTCAGGCCTTGTGGCGTGTTGCCCAGCCCCTGTTCCTGCTGGGGATCCCACATCTCCGGCATAAGGCCCACATCGTTCTGGACGCGGGCCAGCAACGAGGTGAACAAGCGATTGGCTTCTTCCGTCTCGCCCAGCAGGCCGTAGGCTTCCACCATCCAGAACGCGCAACTGATGAACGTGCCTTCGCAGTCCCGCATGCCGCTATAGCGCCAAAGCAGATCACCGCTTTCGTCCGACAGTTCGCGCCGCATGGCCTCCCGAGTAGCGATGAAACGCTCCCGGCGCACTTCGCCTAGGCCGAAGCGCGACGCCAGCATCAGGCTCGCGTCCAGCCGGTCGCTGCGGGCGTGCATCACGTAGCTCTGCTTTGCCTCATCCCAGCAGTGCGCGTCGACCCAGTCGAGGATGCGCTCTTTTTCACGCTTCCAGCGCGGCAGGCGAGCGGTGGTTATGTGGCCGGCCTCAGCCAGCTCACAGGCCCGCCGCAGCGCCATCCAGCATTCCACCTTGGACATTGTGTAGTGCTGCGCGTCACCCAATTCCCAGAAGCCGCTGTCCTTGCGCATCCAGTTGTCGGCGCATTCGTCGGCGAGCTCGAACAGCAGCCGGGCGGTGGTGGGATCGAGGATGTGGCCTGCTTCGATCATCCGGCTGGCCATTTCCAGCACGTCACCGTAGGCGCAGGTCTGCAATTGCTCGGCGGCGGCGTTGCCCACGCGGACCGGTTGGCTGTTGCGGTAGCCCGGCACGTCGATGCAGCGCTCTTTTTCGACCCGTTCGCCGCGCAGCGTGTAGCAAGGCGCGAGCCCGGGGCGGTGGCGGCCGATCGTGGTCATCAGCCAGCTGAAGCCGGCCTTGGCGTCGGGCAGGGCACCCACGCGCAGGAAGGTTTTGATGACGTATGCAGCATCGCGCACCCAGGCGTAGCGGTAATCCCAGTTCTTGTCCCCGCCGATGCGTTCCGGCAGAGAGGTGCTCACGGCGGCGGCGATGGCGCCGGTGGGGGCGAACCAGAGGAATTTGAGCGCCAAGGCCGAGCGGATGACCTCGTCGCGTCGGCTGGCGTCGCAGTGAAGGTCGTCCACCCACTGGCGCCATTCCCGATCAGAGCGGTCGATGCGGGTATCGATATCGACCAAGGGCGGAACCGGGAGCACTTCGTCCTGCGAGGCCAGCAGCGCGATGATCTCCCGGTCGCCGGGCCGAAGGGTCACTGTGCCACGGAGTTCCCGGTCATCGCAATTGCCGATCTGCACGCGTTCGGAGTAGCGCAGCATCGTCATGACCGGGCCGGCGTGATGCACGCACCCGTTTGGGGTGTCGCTCATCCACGGCGTGCAGGCCCCGGCGCGCGTGCCGGGCTGGTAGAGCAGATCGAAGCTGACCTCTCCCTCGACGCCTTCCATCCGGCGAGCCAGCTCGGACCAAGGCAGCCGCCCGGCGGGACCGCTGTTGAGCGACTCGGTCACGCGGGCCAGGCCGGTGCTGGTGCGAACGTCGGTCTCCAACACATTGCTGTTGTCGCGGTAGCGCCGCTGCACCTGCTCAACGTCGCGGGCTTGGAGCACAAAACGACCGCCGGCCGGGGCATCGAGCAGGCGGTCGAGCAAGGGCGGTGCGTCCATGCAAGGGGCGCACCACCAGTCGATGCTGCCATCCGGCGCGATGAGCGCACTGGAGCGCCCATCGCCAATGGCGGCGTAGGCGTGGATGGGCGCATACCCGTCCGCGTCGCGCTCGGCAGGCACGCTATCGGCATCGCGGGAGCCAGCGGTCACGGCAGCAGCATGCCGCCGGTGGCACCGATCACCTCACCGGTGATGTAGCTCGACTCCTGGGTGGCCAGCAGCACATAGGCCGACGCCATTTCCACCGGCTGGCCGGCGCGCTTGAGCGGGGTCTGCGAGCCGAATTCCGGGATGGCCTCGGGCGGCTGGCCGCCAGCAGGCTGCAGCGGGGTCCAGATCGGGCCCGGGGCGACCGCGTTGACCCGAACGCCGCGCTCGGCCACCTGCTGTGCCAAGGCCTTGGTGAAATTCACGATGGCCGCCTTGGTGGGGGCGTAGTCCAGCAGGTTGGGCGATGGCTGATAGGCCTGGATGGACGCAGTGTTGATGATGGTGGCGCCGGCGGGCAAATGCGGCAGGGCAGCCTTGCACACCCAGAACAGCGCATGCACGTTGGTGCGGAAGGTGGCGTCGAATTGCTCGGTGGTGAGGTCTTCGATCTTTTCCACGGCCAGTTGCTTGCCGGCAATGTTGGCGACCACGTCCAGCCCGCCCAGCGCCTTGACCGCCTGCGCCACCAAGTCTCCGCAGAACTGCTCCTCTTGGAGGTCACCCGGGATGGCGATCGCCTTGCGGCCTTCGGCTTCAATCAGCGCCACCACTTCGGCGGCGTCGTCTTCTTCTTCGGGTAGGTAGTTCAGCGCCACGTCGGCGCCCTCGCGCGCGAAGGCAATGGCCACGGCGCGGCCGATGCCGGAATCGGCGCCGGTCACCAGAGCCTTGCGACCCTTCATGCGCCCCAGGCCCACGTAGCTTTTCTCGCCATGGTCAGCCGCCGGCTTGAGTTCATGAACAGTGCCGGGCGGGGTTTGAACCTGGGCTGGGTAGGTCGGCTGTGGGAACTGGGTCAGCGGGTTCTGCATGTCGTATTGGTTGCGGGAAGTCATTGGAATCCTTGGGGGAGGAGGGAGAACAGGCCTTACAGGGTGACCGCGCCGCCGGAGACGGTAAGCAGTGCGCCGGAGGTGTAGCTGGCGCTGTCGGCAGCGAGCATCACGTAGGCCGAGGCGAGCTCCGCGGGCTGGCCGGGACGCCCGAACGGAGTCTGGCTGCCGAACTGCTCGACTTCCTCCGCGGCCATGCCGGCGGGAATGAAGGGCGTCCAGATCGGGCCGGGCAGCACCGCGTTGACCCGGATCCCCTTCTCGGCGAGAAGGCCGGCCAGGCCGATGGTGAGATTGGCCACCGCGCCCTTGGTGGCCGAATAGGGCAGGATGTTGGGGGTGGGCTTCTTGGAGTTCACGGAGGCGGTGTTGATGACCGAGCCGCCGTCCTGCAGGTGCGGCACGCACAGCCGGGTCAGGTTGAAGACCGCGTGCACGTTGGTATCGAACGTCTTTCGCCAGTCGTCCAGGGTGATGTCGTCGAAGGATTCGTAGTAGCGCTGATAAGCGGCGTTGTTGACCAGAATGTCCAGGCCGCCAAGTTCGCCGGTGACCTGCTTGACGAGCGCCTCGGCCTGGGCGTCGTCACTGATGTCGCAGGGGCACAGAACGGCCTTCTGACCCGCCGCTTCGATCAGAGCGCCAATGCTGGCGGCATCCTTCTCCTCGCCCTCAAGGAACGCGATAGCCACATCGGCGCCTTCCCGGGCGTAGGCAATGGCTACTGCCGCACCAATACCGCTGTCGCCGCCGGTAATCAGAGCTTTCTTGCCTTTCAGCAAGCCGTGACCAACGTAGCTGTCCTCACCGTGGTCTGGCCGAGGGTCGAGCTTGTCGGTTTTGCCGGGAAACGACTGCTGCTGCGCCTTGAACGGGGGCTTCGGGTAGTTGGGCACGGGCATTGGCTGAGCCTCTATGGGGTTGAGGAAAGGTCAGTGTGCGGACGCCCTGGTAAACGTTGCGGCCCAGTCGTGTCGATGCGATGTGCAGGAGCCGGATCGACCGGAGGGTCAAAGTGGGTAGGCGATGGTCGTCATGATGCTGTTCTCGGCTTGGCGTGAATCAAGCCGGGTGTGCTGGACGACGACTGGAACATCGAATTTGATGACGCACGAAAAACCCACGCCACGGGGCACCGGGGCAGGCACCTCAAGATCGTTGAAGCGCTTGTGACACGTGCGTCGGGCGGGGACGGTGAAGCGGTAAGGGCCCTGCGGGTCGCGTTCCTCGAAATACAGCGTCAGGGTGATCGCCGCATCGGTGGAACCGGTGTTGAGGATGCAGCAGGTCTCGTGGCTTTGTAGCTCTGGTTCCGGCCCGTTGCTCCACGCAGGGATGTAGCCCTCGGCGATGGCCCAGCACCGCCGACCGAGGGACGTCGGCTCATTGAGGTTCATCAGCGAAGTCCTCTTGGCTTGGCGCCCCCGGCAGCCCATTGTGTGATGAGGGCAGCGCTGCCGACGGCAATGGCGTCTTCCACGGCGCCGGTGCTGCTTTGACCGTAGCGGGCGATCGCCCGCATGCGCAGGTTGAAGGTCACGTAAGCCATACCAACAGCGGCGCCGGCACCCAGAAGCGCGCCCAGCTTCCGCTGCCGATGGGGAGCAAGCGCTGCGCCTGCAATCATCCCGGTAGCGACGCGCGCAACCATACCCGCTGGGACGATGCGGTCGGGGGCCGTTTTCATCTTGTCACCAACAAGCTCTCCGCCTGCCAATGCGAGCATACCTGCGGAGGCGAGCTTGTTGGCCAGAAGGCGAGGGGCACCGTTGTCGGCGGGCAAGTTGCCGCTCCGCGCGGCGTTGGTCACCGCAGCCAAAGGGGTCATCGCCCGCATTCCGGCGACAGCTCCCATCAATATCGAGTGGATCAAGGCCATCTGATTCTCCTGAATAGGAAGGAGGTGCTGGACAGGACAATCAAGGCTTTGTCGGGCGCTCGTAGTCTTCGGGTTTGGCGGTGTGCTCCGCCTCAGGCATGTCCTTGTCTTTCCACGTGGCGTCATCATTCCGGAGCTTGTCCGGGGTGTGCGCTTTGTCCTGGTCATCCGCGTCGGCGCCGGGATTGAAGGGCAGTTTGCTCATGGGTCGCTCCGTGTTTGGCATCGCCCTCTATGCTGCTCCCGACGCCATGAGAACGGTGTTTGGGCGGGCTCCACATACTCACCACGCTGCGGTCACCGTCTGACTACGCTGTCGCGGGTATCTGTTCGTCGTTACGGGTGGAGGATACGGGAGGCTGACGTTGCGTTTGATAGATGCCATGATTGCGTTGGCCACCGTCAACCAACCTGTTCACTGAGCTCGTCAACCTGAGTGCGTTAGACCCTGAATACGCGCTCCAAACAAATTTCAGACGCCTAGGCGATGGTCTCTTGGCTCGTCTGACCTTTTGAAGAGCTTTGTCACAGGTCGCCATCTTGCTCCTGGGGCAGGTTCTGCCCCTACAATGCGCTGACGACAGGGGGCTATCTATGGATAAGCAGGTCGAAGCGGCGTGTAGCGCGTTAGATGAATTTGCGTCCGCGGTAGAGCGGACGTTTAGTGGGGTGACCAACCCACTTCAACAGCAGATTGGTTGGATGGCGCCTTCGCTGACGCCCCAAGAAGTTGCCGCTGTTCCGGCACGATTGGCCCAGCGGATTAGGGATGCCGATCTTAGCTTCGATTCCAGTGATGGTGACGAGCAAGATCCAGCGGACTTGATCGCCAGCCTTCCGGCCCAGCTCAGCATGCTTACTGGGAATTTGGGAAATCTAACGAGCGGTAATATAGGTCAGGGAGGTTGGGCGTATTTTGAGACGCTCAATCAGTGGGAGCGCACTCTGTTTCCCAATGGGGCTTGGGCCGAGCCGGACCCAGAGACGCTGCCGGGTAGGTTGCGGCGTCAACTGAAGCTAACCAGGAAGGCATTGGATGCCATTGTTGTGGATCGAGAGGCCCTCGAAGCCCAGTTGGCCGAAATCAAGCAGGGCGCACAGCTGATCGGCGACCTTCCCGTCGATGCGGAAATGATTGCAAACGCACGCAAAGACGTTGCCGCAGCACATCAGTCTGCAGTTGAAGCTGCGTCGAAGTCTAAGGTTGCAGCAGATGATGCTGCGTCGTCTTTCACTCGGATGGAGGCATTGGAGGTCGAGGCCAAAAAGGTGATGGACGGGATCGAGGCCGTGTATCGCGCCACGACCAGCCATGCGCTCGCTGAGGCTTTCAATAGCCGGGCAAACGCCCTCCGGGTATCGGTCAGATGGTGGGTTGGGCTTTTGATCGGCGCACTCGGCGCCGGTGCCTATCTTGGCTACCTGAGAGTCCAAGCAATCTCCGAACTGACGAAGGACCCGACTGCCCAGCAGTTCATGTCATTGCTTTGGGTTCAAGTCGCCCTTGGGACGCTTTCCCTTGCTGCGCCGCTGTGGGTAGCGTGGCTGGCGACCCGTCAGATAGCTCAGCGATTCCGTCTAGCCGAGGACTATTCATTTAAAGCATCCTTGGCGACAGCCTACGAGGGCTATCGGCGCGAGGCTTCACGTATCGACCCAGACTTTGAAAAAGACCTATTCGGGTCTGCGCTTCGCCACCTTGATCAAGAGCCGTTGCGTTTCATGGCGGAGACTGACCACGGGAGCCCCTATGCCGAATTCTTTGCGTCGCCAATGTTTCGCGACGCCCTAAGGAAGGTTCCGAACCTGTCTGAAGACCTCAAGGACGTAGTGCTCAAGGCTGTCAGGCGAACTGAGAGGCCTGGCAGGTTTAGGCCAAAGGATCCGTCTACCGGGAGTCGGGGCACGGATGATGATCAGTGATATGACAAGTTGAAGGGTCAGAAATATCGACTTTTCAGCAGGCGAGCTCGTCCGCCCCACGATGGGGCGGAGGAGCTGGGAGGGAACTCCGTAGGTTCTTTCACACGCCCAAAGCGCCACCCGCAAATCCCGTTTCGGGCATTCTTCTACTGAGCCCTCCACACTTTAGGTGGCTGGACGGGCCTTTGAGGTTGCGCCTCAATGTTCGGCCTGACTGACAGTCTGATATGCCCTCAGCCAGTCCAGTCCCTCAGCTACGTCCAAGCGCATCGAAGCGTAGGAGTGCATGAGAAGGCGCGGGGGCAGCAGGCCATCCCATTTTTGGCTGGCTAGGTTCTTAGCCTTGACGAGAAGCTCCTCACTCCTTGGGGCGGGCTGTGAAGCAATTACTACCATAGTTTCCAGCAGATCGCTGCGGGTCTGCGAGCCTTTGGTGACCTCAACGCCGAGCCTGCCGGCCTGTGCGTTGAAGTCTCTCGCGCCGAGGAGGCACGCAATGGCTTCGTTGGCAGCGTCCCCAGCCCATGTCAGGAGGAGGAAATGGCTTCCTTGGTCCACTAGGACGTTCTCGTCGAGTCCCAGGTGCTCATAGGCGCTCTTGCCTTCCTCCAAGAAGCGGCTCGCCGTAGCGTCCAGAAATGTTGGACGTAGTTCGCCGCGGTAGAGCGCACGCATCGTCTGACGTATACGGGTATGCACACGCCCTCCGCTTCCGTTAAAGATCGGGGGGCTTCCACCTTTGGCTGCCAGGACGTAGATCGTCTTCTGTGCCTCATCGACTTGCTCCACTAGCCAGGTGCGTCCACCAAAGAGGATGCGCTGGCCGGCCGCGAGCATTTGCGTGATTGGCAAGGTTCCGAGAGTTTTTCCCGCCGCGACAATGCGGAACTCCTCGTCCGCCACGAAAGCAGCATAAAAGGAGTAGTGATTGACCAGCTTGTCGCCGATCGGCCCGTGGAGGAGTAGCCCGGAGCTGTCCTGGGTGAGCACGTCCTGCTTCCCAAGATGGCGCAGGAGTTCTACGAAGGATTCGCTTGAGAGGCCTTGGAACGGCGCGCCGGACGCGCACAGCAGCTGATACGCTTGGGGGGCGCGCAGCCCGCCATACTGGGCGATCGCAGACAAAAGCTGCTGCACCAGCGTCGACAGATGAGCGCCGCCGGCGACGGGTGGTTCGAACCACTTGTCGATGAGAAGCAATGCAGAAGCGATGGACTGAACCGTGTCCAGCCTTAGGCGGGTCTTCAGGTCGGAGTTGGAGTCGATCGCATCCTCGATAACGTATCCGCGGAGGATGGCCGGCTCGCCTTTCCGCCGCCCTGAGCGACCCATGCGCTGCCGGAGGCTGGCGACGGAAGGGGGCGTCCCGATCTGAGCCACGCTCTTCACGGCGCCTATGTCGATGCCCAGTTCCAGCGTATTCGTGCAGATTGCGGTTGCTGGGCGCTCCTTCTGCTTCAGCGCAGCTTCCGTGTCTGATCGAATCTCCTTGGAAAGATTGCCGTGGTGCGGCCAGAACTCCCGCGGTCGATTGGCCTGCTCGCTGATCTCGTTCAGGAGGTGGGTGTAGCGCTCTACCTCGCGTCTGCTGTTGGGAAAAATCAGATTGTTCGTGCCGCAAAGCACCTCATGCAGATGCTTGGCAACGGCTAGCGGCGCCACTTCTTCGTGCTTGGCATCTTGCGGCGCAGGAGGCTCTTCAAACCCCTTGAGTATCAGCTGAAGTTCGTTGTTTCCCGACGGGGCATCGACGATTGTGGCCCTGCCGTCCGAGCGGAGGAAGGTCGCCGCGGCTTGCATGTCTCCCAGAGTTGCCGACAGCCCAATCCGAGGCACTCTTCGCCCCAAGACGACGTCCATGCGATGCATGAGCGACTGAAGTTGTTTTCCTCGCTCACTTCCGATGAATGCATGGAGCTCATCGACAATAACGAAGGCTGCTCCCTTGAAGATTCCCGCCACAGACGTGCCGCGATTGCACAGCATCGCTTCCAGGGATTCCGGGGTGATCAGCAACACGCCCGTTCGCTTCCTGAAGAAGCGCTGCTTTGTAGTTGAGCCGATGTCTCCGTGCCATGGCCAAACGGGGATATCCAGATCTTCGCATAGGCGATCCAGCCGCCCGAACTGGTCATTGATCAGTGCTTTGAGGGGGCTGATGTAGACGATCAGTCCATCTGTATCGCCGTTCAAAAGGTGAGTCAGGGCCGGAAGGAACGCTGCTTCGGTCTTTCCTGATGCTGTGCTGGCTGCGATGACGACATCGCGATCTGCCGGCAGGATGGCCGGGATGGCCATTTCCTGCACCTCCCGCAATGCCTCCCATTGCTCCGCCCACAGGTAGCGTTGGATGCCGGGATGAAGCGAATGGAAGGCGCTGGAGGTGCTCATGAGCTCACAGCTTGAAAGAGGTCAGTTCGTCATCTTCGACCACATCAAGGTCGCCCAGGCCGCCAAGGTCCGGTTTGACCTCGATCGCACCGATCAAGGACTGCCAGTTGGTGCCAGGATTCTGCTCAAGCACAGCAAGCAGATTGATGAAGGCGGTGATGGTGGTCCGGGGAGTGCGGAAGAAGTTGTCGCCGATGCGGCTGGCGCAATGCTCCATGAACTGATGAACGGCCTCGTCAGGAAGGAGATACTTGGCCTGGTCGCCACCGGCATAGACGTGGCGGATCTTGGTCAATAGAACGTAGAAGTCTTCCGCAGTAAGGCTGGCGAGGCGGACCACAGGTCCGCTGAAGTCCACTAGGCCGTTTGTGGCGAAGGTGTTCTGTGCGAGTCGGCTTTGCAGTGCTTGGTAGCTGTAGACCCCGCGGCGGGTGTCCATAAGGAAATCGGGTGTCCCTCCAAGAACGAAACCCAAACCAACCGCCGTTCCCTGGAGCGAGTCGTTGAGCATGCGCAGGAGCTGCTCATAGTTGGAGTTTCGGGCCTGAGCGTTGGCCAGCTTGTACAGGTTGACCAACTCATCTAGGCATACGAGCAACCCGCTATAGCCGGCGAGGTGGATGAACCTGCCCATGAGCTTGAGCTGGTCATAGACGGACGCGTCGTCAACGATTGTGCGGACGCCGAGCGCGGCCTTGGCATCCGTACGGGTCGTGAACTCACCACGAAGCCAGCGGATGGCATCGGATTTCAGCTGTTCATTGCCTTCCTCGAACCCTCGCCAGTAAGCCGCAATGACATCCGCAAAATCGTAGCCGTTGACCAGCTCCGTCAGTTGTTCCAGCTTGGCGCGGATGACTTGTTCGGTAGGAACGTCTTTTGCCTTGGATTCGGACTTTGCGGTGGCAATGAACTTCTCAACCACTGCGGGCAATGCGCCGCCTTCGGGCTTGGTTCGCGTCGCCAGATTCCGCATCAGCTCCGCATATAGCGAACGCGCTTGCCCTCCGGATGCATGAAGCCTGCGATCCGGGTTCAGGTCCGCGCTGGCTACGACGAGCTTTCGCTCCATGGCAATGGCGCGAACCAGGTTGAGGAAGAACGTCTTGCCGGAGCCGTATTCTCCGATCACTAGGCGGAAGGAGGATCCACCATCGGCGAGCCGGTCGATGTCGCCGACCAGCGTCTCCACCTCGCGAGCGCGGCCAACTTGAATCAGGTGCTGTCCTGCGCGGGGGACAACGCCAGCGCGAAGAGACTGGACGACCGCGTCGCGGTCTTTGGTTCGAATAGGGCTACTCATTGCTCGATCTTCTCAATGAACTCGGGATTGACCTCCAACGGATCGTCTCCGTCGGAGAAGGGGATGTCATAGGCGTCGAAGGAGGCATCATTGATCTGCTCCAGCGCACCATCCAGCATCAACTCAAGGTCTGCAGCGCCGTCCTCGAGCTCGGCACGCGTCCAGCTCGGGCGAGACAGCATCAGTCGGAGCAATGCGCTGTGAGACTCATCCAGGCCTAGTAGGCCGTTGCTGACTTCAGTCCTTTCCTCCACAGATGCAGGGGGAGCATCTTCGTGGCTAGAGTTGGGCTCGTCCTCCGTGAAGATGTTCGCAAGGAGGGCGGACACTTTGGCCGTGTCGCGCTGCAGCGCGGCGATGCGCTCTGGATCCAGCTGGAACGAGGCGGACTGAGTGGACTGGGGCTGGGTTTTGCCCGATCTCGGGGCATGGATGTCGCTGAAGACCCGCTTGGGTTCGACACCCAGGGCCTTGTAGACCTTCTCCAGAAAGCGCACCTCCTCCGGCGACACCATTCCGTCCACTTGGGCGAGAGTGGCCATGGAAGCCGCAATGGCCTCTTTGGTTGCACTGTCCAGCGGATCGAGCTTTTTCCGCAGTGATGGCAGGGAAATGGGCGACGCGACAAGCAAGTCCAGGTGGGCACGCAGTCGCCCGTGATCGGCCACGCTAAGGTGAGACCAGCCGTCGATTTCTAGGGAGAGATGCGCCAGCTCCTGCGCGCTGAAGGAACCGTCCGACTGGGCGACCGCCGAGGCCAGCTGCAAGGTAAGGATGGCTGTTTGATATGCTGCGGCGTCTGTTTTGTGCGACTGACCCGGTAGGAGCGCAAAAATCACGATCGGATCGGCTTCAGACGGAGCACGTGCTCCCTCCAAGACATTTGGCTCCATCCCGACATTCACGCTTTCCAATACCCCGGCGAGATCGCGAACCCTTTCCCTGCCAAGAGGGCCGAGGCTTGGGCCGAACCGAGCGCTCAGCTCTGCCAACGTGATCGTCATGTTGCTTGGTTGGACGTCCTCTGCAATTGAACGGAGGATGTTCCTTTGGCTCTCAGGCCAAATGCTGGGCGGCAGCAAAAGCAACGCTTCCAGGGCATCCTTTGAATCAGAAGATCTGCCAACCAATCGGCTGTAGGGTCCGAGCTCGTCGGTACACTGCTGAACAACCTCAAGCAGGCCCTTCAGTGGGGCACGAAGGGCCGTGACGTCAGGAACGTCTCCGAACGTCTTGGGCTTGAGGGAGGCGCCATACAGGGCCGGCGAAGCTGGTTGCCGTGCGAACTTGAGCTTGGTGCGGTTCTTGGGAAACACCATACCGCTGCCAAACAGCTCGTGATACCGCTCTACAAATAGGCGATCGAACTCATCGGCGCACCGGACTGCCGCGGTTCGCAGCGAAACCTCCGGATTTAGCCGAATCCAGGCCAGAGCCAGGGGAGCAGGGATGGGCGCCCGGTCAAGCGAACACTGGCCCAGCGCCAAGCGGACGTAGAAGGGGAGCTCGTAGGAGCGATCAAACGGGGGAATTGGTTTTGTGTAGAGCTTCTCTTCGACCGAATCCAGCTCCATCCAGTCCAGCAAGCTGTTGGTGTATCCACGGATAGGGCCGTAGATCTGTCCATAGGCGGAGCCTAGCTTTCGGAGGGCCTGCTTAATAGCTGGCCAGTCCTTTCTCGACTCTGGGTCGGTTACCGAGTCGAGTAGGACGCGGCGCTCCAGGCCGAAGAAGTAGAGACGGACATAGTTTATTGAACAATTGCTGTCGGTTCGGTCCGATGCCAACCAGGTCAGGTACGCCCGCCGTTCGCTGGGTGACAGCTGAGCGTAGGCCAGCCAGTAGTTGGTGGAGCCCCTGTAATCGCCATATGGAGCGACTGCCAAAACGCTGTTGACAAGGCTGGGCTCGGTATCGCCATTGGGGGAGTCGAGCTTGACGCCCGTGTAGAAGAGGCCGCCTCGAATGGCTACGCCCCCGATCTCGACCGTCTCATCGGTGCCTAGCCATCGGGTCTTCGCCCAGCCTTCGGGCGGGCGAGGGACGGTGAACTCCTTTGAGGGAGCGTCAGAAGCGATGACGACGCGATGCAGTTCTTCCATTCCGGCAGCGGGTCCCGTTGCTGAGGGCAATGGTGGAGGGGCCGCTCTGGCGACGGCAGGCGGCGCCTGCTGACCTTGAGACGGTCCGCGTTCATCGTGAGCGCTGGTCCTCAGTTCCGTTTCAACTTGGGTGGGGTCGCTGTAGGAAGCTCCGTGCTCGGCAATATGTGCTTTCACTTCCTTCAAGTTTCCGTGCCGGCTTGCGCCAGTCGCCTGGGCCCCATGGGCCGTCAAAGCTGCTGCGAGCCTTTGAGCTGCGTCCGACGCTGCGGGAATTTGGACCTGCACCTGTTCCGTAAAGTTCTGGGCAGCCTTTCCTGCAGCAGAGCGCTCGGCTACGGCCTTCATTGCCTCTGCCAGATTTCCAGCTTTCTTACGGGGGGCGGAATGAGTGGAGGTCTCCAGGCTCAGATTGCTTGGCTCTAGCTGTGAGACCGAGAAGTCCGGGCCTAGGGTGGGCTCATCGGCCATGGCAAGGGCGGCCCTGGTAAGAACCCTCGGGGACGTCCCCGCGTCCGGAGGCGAAAGGGCCATTTCAATTGTGCTTGGCCCACCGACGGCCGACCCGTGCGAAACCGGTCCGGGCACTTGGGACGGTGATCCACCCGAGCCTGAAGAGTGGGAGGCGGGCGGGCCAGAAGCTCTCAATGGCTCGACAGGAGCAATGGCTGCCTCGTCGCGGATGGGCGTCGGCCGCCTGACTGGCTCCTTGGGCATCGCCTTGGGCGCTGAAGATTGGATGAGCTCTGCCAGCGTGGGTTCTGGCACGGGCGCTGGTGCCGGGGCGACCTTCCTCTCAGCCCGCCATTTGAGCCAGATCCAGAGGACTAATCCTATGGGCGTGGCGATCCCGAGACCGATCCAAATCTCCTTTGGAATCAGCCAAATAACGACCAATACACCGACGATCCAACCGGCGGCGGATTGCTTCCTTTTTCTCGCCACGTGGCCCCCTGCCTACGGCGCTTCCTTGAAGGCCATAATAACGCCAGAGGCGGAGCCGATGCCCGGCTTGCTTTCCACGGTAAGGCAGGCCGAGCCGCCTCATCTCCAGCGCGTTTGGTCCGAGAGGCGATTCTTGGAGGTCGCTGAATGCGGGCTCAGACTCGTCACGGAGCTGGACCGAAATCTCTATAGGGACGGATCTGACTCCGGAAGCCTTTGACCTGGTTTGCCAATCCCGGCTCCCATCGATTTGGGCTCATGCGGAAAACATGTAGGATTTCCGCTGGTTGGCGTCCCAGGACCTCCGTGGACGTTGCGGTAAAGTAGTCTGGGAGACAAGTCAACGAAGTGCTGCTCAAGGAGGATGCAATGGGAAGGCGGAGAGGAATACCAGGCTTTTCTTGGAAACGAGCAAGCGGCTTGTCAGCCGCAAAATCCAAGTTGTCCAGACAGATCGGTGTGCCGCTCACGCGAGCGGGACGCCAGCGAAAAATGGGGAAGGCCTTGGGTTGCTGCGTGCCAGCAGCTTTTCTCCTGCTCGGGGGATTGGGATCAGCGGTGGGCCTCGGGAAGGTCGTATTAGCTTGGGCCATATAGGAAAGCCCTAGCCGGGTCCGGACTCAGTCAGTCCACAGGAAACGTAGAGAGAAGTGACCGAAAGACTGGCCGTCCAGTTTCTTGGCAGCCAGCACTCGGATCAGATCGAACGCTTCAATGTCGAGAGATGGAATCCTGCAGCTTCGCATTGCCGACGACGCGAGCATCCTTTCGGATCTCGTCATCTGTGCGGCTCTGCTGGTGGATCAGAAGCGAGCCCAAGAGTTCTGCGTCCTCCAATGTTTCTGCAGCCGCCAAGTAAACCAGCGGTGCGACACGGCGGCGGCGCGCTTCTTCTTGACGCTGGGCTTGCTTGGCTTTGCTCGCTTGACGTCGTGATGCCAACAGCTCGCGCGCCTGAAGCTGGGCGAGCCGCTCCGTGGCCCTCTGGATGCGCTCATGGTAGTGATTGGTTGCGGTCATGGTGAATTCCTTCATGAGGTTGAAACCAGTCAACCAAAGAAGTTGGCGCCGTCAAGATCGCTCGCATCTGAATATGTACGAACGTGTAACGCTCAAAAAACATGCTTAAAAGAACAATGCAAGAGCGCACTTAGGTGTAACTGCGTTACACGTGCGCAAAGGGCTTCGCCCCTTGAACCCCAAGCGGTTTCCCGCTTGCGAAGAGAAAAAACAAAAGCATAAAGACTCCGACCAATCACGGAGATCTCAATGGATATCTACCACACCAGCGTCAAAACCTTCAGTCGTGCGCGAGGCCAGTCCGCCGTCGCTGCGGCTGCCTATCGCGGCGGTCTGCGCCTTCAGGACTTTCGGACAGGACAAGTGCACGGCTATCAGCGCCGCAGTGGTGTCGTCGCAAGCACGTGCCTAGGCCCACCAGGAGCGCCACCATGGGCCTTGATTCCAGGCGAACTCTGGCCCGCGATCGAAGCAGCCGAGCGTCGCAAAGACGCCACGATTGCACGCGAGTTCGAGGTGTCTCTGCCGCACGAACTGGATGCAGAACAGCGCAGTGAACTCGCTTGGGCGATAGCGGACGTGTTGGTGGAGCGCTATGGATTTGCCGTCCAAGCCAGCATCCATGCGCCCGCAATACCGGACGGCCTGAACCACCACGTACACATCCTTGCCAGCACGCGCCGAATCACTGAGCAAGGCTTTTGTGACAAGACCAAGGAGCTGGACGGCGGGCCCACGGGCAGGATTGAGGTGGAGTGGGTTCGCGAGGCGGTGGCGTCCACGATCAACTCGCATCTGGAGGCGGCTGGCATCCGGTCCCGCGTGGACCACCGCAGCTTGGAAGAGCAGTCTCAGATGGCCTTGTTGGAGGGGGATCCACTTCGGGCAACGCTGCTCTCCAGGGAGCCTACGCGTCACCAAGGAAAGGTCGCTACGGCGCTTGCCAGGAAAGGTCAGCCCACCCACGTCGAAGCGACCAATCTGTCGATTCACCAGGAGAACGACCAAGAGTTCGAAACGCTGATCCAAGACGCTGTGGCAGAGGGTCGGGCCATTGGCCTTCCCCCCACGCACGATCACCAGGCTGCACTCGCTGAGCGAGCCAAGCAGAAGTCTGCCGCGCCGGTTCTCGTGATCGGCGATCTCAAGATTGAGGGAGTGATGGGCATCCGGCTGCCTCCCATTGAGAACGGGGTGTGGGGCCCCGAGCGCCCCCCGAGGCATTGGAGCTGCCTTGAGTGGATTGATGTTGCACTGAGAGACCTCTGGGAGATTACCCAAGCCCGCGCGGACTTGGCATTGGGCGTTGTTCGGGAGTGGCTCGCGGGTGTGCGCCGTCACGTGGTCCGCTTTGGTGACACCGTCCAGGCACGCCCGTTGGTCGCATCTGTTGCGGTCAAGATTCGCACGCTCAAGCAGGCGTTGCTGAGAAGGGGGCGGAGGGAGAGCGCGGTCCGGCGAGCAGACCGGCTTCACCACATGGCGCAGCAGCAGTGGGAGGGCTTCAACGCGGACCACCCACGAGAAGGGAGCCAGTGGTCGCCCAAGGAATGGGCCAAACGCCGAGGGAGGCGTCTGGCTGTGCTCGAGATGCGGTCAATCGAGTTGGCTAAGGCCCAAGAGAGGGCGACTCAGCCTGCGCTGGACGCCGCCGAAAGAGACATTCTTCAACAAGCGTCGGAGTTGGCTCAGTCTTGCGGTGAGTTGCCTGCATTCATGGCGCCATCGGTGCGCAGGGTCCCGGGGGTGCCTCGGCCTGGTCCGGCATCGCATCCATCGGCACCGCCGAGGCCATAAAACGAGTGGCCCCGCAGTTGCGGGGCCACTTCTTACTCAGTGCAGACCAGGTCGTCTGCCCAGCTTTGGCTTCGGACCGGGCATTGGTGTGTTGATCCCGCTGCTCCGCCACTGCTCCATTGACTCTGGCATTTCCGGTGGTGGGAGCGAGCGGTCAACGGGCATTCTCTGCGATCTGCCGGCAGCGGGTGGGGGGGGCAGCTCCCCGGGGGCGTAATCGGTCCCCACTGCTCATCAGTTCGGCGGCGACATCCAAAGCATGCCGAACATCTACGTCGCGATCGTCGATGTCCCGACTTGGGGTCTGAACCATAAGAGCGCTGAGCAATTGGCTGGCGATTTGGAGCTGTGTGTCGTGGTGCATAGAGCCTTCCTTTTCGTTAGTGGACGGCCCCATCCAAGCACCCATACCCATAGTCGCCAATTAGAAATGAGAGAAATTTCACATATCTGAACTTCCAATTCGACCTTAGATCTCGCCCTTAGATGTATCTCCGCACCCGCAGCCATCGGGGGTCACGAGATCGTTGGCCGACGGTGCCGACGCCGGGGAGGCTTGGCGACCCGCAGGGCAGTACCAACCGTACCTAGGACTGGGTATGATCGGGGAAACAGCCAAAGGAAACCTGCCGAAGATGCTTTCTGCAACGGATAGAATTGGTTAGATCGGTGGTGATCCGATCCCACTCTCTCCGCCATATCATCGCAAGTTATTATTTTTATGATTGTTTGCGTTGTTTTAGACGTTTGACACTGGCTGCGCTGGATAGCGAGGAAGGCGCATGGCGCTTCCGTCAGGCGCAAGCCCGCGCGAACGCTGCCGAAGCCGCAGCGGTTGGCGCACTTGGTCCCACTCCTGTTCGGCGGACAGGCGCTTCTCGACCCCAAGTGATCGAGACCATTAGCCTAGAGAAGGCTTGCGACGCATGGCTTCCAAGCATCAAGCCGCGCACGCTGCCGAGGCGCCTGTATCGCTCCGGCTGGCACTCGTGTCAGCCCAGTCTCTGCATGTAGTTGCGTGGTGTGCAGCCCACCAGTTCACCAAAAGAGGAGATGAATGCCGACAGGCTATCGTATCCGCACTCAATGGCAACGTCCGTTACCCGCATGCCCTTCTCCAGAAGAGGAAGAGATGCAAGCAGTCGGGAGCGTTGTCGCCACTGCCGAAACGTCATGCCCGTGTCCGTCATAAAGCGCCTGCTCAACGTCTTATCGCTGACACCCAGGTCGGCGCTGAAATGAGCCATTGGAAAACGACAGTCCGGGTGCGCTGCAAGATAGCTGCAAATTGAATGCAGGCGGATGTGCTCTGGCCAAGGTAGTCGGAGGTCACAACTCGGTGCGACGGCCAAACGATCAACAAGCACCTGGATTAGTCGTTGATTCGGCCCTTCAACCTCATACTCAATTTGAAACTGTCCAAACTCCAGAATCAGTTCCCGCAGCAGGGGGCTGATCCTGATCACCTCGCACGGCCTCCCGGGAAGGACGTCCGCAGAAACATAGATACTCCGTATCAGCGTGTCTTCTTCGGCCCGCACCCCATGCGTTACGCCGGGTGGTATCCATACTGCTCGGCTGGGTGGGGCCACAAGTCGGGCTCGAGCCGTCTCAACGGTAAGTATTCCTTCAACCGCATATGACAGTTGAATCCAGGGATGGCAATGCGGCTCGCCAATCGCTTGGTTCTGCCATGAGTCCCGATGACCCAGTAGAGGTCTAGGAAGCTCGCTCAATTGGGCAAGTTGGCCGAGTAACTGCTGCTCGATGTCCTTTCGCCGACACATCTTTTCTCTTTGCCGATAAAGCGTAACAGCTGGTAAGCGTACTGTCCCCCAGCTGCTTTGACAAAGGGAATCACAGCGTGATCAAGCAACTGCGCTTGCTGTTTGATGGCTTCACGACTCTATTGATCGCCGTGCTCGCCACCGCGACATTATTCCCAGCCTCTGGGGCACTGGCAGTGTTCTTCCACAAGGCGACGATAGCGGCAATCGCGCTGCTCTTCTTCATGCATGGCGCAAAGCTGTCGCGAGAGGCGATTCTCTCAGGCATCGGCCATTGGCGCCTGCACCTGGTCGTTCTCGGATCTACATTCGTAGTGTTTCCATTGCTGGGCTTGGCATCGCAACCTGTTCTGCGGCCTTTTCTCGGCGAATCTCTACTGATGGGAGTGATGTTCCTGTGCGTGCTACCGGGGACCGTTCAGTCCGCAATAGCCTTCACTTCTCTCGCAGGAGGGAACGTGCCGGCTGCTATATGTATGAATCGCCCAGGGTTTTGTAGACAGTCGTCAGCCGTTTAGTGCGTACTGCTTCTCGAACTCTACCGGGGACAGCCCGTCGTTGGAACTGTGCCGCCGTTTTGGGTTGTAGAACATCTCGATGTACTGGAAGACGTCGGCCCGTGCCTCGTCGTGATTGCTGTAGATCCTCCGCTTAATACGCTCCCGCTTCAGTAGCTGGAAGAAGCTCTCCATCGCTGCGTTGTCATGGCAGTTTCCTCGTCGACTCATGCTGCACACGATGTCGTGCTCGCGCAGGAAGCTCTGCCAGTCTTCGCTGGTGAACTGGGTTCCCTGGTCGGAGTGAAGCAGAAGCCCGGGGCTTGGCTTGCGCCGCCACACTGCGGCCAATAGCGCCTGCAAAACCAGGTCCGTATGTTGAGTTGGTCGGGTTGCCCATCCAACGACCTGACGCGAAAACAGATCAAGCACTACCGCCAAGTACAGGAAGCCGTCGTACGTGCGGATGTAGGTGATGTCCGTGACCCACGCGCGATTTGGCTCATTGACTTTGAAGCCGCGAGCCAGAACGTTCTTGGCGACTGATCCAACAGGGCCGCTCAATGGGCGTGGTCGCCGACCGTAGCCGACCATTGCCCGCAGCCCCTCGCTCTTCATCAAGCGTGCCACGCGATGACGACTACACGTCTCGCCAAGCTCGCGCAGATCTGTGGTCACTTTGCGGTGGCCATACACAGAGCCGCTTTCCAGCCAGCTGTGCTTGATTAGGCCGAGCAATCGCTGATCGTCCTTGTCGCGAGCGCTTGCCGGCTCTTTTAGCCAGGCGTAGTAGCCACTGCGATGGACGCCAAGCATCCGACACATCGCCGCGAGGCCGAACTCATCTGCGTGTTGCTTCATGAAGGCGTACTTTGCTCTTACCCCTTTGCAAAGTACGCGGCGGCTTTTTCTAGGATGTCTCGCTCTTCAGTGACCCTGCGTAGCTCAGCCTTGAGGCGGCGCACTTCCGCGTTCTGGTCCTGCTCGACACGCCGGCCAACATCGCCTTTGCCTTGTTGCCGCTTCCAGCCGTAAAGACTGTGGATCGACACGCCCAGTCGCTCGGCAACCTCCGCTACCGGACGGCCGTACTCAACAATCTGCCGTACCGCCTCGATCTTGAACTCATCGGTGTACCGCTTCGTGCTCATAACCACCTCCGCCTAAGCCATAGTTTATGGCTGCGAGGTGTCTACGGAACCCTGGGCGATTCACTTTGATCGAGAGGACCGCATCACCATCGTCTTCTGTGGGTCCAAAAAGAGCATGGCAAACGGTGTTCCCATGGCGAGTGTGTTGTTCGCGGGCGCGACACTTGGCCACGTCTTGCTCCCTCTGATGATCTTCCATCAGATTCAGCTGATGGTGTGCGCGGTGTTGGCGCGGCACTACGCGCTGGATGGGCATAAAGAAATACAAAAGTAAACGTGGTTGATCCGAGATGCCGCTGAAATGTTTGCCTGCGACTGCCGTGGCTCTGCCTTTTTTTCACGTCCTCTAGCAATGCAAAGATCGCGAAAGATAAGAGATCATCGTACCGAAGCTGCGCTGTTTCGGAGGCGGGCATTGATTGGCTTCACTGCCACCCTGATTTCCCTGGTCGGTTTGGCCGCGTGGTATTTCAAGCTGCAAGTGCTCGATCATGATCTGTATGCCACACGCTCTGATCAAAACCGGATAAGACTGAAGCCTTCCATCCCCGCGCGAGGCATGATCTACGATCGCAGGGGGCGCCTTCTCGCCGACAATGTTCCTGCATTTCGTTTGGTTTTGACGCCAGAGGAAGTGGCGAACGTCGACGATACGATTCGCGAAATCTCAACGATCATTCCGCTTGGCGAGAACGAGTTGGATTCGTTCAAGGCGGCGCTGCGTGTTCGGAGAAGAGGGGCGTCAATTACGGTGAAGTCTCGTTTGACTGAGGAGGAGATGGCGCGCTTTGCCATCGATCTTTGGCGTTTCCCCGGCCTTGAGCTGCAGCCGCATCTTATACGCCACTATCCTTATGGAGATCTTCTTTCACACATCATCGGATATGTAGGGCAAATCAATGAGCAAGAGCTTAGTGGTCTTGATGTAGAGGGGGGCGATCTCACGCACATAGGGAAGTCCGGCATTGAACGCTACTACGAGACAGAACTACGCGGGAAGATTGGGTACGAACAGGTGGAGACCAATGCTCAAGGCCGATCAGTACGAACAATTGGGCGTCTGCCGGCGCATTCTGGTAAGGACTTGAGGCTATCGATTGATATCGATCTCCAGCAGGTTATGACAGAGGCGTTTGGAAGCCAGGAAGGTGCTGCAATTGCTGTAGATCCACGCACAGGCGAAGTTCTAGCGATGGTTAGCCTTCCTTCTTACGACCCAAACATGTTCATACGCGGCATGAGTCATAGTGAATTCAACGCAATCAACAGCAATCCGTCGCGCCCGCAATTCAATCGCTTGGTGCTGGGCGGAGTGGCACCCGGCTCTACGATCAAGCCGCTGATCGGCTTGGCTGGGCTCGATTCAGGGCTTCGTCGCCCAGACGATAGCGTCCTGTCTACCGGGATGTTTTACCTGCCAGGCTATTCTCGAGGGTGGGGTGATTCACATCGCGGGGGCCATGGATGGACTGATCTAAGCAAGTCGATAGCGCAGTCTGTGAATACGTATTACTACAAGCTGGCTCTGGAACTCGGTATTGAGCGCTTCGACAGCTACATGGCGTATTACGGTTTTGGTCAGCCGACAGGCATTGATCTACCTGGCGAGATCGGAGGAATTCTTCCGTCCCCCGATGTCAAGCGAAAGAGCCGTAAGCAGCCATGGTATCCAGGGGACACGGTCAACGTGAGCATCGGCCAAGGAGATTGGAGCGTGACTCCTGTCCAATTGGTTCAAGGCGTGGCAGGCATTGCGGATGGTCAGCTGCGAAGGCCACATCTGGTAGTCCAGGAGCGTGGGGGCTTTGACGAGCATTGGACGACGCTTCCTTTGAGCCCTGGCAAGCCGGTCAGCCGCAATCCGTCCAATGTGCAAGCGATTCGCGATGGGATGATGGCGACCATGCGCCCCGGGGGTGGAGCATGGCGTGCGGCGGTGGGGGCGAGTTACGCGATCGCAGGGAAGACAGGCACGGCGCAGGTCATCAGTCGTCGGGGCGCTGCAGCGGTAAACCCGAAAAGCCTTGCTCTTCACCTGCGACACCGCGCACTTTTCGTCGGATTCGCGCCAGCTGATCACCCCGAGATCGCGATCGCAGTCACCGTGGAGGGCGGGGGTTATGGCGGTGCCGCCGCAGCACCCATCGCGCGAAAGGTGTTCGACGCGTGGTTGTCTGGAGCGTCAGGAACCGATGCAGGGAATGGTCATGGGGACGCTCAAGTCCATCCTTGAAGCTCGGGGAATGTGCGAGCGCATTTTTTCTGACGGCCCAGCGTCCGGACGGAAAACAGAAGAGGGCACCTTGAAGGTGCCCTCGTCTGGACCGCAGTCAGGTCTTGATTACCAGGCGTACTTGACGCCCATCTGCGCACCCATGCTGCTGAAGCCGTAGGCGCCACGCTGGGTGTTCAGCTCACCCCAGCCGGTAAGGCGCGGCGAAAGCTGCAGCTGGACGCCTGCCTTGGCTTCGTACACGTCCCGCGGCACGACGCCTTCCAGCAGGGTTTGATCCATCCACACCGAGTTCGCGTGGCCGGGATTGCGGATCCAGTTCACCGCGACGAACGGTTGCACGCGATTGCCGGTTTCCGCAGTGGCGTGCCCATACAGGCGAGCGCCGACGCGGGTCTGCAGGCCACCCGCGTCGCCTTTGCTGACCACAGTCCCGTTCACTTCCTGGTGGTTGCCGCCTTCCATCCGGTAGTCCGTCCAGATTGCCTGGACCTGCGGCTCCAGATACACGGCACTGTTCTCATTGTTGGTCAGACGCATCGCATAGCCCGCTTCGAGAGAGGCTGCAGTGGAGCGCGAGCGATAGTTCTCCTGGGCCAAGGCATCGCCCTGCACCGAATTCTTGAATCGAGCCGTCTGCAGCCAGCTGTCGACATAGAGGCCGCCATCGTTCTTCGCACCCTGGATCCAGGTGGCGTAGACACCAACGGCCCGACCGTCAACGCGACCCTGGGCACTGTAGCCGGTGAGGTCGGAGGTCACCTGGCTTCGGGACTGGCCGTTTGCGGCCATCACACCCAGCACGCCACGGTCTTCACTTCCCCAATGGGTCAGGTCGGTGCCAATCTGCAGCACGCTCTGCCGTCCTTGCCCGGCCAACTGATCGTTGATCCGGTAGTGAGGGTGGTCGCTGGTGGTTCGGACCCAGACACTGCCCACGTTGTTGCCCGAGCGCTGACGCTCAGTCAGGTTCGGCTCGCCAACGCGCTCGTGCAGGGTCAGGTCGAACATGCCGACAGCTGCGGCCTGGTTTGCCAGGTACGCGCCACCCTCCGGGCGCTGCACCGGTGCCGGCGGGTCAATGACCGGATCCGTGCCGGGGTCCGTGCCCGGATCGACCGGGCTCATCTCCGAGCGCAGGTACCAATCGCCATCATTCGGGTCGCTCTTGCCGCCCTGGTAGAGGAAGTACTCGTACTGGCCTGCAACCGCGCGACCAGACAGGTCGAAACGGGCATCCGAACGCCCATCCACCTCGATGATCTGGATGCCGTCCTGCGTTTCGGCACCCAGCCCGCCCAAGTTGTTGACCGCGACGGCTGCGGTGCCCGACGTGTTGCCCAGCACGTGCAGTTTGTCGGTGCCCGAGTTGTCGTCGCCCAATGCGGTGTTCATCAGCAGCAGGCCGTTGTCCGCCTGGAAGTCGCCATCGACCGTGACCGTCTTGTAGTGGCCGTCAGCGTGGTCGAAGGCGAGGGTGGCATTGGCCAGCGATAGTTCGCCGATCTGCGAATCGCTGGTCACGTCCCAGCGGCTGCCGTTGGAAAGCGTGACGCTGCCGACTGCATCGGTAGCGCCGCGCCAATAGCTGCCGTGGTCCAGCGACAATGCTGAGGTGCGATCCAAAGTACCGTTGCCATCGGCATCCAGGGCATCCTCGGTAAACCGGATATCACCCAACGCAACAACATTCTGGTCGAAGTTAAGGGTGTTGGCGCTATCCGAGCCGAACTGGGCAAGCGTGCCATTGCCTTCGATGGTGGTGCCATTGGCGGCCGTGAATGTGCCATTTTCCATCAACAGTGCCGCGGCGGCTTGGCTGTTCAGGGCGCTGTTGCTGATGTATAGCGTGGCGCCGTCCAGAAGGCTTGCCGCGCTCGAATTAACGCCTTCGGAAACGATTTGGCTGTCATGAAACTCTGCGCGGGACTGTGCGCCATTTACCTGCACAGCGGTGGATGCGACGCCCGTCGTTTCGACCGCCACATCATCAAACCTGCCTTCGCCACTCATGATCTGAACGCCGGCTGCGTTTGCTCCGGTGACGGCTATGGTTGAGTGGCTAAGCGATAGTGGCGCAGCTGCAGGACTATTCATGAATACTCCCTTGCCGGACTCGCCTTCCGCCAACAACGTCAGATTGCTGCCGTTGAAGGATCCGTTGCTTTCCACATAAATCGCGGAGCTTCCTGTGCCCAGCATGTGAACCGACGTGTTTTCAGCGGTAAGATTGCCTGAGTCGGATGCTTGGAGACCGTGGGTTTGAACTCCCTCGTTACGTACGCTCCCATTGTTGAAGATAATAGTGCCCCCATGTGCAAGTACACCTTGCGCACCACTTCCAAGCGTATTGATGTGCGTGCCATCGGAGATGATGCTGCCGCCATTACTAGCGAGCAGCCCATGGGCAGCGACACCGTCAGTGGTCACATCGCTGTCTGAGATTTTGATGGATCCATTGTCTCGGGCGTCTACACCACGAGACCACTGGCCTTGCGTGCGAATGCTCACCTTGCTCGCCTCAATGGCTCCGCCGCTGGTTGCGGCAAGGCCATGGGAGCGATCAGCCCCGGTCGTCGTGATGCTGCTGGTAACGATGGTCGTGCGCCCGTCGGATTCGACAAAAACGCCGTGTGCATCGAGGTTGCCAGAGGTGACGATCTCGGAGCCAACCACGTCGGCGGTTCCATTGCTCTTCACATGGATGCCGTGGGACAGATCACCAGCCGTATTGATCAAGGAGTCGATGACATCCGCGTGAGAACCGTCCTGCACTACGACCCCCGAGCTGCCGGTGCGGGTGGGCTGACCCGAGCGGATCGTAACGTTCTGGAGACTGGCCTGGCCGCCAGCGTCGACCAGCACTGCCCCCGCGCGGGACTCGATTGTGGTGTCGGTGACATTGAGCGCGGCATCATTGCCTTGGGCGAGGAGGCCAGATAGGACCCGGAAGTTGGCGCCGTCAATGTTTAACTTTCCGCTCCCCGAGGCTCCTCCTCCGACGATGCCGCCCCACGCGCCTCCAGCGACCGTGATAACGCTGCCGTTACCGCTGCTGTCACGGCCTATGTTGATCGTGCCGCCGTTTCTGGCGCGAACACCGTCCGCGTACAGTTGTGCGGTGCTGATGCTCCCACCATTGAACGTCACCTCGCTACCGGCACCGCTCGCTTGGACGCCCCGCCCGTTTTCGCCCGTGGAATTGAACGTCACTCCTTCCGCGATGATCTTACCGCCGGCTTCGGCGTTCAGGCCGGGCGACACATACCCGGAGGTGGTGATGGTGCTGTTGCTTATCTCGATATGGCTGCCCGCACCGCTAGCATTGGCGCCAGAGGCCTGTAAGCCGGTGGTGGATAGCGTCATGTCAGAGGCGGTGATGCTGCCGCCGTTGATGGCGCTCATCGCATGACCGAGATAGCCAGCTCCCTCAGTGGTTTCGCCGCTGGTATCGATATGAATGCCATCGGCGACGATCGGGTCGCCGGCACTAGCGGTAGCAGTCCCCGAGATGCTGATCACTGAAGCAATGGCGACATACAAGCTACTGCGGAGAATCTCAGATTTCATGCACTTGAGCCCTTGATTAGGACGCCGGGTGGCGTCGATCTAGATGAAGGGCTGCAAGGTAGAAGGGGTGAAGGCGACACGATATGCAATTAGTTGTAAATGAGTTCCAGGTCACAAATTTGTTCACTGCTGATTCATTGCCATATGAACCAGCAAGTACAGATTCGCGGACTGAGCAGGGAGGCATTAAGGTTCGTGAGGTGGGGCGGCTCAGCATTGCTCGCTTCTATATTTGTTCGGTGCCTTCGGCCTTACCTTGCCCGTCTTAGGGAGCAGATTCTCTAAGGGCCCGCGCCAGCGCGGCGGGTTGTCACCCTATTGCGGTCCGAGAACCTTCGGCCAGTCCAACACGCGCTCAATGCACCCGGCAGCGTCCGGACGGGAAACAGAAGAGGGCACCTTGAAGGTGCCCTCGTCTGGACCGCAGTCAGGTTTCGATTACCAGGCGTACTTGACGCCCATCTGCGCACCCATGCTGCTGAAGCCGTAGGCGCCACGCTGGGTGTTCAGCTCACCCCAGCCGGTAAGGCGCGGCGAAAGTTGCAGCTGGACGCCTGCCTTGGCTTCGTACACATCCCGCGGCACGACGCCTTCCAGCAGGGTTTGATCCATCCACACCGAGTTCGCGTGGCTGGGATTGCGGATCCAGTTCACCGCGACGAACGGCTGCACGCGATTGCCGGTTTCCGCAGTGGCGTGCCCATACAGGCGAGCGCCGACGCGGGTCTGCAGGCCACCCGCGTCGCCTTTGCTGACCACAGTCCCGTTCACTTCCTGGTGGTTGCCGCCTTCCATCCGGTAGTCCGTCCAGATTGCCTGGACCTGCGGCTCCAGATACAGGGCACTGTTCTCATTGTTGGTCAGACGCATCGCATAGCCCGCTTCGAGAGAGGCTGCAGTGGAGCGCGAGCGATAGTTCTCCTGGGCCAAGGAATCGCCCTGCACCGAATTCTTGAATCGAGCCGCCTGCAGCCAGCTGTCGACATAGAGGCCGCCATCGTTCTTCGCACCCTGGATCCAGGTGGCGTAGACACCAACGGCCCGACCGTCAACGCGACCCTGGGCACTGTAGCCGGTGAGGTCGGAGGTCACCTGGCTTCGGGACTGGCCGTTTGCGGCCATCACACCCAGCACGCCACGGTCTTCACTTCCCCAATGGGTCAGGTCGGTGCCAATCTGCAGCACGCTCTGCCGTCCTTGCCCGGCCAACTGATCGTTGATCCGGTAGTGAGGGTGGTCGCTGGTGGTTCGGACCCAGACACTGCCCACGTTGTTGCCCGAGCGCTGACGCTCAGCCAGGTTCGGCTCGCCCACGCGCTCGTGCAGGGTCAGGTCGAACATGCCGACGGCCGCGGCCTGGTTTGCCAGGTACGCGCCACCCTCCGGGCGCTGCACCGGTGCCGGCGGGTTGATCACCGGATCCGCGCCGGGGTCCGTGCCCGGATCGACCGGGCTCATCTCCGAGCGCAGGTACCAATCGCCATCATTCGGGTCGCTCTTGCCGCCCTGGTAGAGGAAGTACTCATACTGGCCAGCAACCGCGCGACCCGACAGGTCGAAACGGGCATCCGAACGTCCATCTACCTCGATGATCTGGATGCCGTCCTGGGTTTCAGCACCCAGGCCGCCGAGGTTGTTCACCGCGACCCCTGCGGTGCCCGACGTGTTGCCCAGCACGTGAAGTTTGTCGGTGCCCGAGTTGTCGTCGCCCAATGCGGTGTTCATCAGCAGCAGGCCGTTGTCGGCCTCGAAATCACCGTTGACGGTCAGGGTCTTGAAGGTGCCCGTGGTCGTCGGGTCAAAGGCGACGATGCCATGATCCAGGCGGAGTTGACCCACCTCGGAATCGCCGGTCATCTGCCAGCGCGAGCCGCTGGCGATCGAAAGATCATCGATCACGCCGGCGGTCTTGCCGATCCACGCCGAGTCGTTGCTCAGCTGCAGCGTGGTAGCGGCGGTCGTGGCGCCGGCGCCGAACACGATGTCGCCGACAGCGACGACGCGGTCCTGCATGCGTACCGTGCTGGCGTCATCGCCAACCTGCTCCACGAACACGCCATTACCAGCACTGATCTGGGCAGCGGCCGCCAATGTGATGTCACCGCCTTCGCTACGGATGGCGCTGTCCTGCACGCTGAAAAGGGTGCCGCCCGACATGCCCAGCGTGCTGCCAATCACGTCAGCACCGACGGCGCCGACGCCTTCGGCACGCACCTGGGAATCGATCAGCTGGAGATCTGCGCCGAATTCGGCCACGGCGCCATGCGCGCCATCGCCCGTGGTCAGCACCTGGCTGCCGGTGGCGACGAGCGCCGCGCCTGCGGGACCATAGGCATACAGCCCGTGGCTGCCGACACCGGTGGTCTGGATGGAGCTGTCGGTGATGTTGAGCATTGCGCGGGCGCCATCGGCGGCCGTGCCGGAATGGATCGGGCTGGCACAGGCATCGCCAGCCCCCACGACCAGCGAGCAGGCCATCGCACCAAAGGCGTTCTCGCCGGAGGTCATTACCTGCACCTTGTGGGCATTGAGGACGGTATCGGGATCACCGGCGCTGCCACCGACCTGAGACAGCAGGCCGATCGAAGAAACGCCATGGGTCACGATGTCGGCATTGCTGATGTTCACCTGTCCGCCCCATTCGGCCACGACGGCCGAAGCGGTGGTGCCACCAAAGCTGGTGCCAAAGGTCTCCACCCGCACATTGTCGGCGTTCAGCACCGAGCCACCGGTCATCGAATCCAGCCCATAGGCGCCGTTGCCATAGGTAGTCACGGAGGCGTCGGCGATGTCGACGATGCCGCCATCGAAGGCGCGGGCACCCATGCCCACGTCACCGGTAGTGGTGATGTTCGTGTTGCTCGTCTTCAACCGCGAGCCAGCAGTATCAGCCACCGCCCCGTGGGCGTACGCACCCTTGGTGTTGACCGTCACCGCGTCCAGCTCCACCGAGCCGCCATCGTTGGCGCGCAGGCCATAGGCGTGCTCACCTTCGGTGGTCGAATGCACGTTGCTGCCGGTCACCGTCGCCCCGTTGCCGGTCGCCTCGATGCCGTGTGCATAGCCCTCGTGGGTCAGCACGGTGACGTTGGACATATCCACCCGGCTGTCACCCGATGCCTGGACCCCGGTTCCGGAGGCATCGATGTTCACCTGGCCCAGCTGCAGGGCAGCGCCGGAGATGGCTTGGGCGCCCTTGCTGCTGGCACCCGTAGTGGTGATGCTGCCGCCGGTCATCGACACGTTGGTGGCCACCCCGCTGGCGACGACGCCGCGGGCGGTGGCGCCCTCCGTGCGGATGCTTACGTTGTCCAGAACCAGCGAGGCGTTGCCGTCATAGGCCACCGCACCCTTGGCGTTGTTTCCGGTGGTATGGATGCTGCTGTTGGCCACCGTCATCGAGGAATCTCCCTCGACATCCACGCCATCGGCCCAGAAGCCGGTGGTGTTGATGGTGGTGTTGGTCACCTGCGCATCCCCGCCATGCGAGGTGACGACACCGGCCGCGCCGACGATACCGGTGCCACGGCCCCCATTGATTTCGATGGTGGCGCCGTCGATGCGGGCGGTGCCTTTGTCGATCCAGGCACCGCGAGCGTTGTCGCCGCTGATCTGGATCAACGTGCCATTGCCGCCAGCATCGCGGCCGATCTCCAGATGACCGTCGTTGCTCACCCGCGCCCCATCGCTGTTGACGCCGGTGGTCTGGATCCTGCCACCATTGAAGATGATCGATGCGTCCGCACCGCTGGCAAGCACGCCAACTGCGGTGGTGCCGGCGGTGGAGATTTCCACGCCATCGGCTTTGATCGTGGCCTCGCCGTCGGCATGCACACCCGCGTTGAAGTTGCCAGCCGTGGTGATGCTGCTGTTGCGAAGCCCGATCTGCGCGCCGATTTTACCGATCACGCCAGAGGCATAATCGCCGTCGGTACGGATGGTGGAGTCGCGCATTTCCAGCGTGCCACTCCCGATCAGCACGCCATAGCTGGTGTTGCCCTCGGTGTGAACATCAACCCGATCGGCGGTGAGCTGGCCGCCGAGGTTGGCGAACATGCCCGACGCGTTGTTGCCGGTCGTATGGATGGTGCTGTCGCTGATCTCCAGGCGGCTGCCCGCATCACGCGCGTCAACGCCGTGGTCCCCTTGGCCCGTAGACTCGATGTGGGTGTTGCGTGCGGTCACCTGGCCGCCGGCAAAAGCAGCCAAGCCGTGTACGCCGTTACCCGAGACATTGATATTGGTGCCGTCAACAACCAGTGCCGCGCCGTTGCGGGCGAGCCCGCCACCGCTGTCGGTGCCGTCGACAGTGATCGATCCGCCGGTAAGCGTGACGGTGCTGCCGGCGCCATCGGCGAAAATGCCCTGTGCGCGGTAACCATGGGTGGCCAGATCAGTATCGGTGGCCGAAATGGTGCCGCCGTTGATCGCTTCCAGCGCATGCGCATAATCGCCAGTAGTGTCGATGCTGCCCGCCGGGACGGTGATGACAGTGCCGTCGGCAACCTGACGGTCTGCATCGGCGGCCAAGGCGGCCGTGGCCGCCAGCGAGAGGGCGCCGCCAATGGCAAGCGAGAGGGCGTGGTGGGAGAGCTTGTTGCGGGTTACACGGTTCATGTAATTTCATCACAGAAGGGTGGAAAACCTCGCCCGGCCGCCTCCCGGTTACGGAGGTCAATCCCTGGCAACTGCGGCGCAACTGAATTGCAACCGGCCAATGTGTGTCGGCAGTCGCAAAACTAGTGACGTCTTCGTCCCCGTCCTATGCAATTAGTTGTAAATGCCATTTGTGAACCGGCGCCGTTCACGTGTCGTCGCGTTTTGTGCAGGGCGCGGCAATAGGTCGAATCAAAGCATTGCCTGACCATTTCGATCACCCTTGACGCTCTCGAGGCGAGCGGCGCTGGGAAAGGCGCATGCGGCCATCGAGTCCGACCAGGGGCAATGCACGGCGCGAGGGCATTGCTCGCACGCTGCGCACCGTGTGACGTTCTTCCGTCTACAGCGGCTGAGCACGGCGCAGCATTGACCGGCAGTCTCCCAAACGGGTTTCCGTCACCCATTGGACGGGGTAGGGCTGGCGCCGCTCCTAGGGAGAGGCCAAGGAGCGCCCCCGCCGAGCCGCCCCAGGCGAGTGCCCCATGACGCGTTTGTACGCGCGACTAAAGGCAGCCTGCGATGCGTAGCCAAGACGTTCTGCCACCCCCTCGATGGATAGGCTTTGCTGGCTCAGCCATTGACTCGCCAATTGCATCCGCAGCTCGGTCACGTACCGCAGGGGTGCGGTTCCCATGACGGTCTGGAACCGCTCTGCAAAGACCGACCGTGACATGTTCGATTCCGCAGCCAGTGCCTCGACGGTCCAGTCACGCCCAGGGTCGCTGTGCAGCGCAAGCAACGCCAGCGATAGACGAGGATCGCGCATGGCCATGACCAGGCCCGATGCGCCGTCGCAACCGCGCTCGACCCAGTCACGGACGATCATGGCGGCCACTGCATCCGCCAGCCGGGCAAGGATTGCTGCGTATCCAATACGTCCAGAGCACACTTCGCGCTTCATCGCGTCGACCATCGGCAGCAGCCCCGGGAACGCAGTGGCGTTGCCATCGGCCAACATCACCGCCGGCATCACCTTGCTCAACCCTTGCATGCCACCCAGATCGAACACCATGCAGCCGTGGAAGAGCACGGCGCTTGGCACGGCATGTGTGCTCGGGCACGTGTCTATCCCGCTCACTGCGTCACCCAGCGGGGCGGCGTCTATCGTTTCCAGGCACTGGACGGGGTGGTCGGCGCCAGACAGCAGCGCGTGTTCGTCTCCGCGTGGAACAAGCACGACATCCCCGGCGGACAACCGGTGTTGGCTGCCATCCGCGCCGCGAAGAATCGCAGTGCCTACGGCCAGGTAGTGGAAATAGGCATGGCCTGGCTTCGGCGGAAATCCAAGCCCAAAGCTCGGCCCGGTCTGAATGCGTCGGTATTGAACGCCATGCAGCCGCATGCCGGTCAACAGCGGGGTGATCAGGTCGGCGGGCTGGGGTGGAGCGTGACTCATTGAGATGGCCAGGGGTTTCGATCAAAAATATAGGTCGGGCAATCATAGATCATCCTGACTCGGCTCCCTAGACTCTCGGCTGCACGAATGGACTGGGATCTGTGATGAGCAATAACGTAGTTGATGCCGCGAACACGCCTGATGCTGTGGACAGGGGGAGCGGGGAGCCTTCTTCCCCGGCATGGGTGGCGGTGTTCTCGCTGGCCATGGGGGTCTTCGGGCTGCTCACGGCGGAGTATCTGCCGGCCAGTCTGTTGACGCCGATGGCGGCGGACCTCGGGGTGTCGGAGGCGCTGGCCGGCCAAGCCGTGACGGTCACTGCGGTTGTGGCGCTGTTCGCTGGCCTGCTTGTGCCGCGGCTGACCCGTTCGATAGACAGGCGCCTGGTGCTGTTGAGTTTCACGGCCCTGATGATTCTCTCCAACGCCTTGGTGGCGTTGTCATCCAGCATGGGGGTCCTGCTGGTGATGCGCGTGCTCTTGGGCATTGCGCTGGGCGGTTTCTGGAGCATGGCAGCGGCCGTGGCGATGCGGTTGGTGCCGGCACAGCGCGTGCCTCGCGCGCTGTCCATCATCTTCAGCGGGATTGCGGTCGGCACAGTGGTCTCCGTTCCTTTGGGGAGTTACCTGGGAGGCCTGCTGGGTTGGCGCAGCGCCTTCTGGGCGGCGACGGCGGTAGGTGGACTCACGTTCGCGTTCCAGTGGTTCACGCTGCCCCGCATGGCGCCGCGCAAGGTGGCGATCCCGGAGTCGGTGGTCGGCCTCCTGCGCCGGCCAGGCGTTGCAGTCGGAATGTTGGGCTGCGTTCTGGCGCACACCGGTCAGTACTCGCTCTTTACCTATATCCGCCCGACGTTGGAAAGCCTGGGCCAGATGAGCGCTGATGGCCTGGCGCTGATTCTGCTCGGATTCGGTGTGGCGAACTTTGTGGGCACACTGCTGGCCGGCTGGCTCATGGAGCGCAGTTTGAAGGTCACGTTGGTGATCATGCCTGCCGTGGTTGGCGTAGCTGCTCTGGGCATGCTCCTGTTGCCGGTGGGCACTGGCGGGCTGTCGATCCTAGTCGCGCTCTGGGGTCTGGCCTTCGGTGGCGTGCCGGTGGCGTGGTCGAGCTGGGTCGCACGTGCGGTGCCCGACCAGGCGGAGAGTGCGGGCGGGATGGTGGTCGCTGCCGTGCAGTCGTCCATCGCCGCGGGCGCCGCCTTGGGCGGCCTGGTGTTCGGACTGGGCGGCATCGTCGCAGTCCTTGGTGTTGCCGCGGCGGTGATGCTCCTCGCCAGCCTGCTCATTGCGTTCCGGGTCAGGGTGAGCTCGGCGGCGTTGTCGGCAGGTCCGGCGTTTCATATCTAGGCGACCGTACCCGGAATGCACGTCGGGAGTGAAGGACTGTCGATGTAGTCGGCGTCCTGTCGCCGCTTCCGCTAAAGTGCTCGGCCCTGTTTTAACTGGCGCTCGCTCCCGAGCGTGCACTTGAAGGACGTTGTTGTTGATGGTGGTGAAAGGTCTGGTGGTGTTGCTTTTGGTTTCCGCGTGGGTTCCTGGTGTGGCAGCAGAGCTGGTTGGCCGCGCGACGGTCACGGATGGGGACACTCTCACCGTGGCCAAGCAGCGCATCCGCCTCTGGGGCATCGATGCGCCGGAAAGCGCCCAGCAATGCACCGCCAAAGACGGACGTCCCTGGCCCTGTGGGCGGCGGTCAGCCGCCGTGCTGGATGAGTATCTGCTGGACAAGACCGTGCGTTGCCAGCCCAAGGACACCGACCGCTACGGCAGGGTGGTGGCGGAGTGCTTTGTCCAGGGGGCGTCGGTCAATCGGTGGATGGTGCGCTCCGGTTGGGCGGTCGCGTATCGCCAGTACGCCACGGCATTCATCGCAGACGAAGCCGACGCGCGCCAGCACCAGCGGAACCTCTGGCAGGGGCCGTTCCAGATGCCAGCGGACTATCGTCGCAGCAAGCGTGACCAGGCCGCGCGACACGCCCCGGTGGCCACGCAGCCGGCGCCGGGCGGATGCCGCATCAAGGGCAACATCTCCCGCGAGGGCAGGAAGATCTACCACGTGCCGGGCCAGCGGGACTATGCGCGCACGAGCATCGACCTGAGCCGTGGCGAGCGTATGTTCTGCAGCCCTGCGGACGCCGTGCGGGCAGGGTGGCAGCCGGCCAAGCGCTGAGCGTCTCAACGCCTCCCAAGCAGGCGGCGACGCAGCGCGCCCGCGGCTGCCGCGACGGCCATCGCCGGCAACGCAAGCACCAGCGCATACACCAGTCCGGCCAGCAGCAACGGGCCAACGCCCGACATCACGGCCACCACCGGCACCTGCAGCGCCATGAGCAACATCCCCCATAGCCACGCCCTGCGAGGGAAGCAGGCGCCTAGAACGGCGGCGATGCCCAGTGCGATGGGATAGACGACGGTCCAGAACGCAGGCGCGTCCCAAGGCTCGCCGCCGGGTGTCCGCCAGGCCACCAGCACCCAGAACACCACGCCGACCTTCAGCGTGACAGCTGTTGCTGCCAGAAGATTTCCCGTCATCCGCATCGTTGCTCTCCCGCACGAGCAGGCAGCATGCCACTGTCGCGTTGGCGGTATATGACCAGCAGCCGTTGCGCATTGCGTCGTACCAGTGACGGCATCAGGAGATTGGCGGCCGACAGCGAATCTTGACGCGCTCTTGGCGCTTGCTGAGGATACTTTTCCGTCATTGTTCCAGAGGAGAAGGGCAATGGCCGCCAGACAAAAGACCCCGTCAAACCCCCAGGTGCTGAGGATCGAAGCGATGCCGCTGGGCTTCGGCGAAGCCGCTGTCGTGATCGAGCTGGCCGCCGAGCCACCCAAGCGCTGGTTCAAGGCGCTCAAGCGGGAGATGATGTACTCGGAAGGCCTGGAGACGGCGTCGGCGAAGTTCGATGGCTGCTTCGTCTACCTCGTCGGGCTGGACCCGGCCCTGGGAAGCGCTGTGCGCTGTGCCCGCCGATTGCTTGCAGCGGTGCAGGAGGGTCTTCAACAGAGCAGCACGGTTGCTCCAGGGATGTCGACGATGGCGGTTGACGGTGGGTCCCCTCCGCCTGGGTCCCTGTGCATACCGCGTTCACCGATGGGTCGGAACGAAGCACCCGGGGAGGTGAACAGCACGGTCTGACATGTGTCTCGGGAAGGGCTTCCTCGCGGGAAGGATCGACACGTCGACCATGTTCGACCAGGAAGGTGGATGTCCGAGGCGCGACAGGCCGCCAGCGGCACTGATGACGTTTATGGCCTTGTCGTTCGTTCGCACGCAGCCCAGGAGCATGCGAGGCTCCAGAAGTAAGCCGCGCCTCCACATCCAGGCCCGGCCCTAGGCCGGGCGCCGTGATGTGGCGGACGGCCACAGATCAGCGTGACCGTCACTGGTGCCGCATCACCGCCTCCAGATGCGCCTCCGGATCGATCATGTGCGAGTGATCATCCTGGTCCAGCTGGATCTCCGCCCAGTGAATGATCCCGTTGAACCTGCCGCGCTCGGTCACATAGCCCTCATACACCGGCATCCCCGTGTCGATGCCCACGTCCAGTCCTTCATCGAAGGAGTAGTACAGCGGATGGGTGCGCTCCACCTCGCCAGTACCTGATGCTTTCCCGTCGATATACAGGGTGACCGTGCCACCGCGCCCGATCCCGCCGCCCGCGTAAGCGAACTCCACCCGCACCTGATGGCGGCCGGTGCCGATGTCGGTCTCGGACAGCACCGTCTTCCGTAGCAGCCCGCAATGGTTGTAGTGGTAGCCCAGCTTGCCGTTCTCGGCAAAGAACGACCAGCCGCCGGTGCGTCCGCCCTGGGCGACGATCACGCCGTTGAGCGTGCCGCTGGGCGGCGCCTCGATCTCGGCGGTGACCGCGTAGGAGCGGTTCTTGACGTTGATCGCCACGTTCTCGCCCAGGCGGGTCATGCCCGGATACAGCCGCAGGGTGTCGCCGGTGGTCAGCGTTGGCCGGCCGGCCAGCTCGGGATTCATGCGTTCGGCGGCGCGATCATCGATCGGCAGCACGTTGTGGCGAACCGCCTCGATCAGAAACAGCTGCTGCAGCTCGGCCAGCTTGTCCGGCTGCGCGGCGGCCAGGTTGTCGGCCTGGGTCCAGTCCTTGGTGGTGTCATACAGCTCCCAGACGTCCTGCGAGAAATCCACGCCCTTGGCCACCACGTCCCAGGGGGTGCGGTGCTTGGTCTGCGCGGTCCAGCCGTCGTGGTAGATGCCCCGGTTGCCCATGATCTCGAAGTACTGCGTGAGGTGGCGCTCCTCGGCATCGGCGTCGTTGAAGGTGTAGGCCATGGAGACGCCGTGCATCGGCACCTGGGTGACACCGTTGACCGTATGCGGTTGTGCCAGGCCGGCGAGGTCTAGGATGGTCGGCGCCACGTCGATCACGTGGTGCCACTGGCTGCGCAGTTCGCCACTGCCCGATATCCGGGCCGGCCAATGCACGATGGTGCCGTTGCGCGTGCCGCCATAGTGCGAGGCCACCTGCTTGGTCCACTGGTAGGGCGTGCACAACGCATGCGCCCAGCCGACGGCGTAGTGGTTGTAGGCCGTGGGTCCACCCACTTCGTCCAGGTGCTGCTGCCAGAACGCGGCGGTTTCGTACTCGGCGCCTCCGTTGGAGGCGGTGGTGAGCATGAAGGCACCGTTGATGCCGCCCTCGGCGGAGGCGCCGTTGTCGCCGATGATGAAGTACACCAGCGTGTCATCAAGGACGCCGAGTTCCTCCAGCGCGTCGATCACGCGGCCGGTGTGGTGGTCGGCGTACTCGAGGAAGGCGGCATAGACTTCCATCTGATGCGCGAGGATCGGCTTGAGTTCAGCCGGCATGTCCTCCCATGCCGGAATACCCTCCGGGCGCGGGGTGAGCACGGCGTCGGCGGGGATGACGCCCAGCTCGCGCTGGCGCGCGAAGGTGGCGGTGCGCATGGCGTCCCAGCCTTGATCGAACTTGCCCTTGTACTTGGCGATCCAGTCCTTGGGGACATGGTGCGGGGCGTGTGTCGCCCCCGGCGCGAAGTACACGAAGAACGGTTTGTCCGGCGTCAGGCTCTTCTGCAGCCGGACATAGTCGATGGCCTTGTCGGCCAGATCCGGCATGAGGTGGTAGTCGGGATCCAGCGGTGCCTCGATGGCGGAAACACCGTCGACCAGCGCGGGTGTCCACTGGTTGGTCTCACCGCCGATGAAGCCGTAGAAGCGCTCGAATCCACTGAAGGCCGGCCAATGGTCGAACGGGCCGGTCGGTCCGGACTCCCACACCGGCACTTCGTGGCACTTGCCGAACTGGGCGGTGTTATAGCCGTTCTGGCGCAGGATTTCCGGCAGCGGCGTGACCGAGTTGGGGCGGGTGGAGCGATAGCCCGGAGCCGGCGTGGCGGTCTCGGTGATGTGGCCCATGGCCACCGCGTGGTGGTTGCGCCCGGAGAGCAGGGCGGCACGCGTGGGCGAGCACAGGGCGGTGGTATGGAAGCGGATGTAGCGCAGGCCGCTGTTGGCCAGCCGATCGGCAGTGGGCGTATGCACCGGTCCGCCGAAAGCGCTGGCGGCACCAAAGCCGACATCGTCGAACATGATCAGCAGGACATTGGGCGCGCCGTCCGGCGGGCGCTTGGCCGTGATGGGAGGAAGCTTGACCCCGAGCTTTTTCGCGTCGAACGACAATGGCCCCTGGTAGGCCTGGTCGGGAATCGGAAGGATGCTGCCGGGGAGTTCCTGGCTCATGGTCGCGCCTCGATGGACTGAAGCTCCAGTGTCGCCATCGCGGTCCCTGTTGGCACCCGAAAATAGACGGGCCATTGCCTAGGTAGAAGTACTGGCGGCGGCACGCCGGGTCGATTTGCCGCCGGTGGTCCGGCAACCTATCTCACCGGCTTGCCGTAGGTCTCCGACAGCATCGCCTTGTAGGCCGCCAAGGGCTGAAGACCCGCCGCGCGCCGCCGGGCGTCCAGGGTCTGCATGTCCTCGGTGGGCTGAAGCTCCATCACGCCGTCGGCGGCGCTCGTGAACTGGGTGCCGTAGCGCTGCGGCTTGCCTTGGGCGATTAGCACCCGGTCGGTCAGCAGCGCTACATCCGCGGCGTCGGCGTCGCCGGTCTTGGCGGCGTTCTGCATCAGCGCCAACGCCTGCGCCTGGAACGCGGGGTCATGGTCGGCATGCTGCACGATCAGCCAGGCCGCCTTGGCCCCGTCACGGCCGACCCGCCTGATGCCTGGCCAGCCTTTCTCGGCGATCACGGCTTTCAGCCACGTTGCATTGGCTTCGCTCACCGGCGCCGTCTGCTGCCACGCATCGCCGCCGCCAGCGTCGATGGCGGCGTGTTGCGCTGTCTGGTCCTCCGCCTCGCGTGCGAGCAGGGCCTGGCGCAATGGCGCATCGCGTAGCGCCTCGTGCTTCTTTTCTTCAGCGATGACCCGCTGCAGCACCGCCGGCCAGGCCGGATCGGCACGCAGCGCATTCAGGCCCGGGCGCTGTTTCGTGCGCAGATCCTCAAGCGGCAGCCGACCGCTGGCCAGCAGCGCATCCACATACGCAAACGCGGCGGTATGGTCGCCCGCCGCCGCCGTGCATTCGATCAGCAGCAGGTCGCCACCGTCAGGGAAGGGGATGCCTTGCGCGTGCAGGTCACTCAGGGTGGTGCTGCAGGCGGCGTAGTCGTTGTTGCCGTAGAAATCCAGCGCGGTAAAGAAGCTGGGCGGCTCAGCGGCGGCGGCAGCGGCGGCTGCGAACAGGGCGACCGTCAGCGTTGCTGCCTGGGTCACCTTTATCAGTCGTGTCGGCCTTCCGTGCATCGGTGGTGCTCCCTGGTGAATGCACCGACAACGTAGCGGCTTCAGCGCCCGGAATTCAAGCCCTCGCCAAGCTTCTCAATCTCACGCACCGCTTTGCGGATCCTCTGGGGCGCGCGAGCCAAAGCGGTTGGCGCCGGGCGTTGGTGGGAGCAACATCAACGGAAAGAACACGAATACCCCCAAGGGCACCAGCACGATCAGGGCCAGCCAGCCTGACTCATCGATGTCGTGAAGTCGCCGGATCGTCACCGCGATCATGGGGAGCAGCAGCAGCGGCACCAGCACGGCGCCCACTGACATGCCGACCTGGATCCATATCGCGCTGTGAGACCACATCATCAAGGCATAACAGCTGCCAAGCGCAGCGCTGGCAAGCAGCGAAAACGCCCAGAATTCCCTGCGGCTCGCGCGGCCGGAGAACGTGCGGTAGCGCTTCAATGGAAGCAGCGCGAAACCAAGGCAATCGATGAGGCTTGGCAGGCGCGGGCTATCGGTGGGGAAGATGGATGACATGACGGCGGTGCCCAAGTGGTCTGTTGATCAGTGGCCTGTTGATCAGGCGCCCGGCCTCGAAATGCGGTGGACTGCCTGGAGACGATGAGTGCGACGCGCGATGCATCCCATGCCGGGAGGTATAGCACGCTGAAATCCAGTGCCTGCTGAATCGTGTGGGGGGTGTGATGCCCGGGCTCACGCGCAGCACGCACGGCGTTGATCCCACCTCCCGCACGCTGGCGCATTCGCTACTCTACGAACGCCGGGACAGCGCCATGACCGATCTGCCTCCCCACCGTTTTGACGTCATCATCATCGGTGGCAGCTACGCGGGCATGTCCGCCGCGCTGCAGCTGGTGCGCGCCCGACGCAAGGTGCTGATCATCGACGGGGGAGCGCCGCGCAACCGGAATGCGCGCGTGGCGCACGGGTTCCTTGGCAGGGAGGGATTGCCGCCGGCAGAGATCGCCTCTCAGGCCCGCGAAGAGCTGCTGCGTTATCCCACCCTGACCTGGCTCACCGGTGCTGCGGTGTCCGCACAGGCGATCGATGACGACGGAAACTTCCAGGTCAGTGTCGAAGCGGGCCAGGCCTTCGTGGCGCAGCGAGTGATTCTGGCCCACGGGGTGACCGACGCGCTTCCCGACATCCAGGGCATCGGCGAACGGTGGGGCCGGAGCGTTTTTCATTGCCCGTACTGTCACGGTTACGAGGTGTTCGAAGGGCGCATCGGCGTGATCGGCTGCGCGAAGGATGGCGGCGCGGCCCAGGCCCTGCTGCTGTGCGACTGGGGGAACATCACGCTGTTCTGCAGCGAGGCTTCCGCGAAGATCGATGCCGCGCAGCGTGGGCGGCTGGAAGCGTGCGGCGTCGTGATTGAGGCGACCCGCGTGCGCGCCGTGGAAGACACTGCCACGGTGGTGCTCGCCGATGGGCGGCGGGTGGAGGTGGATGCGCTGTTCATTTCGCCGCATTCGCGGCTGTCCACGGATCTGGCCGAGCAGCTGGGCTGCGAATTGAAGGATGGCGGGTGCATCACCACCGATTCGGCCAAACAGACCACGGTGCCGGGCGTGTTTGCCTGCGGCGATGCGGCCCGGATGGCGGGCAGCATCGCGTTGGCAGTGGGCGAGGGCGCGCTGGCCGGCGTGGCGGTGCATCACTCGCTGATGGGGCTGTTGGAGTAGCAGGTGCTTGAACCTGCTCAGCCGGCGGGGGGAATCAACTCGGCAGGAAGCAGGACCTGCACGGGGAGACGCTGGGTGTTTCCAGGCGCCGGGGTGTAGCGCTCCACGAAGAAGCCCCGCGCAACGATGGGTGCTACGGGATCATCTTCCGCGCAATCCGTGCACGTCGCGCTGATGACGGTGCCCGTGCTGTCGATCCGGACAGCGTAGGTCTTGTTCCAGGGAACGGCCTGTCTGTTCATTTCAGGCGGCACGATGATGTCCATGCCTGCGGCTTCGGCGAGGGGAAGGGACGTCGCGTGGTCATAGATCCAGTAGTCGCGCAGCTCCTTCGTACCCTTTAGAACGGGTGCGTCGCTGGCAGCGGCTGCAGGGACGAGGGCGGCACCCACGAGCAATAGCAGGATGTGTCGATTCACTTCAGGCGCTCCTTATCTGAATTTCCGGTCCACGGTGACGGCAATGACAGCCGTCCTGGCGGGCGTCACTCGCATTGAGTGAGTTGATCCTACTGAAAACACACCCGTGCGAAATGTCAGAGAAGTCTGAATTAGTGGCCTTAATGTAACTGGCGATGTTACATTAAGGGCTGCCTCGAATCCGGTGCCCGCATGTCCTTCTCAGATCCCGATGCCGTCGCCCGCTATGCCGACAACCTGGTGCGCCAGGTGCCTGGCGTCCACGCGCTGCACCACATGACCCATGTTCTGCTGGCCGAGCACGTGCCGCCGCAGGGACGTGTGCTGGTGCTCGGGGCAGGGGGTGGCATGGAATTGAAGGCCTTCGCCGAGGCGAGTCCGGCGTGGCGGTTCACAGGCGTGGATCCCTCCGCCGAGATGCTCGGGCTGGCAAGGCGAATGCTGGGGGAGGAGAGCACTGCCCGTGTTGAGCTCATTGAAGGCTACATCGACAGCGCGCCGGAGCGGGCGTTCGATGGCGCGACCTGTCTGTTGACGCTGCATTTTCTGTCAGCGCAAACGCGGCTGCATACGCTGCGCGAGCTGCGTCGTCGTCTCCTGCCGGGTGCCCCGCTGATCATCGCCCATCACAGCGTGCCGAACCATCCGGATGAAAAACTGCGATGGTTCCAGCGCTGGTCTGCATTCGTGACGGCACAGGGCCTGCCCGGTGAAGCGGCAACGGCACGTGCTGAGATGATGGCGACGCGTCTGCCGGCATTGTCGCCGGAGGAGGACGTTGCCTTGTTGGAAGCGGCGGGTTTCGAGCGGCCGGGTCTGTTCTATGCCGCGCTGTCGTTCAGAGGGTGGGTTGCCTACGCCGGTGAAGAACACGGCTGCTGAAAAGTACGGATGAACCTCCCACTGCCCTCTGCCGCGGATGCGGTCAGAGAGCCGTGGGATGAGGCTCAGCGGCGAGCGTCGTCGCGGGCCTTGCCCACATCGCTCTGGACTTCACCGACACCCTTCTGGATCTTGCCTTCCACTTCTTTCGTCTTGTCGCCGGTGACCTTGCCCACGACTTCCTTTACGGTGCCCTTGACCTGGTTCTTGGCGCCTTCAGTGCGATTCTTGTCCATGGTTGACTCCACAATTAGTTAGAGAGAGGGCCCGTGTTGCTGGGCATCTCCACCCTGACCGCAGTGCGGTGGCGCGAAGGTGAAATTCGCTGTTGATGCGGAATCCGTTCAAGCGCCGGAAAGGTTGACGCTCACGTGCGCTGCACGTCATTCATCGGTATCGCGCTCATCCCATGCATCGCCGTCCCATTGCGGTGGTTCGGCAGTTGCTGCAGGCGCATCCGGATCGACCGGCTCCAACAGTGTGTAATCGTCGCGCGAGGGATCACGAAACGCGCGGCTGACCGGATAGGCCTCCAGTGCCGGCGTGGAGGCTCGTGCGCTCAACGCCGCGGGTGTTTTGAAGGCGCCGCTCAACCAGTCCAGGGCGGTGGCCGGTGCGATGAAGATCGGCCCATCCGGGGTGAGTGGGGAAGGAATCGCGTGGTTCGGCCCGGTCAGGACGGTGAAGCTGTCCAGCTGCTGGCCGTCCTCGCGTTCCCAATGCTCCCAGAGCCCGGCGGCGAGCAGGGCAAGTCCGTCCTTGCGCTGCACGAACAGCGGCCACGGCGGCTGGCGCTCGCGGTCCCATTTGTAATAGCCGGTCATGGGCAGCACGCATGGGCGCTGTGCCCAGGCCTGCGCGTAGATGCGGCTGCGTGGCGCGCGGTCCAGCCGTGCGGTCACTGTCGTGTAGGACGTGGCCGGCTCCTTGGACCAGCGCGGCACCAGTCCCCACACCATGTCGGCCACGGCGATGGAGCCGTCGTGGTCGCGCGCCAGCACCGTGGCCACGCTGCCCTTGGCGATGTTGTAGTGATCCGGGGCGGTCGCCAGCGTCCGCGCCAGCGTGATGGGAAGTCCGGCGGGGAGTGACTCGATATCGGCGATGGCTTGTGCGAAACGGCGCATGGGCCGAGCATCCGACGACATCCGTGACGGCGTCGTGCGCAGCACCGGCGAGGTGGCGCGCGGTGCGCTGGGATCACGCGTCCGGATGCGGCTCCGCCAACGCTGCCCGCCGCGCCTGGAATACTTCCGGTGTCTGTGGCTTCACAAACAACGCCACCAGCTCCGGATACTCGGCTTTCACTGCTTTCTCGATCCGGGTGATGCACGCCTCGATCTGCGGCGTGGTCCGATCATCCTCGAACTCCGCACTCAGCATCGCCACGACCTGTTCGGGGCCCATCTGCATGGTGGTCACGCCATTGGCGCGACGCAGGTCGGCATCGGTGTTGGCGACCGCCAGGATGCGTTTGGCAACGCTCGGGTGCGCCGGCTCACCGACCAGTAGCCCCTTGGTCTCCCGGGCCAGCAGAAACGCGGTGACGGCCAGCACACCGGCGATGCACAGCGAGGCGACGCCATCCAGGATGGGCATGTCCAGCAGCTGCGCGGCGAGCAGGCCGACCAGTGCGAAGCCCAAGCCGAGCAGGGCGGCGCTGTCTTCGAGCAACACCGTGAACGTGGACGGATCCTTGCTGCGGCGGAACGCCTCGAAGTAGCCCAGCGACCCCTTGGTGGCGCGGAATTCGCGCAGGGCGATCCACCACGAGGTGCCTTCGAACACCAGCGAGATGCCCAGCACGACGTAGCTGATCAGATGGTTGGTGGCCGGCTCGGGGTTGCGGATGTGCTGGATGCCTTCATAAGCCGACACGCCGGCGCCGGCGGCGAACACCAGCAGCGCCACGATGAAGCTCCAGAAATACAGCTCGCGCCCATGGCCGAAGGGGTGCAGGGTGTCCGGTTTCTGCTCGGCCCGGCGCAGGCCGTACAACAGCAGCAGCTCGTTGATGGTATCCACCAGCGAGTGGACGCCCTCGCTGAGCATGGCCGAGCTGCCGGAGATGCCGGCGGCGACGAACTTGGCGATGGCGATGGCCAGGTTGCCGGCGAGGGCGGCATAGATCACGAGACGGGAGCCAGTCGGCTTGGCCATGGCGGAGGCGGGGTGGGGAGGGTGCCGCATCATCGCCAACGGCGCGTCCCGGGCGCGTGCACATCCGGGCGTGGCAGGCAGACGTGGCAGGCAGAGCGTGGCAGGAAGGACGGCCGTGCGGCCCCCAAGGTGCTGTACCCGCAGCCGGTGGCGCGGGAGAATCCCTGGCCGTGGGCACAGGTCCGGTGCGACGCCGGGCGTTGACATGGATTTGCCCCGCGTGGATTAAATTGCTCTCCCCATTCCGGCCGGCCGAGCGCTGCCTGCCGTTCCCCCCTGCTCCTGCGACGCCTTCAGTTCAAGGTTCGGTGCCCCGATGATGTCTGTTCCTCCCTGGTCTGCCGCGCGGCTGCGCGGCGCGCGTGCCCCGGCCGTTGTGGAGCGGCGCGCATGAGTGCAGGGGTGGGGCGTTTTCCTGGCAGCACCGGCCCGATGGCCGAGCAGGTTCGTGGATGGAACTGGCAGGCGACGCCGGTGGGCCCGATCGCCCACTGGCCCGGGCCGCTGCGCAATGCGATCAACCTGATCCTCGCCTCGCCCGAGAGCATGTATGTGGTCTGGGGCGACGACCTGACGTTCTTTTTCAACGATGCCTACAGCCCGATCCTGGGGCCACGCCTGGAGCGGGCGCTGGGGGCACCGCTGAAGGAACTGTGGGCGGACGCATGGGATGCCGTGCGCGCACCGATCGAGGCCGCATTCGCGGGCGAGTCTTCCCGCTACGAGAACCTGCCGGTGTCGATGAGCCGGCAGGGCGTGCCCGAAGAGACCTGGTGGACGTTCTCGTTCTCCCCGATCTTCCTGGACGATGGCACGGTTGGCGGTGCGTTCTGCGTCACCAATGAGGTGACCGGCATCATGCTGGCGCAACAGCGCCTTGCCCGCGAAAACGAGCGGCTCATCGCGCTGTTCGACAAATCGCCGATGTTCATGGCCTTCCTCAGTGGGCCCGAGCACCGCGTCGAGCTGGCCAACCCGGGTTACCAGCGGCTGGTCGGCAACCGCCACGTGCTGGGCAAGTCGATCCGGGACGCGCTGCCGGAAATCGTCGACCAGGGTTTCATGCCGTTGCTGGACGAGGTGTACCGCACCGGCAAGCCGTACATCGGCAGCGAGATGGTCTACGACGCGCCGTTCCCATCCGATCCGTCCTCGGCCCGGCGCATGCTGGATCTCGTCTTCCAGCCGGTAGCCGGCGAAGACGGCAGCACGGCAGGCGTGTTCGTCCAGGGCCTGGATGTCACTTCCCACATCGAGCTGCAGCGCACGATGCGCCAGGTGGAGGCGCGCAACCGCCAGATCATCGACAGCGCCAGCGACTACGCGATCGTCGCCTCGGATCTTCAAGGCAAGGTGACCCTCTGGAATGCCGGGGCCGAGCACATCTTCGGCTGGACCGAGGCGGAGATGCTGGGCCAGAACGTGGAGGTGATCTACACCGCGGACGATATCCACGCCGAGCGGTTGCGGCGCAACCAGGGCATTTCAATCGCATCCGGCGGGGTCAGCGGTGAGCGCTGGCTGGCACGCAGGTCCGGGGAGCGCTTCTGGGCCAGCGGCGCCATGACCGTGCTGCGCGATGAGGATGGCACCGTGCAGGGCTTCGTCAAGGTGCTGGCTGACCGTACCGAGGAGCGCCGCGCCAGCGATGCGCTGGCCCATAGCGAGCGCCGCCTCGGGGCGCTGGTGAGCGCCTCGTCGCAGTCGCTGTATGCGGTCACGGCCGACTGGCGCGAGATGCGCCAGATCCTGGCCACTGGACCGGTGGCACAGGACGACAGCCTGCCGGCGGTCACCGACTGGAAGGAACGCTACGTACATCCGGAAGATCTGGCCCTGCTGGAACAGGCCATCGCCCGCGCGATGGCGCAGCGGCAGCCACTGGAGCTGGAGCACCGCAGCCTGCTGCCCGACGGCACGGTGCGCTGGGTGCAGATGCGCGCTGTGCCACTGCTGGATGACAACGGCGGGATCACCGAGTGGTTCGGCACCGCCTCGGACGTGACCGAGCGTCGCCAGGCCGAAGAACAGTTGCGTGAGCTGACCCTGACGCTGGAGGAGCGGGTGCAGGCGCGCAGTGCCGAACTGCAGGTCGCAGAAGAGCGGCTGCGGCAGAGCCAGAAGATGGAGGCCGTAGGCCAGTTGACCGGCGGCCTGGCGCATGACTTCAACAACCTGCTGACCGCCATCTCGGTGGGGTTGGAGCTGTTGGAACTGCGCATCGACCAGGGGCGCTATGACGACATCGGTCGTTACCTGGAGATGGCGCAGTCCAGCGCGTCGCGCGCCACCGCGCTGACCCAGCGCCTGCTGGCCTTCTCCCGCCGGCAGACGCTGGCGCCGACGCCGGTGGTGGCCGATGCGATGGTGCGCGGCATGCTGGACATCATCTCGCGCACGCTGGGGCCCGCGATCGCGATTGCCACGCAGCTCGATTCGGATCCGTGGGCGGTGCTGGTGGATGTGCCGCAGATGGAGAATGCGCTGCTGAACCTGTGCATCAATGCCCGCGATGCGATGCCCGAGGGTGGCCCGCTCACCATCAGCACGGCGACCGTGACGCTGCAGGCCGAGGCGGCGGCCGCGCTGGATACCGCGCCGGGCGATTACGTGCGGCTGGCGGTCACGGACGTCGGCACCGGCATGGAGGCGGCGGTGATCGAGAAGGTGTTCGAGCCCTTCTTCACCACCAAGCCGATCGGGCAGGGCACCGGGCTGGGCTTGTCGATGATCTATGGCTTCACCCGCCAGTCTGGCGGCCAGGTGCGGATCGACTCGCAGGTCGGTCAAGGCACGACGGTCGAGGTATACCTGCCGCGCTTCATCGGCGAAACCGCGGCCAATGCGACGGAGGAGGCTGCACAGGAGATGCCCGCCGCACCGACGCCCAGCGTCGGGACGATCTTGGTGGTCGAAGACGAGGCGGCGATCCGCGCCTTGCTCAGCGAGGTACTGGGCGGCGCCGGCTATCGGGTGCTGCAGGCGCCGGAGGGTGGCCAGGCGATCGAACTGCTCCACTCCGGGCAGCACATCGACCTGCTGATCACCGATGTCGGGCTCACGGGTGGGCTCAACGGCCGCCAGGTGGCCGACGCGGGGCGTCAGGTGCGGCCCGGTTTGCCCGTGCTGTTCATCACCGGCTATGCAGCGTCGGCGGCGGTCGGGGCCGGGCAGCTGGAGGAGGGGATGGAGGTGCTGACCAAGCCGTTCACCACGGCCGAACTGGAGCGGCGCGCCCGCGCGCTGCTGGCAAGCCGACCCGGCAGCCCGTGACGGTGATGGCCGGGCTCAGAGCAGGGACCTGACCGAACTCACTAGCTGCTTGAGCGTGAAGGGTTTGCGCAACAGTTTGATGTCTTCGCCGAGGAAGTCCGGTCGCGCCCCGGCGGCGCCGGCATAGCCGGTGACCAGCAGGATGGGCATGGCCGGGTGCAGGGTGGTGGCGATCGTGGCCAGGTCGCGGCCGTCCATTCCGGGCAGGCCGACATCGGAGACCAGCAGGTCGAACGGGCCGTCGTGCCTGAGGCACCCCAGCGCTGCCTCGGCGTCGGCAACGTCGAGGACTTCGAAGCCATCGTCGTTGAGGATGTCCTTGGTCATCTCCCGGATGGGTGCGTCGTCTTCGACGAGAAGCACGCGGCATCGCGGGTGTGTACTGGCAGCGGTCATTGCGGGCGGAGATCCTCGTGGCGTGCAGCCACCTGTACGGATCTCCACCTTAGCGCCCGCGCGTGTTAGGCCGCTGTGCATCGCATGCCAGCCCAGCGTCATGAGCCCGGGCGCCGCCGTTGCCGGCAGCCGCCCTGCGCAGCTTCATTCCACCGTGTCGCTGCCGTGGGCGGGGCTCTCGTCCTGCAGGGCAGCGCGGATGGAACGGGCCAGGTCGCTGCGGGTGAACGGCTTGGCCAGCAGCGCGATGGTCCGGCCGACCGTGCCACTTGCGTCGATATCGCGCGGATAGCCCGAGGTGAACAGCACCCGCAGGCCGGGTTTCTGGCCGATCGCCTGCTTGGCCAGGGCCCAGCCGGACATGCCCGGCATCACGATGTCCGAGAACAGCAGGTCCACGGTCACGTCCGGCCGGTCGAGCAGGCGCAGGGCGGACGGTCCGTCGTGCGCTTCGAGCACGCGGTAGCCCAGCTGGCGCAGGGTATCCACGGTGTAGGCGCGGACATCGTCATTGTCCTCGGCCACCAGTACCGTGGTCTCCTCCTCCACCTCGTAGGCGTTGGCATCCTGCGCCTCGGCCTGGCGGGTGCCGGGCAGGGCCGAGGCCGAGCGCGGGAACAGCAGGGTGATCGTGGTGCCGGTGCCTTCGATGGAATCCAGCAGCACATGGCCACCGGACTGCTTGGCGAAGCCGTACACCATCGACAGGCCCAGCCCGGTGCCGCGGCCGACCTCCTTGGTGGTGAAGAACGGTTCGAACACCCGGCCCATCACCTCGGCCGACATGCCCTGGCCACTGTCGCGCACGCGGATCATGGCGTACTGCCCAGGCGGGACATCCGGGTGCTGCGCCGCGTAATCCTTGTCCAGGTGGATATTGTCGATCTCGATCGTCAGGCGGCCGCCCTCGGGCATGGCATCGCGGGCATTGACGGCCAGGTTGAGGATGGAGGCCTCCAGCTGGCTCGGATCGATCTCCACGCACCAGATATCCGGGCTGTGCAGCATGTCGATCTGCACCAGCTCGCCGAGCGACCGCTTGAGCATGTCCTGCATGCCGCGCATTTCTTCGTTCAGGTCCACCGGCATGTTCTTCAGCGGCTGGCGGCGCGAGAATGCCAGCAGGCGCTGGGTGACATTGGCCGCGCGCATCACGCCCTTCATCGCGTTGTCCAGCGAGCGCGATGAATTGCCTGCAGCGTCACCCAGGCGGTCGGTCAACATCTTGGCGTATTCGATGTTGCCGGCGATCACGGTCAGGATGTTGTTGAAATCGTGCGCGATCCCGCCGGTCAGCTGGCCGACGGCCTCGATCTTCTGGCTGTGCCGCAGCGCCTCTTCGGCCTGCCGCCGCGCGGTGGTTTCCACCGCCTCGGAGACCACGGCGGTGATCCGCGCCTGGTGATCGAACAGCGGGCGGAAGGAAAAATCGAAGGTCCGCTTGCCGGTGGGCAGGCGCAGCGCCAGCTCATGACGAGAGGCGGTGCCGGCCGCCGCCTCGAGAATGGCCGTGCAGACCACGCCAGGTACCCCGGGGGTATCGGCGAACCAGGCAGACTCGCAGTAGAGGCTGCCGCGGACGTCTTCCTTGTTGGCGAGGATGGCCGCCAGCGACGCCGAATTGGTGTCGATGATGTGACCATCCAGGGTCAGCAGGTTCTGGTGCTGGAAACTGGATTCGAACAGCGCCTGCAGCCGGCTTTCACTGCGGTGCAGCGCCGAGGTCCGCTCGTCGACCTGGCGTTCCAGGGATTCGTTGTTGGCCCTGAGCAGCGCCTGCGCGTGCTTGAGCTCGCTGATATCGCGCGCCATCGCGTAATAGCCGAGCACCGCGCCGTCCGGCGCCAGCTCGGGCACGCAGTCCACCTGCGCGTGGCGGGGCGTGCCATCGCTGCGCAGCGAGAGCAGGTCGAAGCTCACCTTCTCACCGAGCAGGACCCGGTCCAGGTGCTGCTGGATGCTGTTGAAGGTGTCCTCGCCGATCACCTCGCGGGTGTGCCGGCCGATCAGGCTTTCCGGCGTACGGCCGTGCCACTCGACATAGGCGTTGTTGGCGAAGCGGTAGCGATGGTCGTGACCGAAGTAGGCGATCAGCGCCGGCAGCGAATCGGTGATCAGCTTCAGCCGCTGGTGGCTCTCATGCAGCTCGGCCTCCACGCGCTGCAGCCGGCGGCGCTCCTGCGCTTCGCCGATGGCCCTGAGCACGGCATCGGGCAGGCGCTGCAGGCGTGACTTGACCACGTAATCGCGCGCACCGCGCTTGAGCGCCTGCACTGCGAGTTCTTCGGTGAGCGTGCCGGAGACGAAGATGAAGGGAATCTGGGGGGCGATTTCGCTGGCCAGGGCGAGCGCGGCGTCACCATCGAAGCCCGGCAGGACGTGGTCGGCCAGGATCACATCGAACGCGTTGGCGGTCAGGGCATCGAGCATGCCCTGGTGTGACCAGGTGCGCTCGGCCGTGAACGGCACGCCGGCGCGTTGCAGTTGCGCGGTGATCAGTTCTGCATCAAGTGCACTGTCTTCGACCATCAGGATCCTGATGGTCCTTCCTGTGGCAGCCTCAGCCATCGTGTCTACTCTTCCCGCCGAACAGGGTGCCGTGCGGTGGCGGCTGGTTGGTGATGCCCCAGAACATGCCCAGGCCCTGGATCGCTTCAAGGAATTCCTTGAAGTCCACCGGCTTGACCACGAACGCGTTGACGCCCAGCTCGTAGCTGCGGATCAGGTCCTGCTCCTCGCGCGAGGAGGTCAGCATCACCACTGGGGTGCTGCTCAGCGCGCGGTCGCTGCGGATTTCCTTGAGCACTTCCAGGCCGTTGAGCTTGGGCAGTTTCAGGTCCAGCAGCACGACCACCGGGCCGCCATGCATGGCACCTTCATAACGCCCCTGGCAGCGGAGATACTCCAGCGCTTCCACGCCGTCGCGCACATGGGTCACGTCATTGAGCAACTGGCAGCGGGCGAGCGCGGCCATGGTCAATTCAGCGTCTTTCGGGTTGTCTTCTACGAGCAGGATCGGTCGCAGATCTCTCATAGGTGGTCTCCAGTAACAAAGGGGATGGTGAAATAGAAGGTGGCGCCGGCGCCGACCTGGCCGTTGGCCCAGGTCCGGCCGCCATGGCGGGTGATGATGCGGTGCACGTTGGCCAGGCCGATGCCGGTGCCTTCGTACTCATCGACGTGATGCAGCCGCTGGAACACACCGAACAGTTTGTCCACATAGCGCATGTCGAAACCGCAGCCGTTGTCTTTCACGAAGAAGATGTCCTCCGTGTCATGGCGTTCGTGACCCACCTCGATGCGTGGTTCCGGGGTGTCACGGGTGAATTTGATGGCGTTGGACAGCAGGTTCTGCCACACCAGCCGCAGCATGCCGGGGTCGGCCAGCACCTTGGGCAGCGTCGCGATCTGCCAGTCGATGGCGCGGCCGGTGTATTCCATGTCGAGCTTGTGGCGCACGTCATCCACCAGAGCGGTCATGTCCATCGCGATCTGGCCCATCGTCGAGCGGCCCATCTGCGAAAAGCTGAGCAGGTCATCGACCAGCGTCCCTGCCGATTTTGCCGACTCCACGATGGTCTCGAGGAATCTCTTTTCTGAATCGTTCAATCTTTCGCCGGCCGAGGACCACAGCAGTTCCGAATAACCCACGATGTGCCGGAACGGAGCGCGCAGGTCGTGGCTCACCGAGTAGGAGAACGCTTCGAGTTCCTTGTTGCTGCGCAACAGCTGCTCGTTCAATGCCGCCATCTCTTCGGCCTTGCGCAGCACGATATCCACGATGGCGGTGCGCAGTTCCAGCGCAGCATCGCGGTCCACGTCGTTCCAGGGCAGCGACTGCTGGCGCACGGTCTGCTTCCAGCCCTCGAACGAGGTGCGCGGCGACAGGGGCTGTCCGGTCTCTTCCTTGCGCGGGTCGCCGCCCCAGCGCACGGTACGGACGACTTCGGGCCGGAACCAGATCACGAAGCTGTCGTGGATCTGCGAAATGGAGATGGCCAGCACGCCGCTGGCCACGCCGGCGAAGGCTGCGGCCTCCTTCCAGTCGAGCGGCAGCGTGTCGGTGCAGAAGATGTCGCCCTCGATCTGTCGCGCGGTCAGCCATTGCACCAGCTGCATCACGTGGCGCTGGCCGGGGCACTGGCCATGCAGGATGCACTCGCCACGGTGCACGATCGCCGCGCCGGTGGACTGGGTGAGCGCGAGCAGACTCTGTTGGTCGCGGCCGAGTGCGGCCATGAAGTCGGTGTCACCGGCCATCCGCCCCAGCAGCCGGACCTGGATCGCGCGGCGTGCGATGCGCTCTTCGACCAGTACCGCGCGCTGTTTCACCGCGATCTGCAGCGACAGGATCTGGCCGATGAACTCGCAGGCTGTACGTACGTGGTAGGGCACCCGGCGGGCGACCTGGTTGTGGCAGGAAATCAAGCCCCACAGCTCGCCCTCGGATAGCACCGAGACCGACATCGATGCGCCCGTGCCCATGTTGCGCATGTACTGCAGGTGCACCGGGGAGACGCTGCGCAGCATGGCCGGGCCGAGGTCCGTCGGCGGCGCGTCGGCGATGGCCGGCACCCGCACCAGCGGCACCGGGGTGTACCGGCTGTCGGCGATCAGGCGGACCCGGTTCTGCCGGTACAGTTCACGCGCCTGGGCGGGGATATCCGATTCCGGGAAGCGCAGATCCAGGTAGGAGGGCAGCACGTCATTGCGGTCCTCGGCCACCACTGCGCCGTTCCAGTCCTTGTCGAACTGGTAGATCATCGTGCGGTCGAAGCCGGTCAGCTCGCGGATATGCGCCGCGGCGATCTCACACAGCGCCTGGGTGGTCGGCGCACGCTCGATCGCGGCCATGAAGCGGCGGATCGACGGATACAGGTCCTCCAGTGAGCCCGGTTCGCCCGGCACCGGGGCCTCCAGCTCGATGATGACGTCATCACCGATCCGGTGGGCCACGGTGTGGTGGTTGCCCGCCGTGCCGACCGGGTGCGCGCCCAGGAAATGCGAGGCACCATCCTCCAATGCCTCCAGTACCGGCCTGCATGGCGCCAGAGTGCCGGCCAGGACCTGATCCAGCGGCTGGCCCAGCGGATCGCCAAGCGCCTCCAGCAGGCCCGGCTCGGCCACCGCGCGGGCGTTGACCGTCAATGTCGTGTGATCGAGGATCAGGATCAATCCGTACGGCTGGATGGCACCGGGGGTACGGATCGGCTCACGCGCGCAGCTGGACAGATCCAAGGCGCTTGCGCCGGAATTCCTCGAGGACATTCATTGACTCCTGATCTTTACCAGTACTGGCCACCGCACGAATGGCACGGCTGCGCCTGGTTGTCAGGAGCACACACCGTCACCTGCGACGCGGTGTGCCACAGTTCCCTTATTTTTGCATAGGCGGGCGCCCGGATCTGTGAGGATGCGACGGTGTTCCTTGCGCTGCGCGCGGATCAATCCCAACGGTAACGGAGGGTGGCTGACCAGAGCCCACCGGAGCCATCGATCGGACCCCCATTGGCGTAGCGGTAGTACTCGTTGGCCGCCAGCAGCGGCTCGGGCAGTTTCGTGACCTTGCGGTCGAACACGTTGTTGGCGTTCAGTGCCACGTCCCAGCCGCCGGGCAGGGTGGCGCCCAGTTGCAGATCGGTGATCCAGAGGCCGCCGATGTCGTAGGCGATCTCGGCCTGGCCCGCATATGGCCCACTGCTGGCCACCGTGGTCGGCGACCCATAGCGTTGGATGTTGCCGTAGCGGCTCTGGCGCAGCCCGACGCGATAGCGGCCCAGGCTCCAGTCAAGGCCCAGCACCTGCCGGGACTTCGGCGCCTTGTACAGCAGCTCGTTCTGCGATCCGGTGCTGAACACCGGCACATTGAAGGCGGCCAGCACCGCGGGTGTGGGGGCCAGCCCGGTGATCTTCGCGCGGGTGTGGCTGCTGGCCAGGGTCCAGCGCAGGGCGCCGCCGCGGCCCAGATCGACGCGGCCTTCGAGCGTGGCCTCCACACCTTCGGTGCGCGTATCGGCGGCATTGATGAAGTAGCGCACCCCATCCTGCGCGCCGAGGCCCACCGCGGTGACCAGCGCACCGGAGCCGGGATACAGCCCCTCGCGGAAGGTGGTGGACAGTGCGATGCGATCATCCACATCGATGCGGTAGGCATCCACGGTCAGCGACGCGCCCTGCCAGGGCTCGGCCACGATGCCCAGGCTGAGACTGCGCGAGGTTTCCGGGCGCAACGGCTGCGCGCCCAGCGCGATGGCCTGCGGCGAGCCGGCCTGCAGGATGTGGTCGGTGTAGAAATTGCCATTGGAGGTGTTGCGGTACGCCTGCGCAGCCAGCGAAGGGGCCTGGAAGCCGTTGCTGATCGTGCCGCGCAGGGCGAGCCGGGGATGCAGCGCAAAGCGGGTGGACAGGCGACCGGTGGTCTCGCTGCCGAAATCCGAGTAACGCTCATGCCGGCCCGCCAGGTCCACCCGCCAGCGCGAGCCCAGGTCGGCCGCGACGCCGACGTACACCGCGCCGCTGTTGCGGCTGACATCCACCGCGTCTTCCGGCCGGTAGCCGGGCAGCGCCTGCGAGCCGCCCAGGCCGATGCCCAGCACCGTGCCGGCGTAGGGGCCGTCCAGCACGCGCTGCCCGCCATGGGTGTAGGACTGCACATCGCCCGCGCCGATCCGATAGCGCTCATCGCGGTACTCCGCGCCTGCACTGAGTTCCAGTGGCGCGGCCAGCCAGGCCGTCTGCAGCTGGCGGCGCACATCCAGGTTGTGGGTCCAGGCGCTGTAGCGCAGGTCGCCGATATAGAAATCGGTCTGGCTGTCCAGGCCGTAGGTGGGGTTGATGCTGTTGTGCAGGTTGATGTCCATCGCATCGCGCCCGTAGCCGCTGCTCAGGTCCCAATCCCATTCGCCGGCCTGGCCGCGTACCCCCAGCGTGAGCGCGCCGTCGTTCTCGTCGATGTGCTCGGTCGGGGCGAAGCCATTCGGATCGATGGCCCGAACCACTTCATTGCGCAGCGGCTGGCGGAAGTTCTGTGGTGCCCAGGCGTCGCGCTGGGCCAGGGTCAACAGCCCGTAGGCCTCTACCGTGGCGGCCAGTGGAATGCTCGCATTGGCCGTGGCGGTCTTCGTGCGGAACGCGCGGATGCCCCGGTTGCGCCAGGCATTGTTGTCGCGCGTGGCCTCGCGCGGATCGGGTGTGGCACCCGGGGGCAGCGTTGGGTTGCTGGCCTGGTTGCCACCGGGGCGGATCGGATTGCCCGCGGCGTTGCGCGGAAAGTAGTACAGGAAGGTATCCCGTGCGGGGCTGGTGTAGTTGGTGGCTTTCTGGTCATCCAGCTGCGCGGCAAGGTGCAGATGGCCGCCGTCGCCGATGCCGAACCCGGCATCGGCCTGCACCACGCGCGAGCGGCCATCGCCCGCGAAATAGGTGCCGTCGCGGTAGGAGACGTTGCCGCCGCGGGCAGACGTGTTGGTGACGATGTTGATCACGCCGGCGATGGCGTCCGAACCGTAGATCGCCGATGCACCGTCGCGCAGCACTTCGATGCGCGCGATCGCCCCGGTAGGGATGAGGGCCAGATCGGCGGGTGCGGCGCCCCCGAAGCCACCGGCGCCCAGCAGTGCGGTGGCGTGCCGGCGCTTGCCGTCCACCAGTACGAGCACGTGGCTGGAATTCAGGCCGCGCAGCTGTCCGGCGCGCACCATGCTGTTGAGATCGCCGGTTTCCAGCGGCAGGTTGAAGCTCGGCACGGTGGTGTTGAGCGCATCCAGCAGGCTGGTCGCGTTGGCCGCGCGGATGTCTTCGGCCGACAGCACATCGATCGGCGCCGCGCTTTCGCGCACGGTGCGGCCCTGGGCGCGCGTTCCGGTCACGGTGACGGTATCCAGTGTGGCGGTACTCGTGCTGGTGGCGACCTCCACCTCGGGTGCGCCGTGCGCGGCGACGGGCAGGGAGAGTGCGGACAGAACGGCGACAACCAACGGCAGGCGATGGTGCGTGGACAGCATGGAGGATCCCCAGAGAGTAGGTGGGCCGCGATGCGGCAGGGCATGCGGCGGGCAGGCGTGCGGGCAGGCAGGCGGTGCCGGGACGGGCGGGTCAGCCGGCACGTTGGCGCAGCGGACCCGGGCGACAGCGCGTTGCAGCGGCAGCGGCCGTGGCCGCAATGCGGGCGGTGCGGATCACGGCGCGACGCCCGCGGCAGCGGCCCAGCGGGCGAGATCGGCCGGATGCAAGGGCCCGTTGTGGACCTGCAGGACATTGCCGTGCGCATCGATCAGCACCGAGAACGGCAGCGTGCCGATGCGGTTGCCGAAGGCGGCGGCGGTGCCGGGTGGGCCGTCGCTCTCCACCAGTTGCGGGTAGGTGAGCTGCAGCTGGTCGCGCAGAGCCCTGGCGGCCGCGACGTCATCCAGTGCGACGCCGACGACATGCACGCCATTCGGCAACGGGGCCTGCGCGTGCGAGAAGCGCTGCAGGTCCGGAAGTTCCTTCAGGCACGGGCCGCACCAGCTGGCCCAGTAGTTCAGCAGCACCGGGCGGCCCCGCCATTGCGCCAGCGTGGCAGGGGCGCCGTCCAGGTCGGTCCAGTGCAGGGCGGGTGCCGCGTGGTGGGTGGGCGTGGCGGCGGGCGTGGCGGCGGGCGGGGGCCCGGCGAGCACTGCCATGGGCAGCGCCATCATCAGCATGGCGGCCAGAAGCGCTGAAAGGCGCGAAACAGGAGGGGTCATGGAGGCGAGGCCGTCGAGGACGTCGCGCGCGATGCGAAGCGATCGTCGGTGAGGGTGTGGAGGAACTGCTCGATGTCGTCGATCTCCGCTTCGGTGAGATGCAGCGGGTCGCGCAGCTGCGCATCGCGTCCGATCGAATCGGGGATCACCTTGCCGGGGTCGTCGTAATACACGATCACCTCGCGCAGCGTCTTGAACATGCCGTTATGCATGTAGGGCGCCGTCAACGCGACGTTGCGCAGGCCGGGCACCTTGAACTCACCCTTCTGCGCAGGGTCGCCGGTGACGCCGCCGCGGCCCTCGTCGTTGAACTCACGGCCGTTGTAGATGCCGATGTTCTTGAAGCGGTCCGAGGTGAAATCCTCGCCGGCGTGGCAGCTCACGCACTGCGCCTTGGTGATGAACAACAGACGGCCGCGCTTGGCCGCGTCGCTGATCGCGTCTTCCTGGCCGAGTGCGTAACGGTCGTAAGGGCTGTCCACGGTGTTGAGGGTCTTCTGGTAGGCGGCGAGGGCGCGCCCCAGCGTGCGCGGGCTGGGGGCGGCACGGTAGGTATCCTGGAAACGTGCCACCCACGCCGGGTCGGCAAGCAGCCGGGCCACGGCGTCATCCACCGGCAGGTCCATCTCCAGCGGGTTGGCGATCGGCGCCAGGGCCTGTTCTTCCAGGGTTTCGCTGCGGCCATCCCAGAAGAAGCGGGTGCGCCCGGCACTGTTCATCACGCTCGGGGTGTTGCGGGTGCCCAGGCGGCCTTCCACCCCCAGGCTGAGCGCGCGGTCATCGGCAAACGCGCGGGCGGGCTGGTGGCAGCTGGCGCACGAGACCGTGCGGTCACGCGAGAGGATGGGATCGAAGAAGAGCTGGCGACCCAGCTGGGCGCGGGGGTTGTCGGACAGATCGCCGTCGTAGGTCGGTGCATCGGCGGAAAACACCGGGGCCAGCACGGCACCGCCGATCAGCGCGGCCAGCAGGGCGAGGGGACGGACGCGACGGGGCATGACGATGCCGCGCTCAACGCGCGGCGATCTCCTGCTGGACCAGCTCGCACAGCCCGCTCTGCTCAAAGCAGACCTGCGCGCGCAGGGTGCCGGTCACCGGCGTGCTGCCCGCCGCGACGGGCAGGCGCAGCTGCCCCCGCTCGCTGAAGTAGGTGTAGCGGTAGTCGCCGGCGAAACTGCGGCCGTGGCCTTCGCGCGCATCCACCGAGCGCAGCGGGCCGTGCGGCTGAGCCTGGTCCGCCAGGATCACGCGCGCCGCGCGCGGTCCGATCTGCGGTTGCTCGAAGTCCGAGGCGTACAGGATCCAACCCGGCTCAATGCGGGCGTCGATGACCAGCTCGCGCGACCCGTCCGCTCGCGCCTCCAGCCGGGGATCGAGGGCGACCTTCGGCGTATCGGAAGCGATCGCGCTGCCAGTGCTCAGCAGCAGCGCAACCCCCAGGGTGAGGATGCCGTGCCTCACTCCTTCGCCCCCTGCGCCTCGGTGGTGATGCGCAGCTGTACCTCATCGGCGATGTTGGGCAGGAATGCGTCCAGGCCGAACTCGCTGCGGCGGATCACGGCCGTGGCATTGAAGCCGATCGTGGGCACCTTGCGGCTGGGATGCTCGCCGAGCTTGTTGAGGGTGGCATCGAGTACGACCGGGCGGGTGACACCGTGCAGGGTCAGGTCGCCGGTGATCTTCAGGCGGCCGCTCCCCTGCGTGCTGACCGAGGTGCTGCGGAACGTGGCCTGCGGGAACTTCGCGACGTCGAACAGCTTGTCACTCTTGACGATCTCGTCGAGCTTGGGCACGTGCGTGGCCAGCTCGGCCAGCGGCAGCTCCACCTGCACCTGCGACACCGTGGGTTTGGCCGCGTCGTAGATGAGCGTGCCGCTGCTGATCGCCGCGCGGCCGGTCGGGAAGGAGAAGCCGTTGTGGTTCCAGGTGAACAGGACATCGGTGTGGGTGGGGTCGAGCTGGTAGGTCACCGGGGCGGCGATCGCTGCGGCGGGTGCGGTGGCGGCGGTGAGCAGGGTCAACAGAAGGGCGGTGCGCATGGGGCGGGTCTCTTTGTCGAGGCGCGCAGCCGCCCGCGGCATCGCGGGGGTGCCGTACGGGCGTGCAACGCAGGAGGGAGGGCCGCGACGGCCGGGCATGCCGGCCGCCGCGGAGGGTTACGGGGCGATGGCCAGTGCCGGCGTCGTGGACGCGGTCGAGGCGCTTGCCGCATACGGATCGGGCTCGGCAATCAGCCCATCGAGCAGGCTGTTGAAACGGGCCACGTAATCCTGGTGATACTCGCCGGTCACCGTACCGGTGTAACCGGTGTAGATCTCCCGAACCTTGCCGTCACGGCCGATGATGATCGTGGTGGGGAAGGCGGCCATGTAATTGAGGCCCTTCAGTTTCTCGGTAGCGACTTTCTTGTCGGCGATGCCGCCGAACACGATGTCGTAACGGATGTCGAAGTAATCCTTGAAGGTGGTCAGGGTCTTCTTGAAGTAATCGAAGTTGTCTTCCTGCTCGAAGGCGACCGCCACCGCTTCGACGCCCCGGTGCTGGTTCTGCTTGAACCACGGCGCCAGGAAGTAGGTCTGGTCGGTGCAGTTCGGGCACCAGGTGCCGATCACTTCAACGATGACGACCTTGCCGCGATACTTGTCGTCCTGCAGCGAGACCTGCTTGCCCTGCAGATCGGGGAAGCTGAAATCGATGCGCTCCTGGCCATCCTTGAGGAAGGTGAGCTTGTACGGATCGGGCAGCTCCACCTTGTCGTTCTTCTCGGCCTCGAACTTCACCACGTTGTAGATACCGCTGCCGAATGCGCCCTGGATGTTGCCGTCCTCATCGATCGTGCCGCGGATCAGCAGCGGGCTCGGCCCACTGAAGCCGGACAGATAGAAGCGATTGCCCTGCACGGTGCCTTCCAGTTCGCGGGTGTCGCCGACGACGGTCATGAACACGCCGGAGAGGCGATTTCCCTCCTGCTTGAGCAGGGCCACCTGGTTGCGTTTGTCCTGGCGGGCGGCCTTGTCGATGGTCTGCACCGCCCATTTGCCGCTGAGGTCCGCCGCCGGCGCCTCATCCTGGCCGGGCTTGACGAAACGCCACGCCGCGCCCTGTTCGGCAGTAAAGGCAAGGTTGCGCGCCCCGTTGCGGCTGGGGACCAGGTCCTTGTACTGGCCCACGAGGTGCTTGCCATCCTCGGAAACGTTGCCTTCCAGCACCGCATCGTAGGTATTCATCCGCACCGAGAAGATGCCGTCTTCGCGCGGGGTGACCTTGAATCTGTCGGTGCGCGTGCCGTTGAGCAGGGTGAAGGTCGCGTCCTGCGCGCGCTTGCCCTTCACTTCGAAATTGAAGGGGATGGGGTCGCCATCGATGGTGAATTCGCCGCGCCAGACGCCTTCGGCAGGAAAGGGTGCCTTGGTCGCCGCCGATGCGGCGAAGGACAGGCTTGAGGCCAGGAACAGGGTCGCGAGGACGCGACCGGATAATGCCAGTGTCATGAGAGTGCTTCCAGATAATCCCCTTGGACGCGCCAAGTCGCCGGCGATGCAGCCCCCGTTCCACTGCATCCGCTGAAAGGCCATCCCTGGCCGGTCACGTGCCATCGATGGCGTGATTGGATTATTGCCACGTGAATGTCGTAAAAGTTCATCGCGGCTTGGAACGCATGTTCATCAGCATATTCACCGGCGCGACGATGGCAGGCTGATAACCGTTTTGACATCAGCGGATTTGCCGCTGTGCACGACATCGAAGACCATGGTGGCCTGAGCCGTTCGGCCGCGGGCCGATAAAGGAGGGAGGTCATCGTGAAGCCAAGGGAAGGTATCCAGGTCTCGGTCTACACCCGCTGGCACCAGCTGGCAGTGCCGCTCGCATTCGCGTTGGCGGCGGGCAGTTTCATGTTCATCGTGCTCAATCGCGGCCCGGTGGGCGTCGCCATCGTGGTGGCGATGCTGTGCCTGGTGCTGCCGCCGTTGCTGGCCTTCCAGGGGTTCCCGACGCGCAACGAAGTGATGGTCCTGCCCGACGGTTTGATGTTCTCGCGGCGCGATGCGGTGCCCTTCGATGAGCTGTCCAGCTGGGGCACCGATGACTATCTGAAACTGGTGCGGCCGGGCCGGGCGACACTGATGGTAAGTGCGGCCGATCTGCAGAGCCGAGATCGCTTGCTGCGCGAATTCGAGCAGGCGCTGGCGACCTGGCAACGCCAGCAGCCGGCGGTCAGCGAACCGATCCGCCGCACGCACTTCTATGGCTCCGCGCGTGCGGCCGCCATCGGCGCGGTGATCATCGGATTGGGCGCGCTGTGCATGGTGATGGCATTGCGGCTGCGTGAGCCGTCCATCGAACTGGCCGCTGTCGGTGCGCTGGGTGGGCTGGTGGGTGTGATCATGCTGCTCGGTCGGCGGGTCTGATCAGGCCTGATATCCACACCGTCTTGTTTTCAGCGTCTCGCATATTTCACGAGCTGAAGCGCAGCCTGCCGATGCGAGCTGCGTCCGCAGCGCATGAAAAGGAGTGCCATACGCTATGAATACCCGAGGCGATTACGCCCACCCCGAGCCCGTCGCTGCGGCGACCGTGGCCGTGGTCACCCCACCGCCGGTGGTGGATCTTCCGCGCGACAGCGCCGTGTCCTGGGGCGCGATCCTGGCCGGTGCGATTGCTGCGGCCGCGCTTTCGTTGATCCTGGTGATTCTCGGCGTGGGCCTGGGCCTGTCGTCAGTCTCGCCGTGGTCGTTTGAAGGCGTGACAGCCGAGACCTTCGGCTGGTCCAGCATTGCATGGCTGACCTTCACCGCCATCGCGGCCTCCGGCCTGGGTGGTTATCTGGCCGGTCGCCTGCGCACGAAGTGGAGCAATCTGCATGGCGATGAAACCTACTTCCGCGATACCGCACATGGTTTCGTGTCGTGGGCCGTGGCCACGCTGCTGACGGCCGCGCTGCTGACCTCTGCGATCGGTGGCATTCTCGGTGCCGGTGCCAAGGTGGCGGGTGCCACCGCAGGTGCGGCAGCTTCCACTGCCGGTGGTATCGCCGCCGCGGGTGCGGGCTCGGCCGCCATGGGCAGTGACCAGGGTGACGTGCAGTACTGGGTGGATTCGCTGTTCCGCGCCAACCCGACCGCAGCGCAGCCCGCGCCGCCGGCCGGTCCGGCCGATGCAGCGGCACCGCCGGCACCGCCGGTCAACGGCGCACCGCCGCCGCCGCGCCCGATGCTGGGTGCAGACCGCCGTCCGGACAGCCGTGAGGTGCGTACCGAGGTCAACCGCATCATCGTCAACAGCCTCAAGTCCGACACCATGGACCCGGCCGATACGCAGTACCTGGGTCAGCTGGTGGCGGCACAGACCGGCATGAGCCAGGCCGAAGCGCAGGCCCGCGTGACCGATGTGCAGACCCGCTTGCGTGCGGCGCTGGACAACGCCAAGCAGCAGGCCAAGCAGGCGGCCGACGATGCCCGCAAGGCGACCGCTTACGCTGCGCTGTGGCTGTTCATCACGCTGCTGATCGGTGCCTTCATTGCCAGCCTGAGTGCCACCTGGGGCGGCCGTCGCCGCGACCTGTGAACCTGATCATCCCAAGGGAGGAAACACCATGAAGTACATTCTGCTGTGGATGCTCGGCATTCCGATTCCGCTGCTGCTCCTGTTCGCGCTGCTGCGCTGACCGCTCCACCATCAGGCCGCCTTCGGGCGGCTTGATGCGTTGTGGCGGGACGCCCATGGAGGGACGCTGTGGCACCGCCGATCGCAGTAATCTGAATCAGTCAGGGAGGTGTAGGGAGCCTTCACGCCATCGGCATCTGCCGTCATGCCCAATCTTCCTGAATTCATTTAAGCTTTGATGATTGCGACCCCCATTCATATCGGTGATGGGTCGCCAGCCCACCCGGTGTATCCCTTCTTTTCAGGACCCTTTCCATGGCGGCTTTGCAGCAGCGCACGATCGATCTCATCCGCAGCCATCAGGAGCCCCTGCTGGCCGCGTGGGCCGGCAATCTGGCCGGTTCCAGCCAGGCGCAGGACGGCCGGCTGTCGTCCCGCGAGCTGGACACCCAGGTTCGCGAGTTCTGGCGCCTGTTCCTCGAGGCGGTGTCGGCCACCGACGTCAGCTCGATCGCACGCGTGGAGTGGCAGGACATCCGCCGCTTCCTGGAAGAGCTTTCCCGCGAGCGCGTGCTGAAGGGGTTCAATTCGTCAGAGACCGCCAGCTTCATCTTCTCGCTCAAGCGCCCGCTGTTTGAATTGATCCAGCAGGGCTACGCGGATGATCCAGCGCAGCTGGGCAACCAGTTGTGGGCGCTCTCCGAGCTGATCGACCAGCTGGGCCTGCATACGGTCAGCGTGTTCCAGAAGACGCGCGAAGACGTGATCCAGCGCCAACAGGAAGAAATGCTGGAACTGTCCACGCCGGTGGTGAAGCTGTGGGAAGGCGTGCTGGCGCTGCCTATGATCGGCACGCTGGACTCGCAGCGCACCCAGGTGGTGATGGAATCGCTGCTGCAGCGCATCGTCGATACCGGTTCGGAAATCGCCATCATCGATATCACCGGTGTGCCCACCGTGGACACGCTGGTGGCCCAGCACCTGCTCAAGACCGTTACCGCGATCCGCCTGATGGGCGCCGATGCGATCATCAGTGGCGTGCGGCCGCAGATCGCGCAGACCATCGTGCACCTAGGGCTGGACCTGCAGGGCATCGTGACCAAGGCCAACCTGGCCGACGCACTGGCCCTCGCGCTCAAGCGCACCGGCCAGACCGTGACCCGGACCGCCCGCTGAGATGGAGCGCATCCCGATCCTGCAGATGGGCGATCTGCTGCTGGTGACCATCCAGGTGGACATGCATGATCAGCTCGCGCTGACCCTGCAGGATGACCTCACCGAGAAGATCCGCAGCACTTCCGCACGCGGCGTGCTGATCGACATTTCCGCGCTGGATATCGTCGATTCGTTCATCGGCCGCATGATCGCCACCATTTCATCGCTGGCCCGGATCATGGATGCCACCACCGTGGTGGTGGGCATGCAGCCGGCGGTGGCGATCACGCTGGTGGAGCTCGGCCTCACCCTCAGTGGCGTGCGCACCGCGCTGAATGTGGAGCGCGGCATGAAGCTATTGCAGCGCACCGACGAAGACGAAGCGGCCTCATGAGTGCCACCCGTGGTTCGTTGCCGATCCGCATCGAGCAGGATGTCGTGCTGGCCCGTCAGGCCGCGCGCCAGGTGTGCGTGGCCTGCAAGCTGCGCCTGATCGATCAAACCAAACTGGTCACTGCCGCCAGTGAGTTGGCACGCAACGCCGTGATCTACGGGGGGGGCGGGACGATGGACTGGGACGTGGTGGAGAAGGGGCTGCGCAAGGGCGTGCGGCTGGTCTTCGCCGACAACGGCCCGGGCATTCCGGATGTGGCGCAGGCGCTGACCGATGGCTGGTCGTCCGGTTCGGGCATGGGCCTGGGGCTGTCCGGCTCGCGCCGGCTGGTGGATGAATTCGAACTGGAGAGTGCACCCGGGCAGGGCACCCGCATCACGATCACCAAATGGAGCTGAACTTCGCCGGCCAGGTAACGCGGGTCGTGGTGGTCGAAGAAACCTCGCAGGTTGGACAGGCCCGGCGCGAAGCGTTGGCGCTGGCCGATCATGTCGGCCTGGATGACATGGATGCCGGCCGCGCGGCGCTGGTGGCCACTGAAATGGCCACCAACGTGCTCAAACATGGGCGCGGCGGCCGTATGTACCTGTCCATGGTCTGTGGCCGCGGCGGTAACGGTGTGGAGCTGTGCACCGTGGATGGCGGCCCGGGCTTTTCCCTGGCCGACTGTCTTCCAGACGGCTACTCAACCGGCGGCACCCAGGGCCTCGGGCTCGGCGCGATCCAGCGCCAGGCCAGCGTGCTCGATGCGTGGTCCGATGCCAAGGGGGCGGTGGTGGTCGCGCGGATCTACGCCAGCCGCGCGCCGCGTGATATCGATATCGCCTACGGTGCGCTGCGCCTTCCGATGCGCCACGAGATTGCCTGTGGCGACGCGTGGCATCTGCGCGCAGATGCGCAGACCGTCTCTGTCACCGTGATCGATGGCCTCGGCCATGGACTTCCCGCGGCCGATGCTGCGTGGGCGGGCGTGGACGCGGTCGCGCATGCTGCCGCGCGCGGCGCCCCGGCGTCGATCGGGGTGCTGCACGCCGGCATGTCCGGCACCCGGGGGGGCGCCGCGGCGGTGGCCTGTGTGGAGGTGGCCACCGGCCAGGTCGAGTTCGCCGGTATCGGCAATATCGCCGCCAGCCTGTGCGAGCCTACCGGTTCGCGTGGGCTGGCCTCGCACCCGGGGATCGTCGGGGTGCAGTACCGCAAGGCACAACCATTCCATTTTCACGCGGCCACAGGCACGCTGCTGGTCATGCACAGCGATGGACTACAGGCGCGTTGGAGCCTGCGTGACTACCCCGGCTTGTTCCACCGCCATCCGGCGGTGATCGTGGCGGTGCTGCAGCGTGATTTCGATCGTGGCCGGGATGACGCCGGCATTGTTGCCCTGCGTCTTGGAGATCTGCATTGAGCGTCACCCCCCACGATGAGGAACTGCAGCGGCTGCGACTGGAAGCCGATGCGCTGCGTGCCGAATTGGATGAGACCAACCAGGGCGTGCTCGCGCTGTATGCCGAGCTGGATCAGCAGGCCGAGCAGCTGCGTGAGGTGTCCGAACTGAAGAGCCGGTTCCTGTCGTACATGAGCCACGAATTCCGCACGCCGCTGGGCTCGATCCTGAGCATGACGCGGCTGCTGGAGGACGGCATGGACGGCCCGCTGACCGACGAGCAGCGCCGCCAGGTGCGCTTCATCAGTGCCTCCACCAGCGAGCTGCGCGAAATGGTGGACGACCTGTTGGACCTGGCCAAGATCGAAGCCGGGCGGATCACCATTTCACCGGCCTGGTTCGACCTGATGGACCTGTTCTCGGCCCTGCGCGGCATGTTCCGTCCGTTGGTGGAAGGCAACCAGGTGGATCTGGTGTTCGAAGATCCACCGGTGATGCCGCTGCTGTATACCGACGACAAGAAGCTGGCGCAGATCCTGCGCAACTTCATTTCCAACGCACTGAAGTTCACGCCCAATGGCCAGGTGGTGGTGTCGACCCGGTTGGAAGGGGAGGCGGCCGTGCGCTTCAGCGTGCGCGATACCGGCATCGGCATCCCCGCCGAGCTGCAGTCGACCCTGTTCGAGGATTTCGTGCAGGTCGATACACCGCTGCAGAAGCGCCTGCGCGGGACCGGCCTGGGGTTGTCGCTGTGCAAGCGCTTCGCCGAGCTGCTGGGCGGGCATGTCGGGGTCGAAAGCGAACTCGGCACCGGCTCGAACTTTTATGTGGTGCTGCCGCTGACCCTGGCCACGGAGGCCGCGCATGGCGAGTCCTGATCGCATCCTGGTGGTGGACGACAACGTGGCGACGCGTTACGCGGTACGCCGCGTGCTCGAACACCACGGGTTCCATGTCGAGGAAGCCGGTACCGGGGGTGAGGGTCTGGAACGGTTGGCCGAGCATGATTTCGGCGCGCTGGTGCTGGATGTGAACCTGCCGGACATGAGCGGGTTCGACGTGGTGCGCCGGCTGCGTGAGGACACCCGGCTGCAGTTACTGCCGGTGGTGCACGTCTCGGCGGCGTCGATCGCGACCGGTGACATGATCACCGGCCTCAACGCGGGTGCGGATGCGTATCTGATCCATCCGGTGGATCCGGATGTGCTGCTAGCCACGCTGCGCAGCCTGCTGCGCGCCCGCCGCGCTGAAGAGGCGCTGCGCGAGACCGAGGCGCGCTTCCGTGAAATCTTCCGCCATATCAATGCGCCGATCGCGTTGCTGGATGCCGACCTCAACGCGCACGACGCCAACGACGCGTTCACCCGTCTGCTCGGCCAGCAGATGGGCCCCGGCCAACTCGATCAGCTGCTGCAGGACCAAGCTGCACCACTGAGCGCGTTGAAAGTGGCCCTCGCCGAAGGTGAGCGCTGGCAGGGCACCTTCAGCCTTCGCGTCGGCGGTGCGATCCGCATGACCGAGTGGCGGGTGACCCCGTACCAGGCGGCCGGGCAGGGGCTGGTGCTGATCGAAGATACGACCGAGCACCATGCGCGTGCCAACGAGCAGCGCCAGGAACTGGAAAGCGCCACGTCTGAACTGGCCTTCCAGATCGCCGAGCGCGAGCGTACGGAAATCGAGCTGATGCAGGCGCAGAAGATGGATGCGCTGGGCCAGCTCACCGGCGGCATCGCGCACGATTTCAACAACCTGCTGACCACGATCATCTCCGGGCTGGACATGATCGAGATTGCCGCCTCCAGCGGCAAATGGGACAAGGCCTCGCGCTACGTCGAGATCGCCACTGGCTCGGCACACCGTGCGGCGGCGCTGACGCAGCGCATGCTGGCGTTCGCCCGCAAACAACCACTGGACCCGCAGACCTTCGACGTCGTCGCGCGGGTGCGCTCGCTGGAAGACATGCTGCAGCGCTCGATCGGGGAGAACATCGAACTGGAGCTGGAGCTGGGGCTGGAACCGCTGATCGCGGTCGCCGACCCGAACCAGTTCGAGAACGTGATCCTCAACCTGGTCATCAACGCCCGCGATGCGTTGTCCGGCCAGGGCCTGATCCGGATCCGCGCCGGGCGGGCGCATATCGAACGTGACCACGAGCTGGCCCCTGGCCACTACATCACCGTGACCGTGCTCGACAACGGCGTCGGGATTCCTACCGAACTGCTGACCAAGGTGTTCGAGCCGTTCTTCACCACCAAGCCGCAGGGCGAGGGCACGGGGCTCGGGTTGTCGATGACCTACGGGTTCGCGCGTCAGTCCGGTGGCAGTGCACGTATCGCCAGCGAACGTGGCGAAGGCACGGAGATCGAGCTGCTGCTGCCGGAGGGTCAGCTCCAGCCGGTCGCCCCAGCCTCGCTCCCCGCACAGCTGCCCCGGGGCAGCGCCGAACGCATCCTGCTGGTGGACGATACCGATTCGGTGCGGATGATGGTCCGGGAGATGCTGGTCGAAGCCGGTTACCAGGTGGTGGAAGCCATCAACGCGCAGCAGGCGCTGCTGGAACTGCATTCGGACCGTGAGCTGGACCTGCTGCTGTCCGACGTCGGCCTGCCGGGCATGAACGGGCGCGAGCTGGCCGACGCGGCGCGGGCCCTGCGGCCGCATCTACCGGTGCTGTTCGTCACCGGCTATACCGAGAGCGCGGCGGTCCGTAACGAGTTCCTCGGGCAGGGCATGTCGCTGCTGCCCAAGCCGTTCAGCGTCAACGAGCTGCTGCGGGGCGTGCGACAGATGTTCAACCCCGGCTGACGGGCAGCGTGCCGCGGCATGGGTACAATCCCCTGACGCCTCCGGGGGAACCCACCATGTCGCCACCCGCCATCGGCCCAGCCGCCCGCGCACTGGCGGCGCGTGAGTGCATCACCATCGCCGAGGCGCTGTCGCCCCAACCCGATATCCACGATGCCGTGCATCGGGCGCGCAAGACGATCCGCCGCCTTCGCGCGCTGCTCGCACTGCTGGACAACAGCCCCCTTGAGACAGACCTCGTCGACGCCGCACTGCGCCGCCTCGGGCAGGGGCTGTCGGCATTGCGCGATGCCCATGTGGTGGTGGACACCTGCAAACGGCTGGCCGCGCAGCAGCCCGCCCAGCCGTGGGCGCCGGTATGTCATCGACTGACGGCCCGCCGCGATGCACGCCTCGCCCAGGCGCTCGCGCGCGACCCGGCGTTCGCACGTCGCCACGCGGCACTGGTGCGTATCGCGCGTGACCTCCAGGCCCAGCCCTGGGAGTCACTCAGGGCGCGTGACATCCGCAAGGGAGTGGCCCGCAGTGAGCGACGCACGGCGAAGGCGGAGAAGCGCGCCGCACGCAGCCGCGATACCGAGGATCTGCACCGCTGGCGCCGGCGGGTGCGCCGCCTGCGCATGCAGCTGGAAGCACTGCCAGTGCTGGACAGCGCGCTGGCCGCCTCGCTCAAGCGCCGCAGCCCGGGCCGACAGGCGCGGGCACTGCACACGCTGGGCGATCAGCTCGGCCAGCAGCAGGATCTGCGGATGCTGCGCAACCTGGTGCGGGTGATGCCGGGCGTGGACGACCGCCGGGGACTGCTTGCGCAGATCGATGCCGAGATGGCCGCCGCGCTGGGCTGAGCATTGCGCGTGCGGCTCAGGCCCCCGCGAAAGTGCGCACGCCCGGCTGTCCCCCCACCTTCGGCGGCTTGTACTCGCAGCGCGGATAGCCCGAGCACGACTGGAACGCGCCATACGGCCCGGTGCGCGGCACGATCACGCCCACCTTGCAGGCCGGGCAGGCCTGCTCATGGATGGCCTCACCCGCCATGGAGGTGACGCGCACCGCCCCCTCATTGACCAGCTCGGTCAGGAACGCCGAGCGCCGGCCCTGCACGGTGAACATCGCCACCGAGCGTCGCGCGCGCGTCAATGCAACGTAGAACAGGCGGCGCTCCTCGCCCAGCGGATACGCATCGCTGTCGGGCATCGCCAGGGAGAGGACCGGGTCGTCGGCGCGGGTGTTGGGGAAGCGCCGGTCCAGCATGCCGGGCAGGATCACGTAATCGGCCTCGGCACCCTTGCCGCGGTGCGCCGTAAGGAAGCTGACGTCCATGTGCTGCCCATGACGCGCCCGCCACGTAGCCGGCAGCATCACGCGGTCTGCGTTGTAGCGGCCGAGTACGAACACCGTGACCTTGCCATCGCGGCCGGGCGGCGCCTGGCCGGACAACAGCTGCTGGTGCAGCCGCTCCAGATACTGCTCGACCGCGCCGGCCAGCCGGTCGCGCGAGGCCACCTGGAAGGCCTGCAGCACCGCGCCGTAGGCTGGCGTGACCGAATGGACCTCTTTGGGAATCTGCGCCGGATTGCGTGACACGAAGGCACTGGACACATCGCACAGCGCCTGCGGGCAGCGGAAGGTCTGTTCGAGCTTGAGCACCTGGCCCTGGCCGAACCAGTCCACGAAGCCGGTCATCACCGAGACATCCGCGCCAGCAAAGCGATTGATCGACTGCCAGTCGTCACCGACCGCGAACAGATGCTTGCCCGGCGCCTGCACCAGTGCCCGGCACAGCCGCGCACGGGCGCGCGAGGCGTCCTGGAATTCGTCGGCCATCACCAGATCGAAGGGGGCGACATAGCGGCCCAGTTCCAGGTGTTCGGCCGCCTGGTTGAGCATGTCCTCGAAGTCGATGCCCCCTTCGGCGACCAGGGCATCGTCCCAGCCGTCCAGGATGGGGATGATCAGTTCGAGGAAAAGGCGGTAGCGGTGCTTGAAGTGATCGTCGGGCAGGCGGCGCAGCCGTTCGACCATGTCCTCCACCTGCAGCGCGTTGCTCTTGGCGTGGCTGATGAAGGTGCGCACCAGGCCGATCAGCTCGCTGTCCGGCATCGGGGTCGCACCGCCCTCGGGCAGTTCGCGGTCGGGATTCGGGTCCAGTTCGATACCTCGATGTGACAAGGCCTCGCCCAGCCGCACGAACAGTTCGCCGGTGCGCAACTGAAGCGGGGTCGTCTCGATCCGCGCGATGCCATCGCGGGCCCCCGGTTCGCCCCGGCGAGGCGCAGGCGCCAGATCGTGTCCCTCCGGGGTAAGGTGGTCGTGATACAGCGCAATGCCGGGATAGTAGAAATCCGAGCGGTACTGGCGGTACGCATCGGTCCCGGCATCGAACGCATCTCGCCGCGTGTAGGTGTACGCCACGCCGTTGTAGAACAGCCAGTCGGCGATCACGCATTCTTCGATGCTGCGCACGCGCTCGCCCTGCAGGGTGCGCACATAGCCCTGGCCATCCTTGTCCCACTCCTCGGCGTCCAACGACCCGCCGATGACGGGCAGGTCACGGCCGAACACCAGCCGGAACATGTCCCACTGGGTGCGGAAATGCAGCGAGCGGTCCTTGAGCTGGTCGATGATCTCGGCCAGCCGGTGGAACCCCTGCGTGGCATCGACCGCCCAGTCCGGTACCTGCGGCATCTGCCCGGTGGCCTGGGCGATGATCTGCCGACCCAGCGCATGGAAGGTGCGCGCTTCCACCCGCACCTGATCCAGGCCGAGGCGCTGGAACGCGCGGTCCGCACGCGCCTGCAGCTCGGTGGCGGCGTCCTTGTTGAAGGCGAGCATGACGATGCGCTCGGGCGCGACCAGCCCGCGTTCGATGGCATAGGCGGCCTTGGCCACCATCGTCGAGGTCTTGCCTGAACCCGCAGCAGCCACCACCTGCACGCGGTTGTCGAAACAGATCACTGCGCGGGCCTGCTCATCGGTGAGGGGCCGGCTTTCGACGCGATCCAGCAACGCACGGCTGGCAACCCGTTCGCGCGCCTGATGCGCCTCATTGCGGCGTGCCCACATCGTCGGCCAGTCGGCCAGCCACAGCATCAGCGCTTCTTCGATCGCGGCGGGGTCGCCATCGAGCTGGCTGCGCAGGTCGGCATCATCGAACACCGTCCACAGCGCGTCTTCGTCGAGCGGCAGGGTGGGGCGCGCCTGCAGCAGCGCCTGCTGCTGCTCGTGGGTCAGCCACAGGGATTCTTCGTCGGCCAGGTCGGTAGCCGCCTGCACCTGGGCGAGCCACCGCTGGATGGCGGTGTGGGACTGCTGGAACAGGGCGACATGATCGCGCTGGCGTTGCTCGCTGCTTCGCGCCTCCAGTGCCGACGCCAGCAAGCGCGCGGACGCCACAGACAGGCCGCCGAGGATCAGGGGGGCATGTCCGTCACGCTGCAGGGTCAGCCGCGCCCAGGGCAGGCGGGGATGCACCTGCAGTGCCTCAAGCGGCGCGTAATGCCGATGACCGTCAACGGTCAGGACCAGCCCGTCGTCTTCCAGGCGCAGGCGCCAGTGCGGCGATCGCGTGAGGCGTTGACCCCAGTCGCTCGGGGCCCATTCGTACGTCATCGGTGTTTCCAGCTGCGGCCTTCGTTGCGGCCGTGGCCGGAACAACCATGAGGCGCGGTTTGATCGGACACCCATGATAGAGAAATGAAAATCCCCGCGCAGGCGGGGATTTTCAAACAACCTGTTGGCGAGCGCTGCTTACTGCTGCAGCGCCGGCACGCCGCGCGCGCGGCGGTCCACCAGCATCGCCACGCACCACAGCAGCAGGCCGCCCAGCGCGGTGGCGGCGCCAACGTAGCCGGTCACGGCCGGGCTGAAGCCGGCGCCGATCGCCATGCCGCCAAACCACGGGCCCAGTGCATTGGCGGTATTGAACGCGGCATGGTTGGAGGCGGCTGCCAGCGTCTGCGCTTCGCCGGCCACGTCCATCAGGCGGGTCTGCAGCACGGCGGCCAGGGCGCCCATGGTGCCGACCGCAATGATCATCGGGAACACGCTCCACACCGATTGCGCGGCCAGCGGGAAGGCCAGCAGCACCAGGATCGACCAGACCAGCACCACGGCGGCCGCACGGAACTGGAAGCGGTCCACCAGCCAGCCACCGGCCACGTTGCCGATGATCGCGCCGATGCCGAAGATGCCCACAGCCAGCGGCATCCACGATTCGGCCAGTCCGGTGACCTGCACCAGTGTCGGGGCGAGATAGGTGAACACGCAGAACATGCCGGCGAAGCCGACCGAGCCGATCGCCAGCGCCAGCCACACCTGGGTGCGGTTGAACGCGCGCAGCTCGCGCATCGGCGAGGTCCGTACTTCATCCGGATCCGGCAGCAGGAAGCGCGCGATCATCGCCACGGTGGCGATCGCCAGCACACTGACCAAGGCGAACGCGGTGCGCCAGCTGACCTGCTGGCCGAGCCAGGTGGTGAGGGGATTGCCGACCAGGATCGCTACGGAGAGGCCGAGCAGCACTTTGGACACCGCCGCGCCACGCTGTGCTGGCGGACTGATCGCCGCGGCCACCAGCATCGCCACACCGAAGTAGGCGCCATGCGGCAGGCCGGCGACGAAGCGCGCCAGCAGCATCGTGCCGTAGTTGGGGGCCAGCGCACTGGCCAGGTTGCCGATGGCATAGAAACCCATCAAGGCCAGCAGCAGGTTGCGACGGGCGAAACCGGCGCCGGCGAAGGCGAGCACGGGGGCACCGACCACCACGCCGATGGCATACGCGCTGATCAGGTGACCGACCTGGGTCTCGCTGATCGACAGCCCGCGGCTGATCTCCAGCATCAGCCCCATGCTGGCGAACTCACTGGTGCCGATGGCAAAGCCGCCCAGCGACAAGGCCAGCAGGATCAGGGTGCGCTCGCGCGGCGAAAGCCGGGCGGCCAAAGGGACGGAAGAGGAGCTCATGCAGGCAGCAGCGTCGAACGGGGAAGCGCCGCATTGTACTGCTGCGACGCAGCATTAATCAGCGGCGCGCGTGGAACGCTGGATCCGCACGACGCGCCGTCACGAGGCCGGGGTTGCCAAGGCAGCCACGCAACACAGGCAAACGCTGCCTATGGCCCCCAGGTCACGGATACGGCCCGACCCTGAACGGCTGGGGTTCCGGAGCCGCCGGCGGAATGCGGTCGCCGTGCACGCGGGTGAGAATCTCGTTGGTCCTGCGCTGTTCGGTCACGATGTGTTGCAGCAGGCCCTTGATACCGAAGATGGCAAACGGAACGAAGATCCACAGCAGCCCGAGCAGCGCCCAGACGATCCCGACCACTACCGAAACACTCTGACCCGTCGCACCCATGCCGTCACGTCCTTGTCGTTGAGAGGTTGTCCGTTCAATCCGCCGCCTGCTGCACCGGCGCTGCGGCGATATCCGCCGCAGGACAATAATAGCCGCTCTGCTCCCGATGCACGCGCAGGCTGGCGGTGGCGACACCGTGACTCAGCGGGCGCCAGAAATAGCACCCGATCACGGCCAGTCTCGCCCATTCATGCGACAATTTACGCTCAAGGCCACCCTTTCGATGGCTGCCCCAGGCCCCCAGAGAGGTTGAGATGTCTACCAGTCCGGGCTTCCCCGCCCTCATCGGCTTTGATCTGCCGGGCCCGCAGGACGGACCAGCTGCCCAGCGGGTGATTGTCACTGCGCTGCTGGATGAGACCCCGCGCAATGACTGGATGCGCATGCTGCACCGCCTGGCGTGGCCGTCGCTGCGCGTGGACCACGGCGTCGAGCAGATCCGCCTGGTCGGCAAGGGCATCCATTTCGTGGGCGCGATAGCCGACGCCCGGGCGTTGTCAGCTTCAGTGCGCGGCCTCTTCAATGAGGTCAACACGAAGGTGCTCGACCGTCGCCTGGCCGCGCTGGAAAACCCGCTGGACGAAGATGGTCCGGGCGCGGCGCCGGTGGCATCACTCGCCAGCTCCACGGACCCGCGTCTGGAGGATGTCGCGGCATTGCTTGCGATGCCGGCCGTGCCGGGCATGCTGGAACTGGCCAGTGCGATGACCGGGATGCGCTTTGTGGCCGTAGCGCGCGTCACCGCAGACCGCTGGACCGCCTGCGCTGTGCATGACCGCCTGGATTTTGGTCTGCGTCCGGGCGATGACCTCGTGCTGGAAACCACCATCTGCGATGAGATCCGCGAGCATCGCCATCTGGTCCAGTTCGACCAGGCCAGTACCCACCCGGTGTTCTCCAGCCATCCCACGCCGGCGCTGTATGGGTTCGAGAGTTACATCTCGGTGCCGCTGTTCCGCCGCGATGGCGGCTTCCACGGCACGCTGTGCGCGCTGGATCCCACTCCTTCCAAGCTCGACGCCGCGACGGTGAAAGGCTTCGAAGTGCTGGCGGGGGTGATCGGCGCGCACCTGGAGGTCCAGGAGGCGCCCGCGGAGGCAGGGCAGCCGGTGGTCAGCATGGCCGAAGCGCTGTCGGTGCTCTCGCGTCAGGTCGATGCACTGGATGCGGTGACGCTGCCGGAGCAGTTCCGCGCGGTGACGGCGCGCTTGCGTGCGCTGGTGGGCGCGGCGCGGGCTGTGGCCGGCTGATCCTGCCGGCAACGCGGGCTGGGGCTGAAGCGCTCAGCCTCACCCATCAACCCGCGCAAAACGCGCCCGCCACTGCCCCTCTACCTCCACCTGCGCCATGAACATTTCGTACGGGCGCACCCACAGGCCGACCTCCGAGTCCAGCGGCCGGTACAGCACCATCGGCGCCAGCGTTTCGCTGTGGCGGACAACGCCGATCACCTCGTAGTTGCCGCCCTTGAAATGGCGGTAGTGGCCGAGGGGCAGGGTGGGAAGAGAAGGGAGATCGGACATGGGCGTGGGGGACAGTCAACGCGGCCAGGTGCTGGCGCGGAAGGCGGGGAACAGCGCTCGGCGCTCAGAGCGCTTGGCTCAGAGCGGTGCGGCCGGCGACTGCAGCAACGTGACCAGCTGGCGCAGGCGATACGGCTTGGGCAGGAATTCAACATGCTCCGGCAGCGGCGGCAACTGCGAACGCGCATAGCCGGAGGCCAGGATCATGCGCGCGTTGGGCAGCACGTCGGCCACGTGTTCGCTGAGCTCCACGCCGCTCATGCCGTTGGGCATGCTGATATCGCTGAACACCACATCGAACCCGCCCGGGTCCTGCATCAGGCGCAGCGCGGCCGGGCCGTCGTCGGCCGTGTGGATTTCGATACCGAAGTCCTGCAGCGCCTGGCCGATCAGTTCACGCAGATCCTGCTGGTCTTCGACCATCAATACGCGTAGGGGCTCAGACATGCTCGACTTCCTCAATGACAGGTAACAACAGGCGGACGGTAGTGCCCCTTCCGGGGGCGGTTTGTACGTCGACGAAGCCGTCGCACTGGGACACGAAGCCGAACACCTGGCTCAGGCCCAGCCCGCTGCCTTTGCCGATTTCCTTGGTCGTGAAGAACGGCTCGCTGGCGCGCTCGGCGATGTCCGGGGGCATGCCATTGCCCTGGTCGGTCACCGCGATGGCGACATAGTGGCGGCGCATGGGCTGGGAAAGATCCGGTGCCAGGCGCTGTTCGACCTCGGCCGTGATCGTGACCGTGCCGCCCTGGGGCATCGCTTCGCCACTATTGAGCACCAGATTCAACACGGCGCTGTGCAACTGTACGCCATCGGTGACGATCGGGGGCAGATCCGGCATCAAATCCAACTGCACCTCGATGCCCGGCGGGCAGGCGCGGCGCAGCACCGGCAGGGCGTCGAGCAGGAACTCCTGGACCACCACCGGCTCGCGCACCAGTGTCTGGTCCGCGGAAAATGCCAGCAGCTGGCGGGTCAGCAGGGAGCCCCGGTCAGCGGCGGCCTGGGCCAGGTCCACCAGCTCCTGGGTACGCCCGTCGGCGCCGGGGCGCAGCGCGATCAGGTCCAGCGCATTGCCAATGGTGGTCAGCAGGTTGTTGAATTCATGGGCCAGGCCCCGGGTCAGGCGGCCCACGTTGTCCAGCTGGCGCTGCTGCACGTGCGCGCGCTGCGCATCCTGCAGCAGGCGCTGGGCTTGGTAGCGTTCGGTGACGTCCTGGGTGACCTTGACGAAGCCGAGCAGGGCGCCGTCTTCGCGGACCGGCTCGATCACTTCGCCGGCACGGAAACGCTCGCCATTGCAGCGCACCCGCCAGCCTTCGCCGACGAAGCGGCCATGGTCGCGGGCATAGGCCAACGCCTGCTGCGGAACGCCGAGCTGCTGATCTTCGGGGGTATAGAACAGGCCGACGTGCTTGCCGATCACCGCCTCGGCGGCATAGCCCTTGACCCGTTCGCAGCCACGGTTCCAGCTGCAGATGTTGCCCTGTGTATCGAGCAGATAGATCGCGTGATCGCTCACATTGTCGATCAACAGCTTCAGCTGCCGGCTTTCGTCGGCAAGCGGTGCAACGCTGGATACGGCCTGGACCACGACGGTTATCGACTCCCCGATAAGGGACCGAACCGTAGGGGCGATGATGTGAAGAAAGTGTCAAGAACGTGCGGCAAACGCGCTGACTTCTGGCGCTTAACACCCGTTTACCGCTTCGGGTACCATCAGCCCCCTTTTAAGCTGGAACACGGCATGAATTCTGCGCCCACCTCCCGTGACCGTTGGATCTGGCTTGCGTCGGCCGCCTTGATGGCCGCCACGTTGGGCACGGAGATGGTGGTGCCGCTGGGTTATGCGGTCTGGTTGACCTACTTCATGGCGGTCGGCATCACGCTGTTCCAGCGCCGCATGGAAGTGCCGCTGCTGGTGGCGATCGGGTCCTGCATCCTGCTGGCGGTGGGCTACAACGTGGCGCCGGCGAGCAGCAACTCCGCGTTTTCCTTCGTCAACCGCAGCATCGGTGGCGTTGCGTTCCTGATGATGGCGCTGACCGTGATGAAGGCCATCGGCGCCCGCCGTGAAGCGGCCGATGCGCTGTGGCTGCAGGCCGGCGAGAATGTGGTCGGCACCAGCCTGCAGGGCGATCCGACCCCGCGCGAGCTGGCCGACCAGGCCATGCGTGCGTTGTGCGCGCAGCTCAATGCCGATGTCGGCGCGATGTACCGCCTGCAGGGCGAGCGGTTGGTGCTGGTTGGCGGCTCCGCGCTGCCGTCGCAGCTGCCCGAGGCGCTCCCGGCACATGCCGGGCAATGGGGCGAGATCATCCGCGAAGGCCGCGCGCGTCGCCTGGAAGACAGTGACAGCCCGCTGGATATCGATACCCCGCTGGGCCGCACCACCGTTCACCAGCGCTTGCTGGGGCCGATCACGGCCGATGGCGTGGTGATCGGCGTGATCGAGCTGGGCCGTGCCGGTGTGTCGCCCGCGCGCAGCCTGGAAATGGCGCTGCTGCTGCAGTGCGCCGAACCGATCGGCATCGCCCTGCGCGCGGCGCTGCTCAATGCGCAGCTGGTGGAACTGCTGGAAGAGACCCAGCGCCAGAGTGAAGAGCTGCAGACCCAGCAGGAAGAGCTGCGCGTGGCCAACGAGGAGCTGGAAGAGCAGAGCCGCAGCCTGCTGCACTCCCAGGCCAACCTGGAGCAGCAGCAGGCCGAGCTGGAGCAGACCAACGTGCAGCTCGAAGAGCGCACCCATGAGCTGGAGTCGCGCCAGCAGGCGCTGCTGCTGGCGCAGGCCCAGCTGGTGCAGAACAGCAATGAACTGGAGGCTAGTTCGCGCTACAAATCCGAATTCCTGGCCAACATGTCCCACGAGCTGCGCACGCCGCTCAACAGCGCGCTGATCCTGGCCAAGCTGCTGGCCGACAACAAGGACGGCACGCTGACCGCCGAGCAGGTCAAGTACGCCCAGGCGATCCACTCGTCCAACAACGACCTGCTGGCGCTGATCAACGACATCCTCGACCTGTCGCGGATCGAAGCCGGGCACGTGGAGCTGGTCGAAGAGAACCTGGCGGTGTCCAGCGTGCTGCAGCGCCTGAAGGAAACCTTCGAACCGATGGCGGTGCAGAAGGGCCTGATCCTGGAGATCAGTGCCGCCCCGGATGCCCCCACCCAGTTGCTGGCCGACAGCCAGCGCCTGCAGCAGATCCTGAAGAACCTGCTCGCCAATGCGGTCAAGTTCACCGAGCACGGCAGCGTTTCGTTGAAAGTGCGCAGTGCCGGGGCAGGGCGGATCCAGTTCGCCGTCTCCGATACCGGGATCGGCATTCCAGAAGAACAGACCGCCGTCATCTTCGAGGCGTTCCGCCAGGCCGATGGCAGTACCCGCCGCCGCTACGGTGGCACCGGGCTGGGTCTGTCGATCTCGCGCGATCTGGCGGCCCGCATGGGCGGCAGCATCAGTGTGTCCAGCGAGCCGGGCCGGGGCAGCTGCTTCACGCTCGAGCTGCCGCTGCTGGCCGGTGGCGGTATGGGCGATGCGCACCACGTGGTGCATGACGTCCGCCCCGCCGCGGTGCCAGCGCCGACCAGGCCGGCCGCCGCGCCGCTGGGCCAGGCGCATGCCGAGCCCACCCCGGCGCCTGCGCCGAAGGTCATGGACGACCGCGGCCGCCGCAGCCGCGCCGGGCGGATGATCCTGGTGGTCGAGGACGATGCAGCCTTCGCCAGCGCACTGGTGTCGATGGCGCACGAACTTGACTTCGACTGCGTGGTTGCCGGCACCGCCGAAGAAGCCTTGAGCCTGGCTGCCGAACTGCTCCCCAATGGCATCCTGCTCGATATCGGCCTGCCCGATGTCTCCGGCCTGAGCGTGCTGGAGCGCCTCAAGCGTGACCCGGCCACGCGCCATATCCCGGTGCATGTGGTCTCCGGTCTGGAGCGCTCGCAGGTGGCCATGGAGCTGGGTGCGATCGGCTATGTGATCAAGCCGGCCACGCGCGAGCGTCTGGTCGGGGCGATCCAACAGCTGGAGGCGACCAGCCAGCGCGACATGCGTCGCCTGCTGATCGTCGAGGACGACAGCGAGCTGCGTTCGAACCTGCAGCTGCTGCTTGGCCGTGACCAGCTGGAAATCACGGCGGTCGGCACCATCACCGAAGCGATGGCCGAGCTGGCCGGGTCCACCTTCGACTGCATGGTCACCGACCTGACGCTGCCGGACGGCACCGGCTACGACCTGCTCGAACGCATGGCCGGCAATGACGCCGTCGCGTTCCCGCCGGTGATCGTCTACACCGGCCGCGCGTTGACCCGCGACGAAGAGCAGCGCCTGCGCCGCTATTCCAAGAGCATCATCATCAAGGGCGCGCGCTCGCCCGAGCGTCTGCTCGATGAGGTGACCCTGTTCCTGCACAGCGTGGAGGCCTCGCTGCCGACCGACCAGCAGCGCCTGCTGCGCGAAGCACGCCGCCGCGATGCGGTGCTCGATGGCCGCACCGTGCTGCTGGCCGAGGACGATGTGCGCAACATCTTCGCGCTCTCCAGCGTGCTGGAGCCGCTCGGGGTCACCCTGGATATCGCCCGCAACGGCCGCGAAGCGCTGGAGAAGCTGCGCCCGGAAATCGACCTGGTGCTGATGGACATCATGATGCCGGAGATGGACGGGCTGACCGCCATGCGCGAGATCCGCGCCGACAACCGTTGGCGCGACCTGCCGATCATCGCGCTGACCGCCAAGGCGATGCCCGATGACCGCGAGCACTGCCTGCAGGCCGGCGCCAATGATTACATCGCCAAGCCGATCGACGTGGACAAGCTGGTTTCGCTGTGCCGCGTGTGGTGCTCGCGCCGATGAATGAAACGGAGTTGTTCGACCTGGAGCTGAAGTTGTTGCTGGAGGCGGTCTACCAGCGCTACCACTACGACTTCCGTGACTATGCGCTGGCGTCGCTGCGGCGGCGCATGCGCCATGCCATGGCCCGGTTCGACTGCCCGACCATGGGCGCGCTGCAGCACCGCCTGCTGCACGAGCCGGAGACCTTCGCCCAGGCGATGCAGTACTTCACCGTGCAGGTCTCGGAGATGTTCCGCGATCCGCCATACTTCCGCGTGCTGCGCGAGCACGCCGTGCCGGTGCTGCGCACCTATCCCTCGATCAAGCTGTGGATCGCCGGTTGCAGCACCGGCGAAGAAGTGTGGTCGCTGGCGATCCTGCTGCACGAGGAAGGGCTGCTGGACCGGGCGATCATCTACGCCACCGACATCAATCCCGAAGCGCTGCAGGCGGCCGAATCCGGTGCCTTCGCGCTGGACCGGCTGGCGCAGTTCAGCCGCAACTATCTGGCTGCCGGTGGCACCGGCTCGCTCTCGGATTACTACAGCAGCGGCTACGGCAGCGTGGTGTTCGATCGCCGCTTGAAGCGCAACATCGTCTTCGCCGACCACAGCCTGGCCACCGATACCGTGTTCTCCGAAGTCCACCTGGTGTCCTGCCGCAACGTGCTGATCTACTTCCAGCGGCCGCTGCAGGACCGTGCCATCGGCCTGTTCCATGAAGCCTTGGTCCACCGCGGCTTCCTTGGCCTGGGCAGCAAGGAATCGCTGCAGTTCGGCGCACATGCGGATCTGTTCGAAGCGTGCGCGCGCGATCAGCGCCTGTACCGGAAGCTGGCCTGATGAGCGGCGCTTCGCAACGCAGCCGGTTCGACCTGGTGGTCATCGGTGCTTCGGCCGGTGGCGTCAGTGCGCTGCAGGCGTTGTTGTCGGCGCTGCCCGCAACGCTGGCGTTGCCGGTGCTGGTGGTGCTGCACCTGCCGCGCGACCGCCCCAGCCGCATCGCCGACCTGCTCGATGCCGGCTGCCCGCTGCCGGTGCGCGAGGCCGAGGACAAACAGCCGCTGCAGGCCGGCACGGTGACATTCGCGCCGCCCGATTACCACCTGCTGGTGGAGGATCGTGACACGCTGGCGCTGTCGGTCGATCCGCCGGTGCTGTTCTCGCGCCCGGCGATCGACCCCCTGTTTGAAAGCGCCGCCGATGTCTTCGGCGATGGCGTACTGGCGATCCTGCTGACCGGCGCCAGCAGTGACGGCAGCGACGGTGTCGCCGCGGTCCGGCAGGCCGGTGGCGAAGCCTGGATCCAATGCCCTGAGGAGGCTTATTCCTCGATGATGCCCGCCTCCGCACTGGCGCACGCCGGTGCCGACGCGGTGCTCCCGCTCACCTCCATCTGCACGCGTATGAAAGGTCTTACCCGATGAACCTGATCGAGCCCGCTGGGTCGACGGCCACCCCTGATTGCGTGAAGCTGCTGATTGTCGATGACATTCCGCAGAACCTGGTCGCGATGGAAGCGCTGCTGCGTCGCCCGGGCCTGGAGATCCTGTGCGCGCTGTCCGGCGCCGAAGCGCTCGAGCTGCTGCTGGAGCACGAAGTCGCGCTCGCACTGCTGGATGTGCACATGCCCGAGATCGACGGCTTCTCGCTGGCCGAGCTGATGCGCGGTTCGCAGCGCAGCCGCGATGTGCCGATCATCTTCCTGACCGCCTCGCCGAATGATCCGGTGCGTGCCTTCAAGGGCTACGAATCCGGCGCCGTGGATTTCCTGCACAAGCCGATCGAGCCGCAGGTGATCATGAGCAAGGTCAATGTGTTCATCGAGCTTTATCAGCAGAAGCAACTGCTCAAGGCGCGCAACGAGGCGCTGGAGCATGCGCTCACGCTCAACGAGACGATGATGGCCGTGCTGACGCATGACCTGCGCACGCCGCTGGCCTCCATCCTGCTGTGCGCCGACAAGCTGTCGCTGGACCTGCCCGACGATGGCGCGGTGCAGCGCACCCTGGGCCATCTTGAAAACAGCGCGCAGCGGATGGCGCGGATGGTCGATCAGCTGCTGGATTTCTCGAAGATCCGTACCGGCGGCCTGCGCCTGCACAGTACCGAATGCGATCTGGCTGACGTGGCGGCGTCGGTCGTGGCCGAGATCGGCCGCGCGCATCCACAGGCCACCATCGAGGTGCAGGTCCAGGGCGATGCCCACCTGCAGGGCGATCCGGACCGTCTGGCGCAGCTGCTGTCCAACCTGATCGGCAACGCTGTGCTGCATGGTGGCGATGCGCCGGTCGTGGTGCGCCTGGAGGGTGAGCGCAACGCGCCGCTGCGGCTGCAGGTGCGCAATGCCGGGCAGATTCCCGAGGCGTTGCTGCCGCGGCTGTTCGAGCCGTTCAAGGCCAGTTTCCACGATAGCCGCGGGCTTGGGCTGGGGCTGTTCATCGCCAGCGAGTTCGCGCGTGCGCATGGCGGCAGCCTGGTGGCCGCCAACCAGGAAGGCACGGTCCTGTTTGAAACCCTGCTGCAGCGGCGGATCCGCTAGCTGCCGCAGGAACCATCCCGGCGCATGGCCGGGATGGTCGAGTGCTGGTTACAGCGGATCGCAGCACAGGTACACGCCGTGCCCGCCATAGGTGCAGTTCGGCTGCTCGGCACATCCGGCCAACGGCTTGGGCTGGCTGGAGGTGGCCAGGGCCTGGCTGGATGCGAACGCCAATGCGCAGACAACGGCGATACCACCAAAAACCGAGATGAGTTTCTTCGACTTCACGGTGTTTCTCCTTGGGTAGGTGACACGGGGACAACCGGTGGTGCGCGAAACGGCTTACCGGGCCGCCGGGTCCGTCAGCGGGCAGCAGGTGCCGTCCGGATTGGCGCCGTAGTCGCAGTGTGGCGCGGCCTTGCAGCCGGACAGCGCAGCGGGCGAAGCGGATGTGGCGAACGCCTGGGCGGAAGCGAAGGCGAGCATGCCGGCGACGGCGAGGCCGCCAAGCAGGGACAGCGTGTGTTTCGACGTCATCGTTCAACTCCTTGGGATGGGAAGGACAACTGACGGAACTGTCGATCCGCCCCTTGAGCGGCGCGGAGAGACCTGGGGATGCGCCGCCCGGTGGCGACGCCAGAGGGAATCAGCCTGCCGGCGCGGGCGCCGCACTGCGCGACGCGTGGATCACAAATGCGCCGGTGATGGCATCGACCGAACGGTCCTTGAGCTGCCCGACGTGGCGGTAGATGATCCGGCCGTCCTCGATCACCACCACCATCGGCACCAGGGTGGTGTTGTAGCGCTGCCGGATCCGGTCGTCGGTATCGTTCACCACCGGAAACGCGAAGCCATGCTGGCGTGCGTAGTCCTCGGCGGTTTCATGCGGGGGCAGGCTGACGCCGACCATCTCGAAGGCGCGGTTGCCGTTGTTGCGGGCGGCGGCGTCCAGCGCCTGGATCTGTGGCACCGAGGCCAGGCAGAACCTGCAGGCAGGGGAGAAGAAATACAGGACTTGGCGGCCGCTGGCCGGGCCGGCGAGGGTGACCGCCTGGCCGTCCAGTGCGGTGGCGTCGAGTGCTTCGGGCTGGGCGCCTTCGGGCAGACCGTGCACGGCCTTGGAAATCTGTTCGACCTTGCTCACCAGCAGTGCCTGCTGCTGCCGCAGCTGGCGGTTCTGCACCGCCAGCGCTGTCATCAGCGCGGCCAGGACGACGATCAGAGCGAGGCTGCCGTACTTCCGTAATGCGGATGCGTCCATGCTGCTCCTTGGCCTTCGGCCGGATCCATGGCTGAGTAGGTGGGGTATATATCCGGCAACAAAAATCATTTGTCAAACACAAACTCCTGTGAATGAGACATGGGTTTCAATCCAGGCGTGGGCTATCAAAAGATCGGGGCGCGCCGGGCCTGCCGGGCCGCGCCGGATCAGTCGCAAACCCCCGTGAGGTAAACTGTCCGGGTGCCGCAGCCCTTCGCCACCGGCCATTGCTGGAGCCACCATGCCGTCCTCGACCCGTAAAGCCACCTCGCCCCTGATCGATGCCCAGGTGCATGTCGAGGGCTTCGTGCAGGTGCGTGAAGCGCGCCGGTCCGAGCTGGTCGAAGACTACGTGGAGCTGATCGCGGACCTGATCGCCGATGGTCGCGAGGCCCGCCAGGTGGATATCGCCACCCGCCTCGGGGTGGCACAGCCCACCGTGGCCAAGGCACTCAAGCGGCTGGTCAAGGAAGGCTGGGCGATCCAGCGCCCTTACCGCGGGGTGTTTCTGACCCCGGCCGGCGAGCAGCTGGCGGTGGAGATGCGCGCCCGCCACCAGACCGTGGAGCAGTTCCTGCTGGCGCTGGGCGTGGACGCCGATTCGGCGCGCCGCGATGCCGAAGGGATCGAGCACCACGTCAGCGAAGCCACCCTGGCCGCGTTCGAGGCGTTCGTGCGCAAGGCCAACGGCCATGGTTGAGCGCCTGGCGCCGCCGCCACCGCTGGGCGTGCCGGTGCACGACCAGGACGAACACTGGATGCGCCACGCGCTGGGGCTGGCCGAGCGTGCCGAGCGTGAATTCAACGAGATTCCGGTTGGCGCGGTGCTGGTCGGCGCCGATGGCACTGTCCTCGGCGAAGGCTGGAACCTCAACATCGCCGATCACGACCCCAGTGCGCATGCCGAAATCGTCGCGATGCGGCAGGCGGGCAGGGCGATCACCAATCACCGGCTGATCGGCAGCACGCTGTACGTGACGCTTGAGCCGTGCGCGATGTGCGCCATGGCGATCGTGCACGCACGCGTGGCGCGGCTGGTGTACGCGGCCACCGATCCCAAGACCGGCGCCTGCGGCAGCGTGTTCGACCTGATCGGCGACCCGCGCCACAACCATCGCGTGGAAATACACGGGGGCGTGCTGGCCAAGGATGCCAGCACCCGGTTGACCAACTACTTCCGCGCCAAGCGCGGCAAGCCGCCGCTGCTGCTGGAATAACGCCGCTGCAGCGACAGGGCCGTGACGCGTTGGCGGTATCATGGGCGCCTTATCCACACCGGGTCGCCGCGCAAGCGGTGGCCCAGCACAAGGCGAACACATGGCGGACAACGGCGCAGAAGGCGAGCGACTGATCTGGATCGATCTGGAAATGACCGGTCTGGACACCGATAACGATGCGATCATCGAGATCGCCACGGTGGTGACCGATGCGCAGTTGAAGGTGCTGGCCGAAGGTCCGGAATTCGCGATCCATCACCCGGTGGAACGGCTGGAGGCGATGGACGAATGGAACCGCAATCAGCACCGCCGCTCGGGTCTGTGGCAGCGCGTCGTCGACAGCACGGTGACCCTGGGCCAGGCCGAAGCGCAGACCATCGCGTTTCTGCAGCAGTGGATCAAGGCCGGTGCCTCGCCGATGTGCGGCAATTCGATCTGCCAGGACCGTCGCTTCCTGCACCGTGAAATGCCGCGCCTGGAGAAGTACTTCCATTACCGCAATCTGGACGTGTCCACGATCAAGGAACTGGCCAAGCGCTGGGCTCCGGGTGTCGCGGCGGGCGTCGGCAAGACCGCCAGCCATACCGCGCTGAGCGACGTCCACGATTCCATCGAAGAGCTGCGCCATTACCGCCAGTTCATGGGCGCGCTGTCGGGCCTGCCGGCCTGATCCGAACGCCGGGCACCGCCCGGTAGCGTGGCGTGCGCGCAGGCGTTCAGCCACTGGCAGGCGAGGCAACGAGCGGTAAACATCGGCGGCGCTATGATCGCGGCCATGAATGCCATCACCTCGCCGCAACCGCCACCGCTGGCGTCCTCGATCCTGCCCACCTCACAGGACTGGCGCGACCTGCAGCGCGCGGTGGACCTGCTTGAATCCCCCACGCTGACCGCCAAGATGGCGAACCTGATCGGTTCGCCGCTGGAGTTCGCGGTCAAACGGTTGCCGGATTCGGTGTCCCGCCGCATCCACGGCGCGGTTGAAGCGGCGCTGTTCAAATCCGCCCAGGCGGCGTTGTGGACGATGGACAATACGCCTGGCAAGGCCGCATCGACCCGCTGGCACAAACTGGCGGCGGCGACATCGGGGGCGGTGGGCGGTGCGTTCGGCTTCACGACGTTGTTCATCGAGCTGCCGGTCTCGACCACGATCATGATGCGGTCGGTGGCCGATGTCGCCCGCAGCGAGGGCTTCGACCTGCGCGAGATGAGCACCCGGCACGCCTGCCTGGAAGTGTTTGCGCTGGGGGGCAATTCCGGCAAGGACGATGCCAGCGAGACCGGCTACTACATCACGCGTGGCTTCACGGCCGAGGTGATGCGTCACTTGTCGGCCGAACTGGCTGGGCGCGCGGTCGGCGGCAGTCCGGTGATGATCGGGCTGACCCCCAAGGAAGCCGGCAAGTGGCTGGCCAAACTGGTGGAGAAAGTGGCCGCCCGCTTCGGCGTGGTCGTCACCGAGAAATTCGCCGCCCAGGCCGTGCCGATCGTCGGTGCGGTGGCCGGCGCCACGCTCAACACCATGTTCACCGACTACTACCAGGACGTGGCGCGCGGGCACTTCATCGTGCGCCGGCTGGAGCGCACCTACGGCTACGAGACCGTGCGGACTGCCTATTCCATGCTGGCCGCAGAGCGCAGCTGAGCGATCGTTGCATCGGCGGCACAACTGTTTTGCCGGCCCAGGCCTGTTGGGCCGGCGACGCTGTCCCCATCCTTGTCGGCATCACCGCTGCGGCGGCTCCCCAATCAAGGATTCCCATGCTGTTCTCCCCCTATACCCGCGGCGCGCTGACGCTGCCCAACCGTATCGTGATGCCGCCGATGACCCGCTCGCGGGCGGGCGAGGGCAACGTTGCCACGCCTCTGATGGCCGAGTACTACGCCCAGCGCGCCTCGGCCGGCCTGATCGTCAGCGAAGGCACCCAGATCAGCCAGCAGGGCCAGGGCTACGCCTGGACCCCGGGCATCCACGATGAAGCCCAGATGGCCGGCTGGCGTGTCGTCACCGATGCGGTCCACGCGGCCGGCGGCCGCATCGTCGCCCAGCTCTGGCACGTCGGCCGGGTCTCTCACGTCGCCCTGCAGCCGGGTGGCGCCGCGCCGGTGTCCTCGTCGGCCCTGCTGGCCGAGGGCGTCAAGGTGTTCGTTGATCCCGAAGGCCGCGGCCCGCAGAGCGGTGTCGGCGAGATGGTGCAGCACTCGATGCCGCGGGCCTTGGCGATCGAGGAGATCGCCGGGATCGTGCGCGACTATGCGACCGCGGCGCGCAATGCGATCGCGGCCGGCTTCGATGGCATCGAACTGCACGGTGCCAACGGGTATCTGATCAACCAGTTCATCGATTCCCAGGCCAACCAGCGCACCGATGCCTACGGTGGTTCGCTGCAGAACCGCCTGCGCTTCCTGCGCGAGGTGACCGAGGCGGTGGCCGCGGAGATCGGCGCCGAGCGCGTCGGCGTGCGTCTGGCGCCGCTGACCACGCTGCAGGGCGCGGTGGACGACACCCCGCAGGCGACGTACCTGGCCGCGGCGCATCTGCTTGATGCGATCGGGGTGGGCTATCTGCACATCGCCGAAGCCGACTGGGAAGACGCGCCGGTGATGCCGGTGGCCTTCAAGGAAGCGCTGCGAATGATCTACCGTGGCACGCTGATCTACGCCGGCAAGTACACGGTGGAACGTGCGCAAGAGGCCCTGGCCAAGGGCTGGGCCGACCTGATCGCCTTCGGCCGCCCCTTCATCGCCAACCCGGACCTGCCCGAGCGCCTGCAGCAGGGCCTGCCGCTGAATCCGCCGGACAAGGCGACGTTCTTCGGGGGTGGGGCGGAAGGGTTCACCGATTACCCGGTGGCGGAGACCGCCGAGGCCTGAACGCGCACCGGGTAGAGCTGACCGTTGGTCGGCTGCTCTCCCGCGATCCAGGGGGGGTAGAGCTGACCGTTGGTCAGCTGCTCTGCAATCCGACGGCGTGTATACGTCATCCGCCGCGCGACGCGCGGCAGCCGACCGATCGTCGGCTCTACCAGCCGACCAACGGTCGGCTCTACCCGGGCGGATGGTCTTCGGTGGGCCATCTGCACCACGAGAAGGGATACGCACCGATCACCTCCGCCAGGCCAGCACGGACCGGGTTGGCGAGGATGTAGGTGGCTTGGCGTCGCAGGTCTTCGTCCTTGCGCAGTGCGTGGTCGTAATAACCGGCTTGCCAGACAGGGCCGCTGCGGGCTGATTGGCGATTGATGAGCAGGCTGCTGCGCGATTTGAAGCGCTGCATGCATGCGCCCAGTGCGCCCTGCCGGAGCTGCATCAGCCAGTGCACGTGGTCTGGCATGACCACCCACGCAAGGTTGCAGACCCGATGCTCGTCTTCCATGGCATGCAGCACCTGCATGACATGCCTGGCCAGGTCGGGCTGGTGGAAGTGGGGTACACGCGCATGCGTGATGGTCGTCAGCGCGTACACGATGCCGATGCACGAGTGGCGGCCGTAATGAAGGCGTGGGCTGGGCATGCCTTCAGGATGCCCAGCGGTGCGCGGGGCGGCCATAAGGCGATGTGCCGTTGGGGTGTGGGGAATGGGCGCGTACAGCCGACCGATGGTGTAGCCGGCCGACGGAGCAGCCGACCGACGGTCGGCTCTACCGAGGCTGGTTAGCCGACCAACGGTCGGCTCTACCAGCGTGGATAGCCGACCGTTGGTCGGCTCTACCGATGCTGCACAAAACAAAACCCCGCTTGCGCGGGGTTTTGTTCTTCATCTCAACGCCGCAAGAATCAACCCTTCGCCTTGAGCTTGGCCAGACGCAGCCAGGTATCCACCACGGTATCCGGATTCAGCGACACCGATTCGATCCCTTCCTGCATCAGCCATTCGGCCAGATCCGGGTGATCGGACGGGCCCTGGCCGCAGATGCCCACGTACTTGCCCTTGGCGCGCGCGGACTTGATCGCCATCGACAGCAGCTTCTTCACCGCCGGGTTCCGCTCGTCGAACAGGTGCGCGACGATCGAGGAATCGCGGTCCAGGCCCAGGGTCAGCTGGGTCAGGTCGTTGGAGCCGATCGAGAAGCCGTCGAAGATCTCCAGGAACTCATCGGCGAGCAGCGCGTTGGACGGCACTTCGCACATCATGATGATCTTCAGGCCGTTTTCGCCCTGCTTCAGGCCATTCTGTTCCAGCACCTCGACGACCTTGCGGCCTTCTTCCAGGGTGCGCACGAACGGGATCATGACCCACAGGTTGTCCAGGCCCATCTCGTTGCGCACGCGCAGCACGGCCTTGCATTCCAGCGCGAAGGCGGCCGAGAAGCTCGGGTCGACGTAACGGCTGGCGCCGCGGAAGCCGATCATCGGGTTCTCTTCGTGCGGCTCGTAGTTGCTGCCGCCGATCAGGTTGGCGTACTCGTTGGACTTGAAGTCCGACAGGCGCACGATCACCGGGTTCGGGGCCACCGAAGCGGTCAGGGTGGCGATGCCTTCGGCCAGACGGCCGACATAGAAGCTGACCGGATCCGCGTAACCGGCGATCTTCTCGTCGATCTTCTTCTTGGTCGCCGCATCCTGGCGGTCGTATTCCAGCAGCGCGTTCGGGTGGATGCCGATGTGGCTGGCGATGATCATTTCCAGGCGGGCCAGGCCGATGCCGGCGTTCGGCAGCTGGCCGAAGTCGAAGGCACGTTCCGGGTTGGCCACGTTCATCATGATCTTCAGCGGCGCCGGCGGCATGTTGCCCAGGTCCGTGGTGGTGCGCTCGAACTCGAGGATGCCGTCGTAGATGAAGCCGGTGTCGCCCTCGGCGCAGCTGACGGTCACCTGCTGGCCGTCCTGGATCAGCTGGGTCGCGTTGCCCGAGCCGACCACGGCCGGCACGCCCAGCTCACGCGCGATGATCGCCGCGTGGCAGGTACGGCCGCCACGGTTGGTCACAATGGCCGAGGCGCGCTTCATCACCGGCTCCCAATCGGGGTCGGTCATGTCGGCGATCAGCACGTCGCCGGGCTGCACGCGGGCCATGTCGTCCAGCGACTTCACCACGCGGGCGGTGCCGGCGCCGATCTTGGCACCCACGGCGCGGCCTTCGGCCAGCACCTTGCCGTCCTTCTGGCTCAGCGCGAAGCGTTCGATCTGGGTGGCATGGCCACGCGACTTCACGGTCTCGGGGCGCGCCTGCACGATGAACAGCTTGCCGCTGACGCCGTCCTTGGCCCACTCGATATCCATCGGGCGGCCGTAATGCTTTTCGATGACCAGCGCCTGCTTGGACAGTTCCTGCACGTCCTCATCGCTGATGGAGAAGGTGTTGCGCAGCTCGGCCGGCGTGTCTTCGATGCGCACGCGCTCACCGGGGACATCCGAATAGACCATGCGGATCGCCTTGCTGCCCAGCGAACGGCGCAGGATCGCCGGCTTGCCGGCAGTCAGGGTGGGCTTGTAGACGTAGAACTCGTCCGGGTTGACCGCACCCTGCACGACCATTTCACCCAGGCCGAACGAGGAGGTGACGAACACCACGTCGCGGAAGCCGGACTCGGTGTCCAGGGTGAACAGCACGCCGGAGGAGCCCACGCCCGAGCGCACCATCAGCTGCACACCGGCCGACAGGAACACGTCCTCGTGCTTGAAGCCGTGGTGGACGCGGTAGGCGATCGCGCGGTCGTTGTAGAGCGAGGCGAACACTTCCTTGACCTTGAGCACGACATCGTCGGCGCCGGTCACGTTGAGGAAGGTTTCCTGCTGGCCGGCGAAGGACGCATCGGGCAGATCTTCGGCGGTGGCCGAGGAACGCACCGCGACCGCGACATCGCCGCCGCCGTTTTCGCTGCACAGCTTGGCGTAGGCAGTGCGGATGTCCTGATCCAGCGCCGGGTGGAGCGGGGCATCGATCACCCAGCCGCGGATTTCCTTGCCGGCGATCGTCAGGGCACCGACATCTTCCACGTCCAGCGTGGCCAGCTTGTCGAAGATGCGCTTGGACAGATCGTTATGGGCGATGAAGTCCTTGAAGGCTTCAGAGGTGGTTGCGTAACCGCCGGGGACAGACACCCCCAGACCGGCCAGATTGCCGATCATTTCGCCAAGCGACGAATTCTTGCCGCCTACGCGGGCCAGATCGGCCAGGCGCAGTTCGTGCAACCACAGGATGTTCTCGTTCAAGCGCGATGCTCCGTTTGGCCATCGCCCGAGGCGGGCTGGATGGCCACGTCCGTAGGAAGAAGCCGATATGATGCCGGGCAGACCGCTGTCGGCACAAGCTTGTATCGACAGCCTTTTTAAGCTTCGGAGGGGGTAAAAGCCGTATGTCGACGATCCGTCCGGTGTTCTACGTGTCCGATGGAACCGGTATCACCGCTGAAACCATTGGGCATAGCCTCCTGACCCAGTTCTCCGGGTTCAGCTTCATCACCGACCGGATGTCGTTCATCGATGATCCGGAAAAAGCGCGGGAAGCCTGTGAAAGGATCCGTGCAGCGGGCGAGCGGTACCAGGTCCGGCCCATCGTGGTCAGCTCCTGCGTGGACAGCGGGCTGAGCATCATCCTGGCCGAAAGCGGCGGATTGATGCTGGACGTGTTCGCTCCCTTCATCGAGCCGCTGGAGCGGGAACTGGCGGTCAACCGGCATTCCCGGGTCGGCCAGGCGCACGGCATGGTGGACTTCGAGACCTACCATCGCCGCATCAACGCGATGAACTTCGCGCTGACCCACGACGACGGCATCGCCATCAATTACGACGATGCAGACGTGATCCTGGTGGCCGTGTCCCGGGCCGGCAAGACCCCGACCTGCATCTACCTGGCCCTGCATTACGGGGTCCGCGCGGCCAATTACCCGCTGACCGACGAGGACCTGGAGCAGGACCGGCTGCCGCCGCGGCTGCGCCCTTACCGCAAGAAGCTGTTTGGTCTGACCATCGACCCGGACCGCCTGCAGCAGATCCGCCAGGAGCGTCGCCCGAACTCGCGTTATGCCAACCTGGAGACCTGCCGGCGCGAGGTCGCCGCCGCCGAGACCATGTTCCGGATGGAGCGGATCCCGACCCTGAGCACCACCCATACCTCGATCGAGGAGATCTCGAGCAAGGTGCTGGGCACACTGGGGCTGCAGCGCGAGATGTATTGATCCGGCACGCCGGCGTGAACCGGTGGCGGGCCGCCCCTTTGGCCGGGCCGCTGCCGCCCCCACGTTGGGAGATCAACGTGTAGGATCGACCCATGGCCCAGGCATCGCCCCGTATCGAACGCATCCCCCGGCTCAGCCGCCTGAGCTGGTTGATGGGCCTGTACGCCGAGAACTACCAGCACCTCGTGCGCCTGTTCGCACCGTCGGAACTGGTGCCCGGCAGCTACGTCTCCTCGATCGGCGATGGGCTGGATGTGCGCCTGGATGTGATCGAGTGCCACCGCTATACGGTCGAGCTGCGCCTGACCTACGACTTCGCCGATCCGGTCACCGGGCAGCCGGATCCGTCGGCCTATGTCCGCCTGTACCGCGATGCCCGGCAGGCCGAGACCACCCATTGCTACGTGGGCCGCCGCTGGCAGGATGTGGTGGGCATGTACCCGCCGCCGGCCGAGCTGATCAGCCACCGCATGCGGATGAACACCTTCCTCGGCAAATGGCTGGAATACCTGGCCGAACGGGGTCACGGCGTGGCGACGTTGCGTCACGATGGCGCGGTGGCGGCACCGGCCGACGCGCGCCGCACCAGCCTGGTGCCCTGAGCCGTCCCCGGACGGATCACGCATAATCGGGGGTCTGTGTTCCCGAGCGTGTGCGAAATGCCCTATACCCCCATCGTGGCCACCCTGGGCTACGTGCTGTCCTCCGACGGCAAGCAAGTGCTGATGATCCACCGCAATGCCCGCCCCGGTGACCTGCACCTGGGCAAGTACAACGGGCTGGGCGGCAAGATGGAGCGCGACGAAGACGCCGCTGCCTGCATGCGCCGCGAAATCCGCGAAGAGGCCGGCATCGAGTGCGGCACCATGCGCCTGCGCGGCACGATCAGCTGGCCGGGCTTCGGCAAGAATGGCGAGGACTGGTTCGGCTTTGTGTTCGTCATCGATGACTTCACCGGCACGCCGCTGACCTCCAACCCGGAGGGCACCCTGGAGTGGGTGGACGTGGACAAGATCGACAGCCTGCCGTTGTGGGAAGGCGATCGCAGCTTCCTGCCGCTGGTCTTCGACGACGAACCGCGCGCATTCCACGGGGTGATGCCGTACCGCGACGGCGCCATGCAGTCCTGGAGTTACACCCGGCTGTAGTGCCGGGCGGCGGCCGACGCTACCGACGCGCGAGCAGCAGGTGGAAGTGCTTGCTCACCGCGCGCCCGTCGTTGCTGCGCCCGCTTTCGTGATGCGCCCGCCAGGCCTGCACGGTCAGCCCGGCGCTGCGCAGGGCCTGCTCGACCTCGGCCAGTTCGTGCAGGTGGAAGCCATGCGCGGCGAAGGGCAGGGTGCGCATGAAGGCGGCATCGCCGAAGGCCAGGCAGAGCCGGCCGCCGGGGCGCAGCACGCGCGCCAGCTCGGCGAAGGCGAATTTCAGCTCGTCCCAGAAGTACAGGGTGTTCACCGCCAGCGCTGCGTCTACGCAGCCTGAGTCCAGCGGCAGAGCATGCGCATCGCCGAGGCGGACGTCGGCACGATCCTGCAGCCCGCACGCGAGCAGCAGCGCATTGCCTGCATCCACCATCGCCGCGGACACATCGACCCCCACGTAGGCACTGTGCGGTGCGCGCAGCAGATCCGGTGCGAACGCAGCATTGCCGGGACCGATCTCCAGGATCTGCTCGCCAGCGGTGACCGACAGAAGGGCGATGGCGGCCCGGTTGAGGTCGCCGTTGCTGCGGTTCATGGACTCGGCCACGGCAAGCGCATGCTCGCCGTGCGGGTGGCGCAACTGGGCGGCCAGATCATCGGGGGAAAGCACGCGCAAGACTCCTGTCGGTGGGCGGCAGGACCTGGCGGCGGCGGAGTCCATCCGCCAGCTTAGCCCACTGGCGGCAGCGATGGGCGCCGGTGTGAAGGTCAATCGCGCGGCCACGATGAGGATCGGTGATCAACAAATCACCACGGTCGCGTCTATTGAGACTGAGTTGTCCACAGGGGGTGTGGATGACTCGTGGGCAAGTTTGTGGATAAGCCGCGTCGGCCCCCGCCGGTGCTCGCTGTCAAGATGGGTGGCCAAAAATTCACCGCAGGTCGCCTTGGCGTGAACGCCGCGGCAAACCCGGGGTACGGGGGCGTAGGGTGGGCTGTCCGGGCGCGGGCCGCACGCGGTACTCTCTTGCGATTGCCGCCAACCGATCTTTCATGAAACGTCACTTCTCGATGTTGCGCGAGTTCCACCTGGCCGACTGGTTCACCCTGGCCAACGCGTTCTGCGGCACCGGGGCGGTCTTTGCCGCCATGCGCTATCTGCAGGATGGCGAGCGCAGCTATCTGCTGTTCGGCATGGCCCTGATCCCGCTGGCCTTCATTTTCGACGCGCTGGACGGGCGCATCGCCCGTTGGCGCAAGTCCAGCTCGACCCTGGGCCGTGAGCTGGACTCGCTGTCGGACATCATTTCCTTCGGTGTCGCCCCGGCCGCGCTGGCCTACGCCTGCGGCATGCAGGGCGGCTGGGACTGGCTGGTGCTGAGCTATTTCGTCTGCTGCGGCGTCAGCCGCCTGGCGCGCTACAACGTGACCGCCGAAGCCCTGGCCGGCGAAGGCGACAAGGTGCCGTACTTCGAGGGCACCCCGATCCCAACCAGCCTGGCGCTGGTGGTGGTGCTGGCCGTGGCGGCCAGCGTCGGGGCGACCGGAGCGGAGCTGTGGCTGGGTCAGTGGCAGCTCGGCCCGTGGCAGCTGCACCCGCTGGTGCTGCTGTTCGCGCTGTCCGGCTCGCTGATGATCAGCAAGACGCTGCGCATCCCCAAGCCGTGAGGCAGGGCAGCGCGGCATTGCTATCATCGTTTCCCGAGACGGGAGGACGGTCATGACCACGGCGGGCAGTGGCAGCGGCGCAGGCGATGTAGAAGCCCTGGCGCGGCAGTATTTCAGTGCCTGGGGTGATGCCCTTCGGCATGCTGCGGCACCGCCGGGACATGCCGCCGGCCCCGAGGGGCAGGGCAACTGGCAGCAGGCGATCGACTGGTGGGCGCAGATGATGCCCAACGCGGCCAGCGGCCCGGCCGATGAAGCCGTGCACCGCTTCCGCGAACAGGCCGGTGGCTGGTACGGGACCATGCAGCAGGTGGCTGCGCAGTTCGCCGGCCGCGACACCACCAGCGCGGAGGTCGCGCAGGCGTGGCGTACGGCGGTGCTGGGGCAGGGCGACGGGCTGCTGCAGTGGATGCTGCAAGGCGCGCGTGGCCACACTCATCCCGAGGGGCCGGACCTGCTGCAGCTGCTGGAAACCCTGCAGCGGCAGCTCGGCCCGTGGCTGCAGAGCCCGGCGTTCGGTCCCGGCCGCGAGCACCAGGCCCGCTGGCAGGCGTTGCTGCGCGCCCAGCAGGACTACCAGGCGCACTCGCGCGATTACGTGGAACAGATCAAACAGGCGCTGGACGATGCGTTCACCCTGTTCGAGCAGCGCTTGGCCGAACACGAACAGCCCGGCAACCAGCTCACCAGTGCGCGGGCGATGTTCGATCTGTGGATCGACGCGGCCGAAGAGGCGTACGCGAAGGTCGCGCTGTCCGAGCCGTTCCAGGCGGTCTACGCCGCGCTGGGCAATGCCCAGATGCGGTTGCGCGCGGCCACCCAGCAGGAAATCGAGCGGCTGACTGAAAGTTTCGGGCTGCCCACACGCACCGAGATGGATGCCGCGCATCGCCGTATCGCCGAGCTGGAGCGGCTGGTGCGGCGCATGGCCGGAGGTGCGGGCCCTGGCAGGCCGGCCACCCCGCCGGTTGCCCCGAAGAAGGCAGCCCCGAAGAAGGCAGTCTCGAAAAAGGCAGCATCAGCACAGAGCAAGCCACCCATGCGGGCGAAGGCGGCGAAAGCCGGCAACGCCGGCAAAGCTGCTGCAGCCACCAAGCCGCTGAAGCCCACCTCCAAGCCCCGGAAGCGCAGCGCATGAAAGGTCCCCTGGGCTTCAACGCCGAAGACCTGCTGCAGGAAACCCTGGCCATGCAGCGCAAGCTGATGGATGGCCTGAAGCTGCTGCCTTCGGTGGACGATGTCGATTACGGCGTGACCACCCGCGAGGAAGTCTGGCGCGATGGCAAGGTCACGCTGTACCGGTTCGTCGGCAGCGAAGCGCCGGTGCGCCGGACGCCGCTGCTGATCGTGTATGCACTGGTCAACCGGCCGTACATGGTCGATCTGCAGACCGACCGCTCGCTGGTGCAGAAACTGCTGGCGCTCGGGCACGATGTCTATGTGCTGGACTGGGGCTACCCGGATCGCTCCGAGCGCTACCAGACGCTGGAGGATTACCTGCTGCGCTTCGTCGATGGCGCGGTGGATCACCTGCAGGCGCGCAACGGCGGCGAACCGATCAACATGCTGGGCATCTGCCAGGGCGGCGTGTTCGCGCTGTGCTATGCCGCGCTGCGCCAGGCCAAGCTGGCCAATCTGATCACGATGGTCACGCCCGTCGATTTCCACACCCCGGACAACATGCTCTCGCACTGGGCGCGGCAGGTGGACGTGGATCTGCTGGTGGACACGCTGGGCAACATCCCGGCCGATCTGATGAATGCCAGCTACCTGATGCTCAAGCCGTTCCGCCTCAACGTGCAGAAGTACGTGGGGCTGCTCGACATTCTCGATGACAAGGATGCGCTTGAAGATTTCCTGCGCATGGAGAAGTGGATCTTCGACTCGCCCGACCTCGCCGGCGAGGCGTTCCGTGACTTCATCAAGCAGTTCTACCAAGGCAATGGCCTGATGCATGACGGCGTGCGCATCGGTGACGAAACGGTCGACCTCCAGCAGGTCACGCTGCCGGTGCTGAACATCTATGCCGAGCAGGACCATCTGGTCCCGCCGGATGCGTCACGCGCGCTGCGCGGCCGGATCGGCAGCACGGATTACACCGAGAGCAGTTTCCGCGGCGGCCATATCGGCATCTACGTGTCCGGCCGTGCCCAGCGCGAAGTGCCCGGTACCATCACCGGGTGGTTGGACGGGCGTTCGCAATGAAGCGCTACGCAATCGCCTGGTTGGCCGTGGGTCTGCTGGCGGTCGGTTCCGCCCACGCGGCGCCGAACGAGACGGCCCGCCGCGAGATCGCCGGCCTGATCGGCGCGCTGGAGGGCTCCAGTTGCCGCTTCCAGCGCAACGGCAGCTGGCACGATGCGCCCGAGGCGCGCGCCCACCTGCAGCGCAAGTACGACTACCTGTTGAAGAAGGACAAGGTAGATACCGCCGAGCAGTTCATCGAGCGTGCCGCCATTCAGAGCAGCATGAGCGGCAAGCCCTACCGGATCGCCTGTCCCGGCCAGCCGGAGACGACGGCGGCGGTCTGGTTCGCCGCCCGGCTCAAGGCGCTGCGCCAACGCACCCCGTAGACACGGTTCGCGTTAGAGTCGGCCCATTCCGGCTCGAGACCCCGTGCATGAACACACCGCCGCGTCCGCTGTCCCGCTCGCTCAACGACCGCATGATCGCCGGCGTCATGGGCGGCATCGCGCATCGTTTCGGCTGGAACGTCACCCTGGTCCGGGTGCTGTTCGTGCTGATTTCCATCGGCTCGGCCGCCTTCCCCGGCATTCTGGTCTACCTGATCCTGTGGCTGTTGATCCCCAACGAGGCCGATTGAGCTTGCCGGCGGTGCTGCTGCGCGCGCTGCAGGGGCTTGGCGCGCTGTGGACCTCACCCAATACCCTGATCGGTCTCGCCGCTGGCACCGCCGGCATGCTGGCCGGTGCGCGCCCGTCGTGGAACGGGCGCGACTGCGCGATCGTGTTCCGCGAATTTCCCTGGGGGCCGGGCGGGGCGATCACGCTGGGCAACGTCATCCTGCACACGGGGCCAATCCTCGATGTGCCGTGCCGCACCTACGCGCACCAGGCCGGCCACGCCACCGAGCCGGTGATCGGCCTGCACGATCACGAGCGTGCGCACGTCTACCAGTATCTGGTGCTGGGGCCGTTGTACCTGCCGGTGTATCTGCTCTGCGGCGGAGTAAGCGCGCGCAATCCGTTCGAACGCGCTGCAGACGTGTATGCGCTGCACGGGAAAGGCTGGTGGCCGCGATGACGTTATCTCCGCGTTAAATCCATGTAAGAAAAACGTCGACAACACGACGTCATCTGCATGCAAAAAAACGTTATTAGCCTGCATGACGAACCAGTCAGGTTTGCCGGGGTAAGCTTGCACCGCTGTATCAGCAATAACGTTTCTGGAGGAACACATCACATGGCAATCGTTCTTTATGTCGGTGGTAGCAAGGATGGCGACAAGGGCCTGGTGCCCCATGGCTTCAGCAAGTCCCAGGCCGATACCGAGCTGGGCCGGGAGATCTACACCGAGCGGTTCATGGAGCTGCAGGGGGTAGGCAAGGTGCGGGTGATGGCGTTGGAGTCGATGCACGATGAGATCGTCCACCAGCGCGCGGCCGTGCATTACCGGTAAGCCAGCAGGACCGTAAAGGCGCCCGGTTGTCGCGGGCGCCCGCGCCGGCATCCCAGCCCCACGCAAGGATGCCGGCGTGAACACAGGTTCCCTCGTGTGGTCACCGCCACGGGGCGACAGGTTCGGCCCGGACTGTCAACGGCTTTCGCCCGCCGCCCGGCATCGCCAGAATGGGTTCTTTCCGCAAAGCGGCTCCGGCCGGAAGCAATGCCTGACATCAAGCTCGCGCAGCAGATCGCCCAGACCATCGCCGATGAGATCGGTGCCCAGACCGCCCAGGCCCTGGCCGCCATCGCCCTGTTGGACGAAGGCGCCAGCGTTCCGTTCATCGCCCGCTACCGCAAGGAAGTCACCGGCGGGCTGGACGATACCCAGCTGCGCAACCTCGAAACACGCCTGACCTACCTGCGCGAACTGGAAGACCGCCGCGCCGCGGTGCTGTCCAGCATCGATGAGCAGGGCAAGCTAAGCGACGAACTGCGCAACGAGATCCTGGGCGCGGACACCAAGTCGCGGCTGGAAGATCTGTACCTGCCCTACAAGCCCAAGCGCCGCACCCGCGCCCAGATCGCGCGCGAAGCCGGCCTGGAGCCGCTCGCCGATGGCCTGCTGGCCGATCCGGGCCTGGACCCGCAGGTATTCGGCGCGACCTTTGTCGATAGCGACAAGGGCGTGGCCGACGTCAAGGCAGCGCTGGAAGGCGCCCGCGCGATCCTGATGGAGCGCTGGGGCGAGGATGCCGCGCTGGTCGGCGAACTGCGCACCTGGCTTGGCGAGAACGGCGTGATCCGCGCGCGTGTCGCCGAGGGCAAGGAAGAGCAGGGCGCCAAATACCGCGATTATTTTGAGCACGCCGAGTCGCTGGCGAAGATTCCGTCGCACCGGTTGCTGGCGCTGTTCCGCGCACGCCGCGAGGAAATCCTGTTCCTGGAACTGGACCCCGGCAGCGACGCCGAGGCCGGCAATCTCTACGCCGAAGGCCGCGTCGCGCACAACGCGGGTATCCGCGATGCGGGCCGCCCGGGCGACCGCTGGCTGCTCGACGCCTGCCGCCTGACCTGGCGCGCCAAGCTGCACATGCACCTGCTGCTGGACCTGTTCAACCAGGCGCGCGAGAAGGCCGAGGCCGAGGCGATCTCGGTGTTCGGCGACAACCTCAAGGACCTGCTGCTGTCCGCCCCGGCCGGCCCCAAGGCCGTGCTCGGCCTGGACCCGGGCATCCGCACCGGCTGCAAGATCGCCGTGGTCGATGCCACCGGCAAGCTGGTCGCCACCGACACCATCTACCCGCACGAGCCGCGCCGCCAGTGGGACCAGTCGCTGCACACGATCAAGCAGCTGTGCGTGCAGCACAACGTGGAGCTGATCGCGATCGGCAACGGCACTGCCAGCCGTGAGACCGACAAGCTGGCCGGTGAGGTGATCAAGGCGCTGGGTGACACCAGGCTGCAGAAGATCGTGGTCAGTGAAGCCGGTGCCTCGGTGTACTCGGCCTCGGAGTTCGCGGCCAAGGAATTCCCGAACCTGGACGTGTCCATCCGCGGTGCGGTGTCGATCGCCCGCCGCCTGCAGGATCCGCTGGCCGAGCTGGTCAAGATCGAACCGAAGGCGATCGGCGTCGGCCAGTACCAGCACGATGTGGACCAGTACCGCCTGGCGCGCGCGCTGGATGCGCGCGTGGAAGACTGCGTCAACGCGGTCGGCGTACACGTCAATACCGCCTCGGCGGCGCTGCTGTCGCGGGTATCGGGGCTGTCGTCCACCGTGGCCGAGAACATCGTGCGCCATCGCGACGACAACGGTCCGTTCAAGCGCCGCAAGGACCTGCTGAAAGTGCCGCGCCTGGGCGAGAAGACCTTCGAGCAGTGCGCCGGCTTCCTGCGCATCGCCGATGGCGACCAGCCGCTGGATGCATCGTCGGTGCACCCGGAAGCCTACCCGGTGGTCGAGCGCATCGTGGCCGCCACCGCGCGCCCGATCAAGGCGCTGATCGGCGATGGCAGCTTCCTGCGCGGCCTGAAGGCGGAACAGTTCACCGACGAGACCTTCGGTGTGCCGACCGTGCGCGACATCCTGAAGGAACTGGAGAAACCCGGCCGCGATCCGCGCCCGGAGTTCAAGGCGGCACGCTTCGCCGACGGTGTCGAGGAACTGAAAGACCTCAAGGTCGGCATGATCCTGGAAGGCGTGGTCAGCAACGTGGCCGCCTTTGGTGCCTTCGTGGACATCGGCGTGCACCAGGATGGCCTGATCCATATCTCCGCGCTGTCCGATACCTACGTCAAAGACCCGCGTGACGTGGTCAAGGCCGGTGACATCGTCAAGGTGAAGGTGCTGGAGGTGGACGTGGCACGCAAACGCATCGCGCTGACCCGCCGCCTGGATGACACCCCGGCGCCGGCCAAGGCCCCCGGTGAGCGCGATGCGCGCCCGGCGGGTGGCGCTCGGCGGGAGGGCGGGGCGGGCAATGGTCCGCGCAACGGCAACCGCGGTAGCGCGTCCGGCCCGCGTCCCGGGAGTGCGGCACCGCCGGCCAACAATGCGCTGGCCGACGCCTTCGCCCGGGCCAAGCGCGGCGGCTGATCCCGCTGTCGGTGCCCGCCAGAGGCCGCCTTCGGGCGGCCTTTGGCGTTTTCGAGGGTCCCGGTGGCCGGGGGCACTTCTGGTTTGACGCGCGTTTACGCACACTTCCCGTTGAATGCCCGTAGGGTGGGTGGACGGCGGGGAGCCCAGATGACAGACGACCAGGCAGGACCGGGCAACCGGGCGGGCCGCAGCGCCGATCACCGCGCTGGCACAGGGCTGTGCGCGGCGTGTCGGACCGGGGCGCACGCATGAGCCGGCAACCGGATGCCCCGCTTGATGCGGCCGCCGCGCTGCGCGACATGGCCGAGCAGCGGCATCGGCTGGAAATGATCATCGAAGGTACCGCGGCGGGCACTTGGGACTGGGACATCGCGGGCAACCAGATGCGGGTCAACGAGCGCTGGGCGGAGATCGTCGGCTATACCCGCGAGGAACTGGCCCCGATCACGCCGGACACGTTCTTCCAGCTGGTGCATCCCGACGATCGGGCGCAGTCGGATGCGCTGCTCAACGAGCATATGGAGGGGCGCTCGCCGCACTACGACAGCCTGTGCCGGATGCGGCACAAGCAGGGTCACTGGATCTGGGTGCAGGACCGTGGCCGCGTCTACGAGCGCGATGCGCAGGGCCGCCCGCTGTGGATGGCCGGTGCCCACGCCGATGTCACCGAGCTGCAGCAGGCCCGCCAGGAGGCGGCCAACATGCGCCAGCGCCTGCAGGCGGTGGTGGATGCCTCTGACGAGGTGGCCGTGATCGCTACCGATGTCGATGGCGTGGTCAACCTGTTCAACACCGGCGCCCAGAAGCTGCTGGGCTATCGTCCCGAGGAGGTCATCGGACGGGTCAATCCGGGCCTGTTCCATGACCCGGACGAGATGCGCGCCTACCTGCAGCCCCAGGTGGGCCCGGAGGGGCGCATGCCGACCATTTTCGAGGCGCTGACCGCGCGCGCCGCGCAGGGCACCTGGTCGCACCAGTGGACCTTCCTGCGCAAGGATGGCGAGCGGCGCCAGGTGCGGCTGTCGATCAGCCCGCTGGACTGCGCCGGGGGCAACCGGATCGGCTACGTCGGCATGGCCGTCGACCTCACCCCGCTGCTGCAGGTGCGTGAGCAGGCGTTCGTCGCGGCGGAGAAGTTCGCCGGGGCGTTCTCCTCGGCCGCGCTGGGCATGGCCCTGGTATCGCTGGAAGGGCGCTGGCTGGACGTCAACGATTCGCTGTGCGGCATTCTCGGCTACACCCGTGCCGAACTGCTGCAGATCGATTTCCAGACGCTGACGCATCCGGACGATCTGCATACCGACCTGGCCCTGCTGGGCGACCTGCTGGCCGGGCGCCGCGAGCACTACCACATGGAGAAGCGCTACCTGGGCAAGGCCGGCAACCTGGTCTGGGGCCGGCTGTCGGTGTCGCTGGTACGCACGGAGAATGGCGAGCCGCTGCATTTCGTCTCGCAGATCCAGGACGTGACCGCCCAGCGGCTCAGCGGCCAGCAACTGCGTGAATCCGAGCAGCGCACCCGCGTCACCCTGGACGCGGTGGCCGATATGGTGCTGACCCTGGACCTGCACGGCGGCATCCAGTACGCCAATGCTGCGGCCACCCGCGCGCTGGCCGGGGAGGGTGCCGAGGCCCTGGCCGGCAGCCAGCTGCAGGAGGTGATGGAACTGACGACCGAGTACGCGCCGCGCTCACCGCTGGATGTGGCCGTGCTGCTCGACCCGGACAGCAATGCGGTCGACCTGCATTCGGACCTGCTGCTGTCCGTCGGTGCGCACCTGCTGCCGGTCGACCTCACCCGTGCCTGGCTGCGTGATGAGGACGGGCAGATCAGCGGCGCGGTCTGGGTGATCCGTGACGTCACCCAGCAGCGCGCCCGCCAGCGCGAAGCCCGGCACCTGGCCGAGATCGACCCGCTGACCGAGCTGAGCAACCGGCGCGGCTTCGAGGCGCACCTGCAGCAGGCCATCACCCGGGTCGCGCGGACCGGGCAGTCGGCCTCATTGATGTACATCGACCTGGACCACTTCAAGCCGGTCAACGATACCCACGGCCATCTGGCCGGCGATGCCGTGCTGTGGGCGGTGGCCAGCGTGCTGCGGCACGGCGTGCGCGATTCGGACATCGTGGCGCGGCTGGGCGGCGACGAGTTCGCGGTGATCCTGGCCGGCTGTTCGCTCAAGCGTGCCCGCCGCATCGCCAGCGATCTGCTCGAGGCGATGCGCGGGCTGTCGATCCCTTGGGACCAGCGGCGGTTGAGCGTGGGCGCCAGCATCGGGATCGCCCCGCTGTTCGGGGGGATGAGCGTGGATGACGCCGTGGCCGCGGCCGACGCCCAGTGCTACCGGGCCAAAGCGATGGGGCGCGACAACGTGCAGGTGGAAGCACAGGCCCTGGGTGCCATTGACCCCCTCGATGCCCTGGATGCGAGCGAAAGTGGTGAGTGACGGCTGGGCCGGGCCGTGCCCCGGCCCCGCCGGTTGATGGCCCTAAAGCTTTCAGACTGTCCGCCGTTATATGACTCGCAGTTGCTGCCTGTCTGCTCACGTGGATACCTGGCCGTACACCTTTATTTAATGGTTCATGTTCGCCGGCTCGCCCGGTGTTTGAAGCCCATCGAAGCAACGTCATCCCCACTGGCGATCTTCGTGAGTCCCAGCCAACGGAATACCGCCACCGGGCCATGGCCCGGCGCTGACCTATTCGCTAACCGGACACCGAGGTCTAAAGATGATTACTTCAGGCTTGCACACGCATGTGCCAGGTCGTCGCAGCGACGCCGACGCAGGCTCGTTGTGGCACTCGTTCACGGCGTTGTTCGTTTCCCGCCGCGCCACTGGCGGCACCACGGCAGCGGCTGCCCTGCAGCAGCAGGCCGAGCTGGAAGAGCAGGTCAAGGCCCTGCACCGGGTCCAGGCGGTGATCGAGTTCCATCTCGATGGCACCATCGTGCATGCCAACGACAATTTCCTGCAGACCCTGGGCTACACGCTGGAGGAGATCCAGGGCAGGCACCACGCCATGTTCGTCGATGCCGAGTATGCGAAGAGCCGGGAGTACCAGGATTTCTGGGCCAACCTGGGCCGCGGTGAGTTCAACGCCGGCCAGTACCGGCGGATCGGCAAGGGTGGACGCGAGATCTGGATCCAGGCGTCTTACAACCCGGTGTTCGACAGCGACGGACGACCGTACAAGGTGGTCAAGTTCGCGACCGACATCACCGCGCAGAAATTCCAGGCGGCCGATTTTGCCGGCCAGCTCGCCGCGATCAACAAATCACAGGCCGTGATCGAGTTCGACCTCGAGGGCCGCATCCTGGCCGCCAACGAGAACTTCCTCGCGGCCATGGGCTATGCACTGGAGGAGGTGCGTGGCCAGCACCATTCGATGTTCGCCGAGCCCGAGCATCGCCAGAGCGCCGAGTACTAGGCGTTCTGGGCCAAACTCGGCCGCGGCGAGTACGACGCCGGCCAGTACAGGCGGTTGGGCAAAGGCGGGCGCGAGGTGTGGATCCAGGCCTCGTACAACCCGATCTACGACATGAACGGACGCCCGTTCAAAGTGGTCAAGTACGCCACCGACATCACCGCGCAGGTGCGTGACACGCTGGCGCTGCAGCAGGCGGTCGCGCAGACGCGCGAGGTGGTGGCTGCCGCGCAGGCCGGCGATCTGACCGGGCATATCGCCACCCAGGACAAGACCGGCCCGATCGCCGAACTGTGCGAGGGCATCAATGCGCTGGTCGAGGCGATGGCGGGGATCATCGCCCAGATCAAACTGGCCGCCGACACCATCGCGGTGGGTGCCAGCGAGATCGCCGAAGGCAACAGCGACCTGTCCGTGCGCACCGAACAACAGGCCGCTTCGCTGGAAGAAACCGCGGTGTCGATGAAAGGCCTGACCGCGACCGTGCGGCGCACGGCGGACAATGCCCGCCAAGCCAACCAGTTGGCCGGCGGTGCGGTCGAGGTGGCGGCGCAGGGCGGGCAGGTGGTCCACGACGTGGTCTCGACCATGTCGCTGATCAACGACTCCTCGCGTCGCATCGTCGACATCATCGGGGTCATCGACGGCATCGCATTCCAGACCAACATCCTGGCCCTCAATGCTGCGGTGGAGGCGGCGCGCGCGGGCGAGCACGGGCGCGGCTTTGCGGTGGTCGCCTCGGAAATCCGCTCGCTGTCGCAGCGTTCGGCCGAGGCCGCCAAGGAGATCAAGCAGCTGATCGGCGATTCGGTCGAGAAGGTCGGGGCAGGCACGCGCCAGGTCGAAAGCGCGGGACGCACCATGGACGAGATCGTGGTCAGCGTGAAGCGCGTGAGCGATCTCATGGCCGATATCAGCGCTGCAGCCCAGCAGCAGAGTGAAGGCATCGAGCAGATCAACCAGGTGGTCGAGCACATCGACGAGAGCACCCAGCAGAATGCCGCGCTGGTGGAGGAGGCTTCGGCGGCGGCCCGCAGCATGGAAGAGCAGTCCACGCAGTTGCTGCAGACGGTGGCTGCGTTCCGGGTGGCGGGGGCCGGTGCGCCTCGCACGGCGCACCTCAATCCCACTGCTGGCCAGCCCGCACTGCGTCTGGTCTGACTGCCGTGAGGGAACCGCTGACCGCGCGCCGCGGTAAACAGAGATGCACACGGCGCGCGGCCTTTGGGATACTCCACCTTTCACGCCAAGGTCGGAGTACACAATGCGGATTGCGCCACGGTGGGTCATGTTGCTGGCCATAGGATTGGCCATACCTTGCGCTGCGGGCGCGGCGTCGGCGGTGTCCTACGATGCCGACACCGGCACGTACGGCTATTCGATGAACAACCGCAGCGTCAGCGCGGCCCTGCAAGAGGCGCTGGGGTACTGCGCGCAGCGCTCATCCAACTGCAGCAGTGTGGCGAGCACTTCGGAAACTGGATACTCGGCGCTGTATGCGGGCACGGGTGCGATGGGCTTTGCCCTCTCTGCGCAGGACGATGCCGCTGCCCAGCGCAAGGCCGAGGCGATGTGCCGCCGAAAGGCGGGAGACTGCCGGCTGGTGCTGCTGTGGCGCGAAGCACCGGCGGTGCCGGCCGTGCCGCCCATGCGGCCGCATACCCTGCCGCCGATTGCGCCGGCGGAGTAGTCGCCGCGGCGCTGTCGAGCCGCCGCAGAACGAAAAAAACGCCCCGGATCCGTCGATCCGGGGCGTTCTGGTTTTCCATGGTGCCGAAGGTGGGACTCGAACCCACACGCTTTTAAGGGCGGCGGATTTTGAGTCCGCTGCGTCTACCGATTCCGCCACTTCGGCTGGCTGGCCGCGTAGTGTATACAAGATGTCGACGTTTGTGCAGGCCTGAATGCTTAAGTTCCTGTCAGGGTTTCACCTGCGCAGGACGCTATACTCATCGCGCTGAACCATACAGGGAGTCGTCATGAGCGCGCTGCAGGATCTTCGGGTGCTGGTGGTCGAGAACGACGAAATGAGTGCGGCCCTGCTGCAGATGCAGCTGGCGCAGTCCGGCGCGGTGGTGGTGGGGCTGGCCGCCTCGGTGTCCGAGGCGCTGCGCCTGCTCGGCGAGACCCAGCCACAGGTGGTGCTGCTGGATTATCGTCTCGCCAACAATGAAACCAGTGAAGCGGTGGCGGCAGCGTTGGCCGCGCGCCAGATTCCTTTCGTGCTGGCGACCGGCATGGCGACCGAGCATCTGCCCGAGGCCTTCCGGTCGGGCACCATCCTGACCAAGCCCTACCTGACGGCCGAGTTGAATGCCGCATTGGGGCGTGCACGCGTCGGCGATTCGGTCGCCGGCTGAGCTGCCCTCACGCCGCTTCGGCGTGCGCCAATGTCACCGGCTCGCGATCGTCCAGGATCCGGTACAGCGCAGCAAGATCCTCGGGGTCCGGGTTCAACCAGGCATCCAGATGTTCGCGCCGGATCGGCACGATGCAGCGGTCGTGGCCCGTACGCGACACATCGGCGGGTGGCTCGTCGGTGATCGCGGCAAACGACAACAGGCGGCCTTCCGGCCCTTCCCACTCCGACCACAGGCAGGCGATCAACAGATCGCGCGGTGGCTGCGGGCTGAACTCCAGCACCACGTTCTCGGCTTTCTCGCCCGGCGACAGCAGGCGCTGTTCCAGTGCATGCCGCGGCACGTGCTCGTAGAACGATTGCACCACCACCACGCCATGCCGGTGGCCGAACGCGGAGGCCCAGTACCCCTCCAGACTGTCACGGCGTGCGTTGTAGGTGCCGGGATAGAGCACGTCGTTACGCGCGGGTTTGTCCGGCAGCCGGCATTGGTAGCGCATCGGCTTGATCACGCGCTGCCCCTGCTCGGAGACGATCACCGGCGCGTAAACCCCGGGAAAAATGCGGCTGTCGCGCGGCACCAGGCCGGCGCGCTGCAGGTCCGACAGGCGCGTCTGCGCACGTTCGATCCGATTGCCTGCGATGCGCACCTCGTTGCGCGCCTTCTGCGTGGGGCGTGCGGCCAGTTGCGCTTCGGCCGCCTTCAATCGCGCGCCCTGCAGGCGCAGTTCCTCATCCAGCGCCTGCATCTCCTCGGCATGCCATTGCTGTATCCGCGCCACGATCTCCTGGCCCTGCGCCGTGCGGGCACCGGCAAAGCCGTCGTCCATCGCCTTGGGGGTTTTCGGGCGTTGCTTGCCGGCGTCGTGGGCATACAGCTGGGCGAACTCGTCCAGCGACAGCACGGCGCCGTACTCACGGACCAGCTTGGTGTAATCGGCGCGGATCTGGGCGGAATAGCACATGGCGGCGGAACAGGGTGGGCAGAGGCACAGCATAGGCCGGTGGGTCGCACATCCTGCGAATACGGTCGGGCATGCTGAGCGTCCATTCATAGCCGGATCCGTGTCATGTCGCTGCCCGCTGGCGTTCACTGCATTCCCTTGCCGCCCGGCGTGGAGGACTACCGCGCGCTGCGGGTGCTGGCCGGGTTGAGCCCGAAAACGGCCGAGGCGGCCGCACGTGGCCTGCCCAACACGGTCTTCGGCGTGAGCCTGCGCGAGGGCGACCGGCTGCTGGCCATGGGCCGGATCATCGGCGACGGCGGCTGCTTCCTGCAGGTGGTGGATATCGCCGTGGTCCCGGACCGCCAGGGGCAGGGCCTGGGCAAGGCCGTGATGGCCGAGCTCGACGCCTGGCTGCGCGCCAATGCTGTCGGTGCGTATGTCAGCCTGATCGCCGATGGGCAGGCGCATCGGCTGTATGCGCAGTTCGGCTTCGCCCTGACCGCGCCGCGCTCGGTGGGGATGGCGAAGGTGGTGGCGTAAGGCCCATAAACAAACAGCCCCGACCGAAGTCAGGGCTGTCTGTTTGAAGCTGGCGTCCCCACGGGGATTCGAACCCCGGTCGCCACCGTGAAAGGGTGATGTCCTAGGCCTCTAGACGATGGGGACGCGTTAAACCGAATTTTGGCTTCCATCGGACGGCCTGTGTCCGGAGAAGTGGTGGAGCCAGGCGGGATCGAACCGCCGACCTCCTGCATGCCATGCAGGCGCTCTCCCAGCTGAGCTATGGCCCCACAGTTGTGCTGCGAGCCGCCTATCATAGCGGCGGTTTTGCCGGATGGGAAGGGGTCATCAAACAAAAAGCCCCGACCGAAGTCAGGGCTGTCTGTTTGAAGCTGGCGTCCCCACGGGGATTCGAACCCCGGTCGCCACCGTGAAAGGGTGATGTCCTAGGCCTCTAGACGATGGGGACGCGTTAAACCGAATTTTGGCTTCCATCGGACGGCCTGTGTCCGGAGAAGTGGTGGAGCCAGGCGGGATCGAACCGCCGACCTCCTGCATGCCATGCAGGCGCTCTCCCAGCTGAGCTATGGCCCCACGTTGTACCGCGAGCCGCCTAGTATATCTGCCTGTTCACGTTTGTGGAAGCCTTTCGGACATCCGCATCGCAACCGCAGTAGACGGTGAATAAAAAGACCCGGCATGCCGGGCCTCGGTATTCGTCTGATGAGTGGCGTCCCCACGGGGATTCGAACCCCGGTCGCCACCGTGAAAGGGTGATGTCCTAGGCCTCTAGACGATGGGGACGCATGAAACTCATCAAATTGTTCAGCACACCCGAACGGCCTAAGGTCCGGAGTGGTGGAGCCAGGCGGGATCGAACCGCCGACCTCCTGCATGCCATGCAGGCGCTCTCCCAGCTGAGCTATGGCCCCACGATGCTGGAGGCGGAATTCTACGCGGCCGTGAAGCGTTCGCCAAGTCTTTTTTCTGAAATACCGAAGAAAGAATGCATGCGGAAAAAAACCGACCACGAAAAACAAAAAGCCCCGACCGAAGTCAGGGCTGTCTGTTTGAAACTGGCGTCCCCACGGGGATTCGAACCCCGGTCGCCACCGTGAAAGGGTGATGTCCTAGGCCTCTAGACGATGGGGACGCACGAAAACTTCAAATTTTGTCACTGCAATCTGATCGGCCTAATGATCGGATTGGTGGAGCCAGGCGGGATCGAACCGCCGACCTCCTGCATGCCATGCAGGCGCTCTCCCAGCTGAGCTATGGCCCCACGTCGTGAGGAGCGAAATCATAACGACGACGTTTTCGATTGGCAAGAAAAAAGTGAAGAAACATCGTCACTAATCGCGCTTCATTCGCCCGGCAGTCGCTGATGGCGTAGACGCAACGCGTTGCTGATCACGGAGACCGAACTCAAGCTCATCGCCACCGCGGCCAGCATCGGCGACATCACGATGCCCAGCGGGTACAGCACGCCGGCCGCAACGGGAATGCCGAGGCCGTTGTAGAGAAACGCAAAGCCCAGGTTCTGCCGCATGTTGCGCACACTCGCGGTGGAAAGCTGGCGCGCACGCAGGATGCCGCGCAGATCGCCCTTGACCAGCGTGACCTGCGCGCTCGACATCGCCACATCGGTCCCGTTGCCCATCGCGATACCCACGTCGGCACTCGCCAGCGCCGGCGCATCATTGATTCCGTCACCGGCCATCGCGACCTTGCGGCCCTGCGCCTGCAGCGAACGGATCAGCGCGGCCTTGTCGGCGGGGCGCATTTCGCCGTGCACCTCATCCAGGCCGAGTTCCCGCGCGACCGCTTCGGCGGTGGCGGCGCCATCGCCGGTCGCCATCACGATGCGCAGGCCATCGCGGTGCAGCTGGGCGATCGCTTCGGCAGTGGAGGCCTTGATCGGGTCGGCGACCGCGAGCAGACCGCCGAGCTGGCCGTCCACGGCGAGGTACATCACGCTCGCCGCTGCCTTGCGCAGCTGCTCGGCCGCCTCGCGCAGCGCATCCAGCGCGATGCCGTGTTCGTCCATCAGTGCGGTATTGCCGAGCAGCAGCGTCTTGCCGTCGACCACGCCCTGCACGCCCATGCCGGTCAGCGAGTCGAAGTCCACCACCTGGGTCAGTGGCATCGAACGCGCCTGCGCCTGCGCGACGATCGCTGCAGCCAACGGATGCTCGCTGCCCTGGTCCAGACTCGCCGCCCACTGCAGAATCTGATCGGGCTGGTAGGGCGCCACCGCCTGCACATCACGGAACGCCGGCCGCCCTTCGGTCAGGGTACCGGTCTTGTCGACCACCAGCGTATCGACCTGGCGCAGGGCTTCGATCGCTTCGGCATCGCGGAACAGCACGCCGTGCTGTGCAGCACGGCCGGTGGCGACCATGATCGTCATCGGCGTGGCCAGCCCGAGTGCGCACGGGCAGGCGATGATCAGCACCGCAACCGCGCTGAGAACCGCGTGCGTCCACGATGGCTCGGGGCCGAACAGCCCCCAGCCGAAGAACGTCAGCACCGCCACCGACAACACCGCCAGCACGAACCAGTACGCCACGGTGTCGGCCATGCGCTGCATCGGGGCACGTGAGCGTTGCGCCTGCGCGACCAGCTGCACGATCTGCGCCAGCATGCTGTCATCGCCCAGGCGATCAGCGCGCACCACCAGGCTGCCGGTGCCGTTGAGGGTCGCACCGATCACTGTGTCGCCGATGGTCTTGCCGACCGGCACGGGCTCGCCGGTGAGCATCGATTCGTCGATCGAGGAGCGGCCGTCCACCACCGTGCCGTCCACCGGTACTTTCTCACCCGGGCGTACACGCACGCGGTCGCCGGGCTGCAGCGCGGTGATCTCGATGTCTTCTTCGCGGCCATCCTCGCGCAGCACGCGCGCCGTCTTCGGTGCCAGGCCGAGCAGTGCCTTGATCGCCGCCGAGGTCTTCGCCCGTGCGCGCAGCTCCATCAACTGCCCGAGCAGCGTGAGCGAAATGATCATGGCCGCCGCTTCGAAGTAGACGCCAACATGTCCGTGCTGCTGGAACGACGGCGGGAACAGGCCGGGCGCGACGGTGGCGACCACGCTGTAACCGTATGCGGCCAGCACACCCGTCCCGATCAGCGTCCACATGTTCGGGCTGCGGTGGCGGATCGACTGCGCCCAGCGCTGCAGAAACGGCCAACCGGCCCAGAGCACTACCGGTGTCGCCAGCGCCAGTTCGATCCACACCCGCAGATCCGGCGACAGCCCATGCAGCACCGGCGTCATCGCGAGCATTGCCAGCGCCATCGTGGCCACGCTCAGCGGCAGGCTCCACCAGAAGCGACGGTGGAAGTCGGTCAGCTCGGGATTCTCTCCTTCCTCCAGGCTGGGCATCGCCGGTTCCAGCGCCATGCCACACAGAGGGCAGGTGCCGGGTCCTTCCTGCACGATCTCCGGGTGCATCGGGCAGGTGTACAGCGTGCCGGCCGGGACCGGCTCGGCGGCATCAGCGTCCGGGGTCAGGTAGCGCTGCGGGTCGGCAATGAACTTTCGCCGGCAGCCATCGCTGCAGAAAGGGTAATCGCTGCCGTCATGACGGGCGTGGTGGGTGGTGGTGGCCGGGTCCACCGCCATGCCGCAGACCGGGTCTGTGTGCATGCCCGCGCAAGGCGCTGGCGGAGCGCCGCAGCAGGACGGGCCTTTCGCTGCGGGCGCGCCATTCCCATGCGCGTGGGTCGGGTTCATTGGCGTGCTTCCGTCAGTGCGGTCAGGATCGGGCATTGGGCTTGATCACCATGGCCGGGGCAGGCATCGACGAGTTGCTTGAGCGCGCCGTGCATGCGCTGCAGCTCGTTGATGCGCTGCTGGATGTCACTGAGTTTGTTCACTGCGCTGTCGCGGATCTGGGCCATGTCCTGGCCGCGCTGATCACTGAAGCCCAGCAGGTCGCCGATTTCATCGAGGCTGAAACCCAGCGCCTTGGCGCGGCGGATGAAACGCAGGCGGGTCAGGTCCGACTCGCTGAAGACCCGGTAGCCGCCGGCGCTGCGTCGGGCGGTGGGCAGCAGCTGCTGCCGCTCGTAGTAGCGCACCGTATCGATCGGCACGCCGGCCTGGCGCGCGAGCTGTCCAATGTTCATGAGCACCTCGTGGATGACCGCACCATTCTGGACCTTGGAGTCTGGTCAAGGGTCAAGCCTTGCTGGAACCCCACTGAAAATTCAGTCTGCGTGAAATTTACAACTAGTTGCATGGCCGTCCCGCCGGGACGTCCGTAGCCTCAGGCCATCTTATGTATCGACCTGTTCTGCCCGGCCCCGCCGGCAGGCACTGTCCCAGGAGAATGGCCATGGACGCACCCCGCAACACGCTGCAGCCGGATACGCCGACCCTGATGGAAGTTGCGGTCGTAGAATTCCCCGGCAGCCTGCGCGCCGCCGCGCCCGTGCTGTCCGAGCTGGCGCAGCGTTGCAACCGCACCGTGGCCGCCGGGCGCCGCACGGGCGGGCGCATGCTGGTCACGCGCTGGACGATGTCCGCCCGCGGCATGCAGCGGGTGGCGGGGGCGGAGCTGTTCGGCGATGCCCTGCCGGCGATCATCGTCGTGCCCGGCAGTGAATCGAGCTGGACCATGGCACCGCCCGACGAGCGCCTGCTGGCTTGGCTGCGCGAATGCCACGATGGCTGCAGCCTGCTGGCTGGCTGCGACGAGGGGGGGCTGCTGCTGGCGGCAGCGGGCGTGCTGGCCGGCCGCTCGGTCAGTGTTCCCGATCCCACGCGCTGCCCGGCACTGCGCACGATGGTACCCAGCTGGCTCCCCAGCGAACGTACCCTGGTCGATGATGGTGACCTGCTGACGGCCGCCGGCCAGGAGGCCTGGAAGTATCTGAGCCTGCGCCTGCTCGCACGCGTGTACGGGCAAAGTGTGATGAACACCGTCATCCAGCAGCTGCAGCTGGTGATACCGCGCACCGAACTGGACGATCTGGAGCGCTTCAGCCCGAACTTCGCGCATGGCGACCGCTGCATCCTCAAGGCGCAGCGCTGGCTGCACGGGATTGCGGCACGCGGTGTCGGGCTGGATGACATCTGCCTGCAGGCCGGGCTGGAGCCGCGCACCTTGCAGCGCCGGTTCCTGAAAGCCACCGGCATGCGGCCGATCGAGTATTGCCAGCGCCTGCGCATCGCCAAGGCGCAGTTGCTGCTGCAGGCCGGTGGGGTGGTGGACCAGGTGGCGTGGGCGGTGGGCTACTCCGACCAGAGTGCGTTCCGTCGGCTGTTCCTGCGCATCGTCGGGCTGACGCCGGCACGCTATCGCCGCCAGGTGGCCGCACAGCAGCGCGAGCGTGCAGCAGCGCGCCCGGTCGGCCGGGTGGTCGAGTCGATCCGTTCGGCGGCCTGAATCGCGCGACACCGGCACACTTGCTCCCTTGATGCCTTGCTGGGACCATGCCGACGGGCCCGATGCAACAGCCGTCGCACCTGGCAGGTCCCGTGCGAGGGCGGAGAGAATCAATGATCAGCAGTGTAGGCCCGGTACCGCTTGCGGTCGTGTGGGTAGTGGTGGCGCTTGGCATTGCGATGCTGGTGGCCAGTGTGGTGCGTGCTCCGGTCATCGAAGGCGCACCGCGTCCGCGATCGGTGGTGGTGGACATGCTGCTGCTGGGCCTGCTGGCCGGGCGGGTGGCGTTCGTGATGTGGCACGCGGGCGACTATGCGGCCGATCCCTGGGGGGTGCTGCGGATCGGCGATGGCGGGTTCCTGCTGTGGCCGGCACTGCTGGTCGGGCTGGGGTGGGGGGCGTGGCGCGTGCGCCGCTGGCCCACACTGCGCCGCCCCGTGGGCGCCGCTGCGCTGGCGGGCCTGCTCGGTTGGGCCGTGCTGTCTACCGGCGCTGGCTGGCTGCAGCAATCGCGGGTGACGCTGCCGGCGATCACCTTGACCTCGCTGCAGCGGCAGCCAATCGCATTGGCCGACACACAGGGCAAGCCGGTGGTGGTCAATCTCTGGGCAAGCTGGTGTGGCCCCTGCCGGCGCGAGATGCCGGTGCTGGCGCGCGCACAGCAGCGCCACCCGGATATCCGCTTCCTGTTCGTCAACCAGGGCGAAACCCGGGAGGAGGTCGAGGGTTTCCTGGCCGCCGAGCAGCTCACCCTGGCCAACGTATTGCTCGACGAAGACGCGCTCACTGCCGAGCGGCTGCAGGTGCACGCCTATCCGACTACCCTCTTCTTTGATGGGCAGGGCCGGCTGAAGCACATCCACCTGGGCGAACTCAGTGCCGCCGGCCTGCAATCCAAGCTCGACAGCCTGTAACGGTCGTCGCGTTGTCTTGTTCCTTGAATCCAGGAGTCACCATGAAATTGAAGTCCTCGCGCCCGTTGGGCACCGTGCTTGCCGTCTCGCTGCTGATGGCACTGGCCGGGTGCAGCCAGGCACAGACGCCGAAAGCCGGTGCTGCCGCGCCGAAGGCTGGCGGCGACCGCCCGGCCGTGCTGAAGGGCATCGAGAAGCATGGTTTCGAGGTGATCGGCGAGTTTGATGCGCCGGGTGGCCTGCGCGGGTTTGCCGGCGTGGTCGGCGGCCAGCAGCCTGCGGCGGCGTATGTCACCGCGGACGGAAAGAACGTGGTGGTCGGGAGCCTGTTCGATGCCAATGGCGAAGACGTGGGGGCCGCGCCACTGGAGAAGCTGGTGGCCAAACCGATGTCCGAGCGCAGCTGGAAGAAGCTCGACGAAAGCGCCTGGGTGCGTGACGGCCGCGCCGATGCACCGCGCGTGGTCTACACCTTCAGCGATGCGAACTGCCCGTACTGCCATCGTTTCTGGGAAGCCGCGCGGCCGTGGGTGGATGCCGGCAAGGTGCAGCTTCGCCACGTCATGGTCGGCGTGATCCGTGAGGACAGCCCGGCCAAGGCGGCTGCGATCCTTACCGCCCCCAACCCCAGTGCCGCGCTGCTGGAGAACGAACGGCTGTTCGATCGCGGTGGCATCAAGCCGGCGGCATCGTTGACGGCGGAGGTCGCCAACAAGCTCGATGCGAATCAGGTGCTGATGATTGAACTGGGCTTCCAGGGCACGCCGGGCATTCTGTTCAAGGATGCCCAGGGAATGGTGCAACGCCGTTCCGGCATGCCGCAGGGCGATGACATGACCGTGGTGCTCGGCCCGCGCTGAGCGGACCGCGGTATCGCTGCACAACGCGCCGGGTTGAACCCGGCGCGTTGCGTTTGGGTGTCATGAAGGCGTATTGCGGCCGGGAAAGCCCGGCGTCGCACGTTGACGCACTCGGCTTGATTTGGATCAAGGCCGAAAACGTTGCGGTCGCTAAGCTGGCCGCATGCGCTATCTCATGGATTCCCCCGCACGCACCGGACGCGTGGCCGCCCAGTCAGAAAACTGTCCGGCAACATTCACGGCATTCTCACTTTGCGATTGTTACTCAAGGCGCTGGCCGACGCGCTTGAACGCGCCGGTCATCAGGGATGAGGGGATCCCGTGCGAGCGTACCGATGCGGACGACGGGTTCGATGGCGTGGTGGCCACCGGATCGCGCGCCGGAGAAGGTCGCGCGCAGTGCAGTGCCGGGCTGCGTGCCCATGATCGGCGGCGTCCTGGACGTCGGCCGGCCTGGACCCGCGGGACTGTGTACGGTTCAAGGAGGACGTTATGCGCTTGGCTGTGTTGACGGTCGCATGCGTGGCAGCATTCGCTGCGGCGCCGGGCTATGCGCAGGATTCGGCCGCTGCCCTGCGGCAGGACATTCAGACGCTGCGGCAGACACTGGAACAGATGGAAAAACGCCTGGAGGCGATCGAATCCGGCAAACCTCCGTCCGCGCCGCCGGTAGCCATCGCGGCACCGGCCGCTGCGCCGGGTACGAGCACGACTCCGCCACCCTCGCCAGCGCCCGTGACTGCCCAAGCCCAGGTACCCGGCATGGGCCAGGCGATTCTCCCGCAACGCGATTCCGTTGCTGATCCGTCCACCGCCGCCTCCCGACCGGACAGCGCTGCCGGGCCGACCGATCCCGAGCTGAAAGGCTTCTTCGCGATCCCCAACACCGACACCCTGATCCGCATCGGCGGGTACGCCAAGCTCGATGCCATCGCCGATTCGCGCGCGGCCGGTGACCAGGAACAGTTCGTCACTTCTTCGATTCCGGTCGGCGGTGCACACCGGGATGTCTCCAACTTCACCCTGCATGCCAAGCAGACCCGCTTCAGCTTCGAGGCGCGGCGCCCGACCACGCATGGCAACCTGCGCTTCTATCTGGAAAACGACTTTTTCGGCAGCAGCGACAGTTATCAGTTCCGCCTGCGCCACGCCTACGGGCAGCTGGGCAACACCTACGCCGGTTATGGCTATTCCACCTTCATGGACGCCGACAGCCTGCCTGACACCCTGGATTTCGCCGGGCCGGGGGGAGCGGGGTACCTGCTGGTGGCCGGCATCCACCACAGCTTCGCAATGGGCAAGGGCAATACCCTCACCGTGGCCGCCGAGGATCCGGATACCCAGTTGAGCAACCCCGCCGAGGGGGTCATGCCGGTGGACTCGCTGCCGGACGTCACCGTGACGGCGCGCATGGAGCGTGACTGGGGCCATCTGCAGCTGGGCGCGGTCGCGCGCAGCCTGGGGTACGACGGCGATGCCGGCGACGGCCGCCGCTTCGCCGGTGGCCTGCAGCTCAGTGGCTCGGCCGCGGTCGGTGATCAGGACCTGCTGTTGTTCGGCATGCTCGGCGGCAAGGGCCTGGCCCGTTACACCGCCGACCTGACCGGCTCGGGCATGGACGCGGTGGTGACCGCCGACGGGCGGTTGCAGGCGTTGTCGCTGTACGGCGGCTTCGTCGGTTACACGCACTACTGGTCGCCGCTGTGGCGCTCGAACCTGATCTACGGCCAGCTCACCAGTGGACGCAACGATGCGCTGGCGGCCGATGCGTTCCGCCAGAGCCGCTACGGCGTCTTCAACCTGCTCTGGAGCCCGGCCCCGTCCTGGACGATGGGTATGGAGCTGCTTTACGGGCAGCTGGAACAGCAGAGTGGACAACGCGGCGACACGATGCGGCTGCAGGGCAGCCTCCAGTACAACTTCATCAAGTAACTCCCAACGCCCGGCATGACCGGGTCCCTGCCTGGCAAAGGAGCAAGCGTCATGGCAAAAGCGAAGAAAATCGGGGTGGTCGGTGCCACCTTCCTGGTGGCCGGGAACATGATGGGGTCGGGGGTGTTCCTGTTGCCCTCCAGCCTGGCCAAGATCGGCACGGCCTCGATCTGGGGCTGGCTGATCACCACCGCCGGCGCGCTGCTGCTGGCCTTCGTGTTCGCCAAGCTCGGCAAGCTGGCCCCCAAGGCCGGTGGTCCCTATGCCTACGCCAGGGACTGGTTCGGCCCCTACATGGGTTTCCAGACCAACACCATCTACTGGTTCGCCAACTGGATCGGCAACGTCGCCATCCCGATCGCGGCGGTGGGCTATTTCAGCTACTTCTTCCCGATCCTGTCCGAGCCGTTGCCACGCTGCATCGCGGTGCTGGCCCTGGTATGGGCGTTGAGCTTCGCCAACGTGATCGGCCCGTCGTTCGTCAGCAAGCTGCAGACGGTGACCACCAGCTTCGCGCTGGTGCCGATCCTGGGTATCGCGATCTTCGGCTGGTTCTTCTTCGATCCGACCATCTTCAAGGGCGCCTACAACGTTTCCGGGGAGTCCAACTTCGGCGCGATCTCCAGTGCCGCCGCGTTGACCCTGTGGGCTTTCATCGGCGTGGAATCGGCCTCGGTGACTGCCGGCGTGGTCGAGAACCCGGAGAAGAACGTGGCGCGCGCGACGCTGGGCGGCGTGTTCCTGGCCGCGATCGCCTATATCGCCAGCTCCTCGGTGATCATGGGCATGGTGCCCAATGGCGACCTGCAGGTCTCCGATGCGCCGTTCGCACTGGCCGCCGCCAATGCGGTGGGTGGCTGGGGCGGGGCGCTGGTAAGCCTGTGCGCCTTCGTCGGTGCAGCCGGCTCGCTCGGCGGCTGGATCCTGTTGACCGCGCAGAGCGCCAAGGCGGCCTCGGATGACGGCCTGTTCCCCAGCATCTTCAGCAAGACCAACAAGGACGACGTGCCGGTCAAGGGCGTGCTGATCGTGGCGGTGCTGATGACCCTGGCGGTGCTGGTCACCTCCACCTCCAAGACCGCCTCGGCCCAGTTCGATGTGATCACCTCGGCCGCGGTCGTGCTGACCCTGCTGCCGTACATCTACTCCTGCGTGGCCTGCTACTTCGTGGTCGAGCGCTCGCACACGCTGGTCCATACCGGCGCGTTCTGGCTGCTGACCAGCGTCACCGTCGTGTACTGCCTGTGGGCGATCTTCGGTTCGGCCGGCAACATCGTGCAGTACGCCTTCCTGTTCGTGTTGTTCATCACGGTGTTCTACCCGTTCTTCAGCGAGGAGCGTCGCCGCCAGCGCGGCCAGCTGCCCGCGCTCGACGCCGCTGTCCGCACGACGCTTTCGTGATATTGCCCCAGGAGAATCCCTGTGTACTTCAAGTCCCTTGATTACCCGATCATCGTCATCGACGACGACTACGAATCCCCGCGCATCGGCGGCATCCTGATCCGTGCGCTGGTGGACGAACTGCGCAAGAACGACCAGCGCGTGCTGTGCGGCCTGACCCTGGCCGATGCCCAGGCCGGCGCGCGCACCTATGTGGCGGCCTCGGCGGTGCTGATCTCCATCGACGGCACCGAGGAAAACCCGGAGCAGTTCCAGCGCCTGCTGGGCTTCCTGCGCGAACAGACCGCCCGCCGCGCCAACCTGCCGGTGTTCCTGTACGGCGAGCGGCGCACCATCGAGAAGGTGCCCAGCAAGCTGCTCAAGTTCGTGCACGGCTACATCTTCCTGTTCGAAGACACCAAGAGCTTCATCTCACGCCAGGTAATGCGCGCGGCCGAAGATTACATGGCCAATCTGCTGCCACCGTTCTTCAAGGCGCTGATCCACCACACCGCCGAGTCCAACTACTCCTGGCATACGCCGGGGCATGCCGGCGGCGTAGCGTTCACCAAGTCGCCTGTCGGGCGTGCGTTCCACCAGTTCTACGGTGAGAACACCCTGCGCAGCGATCTGTCGATCTCGGTGCCGGAGCTGGGCTCGCTGCTCGACCACACCGGCCCGATCAAGGAGGCCGAGAACGAGGCGGCGCGCAACTTCGGTGCCGACCACACCTTCTTCGTCACCAATGGCACCTCGACCGCCAACAAGATCGTCTGGCACGGGACCGTGGGGCGGGGCGATGTGGTGTTCGTCGACCGCAACTGCCACAAGTCGCTGCTGCACTCACTCATCATGACCGGGGGCGTCCCGGTGTACTTCACCCCCAGCCGCAACGCGCACGGCATCATCGGCCCGATCAGCCTGGACCAGTTCACGCCCGAGTCGCTGCAGCAGGCCATCGCCGCCAACCCGCTGGCCAGCAAGGCCTACAAGGCCGGTTCCAAGCCGCGCATCGCGGTGGTCACCAATTCGACCTATGACGGGCTGTGCTACAACGCCGAAAAGATCGCCGAAGAGATCGGCAGCGCGGTCGATTACCTGCATTTCGACGAAGCCTGGTATGCCTATGCCGCGTTCCATCCGTTCTATGAGAACCATTACGGCATGGCCAAGGGCAAGCCGCGCGAGCAGGATGCGATCATCTTCACCACGCACTCCACGCACAAGCTGCTGGCCGCGTTCTCGCAGGCCTCGATGATCCACGTGCGCAACGCGGCCACCCATGCGCTGGATGCCGAACGCTTCAACGAAGCCTTCATGATGCACACCACCACCAGCCCGCACTACGGCGTGATCGCCGCCTGTGATGTGGCCTCCAAGATGATGGAAGGTGCGGCGGGTGAATCGCTGGTGCAGGAAATGCACGATGAGGCGATCGCGTTCCGCCGCGCGATGCTGCATGTACGCGAGGATCTGGGCCGCGACGACTGGTGGTTCAGTGTGTGGCAGCCGGACAAGCTGGAACGTTCGCTGGCCAAGGGCGATGCGCCGGCCCCGATGGTGGCCAAGCGCAGCGAATGGTATCTGCAGCCGGACGCGCACTGGCACGGCTTCGATGGCCTGGTCGACGATTACGTGCTGATCGATCCGATCAAGGTCACCCTGCTCACGCCCGGGCTGTCGATGGACGGCGAGATGGGGCAGCGCGGTATTCCGGCCGCGGTACTGAGCAAGTTCCTGTGGACGCGTGGCATCACGGTGGAGAAGACCAATCTCTATTCCGTGCTGTTCCTGTTCTCCATGGGGATCACCAAGGGCAAGTGGAGCACCCTGGTCACCGAGCTGATGGCCTTCAAGGAGCTCTATGACAGCAACGCGCCGCTGACCCGTGCGCTGCCGCAGCTCGCGGCCGAGTTCCCGATCGCCTACGCCGGCTGGGGCCTGCGCGACCTCTGCGATGCGCTGCACGCCTTCAACGACGAGTTCGGTGTGGCCCAGGTGATGCGCGCGATGTACGTGGACCTGCCCGAGCCGGTGATGACCCCGGCCGAGGCGTATGACCATCTGGTCCGTGGCCAGATCGAACGGGTCGACATCGAGCAGATCAGCGGCCGCATCGCTGGCACCATGCTGGTGCCGTACCCGCCGGGCATCCCGACCATCATGCCGGGCGAGCGCTTCGGCAGCAGCGACGAGCCGATCATCCAGTCGCTGCGGATCGCCCGCGAGCAGAATGCGCGCTTCCCGGGCTTCGAGTCGGATGTGCACGGGCTTATCATTGATACCGACGGCGATGCGCCGAGCTACAAGGTGGAGGTGCTGAAGGTCTGACGCCCGCGCGCAGGACCCTCGGCCAGCGATGGATACAGCACGCGAGCAACGGGTCCTCACATTCTCCATCGGGGTGACGATGGCGGTCAGCGCCATCGGCTTCATCGGCGGCCTGCTGGTGGGGTCGCAGGCCATCCTGTTCGATGGGGTCTACAGCCTGGTGGACGTGGCGCTGACCCTGGTGGCGTTGTCGGTGCTGCGGCTGGTGGCGCGGGAAGAAAGCCCGCGCTTCCAGTACGGCTACTGGCATCTGGAGCCGATGGTGGAGGCCCTTGGCGGGGCGATCCTGTCGCTGGCCTGCATCTATGCATTGGCCAATTCGGTGATCGGGCTGACCACCGGCGGGCACGAGGTCAAGGCCGGGCCGGCGCTGCTGTGGGCGGCTCTGCTGTGCGTGAGCAACCTGGCCATGGCCGCGTACGTGCGTACCCGCGCGATGCAGCTGCATTCGGCGTTGCTCTGGCTGGATGTGCGCGCGTGGCTGCTCAGCGGGATGATGAGCCTGGCCGTCGTGCTGGCGTTCGCGATCGCGCTGCTGCTGCGCGATGGCGCGCATGCCCACTGGATTCCCTATCTGGACCCGCTGGTGCTGGCCGCGATCAGCGTCGCGGTGCTGCCCGTACCGCTGCGCAGCGCGTGGAAGGCGATGCGAGAGGTCCTGCAGGTGGCGCCGGATACGCTGGATGCGCGCGTGCAGGCGGTGATGAAAGACTTCGTCGCCGAACACGGCTATCTGGATTTCACCAGCCACGTGGCCAAGATGGGCCGCATGCGTTTCGTGGAGATCCACATCCTCACCCACCCGGAAACGGTCATCGGCAACATCGGCAATGTGGACCGGCTGCGTGATGAGATCGCCGAGCGCCTGGATGCGCGCGGCAGTGAGTTCTGGCTGACCATCGATTTCACCGCCGATCCGGCCTGGACCTGAGGCCGGGGACGGGACTCAGGGTCGCCCCAAAAGGCGGCGCCACCAGGGCACGGGCGGCGTCGGGTCGGGCAGGTGAGCCGGGGGCAGGCTGGCCCAGATGGGCTCGAAGAAGGCGATGTCCTCATTGTCCGGGGCCATCCGCTTGGAGACCGAAGCCACCGGGAACAGCTTGAGCTTGGCGGGGCCGACCACTACCGCGTCGGTGCCATAGGCGTCGGTCTGCATGCGCCAATCGCCGCCGCGATGGGCAATCACGTAATCACCGAAGAGGATGCCCAGCCCGCACGCCACGACGTTGTCGGCAGGGCGCTGGGCGACATCGTCGGCCTTCCAACGCCGGAAGGCCGTGTCCAGCGCGTTCGGGGTGACCTCGCTCGTGCCGGCATAGATCGTCAGCAGTTGTCGGCCCAGATCCCTGGATTCCTGTGCCCACGCGCTTTCCCGGTCCGAAAACCCGGCCAATGCCACGTCCTTGTCGCTCATGCGGTTCTCCGGATGCCCGGTCGCGATTCTGGCAGCTCTGCACGGGCAATGCGACGGCGCATCGCAACGTTGCAGTGCGCGCCGTTGACCTCAACCGCAGTTGAGGCCGGAGACTGCGCACTCACTCCCCGACGACGCCTCCCCCCATGTTGACCGATACCCCTGTTGCGCCTGCCGGCCTGTTTGGTTTCATCAATCCGTCCGGGCTGTACGACCCGACCGCGAACGGCTATTCCCACGTTGCCGTGGTGCGGCTGCCGGCCCGCGTGATCCACATCGCCGGGCAGGGCGGGGAAACCGCCGATGGCGCGTTGTCGCCGCGCTTCGAGGCGCAGGTCGCCCAGGCGCTGGACAACCTCAGCCTCGCGCTGGCGTCGGCCGGTGCCACCCTGGCCGACGTGGCAAAGCTGACCGTGCTGGTGGTGGATCACGATCAGGACCGGCTCGGCATCCTCTCGGATCAGATCGGCCGCCGCTGGCCCTTGGGCCGTGCGCCGACCTGCACGCTCATCCCGGTGCCGCGGCTGGCACTGGACGGCATGCTGTTCGAGATCGAGGCGACGGCGTACACCGGCTGAACGATCCGGGGCGGGCCTTCTCATGTGATATACGAAACATATATGATGTGTATATCATTTTTTTAGAGAGGCTCGCCCATGGGCATCGTCAACATCGACGACGAACTACACGACAACCTGCGCCGCGCCAGCGGCGTCTCGGGCCGCTCGATCAATGCCCAGGCGGGCTTCTGGATCAAGATCGGCATGCTGTGCGAAATGAATCCGGGTATGAGCTACCAGGAGATCGTCAGCCGTGAACTGCGCGCCGCCGGGGTCGAACCGGGCGCGTTGCGGGTGGCCGAAGCATGATCAAGACCGCTGAAGAACAGGCGCTGATGCGCGCATCGGGACGCCTGCTGGCCCAGGTGTTCGAAGCGCTGGACACGCTGCCATTGGAAGGCATGAGCACGCTGCAGGTGAACGACTGGGTCGAGCGCTTCATCGTCGATGAGCTGCAGGCGCGCCCGGCGAGCAAGGGACAGTATGGCTTCGCCTACGTGCTCAATTCGTCCATCGACAACGTGGTCTGCCATGGGGTGCCCTCGGCCGATGCCATCCTGCGCAGCGGGAGCATCGTCAACCTCGACATCACGCTGGAAAAGGGGGGGTACATCGCCGATTCCAGCAAGACCTATCTGATCGGTGAGGTCGACTACGCGGCCAAGCGGCTGGTGCGGGTGACCCGCGAGGCGATGTGGAAGGGGATCGGGGTGGTGCGCCCGGGCGCGACGCTGGGCGACATCGGTTTTGCGATCCAGCAGCATGCCAAGGCGCATGGCTACAGCGTGGTGCGCGAATTCTGCGGCCATGGCATCGGCCAGGAGATGCACGAAGAACCGCAGGTGCTGCATTACGGGCGCCGCGGCGACGGGCTCGAGCTGGAAGAGGGCATGACCTTCACCATCGAGCCGATGATCAACCAGGGCCGCGCGGCCATCGACATGAGTGAGGACGGCTGGACGGTGACCACCCGCGACGGGAAACTGTCGGCGCAGGCCGAGCACACCGTGCTGGTGACCGCCGATGGGGTGGAAGTGCTGACCCTGCGCACGGGTGAGCGGATGCCCGACTGAAGCGGGCGGCCGGGCCATGCCCGGCAGCCTCATTCGCTGCGTGTGGACACCAGTTTGAGAAACGCCTCGTTCTGATAGCGGCTCATGCGCAGCTGCTGGCCGGTGTCCATGGTCACCACGTGGTGGCCGTTGAACCACGGATGGATCGCCTTGACCCGGCGCACATTGACGATCGCCGAGCGGTGCACGCGGGCGAAGTGCCGCGGGTCCAGCCGGGCAGCGAGGGTGGCCATGGTCTCGCGCAGCTCATGCACGCGGTCGACCAGGTGGATCTCGACCGTGTTGCGCGCGGCCTTGATCCAGACGATGTCATCCACTGCCACCAGCACCACATGCTCCTCCACACGCACCGGGATGCGCTGCAGATACGCGTCACGTTGCCGCAATGCATCCAGCGCCTGCAGGATCTGCGTCGAGGCCTGCGCGCCCACCCCGCGGGCCGCCGACAGCCGCGCCTTGGCCCGCTGCAGGGTGGCGGCGAAGCGCTCGCGGCTGAACGGTTTGACCAGATAGTCCACGGCATTGGCTTCGAAGGCCTTCACGGCGTACTGCTCGTAGGCGGTGACGAACACGGTGGCCGGCATCCGCTCGGCACCGATGGTGGCGACCACGTCCAGGCCGGTGATCGCCGGCATCTGGATGTCCAGGAAGACCAGGTCCGGCGATTGGTTGCGGATGGCGTTGACCGCCGATACGCCATCGCCGCATTCGCCGACGATCTCAAGCTCAGGATCATCGCGCAGCAACCGGATGACCGCGTGCCGCGCGATCGGCTCATCATCGACCACGAGAACGGTGAGGCTCATGCCGGCGCTGTGCCCGGGAAGAATTCCGGTGCATCGTCGGCGCTCTCCAGTTCCCGGAACGGAACGCGGATGCGGCACACCACACCTTCCGGCCACATCATGTCCAGCCTCACCTCGGCGGCATCGCCGTACAGTTCCTTCAGGCGCAGGCGTGTGTTGGACATGCCGATGCCATGCCCGTCCGATGCGGCCGGCTCGACCGACAGGGTGCTGTTGCGGTTGCGCACCTCGATGCACAGCGCATCGCCGTCGCGCCGGGCCTCGATCTCGATGGTGTCGCTGCCCACGCGCTGGCCGATGCCGTGGCGCAGGGCATTCTCCACCAGCGGCTGCAGGATCAGGCTGGGCACCGCGCAGTCCAGCGTCTCCGGGCCGATGTAGGTGCGGGTGGTCAGCCGGTCCTTGAAGCGGGTGCGCTGGATGCCCAGGTACAGCTCGATCAGGTCCAGCTCCTGGCGCAGGCTGATTTCCTGGCCGTCGTAGTCCTCCAGGAACGCGCGCAGCAGCTCGCTCAGGCGCAGCAGCATGTCCTCGGCCGAGACCTTGTCCTCGTCCAGCAGGGTAATGATCGCGTGCAGCGTGTTGAACAGGAAATGCGGCTGCAGCTGCGATTTCAGCGAGCGCAACCGCGACTGCGCCAGTTCGGTGGCCAACTGGCTGGCTTCCAGTTCACGGCGGGCTTTCTCGGCGTGGAAGTGAAGGGCCTGCTGGATCGCGAACAGGGTCCAGTAGGTCAGCAGCCCGATGGCGAAGTGCTGCTCCAGGAAGTAGCCCAGCTGCTCGAAGAAACCGCTGGGCTCGAACAGGGTAGACACCAGTGCGCCCACGATCATCGCGATGACCGTCATGCACAGGCTGGCCACTACCTGCGCGCCGAGGCCGTGCAAGCGACCGGTGCCGCGCACCGGGAAGCGCTCGGCGAGGCGGAAGACCGTCGGTGCCAGCGCGGCCCACGTATACCACTGGATCAGCGACCAGCGCATGAGGTCCCACAGGGGCCATTGGCTGTTCGGCAGGCCGGCGTTGATCGAGGTCTGGACGGCGAATATGACGGCCACCGCCGTCCACACGGCGAGGTAGCGGGACAGGCGGATCCGGGTGCTGCCAAGGCGGAGGTACATGGTGGGTTCCGGGCCAGGCGTTTCTGGCGGAGGTCATCTTAGGCAGGCGGACGTGCGCACGGGAAGCGCCATGAGGCCTCATTACGATTGGTCCGCGCGTGGCGACGATTGGTCCCGGACCGGTTGCCGGGCCGCCGCCGCGACGGCGAGATGGGACGACCGGAACGCGCCCTGTGATGCAGGCGCTGCCGAGATCCCTTCCTTGCTGGAGACCGCTGCCATGACCCTGACCCGCGCCGTTGCCCTTGCCGGACTGCTCTCCACCGTGACGGTACCGCTTGCCGGCGCCGCCAACGCCCGTTATCTGACCCTCGTCAACCGTGCGCATGACAGCGTGAGTGCGGTGGAGGTCGCGCCTGCCGGCAGTGACGCGTTCGCGCCCCGTGCCCTGGTGCGCAGGCTGTCCGGGGGCGGCGATGCGGTGACGGTGGACCTGGCTGGCGAGGGCTGCCGCTACGACCTGCGCTTCACCTTCGCCAACGGCAGGACCCAGGTCTACCAGGACGTGGATGCCTGCCGCGGTAGCAGGCTTGCGATCCAGCCTTGGCCGCAGGGCCGCGCGGGCCAGGCGCGTCCTGAGCTCCGGGTGGCCGATCAGCAACGGCCGCGTTGATGGATGCGATCAGCCTTGTCCGATCAGTCGCTCGCCTCGAGGTTGGCGTTGAGGCGCACCATCAGTGACTGCAACCGCGCCATGTCGGCCGCGCTGAAGCCGGCGGTCGCTTTCGCGCTGGCCGCTTCCATGACCGCCTGTGCGGCAGGCAGCCGTTCGCGTGCCTGCGGGGTCAGCGCGATCAGCCGGCTGCGGCGGTCGTCCGGGTCCGGACGGCGCTGGATCAGCCCGTCGCGCTCCATGCGGTTGAGCAGCTGCGCCATGCTCGGCTGCTCGACACCGGCGATCCGCGCCAGTTCGCTCTGCGGCAGGGCGTTGCCATGCTTCAGTGACACCAGGACAGGGAGCTGGCTCATCGCGAAACCCAGTTCGCGCAACGGTGCATCCACGATCCTCTGGAAGCCGCGGTACGCCACGCCCAGCAGCTTGAGGGGCTTGTCGGTGGACAGCGGGGGAGATGAGGATTGACGTTCCATAGGTGGCTATCTATAAATATAGGCCCCTATGTTAATCCCGGATGCACGCCATGCCCAGCCCCCCTCGCATTGCCATCGTCGGCGGCGGCCCCGCGGGCCTGAGCCTGGCTCGGATCCTCCATACCCATGGTCTGCCGAGCACCGTCTACGAAGCAGAGCGCGATCCTGACGAACGCCCACAAGGGGGCAGCCTGGACCTGCACGCCGAGTCCGGGCTGCTGGCGCTTGAGCGTGCCGGACTCAGCGCGGCATTCGACGCGATTGCACGGCACGACGACCAGGGCGAGCGCCTCCTCGACAAGGCCGGCCACGTGCTGTTCGAAGACAACGAAGGCACCGATCGCAGCCGCCCCGAGGTCGATCGCACGGCATTGCGCGCGCTGTTGATCGATTCGCTTCCTGCCGACACCCTTCACTGGGGCCGGCGCCTGGCGGACGTACGCAGCAGCGCGGACGACCGCTGGGAGCTGCTATTCGACACGGGGGTGGAAGGACCGTTCGATCTGGTGATCGGCGCCGACGGTGCCTGGTCCAGGGTGCGCCCGTTGCTGTCGCCCTATCGGCCGCAGTACAGCGGGCTGACCTTCATCGAGTTCGGCATCGACGACATCGACCGGGCCCATCCCGGCTTGGCTGCATTGGTCGGTCGCGGCAAGGTCGGCATCGAAGGCGACGGCCGCATGATCATCGCCCAGCGCAACGGCCATTCGCACGTGCGCGGCTACGCGGTGTTCCGCGTTCCCGTCGACTGGGCGGCGACGCGGTTCGATTTCACCTCGCCCGAGGCGATGCGCACGGCACTACTGGAAGAATTTGAGGGATTCGCCGAAACGATCCGCGACCTGTTCCGGGCCAGTACCACTCGATTCGTGGCGCGCCCGATCCATGCGCTGCCGGTCGGACACCGCTGGAATCCACGTGCGGGGCTGACCCTGATCGGCGATGCGGCGCACCTGATGTCCCCGTTCGGCGGTGAGGGTGTCAACGCGGCGATGCTGGATGCCGCCGAGCTGGCCGCGCAGCTCGGTCAGGTGCCGGACTGGCAAGGCGCCGTTGCAGCCTACGAGGCGCACATGTTCGAGCGCGTCATCGAGGCTGCACAGGGCTCGGCCGAGGGCGCTGCGACCCAGCTTTCGCACCTGGGCCTGGCCCCGACGGTGGCGTTCTTCCAGGCGCAGCAGGCAGCACGACGTTCCTGAGCCGTGGGTGGGCCATGAGAGGCCTTCCGGCGCGGGGCCTTCACGCGGTGACGGCTGCGCGTTGCCGATAGTGGGTCGTCATCCTGCTTCCTGTTGCGGATCCACATGCCCCTGATTCCCGAGCGCGTCCGGCGCTGGCCCCGGCCGTGGCGCGTGGCGTTGCTCTCGCTGCTGGCGCTGTATGCGCTGTACCTGCTGGCGGGCAACGTATTCCTCAATACGCCGCTGTTCGATGCGGTGACCAACCGCAAACCTGAAAAATTCACGATGCAGACCGGCCCGGCGGTGACCTTGATGCCCGGCCAGGCGGTGGTCTGGAACATCCGCATGCGCGGCCAGGCCAATCGGACTCAGTATGTGTTCCGTGCCGATCGGGCCAGTGCATGGATCGACCTGCCGGCGTTGTTGCGCAAGGAAGTGCGCATCCCGCGTATCGACGCGACCGGGGTGGAAGCGGAGGTGGAGCGGGTCGAGAACGCCATTCCGCCGCCGCCGCGCGGCGACCGGGGTTGGACCCTGCGCTTCGATGCGATCCACAGCGACACGATCCGCAGTGGGCGCTTCGGCAAGCTGCTGATCGTGGGGCAGGGCCACGGCACGGTCGGCTTCCTCAAACAGCTCAAAGGCGGGCCGTCGGAGCTGTTCGATTCCACGGCAGGCTTCGATGACGCGCAGGTCAGTTTTGGCGGCGTCAATGTGCTCGACGATGCGCATATCGCTGCGCGCTTCCATTTCCCGCGGCACTATCGTGACGACGCGCCGGGGCTGCAGAAACTGGGCATTACCTGGGCGCAGCTGCAGATCGACGCCCGCAGTCAGGGGTTGCGCATCGATACCGGCGGCCCGCACGTGAAGGTCGGCAGTGCGGTGTCCAACGCCCGCCTCACTGCGGATGTGACGCTGGAGGAGGGCGCGCTGCGACCGGGCAGCCGGCTGGTCTGGCGCTTGCCGCTGCATGCCGGCGTGCATGCCGACGACCGCGGCCTGCTGTCGCTGCAGCTGGACGTAGCGCAGGACATGCGCGTGCAGGCGCGGCTGCCGCGCGATCCGGAGACGGGCAGTGAACTCGATGCCGATCTCCGCATTACCGGCCGGAAGATTCCGTTCCAGGCGCCGGCCGAGCTGCTGCCGCGCTTGTCCGGCAACGTCCAGGGCGCATGGCAGTTCCAGTCGCTGAACTGGATCAGCGATCTGTTCGTGAAAAAGCCTTGGTTCCATCTTGATGGGGGTGGCCTGCTTAAGGCAGACGTCATCATCGCCGACGGCGAACTCGCACCCGGTAGTACCGTGGACATCCCGCAGGTGGCGGCCGTGGCGGAGGTCGCAGGGGTTCGGATGCGTGGCGATGCCCACGCACAGGGCCGGATTGTCGAAGGAACACCCGCGCAGGCGGAACTGAAGGTGCAGATTCCCCGCTTCCAGGCCGCGCCGACCAACGCACCCAAGGCGGTGTTGTTCGATGGGCGGCAACTGGCGCTGAGCCTGCGTGGTGATGCGCGCCTGAAGCAGTTGAGTGACGGCATGCGCGCCCAGCTGCGCTTCACCGATGCGCGGGTGCCGGACCTGACCGCCTACAACCGCTACCTCGGCAACGACAACGTGCGCCTGCTTGGCGGTACCGGCCTGCTCAGTGGAGATGTCTCGCTGGATGCCTCCGGCCGGGTGGGCAAGGGCAGCGCCGATCTGCGTGGCAGCGGCGCCCGCTTGAGCGTGGCAGGCATTGCGATGCGCGGCGATGCGCAGCTGCAGGCGCGCCTGCAGCGTGCGGATTTCGACAGCCGCCAGTTCGATCTCGGCGGCACCACGGTGGAGCTGCGCAATATCCACGTCGGCGATGAAAGGAGTGACGGACGCTGGTGGGGCAAGGTGGCGATCCGCAGTGGTCACATCGATGCGGCGGCGCCATTCCAGGTGGATGGGCTGGCCGACCTGCGCCTGCGCGATGCCGGGCCGTTGCTTGGCGTGTTCGCGCAACGCAGCGAGTACCCGCGCTGGGTGCTCGGGATGCTCGACTCCGGCGAGGTACAGGCCAGTGGGCAGCTGCGCTGGCGCAGCGGCGAGCTGATCGTGGAGGACCTGCAGGCCGAGAACGAGCGGTTGTCCCTGCAGGCAAGGCTGGACTTGAGCCATGGCAAGCGCCGGGGCGATCTCTACCTGCGCTGGGGCGTGCTGGGCGCCGGCATCGAGCTGCAGGGCGAGCAGCGCAAGTGGCACCTCGCCGGTGCCCGTGACTGGTATGCGGAGCAGCCGCGGCTGCTGCCGGCCAAGTCTGCCGCTGCGAAGCAAGGCAACGGCACTCCCTGACGGGACGCATCTGTTCCCCTTGGCAGGGCGAGGCTTGGTATCCTCGCCGCGCCCACTGTCTGGTGACAGCGTGCCTTTTCGCCGTCATCGATCCCTTCATCCCATGAGCAACAGCACCCACCGCGTCCAAGGCCTCAACAACGATGAGGTGGCCGCCGACTGGCCCGCCATCAGCGACCGCGAGATCACCTGGCTCGGCGAGCGCTTCGCGCCGCTGGCCGGCGCCTGCCGGCTGCTGTGGCACAGCCCGCGGCCACTGTCCGCCGCGGCCATCGTTGAAAGTGGCGGAGAGCGGGTGTTCGTCAAACGCCACCACGGCAGTGTCCGGACGGCGGCCACCTTGGCCGAGGAACATCGCTTCATCCGGCACCTGGCCGATCACGGCGTGCCCGTGGTCGACGTGCTGGATGACCGCGATGGCGCCACGGCGGTCGAGCACGAGGGCTGGACCTACGAGCTGCACAGCGTGGGCCGTGGTCAGGATCTGTATCGCGACGCACCGTCCTGGACGCTGCTGACCGATAACGCGCAGGCGCGCGAAGCCGGGCGGATGCTGGCGACACTGCATCTGGCATCGGCGCGTTACGACGCCCCCCAGCGCAGCACCCATCTGCTGGTCGCGCGCGATGACCTGCTGCGTGCCGCCGATCCGGTCGCCGCCATCCAGGCCGATCTCGCGGATCGCCCGGGCTTGGCAGCCTATCTTGAACGGCAGGACTGGCAGGGCGATCTGCGGCGGGCGGTGCTGCCATGGCATGCCGGACTGGCCGTGCGCCTGCAGGCCGAACCGCGCCTGTGGGCGCACAACGACTGGCATGTCTCCAATCTGCTCTGGCGCCAGCAGGGCACTGCCACCGTGGTCGACACCGTGCTGGATCTCGGGCTGGCCTCACCGACCAGCGCCCTGTTCGATCTTGCGACCGCGATCGAACGCAACGCCATCGCCTGGCTGGCGCTGGAGCGCGGCGCGGAGGCGGTGCGCGCGGATATCGCGCTGGCGCTGCTGGCCGGCTACCGCGAGATCGTGCCGCTATCGGCCGAGCGCGTCCATCTGCTGGCCGATCTGCTGCCCATCGTGCAGCTCGATTTCGCGCTGTCGGAAGTGGAGTACTTCGAGGGTGTGACACGCTCGCCTGCCAATGCCGACGTGGCCTACCACACCTTCCTGCTGGGGCATGCTGACTGGTTCAGCACCGCGGCGGGGCAGGGCCTGCTGAAGGCGCTGCACGCGGCCGCCTGAGGGCAGGCTCGCAAATCCGTACGGTTTGTAGTGAAATAGTCACAGAAGCGGGGGTGCCTGGCGAAACTAGGCTGAGAGAGTCCCTTGGAACCTGATCCGGTTTGCACCGGCGTAGGGAGCTTTGAGCAGCAGGCATACCGCCGTGATGGGTCGGTGCGCGTGCGCGCCTTCGCTTCGTCTCCCCCAGCTGATGACGAATCGAATGAACCGCTGCTTCCGCCCTACGTTGTTGTCCGCCGCCCTGTGCGCCGCGCTGCCCCTTCATGCCAATGAACTCGCCGAGGCGCCCGAGCGCTCGCCGACGGAACTGGCCGCCGTGCGCGTGCAGGCGCATCAGCCGGCAGCTGCATCCACGCAGACCGGCAGCTTCGGTGCCGGTGACTGGAAGAGCACGCCGGCCTCGGTGAACGTGCTCGATCGCGATCTGCTGGACAGCCGCCAGGTGCGCACGCTGTCCGAGCTGGCCAGCAACGATGCCTCGCTGGGCGACAGCTACGCGCCGGTCGGCTACTACCAGAACATCGCGATCCGCGGCTTCCCGCTGGACACCGGCACCGGCTACCGCTTCAACGGGCTGGCCATCACCGGCGAACAGCGCCTGGCGCTGGAGAACATCCAGGCGGTGGAGATCCTCAAGGGCGAGGCCGGCCTCGCCGCTGGCGTCATGGCCCCGGGTGGGATCATCAACTACGTGGGCAAGCGCCCGGCCGAGGTCCGCAACGTCACCCTCGGCACGGATTCGGAAGGCTCGCGCTACACCGCGGTGGATCTCGGCCATTGGCTGTCGCCCCGTTTCGGGGTGCGCTTCAATGCGGCCTGGGAAGACAGCGATTCCTACATCGACCATGCCGATGGCCGCCGCAACTTCTACTCGCTGGCCACCGATTGGCTGATCGGCGAGCGTGGCAAGCTCGAAGTGGACGCCAACTACCAGACCAGCGCGCAGCGCTCGGCCTCGGGCTATCAGCTGCTGGGCGCCACCGGGCTGCCGCGCGGCGTGGACCGCAAGCACCTGCTCGGCTACCAGGCCTGGCAGCGGCCGGTCGGCATCGACAGCACCAACCTGACCGCGCTGCATACCTTCGATTTCAGTCCGAACTGGCAGTCGCGCGTGTCTGCCAGCTACAGCCGCTCGGTGATCGACGACAACGTCGCCTTCGCCTACGGCTGCTATTACGCTGCCGGCTGTGCGGACGGCAGCGTGCCGGGCAACTACTTCGCGCCGAACGGCGACTACGACATCTACGATTACCGCAGCCCGGACGATACGCGCCGCAACCTGGAATTCCGTGCCGAGCTGCGCGGCAGTTTCACCACTGGCAGCGTCGGCCACGCGCTGAGCGTGGGTGCGGACCGGTTCGAACGCACCGTGGACAAGCGCCGCAACGTCAACGAGTACGTGGGCACCGCCAACATCCATGATGCACAGGTGCCGCAGTTCGAGCCGTCGCCGCTGATGCCGGGCCCCTCCGCGCGGCGCCTGGACAGCGCGCAGACCGCGGTGTTCGCCCTGGACCGGATGAGCTTCGGCGATTGGCAGTGGCTGGCCGGCGGCCGCTTCGTGCGCCTGGACGAGCGCGCCTACGACAAGCGCGGCAACCCCGAGCGGCACAGCCGCCTGTCGCGGTTCCTGCCGCAGACCGCGCTGGTCTGGAAGGCGACCGATGAGGTCAATGCGTACGTCAGCTACGTGCGGGGCATCTCGCTCGGCCAGGAGGCGCCGTTCTGGACCTCCAATGACGGCGCGTTCCTGCCGTCCGTGCTGTCGCGCCAGACCGAAGTGGGCATCAAGTACGTGCCCAGCGATGCGCTGACGCTGGGTGCGGCGCTGTTCCGCACCGCGCAGCCGTTCCAGTACGCCAGGCCGGACGACAGCGACGCGGGCTACACCTTCGTCGAAGAAGGGCAGCAGACCCACACCGGGCTGGAACTCACCGCACAGGGGCAGCTGACCGCGCGCCTGTCGCTCACCGCCAGTGCGAGCGTCCTGCGGGCCCGCGCGCGCGATGCGGGCACGCCGGATTACGAGGGGCACCAGCTGATCAACGTGCCGAAGACGCGGGCGACCGTGCATGCGGAGTACCAGCTGCCGTTCGTGACCGGCCTGGGGCTGACCGGCGGCTGGCGCTATGCCTCCTCCAACGTGGCCACCGCCGACGGCCGCGTCAGCGCACCGGCCTACAGCGTGTTCGACGCCGGGCTGCGCTTCAAACACCGCGTGGGTGAGCATCCGGTGACCTGGAACCTCTCGGTGGACAACCTGTTCAACCGTTTCTACTGGCGTGACACCGGCAGCAGCTCGGGCGACTACTACCTGTTCCCGGGCGCGCCGCGCCAGGCCCGGCTGTCGGTCACGTTCGCGCTATGAACCCGGCCATCCTGGAATGGTCGGCCGCCATCGTCAGCATGCTCGGTGTGTGGCTGATGACGCGCCGGGTGACCCTTGCCTGGCCGGTCGGGCTGATCTCGGTGGCGCTTTATGCGCTGGTGTTCGTCGAGGCGCGCCTGTACTCGGACACGCTGCTGCAGATCGTGTTCGGTGGCTTCCTGGTCTACGGCTGGGTGCACTGGCGCGGCCAAGTCCAGGACGATGGCCGGGTCGCGATCATGCCGTTGGCGCGGGTCGCCCTGTGGCGTGATCTGGGCATCGGCGTGGTGTTCGGCCTCGCTCTTGGCGCCGCGATGCATGTCTACACCAACGCCGCGCTGCCGTGGCTGGATGCGATGCTGGCCGCGCTGAGCCTGGTCGCCCAGTGGTGGCAGGCGCGCCGGCATACGGCGGCATGGTGGCTGTGGATCCTGGTCGATGTCGTGTATGTGGGCATGTACCTGGTCAAATCCCTGCACGTGACCGCGGTGCTGTATCTGGTCTTCGTCGGGCTGGCGGTGATGGGGCTGCGCGCGTGGACGGCAGCGCGCAACGAGGCCGTGCTCCACAACGCAGCAGGGCGGCACGGATAAGTCCGCGCCGCCCTGCGTCACCTCAGGTCTGCATTCGACCCGGCGCGGTCAGAACCGCGCCGTGGCACCCACGAAGAACGTACGTGCGCCGCCGTCGTAGTTGTTGCCTTCTTCGATGGTGGAGACGTCGCCGAGATTCAGTACGCCGGCACGCACGGTCAGGTGTTCATTGACGTCGTAGCCGGTGACCAGATCCCAGGTCGTGTACGCCTTGGCGAACGTGGCGCTGGTGGAGGACACCAGCTGCTCGCCGATGTGCTGCGCGCTCAGGTTGAGCGACCAGGCGTCGGTCACCTGCCAGTCCAACGAGGTGTTGGCGGTGAGCTTGGGCACGACCAGCAGGCTGGCACCGGTGGTGCGGTTCTTCGATTCCAGCATGCGCGTGGCGTTGGTGGTCCAGGTCAGCCGCTCATGCAGCGGCACGGTGACGCTGGCTTCCACGCCGCGCGTACGGGCCTTTTCGATGTTCTCCGCCACGGTCCACCAGAAGCCGTTGACGAAGCTGCTGGTCTGCCCCGGGATATCGCGCAGGGGAACCTGCTGGATCTTGTCGTCGAAGTCGGTCAGGAAGTAGGTGGCCGACGCCAGCCAGCCGTTCTTGTCGAAGCCGACACCGATCTCATAGTTGGTGCTGGTTTCCGGCTCCAGGTTCGGATTGCCCGCCATGTAGCAGCCGGTGGTGCCATCGGCGCTGACCGAGCGGCTGTTCCAGCCTTCCACGGTGAGGGCGGTGCAGCCACGGCCGCCGGACTGGGTGGCCGCGCCGGCAGTGCCCTGCTTCAGCGTCGGTGCGCGGAAGCCCTGCGAGACACCGCCGCGAACGGTCCAGGCATCGGACGGGTGCCAGACACCGTAGACACGCGGGCTGAGGTTGTCGTCGTAGTTGTCGGTGTTGTCCCAGCGCAGGCCCACGGTGAGGATGAAACGCTCGTGCAGGGTGATGTGGTCTTCAGCGAACAGCGCCCAGGAGTCGGCTTTGCTGGTCGGGCTGATCCGGCCGGTGCCGGTCCAGGTCACCGGCACGGTGCCGATGGTGTCGCTGTTTTCCAGTTCCTCGCGCTTCCACTGGCCGCCCACGTTCAGGCTCTGCTCGAAGCCCCAGTGGAAGCTGCGGGTGAACGCGGAATCGAACACCGTCTCCTTGGAGTGGTTGCCGACGGTGCTGCCCTTGTCTTCGTAATCATTCTGGACGAGCGTGGTCTTGGAGGTGGCGGCATCGCCATAACGGCCGTCATGCTTGATCGCGTAGCCGGTCTGTACCAGCTTTGACAAGCCCCACGCGCCAACGTCACCTGCGCCACGGTTGCGCTGCTCGCCGCGCGAGGCTTCAAAGCCCAGCGTGTGATCATCGTTGATGCGCCAGTTGAGCAGGGCGTTGGCGTTCTCGGCTTTGTTGCCCGGCGTCTGATACTCGCCGCGGTCCGATTCGCGATCGGTCACGTTGGCACCGATGCGCAGGCCCAGGTTCTGCGTCAATGGACCACTGAACAGCCCGCCCATCTGCAGCGTGTTGCCCCGCGTGGAGGAATCCGGCTTGCTGTAGTTGTAGGTGACCGAGCCACCCCATTCGCTGGCGATCTTGCGGGTGATGATGTTGATCACCCCGCCCATCGCGTCTGAGCCGTACAGCGAGGACATCGGCCCGCGCACCACCTCGATGCGTTCGATCATGTCCGGCGAGAGCCAGTTCAGATCCTGCGGGCCCAGATCATCGCGGTAGTTCACGCCCGAGGAATTGCCCTGGCGGCGACCGTCGATGAGGATCAGCGTGTACTGCTCGGGCAGGCCGCGCAGGCGGATTTTCGACTGCGCGCCGGACAGCGCATAGCCACCGGTCACGCCGGGAACCGTGCTCAGCAGCTGGCCGATGCTGCTGACCGGCTTGCGTTCGATCTCCTCGCGGGTGATCACGCTGATGCTGGCCGGCGCGTCCTTGATCCACTGCTGGGCGCCGGTGGCGGTAACCACCACGGTATCCATCTGGCGGGGCGAGGCGGCCGCATCCGCAGCGGCATCGGCATGCGCCTGGGCGGTGAGTACCAGACCGATGGCGACGGCCAGCGTGGCGGCGGAACGACGGGAAACGGGGGAGGGGTGCGACATCGCGAAAATACTCCGTGGCTATGGGAGCCCGCTGGCGATGGCTGGGGACGTCCGTGTGGGGTTTCAAGAAATCTTAACAATCGTATCACGAACCATTCGCATTTGAAATGTAGTGATACATCTCCACAACCTCGGATGTCGTTAGCGTTGCGAGCTGTCGATCACGGGACACCCATGCCGGCCGCGCGAATCACTCCACCAGGGTCAATTGCCGGGCAAAGCTCGGCCGCAATGCCAGCTTGTGGGTGACACTGGTGATCGTGCGGCGCGGATCGGTCGGGTGCGGCCGGGAGGCGGTGCTGCTCCTGCCTTGGCGCCACAACCCGAACATCACGATCTCCGCCCCTACCGGGAAGGACTTCAGCCACGTGGCATCGGGGTGCCCGACGCTGACTTCGTAGAAATCCCGGCGATCGGTCACACCGGTGTGCTGATACTTCGGAGCACAGTTGAGGAAGGTGACGCCATGGGGGTCACCGGGCTGCGGCGTGCGATGCGACCGCACGGTCCCGAGCAGCGCCATCGGCAGCTCGCTCGATGCTGAGCCAAGGCGTTCCCATGCCGCGTCGTAGCGGTCCTGCCAGTAGACGAAATTCGTCCAATCCACCCGCTTCTTGCCCAGGCGCAGGGTCAGCTGCGCGGCCAGCAGCGTGTCGTCCTCGCACATCGCCTGCAGCGTAAGCAGGTCGGTGAGGGTGCGCAGGTAACCGTCGAGCGGTGCGTCTGCCGGGAGAAGTGCCGGCCCCGCGCTGCCGCGTTTCAGGGCCTGCTGGAGGATCAGCAGGCGAAGCTCGTGCTTCCCATCATCCAGCGTCGGCAGGAACTCGGGATCGCCACCGGCGGCAAGCAGGGCCTGCAGATGAGAGGGCGCGTTGTAGCGACACCCGGGCAGATGCCCGGTGCCCTTGTTCAGGGCGAGGTAGGCGGGGAAATGGAGGGGCGGGGCGCGATCCACGCCGGGCCTGCTGTGCTCGGGAACGAATCTCACCGGCACGTTGCACCCATCGCACAGCAGGGTCGGCAGGGTCTGTTGCGCGTCATGACGCTTCTGCAGGTCGCCCACCCGGTGCAGGGTGCCGTGCGTGCCCACTGCCTTGCGCATCTTGATTCCGCGACTCATCTGCAACCACTGCTTCGTTCAATGGCGACCATCATAGTCGCTTCGATCAGTCGCCCTGTGTCGCGAAGCGCAGCCGGTTGTGGTCGGGGTCGATCACCATCATTTCGCGCCCGCCCCACGGCACGTCTGCCGGCGGTCGGAAGACCGGCGCGCCGGCCGCAACGAACGCGGCATGCAATGCGTCCACGTCAGGCACATGAAAGTACACGGCGCCCCCCGGCTCGCAATCGCCGGTGTGTTCGCTGAGGAACATCTGCTGGCCCTCACGGCTGATCTGCACGAACAGCGGCAGGTCCGGTGCGAAGCGGTGTTCCCAGTCGATCGCGAACCCGAGCCGCTGGTAGAACGGCACGCTGATCGCGGCATCGGTCATGCGCAGTTGCGGAATGACGGTCTGCGGCATGGGTGCGGCCTCAGCCTGGATAGGACGGGAAGCGCTGATCGGGGTGAGTTTTCTTCCATTCGGTATGCGCGACCGTGCCTTCCCAGGACAGGAAAGCGTTCGGTACGCGCCCGCGGCCCGACCAGGTGGCGCCGCTGTGCGGCAACCAGAAACGGGGCGGCAGATCTTCCTTCGGGGCCTTGGCGGCCTTGGGGGCTTTCTCGCGCTTGGCCGCAGGCGCGGTGTCCAGCAGCGCCCGGATCCTGCGCTGCTGCTCGGGGCTGAAATCGGCGTAGCTGGTGGTCAACAGGAGCGTGACACGCTCATAGGCTTCCCGGGTGGCTGCTTTCAGCAGTGCCTGCTCGTCCATTCCAGATCGCGCGACCGCCGCTGCCAGTGTGGCGTTCATCGTTGCTGCGGAAGGGGCGGTGGAGGGCGTACGGGGCATGGGATTCCAGAGAAGGAGGGACTGACGGAGGGCACGATAGCAAATGCGTATGTGAAGCGGCCGATGGTGGTGTCCGGCGTGCCTACGCCAACCTGAACAGGGGTCGGTTCATCTGCAGGTACGCAATGTTCCGGCAACCTTCGGCGACCAGATTCGATTCAACACCGTTCCCTTGGAGGATCCAACCATGCTCACCTCGACCGTTTTCAGCTTCCGTGGCCTGGCTCTGGCAGTGGCACTGACCGCTGGCGTGACCGCCGCGGGCAATGCGGATGCGATGTCGCGCAAGGACAAGAACACGCTGGTCGGTGCCGTCGTGGGGGGCGTGGCCGGGCACGTGCTGTCCAACGGAGATCCGCTGATGACCGCCGGTGGCGCGGTGGCAGGCGGGGCCATCGGCAACGTGACCACGAAGGATCGCCGGGACAACCGTAATCATCGCTACGACCGCGATCGTCGCTATGACCGCGACCACCGCTACGAGCGGAGCAGTCGCCATGACCGCCGACATGACCAGCGTCGCTGGAACCAGGACCGCCGCAACCACAATCGCGGCTGGCGCTGATCCCCGCCGCGTTCCCGTTCCCGGCGCGCTAGGCCTGCGCGTCGGGGTCTGGGGCACCCGCCGCCTGGCGGCGCGAGCGCGCGGCGAAGTAACGGGTGGGCGAAAGCCCCAGCGCCTTCTTGAACATGGTGATGAAGGCCGTGACGGACTCGTAGCCCAGGCCTTCGGATACCCGCTGTACCGGGGCGCCGGCAGCGAGCTCCCGCACCGCGATCAGCAGTTGGAGCTGCTGCCGCCATTTTCCGAACGACAGGCCGGTCTCGCTGGCGATCAGGCGCGTCAGCGTGCGCTCGCCCAGCGCAAGGCGCTTGGCCCATTCGGTGATCGTGCCGCGGTCTTCCGGATGTGCTGAAAGGGCAGCGGCGAGTGCCCGGATTTTCGGATGATGACTCACCGGCAGGTACAGCCGTTCGGTCGGCACCTGCACCAGTTCTTCCAGCAGCACGCGGGCAAGGCGATCGGTCGGCCCATCGCGCGGGTAGTCGAACGGGGCGTCGGCCAGATGCAGGATCATCTCGCGCACCATCGGTGAAATCGTCAGCGTCACGCAATGCTGTGGCAGATCCACCACGCCGGGCTCCACGAACAAGTAACAGAGCCGCGCGTTCGCCGTGGCACGGTTGCTGTGCGGCATGCCACCGGGAATCCATACCCCGCATTGTGGCGGGACGATCCACAATGCGTGTTCCACCTCACAGGTGACGGCCCCATGCAGGGCCAGGATCAGCTGACCTTTGCGATGATCGTGGACCGGGATCTCCGCCGCGTGCTCGGTTACCTGCAGGCGCTTGGCCACGGCGGGCCGATCCGTCACATCCGGGTCGATGTCGAAGCCGGCGATGGAAACGGGAGGCATTATCGTGACCGGATTTAGCGATTGAGTGGCATTGTAGCGAGATTCGATCACCCGGGTCGGTGCCTACGATGTGCGCCATGCACCCGTCGCCCCCTCCCGTTCGCCGCACCGTTCTGGCCCGGCCGCTTGCACTGCTGACGTCGCCCGCGCTCAGGGCCGACCAGGAAGCCGCACTGTTCTCGCTGAAATGCCTGGTCGCCGCAGTACTTGGCCTGTACCTGTCTTTGTGGATCGGCCTGACCCGTCCCTTCTGGGTGATCGGGACCGTCTATCTCGTCTCGCAACCGATGTCCGGTGCCACCCTCAGCCGCGGCCTGTTCCGGCTGCTGGGTACGCTGGGCGGTGCGGCAGCCACGGTGCTGCTGGTGCCACGCTTCGCCAACGAACCCCTGGTGCTGAGCGTGGTGCTGGCGGCCTGGATGGGGTTGTGCCTGTATCTGGCCATGCTGGACCGCACGCCGCGTGCCTACGCTTTTCTGCTTGCCGGCTATACGACCAGCCTGATCGGGTTCCCCAGTGTGATGGCGCCCGAGGCGGTCTTCAGCGTCGCCGTCATGCGGGTGCAGGAAATCTCCCTCGGCATTCTTGCTGCCACGCTGGTGCACGCGCTGCTCCTGCCGCGTCCGGTCTCGCGGCGGGTCAAGGTCCGCGTTGCCGCGATCCTGGCCGACGCCGAGCGCTGGACCCGCGACATGCGCGCCGGCGCGACCGAGGCCGTGCTTGCCGAAGACCGCGCCAAGGTCGCGGTGGACCTGCTTGAGCTGCACACGTTGGCGGTCCACCTTCGGTTCGACAGCGCCTACGGCGTCACCGAGGCACAGGTGCTGCGGGCGCTGCATGACCGCATGCTCGACGTGCTGGTGCTGTCCAGCGGCGTAGAGGACGCGATGGCAGCGCTGCGTGCACCAGCACGCGGGTGTCCGGCCGCCCGCGGCTCGGCGCACGACACGGCGGACGTGGAGGAGGCGGCCGGCGTGGACAGCTGGCAGGCGCTGCTGTCAGCGGGCCTGGCCGCGGATCTTGCCGGGCTGGATGTCGCGCATCGCGACTGCCGCCTGCTGGAACACCAGCTGGGTCGCGACGATCCGCACTGGCGCCGGCAGGTGCCCGCCCGTCTCGCAGGCGAGGCGCGTGGCCATGTCCTGCACCGGGACCATCGGCTCGCCCTGCGCAGCGCGCTTGGCGCCTTCATCGGCATCGTGCTGAGTTGCGTGGTGTGGATCGCGACGGGCTGGTCCGACGGCGCGACCGCCGTCTCCATCATCGGCACCGCGTGTGTGCTGTTCGGTACCACCGAGGCGCCCGCGGGCCATGTCATGCGCTATCTGGCCGGTTCGGCCATCGGCGTGGCGGTCGGCCTGGTCTACGGACTGGCGATCCTTCCTGGCATGTCCGGCTTTGTCGGTCTGGCCGTGGCGCTGGCGCCGGCCCTGCTGCTCAGCGGCGCCTTTCTGGCTCGGCCGGCGTTCACCCTGGCCGCACTTGGTGTGGTGCTGACCTTTCCGCTCGTTGCAGGCCTGGGCGCCACCAATGCATGGGATTTCGTGGCCGCCGTCAACAGCAGCGTGGCGCTGCTGGTGGGTGTGGGCGTCGCGTTGTGCAGCATGCTGTTGTTCCAGACCTTGGATACCCATCGCAGCCGCCGCAGGTTGCAGGCCGCGCTCCGGCACGATGTCGCGCGGCGGATGCGCGGTGGCGTGAGTGACGTCGCCGGCTGGACGAGCCGCATGGTGGACCGCCTGGGTCTGCTGGCACCTCGGCTGCGCGGACAGCCAGGCGCCGGCCAGTGCCTGCGCGCGGGCTTTGCCGCGCTGCGTGCGGCCGATGTGGTTGCCGAGCTTCGCTGCCTGGGCAGCCGTTCGCACGCGCCAACCATCCGCCGCTGTCATGCAGCGCTGATCGACGCGGTGATCGATCACTGCCAGCGCGACACGCTCCAGCGCCATGCCCCGGATACGCACCTGCTGGACTGCCTTGATCGTGCCCGGGGAGCGGTGCTGGCGGGGGATGAGCCAGAGCGCACGCGCCTGCTGTTGCTGCTCGCCGCACTCCGCCGCGACGTGCTGGCACCCCTGACCGCGCACGGAGACTGATGCGATGTTGCCCGACGTTTCCGTTGATGGCGTTTTCATCCCCGGCCTGATGGCCGTGGCCCTTGCTGCGCTGGCGCTGTCGTTGATGGCGTCGCGGCTGCTGGCGCGGCTCGGGCTGTACCGGCTGTTTGCCTGTCGCCCGCTGGTCGGCCTGTCCCTGTTCGTCATCCTGGCCGAATGGTTGATCCAGTTCGTGCCCCTGCTTGAGAAATGAAATGAAGCACACGCTCGTTCTTCTTGGCCGTTGGAGCGCTACGCTCTGCCTGGTCTCCCTCGCCGTGATCGCGGTTCTGTCGCTGTGGAACCGATACGAACGGCATCCCTGGACGCGCGATGGTCGCGTCCGCGCGGATGTCGTCCGGGTCGCCTCCGACCAGGGCGGGCTGGTCACCCAAGTGCTGGTGCAGGACAACCAGCGGGTTAGGGCAGGGCAGTTGCTGCTGGTACTGGACCAGCCGCGTTTCGCCGCCGCGCTGGAAACGGCCGACGCACGGCTGCGCAGCGCCCAGGCCACGCTTGCGCTGGCGCGCCGCGAATCGGCACGGGACGGTGCCCTGGGCAACCTGGTCGCCTCCGAGACACGGGAGCGCAACGCCGCCAAGGTCGACACCGAACTGGCCGGCCTGGCCGAAGCGCAGGCCGAGCGACGGGTGGCACGGCTGAATGTCCAACGAACCGAAGTGCGTGCCACTGCCGATGGCATCGTGACCAACCTGGACCTGCACCCCGGCGACTTCCTGCCGCCGGGCACCCAGGCCATGGCCCTGATCGCCACCCGCAGCCTGCGGATCGAGGGCTACTTCGAAGAAACCAAGCTTGCCTGCATCACCGAGGGCGATCACGCGACAGCGCGCCTGATGGGCGACACCCGTGACGTGCACGGCCACGTCGAGAGCATTGCTGCCGGCATCGCCGATGACCAGCGCTCGAACACCCACAACCTGCTGCCCGCGGTGGCGCCGACGTATGCGTGGGTGCGGCTGGCGCAGCGCATCCCCGTGCGCATCCGGATCGACGACATCCCGCCCGATACCCGCCTGATCATCGGCAGGACGGCCAGCGTCACCATCACCCCGACGGTACGGGGCGCCTGCAAATGAGGGCGCACCTTCGGCGTGTGGGCGCGATCAGTGCGATGCTGTGGTTGTCCGGCTGCGTATCGGGTCCGGATTACCGTGTTCCGGCCACTGCCATGGCGGTGGCGCCCGATGCCCAGGGTCGCTTCGCTTCAAGCAGAGCGCCAACGTATACGCAGGCCGAGCCGCCAGACCATTGGTGGCAGCTGTACCAGGACGCGCAGCTGGAGGCCTACGTGGCCGAAGCGCTGCGGGCCAACACGGACCTGCGCGCGGCCGATGCCAATCTTCGGCGTGCCTCGGCGGTGGTGCTGGAGCATCAGGCGCAAGGCACCTTGCGCACCGACACTGCGGCATCAGGCACGCTCACGCATGCGGGCGGCTACACGCTGCCCTCGGGCTCGCTGCCGCAGGCCTATGCGCTCGGCATCACGCTGTCGTATCCATTGGATCTGGCCGGCGGCATCCGCCGCGGCATCGAAGCGGCCAGCGCCGATGCCGAAGCCGTCGCAGCGGCCCGTGACCACGTCAGGGTGACGGTCGCGGCGGCGGTGACCCGCGCCTACGTCGGCGCCTGCGCCGCCAATCAGACGCTGGCAGCGACCCAGCGTGTGCTGTCGACCCAGCGCGACACGCTGGATGCGACCCGCCGGCTTGCCGCCGGTGGGCGCGGCACGGAGTTCGACGTGACCCGTGCCAGCGCCGCGGTCAACCGGAGTGCGGCGGCCGTTCCGCAGCTGATCGCCGAACGTCAGCGTGCAGTGGCTGAGCTGGGTGCGCTGATGGGCCGGGTGCCGTCCCATTATCCGCAGGAGGTCAGCGCCTGCGCGCGACCGCCCCGGCTGGATCGGCCCCTGCCGGTGGGCAACGGGTGGCAGCTGATCCAGCGGCGTCCGGACATCCGTGCGGCAGAACGCAGCCTAGCCGCTGCGACGGCCACCATTGGCGTGGAGACCGCCGAGCTGTATCCGCAGGTCAACCTCGGCGCCTCGGCCGGCATCGCGAATGCCCCCCGGCGCCTGCTTGCCAGCGAGAGCGTCGGTGCCAGCGTCGGGCCGCTGCTGTCATGGCGCTGGCCGAACCGGCGCGCAGTGAAGGCCCGGATCGCTGCGGCCAATGCGCGTGCGGAGGCGGCGTTGGCCTCCTTCGATGGCGCCGTGGTGCAGGCGCTGCAGCAGACAGACACCGCGCTGTCCACTTACTCGCAGGCGCTCGATCGCGAGGCCAGCCTGGCCCGAGCGCGTGAGGACGCCGCCCATGCCAGTGCGCAGGCCGGGCAGCTGTACCGGTTCGGCCGAATCGGTTTCATCGACGTGCTCTCGGCAGAGGCGGCGCTGGCGGATGCGGAATCCGCATTGGCGTCCTCGCAGGCACAGCTGATTGACCGCCAGGTGGACCTGTTCCTGGCCCTGGGGGGCGGTTGGTCGCCGTCCGGCCCGGGCGACGATGCGGAAGCGGGGGCGGCGCAGCGCGCCCCGTGAGCGCAGGCAGGAGGTCGGCCTCATGGCGTCACTGCCCGCCTCGGGTTACCTTCCGGAGCTGGTGCAGCGTGGGTACGTCCAGGGAGAGGTGCGGAAATGATGGCAGGGATGTCCACAATGAAGCGGACAAGGCCACCGCGGCGTCCTGCACGCGGTCACCGCGTTGCTGTCGCCGTCGCAGCCGTCATCGCAACCCTTTGGCTGATGCCCTGCAGCGCTGCACCCCAGGCTCCGCCGGCGGGGGTCGATGACGCGCTGACCAGGGTCGCCAGCGTGGCGGAGGCCGCGTCGTCCAGGCAGGTTGCACAGATGCTGTGGGGAATACCACTGGATGCGCCGGTGGTGGTGCACGACCGCGGCTCCGGCACCAGCTGGCGGAGAAACGGCGTTGCAGGCACCGCGCTCCCCGTCGTGCTGCGCAGCGACCAGCCGCCCGCGAACACCTGCATCACGATCGATGGTGCCCCTGCGGTGCTGCTGCTTCTGCCACTGCCCGCAGAGCTGGACGGACTGGCCACGCTGCTATGGCACGAGCAGTGGCACTGCGTGCAGGCGGCCCTCGGCCTGCCTGCCGCCGAAGGTGACACGGCCCATCTGGACAACGAAGCCGGTCGCACCGCGTTGCGGCTGGAGATGCGTGCGCTGGCGCAGGCACTCTCCACGCGCGATGAGCGCCAGGCGCGCCAGCATGCGGCAGCGGCGCTGGGCTTCAGGGCATTACGTTCGGACGCTGCGGCAGCGGGGACACGCGCGCTGGACGAAGAGGCGAAGGTGGAGCGCAACGAAGGCCTGGCCGAGTACACCGGGCGCAGAATCGCCGCGGCCGCGCATGAGGGCGATGCGGTGTCCGCCGCGGTGGATGCGCTGGCCAAGGCGGATGCGTCGCAGAGTTTCGTGCGTTCGGCGGCGTACGCGACCGGACCGGCGTACGGGATGCTGCTCGACCGTTGGTCGCCGCCATGGCGCAGCAGGTTGTCTGCCCGCTCGGCATTGCCTGCGCTGCTGGCCGATGCGCTGGACGGGCCCGGCGGCGGACCCGGCATCGCAAAGGGCGATGCCGGATATGGCGCGGACGAGGTGCGCGCAGAGGAACGCGAACGCGCCACAGTGCGGGAGCGGCGCAGCGCAGGCTATCGTGAGCGTTTCCTCGGTAACGATGCGGTTCGGCTGGAACTGCGCAAACCGTCGGTGTCGTTCGATCCGCGTTCTCTCTTCCCGCTCGACGATGCCGGGACGGTCTATACACCCGTGACGGTGCGGGACGAGTGGGGCGAGCTGACGGCGGCAGCCGGTGCGTTGCTCTCCAAGGACTGGGCGCTGCTCAGCGTGGGCGGCGGCGCCGTGGAAGGCGAGGGGTCCAGGTGGTCGGGCCCCGGCTGGACGCTGGTGCTCAGCGAGGGGTGGCGCCTGGGCAGGGATGCGGGCGGCTGGCGCGTGATGAAGGCGCTGGAGGCGAGCGTGGGTGATCGGGGCGGCGATGATGAGTGAGGCATCGCATCAGATAAGGACGCACCTTCAATGCGGTGATGTCGAGCTGGCCCATGCCGTTGGCAAAGCCGCCTTGCGTGACACCCCCGACGACCCGGCCGTGGTGTCTGCGCTGCTGGAGCTCACTGCCAAGCTGCGCTCGGAATGCATGGACATGGCGATCAGGAGGATGGATGGCAGCGCCATCTACGCTGCAACGGAAGCACTTCTGCGTGAGGTCAATGTGCTCACCGGACAGGACCTGTACGGACGTTTCGGACCGTAGCGTCCGTTCAAGGCGGCTTTGTCGCCTGGCGTGCCTTGCAGCACGTCCTCCCTGCAGCAGGCGTGAAGCGGGCACCGGGTCTTTCCCGGGTCTCAGTCATCTGACGATTGCGTTCCGCGTCATCGCCTGAAGACATCGCACCCCTGTGCCCGTCGCGGCCTCAGCGCACGCCGGGCGGCAGCGCCGTGCCCGCGGATTGGCCGTCCCCACGCGGATGGGCAACGGCACAGAAATCGCTTGACCTTCCAAGCGTGGCATGCCGGACAACTGTCGCCGGAGCCGCTCCGGTTCAGCAATCCAGACATCCAACCGCAGTCGCGAAAGGCACAACGATGACAATCACGCGCACCACCTTGATGACAGTGGCGATAGGCGCCGCACTCGCCCTTGCTGGATGCAGGGAGGCCGCGCCCGGCGCGGGCTCCGCCCAGCCGCCCGGTGTGCCGGTAGCCGAGGTCGTCGTCCGGCAGGTGACTCCCTACGCCGAGTTCACCGGCTCGCTGACCGCGGTCAAGCAGGTGGAGCTTCGCCCGCGGGTCGCCGGCTATATCCAGGCGGTCAGTGTTCCCGAGGGAAGCTTCGTGGAGAAGGGCAAGGCGCTCTTCCATATCGACCCGCGCCCGTTCCAGGCAGCACGCGACGCCGCCGCGGCGCGCCTGCGCGAGGCTGAAGCGGCGTCGGCGCTTGCCCATGCCGACCATGCACGCGCCGAGCAGCTGTTTGCGCAGAAGATCGTCGCACGCAACCGGTTGGATTCGGCCATCGCCGCGCGCAATGCGGGCAGGGCACAGGTGGACGCAGCCAAGGCAGCGCTGGACGCTGCGCAGCTGGACCTGGGCTTCACCCGCGTGACCGCGCCGATCAGTGGACGAGTGGGGCAGGTGCTGGTCACCGAAGGCAACTACGTGGCGAGCGGGGTCACGCCACTCACCACACTGGTTTCGATCAACCCCCTTCATGTCTATTTCGACGTGGATGAGCGCACCTATCTGCGCTCACTGGCCGCGGGGCGAACGCAGGAACCCGCCGCTGGCGCCGAGCCTGCCAAGGTCGCGGTTGCCCTGGTCACGGACAAGGACTACACGCGCGAAGGCCGACTCGATTTCCTGTCCAACGCGGCAGACCGCGGAACGGGGACGGTGCGTGTGCGCGCGGTGATCGACAACCCGGACGGGCAGCTGACGCCCGGCCTGTTCGCCAAGGTGAGGCTGGCCTCCGGCCCGTCGAAAGAGCGTGTGCTGGTGTCTGATCAGTCCATCAGCACCGATCAGGGGCACCGCTATGTGCTGGTCGTCGGGAAAGGCGATGCAACCGAGTACCGCCCGGTTGAGCTGGGCCCGATGGTGGATGGGTTGCGCGTCATCGAGCAGGGCCTGCAGCGGGGCGACCGCATCGTGGTCAAGGGCCTGGTGCGCCCGGGCATGAAGGTGACGCCGCAGGCCAGCGCCATCGATGGTGCGCCGCTGGCAACGCCCGCGAAGAAAGGAGCAGCGCAGTGAATTTCCCGCGCTTCTTCATTGATCGCCCGATCTTCGCCATCGTGCTGTCGGTGCTGATGGTGATCGCCGGCATCGTGGCGTTCTTCCAGTTGCCGCTGAGCGAGTATCCGGCCGTCACGCCGCCGACCGTGCAGGTCACCGCGTCCTACCCGGGCGCCAACCCCAAGGTGATCGCCGAGACGGTGGCCGCGCCGCTGGAGCAGGCCATCACCGGCGTGGAGGGCATGATGTACATGTCTTCGCAATCGGCGACCGACGGCCGGATGATCCTCACCGTCACCTTCGCCGACGGCACCAACCCAGACATGGCCCAGGTCCAGGTACAGAACCGGGTGTCGCGGGCATTGCCGCGGCTGCCTGCCGAAGTGCAGCGCCAAGGTGTGGTGACCCAGAAGACCTCCCCGGACATTCTGATGGTGGTCCACCTGCTGTCACCGGACAAACGTTACGACCCGCTCTACATCTCCAACTATGCCTATCTGCAGGTTCGCGACGAACTGTCGCGCATCCCCGGCATCAGCGATGTACTGGTCTGGGGCGCGGGTGAGTACAGCATGCGGTTGTGGCTGGATCCCAGCCTCATCGCTGCGCGTGGCTTGACCGCAGGCGACGTCATCGCCGCCGTGCGCGAGCAGAACGTCCAGGTCGCTGCCGGCTCGGTCGGGCAGGCGCCCGATTCCACCGCGGCCTTCCAAGTGACGGTGAATACGCTGGGCCGCCTCACTGACGAAGACCAGTTCGGCGACATCATCATACGTACCGGCGATGACGGCCAGGTCACCCGCCTGCGCGACGTGGCACGGATCGAAATGGGCGCCGACGCCTATGCGCTGCGCAGCCTGCTCGACGGCGAGCCGGCGGTGGCCCTGCAGATCATCCAGAGCCCCGGCGCGAATGCACTGGATGTATCCGCGGCCGTGCGCGAGACCATGGGCAGGCTGGAGAAGAACTTCCCGGAAGGACTTGCCTCGCGCATCGCGTATGACCCGACGGTGTTCGTGAAGGCGTCGCTCGAGTCCGTGGCGACCACGCTGCTGGAAGCGATCATCCTGGTGGTGATCGTGGTGGTGCTGTTCCTGCGCAACTGGCGGGCCTCGCTGATCCCGTTGCTGGCCGTTCCGGTCTCCTTGATCGGCACGTTTGCGGTGATGCACCTGATGGGGTTCTCGCTCAACACCTTGTCCTTGTTCGGCCTGGTGCTGTCCATCGGCATCGTCGTCGATGATGCGATCGTGGTGGTGGAGAACGTCGAGCGGCATATCGAGGACGGGGAGGAGCCGCTGGAAGCGGCGCGGCGGGCCATGCGCGAGGTGACCGGCCCCATCATCGCCATTACCTCCGTGCTGGCCGCCGTGTTCATTCCCACGGCCTTCCTGACCGGCCTGCAGGGCGAGTTCTATCGCCAGTTCGCCTTGACGATCGCGATCTCCACGATTCTGTCTGCGGTCAACTCGCTCACGCTCAGCCCGGCGCTGGCCGGGATGCTGCTGCGACCGCGCACGATCGCGCCCCCACGTGACCCGCGCAGCCTGCGTGGCCGTGCCGAGCGGGTGTTCCAGCGGCTCAGCCGTCCCTTCGAGCGTGCACCGGATGCCTACGGTAATGGCGTGCGCAAACTCGTGCGGGTCAGTGGCGTCGCGCTGTTTATTTACGGTGGATTGCTCGCGCTGACCTTGTTCGGCTTCAAGGTGGTGCCGCCCGGGTTCGTGCCGATGCAGGACAAGTACTACCTGGTGGGCATCGCCCAGCTGCCCAACTCGGCCTCGCTGGACCGCACCGACGACGTCGTCAAGCAGATGTCCAAGCTCGCGCTTGCCGAGCCGGGCGTCGAGAGCGTGGTCGCCTTCCCGGGGCTGTCCATCAATGGCTTCGTCAACGTGCCCAACGCAGCGGTCATGTTCGTCATGCTCGATCCCTTCAAGGACCGCACGTCGCCTGATCTTGCGGCGACGGCGATCGCAGGGCGCCTGCAGGCGAAGTTCGCCGGCATCCAGGATGGCTTCCTTGGCGTCTTCCCGCCACCGCCCGTCCCCGGGCTGGGCGCGACGGGTGGCTTCAAGATGCAGATCGAGGATCGCGGCGGGGTGGGGCTGGATGCCCTGGTGCAGCAGACTCAGATCCTGATGATGAAGGCCACCGAATCCGGCCAGGTCGCCGGGCTGATGACCAGCCTGGATGTCAACGCGCCGCAGCTGGACGTGGTGATCGACCGGACCAAGGCCAAGAGCCAGGGTGTGCCTCTGGCGGATGTCTTCGAGTCACTGCAGGTCTACCTGGGCTCGCTGTACATCAACGACTTCAACCGCTTCGGTCGCACCTACAAGGTCACCGCCCAGGGCGACGCCGAACACCGCATGCAGGCCGAAGCGATTGGTCAACTGCAGGTGCGCAACGCCGCCGGTCAGATGCTGCCGCTGTCATCATTCGTGACGGTCACGCCGAGCTCGGGCCCAGACCGTGTCATCCACTACAACGGCTACCCCTCGGCCGATATCTCCGGCGGCGCGCCGCCCGGGGTCAGCTCGGGCCAGGTCGTGGCAGTGATGGAACGCCTGGCCAAGGAAGTACTGCCCGAGGGCGTGAGCTTTGAATGGACCGAGCTGACCTACCAGCAGAAGCTGGCCGGGGATGCGGCGCTGTACATCTTCCCGCTGTGTGTGCTGCTCGCCTACCTGATCCTCGCTGCGCAGTACAACAGCTGGTTGCTGCCGTTGTCGGTGCTGCTGATCGTGCCGATGTGTCTGCTCAGCGCGATCGGCGGCGTCTGGCTGATGGGGGGCGACAACAACGTGTTCGTGCAGATCGGCCTGATCGTCCTGGTGGGCCTGGCGGCCAAGAACGCGATTTTGATCGTTGAGTTCGCCCGCACCCTTGAGGAGGACGGATGGAGCACCGTGGATGCGGTGGTGGAAGCATGTCGACTGCGGCTGCGTCCCATCGTGATGACCTCGCTGGCCTTCATCGCCGGTGTCGTGCCGCTGGTGCTGGCGACCGGTGCGGGCGCGGAGATGCGCCAGGCGATGGGTGTCGCGGTGTTTGCCGGGATGCTGGGGGTGACCGTGTTCGGCCTGTTCCTGACGCCCGTGTTCTATGTGGTGATCCGCCGCATTTCGTCCCGCTTCGAGAGGCGCAAGGGCGGCGCCAGCCATCCTGCACAGGAGCGTGCGTCGTGAACGATCGTCGCCGCAGGATGTTCCTGCTTCCTGTTGCCGCAGGCGTGATGCTGTCCGCCTGCGCGTCGGTGGGGCCCAACGTCTCCTCGCCATCGCTGCCCGAGGTGCCGTCAGCGCCGTTCCCCACCGAATTCCGGGTGGGATCGGCCGGGCTTTCGGCCGGTGCGGTGGACGCGGCGTGGTGGCGATCCTTTGATGATCCGGTGCTGAGCTCGCTGATCCAGCGCGCATGGGCGGCCAACCATGACATCGGGCTCGCCGCCGCACGCCTGGACGAAGCCAAGGCGATGCTTCGCGAGAGTCGGCAGGGCTTCCTGCCACGCGGCAGCGTTGGCGTCGGGCATGAGAACCGTCGGCTCGGCGAGGTGGAGCGCGGGCCGGGCCAGGCACGCAGGACCGAGACCTATCGGGCCGCCGTCGATGCGTCCTGGGAGATCGACCTGTTCGGCCGTGTCCGCCGTTCGGCGGAAGCGGCACGGGCCGACGCCGGGTCGCGCGAAGCGCTGCTGCGTGACGTGCAGGCCAGCGTGGCGGCGGCGGTGGCGGCCACCTGGTTCGAGCTGGGCGGGCTGGAGGCGGAGCTCGGCGTGGTGGCCGAGATCACCCGGCGCCAGCGTGACAGTCTGCGGCTGGTCGAGGGGCTGGTGGAGGCCGGCTCGGCCAACGAGGTCGACCGGCTGCGCGCGGACGCGGCGCTGCGCGCCGTTGAAGTGGTGGCGCCCGAACTGGCGCACCGCCGCACCGTGGCCTCGAACGCGCTGGCCCTCCTGCTGGGTGAGACACCGCAGACCTTCGTCGCACCCTCGACCGTGACGGCACGCGACGAGCTGGCGGTCCGCAGAATCGCCGTGGGTGATCCCGCCGCGCTGCTGGCACGGCGCCCGGATATCGAAGCAGCGGAGTTGAGCCTGGCGGCAGCGACGGCACGCATCGGGGTGGAGACCGCGGGGCTGTATCCCCAGATCGAGGTGCAGGGATCGATTGGCGTAGTGGCCGGCAGCCTGGGCTCCACGGGCGGTAGTTCCGCACTTTCCAGCCTTCTCGCACCGCTGCTGCGCTGGTCCTTCCTGGATGGTGGACGGGTCCGCGCCCGGATCGCGGCGAGTGAAGCACGTGCCAGGGAAGCGCTGATCCGGTACGACCAGACCGTGCTGCGCGCACTGGAGGAAACCGACAACGCGTTCGGTGCCTTCAGCTCGGCCGGCGATGCGCTGCAGCTCCGGCTCCAGGAAGCATCCGCCACGGGTCAGGCAGCACACCTTGCACGCGCGCAGTTCGCCCACGGGGAGGGCATCTATCTGGATGTGCTGGATGCGGAGCGGGCCGACTTCGCCAGCCGGCGTGCCCTGGTGGTAGCACGGACCAACCAGCGCTTGGCCATCGTCAGCATCTACAAAGCGCTGGGCGGTGGCTGGCTGCCCTGCACGCGGGAAGAGATCGACTGCAGTGGTGCAGGCGGCGCCCCGGATGCGCGATTCAGCACGCTCATGCCGACGCCTTAGACCTATCTGAAGGAGACCGCCATGATCACCACATCCCATCCCCCCGTCATTCTCTACACGACACCGACATGCCCGGATTGCCATGCGCTGAAAGCGTGGCTGGATCGCCAGGGTGTCGTGTTCGTAGAGCGCGACCTATCGGTCCACCAGGTGATGGAAGAGGCCAAGGCACGCACCGGCGTGCGGATAGCGCCGATCACGCTCGTGGGCGAGTCGGTCTTTTACGGCACCTTCCCGACCCAGAGGCCGTTGCTGACCACGGCGCTCGGTCTGACCGCTGCCCCTGAGCGACAGCCATGACCCGACACATTGAAATACGCTCTGCAGGACGGACCCTCGCCGTGCCGGAGGGAACCACCATACTGGACGCCGCGTTGGCCGCGGAGGTGGCGTATCCGCATGGCTGCCGCTCAGGTCGCTGCGGCTCCTGCCTGTCCCGCGTGATCAGCGGGAACGTCGTGCACCTGGAGCACAGTCGCTTCGCACTCACGGACGAGCAGAAGGCCCGGGGCCTGTTCCTGGCGTGCCGTGCGCTGCCGGGAAGTGATCTGGTTGCCGCCTACGCGGGTGATGTTGAAGCATGGCCTTCGCCTGCGATGCAGCGCCTTGATTATCGGGTCGAGGCGATCGAAACCCTGACCCATGACATCAAACGGATCCGGCTCGCCACCGGCGGCGCCGCGCTGGCCTTCAAGGCCGGCCAATATGCGCGACTGACATTCCCGGGCGTTCCACCGCGCGATTATTCGATGGCCGGCGGTGCGCTCGATGGCGAGCTCGATTTCCACATTCGCCGCGTGCCGGGCGGCGCCGTGACCGAATGGATCCACGCATCGCTGAAGCCAGGAGATCCCGTGCGGGTGGAGGGGCCCCTCGGGGTCTCCCATCTGCGCAGCCAGCACGATGGCCCGATGCTCTGTATCGCAGGGGGCTCGGGCCTGGCCCCCATCCAGGCGATCGTGCACGGGGCGATCGCGGCGGGCATGTCGCAGCCGATGCATGTCTACGTGGGCGCACGCGCCCTCCATGACCTGTACCGGGTGGCGCACTTCCAGCGACTGGCGCAGGCCCACCCCAACCTGACGTTCACCCCTGTGCTGTCCCACGATGAGCAGCAGACGACGTGGCGGACCGGCTGGGTGACCGATGCCGTGGCCGCGGATCATCCGGATGTTGAAGGATGGAAGGCCTATGTCGCCGGGCCGCCGTTGATGGTGGAGGCGGCCATGCGCGTCCTCAGCGCGGCGCGCCTGCGCGCGGAAGATCTCCACGCCGATGTGTTCTTTACGCCGGAGACGGCTGCATGAACGGAAACCAGGGCGCAGGTGGAGAGTGCAGAACAGGTGATTGACATTGCCACGCTGTCAACGCCGAAGGTGGTCGCTGTACCACTCAACCAGGAAAAGACCATGCTTCAGTTCAACATTCCCAATATGACGTGCGGGTCCTGCGCCAGGCCGGTGAGAGATGCCCTGCTGAGCGTCGACCCGCTGGCGCAGATCGAGACCGACACGCCGGCGCGACAGGTGCGCGTCGAAACCGCACTGGACGAAGCCGCCTTCATCGCGGTGCTGGCAGAGGCGGGGTATCCGCACCAGCCGCAACCGCGGCTGTAATTCCCTTTCTCAAGGAGAAACGTCACATGTTCATGAAACAGCTTGTCACCTTCGGCGTCGCCGCCCTCGGTACCGTGGCCGTGCCGTCTTCGGCGTCCGATGCAGCGATCAAAGGCGCTTTTGCGCTTTCCGGTACGACCGAAAAAGTCATCGCCGAACTGTCGGTCGAGGAGACCGGTCCGCTGTCCCGCGATCTGCTCATCACCTTCGCCGACAAGACGACCGGAAAGCGCATCGCGCAGTTTGACGAGGAGCTGTCGCAGGAGCTGCATGTGCTCGCGACCGACAGCGCATTCTCCACCTTCCTGCACGAACATCCCGGAAAAGCGGGGCCGGACGGTCAGTTCCGGGTCGCGATGACCTTCCCCAAGCCGGGCGTTTACCATGTCTTCGCCGACGCAGTACCCACCGGGCTGGGCCAGCAGGTGGTTCGATTCGACGTCAACGTGGCTGCCCCTGCCGGCGGGACATCCCTCCAGCCGGTTTCGGCCCCCAGGGAAGGGACCGATGGTCCGTATACCGTCCAGCTGGACAAGGCCGGCCTGCAGGCGGGCAAGGAAAGCATGTTGAACCTGACGGTGCTGAAGAATGGCAAACCGGCGCAGGACCTGGGCCTGTATCTGGGCGTGCCGGCGCATGCGGTGTTCGTGGGCACCGATGACCTTGCCTATGTCCACGCGCATGCGATGTCCGCCGATGCCGCCACAGGTGCACACGGCGGGCACGGCGCAGCGCATCCGCAGACAGGGCCGGTCCCGGCACGAATGATGCTCCACGCACAGCCGCCTCATGCCGGTCGATATGCACTCTGGATCCAGTTCATGGCCAGTGATGAAATCCGGACGGTACCGTTTGTCGTGGATGTTGCGAAGGGCTCGTAGGCCGCCGCTCCAACGTCCCTGTCGCCGTGGCTGGGGTGGACCCCAGCCACACCTATGGGCGCTGAGCGGTGGCAAATCCAGTGCGTCATGCTGGACGGACGCGTCTTCTGCCACGAAGCAGCAGGCTGCCCGCCGCACAGGCAAGCATGGCGACGCCGGCCACCAGAAAGGCGTCGCTGTAGGCAAGCAGCAGCGCCTCGCGATGGACGACCCGGTCCAGAATCGCAAAGGCCTGCTGCCGATCCAGTGCGTGGCCACTGCCGTAGAGGGCTGTGGCACTTTCCACCGGCACCTTCGCGAGCATCCTGACCAGCTCGACCACACGCAGCTGGGTCGCCTCCGCGAACGGCGACACCGATTCCCCGATGTGCGACGCGTGCAGTCGTTCCCGGGTCACGATGAACTGGCTGGCCACCGCGATGCCGATGGCACCGCCGACATTGCGCACCATCGAGAACACGCCCGCCGCCGAGCCAAGTTCCGCGTGCTCAAGCCCCTCTACGGCCATCACACTGAGCGCGACCACGATCAACGATTGACCGATGCCGCGCACGATCAGCGACGGTACGATGACGTTGCTCGCCGCATTGGCATCCAGGTGGATGTTCATCAGACAGCCCACCGCCATGATGACGAATCCCAGCACGATGGCCGTCCTCACGCTCGTGCGTCTCATCAGCGGCGGCGTAGCGAAGGACATGATGAACTGCACGATGCCGTAGGGAATCATGGTCAGCCCGATCTGGCGCGCGTTGTAGCCATGCACGTCGGAAAAGTAATTGGGGATGAGGAACACCACCCCGAAGACCACGGCGCCAAAGGTGAACTGCATCAGGCTGGCCAAGCCGAAGTTGTAGCTGGAAAGCAGGCGAAGATTGAGGAATGGCTCCTCGCGGCGGAGCTCGATGACGACGAACGCCACCAGGCCGACCGCGGCGACGAGGGAGGCCTCGATGATGAACGACGACGAGAACCAATCCTTGCGTCCGCCTTCTTCCAACATGATCTGCAGTGCGGACAGACCCAGCGCCATGGCGATGATCCCACCCCAGTCGCCCTTCCTGAGCTTTTCCAGCGCCATCGGCTCCGGCCGGATCGACCAGCCGATCGCCGCCAGAAGCAGCAACCCGGGGGGGACCTGGAGATAGAAGATCGCGCGCCAGGAATAGGCATCGGTCAACCAGCCGCCGAGCGAAGGCCCCGCGGCCTGTGCAACGTTGTTTGCAATGGCGAACAGCGCCATGCCGAAGGGATGCCTCGAGGAGGGCAGCTCGGTCACGATGAGCTGGAAGGAGAGCGGGATGAGAACGCCGCCAAAGGCACCCTGCAGGGTGCGCGCCAGGATCATCGCATTGATGTTGGGTGCTATCGAGCAGGCCATCGAGAAGAGCACGAAACCCGCAGCCCCTACCATCAGCACGCGGCGGACGGTGAATACCGCCGCCAGCCACGCCGCCAGCGGAATCACGATGATCTCCGCCACGAGATAGGCGGTGGTGATCCAGGAGCCTTCTTCGAAGGTGGCGCCCAGCGAGCCGCGCACATCCGGCAGCGACGCGTTGGTGACATGGACGTTCATGCCCGCCATGAAGCATCCGACCACGCCGCCGATGACCGCGACCCAGGAGCGCAGGGAGACCGAATCTTCGCCAGGCAGTGCAGTGGCCGCAGTCATGGATTGGATCCCGGCCGGGTATTGATGGACGCCACGACCGACATTCCCGGCCGGAGACTGGAGAGCCTCGGCTGGTCGGCATCCACGGCGATGCGCACCGGAATGCGCTGAACGATCTTGGTGAAATTCCCGGTGGCGTTATCCGGCGGCAACAGCGCAAACTGCGCACCGGATGCAGGCGCGAAGCTCTCGACACGGCCTTTCAGGACACCTCCACCCAGCGCATCGACCTCCACCTCTACACGCTGGCCGGGGGTGACGCCCTGCAGCTGTACTTCCTTGTAGTTGGCGACGACATAGACCTCGCTGGGTACGATCGCCATCAAAGGGCTGCCCGGACCCACGTACGCTCCCACCCGCGCGGCGCGTTGACCGATGGTTCCTCCCATCGGCGCGCGGATCACGGTGTGTTCGAGATCAAGGTTTGCCAGGGCCAGGCCGGCTTCGGCCTGTAACAACGCTCCGCGCGCCTCATCCAATGCGGCGGTGGATCGGCGCTGTTCTGTCGCCAGCACCCTCGCATAGGCTCTGCTCGCCTCGGCGGTGGCACGCGCTGCCTGCACAGCGGCCGCGGTCCGCTTCGCACTGGCATCGGCCGCCTCCAGATGCCGTGCATCGGAGGCCTGTTGGCTCTCCAGCGCCCGTTCACGCCGATACTCCAAGGTCGCTTGCCGATGATCGGCCTGGCGAGCCTGCACATCTGCGGTGGTCGCGGCGATCACACTGCGCTGCCGCTCGCCTTGCGCATCGAGATTGGCAATGGCCGCGTATTGCGCGGCCATTGCTGCCTTTGCGGCAGCGACCGCACCCTCGGCCCGGGACACGCGCATGCGGTAGTCCCGATCATCAAGCGTCGCCAACACATCGCCCTTGGCGACGCGCTGGTTGTCGCGCACGCCCACGTTGACGATGTAACCGGTGACGCGCGGACTGATGGTGGCGATGTCCGCCCGGACGTAGGCGTTATCGGTGCTGACCACGAAGCGGCCGGCCGTCCACCATCGGATGCCTGCGCCACCGGCAGCCAGCAGACACAGCGCGATCGCGCCCATTGCCGCGGGGCGGCGTGTCTTGCGGATCAGCGAAGCGGGCGCATCGGCATGTGCGCTGCGGGAAGAAGTTGTATTGGTCATGTTGGCTATCAGAGGAGGGCGAGGGGGAGAATCAGCGCGCAGCATCGGCAGCACGGGTGATCACGGGTCGGGATACCGCGGGCGCCTGTTCCCAGCCGCCGCCGAGGGAACGGAACAAGGCGACCTGGTCCAAGGCAACGTCGGCCTCCGCCGAGGCGAGCATCGCTTCCGCCTCGACATTGCGGCGCTGCGCATCCAGCGCATCCAGTTCACTTATCGCGCCGGCGCTGCGGCCGACCCCGGCCAGGCGGACGGCTTCGCGGCTCTGCTGGGCAGCGGTAGCGAGGGCGCCGTGCCGGCGTACTGCCGCCGCGTAGGTGGCGAGCGCCTGCTTCACGTCTTTCAGTGCCGTCAGGATCACGGCGTCGAAGCGTGCAAGTGCGGCCACTTCCTGGGCCTCGGCCTTCGCTATCTGCGCCCGCGCGGCGCGGCGGTTGGGAAAGTGCCAGGAAAGTGTCGGCCCCAGACCCCAGACGATCGAGCCATGATTGCGCATGCCGTCCACGGTCGGCGCGGAGCTGGCTGCCGAACCCAGGATAGACACCGTCGGATACAGATTGGCCATGGCGACGCCGATGCGCGCGGTACTGGCTTCAAGGCGGCGCTCCGCCTCGCGGATATCCGGTCGGCGCTGGAGCAGCGCTGTCACGTCCCCGATCGGGATGGGTGCCGTCAGTTGAGGCACGCTGACACAGCCGGTCGCAGTGGTGGACAGATGGTCCGGGGGACGCCCGGTCAACACGGCCAGTTCGTACAGCGCATTCTGCCGCGCGGCTTCGATGGCCGGAATGGCCGCACGTGCCTGTTCCATCAGCGCTGCCCAGCGCGCGACGTCCAGTGAGGTCGTGCCACCGACATCACGCAGTGCGGTTTTCAGTTCCAGGCTGCGCGTCACTACGTCGAGCGATCGTTGCGCTACGTCTGCGCGCGCGGCCAAGCCACAGCTGTCCAGGTAGGCACGCGTCGTTTCGGCGGCTACTACCACGCGCACACTGTCTTCAGCGGCCAGGGTGGCCGCCTCGTCGGCGTGGGCGGCCTGAATGCTCCGGGCGATCTGACCAAACAGGTCGAGCCGCCAGCCTGATGAGAAGCCTGCGGTGTAGCGCTGTCCGGTGCGGATCTCGGTTTGATCCAACGCGGCCGCTAGCTGGTCGCTGACCGTGCTGCCATACCCAATGTCGCTGGACACGGTCGTGACCGGCAGGCGACTGTCCTGGCGTTCCAGAAGCACGGTATGGGCTTCGGCGAGCGTCGCGGAAGCGACCCGCAGATCGCGGTTGTTCTGCAGCGCTTCGATGACAAGAGCATCCAGCGTGGGGTCCTGATAGAGGCTCCACCATCGAGCCACGGTGGGCAGGCCCACGCTCGTGCTGCCCGATGGGTTCAACGATGGCGCTGCGTCGAGGGTGGAGGCGGGGGGCCGGGTTGGACCCATGGCGCATCCGGTGAGGGCGGTGGTCGCCAGAAAACACAACAAGAGCGGACGGGGAACGATCATGGACGAGGGACTTGTGGATGTCGTGGAGCCAAGGCGTCCATGACATCAGCCTGCGAACTGTCCTTCTCCCGCCTGGCGGACTACCATCGTCGAGATATGGACAAAAAGCGCACTGTCAGCGATTGCCATGCCACCGACCGCCCCGTCGCAGCCCTGGCCACCCGACATCCCCATGGGGAACATATCCGTCCGCACAGCCACGCGCGGGCGCAGTTGATCCATGCACTTACCGGCGTGTTGACGGTCGTCAGCGCTGCTGGAAGCTGGGTGGTGCCGGCCGGCAGGGCGGTGTGGATGCCTGAAAATGTCGTCCACAGAATCCAGATCGCCGGCGATGTCGCCATGCGGACCCTCTACCTAGCGCCGCAGGTGCGGCCGGGCCTTTCCGGCCACTGCGAGGTCATCGAGGTATCCGCGCTGCTGCGTGAGGCCATCGTTGCCGCTACCGAGATCCGCCTGGATTACCGCAATGGAGGACGCGACCAGCGCGTCATGGACTTGATCCTTGACGAGATCGAAGTGGCTCCCCGGCTTCAACTGCATGTCCCGCTGCCGCGCAATCCCAAGCTGCTGCGCCTCTGCGAACGAATGATCGCCGAGCCCGCTGAACCGGTAACGCTGGAAGGCCTGGCGCGCGCGATGAACACAAGCGGGCGGACGGTGGCGAGGCTCTTCCATCGAGAAGTCGGGATGAGTTTTGGCGGCTGGCGGCGGCGGATGTGCCTGTTGCTCAGCCTGCCGCGTCTTGCCTCGGGCGTCTCCATCCTTGAGGTTTCGCTGGAGCATGGTTATCAGAGCCCAAGCGCGTTCTCGGCCATGTTTCGCCGCTCTCTCGGGGTGTCACCGACGGAGTATCTCGTCTCCAACGTGTGAGGTTTTCAGGGTGGGAAAACGAGCGCGCATGTCCTTCACGCTGCCTCTACGTCGCCGAGCTTCAACTGAATGCCGGTCATGGCGCTGGCGTAAACGCCGCTATAGTCCGAACACCCCATAAGAAGGAGGCAGTGCGATGATTCTGACCAAACAACACCTGACGACCGCGCGTACGCTTGCTGTGGCGCTTGTCGCTACCGTGGGCCTGAGTGCCTGTGCGACCTACAAAGACGAGTTTGCAACGATCAATTCACGCCTCGACCAGCTCGACGTGAAGGTGCAGGGTGCAGCGCAGAGCGCCGAGTCCGCCAATCAGTCGGCGCAGCAGGCCAACCAGCGTCTGGATCAGATCGAGGGCCGCGTCCAGCAGCTCGAACAAGCACCGCGTCGCAAGCCGCGTGGCTGATTCGTTCCCCGCAGCATGTATCAGGCAGGCAACGTGTGAATCGGAAACCAGTGGCCTTTGCGGGCCACTGGTTTCCTGTGGCTGTGCAGTCTTCAATGCAAGGAATTGTCCCATCCGTACGCACTCATACCCTATAACCCGGGCCCTGCGTGGCGCATTGGCCGTGGCGCTGGCGTTCACGAGCATCGGCGTGGCCAGCGCCGAGGATGCGCCCGCTCAGCCAGCACCCGCCGTCGATGAGCTTCCGCAAGGGCAGGCCGTGTCCGAGACCGTGATTGAACTCGCGGGCTGGGTTGTCGCGAGCAAGGACAGCCAAGGCTATCCGTTCGCGATCATGGACAAGGCCGCTGCGCAGATCCTGGTCTTCGACGGCGATGGCAAGCTTCGCGGCGCCGCCCCGGGGCTGTTCGGCTCGGCGACCGGCGACCATATCGCGCCCGGAATCGCGGGCCTCGCCCTTCGCGAAATTCCCGGCCGGGATCGCACAACGCCCGCCGGGCGCTTTGTGGGGGGCTTCGGGCCCTCCATCGACGCGGGCCGCGTCCTGTGGGTCGACTACGATTCCGCCGTCTCCATCCACCCGACGGCGACAGGGGTCCCGAAAGAGCGACGGGCCGAGCGCCTGGCATCGGCGTCACCGGACGACAATCGCGTCACCCATGGCTGCATCAATGTCTCGCCGGCGTTCTACGCGCAGATCATTGAATCTACCTTCCAGCGGGGCGGGGTGTTCTACGTCCTTCCCGACAAGGCCTCGATAGCGGAGACCTTCCCGGAGTTCGCGAAGAGTCGCGAGGCGACCCAGGGCGATGAGGGAGCCCGCGCGGGTCCCGCCGGCAAGTAATGCGTCGTCATGGCGCATGGCGTTCAAAATGCGCCAGCAGCGCCGCCAGGTGCGGCGTGTCGACGACAGCGGCGATATAGCCGTCCGGCCGGATCAGCAGCCACTCGCCCGGTTGCACGCCATAGGCCTCGGCGAAGTGCCCGTCCGCATCGCGCAGGTCGCCAGCCGGGCCGATGATGTGGACGCGCAACCCCGCTCGCGAGGGGGCGCTGGACCGATCGCAGGCGTAGCCCAGCAATGTCCAATGCGTTCCGCGCAGCACGTCGAACAGGCGCACGCGCTGTCCACCCGCGCCCAGCAGCGGCGCATCGGGCGCCCGGCTGCCCGGCGCGATGCGTCCGCTGCGGGCCTCGGCAGCCAGCGTGAGTGACGATTCACCATAGGCGAGATCGAGCTGCTGCACGTCGCGCCCGCGGCGGTTGTCGCCGCGCTGGGCCTGAGCGAGCAGCGTCGTGGCAAGCCCGAGCATCGAGGCTGCAATGGGGCGGCGCTCTTCCTCGTAAGTATCCAGCAGGGCCTGCGGCGCACCGTTCAACACCGCCGCCAGTTTCCAACCGAGGTTGTAGGCGTCCTGCGCGCTGGTGTTCAGGCCCTGGCCGCCGGTGGGCGGATGCGTGTGAGCGGCGTCGCCGATGAGGAACACGCGGCCGTCGCGGTACCGGTCGGCCAATCGCGCGTTCATCCGGTACGCCGAAGCCCAACAGACATCGAGCACTTCGAGATCGTTGCGGCCGGTACGCATGCGCACCATGTCCGCCAGCCCGTCGATGGAAAGGTCGACGTCGCCCTCGAACGGCACGGGGGCCTGCAACTGGAACAGCGCTGTTCCCATGAGCGGGCATAGCGAGATGCGCCGCGCCATGTCGTCCTCGTTGAAACTGTGCCAGGCATCGCGCGGCAATCCCTGCAGGACGATGTCGGCCACCACCGCGCGCACACCCAGTGTTCTGCCCGGGAAGCCGATGTCCAGGGCCTGCCGCACGAAGCTGCGGCCGCCATCGGCGCCCACCAGATAGCGCGTCTGGAGCGTCTGCTCGCCCGTGGGGGTGGCGAGCCGAACCGTCACGCCATTTGCGTCCTGCTCGACGCCGATCAATCCATGCCCGAACTCGACCCGGTGGCCGAGCTCGGCAAGTCGATCGCGCATCACGGCCTCGGTCAGGAACTGCGGCACCATCAGCGGCTGGCGGTAGGGTTCGACCGGCGTAGCCGGTGCGCCTTCGATGACCGTCGCGTCGACGCTGCTGCCGTCGGCGCAATGGACCCGGGACACTGGGTAGGGCCCACCGGCCGCGAACAGCTGATCGAGGATGCCCATGTCCTCGAAGATTTCCTGGCTGCGCGGCTGGATGCCCTTGCCGCGCGAGCCGTGAAAAGGCTGCTCGCGCTGTTCGAACAGCCGGAACGCGACACCGCGGCGCGCCAGTTCGATGGCCAGGGTGAGGCCGGCAGCGCCGGCACCACAGATCACTACATCAGGGGTATTGCCCATTGTGCCGCTCCAGGTGTGTGTAATATGCACTTACTTGGAGGGGATGCTATGCCTGCGAAAAATAAGGTGCAAGATACACATAATTCTTCCGCATTGAAGTCGCTGCACCTTTCCATGGTCAGCCTCGCCAGCGTGATGAATCGGCCGCGCAACGATGAGCGGCTGATCCAGGAGGCCGGGGTGACGCTGGACCAGGCCCTGTTCCGCCTGCTGGTGGTGATCGAGCGGGTCGGCCCCATCGGCGTGGTGGACCTGGCTGACCGGCTGGGCCGCGACTACACCACCATCAGCCGACAGGTCGCCAAACTGGCGGCGATGGAGCTGGTGACACGTCGTGGAAACCCCGAGGATCGCCGCATCCGTGAGGCGACCATCGCGCCGAAGGGCAAGGAGATGACCGATCGGCTGGACGCCGCACGCGAGCGGATCGGTCGGGAGATCTTCGCGTCCTGGGCGGCGGAAGATGTGTCGGAACTGGTGCGGTTGATGGCAAAGTTCGCCAGCGCACTGGAAGCCCGTGAACGCGCGCCGTAATGGCGCACCGCGGCCTTCCCAGCCCGTCCGTTCGTCTACCGGATCCCGTTGTCAGACCCTCAAGGCATCACACGTGAAAGGATTGCTGCTTCTTGCCCTGCTCACGGTCGCGTCCTCGACCGCCCATGCCATCGTCATCCGCCACGACGTGGACGATGCGCGGTACCGCGTTCCCGCCACCGAGTTTCCCGCCCTCGTGGATATGCCCGGCGAAGGCCACGGCGCGCTGATCGCACCGCAGTGGGTGCTCACCGCCGCACACACGCTGCCGGTGCATGCCGACCTCAAGCAGGTGGTGATCAATGGAGCGGCCCGGGACGTCGAGCGCGTCATCACCCATCCCGGCTATCGAACGCTGCCGCAGACCTTGATCGATCAGGCCATGGCCAGTGGCGAGGCGATGCTGATCGTGGTGTTTCTCGCCTCGGGCGATGATGTTGCGCTGATCCGGTTGAAGGCGCCGGTGACGGACGTTGAGCCGGTGGCCCTTTACAGCGGCAGCGAGGAGGCCGGCCAGATCGCGAAAATCCTGGGGAAGGGCGCAACGGGTACCGGCGCCACCGGGCATTCTCCCAACGGCCCCAATCGCACCGAGCTCCGGCGTGCGTTCAACCGGATCACCAGCGCCTACGACCGCTGGCTCTGCTACGTGTTCGACGAACCGCCGGAAGCGTTGCCCCTCGAGGGCGTGCTGGGCAACGGTGACAGCGGTGGCCCGGTGCTCATCGAGCGCGATGGCCAGTGGCTGCTGGCCGGGCAGGGAGCCTGGAAGGTCGTGCAGGGTAATGTGCTGACGGCTCGACCCGGGCGTTATGGGCAGGTGACCTGCAATGTGCGCGTGAGTCACTATCGGGACTGGATTCAACGTGTGATGGCCGGGCAGCCTTAAATGGCGTTGGAAGAGGGTACTTGGCGGACCAGGTATGACCGCGTGGGGCAACGTCAGCGGCGATGCCAGGGCTATGATCCAAGGAAGGACATCAGCAAAGGAGCACCAAGCACATGGACGTTGTAGAACCGCTGGAGGTGCTTCGCACGTCCGTACGCCGCCTCACTCTGTTGACTATCGCCCTTGGAGTGCTTGTTGCGGGCCTGGCCGTGGCAGTCATCGCATTGTCGATGGCGCCGCGCGGAACACTCACCGTTGATGAACTCCACGCCCATCGCGTCGTTGTGCTGGATGACCAGGGCGTAATGCGCGTTGAGGTGGGCCAGGATGCAGTTGATGCCGGAAGGCGATCGCGCACGGCCGGTGTGTGGCTGTACGATGCCAAAGGCGATGAACGCGGTGGGATGGCAACCCACGAAGATGGCCTGGTAGGTCTTGCCTTCGATGCCCCGGTGGGGAAGGGCGAGGATCACCTGCGTGATCGCCTGAGCCTGCGCGTGAATGCCGACGGTGCTTCCCAGGTGCTGCTCACGGACAACCTGACCCGCGGCATTGTCGGTCTTCTGTCCGACGGCACAGGCAACGGCGGGGTGGAGACGTATCGCTGGGACATGGATGCCAAGCTCATCCACCGCCGTTACATCACGTTCGATCAGGACGAGCGGCGGCAGCGCCCGTTGGGTGAGCCGCAGGCGCAATAGGCCGTCATCGCTCATGCCCACGCAGCGCCGCGTGCTCGTCCGGGATCGAGAGCTGCTGGCTCACCTCGGATCGAGCAGGCGCCGGGCATCCCCCGGCGCCTGCGTCATGCATTGCGATCAGCCCGCCTGACCCAACCGCAGCTTCAGCTGATCGATCTCCGCCTCGCTGACGCCGATGGATTTCAGGTAGCCCTCGGCACCACCGTACTGCTGATGCAGCGCGGTGAGAAACAGCTCCATGTTCTCCGGCGCGGTGCCGGACATGCCGGCCATTTTCCTGCCGATCTCTGGGTTCTGCTTGATCAGTTCCATGATCTGCGCGTTCATCGCGCTGTCCTTGGGCTGGCCTTCCAGGTAATGGGCGGAGATCGCGTAGTTGTGCACGATGTCCGCGCGCGACACGCCGGCCAGATCCAGCAGCAGCCCGGCGATGATGCCGGTGCGGTCCTTGCCGGCGGTGCAGTGGAACAGCACGGTGCCGTCGCGCTCGGCGGCGATGCGCTGGAAGACCTGCTTGAACTGCGGCTGGCTGTGATCCAGCCACTGCACATAGGCCGCACCCAGCGAATCCGGGAAGGTGGTCATCATTTTCTGCAGGTCCATCCTCTCGGTGCCCATCAGCGAGGTGCGCTGGTAGGCGAAGCGGGCATCGTCGGCCAGCAGGTCCGGCGACTGCGCCTGCTCATCGGCGGTGCGCAGGTCGATATCCAGCGTGACGCCGGCGGCAGCCAGTGCGTCGCGATCGGCGGCCGTCAGACGGCCCAGGTCCGAGGTGCGCACGAACGCGCTGGCCGGGATCGGGCCATGGCTGCCCTGCAGGCCGGCAAAGGTGCGCGTGTTCCATGCACCCTGCAGCGGCATCAGGCGTTGTGCATCGGCGGCGACCGGCTGCACGTTGGTGGTACGCGCGGCCGCAGGCGCGGCGGCTGCCGTGTCGGCGACGGGTGCGCGGGCCAGTGCGATGCCCGCGCCAGCGAGCATCGGCAGGCTGAGGGCAATGGCAAGGGCAAGGTGGTTGCATCGAAGGTTCATCGGGATCTCCAGGGCGATCAGAAGGTGACGGTGACGTCCAGGCCGTAGGTGCGCGGGTCGTTGAAGATGCCGCTCTGGCCAAGTGAGGCGTTGTTGAGTTTGTAGAACAGGTGTTCTTCGTCGAGCAGGTTGCGCGCCCACAGCGAGACGGCCAGGGTCGAGCCGGTGCTGTTGAGGGGGACGTCGATCAGCGCGACGCGGGCGTTCACGATGAAGGAGCGGTCGGTAAGCATCTGGTCGTATTCGCTGGTGTAGTAACCGTCGGACCAGTTGCCATCCAGATGGAACTTGAGCGCGGAGAAGTTGGCGAACGGCAGCAGGTAGTCCAGCGACACGCTGCCGGCGTTCTTCGGCGCCAGCAGCGGCTGCACCGTGACCTGGACACCGGCGCCGAACGGATCGACCGCGCTCTGCGCATCGATGCGGGTGTAGGCGTAGTTCAGGCCCACGGTCAGGTTGTCCACCGGCATCACGTTGAATTCGAGCTCCGCACCGCGCGAGGTCCCGTTGCTCAGTGCGTTGGTGGTGACCATGGTGGTGCGGGTTTCGCCGCTGTTGGGGTCGAACGGCAGCGAGAAATCCATCTGCTTGTGTTCGATCTTCGAATCGAACAGGGCCAGGTTCAGGCGTGCGCGGTTGTCCCAGAACTGCGACTTGAAGCCGAGCTCGATCGCAGTCACTTCTTCCGGCGCGAAGGCGGTATACGTGGTGGAGCGCGAGTTGGCGCCGCCCGCCTTGAAGCCGGTGCTGTACTTGGCATACACCATCGCGTTGTCGCCCACGTCGTAGGCGATGTTCACCATCGGGTCGAAGCGTCCCCACGCATCGTCGAAGGCAAGGTCGGTTGCCAGGCCGTTGACGATGTACAGGCTGCCCTTCTTGTCATCGCGCGTGTAGCGGCCACCGGCGGTCAGGTGCAGGCGCTCAAGCGAAGCCGGTGTCCAGGTGGCCTGGCCGAAGATGCCCAGGCTGTCCGTCCAGGCCTTGCTGGCGCGGTCGATGCGCACGTTGCCCAGGTTCAACGGGTTGGTCGCCGGGTTGAGCGTATAGCTGTTGCCGCCCGGGCCCCACAGCAGCATGTTGGGGGTCTGCGCGTTGTCGCCGGCGGTTTCGTGATAGTAGAAGGCGCCTGCGAGGAACTGCACCTGCGAAGTGGTGCCGATCAGCTGGAATTCCTGGCTGTACTGGTGCTGGTACACCTGGGCCAGGCTGTAGCGGCCGAACGGCGTGCTGGGACCGCCATAGGCGGAAATCGCGTCGACCAGGCCCATGTCGAACTGGCCTTGGGTCAGTTCGCGGTAGGAACTGATCGACTTCAGTTCCAGGTGTTCGCTGAGCGTCCAGCCGAGGTTGAGCAGATGGCCACTGGTGCGGCCGATGTTGTCTTCCTGCGGGCCGCCCAGAATGGCGGAACCGCGCCGGTCCTCGCTGGCCCCGGCTTGCTGCAGCGGGCTCACGTAGGGGCCCGGCACCAGCAACTGCGTGTGGTATGGGGTGGTGGCATCAAAGGAGGTGTCGAAGGCATACAGCGCGGAGAAGTCGTCGCTGGGCTGCCACAGTGCACTCAAGCGCGCGCCGCGTTTGTCGTAGCTGTTGAAGTCGCGTTCGCCGCGCATCGGGTTGTCGGTGGTGCCACCCCGCTTGGCCTGCACCGCATCGATCTTGACGCTCACATCGCCCACCTTCGGCAGATCCAGATGCATGCCGGTGGTGTAGCCGCTGTAGTTGGAGGCGCCGGCACTGACGCTGCCGCCGAACTCGCCGGTGGGCGGTTTGGTGACGATGCTGATCGCGCCGCCTTCGGTGTTGCGGCCGAACAGGGTGCCCTGAGGCCCCTTCAACACCTCGATGCGCTCTACGTCATACAACATGCTGCCCAGGCCCTGCGCGCGGCCCATGAAGACGCCATCGACATACACGCCGACGCCCGCATCGCGTGCGGGCTGGTTGGCGTCACCGGAGGCACCGATGCCGCGGATGCCGATGTTCAGCGCGGAACTGCGCGTGGCGAACGGGGTGACCCGCAGCGACGGGATCGAGCTATCGGACAGGCTGCCGATCGAGATCGCGCTGCGGTCCTTCAAAGCTTCAGCATCCACCACGGAGACCGAGATCGGGGTTTCCTGCAGGTTGGTGGCACGTTTCTGGGCGGTGACGACGACCTGATCCAGGGCGACCACATCCCGTGCAGCGATATCGGCGGTAGCGGAGGTCTCCGCGTCGTTGGCCAGGGCGAGGCCGGGCAGCGCGGTGGCGATGGCAAGGGCTAACAGGTGACGGTGCAGCTGGGCGTGGCGCATCGGAGTCGTTCACGGGAGGAGGGGCCGGCGCAGTCTGTGCGTGCAAAATGACAGATGAATGACCGTTCATTCACTGCGCCCATGGCGTACCATCGGTCCTCAACTGGATGCCATCTACGACGAGCAATGACGCTTAATCCCCTTTCCGCCGCCCCCGCGGACGCCGCCGCCGCCACCCGAGCAGAGGCACAGCGGCAGCGCATCCTGGACGCCGCGCAGCGCTGCTTCATCGCCCGTGGGTTCCATGCCGGCTCCATCAGCGACATCGCTGCGGAGGCGGAGATCAGCCAAGGGTTGATGTATCGCTACTTCGACAACAAGCGCGCCCTGGTCCTGGCGCTGATCGAGCGGCAGCTCGCGCACGACGAGGAGGCGATCGGGCACATGCCGGCCGCATCCGATCTGGTCGAGGGGCTGTTGCGCTGCTACCGGCTGTGGGCACGCGGCGAGACGCTGGAAACCCGGGGCAATGCCATCGCCAACGTCGCGCTGTACGCGGAGATCACGGCCGAAGCGCATCGGGATCCGGTCGTGGCCGAGGTGTTGAGACGGCACGACCGGCAGACCAGCGCGGCCATCGCCGGTTGGCTGCGGCAGCACGACATCGCGCATGGGCGCACGCCGGTGGCGGCCGATGTGGAGCGACGCACGTTGTTGATGCGTCTGCTGGTGGAGGGCCTGGCGATGCGCGCGGTGCGCGATCCGGATCTGGCCGAAGCCACGGTGCGGGCGCTGCTGGCGGACGCCATCGCCACCGTGCTGGCGGAGTGAGCGCAGCGATTTAACGCCACGGTACGGCAAGGTGCGCACACTGGTCCGGTCTTCACTGTCCCTCATGCACAGCAACCGGAGATCCCATGTCCTTCAACGCCCTCCTTGCGACCAAGACCGCCGATGCCATCACCGCCGGTGTCGTCCCGCTGACCGAGCAGGATCTGATGCCCGGCGATGTCACCGTTGCCGTGGAGTACTCCACGGTGAACTACAAGGACGCCCTCGCGCTGAGCGGCCGCTCGCCGGTGATCCGGACCTTCCCGCTGATTCCCGGCATCGATCTGGCCGGTGTGGTCGAGACCTCCAGCCATCCCGGCTACGCGCCGGGTGACCGCGTGCTGGTCAACGGCTGGGGGTTGAGCCAGACCCACCACGGCGGCTATGCGCAGAAAGCGCGCGTGCCCGGCGAGTGGCTGGTGAAGATCCCCGAGGCGTTCACCAGCCGCGATGCGATGGCGATCGGCACCGCCGGCTACACCGCGATGCTGTCGGTGCTGGCGCTGGAGCATGGCGGGGTGAGCCCTGACCTGGGCGATATCCTGGTCACCGGCGCCAACGGCGGTGCAGGCTCCATCGCCATCGCGCTGCTGTCCACGCTCGGCTATCGGGTAGTGGCATCGACCGGCCGGCTGGAGGAGTCCGCCTACCTCAAGGAACTGGGCGCCGCCGAGATTCTTGACCGCGCCACGCTGTCCGAGCCGGGTGCGCCGATCGCCAAGGAACGCTGGGCCGGTGCGATCGACGCGGTCGGCAGCCATACGCTCGCCAACGTGCTGGCGCAGACCCGCTATCGCGGTGTGGTCGCTGCCTTCGGCTTGGCGCAGGGCGCGGATCTGCCGGGCTCGGTGCTGCCCTTCATCCTGCGCAACGTGACCCTGGCCGGCATTGATTCGGTCAACGCGCCTTACGCCGCGCGCGAACAGGCCTGGACGCGCCTGGCGGCCGATCTGGATCTGGGCAAGCTGGCCCGCACCACGCAGATGATCGGTCTGGCCGAGGTGCCGGCGCTGGCCGGCCAGGTGCTGCAGGGGCGGGTGCAGGGCCGCACCGTGGTCGACGTCAACGCCTGAGGTGGGAATGCCCACGGCGGCCATCGCAGGTGACCGGCATACCGGCAAAGGTGCGCAGGCGTCATGCTGCCTCCTTGCCGGGGATCCGGCGGAGGACATCCTCGTAAGGCACCAGGTCGAGGAAGGCGTGTACCTCGACCGCCCTGTCATCGCGCATGCGGAAGATCCAGACGTAGTCGTTGTGATACGGCTTGCCGTCCAGGGCTACCGCGTTGCCGCTCCAGTGGATGATCACATGCTCGCCGTCCGCCCAGATCCGTGTGGCCGAAGGCCGCACCGGCGTGCGCAGCCGACTGACGAAAGGCAGGACGGCGCGGGCGATGAACGGCTCGCGTCCGCGGTAGGTGCCTGCCGACGGGCTGGAGCCGGCGATCGTCCACACCACGTCCGGCGCGAGCATCTCGTTGAAGAAGTCCGAGCCGCCGGCTGCCCATCGATTGAACGCATCGGTGACCAGACGCTTGTTGTGCGCGGCGTTTTGCACCGTGGTCTCCGCGGCCTCCGTGGCCTCCGCGCTCCGGGCGATGGGCGCAGCGACCAGCGCCGCCGCAGCGAGCCCGACGGACAGCACGCAGCGTAGCGGCAGCCGGCTCATCGGCGGACCTCCCCGCGGAGCGTGGAGGTGCCGAAGATCAGCTGCTGCGCCATCGGCCGATCGATGAAGCGCGCGGGGAAGATCGGCGCGGGTGCACTGGCCTCATCCAGCCGGGCCAGATGCGCGTCGCTGAGGACGATCTCCAGCGCGCCGAGGTTGTCTTCGGCCTGCGCGACGGTGCGGGCGCCGATGATCGGCGAGACCACGGCCGGATTGACCAGCGTCCAGGCAAGGGCTACCTGTGCGCGCGTCACGCCCAGCTCCTCGGCTACCTCGCCCACCACGGCGGCGATCGCCAGCGAGCGTTCGTTGAGATGGCCGATCGACGCGATCACGCCCTTGCGACTGCTCGCCACGTCCGCGCTGTTCTCATTGGAGAGATCGGCACGGGTGTACTTGCCGGTCAGGATGCCGCCGCCCAGCGGCGACCAGGGCAGCACGCCCAGCCCTAGGGCGCGGGCCATCGGCAGCAGTTCGTGCTCCACCGTGCGCTCGACCAGGCTGTACTCGATCTGCAGCGCGATCAACGGCGACCAGCCGCGCAGATCGGCCAGCGTCTGCAGTTCGGCCACGCGCCAGGCCGGGGTGTTGCAGATGCCCAGATACTGCACCTTGCCCGCGCGGACGAGATCATCCAGCGCGCGCATCACTTCGTCCGGACGGGTGGTGAAGTCCCAGGCGTGCACATACAGCAGGTCGATGCGGTCGGTATCGAGCTGGCGCAGGCTGGCTTCCACCGAGCGCACCAGGTTGTAGCGGTGGTTGCCGCCAGAATTGATGTTGGTGGCATCGCGCGCCATCGTGAACTTGGTGGCCAGCACGAGGCGGTCGCGCTGGGCCTTGGCGAAGCGGCCGAGGATGCGTTCGGATGCGCCGTTGGTGTAGTTGACCGAGGTATCGATGAAGTTTCCGCCGCGGTCGACGTAGGCATCGAAGATGCGCCGTGCCTCGGCGTCATCCGCGCCCCAGCCCCAGTCGGCGCCGAAGGTCATCGTGCCCAGCGACAGGGGCGAGACGCGCAGGCCGGAACGGCCCAGCAGGCGGTAGTGATCGAGCGAGGTGGGGGAGGTCATGCGGTCGTTCTCCGGTAGGGGCAGGCCGTGCCTGCGTGGGCGCCCAGTGTTCGGCCCCGGCGCCTGCGCCGGGTAGCACCGTCCTCCGCAATGCTTGCACGATCGTCCGAAGGCGAGGGAAGATGCGGATCGCGCAGATGCGCGTCCGGAGACCACGGCATGTCCTCGCTCGAACTGTTCCGTGATGCGATCGCCCGGCATGCCCCGCGCGACGGCACCTTCGAGTCCCGGTTGCCCGGGGTGAAGCTGATCCGATGCAGCACGCCGACGCTGCCGATGCCGGTGATCTACGAGCCGACCGTCTGCTTCGTGGCCCAGGGCCGCAAGCGCGCCATGCTGGGGACCAGCGTCTACTACTACGACCCGACCTGCTATCTGCTGGCGTCGGTCGGGCTGCCGGTCATGGGCTCGGTGATCGAGGCGACCGCGGCGCAGCCGTATCTGAGCCTGCAGATCGATCTGGATGCGACCGTGCTGGGCGAGCTCGCGCTGGCCTACCCACGGCCTGCCGCAGCGGACATGGCGGCCGCCGGTCTGTCGCTCAGTGCGATGACGGCCGGGCTGCTGGATGCCACCACGCGCCTGGTCTGCTTGCTGGATTCACCGGAAGACGTCGGGGCACTGGCCCCGCTTGCACTGCGCGAGATCCTCTACCGGCTGCTGAGCGGTCCCGATGGCGGCGTGCTGCAGGCGATGACGCGCAACGACAGCCGTCAGGGACAGATTGCCCGTGCGATCCTGTGGATCCGGACGCATTTCCGCGGTGCCTGCCGGATCGAGGCGATCGCCGACATTGCAGGCATGAGCCGCTCCAGCTTCCACGCGCACTTCAAGGCCGTCACGGCGATGAGCCCGCTGGAGTTCAGGACACAGCTGCGGATGCAGGAGGCGCGGCGGCTGATGGTCAGTGCTGGCCTGGATGCGGCCGAGGCCGGCTTCAATGTGGGCTATGAAAGCCCCTCGCAGTTCAGCCGGGACTACTCACGGCTGTTCGGCTTGCCCCCGGCGACCGATGCCCAGCGGCTGCGGTGGGCGGAGGGGAGGAGCTGCGGGACACCGTAGTGTGGCCGCACTCCCATGATGCCCGCGCCATCCGCGGGTAGACCCGGCGGTCAGACCGGCGCGAAACCGCGGGTGGTCTTCTTTTCGTTCTTTTCCGCCTTCTTTTCCTTGGCGGTCTTGGCAGGTTTCTTTTTCTGCTCTTTCTGTTTGTTCAGGCCTTTGGCCATGGCGACGCTCTCCAGGTGGGTTGCAACGGAGGCGAGCATGGCACATCCAGTGTCGGCCGGCGCATCGGCGTGCGATGGGTGCGCTGACGTGAACCCGGGGTGCGGCCGTTCATGGCGCAGGCATATCCCGGTACACGGGTTCGCTGCTGAGCACCTTCAGTCCGTCCGGACCACTCTGCAGCAGCCGCTGCTCGCCGACCGCCTGCTGCCATTGCAGTCGGAAACCATCCGCGTCGGGGAGTCGCGCGGCCAGCGCGATGAGGTGCTCACGGGCCTGTGGGCCCTCGCTGTCGAACTGGCCCCAGCGCTGGTCGTGGCAATGGATGATCAGGCGATAGTGGCTCATGCCGGGCTCGGCCAGTAGAGGCTGTCCGGGGTGGAGCGCGCACCGAAGATGGCCTGGCCGACGCGCACGACGGTAGCGCCTTCTTCGATGGCGATCTCGACGTCACCGGACATGCCCATGGAGAGTTCCTCCAGGCTGACGCCCGGCGGCAGGGTGGGGCGCAAACGGTCGCGCAGCTCGCGCAGGCGCGCGAAGCACGGGCGTACCTGTTCCGGATCCGGCGAGAACACCGCCAGTGTCATCAACCCGCGCACGCGCAGGTTGGAGAAGGCCGGCAACTGCTGCACGAAATCGGCGACCTCGATCGGGTCCAGACCGTATTTGCTGTCCTCCCCGGAGGTGTTGACCTGCACGAACACGTCTAGCGTGCGCTGCTCCAGTTCCAGCCGCTGATCCAGTGCCTGTGCCACGCGCAGGCTGTCCAGCGCCTGGAACTCACTGGCAAAGCGCGCCACGTCGCGCGCCTTGTTGGTCTGCAGGTGACCGATCACCGACCAGCGCAGGCCGGGCAGGTCGGCCATGGCCGCAGCCTTGCGCTGGGCCTCCTGCACCTTGTTCTCGCCCAACTCATGACAGCCGGCTTCCCAGGCCAGGCGCAGGCGGGCTTCATCGACGGTCTTGCTGACCGGCAGCAGACGCACGCTGGCCGGGTCGCGGCCGGCCAGTGCGCAGGCGCGGGCAATGCGTTCGCGGACCGCCTGCAGGTTGTGGCGGATCTCGTCGACAGTGGTGGCCTGGGGCCAGGTGGGGGCAGCGATGGGCATGGGGAGCTCCGGAAGCGGGGACGGCTGCACGGCGGCGGCGCACGTGCAACACTGTCCCGTGACGATGGATATATTGGCATAGGACAAAATGAAAATCACCGGCCAGACCGCCAGTGCGGTGTTCGAGAGCATCCGCCAGCAGATCCTCAGTGGCGCGCTGGGACCGGGCCAGCTGCTGCCCCCGGTCCGCGATCTGGCGCTCGCCCTGGGCATCAACCGCAACACGGTCGCGGCCGCGTACAAGCGACTGGATGCGGCCGGTCTGGCCCAGACCCAGGGGCGGCGCGGCACCGTGGTCAGCGCACGGCCGAGCCCGGGGGCACAGGAAGGCACGCAGCCGGGTTCGGCCCTGCAGGACCTGGCCAGTGGCAACCCGGACCCGCGCTGCCTGCCGGACCTGCGCGCGCTGCTGCCGGCGCGGCCGCCGCGGTTGTATGGCACGCCGACCATCGATCCGGCCTTGGCCACCCTCGCGCACCAGCAGTTGGCCGGCGATTGTCCACCCGGCTATGTGCTGGAACTGGCGCACGGCGCGGTCGATGCGATCGAACGCGTGCTGGCCTGCTGGCTGCTGGCGGGTGATCCAGTGGCGGTGGAGAACCCCTGCTTCCTCGGCAGCCTCAATACCTTGCGTGCGGCCGGTTACCAGACGCAGGCGGTGGCGATCGACGAGGAAGGCATGCAGGTCCAGGCGCTGGAGCAGGCGCTGGCCGCCGGCGCACGGGCGGTGCTGCTCACTCCGCGTGCGCACAACCCCACCGGTGCCAGCCTCAGCCGGCGGCGCGCGCGCGCGCTGCGCCAGGTACTGGAACGGTATCCGCAGGTGCTGGTGCTGGTCGATGACCATTTCGCATGGTTGTCCCGGCAGCCGTATCACGCCGTGATTCCGCCAACGACCCAGCGCTGGGCGTTGTTGCGCTCGCTGTCCAAGTCATTGGGGCCCGACCTGCGCCTGGCGTTGATCGGCTGTGATGCCGAAACCGCGGCACGGCTGCGCCTGCGGATGGCGCCGGGCACCGGCTGGGTCAGCCATCTGTTGCAGGATGCAGCTGCTGCGGCGCTGGGGTCTGCACGGGTGGCGGCGCGGATGAAACGCGCCGGGGACGATTACGTGGCGCGCCGGGAAATGCTGCGGCAGGCGCTGCAGGAGGAAGGCATCGCGGTAGGCGCGCAGATGGACGGTCTGAACCTGTGGCTGCCGTTGGCGAGCGACAGCCAGCCGCTGGTGATGGCCCTGGCCCAGCGCGGTTGGCAGGTGCGCGGGGGCGAGGTGTTTTCGGTTCATGCGCCGGTGCACGGGCTGCGGATCACCACGGCCACACTGACCAGCCCCGAGGCAAGGCGCTTCGCGCAGGATCTGCGCGAGGCGTTGGCGGGTTGAGCTCAGGGCGCCGCAGCGGCGTTCGGGCTGATGTAGTGGGTCTGCTCGTCGTCCTTGAGGAAGATCAGTTCCGGCTTGCCCTGCCAGGAGGTCAGCATCGCGCCGGTACTGTTCTGGTGTTTGACCACCAGCGTCGCGCCGCGGTCCGGGTTGGCGGTGACCTTGAATACCTCGGTGGTGCCGGTGGCATCGTCCAGGGTGAGGATGGCCTCGTCGCCGATATCGGCGGTGCCGTAACCGCCGCGCTCGGAGCCGTCCGCCCCCAGCAGGATCAGGCCCGACAATGGTGAGGCGCGCGGCCCCTGGGTGACCCCTTTGGTGAGCGGATCAGGCACCGGTGCGCCGAGGATCACCCGTGCCTGGCCACTGGCATCGCGGATCACCAGACCGCGTGCGGTGATGACGCGCTCATCGGACTGGCTCTGGTGCAGGCGCAGCGCGGTCCAACCGGAAACGATCAGGGCGAGGCTGGAAACGACCAGCGTGGTGACAGTCAGCGCGCGCGACATGCAGTTCTCCGGATCCTTGGAAGGGTGCGACGATACCGGATAGGCCATTCACGACACCAGTCGGAAAAGTCTGGAATTGCATTCAGGGCATGAGGTCGGCCGCGGGAGGGTTCAGCGGAAATCGCGGCTGTGGGTGCGCACGCCATCGATCAGCGGGTCGATATTGTGCATCTGGCGCACGATCAGGTGCTGCACGCCGTCCACGCGTTCCAGGCGGCCATCGACCTGCATCAGCCGGGCTTCGACCAGCACGCGGTGCTGGCGGTCGGCGATCTTGCGCCAGACCACCGCGTTGACCATGCCGCATTCGTCTTCCAGGGTAAGGAAGGTGACGCCGCTGGCGGTCTGTGGGCGCTGGCGCATGCGCACCAGCCCGGCAAAGCGCACGCTGCGCCCGTGTGGCAGTGCGGCCAGCTCGTCGGAGCGGTGGCAGCGGCGCTGGCGCAGCTGGCTGCGGATGAAGGAGACCATATGCCGGCCCAGCGTGGTGCCGGTGCTGTTGTAGTCGGCCTGCATGTCCTCGAAGGCGCTGGGCAGCGGCAGCGGCACGGCGGTTTCAGCGGTGGCGCGCGCGGTTTCGAACAGCGGCAGCGGCTTCTCCACGCCGGAAACCTCCCAGCGCGCGCGATGGCGATGGCCGCTCAGGCCTTTGAGTGCGCCGGCATCGGCCAGCAGGCCCTGATGGCGACGGTCCAGCTGCGCGCGCTGGCTCAGGTCGGCCACGCTCTCGAAGGGTGCGCGGTCGCGCGCCTGCACCACGTCGGTGGCGACCGCCTCGCTGAAGCCATCGACCAGGCGCAGCCCCAGGCGGATGCCGAACGGCCGGCCCGGCGAGGTGGGGGGCACCAGCGTGCAGTCCCATGCGCTGTAGCGCACATCCACCGGCAGCACCGGCACACCATGGCGGCGCGCGTCCTGCAGGATCTGGTCCGGGGTGTAGAACCCCAGCGGCTGGCTGTTGATCAGGCTGGCAGCAAACGCGGAAGGGTGGTGGCACTTGAGCCAGCAGCTGACATAGGTGATCAGCGCGAAACTGGCCGCGTGGCTTTCCGGAAAGCCATAACTGCCGAAACCCTTGATCTGTTCGAACAGGCGCTCGCCGTATTCGCGGCTGTAGCCGTTGGTGGCCATGCCGGCAAGCAGCTGGTCGCGGTGCGGCTCCAGCCCACCGTGGCGTTTCCACGCCGCCATCGAGCGGCGCAGTGCGTCAGCCTGGCCGGGGCTGAAGCCGGCGGCGGCGACCGCCAGCTGCATCACCTGCTCCTGGAACAGCGGCACGCCGAGGGTGCGTTTAAAGACCTTTTCCAGCGCGGGGGGATAGTCGACCTCTTCGATGCCTTCTTCCTTGAGCTTCTTCCGTCGGTTCAGATACGGATGGACCATGTCGCCCTGGATCGGGCCGGGGCGCACGATCGCCACTTCGATCACCAGATCGTAGAAGCAGCGCGGCTGCATGCGCGGCAGCATCGCCATCTGCGCGCGCGACTCGATCTGGAACACGCCCAGGGTGTCGGCGCGGCAGATCATGTCGTAGGTGGGGCCATCGCCGGAGGGGATATCGGCCATGCCCATCTTCGGCTCGCCATGCGCTTCCAGCATCGCCAGGCATTTGCGCACGGCGGTGAGCATGCCCAGTGCCAGGCAGTCCACCTTCATCAGCCCGGTGACATCCAGATCGTCCTTGTCCCACTGGATCACGGTGCGGTCGGCCATGGCCGCGTTCTCCACCGGCACCATCGTGGACAGGGGGTGTTCGGAGATCACGAAACCACCCGGGTGCTGGGACAGGTGGCGCGGGAAGTCGACCAGTTCGGCGGTCAGGGCGACCACGCGCCGCATCAGCGGGGTATCCGGATCGAAACCGCGCTCGCGCAATGCCTCCGGCAGCGGCTCGTGGCTGCTCCAGCGGTCCAGGCAGGCGGCCAGTTCGTTGACCTGGTCCGGCGGCAGGCCCAGCACCCGGGCCACATCGCGCACCGCGCTGCGCCCCCGGTAGCTGATCGCCACCGCGGTCAAGGCGGCGCGTTCGCGACCGTAGCGGTTGAACACGTATTGCAGCACTTCCTCGCGGCGCTCGTGTTCGAAGTCGATGTCGATGTCCGGCGGCTCGTCGCGCTCGGCGGAGATGAAGCGCTCGAACAGCAGCTCCATCTCGCTGGGGTCGATCTCGGTCACGCCCAGCACATAGCACACTGACGAATTGGCGGCCGAGCCGCGCCCCTGGCAGAGGATCTGCTGGCGGCGCGCGAAGCGCACGATGTCGTGCACGGTCAGGAAGTAGGACTCGTACTGCTTGGTGTGGATCAGCGCCAGTTCGTGTTCGATCTGGTGGCGTTGCTGGGGCGTCTCGCCCGCTGGCCAACGCCATTGCATACCTTCTTCCACCAGCACCCGCAGCCAGCTGGCCGGGTCGTGACCGGCCGGCACCAGCTCACGCGGGTAGGTGTACTTCAGTTGTTTGAGATCGAAGTGGCAGCGTTCGGCGATGCGCAGGGTCTCGGCCAGCAGTTCGGGCGGGTACAGCGTGGCCAGGGCCTGGCGGGTACGCAGGTGGCGCTCGCCGTTGGGAAACAAGCGCCAGCCGGCCTCACCGAGTGTGCAGTGGTGGCGGACCGCGGTGAGGGTGTCCTGCAGCGCGCGGCGGCGGCGCACATGCATGTGCACATCGCCGCTGGCCACCAGTGGAATGCCCTGGTCGCGGCCGAAACGACGCAGCCGCTGCAGGCGCGCACGGTCGTCGGCCTCGCGGTGCAGTTCAACCGCCAGCCACAGCCGCTGCGGGAAGCAGGTCTGCAGCCACTGCGCATCCTCGATGCCCGGGGTGGGCGCCGGCCACAGGCAGAGCAGACCGGCGTGCAGCTGTTCGATGTCGCTGCGCAGGCAGCGGTACTCGCCCTTGGGCGCGCGCCGGCGGCAGGTGGTGATCAGCTGGCACAGCGCGGCGTAGCTGCCCTGATCGGTGCACAGCAGCACCAGTTTCGGACCGTCCTCCAGCTGGAACTCGGCACCGGTGATCAGGGGCAGTGCGTGCTTCTGCGCGGCCTGCCAGGCGCGCACGATGCCGGCCAGCGAGCACTCGTCGGTGATCGCCAGCGCGCGGTAGCCCTGGCCCTTGGCCCGCGCGAACAACTCCTCGGCGATGGACGCGCCGCGCTGGAAACTGAAGGCCGACAGGCAATGCAGTTCGGCATAATCGGGCAGGGACGTGCTCATGCGAACCAGCCGTGCAGCATGAACGGCCCGCTGCGTGCATCGGCGGCGGTATACGCCCAGCCGCGCTGGCCCTGCGTGGTTTCGACCACGTAATAGTCGCGGCGGATGTCGCCGGCATCCCACCACCCCGATTCGATCCGTTCCGGCCCGGACAGGATGCGCAGGTGCGGATCCTGGAGCGCCTGCGGCTGGGTCAGCAACCAGCCCGGGCGCATCGGCAGCACCGGGGGCGCGGCCTTGGGGGCGCCCCCGGCATCGCCGGTCGCGCGTTCGGGCCGATGGTCGGCGCGCAGCCCCAGGCCCTGCACGGCATCGTCGCCGAGCCGGGCACGCAGGCGCTCGCGCAACTGCTCCCACGGCATCGCCTGCTGTGGGCGCGGGTCGAACAGATCGCGTGCGGCCGGGACGAACGGCGGCAGCTGCTCGGCCTGCAGGCGCAGCCCACGGCTGCCGGCGGGCAACTGCAGATGATCGACGCGGTTGCGGGCCAGCTCGAACAGCATCGCCGGTTCGCGCTCGGGGGCGAGCAGACCGATCGAGAGCCGTGTATCCGGGTGGTTTTCGTGTTCGAACCACAGATCGAACTGCAGCACGCCGCCATCGCGCGAGCACAGGAACGCGGCCAGATCGGCGGTCAGGCGGCGCAGCGGGAACAGCATCGCCTGGGTGGACTCGACCTCGTACTCGAACTCGATGCGCGCATCGAAGCGGTCCGGTGGCTGGAAATAACGCAGCGGCGGCGTGCTGATCCCGCGCAGCGCATCCAGGTGCGCCAATACCTGCGGCGGGAAGCGCCGGGCCAGGCTCTCGCGCGGCAGGCCGAACGCGGCGCCCAGCGTGCGCAGGCCTGAGCGCGCGAGCACCGTGACCGCCTCGGCCGGCAACCCGCTGCGTTCGATCGGCACCTGGGCCAGGGCCGCATCCAGCTGGGGTGCAGCCACGCCGAGCCGGCCATGCACGCGGGCCAGTACGCTGGCGGCATGCGGATTCGGTGCGGCCACCAGCCGATGCCGGAAACCCAGTTCGGTCAGGCCACGGGTGAGGCGCTGCTCGACCTGTGGCCAATCACCGAACAGTGCGCGGCTGGCCCGGATCTCCAGCGCCATCGCATGCGGGAAATCCAGGCTGACCTGTGAGCTGATGCCATACAGCCAGCTGGCCAGCAGCTGGCGGGTGGCCTGCTCGGCGCGTGGGTCGTACTCCACGCTGAGCATGTCGCGGGTCAGCACCTGCGCGGCCGAGAGCAGCATGCCGCGGCGCAGCCCAAGCTGCCGGGCCGCCGGACTCACCGCGTGCAGCACGCGCCGCTGCGCCGGGCCGGTGACCAGCACCAGCGGCGCGTCCGGGTCCGGTTGCTGGCGCAGGGCGGCATCCAGCGCCAGGTGCGGCAGCAGCAGGCAGGCCCAGTCCACGGCGGCGGCTCAATGGGCCACGGCCAGCGGCAGCGGCTGTGCCGGTGCCAGCCCGCCACGGCACTTGAGCACCCGCACCTGGCCATCGTCGAGCTGCAGGCGCAGCGCGGCCGGGGAGGGATTGCGTGCATGCCGGGCGTCGCGGAAGGAAAAGCCCAGGCACTGGCCGGTCTCGGCCGCCACCTGCAGCCGGCGCAGCGCGCGGTCATCGGCCTGCTGCGGCCAGCACAGCACCGCCGCGCAGGCCGCCGAGCGCAGGCATTGTTCGGCCGCCCACAACGCATCGCGCGGGCTGGCCTGGACCACCTGCACCTGGTTCAGTGCCAGCCCGGCGCGGGCCCAGGCCGGGGCATGCGGCAGGTGCGGCGGGGCGATCAGTACCACGGTCTGCTGTTGCTGACTCAACCGCGCCAGGGTCGGCCAGACCAGGGCCAGCTCACCGACCCCGGGCGAGGCCAGCAGCACCTCCGACAGCGCCGACGGCGGCCAGCCACCGCCGGGCAGGCGGGCATCCAGCGCCGGGTGGCCGGTCGGGTGCGGCGCCACCTCGGGGAAGGCCGCACGCGGCTGCCCGCGCCAGACCCGGCGCGTTTCCAGCAGCCGGTCCAAGGCCAGCACGGCGCCCATCAACAGGCCTCCCGGCAGGGCTGGAGCAGGCGGAAACGGGCAGGAAACAAGGGCATGGCGGCGAGTATCGGCAGCACGCGTGTCAAAGGCTGAGACCGACAATCCTACCTGCAATTAGTAAAAATGCTAACGAATTCGGCAGCCGGATTCCGAACCGGTTGAGGGTGATGAATGCTTCAGCAGGGCCGCCACGCAGGGGATGGATCGGTGCGGGGCGGGGGACTCAGCGCCCGTGCGGATCGGGCCGGTGGTGCACGTACTCGACCACGGTGCCGTCCGGATGCACGGCGTTGAAGGCCGCACCGGTCGGCACGACCTGCAGCGGGAAGATGATCTGCGCGCCGGCCGCCACCAGCCGGTCGTAGTACGGCTGCACGTCATCCACCAGCAGCGTGCCGGTGGTGGAGGTGAACGGGGCCAGCTTGTCCGGCGCGCCTTCGATCAGCAGGAACGCCCCGACCATCGCCAGGCGCAGGCCGGCCTCGGGGAACGGAAAGCCCGCATCGGCCACCACCCCCTGCAACTGCTCGTAGAACGCCACCCGCGCTTCCAGCTCGCCCGGGCCGACGAACACCCGGATCAGCACCCGGGGGCTGCGTTGCCGGGAGGTGTCGTTGCGGTCACGCCAGAGTTGATCGAAGTGGCGGTGTGGGGGCATGCGGTCGCTCCGGGACGTGAGTGCTCATTATCGATCCGCGATCCATCGGGAACCGGGCAGGGCTCATGACCACCGGTGATGGTGTGATAACCCGGCATCGCCCACCACGCCAGCAGCGTGAGCAGCGAGACGCCGGCGCCGGCCATGCACACCCCGGGCCAGCCGAACGCGGCATACAGCGCACTGCCGGCCAGTGCACCCAGCCCGCTGCCTGCCGCGTAGAACAGCATGTAAGTGGCGATCACCTGGGCCTGCGCCTGCGGTGCGGCGGCCAGGATCCCGCTCTGGTTGGTGACGTGCAGCGCCTGCACGGCCAGATCCAGCAGCAGCACGCCCAGCACCAGCCAGCCCAGGTGATGGGACATCGCCGCGATCGGTGCCCAGCTCAGCAGCATCAGCCACAGGGCGCCGGTGGTGACCCGCCCGGCGTGGCCCCGGTCACTCCAGTGCCCGCTGCGTGCCGCCGCCAATGCACCGAGCAGGCCGACCAGGGCGAAGGCGCCGATGGCGGTGTGGCCTAGGGCATACGGTGGCGCGCCCAGTGGCAGGCTCATGCTGCTCCAGAACAGGCCGAACACGGTAAACAGCAGCAGGCCCAGCACGCCGCGCTGGCGCAGCATCGGCTGCTGCCGCAGCAGGGCGATCAAGCCGGTGCGCGCGTTGGGCGCGGCCAGCACCGGCAGCCGTGGCAGGCGTGCCCATAGCACGGTGCCGGTCACCAGCATCAGCGCCGCCGAGAGCAGGTATACCGCGCGCCAACCGCCCAGATCGGCCACCGCCCCGGCCACTACCCGCGCCAGCAGCAACCCGACCACCACGCCTGCCTGTGCGGCGCCGACCACACGGCCGCGCTCGTGCCCGCCCGCCGCGGCGGCGGCGTACGCGATCAGCCCTTGGGTCATCGCGGTGCCGAGCAGGCCCACCGCCAGCATCCCCAGCAGCAGGCTCCAGGCCTGCGCGGCCAGCGCCACGGCCAGCAGCGCCAGCACCAGGCCGCCGGTCTGGACCGCCATCAGGCGGCGCCGATCCAGGCGGTCACCCAGCGGCACGACCCATAACAAGGCGGCAACCGAACCGAGCTGGGTCGCCGCGATCACCGCGCCGATGCGGCCGGTGCTGATCTGGAGATCGGCGGCCAGGGCGTCCAGCAGCGGCTGGGCGTAATAGACATTGGCCACGCTCAGGCCGGCCGCGCAGGCGAACAGCATCAGCAGGGACGAGGGGAGCGGGGAGGCTGAAGCGCGGGGGCTGGAGGCGATGACGGCCATGATTGTGGTTTCAAAATAGAACCAGTTGATTCTGCCGGATGTGGTTCTAAAATGAAACCTTGAAAGGAGAGCCTGCATGGCAATCGAGCCGATGACGACCTGCCCGGTGGGCCGCGCGCTGGATCTGGTAGGCGACCGCTGGTCACTGCTGATCGTGCGCGAGGCCTTCGATGGGGTGCGCCGGTTCAGTGACTTCCAGCGCCGTCTGGGAATGTCGCGGAGCATGCTCAGCCAGCGGCTGCAGGCCTTGCTGGAGGCGGACGTGCTGGCGCAACAGCCGCTGGCGGCGGGGCGCAGCTATCAGGAATATGTGCTCACCGAGCGCGGCCGCGCGCTGTTCCCGCTGGTGGTGGCCCTGCGCCAATGGGGCGAGGCCTTCCTGTTCGCGAAGGGCGAACCGCGCTCGGTGCTGCAGGCCGACAGCGATGGGCAGCCCCTGGCGCCGATGCTGCCGCGTGATCAGCACGGGCACGTGGTGGCGGCCGCCGAGACCCGGGTGATAAAGCCGCCGTCGCCCTGATTTCGCCTGGGTTGGGCTGTCTCAAATGTAAGCATCCTGTTGACAGGCATGAACAGGCTCGGACACTCTTCGGGGGTGAGGCGCTGGTAACGGCCTCCCGGGTGGTGCGGCTGTCACGACGGGCGGAGGGGCCTGGACGTAGCCGTCATCGCCTTGCGTTGTAAACGGTTCCGCGCACCTGCGCGTGGTTCCCGCCGATATGGCGCTGCACCCTTCTGCGGCAAGACTCCCCGGATTTATTGCGCAAGCAAAGGTGTTTCGCCCGCTCATGAAAACGATTTCAAAGCCCCTGGCCCTGACGGCCGCCATCGCGCTCTCCCTGAGTGCTTCTGCCTGGGCCGCTGCCCCGGCCGCCACCACCGACGCGTTCACCGTGCTGACCCTGGAACAGACCCCGGGTGATCTGGACGCCACCGTGGTCGCTGCACAGCTGGAACACCTGCAGGTCGATGCCGTGACCGTGCGCAACGTGGAGCGCCGCGCCGACCGCGTGGATCCTCTGCAGGGTCTGGCTGATGCGCTGGGCTACCACTATCGTTTCGTGACCGCCGATCCGGCCGCTGCGCAGCAGACCGGCAGCGTGGTGCTGACCCGCCTGCCGATCGAGGCCGAGTCGGGCACCGAGCAGCCGTCCCTGAATTACCTGCGCCTCAACGATGGCCGCCACGTCGTCGCGCTGTACACCAGCGCTGCCGATGCTGCCGCGTTGCCGACGCTGGTCACCCGCTCGCGCCTGGGCGCGCCGGCCGTTCTGCTGGGCGCGGTCAGCGCCGATGCGGCCACCACCGCCGGGTTCGATCCGTCGCGCGTCGCGCTGGAAGCCAATGAAAGCTACTTCAGCGATGGCTTCCAGTCGGCCACCTCGTCCGCCATCAAGCTGCGCACGCATGACGGAAAGAAGGGCACCACTGCGGCGACGCTGCTGACGCTCGGCTATGCCGCGCCGGTCGGTGGCGATACGCCGTGGATGGACACCGGCCTGAACGCCGATGCCCGTGCCAAGGCTCTGGTCGCACAGATGACCGTGGACGAGAAGTTCCAGATGCTGCACAGCTATTTCGGGCTGGGCAAGGATGGCGGTCCACTGCCGGAAGGCGCGGTCGGTTCGGCCGGCTTCGTGCCGGGCGTGCCACGCCTGGGCATTCCGGCGCAGCAGTCGGCCGATGCCGGCGTCGGCGTCACCAACCCCGGCGGCCTGCGCAAGGGCGACCACGCCACCGCGATGCCGTCCGGCCCGTCCACGGCCTCCAGCTGGAACCCGGACATCGCCTTTGCTGGCGGTGCCACGATGGGGCGCGAAGCCTGGCAGCAGCGCTTCAACATCCTGCTGGCCGGCAGCGTCAACCTGCAGCGCGACCCGCGCAATGGCCGCAACTTCGAATACGCCGGTGAAGATCCCCTGCTGGCCGGTGTGCTGGTGGGTGAATCGATCCGCGGCGTGCAGAGCCAGCACGTCATCTCCACGATGAAGCACTTCGCGCTGAACGACATGGAGACCTCGCGCAACTTCCACAGCGCCGAGATCGGCGAGCAGGCAATGCGCGAGTCGGATCTGCTGGCCTTCGAGATCGCCATCGACATCGGCAAGCCGGGCTCGGCGATGTGCTCGTACAACCGCATCAACGGTACCTACGGCTGCGAGCACGATTACCTCATGAACGAGGTGCTCAAGCAGGAATGGAAGTTCCCCGGTTTCGTGATGTCCGATTGGGGCGGCGTGCACAGTGGCTCCAAGGCGGCGCTGGCCGGCCTGGACCAGCAGTCGGCCGGTGAAGTGTTCGACAAGGCGGTCTACTTCGATGAACCGCTGCGCCTGGCCGTGGCCGGTGGCGTGGTGCCGCAGGCGCGTCTGGACGACATGGTCGGCCGCATCCTGCGCACGATGTTCGCGCACGGCAACTTCGATCTGCCGCCGGTGCACGAGCCGATCGACGACGAGGCCGGCTTCCATGCCGCGCAGCGCACCGTCGAAGAAGGCAGCGTGCTGCTGCGCAATGCCGATGATCTGCTGCCGCTGGGCAAGGATGTGCAGCGCATCGTCATCATCGGTGGGCATGCCGACAAGGGCGTGATCGGCGGCGGTGGTTCCTCGATGGTGGGCTGGACCGCCCGCGGCACCAATGCGGTGCCGGGCGTGATGCCGACCACCTGGCCGGGCCCGGTGATCTTCCACCCGTCCTCGCCGCTGGAGGCGCTGCGCGCCGAGCGTCCGGATGCCCGCATCGATTACGTGGACGGCCGCGATGTCGCCGCCGCCGCGCGCGCTGCTGCGGCGGCCGATGTGGCCATCGTGTTCGCCACGCAGTGGTCGGCCGAATCGGTCGATCTGCCGCACATGCAGTTGCCGGACAACCAGGACGCGCTGATCGCCGGCGTGGCCAAGGCCAACCCGAAGACGGTGGTGGTGCTGGAAACCAATGGCCCGGTCGAGCTGCCGTGGCTGCAGCAGGTACCGGCCATCCTGCAGGCCTGGTACCCGGGCATCCGTGGCGGCGAGGGCATCGCCGCGCTGCTGACCGGCAAGGTCAATCCGTCCGGCCGCCTGCCGGTCACCTGGCCGGTGGATGTCAGCCAGTTGCCGCGCCCGCACGTCAACGGCCTGGGCTTCAACCCGAAGAACAAGCCGGATGACACCATCGACTACGACATCGAAGGCGCCAACGTCGGTTACAAGTGGTTTGCGGCCAAGGGCCTGACCCCGCAGTACGCGTTCGGCCATGGCCTGTCCTACACCCGCTTCGGCTACGACAACCTGCAGGTGGTGGTGGAAGGCCAGCGTGTGGTCGCCAGTGTGGACGTGCGCAACACCGGCAAGGTTGCCGGTGCGGATGTGCCGCAGCTGTACCTGCAGCTGCCGCAGGGCAGCACCACCCCGATCCGCCTGATCGGCTTCCAGAAGGTGACGCTGCAGCCGGGCGAAAGCCGCCGTATCCGCATCGAAGCCGAGCCGAAGACGCTGGCCAGCTTCGATACCGCTGCCAAGCAGTGGAAGATCGCCGGTGGGCAGTACGAAGTGCAGCTCTCGCGCGCGGCCAATGCACCGGTGCAGCGCGTGCCGTTGGAGCTGGCCGAGCAGGTGGTCCGCTGAGCTGACGGGCAGGGCACGACCGTGGGTCGTGCCTCCGCTCACCCCGGCAGGTGCTCGCGCAGATGCGCCAGCAGCAGCCGGACCCGGCGTGAGCGCTGGGCGGTGTTGGGAAACACCGCATACACGCCCTGGCGCGGGAAACGATGACGGCGCAGGATCGGCAGCAGCCGGCCCTGCGCCAGATCGTCATCGATCAACCACTGCGGCAACACGGTTGCGCCAGCACCGGCCAGCGCGAATGCGCGCAGCGTGGATGCGTTATCGACCGTGACCACCGCATGGGCGGGGTTGCAGGCAAACACCTGGTCGCTGCCATCGGGCGCCACCAGTGGAAGATCGGCCAGGCGCGGATAGCCCAGGCGTGGCAGCGTGCGGATCCAGTCCGGATCATCGCGCGCGGCATCATCAGGCAATGTGGCCAGCAATGACGGCGCGGCGACCGCGCACAGCGCGTGTTCGTCCAGCAGGGTCGCGCGCAATTGCGAGTCCTGCAGGCGGCCCAGGCGGATCGCGAGATCGAACCGCTCGGGAATCAGGTCCGCCGGTGCCGGGGAGGTCGAAAGATGCAGGCGCAGCTCGGGGTGCAGCGTACGGAACGACTCCAGCACCGGCACGACCCGGGCGATCGCATATTCCGGTGTGGTGGTCAGGCGCAGCGTGCCGCGCAGCTGCAGCTGTTCGCTGCGTGCTTCCTCGATGGCGAGCTCGGCGGTGGCCAGCAGCGCCGTGCAGTGCTGGTAGAAACGCTCGCCGGCTTCGGTCAACGCCAGGCTGCGGGTATTGCGCACCAGCAGCGTCACACCGAGTTCCTGTTCCAGCCGCTTTAGGTTGAAGCTCACCACCGCGCGGCTCTGGCCCAGGCGTTGCGCGGCAGCGGTCAGGCTGCCGGCATCGACAATCGTCTTGAAGGTCTCGAAGCGATCCAGGCTGACCATGGCGGCACGTTGACTGTCAAAAATGGTTTGACAGTCTTGCATCCGCTTGCCCGTATATCCAGCCGGCCGCAACGCGCATGCTGCCGCCTCGCAATCGGAGCGCGTCATGACATACCGGGCCAGGGTGGAAACGCTGTACCTGCTGGGATTCTCGCTGGACCTGGTGAACATGTTCATCGGGACCGTCGCGTATCCGGCCATCGCCAACGACCTGCACGCGTCCGTGCCGCAGCTGGCGTGGATCGGCAATGCCTACATGCTCGGGCTGACCTTGGTCATTCCGCTGGGCAGTTGGCTGGCGGCGCGTCTGGGCGAACGCCGGGTGCTGTGCGTCTCGCTGGCGTTGTTCACCGTGGGCGCTGTGCTGGCAGGCACCGCGCCAAGCATCGAGTGGCTGATCGCGTGGCGCCTGATGCAGGGGCTGGGCGGCGGGCTGTTGATTCCGGTCGGGCAGGCGATGGCCTACCGCGAATGCCCACCGGCCGACCGCGCGCGTCTGACCGCCCGCATCATGGCGGTGGCACTGCTGGTGCCGGCGCTGTCGCCCACGCTGGGCGGCCTGCTGGTGGAGTGGGGCTCATGGCGCGGCGTGCTGCTGGTCAGTGTGCCGCTGGCCATGGTGGCCTTGGCGCTGGCGGCGTGGTGGGTGCGTCCGCGTGAGCCGGTGGTCGTACCTGCGCTGGACCGTCGCGGGCTGCTGTGGGGCTCACTGGGCCTGAGCGTGTTGCTGGTTGCGCTGAGCCTGTTGGCAGAGCCGGGGCAGCGGATGCTCGGCGCGGGCCTGCTCGTGGTCGCCACCCTGGTGCTGGCGTTGTATGCCCGCAGTGCGCGCCTTACGGATCATCCGGTCCTGCAGTGGTCGCTGCTGCGGCATGCCTCGCTGCGGCTGGCGATGCTGGTCTATCTGCTGGTACCCGGGACCTTCATCGGCACCCAGCTGGTGGCCACGCTGCTGCTACACCGTCAGGGCTACGGCGCCGCGGCCATCGGTGGCTTCATGCTGCCGTGGGCGATCGCCTCGGCCTGCGCCATCGCCACCACACGGCACTGGCTGCCCCGCATCGGGGCGCGCCCACTGTTGAGCGCCGGCATGGGATGCCAGGCGCTCGGGATCGTGCTGCTGATCGGCGTGCAGGCCACTCACCCATGGCTGCCGGTGCTGGCCTTCGCGCTGATGGGCCTGGGCGGCAGCCTGTGCAGCAGCAGTGCACAGACGCTCGCCTTCCAGAGGTTGGCGGACGCGGAGCTGCTGCCGGGTAGTGCGCTGTGGAATCTCAACCGCCAACTCAGCTTCTGTCTGGCCGCCGCGCTGTTGGCCTGTGTGCTGGCGGTGCTGTCCTCCGTGCTGCCAGCGCACGCGTTCCCGCTCACCCTGATGCTGGCGGCGGGCATGAGCCTGCTGCCGATGCATCTGCTACGGCGCCTGCCGGCGTCTTCCCTTGCCTTGAGAGCCTCCCCATGAATGACACGCTTGCCTTCAACGAGATCCATGACCTGCATGTGCTGATCGAAGACTGGTTCACCGGCCGCTCGCCGGTGGCGGCGCTCGATACCCTGCTGGCCCGTTTCAGCGAGGACTTCAGCATGGTCGGGATCCGTGGCATCCGCCTGGATAAACCCACGCTGGCCGGTTTCTTCGCTGCCGCGCATGCCAGCCGGCCGGGATTGCGCATCACCATCGATGCGATGACGTACCTGCCGCTGGGCACGGGCGCATGCGCGGTGCGTTATCGGGAAGACCAGATCGAGGCACAACACGCAGGCAATCGACGCGAGGCCTTGGCCATCCTGGTCACCGGCACCGGCACCGGCACCGGCACCGGCACCGGCACCGATGGCGTGCTGCGTTGGCAGGCTTTGCATGAAACGGTGGTTGGCAGCTGAATGCGGGCAAAGACACGGCGCCGGGCCGTTCGGCATCTACCGGGGCGCGCCGGGCAGCGCTAGGCTGCGGAGGTTGCCATCATTGCCGGGAGAGAGCCCATGCGTGTGCGTGTATTGCCAGTTGCGCTGTTGAGTCTGATGGTTGCGGCCAGTGTGTCGGCGCAGACCTCGCCGATGACCCCGGACATTCCAGCCAAGGGGTTCGTGACCCCGACAGCGCAGGACAACTACGACAAGCGCGTGGTGATGGTGCCGATGCGTGACGGAACGAAACTCTACACGGTCATCGTGGTGCCCAAGGGCGCCAGGAACGCGCCGATTCTGCTGACCCGCACGCCTTACGATGCCGCCAACCGTGCCAAGCGCATGGATTCGCCGAACATGCGTGACATCCTGCCGCAGGGCGATGAGGTGTTCGTCGATGGCGGCTACATCCGCGTGTTCCAGGACATCCGCGGCAAGTACGGCTCCGAGGGCGATTACGTGATGACCCGGCCGCTGCGTGGGCCGCTCAACCCCACGAAGGTGGACCATGCCACCGACGCATGGGACACCATCGATTGGCTGGTCAAGCACGTGCCCGAGAGCAACGGCAAGGTCGGCATGCTGGGCTCGTCCTATGAGGGCTTCACCGTGGTGATGGCGCTGACCAACCCGCACCCGGCGTTGAAGGTCGCCGCGCCGCAGAGCCCGATGATCGATGGCTGGATGGGCGATGACTGGCTCAACTACGGTGCGTTCCGCCAGGTCAATTTCGGCTATTTCACCGGGCAGCTGGCCAAGCGCGGCAAGGGCCCGGCGATTCCCAGCGTGGGCTACGACGACTACACGACCTTCCTGCGCGCCGGCTCGGCTGGGGACTACGCCAAGGCCAATGGCCTGGATCAGTTGCCGTGGTGGCACAAGCTGATCGAACACCCCAGCTACGACGCGTTCTGGCAGGAGCAGGCGCTGGACGCACGCATGGCCAGGACCGAGCTGAACGTGCCCACGATGTGGCTGCAGGGCCTGTGGGACCAGGAGGACATGTGGGGTGCGGTGCACAGCTATGCGGCGATGGAGCCGCGCGACACCGGCAATACGATGAACTATCTGGTGATGGGGCCGTGGCGGCACAGCCAGGTCAACTATGACGGCAGCAGCCTGGGCGCGTTGAAGTTCGACGGCGATACCGCGCTGCAGTTCCGACGTGATGTGCTCAAGCCGTTCTTCGATCAGTACCTGGTCGATGGCGCGCCCAAGGCGCAGACACCGCCGGTGCTGATCTACAACACCGGCGAAAACCACTGGGACAAGCTGCAGCAATGGCCGCGCAGCGTGGCGCAGTCCAAGCCGCTGTACCTGCGCGCGGGCGGCAAGCTGTCCTTCGAGGCCCCGCAGGCGGGTGAAGCGACGTTCGAGGCGTATGTGTCCGATCCAGCCAAGCCGGTGCCGTTCGTGCCGCGCCCGGTGCGGTTCGCCGACCGCGATATGTGGACCAGCTGGCTGGTGAAGGATCAACGCTTCGTGGATGGGCGCCCGGACGTGCTCACCTTCGTCAGCGAACCGTTGACCGAGCCGTTGCGGATCGGCGGCGCGCCGCAGGTCAATCTGCAGGCAGCCACGAGTGGCAGCGACAGCGACTGGGTGGTGAAACTGATTGATGTGTATCCGGACCAGACCCCGTCGACGCCGGAAATGGGCGGCTACGAGCTGTCGGTCTCGATGGCGATCTTCCGCGGCCGGTACCGCGAGAGCTTCAGCGATCCGAAGGCGATCGCGAGCAATCAGGTACTGGACTACAAGTTCGGTCTGCCGACCGCAAACCATGTGTTCCAACCGGGCCACCGGGTGATGGTGCAGGTGCAGTCGAGCCTGTTCCCGCTGTATGACCGCAATCCGCAGACGTTCGTGCCGAACATCTACCTGGCCCAGCCGGCCGATTACCAGAAGGCGACGCAGCAGATCTGGCACGCGCCGCAGCAGGCCAGTTTCATTTCGTTGCCGGTGTATTGAAGGCTGGAAGGGAGTGCCGGCCAGTGGCCGGCGCCTCCAGGATGCAGGTCATCCTCGATCTGGTTGGCCGGACAGCGCATCCGGCGGACCCGCATTGACCCTCAACCGTCGAGGGTCGGGTAGTCGGTGTAGCCGTGTGCGCCACCGCCGTACAGCGTGTCCTTGTCCAGCTCGGAGAGCGCCACGCCCAGACGGAAGCGTTCGACCAGATCCGGGTTGGCGATGAAGGGGCGACCGAAGGCGATCATGTCGGCATACCCGGAGGCCACCGCCGCTTCCGCGCGCGCCTGGTCGTAGCCGTTGTTGGCGATCCATGCGCCCTTGAACTTGGCGCGCAGCGCGGCGTAGTCGAAGGCGATGTTGTCGCGCGGGCCGCCGGTTGCGCCTTCGATCACGTGGATGAAGGCCAGCGGGCCGATCGCATCCAGGCGTTCGACGGCGCGTTCGAACAACGGCTGCGGGTTGGAATCTTCCGCGTCGTTGGCCGGGGTCACCGGCGAGAGACGCACGCCGGTGCGGTCGGCACCGATTTCCGAGACGATCGCGCTGACCACTTCATCCAGCAGGCGGGTGCGGTTCTCGATGCTGCCACCGTACTCGTCGGTGCGCTGGTTGCTGCCATCGCGCAGGAACTGGTCGATCAGGTAACCGTTGGCGGCATGCACTTCCACACCGTCGAAGCCGGCGGTGATCGCATTGCGCGCGGCCTGGCGATAGTCCTGGATCAGGCCGGGAATCTCGTCCAGACGCAGGGCGCGCGGCTCGGAGACATCTTCAAAGCCCTTGGCGGTGAACGTCTTGGCGTTGGCACGCAGCGCACTCGGCGCGACCGGCACCTCGCCCTCGGGCAGCAGGCTGGTGTGCGAGATGCGGCCGACATGCCACAACTGCAGCACGATCTTGCCGCCGCGCGCGTGGACCGCATCGGTGACCTTCTTCCAGGCGTCGATCTGGTCCTGGCTGTAGATGCCGGGGGTGTCCAGATAGCCCTGGCCCAGCGGACTGATCTGGGTGGCCTCGGCGATGATCAGGCCGGCGCTGGCGCGCTGTTCGTAGTACTGGATGGCGAGGGGATTGGGAATGCGGTCGTTGATCGCGCGGTTGCGGGTCAACGGTGCCATCGCGACGCGGTTGGCGACGTCGATGGCCCCCAGGCGGGTGGGGGAAAACAACTGGCCGTCAGTGGAGTCTGTCATGGGCTTACCTTGGGGGAGGGCGACCGCCATCGGCGGATGAAAGAAAAGAAGGTGGGTGTACGACCCCGAGCATAGGGCCAGGTGCGTTGCAGCGATGGGAAGGATTGTTGCGGAGCACGCTGTGCACGTTCTGTAACGTTTTCGCGGCGTATGGTCGAGGCATGGGCAGGCACTGCCCGCAGCCTCATTCCAACCCGAGGAACAACGCGATGATTGATTATCAGCTCAAGGGAAAGGTCGCCATCGTCACCGGCGGCGTCTCCGGCATCGGCCTGGCCGTGGCCGAACTGCTGGCCGATTCCGGCGCGGCGGTGGCGGTGTGGGATCTCAAGGCCGACGCCGTGGAGAAGACTGCCGGGACGCTGCGCAGCAAAGGGGTTAAGTCGATCGGCATCGCCTTGAACGTCACCGACGAGCACGCGGTGGACGCGGCCGTGAAGCGCACCGTGCAGGAACTCGGTGGGCTGGACATCGCGGTGAACAACGCGGGCATCGGCGGGCCGTCGGCGGCGAGCGGTGACTATCCCGTGGATGGCTGGAGGAACGTCATCGACGTCAATCTCAACAGCGTGTTCCTGTGCCAGCGGGCGCAGATCCAGGCGATGCGCAGTGCGGGCAACGGCGGCAGCATCATCAACATGGCCTCCATCCTGGGCCAGGTGGGATTCAACAACTCGGCCGCCTATGTCGCGGCCAAGCATGGCGTGGTCGGCCTGACCCAGACGGCGGCATGGGAACACGCCGCGGACAAGATCCGCATCAATGCGGTCGGCCCGGGCTTCATCGCCACGCCGCTGCTGGACAAGATGGACCCGAAGGTGAAGCAGGCGCTGGAAAGCAAGCATGCGCTCGGCCGCCTCGGCAAACCCGAGGAAGTGGCTGCGCTGGTGGCCTGGCTGGCCAGTGCCGATGCCGGCTTTGCGACCGGGACGTACTACGCCATCGATGGCGGTTATCTGGCCCAGTAAGCCCGGCGGCGGCGGGCTCACCTGGGCCTGCCGCTGGTTTCACGGTCCCCAGACGCCCCTCTCTGCGACGCTCCATGCATGACCGGATGAGAGACGCAGATGGGACTGGAACAAGATCTATCGATCCTGCTGCGGATTGCCGTGGCGATGTTGCTGGGCGCTACGCTCGGCATCGAACGCGAGATGGGCAAGCACGCCGCTGGCCTGCGCACGCACATGTTGATCGCCGGTGCGGCGGCGCTGATCGTCGGCCTCGGTGACAGCATCGCCGAACACTTCCAGGAAGAACGCTACCGCGACCTGCTGCAGGTCGATCCGGTGCGTCTGATCGAAGCGGTGGTGGCCTGCGTGGGTTTCGTTGCCGCCGGCACGATTCTGCGCGGCTCGCGCGATGACCAGGTCAGCGGCCTGACCACCGCCAGCTCACTGATCATGTCCGCCGCGATCGGCATCGCGGTCGGCATCGGCGAGTACGTGATCGCGGTCGGCGTGAGTGTGCTGTGCCTGATCGTGCTGGTGGTGTTCAGCCGTATCGCCAAAAAACTGGAGTCGTCATGAGCAGCGAACGTCCCTTCGAGATCCAGCGCATCGACCATGTGGTGCTGCGCGTGCAGGATCTGCCCCGCGCCGTGCGCTTCTACTGTGACGTCCTTGGTTGCACGGTCGCCCGCGAGCGGCCCTCGCTGGGCATGGTGCATCTGCACGCCGGTGAGTCGCTGATCGATCTGATCAGTGTGGACGGTCCGCTGGGAATCAAAGGCGGCGCAGCGCCCGGGCGGGAAGGGCGCAATGTCGAGCATGTCTGCCTGCGCGTGGAGCCGTTCGATGCCGAGCAGGTGCGCGCCCACCTGCAGGGCTGCCAGGTGGAGCTCAGTGGGCCGGCCGAGCGCAATTACGGCGCCGAGGGCGACGGGCTGTCGCTGCGGCTGCGCGATCCGGACGGCAACTCGGTGGAACTGAAAGGCCGCTCCAGCGACTGCGGCTGCTAAGTGGTACTACCAATCAACGAGCCTAGACCTATGGTCTAATAGGCTCGCCTGGCGTTTGGCGTTTCAATGCGGGCAGTTTCAGCCGGTTCTTTTGTTATTGGTCATACCAATAATCCCGGTTGAGCGTTCTCGGCTCGTGCGGTGCTGACCGCGCGGACCCCTGTCCGTCTTGATGAGATCCGCCGATGCAGGCCTGGCAACAACTGTATGACCCCGCTGGCAACCTCTGGCTGTCCAGCCTGATCGCGCTGCTGCCGATCGCCTTCTTCTTCGTCGCCTTGGCCGTGCTGCGCATGAAAGGCTGGCTGGCCGGCACGATCACCGTGGCGATCGCGCTTGCGGTGGCCCTGCTGTTCTACCGGATGCCGCTGTCGCAGGCGTTCGCGGCGGCCGGTTATGGCTTCGTCTACGGCTTGTGGCCGATCGCCTGGATCATCCTGGGCGCGGTGTTCCTGTACAAGGTCTCGGTCAAGACCGGACAGTTCGACATCATCCGCGCCTCGATCCTGTCGGTCACCGAAGACCAGCGTCTGCAGATGCTGATGGTCGGCTTTGCGTTCGGCGCGTTCCTGGAAGGGGCGGCCGGCTTCGGTGCGCCGGTGGCGATCACCGCCGCGCTGCTGGTCGGGCTGGGGTTCAAACCGCTGTATGCGGCCGGCCTGTGCCTGATCGTCAACACCGCGCCGGTGGCGTTCGGCGCGATGGGCATTCCGATCATCGTGGCCGGGCAGGTGACCGGGCTGGATCCGTTCGAGATCGGGCAGATGGCCGGGCGCCAGCTACCGTTCCTGACCATCATCGTGCTGTTCTGGATCATGGCGATCATGGATGGCTGGCGCGGGGTCAAGGAGACCTGGCCGGCAGTGCTGGTGGCCGGCGGTTCCTTCGCGATCGCCCAGTACCTGACCTCCAACTTCATCGGCCCGGAGCTGCCGGACATCACGGCCTCGCTGACGTCGCTGGTCTGCCTGACCCTGTTCCTGCGCAGGTGGAGGCCGGTGCGGATCTTCCGCTTCGATACCGAGACCAGCGCTGAAGCCGCCGCCCAGGCACTGGAGGCCCCGCGCTATTCCACCGGCCAGATCGTCAAGGCATGGTCGCCGTTCCTGATCCTGACCGCGATGGTCACGATCTGGAGCATCGCGCCGTTCAAGGCACTGTTCGCCGCCGGCGGCGCGCTGGAGCACTGGGTGCTGAAGATTCCGGTGCCGTCGCTGGATCAACTGGTGCAGAAGATGCCGCCGATCGTGCCGGTGCCGACCGGGTACGAGGCGGTCTACAAATTTGATGCGGTCTCGGCGACCGGCACGGCGATCATGCTGGGCGCGGTCATCGCGATCGTGCTGCTGAAGATGCGCCCGGCCGCGGCGCTGCGCACCTTCGGCGAAACCGCCAACGAACTGAAAGTGCCGATCTATTCCATCGGCATGGTGCTGGCCTTCGCCTTCCTCGCCAACTACTCGGGGCTGTCGGCCACGCTGGCGCTGGCCCTGGCGCATACCGGCAAGGCCTTCACCTTCTTCTCGCCGTTCCTGGGCTGGCTGGGCGTGTTCCTGACCGGCTCGGACACGTCGTCCAACGCGCTGTTCTCGGCGCTGCAGGCCACCACGGCACAGCAGATCGGCGTGTCCGAGGTGCTGCTGGTCGCGGCCAATACCACTGGCGGGGTGACCGGCAAGATGATCTCGCCGCAGTCGATCGCCATCGCCTGCGCGGCGGTCGGCCTGGCCGGCAAGGAATCGGACCTGTTCCGCTTCACGGTCAAGCACAGCCTGATCTTCACCGTGATGGTCGGCATCATCACCACGGTGCAGGCCTACTGGCTGACCTGGATGATTCCCTGAGCCCATGCGCGGCATTCCGGCCACCGGCATCGACCCCATCGCCCGCCACGCGGGCGACAATGGCGGCATGAAGAACGAACGCCTGTCCGACAAGGTGGCCGCGCAGCTGCGTGACCTGATCCGTGAGCAGAACCTGCAGCCGGGGGACCGGCTGCAGGCCGAGCGACCGCTGGCGGTGCAGCTGGGGGTGTCGCGCACGGCGCTGCGCGAAGCGATCGCGCAGCTGGCCAGCCAGGGCCTGCTGAGCGCGCGGGTCGGCGGCGGCACCTACGTGAGCGAGCCGGCTGCCCGGGCCCGGCAGACCATCGATGAGCCGTTGATGCCGTATCTGCCGCTGTTCCAGGGCGACCCGGAATACCGCTTCGACGTGCTGGAAATCCGCCATGCGCTGGAAGGGGCGACCGCGTGGCATGCCGCATTGCGCGCCACCGACGAGGACCGCGCCAAGATCCGCCAGGCCTTCGACACCATGATGGCCGCCCACGGCAAGGACGATCCGGCCGGCGAGGCACAGGCCGATGCGGCCTTCCACCTGGCCATCGCCGAGGCCTCGCACAACCTGGTGCTGCTGCAGGTGATGCGTGGCCTGTTCGAGCTGCTGCAGACCAACATCTCGCAGAGCCGCGAGAAGCTCTACACCTCCGCCCGCACCTTCGAGCCGCTGTCCATCCAGCACCGCGAGATGATGGATGGCGTGCTCTCCGGCGACCCCGAACGCGCGCGTGCCGCCGCGCACGCGCACCTGGAATTCGTGCACACCTCCCTGCGCACGCTCGACGACAACGAAGCCCGGCGCGCACGTGCGTCGCGGCTTCCTTCTTCCCACGGTTGACCCATGATCATTTCCGCCTCCACCGATTATCGCGCAGCGGCACAACGCCGCCTGCCGCCGTTCCTGTTCCACTACATCGATGGCGGTGCGTATGCCGAGCACACCCTGAAGCGGAACGTCGCGGACCTGTCGGAGATCGCGCTGCGCCAGCGAATCCTGCGCAACATGTCCGATCTGAGCCTGGAAACGGAGCTGTTCGGCGAGCGCCTGGCGATGCCGGTGGCGCTGGCACCGGTCGGGCTGACCGGCATGTATGCGCGCCGCGGTGAAGTGCAGGCGGCGCGGGCGGCGGCGAGCCGGGGGATTCCGTTCACGCTGTCCACGGTGTCGGTCTGCCCGATCGAGGAGGTGGCCCCGGCCATCGATCGGCCGATGTGGTTCCAGCTGTATGTGCTCAAGGACCGCGGCTTCATGCGCAATGCGCTGGAGCGTGCCAAGGCGGCCGGGGTGACCACCCTGGTGTTCACCGTGGACATGCCCACGCCGGGCGCGCGCTACCGTGATGCGCATTCGGGCATGAGTGGCCCGAACGCGCCGGCGCGGCGCATGCTGCAGGCAATGACCCATCCGCGCTGGGCGTGGGACGTCGGCCTGTTCGGCCGCCCGCACGATCTGGGCAACATTTCCACGTATCGCGGCAGCCCAACCGGGTTGGCCGATTACATCGGCTGGCTGGGCAACAACTTCGATCCATCCATTTCATGGAAGGACCTGGAGTGGATCCGCGACTTCTGGAGCGGCCCGATGGTGATCAAGGGCATTCTCGATCCGGACGATGCGCGCGATGCGGTGCGCTTCGGGGCCGATGGCATCGTGGTGTCCAACCATGGCGGGCGCCAGCTGGACGGCGTGCTGTCCACCGCGCGGGCCTTGCCGGCGATCGCCGATGCGGTCAAGGGTGAGTTGAAGATCCTGGCCGATTCGGGCATCCGCAACGGCCTGGACGTGGTGCGCATGATCGCGCTCGGCGCGGACAGCGTGCTGCTCGGCCGCGCCTTCGTCTATGCGCTCGCCGCGCAGGGCGAGGCCGGCGTGGCCAACCTGCTGGACCTGATGGCCAGGGAAATGCGCGTGGCGATGACGCTCACCGGTGCGAAGACCATCGCCGGCATCAGCCGTGACTCGCTGGTGGATGCCGCCCGTCGTCTCGCGGCCGCGCCATGAACGTTGCATCCCAAGGCACGGCGGCGCTGTTGACGCAGCTGCGCGGCATCGTCGGCGATGCACACGTGCTGTGCGGCGACAAGCCGACCCGGCGCTTCCGCAAGGGCTACCGTTTCGGCGATGGCCCGGTGCTGGCGGTGGTCCGCCCGGGCACGCTGCTGGAACAGTGGCGCGCCCTGCAGGCCATCGTGGCGGCAGACGCGATCGTGATCATGCAGGCGGCCAACACCGGCCTCACCGGCGGTTCCACGCCGGATGGTGCCGACTATGACCGCCCGGTGGTGATCCTCAACACGCTGCGCCTGACCGGCGTGCAGCTGATCAACGAGGGCCGACAGGTGGTCTGCCTGCCTGGGGCAACGCTGGACCGGCTGGAGAAGGAACTGGCGCCGCTGGACCGCGAACCCCACTCGGTGATCGGCTCGTCGTGCATCGGTGCCTCGGTGCTGGGCGGGGTCTGCAACAACTCCGGTGGTTCGCTGGTCCGGCGAGGCCCGGCTTATACCGAGATGGCGCTGTTCGCCCAGGTCGACGCGGACGGGCGGCTGCACCTGGTCAATCACCTGGGCATCGCGCTGGGCGACACCCCAGAGCAGATCCTGGAGCGGCTGCAGCGCGGCGACTACGCGCGCACCGACGTGGACAACCACACCGACCGCGCCGCGTCCGATCCGCGTTATGCCGGGCAGGTACGCCAGGTCGATGCGGCCACCCCGGCCCGCTACAACGCCGATCCCTCGCGCCATTACGAAGCCTCCGGCTCGGCCGGCAAGCTGGCGGTGTTCGCGGTGCGGCTGGATACCTTCGCGCGCGAGACGGGCGAGGTGTTCTACATCGGCAGCAACGCGATGGAGGATCTGACCACGATCCGCCGCCATCTGCTGACCGCGTTCGAGCGCCTGCCGATCTCCGGCGAGTACCTGCACCGCGAGGCGTATGACATCGGCGAACGGTACGGCAAGGACACGTTCCTGCTCATCGATCGCTTCGGCACGGCCCGGGTGCCGGCGGCGTTCGCGCTGAAAAGCCGGGTCGATGGCTGGTTCGAAAGCCTTGGCCTGCGCGGGGTGACCGACCGGGTGATCCAGTGCGCGATGCGCTGCCTGCCGCGCCATCTGCCGGCGCGCATGGGCCAGTTCCGTGACCGCTACGAGCACCATCTGCTGCTCAAGGTATCGGCGGTGGATGCCGCCGCCACCGAAACCTTCCTGCGCAATCACTTCGCCGGCGGCGGGGGCGACTTCTTCCAGTGCACGGCCGAGGAGGGACGCAAGGCGTTCCTGCATCGCTTTGCGGTGGCCGGTGCGGCCGTGCGTTACCGCGAAGTGCACCGGCGCGAGGTCGAGGACATCGTGGCCCTGGACGTGGCGCTACGCCGCGATGACCGCGCGTGGGTGGAACACCTGCCGGCGGACCTCGACGCACGCTTGGCCGGAAAGTTGTACTACGGGCACTTCCTGTGTCACGTGTTCCATCAGGACTACATCGTGCGCAAGGGCGAGGATCCGCTGGCCATCGAGCACGCGATGTGGGCGCTGCTGGACGCGCGCGGTGCGGAGTATCCAGCCGAGCACAACGTGGGCCATCTGTACCCGGCCAAGCCGCCGTTGGCGGCGTTCTACCAGCAGCTCGATCCCAGCAATACGTTCAACCCGGGCATCGGCCAGACCGCGAAGAGGCGCGGATGGGGCAGCTGCGACTGCACCCACCCCGGGTAGCCTCACCGCATGGGGGGCGGTGCCGGCGGGGAATCACTCGCAGCGAACGGCGGTGATCACGTTGTCCTTGTCGATGAACACGCGCAGGCGATCCTGGCGCAGGTCGCGGGTGGTGATCGTGGCCGGGCCGATCGGGTTGATCAGGCCGGCGCCGCTCTGCAGCAGCAACTTGCGCATGTTGGTTTCGTCGGCCGGCTGGCCGATGGCCCAGCCCAGGGCGTCGGCCTTGCACAGGCCCGGCCCGTTGATCTCCGGCCCCGGCGTGCTGACACAGGCTACCAGCGAGAGGGTGCCGACCAGTGTGATTGCGGCGAGGGAATAACGGAAAAGGGATGCCATCGGGTCGCTCCTGCGGGGTCAGGCGCCGACCATACCACCGCGGTGTGCATCGGCGCGTAGTGAGCACGCCGCGACCGTTCGACGCAGTGCCAGCGCTACACTGACGCACTCTCAGATCGGCCAGGCCGGGAGTCGCAGGTGCTGCACGTGTTCATGCTGGGCGGGCGCCATGCCCGCGCCCGGATCGAGGTCCATGATGTGGCCTTCGCCAACGTCGATGCCATCGAAGATGCCTATCCGCAGCTGAGGCAGGACTGGTTCGGTGAGCGTAAAGGGCTGCATGTAGATGGCTGGCTCGCCGTGGATGGGGTGGAGGAGTACCAGGTGCGCTTCGGCGAGGTCGCCCCGGCAGAGGGGGCGCCGCGGCTCTATTTTCTCAATCTCGGCGGGTATGCCGCCGGCGCGCTGGGTGAGGCGCATGACTATCAACTGCTGGTCGCCACCGATGCCGAGGCCGCCAAGCGCAAGGCCAAGGCCCTGCGCGATGCCAGCTGGTTCAAGCCGCATACCGATGCCCTGCTGGAGGTGGATGACTGCATCGCCATCGACCAGATCGGCGGACGCCACGTGCAGCTTGAGCGCGGTGAGCACCGCGGGATCACCCTGGTCAGTGACTACATCGTGATCGGCTGAGGAGGCGGCGATTGCCCGCGGCCCTGCCCCTGGCGCATAGTGTCGCGGTCTTGTGAGGTCCGGCGCTGTCGCCGCGACAGGTCAACCAACGGAAGTAACGCATGCACAGCAGGAAGATCACGGCCGCATTGATCGTGACACTGGGAATGACGATGGCGGGCAGCGCGGCGGCGGCCGAGCCGGATGCACCGGTGTTCGGTGGCTGGCGCAACCTGCATTCGGCCAGTGGCGCCGAGCCGGTCCTGAGGAACCAGCCGTTTGCGATCCTGCCGCGCGAGGTGGCCAAGGGCGAGCGCTTCGCGATCCTGGACCGCGAGAACAAGCAGGCGGTGTGCTGCCTGGTGGTGGACAGTGACCGCCTCGATGCGATCGCGCTGGAAACCAGCTACCGGCTGCCGGGGGTCTGGATCGCCGATCTGCTCGGCAACGAAGATTACAACCGCCGCCACGGCGACCCGCACGTGTTTGCGATGAAGCGCGAGGGCGACCTGGTCGACCACGTCTTCTCGCAGGAAGGGGGCGGCTACAGCGACCTCGGCGGCCTGCTGCTGCCGGCCGGTGCAGCGCTGGATGCGGGTGGCAGCAGCATCAAGTACGGCACCACGACCTACCGTCTGCAGGTGCAGTCGCAGCGTTTCGCCGATGACAACGGCGCACTGGACCGTTACACCCTGCAGCCGCCGGCACCGGCCGCGCCGGTGGTGGTCGAGGTGCCCTACAGCACCTACTGACACGGAAGCGACAGAACCGGCACGGTACAATCGCGCCCGCCCACCGGCCGTGCCGGCTGGGCCCGCATCCTTGTCCGAGCCTGTCCGTGATCGCCCGATTCTCCCTGTCCTGTGCGCTGCTGCTGTTGGCCGCCTGCGCCACGCCGGCCCGGCCGCCGGCCAAACCGCCTGCCAATCCAGACGCCCTGTGGGGCATCATCCAGCGCGACTGCGCCGACGCTGCCGCCCCCCGCGGCAGCTGCCTGGCGGTATCCGCCGCGGCGCAGCGACGCGATGTCCTGCTCAAGGATTCGCACGGGCACTACCAGTTCCTGGTGTTGCCGCTGGACCGGGTCTCGGGGATTGAAAGCCCCGCATTGCTGCGCGCCGGTGCACCGAACTACTTCGCCGCGGCCTGGGCTGCCCGCAGCCACACCGAGCAGGCGCTCGGCCGTGCCCTGCCGCGCGACGTGGCCAGTCTGGCACTGAACTCGCCGCATGGCCGTTCCCAGCACCAGTTGCACATCCACGTGGATTGCCTGCGCGCGGATGTCCTGGCCCAGCTGCGTCGGATGCAGCCGGTCATCGGTGCCAACTGGCAGCCGCTGCCGGAGCCGCTGCGGGGGCATGCCTATCTCGCCCGCCAGTTGCCGGGTGCCGAGCTCACCGCGAACCCGGTGCGTCTGCTGGCCGCCCATCTGGCCGATCCGGCCGATCTCGGCAACTGGTCGCTGGTGGTGGCCGGGCAGACAGACCCCTCTGGCGCGCCCGGTTTCGTGTTGCTGGCCACCCGCTTGGACCTGGCGGCGGGCAACAAAGCCAGCGGTGAGGAGCTGCAGGATCATGCCTGCGCCGTGCTGACCGGTGCGGCCGGCCCGCTGGACGGCGTGCTGTGAGGCGTGCCCGCGGCTGCGCCGTACTGATCGCGCTGCCTGCGCTGTGCTGGGCGGCGGATGACCCGGGCGCAGGCTGGCAGGATGTGTCCGGCAATCGGTTGATCGCCCTCTCCGCGGCGCTCGCAGGGGACGGCGAGGCAGCCGGTGAGCAGACGTTCGACCCGCGCTGGTACTGCAGCGCGGACCAGCACTGGTGCGTGCGCGTGCAGGCGGGTGACAACGAGGAACAGGCGGTGCTGATCGTGCGTGAGCGTTCCGCGGGCAGGGACATGTCGCGCCACGAGCTCACGCTGGCCATCGGCAACGCCGACGGCGGCCTGCAGCCTTGGGCGTCTCTGATTGAACTGGGCCCGGCCGCCGGTGGCGGGGTGCTGATCGGGCTGGATGCACAGGCCAGCACGATGTACTCCGGCGGGGGCGCCAGCGTCACCGAGCGGATCGTGGCGCGCGTGATGCCGGGCGCGGACGACGCCGGCGCCGGTGAGGTGCTGCGGCTGCCGGTGCAGGGCCACGCCAGCATCCGCGCGTGCTTCAGCGAACGCGACATGGCGCTGCGCGCCGGCGCCTGCCAGGACGATTATGGCTTCGGTGCAACCTTGACCCTGGAGCCGGCCGGCGAGGGCATGCCGGTGCTGCGCTACCAGACCCATGCGACGCGGTTTCCATCGTTTGTCTCACGCCAGCAGGATTCGCTCGCGCATGGCCGGGTGAAAACGTCGGAGCTGCGCACCGTGTCGGATCCGGCCTGCTCGTATCGGCGTGTCTACCGCTTCCGGGACGGCGCTTATGGGGCCGACCAGGCATTGCCGGACTGCAGCGAATTCACCGAACTGTAGCCGGGCGCGGGAATCGGCGGCGCGATTGAAATAAAAACCACGGACGTGGCACGTTATAGTGGCCGTTCAATGCGGTTCCCGCTTTCGCGCCCGGGCTGACTGGCGCGTCGTATCCGACTTAATCCATGACTGCTGAAACCACGACTCCGCCCGCCGCTGCGCCGTCCCAGGCCACCGGTCCGCTGTTCTACCAAGCGCCCGTGCCGCTGCGCTCGGATCTGCACGCCGCCTGGCGCCTGGTGCCGGACACCGCGCATTTTGCCGCCGATACCAATGCGATCCCCGCCGTGATCGGCGAATTCGGCTCGCTGGCCCAGCACTATCCGATCATTTTCACCGGCAAGGACGCGATGCCGCTGGTCGCTGTCGGTCTGGCCCAGCGCAACCTGTTCGTTGCCGACGGCGTGTGGGACGAGCAGAGTTACGTGCCGGCCTACGTGCGCCGCTACCCGTTCGTGTTCATGCAGGCCGGTGAGCAGGACGAGTACGTGCTGGCGCTGGATTCGGCTGCCAAGCAGGTCAACCAGGGCCAGAGTGAGGACGGCGTGCCGCTGTTCCAGGATGGCAAGGCGACCGAGATCGTCGACAACGCGATGCGCTTCTGCGGCGATTACACCCGCGAGCATGATCAGACCCGCCGCTTCACGGCTGCCCTGATCGAGAACGACCTGCTGATCGACCGCAACATCGACGTCACCCTGGCCGATGGCCGGCAGATGTCGATCAACGGCTTCCAGGTCGTGGACGTGGAAAAGTTCGCCGCGCTGCCGGACGCCACCGTCGTGGCCTGGCACCGCAGTGGCTGGCTGGCGCTGGTCCATCATCACCTGAGCTCGCTGGCACGTTTCAGCGCACTGGTGAGCCGCCAGAGCGCGCTGCCTGCCGACGCCTGACCGCAGGCGCACGTGCAATGACGAAAACGGCGGCCGCAGGGCCGCCGTTTTTCGTTGTTTGGGGGCAGGGCGGTGCTCAGTCGCGGGTGCTGACTTCCCAGTTGGCATGCACCACACCGGGCTGACGCTGCAGGCGCGCGATCACGGCATCGAGCTCGTCGGCACTGACGGCGGTGCTGACCAGGATCGCCACCAGTTCGACCGGGCCGTCGCCGTGCTCGATCACCTGCACGTCGCTGACCGGGTACTGCGCGGCTTCCAGCGCGTCCACCAGGCGCTCGCGCGCCAAGGGTGTGGCGGCAGGGTCCACGCTCAGGCGGACCTCGTAGGTGGCTTCGGAGGCGGCCTCGTTGATCGGAATGCGGTTGATCGCGTTGACCAGCGGCCGCAGCAGCGTGTTGCCGGCGATGATCAGCACCGTCAGCAGCGCGCCCTCGGCCAACATGTCCGCACCGGTGCAGGCGCCGACCGCCGCCGAACACCACAAGGTGGCCGCGGTGTTCAGGCCGCGCACGTTCATGCCTTCCTTCATGATCACACCGGCGCCGAGGAAGCCGACCCCGGAGACCACGTAGGAGATCACCCGCACGGCTTCGGCGCTGCCGGCGATGCGCATGCCCAGATCCACGAAGGCGGCCGCGCCGACTGCCACCAGTACATTGGTGCGCAGCCCGGCGGTGCGCTGGCGGTACTGCCGTTCCGCGCCGATCAGGGTGCCGAGCACGAACGCGGCCACCAGGCTGACCACGGTGTCCAGGAAGGGATACAGCTCGAAGGTCTGGATGAAGCGCATGCGGAGTCCTTGCAGGGCAGGGCTTAGGCGAAATCCCGATAAGCATATCCCGGCCGGTCATTTCCCCCTTTTCTGCCTGTTCAGCAGAATCACGGCCCCTCCCTCACTACGCTCTGGCACGGACCTGTCTGCGCCGGGACGTACCTCTTTTACCGGAAGTCTGCATGTCTGTGCTGTATCGCCCGCTGCGTCGGCGGGCCTTGGTTCTGTCGTTGTTGCCCCTGCTCGGCGCAGGGGCTGTCGTCCACGCCGCCGATGCGCCCACCCAGCTCGATGCGGTCACGGTCACCGGCTCGCGCATTCCCCGCGCCAGTGTGGAAGGACCGTCCCCGGTGACCGTGATCACCCAGGAACAGATCGAGGCGCAGGGCTACCGCAGCGCCTTCGAAGCGCTCAGCGCACTGACCGAGAACACCGGCAATGTGCAGGGTGAGGACTTCGGCAACACGTTCACCCCCGCCGCCAACACCATCAACCTGCGCGGCCTCGGCCCCAACCGCACCCTGGTGCTGGTCAACGGTCGCCGCCAGTCGGATTACCCGCTGGCCTATGAAGGCTCGGTCAATGTGGTCAACCTGGCCAACATTCCCAGTGCGCTGATCGACCGGATCGAAGTGCTGGCCGGCGGTGCCTCGGCGGTGTACGGCTCCGATGCGATCGCCGGCGTGGTCAACATCATCCTGAAGAAGACCTATGACGGCGTCGGCATCAATGTGCGCGCCGGCACCACCGAACAGGGGGGCGGCGACAACCAGCGCCTGCAGGCGGTCGGCGGCGGCTCGGGCGAGCAGTGGGACGCGATCTTCGGCCTGGAGATCGCCAACCGCAAGGCGATCTACGGTTCGCAGCGCGATTTCATGGACTCGCTGACCGACGATCCGCGCGGCGTGGCGCCGCTCGCGACGGCCGTGGCCTATCGCCGCAACGCCTCCACCAACAACTACATCGATCCCGGCACCGACGGCTGCGATGCCTCCAGCACGCTGTATGGCGGCAGCGTCTTCCGTGCGCAGAATCCGCGCCAGGCGGCGACCAGGCGATCATCACGCACAGCGCTTCGGGCAGCCAGCTGTCGCGCCAGCGCCGCACCGTGGCCAACAGCGCGTCGAGCTTTCCCTCGTGACGCGGGTGGACCAGGCTGGCGTGGGTGAGCTGGCGGAACGCATTGCGCAGCAGCGCGTCCGAGTGCGGTGCCGCGAGCACGAGCAATGGCACGGCCAGCAGCAGGCGGGCCAGCGTGGCGTAGTCGCCCAGCAGCGACATCGCCGGCGGCGCGGGCCACAGGGTGCCGGCGCGGGCCGCCAGCAGCAGCATCGGCGCGAGCGTGATCAAGACGATTCCCAGCGCGATCCACAGCGACAGCCGTGAGGTGCCGTGCAGCGCCCCGCTGGCATGCAGCAGCCGGTGCACCAGCCCGCCGCGCATCAGTGAGTAGTGGTCCTGGTCCTTGCGCATCGGGGAGCTGACCGGGCAGGGGAGGGAGGCGCGCAAGGTCGTCGCCGCAGCGCGCTGGAAGCGAGCATACCGCCGCGGTCGCGTGCCGCGGGCGCAGTAAAAATACTGTGGTCCATGCAGTACTAACTCGATTGTGCGGCCTGCGTGGGCCGCCCAAGCTGGAGCCCTGACCCAAGGACCCCGCCGATGCTCCTGGTGATCGATTTCCTCACGCGCTTCTGGACGGACATGATCGATCGCGCCGACGGTCCCATGACCTTCCGCTTCTTCCTGCAGCCGACGATGGCGCTCATCACCGCCCTGATCGACGGCATCAAGGACGCCAAGGCGGGCAGGACCCCTTACGCATGGCTGCTGACCCACAGCTCGGCCGGCGAGCGCAAGGTGGCCTGGCGCCAAGGGGTGACCGCCACGACGCGGATCCTGCTGCTCGGTGTGGGCATGGATGTGATCTACCAGTTCCGCATGTTCGGCGGTTTCAAGTACCCGTTGGAGGCGTTCGTCATCGCCGTGGTGCTCGGCTTCCTGCCGTACCTGGTCCTGCGTGGCCCGATCACCCGCATCGCATCGCGCTGGCTGCGCCGCCGTCACTGACTCCCAGACCTTCCACGCCACGAGCCCTTCATGAACGACACCGACCCGAGCAAGCGCCTCAGCGACCGTGCCCTCAGCATCGCGCGCGCCAAGGAACTGCTTGGCGGCAGCGACGAGGCGTCCATCGAACTTTCGTCGCGGCGGACCGGGATGTCGTTCCAGCGGACCCGCATGAGCGCGGACCGCACGCTGATGTCGATCATCCGCACGGCGCTGTCGCTGATCGGCTTCGGCTTCACCATCTATCAGTTCTTCGGGCACATGCTGGAGACCGGCACCGCGCTGCGCCCGCATGCGCCGCGCAACTTCGGCATCGCTCTGGTGGGGCTCGGGCTGGTGCTGCTGACCCTGGGCATCGTCTACCACGTGCGCTACATGCAGGGCCTGCGGGCTGAGCGCCGGATCATGATCGGCGAAGGCCTCGTCCATGGCGAAAGCCACTATCCCATCTCGCTCACCCTGATCACTGCCGGGCTGCTGTGGCTGCTCGGCCTGCTGGCGATCGTCAGCATGACCTTCAACGTCTCGCCGTTCGCCTGACGGCCGTTCCCGCATGCCGGCATGACGCCGGACCCCAACACGCATCTCTGGAGAGTGTCATGGCAACAGCAAAAGCGGCAGCATCCCCCAAAGCCTCCGGAACCGCGAAGACCGGCAAGAACGGCAAGCGGCCGAACATCCTGGTGATCTGGGGCGACGACATCGGCATCAGCAACCTCAGCTGCTACAGCCAGGGCCTGATGGGCTACCGGACACCCAACATCGATCGCATCGCCAATGAAGGCACGCTGTTCACCGACTCCTATGGCGAGCAGTCCTGCACTGCTGGCCGCTCGTCGTTCATCACCGGCCAGAGCGTTTACCGCACCGGCCTGTCCAAGGTCGGCATCCCCGGCGCGCCGACCGGCATGAACGAGAAACTGGTGACCATCGCCGCGCTGCTCAAGAACCAGGGCTATGCCACCGGCCAATTCGGCAAGAACCATCTGGGTGATCTGAACCACATGCTGCCGACCAACCACGGCTTCGATGAGTTCTACGGCAACCTGTACCACCTCAATGCCGAGGAAGAGCCGGACATGTACGACTACTTCCCGGAGGAGGACTTCCCGAACTTCCGGAAAACCATGGGCCCCCGCGGCGTCATCCGCAGCTGGGCCACGGACAAGGACGATGCCACCGAACAGGAGCGCTGGGGCAGGGTCGGCAAGCAGAAGATCGAAGACACCGGGCCGCTGACGCCTGAGCGGATGGAGACCTGCGACGAGGATTTCGCGGCCACCGCCAAGGACTTCATCAAGCGCCAGCATGACGCCGACACCCCGTTCTTCGTCTGGGTGAACTTCACCCACATGCATCTTTTCACGCATACCAAGAAGGAAAGCCTCGGCCAGGCCGGGCGCTGGCAGTCGCCGTACCACGACACCATGATCGACCACGACAGGAATGTCGGTGAACTTCTCGATTATCTCGACGAGCTGGGCATCGCCGAGGATACCTTCGTGATGTACTCCACCGACAACGGCCCGCACCGCAACTCCTGGCCGGACGGTGGCACCACGCCGTTCCGCAGCGAGAAGGACACCAACTGGGAAGGCGCGTTCCGCATTCCAATGGTGGTGCGCTGGCCCGGCCAGATTCCCGCGGGCACCATTGCCAACGGCATCGTGCAGCATCACGACTGGCTGCCGACCTTCCTGGCGATGGCCGGCGACCCGGATGTCAGTGAGAAGCTCAAGAAGGGCCACAAGGCGATCGGGCGGACGTACAAGAACCATATCGACGGCGTCAACCTGACCGGCTACCTGACCGGCAAGGAGAAGGAGAGCCCGCGCAAGCTGTTCGTCTATTTCAGCGACGACGGCGACGTGATGGCCATCCGCTACGACAACTGGAAAGTCTCGTTCATGGAGCAGCGCTGCAAGGGCACGCTGCAGGTCTGGTCCGAGCCGCTCATCCGCCTGCGCCTGCCCAAGGTCTACAACCTGAGGACGGACCCGTACGAGTTCGCCGACATCACCTCGAACTCGTACTACGACTGGTTCCTGCATCACGACTACATCCTGTTCGGGGCCTACGCGATCGCCGACAAGTTCGCGGCCACCTTCAAGGATTTCCCGCGCGTGCAGAAGCCGAACACCTTCACCATCGATGATGCGCTGGCCAAGCTCAGCGAAGCCTGCGCGGGCAATCAATGATGAGCGTCGTCGCCGACACCATGATCGACCTCGCCGGCGGTGTCTTCGTGATGGGATCCAACGATCACTATCCCGAAGAACGGCCGGCGCACAAGGCGCGGGTGGCGCCGTTCCGGATCGACCGGTACCCGGTGACCAACCGGGAGTTCGCACGGTTCGTCCGGGATACGGGCTACGTGACCGCGGCCGAGCGCCCGGCGGACCCGGCTGATTACCCCGGCGCGGATCCGGCACTGCTGGTGCCGTCCTCGGTGGTGTTCGTGCAGCCGGCGCACCCGGTCGATCTGTCCAATACGCACAACTGGTGGCACTACGTGGCCGGCGCGGATTGGCGTCATCCGCGCGGCCCGGCCTCGTCGCTGCAGGGTCTGGACGATCACCCGGTGGTGCACGTGAACGTCGCCGACGCACTGGCGTATGCGCAGTGGATGGACAAGGACCTGCCGACCGAAGCGGAATGGGAGTTCGCCGCCCGCGGCGGGCAGGAGAGCGGCGAGTTCGCGTGGGGCGACAGCCTGGTGCCGGGGGGCCGCCATCAGGCCAATACCTGGCAGGGCGAATTCCCGTGGCACAGCCTGGACGAGGACGGCCATCGCTGGACCTCGCCGGTGGGCAGTTTTCCGCCCAATGGCTACGGCCTGTACGACATGATCGGCAACGTCTGGGAGTGGACCAGCGACTGGTACCAGCAGCACGACCAGCTGCAGAGCAAGCCGTGCTGCGCGATCGACAACCCCCGCGGCGGCGCACGCGAGGGCAGCCACGACCCGCGCGACCGCAGCGCGATGCCGCGCCGGGTCATGAAAGGCGGCTCGCACCTGTGTGCGCCCAACTACTGCCGGCGCTACCGGCCGGCGGCCCGGATGGCGCAGCCGATCGATACCTCCACCTGCCACCTCGGCTTCCGTTGCGTGGAGCGCGGATGAGCGGCACCTGCCACCGTCAGGTGCGTTACCGGAGCACCCCTCATGACGCCTCTGAAGGCCTGGCTGATTGCCGTTACCGAGCCGGTCGTGGTCATCATCGATGCGATGGCACTGGTGCTGATCACGCTGGCAACGGCTGTGGTGTTCGTGCAGGCGTTGCGGCTGGCGCTGCGCGGCCACCCGACCAACGTGGAACGGCGCGCGCTGTGGCTGGCGTACGGGCGCTGGCTGGTGGCCGGGCTCACCATCCAGCTGGCCGCGGACATCATCGAGTCCTCGATCTACACCGACTGGGACGCGATCGGCCAACTGGCCGCGATCGCGGTGATCCGGACCTTCCTGAACTATTTCCTGGAACGCGACATCGAGGAAGTGCGCGAGCGCCAGCACGCGCCCCGGCCAACGCCTGAGCTGCCCTGATTCTACGTAGTGCGAACCCCTTCCGCCCTGGAGGCAGATGCCATGAACACTCCTGCACCCACCACGCCCCGATCGCTTCCGCGCGGCCCGCTGGCCGTGATCCTCGGCGGACTGCTGGCGCTGGGCAGTGCCCCGGTCGCGGCCACCGAAGGCGCCCTGGGCCGCTCGATCACCGGCATGCAGATCACCTCCTACGCCGGTGTCATTCCGCCCGAGCCGGGCATGCAGTGGTCGCTGAGCTACATCCGGTACAACGGCAAGATCAGCGGCAACCGCCCCGCACCGATCGCGGGCCAGATCTCATTGGGGCTGGAAGCCGACGTCAACCTGACCGCCGCCACCGGGGTGTACGTGTGGCCCACCAAGGCCGGACGCTGGAACTTCGCCTCGATGCTGACCGTGCCGTACATCGATGCCGAGGTCACCGCGAACCTGGCGGGGCCGCTGGGCAATCGCTTCCAGACCAAGGATCACGCGTCCAACCTGTTCGACGTGTACTTCGCCCCGGTGATCGCGGGATTCCATATCAGCGAAGTGCAGCATCTGTCCTTCGGCGTATATGTGTATGCGCCCACGGCCAAGTACGACCCCAACCGGTTGGCCAACCCGGGCATGAACATCTGGACGTTCTCGCCCAGCGTGGGCTACACCCACCTGTTCCAGAAGGGCACGCTGGAGTTCAGCGTGTTGGGCGCCACGGACTGGTACACCCGCAATGACGACACCGACTACAAGAACGGCGTGGTCGCCCGTGCGGATCTGCTGCTGGTCAAGCGCACCGCCAGCGGCTGGGGCTTCGGCGCGGCCGGCGGCTGGATCCAGCAGCTGCAGGACGACAAAGGTGACACCGCGGACCGCCTGGATGGATTCAAGGGGCGCTCGTTCGGGCTCGGCCCGGTGCTGACCTACGGCAAGAAGTGGCCCGGCGGCGAGCATCTGGATGTGTCGTTCCGCTATGTCGGCGAGTTCAGCGTCAAGAACCGCTTCGAGGGCGATCCCTGGAGTCTCTCGATCAGCGGTGGCTTCTGATCCCGGCCGCACTGCTGCGGCCGCCTGTGTTCCGTCCTGTGGAGTAACGGTCATGCCTTCTGCCCTCCCTCCCGTTGCCTGGTCTGCCTGCCTGCTGCTGGCCGCGCTGGCCCCTGCAGTGCATGCGGCCACCCGCGTCGCCCCGGCGACTCCGCCGGCATCCACGCCGGCCGACAGCCCCGAACGCGATCCGGAGGCGCTGGCGGCGCTGGACCGCATGGGCGCCGCGCTGCGCGCACTCAAGCAGTTCTCGCTGACCTCGCAGGCCAGCACCGAGGTCGTCCTCGATGACGGCCAGAAGGTTGAGCTGGATGGCGTGGTCACCTACAAGGTCAAGGTGCCCAACCAACTGTTCCTGGAACTGCGCAGCGACCGTCAGCTGCGCCAGCTGTTCTACGACGGCAAGGCGCTGTCGCTGTATTCCCCGCGCCTGAAGTACTACGCCCAGGTCGACGGGTTGAGCGCCACGCTGGGCGAGCTGGTGGACGATGCGGCCAGCCGTTACGGGATCGACATGCCGCTGGCCGACATGTTCCTGTGGGGCACCGACAGAGCTCCGAAGACCGCCATCCGCGGCGCGCTGCATATCGGCGGCGGCACCCTGGACGGCGAGGCGATCGAGCAGTACGCGTTCAAGCAGGACGGGGTGGACTGGCAGCTGTGGGTGAGCAAGGCGACCGCGTTGCCGAAGAAGCTGGTGATCACCTCGCTGGATGATCCGGCGTTGCCGCAATACCGTGCGCAGCTGCGCTGGGATACGCGCACGCCGGTGGCGGCCACCGCGTTCCAGTTCACGCCTCCGGCCGATGCGGCCCGGATCAAGCTGGTCCCGGTCGCGGTGGTGATCGACGCTGCTGGACAGGAGAACTGACATGCGGACCGTGATCAATCGTTTCTTCGTGGCGTCCTCGCTGGCCGCCGGCCTGCTCCTCGTGGTCCTGCTGGCGGTGTCCGCACCGGCCAGCGCCCAGCGCGGCGGCGGCTTCCATGGCGGCGGCGCACGTGCCAGCGCCCACACCAGCATCAACCGTCCCGTGCAGCGGCCGCAGGGCGGCAACGTCAACCGCGGCGGTGGCGGAAACATCAACCGGAACATCGATGCGAACCGCAACGTCAATCGAAACATTAATCGCACTGTCGATCGCAACGTCAACGTCAACGTGGACTACCACGACGATCACTGGAACCACTGGGATGACCATCCCTTCGCGACGGCCGCCGCGGTGACCGCTGGCGTGGCGGTGACCTCGGCGGTGATCGGCTCGATCGTCAATTCGGTTCCGCCTAGCTGCGTGACCACCGTCATCAACGGCATGGCCTACCAGCAGTGCGGCAACGTCTGGTACGAGCCGCGCTATGCCGGTACCAGCGTGCAGTACGTGGTGATCAACCCGCCGCGCTGAACACGCTCGGTAGTTTTGCCAGTCGCCACTGCGTAGTTATGCGCATTACCCGTGACTGCCGGTGCATTACCGTGATGGCAACCGAGGCTGCCACCCCGGCCCGCCACAGGACGGCTGCCCACGCAGCGCGTCTTTCCATCCTGCCCCTGGAGACTCGCGTCATGAAAGCCTTTGCCATTGCCGTCCTGGCCACCTCCCTGGTCGCCTGCGCTTCCACCCCGACCGTCAAGACCGATTACGATCCGTCGGCCAGCTTCGGGTCCTACAAAACCTACACCTGGGCGATGAAGCCCCAGGCAAGCTCGCCGCTGGTGCAGCAACGCATCATCGACGGCATTAACGCCCGCCTGCAGGCCAAGGGCCTGCGCGAAGCGCCCAATGGCGATATCGCCCTGGCCGCGCACATTGCCACGGGGCAGAAGCAGACCCTGGACACCTTCTACAGCGGCACCGGCATGGGCGGGTGGGGCTGGCGGGGTGGTGGCTGGGGCGGTGGCATGGCCATGGGCAACGCCACGACCACGGTGCATACGTATGACGTGGGCACCCTGGTGGTGGACATGTTCGACGCGCGTACCAAGCAGGCGGTGTGGCGCGGTACGGCCAGCGGCACCGTGCCGACCTCGCCGGACAAGGTCAATGCGGCGGTGGAGGCCGGCCTGGACAAGCTGTTCGCCGCATTCCCGCCGGGCGCGACCGCCGCACGCTGAGTGCTGCGCCGATGCGGCAATCGTGTTCAACCGCGTGGGCCCGTGCCGGGCTGTTCCCCTCCCACCGGCGCGGGCCCGCGCACTTGAACTGACGGGCCGTCCTGCTTCCCATCTCCGAGGTGCCCCGTGTCGATCGGCCACGCCGTACGCCTGCTGATGCTGTTGGGCGTACTCGCGCCCTGGACTGCCATCGCCCAGCAGCGAAGTCCCGCAGCGGCCGCGCCTGGGGCGGTGCCGGCCCAAGCCTCGGCGCCCGCGGCGGTGTCGACCGCAAAAGCCTCGTTGTTCCGCGACGCCGAAGATGGGCATTTCGATATGTCGCGCTGGCTGCTCGAACACCGCGGCTTCCTGCCGGTGCCGATCATCGTGACCGACCCGGCGGTCGGCAATGGCGGCGGCGTGGCGTTGGCGTTCTTCCATCGTCCCCCGGCTTCTGGATCGCCGGGGGAGGGCGGTGCACCGAAGATGGTGACGCCGGACATCTATGGCGGCGGTGCGATGCGCACCTCCAACGGCAGTGAAGCCTATGGCGTGGGGGCATCCCTGCATTTCGACGACGACCGCTGGCGCTACCGCGGCGGCGTGGCCAAGACCTCGTTCAATCTGGGCTTCTACACCCCGGGCACGCTGCTGCCCGCGCAGAAGATCGAGTACAACATGGACGGGCTGATGTCGTTCCAGCAGGGGTTCCGTCGCCTCGGCGAGCGCGACCTGTATCTGGGCCTGGCCTGGGTATACATGGATCTGGACATTGGTTTCGATGTCGCCTCCGACAGTGACCGGTTCCAGCCGCACGAGCTGTCCAAGCGCAGCTCGGGGCTCGGCCTGTCGCTGGAATACGACACCCGCGACAATCCGTTCACACCCTCCAAGGGCTGGCTCGGCATGGTCGAGGGCAATTTCTATCTGCCCGGGATCGGCAGCGACGCGACGTTCCAGAGCTATCGCGGGCATGCCTACGGCTACTGGCCGATGGGCAGGTATTTCGTGCTCGGGGGCCGCGCCGATGCGCGCTGGGCCAACGGTGACATTCCGTTTTACCGGCTGCCCTACATCGATCTGCGCGGCATCGGCTCGGCCCGGTACCAGGACACCCGCGCGGCGGTGCTGGAGAGCGAGCTGCGCTGGAACATGACCCAGCGCTGGGCGTTGATCGGTTTCGTGGGCGCGGGCCGGACCTGGGGCCGCCACAACAGCTTCAGTGACGGGGCCAGCCAGGTCTCCAAGGGCGCCGGCGTGCGCTATCTGATCGCCCGTCAGCTGGGCATGCATGTGGGCGTGGACTATGCCTGGGGCCCGGAAGACGACACGTTCTACATCCAGGTTGGCAGCGCATGGCGTTGACAGGCCACCGCCACCGACTGCGGCGTGCGGCATCGTTGCTGCTTGCAGGGGTGTGGGCGACCGGTGCGCTTGCACCACTGCAGGCGGCCGAACCGGTCGCGCCGGCCGGGGTGGCCGGCGAGGGCAGCCACTGCGGCGTACGCGGTCCCGGCGACACCCGACCGCGCATCGGGCTGGCACTGGGCGGTGGTGGGGCGCGCGGCATCGCGCATGTACGCATCCTCAAGCAGCTCGAAGCGCTGAACATCCCGGTGGACTGCATCGCCGGCACCAGCGCCGGCGCCCTGGTCGGTGCGCTGTACGCCTCCGGCTCGACGCCTGAGCAGATCGAGCAGGTGGTGTTGAGCACCGAGTGGTTGAGCCTGTTCACCGATACATTGCCGCGCCGCGACCGGTCACTGCGCCGCAAGGCCGACGACTACGCCCAGCTGGCTCCGATCGGCATCGGGCTGGGCGGTGAAGGCAAGGCGGTGGCCCTGGCCGGCGGCGTGTCCGAGGGTGAGAAGTTGATCGCGCTGTTCGAGCGCGCCACCGGCGGTAGCCGGGTCAGCGGGCGCTTCGACGATCTTCCCATTCCGTTCCGCGCGGTCGCCACCGACATCAACACCGGTCAACCGGTGGTACTGGCCGAGGGCAACCTGCCGATGGCGATGCGCGCCAGCATGTCCCTGCCAGGCATCTTCCGGCCGGTGGTGATCGATGGGCACGTACTGCTCGATGGCGGCCTGTCCAACCAGGTGCCGATCGACGTGGTGCGCGCGATGGGCGCGGACCGGGTGATCGCGGTCGACGTGGGCACGCCGCTCAAGCCGTTGGACCGGGATGCCAGCCTGGTCGATGTGATCAGCCAGTTGAGTGGCTTCCTGACCACCCGCAGTGCCCAGGCCCAGCTGGACAGTCTGGGCACGCAGGATCTGCTGATCTCCCCGGACCTGACCGGCAAGGTCGCCACCGGCGATTTCGACAAGGCCCCGGAAGCCCTGCGGATCGGCCAGCTCGCCGCCGAGCAGGCCGCGCCGGCGCTGCGTGCGTTCGCGCAGACCCCGCAGGTGTACACGCAGCTGGCCGCGCAGCGTGTGCAGCGCGAACGCCCCGTCGGCACGGCCAGGATCGAGTTCGTCGAGGTAGACAACCACACCGGCTACGCCGATGCGCTGCTGCTGGGCTATCTGCCGGTCCGCATTGGCGAACCGCTCGACATCAAGGGCATGCAGGCCGGCGTCCTGCGGGCGTACGGGATGGGCACGCTGGCCAGCATCAACTACGAGGTGCGCGAGCGCGAGGGACGCACGGGCGTTTTCGTGTCGGCCTATCCCAAGCCGAACGGCCCCATCTACCTGGAGGCGGGGCTGAGCCTGAGCAACGATCTGGAAGGCAACCACGAAAGCAACCTGCGCGCCGGGCTGCTGTTCTCGCCGCTGTCGCCGTATGGCGCCGAGGCGCGCATCGCCCTGCAGCTCGGCAGCGAACCGGGACTGACCGGGCAGTACTACCGTCCCTTCGATCTGCACAATCGCTACGCCTTCCAGGTCGGCGGCGGATTCCAGACGCGCAGCTTCAATCTGTATGACGAGGCCGGCGACAAGATCGCCCGCTACCGGGTGCGCCGTACCGGCGGCACGCTGGCGCTGGTCCGCAATGTGTCCAACGTGCTGGCGCTGTCGGTCGGGGTGGAGCGCTACACGGGCAACGCCGAGGTGGAGGTGGGCGACCCGACCATCCCGCGCGTGAACTTCGACGAGGGTGCCTGGATCGCGCAGGCAACGCTGGACGACATCGATAGCGTGTACTTCCCGCGCGATGGCTACCTGGTCAATGCCGGCACCTACCAGTCCAGCCCGGCCCTGGGGGCCGATGCGCGCTTCGGCCAGCTGGATCTGGATGCAGTGGCCGCGCGGTCGTTCGGCAGACACGCCCTGCAGCTGGGGCTTCGCTACCACGTGACCTCCTCCGGCACGGCACCGGTGCAGAACCTGTACCGGCTCGGCGGGCGCTGGCGGCTGGCCGGCTTCCAGCACAATCAGTTGACCGGCCAGGACTATGCCCTCGGGTTTACCGGCTATACCTATGAGCTGGGCAAGCTGCTCGGCCGCTCGGCGCAGGTGGGCGGCACGCTCGAGTACGGCAATGCCTGGCAGCGCCGCAGCGAGATGTCCTTGAGCGACGGGATCTGGAACGGCAGCGTGTTCCTCGGTTTCGACTCGTGGATCGGCCCGCTGATCTTCGGCATGGGCTTCCGCGAAGGCGGCGAGAATGTGCTGTTCATCGAACTGGGGCAATCCCTGTGAGGCCGACCGGTGGGTGGCACCGCCGTGCGCGGCGCGTGATCACCACACCTGCGACAGGATCACCCCGAGCGCGCCGCACCAGCACACGATCACGAACCAGGCCAGCACCGCATTGGCGCTGATGCCGCGGTGGCGGACGAACAGGCTCAGCACCAGCGCGGCCACCAGCGGCAGCACGAACAGACTGACGATCCAGACCAGCGGATGGCCGTGCATGGAAGCTCCTTGGCCTGACGGCTCAGTTCAGTGCCTTGTCGGGGTAGTAGCGGGTGCCTTTGACCGTCAGTTCCGCGGCCAGGCCGCTTTCGGTCATCTGGTACACCCAGACGTCGTCGGAGATCTGCACGGCGCCGGTCAGGCCGCCGCCGGCCTTGTCGACCTTGGCGGCCAACGTGGCCTGGCCACCGATCTCGATGCCGCGGGTGATGAAATCCTGGTACGCCTCGGGTGTCTTGAAGACCCAGACCAGATCGAACGTCTTGGCACCAAATCCGAGGCCGGCCTGGATCTCCACCATGCGCATGAAGGTTTCCTGTCCACTGCGGTTGTCGATGGCCACGCCATGCCCGCCGCCACCGCCGGCGATCAGCACCTTGACCCCGAAGCTGCGGAACACCGCATACCCCGCAGCCTGTTCCACCGCCTGGCGGGCGCCGGGCTGGGCTGCATACAGCCGCGACAACACAGCGGCGGTGGCGGTACGCGCCTGGTTCTGCGCCTCGCGCTTTTCCGTTGACGGCGGCGCATCACTGCGTGCGGGCGCACGGGTACTGCAGCCGACAACGAGAACGCTGGCCAGCGCCAGCGCCAACACAGGCAGGCAGGGTTTCATCACGGCACCTCCGGAAGGAACAGCGGTCACTGCACCCGCTCGATCTGCGGCGAGGTCCACTGGCCCTGCAGCAGCGCAGGCTTGGGCCAGTAGTAGCGCATCGCGGCCATGAACGGGCCGTTGGGCGCCGGAAGCCAGTTGCTCTGTTTGTCCGGCCCCGGCGAGTCGTGCTGCAGGTAGAGCGTGACGCCACCATCAACGTCTTTCTTGAGCTGCGGCAGCATCGCGGCATTGATCAGATAGCGGTCGATCGGGTTGGCCACCAGCAGCTGGCCAGGCAGGTCATACATGGTCAGCGACCAGAACGCGTTCACCGGCGGCAGGCCGTCCTTGCCGAACCGCAGCACGTACCGGTGCTTGCTGCCATCCAGCGGGGCGCCGTCGGCATCCTTTTCGTAGATGGGGTACAGCGCTTCATCGCGCGAGTTGGCGCCGATGCCCATCTGCGTGCCGGTGGCACGCGCGACATAATCGTTCTTGAGGAACTCACGGGTGCCGAACAGGGTGTCCATCTTCCCGCTCAGGGCGCTGCGGCGTGCGTCGATCGCGTGCTGCCCGTCGGCCATTCCGTCTTTCAGCGCCTGCAGCGTCGGCGGCGGCAGCGTCGCCAGGTCCAGCGGCTGTCCCGGCACGATGCCGATCCGGGCAAAGCGTGCGCGCAGGTCCACTTCACTGGGGTGCGGCGGCGCGAACTGCAGCAGGAAGGCGAGTTGGCCGAAGAAGGCCGGTGAGGTGCGTGCTTCGCTGGCCGACAGCGGCGCGGGCCAGTCCACCGCGGCGGGTGCCGGCGGCGCGGGTGTGCCGCGGTAGGCCGACAACGGCTGGACCCTGTACCCGGCCTGGATTCGTTTGACGTTGTCCAGGTCGGCGGGGTTGAACAGCTGCGTGCGCCCGACCAGGCTGACCAGCTGGGTTTCCGAGCGGATCACCTGGGTGATGCCATCGGGAACGGCGCCCTGCCAGTCCGGGCCGGCGATCAGATACTGCCCACCGTCGTTGCCGGTGGTGCGGCTGCCGATGTAGGCGAAGTTGTAGGTGTACAGATCCATCAGCTGGAACACGAAGTAGCGCTCCGGTTCCATCTTCGGCACGGTGATCACCACCGGTTCGGCGCGCAGGTCCAGCCCGGCGAACGAGTAGGGGGTGTCCGAGTTGGGCGTCACGAAGGCGGTGTCGGCCGGGGTGAACACCCGGGCGATGTTGAGGATGGTGTTGAAGGGCCCCTTGTACTGCGGGTTGGCAGTGTCGATGCTGAAGGTGTGCATCGTCTGGTACTCGCCCAGCATCGGGACGCCGTAGACATAGGCATCGCGTGCGATCGCGCGCGTCTCGGCGGCGTCCGCGGGCGGCTCGCCTGGTGCGGTCGTGGCCTGGAGCGATGGCGTCGGCCGGCAGGCCGCCAGCAGGGCGAGGATCGCACCGGCGATCGCCAGGGCGGTGGCGGTGCGCAGCAGTCGCATGATCATGTCCTCTTCAGTGCACGCACCGGATGGCGCGCGTCGCGATCATTCGGGGAAGACCAGGGTCACCATCATCCGGGCAGTCCAGCGGCTGGCGTACTGCGGGCGATCGACGTTGTAGAAACCGCCGACGCCGATGCTCACCGGCGTGTGGCCCAGCCGCAGCACCTTGGAGACGGTCGCCCCCAGCGGCACCGTCCAGGCATCGCCACTGTCGGCTTTCCAGTTGTAGTTGGTCTCGGAGGTGAAGCTCAGCGACCAGCCCTGGGGCAGGTTGCGGGTGAGGAAGGGCTGTACGCTGGTGCTGCTGACATCCTCGCGGTCGCTGTCGCCGCCCACCGACCAGACGTGGTTGGCCAATGCGCCCACGGTCCACTTCTGTGTTTTGTGCACCAGGATGAAGGCCGGGCCGAGTGAGTATTTGCCCGTGCCCAGGCTGTCGTGCGAGGCGGTATCGAGCAGCGCGGCAAAGCCGAAACCGACCTCGGTGCCATGCGCCTCGGAGGCGGTCTTGGGGATGTAATAGCCCTGCACGAACAGATCGCCCGTCCCGTGCTTGTCTTCCGGGAATTGATTCCAGCTCAGCGGCAGGATCGGGCGCAGGATGAACTTGCCGTTCTCGCGGACGAAAGGAATCACCGGCTGGATCTTCAACTGCTGATTGTGGACGTCGCCCCCCGGCCCGACCGAGCCCTGGTAGTTGTACTGGAACGGCACCGAGATCAGTGCCGCGCCGGGGTCGGCGAGCTTGCGGGCGATGTCATCGGAGGACGCCGAGCCGGCCGGCGCCTCCTGCGCGGCCAGCGGCGCCGCGCAGGCGATGCCGACGAGCAGCGCCAACCGGGACAGCAGCGGGCGGCGCCGGCTCATTGCGGTGCATCCACGACCACGTACTGCACGGTGGTGCCCGAGTAGCGTGGCTGGTACCAGGCATTGTCGCAGCGCTGGTAGCCCAGGCCGTTGACGACGACGGTGCTGCAGTCCACCGGCAGCGAGTACACCACCGAACCGATCACCGCCGAGGTGACCGCGACGCCGGCGGTGAATGCCGCGGCGTCCCAGAACGGATGGTCCCAGTACGGCGGCGGCGGGGGCGGCGGCGGGTATGGCCCCGGCCCCGGCGGATGCGGACCTGGGCCTGGACCTGGGCCTGGACCGGGCGGATGCGGACCTGGGCCCGGTCCTGGCGGATGGGGTCCCGGCCCGGGTCCCGGCCCCGGAGCAGGGTGGGGACCGGGACCTGGACCAGGATGCGGACCCGGCTCCGGGCGTGGGCCCGGACCGGGATGTGGCGCAGGGCCCGGCCCGGGCGGATGCGGCGCGAAGCCACCCCCGCCGTGCGCGAAGCCTCCGCCGCCAAAACCGCCGGCATGCGCGATCGAGGGATGGGCAAAGCCGCGCAGGCCCGGCCGTGCCTGGGCGTCGGCCGGTAGCAACGCGCTGCCCAGCAGCAGGGTGATCAAGGCGGGCGCCAGTGCGGCGCGAAGCGTGGTGGAACGGTCCATGCTCAGTTCTCCCCGTCGGTCGCGGTCTGCGCGGCCAGCGCGACCGGAACGAACACGATCTTGGCGGCCCCCTTGGGGTCGAAGGCCAGTTCCTTTGCGGTCACCGCGCGCCGCGTGTCCCAGTTCAACGTGGCCTGGTAGGTGGGCAGGGCCGGATCGCTGTGGCTGGTGATGGCCAGTTGCCGCGGCAGATGGGTGGCGTCGGAGATCCAGACCTGCCAATCCACGCCGGGCTGCCGGAAGGCGTAATGGTGCGTGGCCTCACCGCCGATGCGGGCACTGCCGACCAGCAGTGCCGACTGGAACTGATCGGTCGGGAACGCCGGCGTGCCCCACAGGAACAGGTCGGCCAGCGGCAGTTCGATGCCATAGGTGGTGGCCGATTCGGACAGCAGCGCCTGGCTGCTCTTGTTCAATCCATCCAACGTGGCGTAGTACTTCAGGCGCGGGGAGTAGATGGTCAGCGCCTTGCCGTCATAGAACAGCTGGCGGTGCTGCTGGTCGCTCTGGATTTCCGCGAAGAAGTGGTCCGGCCCGAGCACGCGATACGTGACGGTGCCAGGCAGCGCGATCTTCTGGCCGTCGTCGAGCACGTATTCGGTGCTGGTCGTGGCGCTCAACGAGAAGTGCGGCAGTGCGCGAAGGGCGGTGCCCATGCGGGTGAGCGCCTGGATCGCCTCGGCATCGATCGTCGCGGCAGCGGTCTGCGCAACTAGCGGCGGGGGTGACAACAGCAGCGGTCCGGCCAGGACCAGCGCCAACAGCAGGCGCGAAGGGGTGCGCGGCATGACGGTCTCCAGAGTGTCGTCGGTCGGCCGCGCGACCGGCCGACCCTGTTGACACTCTGCGCACCGCCCACGCAGCGGACAACCGGAGTTACACGGTACGCCGCTAGGTATTTATACGCAGGCACCGGCCGCACACCGGCGCCTGCGCGGTGCGCTCAGGGGCCGTGGGGGGAGGGTGGGCCGCCGGCGGCGATCCAGTCCTCGACCGCCTGGCTGACCACCGTCATCGGCATCGCCCCATTGCCCAGGATCAGATCATGGAAGGCCCGGATGTCGAAGCGGTCGCCGAGTTGCCTGCGGGCGTGCTCGCGCAGCTCCAGCAGGCGCAGCTGGCCCATCTTGTAGGACGAGGCCTGGCCGGGCTGCACCAGATAGCGATACACCTCGATGCGGACGTCGCCCGGCGTCATTCCGGTCTTGGCCTGCATGTAGGCCATTGCCTGTTCGGGTGTCCACTGTTTGCGATGCAGGCCGGTATCGACCACCAACCGTACCGAGCGGAACATTTCGGCCTGCAGCCGGCCCAGATCGCCGGCCGGGTCATCGCGGTAAACACCGGCCTCGGCCATCAACTGTTCGGCATACAGCGCCCAGCCCTCGCTGAACGCGCTCGGGTTGAGGCTGCGGCGCAGCATCGGCAGATCGGTCAGGGTCTGGCCGATCGAGATCTGAAAGTGATGGCCGGGCGAGCCCTCGTGATAGGTGAGGGTAGGAATGCTCCAGCGCGTGTTGGAGGTGATGTCGCCCAGGTTGATGAAGAACGTGCCGGGCCGTGAGCCATCCATCGCCGGCGGATAGTAGTAACCGCCGGGCGAGGTCGTCTGCATGTGCACGGGCACCGGCTGCACCACCAGTGGCTGCGTTGGCAGGTGGCCGAAGTAGGTCGGCAGGATCGGGCCCAGGTCGCTCAGCCGCTGTTGAATGTCGCCGAGCAGTGCCTGGCGCCCGGCCTCGCTGTCCGGATACAGGTAGCGCGGATCCTTGCGCAGGGTCTCGATTCGCGCGGCAACCGTGCCGTCGCGCAGACCAAGCTGTTTCAGGCGGGCATCCATGGCCGTGTCCAGACGCGCGACTTCACGCAGGCCGATCTGGTGGATCGTATCGGCATCCAGATCGGTGCTGGTGTACCAGCGCAGTGCCGCGTCGTAGTACGCCTTGCCCTCGGGCAGCGCCCACACGCCCTTGTTGCCGGGGTGGGTGGCCAGCGTGGCCTGCACATCCTCGAGCAGGCGCTGATACCCAGGATTGACGGCCTCGCGCACGGCGGCGGTCGCCTCGGCGATCAGCTCGGCCCGGCGCGGCGCGGCGATGGCGGGCACCTTGTCCAGTTTGCGCTGCAGTGACTGCACCCACAGGCTGTTTTCCGGGGCAGGCGTGAGCAGCGCGCGGAACTGGTTGGCCGCCCCCTCCAGTGCCACCTCCGGCGGCACCACGCCCTGGCTGGCCTGCATGGCCATGTTGGCGCGGACCTGGTCCAGCTTGGGGCCCATGGCGCGCAACCGCGCAATGTAATGGCGGGCACTGGTCTGGTCGGTCACCGCATGCTGGTTGTCCATGAACTGCGGCAGGTTGACCGGCAGGCTGAACAGCTGATCCACCGCATAGGTGCTGCCGCCGACCGGCAACCACGCCGCGGCCCAGGGCACCGCCATCAGATCGATCTGGGCCTGATAGAACCAGCGCGCCAGGCCGTCACTGAGACGCTGCTGCGGATCCAGGGGCGCACCGTTCCAGGCCTTGATCTGGGCGAGGTTGTCGGCCATCGCGCGACGGTTGACCTCGCGCCTTGCCAGCGAGACGTCGGTCAACTGGTCGGACAGATCACCCGCTGCGTCGCCGCTGATGCCCAGCATGGTGCGCAGTTCGGGATCGGCGTTGATCGCGGCCATCGTCTGCGCATCGAGCAGTGCGTTGAACGAGGTGGGGGCAGCGGCGCTTGAGGGCGCAGGCGTCTGTGCACGCGCCTCGGGGAGAGGCAGGGACGCCGCGCCGGCAATGGTGAGCGCAAGCAGGGCAGGGACAAGGCGGGCGGGCGTGATCGGAAACACAGGGCGATCTCCGTTGGCGGGCAGGCTGCGCGCAGGCTACGCCTGTGCGTGTGCGGCTGCACCTGCGGATCGTCACCTCCGCGCACGTGCCGCTCTCGGGCGGTCGTTCGACGCCGCATGGCGAACACCGTTGGCTATCTGGATATGCCCACGGGTAAGGGCGTTCGTCGCTGCGCCGTTGCCGCCATCGAATGAAATCAGTGACTTGACCACTGGCGCCGCGCAATGCGTCCGGGCGGGTCAGGGCGGGCACGTCGGGACGGATTGACGCTCCGCAACAAGTTTGCAACATGTGCCGCAGGTCACCTGGGGGAACCTGTCTTGCCTGCCTTTCATCTGCCACGGCGATGTCGCCGCTGACGTATCGCCTGCGCTGCGCTCCATCGTCTCTTGCGGGCTTCGCCCGACCTTTGCGGAAGTTGCCATGAATCCTCGCGCCACCGTGCTGCGACGTCGCCGTCTGTCCGTCGCCGTGCTTGCCAGCCTGCTCACCACCCTGCCTGTCCACGCGCAATCGTCCGTCACCGCGCCGGCGGTCACCCAGCTTGACCAGCTCACCGTGCTCGGCAACCGCACACAGGCACGCACCGTGCTGGAATCGCCGGTCCCGATCGATGTGCTCGGTGCCCAGGACATCCGCAGCAGCGGCTACACCGACATCAGCCAGATCCTGCAGTCGCTGCTGCCCTCGTTCAATTTCCCGCATCCGACCACGCCGGACGGCAACACCCACATCCGCTCGGCGACGCTGCGCGGGCTGTCGCCGGATCAGACCCTGGTGCTGGTCAACGGCAAGCGCCGGCATGCCAGCGCCTGGGTCAACACCGGCGGTACGGTCGGCAAGGGCGCGGTCTCCACCGATCTGAATGCCATCCCGGTTAGCGCGATCGAGCGGGTCGAGGTGCTGCGCGATGGCGCGTCCGCCCAGTACGGTTCGGACGCGATCGCCGGGGTGATCAACATCGTGCTGCGCGAGGATGCCGGGTTCGAAGGGCGCGTCAGCCGCGGCACCACCCGCGATGGCGGCGGCGGTACGACGGCCGTCGCGCTGGATACCGGCGTGGCCTTTGCCGACGGCGGTGGCCTGCACCTGACCTGGGACTATCGCGACCGCAAGGCGGCCAACCGCGCGCTGCCCGATACGCGCCAGCAGTACTTCGGGATCGGTCGCAACGGTGCGCCGGTGTCCCCCTCGGGCACCTTCGGCTCCGGTACCGGCCTGGCCCCGATCGGCGGTGCGGCGGCAGGTGCGGTCGCCGATCCACGTGAGGCCAGCATCGACCGCGATGCGCTGTGGCGCTTCGCCGACTCGGCCGACACCGTGGAGAAAACCGTGTTCGGCAACCTGCGCAAGCCGCTGGCCTGGGCCGAGGGACTGGAGGCATACGCGTTCGGTGGCTACGGGGTGAGCGAGGGCAGCTCCAACGCCTCGCTGCGCCGCGCCGGCCAGGTCGAGAACGTGCGTGCGATCTACCCGGACGGGTTCCTGCCGTGGGTGGATACGCAGAGCACGAACGCCTCGCTCGGTGCAGGCCTCAAAGGCCTGCTCGGTGACTGGCACTGGGACCTGAGCAGCGTCTACGGCCGCAACAAGCTGGTCTATCGCACCCGCAATACCCTCAACGCTACCCTGGGCGCCGACAGCCCGACCGCGTTCTACAACGGTGCGCTGGAGGCCTCGCAGTGGACCACCAATCTGGATGCCAACAACAGCGTCGAGCTGGGCTGGCATGCGCCGCTGCGCCTGGCGGTGGGCGCGGAGTTCCGCCGCGATACCTATGGCATTTCGCCGGGTGAACTCAACTCGTATGTGTGGGGCCCGGCACGCGTGCTCGACGGCCCTTCGGCCGGCAGCGTGCCGACCATCGGCTCGCAGGGCTTTGCCGGCATCCAGCCGGCCGACGCGGGCAACCACCATCGGCATAACGTCTCGGCCTATGCCGAGGCCGAGACCGATGTCACCGACCGTTTCCTGGTGTCGCTGGCCGGGCGCTGGGAGGATTACAGCGATTTCGGCAGTACCACCAACGGCAAGCTCGCGCTGCGTTACCAGCTCGATGGCGGGGTCGCGCTGCGCGCCTCGGTCAGCAGCGGCTTCCATGCCCCCGCACTGGCCCAGCAGTACTTCAGTTCCACCAGCAGCCGCACCCTCAACAACGCGGTGACCGGTGTGCCGGAGTACGTGCTGGTGCGCACCGCACCGGTGGATACGGTGGAGGCGCGCGCGCTGGGCGCGCGGTCGCTGGAGCCGGAGCAGGCCACCAATCTCACCGCCGGCCTTACCTGGGGCATCGGCGGGCTGAGTGCCTCGCTGGATGTGTACCGGATCGACATCGATGACCGCATCTTCCTCTCCAGCAACTTCGTCGATGCGGCCGGTTCCACCGCGATCCGCGATTATCTGGCGGCGCTGGGTTCACCGGGGGTGACCAGCGTGCGCTACTTCAGCAATGCCGCAGACACCCGCACCACCGGCGTGGATGCATCGGCGCGCTACCTGTGGGACCTGGCCGACCATGGCCGGCTGAGCGCGACGGTCGCCTACAACCGCAACAAGACCGAGCTGACCCACGTCGCCTCGACCCCGGCCCAGCTCACCGCACTCGGCGTGCGCACGCCCCTGTTCGATGTCACCGAGCGCACCCGCGTGGAGAAGGGCCAGCCGCGCGACAACCTGACCGTTGCGCTGGGCTGGGACGTCGGCCGCTGGGGCCTGCACCTGGGCACGCACCGGTACGGCGAGATCGAAGGCGTGGCGGCGACCAACCAGAGCGCGGCCAACGTCGCCGCCTTCGCGCAGGGCTCGACCCGTTTCCGCACGCTGCCAACCGAAGCCGGCACGGCCGGCAACTTCGATGTGATCCAGAAGCTGGAGGCGCGCTGGGTCACCGATCTGGACATCGCTTTCCGCGCCACCGACACCGTCACCCTGGTGGTGGGCGCGAACAATCTGTTCAATACCTATCCCACCCGCAACATCGCCACCACCCCGCAGGTCTCCGGTGCGGATACCTTTGGCGTGTTCCCGTACAGCGAGCTGTCGCCGTTCGGCTGGAGCGGTACGTACTACTACGCACGCCTGGAGGCCCGTTTCCAATGACCCATTCCACGATGGCAGGCACGCTGCCTGCCGACCCGCAGCGCCGCCACTGGCTGCGTGCCGGCCTGACCAGTGCGGCGGTCGCCGCGCTGGCACCGGTCGCCGGATCGGCCGCTGCAGCCGCACCGTCCGCTGCCGCCGACACCGCTCCCGATCTGCTGCGGCTGGACCTCAACGAAAGCAGTTACGGTCCCTCGCCGCGGGTGGGGCCGGCGGTGCAGCGTGCGCTGGTGGAAGCGCCGCGCTACGTGAGCGCTGCCCAGCTGCAGGCCCTGCAGGTGCAGATCGCCACGCTGGAAGGGGTCGCGCCGGAGCAGGTCATCGTCGGTGAAGTGCTGGAAGCCCTCGGCCAGCACCTGGCGCTGAGCCAAGGCGCCGGTGGGTTCATCTACTCGGTGCCCGGTTATGGCGCCCTGGTGGATGCGGCCAGGCCCTTTGGCGGGCGGGCGGTGGAAGTGCCGCTGAGCGCGCGGCTGGAGAATGATCTGCCCGCATTGCTGGCCGCGATCGCGCCGGACACCCGCGCGCTGTTCGTGGTCAATCCGCACAACCCCTCCGGCACGCTCAGCCCGGGCGCGGACTTCGATCGTTTCGTGACCGCCGCGCAGGCGCGCACGCTGGTGATCGTCGATGAGGCCTACCTGGACTACCGTGAGGATGCCGCCGCGTTGAGCGCGGTGCGCCTGCTGCGGCAGGGCCAGAACGTGGTGGTGTTCCGCACGCTGGGCAAGATCCACGCGCTGGCCGGGCTGCAGGTCGGCTATGCGCTGGCGCCGACGGCGTTGGCCACGGCCCTGCACCAGCGCGGGGTCGGTGGCGCGCACGCGCAGAACCAGCTCTCACTCGCCGCGGCAGCGGCGTCGCTGGCTGATACCGCCCACGTGGCCCAGGTCCGGCGCAGCGTTGCGCTGGAGCGGCAGCGCTGGCAGCAGGTGCTGACCGGGCTGGGCCTGCGTTCAACCGAGGCGGCCGGCAATTTCGTGTTCGTCGACACCGGGCGCCCGCACGCAGCGGTCGCAGCCGGGTTGCTGCAGCAGGGCGTCCGCATCGCGCGGGTGTTCGCACCGTATGACACCTGGGTGCGGATCACCATCGGCACGCCGGCGGAGAACCAGCGCGCGCAGCAGGCCTTGCGTCACGTGCTGGCCTAGCCGCGGACGCGCTCGAAGCCGTCCGCGCTCCAGTCTTCGCTGCCCACCCCGTGGTGGATGACGAACAGCCCCTGCGGATCGTAACGGCGCTTGGCGGCCTGCAGGCGAGGGTAGTTCGGCCCCCAGAACGCCTGCTGCCAGTCTTTCTGGAAGTAGTCGTTCTCGGAAACGTAGGCCGGTGCGGACGGGGCCACCGCGCTCAGTGCCTGGTAGGCGCGTGCCACGTTCAACGCACCCCGGCGTGCACGGGGCTCGTCCACGTTCAGGCCCAGGCCCGGGAAGACCGGTCCGCCGGCATTGCCGATGATGGCCAGCGCGAAGGCATCCAGCACTGCAGGATGGGTGGCGGTGTCTCGGCTGGCCGCCAGCGCGGCGGCCGGGGCGCCGAACAGGCCCTTGTTGCAGTGCAGGCCGACATCCATGTGCTCGGCTGCGGCACAGATCGCGGCCGCCGCCTGCTCCCGCCGCGCATCATCCAGCAAGCCCGACGGCAGCCAGGCCGAGGCGTAGCCGTGCAGGAACCAGCCGACCTGGCCCTGATCGCCCTTCCACAGCATGTGCCGCGGCGAGGCACCCGCGCGGGTGTCCTCGGCAATGAACCCGGGAGCATGTTGCCGGAAGAAATCGGCATCCCAGAAATCGCGGGCCGGCATCGCCAGGGCCTGCAGGGGGGCGGTGATCGTGTAGGCCGGCCGTGCACGCACCCATGCCAGGAACGGCGACCAGGTGGCTTCGGCCGCATCGCGCGACAGCCCCTGGAACACCATCGAGACCGAGAGCCGGCGCGTGTCGGTGAAGGTGAACTGCTCGCCCCAGTGCGCGTTGCACAGCGTGTCGCGGTAGAAGCGCAGCATCTCCGCCGCCAGGGCCTGCCAGCTGGCGTCGTCGCTGGCCTGGATCTGGCAGGAGACGCCGCCGAAGGTGTCGGGCAGGGCGTGGGTGCGCAGCGTCATCCGGGTCACGATGCCGAAGCTCGCCGCGCAGCCGCCCTTCAAGGCCCAGAACAGCTCCGGGTCGTTGTCGGCGTTGACGATGCGGATCTGCCCGTCGGCGGTGACGATCTCCGCTTCGAGCAGGCTGGCGGCAGCGGTGCCATGGGCCTTGGAGAAGCTGCCGAAGCCACCACCGGTGACCAGCCCGGTCACGCCCACGGAGGTGCAGCCACCGCCCTGGACATAGCGGCCGCCACGGGTGGTGACCGCGTCATAGGCATCGATCCACATGGCCCCGGCGCCAACGCTGACCGCCGGCTGCGGCGCCGTGCCCGGGCGGGCGTTGTGGGCGACGAACGCATCGTGCAGCTCGACCTGGTTCATCGCGCGGGTCCAGACCAGCAGCGAATCCGGTGCGCAGGACGTGCCGTGGTAGCTGTGCCCACCGCCTTTGACCACCAGCCGCAGCCGGTGGGTACGGGCGAAGTTCACCGCGGCGGCGACATCGGCGCTGTTCGCGGCCGAGACCACCTTGGCACTGGGTAAGGAGCGCCACGCACCGAAGTAGCCACTGGTCTGGGTCAGCGCGGGCTGGTCACCGAGGAAGAAGGGGTTCTGCAACTGTTCCAGGGCGGCCGCGCGGGTGGCAGGGTCAGCCAGGAACGGCGACTGCGGGACCGACAGCCGGCCGCCCACTGCACGCGACAGCCGATCCCACTCGGCCGCCGCCGGCCACGCCGCGCTCCCCGGCCGCACCCTTGCGCCGGTCGCCGCGAAGGCGGGCCCGGCCTTGAGCAGCATCGGCAGCAGCGGCAGGGTCAGCCCGGCCTTGAGGCAATCGCGTCGTTTCATGGAAGTCGTTCCTGCGCTGGGCGCTGTGCGTGATGCCAATCAGTGTGATCCCGCGAAGGCCAGTGGGCATTGGGCTGGGGCTGGATGCCGGGGTGAAGGGACGAATGGTGGTGGCCCAGGGGCCACTGGTGCGAAGCAGTGACGGCGCGATGGCGGGCCGGTTGACGCATGCCCGACGCGGCATACCCTAGTCTGGTTCCATTGCGCTCGCGGCCGATGCCGGGCGGGCGTCCTACGACCTCTGGATCCATGCCCACCTCGAACGACCACACCGGCTCACTGGCCACCTTCACCCCGGCCACGCGCGCCTGGTTCACCGCGGCGTTCACCGCGCCCACGCCGGCGCAGGACCACGCCTGGGCTGCGATCAGCGCCGGCCAGCACACGCTGGTGATCGCGCCGACCGGTTCGGGCAAGACCCTGGCGGCGTTCCTGCACGCGATCGACCAGTTGTTCCGCAGCGGCGAGCCATCCAGCGTTCCGCCCTCCCATCCAGCGCCGCCGAAAAAGCGCGGCACCCGCGTGCTGTACCTCTCGCCGATCAAGGCACTCGGCGCCGACGTGCAGCGCAACCTGCAGATTCCCTTGCAGGGGGTCAGCGCCGAACGTGAGCGGCGCGGCGATCCGGCGGTCAACCTGTCCGTGGCGATCCGCACCGGGGATACCACGGCCGCGGAGCGGGCGCGGCTGGTCCGGCGCCCGCCCGACATCCTGATCACCACGCCCGAATCGTTGTTCCTGATGTTGACCTCGCAGGCGCGCGAGACGCTGCGCGACGTGCATACCGTGATCATCGATGAAATCCATGCGGTGGCCGGCAGCAAGCGCGGCACCCATCTGGCGCTGAGCCTGGAGCGGCTGGAGTCCCTGCTGGCGGTGCCCGCGCAGCGCATCGGGCTGTCGGCCACGGTACGGCCGGTTGAAGAAGTCGCGCGGTTCCTCGGGGGCGACCGCCCCGTCAGCGTGATCCATCCACCGTCGCAACGGGCGCTGGACGTGCGCATCGTGGTGCCGGTGGAGGACATGGCCGACCTGCCGCCACATCCGGGCGCGTCCGACAGCGCTGCATCCTCCGGGCGGCTGGGGTCGATCTGGCCGCACGTGGAGGCCAGCATTCTCGATCAGGTGCTGGCGCGGCGCTCCACCATCGTGTTCGCCAATTCGCGCGGCGTGGCCGAGAAGCTGACGGCGCGGCTCAACGAGCTGCATGCCGAGCGCCTCGCGCAGAGGCCAACGCCGGCCCCGGCTGCCGAGCACTATGGCTCCTTCAATGGGGGCACCGCCGCGCGCTCGGCCGGGGCGGAGGCGCTGATCGCACGTTCACACCACGGCTCGGTCTCCAAGGAGCAGCGCCGCGAGATCGAACAGGCGCTCAAATCCGGCGCGCTGCGCTGCGTGGTCGCCACCTCCAGTCTGGAACTGGGCATCGACATGGGCCTGGTCGATCTGGTCATCCAGGTCGCCGCGCCGCCCTCGGTTGCCAGCGCGCTGCAGCGGGTGGGGCGCGCCAGCCATCAGGTGGGCGGCACCTCCACCGGCCTGGTCTATCCACGCACCCGCCGCGATCTGATTGATGCGACGGTCGCGGTGGAGCGGATGCTCGCCGGACAGATCGAGGCGATCGACCCACCGCGCAATCCGCTGGACGTGCTGGCCCAGCAGACCGTGGCCGCTGCAGCGATGGAGACGCTGCAGGTGGAGGCGTGGTTTGCCTGCGTGCGTCGCGCCGCACCGTACCGGTCGCTGCCGCGCAGCGCTTTCGATGCCACCCTGGACATGCTGGCCGGGCGTTACCCGTCCGATGATTTCGCCGGGTTCCGCCCTCGGCTGGTCTGGAACCGTGAGACCGGTGAGCTGAGCGCGCGGCCTGGCGCGAAGCAGCTGGCGGTCACCAGCGGCGGCACCATTCCCGACCGCGGCATGTTCAGCGTGATGCTGCCCGAAGGCGAGGAACGCGCGGGGTCGCGTCGGGTCGGCGAACTGGACGAGGAAATGGTCCATGAGTCGCGGGTCAACGATGTGATCACCCTCGGCGCGACCTCGTGGCGTATCGAACAGATCACCCATGACCAGGTGGTGGTGACCCCGGCACCGGGCCGATCGGCGCGGCTGCCGTTCTGGCGCGGAGAGGGCGTGGGGCGGCCAGCCGAGCTGGGCGAAGCGGTCGGTGCGTTCATCGGCGCGCTGGAAGCGGCGGTCGGCGAGGGCGACGTGCCCCTGACCCTGCGGGCGCGCCTGCAGGCCGATGGGCTGGCCGACAACGCGATCGCCAACATCGTCGGCCTGCTGGGCGAACAGCGTGAGGCGACCGGCCGGCTGCCCACCGATCGCACCCTGGTGGTGGAGCGCTGCCGCGACGAGTCTGGCGACTGGCGGTTGATGCTGCATTCCCCGTATGGCCGGCGCGTGCATGACCCGTGGGCGCTGGCGATGGCCGCGCGCATCCGCGAGCGCTGGGGCATCGATCCGGCGGTGGTGGCCAGCGACGACGGCATCATCGCGCGGCTGCCCGACGCTGCCGGCCGCCTGCCCGGGGCAGAGCTGTTCCTGTTCGAGCCGGAGCGGCTGCGCAGCGAGGTGACCCGTGCGGTAGGTGGCTCGGCCTTGTTCGCCGCCCGCTTCCGCGAATGCGCGGCGCGTGCGCTGTTGTTGCCGCGGCGTACGCCGGGCCGTCGCTCCCCGCTGTGGCAGCAGCGCCTGCGCGCGGGCGAACTGCTCGGGATCGCGCAGGGCTACCCCGAATTTCCGATCCTGATCGAAACCGCGCGCGAATGCCTGCAGGACGTCTACGATCTGGACGCACTGGACGGGTTGATGCAGCGGCTGGCCGACGGGCGCGTGGCGATGGCCGAGGTCACCACGGAGGTGCCGTCACCGTTCGCGGCGAACCTGCTGTTCGGCTACGTCGCCGAGTTCATGTATGGCACCGACGTGCCGCTGGCCGAGCGCCGCGCGTCGGTCCTCTCGCTCGACAGCGGCCTGCTCGGCGATCTGCTCGGCCAGGTCGATCTGGGTGAACTGCTGGATCCGGTGGTGATCGATGAGGTGGGCCAGGCGCTGCAGCGCCGTGCGCCGGACCGCCGCGCCAACGGCAAGGAGGGCGTTGCCGATCTCCTGCGCGAACTGGGCCCGCTCACGGCGGCTGCGGTGGCCGCGCGCCTCATCGACGCTGAGCCGCTGCCGCTGCTGCAGGCATTGCAGACCGAGCGCCGCGCGATCCGGATCCTGATCGGCGGGGGCGAGCAGTGGGCTGCCATCGAAGATGCCGCACGTCTGCGTGATGCGCTGGCTGTCGCCGTGCCGGCGGACGTACCGGCTGCGTTCCTGCGGCCTGCAGCCGATCCGCTGGACGAGTTGCTGGCGCGCTATGCCCGCAGCCACCCGCCGTTCACCACGGCCGACGCTGCGGCGGCGTTCGGGCTGGGCGTGGCCGTGGCCGATGCCGCGCTGACCCGGCTGGAGACGCAGGGCAAGCTGCTGAAAGGCACGTTCGGCGTGGTCCGCCGGCGGTCGGAGGGGGCCGGTGCGATGCCGGCACCGGTGCCCTTGGCCCGTCACGAATGGGTGAGCGAAGACGTGTTCCGGCGGCTGCGGGTGCGCTCACTGCAGGCGGCGCGCGAGGCGACCCGGCCGGTGCCCCGCGAGGCCTACGCGCTGCTGGTGCTGGAACGGCATGGCCTGATCGCCGATGCCGCCCAGGCCGCGCGCGGCATGCAGACCCCGGCGCGCAGTGCGCTGGAGGGCATCGACGGTGTGGCGCGGGTGGTGGAACTGCTGGCCGGTGTGCCACTGCCCGCCTCGGTATGGGAGCAGCAGATCCTGCCCGCGCGGGTGGTGGACTACGCGCCCGGCCTGCTGGATGAGCTGCTCGCGACCGGCGCGGTGCTGTGGTCAGGCCATGGCCGCATCGGCGAGGACGACGGCCTGGTCGCGCTGCACCTGCAGGAGTTCGCCGCCGAGACCTTGCCGGCACTGCCGGCCAACGCGGACCTCTCCTCGTTGCAGGCCGGCATCCTGCAGGTGCTGGCCGACGGCGGCGCCTACTTTGCCCGGCAACTGGCCGTGGCCGTGAGTGGCCAGTGGCAGCAGGCAGGCACGGCCCGCCCGGAGATCACCCCGGAGCTGTTGCACAGCGCCCTTTGGGACCTGGCCTGGTCGGGCCAGGTCACCACCGACCTGTGGGCGCCCCTGCGCGCGCTGTCCGGCACGCGCCCGCCGCGACCCCGCGTGGCCAGGACCTCGCGGCGCAGCCGGGGCTTCCGCGGCATTCCGATGCACGACACGCCCACCGTCGTTGAAGGATCGCCGTCGGGCGCCGCCAGCTTCGCCGCCCCGACGCTGGCCGGCCGCTGGTCGCTGCTGCAGCGTGAGGCGGTGAGTGACACCGTGCGTGCGGTGGCGCTGGCCGAGGGCCTGCTGGATCGCCACGGCATCGTCACCCGTGGCGCGGCCGTCGCGGAAGGGATTGCCGGCGGCTTCCCGGCGTTGCAGCAGGTCTATCGCGGGATGGAGGACACCGGCCGCGTGCTGCGCGGGCGCTTCGTCGAAGGGCTGGGCGGTGCGCAGTTCGCTGACCGCCTGCTGGTGGACCGTCTGCGCGGGATTGCCGAGGCGCTGCGGCCGGCGGCTGCCAAGATCGCGGTCGGTCTCTCCGCGGTGGACCCGGCCAATCCGTTCGGTACGGTGCTGCCGTGGCCGGTGGATCGCACGGGACAGCGTCCGCTGCGGCGGGCCGGCGCGTTCGTGGTGATCGGCGGCGGGCGCCTGCTGATGTATCTCGCCCAGGGCGGGCGCAGCCTGCAGGTGTATCTCGCGCCGGATGATCCGTCGCTTGCCGCGGCCGCGCAGGCATTGGCCAGTGCGCTGAGGCATGGCCGGCGCAGTCCGTTCACGCTGGAACTGATCAACGACGCGGCGGTGAAGCGCGATGCAGTGATGGAGGCCCTGCGTGCCGCGGGCTTTTCCAGTGCGCCCAAGGGCGTGAGCTGGGAAGGGTAAGGAAAAGGGCCGGCATTGCCGGCCCCGTTCGATCAAGCGGCCTGCGATGTCGCGTGCCCGCGCGCGGGAACGTACGCCGGGTAGTCGATGTAGCCGGTCGCGCCGCCACCGTAGAAGGTGTCGCGATCGGCAGGCGCCAGCGGCCAGCCATGCTGCAGGCGCGCCACCAGATCCGGATTGCTGATGAAGGCGGCGCCGAATGCGGCCAGATCGATCAGGCCGGCCGCGATCAACTGCTCGGCGCGCTCGCGGGTCATGCCGCCGGCGAGGATGAGTGCGGTCCCGGGCAGATGCGGCTTGAGCGTGCGCAGCAGGCCACTGAAGCCCGTATCGCCCGCGCCATCGACCGACTTCTGGCCGACCTTGAAACCGGACTGGTCCATCAGGTGCACATACGCCAGGCCGCGCTGCCCGATGGCCTGGATCAGGGCGGTGTAGGTCGCGTCGATCTCCGGGTACAGCGGCATGTCGAACAGCTGGCCATAGGGCGACAGACGGATCGCGGTGCGCGACGCGCCGATGCGGGCGACCACCGCGTCGATCACCTCCAGCGTGAAGCGCAGGCGGTTGTCGAGCGTCTGCGGGCCATACGCGTCGGTGCGATCATTCACCCGCGGGTTGATGAACTGCTCGTGCAGGTAGCCGTTGGCGCCGTGGATCTCCACGCCGTCGAAGCCGGCCTCGATGGCATTGGCGGCCGCCTGTGCGAAGTCGGCCACGATGCGCGGGATCTCATCGGTCTGAAGCTGGCGAGGCGCCGGTGAGGCGACCAGCGCGGGCGTGCCGGTGTCGTCATAGCCGAACGCCTGCGCGCCGACCGGCAGCTTCGAACTGGCGCTGACCGGACGCGCAGCGTCGGCCTGGATGGTCGGGTGGGAGACGCGGCCCACATGCCAGAGCTGCGCGAACATGCGGCTGCCCAGGGCGTGGACCGAATCGGTGGTCAGGCGCCAGCCGGCGATCTGCTCGGCGGTGAAAATGCCCGGGTTGAACAGGTAGCCCTGGCCCTCGCGGGAAATGGGCGTGCCTTCGCTGACGATCAGGCCGGCGGTGGCGCGCTGGGCGTAATACAGCGCGGTGCGCTCGTCGGCGGCGTCATGCGGGGCACGGGCGCGTGTCAGCGGGGCCATGACCACGCGGTTGCGCAGCGGCACGCCGGCGAGGTCGAAGGTGTCGAACAGAGAGCTCATGGTGGGTCCGGGAGAGGGGAAGGGGGAGGGCATGGCGGGAACGCCAGACGCCTGACCTCATCCTATGGACGTGCGATATCCGTCACAATCGGGCCATCCGGCAAATAACTATTGCTGGAATCGCAATTCATATGCCGAGGCCTTCCCCATGCAGCTCAAAGCGCTCCGCTATTTCCTTACCGTCGCCGCCACCGGCAGCTTCCTGGCCACGGCGCGGCACTACCGCGTTCCGGCCTCGTCGGTCTCGCGCTTCATCGCCGCGCTGGAGCAGGATGTGGGGCAGCAGTTGTTCTACCGCAGCACGCGCGCGGTGCGGCTGACCGAAGCCGGCGAGCAGTTCCACCTGCAGGTGCGCGATGCCGTGGATCTGCTGGATGAAGCGGTCGAACAGCTGGAAGGCCGCGACGCGGAACTGCGCGGCCTGATCCGCATCAACGCGCCCGAATCGCTGGGGCGGCTGCACATCGCGCATATCGTCAACACGCTGCAGGCCAGATACCCCGAGCTGATCGTGGAACTCACGCTCACCGACACGCTGATCGATCCGGTGCAGGAGGGCGTGGACATCACCATCCGGGTCGGGCCGCTGGTGGACTCCGGGCTGATCGGCAAAGTCATCGCCCCGCACCGGAACATCCTCGCCGCCAGCCCGGCCTATCTGGCCGCGCATGGCACGCCGCAGCGCCCCGAGGATCTGCTGCAGCATCAGTGCCTGGTCTACAAGGGACAGCTGGGCATCCAGAAGTGGTACTTCCGCGCTACGCCGGAGGCACCGTTCAAGGCCTTGAACGTGACCGGACCGCTGCGCAGCAACAATGCCGAAGCGCTGCTGGCCGCGGCCATCGCCGGGCGCGGTGTGGTGCTGTTCCCGACCTGGCTGTTCAACGCGGAAACCCTCCAAGGTGGCGGCATGGTCAAGCTGCTCGGCGAGTGGGAGTTTTCCCCGCAGTCCGAGCGCGTGCACCTGCAGCTGCTCTCACCGGAAAACAAGCTGCGCTCGCGCAAGGTCCGCGAGGTCTCGGCGTTCCTGACCGATGCGATCGGGTCGCCGCCGTATTGGGACCTGGCCGATCCCTGAGTCCATCGGACCATCGGCACCCCCGTCACGCCGGGGATGGCAGGATCGGGAGAGATTCGCCCCCTCACCAGGAGACCAGCATGGCTTCGACCGTTGTCCTGACCCGATCGTGGGTCATCCATCCGTTCCACGCCGCTGTACTGGGCGGCGTGCTGCCGTTGTTCCTCGGCGCACTGCTGGCGGACTACGCGTATTGGCGTTCGTACGAGATCCAGTGGGCCAACTTCGCGTCCTGGCTGCTGATCGGGGCGATGGTGATGACCACGCTGGCGCTGCTGTGCGGGATCGTTGGTCTGGTTCGTGGCAGTCGCAAGCTCGCTTACGTGGTGATTCTGGCGGTGACCTGGGGCGTGGGCTTCATCAACTGCCTGCACCATGCGCGCGACGCGTGGGCGGTGATGCCAGCGGGCCTGGTGCTCTCGGTGATCCTGACCGTGCTGGCGCTGATCGCCACCTGGGTGGGCCTGTCCAGCCTGCGCGTGGGGGGTGTGCGATGAGCCGCCAGACGACGTTCCGCATTCTTTCGGTGTCCGCGCTTGCGGTCGCACTCGCTGCCTGCAGCGGCAAGGCGCCCGAGCTGGAGCAGTATGGCGGCAACCCGGAGATGCCCAAGCCGCATCGCGGGTTGATGCCGGACATGACCATCGCCAAGCCGGCGCAGTGGGGCGACACGCTTCCCACCGTGCCCAAGGGCTACCGCATCTCGGCGATCGCCACCGATCTGGGCATTCCGCGGCAGACCTTGGTGCTGCCCAACGGCGACATTCTCGTGGCCGAAGGCCGCGGCGGCAGTGCGCCGAATCTCAAGCCGAAGGATGTCATCGCCGGCAAGATCAAGGCCAAGGGCAATACTGCGGTCAAGAGCGGCAACCGCCTGACCCTGCTGCGCGACGCCGATGGCGACGGCGTCTATGAACTGAAGACGGTGTTCGCCGACAAGCTCAACGCGCCGTACGGCCTGGCGATGATCGGCAATGCGATCTTCGTGGCCAACCAGGACGCGGTGGTGCGCTTTGACTACCAGGAAGGCCAGACCAAGGCGAGCGGGGCACCGGTGAAGCTGACCGACCTGCCTGCGGCGATCAACCATCACTGGACCAAGGCGATGACCGCCAGCGCCGATGGCCGCTATCTCTATGTGGGCATCGGCTCCAACAGCAACATCACCGAACGTGGCATGGCGGTGGAGATCGACCGCGCGCGGATCTGGCAGATCGATGCGGTCACCGGCGCGCACAAGGATTACGCCACCGGCATCCGCAATCCCACCGCGCTGGCGATCCAGCCGAGCACCGGCACGCTGTGGGCGGTGGTCAACGAGCGCGATGAGATCGGCCCCAACCTGGTGCCCGATTACCTCACCTCGGTGAAGGAGGGCGGCTTCTATGGCTGGCCCTACAGCTACTGGGGCAAGAACGTGGATCGCCGGGTGATGCCGCAGAACCCGGAGAAGGTCGCCTCGGCGATCGCACCGGACTATGCGCTGGGTTCGCACGTGGCGGCACTGGGCGTGGCCTTCTCGTCCCCGGTGATGGGCACGCAGTTCGCCGAGGGCGTCTTCGTCGGCGAGCACGGCAGCTGGAACCGCAATCCGCCGGTGGGCTACAAGGTCGTCTTCGTGCCCTTCAGCAACGGCCGTCCGGCCGGCGAGCCGATCGATTTCGTGACCGGCTTCTTCGGCGAAGACGGCAAGACCCGCGGCCGCCCGGTGGGCGTCACCGTCGATCCGCGCGGCGCGCTGATTGTTGCCGACGATCTCTCCAACACGATCTGGCGGGTAACCCGCGACGGCACCGCGGCCCAGCCGTAAGGCTATTTAACGGGGACGGAGGGGATTAATAATCCCCTCCGTCCCCGTTAAGAGGGGCTTGACCTTCCCATGATGGGAATCTTTAGGGTGGCAGGTAACCTCACCCCAAGGACTGCCCCATGTCTTCTGTTGCTTCCCGGTCCGGCGCGCCGATCAGCCGCCTGAGTCTGCCCATCGAGGGCATGACCTGCGCCTCCTGCGTGGGCCGTGTGGAGCGTGCGCTGACCGCCGTCCCCGGCGTGCAGAGCGCCTCGGTCAACCTTGCCACCGAGCGGGCCGATCTCAGCTTCATCGGCGCGCCCGACCCGCAGGCTGCGGTGCGCGCCATCGAAAGCGCGGGCTACAACGTCCGCGAAGAGACCACCGAGCTGAGCATCGAGGGGATGACGTGTGCGTCCTGCGTCGGTCGCGTGGAAAAGAGTCTTGCGCAGCTGCCGGGCGTGATCGCCGCCAGCGTCAACCTGGCCACCGAGCGGGCGCAGGTGCGCCATCTGGCCGGCACGGTGTCCGTCGCCGATCTGCAGGCCGCCGTGGAGAACGCCGGCTACACCGCGCGCCCGGTCAGCGTGAGCACGGCCGCGGCCGGTGACCAGGAGGAGGAACGCCGCGAAGGCGAAGCACGCGCGCTGCGCCGCTCCCTGCTGCTGGCGGCGCTGCTGACCCTGCCGGTCTTCATTCTGGAAATGGGCTCGCACCTCGTTCCGGCCATGCACCACTGGGTGATGCATACCGTCGGATTGCAGACCAGCTGGTACCTGCAGTTCGCGCTGGCCACGCTGGTGCTGTTCGGGCCGGGCCTGCGCTTCTTCCGCAAGGGCGTGCCGGCACTGCTGCGCGGCGCCCCCGACATGAACTCGCTGGTCTCGCTCGGTACCGCGGCAGCCTATGGCTATTCCGTGGTCGCGACCTTCGCGCCAGGCGTATTGCCGCCGGGCACGGCGAATGTCTACTTCGAAGCGGCGGTCGTCATCGTGACCCTGATCCTGCTTGGGCGCACGCTCGAGGCGCGGGCCAAGGGCCGTACCTCGCAGGCGATCAAGCGGCTGGTGGGGCTGCAGGCGCGGACCGCGCGCGTGCAGCGCGGTGGTGAGACCGTCGAAGTGCCCCTTGAGCAGGTCACCTTGGGCGACATCGTGCTGGTCCGTCCCGGCGAGAAGGTGCCGGTCGATGGCGCGGTGGTGGAGGGTTCCTCCTATGTCGACGAAAGCATGATCACCGGTGAGCCGGTGCCGGTGGCCAAGGCCGTGGGCGCGGAAGTTGTGGGCGGTACGCTCAACACCACCGGTGCCTTCAGTTTCCGCGTCACCAAGGTGGGCGGGGACACGGTGCTGGCGCAGATCATCCGTCTGGTCGAGCAGGCCCAGGGCTCCAAGCTGCCGATCCAGGCGCTGGTCGACAAGGTCACCATGTGGTTCGTGCCGGCGGTGATGGCCGCCGCTGCGCTGACCTTCCTGGTCTGGCTGGTGTTCGGCCCGGCGCCGGCGCTGACCTTTGCGCTGGTCAACGCCGTGGCAGTGCTGATCATTGCCTGCCCCTGCGCGATGGGCCTGGCCACGCCGACCTCGATCATGGTCGGCACCGGCCGCGCGGCCGAGCTGGGCGTGCTGTTCCGCAAGGGTGAAGCGCTGCAGGCCCTGCGCGATGTGAGTGTGATCGCGCTGGACAAGACCGGCACGCTGACCAAGGGCCGCCCCGAACTGACCGACCTGGAGCCGGCCGACGGTTTCCAGGCCGATGAAGTGCTGGCGCTGGTCGCTGCGGTGGAAACCCGCTCGGAGCATCCCATCGCCGAGGCCATCGTGGCTGCCGCCAAAACGCGTGGGCTTGCACTGGCGACCCTCGAGCGCTTCGAGGCGGTGCCCGGCTTCGGTGTGTCCGCGCAGGTCGGTGGCCGCACCGTGGCCGTGGGCGCGGACCGCTACATGACCCGGCTGGGTCTGGATGTGAGCGCCTTCCGGCCCACCGCGCAGCGGCTGGGCGAGCAGGGCAGGAGCCCGCTGTATGCCGCCATCGATGGTCGCCTGGCGGCGGTGATCGCCGTAGCCGACCCGATCAAGGAAAGCACCCCCGCGGCGATCCAGGCCCTGCACGCGTTGGGCCTGAAGGTGGCGATGATCACCGGTGACAACGCGGCCACGGCGGCCGCGATCGCGCGCCAGCTGGGCATCGATGAAGTGGCCGCCGAGGTGCTGCCCGATGGCAAGGTCGCCGCGCTCAAGCGTTTCCGCGCGGGCGGCGCGAAGGTGGCGTTCGTTGGGGACGGCATCAACGACGCACCGGCGCTGGCCGAGGCCGATGTGGGGCTGGCGATCGGCACCGGCACGGACGTGGCGATCGAAGCCGCCGATGTGGTGCTGATGTCCGGCGATCTGCGCGGCGTGCCCAACGCGATCGCGCTGAGCCAGGCGACGATCCGCAACATCAAACAGAACCTGTTCTGGGCCTTCGCCTACAACGCGGTGCTGATTCCGGTCGCGGCGGGTCTGCTGTACCCGGTGAACGGCACGCTGCTCTCGCCGATCTTCGCCGCCGCGGCGATGGCATTGTCCAGTGTGTTCGTGCTCGGCAACGCGCTGCGGCTCAAGCGCTTCCATGCACCGATGCAGGCCGATACGCTGGGCTCCGGCGTGGAGGAAGGCGCGATGAGGACCGTACGATGAACATTGGTGAAGCCGCGACGTTCTCGGGTGTGTCGGCGAAGATGATCCGCTACTACGAGCAGATCGGCCTGATCCCCCCGGCCGCGCGCTCGGAGGCCGGCTACCGGCATTACAGCCCGCAGGACGCGCACAGCCTGCGCTTCATCCGCCGCGCGCGTGATCTCGGCTTTTCCGTCGAACAGATCGGCGAACTGCTGGTGCTGTGGCAGGACCGCGAGCGTGCCAGTGCCGACGTCAAGGCGGTGGCGCTGTCGCACGTGGGCGGGCTGAAGGCGAAGATCGCCGAGCTGCAGGCGATGGTGCAGACGCTGGAGCATCTGGCCGCGCACTGCCACGGCAACGACCGGCCGGATTGCCCGATCATCGCCGACCTGGCCCAGCCCGTGGCCGCACCGGCGGAGACCGCATCGGCCACGAAGCCGCGCAAGACGCCGCTGTTCGGGGCCGATACGCCGGTGTCCTCGCGCGGGCGCGCGCCCGGCAAGCCACGGTCCTGATCGACCCGGCGGCGCACCACAACAAGGGCTTGACCTTGCCACGTTGTCATCCCTGACAGTGGGCTTACACCCACCACGGCGAGGTCGCCATGCATCGTTTCAGCATCCCCACCATGACCTGCGGCGGCTGCGCGCGCTCGGTCACCAAGGCCCTGCAGAGCGTCGATCCGGACGCGCGCATCGAGACCGATCCGCCGGCGCGCGAAGTGCGTGTGGGCAGCGCCCACGGGCCGGAGGCGTTTCTTGCCGCACTGGCCGAGGCCGGATTTCCCGCAACGCGTTGAGCACGCGATCCTGCATGCCTGCCCAGAGGGCCACCCATGTGCACCAGGCATTTTCTGACGATTCTGCCGTCGCTGGTGGCTGCGGTGACGGCACCGCACGCAGCAGCGGCAGTAGTTTTACTGAGACCGCCCACGCAGATGTTCGCTGGTGCGCAGGACCGGCCACGGCGAGGATCAGTCTCCCAAGGCCTCCCTGGCCACTCGGAGCTGACACCATGCACAACGTCGCGCACACGTCCACGCAGGTCGAGATAGCGGGTCCGGTCAAGGGGACCCGGCTGACTGAAGCGTATGTGCGGATGGTCGCGCGCAACGCCTATTTCTGGGCGTGGCCGATGGTCAACATCTACAACCGGCGGCTGAAGTTCAAGGATCTGCCCGAGCCGGGCCTGATGGGTGGCTTCGTGCCGGTGGCGCCACTGAATCATGTGTGCATGCTCAGCGATTACATCGGTCCGCAGGAGCGGATGGTGGCGTGCCCCAACCAGGACGTGGTCTACGGTGCCGGCAGCATCGGCCTGGATGTGGAGCCGGTGGTCCTGCAGGTGCCGGATTTCGGCGAGCGCTTCTGGGTCTACCAGGTGGTCGACCTGCGCAGCGACAGCTTCGCCGATATCGGCAAGATGTACGGTACGGCACCTGGCTTCTACCTGCTGGTGGGCCCGGACTGGCACGGCGACGTTCCCGCCGGCATCACCCGGGTGTTCCGTTCCAGCAGCAAGACCGGTTTCGTCATTCCGCGCGTGTTCTTGGACGATACCCCGCAGGACCGGCAGGCGATCCTGCCGTTGATCAACCAGATCGACATGTATCCCTTGTCGGCCTTCGACGGCACGCCCAAGCAGCGCGATTGGGCCCGGGTGGCCAGGTTCCCGGCGGACGAGAGCCAGGGCAACAGCGGCGGCGAAGCGCAATGGGTCATCCCTGCCACCTTCGTCGATGAGCTTCCGCTGGTGCTGGACGATGCCAGCCCATTGCCGGGTGAGCAGGCCCTGTATGCCGAGCTGCGGGCAGTGGTCGAGGCAGCACGCCAGAACCCCGAGCTCAAGCGTGCGATGACCGATGAAGTGGGCAAGGCCGAAGAAGACCTGGTCGGTCCGCTGCTGCAGTTCCGCAACTACGGCCTGCCGCTGCCGCACCACTGGACCACGCAGCGCAATGGCGCGGCGTTCGGCACGGATTACTACACCCGCACCGCCGTGGCCAAATCCAATATCTTCGTGAACAAGCCGAACGAGACGAAGTACTTCTATCAGGACCTCGATGATGCCGGGCAGCGGCTGGAGGGATCCAGCCGCTACACGGTGACCTTCCCGGCCGGGCAGCTGCCGCCGGTGCAGGGCTTCTGGTCGCTGACGCTCTACAACCAGCATCACTTCTTTTCGCCCAACGCGATCGAGCGCTATTCGGTCGGGACCAAGAACAAGACCTTGATCGCCAATCCCGACGGCTCGCTGACGATCTACGTGCAGGCCGACGCACCCAGTGATCCCGTGCAGAAGGCGAACTGGCTGCCGGCACCCGAAGGCGAAGCGTTTTCGCTGTACATCCGTGCCTATTGGCCGCAGCCCGCGGTGACCGACGGCAGCTGGACGCCACCGCCGGTACGGGTCGCGGGTTGACCCGGCGCGGGGCGGGTCAGTTCTTGTTGGAGGCCAGCGTCCGCACCAGCACCGCCGCGGCCTCTGAAGAGGACGCCGGATTCTGGCCCGTGATCAGCAAGCCATCGCTGACCACGTACGAGCCCCAGTCCGGTCCCTTGGAGTAGTGGCCGCCCGCGGCCTTGAGCATGTCCTCCACCAGGAACGGCACTACCTCGGTCAGGCCGACGGCGTCTTCTTCAGTATTGGTGAAGCCGGTGACCTTCCTGCCCTGCACCAGCGGGGCGCCCTCGGCCGTCTTGACGTCACGCAGCACGCCCGGCGCGTGGCAGACCAGGGCCACCGGCTTGCCGGCGGTGATGAAGGCTTCGATCAGCGCGATGGAATGCGTGTCTTGAGCCAGGTCCCACAGCGGGCCGTGGCCGCCGGGATAGAACACGGTATCGAAGTCGGCCTGCGAAACGCTGTCCAGCCGCACGGTGTTGGCCAGCTGCGCGTTGGCCTCCGCGTCCGCCTCGAAGCGGCGGGTGGCGTCGGTCTTGAAGTCGGGTTCGTTGCTCTTGGGATCCAGCGGCGGCTGCCCGCCCTTGGGCGAGGCCAGTACGATCTCGGCGCCCGCATCCTTGAAGGTGTAGTAGGGCGCGGCCAGCTCTTCCAGCCAGAAGCCGGTCTTCTTGCCAGTGCTGCCGAGCTGGTCGTGGGAGGTCAGAACGATGAGGACTTTCATGGGAGACTCCAGAGGGTGGGGATTAACAGTAGACCGGTCGTCTAGTAACGGGCTGTGAAAAAGGCACGCCGGGCTGGCGTGCCGGTGGTCTTCCGCGCGTCAGCGCGAAGGGTGGAGCAACTGCCGGGTGGTATGCAGCGCGGTGTCGAAGGGTTGGGCGTTGCGCACGATCTTGACCATGATGCTGGCGCCCAGCCAAAGCTGATACAGGCTCTGCGCGAGTGCTTCCGGCGTGCCGGTGAACGAGAGCGAGCCATCCTCGGCGCCGGCTTGCAGCGCCCGCGCAAGGCGATCGATGATCCCGGCGGTGCCGTGCTTCAACGCGGCGCGCATGCTGGCCGACAGGTCCGCCACCTCCGCGCCCAGCTTCACCGCCAGGCACTTGCCCTGACAGTCCTCGAACGACTGGCTCTCCTGCCAGGCGCTGAAGTAGGCGTCCAACTGCTGCGCTTTGGTCTGGCCAGGCTGGCGGAAGAGGCGGTCCATGTCGGCGAGATAGGCGGTGAAGTAGTCCGCCAGCAGCGCCTCGCCGAAAGCTTCCTTGGAGGCGAAGTAGTGGTAGAACGAGCCCTTGGGCACGCCCGCTGCGGTCAGCACCTCATTCAGGCCCACCGCTGAAAAGCCCTTCGCGCCCATGATCCGCTGGCCCGTGGCCAGGATCGTGTCGCGGACGTCGGTGCTCGGAGAGGTGGTGGCCGTGTTCATGCGACGCACTCTACGCCGAATTAGACCGGTCGTCTACTCGGGTGTGCGTTGGCATCATCGGCAGCCGCCCAGCAGCCCGGCACTATCGGTTCCAGGCGCAGGCTGTCGGCCAACGGCGCAGGATCAGGGTATATTCCCCGGCCCCTTTTACCGCCAGATCCCGAACCGCCATGAGCACGACCCGGAAACACTACAAGCACCCCGCGGAATCCGAGATCGGCAACGGCACCATTTACCTCGAGGCCCAGGGCGATGTGATCGTCCGGCAGGTCGAGAGCTACCGCAGCGTGCTGGTCTGGGCCGACACGTCGGGGCAGGCCGACGAGCGCTTCCCGCTGTCCGATCAGCCGCTGTCCTGGCTGGATCTGGATTCGGATGACGCCATCACCGCCAGCCAGTTTGAAGCGGTCTGGAAGCAGGCCAAAGCCGTTTCCGGCTGAGCGGGCCGCAAGGCTGGGGTCAGACCGTCCAGCCGGGGTGTTCTGTCGCCGCTACATGCATCAGCTGATCCAGCTGGCGCAGCGCCCGATGCAGTTCCTGCCGATGGGCGGCCGCGCCCAATGAAATCCGCACCGCATCGTTGATCGCCACACCTTCAGGCGTGAACGCTGAAGACGGTGCGATGCCCAGGCCCTGCAGGCGCGCGGCGTGGGTCAGGCTGGCATCGGTCCAGTGTGCGGGAAGACGGCACCAGGCATGCACACCCGCGCAGTGCTGCAGGAACCGGGGCGACAACGCCGACCGCGCCAGATAGCGGCGCTCGGCGGCCTCTTCCTGCACCAGTTTCAGCATCGCCTGCGCCGAGCCGTCCAGGATCAGCTGCGTCACCAGGGCATTCATCAGCGGCGGCGCCATCAGGTTGACCGCCCGCAGCGCGCCCAGCACCGGCTGCCGGTCCATGCCCTCGGGCAGGCGCACGAACCCGGTGTGCAGCCCGGGGCTCAGGCATTTGGACAGCGTGGAGATGTAACAGGTGTGCCGTGGCGCCAGCAGGGCGAGCGGGGCAGGGGCATCGTCCAGCAGCAGCCAGTAGGGATCGTCTTCGATCAACTGCAGGTCCTGCGCGCGGATCACCTCGGCCAGTGCCTCGCGGCGCGCCGCCGGCACCGTGTGGGCGGTGGGGTTCTGTGCGGTCGGGTTGAGATAGACCACGCGCGCGCCCTGTTTTTTCGCGGCGCGCGCCAGCGCATCCGGGCGCATCCCGTGTTCGTCGCACTCGACCACCTGAAGGCGCCGCTGCAGCACCCGCGCCGCGTGCAGCAGGCCGGGGTAGACCAGCGGCTCGCACAGAATCGTGTCACCGGCATCGGTCAAGGCCAGCAGCAGGGCCGACAGCGCGGCCTGCGCGCCTTCCGTGACGATCAATGTGTCGGCATCGACCTTACCAAGGATCGGCTTGAGCCATTGTTGCGCGGCCCGATGATCCGCCCGGCTTCCGCCACCCACGTGATAGGTCATCAGGTTGCCGACGTCGCTGCGGCTGAGCACCGATGACAGGCCACGCTGCAACATGTCCGCCACCTGGCCGCCGTCGGGGCTGGGCGGCAGGTTCATGCTCAGGTCCACCAACTGGGTGAGCTCCACCTGCGGCGGCGCAACGAACGAACCCAGCGGGCCGCGCGCATCGATCAGCCCGCGCTTGCGGGCCTCGGTGAAGGCACGGGTGATCGTGGTCAGGTCCACGCCGAGTTCAGTGGCCAGCGCGCGCTGTGCGGGCAGGCGTTGGCCGGGGCGAAGCGCACCTGACCAGACCGCCCGCTCCAGGGCCCGCACGATGCGCAGGTACACCGGCCCGTGGCCGTCGGCGATCAGGGGGCTCCATTCCATGCGCGCATGGTACCCGCGCCGGACAGAGCGGCTGCGACAGTGTGTCGCATCATGTATGGATCATGTCGTTGCCTAACGTACGCGGCTGCGGCGGGCACCCCCCATGCATATCGGTCATGCAGGGGGGTGTTCGCCACTTTTCATGATCCGGGCCGCCCGGCCCGGCACTGCGTTGGAAGGGCCGTCACGCATGAACCCCGCTACACATTCCGCTCGCCGCGCCACGCTGGCCGGTCGAGCCCGCGCCGGACGCTGGTTCGGCCTGGCAGCGCTGCTGCCACTGCTCACCGGGTGCAAGAACCTGGAGCTGTTCAACCCCATGGGCAGCATCGCCGAGCAGGAAATGCAGCTGATCCTGGTCTGCACCGGCCTGATGCTGCTGGTGGTCATCCCGGTGATCATCCTCACCCTGTACTTCGCCTGGCACTACCGCGAGTCCAACAAGAAGGCCACTTACGCACCCAACTGGTCGCACTCCACCGCCATCGAAGTGGTGGTGTGGACGATTCCGTGCCTGATCGTGGTCGTGCTCGGCGTGCTGATCTGGAAGAGCACCCACGCGCTGGATCCCTACCGCCCGATCGAATCGGATACGCCCGCGCTGCGCGTGGAAGTGGTCTCGCTCAACTGGAAGTGGCTGTTCATCTACCCGGACCACAATGTGGCCACGGTCAATGAGCTGGTGATGCCGGTCGATACGCCGGTCGCGTTCAAGCTGACCTCCGAATCGATGATGAATGCCTTCTTCGTGCCCCAGCTGGGCAGCATGGTCTACACCATGCCGGCGATGCAGACCCGCCTGCACCTGATCGGGCATACGCCGGGCACCTACGCCGGCATGTCTTCGGCGTACAGCGGCTCGGGCTTCTCGGACATGAAGTTCGATGCGCGGGTGGTGACGGCCGCGGACTTCGACCAGTGGCTGGCGCAGTCGCGCGGCACCGCCGTCCATCTGGACCAGGCCCGCCTGGCCGAGCTGGAGAAGCCGACCCACGGCGCGCCGATGCAGCGCTTCGCCAGCGTGGATACCGGCCTGTTCGACAGCATCCTGCGCCGCTACGGCGGCATGCCCGACGACGAAATCTGCCTGCCCGGCGAAGAACCCGGCGCGACATCCCAACTCGTAAGCCTGGCCGCGTCTGCCAGCCGTACCGCGGAGAACTGATTGTGCTTGGAAAGTTGAACCTCGAAGCGATTCCCTACCACGACCCGATCATCATGTCGGCATTGGTGGGCTCGCTGCTGCTGGGCGTGGCGATCGTCGCGGCCATCACCTATTACAAGAAGTGGGGCTACATCTGGACCGAGTGGATCACCTCGGTGGACCACAAGAAGATCGGCGTGATGTACATCATCCTGGCCCTGGTCATGCTGGTGCGCGGCTTCGCCGATGCGCTGATGATGCGGGCCCAGCACGCCATCGCCGCCAACGACAGTGCCGGCTACCTGCCGCCGGAGCACTACGACCAGATCTTCACCGCGCATGGCGTGATCATGATCTTCTTCGTGGCCACGCCGCTCATCGTGGGGCTGATGAACATCGTGGTGCCGCTGCAGATCGGCGCGCGCGACGTCGCCTTCCCGTTCGTCAACTCGCTCAGCTTCTGGCTGTCGGCGGTGGGCGCGGTGCTGGTGATGCTGTCGATGTTCGTCGGCGATTTCGCTGCGACCGGCTGGGTAGCGTATCCGCCGCTGTCCGGAATCGAGTACAGCCCCACGGTGGGCGTGGACTATTACATCTGGTCACTGCAGGTCTCCGGCATCGGCACCACGCTGACCGGCCTGAACTTCATCGTCACCATCCTCAAGATGCGTGCACCGGGCATGGACCTGATGAAGATGCCGGTGTTCACCTGGACCGCGCTGATCACCAACATCCTGATCGTGGCGATCTTCCCGGTGCTGACCGCGACCCTGGCGCTGCTGACCATGGACCGCTATTTCGGGATGCACTTCTTCACCAATGACGCCGGCGGCAACGCCATGATGTACGTCAACCTGATCTGGATCTGGGGGCACCCGGAAGTCTACGTGCTGATCCTGCCGTGCTTCGGTGCGTTCTCGGAGATCATTGCCACGTTCTCGGGCAAGCCGCTGTTCGGCTACCGCTCGATGGTCTATGCGACCTCCTCGATCGGCATCCTGTCGTTCTTCGTGTGGCTGCACCACTTCTTCACGATGGGCTCGGGCGCGAACGTGAATGCCTTCTTCGGCATCATGACCTCGATCATCTCGATCCCCACCGGCGTGAAGCTGTTCAACTGGCTGTTCACCATGTACCGCGGGCGGATCCGCTACCACTCCTCGACGATGTGGACGATCGGCTTCATGGTCACCTTCGCCCTGGGCGGCATGACCGGCGTGATGCTGGCGATCCCGGGCGCGGATTTCGTGCTGCACAACAGCCTGTTCCTGATCGCGCACTTCCACAACGTGATCATCGGTGGCGTGGTGTTCGGCTGCCTGGCCGGCATCAGCTTCTGGTTCCCGAAGGCCTTTGGGTTCACCCTCAACGAGCGCTGGGGCAAGATTTCGTTCTGGTGCTGGCTGGTCGGCTTCTACCTGGCCTTCATGCCGCTGTACGTGCTCGGCTTCAAGGGCATGACCCGCCGCATGAACCACTACGGCGTGGAGGGTTACCAGCCGTGGCTGATCGTGGCCGCCATCGGTGCACTGGTGATCGCAGCCGGCATCGCCGCGATGTTCATCCAGTTCTATGTCAGCGTGCGTGACCGCAAGGCCAACATGGACCTCACCGGCGACCCGTGGAACGCGCGCAGCCTGGAGTGGGCCACCTCTTCGCCGCCGCCGTTCTACAACTTCGCCAAGCTGCCCGCGATCACCTCGCTGGAACAGCATTGGGACGACAAGCAGCACGGCCGTGCCTGGCAGCGCCAGGACAGCTACGAGGACATCCACATGCCGCGCAACACCGCCTCCGGCGTGGTGATCTCGGTGTTCAGCCTGGTGCTGTGCTTCGCTCTGGTCTGGCACATGTGGGTGCTGGCCGGCATCGGCCTGATCGGCGTGATCGCGACCTTCGTGCTGCGCTCGTACGACCGTGATGTGGACTACTACGTGCCCGCCGCCGAGGTGAAGCGCATTGAAGACGCGCACTTCGCGCAGATGGAAGGAGCCAAGGCATGAGCGGCGATACCCTGACCGCTGCCACGCAGCACGGGCAGCTCGCGGTCGGTCATCACGACCACGCCCATGAGCACCACGACGATGGCAACAAGACCGTCGTCGGGTTCTGGATGTACCTGATGGGCGACTGCCTGATCTTCGCGGTGCTGTTCGCCACCTTCGGCGTGCTGCTCAACGGAACGGCCGACGGCCCCAGCGGCAAGGAACTGTTCAAGCTCGGTTTCGTGCTCTCCGAAACGGTGGTGCTGCTGCTCAGCAGCTTCACCTTCGGCCTGGCGATGCTCGGCATGCAGGCGGGCAAGCGCAACCAGGTGGTGGGCTGGCTGGCCGTGACCGGCGTGCTCGGTGCGGTCTTCATCGGCATGGAGCTGTATGAGTTCGCCGAGCTGATCCACGAAGGCGCAACGCCGGATGTGAGTGCCTACCTCTCGGCGTACTTCACGCTGGTGGCCACCCACGGCCTGCACGTCACCTTTGGCCTCCTGTGGCTGGCGATCATGATCCACCAGGTGCTGAAGTTCGGCCTGGACGGCATCGTGCGCCGCCGCCTGGCGTGCCTGAGCCTGTTCTGGCACTTCCTGGATCTGATCTGGATCTGTGTGTTCACCTTCGTCTACCTGAGGGAGTTTGTATGAGCGCGAACGCGCCTGATGCCGAACACGGTGGCGGCCACGCCACCCTGAAGGGCTACATCCTCGGCCTGCTGCTGTGCCTGGTCCTGACCGGCGCCTCGTTCGGCGTGGTCATGACCGATCTGGTCCCGCAGCCGCTGCGGCTGACCGCCATCGTGGTGCTGTGCGTGGTCCAGCTGGTCGCCCAGCTGGTGCTGTTCCTGCATATCGGGGCAGGGCGCAGCCAGCGCGAGAACACCGGCATCTTCCTGTGCACCGCGTTCCTGATCGCCATCGTGGTGGCCGGTTCGCTATGGGTGATGCACAACGCCAACCTCAACATGATGCCGATGCAGATGTCGGGCACGCCATGAGCCGGTCATCCTGCGCAGCCCTGCTGGCCGGGCTGCTGCTGTCCTCTCCCGTGATGCCGGTGGTGGCTGCGGCCCCGCAGGCCCACACCGCGGCAACGGTGTCGGTCAGCGATCCCTGGGTGCGCCTGCCACCGCCGGCGGCGACTGTAGCCGCCGGATACGTGCAGCTGCACAACGGCGGCGGTGAGGACCGGCTGCTGTCGGCCGCGTCCCCGGCGTTTGCCGAGGTGCAGATCCATGCCATGCGCATGGACGGTGAAGTGATGCGCATGCAGGCGCTGCCCGATGGCCTGGCCGTGCCGGAGGGCCAGACCGTTGCGCTTCAGCCCGGTGGCTATCACCTGATGCTGCTCAAGCCGCGGCGGCCGTTGTCGGCCGGGCAGACGGTGCGGGTCACGCTCCGCTTCGCCCGCAGTGCACCGCAGGTGGTGGACTTCAGCGTGCGCGATGGCCTGGCGCTGCACGGAGCGGCGAAGTGAGGCGCTGGGTCGCCGCGGGCATCGTGACGGTGGCGCTGCTGGCCGGTTGCGCCGATGGCCAAGCGCCGGTGATGGGCCAGGCGGCACTCGGGGCGGTCAAGCTGGAGAGCAGCGACGGACGTACGCTTGCGATCCGCGACCTGCAGGGCACGCCGACGCTGCTGTTCTTCGGCTTCACCCATTGCCCCGAGGTGTGCCCGCTGAGCCTGGTCAAGGCGGTGCAGATCAAACGGCTGCTGGGCCCCGCGGCAGAGCGGCTGCAGGTGGCCTTCGTCACCGTCGACCCACAGCGCGATACGCCCGAGCACCTGCGCCAGTACCTGGCGGCCTTCGATACGACGTTCCTGGGCCTGGCCGGCGACGAGGCCGGTACCCGTGCCATCGCCGAGAGCCTGGGTGTTAGTTATCGGCGCGTCGGCGAAGGGGACATGGCGACCTTCGAACACACCGCGTCGTGGTTCCTGCTCGGTGCTGACGGCCAGCTGCAGGATGTCTACGGCTATGCAATGAGCGAACAGGATATCGTCGAGAAGCTGCGCGTGCGGCTGGCCGAGGCCGGCACGTGAGGTCGGTGCAGGCCACTCCCCGAGCCATCGCACGGCCATGAACCGCGCAGGCGCGCACCGCGCGGAGGCCGTGCTGCTGCTCGGTTCGGCCGGCTGTGCACTCACCGTGCTCGATACCAATGTGGTCGGCGTGGTGTTGCCGACCATCGCCCGCGATCTGTCGGCCACCTTCGCGGATATCGAGTGGGTGGTCAGTGCCTACGTCCTGTGCTTCGCCTCACTGCTGTTGCCCGCCGGCACCCTGGCCGACCGGATCGGGCGTCGCCGCCTGTTCCTGATCGGTCTGAGCCTGTTCGCACTGACCTCGGTGGCCTGCGGGCTCGCCGGCACCGCCATGGCCTTGTACCTGGCACGGGCCGGGCAGGGTGCGGCGGCAGCCTTCATGCTGGCACCGGCGCTGTCGCTGATCGGCCATGCACACCAGAGCCCGGCATCCCGCGCGCGTGCCTGGGCGATCTGGGGCGCGATCATGGGCTTGACCATGGTGCTCGCGCCACTGATCGGCGGTGCCATCGCCACCTGGGCAGGGTGGCGTTGGGCCTTCCATATCAATCTTCCCCTGTGCCTGTTGCTGGCCGGCCTGAGCGCGGTCTTCGTGCCCGAATCACGCGATCCGGTCAGCCGCCGCATCGATGTGCCGGGCGTGCTGCTGTTCGCCGGCAGCATGCTGTGCTGGACCTGGGCCTTGATCCGTGGGCCGGTGGAGGGCTGGGGCAGCACCGCGGTGCTGCCGTGGCTGCTGGCCGGCACCGCGCTGGGCGCCGGCTTCATCGTGGTCGAACAGCGCCGTGCCCACCCCATGCTGGATCTGCGCCTGTTCCGCGCGCCGGCATTGGTCGGTGCGGTGCTGGCGATGTTCGCCTACGCCGCCTGCGTTCAGGTGATGGCCTCGCTGCTGCCCTTGCTGCTGCAGAACGCCCGCGGTGACAGCGTGCTGCAGGCCGGCGTGCACATGCTGCCGTTCGCGCTGGCGATGCTGCTGCTGCCGTTCGTGGGCCGCCGGCTCGGCATGCGATGGGCGTCCGGTCGGATCCTGGCGCTGGGGCTGGGCGTTGCCGTGATCGGCAATCTCGGCATCGCGGTGGCACTGTTGGAGCACAGTCAGCTCGGCCTGCTGCTGGCGATGGCGGTGCTCGGCAGTGGGGGCGGCCTGCTCAATGGCGAAACGCAGAAGGCGATCATGAGCGTGATCCCGCCGGACCGCGCCGGCATGGCCTCGGGCATCAGCACCACCGCGCGCTTCTCCGGCATCCTGATCGGGTTCGCCACGCTGGGCGCGGTGCTGTCCAGCCATGTACGCGACGCCGCCCGCCACGCACTTGCCGAGGCCGGGCAGGCGGGCTCGCCCGCACTGATCGAGCGCGTGGTGGTCGGTGAACTGTCGGTACCCGGCGCGGCCCATGGCAGCCTGACGCTGCTGGCGCGCCAGGCCTATGCAGACGGCGCCGCGTATGCGTTCGTGACCGCGGCGGCGATGGCACTGGTGGCGATGCTGCTGACCAGCAGGCTGATGAGCCGGCGCTAGAGGGTCCGTAGGGGGCGACCGCGCCTGGCGTGGTTCCGGCCGGCGGTCACCACGCGCGGGCGCGCACGTCCCAGCAGGCGGCACTGAACGTCACCGAATCGCCGTCGACGAACGGCTCGAACGCCTGCAGCACCGCGTCGAGCACTTGGGTTCGGACGTTCGCAGCGAGGTCGCCGTTGCGCAGTGCGCTCCCGACCGGTCCGAGCAGCGAGACGTACGTCGCCAGATCCGCACGGTCGATGCGGCACTCCACATCCAGCGTCAGCAGCTCGATATCCTCCCAGCCGCTGTCGCCCAGGATCTGCTCGACCCGGGCCTGTTGGGCAAACGCAAACTGACCCGGTGCGCCCGGCTGGCGTGGTGGCAAGCTCAGCCAGGGTGCCGCGGCGCGCTCGGCCGTGGTCATGAAGGCGTTCTCGTCCGCCCCGCGCCAGGCCAGCGCCTGCAGCACCCCACCGCGTTTGGCGGCGCGCTGCAGCTGGCCGAACGCCTGCACCGGGTCATCGAAGAACATCACGCCGAAGCGCGACACGATCCGGTCCAGGCTACCGGGCGCGAACGCGTGCTGCTGCGCGTCGGCGACGATGAAATCCACCGCCAGTCCGGCTCGCTGCGCGCGCTCGCGCGCCAAGGCGATCATCGGGGCGGAGATGTCGACCCCGGTGACGTGTGCATCCGGACCCAGGCGCCCGGCCATGCCCAGCGCCACCGCGCCGGTGCCGCAGCCCACATCCAGCACGCGCAGTTCGTCGCCCGGCGCGATCGCGTCCAGCAGGTGGGTGGCCAGCGGCGCGAACATCTGGTCGAGAAGGCGCTGCGCGTCCACCCAGGCCTCACCGGCCGGGCCATTCCATAACGCGTGCTGCGAGGTGTCGGTCATTGCGTGGCTCGATCTGGGCTTGCCAGTGGGAGAGGGAGAACGCACTGTGCCACCTCAACCAACGTTGAGGTCAAGTACGCAGGGCTCAGCCCCGCCACACGTCCACCAGCAGTTTCACGTTCAACACGATGATCAACCCGCCGATCAGCCACGACAGCACGATCAGCCACCGCGGCGCCACCAGCGCGCCCATCTTGGCCTTGTCCGAGACGAACCGCACCAGCGGCACCACCGCAAACGGCAGCTGCATCGAGAGCAGCACCTGGCTCAACACCAGCAACCGTGCGGTGCCTTGCTCGCCATAGATGGCCGTGACCACCACCACCGGCACGATCGCGATGCCGCGGGTCATCAGCCGCCGCGCCCATGGCGCGATCCGCAGCCGCAGGAAGCCTTCCATCACGATCTGCCCGGCCAGCGTCGCGGTCACCGTGGAGTTGATGCCCGAGGCGAGCAGAGCGACCGCGAACAACGTCGAGGCCAGGCCAACGCCCAGCATCGGCGCCAGCAGTTCATACGCCTGTTCGATCTCCTGCACGTCGGTGCGGCCGTGCGCATGGAACACCGCGGCGGCCAGGATCAGGATCGAAGCATTGATGAACAACGCCAGCATCAGCGCGATGGTGCTGTCGGTCACCGCCCAACGCAGCGCGCTGCGACGACCGGCATCCGTGCGCGGGTAGGCGCGGGTCTGCACGATGGAGGAGTGCAGGTACAGATTGTGTGGCATCACGGTGGCGCCGATGATCCCGATTGCCAGGTACAGCGCCTTCGGATCGGTCACCACCTGCGCGTGCGGAATGAACCCGGCCAGCACCGCCTGCAGCGGCGGCGCGGCAATGAAGATCTGGATCGCAAAGCAGCCGAAGATCACCAGCAGCAAGGCGATCACGAAGGCCTCCAGCGCGCGGAACCCACGGTTCATCAGCAGCAGGACCAGCACCACATCCACCGCGGTGATGATCGCGCCGGCCAGCAGCGGGATGCCGAACAGCAGCTTCAGGGCGATCGCCGTGCCGATCACCTCGGCCAGGTCGCAGGCAATGATCGCGATCTCGCACAGCAGCCACAGGCCAAGGTTCACCGGGCGCGAGTAGTGGTCGCGGCAGGCCTGGGCCAGATCGCGCCCGGTCGCGATGCCCAGCCGCGCCGAGAGCCCCTGCAGCACGATCGCCATCAGGTTGGAGAGCAGGATCACCGAGAGCAGCAGGTAGCCGAACTGCGCGCCACCGGCGATATCGGTGGCCCAGTTGCCCGGGTCCATGTAACCGACCGAAATCATGTAGCCCGGGCCCAAGAAGGCCAGCAAGCGGAACCACCAATGGCCACCGCTCGGGACCGCGACGCTGGCGTTCATCTCACCCAGGCTGGGCGTGTGCCCGGCCGAGGACGGCCAGGCAGGGGAATTCTCAGGGCGGTGTTGGATGTCCACGGGCGCAATATAGCAGAGGCTATGTTAGTAAGGCTTTGCAATCTGGGGCATCCCAACGCCTTAACCCTGAACCGCGTATCGTCACCGCTCTTTTCAGATGGAGTGGGTGCATGCGTTGGATCGTGTTGTTGGCCGCATTGGCCATGCCCGTAGTGGCGTGGTTGTCCCAGTCCGGCATGTTCGGCCCGACCAACGGTGCAATTTCCGACCAGTACCCGACGCTGCTGGTCGCCGCCGGGTACGCCTTCGCGATCTGGGGCCTGATCTTCCTGTGGGATGTGCTGTTCGGGTTCTGGCAGCTGCGCCTGCGCAAGCCGGACATCACCGGGGTTCGCCCGTGGGCTGCCGCCGGCTTCGCGCTCACCGCCGCCTGGATGCCGGTGTTCTCCAACCAGTGGTTCCTGCCAGCGCTGGCGATCATCTGGGCCGCCTTGCTCTGCCTGATCGTGGCCGCCTACCGCGCCTCGCCGGTCACCGCCCCGGGCGGCCAGCGAGCGTGGGCCGCGTACCCGCTGGGCCTCCACGCTGGCTGGCTGTCGTTGGCGGCCTACCTCAACACCGCCCAGGTCATCGTCGCCTACGGCTGGCTGCCGACCGACAACATGCTCGGCTGGAGCCTGGTGCTGCTGGTCCTGGCCACGCTGCTGGTGCTGGTGGTCAACCAGCTGCTGCGCGGGCATTTCGCCTATCCGGCCGCGGTCATCTGGGCGCTGGCCGGTATGTACGTCAAGCAGTCCGGCTGGGATCTGCCCGGCGCGGCCAACATCGCCACCCTGGCGCTGGTGCTGATCGTCATCGTGGTGATCCAGACGGTGTGGCTGCGCGTACGCGCTTACCGCCAGCCGCGCGCCATCGTCGCCGCGCACCGTCATCGCCGTTGATTCTTTCTGTAGGAGATCGCTCATGAACATGCTGATGAAGGAGCGCCACTGATGCGCGCTGCCATCCACACCACTTTCGGTGACCCGACCCAGGTCCTGCACGGCGGCGACGTGCCGCAGCCGGCCCCGGCGGCCGGCGAGGTGCGCATCCGCACCGTGCTGGCGCCCATCCACAACCACGACCTGTGGACCGTGCGCGGTCAGTACGGCTACAAGCCCGAGCTGCCCGCGGTCGGTGGCAGCGAAGGCACCGGCGTGATCGACGCGCTGGGCGAAGGCGTCGACGGCCTGAAGGTCGGCCAGCGTGTCAGCGCCGCTTCGGTGCATGGCACCTGGGCCGAGTACTTCATCGCCCCGGCGCGCATGGTCATCCCGATGCCGGACAGCATCGATGACAATACCGCCGCGCAGCTCATCGCCATGCCGCTCAGTGCCCTGATGCTGCTGGAGTTCCTGCAGGTGAAGCAAGGCCAGTGGATCCTGCAGAACGCCGCCAATGGCGCGGTCGGCAAAGCCCTGGCGATGCTGGCCAAGGCGCGTGGCGTGCACTGCATCAACCTGGTGCGACGCGACGCCGGTGTGGCCGAGATGGCCGGGCTCGGCATCGACCACACCATTTCCACCGCGCAGTCCGACTGGATGGCACAGGTGCAGGCCAAGGTCGGCAAGGCATCGATCGCCGCGGCCGTGGATTCGGTCGGCGGGCGCGCCAGCAGCGAGTTGATGACGCTGCTGGGCGATGGCGGCACACTGGTCTCGTTCGGGTCGATGACCGGCGAGCCGATGCAGCTCAGCTCGGGCGATGTGATCTTCAAGCAGGCCACGGTGAAGGGCTTCTGGGGCAGCAAGGTCAGCCAGGCGATGGCGCCGGAGGACAAGCGCCGCCTGGTCGGGGAACTGCTGCAGCTGGCCGCGCGCGGTGGGCTCAGTCTGCCGGTGGATGGTGTGTTCGGGCTGGATGCGGTGGCTGCTGCCGCCAAGGCCAGCCTGGAGCCGGGCCGTAACGGCAAGGTGCTGCTGCGCCCCTGATGTGCACGGTAGAGCCGACCGTTGGTCGGCTGCCCTGCATCGGGCGCCGCGTCAGCCGACCAACGGTCGGCTCTACCTTTCCGCGCGCAATGCCTCGATCACCACTCGCATGGCGCTGGAGGAGTGCCGACGGCTGGGGTAGTAGGCGTAGTACCCGTCGAAGGGATCGCACCAGTCCTCCATGACACGCCGCAGTGCACCGGCGGCGATGTCATCGCGCACCATGTCCTCCGGCAGATAGGCCAGGCCGGCACCGGCCAGCGCCGCGCGGTGGATCGCCCCGCTGCCGTTGAAGGTCCATTGGCCGTCCACGCGCACGTTCACTTCCTCGCCGTCTTTTTCCAGATCCCACACCATCAGCCCGCCGTGGGTGGGCAGGCGCAGGCCGATGCAGTTGTGTGCGGCCAGGTCGGTTGGCACCTGCGGCGCGGTGTGCGTGGCGAAGTAACCCGGGCTGGCCACGATCGCCATGCGCTGCGGTGGGCTGATCGGCACGGCGATCATGTCCCTGGCCACGCGCCCGCCCAGCCGGATACCGATGTCGTAGCGCTGGGCGACGATGTCGGCCAGGCCGTAATCGATGGTCAGTTCCACGTGCAGGTCGGGGTAGGCGGGCGGCACCGCGGACAACCGCGGCCAGACGATCGTGTTGGCCGCATGTTCGGCGGTGGTGATGCGGATGGTGCCGGCCGGGCGGTCACGGTATTCGCTGATCGCGGCCACTTCGGCTTCGATCTCCTGCATGCGCGGGGCGACGGTGTCGTACAGCCGCTCGCCGGCCTCGGTCATCGAGACGCTGCGCGTGGTACGGGTCAGCAGGCGCACGCCCAGGCGCTCTTCCAGCCCGCGCACGGTGTGGCTCAGCGCGGACTGCGAGACGCCAAGCTGGGCGGCGGCGCGGGTGAAGCTGCGCTCACGTGCGACGGTGACGAACACCTGCAGGTCGTTGAAGTTCTCGCGGGCCATGGGGCGGGCCGGGGGCGCATGGCAGTCATGCGCGTCCATGATGCGCGGGCCGGACTGATGAACTCAAGCGGCATTCTCTCTGTGCATTGATGAGTCAAGGTCATGGCTGCATCCCGGTTGCGATGGGTAGTGTCCGCACCGGGGCGCGCCTACAGTGGTCTTCCCGCGGCGGGATCCGTCGCTCCCCCAGGAGATCGCTTCATGGACCTGTTCACTGCCGCGCTGTCGCTTTCGATGGCCGCCACCGGTCCCGCCGGGACGGCACCCATCCGCATCACCAGCGCCGGCAGCACTGCCTCTGCCGCCGGTCCGGCCGACTACTTCACCGGGCGTGTCCGCATCGATGCACCGTTCCAGGCCGATGCACCCGCACGTGTCGGTGGTGCCACGGTCACCTTCGAACCCGGCGCCCGCACCGCATGGCATACCCATCCGCTGGGCCAGACCCTGATCGTGACGGCAGGCGTGGGCAGCGTGCAGGAGTGGGGCAAGCCCGCGCGCGAGATCCGCCCCGGCGACATCGTCTGGATTCCGCCGGGCGTCAAGCACTGGCATGGCGCGCAGGCCACCACCGCGATGACGCATATCGCGATCGCCGAAGCGGTCGACGGCTCGCCGGTGACGTGGATGGAACAGGTCAGCGACGCGCAGTACCGCGGCGGCTGAACGTCGGCGCGTGACGCGGACGGCCGTGTCACATCCGCCTGCGTACCCTTCCAGGCAGATCGACACAGGAGAAGGGTCTTGAGCAGTGTTTTCATCGTCGGCGCCGCCGGCAAGGTTGGCCGTCATCTCGTCAAGCAGCTGGCTGACAGAGCGCATCGCGTGCTCGCGCTGCATCGCCGTGCAGGGCAGGGCGATGAACTCAGCGCGCTGGGGGCTACGTCGGTCTCTGGCGACCTCACTGCCATCGACGTGGCTACGCTCGCCGGCAGCATGGCCGGCAGCGATGTCGTGGTCTTCACCGCCGGTGCGGGCGGCGCTGGTGTGGAGGTGACCAACGCCATCGATGGCCGTGGCCTGGCGCTGGCCGTGGATGCCGCCAGGCAGGCCGGCGTGCGCCGCTTCCTGCTGGTCTCGGCATTCCCGGAAGCCGGCCGCAACAAGGGCATGGGCGAGGGCTTCGAGAATTACATGACGGTCAAGAAGCGTGCCGATGTGTATCTGGCCGCGACCGATCTGGACTGGGTGATCCTGCGCCCGGGCACCTTGAAAGATGCAGCAGGCACCGGCCGCGTCGCCGCGGGCCCGGCGATCGCCTATGGCGACATCCCGCGCGCCGATGTGGCCGCCACGCTGGTCGCGCTGGTGGAACACCCCGAGGTGCGGCGCACGATCATCGAACTGACCGAAGGCGACCAGCCTGTTGATGAAGCGATCGCAGCGCTTGCCCGCGCGTAACCGGGGCCGGCCGGTGCGGCAGTGGTAAAATCGCGGTTCCACACCGCAACACAGACGAGCACGCCATGAACGACGCCTCCTTCTATCCCATCGGTACCCCTGGCCGGCCCTGGGGCGCTGCGGAGAAGGCGCAGTGGCGTGCCCGCCAGCTGCCGCAGCGGCGCTATGCCGATGACGTGCTGCCCGTGCTGGAGGCATTGCGCAGCCGCTTCGATGTGAGCCAGTACGGCACGTTGGATTACGCCCCGGACCAGTACCCGCTGTTCGCCGTGCGCAGCCGCGACTGGACGCCGGCGCTGCCGACGATGCTGGTCACCGGTGGCATCCACGGCTACGAAACCAGCGGCGTGCAGGGCGCCTTGCAGTTCCTGCAGACCCGCGCGGCCGACTATGCCGGTCGTGCGAATCTGTTGGTCGTGCCCTGCGTCAGCCCGTGGGGCTATGAGCGCATCCAGCGCTGGAACGCCGATGCGATCGATCCGAACCGCTCCTTCATGGCCAACAGCCCGGCGGCTGAATCGGCCGCGCTGATCGCCCTGGTCGCGCCGCTGCGCGGCAGTATCGTGATGCATATCGATCTGCACGAAACCACCGACACCGATGAAACCGAGTTCCGCCCGGCCTTGGCCGCGCGCGACGGCAAGCCGTTCGAACCGGGTCTGATCCCGGATGGGTTCTATCTGGTGGATGACACCGAAAATCCGCAGCCGGCGTTCCAGACCGCCGTCAATGCGGCCGTCGAGCGGGTGACTCACATCGCCCCGGCCGACGACAAGGGCGAGATCATCGGCTCGCCGGTGGTGGCCCCGGGCGTGATCGAGTATCCACTGGAAAAACTGGGCCTGTGCGCCAGCGTCAGCGGCGCGACCTACACCACCACGACCGAGGTGTATCCGGACAGCCCGCGCGCCACCCCGCAGCAGTGCAATGACGCCCAGGTAGCGGCGATCTGCGCGGCAATCGATTACGCGTTGGCTGCCCCCAGGAACTGATCCAGCAACCACAGCGCTGCCGGCCCCAGCGGTGCGCCTTTCTGCCACACCGCGTCCGTGGAAACCAACCGTGGCCAGCCGGGCAGGGGCAGCTCCACCAGCATGCCCCGGCCATAGCGCGCGACCAGCGCGCGTGGCAGTTCGGCCCAGCCAAAGCCGTCCTCGGCCATCTCCAGCACCATCAGATAGTCCGAGGCCGACCACATGCGCCCGCGTGCTTGGCCGTCGCGCAGCGCGTTGCCACTCAGGCAGATCTGGCGATGACCGGCCAGGTGCGATTCCTCCGGTGCGGGCAGCGCGGCCAGCGCGTGATCGGCGGCAACGAACACCGCCATCTCCGCACGCAGGGGCAGGGCGCGCACCGCCAGTTCGGAGGGGTACGAAGGCTGATGCGGGATCAGCCCGATATGGGCGCGGCCGCGCTGCACGACATCAAGCACATCGCTGCCTTCGGCATCCAGCCACTCCAGCTCGATATCCGGAAACCGTTGTTCGAAACGGCGCAGCAGGTGCTGGTCGGGGTTGAGCTGATAGATGTCCGAGAACACCAGGCTCAGGCGCGGCTCCACCTCATCGGCCAAACGGATGCTGAGCTGCTCCAGGCGGTCGGCGGCAGCCAGGATCTCCTGCGCATGGCCAAGCACTTTACGGCCGTCTTCGGTCAGCACCGGATAACGGCCGCTGCGGTCGAACAGGGTCAGGCCCAGGTCGGCCTCCAGCGTGGCGATCGCCGTACTGATCGTCGACTGGGTTTTCTTCAGGCGGCGTGCCGCGGCGGAGAACGAGCCGAGTGCCGCAGCCTCGACGAAGGCATGCAGGGATTCCGGGCCATAGCGCATGGATGTATCGCCTTTGTCGATGGGTTCCATCTTTGGTCTGATGGAAAAGCCGATGATAATGGCCGCGTCGCTCGGGTGCCATCGCCCGGCCGCAATCGAGGAGCTTTCCATGCACACACAGGTGCAGTCGCAACCCCGTGCCCGTGGCGGTCTGATCGCCTGGGCCTGCCTGACCGTGGCGATCGTCGCCGAAGTGGTCGGCACGTCGTTCATGGCCGATGCCGCCCGTCATGGCGGCTACCTCGGCTATGGGGTGATGGCCGTGGCCCTGGCCATTTCGTATTACTTCCTGGCGCTGTCGGTGCGCGGCATCGCGGTCGGTGTCGCCTACGCGGTGTGGGAAGGCCTGGGCCTGACCCTGCTGACCCTGGTCGGCATATTCGTGTTCAACGACAGTCTGTCGGGGCAGCAGATGATCGGGCTGGTGATGGCGGCGGTCGGCATCGTCTGCGTCACCCTCGGCGAGGAGCACGCGCCATGAACCTCACTGCCTTCCTGTTCGTGCTGTGTTCGGCATTGATCGACATCGCCGCCAACATGATGGTCGCCAAGTCCGATGGCTTCCGTAAGCCGGCCTGGGGCTTCGCCGCGATCGTGCTGGTCTGGATCGCCTTCGCGCTGCTCGGCCAGGCCGTCAAGACCCTGGATCTGGCCACGGCCTATGCGATGTGGGGCGCCATTGGCGTGATCGGTACCGCGCTCTGCGGGCGCGTGCTGTTCGGCAATCGGTTGCGTCCGATCGGCTGGGCAGGGATCGCACTGGTCACCGGCGCGGTGGTGGTGCTGTCCAGCCACTGACCGTGGTCAGCGGAACAGTTGATTCAGCGCTGCCCCGGAGGCCGCATCGGCGAAGCCGTCGAAGCGGCCTTCGTCCCTCAGCAACTGCGAGGCGCGCATCATTCCGCCCCAGGCGGTGCGCGCCATCGCACCGCCGACGCTGACCCGGCGCACCCCCATCGCCGCGATGTCCTGCAGGGTGAACGGCAGCGCGCTGCCGACCAGCAGGTTGACCGGTCGCGGTGCCACCGCAGCCACGACGGCCTCGATCTGCTCGCGGGTGCTGATGCCCGGTGCGTACAGGCAGTCCGCGCCGGCCTCGGCATAGGCGCGCAGGCGGGTGATCGCATCATGCAGGTCGGGACGGCCGACGAAGAAGTTCTCGGCGCGGCCGATCAGCAGCGCGTCCTCACCGGATTCGTCGATCGCGCGGCGGGCGGCGCGCACCCGGGCCACGGCATCATCCAGCGGGCGCAACGGGCTCGCAGGATCCACGCTGGCATCTTCGATGGAGATGCCGGCCACGCCGGTCGCGATGGCCCGGGTGACATTGCGGCCGACCTCCTCCAGGGGGCCGAAGCCATCGCCGAAATCGGCGTTCAACGGCAGCGGCGTCGCAGCCGCGAGGGAATGCAGATGGGCGAGCGTTTCTTCCAGCGTCAACGTGCCATCGGCCTGGGCCTGGCTCCACGCATAGCCGGAACTGGTCGACGCCAGCGCCTGGAAGCCGAGACTGTGCAGGTAACGTGCGCTGCCCGCATCCCACGGATTGGGCAGCACGAAGCAGCCCGTGTCATGCAGTGCACGGAAGGCCGCGCGGCGCGGGCGGGGATCGAAGGACAGGTCCGTCATGGTGCGCATCCGGTAAGCAGTCACCCGATGGTAACGCCCGCTGCCACCACCGCCGTGTTGCGCTGCGCGACCGTGCAGGCCGCGCAGCGGCGCTGACTCAGAATGCGACGGTGCCCTGCAGGTACAGCGTGCGCGGCTGGCCGACGAACTTGCCGCCGTTGTTGTCGGTGGAACGCGTGTAGTAGCGGCGGTCGAACAGGTTCTTGACCCCGATCGCCAGCTTCAGATCGTGCAGCTCTGGCCCGAAGTCGTAGCCGGCGCGCACGGCCATGGTGGCGTAGCCGGGAATGTCGCCGAGGCGGCCGGTCGGGTCTTCCTCGGTCACATAGGCCGCGCCGGGGTTCGGGGTGCCCGGCGAGCGCTGGCCGGACTGGGCGAACACATCGGCGTTGAAGGTCCAGCGGTCGATCGCATAGCGCGCGCCGAACGAGCCGACATTGCGCGAGTACAGCGGCAGGTCCTTGCCGGCAAACGCACCGGCGCGGGCGGTGGCCTCGGTCCAGGTGTAGGTCATCGACAGCTGCAGGCCGGTGAGTGCGTCGCTGAGCTGGCCCATGTCGTAACGCAGCGCCGATTCGGCACCGCGGTGCCGGGTCGCGCCCAGGTCGGTCCACATGCCTTCGCCGACGATCGAGCGGGCCAGCTGCAGTTCCTTGTCGAAGTCGACGTTGAACAGGGTGAACTCACCGCTCAGGCCGTTGCCGTTGTAGTGCGTGCCCAGCTCATAGGTGGTCGCCGATTCCGGGTGCAGGCCCTCGGTGGTCGAGGCCAGCTGGCTGTACTGCTGTGGGCCGAACGACTTGCCGCCATTGGCGAACAGGGACCAGTGATCGCTCAGGCGGTACAGCACCGACAGCGTGGGCAGGGTCTCGCGCGAATCGATGCTCGGGGTCAGCACGCTGGTGACCGCGCCACTGGTGGCCAGGTTGGTCACGGTGTTGAAGGTGCGGATGTCTTCCACGCGCACGCCGGGCGTGATGGTCCAGTTGCCGATATCGATGCGGTCATCGATGTAGAACGCATGGGCGGTCGTGCCACCGCGGCTGGTCTGGTACGGCAGCAGCGGCAGATCGAAGGCGGCCACCGCAGCGTCAGGGCGGTAGTAGCGGGTGCGCGAGGCCACCTCGCTGCTGGCCTCCTTCAGGTAGCGGTAGCCCACGCTCACTTCCTGCACCACGGTGCCGGTGGTGAACAGGCGCGAATAGCGCGGCTCCACGCCCAGGTAGTGGTAGCTGCGCGGCGCGGCGGTGAGCCGGCGCTGGCCGGTGGTGGCGCCGGTGCCGTCCTGCTCGATGTAACTGCCGCGGAAGGAATCCACGTAGTAGCCCAGCACCTCGACGTTGTTCGTACCGTCGCTGTAGCTGTATTTCAGCGACCCATCGCTGCGGCGCCCGTTGAACACGTCATACGGGCGGGTGGACTGGAACGGATCGGCGGCGTACTCGGCCGTGGTCAGGCCACCGGGCATGCGCCCGCTGCCTTCGAAGTGGTGCAGCGACATCGCCAGGTCGCCCGCATTGCCCAACGCATAGGACGCCTTGAGCAGGATATCGTCGATGTCGGTCTTGTCGTTGCTGCTGCGCCAGCCGTCGCCGTGGGTGCCGGAGTACAGCAGCGCCGCGCCCAGACCGCCGTCGGTGGTGCCGCCCAGGAACAGGCTGGGAACGGTCTTGACGTTGCCGCCCTGGCCGTACATCTCCGAGGCGAAGCCCAGCGATCCGGCGAAGTCCTTCGGAATCGCGCGGGTCACGAAGTTGATGATGCCGCCCACGTTCTGCGGCCCGTACCGGACCGAGCCGGCACCGCGCACCACATCCACCGATTCCAGGTTGCCCAGCGCGACCGGGGCCAGCGACAGCTGCGGCTGGCCATACGGGGCATACGACATCGGCACGCCGTCCATCAACACGTAGGAGCGCGGCGACAGGCGCGAGGTGAGGCCGCGCACGCCCACGTTGAGCGACACATCGCTGCCGCCGGTGCCATTGCTTTCCTGCACCTGCACACCGGGAATCTGGCGCAGCACGTCACGCACGCTGGTCGAGCCGCTCTCGGCGATGCGCTGCGCCTCCACGATGCTGCGCGCACCGGGGTGCTCGAGCAGCTTGGCTTCGGTGGGGTTGTCCAGCCAGTTGCCGGTGACGGTGACGGCATCCAGCTGCGTGGCGTCGGGCGCGGCGGCCTGCGCTGCGGCCAGGCGCGGGGTGCAGGCCAACGCCAGGCCGATGGCGGCTGCGATGGCGGCGAGGGTGGGGCGGGCGGGAAGGGCGTGCATGGGTACGGCGGTCCGGTCGGGCGAGGGCAGGCCGCGCGCGTGCGCGCCTGGGGAAAAGCCGGCGGATCGTACCTGAAATGGGAATCATGCGCATTGGTCCTGCCAGCGGCCATGGCCAGGCGTTCAGTCGCCCGCCATCACGCCCGCACCCACCGCGCACACAGCCCCACCAGCACCAGGGTCACCGCCACCGCGGTGAAGGCGAACACCAGGCTGCTGGCCTGCGCCACGAAACCGATCAGTGCCGGGCCGGCCAGCACACCGGCATAGCCAAGCGTGGTGATCGCCGGGATGGCCAGGCTTTCCGGCATGACCTTCTGGTTGCCGGCCATCGAGAACAGGGCCGGGACGATGTTGGCGCAGCCCAGGCCGACCAGGGCGTAGCCGCACAGTGCCAGCGGCATCCAGGTGGCGAAGGTGGCCAGCGCGAAGCCCGACGCCGCGACCAGGCTGCCGATCAGGATCGAACGATGGCGGCCGAGCCTGGCCACCACGCCGTCGCCGACCAGCCGGGTCACGGTCATCGCAATGGCAAAGGCCAGGTAACCCAGGCCGGCGCGCGAGGGATCGACCTGCTGCACTTCATGCAGGAACACCGCGCTCCAGTCCAGCACCGAACCTTCGGCCAGGAACGCCACGAAACACAGCACGCCGATCGCCAGCACCACGCCGTGCGGCACCGCGAACATCGGCGCATCGCTGGGCGCCTTGTCGGTCCGCCAGTACGGCAGCGAGATCGCCAGCAGCGCGGCCATCACCGCCGAGGCCAGCAGGCACACCAGCCACGGCGGCAGGTGAAGCGCCAGCAGCGCGGTCATCGCACCGGCGCCGACCGCACCGCCGATGCTGTAGAAGGCATGGAAGCCGGACATCATCGGCCGGCCGCTGTCGCGCTCCACCATGATCGCCTGCATGTTCATCACGCAATCGCACGCGCCCACGCCGGCGCCGAACACGAACAGCACCAGGCCCAGGGTCACTGGTGAGGGCGCGATGGCCAGCAGGGGCAGGGTGGCGATCACCATCACCAGTGTGGCGATCATGACGGCGCGGCAGCCGTGGCGTGCGGCGAGCATGCCCGCGATCGGCATCGCCAGCAGCGAACCGGCGCCCAGGCACAGCAGTACCAGACCGAGAGAGCCTTCATCCAGACCGGTGCGGTTCTTGGCGAACGGGACCAGCGGCGCCCAGGCGGCGGTGGCGAAGCCGGGCAGGAAAAAGGCGGCGCGGGTGGCGTGCTGCTGGCCGCGGGCGAGGAGGGACGAGGGCGCGGAAAGGGTCGACATGGGTCCGGACCTCAGTGCTGCGCGGCGCGCTGGAGAGCAACGCCACGACGCTCGAACGCGGCGACCTGTGCGGGCGGCGCATCGGCCTCGACGACCAGCAGATCGATCTGGTCCACATCACCGATCCGGTGCGAGGCCTGCGCACCCAGCTTGTCGTTCGTGGCGACCACCACGCAGCGGCTGCTCGCCGCGAGCAGCGCGCGCTTGAGCGTTGCCTCCTCGCCGTCCACGGCCCAGATGCCAGCGTCGGCATCCACCGCGCAGGTGCCGACAAAGCACACGTCCACCCGCAGTGCGGCGACTGCTTCCAGCGCCTGCGCGCCCACGGTCGCGCCGATACGCGGGTCCATGCGGCCGCCGACGAGGCTGACCTCGATGCCCGGGCGCGTCATCAGCGCCAGCGCGATATCCGGGGCGTTGGTCACCACGCGCACGCCCTGATCGGCGGGCAGGCAACCGGCGATCACGCTGTTGGTCGAACCGGCGTCGAGAAACACCAGCTCACCGGGCAGCACCTGCGTGGCCGCGATCCGGGCCAACGCGAGCTTGCGGTCATGGTCCTTTTCGTGGCGCTCGGCCAGCGCCGGGAACGCCGGGGCGGCCGGCAGTGCGCCGCCGTGTACCTTGCGGCACAGACCCTGCGCGGCCAGCTCACGCAGGTCACGGCGGATCGAATCCTCCGAGACCTGCAGTTCGACGGCCAGCTGGGCCGACATCACGCGGCCGTGTTCGCGCAGCAGGCGCAGGATGGTCTGTTGGCGCTCGCCCGGCAGGGCGTCCTGGGTAGTCATCGATAACCTCGGATCAGGGCGGAGGCGCGGTGGCGACTTGCCTGAACATGCACGAAAGTGCACGTATGCGCCTGTATCTGGGGTGCACCTTACCATGAAACGACGGTGTGCGTGCGTGTATGTGCGCGAATATGCGCGAATGCGCGGGTTCATTCAGGTCGCGTGCGCACCACGCCCTCACCGCTGCGGCAGCAGCTCCGGCCGGATCACCGTGGCCGCCCATTCCATGAACGCCGCGACCCGGCGCGGCAGATGGCGGCGCTGGGCGTACAGAAGGGTGACCGGCATCGGCTCGGCCAGACAGTCCGGCAGGATCTCCACCAGGGTGCCGTCCGCCAGCGCGCGCCGGACGCCGAGTCGTGGCACCTGGATGATCCCCAGCCCGGCCAGCGCCGCAGCGGTATAGCCGTCGCCACTGTTGACCGTCACCGCGCCGCGCATCGGCAGGCTGCGATAGCCCTCGCCATCGTGGTACTCGAAGCCGGGCGAGCCCTGGCCCAGAGTGCCCACGTAGTGCACCAGCGCATGGCCGGCCAGATCATCCAGCGTGACCGGTATCCCGCGCGCGGCCAGGTACGCGGGACTGGCGCAGTTGACGATCGGCAGCCGTCCCAGCGGGCGGGCCACCAGCGTGTTGTCATCCAGCGGCCCGACCCGCAGCACACAGTCGAACCCCTCACGGATCAGATCGACCCGGCGGTCGGTACCGCTCAGCTCGATCTCCACCCCCGGATGCTGCGCGAGGAAGCCCGGCAGCTGCGGGATCACCAGCTGCCGGGCCAGCCCACTGGACATGTCCACCCGCAGGCGGCCCTTCAACTGGCTGGTATCGACCCGGAACATGCCCTGCAGATCGTCCATGTCATGCAGCAGATCGTGGGCGCGGGTCTGGAACTGGGCACCATCGGCGGTGAGCTGCACCCGGCGCGTGGTCCGGTGCAGCAGCTGTACGCCGACCTCTGCCTCCAGACGCTGCACCGCCAGCGATACGCTGGCCTTGGCCAGGCCCAGGCTGTCGGCCGCGCCGGTGAACGAGCCCAGTTCGGCGACCCGCAGGAAGCAGCGCAGTTGATCGAGGCGATCCATTGATTGTTCGTGGTGTATGGACAGTCAAATCAGCATCCGCCGATTTATGCAGCCCTGCAACACCAATACGCTGGTCTCCCATTCCCCAGGCAGGTGCACTGACATGAGCAAGACAACCCGAGTCGTTCTGATCACCGGCGGCAGCCGTGGCCTCGGTCGCAACGCCGCCCTCGCACTGGCGGCCGATGGCGCCGACATCATCCTCACCTACCGCAGCCAGGCCGAGGCCGCCCAGGAAGTGGTCGCCCGCATCAACGCGTTGGGGCGCCGTGCCGCCGCGATTCCGTTGGACATGGCCGACAGCGCCGGCTTCGGTGCCTTCGCCGGCCAGGTTCGCAGCGTGCTGGAGGGGTGGGGCGACTCCCATCTGCAGGGGCTGCTGAACAACGCGGGCGAAGGCCTGCACGCGATGATCGCCGACACCACGGTCGAGCAGTTCGATGCACTGGTCGCCGTGCACCTGAAGGGGCCGTACTTCCTGACCCAGGCGCTGCTGCCGCTGATCGCAGACGGCGGTCGCATCCTCAACGTGTCCAGCGGGCTGGCGCGGTTCTCGCTGCCGGGCAGTTCGGCCTACGCGATGATGAAAGGCGGCATCGAAGTGTTTACCCGTTACCTGGCCAAGGAGCTGGGCGCACGCGGCATCAGTGCCAACACGCTGGCCCCGGGCGCGATCGAGACCGACTTCGGCGGCGGCCGCGTGCGCGACGATGCGCAGGTCAACGCGATGGTGTCCTCGGTGACCGCGATGGGCCGCCCAGGCAAGCCCGATGACATCGGCCCGGTGGCGGTGGCGCTGCTGTCGCCGCAGACCGCATGGATCACCGCGCAGCGGGTGGAGGCATCGGGCGGCATGTTCGTCTGAGGGCGCATCACCGGGATGACGCGTAATGGCCGTGCCGGCACCGGCGGGCCGGAAGAAGGCGCGCGCCACGACGGCGCGCGCTGCGACGGATGGGGATGGGGTGATGGAGCGGGAAGGCGCATAGGTCCAATGGCGCGTGGCGCCTGGGGTTTGTGAACGCGTTCATTAAAAAAGTGTGACGAATTGCGTGCTGACTGATGGGACGGCGCTGCTTTCCACGGTTGTTAGGCAAAGGGGCACTTTTTGCACTCCAGGGGGAACCACCATGAAGCAGCTGCTCATCTACGAACGTCCGATCCAGCTCAACCGCGTCGTCCATCGCCACCACCGGGTGGTGGCCACTCCCGGCGATTTCGCCTTCGCCGCCACCCTCAACTCCGTGCCGCTGGCCTGTGTGGAGTTCGCGCCGGTGGCCCGCGAGTATCCGATCCTGTTCGCCGGCAACAGCGCCGACGCGGTGGTGCCGGCTGCACTGCTGGGCCTGCGTGCCGGCCAGAACCTGATGGTCGATGAGCAGGGCAGCTGGGCCGAGGGGGCCTATGTGCCGGCGTTCCTGCGTCGCTACCCGTTCGTGCTCGCCGAACGCGATGAGCAGGGCAGCGATTTCACCGTCTGCCTGGATGCGGGGTATGCGGGCATCCGTGAAGGGGGCGAGGAAGGTGCGCCACTGTTCGATGACGAGGGCAAGGACAGCCCGCTGCTGAGCAACGCACTGCAGTTCCTGCAGGAGTACCAGGTGCACCTGGCGCGGACGCGTGCTTTCAGCGCGGCGCTGGCCAGCCATGGGCTGCTGGTGCCGCGGCAGGTGAACGTGCAGACCGCGCTGGGCGAGGGCTTCTCGCTGGATGGCTTCTTCGTCGTTGATGAGCAGAAGCTGCGCGAATTGAAGGGCAAGGCGCTCCAGGATCTGGCGCGTTCGGGCGACCTGGGGCTGATCTACGCCCATCTGCTTTCGCTGGGCAATGTTGAGCTGCTCAGCCGCGCGCTGGACAGCCGTCCAGCCGCTGCCGCAACGCACTGATCCCTGCCCAGCAATGCCGTCCAGCGGCAAGGCACGCCTGCCTTGTCGCGACCCTTCGTGGCCCGCGGTTGCGACCGCCTGCCACTGCCCGGAGCCTGCCATGAACCATCGCGACCCCTCGTCCTGCCCGTCTTCCACCGTGCGTAATGCGCAGCTGGGGAACCATCGCCTGCGCCCTGCCGGGCTGGCCGTGGCCATCGGCTCCGTGCTGGGGCTGGCATTGCCAGGCAGTGTGATCGCCGGCGATGACGGCAGTGCGATGGTCACCGATGGCCGCACCGACACCCAGGTGGTCCGGCAGGGAAGCGATCCGCGCTGGAGCGTGACCACCCGCACAGTGAAGGGGGCCGCCGGCAACCAGGTCGCGTTCAATTCCTTCCGCGAATTCGGGGTGGGCGTCGGCCAGACCGTTGATCTTGTGCTGCCCACCCAGGGTCAGCAACAGGTGCACAACCTGGTCAACCTGGTCACCGACGCGCGTGCGTACATCAACGGCAACCTCAACAGCGTGCTGGAATCGACCAATGCGGTAGGCGGCAAGGTGTTCTTCGTCGCCCCGGATGGCTTGGTGGTCGGCAACGGTGGCGTGCTCAATGTCGGCTCGCTGTCGGTGGCCACGGCCAACCGCGCCACGGCCAGCGACATCCTCAGCGCCGGAGAGAGCCTGGATGCCCTGATGTACGGCGCGCTGACGCCGGGACAGCTCACCGACAAGACGGTGGAGCTGCACGGGACAGTGAACGCCCGCAACGGCATCCGCGTACAGGCCAGGGCCATTGATGTCACCGGCACGCTGTTGGTGCCGGCCGGCCCGCGCGATGTCAATGGCGATCTGCAGGGCATCGGCGCGGCCGTCAATACCGGCGCCTCGCAGCCGCTGGTACTGGTCAACGAGGGCGGCCGCATTCAACTGCGCGCGGCGGCGATCTCCGATACCGGGCTGGGCGTGCGCAGTGCCGAGGCAACGGTGACGGTGGGCGGCAACGCACGTCTGGAGGCGGACGATATCGAGTTGACCGCGCTTGCGGTGATCGATTCCGGCTACGACAAGGACGGTGCGGTATTCGACGAGCTCAAGGCCGACCTCGTCAACAGCGTCACCGATTCCAGCAACCTCAAGGACCTCGGCGATGCGCTGGTGAACCTGGGCGCGGACAAGCTGCTGGGGGAACAGATCTCGTTCCTGCACGGCTCCACCACGGCGCGGGTGGAAGTGAAGGACAGCGCGGCGCTGACCGCGCGCGATGACATCACGCTGCACGCCAGCACCCGGCAGGCCATCGACAATTCCGCCGCCGGAAAGGCGTACGAGAAGGGCGATGTGGTGACCGATGCCAACGGCGACCCGGTGAAGGATGCCAATGGCAACACCATTCCGAAAAAGCACCTGCTCAGCCTGGGCGCGGCATACGCGCAGATCAACGCCACCACGGAAGCGATCGTGCGCTCGGGCGCGACGCTTGCAGCGGGTGGCGATGTCGCGGTGAAGGCCGATGCCGATACGACGCTGAAGCTTGCGGCCGAATCGTTCGCGGTGAACAACACGACGGCTGCGTTCACGGCGGCGATCAGCAACGTCAACGTTGACACCCGTGCGGTGATTGAAGCCGGTGGGCCAGCGCTCAACGCCGCCAGCGTCAACGTTTCCGCCGTCAACGCGGTCTCCCTGGACACTTCCGCCACGGCGCGTGCCGACAAGAATGGCGCGGTGGGCCTGGCCGGCGCGATCAGCCTGCAGGATATGGCGGCCGAAGCACGCCTGGACCGTGATACCCGCACCACGGCAGGCGATGTCACCGTTCAGGCGGCCAGCATCACGCGCCTCAACAAGACCAGCACGCTGATCACCGGCCCGAAGAGCGAACCGCTGCCGGGCCAGGAGCAGGTAGAAGCGATCAGCAGCGGCAGCGATGGCCTGATGAGCGTGGCGCAGTCGCTGGCCGGCGCCGGCATTGGGGGCGCCATCGCCAAGCTGAGTGGCAGCGAGGACGGCGGCAGCACGCCGCCGGCGACGACCCCGACCACGGCGTCGCCCTTCCGCCTCGGCGGGGCGATCAGCGTCGTCGACGGCGATCATACGGCCACCGCCAGCATCGGCGCCGGCACCAGGATCGACAGTGCCGGCGCGATCGTGGTCGACAGCCAGGTCACCGACGCACAGATCGGCAACCATGCGATGAGCAACGTTCTGGCCAAGGGCAAGAGCGCGGATGGCTCGGCGTTCGCGTTGTCCGGGGCGGTCAACATCGCCAACCTTACTCATGAGGCACGGACCCTGGTGGGCAGTTCGGCCGAGCTGGCGGCGCAACGGATCGGATTGTCGTCGGACGTACGCCTGCCGCGTGATTTCAGTGCGCTCACCGGTGCCGTCCCGGATTTCAGCAGCTTCGACGCGTTCAAGACGTCGATCTCCGCTGCCAAGGACCTGATCACCGACCCGTCGGAGCTGTTCGCTTCGTACGCGGCGGCGCGGGGCTCGGCCGAGGAAGTGGCCATCGGGGGCGCGGTCAGCTGGTTCAAGGCCAGCAACAGCGCCCGCACCGATGTCGCCGCTGGCGCGTCGCTGACCACCCGCGACACCAGCACCGCGGCGTGGAGCGCCGCGCTGGAGGGTGAGGACCATGCCGGCGCTGCGCGCAGCCGGACGTTTGACGCTACCACCACCGTGCGTGCCAACACCGATGTCACCGGGCTGCACGCGGCCGGTGATCTTGCGCTGAAGAACCTCAAGGACAGCAACGTCGGCAACGGTGGAACTGCCTTGGGCGGCAGCGTTGGCTACGTCGATTATCAGAACACGGCGGCGGCGATCATCCACGATGGCGTCCGCGTCGATGCCGGTGCCGGCAGCCTGGCCGTACAGGCCGACAACAAGGAAACCGTGGTGGCGCTGGCGCTGCAGTCAGGCCAGGGCGGCAGCATCGGTGTCAGCGGAACAGCCACCGCACTCGACCTGGACAGCACCACGCTGGCCGGGATCAGCAACCGTGCCGACATCCGTGCAGCCACGGTTGGCGTGCGTGCCGATGAAGACCTGTTCGTGTGGTCCGTGGCCGGTGCCGTTGCGATGAGCGACAGCGTGTCGGTTGGGGCCAGCGTTGCCTACCAGCAGCTGGATAGCGACACCCGCGCCTTCATCGGTGCGGTGCCTGCAGCCTTCGCGACCGGCAGCAGCATGGCACCGGTAGGCGCGATCACCACGGGGGAGCTGGCAGTCAACGCCAGCAGCGGTGGTCTGGCCGGCGCGGTGGCCGCGGCCGGCGCCGTCGCCAAGAGCTCGTCGGAACAGTTGAAGAAGGCGCAGGATGAGCTGGCGGCCAAACAGAATGCGGAAAACCCGGGCTTCCTGGATTCGCTCAAGACCCGCGCGCTCGGCAAGGTGACCGCACTGGAAGGCATGGCGAACAAGGCCGACAGCAACGGCAGCGCCGGGCTGACCGAGTACTTCGACAAAGCCAAGGGCCTGCTCGGTGGCGGGAGCCCGGCGCCGGGGCAGGGCGCGCAGACCCCGCAACCCAAGTTCGGCATTGCCCTGTCCGGCAGTGCGACGGTGAACCGTGCCCGGCAGAACACCAAGGCCGACATCAGCTCGGCCGTGATCAAGGACCTCAGTGGTAACGGCGTGAAGCTGGATCTTGCGGCGACCAACGAGACGCTGCTGGTCAGCGTCAGCGGTGCGCTGTCGGTGGCTGCGGCCGGGTCGGACAACACGCAGGGCAGCGCATCGCTGGCCGGTGGCGTGGCCTACGGTGACATCCAGAACGCGACCACCGCGCAGTTGCGCGACAGCACCGTTCACGATGCCGGCACTGTCACGGTGACCGCACGCAACGAAAGCGAACAGGTCAACGTCGGGCTGAGCGTAGGCGTCAATGCCTCTTCCAACCAGAGCTCGGCCGGTGCCGGCGCGATCTCGGCGACCGTGGCGATGTCCCACAACGACACCGCCGCCAGCATCATCGGGGGCAGCATCAGCGGGAAGAACGGCGCGGCCGCGAGTGTCGATGTCAAGGCCGTGAACGCCTCCAGGATCGCCAACGGGGGTGGCGCACTGTATGCGGGCGGCAAGGCCGGCCTGGGGGCGGCAGTGACGTACGCCGAGGTGGGCGACAGCACCCGCGCCTCCATCAGCGGTGCCGATATCGGCGGCGTACAGGATGTGCGCGTGCGTGTGGCCGATGCCTCACGGATCGTGGCGGCGGCCGCCAGTGGCGGGGCGTCCACGCGCAACGATGGCGTGGCGATCGCCGGTTCGGTGCTGGTCAACCAGATCGCCAGCCAGACCACCGCCAGCATCGATGGGGGCACCCGCATCATCGCCAGCGGTGACATCGAAGCCTTCGCCGGGACGGCGACGATCGACGACGTACGTGGGACCGGCGACGGCTGCGGCTCGGGCTTTGCGGTCGATTACTGTGGCGCCGGGATCGGCCCCATCGAGGTCGACGCCAATGCCGACACCGCGAGCACCGACGATACGCGGGTGGATGCCGCGGGTCGCAACAATGCCCGCAGCTCGATCATCGCCGTTGCCGGCATGGTCCAGGTGGGAGGCAACAATGCCGGGGTAGCCTTCGCCTACAACACCATCAACAACACGCATACCGTGTCGGTCAACGATGCCACGCTGGATGCCGGGCGCATCGCGCTCACCGCCAACGACCAGTCCGACATCCTGGCAGTGAGTGCCGGCATCGGCGGCAGCACCGGCAATTTCACCGGGGTTGGCAGTGCCTCCTACAACGCCATCGGCAATACCACCTCGGTGCTGGTTGGCCGTGGCCTGGCCGACGCACAAGGCCAGGTCCCGCGCGATGGCGCACAGCTCAACGCAGGCAGCATCCACCTGGAGGCACGCGATGAAGCTTTCATCGGCTCGCTGGCCGGTGCGGCAACGCTGGGCTCCAAGGTCGCCGTAGGTGCGGCGTTGACCATCAATGACATCGGCAACACCACGCTGGCGCTGGTCGATGATGCGCAGCTGACTGCCGGCATCGGCCGGGTCGATGTCGACGCCGCCAACGCCGCCAGGATCCTGTCCGGTGCGGTTGCCGCAGGCGCAGCCAACAATGTCGCCATTCAAGGCTCGGTGGGCTGGAGCAGGATCGACAACCATGCCGAGGCCGCCTTGCGGGACGGCAGCGTGCAGGCGGGCATCGTGCAGGTGGCCGCCAGCAACGCATCGCGTATCCACACACTGGCTGGTGCGGTCGCCGGCAGTGGCACCGCCGCGATCGGCGCGGCGATCAACGTGGCCACCATCGGCGATACCACGCTGGGCGAGGTGGATGGAACCGCGCTGGAGGTGAGTACTGCGCTGGATGTCAGTGCGGCGTCGGCCGCCACCACCAAGACACTGGCCATTGCCGGTGCGCTGGGGGGCACCGCGTCCATAGCCGGCAGCAACACCACCAACCTGATCGACACCCTCACCGAGGCCCGCCTGCGGGGTGTCACCGGGCAGGGGAGTGGCATCTCCGGCGCGGTGTCCGTCAGCGCCGATACCTCGGGTGCGGCCTATTCGTTGGGGGGCGCGCTGTCGGCCGGGGGGACGGCAGGCATCGGCGCAGCCAGCAGCGTCAACGACATCGGCGGCCGTACCCGTGCCGTGGTGGAGAATGCCACGCTGGGCGGCACCAGTGCGCTGAGCATCGATGCGGCCAACCGCAGCCTGGTGCGTACGGCGGCCGTTTCCGGTGCGGGGGCGGGCACGGCCGCGGTGGCCGGCAGTGTCACCACCAACCTGATCCACTCCGATACCCAGGCCAGCCTGACTGACAGCAGCCTGCACAACCCGTTGGCTGATGTGAAGGTGAGCGCCCGTGACGAGCGCAGCATCGATTCGCTGGCGGGTGGCGCAGCGGTCGGCGGCAGCGTGGGCGTGGGCGCGGCAGTGGCCTACAACGATATCGGCGGCACTACCTCGGCGGTGGTGTCCGGTAGCGCGCTGGAGCTGGATGTCCGCAATCTGCTGGTGCAGGCCGATGCCTCCGGAAAGGCCGCCGGTCAGGGCAACCGCATCCGCACCGTGGCCGCTGGCCTGGGCGGCGGCGGCGCGGTCGGTGGCGCAGCCTCGGTGGCGGTCAACCGGATGAAGGGCGCCGTCTCGGCACGGATTGAAGCAGGCGCCAATGTCCTGGCACAGGACAACGTTGGCGTGCTCGCCGCGCAGGCGCAGCAGATTGACGTGTACGCCGGCAGCATCGGCGGGGGCGTCAACGCGGGCATCGGCCTGGGTACCGTCGTCAACCTGGTGGATGGCAGCACCGAGGCGGCGATCACCGGTGCGGGAACTGCCGTGACCGCGCTGGGCATGGGAGATGCGCTGACAGGCGTGGACAGTGGCCGGCGCACAGCGGGCAATACCCACAGCACCCGTACCGACGCCGCCGGCATGGATTTCGATACGGTGGACCTGGGCACCGGCCATATCGACGTGCATGGCATCGCGGTCAATGCGGCCACGCGCCAGCAGGTCAGGACCATCGGCGTCAGTGGCGCGCTCGGTACCACCCCGATCGCCAGTGGTGCGGTGGCGGTGATGGCGGCCGTCAACGACATCGCCGGCAGTACCACCGCGATCATCAAGGACGCACGGATCAACCAGCATGGGCTGGGCACCAGCAGCGACCCCGACCAGGACAGCGCAGGTCTCGCCGCAGCGGAGCAGAGCGTGGATGTGCGCGCCAGCCATCACGTGGCTTCGGCCAATTATGTGGCCGGCATCGCCGCCAGCGCGGGCGTATTCTCGGGCGCAGGAGCGCTCTCGACCAACCTGTTCGACAGCCATGCCAGCGCCAGCATCGAGGGCGCCACCCTGTCGGCCGCCGACGCGGTCACGGTAGAGGCCAATGGCAGCCAGAACGCGCTGGCGATCGTGGTCGGCGCGGCTGCAGGGCTGACCGGCGGCGCCGCCACCGGCGTGGTCAACCACTTCACCACCGATACCCGCGCCAGCGTGCTGGGCGGCACCCTGCGGGCGGGATCACTGGCGGTGAACGCCCATAGCGACAACGCGGCCTCGCTGGTGGGCGGCGCAGGCGCACTGGGGGGTGGGGCGGCCGTGGCCGGCACCGCGCTGGTCAACATGGGCACCGCGACCACGCTGGCGCAGGTGGGCGACAGTGGGCGCGCGACCGACATTTTCGTGTCACGCGACCTCGACGTGAACGCGCGCAGCCGCTCTGATTTCAATGGCGTGGCGGTGAGTGGCGCGGGTGCCGGCGCCGCCGGCATCGCCGGCATGGCACAGGTGCACCTGCTGCAGAACGACACCCGTGCGCTGGTCACCCAGGCCTCGGTGGATGCCACCGATATGGCGGTGGTGGCCGAAGATATTCTGCGGCTGTCCGCGTACTCCGGTGCGGTGGGCGTGGGCATCGCCGGCAGCGGTGTAGGTGCGGGTGCCTCGGTGGCCATTCTTGGCAGCACCGTCAAGGCCACCGTGGAAGACAGCACGCTGTCGACCACGGGCAGCATCGATGTGAATGCCCTCTCCGATCGCGCGGTGGACATGGTCACCGTGACGGCTGGCGTGGGCGCCACCACCGGCATCGGCGGCGCTGCCGGGCTGCTGCTGGCCGGCATTGGCGACCGTGGTGACAGTGACACGGAACTGGGGGGCACCTTTGCCAGCCTCAAGCAGCTGGGCAATGGCCAGAAGATCGACGCCGCCGCGCTGGACGGCACCCTGGGCGCGCAGGGCGCCGGCGCGCTGAACAGCCGCGCCCAGGTGGACATCGGCAGTCTGCAGGGTCGTGGGGACCTGGTGAGCGCCAGCATCCGTGGCGGCAGCGTGCAGGCACGCGCGCTTGAGGTGAGCGCGCAGACCTTGATGAGCAGCAGCAACAAGGTCGGTGGCCTCGGCGCCGGTGGCCTCGGCGTGGGCGGCGCATTCGGCATGACCGGCCTGTATGGCAGCACCGAGGCGGTGCTGGCGGCGAACAGCACGCGGGCCGGTTCCATCGCGGTGCTCGCCAGCGCCGGCGACGGCAGCGCAGGCAAGGCCGCAGGTCTGGACGTCTATGCCGGCGGTGCCGGCCTGGTGGGCGTCGGCGCTGCCATCGGCTTGGCGCGCCTGGAACAGACGGTATCGGCCACGGTGGCCGGTGACCTGCAGGCAGGCAGCCAGGGCCAGGGTCTTGCGGTCCGTGCCAGCGATGCCAGCACGCTGGATGTGACAGCCACCGGCATGGCGGCCGGTGCACTCGCCGCCGGCGCGGTCGTTGCAACCGCGGCACGCAACGCTAACGTCCAGGCGTGGTTGCACAACGACAGTACCTTGGCCGGCTTTGGCAACGTGACCTTCGCCGCCAGCTCGCTGGGCGGCGCGCATGCAGGCGCGTGGGGTGCGGCCGGTGGCGTGTTGGCCGGCGTCAGCGCCGCCGTCGCACTGGCCGACGATGGCTCCGACGTGCGCGCCTGGCTGGGCGAGCGGACACGCGTATCCGGGGTGGGCGGCAGCATTGAGGTGCATGCCGAGGCCGCCCCCCAGGTCTCGGCCGAGGCCTTCGGTGCTGCACTGGCCGGCGGGCTGGCGGTCGGTGCGGCGGTCGCCGATGCCACCGCCCGTGCCAAGGTGGACGCCCATGTAGGCGATGGTGCGGTGCTGTCCAACCGCGGTGGGCTGGACATCCTGGCCAGCGTCCACGGCGGGAGCGTGGATGCACGCGCGGTCGCCGGTTCCGGTGGCCTGTATCTGGCCGGCGCCGGCGCCTTCGCCACCGCTGCCAGCACCAACGCGGTGCAGGCAGCGCTTGGGTCCAACGTGGTGGTGCAGGGTGAGGCCTATTCCACAAACAACATCATCGACTACGCGCGCGGCGGCACCATCGCGATGCGCGCAGTCAACAACAGCAACCAGCATGCCGATGCCACCGGGCTGAGCGTGGCGGGCCTGCTGGCCGCTGGCGTCGTCGATGCCAACGCGCGGTCCTCGGCGACCACCGGCGTCACCGTGGGGGCGGGGGGCCTGCTTTACGCAGGCAGCACCACACTCGCCGCCAGCGGCAAGGACGAGAATCGCGCCAACGCCACGGCGGGCACCGGCGGGCTCATTGCGGGCAACGCGGCGCTGGCAGCGACGCGCACCGACAGCACCACGCAATTGTCCATCGGCCGCAACGCCGTGCTGGATGTCAGCCGCCTTGACGCCCGTGCGCTGCACGACAGCAACTACGCGGGCAGCGCGAACAGCACCAGTGCAGGCGTGCTCAACGCCAGTGGCGCCAACGTGAACAACCGTGCGGACGCGACCGTCGGGCTGCTGGTGGACGAGGACGCCCAGATTGTCTCGGCCGGATCGCTGGTGCTGCGCACCGACAACAACTACACCGGCACGCTGGGCAGCGAGCTTGCCGCCAGCGCGGCCGGCGGCGGTGTCCTCAGTGGCAGTGCCGCACAGGTGGTCACCCGGCTGGATGGCAGCAGCACCATCGATATCGGCAAGGGCGCCCTGCTGCGCGCCGGCGTCGCACCGACGCCGGGCGATGGCGGCGCGCTGGACCTCGTGGCAAACACCCGTGCGAACACCGATGACCGTGCGGGGCTGACGACCGGCGGGGCGATCAATGCCGCCGTGGTCAAGGCCCGCACCAATGCGGTGCTCGGCAACCGCGTGAACATCGGCGATGACGCGCGCCTGCAGAGCAGCTACATGCTCAACGTCGGCACTTACGCCGCGACGGACATCGGCGCCACCGCGCTGGTGAACACCTGGGGTGTGCTGGCTGCGGTCGGCATCTCAGACGCGGACGTGGCGCTGGCGATGGACCAGCAAGTCAATGTCGGCCGCGGCGCGAAGCTGGAATCGCTGCACAACGCCTTCGTCTCCGCCGGCCAGGACGGCATGAATGGCTGGACCTCACGCCTGGCCGCCAATGCGGTCTCGCAGGGGTACAGCCGCGGGCTCATCGCGGTGCCGGATTCCTCGGCGTCCTCCACGGTGAACAGCAACGCGAGCACCACTCTGGCCGCGGGCAGTGAACTGCTCAGTGGCGCATTCGTGTCGATCGGTGCTTACGGTGAAAATGTCTTCCGCAACGCCGATGGCGCCGCCACCGGCTACCAGTTGGGGTTCATTCCGGTCACCGTGCGCGACAGCCGCAGTGGTGGCAGCACCCGCGGTGATGTGCTGATCGATGGCCGCGTCGTCGCCGGGCGCTACAACGTGCTGGATATCCTGATCGATGCCAATGGCAAGCTGACCAGCACCGGCAGTGGGGGTGATGTGCTGCCGTTCGATACCCAGCGCGAGCTCAGCAGCGCGCTGAAGGCCCGACTGAACGCGTCGGGCATCCACGATTTCGATGCGATCTCCGGCAATGCGCTCTATACCCACACCATCGGCGACCTGTATGCGGCCGGCGGCGATGTGATCCTGTATGGACGCAACATCCTCGGCAGCGGGTCGGTCACCGCCAAGGGCGCGCCGAAGATCACCATCACCAACCGCAGTACCGACAACCTGCTGCTGGCAGGCGACATCCTGGTACCCGAGTACAGCGGCGGCAACGTGCTGTTCACCGGCAACAGCAACCAGGCCGTGGGCATCGGCGTCAGCCAGAACCCGGGGCAGAGCAATGCGCTGGTGAGCATCCGCAACGAGGCGACCAGCGGCACCGCTGCGATCGGTGCGGGCGGGCTGATCTCGGTCACGGGCGGCGACCTGGACATGTACAACGCGCTCGGCAACATCCAGAGCTGGGGCGAGCAGCTCGCCGAAAGCGTGACGATCAATGCCCCCAACGGGGAGGTTGGCTACAACCTCGGCTCGAAAAACTGGTACGGCAATGTGGTGAGCGCGCTGTGGGCACGCCACAGCGTGGCATCGGGCATCACCAATGCCGACGACGCCGCGGCGTACATCGCCAACGCGAAGTACGGCGCAGCGGCCGCCGCGGCCGGCATGAGCTTGACCGACTACCTGCTGTACGGCACCGGCAACGACGTCAACAACCCCAGCATCCTTGTGTTTGGTGCATGCCGCTATCGCATCGGCGACAAGGACTGCACCGCTTCAGCGCTGGGTGGGCAGTACTACGATGGTGGCGTGGTATCGCGGTACAGCCACAGGGACACCAATTACCTGCCAAAGGTGAATGCCCGGAATCTGCGTACCCTGCTTACCACGCAGCCCGACGACGTCAGCAACGCCAGCCTTGGCCAGGTGCCCAGCACGGGCAGCGGTGTGAACGCCGGCAGTGGCATCAAGATCACGGCCAACTACATCGACGTCAACGTCGCGCTGAAGGCGGGGCGGCCGGTCGACTACTCGGCGATTCTAGTCGAAAGCAGCGCGTTGCGCGCCTGGATCGACGGCAAGGACAGCCAGGCCAGCAAGGGCATCTTCGATGTGCCTGCCATGTTCGTGGCGAAGTCCGGCGCAGATTCTTCCCGCATCGCCCTGAAGTACGATTCGCTCAACCGCCAGTTCATCGTGCCGGACATTTCGGCCAACGGGGGCGGTTCGATCTACCTCGATGGCCGCATCGTCAGCACATCCACCGCCGGCTCGCTCAATGTGGTCAGTGGCAAGGGCTCGGTGGTCATCAACAATGGCCTGGCCGATGTGGGCCTGCAGCTTGGCAACATCCTGGTCGGCAACGGGGCGCCCGGGCAGATCACCATCCGCGACCGTGAGCTCAATACCGCCTCGTGGTATCTGCGCGACGGCAACGGCAACGTGAAGGGCTATCAGGGCGGTGTGAATGCCCTGAACTGGGATGCCCCGGGGGTATCGGCCCTCAGCAACACGACCGCGTATGACCCGCGCGCCGGCATGTTCGCGACTTGGACACAGACCGCCCGCATCGCGCGAAACATCCAGTCCGATAACGGCGTACTTACTGCCGAGAACTGGCGCTGGGTAGACAGGTACAACAACACCGTCTTCAACGGCCAGCAGTGGGAAACCTCCGAGGTCACGTACGGCAACAAGGCAGGCGGCGTGGCGGTTTTCGAGTCGCAGCTGACCGGCGACTTCGGCAGCTACCTTGATTCACGCGTGAACTACCGCTGCGAGAAGAAGAACCAAAGTGGCTGCCGCTACAACTACGGTTTCCCGGGCAGCAATGAGTTCAATGACGGTGGCACGTGGCGCACCAGCTGGTACCAGCGCGCCCCGCGCACTGGCACGCTGGTCGTCACCAACACGGCCAAGGCCGACAACCGGATCGGCATCAACTTCAGCGCCAACGATGCAGGCCTGCTCGACGTCGACTCCGGCCAGACCATCCGTATCAATGGTGTTCTGAAGAACACCGATGGCCGGACCTTCCTGACCAGCGAGAACGGCAGCATCGTCAGCGCATCGCGTGATGCCAGGATCATCACGAACCAGTTGACCCTCGACGCGGCCGGCAGCATCGGCAGCATTGTCGGCGCCCAGGCCGGCGAAGCCACCAATCCGCTGGATGTCCAGATGGTGTCCTACACCAACGCCAACGGCGCCACCGTGGCCGCCGGCAACCTGGTGGCCCGTGCGGGCGGTGACATTGCGCTGGACGTGGATTCGGCAGCCAAGGTGCTGATCAACGCCGGCAGTGGCACCGGCCGTGGCGATGTGTGGCTGCGCGCCAAGTACGACATTGAAGGTGCGGCCAACGGCAATGCTGCGTCGATCATCGGTGCCGACATCACCCTGGACAGCGTCTACGGTGCCATCGGCTCGCTCTCCCGGCCCCTGGTGGTCGATGCCGGCGAGCGTACCCGCAGCGACGGCGTGCTGGAGGGTGGGCTCATCTCGGCTCGGGCGACCGGTGACATCGCATTGCGCGACCTCGGCGGCGACTTCTGGGTCCAGCGCATCGAATCGCTGGCCGGCGACGTGCTGATCGAGGCCCCCTCGGGCTCGATCTACAGCGGCTCCCAGCGCGCCTCGTCCAGTTTCCTCAACGAAGCACAGCTGGCCAGCCTCCGCGACAACCTCAAACTGTTCCAGGGCGGCGGCCAGCAGTCGATCACCAGCTATCAGAGCCAGGTTGACGCCAGCTACGCCGAGTACTTCCAGCTCCGCTCGCTGGGCAGTGTCGTGGATGGGCGCTACGTGGCCGGTGGCACCGCCATCAACCTGTTCCGCGCCATGGCAGAAGCCGCGCGGGGCGGCAGCCTGGACGATGCAGGGGTAAGTGACTACCTCGCCGAGCGCTTCAACCGCCTGGGGACGGTGTTCACCGACGCCTTCGGCAGCGGCTGGCAGCAGGAAGCGATCTTCGCGGTCTTCAACGCGGGGTACCGCTATGAGCTGGCTGCCAGCGCTGGCGACAGCGCCATGGTGGCCGCACGCAAGGCGGCACTTCTTGATGGCATGACGGCTGACTCACAGTGGAGCCAGGACCAGCTGCGCTACGTGTTCAATGCCAATGCACTGGAACCGTCCACCGGTTCGGCCCTGAATGCCGAACCGGTCATCATCGGGCGCAATGTCACCCTGCGTGCCCGCGATGACCTCGGTCGCCTGGACAAGGAATACACGGTCAGCCTGGCGGACGTGAACAGCGGCAACCTCAGTGCCGAGGCGATGCTGGCCATGCGGCTTGCGACCACGCCGGGCGACGTGCAGATGCTCGACGCAGCGGGCAACGTGCTGACGCCCGATCAGGTGCGCGGCGGTGCCGTGGTGGTGTCGCTGCGCATCCGCAGCACGGCACCGGTGGTCCTGGCGGCCACGGGCGGGATCGATGCCGATGTGGGCGGCGATGCCTACCTGCAGGGCAGCACGTCGCTGGCGCTGGACAGCTTCACTGCCGGGGGCAACGTGCGTATCGGCAGTGACGGCGATATCACCGATACCGGCGGCAGCGCCGCCGGCGCAACACTGAGCGTCGGCAAGGACCTCAGCCTGAGCGCCCTGCGCAGCATCATGGGCCACGATGGTCAGCCGCTGCGCGTGCAGATCAACGGCAGCCTGCTGCTGGCCAACGCCGGTGAGCATGTGCGCCTGGCGCAGCAGGCCGGCAACCTGCGCATCGGGCTGGTGAGAGCGAATCAGGACGTGGTCCTGGATGTGGGCGATGGCAGCCTGCTGTCCTACCTCAAGGGCGTGAGCACGCTGACCGGGCGCGACATCCAGCTCGCCGTGCGCGACGACATCCGCGACGAGGACGGCACTTCGCTGGCCCTGCGGATCGTGGCCGGCGGACGGCTGGATGGCGTGGCGGGAGGCCAGGTGCGCCTTTCCAGCGACGTGGACATGCCGATCGGCACGCTCACCGCAGGTGGGGACCTGCAGCTGTTGAGCACCACGGGCAGACTGAGTGCGCTGCAGTTGCAGGCCGGCGGCGATCTGCAGGCCACGGGGTATGGCGGTGCCGAGCTGGCGGTGGTGGAGGCCGCGGGCGAGGCGACGGTCAGTGCCCCGATGGGCGATATCCGCATTGGCAACCTGCGCGCTGCATCCGCCCATGTCGCCGCCGGTGGCGGCCTGCAGTTGGGGGATGCCGCCATTGACCAGGTGCTGCAGCTGCTCTCGCTGCAGGCCACATCGCTGGCTGCGGGGGCCCAGGTCAGCGCTGGCGACAGTGTGCAGATCGATGCAGGCGGCGTTGCGATGGGGGTAGGGAGCCAGCTGAGTGCGGGCCGGGTGGTGGCGGTGCGTTCCAGTGCGGATATCCGGGTAGGCAAGGTAGCCGTCACCGGTAACACCGCCACGGGCAGCGTGATGCTGCAGGCTGACGGCCGCATCGATTCCAATGGAGACGCAGCCGTCAACATCGGTGGCGGCGGCAACGTGCTGGCCAGCCTGCAGGCGGGCGATGGAATCGGCAGTGATACGCAGGCCATCACGGTCGATGTCGGCCAGCTTGCGCTGGCACGCAGCGACCGCGGGGACATCCACCTGCGCCTTCCCAACGGGGGTGTGGTGGGAGACGTGGTGGCCGCCTCGGGGGCGGTCTCGTTGCACAGCGACGCGCATCTGCAAGCGGATCTGCTGGATGCGGCAACCGACCTCCAGCTGGAGACGGCGTCTGCCGACATCGGCCGCCTTGATGCTGGCGCCGATGCCGTCGTGAACAGCGCCGGCGCGCTTGCGGTGGCCCTGGGGAGGGTCGGCGGCGATGCGGAGCTTCACAGCGCCGGAGCGATGCGCATTGGCGAGCTGCAGGCGCAGGGCGCACTGAACGCGGCCGCCGGTGCCGCGCTGGTGGCGCAGACGCTGTCGTCGGGTTCGGCAATGCAGCTGGATGCGTCCGATGCGTTGGAGGTGCAGCAGCTGCGCAGCGCCGGCGATCTTGCCGCTGCGGCCGGCGGACTGCTCGGCATCGGCGACCTGGTGGCCGATGGCGATGCGCGCCTTGAAGGCGCTGCGGACGTACGCCTGGCCCAGGGGGTAGTCGGGCAGTCGCTGGACGTTGGTGCGGCCGGCACGCTGGATGTGCGTGCCGCCACGGTCGGTGGCGATGCGCAGCTTCGCAGCGGCGGGGCGATGGACATTGGCACACTGCAGGCACAGGGGGCGCTGAGAGGAACCACGGGTGCCACGCTGGTAGCGCAGACGCTGTCCTCCGGGGCGGCGATGCAGCTGGATGCGGCCGGTGCGCTGCAGATCCAGCAGCTGACCAGCAACGGCGACTTCACCGCGAACGCTGGAGGTCTGCTGGCCATCGACAATGCTGCCGTGGGGGGGCAGGCAAGTATCGATGGCGGCACGGATGTGCAGCTTGGCAATGCAACGGTCGCGCAGTCGCTGGTGCTCAACGCGGGCGGCGCCATCACCGTCGGCAGCGCGGCTGTCGATGGCTCGATGACGCTGCGCGCCGGTCAGTCCATCGAGGTGGGCACGGCAGCGATCGGGGTGGATGGTGACTGGGTTGCAGGCACCCACCTCTCCGCCGATGAAGTGACCGTGGGCTGCAACTTCCGCGGCGATGCCGGTGCCGGGTTGGCCATCGGCACGCTCAACGCAGGCTGCGGCATTGGCCTGTCCGCCCATGAAGCGCTGCGGTTCGACGCGTTGCAGGCGGCCGGCGGCATCGCGCTGGCATCGCGGGGCTCGGATGTTCAGGGCCGACAGCTGGAGGCGGGGACAGCCCTGCAGTTGCAGGCCGTAGGGGATATCCGGATCGAAGCGGCCCGCGCCGGCGGCGACCTGGTGGCGACCAGCGGCGGCACCCAGCAGTGGGGCGCGTACCAGGCCGGTGGCAACGCAGCGCTGCAGGCAGGTCGGGATATCCAGTTCTCCAGCGGCCGCAGCGGTGGCGCCCACTCGATCATTGCCGGCGGCAGCATCGGCTTCGAGCGTGCCAGCGCCGGCACCACGGCCTACATGGACGCACAGGCCGGTTCGTTGGCTGGTGGCCAGCTGCAGGCAGCCGCTGCACAGCTGTCCGCGCGCGACACCTTGTCGCTGGCTCAGGCGATGGTCGATACCCGTTTGAACCTGGCCGCCGATGATGTGCAGGCACAGGCAAGGCAGTCCGATGCGGGCGAAGGCGCGCTGACCACCACCCTGACCGGCTATCGCAATGGTGTCGCCAGCCGGATCGTGGTGGACGTGCAGCCGCGCGATGCCTGGCTGATCGACGCGCTGCAGGCCATGGAGGCACAGCTGACGTCCTCCTCGTCGCGCGTGGCCATCGCCGATGGCCATGTGGAACGCAGCATGACGCTGACCACGCCATCCCTGCAGCTGCTGATGGACAACACCAGCCCGGTACTGCGCCCGGCGGATGCGCAGCTGATGCAGTTGAACCGCCGCTTCCATCTGGCGGCCGATGGCCGGCTGCTGGATACCAATGCCTATGTACTGCGGTTCAACGATGGCGTCCGGGTGAGCAGCCCGAACTACAACCGCGAGCACATCGATGCCGGGCCGGCCTACCTGGGCGAAAGCGCGGTGCGCTACATGGGCCGCATGCTGAATCTCCGGTCGCCGGAGATGGCGGTGCCCGCCCGTGCGCCTGCGGAAGGTGATGAGGCCAAGGCCCGTGACGTGGTGATCCCGGCCATCGGCGGCGCGGTCAACCTCGGGGCGCCCAACTGATGAACGACGGAAAAAACACCATGTACCGAGGGATGCTCCTGATCGGCAGCGCGCTGCTGCCTTGTCTGGCCCATGCGCAGAGCAGTACCGGCACCGCGGGGAGGGACACCTCGCAGCGCATTGATGGCTACTACGAGCAGCGCCAGCCGTTGCAGCCGGCGCGACCGGTGGTGGATCCGGTGCAACCGGCGCCCCCGCCGACCGAGCAGGGCGGGCTGGCCAACGCCCGTGGGAGCTTCGTGCTGAAGGAGGTCCGTTTCAGTCCATCGGCGCTGCTTCCGGAGGCCACCCTCGATGCGATCGCCGCCCGCTACGAGGGCCGCGAGGTCCACCTGGCCGAGCTGGAGACACTGGTGGCCGAGGTCAACGCCGCCTACGAGGCGGCCGGGATCAGTACGGCACGGGCGCTGCTGCGCGAGCAGTCGATCAACGAGGGGCGCGTTGACGTTACCTTGCTGGAAGGCACGCTGGGAACGCTGGAGGTGTCCGGGGAGGGCAAGGTCCCCGTGCGCTTTGTCGAGCGGCGGGTGCGGCAGCCGGTAGGGGAGGTCGTACGCAGCGATCGCCTGCGCGATGAGCTGGTCTACCTCAACCGCACCACCGACCTGCAGGTGCGGGCACTGATGCGGCCGGGCCAGGCCGCCGGCCAGACCGACATCCTGCTGCTCGCCGATGTGCCGGACCGACGCAACTGGGGCGTGTTCGTCGATAACTCCGGCGTGGAGACCACGGGCCGGGAGCGCTACGGTGCGCACGGCCAGTTCTGGGGTCTGGCCGGAATCAGTGACCTGCTCGCCGGCTCGGTGGCGTGGTCGCGCGGCGGGCTGGAAGGGCGCATCGGCTACTCGGGGATCGTCAACACCCGCAATGGCCGGGTCGGTGCCAGCGTCTCACGCAGCCAGATCAACATCATCGACGGCGCGTACCGCAGTCTGGACATCACCGGCGAGTCGACCAGCTATGGCCTGGACTTCACCCAGCCATGGGTGGCCACGCCGAACTGGCTGCTGTCCACGGTCGCCAACGTCTCGCGCAGCAACTCCGTTTCGGATATCGGCGACGTGCGTGTGTCGGAGGTCGATTCGACGACCCTGACCCTAGGTATCAGCACCGGCTACCGTAACGACGGCTACGATTGGACGTTCTATCAGGGTGTGTCGCGCATCCGCACCGATGAGACGCTGGCCGTAGGGCATGCCTTCACCACCGCCAACGGGTCCACCAGCTGGACCCAGCGCATCGGCGGCAGCGGCCTGCTGTACCGGGCGCAGCTGGGGTGGCAGTTCACCAACGGCGACTTCCTGCCGTCCAGCAACTTGTTCCAGGTGGGGGGCATCGGCAGCGTGCGTGGCTACGTGCGTGGCGCGCTCTCCGGCGTGAAAGGTTACTTCGGCACCGTCGAGCTGCACCGGCCCTACCGCCAGGCGCACGATGTCTACGTGTTCTTCGATCACGGCGAAGTCCGCGGCGACTATCCCACCTCGGCCAGCATCAGCAGTGTCGGCGTCGGCCTGAATGGACAGCTCGCCAAGCGCTACAGCTACAGCCTTGACCTCGGCCACCCGCTGGACAAAGTGCTGCAGGACGATGACAGCCTGCGGGCGGACTTCCGCATCAGCGCACGCTGGTGATCGGCAGGTCCGGTCGGGCGCACGGCTCCCGGCCGGCGATGAGGCCGGCGGGGAGGTCGAGTGGTCGCATTGTGAGAATGATTCGCATCAGACACATCGGCTGGCTATGATGCGGGTCCTGTCCGTTACGAGCTTGAGCCCGCCTTGAAGAGTGCACTGCCAATCAGCCCCATGGGCCGCGTTTTCGCCACGGTGGCCTTCATCGAAGCCCTGACCTGGGCCGGGTTGTTGATCGGCATGTACTTGAAGTATCAGGCGGCCGATCCGACGCCGGTCGGGGTCAAGATTTTCGGCCCGATCCACGGCGTGGCCTTCATGGTCTACGTGGTGGTCGCGGTACTCGCCGCCATCCGCCTGCGCTGGCCGTGGTGGGCCGCGCTGCTGGCATTGGCGGCGGCGGTGCCACCGTTGGTGACGCTGCCGCTGGAGTGGTGGTTCAAGCGTCGCGGGCTGTTGTCCACGCCGTTGCGGTGACGTACTCGACGTCCTTCACCCAGCCCCCAACACCGACAGAATCTGCTTCGGCGACTGGAACCCCGCCAGCCGCGCGGTTTCGTGACCGTCGCGCACCACCAGCAGCGTCGGCGTCTGCCGCAAGCCTAGTTCGCGGAACAGTCCTTCACCGACTGTTTCCAGCTTGACCTTCAACAGCGTCATCCCGGCATCCGCGATGGCGCCGGACACGCTGGCCAACGACATCTCCAGCATCCGGCACCCCGGGCAGTCGTCCTTGTGGAAATCCACCAGCAGGGCCGGGTGCTCGCGCAGGGCGGCGTAGTAGTCCTCGGGGGTCTGGGCGTGCAGGGTCAGCATGTCGTCTGTGTCTCGGTACGGGCCAACACGGTGTCGGTCCACTGGTGGATGGTGTGGGTGTCTTCGGCGCCATGCGGCATCTGCTCGATCTCCAGCACCGGATGAGGGGAGCTGAAAAACCTTGCCAGCCGGTGCGCGGCGCCGCAGTAGTACTCCTCGCCCCATTGGGTCTCGCCGGTGCCGAATACCGCCACCGGGAACGGCAGGGGCAGGCCGAAACGGTCCCGCAGCGCAGCCACGCCGTCCTTCATTTCCGCCGGGGTACGCCCGGCGTTGTCGGTCCATGAGCCGAGCAGGCACAGGGCGGGCGCCTCACCGGCGAGCGCCACGGCCACGTCGCCGGCATCGACATCGAGCCAGTCCACGCGGTGCCCGAGCGCTTCGCAGCGGGACCGGATCAGCATCGCCACTTCGCGGGTGTTGCCGCTCAGCGAGGCGAAGGCCAGCAGGAGATGCATCGCCTTGCCTCCTTACAGATCATCGAACCCGTTGTCCGCGTTGGTTTTCTTGTAGCTGGCGTTGCGCATCTCGAAGAAGTCGGTCTTGGTCTCCGTGAAGTTGTCCGCGTAGGCCTTGATCCACGGCATCACGTTGACGTTGGTCTCGCTGTACAGCTTCTCGATGCCGAGCATGCCGGCCATCTTGTTGGCGCGGTACTTCACGTAGCGGATCATCTCGTCCACGTCGATGCCGTCGATGCCATCGAGCACTTCGCCGGTCCAGCGCGTCTCCAGCTGGATAGCGTGTTCGAAGGCCTCATGCACGTAGGCAGTCAGCTGCTCGCCCTGCAGCGCCGGGTTCTCGCCGATGATGGCGCGGATCAGCTCGCTGATGAACTTGGTGTGCGCCAGTTCGTCGCGGTTGATGAAGCTGATGATCTTGCCGGTGCCGGTCATGCGGTTCTGGCGGACCAGGTTGTAGAAGAACGCGAAGCCGGAGTAGAAGTTGATGCCCTCCAGGATCGAGGACTGGATCAATGCGCGGATCAGCGTCTCGGCGGTCTTCTCGCGCATGAAGTCATCGTAGGACTGCATGATCGGCGCGTTGCGGGCCAGGATGGTCGGGTGGGTACGCGCGATCTCGAACACCCGGTTCTGGTCGGCCAGGCCGGCGATCGAGGCCAGCACATAGCTGTAGCTTTCGTTATGGATCACCTCCTGCTGGCCGATGATCGCCGCATTGGCGTGCGCGGCGGGGTCGGTGATGTACTCGGCGACGTTGTAGATGAAGCGCGTCTGCGGGGAATCCAGCGTGGCGAGCAGGCCGATGATCGAGTCGTAGGCGTTCTTCTCGCGGGCATTGAGCTCGCCGTACTGGCGCGCGTCGCCCTTCATGTCCACTTCGTCCGGAATCCAGAAGTTGGTCGAGAGCTCCTTGTACGCCCGGTAGAAGGACGGGTAGGGGATGTCGTTCCAGTTGAGGATGCCGCTGGTGCGGCCATTGATGATGCCGGTGGAGCGGTTGGGGTGGCGCGGTTCGAGGATCTTGATGCGTTCGAGGGGGATGGCCATCGGGGTGTGTCCTGGAGCAGAGCCCCCTGAGTCAGGGGGCGGCGGCAAAGCGGCGGGGGTCTGGGGGGTTGTAATGCGGGGCCCATGGTTTGCGCAGCGAACCATGGGAGCGTCAGCGCGGATGCGATGCGCCTACCCGCACCATTCGCACTCAGAAATATCGATGTCGTTCGAGCGCACGTAGTAGGTCGTCTTCAGCCCTTCGCGCCAGGCACTCATGTGCAGCGCGAGCAGCGTGCTGGCGCGGATGGTGCTGGGCACATACAGGTTGAAGCTGATCGACTGGTCCACGTGGCGCTGGCGGCGGGCGTTCTGGCGGATGCTGGCGAACTGGTCCACCCGGTAGGCGCCCTTCTCGTAGTACGGGTAGGTCTCCAGCGAGAGGCCCGGCGCGGCCACCGGGCGGCGGAAGTCCTTCTTTTCTTCGTAGTAGAACGCGCCGTAGACCGGGTCGATCGAGGCGGTGGAGCCGGCGATCTGCGCGGTGCTCATGTTCGGGGCGACCGCCATCAGCCAGCCATTGCGCAGGCCGTTCACGCCAACCTGCGCGGCCAGTTCGCGCCAGGCCGGGCTGTCATAGCCACGGGCGCGGAAGTACTCCCCGTTCTGCCACTCACTGCCGACGAAGGCGCTGTAGCGTCCCTTTTCCTTGGCCAGGGTCATGCTGGCCTGGATGGTCAGGTAGTTGATGCGCTCGTACAGGCTGTCGGCGTAGTCCTCGGCCTGGGCGGAGTTCCATTCCATCTGCTGCACGGCCAGCAGGTGGTGCCAGCCGAAGGTGCCCAGCCCGATCGCGCGGTACTTGCGGTTGGTGATGGTCGCCTGCGGCACCGGCAGCTGGTTGAGGTCGATCACGTTGTCCAGCATCCGCACCTGGATCGGCACCAGTCGCTCCAGCACGTCGCTGGTCAGCAGGTCCGGCGCGGCGGTGACTGCGCGGCCGAGGTTGATCGAGGACAGATTGCACACCACGAAATCGCCGGCCTGCCTGGTCGTCACGATCTGGTCGCCGCTGATCATCTCCTGGATCATGCGGGTGGGGCTCATGTTCTGCAGGATCTCGGTGCACAGGTTGCTGGAATAGATGTTGCCGGCATGCTTGTTCGGGTTCATCCGGTTCACTTCATCCCGGTAGAACATGAAGGGATTGCCGGTCTCCAGCTGGCTCACCATGATCCGCTTGAACAGGTCGATGGCCTTGATGGTGCGCCGGCTGATGCGCTCGTCGGCGACGACCTCCTCGTACTTTTCGCGGAAGCTGCCCTGGCCGCGCTGCTCATCGTGGAAATCCTGCAGGTACCAGCCCTTGATCCGCTTCACTTCATACGGGTCGAACAGGTACCAGTCCCCACGACGCTCGACCGCTTCCATGAACAGGTCCGGCAGGCACACCGACGTGAACACATCGTGCGCGCGCAGGCGCTGATCGCCGTTGTTCAGGCGCAGATCGAGGAAGGCCTCGATGTCGCGGTGCCAGACATCCAGGTACACCGCGATCGCGCCCTTGCGCTGGCCGAGCTGATCCACGCTTACCGCGGTATTGTTGAGCTGCTTGATCCACGGCACCACGCCGCCGGAGGAATTGGCCACGCCGCGGATCGAGGAGCCCGCCGAGCGCACATAGCCCAGGTACGCACCCACGCCACCGCCGTGCTTGGAGACGCGCGCCACATCGGTGTTGGAGTCGTAGATGCCCTGCAGGCTGTCATCCACCGTGTCGATGAAGCACGAGGACAGCTGGCCGCCGACCTTGCCGGCATTGGCCAGGGTCGGTGTGGCCACCGTCATGTACAGGTTGGACAGCGCCCAGTAGGCCTCGCGCACCAGCAGCATCCGTCGCCGCCGCGAGCGCTCGCCATGTTCGTGTTCGTGCTGCATCAGGTACAGCGCGATGGTCAGCCAGCGCTCCTGCGGCAGCTCGTACACCGCACGCGAGTGATCGGTGGCAAGGTAGCGGGTGGCCAGCAGGTACAGCCCGTTGTAGGCGAACAGCGTGTCGCGCTCGGGCTCGATCATCTGGCCGGCTTCCTCCAGTTCATCCTTGGAATAGGCCTTGAGGATGTCGATGGAGTAGACGTTGCGGTCGGCCAGGCTCTCCTGCAGCCCCACGTACGAGCCGTACTTCAGCGTGGCATCGTAGAAGCGGTTCTTGCTGGCGCGCTTGTACAGCCGCCGCAGATAGAGGCGGGCGGCGAAGTGCTCCCAGTCCGGTGCGGTCAGGTCGATACGCGATTCCGCCTCGCGGATCAGCAGGTCCACCATCTCATCGGCGCTGAGCTGCTGCCGCCGCGCGATCTGCCCGAGCACGCTGCGCAGATAGTCGGCCACCTCCAGTTGCGGGAACTCGGCATGCACGCTGTGCACGGTGCGCTCCAGCCGCGCCTGGTCGAACGGCATGCGGCGGTTGCCGCCTTCCTTGGTGATCCACATCGTTTCAGTGGCGGTCGCCGCATCAACAGCGGTATCGGTGGGCGCGGTGGCGGGCGAGGTGACGGTGTCGTCGGTGTTCATGCGTTCTCCATGCATGGCGCAGTACTCGGCAGGCAGCGCGGCAGAGCCGTGCGGCAGCCGGACAGAAGGCGTGATTGGTGGGCAGGCCCTGCGTGTGCAGGAATACGTCGCCGCAGGCTCACATCGGTGGCGACGGGCCTTGCTTCCAGGCGCCGGTCAGGTGGGCACAACGGGGCGTTCAACGGCAACGCGGCGTTGCGACGATGCACCGGGCCTGGCGGAAGCGGGGAGCCGATGGACACAACATAGTGGGGTAGGGGTGCGCAGTCAACCGAAGATGTAGTGCTTTTTTGTCGCAGGCGGCGTTACCTGCGCAGATGAACATTCCGTACAGACTGCACTATCAAACGCAAATGCGAGCCGTTATCATTTGATGGATCGCAGGGCGGTGATGCGTTCGCAACCGGATGGCAGAACCGCGCGCGCCAAGGCGCACCGCGTGGTTCAACTTCTTATTGGCTGTGGTGTTCAATGTCTGCACGTCCTGTCGTATCCGGTTTGCCTGCCCTCGTTTCCGCCGCGTTGCTCGGCACCATGGCGATGATGGCGTTCGTGTCCGTGATCGGCCCGGTGGTGCGGGTGCTGGGCCTGGCCGAGTGGCACGCCGGCCTGTCGGTCACCGCCGCCGGTGTGTTGTGGATGCTCTCGGCGCGCCGCTGGGGGGCGCTCAGCGATCGGATAGGCCGCAAGCGCGTGCTGCTGATCGCACTGGCCGCCTACGCGGTGATCTACGTGGCGCTGGCGGTGTTCGTGGACGTGGCGCTGACCTCACCGCCGGCGGTGTGGATCTCCGTGCTGGTGCTGGTCGGCACTCGCGCCCTGGTCGGGTTGTTCTACGCCGCCGTGCCGCCGACCGCCGCGGCCATCATCGCCGACCAGGCCGCCCCGGGGCAGCGCGGCAGCGTGATGGCCAAACTCGGTACTGCCAATGCGCTGGGCATGGTGCTGGGCCCGGCCGCCGCGGGTTGGATCGCGTACCAGAATCTCTCGCTCACCCTGTATGTGGCCGCGTTGCTGCCACTGCTGTCGCTGCTGATGATCTGGTGGCGGTTGCCGAACACGCCGCCCGTCGCGCCGGCGCACACCGGGCCCAAGCCGACCCTTGGGCTGGGCGATGCGCGCCTGCGGCTGCCGTTGCTGGCGGTGTTCGTGGCGATGATCTCGGTCACCATCGCGCAGGTGACGGTAGGCTTCTTCGCGATTGATCGCCTGCAGCTCTCACCGGCCGACGGTGCACGCATGGCCGGGTTGGCGCTGACCGCGGTCGGGGTGGGGCTGATCTTCGCCCAGGGCCTGGTGATGAAGCTCAAGGACATCCGCCCCACGCGCTGGATCCTGGTCGGCGCGCTGATCTCCGGTCTCGGCTTTGCGTCGGTCGCGCTGGTCAGCGTGCCGTGGCAGCTGCTGGCCAGCTATGCGTTCGCGGCGTTCGGCATGGGCTTTGTGTTTCCCAACTTCCAGGCGCTGGCGGCCGATTCGGTGCAGGCGCACGAGCAGGGCGCCGCCGCGGGCACCGTCGCCTCGGTGCAGGGCATGGGCATGGTGGTGGGGCCGATGATCGGCACGCTGTTGTATCGGTGGTCCCCGAGTGCGCCGTATCTGCTGGTCGGCGTGGTGCTGCTGGTCCTGGCGCTGTCCGCCGCGATGCACCGCGCGCGGGGTGCGGCATGAACGAGATGCTGATCCGCCGTGTGGCTGATGAGAAGACCGGCACCGCCACCCCCGATGCGGCCGACGCTCCGTACTTCCTGCTGCGCAGCCCGCAGCAGGCACTGGAAGCGCAGGGCGTGCGCGCGCACTTGCCGTCCGGCGCCACCGCCACGTTGGCCGAGCGTGTGGCCGCGTTCTTCGCCGCGCCGCGCTCCGGGCCGCGCCTGCTGGTCGGCGCGGTGCCGTTCGATCCCGAGCAGGGCGATGCGCTGTACCAGCCGGATCAGATCTCCGGCCAGCCCACCGTGGTGCGTGTGGAAACACCGACGCTGGTCGGTGATGTGCTCGCCGAGCCACCCGCCGATGCGTATGCGCAGGCGGTGGCGACAGCGGTCGGGGAACTGCAGCGCACCGGCAGCCCGCTGGAAAAGGTCGTGCTGGCGCGCAGCCTGCGGGTCACCACCGCGCAGCCGCTGCACCCGCGCGTGTTGGCCGCGCGCCTGGGCAAAGACCCCAGCGTGGCCACCTACGTGGTGCCGGTGCCCGCAACGGGCGCGACTGAACCGGCCTGGCTGGTCGGAGCGACACCGGAACTGCTGGTCTCCAAGCGGGGTGACCGCGTGCTCTCGCATCCGCTCGCAGGGTCGGCCCGCCGTTCGTCCGATCCCGCCGAAGATGCACGCGCGGCGGAAACGCTGCTGGCCTCGGCCAAGGATCACGACGAGCACCGCCACGTGGTCGAGGCCATCGTGGCCGCCCTGGCGCCGCTGTGCCATCACGTGGAGGCGCAGCCGCGCCCGACGCTGCATGCCACCGCCACCATGTGGCACCTGGGCACGCGCATCCACGGCACGCTGAAGGACCCTTCGGTGTCCTCGGCGGCGTTGGTCGCACTGCTGCATCCCACCCCCGCGGTGTGCGGCACGCCGCGCCAGCAGGCGCTGGAGCTGATCCGCCAGGCCGAGCCGGTCGCGCGGGGCTTCTATGCCGGCGCCGTCGGCTGGACCGATGCCCAGGGCGAGGGGGACTGGTACGTAGCGATCCGCTGCGCCCGCGTGCAGCGCACCGAAGTGCGCCTGTATGCCGGTGCCGGCATCGTCGCCGGTTCCCAGCCCGATCTCGAGGTGGCTGAAACGGCCGCCAAGTTCATGGCCCTGCTGACCGCGCTCGGCGTCCATGACGTTCGTCCTTTCTGATGTGCGGGAGCTGCTCATGAACGCATCCTTCTCTTCCGCCCGGGTGCCGCTGCGCCAGGTCTGGCCGCCCGCCCTGGTCGCGCGCTATCGCGCCGCCGGCCATTGGCGCGGCGAGACCTTCCCGGGCTTCCTGCGCGAGCGCGCCGAGCGGTTCGCCGGCGATATCGCCGTGGTCGGCGGTGATACCCGCCTGAGCTATGCCCAGCTGTGGCAGGAAGCCGGCCGCATCGGTGCCGGTCTGCTGGCGCAGGGGCTGACCCCGGGCGACCGCGTCGTGGTCCAGCTTGGCAACGTGCCCGAATTCGTGACGGTAGTCTGCGGGTTGTTCCGTGCCGGGTTGATCCCGGTCTACGCCTTGCCCGCGCACCGCATCACCGAAGTCGCGCATTTCGCCCGCAAGGCCGAGGCCAGCGCCTATATCGCCGCCGCCAGTGGCGACGGGTTCGATTACCGCACCCTTGCGAGCGAACTGCAGGCGCAGGTGCCCGAGGTGCAGCACGTCATCATCGCCGGTGACGCGGCCGGGTTCACCGCGCTGGAGGCGCTGGCAGGCGATCTTGAGCAGCTGCCACCCGATCCGGATCCGCAGTCGGTCGCGTTCCTGCAGATCTCCGGCGGCAGCACCGGGCTGTCCAAGCTGATTCCGCGCACGCACGACGACTACCTGTACTCGTTCCGCGCCAGCAACCCGATCTGTGGCATCACCCAGGACAGCGTCTACCTGGTGGCATTGCCGGCCGCGCACAACTTCCCCATGAGCTCGCCCGGCTTCTTCGGCACGCTGTACGCCGGTGGCCGGGTGGTGCTCAGCCCGGGCGCCGGCCCGGAGACCGCGTTCGCCCTGATCGCGCGCGAGCGCGTTACCTGTGTCGGCCTGGTGCCGCCGCTGGCGCTGCTGTGGGCGCAGGCCGCCCTGACGACACCGCACGATCTTTCCAGCCTGCAGGTCGTTCAGGTCGGCGGCGCCAAGCTGGTGCCCGAAGCCGCGCGCCGCGTGATCGCCGGGCTGGGCTGCACGCTGCAGCAGGTGTTCGGCATGGCCGAAGGGCTGGTCAACTACACCCGCCTGCATGACAGTGAAGACACCATCGTCTCCACCCAGGGGCGCCCGATCAGCGAAGACGACGAAGTGCTGGTGGTCGATGACCATGGCAACCCGGTCGCCGAAGGTGCGACCGGGCATCTGCTCACTCGCGGCCCGTACACCATCCGCGGTTACCACAATGACCCGGCCGCCAATGCGCGCGCCTTCACCGAGGACGGCTTCTACCGCACCGGCGATGTCGTGCAGCGCCTGCCCGGCGGCTATCTGGTGGTGCAGGGCAGGGCCAGCGATCACATCAACCGTGCCGGCGAGAAAATCTCGGCCGAAGAGATCGAAGACCATCTGCTGGCGCATCCCAGTGTGTTCGATGCTGCCGTGGTCTCGATTCCCGATGCCTACCTGGGCGAGCGCAGCTGCGCCTTCATCGTCGCCCAGGGCGAGCCGACCAAGGCCGCCAGCCTCAAGGCCTGGGTGCGCAGCCGCGGCCTGGCCGCGTTCAAAGTGCCGGACCAGATCGTGTTCGTCGATGCCTTCGGCACCACTGCGGTCGGCAAGATCAGCCGCCGCGAGCTGCGTGCCCAGCTGCGCGAACGTTTCATGCAACAGACAGGAGAAACGCGCTGATGGCGCTGCCCACGATCCAACCGTATCCGCTGCCGACCCAGTCCGAGCTGCCCACCCCACGTGGCGCCTGGCAGCCGCGCAGCGAGCGCCTGGCGCTGCTGGTGCATGACATGCAGCGCTACTTCCTGGCCGCGTTCGCACCGGACGCGGCACCCCTGGCGCCGGCCGTGGCCAACATCGCGCGCCTGCTCACGCACTGCCGTGCGCGTGGCATCCCGGTGTTCTATACCGCCCAGCGCGGCAACCAGGACCGTCGTGATCGCGGCCTGCAGGCCGACCTGTGGGGCCCGGGCATGTCCGCCACGGACGAACACGAAGCCATCCTCGAGGCACTGGCGCCCGCGCCGGGCGACCACGTGCTGGTCAAGCACCGCTACAGCGCTTTCCAGCGCAGCAACCTGGAAACGATGATGCGCGCCCGCGGCCGCGACCAGCTGCTGGTCACCGGCGTGTACGCGCACATCGGCTGCACCGCCACCGTGGCCGAAGGCTTCCAGCGCGACATCGAGAGCTTCATCGCCGCCGATGCCGTCGCCGATTTCTCGCGCGCCGACCACGACCTGGCCCTGCATTGGATCGCCCGCACCTGCGGCGTGCCGATGACCACCGATCACCTGCTGGAGACGCTCGCATGACCGCACTCACCCTGGAGCGCATGCGCGCCGATGTCGCCGAAATGATCGGCGAAGCGCCCGAGGAGATCGGCAACGATGAAAACCTGATGGACCTCGGGCTGGATTCGATGCGGGTGCTGGGCCTGGTGCTGGCCTGGGGCAACACCGGTATCCCGCTGGAGTTCAGCCACCTGGCCGAGCACGCCACACTGGGCGGCTGGTGGACGGTGGTGCAGCGCCTGCAGGCCCAGGCCGCGGCCAGCGCATGAACGCGCGTGCGGTGCCGGGCAGGGACGCGCCCCTCGCCCGTGGGTTGAGCGAGGCCCAGGCCGGGCTCTGGTACGCCCAGCGCCTGTCGCCGGACAATCCCGCCTTCAACACCGCCCACGCGGTGTGGATCGAGGGCGCGTTGGACGTGGCGGCATTCGTGCGCGCCGCCGACCAGGCCGCACACGAATCCGACGCGCTGGCGTTGCGCATCGGCGAAGGCGCGCAGAGCCTTCCGGAACAGTGGGTGGACCCTCAGCACACGCCCACGATGCAGGTGGTGGACCTCTCCGGCCATCCGGACCCGGCTGCCGCTGCCCGTGAGGCCATGCAGCGCGACCGCCTCAGCCCGGTCGATCCCGCCCGCGACCGCCTCAGCCAACAGCGCCTGTTCCTGCTCGGCCCGGCCCGCAGCGTCTGGTACCTGCGCGTGCATCATCTGGCCACCGATGGCTATGGCATGGGCCTGCTCACCGAGCGCGTCTGCGCGCTGTACGCCGGCAATGCGCAGCACGCCGGCCTGGCGCCACTGGCGCCGGTGCTCGACGAAGACCTGCACTACCGTGACAGCGAACGCCGCACGCGTGACGCGGCGTACTGGCGCGACCTCATGGCCGACGCGCCGGCCGCCAGCGGCCTGCAGGCTGCCCTCGGCGCCGCCGCGCCGGATGCACTGCGCCACGTCGAGCCGCTCGGCGCGGCACTGCGTGCGCGCCTGCACAGCGCGGCCGCCGCCATCGGCCAACCCTGGCCGGATGTGCTCACCGCGCTCGGCGCCGAATACTGCCGCCGGATCAGTGGTGACACCGAGGCAGTGATCGGCGTGCCGTTCATGGGGCGCCTGGGCAGCGTCTCCGCCCGTGTTCCGGCGATGGTGATGAACGTGCTGCCACTGCGGGTCAGCGCCGCGGAGGGCAGCATGGATGCCTTCGTGCGCGATGTCGCCCTGCGCCTGATGCGCGGTCGCCGCCACGGGCGCTACCGCGGCGAACAGCTGCGTCGCGATCTCGGCCTGATCGGTGGGCAGCGTCGCCTGCACGGCCCGCTGGTCAACGTGCAGCCGTTCTATCGGCCACTGCAGCTGGAGGGCGTGCGCGCTACGCTGGAGATTCTGTCCACCGGCCCGGTCGACGATGTGACATTGGGCTTCCGTGGCGATGGCACCGCCGTGCTCGATCTGGAGATCGAAGCGAACCCCACGCTGTACACGCCCGCGCAGGTGCAGGCGCATGCCGCACGCCTGCTGCATTTCGTGTCGGCCGCGCTGCAGGTGCAGGCGGACGGGGGCGACATCGCCGCGGTGCCGTTGTGCACGCCAGCGGAAACCCAGCGCTATCTATACGAAGTCAACGCGACCACCCACCCGGTGCCCGAGGTCAGCCTCGCCGCCCTGATCACGGCCTGCATGGAGCGCACGCCCGATGCCGTGGCTGTCGTCTACGGCGCCCAGCAGCTGAGCTTCGCGGCGCTGGAGCAACGCAGCCGGGCGCTGGCGCTGCAGCTGCAGGCGCAGGGCGTCGGCCGCGAGGCGAGGGTGGTGGTCGCGTTGCCGCGCTCGCTGGAGCTGATCATCGCCCTGGTCGCGGTGCTGCGGGCCGGGGGCGCTTACCTGCCGGTGGATCTGGCCCACCCGGACGAGCGCCTCGCGCGGATCCTGCGCTCGGCCGAACCGGTCTGCGTCCTGGCCCTGGAGCAGGACCGCCGCCGCTTCCCGGTGACCGCCGTGCTCGCCCCCTCCCAATGGCAGCACGCCAGCGACGGGGCACTCGGCACCGCGCCGCAGCCGGACGATGCCGCCTACGTCATCTATACCTCCGGCTCCACCGGTGAGCCCAAGGGCGTGCTGATCGAGCACCGCGCCATCGTCAACCGCCTGGAGTGGATGCGCGCGCACTATGGCATCCAGCCCGACGACCGCATCCTGCAGAAGACCCCGGCCACCTTCGATGTCTCGGTCTGGGAGTTCTTCCTGCCGTTGATCACCGGTGCCACGCTGGTGGTCGCGCCGCCCGACGCGCACCGCGATCCGCTCGCGCTGGCCGCATTGATCCGTGACCACGCAATCACCACGCTGCATTTCGTGCCCTCGATGCTGGCCGCCTTCCTGGCCGCGCCGTCTGCGCACGGGCTGCAGGTGCGCCGGGTCTTCACCAGCGGCGAAGCGCTGGATGCCGCGCTGCGTGATCGCTTCCATGCCACGCTCCAGGCCGAGCTGCACAATCTGTACGGCCCGACCGAAGCCGCGGTGGATGTGAGCGCGTGGCCCGCCAGCCGCACCGACACCTCGCAGCCCGTCCCGATCGGCTTCCCGGTCTGGAACACGCAGCTGTACGTGCTCGATGCCCGCCTGCAGCCGCTGCCGCCGGGCGTCGCTGGCGACCTGTATCTGGGCGGCGTGCAGCTGGCGCGTGGCTATCTGGGCCGCGATGACCTCACCGCCGAACGCTTCCTGCCCGATCCGTTCGTGCCCGGCAACCGCCTGTATCGCACGGGCGATGTGGCGCGCTGGCGCGAGGATGGGGCCGTGGAGTATCTCGGCCGCAACGATCATCAGATCAAGCTGCGCGGCCTGCGCATCGAGCTCGGCGAGATCGACGCCGCGCTGCGCTCGGCCACCGGCATCACCCGCGCCGAGGTGCTGCTGCGCGAAGATCGCCCGGGCGAGCCACGGTTGGTGGCCTATCTCAACGCCGGCGGCCCGGCGCTGGATACGTTGCGGGCCCATCTGCTCAGCCGTCTGCCGGATTACATGGTGCCCAGCGCCTTCGTTGCACTGGAGGACTGGCCGGTTACCGCCAACGGCAAGCTGGACCGCGCCGCACTGCCGGCCCCGGCCCAGGCAAACGCCGCGGGCATAGCGCCGCGCACCGGCACGGAGCAGGGCGTGGCACAGCTGTTCGGCGAGGTGCTCGGGCTGAGCACGCCGGTCAGTGCCGACGCCGATTTCTTCGCCCTCGGCGGCGACTCGCTCAGTGCCGTGCATCTGCTGCTGGCGATCCAACAGCGCTGGCGCTGCGATCTCGGCCTCGGTACCGTGTTCGCCGCACCCACCGTGGCGGCGCTCGCCGCCCGCATCGATGCACCACCGGCCGCCACCGACCATGGCCTGGCACCGATGATCCAGCTTGCCGGCGGCAACCCGGCGCTGGCGCCGCTGTTCGTGATCCATCCGGCCGGCGGCATCGCCTGGAATTACCGTGACCTGGCCCGGGCGCTCTCCCCGGCGCGCGAGGTGCAGGGCCTGCAGTCACCGGTGCTCGATCCCGGTGAGCCCCTGCCGGCCAGCATCCAAGCATTGGCGGCCAGTTATGCGGAGCGCATCCTGGCGCTGGGCAGGCCGGGTCCGGTGCATCTGCTGGGCTGGTCGGTCGGCGGCATCCTTGCGCAGGCAATGGCGGTGCACCTGCGTGCGCTCGGCCACGAGGTCGGCGTGCTGGCCCTGCTGGATGCCTACCCCAGCGAGTGCTGGCGGGCCGAGCCCGAGCCGGACCCGATCGCCGCGCTGCGTGCCTTGCTGGCCATCGCCGGCCATGACCCAGACGCGCACCCCGAACTGGACAGCCGCGCGCGCATCCTGGCCTTCCTGCGCCGTGGCGACAGTGCGCTGGGCAACCTTCCGGATGTCGTCCTGGATGGCGTGGTGCGCGCGGTCACCGGCACCAACCGCCTGATCCGCGCCCATCACCACACCCGTTACGACGGCCCGCTGCTGCACGTGCGGGCCGGCCGCGACCACGTCGCTCGTCCGCAGCTGCAGTCCGCCCTGTGGCAGGCACACGCGGCCAGCGTCGAGGCCATCGCGCTTCCCTACCTGCACGCTGAACTCACCGGCCGCGACGCCGTGGCGCAGATCGCGCCTTGGCTCGATGCGCAGCTTCAGCGCTACGACATCCTCAGGACATCGGCATGAAACTCACCGGATTCGACGGCACCATCGCACTGGTCACCGGCGCGGGCGGTGGCATCGGCGCGGCGCTGGTCACACTGCTTCGCCAGAGTGGCAGCATCGTCATCGCCACCGACCTCAGCGCGCCCGTGCTGGAACCGCAGCCCGCCCAGCCACCGGCGTATGCGCGCGCACTGGATGTCACCGATGCTGGCGCCGTGGATGCCCTGGTGCAGTGGATCGAAGCCGAGATCGGCCCGATCGGCTTCGGCGTCAACGTCGCCGGCGTGCTGCAGGTCGGCACCGTTACCGGCATCGATGACGCGCAATGGCGCCAGGTCTTCGCGGTCAACACCGATGGCGTGTTCCATCTCTCCCGCGCACTGGCCCGGGTGATGAGTCCGCGCCGCGCCGGCGCCATCGTGACCGTCAGCTCGAACGCGGCCGGCGTGCCGCGCCACGGCATGGCCGCCTATGCCGCCTCCAAAGCCGCCGCCACCATGTTCACCCGCTGCCTGGGGCTGGAGCTGGCACCGCTGGGCATCCGCTGCAACATCGTGGCCCCGGGTTCCACACTGACGCCGATGCAGACCGGCATGTGGGCCGATGCGGAGGGCGGCCGGCGCGTGATCGATGGCAATCTCGATACCTATAAGGCGGGCATACCGCTGCGCAAGCTGGCCACGCCCGAGGACATCGCCCAGTCGGTGATGTTCCTGCTCTCCGAACAAGCCGGCCACATCGCGATGAGCGATGTCTATGTCGATGGGGGCGCCACCCTGCGCGGGTGAATCGGGCATCTGCGATAGACCGCGCAGATCTCGAATTATGCAAGTTGGTTCATAGAGCGCAGCCCCGCACTTCGCCTACCGTGCAAGTGAGCCGCGAGGAACCTGGGGGCGCCATCGTAGAAGTGAGAAGGCGCGCAGCGTAACGCTGTCGCGGCGAAACCGAATCGGACGTCATTGCTTTCGCTGCCTTGCAGCGAGAGCGACCGCGCGTCCGCCACGTTCCACTCACGAGGCCACACCATGAAGCGCATCCTGCTGGCGGACGACCATCCTGTCGTCCGCACCGGTCTCCGTTCGATTCTTTCGCAGGAGGCCGGCTGGGCCATCGTCGGCGAAGCCGCCGACGCCGAGCAGCTGGAGCAACTGCTTGCCGCGCAGGACTGCGAGCTGGTCATCACCGATCTCTCCATGCCGTGGGGCCCGCGCCCGGACGGCGTGCGCATGATCGCCGGGCTCCGCCGCGACTATCCGCATACCCGCCTGCTGGTAGTGACCTCGTTCGGCAATCTGGAAGTGCTGCGCGCCGTCGCCAAACTCGGCGTGGAAGGCATCCTTGAAAAGACCAGCGCGCTGACGGCATTGCGGGATGCCGTCGGCACCATCCTCGCCGGTGGCCGCTACTTCTCGCCCGATCTCGTGCAACGCCTCAAGCCGCCGCGGCGACGCACGGGCGGCCTCAGTGCGCGCGAAAGCGAAGTGGTGCGTCTGCTTGCGCATGGGCTGAGCGTCAAGGACATCGCCGATATCCACCGCCGCACCGTGAGCACCATCAGCCGTCAGAAAGGCGCTGCGATCAAACGCCTGGGTCTGAAAAATGATTACGAATTGATGGACTACGCAAAGTCGGTGGGTCTGTCGCCCAGCGGCAGCTGACGCACTGCGCGAAGAATTCTGCAACCGCGTTCTCCGTTTCAGACACCAACGAATTTTTATCAAGTTGTTGCATGGTGCAGTGCAGCTTGCATCTTTAGCTTAGGCGTCCTGGCCGGGCGGGGCATGTAACGCCTCCCACGCCGCCTGGCCAGTTCATCCATGGAAAACACACAAGGAAAGACGCAATGAACATGATGACCAAACTGTTTGCCGCCGCCGCACTGGCCACCGCTTCGATGTCCGCGCACGCTGTGCAGGCCGATATCACCGTCTGGGCCGACGTTGACCCGACGCTGGCACTGTTGAAGGCCGATGGCACCCCGCTGTCGGACGTGGTCGAGCTGGCCTATCGCCCGGGCACCGCCGCTACTGCCGGCCTGACCCCGTGGAGCGAGCGCGTGCGCGTGTTCTCCAACGACATCTCGAAGGCCATCACCGTCAGCCTGGGCAGCGACGCCGCCCTGTTGCCGGAATCCACCGGTGGCCCGGCTGCCAAGGTCGATCTGACGGTCAGCCTCAACGGTATCGAACTGGGCACCGCCGGCAAGGATTTCACCGCTGACACGCTGTACCCGGGTTCGGACATGCCGGGCGCTTCCAAGGCGATGGATCTGCGCATCGAGCAGAAGACCCCGGGCATCATCGCCACCGGCGGCAAGTACAAGGGCATCGTCAGCGTCATCATGGTGCTGAAGTCGTAATCCAGGCCTGAGCGGTGCAGTCGCCGCCCTGGGCGGCGGCTGCGCTGTGGGCACACTGCCATGCAGACACTCTCACTCTCTCATTCCCGCCTTGCGATCGCGCTGTCGCTGGCGCTGGCCTGTGCCCCCGTGTGCGCACGGCCGGTCCCGGCCGGCTTTGAAGATCTTGCGGCCGGGCAGACCGAACGCCTGGACGTGCGCCTGATGGGGCGTTCGGCCGGCGTGTGGCCGGTATTCGTGACGCCGGAGGGCGTGCGCCTGCTGGACCCGGAACCGGTGCTGGCGGCGCTGGAGCTCAGCGAGGAAGCCAAGGCCGTGCTTGGGCCTGCGCTGAGTGAAACGCTGCCGCGCAATGGCCACCTGGCCTGCCAGAACACGGCGCCGGAAGCGGGCTGTGGCTATCTCGCACCGCCGGAAGATCCGGCCACCGTCGGCGTGATCCACGACGAAAGCGAAGGCGTGCTCAATCTCTTCCCGGCGCGGCAGTGGCTGCCGGCGGCAGGGCCGGAGCGCGAGCGCTACCACCGCCCCAACGAGCGCGCACAGAATGCCTTCATCCACCAGCAGATGCTCAACGTCAGTGGTGGCAGCGGCTACATGAGCCTGTCGGCGCTGGGCAACGGCACGGTGGGCGTGCTGCGCAACGCGTACGTCGGTGTGGACTGGAACTACAACCGCCAGCAGAACCGTGGCTATGGCAGCCGCGATGATTTCTCGTTCAACGATTTCTACCTGCGCCAGGACATCGCGCGCAGCCATTATCTGCAGGTCGGCCGGCTTGATCGCCGCAACCTGTCCAGCTCGCAGGGCGGCAACTTCGCCTTCGGCATGCTCCCGCTCGATCGTTTCGAAGGCGCGCGCTTCGGCACCACCCAGGCGTATCTGGACCAGGCCGTGGTCGGGCAGGGCAGCCCGCTGACGGTGCTGCTCAGCCGCAATGCCCGGGTGGATGCCTATGACGGCGAGCGCCTGCTGCAGACGTTCTATCTTGAAAGCGGCATCAACGATCTCGATACCACGCGTTTCCCTGCCGGCAGCTATATCGTCAGCCTGCGCATCTTTGAAGATGGCACCCTGGTGCGTACCGAAGATGCGCCCTTCAACAAATCCGGCGCCACCTGGGATGACACCAGCGTGCAGTGGTTCGTGCAGGGTGGCCGCCTGATCACGCGCGATGTGCGCCATCACCGGGGCGCCGTCCAGGCCGGCCTGCGCATGCCGCTGCGGCCCAACCTGGCCATGACGGTCGGCTCGGCCATCGTCGATAACGTCACCTATGGCGAACTCCGCCTGGAAGGCCGCAAGGCCTTCGGCACCCATGAATTCACCGGCAGCAGCGCCGTGCTGCGCGGCGATGACGGCAGCCGCGGTCTGCAGCAGCAGGCCAGCTACCGCCACCGCGTGTCCGGCACGGTCTACCACCAGCGCATGCGCGGTGGCGCCTGCACCGGCAACTACCTCAACCCCGAATCGCTGGGCTGCAGCGATGCGTTGAGCGCCTCGCTGTCCGCGCCGCTGGCCGGCGGCAACCTCTATTTCGGCTACACCCGGCGTACCACCTATACCCTGGGCCGCGAGCGCAACGATGTGCCGTGGTTCGACGGCGGTCTGCCGCCCGTCGCGCCCTGGCAACCCGGCGATCGCCAGGGCCAGCTCAGCCGCACCCTGCAGGCCAGCTACAGCCGCACCTTCCAATGGCGCGAGATGAGCATCGCCACGCGCACCGGTGCATTCACCCAGCACACCGGCGCCACCGAGGGGCCCCGCCGTGATACCGGCGTGTACCTGAATCTTGCCGTGTCGCGCGTGGTGCGTACGCCCATGACCACCCGCCAGGACCGTATCGGCGTGGACCTGCAGCATGGCCGCGACGAGCAGCCGGAGATCGGCTACCGCATCGGCCGCACCCGCCGCTGGGAGTGGGGCACCGGCTACCGGGAGCTGGGCGGCGAGGTCAGCGGTTACAGCAATGATCAGAAGAGCGCCAGCGGCAGCCTGCGCCAGCAGGACGACTACGGCGCTACCGCCGCGGCGGTGTCGCATTACCGCAGCCGCCAGCATTCGGATACGGCCTACACCGCCACCCACACTTCCTCGTTTGCGTGGGGGCGCTCGGGCCTGTTCTGGGGCAGCGAATACGGCAGCGGTGCCGGAGTCGCGGTGCAGGTGCAGAGCCCGGAAGACCTGGAACTGCACGGCCAGGCCGCCGAAGTGCGCGTGGCCGGCGCCCGCCGCCAGCTGCTGCGCTTCGGCCAGCGCCGCCTGCTGCCGCTGAGCACCTACACCCTGACCCGTGCAGAAGTACAGGACGTCAGCTCGCACGATGTCGCCGCCGCCGTCCGCGTGGATGGCCAGGGCAGCGGCCAGAACCTGTTCCTGCCCCCTGGAAAGATCTGGATGATGCCGATCGAACTTGACCTCACCTACACCTTCATCGGCAGCGCCCACGACGACGAGGGCATCGCCCTGCAGGGTGCCCGGATTCTCAACGCGCCGCTGCCCACGCTTGGCAACGATGGCGGCTTCATCGCCGATTTCCCGCAGCGCGAACGAACGCTGTATCTGTTGAAGGAAAGCCGCCTGATGGAATGCCCGCTGCAGGTGCGCGAGCAACGCAGCGTGGTGTTCCTGGTGGGCGCGGTGCGCTGCCAGCCCCTGGCGGTGGATCGCCTGCCGGCGAAGATCCAGCAGCAGGCACGCGTGCAGCGGTTGCTGCGCGAGCAGAAGCTGGGCTAGCAGATGCCGTCGGTGGCTGGACGGGGGGCGCAGCTGTGAGAGGCACGTTGTTTGTTCTCTTCCTAGGGCTCCTACTCGGGAAGTCCTTCGACGCATTCGCGCAACGGCCACCAGAGGTACACCCAACTGGGAGGAGCGAGACTATAAAGCTGACCTATGACCGGTCGACTATGCCGGGGGATCAAGTCTTACTGTCTCCCAGAACTGTTCTAGGACATAGCACTGATCTCGCACTCAATTATGGCGCGCTGCATTTGCTATGCCAGTCAGACAGCGACTCTTCAACTGGCCGGTGTCCCGTCCGTGGCAGTGCGAACTCATCCGGCGCACGGAGCACCGTGTACGTTCGATTTAAAGAACGCAGAAGTGGTCTTACAGCAGATCTTGCGGTTCAAGGCTGGCTTGAGAGAGTGGATGCCGTAGCAACCTGCTCACCAGGCTACTGGCAAGGGGTTGAGCGAGAGCTTTGGTCCTCGGCTGGCGGCGGGCTTTGCGCGGGGCGTAAGCCAGCAGGGACAGGCGCTGCGCTTGCGTTACCCTCCGAGCAGCTGCGCAACTTGGTAGCGGGACGTTGGGACGCTGTTCTTGTCTTGGCGCTTCATAAGGATGAATCGAGCGGTGAGCTCGCTCGGTACACCTTTGTATTTGACCTCACTGTCACCGATCACGACCGCGTCAGCATCTACTTCCCCGAATACGACCAGGCCACGCCCCACGTCGGTTTGAACGTCAAGTACAACCCGTTCCCGACGCCCACCATCGCGGGCAGGCGCGAGCTGGAGATGTGCCTCTATGACGGCCTGGGCTCGCAGAGCAACTATCTGGAGGTAACGATCAGCGATTCTGGCCGGGTGGCACCTGGCCGACCGCTTGACCGGTTCTCTGTCTGGCATGAGGGCGGCGGCGGTGCAGAGCGGGACCGCTTGGACTACAAGATCCAACTGCAGCACGCCGGCGTACCGATTTCGATGGAGAACGGCCGCCTGCAGCCGTTGAGCGGCATCGATACCGCTGACCTGCGCCTGGTGGTGCTGCCGGGCATGTCCCAGCCCGTGTACTGCGTGCCCACGCCCTTGACGCTGGAGATGCCGCGTGTGGATGCCTCCACCAAGGCCAACGGCTACTACTCGGGCAACCTGAGAATCCTGATGAACGTTCCTACCACCACGCCGTGATGACTTCCAACCGAGACACTGCAATGAACAGCGTCACCGCCCGGCTGAGGGCGCTTCTTCTCCTGCTGGCCGCTGCCGTCGCCGCGCCCGCGCAGGCCAATCTCACCGTGCACCCGATGCGGCTGCCGGTCCACGACGGCCGCGCGGGCCAGATCCGGGTGTACTCGCAGACCAGCAAAGTGCAGTACGTGCAGACCCGGGTGCTGCGTCTGGACCAGCCCGGCACGCCGGAGGAAAAAGAGGTTGAAGTGCGTCCTGGCAACCAGGATGGCGTGGTGGTCACGCCCGGGAAGTTCGTGCTGGCCAGCGGCGGCAACCGCCTGGTGCGCGTGATCTCGCTGGAATCGGTCCGCCAGGAAACGCCCTACCGCGTCTACTTTGAGGGGGTCCCGCCGCCGCAGGAGGAGACCGGCGACGAGGCGACTGAAACGCCGACGGCCAACGTGGGCGTGAGCCTGATCTGGGGCGCGCTGGTGCATGTGATCCCCGCGCAGCCCGTGCCGGACATGCGGCTGGACGGGGCAGACCTGCACAACATCGGCAATGTCCGCCTGGGCGTGACCAGCATCAAGGCCTGCACCGCACCGAAGCAGTGCACCGAGCACGCCCTGGAGCGCAGCCTGTATCCGGGCGCGCGGATGGCCCTGCCGTTTGATCCCGCGGGCGTCACGCAGGTGATCGTTTCGTACCGCCTCAGCTATCAGGGCTACAAAAACTACACCCGATCCTTGACCCCATGACTCCCTGACCGCACGTCGCCGGCGCACCGCGCGCGACGTCGCCCCATCCCCCGCACCTGCAGCTACGGCAACCGCCGTGGGCGGCAGCGCTTTGCCTGATGTTTCCTTTTCCTCTCCATGGAGCTCCTGCCGTGAATCGAATTTACCGACTTATCTGGAATACCGCCCTGGGCTGCTGGACGGTTGCCAGCGAACACACCAAAGGCCGTGGCAAGCGCGCCAGCGCGGTGCGCCTGGCCGGCGCTGTCGCAGTCGCCGTGCTGGCGGCTCCCGCATACGCGTCAGATGCAGACGCCGATGCCGAGGCGGCCTGGGCGCTGGCGCGCAGCATGCCGCTGGGTTCGGCGATCGCCTTCGCAATGGACGCCGCCGACACCCGCGCCCAATACAGGCAGGTTGCACTGGTCACCGATACCGCGTATCGGGATTCGACCCTCAACGGCAACAACCTCGTCGTGCTCGGCTCACGCTCCAACCTCACCGGCAGCAACTCGGTGGGGTACGGCAATGGGATCAGCATTGCCGGCAGCTACGGGGTTGCAATGGGCAACAATGCCTACGTTAGTGCGGATTACGCCACCGCCGTAGGTTCGGGAGCTCGTGCCTACTCCAACTTCAGCACCGCGCTGGGTGCTTATGCCCGCGCTGAAGCCATGTCGGCGGTCGCGATTGGCTACGATGCCTACGCAGCCGGCCAATCCAGCATAGCGCTGGGCACTACCGCCAACGCCACTGGTTTTGATTCAGTGGCCATTGGCTGGGGTACCAATGCAGCGTCCAGGGGCGGCATCGCTATCGGCATCAGTGCGGGCATGGAGAGCAGCGCCACCAATGCCATCTCGCTGGGCAATGCGTCACAGGCAAATGGCTCGCACGCCAGCGCCATTGGTTACGCCGCCAGTGCCTCCGGCGGTAATGCCGTCGCGGTGGGTACGTTGGCGGCGGCTGCCGAAGACTCGGTCGGCATCGGTAATCGTGCCGAGGCCAGTGGAAAACGGGCCACGGCCATCGGAGCGCGCAGCGTCGCCAGCGGTCGGCTAAACGCAATCGCGATTGGCACGGATTCCATCGCCAGCGGAGATTCCTCGGCCCTCGCGATGGGTGTTGACTCCAAGGCGACCAGTAGCTACACGGTGGCGATCGGACATCGTGCCGAGGCTGCCGCCTTGGGATCGACAGCTATCGGTTACGATGCGACTGCCCACGCCGGTGGCAGCATTGCACTTGGCATGCAAGCTAAAGCGGCTACTAGCGGTGCAATCGCAATAGGTTATGCCACCGAAGCTGTCGCAGGGAGTGGTGTTGCGCTCGGTAACAGCGCAAAATCGCGCGGGTCCAAGTCGATTGCAATAGGTGAACTTGCTACGGTCGACGCGGCAGCGGCGGGGGCAATCGCGCTGGGAGCCGGCGCTGTGGCATCTGCCAGCAACACCGTCTCCGTGGGTAACACCACACTGAAGCGCAAGATCGTCAACGTGGGCGACGGTCTGGTAGCCGACGGCAGCAGCGAGGCGGTGACCGGCAACCAGCTCAATGCCACCAATGCCAATGTCACCCGCGCGGCCGAGGCCGCCGGCGCGGCCGACACCAAGGCCGCTGCCGCGCTGCTGCGGCTTGCCGGCGACAATGCGTTCATCGGCAAGGATGCCGTGGCCGGAAACAAGGCCACCGCGGTGGGTGCCGGGGCGCAGGCCCGCGGCTCGCACAGCAATGCGATCGGCTTCGAGGCCACCAGCGCTGGCAACAACGCGGTTGCGGTGGGCGTGATGGCCAATGCGACAGCCGCCAATGCCATTGCCATCGGTAACGGCGCCAACGTGGATGTGTTGTCAGCTGCCGGCACTACGCTGGGGGCATGGTCCAAGGTGGAGGCCGGGGCCAGCAACAGCGTCGCCATTGGCTCGAACTCGGTCGCCAGCGCCGAGAACACCGTGTCGGTCGGCAACACAACACGCAAGCGCAAGATCGTCAACGTGGCCGATGGCGAGGTGGGCAAGGACAGCAAGGAGGCGGTCACGGGCGGCCAGCTGTACGCCACCGATCAGAAGGTCGCTGCGGTGGATGGTCTGATCCGCCAGACGTCGGAAAGCGCCAACGTGCGCATCGGCGCTGAGAACACCGGCACCGTCATCGATGTCCGCAACAAGGGCGGTGCAGGCCGCAAGCTGAGCGGCGTTGCCGATGGCGCACTGGCCGATAACAGCTCCGAGGCGGTGAACGGCAAGCAGCTGCTGGCCACCGACCGGAAGGCGAGCACGGCCACCACCTCTGCCAACCTGGCCCTCGCCAAGCTGACCAGTGTGCAGACCGCACTGGGCAAGGACAGTGCCGCCACCGGCGCTGCAGCGCTCGCATTGGGCAATGAGGCCAATGCTTCCAAGGCCTACGCCACCGCGTTGGGCTACCAGGCCAAGGCCAGCGAAAGCTACTCCAACGCGGTCGGCTACCAGGCCGATGCCAGTGGCTCCAGTTCTGTCGCCATTGGCTCTGTCTCGAGTGCCGCTGCTCAGCATTCGCTGGCTTTTGGTGATCGTGCGGCGGTTGCCGCGACCTCGGACGCGGGCATGGCACTTGGGCGTGGGGCGAAAGTGCTGGCCAACGCTGGCAAGGCGGTCGCCTTGGGCACCGAATCTGTCGCCACGGCGGCCAACACCGTCTCCGTGGGTAACACCACGCTGAAGCGCAAGATCGTCAACGTGGGCGACGGTCTGGTAGCCGACGGCAGCAGCGAGGCGGTGACCGGCAACCAGCTCAATGCCACCAATGCCAATGTCACCCGCGCGGCCGAGGCCGCCGGCGCGGCCGACACCAAGGCCGCTGCCGCGCTGCTGCGGCTTGCCGGCGACAATGCGTTCATCGGCAAGGATTCCGTGGCCGGAAACAAGGCCACCGCGATGGGTGCTGGGGCGAAGGCCCGCGGCTCGCAGAGCAATGCGATCGGTTTCGAGGCCACCAGCGCCGGCAACAACGCGATTGCCGTGGGTGTGTTGGCCAATGCGACAGCCGCCAATGCTGTTGCCATTGGTAACCGCGCCGAGGTGGATGTGGTGTCAGCCGCTGCTACTGCGCTGGGGGCATGGTCCAAGGTGGAGGCCGGGGCCACCAACAGCGTCGCCATTGGCTCGAACTCGGTCGCCAACGCCGAGAACACCGTGTCGGTCGGCAACGCAACACGCAAGCGCAAGATTGTGAACGTCGCCGATGGGGTCCTGAGCGCCAGCAGTACGGAGGTGGTCACCGGCAAGCAGTTGTTCAACACGGAGGCCAGTGTCAAGACTGCTGACGACAAGGCCGTGGCCGCACAGGAGACGGCGGACAAGGCCAAGGGGGATGCCGCAGCGGCCCTTCAGCGGATCGCCAGCAGCAAGGCCATCATCGGCACCAGTGCGACCGCAGCGGGCGTCAACGCCAACGCGATGGGCTACGAAGCACAGGCGGGTGGCTCGCACAGCAACGCCGTTGGCTTCCGGGCCAAGGCGGCCGGTGCCAATGCCGTCGGCCTCGGCACCATGGTCGATGCCGCGGCAGACGACGCCATCGCCATGGGTAACCGGACCGTCGTGGATGCCGGTGCCAAGGGCGGCATCGCGCTGGGTGCCGGGGCCAAGGTGGAGGCGGGTGCCAGCAACGGCGTCGCCTTGGGCCAGGGTTCGGTCGCCGCGTCGGGCAATGCGGTATCGGTAGGCAACGCCACCACCAAGCGCAAAATCGTCAATGTGGCCGACGGTCTCGTGGCGAACAACAGCAATGAAGCCGTCACCGGCAGCCAGCTGAAGACCACCAACGATCTGGTTGCCGCCCAGGCGGCCGCCGTGTCGGCCAATGCCGAGAAGATCGATGGCAACCGCAGCAGCATCGAAGGCAACCTGGCCGGGATCGGAACCAATCGCACGGGCATCGAGACCAATCGCACCGGCATTGATACCAACCGGACCGGCATCGCCACCAATCGCACCAGCATTGATACCAACCGCGCCAACATCGGCGTGAACCGCGACGACATCGCCGCGCTGCGCAGTGACTTTGAGAGCTTTGTGCCGGACCTGGAAGGCGCGGTGACGTTCAATGAAGATCGCACGATCGTGGATCTGGACAACGCGCGGATCAGCGGGCTGTCGGCTGGGGATATCAGCCATGCCGGAAGCAAGGATGCGGTGAATGGGGGGCAGTTGTTTGCGACGAACAGCAGAATCACGCAGGTCGAGACCAATCAGCGCTATGTAGCAATCGGTACTGGCGCGGATAATGAGGATGCTCAATCCGGGATATATGGCGTCGCAGTGGGCAGCAACTCGATTGCGCTGGGCGAGAGGTCACTTGCTTTGGGAAGCTTCTCGGAGGCAAATGGCTTCCGCTCCGTGGCCCTCGGGGCAGGATCATATGTTTCAGCTGAGGGTTTGGATGGTTTCGCGCTTGGTGCATATTCCCTTGTGGATGTTTCGGGAGGTTTGGCTATCGGCGTAGATAGCCAGGTTCTTTCTGGCGCTAGGAACTCCATTGCACTCGGCTATGGATCGGTTGCGGAAAACGAAAACACGGTATCCGTTGGCAACAGCAGCGTTAAGCGAAGGATCGTGAACGTTGGTAGCGGCATTGCCGACGACGACGCAAGTACGGTCGTCCAGCTGAAGGGCGCGCTTGACGGTCTCGGTGGTAATGCCACGATGGACCCAACTGGCAAGGTGACAGCGCCGGAGTACATCCTGAGCGGCGGGACCTACAACAACGTAGGCTCCGCGCTTCTGGCGCTCGATTCCGCAATCACCACTACGACCTCCGACATCGACGCGCTGGGCAACCATGTCAACCGGCTGTTCCAGGAGGAAGCCAGCACGCGCACAGATGGCGCAGGCCGTCTGGCGCTGGGTGGTGCACATGGCATGGTGCTGGGTAACGTGGCCGATGGCCGTATCGGTGCAGGTAGCCGTGACGCCGTCAACGGCGGGCAGCTGCACGCCACGAACCAGAAGGTGGGCGAGAACCGAAGTGAGATCTCCGATCTGCGCGCAGCGCTGGATGGGATGCAGCCGCGCACCGCACGTAGCCTGATGGTGGCGGACCCGCCGGTGGTCGACTTCGGCGGCTCGCGCCTTGCCGGTGTGGGGGCGGGCGATATCTCGTCGGCCGACAGCAAGGATGCTGTGAACGGTGGGCAGTTGTTTGCGACCAATGCGCGGGTAGGGGAGCTTGAGGAGCAGCGGATGTTCGTGAAGGTCGGGTACGACGGTGAGAGCGTTGAAGCACGGGCCGGGCTGTTTGGAATCGCGCTGGGCGACTCTGCGGAGGCTTCCGTTGACACGGAAGGCGCGGTTGCACTCGGCAGCTTTGCAGTGGCGCGCGGTAAGAACTCGGTTGCGTTGGGGCGTGCGGCATACGTCCACGCTGGCGCAGAAGAGGGCTTCGCGCTTGGTGCAAGCTCCCACGTTGAAGTGACGGGGGGCGTAGCGTTAGGCGCGTCTTCGGTGGTCAAGCAGAGTGCACGTGACGCGGTGGCACTTGGCTATGGATCCATAGCAACCGAGGGAAACACGATTTCCGTTGGCAGCGATACCCGGCAGCGCCGCGTCGTAAACGTGGCCCGAGGTACGAAAGATAGCGACGCCACCACGGTCGGACAGCTCAAGGGCGCGCTGGAACGCTTGGGCGGCGGCGCCACCGTCGATGCAAGCGGTAGGATTACGGCACCTGAGTATGTCCTGAGCGGAACTACCTACGACAACCTGGGTACCGCGTTGCTGGCACTAGACTCCGCCGTTGTCAGCACGCAGTCCGATGTGGATACCTTGGGCAGCCAGCTCAACCGCATGTTTCAGGAGGAGGCCGGCGCCAGGTCCGACGGCCCCGGCCGCCTGAACCTGGGCGGCGCCCACGGCATGGTGCTGGGCAATGTGGCCAACGGCCTGATCGCCTCCGGCAGCCGCGATGCGGTCAACGGCGGGCAGCTGTATGAGGTGCAGAAGAACCTGCAGGGGCAGATCGACACCCTGGAAGGCCGTGGCACCGAGCCGGTCGCGATGATGAGCCGGATGGGCGCACCGGTGGCGATGTCCGCCGATGCACCGGTGACCACCAGCGAGACTGCGCCGGCACCGTCCCCGGCACCGGTGGACACCCCGGTCGCCAAGGTCGATACGCCCGAGCCGGTGGTCAAGGCCGAGGGTGACACTGCCGTGGCCGTGGGCAGCGAGGGCAAGGAGCGCAGCATCCGCCACGTGGCCAAGGGCACCGCCGATACCGATGCGGTCAATGTCCGCCAGCTCAATGAGGTGCTCGACCGTGCCAACGAGTACACCGATCTGGCTGTGGAAGGCTTGAACAAGCGCCTGGATGGCATGGACAAGCGTTTCAACCGGATGGCGGCGATGAGCAGTGCGCAGAGTGCGATGGCGATGAACACCGCCGGCCTGAATACCTACAACCGCCTCGGCGCGGGTGTGGGCCATTCCGATGGCGAATCGGCCCTGGCGGTGGGCTACCAGCGGGTGATGAACGAGCGTGGCTCGGCCACCTTCAGCCTCAATGGCGCCTTCACCAACAGCGGTGAGAAGACCGTCGGCGTGGGCGTGGGTATCGGCTGGTAAGCGACGCCTCGCATTGCTGCGGCCCCATGGGCGGCCCGGGTCGGGATGACCGGGCCACCCTGCGGGCCTTCTGGACCCGGCGCGGTCCGCTTCTGGCGGCCGCGCCTTTTTGTATTGGAGCGTTTCATGCACATTCCCCCTGTCCATATCGAAGCCAGCCCGCCCGCACACACGGCGTGGCCGATGCTGCCCATCGCGGCGTTGCTCATGGCCATCGTGGCCGTTGTGAGCTGGAAGCTGCTCAGTGCCCCCACGTTGCGGGTTACGCCGGATGCGGCCCGCGCCTGGATGACCGAGCTGGATACCAGCATCCTCAAGCGCACCACCGGGGCCGGCGATGAGGACGAAGGCGCCGTGGTCATGGCGCATCCGGGCCGGCCGCTGGACGAGGCGCACCCGCTGGAGCCCCTGCATCGCGCTGCGCAGCAGGCCGCCCAGGTAAGGCAGGTGCTGCTGGCGCCCGCCTCGATCCGGTTCCAGAAAGATCTGATCACCGATATCGGCACGCTCAGCAACGCGCTCGACCACTGCGGGGAGCGACGCTGCGCCGATGTCATCGCACGGCTGCGAGTGCTCACTGCCGCCCGGGCCGACAGCGTGGTGGCGTTCACGGCCCTCCATGACCTGCATGCCCGCAGCGTCGTCCGGGTGCGCCGGGGCAGGGCGGACCTGCGCCAGGCGGAGCTTCTCCACGCTGACAGTGAAGCGCTCGATACCCTGCTGCGCGGCGGCTACGCGGACGTGGACCACTACAGCAACGCATTGTGGGAGGTGATCGAGATTCACCGGGAAATGACCGAAGCGTATGCGCGTGAGCACCGTTTCGTGATGCTGCTGCAGGGTCTTTACAACTAATTGTATGGAACCCGGTGGCGCAATCGGGATCATGCCGCCCACGGTGCGGCGTGGCTGCGCCTGCCTCCCTTTTCCCGTGCCGTGCTGCCATGAATCGACCTACGCTGTTTCACCATCCTGCCGTGCGGCGGGCATGTCACCTGTGGCATCAGCTGCGCCAGCGCATGGCCCAGAACGTGGATCACACCGCGGTGCTGGCCAATGTGACCGACGGCGGCGGGCTGACCGCGCGCTTCGCCTTCATGGCCGTCATGTCCTGCGGGATCGCGATTCTGGGGCTGCTGCAGTCCTCGGCTGCGGTGGTGATCGGTGCGATGCTGATCTCCCCGTTGATGGGCCCGATCGTGCAGCTGGGCTTTTCCCTGTGCGTGGTGGATTTCCGGATGATGGGGCGCTCGCTGCTGGCATTGCTGGGCGGTATCGGCCTGGCCTTGGCCACGGCGATGCTGATCGTGTGGCTCTCCCCCCTGCGTGAGGCCACCGGCGAGATCCTGGCGCGCACGCACCCAAACCTGTTCGATCTGCTGGTGGCCCTGCTGTCCGGCCTGGCCGGGGGGTATGCGGTGATCACCCGTAAGGGCGAGGCGATCGTGGGTGTGGCCATCGCCACAGCATTGATGCCCCCGTTGGCGGTGGTGGCCTTCGGCCTGGCAACGGGCGACATGACCATCGCCGGCGGTGCCGTCTTCCTGTTCATGACCAATCTGTTGGCCATTGCGCTGAGCGTGACGCTGATTGCCAAGTGGTATGGCTTCGGGATGGACAACGTGCCGCAGCACACGATGTGGCAGGGCGCGGTGATCGCGGTGACGTTCGTGCTGCTGGCCTTTCCGCTGGGCGTGGCGCTGCGCGATATCGGCCGGCAGACCTGGATGGCCAACCAGACCCGCGCGGTGGTGCAGGAGTACCTGCAGGAACTGGGCGGTTCGATCGAGCGCCTGGAAGTGATTCGTCGCGAGACAACGCTCAGCGTGGATCTGGTGGTGATCGTTCCGACCTACCTGCCCACCGTGCAGCAGGATCTGTCCGCCCAGCTGGCCGCTCGCCTGGCCCAGACGCCCCGTGTGCGGGTGCGCCAGACGCTGGAGGCCAATGACAATGGCCGGCGTGACCGCGCGGACCTGGATGGGTTGAGCTTGAGCGTCACCGCATTGGCGCGGCAGGCGGCGCAGCTGCGCGCGGAAGCCAACGCCATGATCCTGCAGGGGGTCCAGCAGCAGCTGGACGGTATGGACGCACACGTGGAACTGGATGACGGCCAGCTGTTGCTCTCCGTGGGGGTGGCCGCCGAGGAAGGCCTGGACGACAGTGCGCTGCTCGCCCTTCGCGATGCGATCACCCGCCGGGCGCCGGGTTGGACGGTGCTTGTCTGGACGCGCGAGGCGCTGCCACCTGACGCGGCACTGGTGCCTGCGCAGGGTGTCCAGGCCGCCGGCGAGGCGCCTCGCTGACGCCTCCGGTGCATCGGGGCATGGTCGACCGAGTTGGCAAAATACGCATGAGTATGTACCGGCACATTTTCATCAGCCGTGTATCCGATGCGCATTTTCACGCTTAGCTGGAGCTATCGGAAACCAAAGGACCATGTGACAGCCCTATAAGTGGAGAAAAAGCCGCCCGCTGGAATCCATTGGGAGACGGGGCTCTCGCGGCTGGGTGATCGCTGTGAGCAAAGAAAACGAAAGGTGGAGGTGAGATTTCTTTCGTAGCGTTGACGGCCCATTCACATAGTTGAAGGGCAAGGTCATCCCGCGAACGCGCCCGTTCTGAGTCACGGATGAACAGTGATGCGGTTCACAGTTAGATTGCAACTTTTTGTATGGGAACGCCTCACTGGATCCGGATGATGCCGGTCTCCCAGGTCGCGGATCATCCATCGGCGACCTCTTTCTAGCTGAGAGGATCTCGCCGTGCCAAATACCCCCAGCATGTTCCGTCGTCGAAATGCATTGGCTGCAGCGTTGGCTGTTGGCCTGTTCTCCTTGGCAGGCGGTGCTGCCGCCCAGGTGGTTGTGCGCGAGGGTGAGTCGCTGACTGTCACCCCCGGCTCCGTCAATGAAGGACGCTCTTTCGAGGTCACTGGAGGGCACCTGACCATCAATGGGGCGCGATCCGCAGCGATCAGTGCTACGTCGAATGGGATGATCACACTGGATGGAGCGCGCGTGGAAAGGACCGGCGGCGGTTCTAATCCAGCGCTTTTGCTTTTACAAGCGAATGCCGTGGTTGCGAATTCGATTATCAGCAGTGCTCAAACCCATGCGATAGGTCTGAATGGCAATCTTGGCAGCAGTGATCCAAAATCCCGCGCTACGATTACGGGCAGCCAAATCACAGGGTCCGGCCGCGGTATCCTGCTGAGCGCGGACGGGACCTTGGTCCTTTCCAACTCAAGCGTCGTGGCGCTGCAGCGCGGCACAGGGACATTTGCCGGGCACGGGCTATGGAACGATGGTGGGCGCGCGCTCATCACCGATGGAAGCACGATTACCGGTGATGCGACCGGGATACGTATGGCCTTGCGCACCAGCGCTCAACCGGCGGATCTCGATGTCGATACCTGGGGCGTAACGGTGGATGGCTCTCGTGTGGAGGGCAAGAGCGATGCTGCCATTTTCGTCGGCGCTTCATCTATTGCGCCGTTCATTCCCGCGCGCATCTTCCTGCGCAATGGTGCACAACTGGCCGGTGCGGATGACGTGCTGCTGCGTGCGGCCGCCAATTCCATTACCGAATTGAACGTAGCCAGCTCCACGCTGGACGGACACCTTCTCTTCGACGACACCGCCAATGCGAGCATTACCTTCATCGATGCGGCTGTGCTCAACGGCACCATCATCGGTGCGCAGGCCGACACCACCGTCACCAACGGTGCCAGCTGGAATCTCACCGGCGACAGCAGCATCGGCGACCTGACGCTCGGTTCGGGCGGTACGGTCAAGCTCGGCGATGGCACGGCCTTCAACACCCTCAACGTCAACGGCGACTTCGTCGGCCAGGGCGGCACGTTCGTGTTCAACACCGTGTTTGGGGACGACAGTTCGCCCTCGGACAAGGTGGTGATCGCGGGCAACAGTTCCGGCACCGGCAACATCGTGGTCAACAACATCAACGGCACCGGCGCCCAGACGGGCGAGGGCATCCAGCTGATTTCAGTCGCTGGTTCGTCCGATGCCAGCTTCGTGATGCCGGGCCGTGCCACGGCGGGTATCTACGAATACCTGCTGTACAAGGGCGGCGTCGCCAACCCGAACGATGGCGCGTGGTACCTGCGCTCTACCTACACGGGTGACCCGTGCGATCTGAACCCGTCGCTGCCGATCTGCGCGCCGACCGATCCGGGCACCCCGACCGATCCGGGTACGCCGGTGACCCCCGTGGACCCGATTGATCCGGGCGGCCCGACTGCTCCGATCCCGCTGCTGCGCCCGGAGCCGGGTGCCTACCTGGCCAATCAGGCGGCTGCTGTGCACATGTTCCAGCAGCGCCGCCACGACCGTGGCGAGCCGGCCTTCGAGCACGATGGTGCCGGCGCGTGGGCACGCGTGGGCCGCGATCAGATGCACACCACGATTGCCGGTCAGGTCGATACCCGCACGCACACCAACGTGCTGCAGATCGGCAGTGATCTGTATCGCTGGGGCCAGACTGGACGGGGTCAGATCGGGCTGATGCTGGCCACCGGCGAAGCCGAGACCCAGGCCACCTCGCGGATCACCGGCTACGGCACCCGCGGCAAGGTCAAGGGCGATGCGGTGGGCCTGTATGGCACGTGGGTGCAGAGCGCCGAAGACAGCAGCGGCCTGTATGTGGATGGCTGGCTGCAGTACGGCCGCTACGACAACCGCGTGCAGGGCAACAACCTGCCGCGTGAGACCTACGACGCCACCACCCGTGCGGCCAGCGTTGAAGCCGGCTACGGCTGGGCTTTCGCCAACTCGGATCGGGGCACCTGGTATCTGCAGCCGCAGGCCCAGGTGACCTACACCGATTACAAGGGCGACACGCTGCAGGAAGTGAACGGCACGGTGGTGGAAGACGACCGCGCGGGTGGCTTCGAATCCCGTGTCGGCGTGCGCCTGTTCGGGCATGACAACGCGTCGGGCAACCGCGTGCAGCCGTTCCTGGCGGTCAACTGGCTCTACACCGAGCGCGGCGATGCGATGCGCTTCGATGGCGAGCGGCTGGATGCGCGCCTGCCCACCAATCGCTATGAGGCACAGGCCGGCGCGCAGCTGCGCCTCGGGCAGCGCTGGTCGGCATGGGGGGATCTGCGGGTGCAGCGTGGCGACAGTGGTTACAAAGATGCTGGAGCACAGCTGGGTCTGCGCCGGGCGTGGTGAATCCAGAGAGGCGCCTTCGGGCGCCCCTCGGGACCCGTGTTGTAGTTGAAAAACGTGTTCGGATGATCCTGCCGTGATCGAAGGGTGCCGAACACCCAGATACAGATCCATGACTTACCGCCATTTTCCAACCGAAAAGGACCTAGCCATGCCGCAGGTTTCGTCACGCCTCACGTCTCACTCCCGTCTCTCAGCCGCTATCGCTCTTGGCTTGGCTGCCGGGTTCGGGGCGATATCCGGTACCTGGTCTCCTTCTGCCAGTGCCGCCGACGTTCCCGCGGGGCAGACGCTCGTGGTGAATCCCGGCGATTTCCCGGCGACGGAAACGTTCAACGTCCAGACGGGCACGTTGGATATCAGACCGGGCGTTACCGCAAAGAGAGTTTCCCTGCTCTCCGGCGGAACCTTGTTGATGGATGGCGCAACCATTACCAGCGCCACCGGAACTGGCGGTGTCAGCGTGGTCAGCAGCGCAGCGACGATCGCCAATTCGTCTATTTCCAATGCCGTGTCGATAGGCTTGCAGTTAGCGGCGGCGGGCGCTGCCCAGTCGTTGGTGAGTGTAAGTAACAGCACCATCACTGGCGCGAGCTCGGCGGTCAGCGTTCAAGGCGGAGGTATCGTGAGCATTTCCGGCAGCATCCTCGATGGTCGACCGCTGGCGTCTGGCGCTCTAGGCTACGGCGTGAACATCGGGTGGGGCCGGGCTGACATTCTCGCGGGCAGCACGGTCACCGGGGAGCGCGCTGGCATCAGTATCGGGCTCGGTCAGGTTGGCCAGCCAGGTGGACAGGACACCTCGACCTGGGGAACTGTGGTTGATGGATCCCGCGTGGTTGGGCGTAGCGGTCCCGCTATCCGCGTTTCCGGGTTCACGGGCACAATTCCCGCAACGGTCATTGTGCGAAATGGAGCCGAGTTGATCGGCGGAAACGGGAACATTCTTGAAGCCGTTGGCACGGCTGAACTCGGCTTCCTGGTCAGCGATTCGACGCTGAATGGCAATATTCTGGTGGCGGATACTGCGACTGCAGCCTTGACCTTCACTGACAACGCCATCCTCAACGGCATCATCACCGGCCCTGCAAATACCACCGTCACCAACGGCGCCGGCTGGAACCTCAGCGGCGACAGCAGCATCGGCGACCTGACGCTCGGTTCGGGCGGTACGGTCAAGCTCGGCGATGGCACGGCCTTCAACACCCTCAACGTCAACGGCGACTTCGTCGGCCAGGGCGGCACGTTCGTGTTCAACACCGTGTTTGGGGACGACAGTTCGCCCTCGGACAAGGTGGTGATCGCGGGTAACAGCTCCGGCACCGGCAACATCGTGGTCAACAACATCAACGGCACCGGTGCGCAGACGGGCGAGGGCATCCAGCTGATTTCGGTCGCCGGTTCGTCCGATGCCAGCTTCGTGATGCCGGGCCGTGCCACGGCGGGTATCTACGAATATCTGCTGTACAAGGGCGGCGTTGCCAACCCGAACGACGGTGCCTGGTATCTGCGCTCCACCTACACCGGTGACCCGTGTGATCTGAATCCGTCGCTGCCGATCTGCGCGCCGACCGATCCGGGTACGCCGGTGGATCCGGTGGCGCCCGTCATTCCGGTAGACCCGATCGATCCGGGTGGCCCGACCGATCCGATCCCACTGCTGCGCCCGGAGCCGGGTGCCTACCTGGCCAACCAGGCGGCGGCCGTGCACATGTTCCAGCAGCGCCGCCACGACCGTGGCGAGCCGGCCTTCGAGCACGATGGTGCGGGGGCGTGGGCACGCGTGGGCCGCGATCAGATGCACACCACGATTGCCGGTCAGGTCGATACGCGCACGCACACCAATGTGCTGCAGATCGGCAGTGACCTGTACCGCTGGGGCCAGACTGGCCGCGGCCAGATCGGGCTGATGCTGGCCACCGGCGAAGCCGAGACCCGGGCCACTTCGCGGATCACCGGCTACGGCACCCGCGGCAAGGTCAAGGGCGATGCGGTGGGCCTGTACGGCACGTGGGTGCAGAGTGCCGAAGACAGCGCTGGGCTCTACGTCGACGGCTGGCTGCAGTACGGCCGCTACGACAACCGCGTGCAGGGCAACAACCTGCCGCGTGAGACCTACGATGCGACCACCCGTGCGGCCAGCCTTGAAGCCGGCTACGGCTGGGCCTTCGCCAACTCGGACCATGGCACCTGGTATCTGCAGCCACAGGCCCAGGTGACCTACACCGATTACAAGGGCGACACGCTGCAGGAAGTGAACGGCACGGTGGTCGAGGATGATCGCGCCGGTGGCTTTGAGTCCCGTGTGGGCGTGCGCCTGTTTGGGCATGACAACGCCTCGGGCAACCGGGTGCAGCCGTTCCTGGCGGTCAACTGGCTCTACACCGAGCGCGGCGATGCGATGCGCTTCGATGGCGAGCGGCTGGATGCGCGCCTGCCCACCAATCGCTACGAAGCACAGGCCGGCGCGCAGCTGCGCCTGGGCCAGCGCTGGTCGGCGTGGGGTGACCTGCGGGTGCAGCGTGGCGACAGCGGCTACAAGGATGCTGGAGCACAGCTGGGTCTGCGCCGGGCGTGGTGATCGGTGCGTCGAGCCTGGTGATCGGGTTGATGTAAACACGCAAGGCGCCTTCGGGCGCCCTGTTTTCATTGTTGTTGTATGTATGCGGCCATGCCGAGGCCCCAGATTCAACGTACGCCAGTGCATCCCGCACTGAGCGAACGATGAGGGGAACCCGGCGATGGAGCAGGACACGATGGCCTTGATGACACTGGCGGCGTCCGCCGCGGCGAGCGTGGGTGCGCTCGGTGCGGCACTGGCGACCTGGAAAGGTGCCACTGCATGGAAAGCGCAAGCGCGATGTGAGTCACGGCGGCTGGCGCTGGAGCGCTGGATCACGGCCGGGGTGAAGTTCCGTGGCCGCTTGAAGTTCGTCTACAAAGACCGCGTGGCGTGGGGCGTGCTTGCTGACCGGCCGGACATTGAACGGGTGTCGGAGAGCTTCTGGGAGTGGAATGCCACGTGGCCGGCGGTCGCGGCGAACCTAGAGGGTGATCTGCTGGCGCAGGCAACGCAGCTGTGGACAGATGTCTACCTTGCGTATGCCGCATTCATGGAGGGAGACGGTACCCTTACGGCGCTCGGCAATGCCGTTGAAACGGCCTACACCAGCACGCTGTTGAAGCAGGCCGTCGCTCGTCGGTAACGCACAGGCCGCAGGATGACCGTCTGCGGCGGGAGTGGAGGTGGTGCCGCGCGCAGCCGCTCACGGCGCGGCGTCATCCACATCCTCCGCCGCAGCAGGGTTGAGCAGCGCCACCAGGGCCCAGACCCGCGCATCGGCCGGGTCGCCATTGATGGCATGGCCCTTCAGGCACTGCTGGAGCTCCCGGAGTGCCTCCACCACGCCGGCGTCACCCACCATCGAGGCGGCCCCCTGCATGCGGTGCGCCATGGCCAGGGCGCCGCGCCAGTTCTGTACACGGATGGACACTTCCAGGCCGCTGCGGTCCAGCTGCATCTGGTGGTGGTAGATCTCCATGACGCTCAAGCCCTCCTGCGTCGGCACGACCGGTGGCCGGGCGCTGCTGGCCGGGGCGCCACTGGCGGCATCGAAGGCGGCCCAGTCGATGGGCTTGCCCAGGTAGACATCCACCCCGGCCCGGGCGTAGGCCGCGCGGTCGATCACATCGCTTGACGCGGAGACCGACAACAGCCGGGCCGGCGGCCAGTCATTGCGGCGTTCGATCGACCGGATTTCCAGGGCGATATCACTGCCATCGGCGTCCATCAGGTCGCCATCCACGGTGACAATGCCGAACGGTCCCTCCTGATTCATCAGACGGATGGCAGCGGCCCCCGAGTCAGCCACCACGGTTTCCAGGCCCAAGCCGCGCAGCCGCCGCACCATGATCTTGGCGATGGCCGGCTGGTCTTCGATCACCAACGCGCAGGCCAGCTCCGGCCTGAGGGCCTGCAATGGCGCCGGCGCGGCATTGCCGGTGGCCTCGCCGTACTCGGCGCGAAGCGTGGCGACGAACGTGGAGCCCCTTCCGGGCTGGCTCGAGACCGTGACATTGCCGCCTTGGGCGCGGGCGATGCGCCGGCACAGCGAGAGCCCGATGCCCGCGCCATGCTTGAGCCGGCCGATGCGGGTGGCACTGAAAGGCTCGAAGATGCGGCTCAGGTCTTCGCGCGGGATACCCGGGCCGACGTCGCTGACGCTGAGCTCCACCGCCCCGGCGTGTCCCACGCCTGCCAGATAGACGAGCTTGATCGTGACCTCGCCGTGGTCGCTGAATTTGATCGCATTGGAGATCAGATTGCTGGCAATGTGGTGCAGGGCGCGCGCGTCGCACATCGCCTGCTGGACATACCGCCCCTCCAACCGGAGCACCAGGTGCAGGCCTTTGCAGCGCGCCAGTGGACGCATCGCCGAAAGACATTCGCTCACGATGCCCTCGGCGTTCTGCAGGAAGGCCGGGTCCGCCTGACCCGGCATGTCACGGAACATGAACTCCAGCGCATTGGTCAGTGTGTGTTTGAGCGCGTCTGCGGCCGAACGAGCGGACTGGAACAGGCGGTTGCGCTCAGCGGGGTCGGTTTCGGCCTCGAGCAGATCGATGGCGGAGATGACCGAGGCCGCGCCGTTGCGGACCTCGTGGTTGACCAGGGTCAGGATGCGGGCGGCGCTGGCCTGCCGGGAGGCCAGCGAGCGCGCATTGCGCTGCGACTGGGCGACGGCCAGCAGGAACGCGAGCAGGAACATGCCCAGCACGGTGATGTGCACGCGGTAGTGGGCGAGCACCGCGCGCAACGTGGGTGGCGAGCGATAGAGTGCGGTCAACCAGCGGTCCAGGATGTCCTGCCGGGTATCCAGTGGCAGCGAGAGGAAGGTCTGGTGGGCCATGGCGATCTCGCCGGCGCGGCGCGGCAAGGAGGCCACGCGCATTTCCACGGCGGGGCCATCGGAGACCAGATGCACCTCCAGGCGCTCGTCAAACCGCTTGCGGGCCAGCGGAGCCAGGACGGCGTCCACCCCGATCGCGGCATCGATGCCGCCACTGTCCACCGCCTCCAGCATCTCGTCCACGGAGGGCAGGGGATACACGTCGATGCCGGGGTGTCGCTCGGCCAGATAGGCACGGTACTCACCATTGCCGATCACGCCGACCCGCATGCCGTCCATCACCGACAACGCCCGGAATGCCGCGGTGGGGCGGGTCACCATGACGGTGGCCCCTGTGTAGAACGAGGGCGATACCGCAGCGGTGGTGGGCAGCATCGCCGCGGTGGAGGGCAGCGAAAAGGCCAGCCCATCCACCTGTTCGTTGTGCAGCAGCAGGACGGCACGCTCGATGGAGGGCGCGCGGACCAGCTCCAGCTTCAGCCCGGACAGTGCTTCCACCGCTTCCAGGTACGCACCGGGCCCACCCTGGGCGGCATCGCCGGCCAGGCCATGCTGGCTGGCCATCTGCGGCCCGATGGCCAAGGCGAACGGGGTGCGCCGGGCGGTTGGAGAGGACAGCGCCAGCCATAGCAGGCTGCCGCCCAGTGCCAAGGTGAGGGTGAACCAGATAATGCGTGCGGCACTGCGGTGCCGCCCGCTGAGGGGGGAAGGGGTGGAAGCACGTGAAGCCATGCACCTGTCATCCGGCAAAAATATCCCCCACAGATACGCCCGCGCTCAGGGGGGCGGTATGCAAAAAGTACGAAAGTTCCCTGCCAGGTGCTGTCTCCGCAGGCCGCGTCACAAAGTCATGTGAAGGGCAGGCGTGAAACTATGCCGCAGATGGTTTTTCATAGTGCTTGTATATCCGCGCTGACACCGGCGGGTCAGAATGATCGGGCGCGGCAGGAACAGTGCCGTGCGCCCTCGCCGATCCCGGGCAGCGTCTGCAACTGTTGCGAAGGCATGCGCCATCACCCCGGGCACGATTGGAAGCGCTGTGACGTTGACGACGGACTATCCGTGGCCCTTTGAGCCACTTTCTGCTGCGTTTCGTAATCGTTGTAGAGACGCGCGGGCGGGTCTCGCGCAGGATGGGTCATCGGGCTCGGCGGCAGCACTCGCGCCGTCCTCACGATGATTCCACGCGATGCTGCCTGCGCAGCCTCTAACCTGACCTTCCCGTCGCGAACTTCTTTCCCCATGACCACAGCACTGCATGATCTCGACGCGCTGGAACCCATCGATATCGATGGGCTGAAAGCGCAGGGCGTGCCACCGGTCGCCCAGTACCTGGTGGACCAGGAAAAATTCGTCCTGCTCGGTGGCAAGCGCGGTATCTATCGGCTGGCCGGTGCGGACACGGCGTGTTACTTCACCAGCCTGGATCAGATCCGGCTGCATCTGCTCGGGCAATCCTTGACGCGTCTGACCGTAGAACTGGCCTGACCGCTCAGCGCCCACCGTGCCGTGGCAGCGGCGCAGGCACGTTCAACTGGCCACCGGCCGCCACGTAGGCGGCCAATGCCTCGCCTTGACTGAGCAGATGGCGGTTCATCATCTGCTCGGCCGCTTCCGCATCCCGGTTGCGGATGCACTCCATCAGCGCCCGGTGCTCGGCCAATGACTGGGCCATGCGGCCCGGTGTCAGCAACTGACGGCCGCGATGCATCTTCAGGATGCGGTGCAGGTCGTGGGTGACGCGGATCAGCCACGGGTTGCCGGCGTGGGTCTGCAGGCTTTCATGGATCAGGTAGTTGTTGCGGTAGTACTCGGCCAGGTCACCGGCGGCGGCGGCCACTTCCATCGCATCGTGCAGCGCCTGCAGCTGGACCACGCCCTGCTCATCAATGCGCTTGACCGCCTCATGCACGCAGCGGCCTTCCAGCATGGCCATCACCGGGAACAGCTGGTTGAGGTCTTCCAAGGTAAGCCGGGTGACCCGACTGCCGCGGCCGGCATCGAGCTGCACCAAGCCTTCGGCAGCCAGCAGTTTGAGGCTCTCACGCAGCGGGGTACGGCTGATGCCCAGTTCTTCGGCCAGCATCGGCTCGTCGATCCACTCGCCCGGTGGCAGTTCGTAGTCGTAGATCTTCTGGCGCAGCCGTTCGGCCACTTCTTCATACAGCGGCACGCGCTTATTCGACAGGCGGGGACCAGGGGCCAGGGGCATGGCGGGGCTTCGTGGAGAGGTGTGCAGCATTCTACCGGGTCATGGCGGGCCTGCCGGGCAGGCCCGCCGTGGGCTCACAACCAGCCCGGCACGACGAACAGCAGCCACGCCAGCAGGGGGCCGAAGGCCACCACCAGGCCGCTGTAGACCAGGAACCGGCGGAACAGGGCTTCGCGCTCTTCCTTCGCCGCCGAGGCCACGACCAGCGCGCCGTTGGTGGAGAACGGGCTCACATCCACCACGGTGGAGGAGATCGCCAACGCGCAGATCACACCCGCGGCGCTCAGATGCCCCTGCATCAGGAACGGCACCGCCAACGGAATCGTGGCGCCGAGCACGGCCGCCGAGGAGGCGAATGCCGAGACGATGCCGCCCACATAGCAGACCAGCAGCGCGCCCAGCAGGGGAATGCCGATCGCGCCCACACCATGACCGATGTAATCCACCGCGCCTGCCTGCTGCAGCACGGCCACATAGGTCACCACGCCGCTGATCAGCAGCACGGTGGACCAGCTGATGCCATCCACCGCGCCCTTCTGCGAGTTGGGCGAGAGCAGGGCCAGCACCACCGCGACAGTGATCGAGACCAGCCCGACGTTGAGGTTGTAGACCAGGGCCGCGATGCCCAGGCCCAGCAGCCCGATCAGGGTGAACACGCGTTCGCGGTTGATGCGCACGTCATCCAGCGCGTCCGGATCATTGGAGAGGGTGCCACCACCGGCCGAAACCAGCGCGCCATGCCCTTCAATCGCGAACTGCCGCGAGGAGGCTTGGCTGCCCGCCAGCAACGGCTCGGTCGCGGTGGGTGCGCGACGCATCAGCGCCAGGCCGCCGAAGGCGAAGAAACAGATGATGCCCATCAGCAGGTTGAAGCCCAGGCTGGTCAGGAACACGGCCATTTCCGTGACTTCCAGCCCGGCCTTCTGCACGACCTGGTTGGTGATGCCGCCATACACGCTGATCGGCGAGAAGCCGCCGGCCTGTGCCCCGTGGATCACCAGCAGGCCCATCATCAGCGGGTTGATCCTGTACTGCTTGGCAAAGCGCAGCGCGACCGGGCCGATGATCGCCACGGCCGCGGGGCCGAGCGCACCGAAGGCGGTCAGCACTGCAGTGACCACGAACATCACCCAGGGGATGGCGACGATGTGCCCGCGCACCGCCTTTACCGCCCAATGCACGAGCAGATCGATGGTGCCGTTCTTCTGCGCGATGGCGAACAGATAGGTGATGCCGACCAGGGTCAGGAACAGGTCGCCCGGGAAACCGGCCAACACCTCCTTGCCCTCCATCCCGACGAACAGGCCGCCGATGATGAAGGCCAGCGCGAAGGCGACGGCACCCATGTTGATGGGCAGGGCCGTGGCCACGATGAACATGATCACCAAGCCGATGATCGTTGCGATTTGCGGACTCATGCGCCCTCCCGAGACACTTGATACGCGTGCAGCATGATGGCGACCCGCCACCCGGGGACTGCTGGTGTTACCGCTTCGGGTGACCGCTCAGGCGCGTGCGCATGCCGCGTCCACCCATTCGCGCACGCCCTCCAGCGTGCGGAAATCCTCCACCGAGCGTGCCTGCAGCTGCGGGTGCAGCTCGCGCACCCGGCGGCTCAGCGCCGCGCCTGGGCCCAGCTCGAGAAATACCTTGCCGCCGCGCTCGACCGCTTGATCAAGTGCCTGCTGCCACTGCACGGTCTGTGCGATCTGCGCGGCCAGCGTGTGCACCACACGCGCGACATCGCCGACACTGCGGCCGTCGATGCCGGCCAGCAGGCGCAGCCGCGGGGCCAGCAGCGGGGTATCGCGCAGCAGCGTTTCGAACGCCTGCGCCGCCGCCGCGAGCAGCGGGGTATGCGCGGGAACGTCCACCGACAGTGCCAGCGTGCGCGCGCCCTGGTGGGCAGCAGCCGCCGCGACGGCGTCCAGGCCGCGACGCAGGCCACCCAGCACGACGTGGTCCGGACCGTTGACGATGGCGACATGCACCGCGTGCGCGGCGCACAGCTGGGCGATGTGTGTGGCGTCCAGGCCGATCACGGCGATCAGGCCGGCATCGGCCGGCGAGGCGGCGTCCATCAGCGCGGCGCGGCGTGCGGCCAGGTGCAGGCAGGTGGCATTGTCTACGCTGCCGGCGATCGCATGCGCGGCCAGCTCACCGGCGCTGTAACCGGCGACGGCGGTGATCGTCGGCAGTGCGTCACGCAGTGCGGTGTAGTGCGCCAGTGCCGCGGCGCAGACCAGGGGCTGGGCGAGGGCGTTGCGGAAGCGCCTTTCCTCTGCGGCAAGGGCGTCCACCGGCGTGCCCAGCACCGCACTGGCCTGCGCCAGGATGGGGCGTGCCCGTGCATCGTCGCGAACGCGCGCGAACATTCCGGGGTGTTGGCCGCCTTGGCCCGAGCAGAGCAGGACCAGGCTCATGCGCGCTCCTGCAGGTGCAGGAACCACGTGCAGGCCAGTAGATCGGCGCTGCCGCCGGGGCTGAGCCGCCGTTGTTCGAAAGCATGGCCGATGGCGGCAACTCGCTCACGCCAGTCGGCCTGCTGGACACCGCCCTGCGCGAGGAAGCGGCGTCCCTGGCCCTGCGCGAATGCGAGCCCGGCGTCACCGCCCCGGTGCAGCAGATTCAGATCGACCGTGTGGGCGATCAACGTCATCAGGGTCTCCACCTGCGCCGCTTCGGCGTTCGCGGTGGTGTGGAGCACACGCTGCAGAGTCGGCAGGGCCAGGTCCCGCAGCAGCGGGTAACCATCAGCCGCCTGTTCGCGGACACCGGGGACGGCATGCCGGCGGCGGGCGCGCTGGCCGGGGCTTGCGGGATTCAACGGAGCGTCCAGCAGCGCCGCGCGCCATTGGGTGACGCCGCGGCACACCGCATCGCCCGATGGCGCGCGTTCGCCGCTGGCGCGCAGCCGGGCGGACTGCGCGACCAGCAGCCCGAGGCTGAAGATCGCCCCGCGATGCGTATTGATGCCGCCGGTGGCGCGCAGCATCGCGGCTTCGGCAGCGATGCCGAGCGAGCGCAGTGACTCGAACGGCGCATCGTTGCCGCCGGCCTGCGCGATGGCGACGAAGTAACCCCGCAGCGCGAACAGGCTGCGCAGGAAGGTGCCGGCATCCATGTCGCTGTGGCTGCCGCGGCTGAAGGGGGTGACCAGGCCCGGCTTGGGCGTGCAGGCAAGCTCGGCGTGCAGGCTGGCGATGGCCAGGCGGCCAAGCCGACGCGCATCAGCGGAGCGGGGCGCTCCGATCCCCGGCACGGGCTGGCGAACGGCGTTCATGCGGCCACCTGCCAGGCAGCCAGCGCCTCACGCGGCACCAGCCAGCAGGCATCGTCGCCTTTGACCATCACACGCGTGGCACCGCTGGCGTACTCGCGCCAATTGACCGCGCGATCGCCCGGGAAGCGCAGCTCGCCGTCCAGCCGCAGGGGATGCTGGCGCTCATGGTGCTGCAGTACCGCGACGATCTGATCGGCATGCTGGGTGTCGGCGACCTCGAAGAGCAGATCCAGATCGGAGTCGTCATGCAGATAGGGCAGGCCGGTCAGGTGCTGCCACGCCGCGCTGCCGAACACGCGCGGTGCCACCGGGAGGGAGGCCGTCACGGTGACCAGACCGTGCAGTCGCTCACGCCACGCCGGACCGATATCAGCCGCAACCTCGGCCAGCGGCGGTGGTGGCGCGCAGCGCAGGACCGCGGACGGATCAGCCCGCAGCGACAGGCGCTGGCGGTGCTCGGCCACCGGGAGTGGCACGCCAAGCCGCACCTGGTGTTCGTCGCTGGCCGGATCGCGCCGCGCGACCACGAATGGCAGCCGCGCCTGGGCCCATGCCCGCAGCCGCGCATCGGCACCGGCCGTGAGAACCTGCCACGGCGCCTGCGGATCGAGCCAGACCAGGTCGTGACGGCGCATAGCTCAGGCCTCGCCCGCGGCCACGGCAGCGGCGACATCGCGCGCCAGCAGGCGGCCACCACGCTCGGCGCCCCGTGCGCGGCGTTGATCGCCGGTGATCGGCGCCTGCAGCGCATCCACCAATGCCTGCGCGAGGTCGCCCTCCCAGACGGCCTCCACCGCGCCCATGCGCACGTAGTTTTCCACGCCCGGCGCGAACACCGGCGAACTCTGGCTCAGCGCCTGCAGCTTCTCCAGCGGTTGCTTGGTGACACGGGCCATCGCGCGCAGATCCATCACCCGCACCTGGGCGTCGGGCAGGGCGAAGATGCGGTCGGCCATCAGGCCGAACGACAGAAAGCCGCCACTGACCGATTCACCGTAGACCAGGCTGACCAGCGGCGCGCCACGGCGGCGGGCCAGATCCAGCGTGCGCGCCAGATGGGCGAAGCAGCTGTTGATGCCGAGCATTTCATCGCGGCGCGCCAGGCGCTGGCCGGCGGTATCGACCAGCATCACGATCGGCCGCTGCGGATGGGCGCGGGTACTGGCTAGCACGGTGGCAGCCAGCGCCAGCGCATGGTCGACACCGACTTCCAGCTTGTTGGCGGTACCGATCACGGTGCCCTCGCCTGCGGCAGTGGTGGCGGTGCCGCCCAGCACATCGTCGCTGCGGGTGACCGCGTGGCCCAGCGGGAACAGGGCGTCGAGCAGAGGGGTCAGGTCCATGGCAGGCTCCGGTCTTTGACCGCGTCCAGGAAGTCGGCGGTCTCCAGCAACGGCAGGTGTTCGGGATCGGCGATGCCCTGCAGGCGCCAGACCTCGAGGCCATCGCGGGAGTTTCCATAAGCGCTGATGCGTGCGGCGAGCCGAGCGTGTTCCTGCTCGATGGCCTGTAATGGGTCGTCGGCTTCGGTGTGGGCAGCGAGCAGTGACATCGCCGCGTCACCAAATGCCTCGATGCGATCCGGCACCAGCTGTACGGCATCGCCGATCAGATAGCGGTGCTTGCCACCGGTGACGCGCCAGACCAGGGCACGGTCGCGCGCGTCGAACTCTTCCACCCCGCGCACGGTCTCGATCACCTCCGGGCCGGACAGCGAGAGGCGGCCCTCTTCGGACATCACCACCGCCGTGCAGCACCGGGCCACGATGCCCATCCCGCCGAACGCGCCGTTGCCGCTGCCGATCAGTGCGTATACCGGAATGCCGGCGGCGCGCGTGGCCAACACGGCCCGCATGATTTCGGAAATGGCGATCAGGCCGGCGTTGGCTTCGTGCAGGCGAACGCCGCCGCTGTCGAGCAGCAGCAGCACCGCATCCGGACGCACCGCAACGGCACGTTCAAGCAGGCCGGTGAGCTTGGCGCCATGCACTTCGCCCACGCCGCCGCCCATGAACTGACCCTGCTGCGCGGCGATCAGCACGTCGCGGCCTTTCAGGCGGCCCGCGCCAACCACGATGCCATCATCGAACGCGCCTGGTTGATCCAGCTGGGCCAGATGCGGGCTGATGATGCGGCGGGCAGGGCCGACGAATTCGGTGAAGCTGCCCTTGTCGAGTAGTCCGTGGATGCGCTCCCGGGCGTCGGCCTCGTAGAAACTGTGACTGCTCACGGCGCGTCTCCTTCCTGCAGCGTTTCCAGTGCCTGCTGCAGACGCAGGCTGACCACCGCGGGTGTGGCGCCGGCATCGTTGATCGACAGCCGCACATTGCGCAGCGGATGACGCGCGGCGAAATCGGCCAGGACGGCCTGCCAGATGGTGCCGAAACCGGTGGCCGAGGTGATCACCTCGATCTCCATCGCGCCGTCCAGATCGGTCGGTTCCACCAGGACTTCCAGATTGCCCGAGGCGACCACGCCGACCAGCGCATGGTGATTGCGCTCGGTGAGATCGTGCTGCCCGGGGAAGCGATGACGCAGGGTTTCCATGGCGTGCCCCTTACCAGTTGCGGAAGCGTTTGGGCGGGTTGTACAACCCACCGGACCAGCGCACGAGATCCTTGACCGAGCGCGCGGCGAGCAGGTCGCGGCTGGCATCGCGGGTGCGGATGCCCAGGTCTTCGGGGCGGCGGATGATGCCGCGGTCGCGCAGGTTCTCCACCATCGCGCGGTCGCGGCCCAGGCCGACCGCGGTGTAGCCGGCCACGCCACGGATCGCCTGTTCGCGTTCCTCGGGGCTGCGGCACAGCAGCAGATTGGCGATGCCTTCTTCGGTCAGCACGTGGGTGACGTCATCGCCGTAGATCATCACCGGCGGCAGCGGCATCTTCGCGCGCTCGGCCAGCTCCCACGCGTCCAGGCGCTCGACGAAGGCCGGCGCCATATGCTCGCGGAAGGTTTCCACCATCTGCACGACCAGCTTGCGCCCACGTGGCATCTGGCCGGGCAGCGCCGCTTCCTGACCCGCCTTGAGCCAGGCCGGGCTGGCATGGCGGCGGCCGCGTGCATCCGAGCCCATGTTGGGCGCGCCGCCGAAGCCGGCGATGCGGTCGCGGGTGGCGGTGGAACTGTTCCCCTGCAGATCGATCTGCAGCGTGGAGCCGATGAACATGTCGCAGGCATACAGGCCGGCGGTCTGCGAGAACGCGCGGTTGGAGCGCATGCTGCCGTCGCTGCCGGTGAAGAACACATCCGAGCGCGCCTCGATGTAGCGCTCCATGCCCAGCTCCGAGCCGAACGAATGCACCGACTGCACGAAGCCCGATTCGATCGCCGGAATCAGCGCCGGATGCGGGTTGAGCGCCCAATGCGTCCCGATCTTGCCTTTCAGGCCCAGCGATTCGGCATAGGTGGGCAGCAGCAGCTCGATCGCGGCGGTATCGAAGCCGATCCCGTGGTTGAGGCGCTGCACACCGTACTCGGCATAGATGCCCTTGATGGCCATCATCGCCATCAGCACCTGGATCTCGGAGATCTGCGCCGGGTCGCGGGTGAACAGCGGCTCGATGTAATTGGGGCGCGGCGCCTCGGTGACGAAGTTGACCCAATCGGCCGGGATATCGACGCGGGGGAGGGTGTCGACGATTTCGTTGACCTGCGCGATCACGATGCCGCCCCGGAACGCGGTGGCTTCGACGATCACGGGGGTGTCTTCGGTGTTCGGGCCGGTGTAGAGATTGCCGTGGCGGTCGGCGGCCTGGGCAGCGATCAGCGCGACCTGCGGGGTGAGGTCGATGAAGTAGCGGCCAAACAGCTCGAGGTAGGTATGGATGGCCCCGATCTCGATCCGGCCTTCGGCGACCAGATTGGCCAGCCTGCCGCTCTGCGGACCGGAGAACGAGAAGTCCAGGCGCTGGGCGATGCCGCGTTCGAATACATCCAGATGCGAGGGCAGGGACAGCACGGACTGGACCATGTGCAGGCCGTGGACCTGGGCCGGATCGAGCTGGGCCAGGCACTCGGCGAGGAAATCGGCCTGCTTCTGGTTGTTGCCCTCCAGGCAGACCCGGTCACCCGGTTCGAGCACGGTGTGCAGAAGCCGGGTGACTTCGGCATGGGGCACCAGAGGCCCCAGTCCGGCATCCGTGGCCCGCTTCAGCCTTGCCTGGCGGCGGTCCGCAAGCGTGTTCCAGTCTCGAGCCATCTGCCGCCTCTACGTAATTACGCTGTAATTACGAAATTACCACCCGAAATTGGCGGGGGCAAGAGGGGCCGAGAGAGCGTCGTTCGGGGCTGTCGTATTCAGGTGAGCGGAGGCCGAGAATGACCGCAGGCCAAAGCGCAATGTGCCGAGGGTCGAGTGACACGCTCGGCGGTCGATCAGCCGGCCGCCTTGCCCGCACGTGGCCGCCGCGGCTTTGCACCCCGTGATGCAGCCTTCGGCGTCGCCACGAGCACGCCCCACTGATGCAGATGCTCCATGCCGGACAGGGCATCCAGGTACGTCATGAAGTGCGTCAGATAACCGGGCGACGTGTCTTTCATCAGCGTCAGGGCGCGATGGACCAGCACGCCGGAATTCAGCGGGCCGCCATTGGTCGGCATTTGGGCGAGCGATTCCTTCAACTGGCTGGCATTGCGCAGCGTGGCCCAGCCTGCACGAACCTCGGCCAGCACGGGCAGTTCGGGGTAGGCCGGGTTGTGCTGGCGGGTCAATTCCGTGATCAGCGCCTGCAGGCTGATGCGCCCGGGTGACGGGCCCAGCCCGGATGGCGCCGCCGCGGATGCCTCGGCAATCCGCTCGCCGTAGCTGGCCACCCATGCATCCAGCTTTGCCTGCAACAGCGCCCGCACCTCGCCGTCATGCGCCTGCACACGGGCATGCAATGCCTCGATCACCGCAAAGCGCGTGCGGTCCAGCTCGTCGAGCTTGTCTGCTCGCCAACGCTGGAGAATCTCAGCGGTTGCGACAGGGTTACGGGGCATCCGCGGCCTTGCTCGCCTTGGGTTTCGGGATCGGGGCGATCTCCACGCGGCGGTTCTTCGCGCGGCCGTCCTCGTTGGCGTTGGAACTCACCGGCTGCTCGGCGCCGAACGCCGCGGCAAACACTGCATCCGACGGCACCCCCTCGGCGATCAGTGTGCGGGTCACGGTCAGCGCACGCTCGGCGGACAGTTCCCAGTTGTCGGCGAAGCGCCAGTTGCCGTCGCGCACCTGCTGGTCGTCGGTGAAGCCACTGACCATGAGGATTTCCTCGCGCGAGGCCAGATAGCCTTTCAGCGGACCGGCCAGGCTCTTGAGCACCTCCAGGCCCTCCGGCTGGAGCTGATCGGAGTTCAACGCGAACAGCACGTTGCCGCGGATGCCGATGCGGCCATCCACGAGCGTCACGCGTCCGGCCGCCAACGGCCCGGCCAGGGCCTGTTCCAGGGTCTGGCGGCGCTGCACTTCGGCCTGGCGCTGCTTGACCTCTTCATCCAGCCGATTGGTCAGCTCCAGCTGCAGCGCGACCACGCCGACCAGGATCAGCACGAACGCGCCGAGCAGCACCGACATCAGATCGCCGAAGGTGGCCCAGATCGGGGCGCCTCCGTCGGCCTCGACTTCGATCTCGTCGCTCATGCCGACGCGGCCCCGGCCTTGCTGCTGCGGCGGCCGGCCAGCTGCTGCAGCTCATCGATGATCTGCTTCTGCGAGAGCACGCTGAGGTCGATCACCTCACGGGCCTGCGCAACGTAATAGGCAAGCTGCTCATCGCTCCGTGCCAGCGAGCCATCCAGCGAGGCGGCAATCTGGGCCAGGCGCTCGTTGAGGCCATCGCTGGCGGTGCCGAAGGCGTGCACGGCGCTGCCGAGTGCATCGGCCAGGCTTGCGACTTCCACTGCACTGCCGGTGACCTGCGCGGCCACGCTGCCCAGCTTGCCGGTCTCGGCTTGGATGTGGTCGGTGAAGCGGGTGCCGACGCGGTCCAGCAGCTCGGCCGAGGTCGAGACCAGAGCATCCACGGCGACGCGCTGTTCGTTGGCGGCGTGATTGACTGCATCCAGCAGGGTCTCCACGGTGGCCAGCAGGCGGCTGCGTTCTTCCAGCGTGGCGGTGTCGCGGACCAGGCTGTCGGAGAGTTTGCTGCGCAGTTCGGCTACGACATCGGCCGCGGCCTTGGGCGCTTCCGAGGCGGCCTGTACCAGCCGCGAGATTTCGCTGATCGTTTCGCTGGCGTGCGCCTGGGCCTGCTGAGTGATCTCGCTGGCGGTGCGTGCCAGGGTGTCGCAGATCTCCTGCTGACGGCTGGCCACGCTCGCGCCGGTCTGCTCCCAGCGCTCGCCGAGGCGGGCGCTCATGGCGGTGAAGGCGTCGGTCCAGACGCTCAGGCGCTGCTGATCGCGTGCTTCCAGTGCGTCCTGCAGCTGGGCGTGCGAATGCTGCATCGCCTTGCCGAGCGAGACTGCCTGCGCCTGCAGCGTCGCGGCAGCGGCATCCAGCGCGTGCTGGTGGCGCTCGCTCAGTGCGGTCGCCGCGGCATCCTGGCGGGCCAGCGCCTGCTGCCAGGCCTCGGCGATCTGCGCGGTGGTGGCCTCCATGCGGCTGCCGACCGAATCGATCAGGCCGGTAGCCCGGGCGTCATGCGTTTGCGCGAAGCTGGCCAGCGTGCTGCGCAGCTCGGCGGCCATGGTTGCATTGGTCTGCTGCTGTGCGGACTGGGCGGCCTGCCAACCGTCAGCAGTGCTGACCAGCTTCGCGGAAACAGCGTCGAGCAGGCCGAGCGCGCGTTGATCGTGCTGTGCGGCGAATCCGTCCAGCGCGGCGCGCAGATCGTTGGTCAGTGCGGTGTTGGTCTGCTGCTGGCTGTCCAGCGCGGCCTGCCAGGACGCGGCGGTGGCCGCACGGCTGGCGTCGAACCCCTCGGTCAAGCCGGTCAGCTGGCGCTGCACCGCCTCAGTCACCGTCTCGTGCATGGTGGTGTTGGCGCGGGCGATGCCGGCCAGCGTGGTGTCCATCACCGGCTGCAGGGCTGCGCCGACCGCACGTGCGCTCTCGGCGACGCTGTCCTTCAGCGACTGCTCGATGGCAGCGGTCAGGCGCGCGTATTCCTCGTCGGCCTTGGCGTGGAAGCGCTGCTGGTTGGCCAGCAGCCGCTCGCCCGAGGCGCTGCTCTGCTGTTCGATCGCGGTGGACATGGCCTGCAGCCGGTCCACCAGCACGGGCATCAGTTCGGCCTGCTGCTGCAGCAGCCGGAAGGCTTCATTGCGCTGCCAGGACTGCGAGTGCGTGTGCAGGGTGGTGGCGATTTCCACGTCCAGCCGCTGTACCGCTTCCAGGCGCTCGCGCCGGCACAGCGCCGAGAGCAGGCCAAGCATGGCGGAGGTGGCGACGCCGGCGATCGAGGTGCCGAATGCCACTGCAAGGCCTTCCACCGGCGCGCCCAGCGAGCCACGGATGGCCTGCAGGTCGGTCGCGCTTTCCAGCGCCAGCCCGGTGCCGCGCAGGGTCGCCATCATGCCGAGCAGGGTGCCGAGCATGCCCAGCAGCACCAGCAGCCCGACCAGATAGGGGGTCAGAACCGGACCGGGCAGGGCCACCCGCTCGCCCTCCACGCGCAGACGCACGGCATTGCGCAGGCTGGGATGCAGCTGGCCGAGCCAGGCGGCCAGGCCGGGGGTGGCGGAGCCGGCACTGGCGCTGGCCGCCGTCAGCGACGCGGTCGCCTGCCGGTACCGATACAGCTCCAGGCCACCAGCGAGGTAGCAGACGGCGATCAGCAGGGCGACAGCGAAGCCGACCGGATTGGTGCTGACGTAACCGGCCCCGATCCAGCACACCGCAACAAGGCCCAGCAGGAAAACAACGTAGTGAAGACTGGTTCTGAACATGACGTCCCGGTTAGTGGGTGCGAAGCGCTGCAAGCAGGCCTTCGATCGGTTGAAAACGGAGATCCAGCTCGGCCAGCAGCAGGCTCTGCATGTCGCGGCGGAACACCTCGAGCCAGGCATCATCGCTGCCGGCATCGCGCAGGCGCTCGAAATGCACGCCCAGCAGCACCGGTACCTTGGCCAGCAGGCTGTGCTCGCGCGCGCTCAGGGTCTGCTCCATCAGGGCATCCACCTCGGCCAGCCGCGCCAGCTCGGGCGATGTGCGGGTCAGCATGTCGCGCAGGCGCCCGCGCAGCCGGCTGGTGGCGCCCAGCATGGAGCGCTGCACGGTGAGGTAGCGCTCGCGGTGCGCGGTGTATTCGGCCGGCACTTGGGCGCCCTCGGCGTCGACCGGCCGCCGACCAGCGCTGAAAGAGTCAGGTTCCTGAACAATGGTGGCTTCCAGCGCCGCGCGGATCCGCTGGCAGTCCGCGTCCTCGTCGGCATCGAAATCCGGCCCTTCGACCGCAGGCGGCAGCCGCCCATCGAGCGCCTTGGACAAGGTCACCGCCCGCGTCCAGTCCACCCATTCGCTGAGCCGGTCCGACAGGGCAGGGCCTGTCGAGGACAGGTTGCTTTGAGCGAGGCGGGCCAGCAGCCGGATGAAGGCCGGGCCCGGGACAGGGGTCCGTTGCGCGGTTTTGGCCATTGTTCCGGTTAAAACGGCGAATTTTACACCCGAACGGTGTGGCGCTGCCCGGGCAAGCGTTCAGTCTCCCTATCAGGGCTGAGCGCGGAACATCGTCCGCCTTACGCGCAGTGCAGTCCAATCTGCAGCATGTATCCTGCGTTTTGATCCACATATGCGATGCTGGCAACGAGCCTGCAGAGTGCGGAATGCGCAGGGCTGCCAGGAAGATCGTCGATTTCCGTGATCAGAGACTGAAGCTGCGACCGGAAAACCCGACATTCTTCCCGGTCAAGCAGAAGAAGCGAGCTGGCTCCCAAGGCGGGCAGTTCAAATCCCTTTTCGACTCCCAATGCGGACAGTCTTGACCATAAGCCCAACGAAATTCTGCCCCAAGCTGCAGTGGGCTCTTCGATGGCAATACGGTTATCGGGTGTGGCGAAAAAGACAACCACGAGCGCTTCAGTATCCATCCAATTCATTCTCGAGACCTGGCCCTGAAGACTAACGTGTACCCGACATCAGCGGCTATCCGGTGCGACGCACTCCATTGAAGTATGCTCTTGACGCACAGGAAGCGGTGACCTACCCATTGGAAGCAGGAGGCCGGGGTGAGTTCGAAGGATTATATTGGGAGCTCCATTGGACGTGGTCAGAGCCCCGTACAAGGACGCAAAAAGATGGCTAGGTTGACGAGGGGACCACTGCCTCTATTCATCATCGCCCTGTTGACCAGCGCGGTCATTCTCGTGTTGATCGCACTGGCAATCGGGCGATCCGGGCTCGGCATGCCTATCGCTCCCGGGGTCGAGGGCGCCGCAGGGATGAATCTTCAGTTGTGGTCACTGGTCATCGCGTCAGTTGTGGCGGTTGCTGGTTCAATCACAGCAGTGTTCATCGCGCACTCGGCATATCGTGCGCAACAGGACGCATTGAAACTCCAGCATCTGGAGGCGTTGCACAGCCACCCGGATTATAAACGGGCGCTGGGAATCGAGCGCGCCGCCCTCAAGATGTCTGCAGTATTGCAGCTGCTCGTCATGGGGCTCCGCGACAGTCAGTCCTATGCGCAGCTGACGGCCCGGGCCAATGCAGTGCCGATGATCAACAAATGGTCCTCGTTTTCGTCTTCGCTTCATGATGTGATCGTGGAGTCGGACCTTTACACCTATTTGCTGAGCGCGCAGACACGTAATGCCGATATTGTGCCTTGGTCGGTCTCGTCGCTACTTTCCACCGCTACCGATCTGGGAGCCATCGTGGCCGTTGCTGGAGGGACGTCCGCCCAGAATGGATCAGAGCAGGGTGATGCGCCCGAGTTGGCGCAGCTTCAGAGGGAGGCTGATCGCCGACTCTTTTCGCGCAACGCATTGGCACTGATTGCGGCATCCATTTTGCTGGATCGTGTCAGCCGGCTGCCAGATGCGATGGGCATTTTCAACGTGCTTACGAAGGACGATATGGGCACGCTGCTCTCGGGTGGGGCTTCCTCTGGGGTGTCCCGTTCCGAATCAAGCTGGGCTGCGCCTGGTTCGTTGAAGCTGATCACAGGCCAGCTGATCGATGAAATGCTTGCGCGTGCTTCAAAGACGAATATTCCAGTCGTACCGGTAGAAAGGGTGGCTCAGACGGTCGCGAGGACATTGCGGACGCATTTTGACGAATACGATCCCGAACCGGCACGGGAACGTCGCGGCAGGCCATATGTTTTGGTTGACTACGACGTCCCGTTCGCCCGTGAGGCGCTGGTGGTGGCATGTGACCGCGCCTTGGCGGTCGATCCCCGCAAGTTCGCAGAAGGACGGGACGTACCCGGCGTCGCAGCGGAGGTGGTGCATATCGAACGGATCGTTGATTTTGCCAAATACTGCGATCTTGGTGATGATCTCTCTGCGCGCGGGTTGCAGACCCTGGGCGATCTTCTCCCACCCGATGGGTCGGCTCTGGACACTTACGTCCGAGCCACACTTGACCGATTGCTCACCAAGATCGCGGCCGTACCGCGCGATTCGCTTTTCGTGCTGCATCTGCTCTCCGTCAAGGATCAGGCAGCAATGGCGTATTTAGCGGGACAGCTCGGCAAGGCCGTGCTGGTCTGGCATGGGTGGCCGTTTTTGCCGAACGAAAACGTTGCGTTCAAAACTCTCATCGACGATCGGCAGTTTACGCGTGCGGCATTTGATTCGGACCACATCAGCGTGGATGTTCCTTTGGTTTTTCTTGGCACGCTGTCGGACACCATTGAACCGATCTCGGATCCGAACAGCAATGCGCAAAAGCTCCGTACACGCTGTTCCTACATGATTGTATCGGACCTGATCTAGAGAGGGTCTCGTCATCGCCCGCGCCGACAGCCCAGGTCTGTTCGGGCCGTTCCGCCGGCGGGCTGCAGACAGGGGAATAGTCGGGCCGGTTGGTGGAGGGAATGCCCCGACGGCGCTGGCGTAACCCCGTGCGCAGCGGGGCGGACTGCGACTGCATACGCCGCGCATACATCCGTATGCACGGTGCTTACATGCCTTCGCCTACGGTGGCCGTAGAGTGCACCCGCGCTCTGTTTTCCCATTAAGGAGTAGATGATGAGTCAGCAGATTCCCGAAGGTACCCTGGTCGTTGTAGCCGATGGTGGCTCGGCCCGCGTGTTCACCAACGTCGGCACCGCGCACAAGCTGCAGCTCAAGCAGGAGGGGGAACTGCAGCTGCAGGCCGTCAGCGATACGGGTGCGTCCGGCCAGGGGCCCTCCGGTTCGGTGCCGCAGGAGATGACCATCTCCCAGCTCAACGAGGCGACCTTTGCCAAGCAGGTCGCGGCGCAGTTGAACGAAGACGCGTTTAAGAACCGCTACGCGCATCTGATCCTGATCGCCGATCCGCAGACCCTGGGCCGTATCCGCCCGCTGCTGCACAAGGAAACGCAGGAGCGCCTGATCAAGGATCTCGCCAAGGATTTCACCAACGCGCCGCTGGAGGATATCCAGCGCGCTCTGTCCTGAGCATCGCCCATGGCCTTCGTTCGTGAGTACAGCCCATCGGACATCACCCGCGCCGAGATCGACGCGGGCAGCGGGTGGGTGCTGCTGGAGTTCGGTACCGGCTGGTGCGGTCATTGCAGTGCCGCCCAGCCGCTGTTGCAGAAGTTTCTTGGCGGCTACGACGCGACACACGTGAAGGTCGAGGACGGGAAGGGGCGGCCACTGGGCCGCTCCTTCGCCGTCAAGCTGTGGCCGACCGTGATCCTGTTGCGCGATGGCCAGGAAATCGCGCGGGCGGTGCGGCCGCACGAGCGCGAGGATCTGGCGCCGCTGATCGACGCGCTGGAACGCGGCCAGTAACGCCAGGGAAACAGCTTGAAACACGCTGTTCCATGCGCCGCAGACTCGCATGGAGGGGATCGACTGCGCCAAGTGTAGTAAGATGGTCCGCTTGATCACCCCCGGGCCATTGCCCGCTTCCTGGTCATCCATCCCGCAGCGTCGCTGAGTCCACGCGGCCGTCCGGGATCGTCTGTTGCAACCCCTCTTCGCGCATCGCGCTGTGTCATCAGAGGCGGTATTTCCTGTGCCGTGCGCGGGACCTCGGGCGCCGCGATGGCCTGCTTCCAGGAGAAAGCAGATGCAGGACCTGCATGCCGCACATGCTCATTTCGGCTGGTTCAAACGCCGCCGCCAGATGCACGTCGACGAAGTGACCGTCGTTGATCGCCCGATGTTGAAGAAAGCCGTAGGCGCTGCCGCACTCGGCAACGCGATGGAGTGGTTTGATTTCGGTGTGTATGGCTATCTCGCCGTCACCCTCGGCCACGTGTTTTTCCCCGGCAGCAGCCCGACCGCGCAGCTGATCGCCACCTTCGCCACCTTCACCGTCGCCTTCCTGGTGCGCCCGCTGGGCGGGCTGGTGTTCGGCCCGCTGGGTGACAAGTACGGCCGCCAGAAAGTGCTCGCGTTCACCATGATCCTGATGGCCGCCGGCACCTTCAGTATCGGCTTGATTCCCTCTTTCGACCGCATCGGCCTGTGGGCACCGGCACTGCTGCTGCTGGCCCGTGTCGTGCAGGGCTTCTCCACCGGCGGTGAGTACGGTGGCGCGGCCACCTTCATCGCCGAGTACTCGACGGACCGCAACCGCGGCCTGATGGGCAGCTGGCTGGAGTTCGGCACGTTGGGCGGCTACATCGCCGGCGCCGGCACCGTCACTGCATTGCACATGGCCCTGAGCAGCACGCAGATGCTGGACTGGGGCTGGCGCATTCCCTTCCTGGTGGCCGGTCCGCTGGGGCTGCTCGGCCTGTACATGCGCATGAAGCTGGAGGAGACGCCGGCCTTCCGCGCGTACGCCGAAGAGGCCGAGAAACGCGACCATGAGCGCCCGGGCCTGGGCGCGCTGTTCCGCGTGCATTGGGCGCAGCTGCTGATCTGCGTGGGCCTGGTGCTGGTGTTCAACGTCACCGACTACATGCTGCTGACCTACATGCCCAGCTACCTGAGCGTGACGATGGGCTATGCCGAGAGCAAAGGCCTGCTGCTGATCATCATCGTGATGCTGGTGATGATGCCGCTCAACGTGCTGGGCGGGTTGTTCAGTGATCGCCTCGGCCGCCGCCCGATGATCATCGGCGCCTGCATCGCGCTGTTCCTGCTGGCCATCCCGTGCCTGAAGCTGGTCGGCAGTGGCAATGACTGGCTGATCTTCCTCGGGTTGATGCTGCTCGGCGTGGCCCTGGTGTGCTTCACCAGTTCGATGCCGTCCACGCTGCCGGCCCTGTTCTATACCCCGGTGCGCTACAGCGCGCTGTCGATCGCCTTCAACGTCTCGGTCTCGTTGTTTGGTGGCACCACGCCGCTGGTCACCGCATGGCTGGTGGAGCGCACCGGCGACCCGCTGGTGCCGGCGTACTACCTGATGGGCGCGGCGGTGATCGGTGTGATCACCATGCTGTTCGTGCGCGAAACCGCGGGCATGCCGCTGCGCGGTTCGCCGCCGGCGGTGGCGAGCGAAGCCGAAGCCCGTGCGCTGATGCGCAGCGATGAGCCGGTCACGGTGGATGCGACCCAGCCGACGCTGCCGGTGGCAGCGGTGCCAGAAGAGGCGCGCCCGGCGTAATGCCGGCCCGCTTCCATCACCCGTGCCGCAACCATGGCGTCGGCCGATAGGGCCGGCGCCGGGGACACCCGCACCGCAACATGTCAGCCGGATCGGCCAGTGCTAGGATCAACCTCACCTGAATCGATCTAAATTCAACGCCATGACAAAAACGGGGACGGTGCGCTGGTTGGGGCTCGCGGTAGGGGCGATGTTGGTGGCCGGCACAGCCACGGGGGCGCCAGCGAAGGTCGGCGAGCGCGCGTATGCCGCGGTGGATCCGTTCATCGGTACGGCGGGGGAGGGGCATACCTATCCCGGTGCCACGGTGCCGTTCGGGATGGTCCAACTCAGTCCGGACACCCGCATCCAGCCGCGTGAGAAGGCCTATGGCTGGGCGGCAGGCTACCGGCATGACGACACCAGCATCGTCGGCTTCTCGCACACGCACTTCTCCGGCAGTGGCCATTCCGATCTGGGCGATGTGCTGCTGATGCCGGTGCGCACCGATGCCAGCCTGGAGCGCGGCGATCCGGACAAACCCGGCAGCGGCTATACCTCGCGCTTCCGTCACGATGACGAGCGCGCCGAGCCGGGCTACTACGCCGTCACCCTGGATGATCCGAAGGTGCGCGCGGAGCTGACCACCAGCACGCGCGTGGGCGTGCACCGCTATACCTATCCGGCCAATCAGCCGGCACGCGTGCTGCTGGACCTGCGCACCAGCCTCTACGACTATCCTGGCAAGATCATGTGGTCGCGCCTGCGCGCCCGCGAGGACGGCACCATCACCGGTTTCCGCGAGACCCGCGGCTGGGCACCGGGTCGCCAGTTGTATTTCGCGATGCGCTTCTCGCGGCCACTGACCGGTCACGCATTCCACAACACCGAAACCGACATCGCCTACAAGGGCTTCCCACCGCCGGGGCATCAGAGCCCGGCGCAGCGTGCGCAGATCGAAGGGCGCCAGCTGGTGGGCACGTTCGATTTCGGCAAGTTGGACGTACCGCTGGTGGTGACGGTGGCGATCTCGTCGGTCAGCGAGGCAGGGGCGATCGCCAACCTGGAAAGCGAGGTGCCCGGCTTCGATTTCGACCGTGTCCGCGCGGAGGCGAAGACGCAGTGGACGCAGGCGTTGTCGGTGCTGGATATCGACGGCCCCGAGCACGACCGCCGCAGCGCCTACACCGCGCTGTATCACAGCCTGCTCGGGCCGACGGTGTTCATGGACAGCGATGGCCAGTACCGCGGCTCGGATAACGCCGTGCATCGCGCCGAGGGCTACACCAACTATTCGACCTTCTCGCTGTGGGATACCTACCGCGCCCTGCATCCGCTGCTGACCCTGGTGCAGCCGGAAAAGCGCAACAGCGATTTCATCAATTCACTGCTCGCGCACCAGCACAACAGCGCTTACGGGATGCTGCCGGTGTGGGCGTTCCATGGGCAGGAAACGTGGTGCATGATCGGCTACCACGCGGTGCCGGTGATCGCCGATGCCTACCTCAAGGGCATCCGTGGTTTCGATGAGAACAAGGCACTGGCCGCCATGGTGGCCACCGCCAATTACGGCCCGTACGACGGCATCGCGCAGTACCGCGAGCTGGGCTGGGTGCCGATTGACGAAGAAGGCGAGGCGGCCAGCAAAACCCTGGAGTACGCCTTCGACGACTGGACCATCGCGCGCATGGCCAAGGCCATGGGCAACACGACGGTCGCCGGTGAGTTCGAGAAGCGCGCCACGAACTGGCGCAATGCGTTCGACAAGGACACCGGCTTCATGCGGGCACGCAAGCGCGATGGCAGCTTCCGCACGCCGTTCGACCCGAGCGCCAGCGGCTACGGCACGGACTACACCGAAGGCAACGCCTGGCAGTACTCGTGGTATGTGCCGCACGATGTGGCCGGCCTGGCCGCCGCGCACGGGGGCAGCGATAAACTGCTGGCCCGTCTGGACGAAGTGTTCGAGGCCAAGGTCGACCCCGCGATCTTCGAGCACATGGAAGACATCACCGGGCTGATCGGCTGGTATGCGCATGGCAATGAGCCCAGCCACCATGTGGCCTACCTGTATGCCCATGCGGGCCAGCCGTGGCGCACCCAGGCGCGGCTGAAGCAGATCATGGACACCCAGTACGCCGATCGTCCCGATGGCCTGGCCGGCAATGACGACCTCGGCCAGATGTCGGCCTGGTACGTGTTCACCGCGCTGGGCTTCTACCCGGTCGCCCCGGGCAGCGGCGAGTACATCATCGGCCGCCCGTTCCTGCCCAAGGCGGCGCTGCACCTGCCCAATGGCAAGACCTTCACCATCGTCACCGAGGGGCTGGGCAAGGGCCACGATTACGTCGGCTCGGTCACCCTCAATGGCCAGCCGCTGCAGCGCACCTTCCTGCGCCACGACGAGATCCTGGCCGGCGGCGAGCTGCGCTTCACGCTCCAGGCCGCGCCGAACAAGGCTTGGCCGGGGCAGGGCGCCGAGCAGCCGTACTCGATGTCCCACTGACGGGCTTGCGGACCCTCCTTCTGGCCAAAATGGGATTTATGTCCAATTTGGCCAGAAGGGGTATAGTGGGCACATCCCGTCCTGGAGCGTGCCATGACCCTGCCACTGGATCTGCCCGGCCTTGAGAAAGCCACTGCCTCCTCGGTGAAAACCCGCGGCTGGCCCAGCCTGATGCGGACCGTCCGCGAGAAGCAGGCGCTGGTGATCACCAACCACAATCACCCCGAAGCGGTGATCGTGGATATCAAGACCTATCAGGAACTGCTGGCCAAGGCGGGCGGCGGCGACGCCGATGAGCGGCTGGGCGAACTGGACCGCCTGCGCGCTGCGTTCGACACCACGCTGGCCAGCCTCGGCCGTGAGGGTGGGCTGGGCAAGGTGCTGGGGCAGCCGATCCGCCGGGGCCGCAAGGTCGCGCTCGGCAGTCCGCTCTGACCGATGGGACGGATTCTGGTGCTGGCCGGCGTCAATGGCGCCGGCAAGAGTTCGCTGCTGGGCATGTGGCTGGAAGAAGAAGGCCTGACCTGGTTCAACCCGGATACGTTTACCCGTCGCCTGGTCGAGATGGGCTGGGCGCTGGGCGAGGCCAACGCTGCGGCGTGGAATGAAGGCGCGCGGCGGCTGCGGCAGGCGATCGACGAAGGCACCGACTTCGCGTTCGAGACCACGCTGGGCGGCAATACCATTCCGCGCCTGCTGCGCGAGGCCTGCGACCGCCACCACGTGGCCATCTGGTTCTGTGGCCTGCAGAGCGTGGAACTGCACATGCAACGCGTCGCCGCACGGGTCAGCCGGGGCGGGCATGACATTCCGGCCGACAAGATCCGTGCCCGCTACGATTCCTCGCGCGAGAACCTGTTGGCGCTGCTGCCACACCTGGCCGAGCTGCATGTCTACGACAACAGCGCCCCGGCCGATGCCGACGGCGCCGAACCGCTGCCGGTGCTGCAGCTGGATCGCAACGGGCTGCACTACCCGGCATCGGCGATCGAGCTGCTGCAGACGCCGGACTGGGCCAAGCCGATCGTGATGCGCGCGATGGAGCTGCACACCCCGGCGTGAGCGTTACTGCAATGGCCTGAGCAGCAACAAGAGGCTCAGTGCCAGCATGAACACCGCGATGCCCGCATCCAGCCAGCGCCATGCCCGGGCGTGGGCAAACCACGGCTGCAGCCAGCGTGCGCCGAAACCCAGCGTGGTGAACCACGACACGCTGGCCAGGCAGGCGCCTGCCGCGAAGACCCAGCGCGCATCGCCTGGATAGCGGGTGGAGAGGCTGCCGAGCAACACCATGGTGTCCAGATAGACGTGCGGATTGAGGAAGGTAAACGCCAGGCAGATCAGCAGCGTCCGCCGCCAGTCCGCGCGGATGTCGGCACCGGCACCGAGCCCGCCACCGCCGGACCACGCCCGGCGCGCCGCCATCAGGCCATACACGGCGAGAAAGCCGGCACCTCCGAATCGCAGGACCTCCAGCAGCAGCGGGAAGCGCGCCACGGCCGCACCGATGCCGGCCACCCCGAGCAGGATCAGGGCGATGTCGCCGGCAGCGCAGACCGCGACCACCAGCATCACATGCTGCTGTTTCAGGCCCTGCCGGAGCACGAAGGCATTCTGTGCGCCGATGGCGATGATGAGACCGGCACCGGCGAGAAACCCGGCGAGGGCGGCAGCAGGAAGCATGGCGATATCCACGGGAGGGGCGTGCAGGGTGCCGCCCGCACCGCCATAAGCCCAACTACAATTCCTGTGGCACGATAAGCCTATCTGATGCGGATGCCGTGAGATGAGCCTGCTCCACCCCCAACTTGCCGCGTTCTCGGCCGTCCTGGAGGAAGGGAGTTTCGAGGCGGCCGCACGCCGGCTCAGCCTCACCCAGTCGGCGATCTCCCAGCGGATCAAGGCGCTCGAGGATCGCCTTGGCCAGGTACTGATCGTGCGCCAGTCGCCATGCCACCCCACACCGGCCGGCGAGCAGCTGCTGCGCCGCGTGCGCCCCATGCAGACGCTGGAAGCAGAGGTGCTCGCCGACTTCCTGCCTGATGCGGACCTGCCGCATCGCAACGTCTGCGTGGCGGTCAACGACGACTCGCTGGAAACCTGGTTCCTGCCGGCGCTGGCGGCGCTGCACGACGCACATGGCTACACCTTCGACCTGCGCGTGGACGACCAGGATCACACCCTGGATCTGCTGCGCGACGGGTCGGCCCTCGGCGCGGTGACCGCCGATGCGAAGGCACTGCAGGGATGCAACGTCTACCCGCTGGGCACCATGCGCTACGTGGCGATCGCGGCGCCGGTGTTCAACGTGCGGTATTTCGGCGCAGGGGTCAGTGCGGTATCGCTGGCCACGGCGCCGATGATCGTGTTCAACCGCAAAGACCGCCTGCAGGCACGGTACCTGCGCAACGTCACCCGCGCTGTGCTCGCGCCGCCGGTGCACTATCTGCCCACGTCGACCGGCTTTGTCGACGCCGCTGCGCTGGGCCTGGGCTGGTGCCTGGTTCCAGAGTCGCTGGCGGCCCCGGCGCTGCAGCGCCAACGCGTGGTCGAACTCGACCCGACGCGCTGGATCGACGTGCCGTTGTACTGGCAGCACGCCGCGATCCGCTCGACCACGCTTCAGCGCATCACGACCGCCCTGCGCGAAGCGGCGGGCAAAGTGCTGCGTGATCCATGACGTGCAGGCGGGCCGTCAGCCCACTGGCTCGTGGATGGGACAGCCGTTGAACCGCGAACGGAACTGACGCGAGGCGGCCATCACCACGCGACGCGCACGGTTCAAGCCCCCCAGCGGCCGGTGCTCGGCGAGCGCGTGCCACGGTGCAAATGCCAGTGCATCCTCGATGCCCGGCGAGCTGCCGGGCTGCCAGGCCTCCTGCTGCGCGATGCTCAGGCGTGCAACCGGCAGGAACGGGCTGACCGCCTCGGGCCACGCGACCGACGCATCTTCGATCGGCATGCATTCCACATCCCGGCACAACTGCACACGCAATTCCCATTCCACGGGATTGGGCAGGTCGGTGAAGAACGCCACCACCGCGTCACGCTGCGCATCCTCGTCCGAGCCGATCTTGTCACCGGTCAGCGCAAGCAGCGCCGGTGAGACCGGGGCCAGGGAAAACTTGGCCATGTACGGGCCATACAGGAACGGCACCTGGCTGAAGAACGTCTCGCCCAGCGGATGGTGCTGCGGCTCGCCCCCCATGCCTTTCAGCGTGGCACTCTGGCCGCCCACCGCTTCCAGCGCCGCCTCCGCGCCGCGCAGCGTGGCCGATATCATCCGCTTGGTGCGCGGCATCCGTTCGGTGGTGGCGGCCAACAGCTTGGCCGAGCGCAGGAAGCCCGCCACGCCGGGCGTAGTGAACGCTGGGCCGTTGACCATCAGGAAATCCTGGGTGTGCTGCTCCTCGGCGCCGTCCGCCCGCGCACCCTCCACACCGATCACCTTGAGCGCCATCCCGCGTGGGGTGGAGACCGAATCGGGGAGCTGCTCGGCCGGCGGGGACGACAGCCGAACCAGTGCGTCGTAGCTTCCCGGGCGCGCGAACAGACCGTGGCGCAGCTCCGCCGGCAATCCATCCAGCACGCGCAGCCGCCCCTTCAACAGGCCTTGGCCCTTGGCATGGACCGCACGGTGCGCGTGGCCTTCCTGCTCGGCCACGGTCAAGGCCATGCGCGCGAATACCTCGGTCAGCTCGCGGATATGCGTGGCCTCATCTTCGTCGGCATGCTCAAGCGAGGCGTGGTAAAGAACGGGTGGGGGCAGGGACATGCAAGGCTCCTCTGTGGTCGAACTCAGGCCGCGGCGGCCTTGGCATTGCCGCCACCGGCCAGGGCCAGCAGGGTCAACTTTTCGTCGGTGTCCTTCTCTTCTTTCAGCGTTTCCAGCAGCAGCGGCACGGCCGCCTTGTAACCCAGCTGCTTGGCCAATGCGGCGATGGTGCCGTACGAAGCAATTTCGTAATGCTCCACCTTCTGCGCGCCACCAATGAGCGCGGCATCGCGGACGGGACCCTCTTCAATGCTGTCGATCGCCTCTTTGCCTTCTTCGACCAGCCCCTCCATCGCGGCGCATTTGATGCGCTTGAGCCGGATGCCCAGCAACTCCACCACCTGGTCGATGCGCTCGATCTGGCCTTGGGTTTCTTCCAGGTGGGTGGTGAACGCGGCGGCCAGGTCCGGGCTGGAGGCGGCGCGTGCCATTTTCGGCAGCGCCTTGGTCAGCTGTTTTTCTGCGCTGTAGATATCCGAGAGCTCGTGGATGAACAGGTCTTCTGCGGTCTTGATCGCCATGGAGGTACTGCCGGTGGGTTGGAATATCCGACGCTAGGCGCGTGGGTGTTAGTCCAGTGCGCTTTGTTGTGAAGGGGCTCTGCACGCGCGCTCAGGGCGCGTCCGGCCACGCTTTCAGCAAGGGCAGCGGATCATAGGCGCCGTCGGCACCGTAGATGCCCCAGTGCAGATGCGGCGGCGTGCCCTTGGCATTGCCGGTGTCACCGACGTACCCCAGCACCGTACCCTGCTCGATGACGTCGCCACGCGCCAGACCGTCGCGCCAGTCGTCCAGATGCGCGTAGTAATACCGCTCGCGCGCCGGCCCCATCACCCAGACCTGGCGCCCGCCCAGGCCACTCTCACGGATATCGGCAACGATGCCCGGCGTGGCGCTGCGCACCTCGGTGCCACGCTTGGCGAAGATGTCCACGCCAGCATGCGTGCGGTCGCGCCCGCGTGGTGCGCCGAACGTATCGGCGACCTGGCGGGCGGCAACACCGGCCACCGGCACGGGCAGGGCGGTGGGGACAGGCATCTGCGAGAGCCGCCAGAGCGCGCGGGGCGATTCGGCAAAAGGGCTGTTCCACACCACACCAGCCACCACGATGCACACGACAAGGATGAACAGCCGCAGCAGCCAGCGGCGTACCCGGCGTGCAGGCGAAGCGGCGGGCGGCGAGGGACTCATGCGGTTCCGCCCGTCTTCTTGGCACCCACGCGGCCGGACACGTGCAGATGCGCCGGCACATGCCAGCGCCACGGAAACTCGATCGCCTTGCTGATCCCGATCCGTGGCCCGACCACTGGCGTATCGGGGGGCGCCATCCCATCGGACACGATGCGGATACCACGGTCATTGCGTACCAGATCCGCGCCATCCAGCGCCTTGGTGATGCCCATGGCCTGCGACAACCGGCCCGGCCCACTGGCCAGGTCGCGCGCGCGCTTGATCGCTGGCCGTGCCTCATGGATCAACGCCAGTCCCGCCACCGGCTCCAGCGCCCGCAACAGCACGCCCCAGCCTTGGCCGACCTCGCCACACACCGCGTTCGAGCCCCAGTGCATCCCGTAGCTGAAATACACATACAGATGGCCGGCCTCACCGAACATCGTGGCGGTGCGCGCGGTAATGCCGCGATACGAATGCGCCGCCGGATCCTGATCACCGGCGTAGGCTTCCACCTCCACGATCCGCCCCGCGCGGCCGTCATCGCGGACCAGCAGTTTGTTCAGCAGCTCGGGCGCCACCTCGGCCGGGTGCCGCTGATAGAAGCGCCGCGGCAGAACCTTCCACGTCTTCATGACCTTCCGCGCAATGGATGCACCTTGCCAGTCTGGAACCAGCGCTTACTGTGCCGCGGCGCGGGTCAATGCATGATCAACGCACCGCCATCGTCACGCCACACTCGCCCGGCATTCGCGGCCGGTTGATCGATACAGGGCAATGCTCGCTGGCAGACACCGCCGCCACCAGGCACGCACCATGCCCGCCAGAAAGCGCCTGAAAATCGCGACCTTCAACGTCAATGGGGTACTGACCCGGCTGCCGCATCTGCTCGCATGGCTGCAGCGCGAACAGCCGGATATCGTGGCACTGCAGGAGCTCAAGGCCACCCAGGAGGCGTTCCCGGAAGCGGCGATCCGCGACGCCGGGTACGGCTGTATCTGGCAGGGGCAGCGTTCGTGGAATGGCGTTGCGCTGCTGGCCCGCGGGCAGGACCCGATCGAAAGCCGGCGCGGGTTGCCTTGGGACCCCAAAGACGATCAGAGCCGCTACCTGGAAGCGGCGGCGCATGGTGTGATCGTGGGCGGCCTGTACCTGCCCAACGGCAATCCGCAGCCGGGGCCCAAGTTCGATTACAAGCTCAAGTGGATGCAACGCCTGCATCGGCACGCGAAAAGCCTGGTCGCGCTGCCGCACCCGGTTGCGTTGATCGGCGACTTCAACGTCGTGCCCACGGATGCGGACATCTACGACCCCAAATCGTGGCGCAAGGACGCGCTGCTGCAGCCCGAGGTGCGTGAGGCCTACCAGGCGCTGCTCGATCAGGGCTGGACCGACAGCCTGCGCGCCGTGCATGGCGATGCGCAGATCTTCACGTTCTGGGACTACTTTCGTGAGCACTTCGCCCGTGACCGGGGGCTGCGGATCGACCACCTGCTGCTCAATCCCGTGCTCGCGCCCCGGCTGAAAGCCGCGGGAGTGGACCGCTGGGTGCGGGCGCTGGAAAAACCCAGCGACCATGCGCCGACCTGGATCGAGGTCGTGGCGCCGCCCAAGCCGCGATAGCCTTAGCGACCGATATCGAAAACACCCCGGACGCGGTAGAGTCGTTCGGCAGGTCGTTTGCGAGGGTATTGCCGTGCCATATCGGAGAAAGGACATCGCCCCGGGCGTCGGCGAGGGCAAGCGGCTGCCGGCCGGCCCGGAGACGCCGGTGTTCTGCCGGGCGCGCGAGTATCCGGCCGGCACGATCATCGCGCTGCACCACCATCCGGACCGCCATCAACTGGTCTATGCCGAATCCGGCGTGCTGGTGGTCCAGGCCGGGGCCGGGCGCTGGGTGGTGCCCAGTACCCGTGCGATCTGGATTCCGGCGGGCATGGGCCACAAGGTCAGCTGCATCGGCGCGGTCGGCATGCGCAGCCTGTACATCCTGCCGCAGGCGATCGCCCAGCCCCCGGTGAGCGCCTCGACGGTCTCGGTCACGCCCCTGCTGGCCGCGTTGATCCACGCGGCGATGGACGTTCCGCCGCCCTATCAGGCGGACTCGCGCGATGGGCGGCTGATGCAGTTGATCCTGGACGAACTGCAGCTGTTGCCGGTGCTGCCACTGCATCTGCCGCAGCCGACCGACCCGCGGTTGCGGGCCATCGGCCGGCAGCTGGAATCCACGCCGGACGATCCCTCCACCCTGCAGGACTGGGCAAGCCGCTTGGGCGTGGACGTCAAAACCATCCAACGCCTGTGCGCACGCGAACTGGGCATGACCTTCGGGCAGTGGCGTCAGCAGGCGCGCCTGCTGCGTGCCCTGGAGCAGCTGGCGCACGGTGAGAAGGTCATCGACGTGGCGCTCTCGCTGGGCTATGCCAGTCCGAGCGCCTTCACCGCGATGTTCAAGAAACGCTTCGGGCAGCTGCCGAGTCAGTTCTTCCACTGAGGCGGATGCCTCAGTGCATCTTCGTCTTCGGCAGGAACGCCGTTGCCAGGCCCAGCAGCGGCAGGTACGAGGTGAAGTGGTAGACCCACACGATGCCGTGCACGTCGGCCAGCTTGCCCAGTCCGGCCGCGCCGATGCCGCCGATGCCGAACATCAAACCGAACATCAGGCCCGACACCATGCCCACGCGCCCCGGCACCGCTTCCTGCGCGTACACCACCAGCGCCGCGAAGGCCGAGGACATCACCAGCCCGACCGCCACCGCCAGCACTGCGGTGCCCATCAGGTTTGCATAGGGCAGGGCGAGCGCGAACGGTGCGACGCCGAGGAAGGAAATCCAGATCACCGCCTTGCGTCCGATCCGGTCGCCGACCGGGCCGCCGATGAAGGTGCCCAGCGCGACCGAAGCCAGGAAGATGAAGAGGTACATCTGGCTCTGCTGGACGCTCAGCCCGAAGCGCTCGATCAGGTAGAAGGTGAAGTAGTTGGTGAACGAGGCGATGTAGACGAACTTGGCGAACATCAGCACCGCGATCACCGCGATGGCCTGGATCACCTTGCCGCGGCTCAAGCCGACACCGTGACTCTTGGCCAGGCTCTTCATCTTGGCCTGGCCGTGCTGCACGGTCCAGCCGGTGAGGCGGAACAGCACGGTGATGGCCAACGCAGCCGCCAGCATGAACCATGCGATGGCACGCTGCCCGTGCGGAATCACGATCACGGCGGCCAGCAGCGGCCCGATCGCCGAGCCGGTATTGCCACCGACCTGGAAGGTGGACTGCGCGGTGCCGAAGCGGCCGCCGGAGGCCATCCGCGCCACGCGCGAGGCTTCCGGATGGAAGGTGGCCGAGCCGATGCCGACGATGGCCGCAGCGATCAGCAGCATTTCGTAGCTTGTCGCCATCGCCATCAGCGCGATGCCGACGAAGGTGGCGATCATGCCCGACGGCAGCAGATACGGCAGCGGTCGCTTGTCGGTGTACATGCCCACCCACGGCTGCAGCAGCGAGGCCGTGACCTGGTACACCAGGCCGATGATGCCGATCTGGCCGAAGGTGAGCGAGAACTCGCTCTTGAACATCGGGTACACCGCCGGCAGCACCGCCTGGATCATGTCGTTGAGCAAGTGCGCGAAGGCAGCGGCACCAACGATGCGGATCGCAAAGCCCTGGTTGGGGGTGGGGGTGAGCGGCTCGGTGGGAATGACGGGTGGGGCAGCGGTTTCAGTGGTCATGGGGGCACGATCGGGAGCAGGGAACGCCCAGGCACGCGGGCTGCGCAGCGGACGCGCCTGGGGCGGAAACAGGACGCCTAGCGTAGGCCGGAGGTGATGCCCCGTCTCTCGCGAATTGGGCGGTGCTCGTCGCGTTTTGGACATCCGTGCTGGCGGCATGCTGCCGAACGCGGGGTCAACGTCGTCGGCAACCGTCTGCCGCTGTAACCGGCTCGCCTCAGCGCCAGCCCAGCAGTGCCGGCAACGAAGAGGCCAGCAGCGCGATTCCGGACACCGTGAGCAGGCTCAGCACGATCTGGCGGAAGCGCAGATCACTGATGCCGATGTACACGCGGGTACCGAGCAGGGTCGGGATCAACATGGCCGGCGCGACGATGGCGAACATCGGCAGCATCTCGCGGGTGACGATGCCGGTGCCGATATAGGTGCCCATGGTCACCAGCAGCATCGACAGGTTGAAGTTCTGCACGATGGAGCGCTGCACGTCGCGCTCGTAGCCGCGCAGGGTGCACCACAGCGTCGGCAGTGTGCCGGTGAAGCCGCCCAGCCCACCCATGATGCCGCCGGCAAACCCGACCACGCCGTCCGCCGCGCGCCCGCCCGCCGTGACCCGCGGCAGCTGGCGGGACAGCAGCATGGCCGGGCACCACAGCACCAGCAGGGTGCCCAGGATCGCCTTGAGCCAGTTCATGTCGAGCATGGGCAGCAGGTACACGCCCAATGGAATCCCGGCCAACCCGCCCAGCACGAAAGGCAGCAGGGTCGTCAGGTTGAAGCCGCGGCGCACAGTGAAGGCCGCCAGCAGCTGGCCGGTGAGGGCACCGAACACCGAGAGCGTGGCCGCGAGCTTGGGGTCCAGCACCCACGCCCAGAACGAGAGGGCCACCAGCCCGAAGGCGAAACCGGAGAGCCCCTGCACAAAGCCCGCCACGATGGCGCCCAGCGCCACCACCAGATAGATCGAATCCACGACGCCTCCTTACTGACGGTCTGCGAACGCATCCGTCGCGCGTACCAGCGCATCTGCCGTGGCGGGTTCCGTTGCACTGTGGCCGGACAGCACCATCTGCAGCGAGGCCTCGGGCCAGGCACAGGCCAGGTCCCACGCACTGCGCGCCGGGCAGATGATGTCGTAGCGGCCTTGCACGATCACGCCCGGCAGATGCCGGATGCGGTCGATATCGCGCAGCAGCTGCCCGTGATCGAGGAAGGCATGGTGGCGGAAATAGTGCGCCTCGATGCGCGCCTTGGCCAGGGTGTGCAGCGGATCATCAGCGGAGACCGCATCGACATCGTGCACCAGCGTGGCGGCATGATCTTCCCACCCCAGCCAGGCCTGCGCCGCGGCGATGCGGGTCGCCTGGTCCGGGCTGTCCAGGCGGCGCCAGTACGCCGCGATCATGTCGCCGCGTTCGTCTTCGGGGATATGCGCCTCGTAGTTGGCCCAGCGCTCCGGGAACACCCAGCGCGCACCCCCGTCGGCCTCGGCGAACCAGCGGTTCTCTTCGGCGCGACCGAGATAGACACCACGGACGATGATGCCGGTCGCGCGTTCCGGATGTGCCTGCGCATAGGCGAGCGCCAGCGTGGAGCCCCACGAGCCGCCGAACACCAGCCAACGCTCGATACCGAGCCGTTCGCGGATGCTCTCCACGTCGGCGATCAGGTGCTGCGTCGTGTTGTCACGCAGCTCACCGAACGGCGTGGAGCGGCCGCTGCCGCGCTGGTCGATCAGCACGATGCGATAACGTGATGGATCGAAGAAGCGGCGGTGCACCGGCGACACGCCTGCACCCGGGCCGCCATGCAGGAACACCACCGGGATACCTTCTGGCGTGCCGCACTCTTCCACGAACAGGGTGTGCAGGTCGTCCACGGGCACCTGATGGGTGCGGAACGGGGTGATCGCTGGATAGAGCGTGCGCATGGTGCGTCCTTCGAAAACTGACGCACCATGATACCGCCGCTGCGCTCAACTGCTGTCGCGTTGCACCCGTGTCCTGTACGCACTCACGTTGTCACCGCGGATACGCCGCTCCTGCGTGCCCGTCACGGTGTCGACCTTGCGGTCCGAGCCGGTGACCGGCTTGGCCTCGATCGCGGTATCACGTTCGAACGCGTGGGATTTGTCGGTATTGCGGTAATACCGGTACAGCGCCCAGTACAGCGCCGTCGCACCGGCCGGGCCGGCCGCAAGCAGCCAGAGTCCACTGTCATCGCTCATGAGGCAGCTACCAGGAAGAAGAGAACGAGGGCTTCAATGATCGTGCCGGTGGTGAGCGCGGCCAGCAGCAGCTTCCACTGCTGCACCGGCACGCTGCCCATGGTTTCACCGGTGCGGCCATTCACCGCGATGTAGTGCAGCATGCCGCCGTTGCGGCCCGGCTGGTGATACGAGTACAGCCACACCGGCAGGTACATCGACACCCAGCGGGTGCCATGCACATCCACGCGCTCACGCTCCCAGCGCACGCCACGATCGTAGCGGCGCACCGAACCTTCCACCTGGGCGCGGGCGATCGACAGCAGCTGATCCTCCAGCCGCGGGCGCAGTTTCTCCACATCGAGATTGCGCTTTTCCGACGTGAAGCCGGCCAGATAGGAGGCGTTCCACTTCAGCGCATTCTTGGTGTCGAACGGGAGGATCGCGTTGATGATGTTGTTGGTGTTGCTCTGGGTGTCCAGATTGCCGCGCTCGGCCGATGACTCCAGGGTCAGGTCGTCCACGGTGAAATCCACCTGGCGATCCACCTGGTAGACGTCGGCGTCGTAGTAGGTCTGCTTGTTCTTTTCGGTGCCGCGCGTGTACTGCCGCGTCTGGATTTCGCCCTTGCCGGAGACGCTGGCGCTGACGTTGCTGTCCACGATCATATAGGGCAGGTAGACGCCGGTGACGTTTTCCGGTGTGAACTGATCCTTGAAGGCCTTCAGCGCGAACAGGCGCCGCTTGTCCACGAACTGCCGGATCCGCGCGACCGCGTCGTCCTTGCTGATCCGGAACGGCAGCACCGCATCGGGCACCGCGCCATTGGCAACCTGCTCGTTGACCCCGAACACATGGCGGCACCAGTGACAGCGGGCGGTCATGGTGCTTTCGGTGTTGATGGTGACCTCGGCACCGCAGCCGGTGCACTTGAAGCTCATCAGGCTGGCGGTGTCGGCGTCGATGTCGCGCGCACCGGACGCGACCACGGTGCCGCGAAGCTCGCCGATTCCTTCGCCGAACCCGAACGCTTCCTCGACCCGGTCGCCGTGCCATTCGTGACGGCAGAACTGGCAGACCAGCACATCGGTGCCGAGCTTGAGCCGGACATCGCTGGACCCACAGTTCGGGCAGCGGTTGACGCCGTCCTTGAGCTCGGCCGCGGCGGTATCCAGCGCGACCGGATCGGGCGCGAGCACTTCATCGCGGATGGGCTGGGGCAGGGTGGCCGGGTCCACCGGGAAACTGCCCGGCAGCGGGGGCACGTCCCGGGGCGAACCCGGGCCGGTGACCGGCGCCGCCGGGGAAGGCGGCAACGGCGGCGGGACCGCCGGGATCGGCGGTGGACTCTTGGGGTCGGACATGGTGTCGGTGCGCTCGGTGTCTTACAGCCCCAGCGCCTTGGCCTTGAGCTTGTCGTAGTCGTCCTGGGTGATCAGGCCGAGATCCAGCATTTCCTTGGCCTTCGTCAGCTTGGCGACCGGGTCGTCCGCCGCCGGGGCGACCGGCTGCTGCATGCCGCCGACACCCAGCATCCCCGAGGCCATGCCGACGCCGACCAGGCCCGCAGCCCCGCCGTTCTCGCCGGCCGACTGGATGCCCTGGGCCACGCTGGCCTGCAGGTTGGAGTTGCCACGCGAGCCCGCCAACGCATCGGCGCGCTGGACCGTCTTGAGCAGCTCACGGGTGTTGGCGTCGTACTCGATGGAGACGATGGCTGTCTTGACGATGGCCAGGCCGCGATCGGACTTCCACTGGTAACCCTGTTCGACGGCGGCGGACAGGCTCTGCGCAAAGCCCAGCGAATCCTGCTGCAGCTTGGTGATGCGGTTGCCCTTGCCGGGATCGTTCGTATACAGGCTGAAGGCCGGGGCCAGCGAGCCGACCACTTCATTGAACAGCTGGCTGGCAGCGGCGTTGTCCAAGTCTGTGAAATCGAACACCTGACCCGGCTGCAGGTAGCTGGCCGGCACGAAATTCTTCACGAACAGGATCGGATCGACGATCTTCAGCGTGTAGGAGCCGCGCGTGACCGCGCCGACCTGCGTGCCGAGGAAGCCATCGTCCCAGTAGATTTCGGACTGGGTACCGAAGCGGTTGTCCGGCAGCTCCTTCAGCGAGACGAAGAACGCCGCCTGCTGCGAGCCCGGCTGGCCACCGAACTTGAAGCGCTCCCAGCTCTGCTTGATCAGCGGGCTGACGAAGCCGTCACCGGCGAAGATCGACTGTGAGTTGGTGTCGTCCGAGCGCCACTCATAGCCACCCGGCTCGGCGACGAAACCGGTGATCGCGCCGTCCTGGAACAGCAGCAGGCCGTACCCCTCGGGCACGACGATCTTCGAGCCGTTGGTGATGATGTTGGAGGAAGCGCTGGTGTTGGAGCCGCGCCCGGCATTGGTGCCACGCGGCACCGCCGCGAACAGCGCTGCCGTGGAGGGCAGGCCTGCCGGCACGGTGTAGAAGTCCTTCCACTGGTCGGCCAGAACGCCACCGACTGCCCCTGCCACTGCCTGACGAAGACCCATGACCCACTCCCTGCGATTCGTGGGCGGGCACCGTGCCCGCCATGCTCGGCCGACTATATCAGCAGCCGGTGCGCAGGCAGTGGCGCCGTGGGCCCGGCCGCGGGAGCGGGTCAGGCAGGCAGGCACTGCATCCAAAGCGCGCCGCTGCCCGTACAAGCGTGCATGAACCCCAACTCGCCGATCGCCCGGAAGTGGCCTACGATGGACGTCGACCCGTCTGCTGCAGGGATGACGCCTTTCGAGGCTGCCCGGATGATTGCCGTACCCGCCCAGAACACCACCGAGCTGAAGACTTGGGCTGCGGACGTGGCAGCGGTGGCCGGCGCGCGGGATCGTGAGTGTTTCATGCGTATCTACGACCACTTCATGCCGCGGCTGTGCCGGTATATCAACGGCCTGGGGGCGCCCGATGGGGTGGCGGAGGACCTGGCCCAGGAAGTCCTGCTCAAGCTGTGGAACCGGGCCGATCTTTACGACCCGGCGCGGAGCGGCCTGGGCACCTGGCTGTACCGCGTCGCCCGCAACCTGCATATCGACCGGGTGCGGCGCGAGCACATCTGGGTGCATGCCCATGAGGTGGTCGAGCAGGCCGCCGATCAGGACGACGGGCGCGGCTCCCTGGCCGAGCTGCACACCGAGCATGTCCGGCTCAAGCAACGGCTGGATGAACTGTCCGCCACCCAGGCACGGTTGATCCGGATGTCCTATTTCGAAGCCAAGACCCATGCGGAGATCGCCGAGGAGTTGAACATGCCGCTGGGCACGGTCAAATCGCACATCCGGCGGGCCTTCCTTCAGCTGCAGTCGTTGATGGGAGAGCCGCGGTGAATCCTCGCCACCATCTGGATCCGGCCACCGTGCTGGGGTTCGCGACCAGCACCCTGGCGCCGGAAATGTCCGTGGTCGCTGCCGCGCACCTGGAAGTGTGCGCCCAGTGCCGCGAGCAGCTGCGTTCGGCCGAGCGCCTGGGCGGGCTGTTGCTTGAGCAGCAGTTGGCGCCACCCGCCGAGGAACAGCGCCAGGCAGCGCTGCGCCAGGCCATGCTCGGCAGGCTCGACGCACCGGCCTCGCCGCCGGTGGTGCGGGAAGCCATGGAGCGTGGCTGCACAGGCGCGCATGACCCAGATCGACTGCCGTCCGCGCTTGCGCCACATTTCGGGACGTCCTACCGGGCGCTGAAATGGCGGTGGATGGCGCCGGGGGTGCACTGCATCCGCGCACCGGCGCTGCCGTCGCTGATCATGCTGAAGATCGCCCCTGGCAAATGCCTGCCCATGCACAGCCATGGCAACAGCGAGCTGACCCAGATCCTGCGGGGGGCCTACGACGACGCGCTGGGGCACTTCGCGCCCGGTGACGTGGCCGACCTGGACAGCGACGTGGAGCATCAGCCGGTCACCACGCCAGGCATCGCCTGCATCTGCGTTTCCGCGCTGGATGCCCCGCTGGTGTTCAGTGGCTGGTTCGCCCGCAAACTGCAGCAGGTCTTCAAACTCTGAGGGCGATCCGGCCTATGCGGCCGCGCTGGGCTGGCCGTGAGGCTCGGGTTGTCCGAATACCCGCATCAGCAGTGCCGGGAGCATGGGGCGGGCAAGCAGATAGCCTTGAACTTCGTCCACGCCCAGGTCCGCCAGTGCGTCCAGCTGCTCGGGCTGCTCGACGCCTTCGGCCACGGTGAGATAGCCAAGTTCGTGAGCCAGATGATGGATCGCCGAGACCTTGGCGCGCGCCCGCGCATTCGTGGCGACGCCATCGATCAATGACTTGTCCAGCTTCACGGTGTGGATGGGCAGATCGGACAGGTAACTGAAGTTGCTGTAGCCACTGCCGAAATCATCGATCGCGACCTTGATGCCGGCCTGGCTCATCGCGGTGATATGCGCGATGGCGGGCGAGCCCGGGCGCAGCCATTCGCCTTCGGTGATCTCGATCTCGATCATCGAGAACGGCAGTGACCGGTGCTCCAGCTTGCCGCGGATCTGCTCCCAGGCCGTTGCGCCGGACAGGTAGCTGCTGGAGAGATTGAGCGAGACCGGGATGGTGCACCCCAGCGCACGCCAGTCCCTGACCTGGTCCAGGGCCTTGTCCAGCACCCAGTCGGTCACCTCATCCATCAGCGCCGTCCGTTCGAATACCGGAATGAACTCTCCCGGGCTGATCGCGCCGAGGGTAGGGTGGGTCCAGCGGATCAAGGCTTCGGCCGATACCGGGCGCCCGCCGTGGAGGGTAAAGCGCGGTTGATACTCCAGATGGAAGTCGCCGGCCTGCAGCCCGCGTTCGGCATCGGAGGCCAGGCGGTAGGCGCGGTGCATCTTTTCGTCGCGCTGTTGGGAGTACCAGCAGAACGGCTGCCGGGCGTCGAACGCACCGTGCATGCTGACCAGCAGCCGCCGCAGCAGGTCGTGGCTGTCTGTTTGGCCGGGATCGACCGCGCAGATGCCGGCGTGGAAGCGCGGTGACATCGGGACCGCCGCGGCCATCAGCGGACGCAACATGCGCGTTCTCAACTCCAGGATCAGCGCCTCGACCTGTGCCGCGGCCGGCATATCGACGACGAAGGCAAACCGCGTCACGCCCACGTGGTACACCGCTGCCACGCCATCCAGTGCGGCACGAAGGCGCACACCGGCGCGCCGGATCAAGGCCTCGAGCGGACGCAGGCCCAGCACCTGGCCGACCTGGTTCGCGCGCGGGATGTCGAGGATGTCCACCGCAACGGCGTAGGCCGTTCCTTCGGCGCACCGCGCGAGGATGCCGGGCAGATCCGCATGGAACTGGTGCCGGCTTGGCAGGCCGCTGACCGGATCCAGCCGACCGGACATCGCGCGCAGCTCCAGCTGGGCGATCACCAGCTCGGCCAAGGTGGTGAGTTGATCCTGGTCACCCGCATCGAACGTGCGCGGGCGTGTGTCCATGACGCACAGGGCCCCGATGGCGACCCCGTTTCTGGCCACCAGCGGTGCGCCTGCGTAGAAGCGCAGGTGCGGGCTGTGCGTGACCAGCGGGTTGTCGCGGAAACGGGGGTCCTGGCGGAGATCCGGGACCACCAGCACGCCGTCGGAGGTGACGGCGTGGGCGCAGATCGAGGCGCGGATGTCGGTCTGCGCCATGGGCAGGCCGATCCGGGACAGGAAGCGCTGCTGCACATCCCCGAGGATCGATACGAATGCGACCGGAGCATCGAAGGTGTAGCCGGCAAGCGCGGTGAGCCGATCCAGCGCAGGCAGGGACGCCAGTCCATCGAGCTGCATGGCACTGAGGACCGCGCTGCGTTCGTCGCGTTGTGAGGTGGGGGGACTCATTCCAAGCTATACGGATGAAACGCGCACCTGGATGCGCTTACCAGTCGGTCGGCGCGTAATCCTTGAGGAACTGGCCCCAGACGTGCTCGCCGGTGTTGATGCCGTGGATGATCGGATCGACGATGCGGGCGGCGCCGTCGACGATATCCAGCGGCGGGTGGAAGCGCTCTTCCTTTACCTTCTTGGCCGCGATATCCGCCGGGTCCTCGTCGGTCACCCAGCCGGTGTCCACGCTGTTCATGTGGATGCCGTCGTTCTGGTAATCGGCCGCCGAGGTGCGCGTCATCATGTTCAGCGCCGCCTTGGCCATGTTGGTATGCGGGTGGCGGGTGGTCTTGAAGTTGCGGTAGAACTGCCCCTCCATCGCCGAGACGTTGACGATGTGCTTGTCGCGCTCCGGCGTGCGCAGCATCAGCGGCTTCAGGCGCGCATTGATGATGAACGGCGCGATGGCGTTGACCAGCTGGGTTTCCAGCAGCTCCACCGAGGGCACTTCGGCCATCAGCATGCGCCAGGAGTTGCGCCCGCGCAGATCGACCTGCTGCAGGTCCTGGTCCAGGCGGCCTTCCGGGAACAGATGCTGCTGGGCCACCAGCTCATCGTCCAGCAACGGCACCTGCGACAGCTCGGCGGCACGGGTCAGCCCGTTGGCGGCATTGAAGTCGCGCCCCTGGACCACCGGCAGCGCGGCCGAGGCGGTGGTGCCGAGCAGTTCGGCACTGCGCAGGCCTTCGTAATCGCCGATCAGCTTGCGCAGCGTGTCCGGCACGTCCTGCAGCGGCGCGGTTTCGCCGGCCATCATGTGCGCATAGAACTGCGGCGGGCGGCGTACGGTCTGGCAGGCGTTGTTGATGATGAAGTCCAGGCGCGGGCGGGTGGCCAGCAACTCGTTGCAGAAGGCCTCCACGCTGGGGGTGTGGCGCAGGTCCAGGCCGTACACCTGCAGGCGATGGCCCCACTCGGCGAAATCCGGCTCTTCGGCGTAACGTGCGGCCGAATCGCGCGGGAAGCGCGTGGTCACGATCAACTCGGCGCCGGCGCGCAGAAGCTTCAGGCCGGCCTGGTAGCCGATCTTGACCCGGCCACCGGTCAGCAGCGCGACGCGCCCGGTCAGATCCGCGGTCTCGGTGCGCTTGAAGAAGTTCAGCTCGGCACAGGCCGGGCACATCTGGTCATAGAAATGATGCAGCTGGGTGAACTTCTGCTTGCAGACATAGCAGTGGCGCAGTTCCGGCGAATGCACCGGCTCCGGCGCGGCGGCGGCATTCTCACCGTTGGAGGCGTCATGCAGGCCGGCGGCGTGCGGCGGGAAATAGTTCGGGGTGCTGAACACCGGCTTGCGGCGCAGGGCCCGGATGCCGGTCTGCTCCAGCAGCGCCTCGGCCTTGGCCACCTTCTCCTGGTGGCGCGCCTTGGCCTGCTGCTTCAATTTCGCCCGGCGGGCCTTGGGTTCCGGGTGGTAGACCTTGGCCACCACCTGGTGCAGGCGGACGCGGTCAGCCTCCGGCAGCGTATCGAGCACGCTGCGGTCGGCTTCGATGGCCTCCAGCAGGTCCAGCGCGGTGCGCAGGCGGTCGGTCAGGGGCAGGTCGTCGTCGGCAAGGGGCAGGGCGGTGGTATTCAATTCAAATCCGGGAAAGCGGCAGGATGACGGGCAGGGTCCGCCGCGCGATGGCCGCCTGAAGGGGGCATCCGCCAGCAGGCCGGGGCATACGGTGGGCCGCTATTGTCCCTGATCCTGCGATTTGGTGCTCAGCGGTGCCCGCTGGCTCCACATCCGCTCCACATCGCGCCCCATAGAGTTGCTTTCACCCCATCAATGGCCTTCCCCGTGAGCCTGCAGACCTCTGTGTCCCATCCGCTTCCCCGGCGCCCGTTACCGGACAGTTGCCACTTCGAGCTGCTGGATGTGAGCGCGCTGCAGGACCCGAGCAGCGGCCGCATCGTGCATCTGTATTCGATGGTGGCGCGGTGCCTCTCCTGCGAGATCGTATTCGTGCGCGGGAAGGGGACGGATTCGTCAGCACGTCGGCAGCGCGCCTGCTGCGCTGCCCCACCGGGTGCGGCGAACAGTCTCTGAAGGGGGCCGCATTGCGCCAGTGGGGTGTCGGGGGCGCCAGCCGGTCCTGAGCCGGAGCGCGCTGCCAACGTGGTCGGTCGACGTCAGTCGGCTTTGAGTGAGGCCTGCAGTGCAGTCGCCAGCGCGGCGTCACCATTCACCAGCTCCGTCCACTTCAAGGTGAGGCCGTTGCGTTTTCCCTTCGGCACCAGCTTCAGTCCCGCTGGGTCGATGGTCAGCGTATAGGCCTCCTCGCCGATCTGGACTTCCCGTCGCACGGGTTTATCAAGTGGCGTCATGAGGGATCACGGCTTCGGCGGCGATTCGCGTTTCGGCGCTGGCGAGGTCTCGGTGCCATGCCCGGAGTCTTGTTCCTCGGCGGCGGCCGTTCCACTGCCACCCCCCGGCACATTGCGCGACGCATCACTCGTGGCAGGCGTCGCGGCAGGCTGCTCGATCGTATCGGCGTGCTTGCCCTGATCGGGGTGCTCGGCCTGGCTGCAGGCAGATACTGCCATCGCCGCAAGGGCGATGAGCAACACGGTTCGCATGGCGATTCTCCGGGAGTGATACGAATGCGGCTTTGTAACGCCGTGGCTGTTGCTGATGCGTGATCACCTCGTTGATCACTCTTTGACGACAGCCGCATGGAGTACCCTTGCAGCCGTCGATGCTTAGCCGTGCCGTGGTCTGCGGGCGGGGAGCCGGCGTGTTACGCGTGTTACGGAGCAGAGTTGACATCATGAGTATTCCCGAGGGATTGGACGACAATCGACGGGGGCAAGGCCTCACACGGAGAGGCTTCCTGCTTGCGGTCGGTTCGGTGTCGCTGCTCGCGGCCTGCCGCGACAAGGCAGCGCCGAGAACGACCGAGCCCGCGGCTGCTCCTGTCGCCAAAGCCGATCCGGCCTTCCTCGATCTGTCCCGCGCCCTGACCGGCAAGAATGATCTGGATCCCGCCACCGCGGATCGGATCGAAAAAGCATTCGCCACCCTTCAGCCCGACCTGCATGCCCAGTTCCCGGCCCTCGTCGTTTTGGCGGGCCAGGTAAGCGGCGCACAGGCGCTGGTCGATGCCGCCGGCGATGCCAAACCCGCCGCGCTGGCCATCATCACCGCTTGGTACACCGGCACCGTGGGCAAGGGCGTCCACGCCGTGACCGTCTCCTACCGCGATGCGCTGATGCAGCGCTGCGTGGACGACGGCCTCTCACCGCCGACCTATGTCCAGGGCGGCCCCGCCTGGTGGACCGCTGCGCCGCCGGCCCCGATTCGAGCCCACGCATAAGCCTGCGCGGTTCTCTTTTCCCTGTTACTGATCTGGAATCCCTCTCATGAAAGCTCCGGTTTTCCGTGATGGCGACGTCGATGCCGACGTCGTGATCGTCGGCTCGGGCGTCGTCGGTGCATTGATCGCCCACCAGCTGGTGCGCGCTGGCAAATCGGTCCTGGTCCTCGAGGCCGGCCCCCGCCTGAACCGCTCGGATGTGGTCGAGAACTGGCGCAACGTCAGTTTCGAACGACGCATCGGCAGCGATTTCCAAGGGCCGTTCCCGCAGTCGAAATTCGCGACGGCCCCGCTGTACTTTCCCGCCAACGATTACGTCGGCCTGACCGGGCCCGATGCCAGCAGCTTCCACCAGGGCTTCATCAAGGCCGTGGGGGGCACCACCTGGCACTGGGCGGCCTCGTGCTGGCGCCACCTCCCGGTGGATTTCAAGATGCAGTCCGCCTACGGCGTTGGCCGCGATTGGCCGATCAGCTATGAGGATATCGAGCCTTACTACTGCCGCGCCGAGGAAGCCATGGGCGTGTCCGGGCCGAACGACCCGGCGCAGCAGAGTCCCTCGGAGCGATCCAAGCCCTACCTGGCCGACATGATTCCGTGGGGCAACGGCGACAAGGTGTTCGCCGAGGTGGTCAATCCACACGGCTACAACCTGGTGCCGATTCCGCAGGGGCGGATGATCAAGCCGTGGAATGACCGGCCTGCCTGTTGCGGCAACAACAACTGCCAGCCGATCTGCCCGATCGGAGCCATGTATAACGGTGTGCATACCGTCCAGGCCGCCGAGGCACTGGGCGCCAAGGTGTTGGCCGAATCGGTCGCGTACAGGATCGATACCGACCCGCAGAACCGGGTGACCGCCATCCACTGGTATGACAGCGACAAGGTCAGCCACAAGGCCACCGGCCGCAGTTTCGTGATCGCCTGCAATGCGCTGGAAACGCCGCGCCTGCTGCTGCTGGCGGCCAACGAACAGAACCCGAACGGCATCGCCAATTCGTCCGACCAGGTCGGCCGCAACATGCTGGACCACTCCGGCTTCCACTGCTCCTTCATTGCGGACCGCCCGATCTGGCTGGGCCGTGGGCCGGCACAGTCCAGCTGCATGGTCGGCCCGCGTGATGGCGCGTTCCGCTCGGAATACTCGGCGACCAAGATCATCCTCAACAACATCAGCCGGGTGGCCATCGCCACCGACCAGGCACTGAAGATGGGGCTGGCCGGTGAGGCGCTGGACGCAGAGATCCGACGCCGCGCGATCTACGGGGTGGACCTGTCGATCAGCCTGGAACCGCTGCCGGATCCGAGCAACCGCCTGACGCTCTCCAAGACCCGCGTCGATGGTCATGGGCTGGCCTGCCCGGACATCCATTACTCGCTGGGTGATTACGCACGCAAGGGCTACGACAAGTCCTGCGAGCAGCTGCGGCACATCGGCAAGCTCTTCAATGCCGAAGAGTTCGCGATCACTACGGCGCTCAACGCCAACAACCACATCATGGGCTCGACCATCATGGGCGCCGATCCGCGCGATTCCGTGGTCGACGGCGATTGCCGCGCGCATGACCACCCGAACCTCTGGCTTCCCGGCGGCAGCGCGATGGTCTCGGCCAGCGTCGTCAACAGCACCCTGACCATGGCCGCCTTGGCGCTGCGCGCAGCCGATGCGATCGAGCGTGCGGCATGAAGACCTTCCTGCTCATCGCATTGGGCCTGCTGGCCGGCGCCAGCCAGACCGTGCGTGCCGACGACACCATCGAGCGGGGCCGCTACCTGTCGGTGGCCGCCGACTGTGTGGCATGCCACACCAGCCCAAAGCAGGGCAAGCCGTATGCGGGCGGCTACGCGATCGCCTCGCCGCTGGGCGAGATCTGGGCCAGCAACATCACCCCCTCCAAGAGCCATGGCATCGGCAACTACACCGAGGGGGACTTCGCCAAGGCGGTGCGCGAGGGCGTACGCAAGGACGGTGCGCACCTGTACCCGGCGATGCCCTACACCTCGTACGCGAAGATGACCGACGAGGACATCCACGCGTTGTATGTCTACTTCATGCAGGCGGTCGCGCCGGTCGACGAGGAAGCGCATACGACCGAGCTGCCATTCCCCTTCAGCGTCCGCTCGTCCATGGCGGTGTGGAATCTGCTGTTCCTGGACAAGACCCCCTTCAAGCCGGATCCGGCGCAGAGTGCGCAGTGGAACCGCGGCGCGTATCTGGTCGAAGGCCTGGCGCACTGCTCCAGCTGCCACACGCCGCGCGGGCTGATGATGCAGGAGGTGGGCGGCAACGCCTTTGCCGGCGGCTCGCTGGGTGACTGGTATGCGCCCAATATCACCTCGCACCCGATCAGCGGGATCGGTGGCTGGACCGATGACGAACTGGCCCGCTACCTGAAGACCGGCCGGGTGGAAGGCAAGGGGCAGGCGGGCGGCGGCATGGCCGAGGCGGTGACCAACAGCCTCTCCAAGCTGCGCGATGAAGACATCAGCGCGATCGTGACCTACCTGCGCACGGTGCCTGCGGTGGCCGACAAGGCCGCCACCCGCGCCGCGTTTGCCTGGGGCGATTCCGCCCAGGCGCCGGGTGAGCAACCGGTGCGCGGCACGGGCGCGCCGATCACCTCCGGCGCGGTGCTGTACTCCGGCCTGTGCGCAAGCTGTCACGGCCCGCAAGGGGAGGGCAGCAAGGACGGCTACTACCCGTCGCTGGTGCACAACAGCACCGTCGGCATGACCCGTCCCCAGAACCTGGTGGCCACCATCATCGGCGGCATCGACCGCGACGTGGATGGCCAGCACGTGGTGATGCCGCATTTCTCCGAGGGCTCGTACGTCCAGGCGTTGAGCGATGCCGACATCGCGGCCGTCGCGACGTATGTACGGACCAGCTTCGGCCCCGGCGATCAGGTCACGGAAGCGCAGGTTGCGCTGATCCGCGACGGCGGTGAGAAGCCGTTGCTGGCCAAGATCGCACGCCTGTGGCTGCCGCTGCTCATCCTCGGGCTTGCGGCGTTTGTCGTGGTGATCCTGATGGTGCGACACGCCTGGAAGAAACGCAGGCTGCGGAGGGCCTCGACATGAAGCACACCCCTTATCTGATCAGCCTCGGGCTGATGGCGTTCGCCGCCAGCCTGCCGGCCTTGGCCGCCGATGCCGACGCGCCCAAGCCTAAACCGGTGGACACCATCGCCCAGACCCCGCTGAGCGCGGACTGGGCGGCCCGGATATGGCTGCAGGACCGCGGCGTGACCCCGAGCGCCCGCGTCGTGGTCGCCACGGGCGTCAACAGTGATGGGTACAAGGGCACCGGCTGGTCCACCGCCGAGCACGTCGATGTCGGCGCCATGATCGACACCGGCAAGGCCTTCGGCGTTGACGGCACGATGCGCGTGGTGTTCTCCGACCGCTTCGGCAACGCGGTCAACGACCGCTCGACCGGCTCCTACGTACAGAACCAGGCCTTCTACGGGCAAGGCCAGAACCTGCGCTTCAACGAGCTCTCCTACGAGCGCTGGCTGCTGGACAAGCGCTTGAGCCTGAAGGGCGGTTTCTACTCGATGGGCAACGACTTCGGCGGTCTGCCCTACACCTGCAATTTCAACAACAATGGCCAGTGCGGCCATCCGCTGGGCCCGATCTACAGTTCCGGCTGGCTGGACAACCCGACCGGGCAGTGGGGCCTGCGGGTGAAATGGGCCGATCCCTCCGGCTGGTACGCGCAGACCGGCATCTACGATGTCGTTCCGATGCGCAAGCAGGCGGGCAGCGGCTTCCGGGTATCGGACCGCGGCAAGACCGGCCTGTTCCTGCCCGTGGAAGTAGGCTACAGCCACGGCAACACCGGCGAGCACTACGGCGGCACCTACAAGGTCGGCTATTACCTGGACACCTCCAACGCCGACGACATCGGCAATCCAGCCGCACCGCGCGCTTCCCATCGCAGCGGCTCGTACCTCCAGCTGGCGCAGCGCGTGCTCAAGCCCGAGGGCGACACCGTACGCGGGCTGTCGGTATTCGGGGTGGCGACACGCGCGGATGCCAAGACCGGCCTGATGCGTTACTCGTGGGAAGCCGGGCTGAGTTGGCGCGGCGTGGTGGCCTCGCGAGAAGACGACGTGCTGAGTCTGGCCTGGACCCGCTTGGACATCTCCGACCGCCTGGCGCAGTACCAGCGCATTACCGGCAAGGACGTGCAGAGCAACGAACAGTTCGTTGAGCTCAATTACGGCGTGCAGGTGACCCCGTGGCTGATCCTGCGGCCCGCCGTGCAATACGTGGCGCGCCCCGGTGCGTACGAGAGCCGGCCGGACAGCTGGGTGTTCACGCTGCAGGCGCAGGCGACGCTGTGAAGACATCACCCGCGCGGGTCTGCGGCGGCAGGCGGGTGCTGCATTCGGCGCCGCAAGCGCAGCGGGGTGGGGGGGCGGCGGTCGCGCTCATTGCGCAGCGGCCGACCCGTCGCCCCGCTCAGTGGATGGATGCCTGTACTCGACCCGATGACGGGTCCTGCGTGGTCAGCGCTTCCGCCACCCGTTGCTGCAACAGCCTGATATCGAAGGGCTTGGTCACGAACGGCACCTGTTGATGCTCACGCGGCACCACCTGGTAGTAGACCGCGGAGGCGAACAGGAAGGGCGTGCCCAGCGCGGCCAATCGGTCCGCAACGGGAAACACCGGTCCATCCCGGAGTTCCACGTCGAGGATGGCCGCATCGAAGCGCTGGCCGGTGAGGGCGCTCAGCGCATCCGTCACGGAATCGGCGGTGACCACCGTATGTCCTGCGTCCTGCAGTACTTCGATGAACAGCCGGGAAAGCTCAACCTCGTCTTCGACAACCAGTACGGTGCGACCAGTAGATACAGCAGTAGAACGGTTCATGGGAATGCAGGAAAAGGGGGTGCGGGCATCGTGTGCCTGTGGGTGTCAACGACAAGGGAAGGGGCCTTGCCTGTCCGTTGACACCGCTGCCGGGGCTCTGCCGCCCCTGGGGCCAAGAGCGTAAAATAGCCTGCCGCTGCCCCCGCCGAGGCCCTTCGCAATGCCCTATACGAACCGCGACGCGATACAGCGGCTGCGCGAGCAGATCCCGACGTTTCGTTGCATCGTAGGGTGCACGGATTGTTGCGGCCCCGTCACCGCATCAAGCGAAGAGGTGGCGCGCCTGCCGGTCAAAAGCGATGCCGAGCACGCTGCGGCACTGGCGGACCTGAGCTGCCCCTACCTGGGGAAGCAAGGCTGCGAGGTCTACGAAGAACGGCCCTTGATCTGCCGCATGTTTGGAACGACGCCCAGTCTTCGCTGTCCCAACGGCCAGCGGCCGGTCTACATGCTGGACGAGGCCGTGGAAGCCGAGATCCACCAGTTTCTGCGCAGCACCCGTCAGGTCCTGCTCTGACGGGTGCGGTGGCTGCGCACGATGCCTCGCCTCAGCTCGACCTGCGGGGGCCCAGACGCCAGATGGCGAGGCTGCCGTACAGCACCAGCAGCGCCACCAGCGTCCACAGTTCGTGGCTGACCTCGCTGAGGCTGGCATCCATCTGGTTCAAGCGCACCATCAGGTTGATGCCGGGCGTGGTGGGCAGCAGATGTGCCAGTGCGACCAGCGCGGCCGGTGAGGTCACCGCCGGCCAGGACAGGTTGGCGAGGAAGAACAAGGGGATGGAGCAGGCGATGACGACCTGGAATGCCCGTTCGCGGGTAGCGAAGTAGCTGCCGACGAACAGCCCGAACGCCACCGTGGCCGCGATGAACAGGGTGCCGCCCAACAGCTGCCCGAGCGGATTGCCGCCGCGCGGATAGTCCTGCACCCACGCGGTGAACCCGGCGTAGTAAAGCAGGCCGAGCAGGCCGATCGCACCGAAGCCGACCGCCATCCCGGCCAGCGTCGGCAGGTCGAAACGCAGCCGCCGGCCCAGCGCCAGCCGCCGCGCGCCAAGCAGCACACCGATGCCCATGAGCAGGGTCTGGTGCACGATCAGTTCGGCCACGCCGGGCACGATGGCGCTGCCGTAGCCTTCCTGCGTGTTGAACAGTGGTCGCTGCACCAGCGTGATCGGCGGTGCCTGCGGCGCGCCCATGAAGGCGGCCTGGGACACCGCTGCTTCGCGGGCGAACGCGGTCAGTGCATCGGCCACGCCGCCAAGCACCCAGCTGGCGCGGCCCAGGTAGGCGCCGTTGCCCATCAGCACCAGATAGCCATTGCCACCGCGCAGGATGTCGCGTTCGAGGTTGGCGGGAATCAACAGGATGCCCTCGGCCCGGCCGGCCTCCATCTCATCGCGGGCCTGGTCGATGCTCGCCGGCTGATCGACGATGCGGACCGTGCGCAGGGCATCCACGCGCCGCAGCAGTTCGCGGCTGGTCGCGCTCTGGTCGTGGTCGACCACCACGATGGGCAGGTTGCTCGCCACCTGGTGGCGGTAGGCGGCCGGGTAGAAGAACGAGTAGAGCACCACCGCGCCAACCATCAACACCACCGCATAGCGGTCGGTGAGGACCGTGCGCAGGGTCAGGCGCAGGCTGCTGCCGAAGCGGCTCATGCGCCGGCCCCGGAGGATACGACGGGCGCGCCCGGATCGGCAGCCCGCGCGGCAGCGATCAAGCGCCAACCGCCGATGCCGCCGGCCACGAGCACCATCAGCACCAAGGTACCCAGCGGCCACAGGGAAACACTCCACGGCGCGCCCACGAACTGCTGCTGGGTCTGCAGTTTGACGTAGGCGGTCAGCGGCAGCAGCGCGTTCCAGATGCGGGTGAACAATGGCGCATCCACCACCGGGAACGTCGCCCCGGAAAATGCCAAGGCGGTCCCGATGCTCAGGCCGATCGCGGAGAGCGAGCTGCCCATGTCGCGGGTGAGCCCGACAAACAGCAGTGCCACCGCTGCGCAGGCCAGATAGAACAGTGGCTGGCCCAGCATCAGCAGCAGCGCACTGCCGGCGATGCCGTCGCCACGGACCAGGGCAAGGTAGAGCACGCCTAGGGCGCCGTAGACCGAAAACAGCACGACATAGGGCGCGATCTTGCCGGCGATGGCCGACCACGGCGCGTCGCCGAGCCAATCGTGCAGGTGGCCGTCGCGCACTTCGCGCCCCAGGCTGGCCGCGACCGCCAAGGCCAACCCCAGCGACAGGACCGCCGGGAACAGCAATGGCAGCAGGAACAGCTCATAGCTGCGTGCCGGATTGTGCAGGATGTCCGACTGCACCGCGATCGGCGGCGCGCGCAGCTTGGCCGGACCCACCTGCTTGGCGATGCGCTCGCCCAGCAGCCGTGCACTCCACGCGCCGACGGCTTCGACGATGTCGCGCACGGCGGACTGGCCGGTGGTGAGATAGGTGGCGTTGTAGTACGCGAACACCGTGCCCTGTTCGCCACGCAGGGTGTTGCGGGTCGCATCGCGCGGCACCAGCACCACGGCGAACACGTCCAGCCGCCGCAGTTGGGACTGCGCATCGGCCAGACTGATCGGCTGGCTGGCGACGCGCACCCCGGGGCTGCCATCAAGCATCCGGGTCAGTTGCCGGCTCTCGGCACTGCGGTCCAGGTCGACCACGGCGATGGGGATATCACGCATCACCGAGGCCGCGAACAACCAGGCCATCACACCCAGCATCAGCGCCGGCAGCAGGGTGACCAGCAGCAGATCGGCCCGGTCCTGCCGCAGGTGGCGCAGTTCGCGTTGGAGCGAGGCCTTCATGCCTGCCCACACCGAGCGGTTCATCCCTGCGGCCACGCGAACAGCACGCTCATCCCCGGTCGGAAACCTTCGATACGGGCGACCGGGCGCAGCCGGATCTCGAAGCTGCGCACGTCATAGCCGGATGACTGGCGGGTGGCGCGCCAGGTGGCGTAATCGCCCGCCGGATTGATGAAATACACCTCGAATTCCGCATCGCGGGCCAGCGCGGGAACACTGCCGCGCAGCCGGCTGCCCACCTTCAGGCCGCGCATCTGCGACTCGCGCAGATTCACCGAGACCCACATGTGGTCGATGTCGACCAAGGTAAAGACCGGGTAGCCGGCCGGCACCAGTTCACCGATATCGGACATGCGCTTGTTGATCTCGCCGGCCACGGGGGCGCGGCCGTTGACCTCATCGCGGGCAGCATTGACCTCGGCCACCGCGCCTTGTGCCTGGCGGACCTGGCCCTGCGCCGCGCGCTTGTCCTGGTCGCGGGCGCCGGCCAGCGCCTGGTCGTACTGGGCACGCGCGGCATTGGAGAGCTCGCGCGAACTGCGCGCCTGGGCCAGTGCTTCATCACGCTTCTGCCGGGTCATCACGCCTTCGTTGAACAGGTTCTGCACGCGCTGATACGTCGCATCGGCCAGGGTCGCACCCGCCTCGGCGCGTTTCCAGTTGGCCTGGGCGGCACGGATGTCCTCGCTGCGCGCGCCTTCGTCGGCCTTGTCGGCCACCGCACGGGCCGCTTCCAATGCACCGTGCGCCTGTTCTTCCTTGGCGGCCACTTCCGGGCTGTCCAGCACGAACAGCACCTGGCCGGCCTTGACCCGGTCGCCCTCGCGGACCTTCAGTTCGGCCAGCCGGGCCGTGATCTTGGCGGCCACGTTGATCGTGTCGGCGTCGGCCATGCCCTGCAGCTGCTCGGCCGGGGTGCGCCAGGCCAGCCACAGGCCGACCACCACCACGACCACCAGGGCCAGACCAATGAGGAGGCCCGCCTTGCGCTTCTTCGGCGGCGGCGCGTCGCCCGCGGCCTGCAATGTGTCATTCATGCGCGATCACCTCGTCGCCCCGGCGGCGGAATTCTTCATATCGGTCCATCTGTCCACTGATCTCCAACAGCTGTGCCAGCGCCACGTCGTATTGATAGGCGGCCTGTGCGCGTTCGACCTGCGCGCCGCCGAGCCCCAGCCGTGCATCGATCACGTCCAACGAGGTCGCCTGGCCTTCGCGGAACGCCAGTTCCTGCAGCCGCAGGTTTTCACGGTTCTGTTCGATGCTGCTGTCCAGCAGCAGGAACTGCTGGCGCGCAGTATCCAGTTCGTACCAGGCTTTGCGGACACCCAGCGTCACCTGGTTCTCCGCTTCGCGCAGCCCGGCTTCGGCCTGCTCCTGCTGCGCGCGGGCGGCACTGATCTGCGCCGGGCGCGAATTGGGAGAAAGGAAGGTGTACTTGAGGCCGATACCGAAGGCCCAGTCGGGATCGGTCAGCATTTCGTCGCGCCGGCGGAAATCGTACTGGCCGAACAGGAAGATGGTGGGCTTGAGCTTGGCCTGCTGCACGCGCACGCCTTGTTCGGCCTGCGCCACCAGGGCGCGCAGGCGGGCGATCTGCGGCTGCCGGGCCTGGGCCTCGCGTTCAAACGTGGGCAGCGCGCCAATCGGCGCGCGATGCACGAACAGCGGCGACACCGGGCGGACCTCGCCGCCGCTGCGGAGCAGGGTGGCCAGCGCTGCCTTCAAGGTCTGCAGATCGTTGAGCGACTTCTGGTAATCGCGCTCGGCCTTGTCGCGGGCCACGTTGGCCTGCAGGCGCTGGGCGCGGGTGGCAAAGCCCTCGCGCTCCAGTTTCAACGCATCGTCAAGGTGGCGCTGCAGGCCATCGCGCACATCACGGCGCACATCCACCGCCTGCTCGGCGAGGCGCTGACCGAAATAGGCCTGGGCCAGCTGCACGCTCAGCGATTGGCGCTGCGACTCGCGCTCCGCGCTGGCCTGATCGGTAGCGCCGGCCGCCGCCTGCTGCGCCGCCGGGATCAGGCCGCCGGTATACAGCGGCAGCACCGCGGTCACCACCGGGCGGGTACGCCAGTCGCGTTCGGTGAACTCCAGCGGGGAGTCGATACCGAAGGCCTCGGCGACCGGGGCGAGCGAACCCAGGGGAAGCGTCAGCGTCTTCTGGAACTGCAGGCGGCGCACTTCACCGGTGATCTCCGGCAGCCGCAGCAAGCGGGTGGCGTCCTGAAGGTCCTGTTTGTTGCGCACCGACGCGTCCGCCGCTGCCAGGGCATCGGAGACCTGCTCCAGCCGCTGCTGCGACTGCTGCCAGTCCAATGCAGGGATCGCAGCGCCCTCAGACACGGTCTGGGCGAGGGCAAGGCCGCTACACAGCAGCAGGGGCAGACTGGAAAGTCCTTTTAACGCGCGCGTTGGCGGCCAATGCCGGCTCACGAGGGGGCAGCTCCATGGGGTGTGACGGCAAGAGGGTAGTGTGCGTCGCGTGAAGTGCGGGTCTTCACAACGGTGACCGGGGCAACCCGGACCGTGGCGCACTGCACATTGACAATTCTCCTATCAGGACGTTTATATCCCATTCGGGATGCTTGGCCGCCGCACGGGTCAGCCCTCCCTTGGACGCTTTGCGTGCCGGCCCCTCGGGTCGGCCCGCACTTCAGTACGCCATTCAAGAGAGCACGACATGACAGCAGTGAAGGGTTGGCGGCGGTTTTGGCGATGGGTGAAGTGGATCCTGCTGGGTCTGCTGGCGCTCGTGATTCTCCTCACCCTCATCGGCGTGGTCTACGAGGCGCTGGCGCGACGCAGCGCTGCAACCGATCATCCACTGCGCGGCCAGATGGTCGATGTGGGCGGGCGCCAGATGCATATCGAGTGTCGCGGCAGCGGCTCGCCCACCGTGATCTTCGAATCCGGCCTCGGCACCGGCGGCACGATGGATTGGACGCGTGTACACGACCGGATCGCAGGCTTCACCCGCGCCTGTGCCTACGATCGCGCCGGCATCATGCGCAGCGATGCCAAGGGCACCCCGCAGCGTGCGTCAGCGGTGGCCGATGACCTGCACGCCTTGTTGAAGGGTGCTGGCATCACCGATCCGCTGGTGCTGGTCGGCCATTCGATCGGCGGGCCTTACACCCGGACCTATGTGGGGCGCTACGGCGATCAGGTCGCCGGGCTGGTGATGGTCGACCCCTCGCACCCGGATCAGATCGCGCGGCTTGGCAGCGTGGTGAGCATCAATGTCCATCCGAAGAAGGTGTCGCTGCTGATGCATACCGCGACGACACTGTCGCGGACCGGCCTGGTGCGCTTCCTGTTCTCGCGCGCCAATCATGGCCCGCGCCCCGAGGATGAGGCGGCGGAGATCACGGCCTTCTCCAGTGCCTCGGTCAAGGGCGCGACCGCCGAACTCGATGGTTTCGACAGCACCATGGACGATGCCCGTGCGGTCACGTCGTTTGGCGACCGCCCTGTGATCGTGCTGACCGCGCTGAAGCCGTTCAAGCCCGACGAGCTGAAGAAGATGGGCCTGACGGCGGAGGAGGGTGCCCGGTTCAAGCAGGAGTGGCGCACCCTGCATGCCGAGCAGGCTGCCATGTCGAGCCGCGGGCAGCAACAGATCGTGAGCGACTCCGGCCATTACATTCAGATCGATCAGCCTGATCGGGTGGTCGCTGCAGTCCGTGAAGTCGTGGATGACGTGCGCGCAGACGCGGGCACCGACAAGGAGATGAAATGATGAAGCGCACTCTGCTCTGGGCCGGTGTGTCGATGCTGTTTGCCGCCCACGTGGCCGCGGCTGACCATGACCTGGTGATCCGTGGCGGCCGCGTGCTCGACGGCGCGGGCAACCCGTGGGTCCGCGCCGATGTGGCGGTCAAGGATGGTCGCGTGGTCCAGGTGGGCCAGGTTCCGGGGCAGGGCACCCGCGAGATCGACGCGACGGGGCGTTATGTCTCGCCCGGCTTCATCGACATGATGGATCAGTCCGGCGCGGCGCTGCTCAAGGACGGCGCTGCCGAGAACAAGTTGCGGATGGGCGTGACCACGCTGATCGGCGGCGAGGGCGGACCGCCGGTGCCCGCGGCGGGCATGCCGGCATACTTCAAGCAGCTGGAAACGCAGGGTATCGCGGTCAACTTCGGCACCTACTACTCCTCCACCCAGGCCCGCGTGCATGTCATGGGCGATGCCGCCGGTGCGCCGACCCGCAAGCAGCTGGATGCCATGGGCGAGCAGGTCAAGATCGCGATGGAGGCCGGCGCGTTCGGTATCTCCAGCGCGTTGATCTATGCGCCCAGCAGCTTCCAGAGCACCTCGGATCTGATCTCATTGGCCAAGGTGGCCGCGCAATGCGACGGCTTCTATGCGACGCATATGCGTGACGAGAGCGAGGGCGTGGTCAAGGCCATCGAAGAGGCCATCGAGATTGGTGAAAAGGGCGGGGTCAAGGTGGAGATCTTCCACCTGAAAGCGGCCTATGCCCCGGAGTGGGGCAAGCTGATGCCGCAGGCGTTGGCGACGATCAATGCGGCACGCGATCGCGGTGTCGATGTCGCCGCCGATCTGTATCCCTATACGGCCGGTGGCACCGGCCTGGAGATCATCGCGCCGAGCTGGGTCTGGGCCGACGGGCTCGAGAAAGGTATCGAGCGCGTACGCGACCCGAAGGTGCGCGAGCGCATGAAGAAGGAGGTCGCCGCCGGCTCGATGCCGGGCTGGTCGAACCTGGTGCATGCTTCGGGCGGATTCCAGAACGTGCGCCTGGCCAACAGCTTCAGCGACAAATACCGGCGCTTCCACGGCAAGACGCTGGCCGAGATCGGCGCCGAACTGAATCTGGACCCGGCCGACGCGGCCTGGGATATCGCGCTGGAGGGGCTGCCCAATCGCGCGGTCGCGCTGTATTTCATGATCAGCGAACAGGATGTGCAGCTCGCGCTGCGCCAGCCCTGGGTCAGCATCGGCAGCGATGCCGCGGCCGCGGTGAACTACGGTAGCGATGGCGCGATCGGTCTGCCGCACCCGCGTGCCTATGGCACGTTCCCGCGCATCATCGCCGAGTATGTGAAGCGCAATCACGTGCTGACGCTGGAGGATGCGGTCCGCAAGATGACCAGCTGGCCCGCACAGCGGATGGGGTTGAGCGATCGCGGGCTGATCCGCGAGGGGATGCGGGCCGATATCGTGCTGTTCGACCTGGATGCCCTGGACGACGTGGCGAGCTGGGACACCCCTGCCGGCGCACCGACCGGTATCGAGACCGTGATCGTCAACGGCGTGGTCAGCTTCGAGGGCGGCAAGCCTACCGGCGCCCGGGCGGGCTCGGCGCTGCGCCACGCCTGCCGCACGCGCTGAGCCACGTGCGCACCCCACCCATTCCAGGACACACCTCATGATTCGACACACCTCCGGCTGGAGCCTTCTGGCCCTGGCGCTCGCCGCCTCCGCGCCGGCCCTGGCCGCCGCACCGCCGATCACCAGCGCGGACGATCTGGGTACCGCGGTCTCGGCGCAGATTGCATGTGCTGGCATTTTCGTGGCCAACCGCACCGAAGCCGACGTGCTGCGCGATGACATTCACGCGCTGGCGCCGTTCACCAGAACGGTCGTGCTGTCGGTGGACCGCAAGGCCGGCACGGTCACCGCGTCCGCGCCCGGCACGCCGACCCGCACCGCGTTGTATCGCCCGGCGGTCGGCTGCACCTTGACCACCGGCGATGTCCCGCTGAAGGCCCTCAACGCGCAGGCGGCGCGGCTCAAGCCCCTGGCTCCCTTGTCGGCGCGCCCCTGGCCCCAGGGCGACGCACCCGTGCCTGCGCTGCAGGCGGTGGCTGAAGCGAAGCTCGACCGCGCCGCACTCGATGCAGCGGTGGGCGCTGCCTTCGATGAGCAGAACGTGGGCGGCTACCCCGACACGCGGGCGATCGTGGTGGTGCAGGGCGGGGCGATCGTCGCCGAACGCTATGCGCCCGGCTTCAACCAGAGCACGCGCATGCTGGGCTGGTCGGCGACCAAGAGCATCATGGGTACGCTGGTCGGCCTGTTGGTCGATGACGGTGTGCTCAAGCTGGATGAGCCGGCACCGGTGCCCGAGTGGAAGGGCGCCGGCGACCCGCGCGGCGCGATCACGCTGCGCCAGTTGCTGACGATGTCCAGCGGACTGGCGTTCGTGGAGAGTTACAAGCCCGGCAATGACTCGATCAAGATGTTGTTCGAGGCTGGCGACATGGGTGCGCTTGCGGCCGCCTTGCCGCTGGAGCATGCCCCGGGGACGTACTGGAGCTACTCGTCCGGTACGACCAACATCCTGTCACGGATCGTCTTCGAGGCCACCGGTGGCACGCTGGAAGGCATGACCCGGTTTGCCCAGACGCGGCTGTTCTCGCCCGCCGGGATGCGCAGTGCGTTGATCGAGCCGGATGAATCCGGCGTGCTGGTCGGCAGCTCCTATGGGTACGCGACGGCGCGCGATTGGGCGCGGTACGGGCTGCTGCATCTCAACCACGGGGAGGCGGGCGGCAAGCGGCTGCTGTCGCAGCAATGGCTCGACTTCGCAGTGACACCGACCCCGGCCTCGCCGCGGCCCTCGTACGGCGCGCAGCTGTGGTTGAACCGGGCTGAAGCCGGTGGAGAAGGGCGCAAGGTCCTGCAGGATGTCGCGCCCGATGCCTTCATGGCGATGGGCCACAACCATCAGATCGTGGCGGTGATCCCCTCGCAGGATGCGGTGATCGTGCGTCTGGGCTGGACGCCCGAGGGCCAGAAGTTCGACTGGAACAAGTACCTCTCGCAGATTGCGACCGCGCTAGCGCCAGCCGCTACGCCATCGAAGTAACCCGCAGCGCCGCGCGAGGGGCGGGCGCCGAACCTGGCGCCCGTTGACATTTCTCTTCGCGGAGAACTAATGTCTCAATGTGAGAATTACTCATCCTGAGGCAGGAAAACCAGATGTGCTTGATCAAGCTGTTGGCAACGCCCCCGATGATGTATGACCGTGCCGCAAACGGGGCGCACCTTTGATGGCGCGCCTGAAGCTCGGGATCGCCGTCGACGCACTGCGCCTGGCGGCACCCTTCCGCATTTCCAGCCATGTGTTCGACAGCCGCTTGGCGGTCCTCGTCACCCTGGATGACGGCACGCATGTCGGGCGCGGCGAGGCGACCGGGGTCTACTACCTGGGCGAAGACGTCGAGAGCATGCGCATCCAGCTGGAAGCGGCGCGCGATGCGATCGAGGCACATCCCACCCGCGAGGAACTGCGTACGATCCTGCCGGCGGGCGGCGCGCGCAACGCGGTCGATGCCGCCCTGTGGGAACTGCAATCCAGGCAGGCGCGAACGCCCGTGTGGGCGCTTGCCGGGCTCGAGGCACCGCGGCCACTGCCGACAACCTTCACGGTCGGCGCCGATGAGCCGGCCGCAATGGCGGCGGCGGCGGTCGCCTATCGTCAGGCGCGCTCGATCAAGGTCAAATTGACGGGGGATCTCGACCTGGACATCGCCCGCGTCGCGGCCATCCGCGCAGTACGGCCGGATGTGTGGCTGGGCGTGGACGCGAACCAGGGGTATCAGATCGGTGATCTGGACCGGCTGGCCACCGCCATGGTGGACGCCGGTGTCGCGCTGATCGAACAGCCGCTGGCCCGCGGGCGCGAGGCCGATCTCGATGGATTCGTCTCGCCCATTCCGCTCGCCGCGGACGAAAGCGCGCTCACCCTGGCCGACGTTGAAGGCCTGAGGGGGCGCTTCAACGTCTTCAACATCAAGCTCGACAAGTGCGGCGGCCTCACCGAGGCGCTGCTGATCGCGGCAGCCGCGCGCGAAGCGGATCTGGGTGTGATGGTCGGCTGCATGGTCTGCAGCAGCCTGGGCGCTGCGCCGGGCTTCGTGGTCGGACAACGGTGCGATCTCGTCGACCTGGATGGGCCCACCTTCCTGAAGCAGGACCGCACGCCTGGCGTCGTCTATCGCGACGGCACGATCTGGTGCGACGAGGCGGTCTGGGGCGCTGGACGCTGAGGCGCGGGGGTGCCCCTGGCGCACGAAGTCATGTCAATGCTGCGACGCAGGATTGACAGTTCTCTGAACAGGACTATTGTGTCCTACATGGGCTTGTAAGTAGCCATTCATCCCAGGAGCGTCATTGCCAGGCCGGCCCCCACCCCAGAACGCCGGGGTGCCCTGACTGCCGCATTCCGTGCCCATTGCCGTGGGCTCCCAGCTTCGCTACCGAGGTCTCATCACCATGAGTCACTGTTCGCTCCGAATGAACGCGTTGTCGCTGGCCTGCGCTGCAGGCATCCTCGCCCTGGGCTGCAGCGCCACGGCACTGGCACAGGTCGCCGCCGAGAATCCCGAGCGCGACGACGTGCACACGCTGGGCACGGTCACCGCCACCGCACAGAAGCGCGTGGAAGTGGTGACCGATATCCCGATGTCGATCAGCGTCATCAGCGAAGAGCAGCTCGATCGCCTGCAGGTCAACAACATGAACGACCTGGCCGGCCTGGTGCCTGGCCTGCAGATCACCAGCCTGGGTGCGCCGGGCCGCTCGACGATCTCGATCCGCGGCATCACGCCGATGGGCAATACCGCCTCGACCTCGATCTATGTGGATGATGTGCCGCTCACCGCGAATGGCTCGTTGTCCGGTGCCACCTCGGGCATGTTCGACCTGCTGCCCTACGATGTGCAGAACGTGGAAGTGCTGCGCGGCCCGCAGGGCACGCTGTACGGTGCCAGCGCGCTGGGCGGCGTCGTCAAGTACGTCACCAAGCGACCGGATCTGGAGTACTTCTCGGGCCGCGCCGGCGCCACGATGCGCGTCGTCGACGATGGTGGCCGGGTCGGCCATTCCGAGCGCGCCGCGGTCAACGTGCCGCTGGTGAAGGGGCAGCTGGCCCTGCGCGCCAGCTATGCCGAGCAGACCAGCCCGGGCTGGATCGACAACAGCGTCCTGCATCGCCGCGACACCAACGATGTGTACCAGAACGCCGGCCGCCTCTCGCTGCTGTGGAAAGCCTCGGACACGGTGGACGTGCTGCTTACCGCAATGCGCCAGGAAAACAAGGGCGACAATTTCGCGACCGTGGCACTGGACCCGGCCACGTTCAAACCGAAACTGCCGGGCTATTCGAACGAGTATCTGTTCCTGCAGCCGAGCACGATCAAGTACGACGTGTACGGCCTGACAGTGGATTGGGACGTGGGCTGGGCCGACTTCACCTCGGCCAGCAGCTGGATGAAATCCAACTCCTGGCGCCTGCAGGACCAGTCGGTCGAATACATTCCGCTGCTTGGGCAGAAGCCCGGCGTGGGTCCAGTGATGGCGTACGCCGGACTGGACACGGACATCGAACTGAAGAAGTGGACCCAGGAATTCCGCCTGACCTCCAAGGGCGACAGCCGGCTGCAGTGGCAGCTCGGCGCGTTCTATACCGATGAGGATGCCGCCTATATCGAGCGGGGTAGTGCACTGAGCCCGGCCTTCAATCCGGTGCTCGACCTGTTCACCGCCTCGGTGCTGACCACCTATAAAGAAAAGGCGCTGTTCGGCAACGCCACCTGGAAATTCACCGACCGCTTCGATCTGGCCCTGGGCGTGCGCCATGCCCGCAATGACCAGGAGTTCCGCCAGACCCTCGGCGGCCCGCTGGGCGGTGACGGGGTGCAGCGGATCACCGACTCCTCGGAGAGCGTGACCACTTGGAGCGCCAGCCCGCGCTTGTTCCTCGGCGAAGACACCATGGCCTACGTGCGGGTGGCCACCGGCTACCGCGCCGGCAGCCCGAACCCCATCCTGCCGGCCGCGCCGGAGGTGCCATCGCAGGTCAAGTCGGACACTCTGATCAACTACGAAGCCGGCCTGAAGAGCCACTTCTGGGATCGTCGTGCCTTGGTGGAAGTGGCCGCCTTCCGGATCGACTGGGATGACATCCGCCTGAATCTGCTCACGGCCCAGGGCATCTCCTATGGCGTCAATGGTGGCGAAGCACGCAGCCAGGGCGTTGAATTCACCGGCGCTCTGATGCCCGTCGACGGGCTGCGCCTGAGCGGCAGCCTGACCTACACCGATGCCAAGCTGACCGCGCCGATTCCGCCGGCGCGCCCGGGCGGCCCCAATCAGGCCGAATCCGGTGCCCAGCTGCCGCAGGTGCCCGAGTGGGCCGGCAGCCTGCAGGCCGATTACCAGTTCCCGACGAGCGGTGAGTGGGGCTGGAGCGTCGGCGGCGCGCTGCGTTACTACGGCGAGCGTGCCGCATCGGTGGCATCGACACAGTCGTTCGATCTGCCCAGCTACACCACGGTGGATCTGACCGCCGAAGTCAGCAGCCAGAACACGACCGTGCGCTTCTTCGTCACCAACCTCACCAACAAGGACATCTACGTGGCGGCCGGCAGGACGATTCCTGCAGCCGGTGCGCAGCAGTACCGCCGCTGGAACGCGGTGATGATGCAGCCGCGCACGGTGGGTGTGTCGCTGGATTACAGCTTCTGATCGAGCGGGGCAGGGCGGTGCGGCACCCTCGGGTGCCGTACTGGCCGATACGTGGCGCTGGAGCGGCTATGCTTGCAGGGGTCAGTTTCCCCCACCCGCAGGCCGCAGCACGATGAATACCAGAAGCTATTCCGTCCTGCTTGGCGCGGCGCTGCTGGTGTGCGCAGTGTTGCTTGCCGGTGGCTGTGCACGGACGAAGCGGGACACCGTGTTTTCATCGGGCACGCTGAAGGTCGTGGCCGTTACGGAAAGCCGGCTGGACATCAACGTCAGCAAGTACCAGCACTACACGACGTACGAGATTTACGTGGATGGCAGCAGGCTGTCAGACAAGGACTTCTCGGCGCTCTTGCAGGATCCTGACGCCGTTGACGATCAGTTCGTGCATACCGACGCGGTGGTGCTGGACGAAGGCGCGGTACTGATGGCATCGCACAACCGCGACAGCTCACGGTGCTGGACAACGCGGCTTTTCGCGAGCGGCGGCAGGCCCATGCTGGAAAACGTCATGCAGGGGAGCGTCGATTGCGGCATCCGTCCGGCACCGCCGGGCTGGCGCGCACTCTACGGCGACCGCAGCGATCTCCTTCTGGTCCGTGAACACCCGTTCCAGGTGCATCCCATTGCGGGGTATTGGTACGTCCTGTGGATCGACGGCGACGTCGCCGCGCTCTACCAGAAGGATCGCGACCATGAGCGATTCGTCGTCAGGTTGGCTCGGATTTCCTCCGACACCACGCTTGCCGAACAGGCACTGCCGATGCACACCTACGCGGAGCCTGACCTTCTGTATGCCTCCCCTGAGCTGCGACGGCAATGGCTGTTCGACAGCTTTACGGTGTCCATGAGGGATACCCCCTCGATCCAGCTGCGGCCTGATCATCAACTGGACACGATCACGCCGGAGGTATGGGCCGAGTACCGGGAGAACGACCGGCAGAACAAGGAACTCGATGCCCAGGCACGGGCCGCGGGTGACGCCTGGCGCCAGGCCCAGCGCCGCGAGGTGATGGACAAAGATGCGACGGAGCGGGACATCAAGGAGTAAGCCTTCACCGGCGTACCCCGCGGCTTGTTGGCAGGCGCCAGCGCGCTTAAGATCAGGCCACAACAGCGCGGCACTCAGGACTCACATGGACGTCGTCGTGCAACCGGTCGCCCCCGATCTTGGGGATCGCATCCTCAAGGTCAACCATGCTGGCGAGCATGGCGCCATTTGCATCTATAGCGGGCAGATTCTCCTGGCCCGTCTGACCGCGCCAGACATGTTGAATGAGCTGCGCGAGTTTCGTTCCCACGAGCGACGGCATCGGGCCATTTTCGGTGCTGAGCTGGCGCAGCGCGGGCGCGCTCGTTGCAGGAGCTACTGGCTCTGCGGTATCGGCGGCTTCGTCCTGGGTGCCATGACAGGGCTGCTGGGACGCGGGGCCATTGCGGCGACGACGACCGCCGTTGAGAGCGTGGTGCTCCGCCACCTTGAGCATCAACTCTCCGTGCTGGAGGGTCGTGACCCGGCCGCGGTGACGGCAATCTCGTCGATCATCGCTGACGAGCAGCAGCACCATGACCAGTCGCTCCAGCAGGCCCCGGCCGGCGCGTTCTGGCCCAGGATTCTCAGCCCGATCGTCTCCAGCGCGACCGAAGCGGTCATCTGGTTGGGGATGCGGCTGTGATGCCGCCTGCCGAAAATGGAGCGATTTGGTATGTTGAGCCGGCTCAATCCCGGCATTCAAGAGGTCTGGTGTTTCAGTGATCGAGACCCGCCTGCTTCAACAGTTCATCGCCGTGGCCGAGGAACTGCATTTCAATCGCGCCGCCGAGCGGCTGCACATGGCGCAGCCGCCCCTGAGCCAGGCGATCCGCAAACTCGAGAGCGCCGTGGGTGCGCCGCTGTTCGAACGGACCCACCGCAGCGTGGCGTTGACGCCGGCGGGGGACGCGTTCCTTGAGACGGCGCGCCGTACCGTGCAGTCGCTGGAGGCGGGTGTCGCGCAGACGCGGCGGGTGGCCCAGGGCATCGAGGGCCATCTGACCCTGACCTTCATCAACATCGCCCCGTATGCCGCGTTGCTGCAGACGCTGCGCCACTTTCGAGCGCTCAACCCGGGCATAGCCTTCACGATGCTGGAGGCCTCCACCCAGGAGCAGGTCAACGCGCTGGAACAGGGCAGGGCGGATATCGGCTTCATGCGCACGCCGGGCACCACGACGCCGCACCTGCGCATGGAACGGCTGTTGAGCGAACCGATCTGCGTGGCGCTGCCGGCCGGTCATCGGCTGGCGGCGAAGGCGAGCATCGAGCTGGCATTGCTCAGGGACGAAGCGTTCGTCGCCTCGCCCCGGACACTCGGCAAAGGATTTCATGACCAGCTGATCAGCCTGTGCCAGGCCGCCGGGTTCGTGCCCGACATCGTGCAGCACGGGCGGCAGATGCAGACCTTGATCGCACTGGTGGCGGCCGGGTTCGGTGTCGCGCTGCTGCCCGCTTCGCTGGCAATGGAAGCGCGCGAGGACGTGGTATTCCGGCCGCTCCAGGTGGAGGCGCCAGAGGATGCGTCACGGCTGGATCTGTTGATGGCGTGGAACGAAACCCGGCCGTCAGCGATCCGCGACCGCTTGCTGCAGGCAGTCCTGCAGACGCGTTCTCCGCCCTGAGGTGATGAGACGCGCGGCGTCTTGCTGCGGTATGAAACCCGTCCTTCACCCGTGCATGACCAGGCACTAGGCTTCTGCGGCCCTGCTGTGAAGGACCTGCCATGCCCGCTGCCATCTACGTGTTCTCGCTGTGCGCCTTTGCGTTCGGTCTGTCCGAGTTCGTCGTCGCCGGCGTATTGACCGCCATTGCCGACGACCTTGGCGCGCAGATTTCTCTCGTCGGGACGGCCATCGCCGCCTATGCCTTGGGCGCTGCCATCGGTGCACCGTTCATCACCGCACTGGTCGCCCATTGGCGTGACCGGCAGATCCTGCTGCTGGCCACTGCGTTGCTGGCGTTGGGCAGCCTATTGATGAGCGCCTCGCCCAACCTGGTCACCCTGCTGGTCATTCGGTTTGTGGTCGGCCTCGGCCACGGTGTGTTCATGGCGGTGGCCTCGGACGCGGCGACCCGGCTGGTGGACCCGCAGCGGTCCGGTCGGGCGTTGTCGGTGGTGTGGATCGGGTTGACGCTCGCGCTGGCCTTCGGCGTTCCGATCGGGACCTGGCTGGGCAGCGCGTGGTCGTGGCGCGTGGTCTTCATGGCGATCGGCGTGCTCAGTGTGGCCGGCATGCTCGGGCTGGCACTGTGCATGCCGAGCGGCCATGCCGGCTCCACCCAATCCCGGGGCGGTGCGTGGAAGGGCGTGAAGGCCATCACCCACCCGCAGCTGCTGACGACGGCCGGCATCGGCGCGCTGGTCAGTGTCGCCACGTTCTCGTTCTTCACCTTCGTCTCGCCCTATCTGCAGCAGATCACCGCTGTGGACGTGCAGTGGCTGAGCCTGGGGATGCTGCTGTTCGGCACCTGCGCGATCGCAGGCAATCTGCTCGGGGGATGGCTGGGCGATGCGATGGACGGGGATCGCAGCCTCCGGCTGGCGTTGATCGCGCTGGCGTTGAACCTGATCGGGCTCTACGGCTTCGCACGTAACCCCGCCTTGATGATGCTGCTGATCGGCACGCTGGGCATCTGCTTCTTCTCGATCGTGACACTGCTGACCCTGCGTCTGCTCAGGCAGGCCCAACGGCTCATTCCCGCTTACAGCTCTGTGGCCGCGGGGTTGAACATTGCCTCGTTCAACCTTGGCACCGCGCTGGGCGGTGCCTTGGGAAGCCTCACGATCAGCTATGCGACGCTGGCTTCGGTACCGCTGACAGGCGCCGTGGCCGCAGTGCTGGCGGCGGTCGTGTTGTATCTGCAGACGCGAGGGATGCGCGCGCCGGCAGCCTCAACCGGCTGAGCAGCGACTGACCGCCCTCATCCACATACCTCCGTGAACAGCCGGGCGTAGTTGCTCCCCAGGATCTTTTCGATGCGTGCGTCACTGTGCCCGCGCTGCGACAGAAGCAGTGCCAGACGGTCGAAGCGATCGGGCTGGTTGAGGTCGGGCAGGAAGGTGACCACATCGCCGCTTTCGCCAGGCGCGGAGATGCCGAGTCTGATGCGCTCCTCGACGACACTGCGCAGCCGCTCGCGGTACTCCGGGGTCAGGTCGATCGAGGAGATCATGCCATCGGTGCCCAGGCAGACGTGCTCCTCGCCACAGACGTTGACGGCGTGTTCGATGTGACGGATCAGGTCCTCTGCCGTCGGCTGTCCCTGCTGGCGCAGGAAGGGCATCAGGTAGATGCCCGCGACACCGCCCCGCGCGGCGAGCAGGCGCAGTTCCTCGTCGCTCTTGTTGCGCGGGTTGGCGGCGAGCGCGGCACACCCGGTATGACTGATCGTGAGCGGGTGACTGGACGCTGCGATCGCGTCCAGCGTGGTGCGCTGGCCAGCATGCGAGAGGTCGATCAACCCTCGGCCGGCATTGATCTTCTCGACCAGCTCGCGGCCGAATCGGCTCAGCCCCGCATTGGCCGGCTCAAGGCAGCCGTCACCGACCAGATTGCGGCGATTGTAGGTCAGCTGATAGACGCGCACGCCCAGCCCATGGAAAGTATCGAAACGTTCAATGTCCTCGCCGAAGGGCGTCGAATCCTGGAAGCCGTAGATCACTCCAAGGCGCTCGCTGCGCTTGGCTTCGACAAGGTCCGCGCCGGTACGCACGAGGCTCAGGGCGTCCCCGTGCAGCGCCAGCTGCCCGTTCCAGTAGCCGATGTTGCGCATCGTCAACGCATGGTCGTTGAGGTAGCTGCCCACGCCGCTGACCGTGATGGTGCAGGCCGTCAGGCCGGAGGCACGCGCGTCGGCCAGGGACCGTGCATTCAGCGGCGCATAGTCGGTGGTTTCCCGCGGATCGAGTGGCCCGCCACTGAGCGCATCGATCACGGTGGCGCGGCGGTAGCCCGGCCACTGCGGCGGGACCGGCCCTGACGGCGCGGCGGCGCCGACGTATCCCGGCAGCAGCATCGCACCGGCGGCACCCAGCGAGCAGGCGGCAAGAAAGCGCCGCCGGGACGGCTCGGAGTCGGAAACATCGTTCTTCATCGCGTCAACCTTGAGGCTCATCGGGTCTGTCCTTGCTTGCGTGGCTGGATGCCGAGTGACCGCTCGATGGCGGCTGGATCGAAGACTCGGGCACCCTTGAACACCCTGTCAACCTGGGCGGCCACACGGCAGCGACATCCGCCCCGGTATAGTGACCCTGACTTCACCGCAAGGATCGAAGCTATGCAGAAGGGCTCGGATCTACTGGTCAAGGCGCTGGAGAACGAAGGCGTCGACCGCATCTTTGGCGTGCCGGGCGAGGAGAATCTGGACTTCCTTGAGTCGCTCCGTACCTCGCACATCGAGTTGGTGCTCACCCGCCACGAGCAGGCGGCCGCGTTCATGGCGGCCACCCACGGCCGGCTGACTGGCAGGCCAGGCGTGTGCCTGGCCACACTCGGCCCCGGCGCACTGAATTTCTCCACCGGCGCGGCGTACGCCCACCTCGGCGCATGGCCGATGATCCTGATCACCGGTCAGAAGCCGGTCATGAGTGCCAAGCAGGCGCGCTTCCAGATCGTGGACATCGTGGCATCGATGAAGCCGCTCACGAAAATGACCCGGCAGATCGTCAGCCCTGCGGCGATTCCGGCGACGGTGCGCGACGCCTTCCGCGTAGCGATGGAAGAGCGCCCCGGGCCGGTGCATCTGGAGCTGCCGGAGGACGTCGCGGGCGAAGAGGTGGAGGATGTGCCGGTCATCCCCATCCATCCCCTTGAGCGCCCCGTTGCCCCCTCTGCCGCGCTTGACCGGGCGGAGGCGGCGATCCTCGCGGCCAAGCGGCCCCTGGTGATGATCGGTGCGGCCGGCAGCCGTCCCTGGCTGGCTGAGTCACTTTCCGCCTTCGTCGCGCGCACGCGCCTGCCGTTCTTCAACACGCAGATGGGCAAGGGCGCGGTCACCGGGGGCTCCAATCTGTACATGGGCACGGCCGCTCTCTCCGAGGGCGACTATGTGCACGAAGCCGTCGCCCGCGCCGACCTGATCATCGCCATCGGGCATGACACCGTCGAAAAGCCGCCGTTCCTGATGAAGGGTGGCGGTGGTCCCAAGGTCATCCACATCAGCTTCCAGTCCGCGACCGTCGAGCAGGTGTACCACCCGGATATTGAAGTGCTGGGCGACATCGGCGCCTCGGTGGATGCGCTGGCCGAACGGCTGGAAGGCCGGTTGGCTGAAGACGCCGGCATGGTCGAGCTGCGCCAGCAGATCCTGGCCCGTCTCAACGACCGTGCCGAGGAAGACCGTTTCCCGATCACCCCACAGCGGCTCGTGCACGACGTGCGCCAATCCATGCCAGACGACGGCATCGTCTGCCTCGACAACGGCATGTACAAGATCTGGTTCGCCCGCAATTACCGCACGCATGTCGCCAACACACTGCTGCTGGACAACGCGCTCGCCACTATGGGCGCGGGCCTGCCATCGGCGATGATGGCCGCGATGCTGTACCCGCAGCGCCGGGTCATGGCCGTGTGTGGCGACGGCGGCTTCATGATGAACTCGCAGGAGATGGAAACCGCCGTCCGCTTGGGCCTCAACCTGGTCGTGGTGATCCTCAACGACAGCGCCTACGGCATGATCCGCTGGAAGCAGGCGGTGGACGGCTTCGAGGATTTCGGCATGCGCTTTGGCAATCCCGATTTCGTGAAGTATGCCGAGGCCTATGGCGCGAAGGGGAGCCGGGTGACCGCGGTCGGCGATCTGGTGCCGATGATCGAGGCCGCCTTCGCTGGCGGTGGCGTCCATGTGCTGGATGTGCCGATCGACTATTCCGAAAACACCCGCGTGCTGGTGGATGAACTGCGCAACCGCACGCCGGTCGTGGGCTGTGCCTGATCGCCCTTCCTGATTCTTAGCAAGGAACCCAAGATGCTGACCGTCGTCCAGGCTTTCGACCGCGCGCCCATCGCCGAGATCGGTTTCGATACCGCCGCTGCGTTGGAGCGCAAGCTCAGTGCCGCCGAGCGGGTGTTCAAGGACCGTGACGGCTGGCTTGCGCCGCACCAGCGCATTGCGATCCTGCGCAGGCTCGCGGCCCTGATGGACGCCAAGCGCGATCATCTGGCCCTGCAGATTGCACGCGAGGGCGGCAAACCGCTGCCGGATGCCATCGTCGAAACCACGCGCGCCATCGATGGCGTCCACAACGCCGCGGACGAGCTGCGCAACTTCGCTGGCCGCGAGGTCCCCATGGGGCTCTCCGCCGCGGCGGAGGGCCGCTGGGCATTCACCACGCGTGAGCCGATCGGTATCGTGGCGGCAATCTCGGCGTTCAACCACCCGTTGAACCTGATCGTTCACCAGGTGGCACCGGCCATCGCGGTCGGTTGCCCGGTCATCATCAAGCCTGCCTCTGCCACGCCACTGTCCTGTCTGGAGTTCGTCGCGATGGTGCACGAGGCCGGGCTGCCGGAGCCGTGGTGCCAGAGCTTCCTGCCGGAAGGCAACGACCTGGCCGAGGCGCTGGCCACCGACAAACGGGTTGCCTTCCTGAGCTTCATCGGCTCGGCGAGGGTAGGGTGGTCGCTGCACGCCAAGCTCGCACACGGGGCACGCTCGGCGTTGGAACACGGCGGGGTCGCGCCCGCCATTGTCGATCGCAGCGCCGACCTGAGCAGGATCATCGAGCCGGTCGTCAAAGGCGGTTACTACCACGCGGGCCAGGTGTGCGTGTCCACGCAGCGCATCTTCGTGCACAACGCGATCGCCGACGAGTTCACCGAGGCGCTGATCGCCCGGGTCGAACGCCTGCGCACCGGCGATCCCACGCTGAAAGATACTGATGTGGGCCCGCTGATCCAGCCGCGCGAGGCGGACCGCGTCGCCGAGTGGATTGATGAGGCCGTGCGTGGCGGCGCGCGATTGGCCACCGGCGGCACGCGACTCTCCGAGACCACGCTGCAACCGACCGTCCTGCTCGATCCAGCCAGCGACGCGCGGGTGACCACACAGGAAGTATTCGGGCCGGTGGTAGCGGTGTACCGCTATGCCGAGCTCGACGAGGCGATCGCGCGTGCCAATGGACTGCCCACCGCCTTCCAGGCCAGTGTGTTCGCGCAGGATATCGATATCGCCATGCGCGCCGCCAACCGGCTGGATGCCTCGGCCGTCATGATCAATGACGCCACCGCGTTCCGCACGGACTGGATGCCCTTCGCCGGCCGCCGCGAGTCGGGCTACGGCACCGGGGGCATCCCGGACACCATGCGCGACATGTCGCAGGAGAAGATGGTCCTGATGCGCCGGAGCTGAGTAAGGCACGAAATGCGGAGCGTCGCTTACCGGCACTCTGCGGCGGCCAGAGATCACCGCAGAGGGTGCCATTACCTGTGCGGGAGTCATTGGCGCCCGCGCAGGCGCCGGGTTCCATCGTCTTGTCGTAGGGCCCCAGCGCCTCTAAGATCGCGCTCTGCCACATCCTCCTCAAGCGCCTACGCATGCACGCGACGTCCATGAGTGTTCCCGGTAGTGCGTGGTTGCGCTGCCTCGTTCTGTCAGCCGCGCTTCTAGCCGTGGGCTGCGCGGGCGGAAAAGGCCCGGCGAAGGATCTCGAGGCGGAGATCGATGAGGTCGCCGCAACGCTGGTCGAGCAGCCCTTGCTCCACTCAGCCTCGATCGGCGTCGTGTACCGGGGCAGGGAGTTCATCCGGCATCGCGGCGACATGGAAACCGGGAAGCCGGGCCCGCCGACCGATGCGACGCTCTACGAAATCGGTTCGTTGAGCAAGACGCTGGCCGGTACCCTGATGGCCAATGCCGTCCTTGAGCACAAGGTGGGTCTGGACGACGATATCCGGCAGTATCTGCAGGGTGACTATCCGAACCTGCAGTATGAAGGCGACCCCATCCGCATCCGGCACCTGTTGTCGCACACCAGTGGCTTGCCGAACATGTTGCCGGAACGCGCGAACACGGTGCTCGCCGACTTTACGGACCATCGTACGCCCGACGCGCTCAATGCCGTCTATGCGCGCTACGACAAGGCGGATTTCCTCCGGGACCTGCACGCGGTCGAGATTCCCCGGGAGCCGGGCAAGGATTACGGCTATTCCAGTGCCGGCACGGAGCTGACGGCACATGTTCTGGAAGTGGTTTACAAGCAGGATTACGAATCGCTGTTGCGCGCATACCTCAGCGAAGCTGCGGGGATGACGGGCCTCAGGATCAGGCTGAGCGATGAGGAAGCGCCTCGTCTTGCGGTCGGCTATCACAGCGACAACGCAGTACCGACCACGCCGATGCCACAGTTGCCGTGGGGCGCATCCGGGAACGCAAAGGCGACACTTCCCGACATGGTGAAGTACCTGAAGTTCCAGCTGGCCGACGGGCCCGTGGCAAAGGAATCGCATCGCACCCTGGTCACCTTTGATGCCGAGGCCAGCATCGGCTACTTCTGGAACATCGTCCGTGGCGACCCCCTGAAGGGGACTTACTATTCGCACCATGGTGGCGTGCCGCGCTCGCAGTGCTATATCTACATCCTGCCGAAGTACGACCTCGGCATCTTCGTGATCACCAACCAGAGCGGCGACCAGACGGCACGCGCCATGGAAACAGCAATCGATACGTTGGTGGAGAGGATCGCTGCGCGGGAGAGCAGCGCTGGCAAGGGTGAAGTAATTCCGGATGCCTGACAGCTGTCACTTGTGATGGGTCGGTGCAAAGCGAGAATGAACCCATTCCCGCACGGCGCTGCATCGCCGGCACCCACCCTCCTCAAGGACGCCCCGTGAACATGCTGCATCCCCTTTTCTCGAACACCCCGGTGTGGGTCTGGGCGCTTCTGGTCTTTCTGGTCGCACGGGGCGTCGCCGCCATGAAACCTGGAGAAACCTCGCTCACGAAACTGGCCATCGTGCCGACCCTTTTCGTGGCGTGGGGCATCGTGTCGATAAACCACCGGTTCGGCAATGCCTGGGAAGCGTGGGGTCAGTGGTCGGTGGGCATCGGCGCAGGCGTGGGCCTTGGATGGCTGCTGCTGCGCCGGGCAACGCTCGCCCTGAATCCGTCCACGGGAAAGCTGTGGCGCAGTGCAGACTACACTCTCCTGCCGCTGCTCCTGGTCACGTTTGCAGTGAAGTACGGCTTCGAGTGTGCGCTATCCGTATCTCCGGCCCTCAGCGCGGACGGTGGCTTCCGCACCGCCTACCTGCTGCTGTCGGGCGGTTTCACTGGCATCTTCATTGGCAAGTATTTGCGGTACCTGCGCGCGTCTCGTCCCGCATCGCCGCATAGGAGCCTCGATGCGGCGGGCTGAGCTGCCCCGGCGGCGCACACTGGCAAAGAGGACGTCAATTCGCGCTGCCCCTGCAGCGCGGGAACTGACTGCAGCCAAAGAACGACTCACCGGTGCGCCGGTTGGTTCGTTGTACCAGTGTGCTGCCGCATCGAGGGCAGCTTTCGCTCGGCGCAGGCGCCGCCTGTGGCGGGGCGAGCAATGGCTCAATACGGGAGGTGGGCAAGGATGGCGACACATCGGCTTTGCGTGATGCCTGGATCATCTCCAGCAACGCTGCTCCGCCAATCAGTTCGATAGGCTTGCCCCGTGCAAACGTCTCCGCGTCACGGGTAAATGTCCCGACACAGACAATCTTGACCGCATCCGCGCGATGGTGGGCCAACAGGCCTGCCATCTCACGCACAACGCTCACGCCGACCTGCTGGCGCTTCCATTGCTTGCACTGGACCAGAATGCGCCGGCCGTCCTTGCGAAGGATCAGATCGATGCCGCCATCCGGGCCGCCCAGGCCCGTCTCTTCGACGGTGTAGCCCTGCCGGCGAAATGCCTCGCCGACCACCTGTTCGAACTGGCGCCAGCCGCCTGCGGCCAGACTGTCCAGCGTGGTCCGGGTATCCAGCAGGCGGCGCCGATGCCTGGCGCGCAGGAAAGAGAGGAGGGCGGCCATCCAGCAGAGACCCAGCAGCACCCAGGCGAGCGGGGCGAGTACCTGTCCGAACTCTCCCGCAAGGCCGGCAGCCAGCGTGCCGTCCTGGCGAGAGAACCACCATGGGATCCCGTACCGAAGCGCGCTGTAGCCGGCCATGCCGACCAGGATCCCGACCGGCCAAGGCAGGCCGATCAAGGCGTCAAATCCGGTCGATGTTCTTCTACGTCCCATGTAAGCAGCCTGTTTCCCCTGGCGCCAACATACCAGCCTGAGGGCCAATATCTGATGCCGTGCGTCAGGAGGTGAGCCACTCCCGGTCCGTGCGATCTCGCCGTCTTGCAGCTTACGGCGATGCCGGCTTGACGACGTAGCGCTCCCAGTAGCCAGCAAGCTGAGCCGCCTTTCGGTTGCTCAGCTCGCTGTCGAGGGTCTGCCGTAACCCTGCTGCTTCCTCACCACGTTCGGCACGGTACAACTCGCGGGCCGTCTCGAGCAGCGCCCGCTGGCGTACGTTGAGGTTGCCGAAGGGGTCGAAGTAAGAGTCAAGGCGTGACGCGTCAGCCACCCCGGTCCACGTGAAGTGTGCTTCGCCCGCCTCCGTGGCAATGGATCGGTACCGGTCCACAGCCATCGCCGGCGTGGCCCTGCCTTCCAGCACATCCAGGCGCGTCTGCAGCAACGCGACTTCGGGCGAGCTCCGCTCTGCCTTGAGGGCTTGCACCGACTCCCGAACAAACGGGCGGTCCATGTTGCCGGTGCCGGACTGGACGCCCAGCAGGTTGAAGCTGGCGACAGCAGCGTGGTACTCGCGGCGCTCCTCCCGGTGCACCTGCGCCTCACCGGGTGCGCCGAGGCTGGAGGGCTGTACGATCCGCAGGTCCGGGGAGGCGGCCAGGATTGCTTCGATGTCCCGCTTGTGGAACTCGCCAACCACCACGACAACCGTGCCGCCGGGGCGCGCTTTCGCCGCAGCGGCTACCCGCTGCGCCTGCAGGTAGGTGCGGTAGAGATATAGCCTGCGCGGCAGGTCATCCGCTGCGCGCTTGGCCGGCGTTGCGGCCCACTGCGCGATCCTCTCCACGTTCTTTGCCTCGTCGGCATGGAAGAGATCCCGCGTGAGCTGGCTCGGGGAGGGGAATGAAAGGAACTGCTGGAACCCGCTGGCAGGGCGCAGTTCCGGCGGCGCCCCCAGGTCCAGGCCGAATCCAAGCTTGGCATCTTCGACGGGTGGCTCCCAGTCAATGGGACACAGATCGATCCCGTTGCGCCGGGCGAAAGGAACCACGACGTCCTGAACTTCGTAGGTGAACTCGTAATAGTCGTTGCGTGCGAAGGCCTCCGGCGACCGCTCGATGCAGATGGCATCGGGCTTGGCATGCGCCAGGAAGGCCGCAAGGCGGGCAGGGCGGTCATTTTTGGCCACTAGCTGGGCAGCGTGGTCCACGCCAAGCACGATCACGGTTGTCGTCCCGTCGGCGGCCTTGGAACTTGCTCCGGCCGTCGCACACATCAGCAGCAACGCTACCGAGAAAAATAGACGCCTCACACGTGCTCCCTCCATTCCATTGGATCCAACATAGCGTGCACAGCCCCCTGGCTCGTGTGCCATTGGTTGTAGTCACGCCGCAGCTGCGATGCTGCCACCAGATCGTAATTCCCCTGGGCCGCCAGCAGCTCTAGGGCCAGCGATACCCCCAGCGTCGGTGTCACCGTGCTTGCCTTCGGCGCGCGCCTGCCGGGAGCGTAAGCGTGCGGAGTCAGTCCTCCGCACGCGGCTTCAATTGAGCAGCGTGCTCACAGGGTTTCTTCTGGTATCAGTCTCAGTAGCCTCCCATCCACCCCATCGGTAAGCGCGTAGACGGAGCCATCTGCAGCGACCATGACGTCACGAATCCGTTCACCCAATTCGACGAGCAGCCGCTCCTGGCGCACCACGCGATCACCGTCACGAACGAGCCGACGGATACTCCGCTCACGCAATGCAGGCACCAGCAGATCTCCCTGCCATTCCTTGAAGAGGGCGCCTTGATACACGGCAAGACCGGAGGGTGCGATGGACGGCGACCAGATCACCTCAGGGTCCTCGAACGCCTTGTGCCGGGTAAACGGGCTCACCCGTGCAAATGGGTAGTCGATCCCGTGACTGACCATCGGCCAGCCGTAGTTTGCGCCCGGTCGAAGTCGGTTGAGCTCGTCACCGCCGCGCGGCCCGTGTTCGCTGACATAGATGGAATCTGTGACAGGGTCATGCACGATGCCTTGTGGGTTGCGATGCCCGGAGGTGTACAGGGTCGCCACGCTCGCGCCGGGCGCGAGCTCTATCCGCATCACCTTGCCCAGCGAGTTGCGCACATTCTGCGCTTCCTCCCGGCGGGCACTACCGTCGCCCACGGTCATCAGCAGGGTGTGCGCGTCGAGAAAGGCCAAGCGCCCGCCGTTGTTGCCGTCGCTGGCCTTTGGCGTGGATTCGAAAAGAATCTCCAGCTGTTCCATGCACCATGCATCGCCAACGCGTTCCAGCGCGCCACGGATCAAGCGAACACCCACGCCACGTGGATCACGGTAACCCTGTGTCAGATAGATGCGCCGGTCGTTCTTGAAATCCGGTGACAGGGCAATGTCCATCAGCCCGATCACGCGCTCCCGCTGATAGCCCACGGGTAGTTGGGAGACGTTGACGTCCTCACCTTCACCGGCGCGGTCAATCAGCTTCAGGCGGCCAGCCATTTCGGTGACGAGCAGTCTTCCATCGGGCAGCTCCGCCAACGACCACGGCCACTGAAGGCCGTCGGCCACCGTGGCGACCTGGTAGCCTGTTGCCGCAGGCGGCTGTGCACCTTGCGCCGTTGGCCGCATCAACAGGAACGACCCAAGCGGCAGCAGTATCAGGCAAGCGGGCAGCAGGTAGGCCATGCCACTGTGCTGGCGCGTTACGCGCACGGCACGCGCCGTCAGCGTGTAGCTCACATAGCCGCCCACCAGCCCACACAGGCTGAGCAGGGCGTAGCCTGGAAGCTCCCGGATGGCGGCGATCGCCGGCATCGGAATCACACTGCGCAGCAGCGCCAGCACGGCGGCCAATCCGGCTACACCGGCGAGCAGGGCGCAGGGCAGGGCGCTGAGCCCCAGGCGCCGTAGAACTGCCTGCAGGCCCAGCGCAAGCACCCCACCGGCCAGCGAAAAGCCGAACATCACAGGGCCGAACCGGGCCAGATCTTCGCCGGTCACGGCTCCTCGTGTCCGCCAGCCGACCTCAAGGCCCAGCTGCGTAAGCGCGTGCAGATTGATCTGGGTCTGCAGCACGCTGGTAACAGCGGCCGTGGCCAATGCAGCGGTGAGGGTGATGGAGGCGGTTCGCAACCAGGAGCGCATGCAGGGAGTTCGTCAACGCAAGCCGAATCGACACTCTACCAATGCGATCCAGTGAACCTCCAGTGATGCATTCCGCTGAAGAATTCACAGGGGAGGAACTGCACGGCGGCGACTCTTTATGTACTTCCCCCCTTGAAGCGACGGATCTCCTTCCATGCCAAACAAGCAACTCACCACCATCAACCCGCTGACCGAAGAAGTGCTCGCCACCTATTCCTACATGTCAGACGACGAGGCCGCGGCCACCGTGAAGGCAAGCCATGACGCCTTTCTTCAATGGCGTCTGCGCAGCCTGGATGAGCGAGCGAAAGTGATCGCGGACATCGCCAAGGCGCTTCGTGCGCGCAAGGAAGCGTTCGCGCAGCTGATGACCGACGAGGTCGGCAAGCTCATTGAAGACAGCCGTGCCGAAGTCGAGCTCTGCGCCAGCATCTGTGATTACACTGCCAAGCAGGGCCCCGTCGCCCTGGCCGATGAAGAGCGCGACGTGGAGGGCGCTACCGGCTTCGTGACCCACGCCCCCATCGGCGTGGTTTACGGCATTCAGCCGTGGAACTTCCCGGCCTACCAAGCCATCCGCTATTCCATTGCCAGCCTGATGGCAGGCAATGGCGTATTGCTCAAACATGCCGAGAGCTGCACCGGCAGTGGCCTGCTGCTGCGTGATATCTACGAAAGTGCCGGGCTGCCCAAGGGGCTGTTCGGGGTGCTGTTGATTACCCACGATCAATCCAATGACATCGTGGAAAACGACTTGGTGCGCGCGGTGACCCTCACCGGGAGCGAGGCGGCAGGGCGCACCGTGGCCGCCAAGGCCGGCGCGGCACTCAAAAAGACGGTGCTCGAGCTGGGCTCGAATGACGCCTATCTGGTGCTGGACGACGCCGACCTGGACCTGGCGGTGAAGACCTGCGTCAAAGGGCGCCTGTTCAACAACGGGCAGACCTGCGTCAATGCCAAGCGCTTCATCGTGACAAAGAAGAATTACGACGCCTTCGTCAGCGCCTACGCAACGGCGTTCGAAGCGATCCGCATGGGCGACCCGAATGCCGACACTACCCAGCTCGGCCCCATGGTCTCCAAGGCGCAGCGCGACAAACTGCACGAACAGGTAACCAAGAGCGTCTCGCAGGGGTCGCGTCTGGTGGTAGGCGGTGAAGTGCCGGACCGCACCGGCTGGTTCTACCCGGCCACGGTGCTGGCGAATGTGGCACCGGGGCAGGTGGCCTACGAGGATGAGCTGTTCGGTCCGGCAGCGGCCATCATCCGCGCCGAGGACGATGAGGATGCGATGCGCATCGCCAACGACAGCCGCTACGGTCTGGGTGGCGGCATCTTCAGCCGCGACGTGCAGCGTGCCCGGGAACTGGCCAGCAAGTATTTCGACACCGGCATGGTCTTCATCAACACCTTCGACGTGGCATCGCCAATGCTTCCGTTCGGTGGCGTGAAGGCATCCGGGTATGGTCGCGAACACGGCCCTGAGGGTCTGAAGGAGTTTGTGAACGTGAAGTCGATCAAGATTGCGGCTGTCGTACCCGGTTGACCTGCAGTTTCTTCTTTGCCGCCGAGATGCCGGCATCTCGGTTGGCCTCTTCTGCACTGTAAGTCAGGTTGACCGTTTCCGCGGAGGCAAGGGCACTGAATCCCATCAGGCAGGCAGCAATCACCAGCGTGTGCAGTCTGGGCATGGCGCTTTCTCTTGTGGACGCGGGCTGAGTGCCGGCATAGGTGGCGCGGTGAAGGTGCTGTGGTCAGGCGGGCGCCCGATGACCGATGGATCATGCGGTAGGGCGGTGAAAGCGTGTATTTGACGTTAGGATGCGTGGATCGGTACAGGGGCCGACGCGCCAGAGGAGCAGCAATGGATATGCATGCACAGGCGGAGGTGGGTGCGCCACAGCCGCGAGGCTCAAAGGAGCTGACGTTCCATTGGCTCTACCAGCGGGTGCAGGGGCTGATGGACCACAGCATCTATCCCAAGCCGGGCAGGATGGAAAAGTGGTCTGTCCGGGTAGGTATGGCGGCCGCGGCCATCGGGGTCCTGACAGCCCTCGTCCCGGACCGGTGGCTTTCTGGGAGCGTGGCCCTGATCGTAGTCGTGGCTTGCTTGGTTGTGGAAGGCGTTGGCTTCGCCCTTGGCGGCATACTCGCGGTACGCAGGGAGATCCGCCAGTACACCCAGCCCAGGTTGTCGCATGCCAGGGTAATGGACAGCGAGTTCATCTATTGGCAGGCAGCGATCGCCGATCTCCGTGCATTCCCTAAAGCCCAGCGCGAACAGAGGCTGAATTATGTCAGCAATCTGCGAACCAACATGATTGATCGCATGGGCTTGATGTACGGCGGGCTGCAGCGGCTTGGGCCATTCCCGTTGCTCCTTGCCCTCTACCTGCAGTTCCGTGGCTGGAAGTGGGGAGAGTGGGGCGCTGTTTTTGATGTTGGCTGGGTGGGTGCACTGCTGATTTTTGGGTTGGCGCTTTTGTATCTGCTCGGCTGGATGTTGATTGGGCAACGTATACGGCTGGATACCTACGTTGCCTTGTTGGAGGCTTCCATCCAGGAGCCCGAACCGGGTACAGGCGTGCAATGACGAGCGCCAGACTGGAATCAAAAGAGCGGCTCAGACTCCAGGGCGCGCAGGAGAGTCATGGCCAAGCCCGGCCATCACCAATTTGCTGCAGTGCCTTGCCCCACCGAAATGAACAGATATCCGGCACCTACTCTGTTCAGCTAAGAGTGACGCGCGGTCACGATGATTAGTGTTCGTTATCGGGGTTAGGAGAGCAATTCAGTCTGGCCTAATGCTCGGTTAGACTTCAACCGGGACTCAGGGGGTTTACATGGCCTACGACTGGAACCGGCAGGAGCTGGCGCGTTCACCATGGCGCAGTGAGGTGGTGCCTCGCATTCCGTCCATCCTCATCCAACGGGCCAAGATCGGGCGGCCTATCACCTACGGGGAGCTCGCCGCCGAGCTAGAGCGCCTCCATGGTCTGGAGCCGAAGGCCCGCAAGACCTTGTATGGCCCGGCCGTAGGAGCCGTGGGCTTCGCCATCCAGGAGTTGGGTGAGCAGTGGGGCGAGAAGATCCCGCCGCTAAACCTTATCGTCGTCCAAGCCGACACCCAGCTGCCCGGTCATGGTGCGGATGAAGTCGCCCACTACTACTTCGACGACGGCGGGGCAGGGATGGCTGCCAACCGCGAGGCCTACATCCAAGCCGCCATGGCTGCGGTGTTCGACTATGGGCCGAACTGGGACCGGGTGGCCCAAGCCTTAGGGGTGGACGTGCTCGACACGGCACATGCCAACCCCGACGAGGGGAACCCCATTGAACTGCCTGCCATTCCGACCGCCTACCGGCCTGAAAGCGCCGCGCACAAAGCACTTAAGGCCTGGGTGGCAGCGCACACGGAACGGTTCGAGGACTACGGAGCATTCGAGGCCGGGGTGAACGAGCACAGGCTGAGTTCCGGCGACAGCCTAGATGCCTATTTCACCAACGGGCGCGAGAGCCTGGCGGTGGAGGTCAAAGCCAGCAATGCCAGCGACGACGAGCTAATGCGGGGCATCTACCAAGTCATCAAGTATCGGGCTGTACTGCGCGCCGAGTGCATTGCGCTACGCAAGCCAGCCCTGTGCGATGCCGTGCTGGTGAGCACCCGGCCATTGGGCAAGGCAGGCAGGGTCTTGGCGAAGCGCTTGCATGTGGACTTCGTGCGGGTGCCGGCGGAAGCGGAGAAGTGAAGGGACCTACCCCGACGTCTTCGCCAAGCTCAAGAGCGGTCGGCTGCTCGTGGTGGAATACAAGGGAGGACATCGCGTCAGCAATGACGATAGCCTGGCCCAAGCCAAGATACGCCATTTGTGGAAGATAACGCAGAAGATTAGGGATGTTTATCGGGGGCGGGGTAGGGGCGGCTTCCGACCCAAAGCTGAGGTACGATGTTGCCTCTAGCGAGCGATCGGGGCGCTGAAGGAAAGCCTTGGTACCGAATTAAATCAGGGCCACCCTTGATTCAAATAAAAGGGCGACGTCATGTTCGAACATATGAAGAAGGAGCTGGAGCGACTGGCTCAACTGCAGCAAGTATCGGTGCCGTTAGATAGCGATGCCGAAGGCTACTGGGACAAGGAATGCCCCTCACCTGGTTGCCTCTTCCAGTTCAAAATTCACAATGAGGACTGGAAGAACATCGTCCGCGACGAGGAGGTCTTCTGCCCCGCTTGTCGACATGCTGCGCCGGCGAAATCATGGTTCACGACAGCGCAGGTGGAGGCAGCTCGCGAATTCGCACTTGGCACGGTGGTTAATCGTTTGAACAGGGCCATCCGGGAGGATGCCAGCGAGTCAAAAAGAAGGCAGAGTCGAAACTCATTCCTTCGCATCACTCTTGAAGCCAAAGGGGGGCGCGATGCGGTTCTGCTCCCCATCGCATCAGCAGAACCTATACGGTTGCGGGCGATATGTGAAGGCTGCGAATGCAGGTACTCCTACATTGGCGCCGCGTACTTTTGTCCGAGCTGCGGAAAAAACTCAGCAAAGCACACATTCTTCCAGACCCTAGGGTCGATCCGATCTGCCGTAGGGCTTCGCGGCACTTTGGCGGGCTCGATCGGTATCGATGAGGCTGAAGTCGTGACACAGTCGCTCATCGAAAAAGGAGTGCTCGATGCAGTTACCTCCTTTCAGCGACTTTCTGAGCAGCTCTACTTGCTGCGCACAGGAAAACAGGCAAAGAGAAATTCCTTCCAGAACCTAGACGTTGGATCGGAGCTCTGGAAGTCCGAGATTGGTCAGAGCTACGACCAATTGACTGATGACGTGTCAGTAGCGAAGCTCCGGATCTTCTATCAGCAGCGACATCTGCTTGCGCATCAACAGGGGATCGTTGATGCTGAGTATATCGAGCGGAGCCAGGATGATCGATATGTTGTTGGACAGAAGATTCTCGTTCGAGAGGGCGACGTGCTTGAATTCGTCAGGCTCATTGAAAAACTTGGAAACGGGCTAATGGAGCACGTGGGCGACTGAAGCCGTCCACTGCGAAGTTTCGCTGCGGACGCTGACTGGATCTGGCAGTGACGGAGAGCTACTCGCCATGAGTACGCTTCCCAAGCGCGAAGAGGTTTCAGGTGAATTGTCCGCTTCTGGCCGAAAGCGGACCTTGGCCCAACGGGCCGGGCAGGCGAACGGCAACACAACATTAGGATTAGGGATGTTTATCGGGGGTACCGAAGGGCAGCTTGCGACCCAAGGCGGCCGCCGAATTGTCGGACTTTAGATATCACCGCTCGTGTCCGCAAATCAGCCTAGAATGCGCAGCGTGACCGTACCCACCGCATTTACAGAGGTGAAGCGATCGGCGGCGCGAATGGCTCCGACATCCACCAGCTCCTGCAAAAAATATGGGGTCGCCGCCGCCGTCACTGGGGCGGCGGTGTGCCGCAACTCGATGCCGACCGCTGGCCAAATGGCCGAAACATAGGAGACCTCCGACTCGTCGCTCTCCCCCAGTTCGAAGCTGGAGCCAACTACTCCGATGACAAGACCGTCACCGGAGAAAACCGGCCCGCCACTCATCCCGCCTTTGGTGGTAACGGTCGCCTCGAAACATGGGTACGGGAGCATGACGCAGTCCCGGCTGCGCTCGTGGATCGCGGCAATGATTCCAGAGGAATCGTGGGCATTGAGGCCGACCTTTGCATGGCCCTGCTCATCCAGACGATGCGTGGAGTGCGGATAGCCGAGCGCATTGACCGCTTGGTCGACCTTCGCCTGCGCGAGCGACAAAGTTGGCAGTTCCCACGCGAAATCCGCCGGCAATTCAGCCGGCTGGCGCAGCTCGACCCATAAGGCCACCACGTCGATGGTCGGTGTGTATCCGTAGCCCATCACGGCCCACTTCATTTGGCCGTGCCGTGGATGCTGGATCGAAAAGTCTACGCCGAAGGCCATGTCGCTGACGATTTCATGGATGCGGCAGCCGTGGAACTGTTCGGAGACCTCGTCGATGACATGGCGCGCCGTGAGTACGAGGAAGGGCGCGACGAAGAAGCCAGACCCCAAGGGCAGCAGGCTGTGGCCGACCGTATCCGACGAATCGCCGGCGACAAGCACACCCGTGTAGTGGAGCCGGGAATCGTCTGGCTTGGTAGGTTGGTAGGTACTCATCGACGTCGTCTTCAGGGATCCACTGGCTGGCTGCAGTGATTGAACCGCAAACTCGGCTGGGCGTGCAACGGTGCGGCGACCACATCCTGATCGAGGGGGATAGGGAAGTTCTCGCATTCGATGGTGAGCCATCCCGGCAGACGCCGCGGGTAGTTGGTAAATCTAGGCTAACCCCTGAACAACGTTGCTGCGATCACCGCCGCTCAACCTGAGAAGGCGATCTGCTCTCTAGCAAGGCTAGGCGTACAGGGCATCCCTTGCACCCGACTTTTGGAAAAGTCGGGCACACTGGTGCCGACCGCATGGGAGTCAGCGTTATGGATGAGCTTGGGATTGATTTCGTGGACGCCGTGCCTTGGTTCGCACACGCGCAGGATCAGCCGTACGTCCTGATCCATGTAAGCCCGGCGAGCGTCGCGCAACTGGCGGCAAGCATTGGCGTGCCGCTCAGGCGGTGCTACATCACCGACGCCGATCTCGATGTTGCGGCGCAGCGACCAGGCGTGACGCGCGCCGAGATAGTCCACTCCAAGCTCCCCGACGCCGGGGCGACCATGTCCGGCGATTTCGGCGAGGTACTCGGCTACTTCTACCAAGCGGCCCGCGAACTGCCGGCCATCGCAATCGGACCGAAGAAGTGGCGCCTGAAACAGGACCGGACCAAGCCGGCGCCCAAGTCGGACGTAGTGCATTTCGTGATGCCGAACCGCCCGCATGCCAGTGCGGCGGATGCCATTTTGTGCGCCGAGGTCAAGGCCAAGGCCACCGCGGGCGCGTCCACCCCGATCGCGGATGCGATTGCCGACTGCAAGAAGGATCGAATCAGCCGCTTGGCCAGCACGCTGGTGTGGTTGCGCGAACGAGCCCTGACCACCGACCTCGGTGACGTCGACCTACCGTTGCTCGATCGATTCATCCAAGCCGTGGATAGTCCACCGGTTGCCAAGCGTTTCCGTGCGGTGGCAGTCATCTGCAGCGCGCTGTTGGCCAACGAGCTGGTCGCGGCGCCGAACGAGGCCGATCCGGAGTTCACCCTCGTCGTGATCGGCGTGCCAAACCTGCACCAGACGTACACGGCGGCATTCGCTGCCACACGAGCCTCGGCCTAGTCATGCGCGCGTCCCTGCAGCGGTGGATCAACAATGCCGATACCGCCCGGCACCTGCGTCATTTCCAGTTCACGCAACTGCCGATCGAGCTGGGACCCATCGACCATCGCCTCGATGATTATTACATCTCCCTGGTTGGGGAGATGTTCGCCAACCTGCACCAACCCCAAGTCGCGTCCGCGGACTGGGCGCAGCTGGGTAATGCATTCTTACAGTTCTCGATTGAGATGACCGAGGCCCAGTTGGGTGATCGGGGCATTTCCCGCGAAGACGCGGCATTGTTCGCCGCGGCTGCGTTCTATTTCGGCGACTTCCCCGCATCGGCGTGTCTGGCGATGCGGCGTTCTGCACGGCCCGCTGATCCGACCAGTCTGCGCTCTGCCTGCTACGACTTTCTGGCGCGACCGGGGACGTTGCAGTCCGATTTTTCGCGTGCGATCCAGGAGGAGCTCAAAGCAGGTAGCCTAGATCGCATCGCTCTGCGGCACACGGCATTGCGAGAGCGAGAGGCCCGCGCCTTGGAGGAGGGGCCCGAGGTTTGGATCGTGGCACGGCTGCTGCGCGGCCTGCTTGAGCGTTTCCAACAGACCAACTTACGTGCAGTCCTGCCGCAGGGCACCGACCCGTTCTGGACGCCGCTGGTGCGGTCGCTGGTCGACCGCCAGCCCTCGAACTGGGAGTTCTTTCCCTCTCAGATTCAGGCTATTCACGGCGGGTTGCTAACCAGCGCGAACAGTTACGCGATGCAGATGCCTACCGGCGCCGGCAAGACGACGCTGTGCGAGACCCTGCTCTACTGGCACCTGAGCGCTCATCCCAATGATGTCGCGGTACTGCTCGTGCCCTTCCGCTCCCTCGCCTCGGAACTGAAAGGAACCCTCGTCACCCGCATGAACGCGATGGGCATACCTGCGCGTTGCGCGTACGGTGGCACGGTACCTTCGGGAGATGAAGTCCACGGCCTGGACCAGATCCGGGCCTTGGTGGCGACGCCCGAGTCGCTGTCGGGAATCCTCAGCGCCGAGCCGACCTTCGCCCAGCGCATTTCCTTGGTGATCTGTGACGAGGGCCACTTGTTGGACAGCGATGCGCGGGGCATCGGGCTCGAGTTGCTGCTGGCGCGCATGAAGTCACGTGCCGGGGCCGCACCGCGCTTCGTCTTTGTGTCCGCCATCGTGCCCAACATTGAGGAGATCAATGCGTGGCTCGGAGGCACCGAGCAGACGGTCATTCGTAGCGCCTATCGCCCTGCGACAGCAGAGTTCGCCGTGCTTCAGCCACTGGGCACCGGCGCGGCCGCGTCCATTCGCTTGGCCATGCACCCGCACGAAGCTCCCGAGCGGCGTTTCACTCTCGATCGCTTCCTGGATCGCAACAGTTTCACCTTCACCAATCCACTCACACGGCGCCAGAACACCTACGGCTTCGCCTCCATTAAGACGCAGGCTGTCGCCGCCGCCCGAAAGCTCCTGCCGATGGGGACCACCGCGATCTTCGCCGCCAACAAGCGAGGCGAGCAGGGAGCCGAGGGCCTCGCGAGAGAACTCGTCAACCAATTGGCGCGACCGCTGCCGTTGCTAGCGCCCATGGACTACGCGCAACCCGGGGCCTTGCCACCGTGCATCGCCTACCTGGAGACTGAGTACGGTACCGCGTGGATCGGCACGCAAGCCGTGCGCCACGGTGCAGTGCTGCATCATGGCGACATTCCGCAAGAGACGCGCGAAGTCCTGGAGGCGTTGATCCGGGACAATGCGGTTCGTCTGGTGATCTGCACCAGCACGCTGGCCGAGGGCGTCAACCTGCCCATTCGGAGCCTGGTCCTGTACTCGGTGCAGCGTCGCAGACCCGGCGGGCAACAGCCTGAAGCCATGCTCGCGCGGGACATCAAGAATCTAGCTGGCCGCGCCGGTCGCGCGGGCGTGAACACCAAGGGCTTGGTGATCTGTGCCAACCCCGGCCAATGGGGGCTGGTGCTGCCGGTCGCGGCGCAAGACGCCGGTGAGCCGGTGCGCGGCTCGTTGGTGAACCTGGTTCGACAATTGAGCAACTTCCTCGCACAACAGGGAATGGCGCTAAGCAACGAGTTCCTCGAGGGCGTCGATGCCGTCTACCCCGTCGTGGACGGTGTCGACTCGACGCTGATCGACCTCATTTCCGAGGAGGTGGGAGAAGAGCTGTTCGTCGCACACGCTCGGGAACTCGCCGAGCAGACCTTTGCGGCTAGGCAGTTGGAACCCGCCCACGCGGAGTTGCTGCGCGATGTCTTCGAGCTACGGGCTCGCCGGCTCATTGGCTTGCGACCTACCGGCCAGTTGGCATGGGTACGGCAGACGGGCGCGAAGGTGCGCATGCTCGCATCGGTATCGGCCGGGCTGTGGCCGGCTCGGCCAAATTGGCAGGACCCGGTCGATGTCCTGGATGATGGATTGCGCACGGTCATCCTAGAATGGGCCTGGACGCACGACGAACTGCGGCACGCGGTACTGCAGGGGTTCCGCGTCGAGGTAGATCAAGCGGAAGTCGCGAAGCCGCGCTTCTTTGAGGTCGTCCGCCGCTGGATGTTGGGAGAGTCGTTCGTCGAGATCGGTCAACGACTCCAGATAGACATGGACGACTTGCTAGCCCTCCACACTCGGGCAATTACCTACATCCTACAAACGCTCGTAGAGCAGGGTCTGAGCCTGCTGGCGCGCCGCCTACAGGCCGATGGCCTGGAACTCGCGGCGGGCGTGTCGAACTTCACGCAACAGCTACGCTTCGGTGCGCCGAATGTCGCTGCGCGACTACTCGCAGAGTTGGGTGTGCGTCACCGTCGAGCCTACGTGGCGCTGGGCAACGCCGTTACTCAACTCATGCCAGCACCGGATCTCACGAACACCAAGGCCAACGCGCGCAATGGGCTTCGCCAGCATGAGGCCGAGTGGCGTGTTCATTTGGGCGACTTGGTCTACGCCAACACTCTCAAGGACCTGGCCTGAGCCAAGCAAGTGACTCCGGCTCAGCCCTCGCGGGCACGGGGCGCTTTCGTAGAAGGCCGTCAAGTTTTCGAGCCAACAGAATCTCGTCGGCCTTCTCACGTCGAGCTCGTATCTGTGCACGATGGCCTCGGGGCCGAAGACCGATCGATAGCCTAGGCTTCTGGTAACAGCATGTTGATTGCCTGGTGAGCGGGACGACGCGCTACGGCACACACATGAGCGTGGAAGGACTCTGTGTTGCCTGCTCATCGATCTGAGTGGCTGCTTCTGGCCGAGTGCGAGCATTGAGCAGGGCAGGGGATTAGGAAGATTTATCGGGGGTAGAGTCAGCGGAGCGCAGCACCATGGGATAGCGTGCAGCAGCGTCCAATACCTTCCGCTGCAGGTTCGGCACACCCGTGAGAATGGAGGCCTGCATGGCTGCTAGGACGAACATCCCATTGACGTTCATTAGTGCGTCCACAACTAGCTGCATCGGATAGCCGTCCTGGTGCCGGCGCAAGGGATGGATGCCCGCATGAGTGTACGAGTTCAGGGCCTTCCAGTTGTAAGCCATGAATTCCCTCAGCGGCGTCACCGCATTGGGCGGGGCTTTCTTGCCCAGTTCCTCAACCATCACGGAGACGTTGGGCAGGTTCTTGGCCGACCGTTCGGTGTCCAGCGTCAGTTCCGTGACCAGCTTAGCCAGTTGACCATCGGTGGCGCCATAGAGCGTCCAGATGGCCCGCACCACGGCCTCAAATTGAGCCCGGTGGATCACAGTAGGGCGGAGGGCAAAAGGCCGGCATGCAGGAGTGCACGGGCACTGTCGCCATGCTCCATGGACAGGGAACACAGAAGGTCACTTACATGGATGCGCTGGCTGTCATCGAAGAGCGGCGTATCGATCACATTGACCATGTCGTGGGCCAAGGTATTGGACTGCTCAAACAGGTTGTCGAAGTCCATGGATCCCCCAGTTGGCCACATTATGCAAGGCCGCCGCGCAAGTTGGCCATCGCAGAGCAATGACCGACTGAGCAGCAACGCGTTGCTTTCAGGCGGACGATACAGTCCGCAGGCGTTCGTAGAATGGCTTTGACTCCGTTACGGGCGTTAAGGCCGTTGGCCCACTATTGCGGAATCTTGGCCCGCTTCAGGGTGCCCATCCAATCCTCAAACTGAGCATTACGTTCGAGCAGCGGAGCCTGCTCTTGAGCAACGCTCTTGGCAAGTTCTACCAACTCCTGCGCCAAGACAGGGATCGCCTTCAGTTTGTCTTCGGTATCAAAGACCTGGCGCAAACCATTGGGCGTTTGTAGGTTGCGCGCATGCGTCAGATTGCTGGCCAGGTACAAGAAGTAGCGTGTGGCCGCGGACAGGATGGAAAGCTCGTCGATGATCCCCGCACGCAGCGAGTCGGCATCTGCATTCCACAGCGCCGATGCAATGTCGTAGCTGTTGATATCGATGTGCGTGCCTTCGTTGGCGGCGTCGGCCTTCAGCGTCTTGCACAGGCGGATGGCCTTTTTGAGACCGCCCCACGTCTCGGCGTCTCGCTCTTTCAGTCGCAGCAGATGCAGGAATGGAGCATTGCGAATGAGCGCGGGCACCTTCTTGTCCAAGATGTCGACACCCCGGAAGTCCTCATTTCGGGTGCTCTGGTACTCCGGCGTGTCAAACCAGCTTGCCGTAACCACATCGATATCCCGATCCAGCGATCCTCCGGACACCTGAATCGCCTTGCCACCGCTGCAGTCCACCGTCGCGGTGGGGTAGGCATTGATGATGATTTGCTCGATGGACGCTCGCAACGACTGGAGCGTAGCCAAAGGAGAGCCGAGGTATGGTTCGCGGTAATAGCCTTGGCGTGCACCCGGTCCCGACGCGTCATATCTGATGAAGCGCGGATCAAGAACCAGGAAGTCAACATCGCTGGCGCCCCGGATATGGATGTTGCCCGGGACCGAGCCCTGAAGCTTGAAGGTGCAGTGCAGCCCTTCCTTGGCCAAGCCATCATTGATGCGCGCCTGGACCCGCCCGGCTTCCTCGATGCCCTTGTCGGTGTACTGCTTGCCCACTTCCTGCATTGCGCCCAGCGCGTAGCGGGTGCTCTTGCCAGTGGCGCGCTCCTGATAGGTTTCCTTGAGCGACTCCAGACTTGCGACAGAGTCAAACGTCATGGTTGCTCGGTCGCGCCCATTACGGCGCAGGCTCAGGTTTGCTAATCGCTTATCGATATCTGCACTCATGCTCAGCTCTCCACGCGCGTAAGGGTCATTGTTCCGAAGGTGTAGCGTCCATGGCCGTTGAAGTAGTCGCCTTGCGCTGACCGCAGGTCAGGGGCGAACACCAGCTCGGCGAAGCCGCGGTGCGCGGCAAGATGAGACTCGTTGATGCCCGGTTCGTTCTTGTAGTTGTACAGAACCCGGTAGCCGTCAGCTTTGTCATACATCAAAGCAGCCGCGATGCTGTTGGACCCCGACTGCGCGGTCTTCAGGCGGATGCGGATCTTGTCCCAGCTTTGGACGATGGTCACCTCGGCACGCCATACCGTGGCGGGGACCCCCTCCCCCTGGTTAAGGGAGCTTCCCTCACACTTCCATTTCCCGGAGAGGTCAGGGACTCGCAGTACTGAGGACAACTTGGGCATCTTCCATGCGTACGCCTCAAACAGGTAATACAGCCCCATGTAGATAGCGCCAGAGGTGACCGGCCACAGCACTACAGGGGGTATGCCCAACCCCGATTCGGCCAACACCGCCACGACCAGCCCCACAAAGGTGCTCACCAAGCCGGCCACGATCACCGAGGCGGCCATTACGTACCTTCCAATGGAAGCGCGGTTAAGGCCTCCCAATACTGAATATTCGTGCTCCATCACTGCTCCGCTAAAGTCGGCCAGACGGCGAGGCCGAGGATGGGATCAATACTATACGCATAGAATCTATACGGTCAAGTAACTATTCTGGTATGGTGATATCACTAGATCATGTGAGCTTCTGATGTCTTCTAAAGATGTGCCCGTCCGCTGGGGCCAAGCTCGACGCTTGGCGTTCATTGACGCCAGGCTGCAATTCGATGGCCGTATCAACCGGAAGGATCTGATCGACTTTTTTGGCATTTCGGTACCGCAAGCTTCCGCCGATATCGGTGAATATTTGTCCACTGCGCCCGGAAACGCCGTCTACGATCCATCCGTCAGAAGCTATCTGGCCCCCCCCGCGTTTCAAGCCGTTTCGGGGCGTTCCAGTGCGCTGCACTATCTGTTCGAGCTGTACGGCTTGGCCCGGGGCGCCATCTCCGCAGACGAGTGCTTTGTCGGGTATGCGCCCCCTACCGGGATTGTGTCCAGCCCGTCCCGGTCGATTTGCGTGGACGAGGTTGCCCGCTGGGTGCGAGCTTGCCGCGATCGCCGCATCGTGGGCTGCACGTATCAGTCGATGGAGGAGGAGGGCCCGAAGGCCGTTCGCTTGTCGCCTCACGCACTGGGGTTTGATGGGCTGAGATGGCATGTTCGGGCGTATTGCCATGAGCGCATGATCTTTCGGGATTTCGCGATCGGCCGCCTGGCGATACAGATCGTTGAGGAAGGCGAGAGCCACGTGGACCCGCGCGAGGACATTGGATGGACCACACTGGTGGAGGTTGTACTGGTACCCCACCCGAAGCTGGGCCGCTTGCAACGGGAGGCGGTAGCGCGCGACTACGGCATGTCTTCAGATCGACACGTGCTGACCTGCCAAAAGGCGATGCTGTTCTACACACTGCGTCATCTGAACCTGGAAAACCTTTCAGTCAGTGAGCGTGCCGCAGAACAGCACGTCATTGTTGAGAACGTCGAGCAAGTGAAACGCTGGATGGAGGAGGATCGCGCAGGAATACAAGGGCTGTGACGCGGATGAAACGTGCTCCTTTGCAAGCCACCGCGAAGCCGTCAAGCTGGGCCGGAGCGTCGGGACGGCAGCAGGCGCTTGTCTTTAACGGGCTCAGGTCACTGGCCTTTCGCGCCGGAAGATGCTGGAGCGATTCCTAACTTGCCCCTCGCCGCCAGTTCCCGCCCCAGTCGCTCAGCCAGTGCATCCCCGCGTGCGGTGACTTGCGCCAGAAACCCACAACAGGGCTTGGTCTGCGCGTCCCATGCTATGTGCTTGGTGATCCGATGGCTGCTGCGTAGGCGCTCAACTAAGCGGACACCGGCGGAGCAGGGAATTGGCGATATTTATCGGGGGAAGGGTGGATGTCCGGGTATTCAGGGCCAGCTCCCCAACCAAGACGAAGCGGCAGAAGCTTTAGGTCCGCGCCGTGCAACGTCATGGCTGCATGGAGCGGCCGCGCGGGGGGGGGGGCAGATGTCGGTACTAGCACCGCGCGAGAGGCAATCCAAGAGGCGGCACTCCGGGCTCCGGAGCTGCCAACCCCGCGCCGAAGCCTCCGCGGCAAGATGCCCACAAGGAAATTAGGGTAGGGAGACTGGGACGGATAGTGAGATCAATTGCTGACGTGCTTTGCGCTGACATGGCTCATCGGGACAATGCTCGGCAAAAGATGCCTAAGTCTTAGGTCCTAGTCGATCCGATGACGGATGAGGCGCAAGTGAGCGCCGCGGCTTGGCAGGCAGCCTTCGATAAAAGGTACAGGAAGTGGATCGAAGAAGCGCTGGCCTTTGCTGGCCGGAGAGCTCGGCTTCCTCAGGGGCGGTGAAAGGGTTCTTGGCTTCCCTTGCAGAGCCAAGTGCATCTGGAGGTGGCGGTGACGCCTCACCCGATCGCCGACGGGTTACCATAAATTCTAAGGAGAGCAGGATGGCGATAAGACACACTCAACGCGACGTCCACTGGAACTACTTTCTAGCGCTCGAAGAGGACCTCTTCACCGTCGCGCGATACGTCGAGTTCTCGTCGCGCAACATGAGGACCTACTCCCTGGAATTCGCTAGACTCCTACTTACCGCTGCGTCTGAGGCTGACGTTATCGCCAAGCAGTTGGTCAAACAGATCTCACCAGGTGCCCGGGTCCGCAACATCGACGACTATCGAGCAGCGATTGTGCGCTGGTCACCAAAATTCACAAGGCAGCAGGTGACTTTGCCACGCTATGGCCTATCCCTAAAGCCATGGACCAGCTGGAGCCGTGGAGCTTCACCAGACTGGTGGCTTGCGTATAATGCAATCAAACACGATCGAGCTGCCAGCTTTCAGTCTGCGACACTCAAAAATGTGCTCAATGCAATGGCAGGGCTCTACTTACTACTGCTGCACAACGCTAGACAAGCGGGCGTCGGCGAGCTAAGGCCCGCTCCACGACTTTTCGTGCCATCAGCAACGCTCGCGATGATTGACACGTACCCAGACGGTCAAGCGCTATGCTTCGTATAGGCGCCCAGTCCGACGATTGTCCATGAGGCTGCAATCATGTCAGATGACGAAGCAAGCTATGTCGCAAACAAGGTGCCTGGCCGAATCTATGGCTCTCGTTCATTCGACGTGAATGCATGCAAGATGGTCGATGGGAAGCCAGAGCGCGTAGTTCGAACCGCGAGATATCTCGACCGCGTCTTTCCCGATGTCGAAGGTGAGGTCCTCGCAGTCTTGAAGGAGGAGCTCGTCCTCCGCTCTACACCTACAGGCAAGAGGCAAGTAAAACTCTTGGTTGTGGAGGATCCGCGAAAGGTCCGATCGCTCTACCTCCAGTCCTTCGACATGAGTGACGGCAAAGATGTACCGAGCCGGCGTAGTCACTTCGTGCTGAGCGGGACAGAGATAGATGATTTGTTAGAGATCGCAGCTTTGGCGGCAGAGGGGGACTTCCAAGTTAGCGGGAAGTTCCGAATCGGCGTGAACCAGTTGCAACGTCTTGACCTGACTCCTGACGCCGTTCGCGCCCTCGTCGGGAGCAACTCTGCTCTGATGGAAGAGGTACTGCGGACCGAAGTCACGCAGCATGACATGGTCGCGGTCGCGTATCGCCGCGCCCAAGTAAAGCGATTTGAGCGTCTTCTCATTGATGAATCGTACTTCGACAGTGAGAAGGAACGTACGTGCTTAAGTGACGAGCGCCTGTGGCAGGCCTTCTTCGAAGAGAATAGGTGGATCTTCGGCGGCGCGCTCTTTCTTTCCTCAGCGGGCGGTCTTGACGAAGGTAAGCTTGAACGGACTGTAGCGGGCGCATCGGTGGCGGGGCCAGGAAAGCGTGCAGACGCGCTCCTTAACTCGAGAGGCAGAATCGGCGCACTTTGCTTCGTAGAGCTCAAGACTCACAGAACTCCGCTGCTCAAAGCAGGTCGCCCTTATCGGCCTGGTACGTGGCCCGTCTCAGATGAGCTCAGTGCCGCAGTGACTCAGGCACACAGGACGGTCCAGCTGGCTGAGCAATCAATCCAGAAACAGCTCAAGATTGTTGACGACTTCGGCAACCCAACCTCATCCGACGCTTTCCTGATACGCCCCCGATCCGTCGTTGTCTGCGGGGATCTCGCAGAGTTCAGCGGTCAGCACGGGATCAACTATGACAAGTACAGCTCCTACGAGCTTTATAGGAGACACTTGGAGCGGCCAGAGATCGTAACCTTCGACGAGCTCTTAGAACGTGCCAAGCTACTTGTCGACGTGTCGCTTAGATGACGCGGATGAGCGCGAGAACACATGTAGATGATGAAGCGGTCCGCTCGACGCGCCTTTGCACTAGCTCGCCTGCAACTACTGGATCGCTGGGCGTAGCCAACCCTAAGGCCGTGAATGCCTGCCCAAGCAGACCGGGGAAGTTGACTGTTTCTGTGTACGAACCCCGGCGCTGCACCAAGGCGTGCGCGGCGGTCGCCTCTAATAGGGCCCTAGCGGTACCGGCAACTAGGGGGCTCTCGAGAGCGCCGCTACGGGACCGCTCCGCGCAAGCTTGAAGTAACGCAGTTAGCTCCTTCGCGGTCAGCGACGATAGGACTTTGGGGCTGGAGCGAGCAATCAGTCCCCAACTGCCAGCCCTGCAGGTCGAAAGCGGCTGACAGGTTGGCAATCGCCCCAACACCACGGTAGTTCGCGGAAGCTGGGCAGAAGCCTCCGCAGCCATGAACCGTAGATAGCAGCCCGGCGACAAGAACTTCTCCGGAGGGCCTGTCGTTTGACAGCGCCCAACTCAGCACCGCGCGAACCCGCGTTGACTTCCCAGCAGGCTTTGATTGTCTGCCGGGATCTACGGAGCCCAGCTTTGCCTTATCGATCTGAAACTTGATGTTCGAGCGGCTGGCTCGCGCTGCCGATCTGTGCGTCATCTACCAGGCGCGCGATGGCTACTAGTGGCGGGCGGTTCGACATGGGGCGGGTTCGCCAATCGAGGCTGTTACCGAGGAATCAGTCCCGCGCGTTCGCCCAGCTTTGCGGCGTCGCCTGCGAACCACTGATAGTGGACTTTCTCGGCTATGCCTTGGGGCGGCTCTTTGTTCTCGATGATGATAACTTGGATTCCGTCATCAAGATGTGTCAGCGATTCCCAGAAGGAGGCCTCGATTCCTGGGTCAACTGGGCCATCTCCGGTAGAACTGGACTTGCCCTTTTTGTAACTCGTCAGCGGCGAGTCAATTATCACCATGCCGGGGTGGGGTTTGCCTTTACTCCTGCAGTAGCGTAGAAGCCCTATCGCGAAAGCTGCATAGAGGACCGCGCGAACGCCCTTGCCATGCGATTGGCGAGATTGACCATCCACAACAATGTCATATTCCTTCTGGTCGAAATCCACTCGCCCCGGCCCCTTCCAGCTCCACTCGCCCAGAATGGCCTCAATTTCGGAGCAGAGGTCTCGCAGTGCCTTTGCGGGCAAGTGTTCCCACGTTTCCTTCTCTTCCTTCGTGTCCAGCGCGGTCTCGATCTGTCGCTTAAGCTCGCTGAGGTTGCGAATCTGATCACGCTCACTATTGGCGCGCTCAAGCTCAACTCTATGACTAACCAGGTTGTCGAGACGGGCCGCGACTTCGGTGAAGGACGGAATTACGACCTGAGAAAGCCTATCTTCAATTCGCAATATGTTTGCTTTAGCCGCAGCGGCTTGCATGGCCCGCTCTTGCATGCGTGAAGTGACGGCCTCAATAGTCTCCGCCAAGTCCGCGCGATGCCCGAGAATCTTTCCCGCCTCCGCCCGCGCTGACTGGTGGACGCTCTCCGCAGATGCTTCGGCGGAGTGTTCATGAGCGCCGTGCATGACCTGATCGCAAAGAGGGCAACGCGTCTCCTGCAACTCCTTGAAGTAGTGAGCGCCCTCGGCTACGAAATCAAGGCGCTCCAAGTCCGACGCATAGCGGCCGTCAAGCAAGTGATACCGCGACAGCAGCTCGTTCAAAGCAATGGCCTGGTACTCAGCTCGGTTCAGCTCGTCGGTGGACGCCTCTCGCTCTAAATAGAGATTCGCCCTCTCGTCGGTGATCAACGTGAGCTCGGCACTAATGTTGTTAATCGCCTCCTCAATCTCGCCGGAAGCTATGGGCGCCGCAAGCTGGCGTTTTGCCTCGCTCTCTTCAAGAGGCGCTAGAAGTTCCGTGATAACTCCAAGTTGCGCAGTAGAGCGTGCCTTTACAAGCACCTTTTCTTCGCTGGTTACAATTCCCGCGTCATCTTTCCCGGAAAGCATGAAAGAGAAAGTGCGCTTGTGTGCGGTCTCACTAAAGCCACTCTTCCCAAGGACCGGCGAGCGCTCATCAATTACAGCGATCTCGTCGACTAAGAGCACCGGAAGAAACATGCGCATGGAGAGACGCTGAGTCACCCCGCGGTCATTCTTGCGGAGCACCGCCTCAGGGATCCCTGCAAAAAGGAAAGAGGACAGAAGAGATGTCTTTGACGCCCTTACCCGTTCCACGCTTGGAGGTCACGACTTCGGGTTGGCTTGCGCCAGTGGATTCAAAATTGGATCGGTAGACGGCGATCTTTCCTCCAGCCAAGTTGCGCTTGAGCGTCAGGAAGTCTCCGGCCGAGTTCTCTAGCTCGACGAAAATATCCGAATACGCTTCGGCCTCGGGGATTCGCTTCCTTAGTTCATCTGCACCGAAGACGTAGTCAATGCAGTGAAGCAGGTAGCTCTTTCCGGTGTCGGACTCGCCCGCAAGAATGTTCCCGCCCGGTTCGAAGGTTTCCGTGGCATCCATAACACCAGCGCCACGCAGTACGAGCTTTCGTAACTGAAACATCGCTCTACAACTCCAGATCGCGTAGCGCCGTGAGCCGCTCAAACTCGGCTCCCCATTTACCCACATTAGCCGACATAAAGGCGTTTAGCTCTTCGTCCGAATCGCTTCCGAAGTTCGATACGATCCACTCGGCTCTATAGCGAAGTGCTGTGGCGTAGTCGGACTTGAGCAGGCCTACAAAGGATGTGGTTAGCGCGGTTGCTCGATACATGATTCCCGTACGGTCGAAGCTCTTCATGAGCAACTCACGGCTAAACATCTGATTCAATCCGGCGCGCACCAGGTCACGTTTAACAAGAAGCTCTGTTCCTCGAAGAGGCACAGCTGGATGCAGGCTGGGCGGGCCATCAGGCATGTCGCCGGAGTGAACAAGGAGATAGTCATATGACACGAGCCGCTGGAGATCTGACGGCGCTCCATTGGTGGCATTCAGAACAAATAGCGTTCGAAGGCCGCACTCCAAGGGCGTGTTGAAAGGACGCGGTGGTCGTGGTGAGGTTGGATCGTAGTTCATCATTTGCCGCACCACTTCAGAACGCCCTCGTTCGCCATCTGGTGACACATGCCCTCGCGGTCCTTTGCTTGCACATGAGGGGCCAACACGTGCCCACCGAGCTGCAGCGACTGGGCCGCCTTTACAGTGTCTTTGAGGCGATTCAATCCGGTTTGGCCGGTTGTCGTGTATGTGTAGAACAGGCCCTCACGGAACTCGCCGAGCAGGGTTTCAAAGAACGCTGGATCGGCCATCTGATCGCGGGCCAGTTCTTTAAGGCCCTCAGCGCAATAAAAGGTAATACGAGAGCGCTCAAAAATGTCCTTGCAAGCGGCCAAATGTATGAAGTCGCCGGGGTCGCCGATAGTTGTTTCCATGGCCTCCCCGATAACTTCGAACAACTGGGTGATATAGCCGGACTCTGTCGGCGCAACGGATGAAGGGGGCTCCGGCGGGGGCGGCCTTTCTATCAGAGGCGCACCGAATACGGTCAAGTGGTATCTGGTTTGAGCATGCTCGGAGATGAGCTCAAGCGGCTGCTTCGCTTTGAAAATGCTGAAGTCAAACGAGGCAATGTGATCTTTCATCTCCTCAGTGAGGGCCACTGTCGCCTTGGAGGTAATCTCGCCCGCGCAGTGTTTGTCCCAGTTCTCAATTACGAAATCGCGCAGCTTCTTTGGATCATCCAAGAGATCCTGAAGAGTAGAAGTCGTGCCCTTATGCGTGACAAACCAATACTCTTCAGGCGATGTGTAGTCGCCCTGGAGCGTATAATAGAGAACCTTAGCGATCTCACCCGCTGCGATGCCGGGCCCCAGACGGTCGCCGTAGTGCTTGCACTGATATAGCTTCCAGCGGCGCGGCTCTGTCCCTGATGGATCAAGCCACACGACCACGTCTCTCCCCTTGTCGCCGGCACCGCCGCGCTGCTGAGCTTCATCCACCTCGACTTGCGTCGAGAGGTAGTCAGATGCCCACTCAAGCGTGAAGCGTTCGAAATCTGCCGAGCTGAACTGAGCCAGCCGATCCAGCGGCTGTACGGGTAGTCCTGCCCCCACGCCAAGAAGGCGTGCATTGGCATTAGGCCAAGGGGTCGGCGGCTGTAGCGCTGATAGCGGCGCACCGGCTCCCTTGCCTGGTTTACTTGAGGCCACGCCCCCCTCCCTTGGCTGCAGTAGAGGGTCGGCAGGGATTCGTGTAAAAACGGGCCGAAAGTGAGCTAACTGCCTGTCGCAGCTGGCTTTATTGGCCGCTCCAGAAAATCGAGGGTTGGGCAGCACTCTCCCGCCGGCACTTGGGCGCACCGCGCTATTTTCTGTTCGAGATCCCTCTCCAGCTGTCGCAGCTCGCGGATTCGTAGACGGACATCGACGAGCTTTCGCTCGGTCAGCTGACGGGTCTGCTCGCAAGAACCTTCGCCTGTGATCTCTAGCAGGCCAGCGATCTCGTCGAGGCTGAATCCCATCATCTGAGCGCGCCGGATGAACTGAAGCCGATTGACATCGTTTTCGTCGTAACGACGCACGCCTCCTATGGGTCGCTCGGGTTGACGCAGCAGCCTACGCCGCTGGTAGTAGCGCACGGTTTCGACGTGCACATCGGCCGCCGCCGCCAGCCGGCTGATCGTAAACGTGTTCGGACGCACGGCTTGACTCCGTACCTAGGTACAGAGGCTAGTATGCTCTGATGCAAACAACCCCGGCCAAATCGTCTGTTCCAGCCATCGTTGGCGCGAGCATCGCCGCCATTGGCGCATCGGTCTGCTGCGTCGTGCCGCTGGTGCTGGTCCTGCTGGGCATCAGTGGCGCCTGGATCGGCACCCTGACAGCTCTCGATCCCTTGAGGCCCTGGTTCAGCGCCGCCGCCGTACTGTCCTTGGCCGTGGCGTTTTGGATGCTGTATCGACCGGCGGCACGGTGCGGTGTGGATGGCAGTTGCATCGCCCCGGACGCTCTGCGACGCAGGCGACGTTGGCTCTGGTTGGCGACAGCCCTCATCGTCCTGTTGCTGCTGTTTCCCTATTACATCGTCTGGATTCTGTAGGAGGCGCGATGCACAAGTGGATACTGGCCCTGGTGGCTGCTCTGTCGGTCGGTGCCGCTCTTGCGACGCCCGCAACCGTAGTGATGCTCGATGCTGAGAACATGACCTGTCCCGCCTGCGGCATCACCATCAGGAAGGCGCTGGAGAAGGTGCCGGGCGTGGCCGATGTGAAGGTGGACACCCGGGCTGAAACAGTCACGGTGACGTTCGAATCGAGCCAGACGGATGCAGCCGGAATCGCGCGTGCAGTCACGGAAGCAGGCTTCCCGGCCAAGGTGCGGACTGGCGGTGAGTGACGTCAAGCTGGAAAGCATCTTGACCTGCCCGGAGTGCGGCCATCGGGCGACCGAGACAATGCCCATCACAGCGTGTCAATTCTTCTATGAGTGCACGGGCTGTGGAGCGGTTTTGCGTCCGCATCAAGGCGACTGCTGTGTGTTCTGCTCGTTCGGAACAGTGCCATGTCCACCGATCCAACAGAACAATCCCTGTTGTGGTTGAACCGCGGACTCCGATAATAGTTGGACAGACAGGCTGCGAGATCGACTGTGCCACCCTGGAAAGCGCGCCGCTCAACCAGCGGTGTGCATGCGAAGTGGTCGACATCCTCCGTCTGCACGAGTCGATCCGGGGTGCCTTTCCGGAGTTCACGACTGATCCCGCCGTACACGCGCACTTATTTTCACCCTATGCCTTGTTCGTTGATCGGCCCGCGTTGGAGGCCATGGGACGAGTCGCGGCGGCGGTCTTCGACGTCGCAGGAAACCCGGGATATAGCCAACGGGTCCTGCAATGGGCCCCTGACATTGCAACCCATGATCCGGGTTCGGCGGGGGGCGTCCTGGGTCTGGACTTTCACCTGACGGTCGATGGCCCGCGGCTGATCGAGGTCAACACCAATCCAGGCGGTCTGCTCCTCAATGCCTTGTTGCTCGATGCCGTGCGGTCTTGCGCGCCGCCAGCATGGGCCACCTGGACCAACGCGGCCCAAGCGCGTGATGCGGCCGTCACGGCCTGGATGGAGGATGCTCGGCAGCAATCCGGGCGCACGCCGTCGCGCCTGGCCATCGTGGACAGCACTCCGCGAGCGCAGTTCCTTTACCCCGAGTTTGTGCTGTACGCGAACGCGTTTCGGGACCATGGCGTGGACTGCGTGATCAGCGCTCCCGAGGATTTGTCGTTTGGTTCGGACGGGCTTGAGGATGCCCACGGTCGAATCGACACTGTCTACAACCGGTTGACCGATTTCGCGCTCGAGGATGCCTCGCATGCAGACATTCGTGAGGCTTACCTGGCAGGGGACGTCGCGCTGATGCCGCATCCCCGAGCACACGCGCTGTTTGCCGACAAGCGCAACCTTGCGGTGCTCGGGGACCCGGCTCTGCTCGGCGGGTTCGGGGTCGATGCGGGTTCGACGGCACTGCTGGGCCAGGTGATCCCGCCCACGGTCGAACTCGTGCCCGCGAACCGGGATGCGTTGTGGGCAGTGCGCAACGGATATTTCTTCAAGCCTGCAGCAGGGTTTGGCAGCCGTGGGAGTTATCGGGGCGACAAGTTGACCCGGCGGACTTGGGCGTCTATGGCGTCGGCGACCTACATCGCACAGGCCTTCGCGCCACCGAGCATGCGGATCGTGCATGGGGGCCAGTCCCTCAAGGCGGATGTGCGCTGCTTCGCGTCCGAGGCGGGTGTCCTGTTGTTCGCGGCCAGGCTGTACCAGGGCCAGACCACGAACATGCGCACCCCCGGTGGTGGATTCGCAGCGGTGCTCACGTCGTCACGGATCGAGGAGTGATTCCCCACCGGAGCCGACCCTTGGGGCGTGTCGTGGCTACAGCCAGGCGAGTGCCGATTCAGCCAGTTCGCGCTCCTCATCGATCGCGACGTTCCATATGCTCGGCCCGCCCCCGCGGTCGATCCGCGTGGCTCCAGCATCGTTGACGTCAGGTGCCAGCGCCAGGCCGAGCCAGGCCAGTCGCGCGACGATGCGAGCCCGCAAAACCGGCGCGCGATGGCCGATGCCGCCGGAAAAGACGACATGGTCGAGACCGCCAATTGCCGTGGCCATGGCCGCGATGGACTGCGCAATCCGGACTGCAAAGAGCTCCACGGCAAGCTGGGCCTGCGGGCCGGGATCCGTCAGCAACACGCGCATGTCGCCATGGCCGGCGATTCCGGCAAGGCCTGCACTGCGGTACAGGCCGTTTTCAAGCGCCTGCGCATCCAGGCGTTCATGCCTCAGCAGATACAGCAACGCGCCGGGATCGAGATCTCCGGAGCGGGTAGGGCTCGGGATTCCACCCAGCGGAGTGAGCGCCATGGTGGTGTCGCGGCTGCGGCCGCCCTCGACGGCGCAGACGCTGCAGCCACCCCCCAGATGCGCGAAGACAGCGCGGCCCTTCAGGATTCCAGCGTCGTGGCTGGCCACTATGCGGAGCGCGGAGGCAAAGGCGAGTCCATGGAAACCGTAGCGGCGGATGCCCAGCGCATCCCATGCTTCAGGGACAGGCAAGCGCCGGCTCCAGGGCGCGAGCGACGCGTGGAAGTCGGTGTCGAAGGCCACGCCTTGGCGCGCGTGCGGCCAACGCATGCGCGCGGCACGCGCGAAAGCGAGGGCTACCGGCTGGTGCAAGGGTGCGAACGGCACCAATGCATCCAGTTTCGCGAGCACGGTTTCGTCGAGCTCGCGGGCGTCGTGCAGGTCACCGCCATGTACGATTCGGTGCACCACCACGTCGGGGCTGGGCCACGGCTCCGACAATGCCTCGAGCAGGGTGGCAAGGCGCTCCTGCGCATCCACGCCGACTGGAATTTCGGCCCGGGAGCGCTCGAGCAGACGAGACTGCGCGCCGTGTCCCTCAGTGTTGAACAGATAGGACGCGCCCTTGAGGGTGGACGAGCCAACGTTGAGTGCAAGAAGCCGGCGCGTGGTCACAGGTGTCCCCGAATCATGTTCATGGGGACCGCACCGCCCGGCGCAACAACTGCGCATTGATTGCCACAACGACGGTGCTCAGCGACATGAGCACTGCCCCAAGCGCAGGTTGCAGCAGGATCCCCCATGCGGCGAGAACGCCAGCGGCGAGAGGGATGGCGACGATGTTGTAGCCGGCGGCCCACCACAGGTTCTGGATCATCTTGCGATAGGTGGCCTTGCTCAATTCGATGATCGCTGGCACGTCGCGCGGGTCGCTGCGCACGAGTACGACGTCGCCGGCCTCGACCGCGACGTCCGTCCCTGTGCCGATGGCGATGCCGACGTCGGACGTGAGCAGCGCCGGAGCGTCATTGACACCGTCACCCACCATCGCGACGCGCTTGCCCTGGGCCTGCAGCTCCTCGATCTTTGCCACCTTGTCCTCGGGCAATACCTCGGCGAAGACGGTGTCGATGTTGAGTTCCTTCGCGACCGCGTTTGCGACCGCCGTGGAATCACCCGTCAGCAGGACAACCTCCAGTCCTTCGTCGTGCAGCCGCTTGACCGCGTCGAACGATTCGGGACGGATGGCATCCGCGATCGCAAATACGGCGAGCACCCGGTCGCCTTCCACCAGGTAGGTTGCAGATTGACCATCGGCTGCCGCTGATTCGGCAGCCCGCCGAAGCGTCTCCGGCGGTTCGACCGCGAGCATTCTCAACAGACCCGGCCCGCCAACGTGAAGCGAGCGCTCCTCGACGACTGCGCGCACGCCGCGTCCCGGCATGGACTCGAAGTCCTGCGACATCGGAACGTCGATGCCATGTTCCTTGGCGCTGGTCATCAGCGCCTGCGCGATCGGATGTTCAGCGTCGCGCTGGACCGACGCGGCCACGCGAAGCACCTCGTCGTCGGTGAGTCCATCGGCGGCAGTGGTCTTCACGACGCGGTGCGAACCGAGCGTGAGCGTGCCTGTCTTGTCGAACACGACCGTGTTCAGCAAACGGGCCTCTTCCAGGCCGCGTCGATCGCGCACGAGCAGGCCGTTCCGTGCGCCAATCGTGGTCGAGATGGCGGTCACCAGCGGGATGGCCAAACCCAGCGCATGGGGACAGGCGATCACGAGCACGGTCACTACGCGCTCGATCGTGAAGCTCCACGGTCGACCGAGGAGTGGCCAGACAATGGCGGTAACCGCGGCGGAGACGATGGCGATGATCGTGAGGTAGAACGCCGCCCGGTCCGCCAGGGCCTGGGCGCGCGAGCGCGACGTCTGGGCCTGCTCGACGAGCCGCATGATACCCGCGAGCGCGGTCTCGTCGCCGGTTCCCGTCACCTCGACACGCAACGAGCCCTGTCCGTTGACGGTGCCGGCGATCACCCGGTCGCCCGTCGACTTGTCCATCGGCTTGGACTCGCCGGTGATCATCGCTTCGTTGACGGCGCTGGTCCCTTCCTTCACGACGCCGTCGGCGGGAATGCTCGCGCCGGGCCTGATGAGCAGCAGGTCGCCGCGCTTCAGTTCCGCGACAGGGACTTCCTTCGCGGTACCGGCCTCATCCAACCGCACCGCCATATCAGGCAGCAGCTTCGCGAGTTCCTTGAGAGCGCCCTGTGCCTGGTTGATCGAACGCATCTCGATCCAGTGGCCGAGCAACATGATCGCCACCAGCGTCGCCAGCTCCCACCACAGGTCCAAGCCCTCGACAACGCCGAGCGTGACCAACGCGCTGTAAAGGAAGGCGACGGTGATCGCAAGCGAGATCAGCGTCATCATGCCCGGCAGGCGATTTCTCAGCTCGTGGTATCCGCCGCGGAGGAACGGCGAGCCGCCGTAGAAGTACACGATCGTGCCGAACACCGCCGGGATGTACGCCGACCCCGGGAACTGTGGTGCGGTGTAGTCGAACCAATGCTGGATCATCCCGCTCCAGATCAGAGTGGGGATGGTCAGCAGCAGCGTGAGCCAGAACTTGTCGCGGAAGCTCGCCACGCTGTGGCCGGCATGCTTGTCGTGCCCGGCATGGACGTCACCTTCAGCACCCGTGCGGGGATGCGGCGGTTGCTCGCCGTGCGCCTGATGATCTTGATGATGATGATTGTGTTGCGTCATGGGTCTGCCTTCCTGGATGCACTGATGCGCCGGGCACCAGCGGGGAGATAGATCAGTGTTCTGTTACAAGTGTCCCGATCTGGCGATGGCCATCACCAGCCGCAGTGAGAGCAATCCCGCAGCAGCGAAAGCCACCATAGCCAGGAAAGGCATGTGACCGAACACTTGCGGGCCGTCGGAATGCAGGCTCAACAGCGCACCGCTTACGTACAGGCCCAAGGTGACCAGGGCCAACGCCAGCCGGTTGCCCGTGCGCGCGATTGCCTCCTGCGTGGAACTCAGGCCATGGTGGTGTACGGAGAAGGCGGGTCGTCCGTCGCTCAGTTGCGCCTGCCGCAACAGGTCGGTGGCGATCTGTGGCAGTTGGCGCGCAGTGCGGGCCAGCCGCATGGCAAGCGGCCTGTTGCCGCTGGGGCGGCTGGCTTCGGCAATGTCGGCGATCGCGGCCGCCTGCGCGGACAGCGTCCCCAGCAGGTCCAGATTCGGATCCAGCGCCCGCAGCGTGTTCTCGACCAGGAACAGCGTCCGGATCAGGGACAGCAGGTGGGCCGGAAGCCGGAAGCCAGCGCCCTGCCCAATGCGTGCCACGCGCCAGATTGCCTCGGCAATGGACCACTGCGCCAGCGGACGGCTGGCCATCTCGGCCAGGATCAGGTGGATCTCGCGCACATGCGAGCGGCGGTCGACCTGCGACGGGAAGAAGCCCATGGCGATCGCTGCATCCAGCACGCCCTCGGCGTCGTCGGCCGCAATGGCCTCGACCATGCCGCCGAGCGCGAGCCGGGATGCAGGGTCGAGCACGCCGATCGATCCAAAGTCATGCAGGCACAGGCGACCGTCGTCAAAGAAGAACAGATTCCCCGGGTGCGGGTCGGCATGGAAGACGCCGGCGCCGAAGAGCTGATGCACGTAGGCACCGAGCAGCGCCCTTGCCAGTGCGGGAGCGGCCGCTGTGCCGTACGCGGCCTCCAGACGGGTCCCGTGGCTTCGATCCTGCACAAGCACGTTGCGGGTGGCATACGGCTCGACGACGTGCGGCTGGGTGATGCCGGGCAGGGCATCCAGCACCTTGGCCATGCGCCGCATGTTCTGCGCCTCGTGACGCATGTCGATCTCGTCACGCAGGAATGCGCCTAGTTCGTCCACCAGTTCGAGCGGCCGGTGGCGTTTCAGTGGCGGCCAGATCCACTGGGCGACGCGCATCGTGCGCCGCAGGAGCAGCAGATCCGCCTGCACCTGGGCATGGATCCCGGGGCGGGTGATCTTGACGACCACATCGCGACCATCATGCATGCGCGCTGGATGGATCTGGGCCACTGAAGCCGCGGCCAGGGGCTTGTCATCGAAGCTGGCGAAAAGTTCGCCGACCGGCGCGCCAAACGCCTGTTCGACGATACGCATGGCCTCCTCCGCCGGGAAGGGGGGCACATCGCTGTGCAATCGCGACAGCGCCTCGCGATAGGGCGCCGGCAGCAGGTCCCAGCGCAGGCTCAAGCCCTGGCCCAGCTTGACGAAGGTGGTGCCCAACCCCACCAGTGTGGTGCTGACGTATGCCGGAAGCAGGTCGGGTGCACGTCGGCGCAGGCGCAGCACGGCGACGCCGAGCTTGAGTCCCGCCCAGGCAATCTGGCCTCCGCGCCGCACCGTGCCCGCCATCAACGCGCGCTCCCGGTTGGACAACTCATGGCGTCGACCCACTTGCAGGACGCAGGATCGTGGCCGGATCGCCCCGACCATCCACTGCCGCCAGCTCCGCTTCCGACAACAGGCCGCCCCGGGACTGGCCGAGGACGCCCGCGGCCGCATCGACCACGTGCGCCCAGGTGCTGCGGTTGGCGAACAGCAGTCCCGGCACGTCCAGCGTGCCGCCGCGGTTGACGAAGCCGAGCGCCGCGGTCGTGGCCGGGCCAGTGTCGAGCCGGCGCAGCGCGCCCAGGAAGGGCTCGGGCCGCGTATGCGTGACGAATATGCGCGGCCGTTCCGCCGGGAACAGTGCATGGACCTCGCTGTCGGAGTGCACGTACCGCGCCTCGTCCGGATCGCGCGGCGTGCGGAACCGGCCGGGCTCGCCGAGATAGACGATCGCGGCCGACACGCCACGTTCAACGAGGCGCACCTGCGCGTGGCGCACTTCCTGCAATTGGTAAGCACCGGTGGCGACCAGCAGGATCGCCGCTGTCGCCGGGTTGCCGGCCAGGCACAGCGCACCTTGGGTGGCCAGCGCCTGCGCCTGCGTCGGTGTCAGCTCGTGCGGCACCGGTCGCTTGGGGACGACCAGGGTGGTGACCGTGCCGCGTTGCGCGTAGGCGTGGGCGAGGGCCGCGGCGGCGCCGTTGGCGTCCGGGGGAAACACCACGCGCGATATGTCGGCCATTTCGCCCAGGAGCGCCTCGGCCATGGTCGGATCCTGATGGGACTGCTCGTTCTTCGCGTTCTCCCACGTGTGCGAGGTCAGCACGAGAGGCACGCCCAGCCAGCCGGGCGGTCGCCCCGCCTGTGCCTGGTGACGCGCGAAGATCAATTCCTGGCGCACGGCGCCAAGCATCTTCGGTGCGAACGCCTCGTAGGTGACCACCAGGTTCAGCCCGCCCTTGTTGCCGAGCGCGGCGCATACCACGGCTTCCTCATTAAGCGCGGTGATGACCGCGCCAGTGGTCGATTCCGCGACACCGGGCTCGGGCTCGTGCACCCGGTGCTTCATTGCGTCCAGGGTGCGATCGAGCTTGTTGCTGCGCAGCTCGTCAGGATTGCCCACGCGCACGCGCAGCCCCGGGTTCGCTTCGGCGATGGCGACGAACTGCTCGTCGAGCGCGGTCATCGGCGAGCTCTCGCCGCCGGCGCCGCGGTCGGCGATCGCCGGGACGCGGGGCGGTTCCACCTGGCGATCGGCCAGCGCATGGTCGCGCTCGCGCACGCGCTGCTGGAGGTCGTGGCTGTTGAGTGCGGCAACAGCCTCCTCGAGCTCGGACGCGGCCACGAACAGCGCCGCGGCGCCTTGATTGAAGAGCGCGCGTGCCTCGGCCTCCTTCGACGGATTCCCGGGCAGGGGCAGGTTGTGCGAGGCGTTGGTCCCGGCGCCGGGGAATCCGAAGCCCTTCACGGTTTCGGCAATGCCATAGGGCAGCCGCACGTCGGCATCGGGAACGGCGGCGCCCGCTTGCAGGCGCGACTCCATCACATGGATACCCCACGCGATGCTGGCCGGATCGCGCCCGTCCAGCGCGATCGGATCAAAGCCGTTCAATCGCAGGTGCCGGTCCAGCCACCGCTCGCCGCCCTGCTGGGCGATCTGGCTGCGCTGTTCGATGCGCCGCCCGTTGAGGATGATGATCGGGCTGACCAGCCCGCTGTCCTCGGCACGCCACCAGCGCGGCGCCCAGTCGCTGCCGCGCTGTTCCTCGAACGCACCGTCGCTGAGGAACGCCACCAGGCGTTCGTCCTTGAGCGGTGCATGCACGTACTGCAGTTCGGCAAAGCCGAGATAGCCGCCTTCCATCACGCCCCCGGCGGTGTGCGCATTGACGTGGGAGCCCAGGGGCGACGCCGGTGTTCCGTCCGGATTGAGGGTGTAGGCATAGAAGTCGCCGACGAACCGGCTCAGCCCCGCGTCGGAGCGGTCGTAACGTTCGGCGTGCCGGGCGGTCATGTTGCCAACCAGCACGTTCAGCGCGTCGATGGCGGCCACGCAGTGCCCCTGGCCCATCATCCATGCGCGGGTGACGCCATCCAGGGCGTCCATCAGCAGGTAGCCGGCGTAGGCCGGCACCATGTTGAGGGACCCGCCAGTGTGGCCTTCGGGCGTGGCCTTGAAGTCATCGGCCTCGAGGGCCGCGCCGTCGGTGCGGACCCGCTGGCTGTAGGTCATGTGGGCCACCAGCCACATGCCGGCGCTGGTGACGCGATCGGCCGCGGCGAGCCGCTGCCAGGCGGTGCCGGCATCGGGCGTGCGGCCCAAGGCCACCAGCTCGTGCACCATCTGGCGGACCCGGAGCTGGGTGAGCGGGTCATGTCGGATCACGCCGTAGCCGGCCGCCCAATGGTCAAACGCGGGATCGGCCCGCCGGTGGGCGTCGGCGAGTTCAAGGGTCCGCTGGCGCTCGGCGGCCGACAGCTGGTCGGCGGTGCAGCAGTTGAGATGCAGGTTCATGGGTCCTCCGGGGAGTCGGCCGAAGCGGACATCAGGGTCGATGCCGCGTCAGCGAGGTCCGCGCCGAGCGCGATCGCGTTCGACGGGTGGGCAATGGTGTCGGTACTGACGATGCGGGCCAGACCTGCTTCCTGCAGGCGGGCATAGGCATCGCCGGCGAACACCGGATGGATGGCGACCAGCAGTGGCGGCGGCAACGACAACCGGCGCAGGTGTGCGAGGGTCTCCAGGATGGTGTGGCCGGACGACACGATGTCGTCGATCAGGACCGGGGTCCGGCCCGCCACGGCCTGCGGGTCGGGCAGGCTGACGCGCACGTCGTAGTCGCCGTGCCGCTCCTTGGCCAGCACCTGGTAGGGCATGCCGGACAGGGCGGCGATGTCCGCTACCCACTGCTCGCTCTCGCTGTCAGGGCCGATCAGCACAGCGTCGGGGACGGTCTCAGCGATCCAGCGGGCCACGGCCGGCGTCGCCGATACGTGGACCGTCGGAATGCGGTAGAGCGACTGCAGGCGCTCGACGCGGTGCAGGTGCGGGTCCACGGTCACCAGCCAGTCGAAAGCCTCTTCGAGGAATTGCGCAAACAGCGGTGTACTGACCGCCTCGCCGCGATGGAAGCGGGTGTCCTGGCGCATATACCCCAGGTAGGGTGCGATGAGGCCGACCGAACGAGCCCCGAACTCGCGCGCGGTCCGGGCGGCGAAGCGCAGCGGGAGGGCCAGGGCATCGGCGTTGCGCAGGCTGGCCAGGATCGCCACATCGGCGCCGTCCAGTGCGTCGTCCAGGGTGACCAGCGACTCGCCATCGGGGAAGTGCCGCCAGGCCACGGGTGCAATGCGCGCCTGCAGGGGCTGGTTGATGGTGCCGGCCAACACTGCATCGGCCGGGAAGGGCATCAGCACACGGGTCATGGAACCTCTCCAAGCACAAAGGGTTGCAGCGTCGCGGCGTGCTCCAGGGCGTAGGCCAGTTCTCCCGGCGACTCCGCATGCAGGGTCATCATGGGCTGTCCGCGCTCGACCGTATCGCCGATCCGCAGACCGGTTTCGAGGCCGGCGGTGGGGGATGTCGGGGCGCCGGCCAGCTTGGCCAGTTTGGCCAGCCTGCGGTTGTCGATCGCCGCGATGCGGCCCGATGCAGGCGCCGGGACGTCGGCGGTGAACGCCGCCCGTGGCGGTTCGCGGAAGCCTCCCTGGGCCTCGCAGATCGCCAGGAACTTGGCCAGCGCCGCCCCGGAATCCAGCACGCCGCGCGCGCGCTCCAGTCCGGTGCCGGCGTTGCTGCCCGCTGCCATGTCCAGCAGCGCCGCGGACAGCGCAAGTGCGCGTTCGCGAAGGTCGGCGGGTGCATCGGCCGCGTTGCGCAGCACCTTGAGCACGTCGTGCGCCTCGAGCGCCGGGCCGATTCCCCGACCCACCGGCTGGGTGCCGTCGGAGCGATGGATGCCCAACTGCAATCCCAGCGCGCCCGCGGTGTGGGCAAGCCGCGTGCCGAGGCTGTGGGCCGCGGCCTCACCTCGCACCTTGGCCGTCGGACCCACCGGCATGTCGATCAGGACGTGGGTGGAGCCCGCGGCTATCTTCTTCGACAGCACGCTGGCGACCAGTTGGCCGTCGCTGTCGAAATCCAGCGGGCGCTGGACCCGGATCAGGATGTCGTCGGCCGGGCTCAGGCGCACGTTGCCACCCCACACGATGCAGCCGCCCTCGCGCTCCACCACCCGGCGCATCGCCGCCAGGTCGAGCGCCACCGGCGCCATCACTTCCATGGTGTCGGCGGTGCCCGCGGGCGACGTGATCGCGCGCGACGAGGTCTTCGGGATGCGGTAGCCCAGCGCAGCCACGATGGCCACCACGATCGGGGTGGTGCGATTGCCCGGCAGGCCACCTACGCAGTGTTTGTCCAGCACCGGCCCTTCGCCCCAGTCCAGGCGCTGGCCCACGGAGATCATGGCTCGCGTCAGCGCGGTCGTCTCCGCATGGTCCAGGCGGTCACCCGCGCTGGCAGTGACGAAAGCTGCAAGCTCCAGGTCCGACAACCTGCTTTCCATCACGTCCTGCACCAGGGCGAAGTACTGCGCGTCGTCCAACCGGGCGCCGAACACCTTGGCACGGAGCGCGCCCGCCGACGCCGCGGGTTCCGCGTGCCTGACGCCGGCGAGGGCGTCGGGCGCGGGATCGAGGAGCGTCCACGCGGCCTCCGACAACGCCACCTCGTCCAGGCCGAGCCGATCGTCGATGACCACGTTCAGCGTCGCCACCAGCGTGCGGGCGTCCACGTCCAGCCTGACGCGCGTCATCGCGGCAAAGCCTTCCGAGCGACAGACCTCGCAGTCGCGGTGCATATAGACCACCGGCTGCTGGTAGGTGTCGATGCCGGCACGGGTGACGCGCAGGCGGGTGTGGCCCGGGGCCTGCGTGGTCATCTCGCATCCTCCAATCCGACTTGCTCCAGGTGCCCCGGCACGCGCGCACGCCAGCCCAGTTCACGCTGCACGCGCCCGCGCAGCGTGTCTGCAGCGTCGGGCTCGCCGTGGGTGAGGTAGACCATGCGCGGCGCGGACGGCGCGGTGCGCATCCAGTCCAGCAGCTCCCCGGCGTCGGCGTGGCCGGAGAAGCCCTCCAGCTGCACCACCTCGGCGCGGATGGGGACCTCGCGGCCGAACATGCGCAACGTGCGCTTGCCTGCCGCCAGCGCGGCACCGCGTGTTCCTCCGGCCTGGTAGCCCGCGAGCAGGATCGCGTTGCGGTCATCGGGGCCGAACGCCTCGATGTGGTGCAGCACGCGCCCGCCGGTGATCATGCCGCTGGCCGAGATGATGATCATCGGCCCGCGCTGGCGGTTGAGTGCCTTCGACTCTTCTACAGTGTTGACGAAGGTGGCCACGTCGAACATCCGCTGGCAGTCCTCGTCGGACACGTGGTGCTCGGAGTGGTGGTCGTGGTAGTGCCGGGTCGCGTTGATCGCCATCGGGCTGTTGAGGTAGACCGGCACGCGAGGGATGTCCTTGCGCTCACGCAGCCGGGCGATATGCAGCATGAGCGCCTGGGCGCGGCCGATGGCAAAGGCGGGAATGACGATCACGCCCCCGCGGGCGGCAACGCGGCGGATGATCGGTGCCAGCTCGGCTTCTTGGTCGATCGGAATGTGTTCCCGATTGCCATATGTGGATTCGCAGACCAGGACGTCACAGGCGGGCAGGGGCGTCGGCGGATTCATCAGCGACTCCTGCTGCCGTCCCAGGTCGCCACTGAAGTGCAGGCGCTGGCCCTGGACGTCAAGGCTGACATGGGCAGCGCCCAGGATGTGGCCGGCAGGATGGAAGCGGATCGTGACGCCTGATGCGACCTCGATGTCGCGACCATAGTCATGCCCCTTGAGCTGCTTCAGGCTGCGGCGGGCGTCATCCTCGGTATAAAGCGGCCGTGGTTCCTTGTGCTTGGAGTACCCCTTGCGGGCCGCGTACTTGGCCTCCTCTTCGAGCAGGTGTCCGCTGTCGGGAAGCAGCAGGCCGCACAGGGCCACGCTGCCATGGGTGCAGTGGATCCGGCCGCGGAACCCTTGTTTGACCAGTGCGGGCAAGTAGCCCGAATGGTCCAGGTGGGCGTGGGTCAGGACCACCGCGTCGATTGATGACGCCTCGACGGGAAACGGAGCCCAGTTGCGCTCGCGCAATTGCTTGTAGCCCTGGAACAGGCCGCAGTCCACGAGCACGCGCTGACCGTTGGCCTCGACCAGGTAGCGCGAGCCGGTCACGGTGCCCGCGGCACCGAGGAATTGCAGGGTGGGGTTGGAAGACGCTGTCATGGTGTGGCTCCTGTCCTGGAAGGGAAGTGATTGCGGAGGGCATGGCGAGGGCCGAGGCGCATCTGCATCGCCCGCGCGCCTGTCAGGGGCGGATCAGCTCCACTGTGTCGTTGACCTTGGGGCTCCCGGAGATCACTTCAGCCTCCGCGTAGTGGCTGTCGAACAGTTCGACGATGCGCACTTGGCCAACGTTCTCGCGGCGGTAGCGTGGACCGCCGGCCCGCGAATGCCGGATACGGCGCTTGTGCCGGATCACGTCCAGCACCTGCCCGACCTGGGCACCGTCGGCCTGCCCGACACAGACCACAAGCGTTCCGTCCTGCTTTTCCAGCACCTGGCCGCGCATCAACACGTTGTGGCGGAACCCACCCTCGTTCGCGGAGACGACCCCCGGCAATGCGAACGCGAGCGCGAGGGCCAGTGCGGCGACCCAATGGCTGCGATTGGTACCTCGGGGTCTGGAATGGGCGACGTGTGTGACCGTATTCATGGTGTGGACTCCTTAGATGGGCTGCGAGGGGTGGCGGCATCCGCCAGTGGAAGGCGTTTGAGCAGCAACGCGTTGAGGGCGACGATCACCGAACTGCCCGACATCGACAGCGCGGCGATTTCTGGCGACAGCACGAACGGATAGAGCACACCGGCCGCCAGCGGAAAGGCCAGCACGTTGTAGCCCACGGCCCAGCCCAGATTCTGATGCATCTTGCGCAGAGTGGCGTGGGCGATGGTGGTCGCGCGAACGACGTCATAAGGGTCGCTGTGCATGAGCACGATGTCGGCACTCTCGATGGCGACGTCGGTGCCGGCGCCGATCGCGAACCCAACGTCGGCTTGGGTGAGCGCCGGTGCGTCGTTGATGCCGTCGCCCACCATGCCGACCTTGAGGCCCTGCGACTGCAGCTTGATGACCTCATCGGCCTTGCCGCCCGGCAGCACGTCGGCCAGCACGATGTCGATTCCCAGGTCCTGTGCCACGCGCTCGGCCGTGGGGCGGTTGTCGCCGGTGATCATCGCCACCTTGATGTTGCGCCGGTGCAATTCGTCGATGGCCGCGCGCGAGGTCTCCCGGATCGCGTCGGCAATCGCGAAGAAGCCTGCGAGCCGGTCACCCACCCCGGCATAGATCACCGTGCGACCGGCACCGGTGAGGCGCGCAGCCTCCGCTTCCAATACCGAGAGGTCGATGCCGTGCTCGACCATCAGGATCCGGTTGCCCAGCACCACCTGCACCCCGTCAACCACGCCGGTAGCGCCCTGGCCATCGATGTTGGTGAACGCGGTAGCGCGCTCGGCTACCGGACCGGCACGCTTCAGGATGGCCTGCGCCAGCGGGTGCTCGGAGTGCGCCTCGACCGCGGCGGCCGCGGCCAGCAACCGCTCCTGCGTCCAGCCCGGCGCGACCGCCATGTCGACCACCTCGGGGGCGCCGACCGTCAGGGTGCCGGTCTTGTCGAAGATCACCACGTCCAGGCGTGCGCTCTTCTCAATCGATTCGGCATGCTTGAAGAGGATGCCGTGTCGTGCCCCCAGGCCAGTGCCGATCATGATCGCCATCGGCGTGGCCAAACCGAGTGCATCGGGGCAGGCGATGACGAAGACGGTGATCGTCAGCGTGAGCGCGAACAGCAGCGGCTGTCCCAGCCACCAGAACCAGACCGCGAAGGTCAGCAGCCCGATCACGATCGCAGCCAGCACCAGCCATTGCGAGGCGCGGTCGGCGAGCAGCTGCGCGGGCGCCTTGGAGTTCTGCGCGGTCTGGACCAGCTTGATGATCTGCGCCAGTGCCGTGTCGCTGCCGATCTTGGTGGCGGTGTAGGCGAATGCGCCGCTCTTGTTGATCGATCCGCCGACGACGGACTCTCCGGGATCCTTGCGCACCGGCATCGACTCGCCGGTCAGCATGGATTCGTCGACCTGAGAGCTGCCTTCCGTCACGATGCCATCGACCGGGATCTTCGCCCCGGGCCGCACGATCACGGTCTCGCCGACCAGCACTTCAGCGGTGGGAATGTCGAGCTCCTGCCCCTCGCGCCGGACGACCGCGCGGGGTGGGGACAGCTTCAGCAGCGCTTTCATGGCGTCCGAGGCGCCGGCGCGAGCCCGCATCTCGAGCCAGTGGCCAAGCAGGACGAAGGTCAGCAGGACGGCCGAGGCCTCGTAGAAGTTCGGCCCGTCGAAGAAGAACGTCGACGCGATGCTGAAACCGTAACCTGTGCCCACGCTCAGGAGCACCAGGACCGCCATGTCCAGCACACCCCGTCGCAGGGACCGGATCGCGGCGCTGAAGAATGGCCAGCCCGGATACAGCACGGCGCCGGTCGCCAGCAGGAACAACCAGACGTTCTCGCGCAGTCCGAACGGCACCGGCGGCGGCTCTATCAGCCCGCCCATGGGCGACCACACGAATACCGGGATCGCGAAGGCGAGGGCGACCAGGAAGCGGCGGCCCATGTCGCGCGCCGCGGCGTGCAGATCGCTGCCGTGGTTCATGCCCGCATGGGCGTCGTGGCCCCCGGCATCCGTGGCGTCATCGCCGTGGCCGGCGTGGGCGTCAGCGGGGCGCTCTGCGGCCAATTCCTGTCCGTGCCCGGCATGCGCAGCATGGGCGTGCGCGCCTGCGGCGGGGTCGGCATCGGGCATCGGCGCGTTGCATTGGAAGCCGCAGTCGCGGATCGCGGTGGCGACCGCGCCCGCCGACAGGCGGGCCGGGTCGTAGGACACCTGCAGGGTCGCGGTAGCGAAATTCGCGCTGGTGGCGTTGACTCCAGGCAGCGCGGCCACGGCCTTCTCCAGCGTGCGCGCGCAGCCGGCACTCACCATGTCGCCGATGGGCCAGGTGCGCGTGCGCACAGTGGGTTTGTGGACGTGCGTCATCGGGTTTCTCCTTGGGATGGAGCGGGGCCGCGCCGGCGTCGCGGGATGAAGGCCGGCACTTCCTGCATGTAGCGGACGTAGTCGTCGCCGAAGCGGCTCAAGCAGTCTTTTTCCTCACGACGCGCCAGGCGGGCATAGGCCCACACGAGCACTGGATAGCTGGCGAGCGTGAGCAGCGTGGGCCACTGCAGCAGGAAACCGGTCAGCACGAGCAGGAAGGCGACGTACTGCGGGTGACGCATGCGCGCATACACGCCCTCGCGGGCGAGCCGGCCTTCACGCTGTGCCCGATACAGCACCGGCCAGGCGGCCGACAGCAGCCAGAAGCCGCCGCCGATCAGGACGAAGCTTGCGATGTGGAATGGGCCGAAATGCGGGTTGGCGCGCCAGCCGAACCACATCTCGAGCAGATGGCCCGCGTCATGGCTCAGCCAGTCCACCTGCGGATAGTTGGCGCTGAGCCAGCCGCCCAGGACGTACAGCGTCAGCGGGAAGCCATACATTTCCGCGAACAGGGCCACGACGAAGGCGGAGAACATACCGAACCCACGCCAGTCCCAACGGGTCAGCGGTTTGTAGAAGCTCCAGGCGAAGAAGATGAAGAACGCGGCGTTGATGGCGGCGAGGAGCCAAAGACCGTAGCCGGAGTCGGGTGCCTGCATGTCAGTGCCCTCCGTTCGAGGTGTCGGACGTTTCGTCGTTCAGTGCCCGCTTGCTACGGCTCTCATGCTGGCCATGGGGTGTGTCGTCGGCATTGCCGTCGCGCCCATGACTTCCGGAACCTCCATGACCGCCATGCCCCTTGTGCATGAACACATGCATCAAGGGACATAGCAGCAGGATGGCCAGGGGCAACCAGCGAAGCGTCCCCCCAAGGTGGGCGCCGTGCTCGACGGCGAGATAGAACACGGCCAGCGCCAGGAAGATCCAGAAGACCCAGCGTCGGGAGCCTGAGGGGGCAGGACTGGAGGCTGTCATGGCAAATTCTCCTCTGTGGGGCGGCGTCCAAGAAGTCGCCGGGGGGTGGACTTGACGAACCCGCCGCCTTCAGCAGCGGCAACAGATTCGATCAATGCGCAGACGTCATCGCCAGTCGGAATGGAGTCCGGAAGCTCCGCCCAGGCGTGGATGGCACGCTCCATTCGTCCGTGCATGGCGAGCAGCCTGTCCAGTTGTTGGCGGGTGTCGTCGAGCCTGCGCCGAATGATGTCCCGCACAAGCGGACAGGGACTATGTCGCAGCAGGCTGTGGTGGATGATTTCCTCGATTTCCCCCAGCGTGAAGCCAAGGTGTTGCGCCGTGCGAATGAAGTGCAGGCGAAGGAGCTCCGAGGTGGAGAACAACTGGTAGCCGCCCTCGGTATGCGTGGCCGCTTGCAACAGACCGCGCCGCAGGTAGTTGCGCACCACATGCACCGTGACATCGCCCTGCCGTGCCAGCTGGCGGACCGTCATCAGCGGCAGCGTCACTTCTTCCTTGGTCGTCATCGGCTTGCTCCCGGCGAGGTGTTGATCAGGCTAGACCTGTGTCTCGCACACAGGTCAACCGGCCTTGCGGTGGGCGAAGCCAGTAACGCGCGAATTGGCCGTGGACGGACGGATGTTCGCGGCCACAGTTGCATGAGCCGTCGGTCCCTGCCTGCGTTGAACGGCCCCATCACTACTTCTCCTTGGGTAGTGCGGAGGAGGGGTGCGGCTTCCTGGCCAGCTGCCGCTGCTTGATCAGCGAGTACAGCGCCGGGATCACGACCAGGGTGAGGATGGTCGAAGACACCATGCCACCTACCATCGGCGCAGCGATTCGGCGCATGACTTCCGAGCCAGTACCGCTGCTCCACATGATGGGCAGCAGGCCCGCCATGATCGCGACCACGGTCATCATCTTCGGGCGCACGCGGTCGACCGCGCCTTCGATGATGGCCTCGCGCAGGTCCCGTGAATCCAGTGCCCGGCCTTCGGCCTGCCTCTGCGCGGCACGCGCTTCAAGTGCGTGGTCGAGGTAGATCAGCATCACCACGCCGGTTTCCGCGGCGACGCCGGCCAGCGCGATGAAGCCCACGATCACCGCGACGCTGGTGTTGTAGTCGAGCATCCACATCAGCCAGATGCCACCGACCAGTGCGAAGGGCACCGACAGCATCACGATCAGCGACTCGGTGACACGGCGGAAGTTGAGGTACAGCAGCAGGAAAATCAGCGCCAGCGTCACCGGAACGACGACACGCATCTTCTCCGCGGCACGTTGCATGTATTCGTACTGTCCACTCCAGGTCACGTAGTAGCCAGGCGGGAACTGCACCTGCTCGGTGACCGCTTCCTGCGCAGCCTTCACGTAGCGGCCGAGATCGCTCTCTCGGGTGTCGACGTAGATGTACGCCGCCAGCATCGCGTTCTCGGTGCGGATGCTCGGCGCACCCTTCCTGACCTCAATCCGCGCCAGTTCGCCCAGCGGCACCTGGGCGCCGCCGGGCACCGGCACAAGGACTTGGCTGCCTATCCGGTGCGGATCGTCGCGGAGTTCGCGGGGATAGCGCACGATCGCGCTGAAGCGTTCGCGGCCCTGGAGGATGGTGGTGACGATCTCGCCGCCCAGCGCGGCGGCCACCACGTTCTGCACCTCGCCCAGGGTGACGCCGTACTGGGCCAGGCTGCCAAGGTCGGGGGTGATGTCGAGGTAGTAGGCGCCGGTCAGGCGTTCGGCGAACGCGCTGGTCGTGCCCGGCACTTCGCGCACCACGGCTTCGATCTCGGTGGCCAGCGCGTCGAGTTGCTCAAGGTCCGTGCCGAAGAGTTTGATGCCCACGGGCGTGCGGATGCCGGTGGCCAGCATGTCGGTGCGCGCCTTGATCGGCATCGTCCAGGAGTTGGCGACGCCCGGGAACTTCAGCGCCGCGTCCATCTCGGCGATGAGCTTGTCGGTGGTCATGCCGTCCCGCCATTCGTCCTCGGGCTTGAGGTTGATGACGGTCTCGAACATCTCCAGCGGTGCGGGATCGGTGGCCGTCAGGGCACGGCCCGCCTTGCCGAACACCGACTCCACTTCCGGGAAGCCCTTGATGATCCGGTCCTGCTGCTGCAGCAGCTCCGAGGCCTTGGTCACCGACATGCCCGGAAGCGACGCGGGCATGTACAGCAGCGTGCCTTCGTTGAGGGTTGGCATGAACTCGCTGCCCAGCCGCGATGCAGGCCACAGGCTTGCAAACAGGGCGGCCAACGCAAACATGATTGTGGCCATGCGATGCCGCAGAACGACGTTGATCACCGGCCGATAGGCCGCAACCAGGAACCGGTTCACCGGATTCTTGTGCTCGGGCACGATCTTGCCGCGCACGAACAGCAGCATGAGTACCGGTACCAGCGTGATCGACAACAGCGCGCCACCGGCCATCGCGAAGGTCTTGGTGAAGGCCAGCGGCTTGAACAGGCGACCTTCCTGAGCCTCCAGGGCGAACACGGGCAGGAACGAGACGGTGATGATCATCAGGCTGAAGAACAGCGCCGGCCCGACCTCGCGACAGGCATCGATGATCAGCTGGGTCCGGCTGCGGGAGCCGTCGGAGCGCTCGATGTGCTTGTGCGCGTTCTCGATCATCACGATCGCCGCGTCGACCATCACGCCAATCGAGATCGCGATGCCGCCCAGGCTCATGATGTTGGAGTTCATGCCCAGCATGCGCATCGCGATCACCGCGATCAGCACGCCGACGGGCAGCATGACGATCGCGACCAGCGCGCTGCGCGCATGGAACAGGAATACCAGGCACACCAGTGCGACGATCAGGCTCTCCTCGAGCAGCGTCGTGCGTAGCGTCTTGATCGCGCGCACGATGAGATCGGAGCGGTCGTAGACCGCCTGGACGCTGACGCCCTCGGGGAGTCCACTCGCAAGCTGGGCGATCTTGTCCTTCACCCCCCCGATCACGGCCAGGGCGTTTTCGCCGAAGCGCGCAATGACGATCCCGCCCACAACGTCGCCTTCGCCGTCCAGGTCGACGATGCCACGGCGCTCATCGGGTACCAGTTCGACCCGGGCGACGTCGCCGATCAGCACCGGTGCGCCCCCTTCGGCGCGCAGAACCAGGCTCTCGATATCCTCGATACCGCGCAGGTAGCCGCGGCCCCGCACCATGTACTCGGTCTCGGCCATCTCGATCACGCGGCCGCCGACGTCGCGGTTGCTCTCGGCGATCACCTCGGACACGCGTGAAATCGGGATGTCGAACTCGCGCAGCCGGACCGGATCGACGGTGATCGAGTACTGGCGCACGAAGCCGCCGACGCTGGCGACCTCGGCCACGCCGGGCGCGGTGGTGAGCTGGTAACGCAGGTACCAGTCCTGCATCGCGCGCAGCTCGTCCAGCGAGTGGCGGTCGCTCTGCAGCACGTACTGGTAGACCCAGCCCACGCCGGACGCGTCGGGTCCCAGTGCCGGTGCCACGCCAGCCGGCAGGTTTTTCGACGCGACGTTGAGGTTCTCGAGCACGCGCGAGCGCGCCCAGTACAGGTCCGTGCCTTCTTCGAAGATGACGTAGATGAAGGAGGCGCCGAAGAACGAGAAGCCGCGGACGTCCTTCGACTTCGGCGTCGCGAGCAGGGCGCTGGTCAGCGGATAGGTGACCTGGTCCTCGACCACCTGGGGCGCCTGCCCCGGGTACTCCGTGAACACGATCACCTGCACGTCCGACAGATCCGGTTGTGCGTCCAGCGGCGTGTTCATCAGTGCGTAGATGCCACCGGCGACAATCGCCAGCGCCATCAGCAGCACCAGGAAGACGTTGCGCACCGACCATTCAACGAGACGGCCAAGCATGTCAGTGCCCCTCGTGGCCGGTGGGGGCGGGCGGAGTCTCTTCCGGGGTAGCCGGCATGGAATGACCGGCGTGCGGATCAGAGGCCTCGTCACCATGACCTGCGTGCGGGTCGGCGGCGTCCTCGCCGTGCCCGGCGTGTGGATCCTCAGCGGTGCCCGAAGGCGCGCCGTGTCCTGTGTGACCCTCAAGACCCTGGAGTGCCGACTGCAGGTTGCTTTCGGCGTCGATCAGGAAGTTGGCGGAGACCACGACCTGCTCGCCCTCGGTCAGGCCGTCGAGGATCTCGATGCGATCGCCGCCGCGCCGCCCCAGGCTGACATCGCGCGGTGCGAAGCGGCCAGGGCCGGTCTCGACCAGCACCACCTGGCGCGTGCCGCTGTCGAGCACGGCCGAGCGCGGAACGGTCAGGACCGGTCCAGCCCCCGGCTCCTCCAGCACCACCGTCCCATACAGCCCGGGCCGCAGGTCGCCAGCGGGGTTGGGCAGGGCGATGCGCACATCCACGGTGCGCGTCATCGCATCGATGACGGGCTGCACGAAGGTGACCTCGCCCTCGGCCACCTGGCCCGGCAGGGCCACGGTTTCAAAGCGGGCCGTTTGGCCGGGCTGGATACCCGCGGCCTGCGCCGCCGGCACCTTGGCGATCACCCACACCTTCGACAGGTCCGCCAGGCGCAGGATGGTTTCGCCGGGCTCGAAACGCGCGCCCTGGACCACCGGCTTCTCGATCACGACCGCGTCCGCGGGCGCGGTGAGCACCAGGCCCGTCTTGCCCATCTGCGCGTCACTGATTTCCCAGTTGCGCAGGCGGGTGCGGGCGGCATCGCGCAGGCGGACCATCGACGCCGCGCTCGCGGGATCGGACCCGGCCAGCCTGCGGGCGGTCTCGTCGGCCAGCCGGTATTCCTGCTGCGCCGCGGCCAGCTGCGGGCTGTAGACGGAGAGCAGCGGCTGCCCGGCGCTGACCCGCATGCCGGTCTGGTTCGCGTACAGCCGCTCCACCCAGCCTTCGAAGCGCGGGGCGATCGCGTACTGCCGGGTCTCGTCGACCTCGACCGTGCCGCTGGTGCGCACGGTAGCGGACAGGGCTCCGCGCTTGACCGCTTCGGTGCGCACGCCCAGCGCCTGCACCTTGTCCGGCGGCAGCACCACCGTGCCCGGTGCCGCCGGCGGTGCGTCGTCGGCATAGACCGGGACGTAGTCCATACCCATCGAATCCTTCTTCGGCACCGGCGACGTGTCCGCCAAGCCCATGGGATTGCGGTAATAGAGCACCTTGCGTTCTGCGGCCGGGCCGTCGATCGACGTGCCCGCGGTCGGGGAGTCGTTCGTGGCGCGGCCGGCAATCCAGCCGACGGCGAGGGCGGCGAGTGCAACGCCGATGGCGAGCGACAGGGTCTGGACACGGGTCATCGGATCTCTCCTTCGATGGCGCGCACGGCGGCGGCGCCCAACAGTTCGTCACGCAGTGCATCGACCCGTGCGAGGTCGGCGCCCTGCCATTCATTGAGTGCTTCCAGCAGCGTCCCGAAGTCGACTTCACCGACCTGGTAGCTGGCCAGGGCGGACTGCCAGGTGGCGTCGGCCTGCGGCAGCAGCGTGTTCTCGATCAGTCCGCGACGCTCGCGCGCGTTGGTCCACTGCGACCAGGCGGAAGCGCCGCGTTCCTCGACGGCCCGCAGCGTGGCGTCCCTGCGGGCAAGCGCTGCGTCTTCGAGCAGGCGCGATTCGCGCTCGCGCTCGCGGCGGGCACGCTGCTGGAACGGGATCTCGACCTCGAACATCAGCTCGGTGCTCTCGATGCCGTTGCCGAACTGCATCGCACCCACGCCCAGGGTGATGTCGGGAAAGCGGTTGCGACGCTGCAGTACCACGTTCGTGCGCGCCGCCTCGGCGCGAGCCTGCTGCGAGCGCACCGCGGGATGCGCATCGGCGTCATCCAGTGCCTCGGCAAGCGAGGCGCTGTGGACGGCGAGGCGCGGCGCCTCGTCGGGAGTCGCCAGCGGTGCATCGGACCGGCGCCCCAGCACCGCGTTCAAGGTGGCGGCCGCCTCCTGCTTGGTCGCGAGGCGTTCGATCCGCTCGCGCTGGAGGCTGGTCTGCTCGACCTGGGCGCGGATGGCATCCTGCTGCGCCGCGCGACCCAGGGCGTAGCGCACGCCGGCCATCTCTTCCACCTGGCGGAGCAGGGCGATGCGGCGATCAAGCACGGCCACGGCCTGGTCGGCATGCCAGTAGCGTGCGTAGGCCGCCTCGGCGTCGGCCAGCAAGTCGCGCGCAGTGGTGAGGCGATCGAGTCCGACCGCGACCGCGTCCTGGCTGGCCGCGGTCCGCGCCAGGGCGCGCTTGCCCCAAAGCGGGAGGCGCTGGCGCAGCGCGTAGTTGACCTCGCGCTCGGCACCGGCGGAGCGCCAGGGCTTGTCCGGATCGAGGCCGCGGAATCCAAGGGAAGCCGTCGGGTCGGGTAGGGCGCCCGCTGGCTGGATCCGTGCTTCGGCGGCCTGGGCCTCGAAGTCCATGGCCCGCAATTCCGGGTTGTGTTCCAGAACCCAGGCGCGGATCGACTCGAGGCTGTGCCCCGGGACGGGTTCGGTGGCGGTCACCGGCAGCGCCAGGGCCCACAAGGCGCCGGCAAGCACGCCGGCAAGAAGGTGCCGGAGCGGTGGCAGACGGCGGGACAGAGGGCGAGGGTGCAGGCGCCTGGCCGGCAGTCGGTCGAACGGGGATGCCATATCAGTGTCCTTGGGCCGACGCGACGCAGGTCGCTCGGACGAGGGCAGGAACACATGCCGTGACGCAGCCACGGCGCGAACGCACAGGACTGCGCCGCACAGACGTGCGGAGCAGTCAGCGTCCAGGCATCAGATCAGCAGGAGTGCCGCTGGATGGGCGGTAGGTCGGTGCCAGGCGGGTCTGGGCGGCGAATCCACCCATGTAGCCGTGACACCTGGCGCAGCATCCGCAATCGCGGCGATCGCAAGCCAGGAGAACCAGGCTTCGGCCAGCAGCGGCGGAATCGAAGGGATGCGCCCACTGTCCGCCGAGATGTCACCCTCGGTGCAGTGCGCGTCGCACACTGCCTTGCTCGCTGAGGGGAGCTCGGCATCGCAGCCGTGGCCATGGTCGTGTCGGGTGTCGGTGGCGGCAGCGACAAACGCCGCCGGCGTGACTGGGAGATCCAGGCAATCGCCATGGCCTGCGAGCGCGAACTGGGACCAGAGCAGGGCCACCATCGCGAGGAGGGCGGTGCGCTGGAACAAGTTCCGATGGCGGATGTGGACCATGGCGTGAGCTTACCTCTTACTGGAACCGATGCAATTGATCCAAGTCAATCCTTGGCCAGGCCCAGGGGCTGGCGCGGCACAGATGTGGTCGGCGAGGACGGTACGGCGGCCGACTTGGCAAGGCGAAGGGCGTTGGCCACCACCGACACCGAGCTCAAGCTCATCGCAAGCGCCGCGACCATCGGGCTCAGCAAGATCCCGAATGCGGGGTAGAGCACCCCGGCCGCGACCGGCACCCCCAGCGCGTTGTAGAGGAACGCGAAGGTGAGGTTCTGCTTCATGTTGGCCACGGTGGCCTGGGAGATCTTCCGGGCGCGCAGGATGCCCCGCAGGTCGCCCTTGACCAGGGTGATCTGGGCACTGGACATCGCGACGTCGGTGCCCGTGCCCATGGCGATGCCGACGTCGGCCGCGGCGAGCGCCGGGGCGTCGTTGATGCCGTCGCCCGCCATCGCCACCCGCCGGCCTTCGCGCTTGAGGCGCTGCACCAGCTCGGCCTTGTCCTCGGGGCGGACTTCGCCATGCACCTCGTCCAGGCCCAGCTCGGTGGCCACGGCCCGTGCGGTGGTGAGCCCGTCGCCGGTGGCCATGATGATGCGCAGCCCGGCGGCGTGGAGCTCGTTGATGGCCGCCGCGGCCGACGCCTTGATCGGGTCGGCAACCGCGACCAGCCCCGCCAGGCGCCCGTCCACGGCCAGGAACATGGCGCTCGCGCCCTCGCGGCGCATCCGCTCGGCCACGTCGACGTGCGCAGCGGGATTGGCGCCCAGGTCGTCCATGAGCGCGGTATTGCCCAGCGCAAGCGCATGGCCGGCCACGGACCCGCGCACACCCATGCCGGTCACCGAGTCGAAGTCCTCCACGCGGTCGAACTCGAAGTTCCGGCGTCGAGCCTCGGCGACGATGGCGTCGGCCAGCGGGTGCTCGCTGCCCTGGTCCAGGCTGGCGGCCAGGTGCAAGACCCGGTCGGCGTCGAAGCCCTCGAAGGCCACGACTTCCTTGAAGGCGGGGCGCCCCTCGGTGAGGGTGCCGGTCTTGTCGACGATCAGGGTGTCGATGCGGCGCATGTGCTCGATGGCCTCGGCGTCGCGGAACAGCACGCCCACCTGCGCCGCCTTGCCCGTGGCGACCATGATCGACATCGGCGTCGCCAGGCCCAGCGCGCAGGGGCAGGCGATGATCAGTACCGAGACCGCGTTGAGCACCGCAAAGGTCCAGGCCGGCTCCGGACCGAAGGAGCCCCAGATAAAGAAGGTGGCCACCGCGATCGCCAGCACCGCGAGCACGAACCAGTAGGCCGCGATATCGGCCATCCGCTGCATCGGCGCGCGGGAGCGCTGCGCCTGCGCGACCAGCTGCACGATCTGCGACAGCACGGTGTCGGAGCCCACCTTGGCGGCGCGGATCACCAGCGCGCCGGTGCCGTTCTGGGTCGCGCCGATGACCTGGTCGCCTGCGGTCTTCTCGACCGGAATCGGTTCACCCGTGAGCATCGACTCGTCGACGCTGGAGCGGCCTTCCACCACTTCGCCATCCACCGGCACCTTCTCGCCGGGACGCACGCGCAGGTGGTCGCCGACGTGGACGTGGGTCAGCGGGATGTCTTCCTCGGTGCCGTCGGCGTTGACCCGCCGGGCTTCCTTCGGCGCCAGGCCAAGCAGGCCCTTGATCGCCGCGGACGTTTTCGAGCGCGCCCGCAGTTCCAGCATCTGGCCGAGCAGGGTCAGCGAAACGATCACCGCCGCCGCCTCGTAGTACACCCCGACGCGCCCATGTTCGGTAAACGACGGTGGGAACAAGCCGGGTGCCAGCGTGGCGACCAGGCTGTAGCCAAAGGCGGCCGCAACGCCAATCCCGATGAGGGTGAACATGTTCGGGCTGCGGTTGCGGATCGACTGCACGCAGCGCTCGAAGAACGGCCAGCCGGCCCACAGCACGACTGGTGTGGTCAAGACCAGCTCGACCCAGGTCTGCACGTCGATCGACAACGGCAGGATCTGCACGTCGCCCAGCACGACACGCGGGAGGTACTGGCCGAACATGGCCAGCACGAGCGTCACCACAGTCAGCGGAAGCGTCCACCAGAACCGGCGCGAGAAGTCGCGAAGTTCCGGATTGTCATCGTCCTCCAGGCTCGGCATTTCCGGCTCCAGCGCCATGCCGCAGAAGGGACAGTTGCCTGGACCTTGTTGCCGGACTTCCGGGTGCATCGGGCAGGTGTAGATGGCGCCGGGCTGTGCCACCTCGGGTTCGTCCTGGGGCGTCAGATAGCGCTCCGGATCGGCCACGAACTTCGCGCGGCATCGCTCCGAGCAGAAGTGGAAAGGTGTGTCGGCGTGGGTCGCATGATGCTGCGTCGTGGCGGGATCGACCTGCATGCCACAGACCGGATCGGTGACCCGTCCATCCGCAGCCTCGACAGGGGCTGCGCCTGCAGAATGGTGATGGTCATGGGACGACGGTGAGTTCATGCCGATGCTCGCTTTAGTGGGGATGGACTGCCAAGGCAGTGTGCCATTGCGGGTTACACAGCTATTCGGGGCTGAGCGTCCCGAGCACTGAAACAACAATCAGGATCAAGATGGCCAGCGCGGCCTCAGCCGTAACACTCTGCCGCAAAGCCCGCACCTCCTGCGCGGGATCTCCGCTGGTCAGCGCTCGTTCCAAGCGCGGCACCAGCGTCCATCGGTGCAGCGCTCCCAAACCCAGCATTCCAGCGAACAGGGCCAGTTTGAACAGCAGCAACTTCCCGTAGGTGCTCTGGAACAGGGCCGAAAACGACCACGCGGTGAGATCCCCGTAGTGCGCGATGCCGGACACGATGAGCGCACCAACGAAGATCGTTCCCAGCGTCGAAAAACCATGCAGAAAGTCATGCGTTGATCGCAGACGCCCGCTGCCGTTCGTCTCTTTGCCGCGCAGCAGCATGGCAAGGAACATCAGGACCGCTGCGATCCAGCCGCCTGCCGCGAGAAGATGGACGATGCCTGCAGCAAGCCGGACCGCGCCTGCCAAGCCCTCGCCAGCGGCGGCGTGGCCGTTCCATGCCAGCGAAGCGAGTGCGCCGCCCGCCAGCATCGCCCCCAGCGGGAAGGCGGTCTCCACCTTCCCGCGGCGACGATGCCATCCGAGCACGAACATCAGGGCGACCAGCAGCGCGCCTCTCGCCATGGCTGCCCGGCCCGCGGACGTCTCGAGCAGATACCAGCCAAGCGATGCGCGATCAACCTCGGCAAGCGGCATTCCCATGATGCCCGCGGTCTTGAAGACGACATCGAGCCCGGTGAGCACGAGACCGGCTACGGCACCCGCCAATAGAACGCCCATGAGTGACCACCCGGCCAAGGCGTCGGCGAGTGCCGATCGACGCGACCCGTACCAACCGAAGAGTGGAACCCCGAAAAGAACCATGATGACAAGGTATTCCAGGAATCTCAGTGCATAAGCCGACAGGTCGAACATTCGCGACTCCTCAGCGCACCGTGAAGCTGAAGCTGCCCGGCATGGGGTGGTTGTCACCACCGACGGCGCGGTATTCCACGGTATAGACGCCCGGAGTCAGCGGCTGGGGCAACTTGGCACGCAGGGTCTTACCGTTGTTGACGATCTCGGTCGTGAAATTCTCGATCGGCATGGTGGAACTGCCGTGCTTCATGAGCAACTTGAGACGCGACGCCCGCGGAATCAATGTTTCGTTGAACACGAGATCGATCTGGCCCGGCGAAGCCACCACCGCATTTGCCGCCGGTGTGGACTGCTGCAGCGCGGCGTGGGCGTGCGCGATCTGCAGGGAGAACTGCCCAGCCGCAATCGCGAGGACGAGCGCGAAGGAGCGAAGGACGTTTGATGATTTCATAGGGATAAATCCTCATTGCGAATGTGATGCAAAGCCCCGTTCGGCGCCGTGCTGTGTTGGATCCGACAAGCGTTAGGTGTCGGGCTGTCACCGAAACCACGGTTGGTCGGCTTTTGATATTTGAGATGAGGATCCCGCCGCTCAGGCGGGATCCTCGACGCGTCAAGCCGCCATGGCGCTGCAGCTTTCCGCGCAACGGCGACAAACTTCGGCGCAGCGCGCCATCTCCGGGTCGTTCATGGCGTCGCATGCTTCGGCGCACTGGCGGCAGATCTCCGCGCAGGCACTGCAAACCACCGAGTGAGCGCTGGCGCCACGCAACATGGCGTCGGCGCTGGTGGCGCAGATATCGGCACACGTCGCCAGCAGGGCGATGTGCTCCGGGGCTGCGTGGGCACCTCCTTTGCTCAGGCAATAGTTGATGGTCTCAAGGCAAATCGCGTGGCATTGCGTGCAGTTGTCGATGCACTCGTTCATGGCCTGAGACCGGTGGTCTTCGGAATGGTGAGTCATGTGGATCTCCTGCTTCATCGCGGACGAGAATCGGCGCGCCCGCAACACCGCCCCCTGTTGCTCTTGCGGATCAATGCTGTGCGAAGGGTTCGGTGGTTCCGTCGTGATGGACCAGCTCGACCGTATACGGCTGCTGGCGTCCTTCCGGGACCTCCATGCCCGGCGAACCGAGCGGCATTCCGGGCAGGACCAGGCCGCGTGCGTCCGGCTTTTCTTCGAGGAGGCGCTTGATGTCCTCGGCCGGGACATGGCCTTCGATGACGTATCCGTCGACCTCGGCCGTGTGGCAGGAGCCCTTTGCATAGGGGACACCCAGGCGCTCCTTGACCGGACCCAGGTCATCCATGTCATGCACATCCACGGTGAACCCCGCCTTCTTCACGTGGTCGATCCAGCTACCGCAGCACCCGCAGGTCGGGGTCTTGTGGACGGTCATGCGTGGCAGGGCGGCTGGAGTCGCGTCGGCTGTTTCCGGGACGACCTGTGCAGTGGGCGCGATGGTGGATTGCGCGGGTGTAGCCGCTTGGGTGCAGGCACCCAGGCCGGCGACCGCAAAAGCCGCCCACGCCAGTCGGTTCAATCTGCAGGTTTTCATTTCTGGTTCTCCGCTTAGCGCTTGGTCCGCGAAGACCAGTGGATGTGGGCGATCCGCCAACCGTCGGTGGTCTGCTTCAGCACCATGGTCTCGGTGCTCTGGACGGTCAGTGGCTTACCGTCTTTCTGGGCGTGCAGCTCGCTTTCGGTTCCGACCCATGCGAACTCACCAGCGGTGCGTGCACGCTGACGGAGCAGCTGGCGATGGGCGCCCTTGAGGAATGCCGCATCGCTGACTGCGTGATGACCCAGATATTCCTCGCGGCTGCGCTCGGCACCCCCGGACTCGAGGATGAGGACGTCGGCAGCGAGCAGGGCTTCGACCGTGGCCAGATCGCCGCTAGACAGGGCCCTGTTGAAACGCTCCGCTACGGCGACCGCGGCCTCTGCAGTGACTGGGACGTCGACGTCCGCAGATGCCGCGGCAGCGGGGTGATGTGCGTGCGGCTGTGTCGCCTGCGCCATTGCGGGGGACACGACGGCCAGTGCCAGTGCGAGGGTGAACGAGATTGCTGTTGCGTTCATTGCGTGGGCTCCAAGGAGATCAATGGGTGTGCGCATGGCCGTCATCGGCCACGGGCGTGTGTGGTGCAGGGTGCGACTCCACCTTGCCGTCGGGATGGCCGTGGCTCACCAACCCGACTTCCGTGTCGCTGGGTGTCGGGCCGTGGTGATCGTCGTCCACGCCCGGCGGGTGCGCATGCGGCATGGAGTTGTTGCCCGGCTCGAATAGGGCAGGGTGATCCTCGGCCTTTTCGTCGTCATGGTGGCCTTGCGTCTCGCCGCCGCCATGCGAATGACCATCACTGCTGGCCACCAACGCCTGGTAACCGGCCTTGTCCAGCGTGGGCAGCTTCTGCAGGAAGGCCGACATGTTCCAGATGAACTCATCGTCCATGCTGCCGCCCCACGCGGGCATGCCGCTGGCCTTGATGCCGTGCTTGATCACCCAGAACGCCTCAGCTGGAGCGACCGACTGTTTGCTTAGGTTCGGTGGCGCGGGGTACAGGCCCTTGCTCATCTCGGTGGCCGCCGCCTCTGGCGAAAGATGGCAGGTCACGCACATGGCGTTGTAGTTGCCCGCACCCTGGCGGATACGCTCAGGATCATCCAGGTTCGTGGGCACCTGAAGCTTGGCGGCGCGCACCTCAATGGAACGCTCGCGCGCCGTTTCAAGTAGCGCATACACCGGGCGACTATGCGGATCGTCGGCGGCCACGTTGTACACGCCCAGAGAGACCGTGGCAGTTGCCGCGACCGCAACCAATCCCACGCCGGCACCGAGCCATACCCACATCCTTTTGTTGGATTTCATTGTCAGTTCCCCTTAGAACCAGGTACGAAGGCCGATGACCAAGCGCGTGTCTTCAAAGGACTCGCCATGCTCGCGTCGCATGTCTGCGGTATTGCCAAACGCGCGCTCGTACACCACGCCGATGTAGGGAGCGAACTTTCGGGTGAACTCATAACGAAGTCGTAGCCCCGCCTCAGCGGTACTCAGACCCGAACCTATCCCGCGCAATGGATCGTTCTTGCCATAGGCGGTGACTTCCACCAGCGGCTGCAAGATCAGCCGGTTGGTTAGCAGCAATTCGTACTCGGCCTCGACATTGGCGGCAGTCTGGCCCCCTTCGCCGAGATAGGCTGTGGCGGACACTTCGAACTTCATCGGCGCCAAGCCCTGTACACCGATAGCGGCGAAGTTTTGAGATGCCCCAGGCTTGAAGTCATGACGCACACCGGCCACCACATCCCACCACGTGGAGATACTGCGGCCGTAGAGCACTTCCAGATCAGCCGACTCGGTCTGACCATCCGTGCGTTCGCCTTCACTGCGGAGCCAGACGCGATTGAGGTCCGTACCGATCCAAGCCTGGCCCTCCCAGCCCAGCCCGGTGCCCGGATCGGCATCCCAGGCTTCCAGGCGATTGAGCAGCACGTAGCTCTTGATCGAGTTGTCATGCACCGGATGCGCGTGTTCCGGCGCGATGGCCGCCTTGCGATCCGCGTCCGTCACCGCGGGTATCGGGGTGCGCGGCTGCGTTGGCACTGCAGGCCCGTGTCCCATCTGACTGTGGTCCATGCCCTGCATCGACTGTGTCTGCGCTTTGGGCGTTGCGGGCGTGCTCGGAGGCGCGCCGTGCCCCATCTTGGAATGGTCCATCCCCTGCATCGCAGGCGTGGCCGTACTAGAGGTGTCGGCTGCAGCGGGTTGTGCCATCTGACTGTGATCCATGCCCTGCATCGACTGCGCCTGTGCTGTGGGCGCCGCAGGTGTGCTCGCGGGCGAGACGTGCCCCATTTGCGAATGGTCCATGCCCTGCATGGCAGGCTCGGCTGCTTTAGCCTGCGGCGCGGCGTGGCCCATCGTCGCATGATCGATCGTCGCTTCGCTCGGCTTGGCCGGTGTTGCAGGCTTTTGGGCTGGCGCAGGTTTTGATGTCGGCGCCTGTTGTGCAGAGTGATCCTGAGTCTGGGTCTGCGCGCCCTGCTCCATCGGCATGGAGCCGTGCTGCATGGATTGGGCGCTGGCCGCATTGGCCAGGGCCAGCGAGATAGCCAGCGTCAGCGCAGTCAGGGTGGTATCGCGTCTATTGATGTTCATTCGTCGACCCTCACCGTGCGCATCATTCCGGCTTCCATGTGATAAAGCAGGTGGCAATGGAACGCCCAGCTGCCCAACGCATCGGCACGCACGCGATACGTGCGTCGGCTACCCGGCGGCATATCCACCGTGTGCTTGCGCACCATGAAGTTGCCGTTGTCGTCCTCCACGTCACTCCACATGCCGTGCAAATGGATGGGATGGGTCATCATCGTGTCGTTAACCAATACGATGCGCATACGCTCGCCGTAGTTCAGCCGCAGCGGCTTGACATCGGAGAACTTCTGACCGTTGAAGCCCCAGGAGAATTTCTCCATATGTCCGGTCAGATGCAGCTCGATCTCGCGACCGGGGTCGCGTCCGTCAGGGTCTTCAAAGGTGCTCTTGAGCATGGAATACGTCAGTACATGACGGCCGTTATCGCGCAGGCCATTACCCGGATCATCCAAGCGCGAACTCACGCTCATGGCCTGGTTGTCCAACAGGGGATTGTTGGTCTCGCTGGCAGGGTGTGATTGCATGCCCCCGTGCTGCATGCCTGCCATGGCACCATCGCCGGCGGCGGGCATCGCATGGCCTGCATGGGCCGAGGTCGCGTTACCGCTGGCAGGTGGGGTCATGCCAGGCATGCCCATGGCCGCACCACAGCCGCCTTCCATGCCCTTGCTGCCGCCAGACATATCCATCGATCCATGATCCATGCCCATGTCTGCCATCGTCAGCAGCGGCCGGGGATCCACAGACGGAACGGGCGCGCGTAATCCTTCGCGCACGGCGAGCGTGCCGCTGACGTAGCCGGTGCGACCGGAGTCTTGGGCAAAGATGGTGAATGCGTCCTGCCCGGAGGGCTCCACGATCACATCGAAGGTTTCTGCTACCGCGATGCGGAACTCGTCGACGGAAACCGGATGGACATACAAGCCATCTGCTGCCACCACGGTCATCTTTAGCCCCGGAATACGCACATCGAAGTACGTCATGGCAGAGCCATTGATGAAACGCAGGCGCACCTTCTCGCCACTGCGGAACAAACCGGTCCAGTTGCCCAGCGAGGTCGTGCCGTTCATCAGGTAGGTGTAGGTGTTGGCGTTGACGTCGGACAGATCCGTGGGCGTCATCCGCATCACGCCCCACATCTTGCGATCTTCCAACGTGGCCGACAGGCCGTTGCGCTTCACATCGCGCGCAAAATCGCCGACCGTGCGCTTGTAGTAATTGTCATGGCCCGGCATCTTCTTCAAACGATCGAACAGGGCCGTCGGGTCCAGGTCTGTCCAATCGCTCAGCATCACGACGTAGTCGCGATCGAAGCTGAAGGGCTCCGGCTCCAATGGGTCGATGATGATCGGGCCATAGAGCCCGGCTTGTTCCTGGAACCCCGAGTGGCTGTGGTACCAGTAGGTGCCGCCCTGATGCAGGGTGAACCGGTAGTGGTAGGTCTCACCACGTCCGATACCGTCAAAGCTCAGGCCCGGCACGCCGTCCATGTTGGCCGGCAAAATGATGCCGTGCCAATGGATGGAGGTGTCCGCGCCATGGAGGGAGTTAGCGGGCAATGCATTGGAGACACGCAGGTTGACCGTGGTGCCTTCCCGCCAACGCAGCAACGGCGCCGGAACGGACCCATTGACGGTGATCGCGGTGCGGGTCTTGCCGGTGAAGTTCATCGGCGTCTCGCCGATGGTTAGGTCAAACTCGGTGCCCGATAGTACGTTGGGTTGTCCCGGGCCCTTGAGCGCCCAACTGGCTTTGGGCCAGAAACCTAATCCTGCGACTGCGCCTCCCAAGGCCAAGCCCTGGACAAATCGCCGCCGCGAAGGTAGCAGCGGCGGTCCACCGTGTGGACCACGAAAATCATCATGCGACATGAAAATGCTCCAAGCGTCGTGTTGCCACCGGCGGGCGGTGGTACAGAGCGGGCGGCTGGCCTATAAATAGGCATGCAAGCCACACCAACGGCGCCATTGCGGCGCTTAGGGACGCTTAGCCGATCGGTGGTCGGATCAGATGAGGCAAGGCAGGTGCCGCATGCCCTAGGGGCAGCGGCATGACATCCAGGCCCAAGGCCAGTTGCACCGAAACATGCAGGCGCGCCGGAAGTGCGCTCGCGCACGCGTGTACGCAGGCGCACCGGCACGCAGAAGACTTGCAACAGTCGGGACCGGCATGGTCGCCATGCCCAGTGCCAGCCCTTTCAATCGAGGTGGCATCGGGATGATTCTCAGCACTGTGATGGGCGACGCAGTCTTCGTCGCCTTGCACCGCGGCAGCCACTTCGCTGGCCTGCGCTTCCATGGCCGGGTTCATACTGATCGACGCAAATGCCGACCACGCGCCGTTAAGCACGAGCATGACGATCAGGAGCAGTCGCAGTAGAAGTGAGGAGGCTGACACGGGCGACATTGTAAATCACTTTAGACAAGGCGCGTGTGTATCGGTCGTGAACAAAATCTCAAGTAGGCCTGAGATGCCGCCACTTGTCAGTCGCACTAGTCACGGCCACTGCAGCTCCCTCCAGGAGCGCCCAATGGGCGGGTTGAGGCGAAGGGTTGCCCATAGGGCTAGCGCTTGTTCGGTTTACTTCTCGGGTGTGGCCTCGATCAGCTTCACCAACTCCCGCTTCTGCTGCTTGCTTAGCGAGCCCCAGCGCAGGAGCAACTTGGCCAGCAGATCATCGTCGGTGTAAAGGAAGGCGGCGGGGATCCCCAACGCTTGGGCCAACCGCTTAGCAGTCTCCAGCTTGGGTTCGTGCTTGCCACGTTCGTACTGGTTGACTCGGGGGCTGGCCACGTAAGGATCCAGACCGGCCCGGATGCCCAACTCCTTCTGCGACAAACCCGTGTGCAGGCGGGCTTGTTGGAGGCGTCGAGCGAAGGTCGGTGTTGAGTCGACGGACAAAGTCACGCGCACCCCCCATGGAAACCCCATAAGGATGGCGGATGTGGGGTTAAGCCGAGATACGTGCAAAAATGCCCCCCAGAATTTTTTTTTCTTCCGTGAAATCATTTGGTTGCCGGATTTTTGTTGGTACCTGAACTGTCGGCGCGATCGGGCCGCAACTGCGCCAGCAACTGCTCCAAGGTGTCCTGGCGCACACCGGCACGCAACGCTTCGGCCTCGGCTTGTTCACGCCGTTCTCGCTCCTTGGCCAAGTCGGCGTGAGCATTGGCCAGCTTGACCCGTGCGCTCTCCAACGCTTGGGCGTCCTGGGTCCAGCGTGCCAGCAAGGCCTGGTACTCCGCAGCCGTAAGCCGCAGCGCGTCCAGCTCCTTCCGCTGGTCGTCCGCAGCTTGCCGCACCTGCGCCAGTTCCCTCTCTAGGCGGCTGTGGCGTTCCAGCCACTGCCCGTTGTCGCGGTTGAGCTGAACCAGTTCGTGGTTCTTGGCGGTCAGCGCCTCGTTGGCCTGGCGCAGCGCGACCTGCAGTTCCTGCACCTGGTGCTCGTGGCGGCGCTGTTCCTGTTCGCGTTGGTCCTTGACCGAGGTGCGGTAGTGCTCCAACGCCTCGCGAGCATGCTGGTGCTTCTGCTCCAGCGACTGGGCATGCGCCTCGTGCTCCGCCAGCCGCGCGGTCAGTCCCGCGATCCGTTCGCCGAGCTGCGCGACCTCGGTGACCCGTTCGGCCAAGGCCTGCTGGGCTGCGGCGTGGGTCGTCTTTTCTTCGCGTAAGGCAGTTTCAATGCGCTGAAGCTGCGCGCTCAGCGTGGACGCCTCCTGCTGGGTGCGTTCCAGCGCCTCGCTACGCTCCTGCAAGTGCGCTTCGAAGCGCTGCCGGGCCTCGGCGATTACAGCCTCGGCCTCCTCGTGTAGGCGACCGGCAAGCCGACCGACCAGGTCCTGTAGCGCGTCGCTGACCGCGACCTTGGCGCCAAGGCCTTGCCCTTCATCTTCTTCCAGCTCCTTCAGGTAGCGGTGAATGGTTGTCTTGGAGCCGGTGTTGCCCAGCGCCACCCGCACCGCGTCCACCGACGGGTGTTTGCCCTGTGCCCGCAGCGCATCGCGGGCCTTCTGGATGTCGCTCTTGTACAAGCCGCCGCGTGCCATCGCACTCTCCGACTATTTCGTAATGTATTACATACCACGTAATTACATACCAATCAAGTTACACTACTCGCCGAGTACGGGTCGTATCTAAAGGCGGGATAATGTGGAATTATCCCGCGTAACCAGCGTTTCGGCCATTTCAAGTCGTCAAAACAGTACGAAACCGCCCAAGGCTGGCGATCCCTGGGTAGTATGGCCCAGAGCGGAAAGGAGGCCAGCCGGGGTGCAAGCAGGCGCCGCCACCGAACTCGTTGGCCATCAAAGGACTGTGCATGCCGATCGAACGTATCGTCATCGACAATTTCAAGTCGTTTCGCCATCTGGACCTGCCCCTCAACGCCCACATGAACCTGGTGGTGGGCGACAACGAGGTCGGTAAGTCCACCCTGCTGGAGGCCATCCACGTGGTGGTCACCGGGCAACTGCATGGGCGCAATCTCGCCTACGAGCTCACGCCCTACCTGTTCCACCAGCCCGCGGTGCAGGAATATCTGGCGACCCTTGCTGCAGGCACGCCGGCTTCGCCGCCACGGATCTCCATCGAAGCCTATCTGGGCGCAGATGTCGCGCTGGCGTCGTTGCGCGGCACCAACAACTCCCTGCGCTTGGATACCGCCGGCATCCGGCTGCTGGTCGAGCTCAACGACGACTACCGCGAGGAGTTCAACGCCTACCTGCAGCAGCACCAGGGTGCGGTCAGCCTGCCGGTGGAGTACTACACGGTGCGCTGGTATTCCTTCGCCAACAATGGCGTCACCGCTCGCAGCATTCCGTTCGATTCGACCATCATCGACACTCACGGCATCAAGACCTTGTCCGGTGCCGATCGCTATATCGCCGGCATCATCGATCAGGCACTGACGCCTGCGCAGCGCGTCTCGCTGTCGTTGAGCTTCCGCCGCATGCGGCAGAGTTTTTCCGAAGAGGCGGACGTGGCGGCCATCAATGCGTACCTGACCGAGCACACCGGGGACATCAGCCACCGGGCGCTGACGGTGGGTGTGGACACATCGCCGCGCTCAACATGGGAAACCAGCTTGTCACCTTACCTGGATGAGCTCCCGTTCACCCAGGCCGGCAAGGGTGAGCAAAGCGCGGTGAAGATGAAGCTGGCGATGCACGCGGCCGGCGCTGCCCACGTGCTGCTGATCGAGGAGCCGGAGAACCATCTGTCCTATTCCAGCATGACCCAGCTGATCGACAAGATTGCGGCCCTCTCCACCGCCCAGCAGGTGATCATCGCCACCCACAGCAGCTTCGTGTTGAATAAGCTGGGCGTGGACAACGTGATCCTGTTCAGCGCGCAGGGCCAGATGAAGCTGGACCAGCTGCCGAGCGATACCCATGACTATTTCATGAAGCTGCCGGGCCACGACACGCTGCGATTGATCCTGGCCAAGCAGGCGATCCTGGTGGAAGGCCCTTCCGACGAGCTGATCGTGCAGCGCGCCTACAGCGACCACCATGGCGTGGCGCCGATGGCTCGCGGCGTAGACATCATTTCGGTCAAGTCGCTGGCATTCAAGCGCTTCTTGCAGATTGCAGATCGGCTGAAAATCCAGGCCAAGGTGATCACCGACAATGATGGCGATATCGCCGTTGTGCAGGAGCGCTATGCCGAACACATCAACGCGATCTATTACGATTCCGACGAAAGCGCCCCATCGCTGGAAGAGCAGCTGATCAAAGCCAACTCGCTGGCCGAACTCAATACCGTGCTGGGCAAGACGTTTGCCGATGAGGTGGCGCTGCTCAAGTACATGAAGGGCCATAAGACCGATACGGCCCTGGCGATCTTCAACAGCCCGCACTCGATCAGGTTCCCGGACTATGTCCAGCGCGCCATCACCTAACCGGGTCCTGCTTTCGGCGGCCGGCTCGGGCAAGACCACCTTGCTGGTCCGGCAGGCCCTGGAGCGGCCTGGGCGTCGCATCGCGATTGTCACCTACACGCTGGAGAATCTAGAAGAGATCCGGCGCTCGTTTGAGGTCCACGCCGGTGCGGTCCCCGTGCATGTCACTTTGCACAGCTGGTATGGCTTCCTGCTGTGCCAGTGCATCCGCCCGTACCAGGCAGCGCTTTGCCCTGAGCCTCGCATCGAGACCATCCTGTTCGTAGAAGGTGTCACCAATAACAGGGCCCCACGCACCCAGGTGGCGCGCCACTACTTGGCAGGCAACCGGATGTATTCGGACCGGGCGGCCGATTTCGCTGTGCGCTGCGATGAGCTCACCCAAGGTCAGGTCATGGCACGCCTGGCGGCCATGTACGACGAGCTCTACATCGACGAAGTTCAGGACCTCGCCGGCTTTGATCTGGATCTGGTCGAGCGGCTGTTGAAGAGCGGCATTGCCATCACGTTGGTGGGTGATACGCGGCAGGCGACGTATGCCACCAACTATGCTCAAAGGCACAGCCAGTATCGTGGACCCAATCTGGCAGCGCTGTTTCAGATTTGGGAGGCGGACGGCTTATGCCAGCTGGATCACCGCCTCATCAGCCTTCGCTGCGTCCAGGCCCTGTGCGATATGGCGGACACGCTCTATCCGCAGATGCCGCGAACCCAATCAGGCAATGGCGAGGTCACCGGGCACGATGGCATCTACCTCGTCGCTCCAGCGGATGTTGAAGCGTACATGCAGGAGTTTGCGCCCACCGTGCTCCGGCATGACCGGCGGCAAGCGTGCGACGGACTACCGGCCGTGAACTTTGGGCAGTGCAAGGGCCGCACCTACAGCCGGGTCCTCATCTTTCCGAACGGCCCGCTGACACAGTACCTGCGCACGGCAGATGCAGCGCGTATCACCGCCCCACCAAAGTACTACGTGGCCTTCACCCGGGCGCGGCAAAGCGTGGCCTTTGTGTATGCCGGCGCGTGCGCGTTGCCGGGTTATCAGCTCTATGCGCCCGCCAACGCAGACGCATAGAGCCACGGGCGATCACATTTTCTTCAAGGGCGCCGCGGTGGGCTGTGGTGGCACCGGACCCGGGTCGTTGAAGCACAGCATGACCTGATCGATGTCAAATTGATCGGCCAGCACGCGGGCGATCACCGCATGCACCAGGTCCAGGTCGACCGAGGGCGCAGCGACGGTGATGGTGGCCGCGATCGCACGACCGCGCTCTTTGGCGGGGACTAGGCGCAGGTCATCCACCGCTTTCACGCCGGGGTCGGTAAACATCGCCGTACGCACTTGTTCCAGCTCGGCTTCATTCATGTTGGCGGTGACTCCAGGGAATGTGATTGTCAGGCGGGATAGGTCTGAATCTTGCAATCAAAAAACACCGGCCTTGCCAGCAAGGTTGGTAGGCGGGGGACAGGCTCCGGCCGATGACGACTGTCGCCAGCGACCGCTGCAACCCTGAGCGCGCATCTTTGAGGCTCCGGTGGGCTTCGGGCGCATTGAAACCAGAAGTCGCCACCACGGACCTACCTCGGGGTATTGCTTCCGGCCGGTAGAAGACCTCCACAAACGTGATCTCGATGCGCCACCTCTCACAGAGCGAGACTGACGACGGGTGGTCCCATCCGCCCTTGCGTCATATTTGTCGCGCTCGCAGTTGTCAAGAATTAGCCTCCATGATTTGGATTGGTTGATCGGATCCTATTTCCTGCGAGGCTTGGACCGAAGCCCCGGTGGTCTGCGTTGCTTAATAGGTTGCTTCAATCTCCACCGGCTCCATTCACTAGTAGATCCTTCAGCTATGAAGGTGACCAGAACCCACTTCAGTAAGGGAGAGAACCCCACCTCAGCATCACGAAGCAGGTTGGCCCAATACCTTCCGACTAGGAAGGAGAATAGACTCATGGCAGTGACAGACGATGCGAACCACGGCCAACTGATGTCACTGACGTTCGCTTGGATGCCTTTCTTGTACATGTAAACTGCAAACACCAGAGCAGCGCACTGCATCGAGATCACAACCGCGGTCGGCGTCGCCCGGGCTCTGTGGAGGGCGGCGGCGAAGAGAGTCTCCGCAAACGAGAAGCCGATCAGCAATAGAGCTGCACTCAGCATCGCTGGACCGAACTCCGCAATTCCGGCGAGTGACAGCACGATTGGAAGGAATGCAAAGGGGAGTGGCTCCAAGCAGAGGGTTGGATAGAATTTCACGAACAGTGGCCATCTCTTTACCGCGACCAGAATGATGTCTTGCATCATCGCAACTACCAATGCAGCAGCCGCACTCGTTAGCGCAATCGACACCGGTATCCAAAACATCATCTCTTCTGATGCCGGCGCGAAGGGCACCATGGCCGCTGCGCCCCAAATCGCTGCGGCCAAGAACGCGCCAATTGGGAGTGCGGCTGGCTTCCACATGGTCATACTCTGATCAGAATACGTGGCCAAATAGTCAGGCGCTCAAGGTCTGCACTGACGGCTCTGCAGCCATGTCTACGCCTCACCGTCATAGGGCCTCCCTTCCCCGGGGGGGGGGCATAGGCCTTGATGGCGGTATCAGTCGATACCCAACCCGCGGCAGCGTCTGGATCATCTTTTCCTCAAACGGACCATCAATGCTTCGCCGCAGGCTGGACATCTGTGATCGCAGAAGATCCCCGTCGGGCAGGTCGTCACCCCAGAGAGTGTGCTCAAGCTGCCGCCTGGTCACAGCGGCAGGACTTGCCCGCATCAGCGCTTCAAGGAGCTTCCTGCAAGCTGGGTACAGATGCAGTCGTTTTCCAGCCCGTGTGGCCTCCAACGTTCTCAGGTCCAACGTGAGCTCTCCGATCAGCAGCCGCCTCCTTGTTACGCGTCCCTCCGTACGGGAAACCAACGCCTCTAGGCGAACTTCGAGCTCCGGGAGCTCAAAAGGCTTGGTCACATAGTCATCTGCACCGGAGCGGAAAGCGATGATTTTGTCCGAGAGCGCAACCTTTGCAGCCAACATCACAACAGGAACTGAAACACCGTGATTCAACCGCAGCCTTCTCAGAACCTCCGGGCCTTCCATGCGAGGAAGCATCCAATCAAGAATGACTGCGTCGTAACCATTGGACGCCGCAAAGTGAAGGCCGGCGATGCCGTCCCCGATGGTATCAAGCTGATGCCCTCGGGCCTCGAAGTAGGCCAGAATCTTCAAAGCGACTTCTCGATCGCGCTCAATCACTAGAATTCGCATGTCACGACTGACGGAAGCCAAGGAGCCTCAGCGCATTGAATACAACCAACAAGGTTGAACCTTCATGCACTGCCACAGCCGGTCCAATGCCAAGACCTAGGATGGTCGCAGGAACCAACAACGCTACGACGCCCAGGCTCACATACACGTTCTGACGGATCACCCGTTTCGTGCGTCGACTAAGCGCTACAGAGAATGCAACCTGTCTCAAATCCTCAGACATAAGCGCGACGTCGGCAGTCTCCAGCGCTACGTCCGAAGAGGCGGCACCCATTGCAATTCCGACGCTGGCACTAGCCATTGCGGGTGCGTCATTCACACCGTCGCCGACCATTGCCACTCGCTCCGTCTCCTTCAACTGACGTATTGCCTTCACCTTGTCGTCAGGCATGAGATTTCCCCATGCCTCGTTTAGACCCACGTCCGTTGCCACGGCTTGAGCTACAGTCTGGTGGTCGCCAGAGATCATGATCATTCGTTGGATGCCCAAGCGCCTTAGCTTGTCCAGGGCTTCACGCGCCTCTGGCCGGGGCGTATCCATAAGGCCGATGACACCTAGGTCGCGATCACCTAGGCGAACGGCCATCGTGGTTCTGCCGGCGTTACGGAGCTCCTCAATGGCAGACTCCGCACCCGCGGATAGAGCGCCAATGCCGTCGTTACCGAACATTTCTGCCTTTCCTATCCACACGTCAATGCCGTTCACCTTCGCCTGAACGCCTCTTCCAGCGAAGTTAGCGAGGTCTGTCGCTACCATGACCGGTCCATCGCCCAGGCGAGTATTACCATCTCGAACGATAGCTGCGGCCAAAGGGTGGTCACTTAAAGCCTCGACGGCGACGGCAACGTGAAGCAGTTCCTGCTCTGTCGTTCCCTGCATCACTTTGATGTCGGTAATTCGCGGCTTGCCTTCAGTGAGCGTTCCAGTCTTGTCGAACGCGATGGCGCGGATCATTCCTAGCTCTTCGAGTGGCGCCCCACCTTTGATGAGCACACCACCACGTGCCGCTCTTGCGATGCCCGCCAGAACAGCACTTGGCGTGGCTATGGCCAGTGCACAGGGGCTCGCTGCCACCAAAACTGCCATAGCACGATAGAAGCTGTCACGGAATGGCTCATCAACCACAACCCAGGAGAAAAGGAGGAGCACAGCCAGAATCAACACCGCGGGAACGAATACTCTCTCGAACTTGTCCGTGAAGCGCTGCGTGGGCGACTTCCTAGTCTCAGCCTCACTTACCATCTTGACGACGCGGGCCAGTGCCGATTCGCCTGATCGACGCGTGACTTCAACCTCCAGGGCGCCGGAGCCATTGATAGTGCCGGCGAAAACACGTGACTCCATTACCACCGAATCAGGTCGATCCCGTGCTAGAGCAGCGTCATTGACTGCCAGCTTATCAACCGGGATGCTTTCCCCGGTGACAGGGGCTTGGTCAACGCTGCTAGCCCCTTTGATAACGAATCCGTCCGCCGGCATCCGGTCATTGGGACGTACGACCACCACATCTCCAGGTATCAACGATTCAACCTGGACTTCCACGACCTGCCCATTCCTCAGCACCCTGGCAGTTTCTGGGGCAAGCTTGGCGAGAGCTTCTATCGCACGTTTAGCCCGGCCCATCGCGTAGTGTTCAAGGGCGTGACCGAGACTGAAGAGGAACAGAAGCAAGGCGCCTTCGGCCCATGCGCCGAGCGCGGCTGCGCCTGCCGCTGCAACCAGCATCAGCGTATCGATCTCAAAGCGCTTCAGCTTGATGTTCCCGATCGCCTCGCCAAGCGTGAACCAGCCGCCAAAGACGTAGGCTGCTACGTAAAACGCTGTGGGGATCCAGGGCGTTTGGGTCAACCCAAGCTTTTCAATCGCAAATCCCACGATCAGGAGCAGGCCGCAAGCAAGTGAGAAGATCAGCTCACTATTGCCACCTAGCGTGCCCCCGTGGGAATGACCGGGGTCCTGTCGGTCCTTGTGATCGTGTCCTTCGTGCTGATCCTTCAAATCTCCCCTCGGACTCGGTGGCTCTTGCGCTACACCCAGCGCCTCAAGCTTCGCTCTCAGCTCCGCCTCGCCTGTCTTGGCTCTCTCGTACTCGATGCTTATGCCACCAGCTGGGCTGGTGGTGGCTTCAATGACGCCTGGTACGGCCTGCACTTGCGCCGCAATTGTCCTTGCCTTTCGTGCGTGAACGGCCGAACCAAGCTCCAAGAAAAGGTGGCCATACCGATCACCCAACTCAATGCCCACGGATGCCGCCACCTCTCGCACTCGCTGAAGCGAGACGATCTCGGGGTCGTAATGAATGCAGAGCGTTCCGAGAGCTTCGTCGCTACCCTCGCGAATGTGCACGCGCGATACTCCCTCCATGTCCTGAAGACCAGCGACCAGCCTCTGGACGCAGCTGTCGTCCCGAGAGACACCTGGGAGTATTACTGGCAGTTCGAGTTCTGTGGTCAGGTTCATTTGTTCCCTCCAACGTCATAAAAATGGAACGGGAAGTCCGGCAGGCAGATGCTCTGCCGGGCCCAAACACTCCATCATTCAGTGGACAGTTTCCGGTTGCCCTTTCGGGCCTGCCTTGGCCAAGCGCCCCGCAAATGTCGGCAGCACAAGAAGTGTCAGTACTGTTGCGGTCAACAGGCCGCCAATGACCACCGTGGCGAGAGGCTTCTGCACCTCAGCACCAGATCCACTCGCAATAGCCATTGGAATGAAGCCAACGATCGCCACCAGCGCGGTGGTCACCACCGCGCGAATTCGGCTGCCGGCACCGTTCATTGCAGCGATCAATGGACTGTCACCTGCATCAAGCCTCTCTCTGATGGCTTGCATGAGCACCAATCCATTCAGGGTCGCAACACCCGATACCGCGATGAATCCGACGGCGGCAGATACCGAGAACGGCATACCACGCACCAGCAACGCGAGAATTCCGCCAACCAGGGCCAGTGGGACGCAGGTGAACACCAGGCCCGCCTCCTTTGCGCTGCCCAATGCCATGAACAGCAGGCTGCCGATCAATAGGAAGACAATCGGAACAACTGTCATGAGTCGCTTTTCAGCCCGCTGCAAGTTCTCGAACTGACCTCCCCACGTCATGTGGGCGCCCGGCGGAAGCTGTACGTCCTTCACCGCCGCCTGGGCCTCTCCAACAAACCCGCCCAAGTCACGACCGCGAACATTTGCCTGCACCACCACACGACGGCTTCCATTGTTTCGACTGATCTGGTTCGGCCCCTCGCTGATCTCAATGCGTGCGACAGAGGAGAGCGGCACGATGCCCCCAGTTGGAGTTGCAATCGGCAGTGACGCGAGCTGATCGGGGTCATTGCGTGCATCGTCGCCGAGGCGCACAACAACATCGAACCGGCGGTCGCCCTCGAAGATCTTGCCTGCCGCAGCGCCGCCAATACCGGTTGAAAGCGCGTCGCTCACGTCCGCTGCCGTGAGGCCATACTGCGCAGCTGCAAGATGATCGATTGCCACATTGAGCGTGGGCAGGCCGGAAATCTGTTCAACACGGACATCCGCTGAGCCCTGGACATTCCTCAGCTTCAGCGCGACCTGATCGGCAACAGCTTGCAGTTGCTCGAAGTTGTCGCCGTAGATCATGACGGCCAGGTCCGTACGCACGCCTGAGATCAGCTCATTGAAGCGCAGCTCGATGGGCTGGCTGAATTCAAAGCTGTTGCCTATCTGCGAGGCGGCGATCTTCTCAAACCTTGCAATCAGATCCTCCTTGCTCAGGGAAGAGTCTGGCCACTCCTTTCTCGGTTTAAGTACGATCACACTGTCGGAGATGTTGGTCGGCATGGGGTCGATAGCTGCTTCTGCAGTACCGGTCCGCGAGAAGACCGTCACAACCTCTGGTTCAGCAGCAATGGCCTTCTCCAGCGCCAATTGCATAGCCAACGATTGCTCAAGCGACGTAGATGGCACACGCAACGCTTGCATAGCGAGATTTCCCTCATCAAGCGTTGGCATGAACTCTCGACCCAGCATCGTAAAGCCGACCACGCCCATTGCGAGCATCACGAGGGCGCCAGCGAACACTGCCTTGGGCCTACGAATCGCCGCTTGGATCACCGGTTCGATGCGGCCGCGCAGGACGCGGATGATGGCTGTCTCATGTTCTTCGTCCTGGTCGCCCTCGTGTCCTTCTTTCTTCGCGTGGAGCTTGGGCTCCCTGACCAGCAGGGCAGCCATCGCCGGTACGAAGGTAAAGGAGAAGATGAATGCGCCAACGAGGGCGAGCATGAAGGTGGCGGCCATCGGGTGGAACGTCTTGCCTTCCACACCTTCCAAGGTAAGGATCGGTGCGAACACCAACAGGATGATCACCTGACCGAAGGCTGCAGGACGCGCCATCTTCCTCGCCGAGTCGGCGGCTACACGCAGTCGCTCCATGGCATTGAGGGGTCGGCCAAGTTCGGCACGCCGCTTGCCAAGCATCAGCAGGGTGGACTCGATCACAATTACCGCGCCATCTACAAGGATTCCGAAGTCCAGCGCACCCAAGCTCATCAGGTTGCCGCTGATACCGAACTTGTTCATGCCGATAACAGCGAACAGGAACGACAGCGGAATGACCAATGCGGTGATGGCTGCCGCACGCAGGTTGCCCAGGAGCAGGAACAGCACAACTACGACCAGCAGGGCACCTTCGGTCAGGTTCTTGGCGACAGTCTTGACAGTGGAGTTAACCAGCACACTACGGTCCAGCACTGGCTCTGCGAAGATATCGGCGGGCAGAGATTCATTGACCTGTGCCAGGCGCTCAGCTGCAGCTTGAGCGACGGTGCGGCTGTTGCCGCCGGCGATCATGAGCGCCGTGCCCAGTACCGCCTCATGACCATTTCGGCTAGCTGCACCAAGCCGTGGGGCGCGCCCCATACCGACCTCGGCAACATCGGCCACCCGGATGACCACACCGTCCTTGGTGGCAACGGGCGACTGAGCCAAGTCGTCGGTCGTAAGGGCAAGGCCGTCGGCCCGAACGACCAGGCCTTCGCCCGCACGCTGGACGAATCCGGCGCCAGCCTGGACGTTGGAGCGTTCCAGTGCTTGGACCAGATCGGCCAGACCCAAGTTGTATGCCGCCAGTCGAGCGCTGTCGGGGTAGATGCCGTATTCCTTGACGTACCCACCCACCGTATCAACACCGGCCAGGCCGGGGCTGGAGCGCATCTGTGGTGCGATGATCCAGTCCTGGACAGTACGCAGGTACGTTGCGCGCTCCTGGGCGGTTCCAAGACGATCGCCCTCTGGTGTCAGGTAGACCTCACCCTCTTGCCAGCCAGCCTGGCCGGGCTTGGCCAGCTTCTTGGGGTCGAATGGCTTGAAGTCCACCGTCCACATGAGAACCTCGCCCAGCCCGGTTGTAACCGGGGAGAGCATGGGGGACACGCCCTCGGGCAGATCTCCGGCAGCCTCCCGCATCCGCTCTGCCACCTGCTGGCGGGCGAAATAGATGTCGGTCTGATCAGTGAAGATCGCGGTGACCTGAGAGAAGCCATTGCGTGATAGGGAGCGAGTGGTGTTCAGACCTGGGATGCCGGCCAAGGCCGTCTCCAGAGGATAGGTGACCTGGCGTTCAATCTGCTCCGGAGTAAGGGCAGGTGCGATGGTATTGATCTGAACCTGGCGGTTGGTGATATCTGGTACAGCATCGACTGGCAGCTTGCTCAGTTGGAACAAGCCAAAGCAGGCAATCGAAGCAGCCAGAAACACCACGAGCCAACGGAACTTGACCGCTGCTTCAATGATGATCTTGAACATGGTGTATGAGTTCCCTTAGTGGCCGTGCTCGGCTTCGCCCTTGGCCAGTTCGGCCTTGAGCAGGAAGGCATTGGCGCCTACGAGGCGCTCACTACCTGTCAGACCGTTAAGGATTTCGATTCGATTACCTGCACGACGGCCAGCGAGTACCGGCGTTGCCTTAAAGCCTCCCTCGACAGCAACGAACACAACACTTCTGCCATCAACGCTTTGGACCGCATCCGCCGGGACGCTCATGCCTTCAGCTGCGCCATCGGCGATGATGACGGCCGAAACGGGGGAGCCGGCCGGTGGCAACTTCTCCGAAATTGGTTTGGCGCGAATGGTCGCGGTGCCTCCCTGCTGCATCACATTCGCAGCGGCGGCAATCACCTCAGCTTCGAAGCTTCCGCCCGGGCCAGTCACTTCCAGCTTCATTCCGGGCACCGCGAGAGTGGCCAGTGCTGGCGGTGCAGTGAATACGAGTTCATTCATGTCCGGATTGGAAACCTCCGCAACAAGCGTTCCAGCTGAGACGACACCACCGGGCGTCACTTGGACGTTGCCAACCACGCCAGCGACAGGACTGGAGATTGTCACCCGGCCGGAACTGTCCGGAGATCCACTGGCCGCTACCTGTGCACGTGCAGCACTAGCGGCGGCATCAGCGGCCAAAGAGCGCGCGCGCGAGGCCTCCAGCTCCTGGCGAGCCACTACGCCCTGCTCGACAAGAGACTTGTCGCGGCCGTAGGCCAGGCGGATGGCTTCGGCCTCCGCCGCAGCGGCAGTGGCGGCGGCTTTGAAGGTCGCAGCTTCTCCACTGACAATGATCACCAGGGGCTGGTTGCTCTTGACGGCTGTACCCGGCGCAACAAGCACGCGCTCAACGCGGCCGGTGACCGTTGAGGCGATGGCAGCACGCCCCCCGATGGCCGGCTCGACGCGACCTGCAAGGCGGGTCGATGCGCCACCGCCGCGGCCGACAGCCACCACGCCGATGCCAGATGCCTTGATCTGGTCAGGCGTCAGCTTGACTACACCTTCCTCGGACTCCTCTTCGCCATGTTCGCCATCACCATCACCTTCACTGTGCGCCTCGGCGGAGCCCGGCTTTGCGTCAGCTGCGTGATCGTCGTGACCATCATCCTTTCCAGCCGGCTTTTCTGCCTCCGTACCGGTGGATTTGGCATCCTCCTGCGCCCCGCCACTGCATGAGGTCAGCGCGCCGGTCATCATCAAGGTAGCCAGCAGCGTCGCTCCGATGAGCGTCTTGTTTCCGTACTTGTTCATTTTGCCTCCACAAACGGTGCGCGCCCTTCAAGGCGGGCGAGGTCGATTTCTGCTGCCACCCGGCTAAGACGGGCATCCACAGCACTGCCACGCGCAGCGATCAGGGTTGATCGCGTGCTGCGCAGCTCCAATTGCGATATACGACCTGCCTCGAATCCGATGCGGGCCAGCCGATAGGCTTCATCTGCGGCCTGTACGCTTTCATCCGCTGCTCGTACGCGGCTGTTGGATGCCTTGAGACTCGCTACCGCTCCCAAACGGGCCGCCTCACTGTCACGCCTCTGAGCCTCCAGAACCGCTTCGGCAGCACGTTGTTCCGCATAGGCCGCCTGGATCGCACCGCGGTTACGATCGAATAGGGGGATCGAAAGGCTGATGCCCACGTTGTAAGCTTGGTCGCCCGCTTGGCGGAAGCGCGTCTGAGCCACGGATGCACTCAGTTGTGGCAACGCACGCTTGCGCTCGACATCGATAAGGCGGCCGGAGGCTTCCGCTTCAGCTTGGGCAATGCGAACGGCAAGCGGGGCGACCTCAATAGCGACTGGGTGAGAGGGCACGCGGTCAAGCAGGCTTTCACCGATGTCGGTCAGGGGGCTGTCCACCAAGGACACGCCGGCCAGGCGAGCAAGCGCCGCATCCCGGTAGGCCTCGGCCTCATCCAGGCTTGCCTTTGCATTGGCGACCTCGCTCCGTGCCTGCACACCGCGCAGGTTGGGCTCACGTCCCTCGCTGACCATCGCAGCTACCGCCTTGGCGTCCTGTTCAATCAAGGCCAATGCCTCGCTGGCCAACTCATATCGGCGCAGCGCAGCCTCTGCTTCGGCGTATGTCGCCGCCAGGCGACCCGCTGCGTCACTGCGCATCAGATCACCCCGCAAGCCTGCAGCCCCAGCCTCCGCACGCGCGGCGCGCACTCGGGCCCCTCGTTGACCCCAAATCTCCAGCGGCTGGGAGAGGGTGACAATGCTGTCAGCGTTTGAGAAACCTTTGTAGGGACCAGTGCCGTAGGCGTTCTCCGCTTCGATGGAGACCGTCGGATTGGGCAGTGCCCGAGCCTGTTGTACCCGCGCCTCGGCTGCCTCAGCCAGCGCGACGCCTTGGACCGTCGCAGGCATCTGGTTCAAGCGAGAAAGCAACGATTCGTAAGATGGTGCAGTTTGAGCAGCTACATGTCCGATTGGCACCAACGCCAACAGAATAGCGACAGTCAACCCGGTCGCTGAAAGCGACCGGCCTGGCAAAATCGACATAAAAACTCCCGTAAATTATCTGAGCGAACGACCCGCAAGTGCGAGGCAGAGCCAGATCAGATACGGGGGGGGCGCATGGGACCGTCGAGTCGTAGCGCGTAGACGTCCACGTGCTCGGTACTGTGCAGCGAGATCCGGCCATCGGCGAACAGATCGTCGTGACCGGCAGCTGGGAGGCTTGCCGTTGAATGGTGGCAATGCCCATGGCCACAGGCATCGGCACTGGACGAATCCTTGCTCTTGCTCGACTCGGAGTCTGAATCACTTTGCAAGGCGTGCACATCGCCCACGCTGACCGTCGCTTCTTGCGCGCACGCCAATGCCTCGGCCACAGGCACGACCACGAACGCCGCCAAAAGCAGCAGCATCAGGTATATACGAATAGCAGGCAGAGAGCGACGCATTGGGAAAGGTTAGCAACCTCTTTTGGACGGATACAATTACATAAAAACACTACGGTGGCTGTGCTTGAACGCACCCTAGCCCCGTTCAGGTCGGGACCCAGGGAATCAACCCACAAGGATAACGGCCCATGTGAGGGCGACATTGCAAAGAGCCACGAACACAGCGGCCGAACCCATATCTTTAGCGCGACCCGCCAGCTCATGGATCTCTGGGCCATACCGTTCGATAACCGCTTCGATGGCGGAGTTCAGCAGCTCCAAGGCCAGAACAGCCAGCACGCTCCCCATTAGAAGTGCTCGCTCAACCGCTGAGTGGCCCAGCAGAATCGCTGCCGGTAGTGCCACCACGGCCGCGACAACCTCGAGTCGAAACGAGGATTCATGCAGCCAAGCTGATCGTAGTCCTTGGAGGGACCAGCGGAGCGCCTTGAAAACGCGGGCAATGCTCCGCGGACGATGACCGTACATATCTGCCACTGTGTTGCTTCCTTAATTTAGGACCCCAAGAGCCGCTGCTGGGCGCTTCCAGCAGCGTGCTCGTTGTCGCCCGTTATGAAGTGGACCCGGCGTTGATGGAACAACCGGAGAAAAGATTCAGGCTTTCGTCCAACGACTTCGTCCGGACGTTCATGAGGCCGAGTACAGAATGGAAGAGGTTGTCGTGGCTGGCCGGGCGGTTTGATCGGTCCCGGACACATTGAAGGTCCAGGTTGTTGCTGCTCTTCATGCCCTCGGACATCCACATGACCATGGGCACTTTGATCTGAGTGTCGGGAGCAATGGCATAGGGGAGACCGTGGAGATAGACGTTCGCCTCTCCCAGTGACTCACCGTGGTCGGAAACGTAGATCAATCCAGTGTCATGGCTCTGATCCTGCTCAAGCATCCGGATGGTCTTTCCAAGGAAGTCATCTGTCGCAAGGACTGCGTTGTCATACGCATTGACGATCTGCTGGCGCGTGCACTTGCCCAGATCTGCATTGCGGCAGTCAGGCGTGAACTTCCTCAGATCCTCGGGATATCGCTTGTAGTAGCTCGGCCCGTGGTTCCCCAGCTGATGCAGAACGACCACAACATCACCCGGATTGTCATCGATAGCGTCATGCAATCCCCGCAACATGATCTCATCGCGACACGCTTGGTCATCGCACAACCCATCCTTGGTAGGCACGCGGAAGGACTCAAACGCCAGGTCCGCGCAAACCCCCTTGCAACCTGTCTGGTTGTCCCGCCATAACGTCTTGATGCCAGCTCGCTCAAGCACATGGAGCAGCGACTCTGAGCCCCTGATCTTGTCTCGATCGTAGTCTCGCCTTCCATACACCGAGAACATACAAGGCACGGAAACTTCAGTATTTGACCCGCAGGCAGTCACGTCCGAGAAGTTGACGACGTCCAACGCTGCCAACTGTGGCGTTGTCTGTCTGCCGTATCCATTCAAACCCCAGTTCTGCGCACGAACCGTCTCACCTACAACGATGACCAAGAAGTGGGGCTTCGCGCCTGGCGGATGAGGCGTCATCATGGCATCGGGGCCAACCACTTGGATCGGACCGCGCTCCGCACGGGTGTCTTCTCGCACAACCTTCGCAATGGAAGCGATGTAGTTTCCAGGGTTTGCAAGGTATCTGACTTGCTTGTGATTGCGTATGAGTGATGAGAGGTCGTCGAATGACGCAATTGCCGCGCCAACGATTACAACAACCGCCATGCCAAGTAGAAGCACTCTTGCAAGTATCGCCCGCGTCACATTGGAAGAACGTTGGAGCCTTACCATGCATACCGCGATAGCTGGCACGACGCCTTTAATTAGTACCGCAAGAAAGAAGCCCCAGGTCAGCAACTCTCCGGCTTCAGCGCCGTCGGTCTTCAGCACATTTCGTACCATGCTGGCGTCGAAGTAGACGCTGTAATTGTCTGAATAGTAGGCAGCAGTAGCGGACACGACGAGAAGCAATGCAAGAACCGGCTTCACCGTCCATCGAACGCATAGCAATCCGAGAATGAGCACATTCAAGGCAGTGAGGATCGCTCCCGTAGAGATAACAAGTAGCGCACGAGCTGCTCCGTCCGCACCACTCTTCGCAATTACTTCTGCGAAGAACGCGCTGTTGAGAAAGAACGTGAAGTACATCGCCACGATGATAATCAACGTGTTGACGCCCAGCTGCGGGCCGCAGATGGGCTTGCCAAGACGGCCCAGTGGATCTGAGCCTAGGCCCCCGCGCGAACTGCCTCGGTTGAATTCTGTTTTCACGTAATGCATTGGTGATTCCTTTTTATTGACCACCGCGCGCGCCCCTAGCGCACACGGCCGCCATTGCGCGTTCCTAGATGGAAAGCCATCCACACATATGCAACGCCTGACACCAGCGAAGGGGCCAGGACCGCGGTCCGCAGGTTTTGGGTCAGTGACAGCAGTGCAGCCGAGATCCACATGAAGAGACGCTTGTCTGGGTGCAGCTCCGCTCCCCGACGCGGGAACAGCGAGCTTCCGGTTGCCACCATTTGGGTGGCAACCAAGGCAAATCTCGGTTCGTCGACAGGCCCAAAATCGCGCACACCAAGAGATGCGCCGATGGCAAGCACGGAGGTTGCCATCAGTAGTGCCGCTCGATCGCGTGCAGTTCGGAGATTGGTAGATGTTGAGAAGGGCATTCAGGTCGCCTTCTTCAAGGCGGCGCAGTACTGGCCGGCGACTGCACGTGCAGCCACGCGTCGGCCGAGCGCACGGAGCGCCCAGCAACAAGATGTGTTCATGGAAAGACCTACACAAAGGTGATCGCAGAAGGACTGACAGGCGCGTTGCGCCTTTTATGCGATCAAAGCCTGGGAGGTCTAATCAGCGTGTCCGGGATGTGGGACGTCATGGGCTGTTCGTAGAACGTGTGCCCGCCTTCATTTCTTGCGGCTTCGGCACTGGTGAAACCGTTGGACGCCACAAAAGTGCTGCTGTGGTGGCAGTGACCGTGACCACAAGCGGCATGCGCCTTATCGGGGTGGCCATCGCCTGGCCCTGCCACTTCCTGGTGTGACTGCTCCTCAGAGAAGCAGACCGAAGCATCAACGACAGGCACGATGATCATCACTGCGAGCAGCAGTGCCAGAGCGTAGCGCTTGGCATGGATGACAATGGAAGGCACGTGTGGCTAGGACTGATACATTTGAGGCCGGAAAGATACCTTGGGTACCGCTCATCAGCAAGCTGACGCTTATTCATCAATCTCGCGGGCTCGAGTGGCCTCTGCGAGTCAGGTGGCCAGGCAAAAGCTGGCGCGGGAAATTGACGGAATCCGGCATCCGAAGAACAGAAAGTTAACGTTTTGCCTGAGCTTCCGCACGGTCACGCAGATTGAGCTGCGACGGATTAGGTCGGGGGCCAGCTGCGCCACGTGACAGTGCCGGGTTCAAGCGCAGCCGCCAGAGTCCGAGCTCAGTCGGCCAAGCCTGGTCATGCAGCCGTCTTGCGCGCGTCGGCACCTGCCCGGCGGGCATCACCTAAAATCTCGAAGGCTTCCTTGATCACATACAGGCCGATCAGGGCGCCGATCACGAAATCCGGGTACGGGCTGGCCAGCCACCACACCAACAGACCGGCCAGGATCACCCCAACATTGGCGACCACATCGGCCCGCGTGAACAGCCACGTCGCTCGCAGATGCACTTCGCCGGACTTTAGCGGTGCCAGCATGCGCAGCACCGCCATATTGACCGCCAGCGACAGCAGGGCGGTGCCAATCATCCAGCCGCTGACCGGCTCGGCGCCGTACATCACCCGGCGGCCCACCTCAACCAACACGCCCACACCCAGCACAAGCAGCACGCTGCCGCTGACCCAAGCGGCATTGGCCTTGAAGCGCGCCGTGCGCCCGATAGCGACCAGGCCAATGGCATAGGCGGTGGCATCGGACAGCATGTCCAGAGCGTCGGCCAGCAGGCCAGTGGAATGGGCAATCCAGCCGGCGATGCCGCCGATCACGGCCATCGCCGCGTTCAACGCTAGGGCGATCCAGAGGACGCGCCGCTCCTGCGCATTCTTGGCCTCGTGGTGGCAGCCGCAATCACTCATCGGAACATCTCCAGTCGCAGGGAAGCCGGGCCCGGGCGGGTCGCTGGCATGACACAGCAGGTGAGTGTAAAGTCCGTAGCTACTACGGAGTCAAGCGTACTACGAATGAAAATCAGTGAGGCTGCCGACGCCAGTGGATGCCACCTGGAGACGATCCGCTATTACGAGCGGATCGGCCTGTTGCCGCGCCCGGGGCGCTCGGGCAATGGCTACCGGGTCTATGGCCCGGCCGACATCGAGCGGCTGCGCTTCATTGCGCGCGGCCGGGACCTAGGCTTCAGCCTGGAGGAGGTCCGCAGCCTGCTGCAGCTGGCCGGCGATGAGGAGCTTTCGTGCGGGGACGTGGACCGGCTGGCACGCAGCCATCTGACCGACGTGCGGGCGCGCATGGCCGACCTGGAGCGCATGGCCACCGAGTTGGAACGGGTGATTGCCAGTTGCCACGGTGGGCAGCGGGCTGAATGCACCATCCTGTCGACCCTGCGGCAGCCGGTCGCTGTGGAGGCCACGCGCCAGTGACCGAACTGGACCGCTACCTCGATGCAGCCACGCGCCAGAACACGGTGCGCAGCTATGCGTCGGCGCTGCGGCACTTCGAGGTTGAATGGCAAGGCCACCTCCCAGCGACACCGGACAGCGTGGCGCGGTACCTGGCCGCGTATGCGCAGACCCTAGCCGCCAGCACGCTTCGCCACCGGCTGGCCGCCATTGCCTCTTGGCACCGCGACCACGGCTTTGTCGACCCGACCCGGTCGCCGCTGGTGCGCAAGGTGCTCAAAGGCATCCAGACCCTGCACCCGGGCCAGGTCAAGCAAGCCGCGCCGCTGCAGATTCGGCGGCTGGTCGAGCTCGATGACTGGTTGGCTGCCGCGATCGCGGCGGCGCATGCCCGGGGCGACGGAGCGGCGGCGCTGCGCCATCAACGCGACCGAGCGTTGGTGCTGCTCGGATTCTGGCGGGGCTTCCGTGGCGATGAACTGCTGCGTCTGGACGTGGCCCATCTCACGCTGGTGCCGGGACAGGGGATGACCTGTTTCCTGCCGCGCAGCAAGGGCGACCGCCAGGCCGCCGGCGTCACCTACAAGGTGCCGGCGTTGTCGCGGTTGTGCCCGGTGGAGGCGACCCAGGTGTGGCTGCAGGCGGCCGACCTGCACGAAGGGCCGGTGTTTCGGGCGGTTAACCAATGGGGCCAGGTGAGCGCCGAGGGCCTGCATCCCAACAGCTTGGTGCGCCTGCTACGCGAGTTGCTGACCAGTGCCGGCTTTGCCGATGCGGGGCTCCACAGCAGCCATTCGTTGCGCCGCGGCTTTGCCAGCTGGGCCAACGACCAAGGCTGGGACATGAAGGCGCTGATGGAGTACGTGGGCTGGCGCGATGTGCAGTCGGCCATGCGCTATCTCGACGGGCGTGACCCCTTTGCCCGTGACCGCATTGAAGCAAGCCTGCCCAGTCCAACCGCGCCGGTACCGGCGATGGCACTGCCGGCGCCCGAGGGCAAACCGGCCTTGCAGCTGCGCCTGCGCATGGTGCTGACCCCGTTTGCCCGCACGGGCCGCGGCGCGGCCAAGGCCCGAGGCCGGATCGAAGAGATCTGCTTGGCCCCGTTCCAGGCTGTGCGCCTGAACACTGCCAGCAGCGAGTACCAGTTGACTGTTCCCACCGATCCCGACCGGGATCTGGATGAAATCCTGGCCACGTTGCTCGATGACATGCACCGCATGGCCGATACGCACCAGTGTTTCCTGGAAGCGTCTCTCAATACAGACGACGGCCGGCACTGGGATTGATCCCCTCATAACCTCCGGATCCAATGGCTACCCTTCACGAGACCGCCTACCCGCGACTGAAGCCTGATCCCACCGCCAAGGAACTGGAGGAGATCTATACCCCCACCGCCGCTGAGATTGCATTCGCCAAGCAGCTGACCACCCAGCCGGGACCGCAGCTGGCGGTACTGATTCATCTCAAGCTCTTCCAGCGCCTGGGTTACTTCACGGTGTTAGCCGAAGTGCCCGAGCGGATCCGGAAGCACATCGCCAAGGCCGCCCGACTCGGGCGCGTATTGGACACCGACCAGCTCGAACGTTACGACGCTTCCGGTAGCCAGCGCCGCCATATGCCGCAGCTTCGGCAGTTCATCGGGGTACATCCCCTGGACAAATCAGGCTTGGCCTGGCTGGACACGGTGGCCACCGGAGCAGCCCAGACCAAGCACACCATCCCGGACATCGTGAACGTCCTGCTCGAAGAGCTGGTGCACCACCGCTACGAACTGCCAGGCTTCCGCACCCTGGAGCTGGCCGCCATCGGCGCACGTGAGCGGGTCAATCTGGGCTACTACCGCAGCATCAGTCACGCGCTGACGCCTGCCACGCGCACGCTCATTGACGAATTGCTGCGCGCACCGGAAGGCTCCAGATTTACTGGCTGGCAATCGCTCAAGCGCGAGCCTGGCCGACCGACCAACAAGGAGGTCCGGTTCTATCTGCAGCACATCCGCATGCTGCAGCAGTTGGCCGAGCAGCTGCCTCCCATCGATGTGCCGGTGCCCAAGCTCAAGCAATTCCGTGCAATGGCTCGCGCCTATGACGCCAGCGAGTTAGCCGAACTGGCTCCGGACAAGCGCTATGCGTTGGCCACCATCTTCATTCGCGCCCAGCATGCCAAGACGCTGGATGACGCAGCCGAGCTGTTCATCAAGCAGGTGCGCGGGCTGGAGAACACGGCCCAGCAAAAGCTGCTGGCCTACCAGCTCGAACATGCCAAGCGGGCCGACTTCCTGATCGGCCAGCTCAAGGAAATCCTGCAGGCCTATCAGCTCGACGGCAGCGATAGTCAGCGCGTGGATGCCATCGATAACAGTCTGGAAGCGGAAGTGTCGACCTTGTTGGCCGAATGCGAAGAACATATGGCATACGCAGGAAAGAACTATCTGCCTTTCATGCTGCAACCCTACGGCGCGGTCAGGCCGCTGCTGTTCAATGGGCTGGAGCTGATGAACTTGCGGGCAACCAGCCACGATGCCGGCATGGAGCCGTTGATTGCAGCGGTGCTGTCGCTGCGCAACCAACGCCGTGAGCTGATCGAGGTCGCATCCCTCGGCCTGGACCCGGAAAAGGACTTCGATTGGATGTCCAAGCTCTGGCGTCAGCACGTGTTTGGCAAGCGGGCCAGCGCGGCAGGCGCCGGCTGGATGCACCGTAAGTACTTCGAGCTGGCCGTGCTGGTGCAGGTCAAGGACGAACTGAAGTCGGGAGATCTCTTCATCCCGAGCAGCGAACGATTTGACGACTACCGCGAGCAGCTGGTCGATGAAGCCACCTTGGCCCAGGAACTGGAAGCCTATGGCCAGGTGTCAGGCTTGCCCACCGACGCTGCGACTTTCGTGGCCGGGTTGCGCGCACAACTGACCGACTTGGCCGACGAAGTTGACGAGCGTTTCCCCGAGAATGTTCATGCGGACATTCTGGAAGGACGCCTGGTACTGCGGAAGGGGCAACGCGCCGAGGTCTCAAGCGCCATTGCCACCGTGGACCGCCTCATCGCCGAACGGCTCCCGGAGTCCAGCATCGTCGATGTCCTGATCGACGCCAGCCAATGGCTGGATCTGCACCGATTCTTCCGTCCGATCGCCGGCACCGAGAGCCAGGTTGAAGATCTCCCTCGACGGGTGATCACCACGCTGTTTTGCTATGGCTGCAACTTGGGTCCGACGCAGACGGCGCGGTCGATCAAGGGCTTCAGCCGTCGCCAGGTCGCTTGGCTCAACCTCAAATACGTGACCGAAGATGTCCTTGAGAAGGCCATCGTGGAGGTCATCAATACCTACAACAAATTTGACCTGCCGGGCTATTGGGGCAGCGGCAAGAGCGCGTCAGCAGATGGCACCAAGTGGAGCGTGTACGAGGACAACCTGCTGTCGGAGTACCACATCCGCTACGGCGGCTACGGCGGCATCGGCTACTACCATGTGTCCGACAAATACGTGGCGCTGTTCAGCCACTTCATTCCCTGTGGCGTGCACGAGGGCATCTACATCCTCGATGGCCTGCTGGCCAACACGTCCGACATCCAGCCCGAGATCGTCCATGGCGACACGCAGGCCCAAAGCTATCCGGTCTTCGGTTTGGCCCACATGCTGGGCATCCAGCTGATGCCCAGGATACGAAACATCAAGGATCTGACATTCTTCCGGCCCGAACCTGGTAGGACCTATAAGAACATCCAGGCACTGTTCGGAGACAGCATCGACTGGCAACTGATCGCGACCCATCTCCACGACATGCTGCGGGTGGTGATCTCAATCCGATTGGGGAAGATCACCGCGTCCTCGATCCTGCGCCGGCTGGGCACCTACAGCCGGAAGAACAAGCTGTACTTCGCCTTCCGGGAAGTTGGCAAGGCCGTCCGAACGCTGTTCTTGCTGCGCTACATCGACGACAACGAGATTCGGAAAACGATCCATGCTGCGACCAACAAGAGCGAGGAGTACAACGGCTTCGTAAAATGGGTGTTCTTTGGCAGCCAGGGGATCATTGCTGAGAACGTCCAACACGAGCAGCGCAAGATCATCAAGTACAGCCAGCTGGTCGCCAACATGATCATCCTCCACAACGTAGAAGGCATGAGCCGGACCTTGGCTGAGATGCGGAAGGAGGGGATTGAACTGACCCCCGAGATCCTGGCCGGCCTGTCGCCGTATCGGACCAGCCACATCAATCGCTTCGGCGACTACCATCTCGACCTTGATAGGGAAGTGGCGCCGCTGAGCTATACAGCGAAAGTCCTTGAACAGGCCCCATAGACGGGGAGATCCGCTATCGGGATAAGGCAATTATCATTTCGTTTCAATTGCTTAGGCAGCTTTTGGCCCTGTACGTAACGATTCCCTGCCGACCCTCAGTACAGGTCCATCAGCCACAGGATAAGCCATTGCAGGGGCAGTGGTGCGCATCAATTGACGCGCGCCCATAGCCCGCCCTGGGCCATCAATCTTCCAGTAAGCGAGCAGCGGGATTCGCCGTGGCACTGCCCGTCTGGAAATACCCGATCACACTCGACACCGACCGGTGCTCGGTCAGCTGCATGATCGCTGGAAGTGCCACACCTTGGCGGCTGGCTTCGGTCACGAATCCTGACCGCAGGCTGTGCCCGCCAAAATCTCCCTCCAGCCCGGCAAGCCGCGCCCGTCGCTGCACAATCTCACCCACGGCGGCCGGGGAAAGGGCAGGACCGACCCGATATTTCCACAGCCGCCGGAAGATCGCCCCCTCGGTAATCCCGGAGGCCTCCAACCAGTCCTGCAGAGCGAGGGCGGCCCGATCCAGGACCGGCTTGTCCGGCGTGGAGGTCGCGGTGACGCCGGCCTGCTGGGTCTTGCTGTGTTCCAGTCGGTAGATATAGCCCGCTTCACCGATGCGGCGCAGGTCGCGCAGGTCGGCGGCGGCGATCTCGCTGCGCCGGCGGCCGCCACTGGCAAACCCGAAGCAGAGTAGGGCGCGATCCCGAACTCCTTCCAGGCTGTCGTCGCAGGTGGCCAACATGGCCTCCAGCTCGGCCAGGGTGATTGCAGTCTTCTTGCGTGGGCGCTCGCCGCGCTTGACCGCGGCTCGCGCGGCGCGACTGAGCACGGTGCGGATCGCCGGCTGCTCGCAGGGATTGGCGGCTTGTTTGAGCCGATGTGCGGTGGACAGCACGGCAACGCGATGCCGCACAGTGGCCAGCGTCCAGGGCCCAAGCTTGGCTTTCAGTCCGGCCCCCACCAAGGCCTGATCGACTGCCGGCGGCAATTCCCACGCCAATTCGCCCTCAGCTGACCGGCGCTGAACATGGTCGACCACGAACTGCAGCACGGTGGCTTCGGGTACCGGGAAGGCCAACTCGATGCCGTAACGCGCCGCATGCCAGCCAGCCCAGTAGCGCAGGGCGCTGGCGTAGCTGCGGGTGGTGTTCTCGGCCGCGGCCTCGGCCAGCAGCTCGCGGACCGCATCGGCAGCCTGACTTATCGCCAGTATGGAATCAACGGGGCAGGGCGCCCGCACAGGAGATAGTTCAATGGCTCGCGGCATCACGGAACTGGACGTGCACGGCGCCGCTGACGCGCTTGTCGCAAAGGGCGAGCGCCCGACGGTGGAGCGCGTTCGGGCACACCTAGGTACGGGCTCCCCGAACACGGTAACCCGCTTGCTGGAGACTTGGTGGCAAAGCCTCGGAAGTCGGTTGCACCCTGAGAGTCCAAGCATGAAAGACGCTCCAACTGTCTTGGGAAAGCTTGCCGGGCAATGGTGGGCGCTAGCGCTAGAACATGCGCGTGATGCGGTCCTTGCTGAGTTCTCCGAGGTGCGCGAGGACCTTGCACTCAAACAAGAGGAGCTTCTTGTCCGGTCCAAGGCACTTGCAGGTGAGATGAGCGCTGTCCACGCGAGGTCGGAAGAGGCCATTGCCGCGGAGCGCGTCGCATGCACCCGGGCCTACGAATTGCAGCGATTGGTCGATCAGCTTCAGCAGCAGGCTGCGGAACTAGCCGGGCAGCGTACCGCCGCCATTCAGCGACTTGAGCAAGTGGAGGCCTCACGCCAAGCGCTCTACGACAGACTCCAAAAGACTGAGGAATCGGCGAGATCTGAGCGCGAGAGCCTGGCTGAGCACGTCAGATCTGTCGAAAACCGCGCATTGGGTGATCTTGATCGCGCTAGACAAGAGAGCAAGGTGTTGCAGGCGCAGCTGGCCAGCGCAGTGAAAAGACATACTTCGATTGAAGCAGAGATGCGGGGTAGCCTCGAAAAGGCACACTCAGCCACTGCGGCGGCACTACAGGTGGTGGACAACCAGCGTGGCAGATGTGCAGCGCTAGCAGAGCAACTGGCCAAGCTCCAGAACTTGCCGGCGGATCTAGAGGCTGCGCTTAGGCGAAGCCAGGTGAATCCCGGTGCACGGAAGGCAAGCCCCAAGCAGCGGGCTAAGAAGAGCTCATCCAAGGCCACGAACTAGGAGCGCCGGCTCGCGTAGAGCCCAGCCAGAGCCATTAATTAGGAACACTTTCGTCAGGCGTTTTGAACGCTAGAGGCTCCCTATGTGAAACTTCAGCCATCCAAAGATTTGCCACAACAAGGGCATTTCCCTCCAGCTAGCTCTCGGGCGTCTGCTGCATTTTGGCGGTTGGCCAGCCAGACTGCCGCCAAGGTAACGGAAACAACAAGCGCTACGCCGACGCCGGCGACTTGGACCAAGGGCAGATACGCAGAAGTATGGACACTTAACTATTGAAAGGACGGACAGCTACTCCTGAAAAGCCCAACCAAACGGCGCATTTCGCCATTTCGCATAATGTATATTATGTAAAATGCTGGCGGCCGCAGCTAGGTACCACGCGGGCCTCCTCAAGCTATCGCTGGCCGTGCTCTAAATTGATGTCCTTTTGTTCCCACATAGTCCCCCCTAATTGAATTCAGAGGCTTTTGCTCCCCAAAACGTTACCAGTTCCAACGCACGCCCACCTTGCCGTCCCAAGCATCAAACGCACGGTCGAAGCTGCGCTGGTAGCCGATGTTCGCGTAGAGGCTGGTCGAAGCGCCCAACTGCCAGCTCGTCCCGGCGTTGAGCTGCCACCACGTGCCTTTCAGATTGGCCTCGAACGGCACATAACCCTCAGCCGAAGAGAACTCGGTCACCGGCTGACCACGGAACTCATGCCAGCCATTGAGCCGCAGCCATCCGGTGAACAACCGCCGGATGCCGTCATGCGTGGGCTCCAGGGTCCAGGTGTTGGCCCACCGCAGGCCCAGGCGGGCAGCGAGCGAGTCCATGTTGCTGAACCGGATCAGCGCGGCGGGGTCGCGGTGGTGGTCCCGGTCGATCCGCTGATAGATCACCTGCAGCTGTGGCTCGAGGATTTCATCCTCATCCTCCTCATCGATCTGGAACGGATAGCCTCCTTCCAGCGATGCCCCCCAGCCGAAACTGTCTCGCTCCAGCAGAATGCCGTTGCTCGACCTGGATTTGCCTTTGCCCCACGTTCCCTGCCAGACCGCATCCAGATACTGGCCTTCGTCCCAGTAGCGCGTCCAATAAAGGCCAAGTGAAGTGCCCTTGACTTGGTTGCGGCCGGCCAGCGTGCCATCGAAATGCGTCACATCGCTGCGCATCCTGCCCTGCCCCAGATACAGGCCAGCGTGGTCGCGCTTTCCGTCGTCATGCTCCACCGCATAAACATCCGCGCCGGCCTGGATGGCCAGAATGTCGTAGTCGTAGCGCGGGCTGCCACCGTAGATGCCGCGTCGGCTGCCTTCCACGTCACCGTTCTCGCCGATCACGCGCACCCAGGCGCCGTTGAAATACGCATCCCCGCGCAGGTCGGCGCGTTGGCGCAGCTGCTCCTGCTCCCCTACTCGCTCGTGCAGGTTGCCGAGCGTGGCCCAGCCGTAACGCAATCCCATGGCCGGCAACGCGCTGTAGAGCGACACCTCGCTGCGGTACTCCGGCACGGGCACCGGCTGGGGTGCATACGGGTCCGGCTCTGGTGGCGCCGGTGACGGCGGCGGCAGCGGAGGTGGCTCGGGCGGTGTCGGATCCGGATCCGGCGGGGTCGGTCCCGGTGGCGGATCCGGGGGTGGAGGTGGCGGCGGGGGCGGCGGTGGCGGCGGTACGGGACACGGCGGGGACGGCGCGGCTGGATTGTTGCAGTCGATCGACGAGCGCAGGAACCAGTCCTGCCCGTCGCCGGCGGCATAGCCGCCCCGGTGCAGCCGATACGCATACGGACCGGCCAGTACCGGCGCGCTGGTGAAGAAGGTATCCGGTGCGGTGGTTCCACCATCGAGCGCGCTCACCACGCGGATGCCGTCACCAAAGGTCAGCGCGCCGGGCCCGTCGGTATTGTGGATGTCCAGGCGGGTGCTGCCACTGGCGCTGCCGCCCTGGATGATCAGCTGGTCACTGGGCGAGCCATCGCTGTCCAGATAGGTGTTGAGCGCGATCACGCTGCCTGCGCCGCCGGCATACGAGGTGGTGTAAAGGAACTTGTAGTCGTTCGCGCCGACAGGCGGCAGGAACTCGATGCGCCCGTCATTGCGCACCCACCGCGACACCGTCGAGTTCTGCGGGATGCTCCAGGCACTGGTGGCATCAATGGCTGCGTTGCTCAGGTTCCACGCAGCCCCGGTCCAGTGGCTGGCGGCCTGCAGCGTGATGTTGGCCTGTGCCGCAGAGTCCGCGCCGGCATCGCCCTGCAATGTGCTGTTGGACGCGATCAGGTCCAGCAGGGTTGCTTCACCAGTAGCGCCGATGTTGGCCGCCCATAGCAGGTAGTCGTCCCCGCGGACCGTGGCGTCCTGCACGGTGGCGCTCAACGGCCCATAAGCATAGAGGGCCGTCTGTTCGGTCGTGAGCGAGCCACCGCGCATGCTGAACACGTTGTCCCAGCCATTGGACTGATTGGCGGAGAGGACGCCATAAGCGGCGCCGGTGGCGATCACACTGGTATTGGTGAGATGGACCTCGTTGTTGTCGGTGACCTGGGTGGGGCTGCCAAAATTACGCATATAGATGGCGTCAGCGCCCCCGCTGTTGCGGACGGTCGAGTCGACGACGAAGACCTGCGCATTCCCATACGTGCCGATACCCACCGACCCCGCCCCGGACGTTTCGATGGTGTCGCCGGTCAGGTTGACCACACTGGCCAATGCACTGTTGGCGCCGGCATAGATGCCATAGCTCCCGGCCACCGGGTTGCTCCAGAGGGTGCCCGTGCTGTTGAGGGTGCCCGTGGCAACCACCGCCCCGCCTCTGACGGAGGTGCCCGAGGCAGTGCCGAAGATGGCATCCACACCCGCCATGCTGGTGCCAACCGTAAGTGCATAGCGCTGAGCGTTGGTTGGCGAGGTAATGCTGATGCGGCTTGCGCCGGTCAGGTTGACGGTAGAGTTTTCGGCGACCCACACGCCGATGCCCACACGAGGCCCGGTGACCACGAAATTGCGCAGGCTCGCGCTGCCGCCCCGCTGCGCAACCAGACCGGTACCGGCCGTGCCGGTGGTGGCGGTGAAGTTCGCCGTAATGCCGTCCAGCACCTGGGTATTGCTGCCGCTATCCACTGTGACGCCGATGGAGTTGGCGCCATTGAAGGTCAGCGAGAGCGGGCTGTTGATCTCCAGCTGCCCGCCGCCGTACAGATAGATGCCCATGGCGCCAGACTGCTGGAAGGTGAATTGGTTGGTGCCGCTGAGCACCGCCTTGGCCATCGGGCCTTGGACGCCCAGCCCGAACGAGTTGCCTGTCCTGCCGATATACAGGCGATTGAATCCGCTCAACTCTACCCGCGCGGTACCGTCGACGCCGATGCCGTTGCCCTGCATGCCAGAGGAAAGCGCAGGATCGTTGTAGCGCATGTTGGCCATCTGGATCAGGCCCGCCGTGCCACCGGCCAGCTTGCCGATGCCCGCGCTGGTGACATTCCCAGCAAAGACAGAGACCGTGCCGCCGTCGGCATACAGCGCCTGCCCTCTGCCGCTGACTCGCAGGTTGATGCCGCGGGGCGCAGAAATGACGCCGCTGGTCGCGTGCAGGGAAAGCGCATTGGACAGGACCGAAATCGCGCCCGGCGTGGCAAGCGGCGAGTTCATGTCCAGCAGCAGGTCGCCGCCATTGGCCCACACGCCATCATTGTTGCCGGTATCAATCGTGGTGTTCCCCACGACCGTAGTCGTGCCGGACGTCGCGGTAACCGTGCTGTTGACCGTGCCGGGGCCGACCACCGCTTGAGCAATCGCGACAGCCGGTGCGACAAGAACGCCAGCCAACACTGCCCCGATGGACTGATACAGATGTCGCCTGCGCGTGTTCATGGTGACGTCTTGTCCCGTGAGCGGGGCGCCTGGCTCTCGGGCGCCTGGGCAACTACGGCCAGCTTCTCTTGCGGGGGACTCGGACGGACCTTCCGCCCGGGCCCTTTTGATGCGCCCTCCATGATCTTCTCGACCACTGCGTCAACGCCGAAGTCAGCGGACGCTAATGCGATTGTTCGGCACGGCCGCCAATCTTGAGCCGCTTTACGGCGAACACCCCACCTATCATCAGGTCACCATTCTCCATGATGGTTGTGATGCCACCCAGGGCATTCCAGCGACGACTGTCATCAGGGAACGTCCAGCGCGACTTGATCTCGCCCGTCGACCAGTCCAGGCCGACATACTGATAAACGCCCTTGTCCTTGTCCTTGTGCGCTGCGTAAAGCAGGCCTGTGGGTGCCGAGACGACCGGCACCATGATGTCGGTGTTGTCGACCTCATGGTTGATCCAGGCCCTCTCGAACGCGTCCTTGTCCGGGTTCCAGATGAATTTCTGTATGCCCATCGGCGCCGGCCGGGTGATGCCCCCGGTAAACGCATTTCCCGGGCCGGCCGGAAGCGGCTTTGGATACGTGCTGTTGAGGAATGCAACGCCGTAACCGAGCACATTCGGGGACGGCTCGATGGTCATCTGGCTGATGTCGATCCGGATCTGGTCGGCGATGCGGTTGGACTGCGTTCCAGGCTTCTGCTTGAAGCCTGCCGGAATCGCGTCCCGCCAGAACGCCACCGCGTTACTGCCGGTTTCAGCAGCATCGGCAATCACGATGAGTTTGTCCGGGTCGCTGCCGAAGCCCATCAACGTCGGGGTGGTGCCCGAACCCCGGGAAATCGCGCCCATCGCCAATGCCTTCTCGCCGGGCATGGAATCGTAGGGGGACGACCACGCCCCGTCCTTCTCATCGGTGGACAGCGTCGTTCCGTTCCAGATCACCTTGTTCATGTGCTTTTCGGTGACTACATAGATGCCGTTGTGTTCATCGATGACGATGCTGTTGTCGACTGCCTCGCCGTTGAACGTCACCGACGCCTTCACATTCAGATCCCGGTCCAGGATGATCAAGGCGCCGGGAGCGGCAGCAGCCAGAAAGCCGTCGTAGGTCATGTTCAACCCGATGATGCGGGTAACCGACTTGGCGACGTCTTCGGGCAGCCCCTTGGCGACATCGGCGGTCTTGACGATCCGCGGCGGGTCACCGACCACGTTGCCATCGGTTGTCTTCAGCACGTGGGTGCCACCGTAGACGCAGTAATGGTTGCCGTCTCGATCAAACAGGTTGTACACCCCGTTGATGCCACTTTCCATGTTGAGACCAGCGGCGCCGAGGCCCTTCAGCGCGCCAAGGATCTTCGTCTCGTCCTTGGCACGGTAAGCAGCGTCGAGCTGCGTCAGTGCGGCGTCAAGCGCGGCCGGGGTCGCCATCGCGGCGGACGTTTCAAATCCCGGGTAAGGAAGCAGCCCTCCCACGGCTTCGAAGGCATCGCCGGTCACCCGGATCTTCTGCACGCCCACTGCACCGCTGGCGAAGGCGATCACCTCCCCGCCCACGCGCTTCATGGTGGGATTGGAGGTTACCAGGGTGGGCACGGTCGCTACATCCGCCGCGGTGAGGTTTCGGCTACCCACCGGCCCCGCGATAAGCACCGAATCGGTGGCCGCCGGATTGAAGTGGGAGGTCGGGTAGACACTGTCCGCCAGCCACGGATTCGGCGGAGGCATGTTGGGCGGCGTTGCCACTGGGCGAACGGCCGGGCGGGAGGCTTCGGCCGCCGAGGCAGGGTTCTCGCTCGTGGTCTCTCGGCTGCATGCGGGAAGCACCAGCAGGATGACCGCAGCCAGACACACGGTCGGCGCTACGTCCCGGATCCTGGTCGCCATATGCCATTCCCTTACCGGCCTCGGTGGAGCCAGTCTCTACGTGCCGATCCGACCCCGCCACCGCAAAGGCACTGTGGGCCAACCGGTACTTCTACTTAGCGGGAGCGTAGGCGGGCTGAGTTGACCGCGTTCGGCCAGAAGCTGACCTGCGCACTACCCCTGGATAGCGCCCCCCCTAATCGTCTGGCCTACTCGTCTTCCGCCCTCGGACAAAACGCGCCCTGCATTGGAGCAGTCCCCGAAAACCGTCGATCTCGCATTTCACGCCAATCAACCTGGCTCACTGCCCAGATCACGATCCAGCATGCAGTCGATGAAGGCCCGCAACCCCGGCAGCATGTGCCGTCGGCTCGAGTAGTACAGATACAGACCGGGCACCGTTGGCGACCAGTCCGCCAGCACGCGCCGCAGTCGGCCATCGCGCAGTGCCTCGGCGATGTCATCGTCGTTGTAGGCATACAGGATGCCGAGTCCTTGCAACGCAGCCGGCACGATGATGTCCTGGTGGTTGGAAATCACGCTACTTTCGCCAAAAAACTCGACCGTTTTGCCCTTTTTACTGAATTCCCAGCCCGCGATCCTGCCGCTGCCGGGGAAGCGCCAATTGATGCAGGTATGACGACTTAGATCCGCAGGCGTTCTCGGTTCACCGTGGCGGGCAAGGTACTCGGGCGATGCGACGGCCAGCAGTTCGACATCCGGCGTCATCCGGACCGCCACCATATCCTTCTGCAGGCGATTGCCCACGCGGATGCCGGCATCGAAGCCCTCCCCGGCAATGTCGCTCAAGGTGTCATCGATCACGATATCCAGCACCACATCGGGATGGGCCCGTGCAAAACGTCCCAAGCGTGGCGCGATCAGTCGCTTGGCGGCCATGCTGAGCGTATTGATGCGCAGCGTGCCCGAGGCGTGCGTGCGTGTGTCGACCGCCTCCGCCACGGCCGCGTCCATTTCACGCAGCATCGGCGCCATGCGTTCGTGCAGCCGCCGCCCCGGCTCGGTCGGAGAAACACTGCGTGTCGTCCGGTTCAACAAGCGCACGCCCAGCCGCGACTCCAGCTGGCGGATGGTCTGGCTGAGGGCTGACCGCGACAACCCCAGGTGATCCGCGGCCTTGGCGAAGCTGGACCTGTCCACGACGGCGACGAACGCCTTCAGTTCTGCGAATTCAGCGCCGCGCATTGTGCACTCGTTTCTACATAGCCTGCTCAGATAGTAGGTGATTCTATTACCAGAAGGAACACGTCAATCTGGCGCCGCCCACCACAACGGAGACACCAGAATGCAAACGCTCGACCTTCCCGAACCGATCGCCGCCTATTTCACCGCGGACCAGCACGATGGCCGCGCGGTTGCCCGCTGCTTCACGCCGGACGGACGCGTGCTGGATGAAAAGAAGATCCATACCGGCACAGCCCAGATCGAGGCATGGAAAGACGCTTCGTCTGCCAAGTACACCTATGTCGTGCAGCCTTGCAAGGTGGAGACACTGGACCGCACCTGCATCGTGACCAGCGAAGTGGCCGGCAATTTCCCCGGCAGCCCTGTCCAGCTGCGTTATGCCTTCACCCTGGAACGCGGCAAGATCGCCTCGCTGGAGATCGCGCCATGACGTTCGATCTGCAATTGGCAGGCAAGCGCGTCCTGGTGACGGGTGGTGCCCGCGGTCTGGGGGCTGCGGTCGTGGATCTGATGTCCAGGCTGGGTGCGCGTGTGGTGGCGTCGGCGCTGTCGGTGCCCAAGCGCCCTGTCGATGGCGTGCGCTATGTGGCGGCGGATCTCGCCACCGCCGAAGGCGTACGCCAGGCATCGGAGGCCACCATGCATCATCTCGGCGGCCTCGACATCCTGATCAATGTGGTGGGCGGCTCCTCGGCGCCGGCCGGGGGATTCGCACGGCTGGACGATGCGGAGTGGGCGAAGGCGCTGGATCTGAACCTGATGACGGCGGTACGGATGGATCGCACCTGGTTGCCTGGGATGATCGCGCAGGGCTCCGGGGTGATCCTGCATGTGACGTCGATCCAGCGAGTACTCCCGCTGCATGACGCCACGATTGCCTATGCCGCTGCGAAGGCAGCGTTGTCCACCTACAGCAAAGCGCTCTCCAAGGAAGTCACGCCCAAGGGGGTGCGTGTGGTCCGCGTGTCGCCGGGCTGGATCGAGACAGAGGCTGCGATCGCATTCGTCGAGCGGATCGCATCCAATGCGGGCACAGACTATGCGGGTGCCAAGCAGCAGGTCATGCAGGCGCTGGGAGGCATTCCGCTTGGGCGCCCTGCCCAGCCGGCCGAGGTCGCCGATCTGATTGCGTTCCTGGTCTCCCCGCGGGCGGCCTCCATCTCCGGTGTGGAGTACACCATCGATGGCGGCACTGTGCCGACGGTCTGAGGTTGCGGCATGAGTACGCAGGCCGCGCTCCCTCGCGGCCTTCACAGCAACCACGGCACCCCCAATGCAACTATGCATGACGCGTCCTGCCCCCCATCGGTAACCTATGCCCCACCTTCGTCGTCTTTTTGGCCGTTGGCTTCGCCTGCGTCGTCTTGTTCGTTGGCGCTGGCGTGAACGCCAGGCCTCGGCGCCTGCCATCGAGGCTACCGAGGGCCCACTGCGCGCCGCGCTGTACAGCGTTGAACAGATGGAGGTCTACGGCCGCGCCCTTGCGCGCCAGCACCGGGTGCGGATGCGACCAGGCGCGGAACGGCTGCTCGACCGCCTGCAGGCCAACGAGCGTGTCCTGGAAGACGCCAACACGCTGCTCAGCAGCGTGGTGCGCGAACAGCGGCCGGTGACGCCGGCCGGGGAATGGCTGCTCGACAACTACTACCTGATCGAAGAACAGATCCAGACCGCGCGACGCCACCTGCCGCGCGGCTACAGCCGACAATTGCCTTCGCTGGCCTCCGGCCCGTCGGCCGGGTTGCCGCGCGTATACGAGCTGTCGATGCAGGCCATCGCACACGGCGATGGCCGCATTGACGCCGATACGCTGGGCCGGTTCATCGCTTCGTATCAGTCGCTGGCGCCGCTGAGCCTGGGCGAGCTGTGGGCCGTTCCCATCATGCTGCGCCTGGCGCTGCTGGAGAATCTGCGGCGAATGGCGGCGCGGGTGATGCGCGACGGGACGGACCGCGGCCTGGCGGCGCAATGGGCGGAGAGCCTCAACCGCGCGGCGTCGGAAACCCCTACCGATGTGGTGCTGGTGGTGGCCGACATGGCCCGGTCCGCACCGCCCTTGACCGGCGCGTTCATCGCCGAACTGACCCGCTCGCTGCAGGGGCGCGGCGGCGCGTGGGCCATGCCCGTCGCCTGGCTGGAACAGTGGGCTGCCGCGGCTGGCCAGCGTATCGATGAGCTGGTCGCCGCCGAGGGGCAGCAGCAGGCAGCCGATCAGGTCTCCATCGGCAACAGCATCGGCAGCCTGCGTTTTCTCTCCACCATGGATTGGCGCACCTTCGTTGAAGAGATGAGTGTGGTCGAGCAGCGGCTGCGCGAAGACCCCATGGGCGTCTATCCGCAGATGGATTTCGGCACCCGCGACGCCTATCGCCACGTAGTGGAGAAGATCGCCCGCGGCAGCCGCGTCGCGGAAGAGCGCGTCGCCACGATCGCGCTGGACCTGGCACGGGCGGCCGCGCCACTCGCTGGGCCACGTGCGCATGTGGGCTACTGGCTGGTCGGCGAAGGCGTCAACACCACCGTTGACGCGGTGGCCGAGGCAGCACCGCGCCACCGCAGGGCGCGGCGACTGGCGCATCGCGTGCCGCTTGCGCTGTACCTGTTGCCGATCACCCTGCTGGCGGTGCTGGCCACCAGTGGCCTGCTGGCCACCGGCAGCGGTTCGGTAACCGTCTGGCTGGCCGCGCTGCTCGGGCTGCTGGTGTTCAGTGAGCTGGGCATCGTCCTGGTGAACTGGACCGCGACAGTGCTGGTCACCCCCAGGCCCCTTCCCAAGCTCGATTTCAGCGAAGGCATCCCGGCCGACTGCGCCACCGTGGTCGCGGTTCCGTCCATGCTCTCCAGCACGGACGGCATCGACGTGCTGATCGAAGCGCTGGAAGTCCGCTTCCAGGCCAACCGTGATCCCCAGCTGCGCTTCGTGCTGCTGACAGACTTCCTGGACGCCGCAGCAGCCGAGACGCCGATGGACGCGCCGCTGCTGGCACACGCCGTGGCGCGCATTGAGGCATTGAACAGTCGCTACGCGGCCGAGCGTGGCGATCGCTTCTACCTGCTGCACCGTCCCCGGCAATGGAATCCGGGCGAAGGGGTGTGGATGGGTCACGAGCGCAAACGCGGCAAGCTGGCAGCGCTCAATGCCCTGCTCCGCCACGGCGATGCGGCCGCGTTCATGCGCGTCGTCGGTGATGCGGCTGCCCTGATCGGCGTCCGCTACGTCATCACCCTGGATTCGGATACGCAACTTCCGCGCGATGCGGCACGTGCGTTTGTCGCCACCCTGGCGCACCCGCTCAACCGCCCGCGCTTCGATCCGACACTGCAACGCGTGGTGGAGGGCTACGGCATCCTGCAGCCCAGCGTCGGCACCAGCCTGGGCAGGCGCCGTACCTCGCGGTTTGCCAGGATGTTCGGCAGTGAGCCGGGCATCGATCCGTACACGCGCATGGTCTCGGACGTCTACCAGGATCTGTTCGACGAGGGCTCGTTCGTGGGCAAGGGCATCTATGACGTCGAAGCGTTCGAGCATGCGCTCGAAGGCCGGCTGCCCGAGAACCGCATCCTCAGCCACGACCTGCTGGAAGGTTGCTATGCACGCGCCGGCCTGGTCAGCGACGTGCGTCTTTACGAGGACTATCCCGAACGCTACGTCGCCGACGCCAAACGCCGTGCGCGCTGGATCCGCGGCGACTGGCAGCTGTTGCCGTGGTTGTTGCCGTGGACACCGCGGCCGGCATCGGGATGGGAGCGCAACCGGCTCAGCCTGCTGTCGCGCGGCAAGTTGCTGGACAACCTGCGCCGGAGCCTGGTGCCGATCGCGGCCCTGGCCTTGCTGGTGACCGGCTGGCTGTATGCCGAAAACCCGGCGGCATGGACCGCGTGGGTGCTCGCGCTGTGGTTCGCGCCACCGCTGATCGGCATGCTGCGTGATGCCCTGAGCGTTCCGGATGACACCCCGCTGGAAGCACATTACATCATGGTCGGGCGCGGCACCCTGCAGTCGTTGCTGCGCGCGTCCACCCAGATCGCCTGCCTGCCCTATGAGGCGTTGTTGGCTGGTGGCGCGGTGCTGCGCACGCTGTGGCGCATGACCATCACCCGTCGCCACCTGCTGCAATGGAACCCCTCCAGCGAGGTCGAGCGCCGCCTTGGCGGCGACCGCGGCGCGGAATGGCGGGTGATGGCGCCGGCATCGCTGCTGGCACTGGTGCTGGCAGCTGTCGTGGCCAGCGTGCATCCGCAGGCGCTGCCGGTTGCCCTGCCCTTGCTGTTGGCATGGACCTTCGCGCCCGCGCTGATGGCGTGGCTGGGCCGGCCGCCGGCCGCAAGCGTAGCGGAACTTTCCGTGACACAGCGGGCGTTCCTCGGCCGGCTGGCGCGGCGCACCTGGTCGTTCTTCCAGGCCTGGGTGCGCGAGCAGGATCATTGGTTGCCGCCAGACAACATCCAGGAGCATCCGTCGCTGGTGGTGGCGCGGCGCACCTCGCCGACCAACATCGGCCTGTCCCTGCTGGCCAATCTGTCTGCGTGGGATTTCGGCTGGCTCCAGCAGGGTGCAGTGGCGGAACGTACGGCCCTCACCTTCGATACGCTGGACCAGCTGCCGCGCCATCGCGGCCACTTCCTGAACTGGTACGACACCGAAACTCTGGCGCCGCTGACGCCGCGCTACGTCTCCACCGTGGACAGCGGCAACCTTGTCGGCCACCTGCTGACGCTGCGGCAAGGCCTGCTGGCCCTGGTGGACGCGCCGGTCTTGGCGCCGCACACGTTCGACGGCCTGGCCGATACGCTCGGCGTGCTGGAAGAGGAGCGGCAGCGCCATCGCCCCGGTGATGCCCAGCTGGTGGAGGCGCTCAACCACCTTCGCCAGCGTCTGGCAGCCACGCGTACCGATCCGCCCCGCGGAACGGCGCAGGTACTGGCCCGGTTGCAGGAGCTGGCCGGTCTGGCCGATGCCGTGCTGGCGCAGTGGCCGGCGCCGCTATCGCCCGAAGAAGGCGAGCTGCACTGGCCTGCGCTGTTCGCTGCCGAGTGCCATGCCGCACGGGCGGCGCTTGCCGACATCCCGGCCGAGGCCAGCGCCGCCGACGAGACAGTGCTGCCGAGCCTGCGCCAACTGGCCGACCTGCCGGGTGCGGCCGGTGCGGACGCGCGCGCGCGTATCGAGCAGCTGCAGGACCTGGCGCACCGCGCCGGGCAGTTCTCGCTGATGGAATACGGGTTCCTGTTCTACCGCACCCGCAACCTGCTTTCGATCGGATACAACGTCGACGACCACCGCCTCGACAACAGTTTCTACGACCTGCTGGCCTCCGAAGCGCGGCTGTGCGCCTTCGTCGCCATCGCTCAGGGTCAGCTGGCGCAGGAAAGCTGGTTCGCGCTCGGCCGGATGCTCACCGAGGTCAACGGCACGCCGACGCTGCTGTCATGGAGCGGCTCGATGTTCGAATACCTCATGCCGCAGCTGGTGATGCCCAGCTATCCGGACACACTGCTCGACCAGACCTCGCGGCACGCGGTCGAGGCGCAGATCGTCTACGGGCGTACCTTGAACCTGCCGTGGGGCGTGTCCGAGTCCGGCTACAACGCCGTCGATGCACGCCTGAACTACCAGTACCGGGCGTTCGGCGTGCCGGGGCTGGGCCTCAAGCGTGGCCTGGGCCAGGATCGGGTCATCGCGCCTTACGCCAGCATGATGGCGCTGATGGTGGCGCCCGAGGCGGCGTGCCAGAACCTGCAGGCGCTTGAAGACGCCGGATTCTCCGGGCGCTTTGGCATGTACGAGGCGATCGACTACACGCCCGCTCGGGTGCCGCCGGGGCAGGATCACGTTCTGCTGCGTTCGTTCATGGCCCACCACCAGGGAATGGGCCTGCTGGCGCTGGATTACCTGTTGCGCGACCAGCCGATGCAGCGCCGCTTCGTGGCCGATGTCGAGTTCCAGGCCACCTTGTTGCTGCTGCAGGAACGCATCCCGCGCATCGGCGTCTTCCATCCCCATGAGGTCGAAGCCTTGGGCGAGCACTCCGCCATGGCCGAGCACGAGACGGCCCTGCGCGTCCTGCGCGACCCGGCGGGCCCGCGCCCGGAAGTGCAGCTGCTGTCCAACGGACGCTACCACGGCATGCTGACCCACGCCGGCGGCGGCTACAGCCGTCACGGCGACCTGTCGCTCACCCGCTGGCGCGAAGATGGCACCACCGATGCCTGGGGTTCGTTCTGCTACCTGCGCGATGTGGACAGCGGCGAGTTCTGGTCTGCCGCCTACCAGCCCACCTGCGTGCCGGTGGACAATTACGAGGCGATCTTCTCTGACGCCAAGGCCGAATTCCGCGGTGCTCGCCGCGGCTGCGAGAGCCACCTGCAGGTCGCCATCTCCGCCGAGGACGACATCGAGCTCAGGCGCCTGCGCCTGACCAACCGCAGCCGTCGCCAGCGCACGGTGGAGATCACCACCTACGCCGAAGTGGTGTTGGCCCCCGCGGCGTCCGACGACGCGCATCCGGCCTTCAGCAATCTCTTCGTGCAGAGCGAGATCCTCGCCGCCAAGCAGGCGGTGCTGTGCACCCGGCGGCCGCGTTCGCACGAGGAGGTACCACCGTGGATGTTCCATCTGGTCGCGGTGCATGACGCGGAGGTCGTGGCGATCTCCTACGAAACCGACCGTGCGCGCTTCCTGGGACGTGGCAATACGCCGCGGACACCGCAGGCGCTGACCACCGATACCGAGCTCTCCGGCACGGACGGCTCGGTGCTCGACCCGATCGTGGCCATCCGCGTGCGCGTGGTGCTGGAGCCCGAGCAGACCGTCCAGCTGGACATTGTGTACGGGATCGGCGCCGACCGTCCGGGTTGCGAGGCACTGGTAGACAAATACCGTGATCGTCGCCTGGCCGACCGCGTCTTCGATCTGGCCTGGACCCACAGCCAGGTGGTGCGCCGCCAGATCAACGCAAGCCAGGCCGAGGCGTCGCTGTATGAGCGCCTGGCCAGCCACGTGTTGTATGCCAATGCGCTGCTGCGCGCCGGCGCCGGCGTCCTCCAGCAGAACCAGCGGGGGCAATCCGGGCTGTGGGGCCATGCCATCTCGGGCGACCTGCCGATCGTCCTGCTCAAGGTCACCGACGCGGAGAACGTGGAACTGGTCAGGCAGCTGGTGCAGGCACATGCGTACTGGCGCCAGAAGGGACTCAACACCGACCTGGTCATCTGGAATGACAGCAAGGCCGGCTACCGCCAGGAACTGCAGGACCAGATCCTGGGGATGGTCGCGGCCAGCTCGGAGACGGGCCTGCTTGATCGGCCTGGCGGCATTTTCGTGCGGCCGGTGCAGAATATGAGCCACGAGGACCGCATTCTGTTGCAGGCGGTGGCCCGCGTGGTGATCAGCGACGAGGACGGCCCCCTGGCCGCGCAGGTGGGACGCCAGCCTCTGCCCGTCCGCCGGATTCCGCCGCTGGTACCGCAGGTGGAACAGCAGGAACTGGCGCTGGGGATGGAGGCGACGCCCGAGGTGCCCCTGCTCACCGATCTGGGGCCCGAACCCGGCATGCCGCCCGGCGCCGAGCACGACGAGGAAGTGGATGACCCGTGGCCGTTCCTGCCGTACCGCGGCACCGGCCGGTTCGACAACGGCACCGGCAGCTTCAGCGAGGACGGCCGCGAGTACGTCGTGGTGGTGCGCGAAGGCGCACCAACGCCGGCGCCATGGGCCAATGTGATCGCGAATGCCCGCTTGGGCACGGTCGTCAGCGAGAGTGCGCCGGGCTACACGTGGTTCGAGAATGCACACGAGTTCCGCTTGACGCCCTGGCTCAATGATCCGGTGTCCGACACGGGCGGTGAGGCATTTTACGTGCGCGACGAGGATACCGGCCGCGTCTGGTCGCCGATGCCGCTGCCGTGCAGGGGCACCGGGGCCTACCGTACGCGCCATGGATTCGGCTACACGGTTTACGAGCATGTCGAAGACGGGATCGCCAGCGAGTTGTGGGTCTTCGTCGACGTCACCGCGCCGCTGAAGTTCTCGGTCCTGCGGTTGCATAACCTGTCCGGCCGGCCACGGCGGCTGTCGGCGATCGGCTACGTTGAATGGGTCATGGGTGACCTGCGCCCGAAGTCGCGCATGCACGTGCTCACCGAACGCGACCCGCAGACCGGGGCGCTGCTGGCGCGCAATACGTACAACACCGACTTCGGCGGGCGCATGGCCTTCTTCGACACCGATGCCGAAGGCTGCACCTGGACCTGTGACCGCCTGGAGTTCATCGGTCGCAATGGCGGCCTGCACGCGCCGGCAGCGTTGCGGCGTGAACGTCTGGACGGGCGGGTGGGTGCGGGCTTCGATCCCTGCGCGGCGATCCAGGTGCCGCTGGAGCTGGCGCCGGGGGACCGCAGCGAAACGACGTTCCGCCTTGGCGCAGGGCGCGACCGCGAGGAAACGCTCGCGTTGGCACGAAGCCGCCAGGGCAATCACGAAGCCATCGATGCGCTGGACGCCGTACGCATCCATTGGCGCAATGTGCTGGCCACCGTGCAGGTCCGTACGCCGGACCCGGCGCTGGATGCACTGGCCAATGGCTGGCTGGTCTACCAGACCCTGGGTTGCCGCTACCTGGCGCGCAGTGGCTATTACCAGTCAGGCGGCGCGTTCGGTTTCCGCGATCAGCTGCAGGACGCCCTCGCCCTCGTACACACCCGCCCGGACCTGACCCGCGAACATCTGCTGCTATGCGCGGCACACCAGTTCGCCGAAGGCGATGTGATGCACTGGTGGCACCCGCCGCAAGGGCGCGGCGTGCGCACCCGCTGCTCGGACGATTATCTCTGGTTGCCCCAGGGCGCCTGCCGCTACCTGGAGGTGACCGGCGACGCCAGCGTGCTGGATGAAGCGGTCGGCTTCATCGAAGGGCGTGCGGTGACACCGGAAGAGGAAGGGTATTACGACATGCCCACCCCGTCGACGCAGCGCGGCACCCTCTATACCCACTGCATCGTCGCACTCGAACGCGGTTGCCGGTTGCTCGGCGAGCGCGGCATTCCGTTGATGGGAACCGGCGATTGGAACGACGGCATGAACCGCGTCGGCGACCAGCAGCGCGGTGAAAGTGTGTGGCTCGGATTCTTCCTCCACGACACGCTGCGCCGCTTCACCGTGCTGGCCGACGCGCGCGGCGATGCCGCCCGTGCGCAGTGGTGCCAGGAACAGGCCGAACGCCTGCGTCAAAACCTGGAACAGCACGCCTGGGACGGCGCGTGGTATCGCCGTGCCTGGTTCGATAACGGCGCCCCGCTGGGCTCGTCACAGAACGAAGAATGCCGCATCGATTCGATTTCCCAGAGCTGGTCGGTGCTGTCCGGCGTTGCCACGCCCGAGCGTGCCGGGCAGGCACTGGACTCGCTCTACACGCATCTGGTGCGCAAGGACGCCAAGCTGATCCAGCTCCTCGATCCGCCCTTCGACCAGACCACGGAAGACCCCGGCTACATCCGGGGTTACGTGCCGGGCGTACGCGAGAATGGCGGCCAGTACACCCATGCGGCCGTGTGGGCGGCGATGGCATTCGCGCAGCAGGGCGATGCGGCGCGTGCCTGGGAGCTGGCCGGCATGATCAACCCCCTCAATCACGCGCTGGACCCGGCGGCGGTACAGACCTACCGCGTCGAGCCCTATGTGTTGGCCGCCGACGTCTACGCCGTTTCTCCGCACGTCGGGCGAGGCGGCTGGACCTGGTACACCGGGTCGGCCGGTTGGATGTATCGCCTGCTGGTGGAATCCCTGCTCGGCATACGTCGCGACGGTGATCGTCTGTCGCTTGAGCCGTGTCTGCCCGATCACTGGCCGTCATTCGAACTGAGCTACCGCTTCGGCCGCAGCCTGTATGAGTTCGAGGTGACCCGCACGGCGCAGGGCGGGCCTACCCTGCATGTGGATGGCGTCCTGCAGCCGGACCTCACCGTCCTGCTGCGCGATGATGGTCATTACTACCGTGTCGCGCTCAACCTGGGTGCGCCCCCGGGATGAACATGCGCGCCGAAATCCAGGTGCAGCTTGATGCGCTGGGTGAGATGCTCGACCACTGGGTGGCGCGCGTGCGCCATCCAGCACAGTTCTGGCCGCAGTTCGAGATGATGGCGGGAGAGATCATGGACCAGTGCGCCGACACGGAAAGGGTCCAGGCGCGTGCGTGTATTCAAGCCCTGCTTGAACGCCACGCGCTGGAGCTTCCGTCCTGGTACCAGTGTGATGACAGTCCGCCGCCATAGCCCATGTCACTCCCGCTGCAGGGCGGTTTCGAGCAGGCCATCTCCATCCCTGATCGGCTCCGCTTTCCGTGCGATGGCCGATCATGGCGCCACCTATATCGCTTCGGCCTCCATCGCCGCCCCACCCCGCCGCTGCTCACGCTGGCGATGCACCCAGTAATACAACGTCGGCAACACCAGCAGGGTCAGCAGCATCGCCGATAACAGCCCACCGATCACCACCACGGCCAGGGGCTTCTGGGTCTCGGCACCAATCGCGTGCGAAGTGGCCATCGGCAGCAGCCCGAACATGGCCAGCAGCGCCGTCATCAATACCGTGCGCAGGCGCTGCAGTGCGCCCTGTACCACGGCGTCGTAAAGCGCCATGCCCTGCTCGCGCAGCTGGCCGAACCGGGTCAGCATGATCACCCCGTTGAGCACGGCCTGCCCGAACAAGGCGATGAAGCCGATCGCCGCCGAGACCGACAATGGAATCCCGGTCAGCAGCAGCGCCAGGATGCCGCCGATCATTGCCAGCGGCACGTTCGCCAGGATCAAGGCGGCACTGGTGACGTCCTTGAAGGCGTCGAACAGCAGTACGAAAATGATCAGCACCGAGAGCGGTACCACCCAACCCAGACGCGCCATGGCACGCTGTTGGTTCTCGAACTCGCCGGACCAGTCGATCCGGTAGCCCTCCGGCAGGTCGATGGTCGCGTCGACCTGCCTGCGCATGTCGGCCACCACGCTGCCCATGTCGCGCCCGGCGATGAAGATGCTTACGGCTTTGACACGTTGAGCATTCTCACGCGAGATGTTGATCGCGCCGCTGGCCATGCTGAAGTCCGCCACATCCCCCAGCGTCACGGTCTGGCCCGAGGCGGTGCCCACCGGCACGGTGCGCAGGCGCTGCAGGTCGCGGTCGGCATCGGACAGGCGCAGGCTGATCGGGAACTGGCGCTCACCTTCCCACAGCTGGCCGACCTCGCGGCCGCCGATGGCGGTCTCGATCACGGCATCGATGTCCTGCACGTTGAGGCCGTAGCGCGCGGCGCGGTCGCGATCGATGTCGATGCGCAGCTGCGGCAGGCTGCCGTCGCGGTCGATGAAGGCGCTCTCCACGCCGTCCACGCCCTTCACCTGCGCCAGGATCGCCTGGGCCTGGTGGGTCAGCACCGCCAGGTTTTCCCCGCTCACCTTGATCACCACCTGGCCCTTGATCTGCGAAATACTCTCCAGGATGTTGTCGCGCACCGGTTGCGAGATCGAGAATTCGGGCCCGGGAATCCGCTCCTCCAGGATGCGCTGCATCTGCGCGACCAGCTCGCGCTTGTCGATCTTCCGGGTCCATTCGGACTCGGGTTTGAGCGCCACCAGCGCTTCGATCTGGTTGGCGCCCTTGGCATCGGAACCATCCTCCGGGCGGCCGAGCTTGGCCACCACGGTGGAGACCTCAGGGAGCGTGCGCACCAGGTCGCGGATGCGCCGGGACTGCGCCTGCGCCTCGGCCAGGCTGGTGCTGGGCTCCAGCGTGGCGGTCAGCCAGATCGAGCCTTCATCCAGCTCAGGCAGGAACTCCGAACCCAGCCGCGTGCCCAGTGCCAGTGTCACCACCAGCATGGCCACCGCGGCCAGCACGACCGCCCTGGGGCGCGCCATCGCGCCCTCCAGCCACGGCCGGTACCAGCCGACCAGCCGGTTCATCACCGGGTTCTCGCCTTTCAGGCGCTCGCGGCGCAGCCACCAGAAACACAGCAGTGGCACCACGGTGAGCGCCAGGATCAACGCGCCGATCAGAGCCGACGTCACCGAATAGGCCATCGGTGCGAACATCCGGCCTTCCTGACGCTGCAGGGTGAAGATCGGAATGTGCGCGGCGATGATGATCAGCATCGAGAAGAACGTCGGCCGCCCGACTTCCGAGGCCGCCGACAGCACGGTCGCCATGCGCTCGCGCCGGGTACTGCCGGCGGGCATCTTCGACATCCGCGAGACGATGTGCTCGGTCACGATCACCGCACCATCGATGATGATGCCGAAGTCCATCGCGCCCAGCGAGAGCAGATTGGCCGGCACGCCCCACAGGTGCAGGCCGAGGAAGGTGGACAGCAGCGCCAGCGGCATCATCGCCGCCACGATCAGGGCGGCCCGTGCGTTGTAGAGGAACAGCCACAGCACCAGGAACACCAGCACCGCGCCTTCCACCAGGTTGCGGAACACGGTCTTCAGCGTGGTCGAGACCAGCCAGGAGCGATCGTAGAACGGTTCCAGCGTGACGCCTTCGGGCAGGTGGTTGGCCTCGATCTCGGCCACGCGCTCATGCAGGGCATCCAGCACGAGGGAGGGGTTCTCGCCCTTGCGCATCAGGACCATGCCGAACACGGCGTCATCGTTGTCGTCCTGGCCCACCAGGCCCTGCCGCGGCAGGCCGGTGTCGACGATGCGGGCCAGGTCGCGCACCAGCACCGGCGTGCCCTGGCGCTCTCCCACGACCACGGTGCCGATATCGGCCGGCGAGCGCATCAGCCCGACGCCGCGGATCAGGTACTGCTGCTGGCCACGCTCCACATAGCCGCCGCCGGCATTGGCGCTCCCGCGCTCCAGCGCCTCGGCGAATTCCTCCAGGCTGATCCCGCGGTCGCGCAGCTTGCCCAGGTCCGGTTCGACCTGGAACGTGCGTGCGAAGCCACCAAAACTGACCACGTCGGCCACACCGGGCACCGTGCGCAGGCGCCGTTCCATCACCCATTCCTGCACGGTGCGCAGTTCGGTCGAGCTCATGTGCGGCGCATGCAGGACGTAGCGGTAGATCTCGCCCACCGCCGAGCTCATCGCCTCCATTTCCGGCTGCACGCCCTCGGGCAACGCCACGCCCTGCAGGCGCTCCATCACCTGGGCGCGCGCGAAGTAGTCATCCGCGCCGTCGTCGAAGGTCAGGATGATCATCGACAGCCCGAACTGTGTGTGCGAGAACACCCGCACGGAGTGCGGAATGCCTGACAGCGCCACTTCCAGTGGCATGGTGACCTCGCGCTCCACCTCCTCGGCCGCACGCCCCGGATGCAGGGTCACGACCGTGACCTGGGTATCGGAGACGTCCGGGAACGCCTCCACCGGGAGCTCGCGGAAGGCGGCAAACGAGGCGCCGATGAAGATCAGCAGCGCCAGCATCACCATCAGCGGCTGGCGCAGGCAGTAGGCAATGAGACGATCGATCATGGGGCGGCCTTGGCTGCCGCGGCACTGCCGGTGGGTGCGTCAGCGCTGCCGCCGTTCTGGTCGAGCACCTGCTGCAGCAGCAATCCGCCGTCGACCACCACGCGCGCCCCGGCGGCCAGCCCCTCCCCTACCCACAGGCGACCTTGACCCAGCTCCTCGGCCTGCACGGTACGACGCGCGAACCGGCCCTTGCCCTCGTCCACGAACACCACCTGCTCGCGCCCGAGGAGCAGCACCGCGCCCTCGGGCAGCGAGACGCCCCCGTCCATCGGCACCGTGATCGCGGCGCGCACGTATTGCCCCGCCTTGAACCGGCGCTCACGATTGTCCAGCTCGGCCCGCGCCTGCACCACGTGGCGCTCGGTATCGATGTAGTCATCGACATGGCCCAGCACGGCCTGCGCCGTCTCGCCTTGACCCGGCGCCACGCGAATCGCCATGCCCGGCTTGAGGCGCACGGCCAGCGCTTCGGGCACATCGACAATCAACCACAGCCGGTCCGGGTCGCTCACCACCGCCAGCGGCAGTTCGGCATCCGGCGACACGCTCATCCCCGGGCTCATCCGGCGCTCGACCAGAATGCCGTTGATCGGTGAGCGCAGCGGCATGCGCTGGTCGATACCGCGGCTGCTGCCGAAGCCACGGGTCAGGGCCTGCAGGCGGGCGTGCTCGGCTTCGCTGGCCGCCAGCGCGGACTCGGCTTCGCCAAGCTCACGGCCCGACGCAACGCCGGCATCATGCAGTTCGCGGACGCGGGCCAGCTCGTTGCGCGCCTGGCGCAGTTCGGCTGCCCCCCGTGCGCCTTCGGCCTGCACCTGCCCGAACTCGGGCGACGTCACCCACGCAAGCACCTGGCCGGCCTTGATCTTCTCGCCGGGAGCCGCGTCGATACGGGCGATCTGTCCCGGCAACGGCGAGCGGAGCAGGCTGGAGCGCGTGTCATCCCAGGTGACGCGCGCCGGCAGTTGCAGCACCGTTGCAGAACCGTCGCTCACGGCTTCGCTGCGCAGCACCTTCAGCTGCGGGCTGTCTGCAACGAAGCGGATCGTTCCGCCTTCCACAGTGGGCGCCGGCGTTGCGGCAGGCGCCGCATCGCGCGAGCAGCCACCTGCCAGCAGTGCGACGACGATCAGGGAAAGCAGCCGGGCCGGGGCGGCGGTGCGCGAATGCATCATGGGGTACGTCCTTCGGAAACAGTGATGGCGGCGTTCCAGCGCGCCAAGGCGGAGGCATGCGCCAGACGCGCATCGATCAGATCGGCTTCGAATTCGCGCCAGCTGCGCCGCGCATCCAGCAGGTCGGTCAACGTGGCCGCGCCGCGGCGATAGGCCAGTTCCAAGCCGTCCAGGCTCCGCCGTGCGGCCGGCCCCTGCAGCTGTTCGTACTCGGCGCGGCGCTGTGCAGCCGCCATCAGCGCGTGCTGCAACTGGTCCAGCTCCGCGGTGGCCGCGCGGTGCAGCTGCTGCCGCTCCAGCACGGCGGCGTCGTAGTCGGCCTCCGCCCGCTGCTGGTCGCCGCGCCAGCGCCTGGCGCCCCCCAACGGCACGCTCATCGACACGCCCCATGTCACCCCGCCAATGTCGGCCGGCTCGCGCTCGGCCTCGATGCCGAACTGCACATCGCGCCGACGCTCACTGCGCGCCAATGCACGTGCAGCATCGGCGGCGATCACCCGCGCCTCGGCGGCGCGCAGGTCGACACGGCCTTCCAGCGTGGTGGGTTCGGCGGTTGCCGTCGACGCCGGGTGCGGCCAGTCGTCGTCGGCGCGCAATGCCTCGTTCGCATCGCTGCCCAGCAGCAACGCAAGGACATGTCGTGCCTCACGTAGCCCCAGTTCCGCCTCGCGGGCAGCGTCGGACACCTTGAGATCATCCACTGCCAGCCGTGAGCGCTCGATCGGCGCCATCGCCCCGGTCGCCACCTGACGGTCCGCTGCGGCAAGGCTCTCGGCCGATGCGCGACGATCCTCGTCCGCAATGCGGGTCAGCTCCTGCGCGGCCTTCAATCCGAAGTACGCCTCGTGCAGTGCCACCTGTTGCTGGCGGCGGCCATCGAGCAGGCTCAGGTTGGCGGCGTCGACCAGGGCGTCGGCCTGGCGCATGCGCCAGCCCCGCTTGCCGCCGCGCTCCCATGTCCACCCCAGGCCGAGCGTGGAATCCACGCGTTTGTCCTTCCAACGGCCTGGGCCGATCCCCTCCTGACGGCTGATCTTGGAGGTGCCCACACTCAGCTCGGGGCTGGGCCGGCGCGCGGCGCTCAATGCATCGCCCTGCGTGCCGCGCAGTTCGATGGCAGCAGCCAACAGATCGGGATTGTGCTGCGCCATGGCACGTTCCGCCTCGGCCAGGGTCAAGGCCGAGGCGGTGGCAGGTGCGATTAGCAATGCCGCGATCAGCGCGGCACATCGGGTGGTGGTATTCATTGCCGACACGGTAAGGTGCAGCGCTTTCGTCAAACTTTCCCGAACCTTGCGTCAACCTTGCAATGCGCATTCTGCTGATTGAAGACGATGCCGCACTGGCCGATGGCCTGGTGCGCGCGCTTACCCGCGCCGGTCATGCCTGCGATCATCTTGCCCGTGGCCTGGCCGCGCCGTCGGCGCTGGCGAGCGTCAGCTACAACCTGGTCGTGCTGGATCTTTCCCTGCCGGACATCGATGGTCTGGAGCTGCTGGCGCGCCTGAGGCAGGACGGCTTCAGCGTGCCGGTGCTGATTCTCACCGCACGCGACGGCGTGGAGGACCGCATCCGCGGTCTGGACAGTGGCGGCGATGACTACCTGGCCAAGCCCTTCGCGCTCGGGGAACTGGAAGCGCGACTCCGCGCCCTCGCGCGCCGCCAATCCACCGCTCCTGCGCTGCGGCAGCTCGGTGCGCTGCGCCTGGATACCGGCACCCGTGAACTGCGCGTTGGTGATCAGCCGCTGGAGCTCACCGCACGCGAACTGGCGCTCATGGAGATCCTGCTGCAGCAACCGGGCCGGATCGTGGCCAAGCAACGTTTGTTCGATGCGGTCTACAGCTGGGATCACGAGGCCAGCCTGTCGGTGATCGAGGTCCACATCAGCCGGCTGCGCCGCAAGCTGCAGGCGGCCGATGCAAAAGTGGGCATCCGCATGCTGCGTGGCCTGGGCTACCGGCTGGAAGCCAGCGATGACTGAGGCCCCGTACAGCCTGCGTGGCGTGCTGCTGCGGCGGCTGTGGCTGCCGCTGCTGGTGTTGCTGCTGGCCAGTGCCGTGGGCTCGTTCGTATTGGCCAGGCACTACGCCGAGCAGGTTTACGACCGCTGGTTGCTGGACTCGGCCATGTCGCTGGCGCAGCTGACCGAGGTCCGCGGCGACGCCGTCCACATGGAGATCTCCCCCGCCGTCTCGCGCATGTTCACCTGGGACACCGTGGACCGGATCTACGGCGAGGTAACCCGTGCCGATGGCACCCGCCTGTATGGTGCAGCCGTCCTGCCTGGCGGCACGGCGCTGCAGGCCGAAGGCGCCGACGACAGCCCGGCCCGCACTTACTACGATGCCGTGATCGATGGGCAGGAGGTGCGCGTTGTGCAGGTCGCGATGACACCCCCCGGCGCTGCCGCCCCGATCCTGATCCGCGTGGCCGAGACCCGCACCAAGCGGCTGCGCCTGGAGCATCGCCTGCTGCTGGCGAGCATCCCGTTGCAGGGCACGATCCTGCTGCTGGCGGCCTGGCTGGCGTGGTCCGGCACCGGGGCGGCGGCGCGCCATACCAACGGTGCGGCACGGCGGTTGGCCAGTGCGCCGCTGGATGCGTTGGCGCCACTGGATCCACGGGAGGCCGCGCCGCGCGAGCTGTGGCCGGCGGTGGATGCCTTCAATCAGCTGGTACACCGGCTCTCGGCGATGCAGGACGCACAGCAGCGCTTCATCAGCAACGCAGCGCATCAGCTGCGCACTCCGCTGGCCGGCCTCCAGATCGAGCTGGAAAGCGCGCTGCGTGAACAGGATCGCGCAGCACAGCGCGATGCGCTGGCCGGTCTGTTGCGTGGGCTGACCCGACTACGCCATCTCACCCATCAGTTGCTGATCCTGAGCCGCTCCGAAGACAGCGCCGGCGCGATGCTGGCGATGCGCCCGGTGGATCTGGCCGTGCTCGCCCGCGATGAACTGGAACGGCTGATGGACCGCGCCGTGGTCGCCGGTGTCGACCTTGGCTACGAGGGCCCCGATGCCGGCGTCATGGTGAGGGGCGAGCCACAGCTGCTGCGCGAGACGATCAGCAACCTGGTCGACAACGCCCTGCGTTACGGCGCGCTGGAAGGGGTGATCACGGTCAGCGTCGAAACCGCTCGCGGCGAAACCCGCCTGAGCGTCAACGACGATGGCCCCGGGATCGATCCGTCGTTGCGCAGCCACGTCACGGAACGTTTCTGGCGTGGGGACGCCAGCGGTGATGGCTGCGGGCTGGGCCTGGCGATCGTGGCCGAGATCGCCGAACGGCATCGCGCCACGCTCAGTATCGGCCGGTCAGCGCTGGGCGGTGCCCAGGTCACGCTCGCCTTCCCGTCACGTCTGGGTTGAACTGCGTCAGCGCGTCCAGTACACCGCCTTGAGCGCCTCGGCCAGGCGGGCGGCCGCCTCCTGCTGGCTGAAGGGTGGCGTGCGCGGCGGGTCGTAAACCTCCGGCCGCGTACCGGCCACCACCAGATCGATCGCATAGCAGGCACCGTCGTGTACCGCGCGGTAGCTCTCGGCGTTGACGTAGTGGCTCATGGCCGCATCACCGACGGTGAAGTGGGTGAACGGCACGCCGCCGATATCGACCGTGGCCGGTGCCGCAGGGCCCGTTGCTTCGGCCGGTGGTTCCAGGCAGGACGTGATCTGCATTGCTTCAGCACTGCGGCCGATCCGCAGCTCGCCGGCCGTGACCCGATCCGATCCCTCCAGCACCAGCGCCACCAGCGGCGTCCCCTTGCTGTCCGGCGGTGCAAACAGCTTCCAACTGGGCGAGGCCAGGTAGTCGCGCTGGAAATCGAGCGCAACCCGCACTCCCGCCACAGGGCCCACCGCAATGCCCGGCTTCGCTTCCTCATAAACTGGTGACGGCCGCTCGGCGGCTGCCGCGGCGGGCACTGGATCGGCGGCCTTCGCCGCGCCCGGATCGGCGCCGCTCGGCAGCGCCACGGGTGCGGCACCGCCCTCGCCCTGCGGCGAGCAGGCACACAGCAGCGCCGTCAAACCGGCCGCCATCCACCCTGCCTTGTTTCGGATCTGCGTCTGCATGAGAGGCTCCTCTGAGAATGGGCCCAGACTGCCTCGGGATCCGTGAACGACGTGCCACACCCCGGGGCGTCCGCGTTGGTGCGGCTGCCGGCGGGCAGGGGCTCCCTCCCCACCCGCCTGGCCCTTCCCCTCAGTAGTCGTAACTCACGCTGACCCGCAGCGAACGGGGCGCCTGACGCACGGTTGCCGCGCCATACAGCGGATCCGGCTGTCCCGGATCCAGCTCGGCGTAGGGCGATTTCCACAGCGCCACCTGGCTGTTGAACACATTGAACACGTCCAGGTTGAAGCCCAGCCGACCATCGGCCACTGCCGGGCGGTAGGACACCCCCAGGTCAAGCTGCTTCAGCCACGGTAGGCGCCCCTGGCTCCCGGGAGGCGCCGGCTGGCCGTTGTAGAAGTGATACGCGATGCCGTAGCCGGATGGGTCTTCGAAGTCCGGCCCGTACGAGCCCAGCGCACTGAATGGCGAACCCGAGAGTACCTTCAGGTTGGCCGACACCAACCATTCCGGGGTGAGCTGGTAATAGCCGTGCAGCTTGAACTGGTGGGTATGGTCGTTGCTCTGTGGCCCGTTGGTGTGCTCCATCAGCTGGGCGTAGTCCCACGCTTGGGTGGTGGACACCGCCGTCTGGCCGATCCCCGAGAGCAACTGGCCTTCAGTGGTCCCGTAACTGCGTGACCAGGTGTAGTCGCCGCGGGCATACCAGCGGCCATCGAACGGATGTTCCAGCGAGAGGTTCACCGCGTAGTAGTTGCGCTTGAACTGCGGGAAGCCCATTTCCGCGTTGCTCAGCGGAACCGTCACGTAATTGCCGCCGGTATCGACCAGGTTGAAGGTATTGGCGCGGCCGGGATTGATCAGCCAGCAGCTGACCGGGTTGCTGTCCTTGGTCACGTTGTAGCCCAGGCTGCTGGCCTTGCCGAGTACCGCATCGATATCGCAGTAGTCGTCCACGCCGCTGCGCAGCACGCGGTAGGTCGCTTTAGCCCCGTACACCCAGTCCTGGCCGAGCGCCTTGCTGAAGCCGAGGATGAACTCATCCTGGTAGGACGGCTCGATGCCGGAGGTGGCCACGGTCTTCGCATCCGGCAGCAGGCCATAGTTGTTGTTGGCCGAAACAGGATCGGAGAACCGGGTGAGGTCTGTCGGATAGCCGTTGCTGTCGATGCCGCCGTAGGTGTAGTAGGTCGAGGTGGCCAGCGTCGCGCCAGCGGCGTTGAACGCCGGGTTCAGCGGCAGCGCCAGGTAATAGCGCCCCACGTTGCCGAACACCTTGAAGCGGCCGTCACCGTCGACATCCCAGCTGAAGCCCAGGCGTGGCGCCCACTGCCCGCTGGTCTGTTTGATGTACGCGTCGCCATCGCGGTTGAAATTCGTGAACTGGTCCAGGCGCAGGCCAAGATTGAGCAGCAGCCGGTCGGTGACCTGCCAGTTGTCTTCAATGTACTGCGCCCGCTGCGAGGCCCGTACCGAGGCCAGCGCGCTGTAGACATACTGGCGTACGTAATAGCCGTCCTCGCCATTGCGGATGCCACCGGTCGCAGGCACGCCCAGGCCGGTATTGATCGGCACGTTCGGGTTGGACTGCCCGTAGATCCAGTAGTAGCCATCGGCCGAGGCGACCGAACCGCGGTTCAACGCGCGGGCGTTCTGGTTGTCGATGCCGAGTGTGATGCTGTGGTCGCCCCACGCGTAGTTCGCATCCACGCGCAGGTTGTTGCTGCGGTTGCCGCGATCCGGATTGACCAGCAGCGACGTGGTCTGCGCGTTGGTGATCGGCGTGCCACCGGTCAGCGCTGGATTCTGCAGGTTGGGGCTGTTGAGGTAGATCAGGCTGCCGTCGTAGGCCGGGTTGCCGATGTAGTCATCCGTGCGCATTTCGCCGTATTGCGCGCTGACGGTGAGCCGGTCGGTCAGGTAGCCGGTGTACTTGGCCGTCCACAGGTCGCCACCGGTCTTGGTGGTGTCTTCGTTGCCACGTTGGGCGCCACGGGTGAGCGTGTCGTAGTCGTAGGCGAAGATGTCGCCACGGTATACGTTGCGGCTGGAGGCGCCGGTCAGCTCCAGCAGGTGATTGTCGGTGATGTTCCAATCCACCTTGGCGTACCAGCGCGGGCGCTCGTACTCGTAGCGGGAATAGGAATTCGTCGCCTCCACGTTCTTGACATCCGTGCCTTCACGGCGCTCCAGCTCGTAGGAGCCGAAGAAGAACAGCCGGTCTTCGATCAACGGGCCGCCGGCATAGATGCTCTGCGTGCTGACCCATTCGCGGTCCTTGCTCTCCGGCGCATACAGTGCGCCATCGCCGGGGTAACGCACGTCGTCCTTGTCCGCACGCGTGGATGCCGGCTCCCAGGTGGCCTGGCCGCCGAAGTGCCACTGATTCGTTCCGCGCTTGCCGACCGCATTGATCACGCCACCATCGGAGCGGCCGTACTTGGCGCTGTAGCCACCCGTGTATATCTCCTGCTGGTCGATGCTTCCGTACGGCAAGGTCAGCCCGCCCAGGCCGCGCAGCGGATCGGTGCTGTTGAAGCCGTTGATGTAGTAGGCGTTCTCCGCTGCGGATGAACCGCCAAAGCTCACCAGCTGGGCGCCGGTTGGGCCGGCGTAGGTGCCGTTGCCGCTGTTGCCGATCACGCCGGGCGCGAGCTGGGCGATGGCCTCGGCCGAACGCCCCAGCGGCAGCCGCTGCAGTTGCTCTGCGGTGATGACCGTACGCGAATCCACGCTGCTCACATCGATCGCGGCGGCGGCACGGTCCGCGCTGACCTGGATGCCGTCCAGGCGGGTGACATCGCCGAACGATACTTCGGTACTGGTACCAACCGTCAGTGCGACGTCCTGGCGGGTCTGCAGCACCTTGCCGTCGGCGTCGCGCGCCTCGACCGAATACCGGCCCAGCGGAAGCTGGCCGATCGTATAGCGACCGCGCGCATCGACGGTCACTTCGCGGGTGAGGCCGGTATCGCTGCGAACGAAAATACGCTGCGCCGATGGCGGCGCCTGGCCGGCGATCGCACCGGTGGTGGACTGTGCATGCAGGGTCGGGGAGGCGGTGGCAAGCAACACCGCCAACGCCAGCAATCGCGGGCGCAGGGAAGAACGAGCTGTCGTCATCGAAGGTCGTACGGGTAGTGGGGGAAGCCATGTCTGTGACCGCCTCGGGGCGGAGTGGACATCGCACATTCATTAACCCCGCTCGCGCCCCAATGCAGAAATGCACAGGCGTTATGTGGTGTTTGCCGATGGCGATATCGACAGTGACGAAACCATGACACGGGTCACCGCGCAGGCGGGTTCTGCTTGGTTACGCGTACCGGGCGCAGGCGTGCGGTGCATGACTCATCACTGCAGGGTCTGCCGTCATGAGCAATCTGCATCAGTGTCAGCTCACCCGCGGCCGCGCGGCTTCCTACAATCGAGCCTGTCTGCTGCCCTTTCCAACTGCCTGGATGTCTCGATGCGCCTTGCTCTGTCCCTTGGTCTGCTGGGCGTGGTTGCCCTGCTGCCGGCCTGCACGCCGGCCCCCTCTCCCGCTGACGCTGCGGTGCCCACGGCTACCGAGCCGGCACCTGCAGAGATCGCCTGGCGCCATGGCGACGTCGACGATGCCTTCGCCGAGGCGCGCGACAGCGGCAAGCCGGTGCTGCTGTACTGGGGCGCGGTGTGGTGCCCGCCCTGCAACCAGCTCAAGGCCACGCTGTTCAAGGATCCGGCCTTCATCGCGCTGACCCGCCAGTACGTGCCGGTCTACCTGGATGGCGACGAAGAAGGGGCGCAGGCCTGGGGCGAGCGTTTCGGCGTACGAGGCTACCCCACGCTGATCGTGCTCGATCCGCAGCGCAACGAGCTCACCCGCCTGGCCGGCGGCAACGACAGTGAAGCCCTGACTCGCGCCCTCACGCTGGCCGCCAGCCGACGCACCGCGGTGAGCGAGGTGCTGCAGCATGCGTTGAGCGCGCCGCACGAGGTCAGTGCCGACGATTGGCGCGTGCTCGGCGATTACGGCTGGGAAGTGGATGCCAACCGCCTGGCTGGAGAGCGCGATGCGGCCTCGCTGTTGCAACAGCTTGCCAAGGCCGCGCCCGAGCCCGCGCTGCAGCGGCGGTTCGCGCTGCTGGCGCTCGGTGCAGGCAAGCCGGACGCCGCGCCAGACGCCACCCTGCGCGACAGTACGCGGGCCCTGCTGGAAGCGGTCCTGGTGGCGCCCGCGGAAGTGCGGGCCAACCGTGACCTGCTGGGCTACCAGGGCCCTGCACTGGTGAAGCTGGCCAGCGCCACGCCGGAGCAGGCGCAGCAGCTGGGAACGCAACTGCTCCAGGCGCTGGATGCGGCCGACCATGCACTCGGCGACAAGCCCGACGCACGGCTGGGCACGGTGATCACCGAACTCGCCCTGCAGCGCCAGCAGCATCCCGACCAGGACATCCCACCCACGCTGAAGGCAAAGGCACAGCAGCGCGTGGCTGCCGCCGATGCCGCCGCGACCACGCCGCACGAGCGGCAGGCCACGATCAGTACGGCCGTGTACGTGCTGCGCCAGATCAAGGACGACGCAGCTGCCGAGAAGCTGCTGTTGGCCGAACTCGACCGCAGCCAGACGCCTTACTACTACATGCCCGAACTGGCGGAACTTGCCGAAGAACGAGGCGACAAGGCCTCCGCCATCTCCTGGCTGCACAAGGCCTACCAGGGTGCGCAGGGGCCGGCCACGCGCGTGCAGTGGGGCGTGCTCTATGTCGAGGGCCTGGTGCGCCTGAGCCCGGACGACGCACCCGCGATCGAACAGGCCACCGGCGAGGTGATCGCCGATCTGGCCGCACAGCCGGCCGGCTATCACCAGCGCACCCGTCAGCGTTTTGAGCGGCTGGGCACCACGCTGCAGGCCTGGAGCCGCGCGCATCACGGCGCCGAGAGCCTGACCCGGCTGCAGGCACGGATGACCGAAACCTGCGCGAAGGCCGCCAGCTCAACCGACAGAAGCGCAGGCTGCGAGCGGTGGCTGAAAAGCTGATACGGCAGCTCAGCTACCCTTTGAGCCGTTCCTCCAGCGCGTGCAGCCGTTGCAGATACGGCGCACCGGGTACCAGCTCCGCCTCCAGCAAGGGCTTGGCCTGCGCGACCTGGCGGCGCGCTGCATCGCGCTCGCCGCTGGCCTGCAGTGCCTCGGCCAGCGGTACGCGATAGCGCGCCACGGACGGCGCATCCGCACCGAACAACGCCTCGTTGCCGTCCAGCACCGCGCGCCAACGGGTCGCCGCCAAGGCGGCCTCCCCTGCACGCAACGCCGCTTCGGCCTGCATCTGCTGATAGCGCAGCTGCAGCGGCGGCGACATCGACGGCACGATCGGCGCCATCGCGACCAGCGCCTGCTCCGCCAGTACCGGTTGTCCACGCTGGATCATCCACTCGATCTCACCCAGGCGAGAAATGCGCAGGTCCGGCGCATCGGCGGGGCTGATCCGTTCCCAGATCGGCAGCACGCGTTGGATCAGCGGGCCCGCCTGGCTGGCGCGACCACTGCGCATCAGCAGACGCGCCAGATTCATCTCCGCCCGCAGGCTCGACGGCTTGTCCGGCCCCAGCACCTGGCGGCGGATGGCCAGCGAGCGCCGGTACAGCTGCTCCGCCTTGGCCATGTCGCCACGGGCTTCTTCCAGATTGGCGTAGTTGTTGAGGTTGATCGCATGGTCGATGCTGTCTTCGCCACTGGTGAGAGCGCTGATCCGCAGGCACGTATCGAAGCCGTCCGCACTTTCGGTGTAGCGGCCCAGGTCCATGTGCAGCAATGCCAGCTCGCAGTACGCCAGGGCCGTGCGTGAGCTGTCCTTGCCATACAGCCGCAGACTGAGGTCACGCGACTGCAGCAGCAGTGGTGCGGCCTCGTTCGGCTTGCCGCTTTCCTGCAGGGTGATGGCCAATGCGTGCAGCCCGTGCTGGTAATCGGCACTGGTCGTGCTGCGGCGACGCTTGAGCTCCAACGACTCGCGAAGCAGCTGCTCGGAACGGGCCAGATCGCCACGATTGCGGTACATCAGCCCCATGTTCTGCATCACTGTCGCGGTGCCCCCTTCCGTGCCCGGCTCACGGACGTTCCCGCGCAGCGCCAAGGACTGCTGGAACGCAGCCTCGCTCTCCGGATACCGCTCCAGCTGGCTGTACGCCAGGCCCAGCGAATTGAGGACGTGCGCGCGGGTCCGTGGGTCATCCTCGCGATCCAGCAATTGCATCGCCCGCTCCGCGTACTTCAAGCCTTCCTCACCGCGCTGGCCGTTGCTCATCTCCACCGACAGGTCGCTGTACGTCTGCGCTGCCAGCCTGGCGCGATCGACCGCCGGTGAGGCAAGGCCTTCGGCCGCGGTGCGCAGCAGGGTCTCGGCCTGCTTCGGCAGGCCGATGTTCTGATACGCGCGACCGAGCACGCTCTGCAGGCGTGCCCGCAGCGCTGGCGAATCCGCCAGCTCCGCATCGACCTGCGCCGCGCTGGCATCCAGCACCGCACGTGCGCTGACGTCCTCGGTGCCGCGCGCAGTACGCTCGCGTGGATCGGCCGCATCGAAAGCAGCGACCAGGAATTCGCTGACCTGCTCGGCGATGGCCGCTTCTTCCTGGGCGCGCGCACTGGTTTCGCTCAAACGCCAGACGAAGCCGCTGGCCATCACCGTCACCGCGAGCGCCACGCCCGCCGCCTGCCAGTGCCGCCGCAGCCAACGCTGCACCCGATAGCCGGCACTGCCATGGCGCGCACGCACCGGGTGATGCGTGCGCCGGCGCTCGATGTCATCGGCCAGTGCTTCCACCGAGCCATAGCGCTGCGCCGGGTCACGCGCACAGGCCTTGGCGGCGATCGCGTCCAGATCTCCCTCCAGCCGCTTGCGCCACAGGCACGTGGGCAACGCCCAGGCACTGGCCAACGGAACCGCGGCACCCGCCGACTGGCCTTCAAGCCGGCGATCACACACCATCTCGAGCAGGATCACGCCGAGGCTGTACACGTCGGTGGTAACCCCCACCGGCTCGCCGGCAATCAGCTCGGGGCTGGCGTAGACCGGCGTGTAGAAACGCTCGGCACTGGACTCGGCGGCGGCGTCCAGCCAGCGTGCGATGCCGAAGTCGAGCAGCACCGGCTCATTGTCCGCACGGACCAGCACATTGCTGGGCTTGAGATCGCAGTGTACGACCAAGCGCGCATGCGCGGCCTGCACCGTCCGGCAGATCCGCACGAACAACTGCAGGCGCTGGGGAAGATCAAGCTGGCGGTCGCGGCAAGCGCGGTCCAGTGGCTCGCCATCCACATATTCCATCACCAGATACGGCTGGCCGGAGGCGGTGCTGCCGCCGTCGTACAAGCGGGCGATGTTGGGATGTTCCAGCCCGGCCAGCATCTGCCGCTCGGCGGCCAGGCGCTGGCTGATCTCGGTACTCGCCAGGCCGCGCAGCAGTTTGATCGCCACGCGTTGCTGGTAGGTTTCATCGGCACGCTCGGCCAGGAACACCGCCCCCATGCCGCCACTGGCGACGCGCCGGGTGAGCCGCCAAGGACCGATCCGCTCGCCAACCTGGAGCTCCGGCTCGGCGAGCTGGGCGATCAGCTCGCGCAGGGGGCGCTGCGCACTGTCCAGCGCCAGGGTCTGGGCTTCCAACAACTCGATCACCTCGTCCAGCAGGGTCGGGTCATTGGTCATGCGGCCCAATTCGGTGCGCCACTGCGTCGGCGGCAGTTCGCACGCCGCATCGAACATCGTGCGCAGCTGCTGCCAGCGGTCATCCGTCATTGCCCCTTCCCCCTGTTACGAAAACAGCCCGGCTCACGCCAGACGCTGATTGAGCCACGCCTTCGCAAAGCGCAGATCGCGGTCGACCGTGGGGACTGAGACCTCCAGCACGACCGCGATTTCCTGGCGGTCCATCCCACCGAAATACATGTATTCCACCGCGCGTGCGGCGCGTTCGTCGTGCCCGGCCAACTGATTCAATGCCTGGTGCAGCGCCAGCACCTCGAAGTCGCAGGCCGTTGCATACGGCAGGTCGCGGTCCGCATGCGACAAGGTCAGGTTCCACGCCCCCGCCCCCCGCTTGGCAGCCGCCCCGCTGCGCGCGAAATCCACCAGCACCGCGCGCATTTTCAACGCCGCCAGCGCGAAGAAGTGCGCGCGATCCACGAAGTCGACCTCCGCGCCCATCACCCGCAACAGCGCTTCATGCATCAACGACGTCGGCCGCAGGGTCACGTCATCACGGTGCTGGCCGATACGGGCCGCCGCCATCTCCCGCAGCGCGGGATAGATCAGATTGAACAGATGCGCCTGCGCCTGTGGATCCCCACGGCGCCAACGGTGCAGCCACTGTGTGACATCTCCGCCCATGATCCCCGCTCCGCCGCCCCCAGCCTCCCCGGCCGGACGCGCCTCCTCCGTGACGGCCGATGATAGCGCACGGGCGCCACGGCGCCAGCGCGCCCGGGGCATTGGCCCGGGCGCGTGAATACGGCGGAGCCCCAACCCCGGCAGCCCCGGCGGCGGGCGATCAGCCCCGCGGATGCGCCAGGGCGAACTCCAGGCCGGCGCAGACCGCCGCGACCTGCGCATCGTTGCATTCCTGCGGCGAGGTCCGCGGGCTGTCCGGGTACACCTCGGTGGTGGTGGCGTACAGCGCATCGGTGAAACCGGCACACGCGCCGATGGAGCGCGATTCACCCCAGACCACACCCGGCGACTGCAGCGGCATGCCGATCAGCTCGCCCTTGGCATCGGCCGGGGCGATGTGCGTGATCTTCTCCACTGCGGCGATCAACGCCTGCTGGAACGCCGGCTGCGGATCTTCGCTGTTGCCGATCACGTAGAAGCCATCGGGAATGATGTCCGGCACCAGGGCGATGCCATCGCGGGCGCAGCGCGCCGGATCGAACTCATGCAGATCGCTGTCGGTGGTTTCATGCAGGTCCAGGTGGACCAGGAGGCTGTCCCCACGTGCCGCCATCCAGCGCATCAGCGAGGCCGCTTCTTCGATCAGGCCTTCACCACGGAAGCTGCGGTTGGGATCGATTGCATCCGGATTCCAGCGCTGGATGCGCTCATAGCCCCATGGGCTGACGCACGGCGCAACGATCAGATTGATGCGGCCGGCATAGGCCTCGGCATGCTGATCCAGAAACTGCAGCGCGCCATGCACGCCGCTGGTTTCGTAGCCGTGTACGCCACCGGTCACCAATGCGGTCGGCAGTGCCGGGTCCCACTCATGGCTGACCACCGCGAACAGCGGGTAGTGGTCCGGCGCGTAGTCCAGCTGGCCGTACTGCACTACATCGAAACGCTCGCCCAGGCGCTCAAGCGCGGCCACGACATCGTCGTGATAACTGCGCTGGCGCTGCTGGCCTGCGCGCCACTGTGCGCGCTCGGCGTCGCCCCAAGGCTGGCCGGGGGTGCCGATCGGATAGAAATGCGGGGTACTCATCATGCTGCTCCAAGGGTGTCATCCGGTCGCCAGACAGCCAACGCCATCGGCGACACTGCGCTGGATATTCTAGCTTCGCCCGGGCACGCCGGTCTGTGCAGACTCCCAACGCTGGCATGAAAAAGGGAGCCGGTTGCCCGGCTCCCCTCCCATGTCGCTCAACCACTCAGGCCGTCTGCGCCGCCTCATACCCATTCAAGCGCATGTCACTGGACGCGCGCCCCTGGGTCAGCGAGCGCAACGAGGTGGTGTAGCCCCCCAGCCGGGCCAGCGGTGCATAGCCCAGCACTTCGGCCTGCCCGTCCTGGTCCTCGATCGAGGCCACCCGCCCACTGCGGCGGTTGAGGTCGCCGACCACATCGCCGACGTTGCCCGACGGGGCGTGGATGGCGATCTCCATCACCGGCTCCAGCAGCTGCGTGCCCGCCTGGGCCAGCGCCGCTTTCACCGCTTCACTGCCGGCGCGATGGAAGGCCATGTCCGAGGAGTCCTTGACGTGGGTCTGTCCGTCGACCAGCGTCACCTCGATACCGACCACCGGATGCCCCAGCGGACCTTCGCCCAGAGCGGCACGAACGCCCTTCTCCACCGCATTGACGAACCCGCGCGGGATCGCACCGCCCACGGTGCGGTCGACGAAGCTCACCTCGCCATCCTCGCGCGGCGCCACATCGATCAGCACCTGGGCGAACTGGCCCTGGCCGCCGGTCTGCTTGGCGACCTTGCCTTCCACCCGCTGCACGGCGCGCTTGGGCGCTTCCTGATAGGCCACGCGCGGCTCGCCGGTGCGGATGTTGACGCCCCACTCCGTGCGCAGGCGCTCGACCATCACCTCCAGATGCAGCTCGCCCATGCCCCAGATCAGGGTTTCACCGCTGTCCGCATCGGTCTCGACACGGAACGACGGATCTTCCTGCGCCAGGCTGGCCAGGCCTTGGCTGATGCGGATCAGGTCGGACGCCTTTTCCGCGGTCAACCGCCATGCGAGCACCGCATGCTGTGCCTGAATCGTATCGAGCAGCAGCGGGCGCGAGGGCGCACTCAGCGTTTCACCGCTGACCGCATCCTTCCAGCCCAGCACCGCGACGATGTCACCGGCCACGGCCTGCTTGATGTCGTGGGTCTGGTCGGCCTGCACCCGCACCAGCCGGCTGACACGTCGTCCCTGCGCATGCTGCGAACTGGCCAGCGCATCGCCCACCTTCAGCGTGCCCGAGTACACCCGCACGAAGCTCAGCGCACCGTGGTTCTGGTGCGTGATCTTGAACAGCAGCGCCGCAAGCGGGCCGTCCGGATCCGGCGGCAACAGCACGTCGTTGCCATTTTCGGTGGCGACCACCGCCGGCCGATCCGATGGCGAGGGCAGATAATCGACGACGGCATCCAGCAGGGTTTCCACGCCCTTGCTCTTGAACGCCGAACCGGCCAGCACCGGCACGCCGGCACCTGCCAACGTGCCGCGACGGATCGCCGCGCGCAGCTGCGCGTTGTCGATCGCCTCGCCTTCCAGCCACGCCTGCGCCAGCACGTCGTCGGCATCTGCCACAGCTTCGATCAGGGCCTCACGCTGCGGCAGCCACTGGGCAGCCTCGTCGGTCGTCCAGGCATGGCGCAACGCGGTGCCCTTGTCGTCCCACTGCACGGTGCTGCGGTCGACCAGGTCCACCCAGCCGTTGAACTGGCTTTCGATGCCGATCGGCACGCCCAGCGCCCACGGGGTGGCGCGCAGCTTCTCGCGCAGTTGCGTGAGCACGCGTTCGAAGGACGCACCGGTGCGGTCCATTTTGTTGACGAAGGCGATCAGTGGCACCCCGTGGCGACGCGCCTGGCGCCAGACCGATTCGGACTGGGGCTGCACGCCGTCCACGGCGGAGAACACCGCCACCGCGCCGTCCAGCACGCGCAGGGAGCGTTCCACTTCGATCGCGAAATCGATATGGCCCGGGGTGTCGATCAGGGTGAGGTGATGGAGGGGCTCGTCGCGCGGCGCCCAATGCGCCTGCACGGCGGCCGCACCGATGGTGATGCCGCGCTCACGCTCGATCGCCGAGAAGTCGGTGGTCGCCGCGCCGTCGTGAACTTCACCGACGCGATGGATCTCGCCGGTTTTCCACAACAGGCGCTCGGTCAGCGTGGTCTTGCCGGCGTCGATGTGGGCAATGATGCCGAGGTTGCGCCGGAGGGAAAGGGTCTGGGTATGGGTGTTCATGGGATGGGTCTCGCTGCCAACATCGAGGAGCCGCACGCCGCCGTTGGCTAACGGGCGCGCGGCCAGGTTTGGGGCTCGGCGATCTGGTGCATGGCACGTTCTCCTTCATCGAGTTCTGTAGCGTGGAAACGAAAAGAGCGCCCGGTGGGCGCTCTGCTTGGGGTCCAGGGTGACCGGTGTTCCGGTCAGCAGCCTCGCACTCCGATTGGCAGACGCGCCCGTGCCGCGTAAACGCGGGTCAGGGTAAAAAACGTCAGAAGCGGCGTCGAAGTCATGAGGGTCACCTGGGCTGTAGCCGGCATTGTAGACCTCTGATGGTTGGCCACAAGGGTTGATTGAATGCATGGATGCAACAATGAAGGCCGCTGGGGTGCCATAGCCCCGTGAACGACACAAAGCCACCTACCCATCCGCCGAATATGCGAATGTGTCGCAATTGCGTATGTAGCCATAATCCTTAAAATGGCGCCCTATGCGTCGCCTTTGGAGACGCCCGCCAGACTGGTCCTGCCCGACCACGGCAGTCGAGCCAGCGCCCGCGCCCCTTCCTCCGCGTTGTCGAGTTGTTGCCCATGCCCTGCTTCCTGCCCCTGAATCCGCGCCGGTTGCGCCCCAACCTGCTCGCCCTGGCCTGCCTGGCCGCCGCCTTTGTTCCAGCCGCCCACGCCCAGACCGCGATCGATCTCGATGCCGTGCGCGTCAACGCCTATCGCGCTGCCAACAGCACCAGCGGCGCGACCAAGACCAGCACCGCGCTGGCCGAAACCTCGCAATCGGTATCGGTGATCGAGCGCGCCGAACTGGATGCCCGTGGCGTGCAGTCCCTCAACGATGCGATGCGCTATGTCGCCGGTGTCAGCCTGGAAAGCTCGGGCATCGACAACCGCGTGGACGACTTCCGCATCCGCGGCTTCGATGCCGGCAGCTGGTCCAACAACGTGACCCTGGATGGCATGCGCGCGCCGCAGGGCAGCCAGTGGAACCGCAGCATGTTCGACAGCTGGAACCTGGAGCGCGTTGAAGTGCTCAAGGGTCCGTCTGCGGTGATGTACGGCCAAGTGGCACCGGGCGGAATGGTCAACCAGGTCAGCAAGACGCCGATGCCGGATCAGGTAAAGCAGCTGCGCCTGGGCGTCGATGCCCATGGCCAGTACAGCGCGGCCTTCGACGTGGGTGCAGGCACGGCCGGTGATGCGCATCTGTTCCGCCTGGTCGGCCTCTATCGTGACGGCCAGACCCAGATCAAGCGCACTGAGCAGGAACACTGGTTCCTCGCGCCCAGCTACACCTGGCAGCTCGCCGAGCGCACACGCCTGACCCTGCTGGGCATGTATCAGAAGGACGATGGCGGCTCGACCTACCAGTTCCTGCCGGCCGCCGGCACGCTCAATCCGACGGCGTCGGGCTACATGAAGAACAGCACCTTCATCGGTGAGCCGGACTGGAACACCTTTGACCGCACGCTGTGGACCGCCGGCTGGATGTTCGAGCATCAGTTCAACGACCACCTCACGCTGACCCAGAACGCACGCCGCACGCATGTCGACTCGCTGTTCCGCAGCGTAGTCACCTTCGGCGCACTCAATGCCGATGGCCGCACCCAGAACCGTCGCGGCGTGATGGGCACCGGTGACTCCGATGGCGACACGTTCGATACGCGCCTGCAGGCGCGTTTCAGCACCGGCGCGGTGGATCACACCGTGCTGCTCGGCTGGGACTGGCAGCGTGCGGATTGGGAAGGGGTGCGCAGCGCCATGAGCAGCCCGCGCCCGATCGACATCTTCAATCCGGTCTATTCGACCTACCGCCCGACGGTGAGCACGGAAACCCCCACCGCCGGCATCAACCGGCAGAGCGGCGTGTACCTGCAGGACCAGCTGGCGCTCGGCAACTGGCGAATGACGTTCGGTGGCCGCTACGACTGGACCAAGGACGACAGCAGCAGCGCCAACCGCAACATCGCCACGGGTATCTCCACGCCGGGCGGGCGCAACGTGATCAAGAGCGAGGCCTTCACCGGGCGCGCGGGCGTGCTGTACGTGTTCGAGAACGGGCTGACCCCGTATGTGAGCTACGCCGAATCGTTCCAGCCCTCGACCAAGTCGCCGTTGGACAGTTTCACCCAGACCGCATTCGAACCGGTGACCGGCTCGCAGTGGGAAGCCGGCCTGAAGTACCAGCCCGCGTCGGTGGACGGTCTGGTGACGCTGTCGGTCTACGACCTGCGCCAGCAGAACATGATCGTGGATGATCCGGTGGCCTCACACCGCAACTGCGGCGCGACCGGCACCGCCACCTGCTCGATCCAGGGCGACGAGGGCCGCGTGCGCGGCATCGAACTGGAAGGCCGGATCACCCCGATCGAGGGCTTCAGCCTGATCGGCGCGGCCTCGCGGATGGACTCGGAGATGACCCGTTCGGCGCCCTACAAAGGCAAGGAACTGGCGATGGTGCCCGACTACAGCGCGTCGTTCTGGGCGGACTACACGTTCCAGGCCGGTGCCCTGCAGGGCCTGAGCCTGGCCGCTGGCGCGCGCTACAACGGCGTGAGCTATGGCGACAGCGCCAACCTCTACCGGATCCCGTCCTACACCCTGTTCGACGCAGCGATCCGCTATGACGTGGGCCAGATCGGCGGCACCCAGGTGCAGCTGGCGCTCAACGCCAGCAACCTGGCGGACAAGCGTTTCGTGTCCACCTGCACCGGCGTGTCGTCGTGCTACTACGGCAGCGGCCGCACCGTGATGGCGACCGCCAGGTTCGGCTGGTAATCGGAAAACGACGGGGCCGGCCGATGGGCCGGCTCCTGTCGCCGATGGGCCAACTTCCGTCACACCTTCAACGCGCCGGGCTAAATATCCGGCGCTAGGGATCCGTCACCACCACCAGCGGGACATCGCGCTGCGGGTGACGCAGCACCAGCACCGGTTGCTGGTAGACCCGCTCGATATGCTCACGGGTGAGCACTTCGGTCGGCGTACCATCGGCCGCCACGCGGCCCTGCTCCAACAGCACGATCCGGTCGGCATACGCCGCCGCCAGATTCAGGTCATGCAGCACCACGATCACGCAGGCACCGGCATCGGCCAACTCGCGGACCGCGCGCAGCGTGCGCTCCTGATGGCGAAGATCCAACGCGGCAGTGGGCTCGTCCAGCAGCAGCAGCGGGGTGTCCTGGGTCAGCACGCGGGCAAATGTCGTGCGCGCCGCTTCGCCCCCAGAAAGATGCTCCACCTCGCGTTCGATCAAGGCATGCAGGTCCGCCCGCGCCAGCGCATCGGCGATGCAGGCGGCGTCCTTGACCGGATCCGGCGGATGCGGCAGGCGCCCCATCGCGACCACTTCGTGCACCCGGAAGGCGAACCGTACCGCGTGCTCCTGCGGCATGACCGCGCGCTCGCGTGCCAGCGGCTTGGCTTTCCAGTCCGCCAGTGCCTGCCCGCGCAACAGCACTTTGCCCTGCTCCGCCTCCAGATCACCGGCGGCCACGGCCAACAGCGTCGACTTTCCGGCGCCGTTCGGCCCGACCAGCGCCGTCACCGAGCCCGGCAGGAAGTCCAGCGTGATGTCATCCAGGATGCGCCGCGCGCCGCGGCTCAACTGCACCGACTGCAGCTGCAGCAGCGCGCTCATGCGCCGCTCCGGTGGCGCTGACGCATCACCAGCCACAGGAAGAACGGCGCGCCCAGCGCGGCCGAGAACAGGCCCAGCGGAATCTCCGACGGCGGATCCAGCGTGCGTGCGGCGGTATCGGCGACCACGATCAGCAGGGCACCGGCCACGGCCGAGACCGGCAGCAGCCAGCGATGACCCGGGCCCACCAACAGTCGCACGACATGCGGCACGACCAACCCCACGAAACCGATCGAGCCGGCGAAGGCGACCGCCGCACCGACCAGCAGTGCACTGAAGGCGATCAGCTTGAGCCGGGTGCGCTTCACATCCAAGCCCAGGTGCTGGGCCTGCCGCTCGCCGAGCGCCAGCATGTCCAGCGGTGTGGCCAGGCGCAGCAGTGCGATCGTACCGAGCACGAACACCGGCGCCACCGCCATCACATCCATCCAGTCGGCCTGGGCCAGCGAGCCCATCTGCCAGAACACCAGCGACTGCAGCTCGCTTTCGCTGGCGATATAGGTCAGGAAGCCGATCACCGCCGAGCAGAACGCGGCGATCGCGATGCCGACCAGCAGCAGGGTCGCCGTACCGCTGCCCTGCCCCGGCCGCGCCAGCAGGTAGGTCAGCGTGATTGCACCACCCGCACCGGCAAACGCCGCCAGCGGCAGCGTCCACGCACCGAAGGCGCCCGCACCCAGCACGATCGCCGAGACCGCACCCAGCGCGGCGCCCTGGGTCACACCGACAATGCCGGGGTCGGCCAGGGGATTGCCGAACAGGCCCTGCAGGCTCGCACCGGCCATCGCCAGCGCCGCGCCCACCATCGCACCGAGCAAGGCACGCGGAATGCGCAGCTGCCAGACCACGGCCAGATCGCGGGTGCTGACGCTGGCCGGATCGGCCACGCCCAGCTTCACCCCGATCGCCTGCAGCACCTCCATCGGCGGCAACCGCAGCGGGCCCACCGCGAAGGATGCGATCACCGCGATCAGCAAGCCCACCGCCGCCCATATCAACACCGTCGCGCCACGGCGACGCGCAGGACTCAACACCGCCATGCCTTACGCCCTCACGGGCGCGGCAACGTGGCGAAGGCAGCAGCCAGCGCCACCGCGCCACTGCCCGAGGCGACGCTGGCGGACTTGAGCTCCACATCCGGCATCACCCACACGCGATTGGCCGCACCTGCCGGCGTCTGGCGCAGCGTCGGATAGGCGCGCCACAAGCCGGCCTGGCCGCCGAACAGGGCCAGATCGTTTTCGGTTACCAGGATCACGTCCGGCGCCGCCGCCACCACACCTTCGTTGCTCAGCGCGGAATAGTTGGCCACCCCGGCTTCGTCGCCGATGTTGATGCCACCGGCCAGCGTGATCAGCTTGCCCGAGGCGCTGTCCGAGCCGGCCACCGTCGGCGCGCCGCCGGCACCGGTCGCGGAAACATGGATCACGCGCGGATGCCAGGCCAACGCGGCACCGCTGGCCTTGGCGGCGTCCAGCTGCGACTGCACCTTCGTGGCCAGCGCGTCACCCTGCTCGGCCATGCCGACCGCGGCTGCCACCTTGCGCACCTTGTCGGCGGCCGGCTGCAGATCATCGACGATCACCACCGCCTCTCCCGCACCGCGCAGCTTGGCCGCCAGATCCGAATGACGGCGCAGGCTGTTGCCCAGGAACAGGGTGCCCTGCAGGCTCAACACGCCTTCCACGCCGGTGGTGCGGTTGAACAGGAATTGTTTGGGGGCCTTGCGGCCGGATTCAGTGGCCGAGCGCAGCGGCGCGGCGTACACCTGATCGTCCAGGCCGAGGGCTTCGAGCACGGCGATGATGTCATCACCACCGGCAATGATCTTCGAGGTATCGGTCACCGTCGTGGCCACGCCATCGTCGGAGGTGACCTGTGCCGGCAGCTGCTGGCTGGCGCCCTCGATGTCGGGCACGTCCACGCCCACCACGCGCAGCCAGCCTTCCGGCAGTGCTTCAGCGGTCTGCGCAGCGGGTGCCGCGGCGGTGTCGGTGGCAGGGGCGGCGGGTTCTTTCGAACACCCGGCAATCGCAGCGACCAGGGACAGCGCCAGCAGGCTGCGGCGGAGATCATTGGACTTCATGGCAGTTCCTCTTCAATCAGAACGGCGGGGCTGTTCGCCCCGCCGCCAAAGCAACGCAGTGCGCTGAACTCAGTTCGCGCGGCTGCTGATGCGGGTGATGCGGTCGCCCTTGGGATCCTGGGCATCACGCGACTTGTTGACGGCAAACACGTTGCCCTTGCCATCTTCACGCACGTGGTTGGGGAAGGTACCGCCATCCAGGTTGCCGACCACCTTGCCGTTGCCATCGACCACGGTCACCGTGCCGGCGCCGCGATTGGTGACGTACGCCAGCTTGGACACCGGCTCGAAGGCCACGTTCAGCGCACCCGCACCGACCGGTACGTCGTGCAGCACCTTGCCGCTGGCGACATCGACGATCAGCAGGTTGTCGGTGCCCTGCGAAGCCACGTACAGGCGGCCCGCCGCGGCATCGTAGGCAACGCCGGAGGCGCTGATCGAGTTGCCCAGATCGATGACCTTCTCCACCTTGCCGGTGGTGGTGTCGATCACGGCCGCTTCGGGCGTGCCGATGCTGACGGTGAACAGCTTGCCGGACGCTTCATCCAACACCAGGCTCATCGGGACGAACTTCTTGTCGTCCACGCCCGAGGCCAGGGTGATCGGCTCCAGTGGCTGCAGCGTACGGGCATCGAACACCGAGAGATGATCCTCACCGGCCGCCGAGGCGAACACCTTGCCATGACGACCATCGACCACGATGTCGCGGGCGTGCGGCACGGCACCGACATCGAACTGGCGGACCAGCGAAAGATCCTTCTGGCGATACACGGCCACGGTGTCCTGGCGGGTATTGGTCACCCACACGTTGCCGTTGGCATCGTCCACGCCCACGCCATACACCGCGAACACCGCACCGCCCTTGCCGCCCGGAACTTCCGCCGGGGTGATCCTGGCGGTGACCTTGAGGGTTTTCGGGTCCAGCTTGAGCAGCTGCGACTGGGTCACCGGCGGGCGACCGACGGCGGCAGTGACGAACACCGCGTTGCTGGCGGCGCTGTACGCGGACTGGTACAGGCCCTGGACCAGCTTGGCCGAGGTCTGGTTGAAGTTCTGCTGGCCGCTCAGCGGCAGGTTCGGCGAGACGCGCAGCGACAGCACCGTAGCCGCGGACGGCTGGCTGGCGCGCACGATCACCGGCTGCTGGCCCGGCACGGCATCGGCCGGAATCGCGACGTTGCCCTTGAAGTTGCCCTCGGCATCGACCACGTACGGGGTGGCGTTGAGCACCGTCTCGCCGCGCAGCAGGGTGACCTGCTGGCCCGGCACGAACTGGCGGCCGATCACCTCGGCGTCGCTGCCCGGCACCACGTTCTGGCCGCGGCTGACCACTTCACCGCGGAAGCCGTTGGCCGGTGCATCGAACACCGGCTGGGCGAACACGGCGGGGCTGGCCAGCGACAGCGCAATGGCCAGGGCGGCAACGCGCGGGAGGGTTTTCAGGGTGTACATCAGCAGACTCCTTCTGTTGGGGGCGCGCCGGTTGGCGCGTTGTCACAGTGCTTGCCTTGGCGTGGCCGCGGTCCGTTGCGGCTGTGGCACAGGGCCACGGAACTGCCTGGGTAACGAAAAAAAATCAGGGGGCCGGCGCGGGCGTGCCGCTGCGATCGGCGATGCCATACAGCTGGCTCAGCGTGGCCTTGAGCGAGGCCGGCAGCATCGGCCCATGGCCAAGGCCGGGGAACTCGCGGTACTGCACGGTCAGGCCCGGCACCTTGGCCAGGCGCGTGGCGAGCTGCCGCGCGGCATCGGGCGTGGCACCGCCGATACGGCGCAGGTGCGCGACCACGCGCGGGTTGGTCATGTCGCGCACACCGCGGTTGCCGGTGCGCTCATCGCCCCCCAGCATCACCGTTACCTGAGCCGGCTGACGCTGATTGTTGGCGATGAACTGGCGCTCCATGTCGCCCAGCGGCGCGCCCTGGCTCCACCACAGCGACGGGCTGGCCGACACGTAATGCTGGAACGCGGCCGGGCGGGTATACAGCGTGCTGACCACGAACAAACCGCCAAGCGAATGGCCCCACAGCGACTGCTGCTGCAGGTCGATCGTGGCGCGGCGTTCGATTTCCGGCTTGATCCGGCGTTCGATCAGATCCAGGAAGGCATACGCGCCGCCACCGCTGGACTGCGGCGCGCCGTTCTCATCATCGGCGGTATCGATCCATGCGGTGTAGTCGCGGGTGCGCGCCGGCGAATCCACGCGCAGGTCGTTGTCGTAACCGATGAACACCAGTACCGGCGCGGCGTGCGCGGCCAGGTCGGCGAGCATGTCCTGATCCAGCACCATCGCCGCGGCGTTGCCATCCAGCATGTACAGCACCGGCGCAGGCTTGGCCGAGGCCTTGACCGGCACACCCACATTCACCCGCCAGCGGCGGGCTTTGTCGGGGCTCTCGAGCACGAAGTGTTCGAAGCGATAGCTCTGCGCCGCCTGATCCAACACTGTTTCACCGACTTTCTGCTCCGGATTGCGCTGCTGCGCCGCCGCCGGCGACAACGCGGCCATGCCGATGGCGGTCGCCACGCCCAGCGTGCGCAGCCACGGCGAAACGGTAGAGATCAGCGATGAAGAAACGATCATGACGACCCGGAGCGAGAGACAGTGCAATCGCGCCAGTGTAACTCAAATGAGAATGGGTATCACTGACGTTCCGCTGACCGCGCGCCCGGAAGATCCGGCAGGTCCCGGTTTCAGCGCGCGCAGTCGCCCGAGCTTTTCCGCGCTGCGCCTACGGTGGCACCGCCCGCGCCGCCGGCGGACATCCAGCCGTTCAAGGGCATGGCGTCCGGCAGCGCCTCCGCCATCGGTTCGGACGAAATCACCAGTTCCCGCCACGTGCCCACGGGTTCCAGTTCGGCCAACCGCGCGGCTTTGTCGTCGTCGGTGCTGACAACGTCCTGCGGCCCGGAGGGCGGCTTGGCCGTGTTTCCGGTCTTGGTGGCCTTTATCCGTAGTTGGCCACTGGCCGCATTGGTCACCGCGACCGTGTACTGCTCCTTGCCATAGGCCCACGGCGTTTCGTGCTGCACGGTGGCGGTCTGTCCCGCGGCAGGCAGCGCCAGCGCATCGCCTGCGGCAGCCTGCACCATCGCCATGCCGCCCATCACTGCCATGTACATCCCGTACGCACGCATCTGCTTCTCTTCCAGCGTCTTGGCCACGGGCGCACCTGGCCAGCTCGCCTCCAGATTGAAATGCGCCTTGCCGTCGCACAGGGTCAGCACCACCGGGGCGCCCTCGCCTTCACCGAGACTGATCAGGCTGTCGCCGTTGCGGAACTGCTGCACGTGCCCGAGCAAGGACGGACCGTGCGCCGGCACCTGATTCACCTCGATACGCGATGCGGAGGTGAGGCGCGCGTTCAACGACATCGGGGTAGCGGTGGCGGGCAATGCTGCGCTGATCGCGGCAGCAAGGACAACAACAGGCAGGAACACGCGCATGGCATCCAGTCCAAAAGGGCGGGACATCATACGCGCCCGGTCACACATCTCTCCGCGCACGACACGGCCATCAGCCGTGCAATGCGCTCAGCTACGCATGACCATCGCCGTGATCGTCGCCGCCAGCTCCTGCACCGCCTGCTCCGGTGTGATGTCACCGGTAGTTGCCGCAGAGGAGAGTCCTTCGGCCGCGCCCAACATTCCCCACAACCCGGCCTGCGCCAGCACACCTGCTGGCGCGAACGGTGCCAGCAGCGCGCGGCACTGCTCGAGGAACACCACGTCGTACTCGCGCTTGATCCGCGCCAGCTCGGGCGAGCCGGCCAGAGCCGCCATCACGCCAGGGATCTCACGTCCCTGTTTGATCACGCAGGCAACGTAGGCGTCGGCAATGACCTGCGCTTTCTCGGCGAGTGTCGGGCCGCTGGCCGCAAGGCGCGCATCCATCACCACGCTTTGGCGTGCATCGAAGTCCTGGTACAGCGCCGCCAGCAGACCGGCCCGCGTACCGAAATGGTCATACACCACCGGCTTGGTCACCCCGGCCTGTTCGGCCAGCCGCCCCAGGGTCAGCGCGTCGGTGCCTTCCTCACGGACCAGCCGCCACGCCTGCTCCAGCAACTGGCGCAGGCGGTCGTCGCGGGTCATGCGGCGGCGTGGCGCCACCGGAACGGCGGAATCGAGCGGGGTTGACATCGCTATATACCAATCGTAACTTACGGTCCGTAACTTACCGAAAGTATACAGCCTTCCTTCCCCTGGACGCCCATGCACACCCTCATCGTCACCTCACACCCCAACCCCGACGCCCTGACCCACAGCGTCGCCCGCCGAATCGCCGACGGCATCGCCGCCACCCCAGGCGCGACGGTTGAACTGGCCGACCTTCATGCCGAGGGTTTCGACCCCCGCTACACCCGGCAGGACCTGGACGGCCACCACCGCCTGAGCCCGTTTCCCGCCGATGTGCTCGCCGAACAGGCCCGCCTGGACCGCGCCGATACGCTCGTGCTGGTGTTTCCCGTCTACTGGTGGAGCATGCCGGCGCTGATGAAGGGCTGGATCGACCGGGTCTTTACCGGCGGCTGGGCCTACGACGACAGCAGTGGCCACGGCGTGCTCAAGAAGCTCGGCCACCTGCCTGTCCATCTGGTCGGACTGGGGGGCGCCGATGAGCGCACCTGGCAGAGGCGTGGCTATACCGAGGCGATGAAGACCCAGATCGACACCGGCATCTTCGATTACTGCGGCGCGCCGGTGCTGTCGTCCACGCTGCTGCTGGAGACGGACACGGGCGACGTTCAGCCCCACCTGCAGAGCGCGCTCGCCCTGGGCGAGCGAATTGCAGTAACACCTGCTCCAACCCATTGAAAAAAGCCCCGCATCGCGGGGCTTTTTTCTCAACTTCCGTTCCGTTACAGCGCAGCCGGCGCCGCGCCAAAGCGATTGGCACCGGCTGTCCCTGGCATCAGGGTGAGCACCAGCAGGATCAGTCCGCCAACGAAGGGGATCAATGCGACGAGCAGGAACCAGCCAGACTTGTCGATGTCATGCAGACGACGGATGGTCACTGAGATCTGGGGAACCAGCACCGCCAGCATGAACACCGTCAACACTGCAGTGAACAGGAATGTCACCGCATTACTCTCCATCGAGGCACCCGCAAGCAGGCCCAGGTAGCCAACGCACGTGACCACGCACAGCATCAGATAGAACATCCAATACTCTTTGCGGCCGGAACGACCCTGGAAATCGGCATAACGCTTGAACGGGATAAACATGGAACTCATGGGGTGGATACATCCAGAAAGAAAGAAGTTCTCTGCAGTCGCGACATCGCGAGAGCCGCTGCGTGCAGAGCGAGGCGCATCTTAGAAAGTGCGGCGTTTGACTGCCATACAACAAATTGCAAACTGCAAAACGCCGCAGTCTTCCAAGGTTCTGATGGTTAGGCCCAATCAGAACGCCGCTTGGCGCAAACCGCGCTGCCTACACTCAAGCCGATGGAATGCCGCGGCGTGCCACACGCTTCCTGAATCGCCACAGCACTAAGCGCACAAGTGTGACGGATCGCCTACGCAAGGCCAGCACAGCGCTTTACGCTCGGCACTGGGCTGCAATGCGCGCCACACCCGCCAGGATTCCGCATGAAATACTTCTTCGTTCTGTTGCTGCTCTTGCCCGCAACGCACGGCCACGCACTGACGTTGACGAACCCGCACTGGCGCGTCGACATCGACCCGGCGACGCTGGCCGCCTCCACCACCGCTGCCAATGGCACCACCACCCGCATTTCCTCCGCTGCCGACGTCGGCACGGTGTCGGCGCTGGTCCACACCCGCGACACTCTCAGCTGGCAGTGGGGTGACGCGACCCAGGTGCGCGCCGCGCTGGTCGGCGACACGCTGCAGATGACGTTCGAACGCAGCACCGCTGGCGCGACGCAGTGGCCGCGACTGCCGGCCGGTCCGCACGCCCTGCTGCTGCCGCTGCACGAGGGCTACTACCTTCCCGCCGATGACACCGTCTGGCGGGATGAACTGCTCAACGCCTACGGCGAGATCAACACCACCGAAGACCTCACCCTGCCCGTGATCGGCCTGGCGTGGCCGGATCGCGTGCTGTCGATCCTGTTCGCAACCCCGTTCAACAACACCGTGCGCTTCAGCGCCGATGGGCCGGGTGTCGCGGTGGCCGCCGAGCACCACTTCAACACGCTCAACCAGACCGCCCCCTATACCGTCATCGTCAGCCTGGATGCGCCGGATTGGCTGGCACCGGCCAAACGCTACCGGGCATGGCTGCAGGCGCAGGGCGGCTTCGTGCCGCTGAAGGACAAACTCGCCAGACTGCCCGACGGTGACAAGCTGATCGGCGCCAGCCACCTGTATCTGTGGGGTGACCGCCTGCTGGTCGAACAGGACGTGCGCGACTGGGCGACGTTGAAGGCGCTCCTGCCACGCGCGTGGATCAGGAAGGACGCTGAGGCGCTGCAGGCGTTGACCGCCGCACACAGCGGCCCCTATGTGCAACAGGTACTGGTGACCGCGATCAATGCCGCGCTGGCGGAACAGTTTCCCGGTGACACTGCCGTGGCCATGCAGCAACGCCGCCATCAGCTGGATGCGACGCTGGGCAGGGCCCTGCAGCCCGAGGCGTTGCGGGGCGACAGCGCCTCGCCGCGGATGATCCACGCCCTGCAGGCCGCCGGCCTGCCACGCCTGTGGCTGGGGCTGCCGGACTGGACCGCAGGCTGGGCGAGCCCGGGCGCCGTGGACGCGGCCGTACAGGCCGGCTACCTGGTGGCACCGTACGACTCCTATGACACCGCCCTGCCCGATGGCAACGACAACCCGTCATGGCTGTCGGCCCAGCTCGGGCAGGACGCGTTCGAGCGCTGCGGAATCATGAAACCCGATGGCCAGCGGATCAAAGGCTTCCAAGGCAGCGGGGTCTATACCAACGCCGCCTGTATCCGCCCGTTGATGGAACGCCGCGTGCACGACCTGCGCGCCCAGACGCCCTACAACAGCTGGTTCCTGGATGTCGCCGCGACCGGCATGCTGTTCGATGACAGCGACCCGGCCAAGCCCACCTCGCAGGCGCAGGACGCCGCCAACCGCAACGCGGCCCTTGCCTGGCTGTACGATACCCAGAAACTGGTGGTCGGCTCGGAAGTCGGCTCGGCCGTGGTCAACCGGCATATTGTCTTTGCCCACGGCGCCCAGACCGCCGGCTTCGGCTGGGCCGATCCACAGATGCGCCGGGAGCGCGGCTCACCGTACTACCTGGGCGCATGGGCGCCGGAGCATCAGCCCGCCTTTTTCTTCAGGCAGAGCCAGCTCAAACCACGTTACCAGCAGCTCTACTTCAACCCGGCCCGTCGCCTGCCCTTGTTGCAGGCCGCCTTCCACGACAGCGTGGTCAGCACCCATCACTGGACGCTGGACAGCCTCAAGTTCCGCGAGAGCCGCAGCACCACCGAACTGTTGCAGCAGTTGTACAACGTGCCGCCCCTGCTCAATGTCAGCGTTGCCACGGCGGCCCCACGGATCGCCTACCTGCACCAGCTGGACGCGTTCTTCAGGCCCGTGCACGAGCAGCTGTTCGACCAGGCCCTGGTGGACTTCCGCTGGCGCGATGCCGCCGGCCAGGTGCAGCAGACCACCTTCGCCGATGGCAGCGTGATCGTGGCGAATTTCTCGGATCGACCCCAGCAGGTGGATGCACACACCCTGCCGGCGCGCAGCGCGTCCGCCCGTCTTGCCGATGGCCGTACCGTGGACTTCACCTCACCGGCATGGCCATAGACCGGCACGCCGCCAGAGCTGTGTGCCCCGGCGCTGCCTGCCCCGGGACCCGTGCGCGCCCATCGCTCGGTGAGCGCGCCGAACCGTCACTCCTTCGCCGCTTCAGCCTTCCACGCCGCGACCTTCTCTTTCGTCTGCGTCAGCAGCGCATCCAGTGCCTTGCGGTCATACCCCTGGCCGCGCAGCACCACGTATTGGATGCCGCGCGTCGCCTCGATGTCCTCCAGCGGGTTGCGTTCCAGCAGCACCAGATCGGCCGCCTTGCCCGGTGCGACCGCACCGTAGCGGTCCAGGGTGCCGAACCAGGCCGGACCGGCGCGCGTGGCCGCGGACAATGCTTGTGCCGGAGTCAGCCCTTCCTTGACGAACAGCGACAGCTCGTCATGCAGGCCGATACCGGGATAGTTGAAGGAGTTGAGGAAGCCGGCGTCGGTGCCGGCCATGATCGTCACGCCGGCCTGTTGCAGCATCGGCAGCACCGCAGCGACCTGATGGTATTCCTGGTGGCGCGCTTCGATCTGCGCCGGGGTCGCCTTCGCCGCGCGCTCGACGCGCCAGGCGTAGGTGGCCTGCAGTTTCGGGCCGATGTAGGCCAGGTAGGGATCGTCGTGATGATCATCCTGATCCAGGAAGTCCAGGATCCGGCCGCCGTTGAGCGTCGGTGTTACGAACACGCCCTTGCTGGCAAAGCCCCGGTAGGCCGCCATGGCAGTGTCGCGATCAAACCCGGCATCCAGGCGTGCGTTGGCCTGGGCGCGATCGATGCGCTTGGCGGCGAAGTCCGCGGCGATCGCTGCCTCGTCCTTGACGCCCGCCTTGTAGGCATAGTCCAGGTGCTCGATCGAGCTGATGCCCGCATCGACCGCCTGCTGCACGGTCAGCGCCATCGGGATATGCCCGGATGCCCGCAGCCCGTTGGCGCGCGCACCCCGCACGGCCGCCAGGAACAACGCCGGGGTCAGGGTGCTGTCGGTGATCTTGACGAAGTCGACGCGGTCGCGCTTCAAGCGTACGAAGGCGGCATCCAGGTCCGCCTGCGAGCCGACTTCGAGGGTGCCCTTCCAGACCGGCTTGATGCCTTCGATCTTGGCGCCCGAGGTGAACAGCTGCGGCCCGGCCAACCGCCCGCTGGCGATCTCGCCGCGCCACTGCAGCACCTGCTCGGGCAGATCGCCGGAAGCGTCACGGATGGTGGTGATGCCGTAGGCGATGTACAGCGGCAGCAGCGCCTTGTTCTCTTCGATGAGGTCCGGGCCGCCACCGAAGTGCACGTGCATGTCCCACAGGCCCGGAATCAGATAGCGCCCCTTGCCATTGACCTCCTGGCGGGCACTCCACGCCTTGCGCATTGCACGGTCGCTGCCCACCGCCACGATATCCTGGCCGCGCACCACGACGGTCTGGTCCGGCACGGTGGCGGCATGCTCCACATCGACCACGGTCGCATGCCGGATCATCAGATCGGCATGCTCGGCCGCGAAGGCGGAAGGGGCCAGTGCAAGCAGCACCGGAAGGGCAAGACGCAGGGACATGGGCGGTGCACCGGAAAAGAGAGGAACCGGGCCACCTTACGGTCGGGCCCGGTCCATTCACCAGTTAAATTTTGGAATGCGCGTCATGCACATTCCAGATGAAGCCACCTGCTTCAGGCCTCGCCCTGCATCGCCGGCCGTGCCTGCACCTGCGCCAGCCACGCCGCCACCGCTGGATGCGCGTCCACGGCGGCGCCCACGAAGGTGCCGTAGCCGACCACCTGGCCCACCACGAGATCCACCAGCGAGTACGCCTCACCCAGCATCCACGGCTGCTGCGACAAGCGCGCCTCCAGCACATCCAGCAGTTCATTGGCAGCGCGGATGCCCGCAGCCGCATGGTCGGCATTGCGCAGCGCATCGTCCGTGGTGGCCAGCCACACACGCCCGATCACTGCGCCATAGGTGACATACGCCCAGGTGCACCAGGACATCGCCTCCAGCCGCGCCGGCGTGCCGTCCTGCGGCCACAGCCCCTTGGCGACGCCGTAGTGCTCGCCCAGCCACAGGTGGATCGCCAGGGCTTCGAACAGCGGCGTGCCCTCCACCACCAGGCACGGCACCTTCCCGTTGGGATTGATCGCCAGGTACTCAGGCGTGCGCTGCTCGCCGGAGCGGATGTCGATCCTGACCCGCTCGTGCGGGACGGCCAATTCGGCCAGGGCGCGGGCGACCGGGGTGGCGCTGGACATCGGGTGCCAATAGAAGACGAGGGACATCTGAAAACTCCTTGAGGGTGGTCAGCGGTGCGACCGAAGCGGTCCTGCACCGTGACCCCAAGGCTAGCTACCGTTGCGGACAGAACCCGCCCGCAATGGCTGCTACGCTTTGCCCATGTTGACCGCCTCCGCCCGCCTGCTGAGCCTGCTCTCCCTGCTGCAATCGCGCCCGCACTGGAGCGGCAACGCGCTGGCCGAGCGCATGGACATCCATCCGCGCACCCTGCGCCGCGATATCGACCGGTTGCGCCAGCTCGGCTATCCCATCCACGCCAGCACCGGTATCGCCGGCGGGTATGCGTTTCGCCCGGGCCGCGCCCTGCCACCCCTGCTGCTGGACGACGAGGAAGCCCTGGCCGCCGCGATCGCGTTGCGCACGGCCGTGACCGGCACGGTCAGCGGGATCGAGCAGACCGCGATCACCGCGCTGGTCAAGATCGAGCAGGCCATGCCGCCGCGCCTGCGCCCCCGGCTGGAGGCGCTGCGCTCGGCGATCCTGCCCACGGACCAGATCGGCCCACTGGTCGATGCGGCTCGGCTCACCACGCTGGCCGCCGCCTGCCGCGACCAGCTGCAGCTGGCCTTCGAGTACATCGACCGCGACGGCCAGCCGAGTTCACGCCAGGTGGAGCCACAAGGTGTGGTGCATACGGACCGGCGCTGGTATCTGGTGGCCTGGGATCCCGCGCGCGACGACTGGCGCACCTTCCGCATCGACCGCATCACCAGCCCTCCCGCAGTAGGTGCGCATTTCGCGCCGCGTGCCGGGCCGGGCGATGGCGATCTGCGGCAGTGGGTGGCCCGCTCGCTTTCGCTCGGGCAATACCCGGATGAAGCGCGGATCATCCTGCACGCCCCGCTGGTTGTGATGCGCCAGCGCATTCCCGCCTCCGCTGGCGTGCTGGAAAGTGTCGACGACGCGCGCTGCCTGCTGCGCTGCGGTGCCAATCCGATCGGCTCGGTGATCTATTGGCTGCTGGCCATGGACCTGGAGTTCGAGGTGCTCGGCCCGCCCGCACTGATCGAGCGGCTGCGCCAAGCCGGCGAGCGGGTGGCGCGCAGCCTGACGCAGCGGACGGCCGATCCGGCACCGAGGCCCGCACCGCAGCCGGCGGAGGCGTAAATCTTTCTGCTGCGATGGCGGCGACTGCCATTGCACTTCACAATGGCAGCATGACTGCCAGTGAAAAACCGAATCGCACCCTGTTCGACCTGGACCTGCTGCGCGCGATGGTGATGGTGGCCGACTGCGCCAGCTTCACCACCGCCGCCGCGCGTCTGCACTCGACCCAGTCCACCATCAGCCAGAAGATCCGCCGGCTGGAAGAAATGGCTGGCCATCCGCTGCTGATGCGCGGCAACCGCGACGTGCATCCCACCGATGCGGGCGAGCTCGTGCTCGGTCATGCGCGCCAACTGCTGGCGCTCAACGACCAGCTGCTCGAAGCCCTGGCCGGGACCACGGTCGCGGTCACTGTCCGGCTGGGGGTGCCGGAGGATTTCGTCAGCGCCGCAACGACCCAGCTGCTCGGCGCCTTCAACCGCGAACACCCCCAGGTGAAGCTGGAAGTCACCAGCGGTCTCAGCCGCGACCTGGCCCACGGCTACGACCACGGCGAGCTGGACCTGATCCTGGTCAAGCAGCGCCGCAACAGCCGCGCCGCCGTGGCCTGCTGGCCCGAGACCATGGTCTGGATCGACAGTGCCCGCAATGGCTGCATCGGCCTGGACCCGGTGCCACTGGTCACCTTTCCGCCGCGCGGGCTCTACCGCGACGACATCATCGACGCGATCGAAGCGCTCGGCCGCCGCTGGCGGATCAGCTTCACCAGTTCCAGCCTGAGCGGGATCCAGGGCGCGGTGGCCGACGGCATGGGCATCAGCCTGCTGCCGGCACGCGCATTGAGCCGCGAGCACGCGGTGCTGGGCGCCGAACAGGGGCTGCCGCCGATCGACAGCTTCGAGATCGCCCTGCTCCACCGGGCCACCGCCGACCCGCTGGTGAAGGCGCTGGCGATGCGCCTTGGTGAGCTCCTCAACCATGAGCGGGCCGGTAAGGCCGCCACGCCGGGTTGAGCACGTATCGCCGCCCTGCATGACCCCGATGCGGGGATTTCATTGGAACGACACGCGGACGGCGCGCGCATCTACGCCAGCGGCCAGCCGTGCCCCACGCACCCGTCGATCGACCACGACCTCACGCTGTATCGCGAGTGGCAGGCCGCCCTTACTTGAGCTGCAGCGGATAGCGCTGCCAGAGCACGTGCACCAGGAACCCGGTCAGTTCCGGGTCCTTGCTGGTGATCGACGCACGGATCTTGTCCAGCAGCACCATGTCGCTGCAGTTGCGCACATCGGCGTGGCCGGCCTGGCCGGCGCGGCGCGCACGGTAGCGGGCGGCGCGCTGTGCGTCGGTCATCGCGTAGCCGAACGTGGGCGGACGGCCGCGTTTGCGCGGCAGCGTCAGTTCCAGTGTTCCGGGGTCTTGTTCATCGCGCATGACGGACGAGGATGCAAACGGGGGCGCGCACGATATCGTGAGACATCACTTTAATCCAGCGTTTTCCGTGGATTTCTGCATTTACGCTGCAAGCGTCAGCGCCACGCCTCTGCCACGCGCGCACCGGCCCACACCAGCACCATGCCACCGACCAGACTCACGCCGAGATAAAGCGGCACCATCACGCTGCGATCGGTGCGGGTGAACACCAGCGATTCCAGCATCATCGAGGAGAACGTGGTCAACCCACCCACGATCCCGACGATCAGGAATGCCCGCCAGTACAGCGCCGCCGTGCCGCGGCTCTGCAGCCAGATCATCACGTAACCGGCGACGAACGCACCGGCCAGATTCACCGTCAGCGTGCCCCACGGAAAGCCGTTGCCGAACTGCCGCAGCATCGCATCGCCGACCATGAAGCGCAGTGCGGCGCCCAGTGCGCCCCCGGCCATCACCAGGCCCAACTGCTGCCACCACACGCCGATGCCCTCCATCAGTCGGCACCCTTCTCCGCACGGGCCTGTTCGCGCGCCGCACGCAAGCGATCCAGCTTTTCTTTCAGCTTGATCTCCAGCCCGCGCGGCACCGGCTCGTAATAGACGCGTTCGCCCATCGCATCGGGGAAACCGGTCTGATCCAGCGCGATGCCGCCGTCAGCATCATGGTCGTACTGGTAGGTCTTGCCGTAGCCCAGCTCTTTCATCAGCTTGGTCGGCGCATTGCGCAGGTGCAGTGGCACCTCCTGGGTGCCGGTCTCGCGCACGTCCTGCTTGGCCTTGTTGAACGCGGCGTAGCCCGCGTTCGATTTCGCGGTACTGGCCAGGTACAGGACCAGCTGCGCGAACGCGAGCTCGCCTTCCGGGCTGCCGAGGCGTTCGTAGATATCCCAGGCTTCCAGCGCCATCGACTGCGCCCGCGGATCGGCCAGGCCGATGTCCTCGATAGCCATCCGGGTCAGCCGCCGCGCCAGGTAGGACGGATCGCAGCCGCCATCGAGCATCCGGGTCAGCCAGTACAGCGCGGCATCCGGGTTGGAGCTGCGCACGGACTTGTGCAGCGCCGAGATCTGGTCGTAGAACTGCTCGCCCCCCTTGTCGAAGCGCCGGGTGCGGTCAGCCAGGACCTGCAGCAACATCTCCGGACTGATCCGGCCGCCGTCGCCGCCGGCCAGTTCGGCTGCGATCTCCAGCAGCGTCAAGGCCCGGCGCACGTCGCCGTCCGCGGCGGTCGCGATTTCCAGCAGCGATTCGGGAGCCACCTGCAGGTCTTCGCTGCCGAGGCCGCGCTCGCTGTCGTGCAGCGCACGCTCCAGCGACTCGACGATGTCGGCCGGCGACACCGATTCGAGCACGTGCACGCGGCAGCGCGACAGCAGTGCCGAGTTGAGCTCGAACGAGGGATTTTCGGTGGTGGCGCCCACGAACACGATCGTCCCACGCTCGATATGCGGAAGGAACGCATCCTGCTGGGCCTTGTTGAAGCGGTGCACTTCGTCTACGAACAGCACCGTGCGGCGCCCTTCGGCGAACCGCTGCGCGGCCTCGGCGAGCACCTGGCGCACCTCGGGCAGGCCGGACAGCACGGCGGAGATCGCGCGGAACTCGGCGTCGGCGTAATGCGCCAGCAGCAGCGAGAGCGTGGTCTTGCCGCAGCCCGGCGGGCCCCACAGGATCATCGAGTGCACATGGCCGGACTCGACCGCCCGGCGCAGCGCGCTGCCCGGTGCGAGCAGGCGCTTCTGGCCCACCATCTCATCCAGCGTCTGCGGGCGCATGCGCTCGGCGAGCGGACGCATGTTGTCCCGATCCACGGTCAGCAGATCGGGCCCATTGAAAGTCGTTCGGTTTCTGGCCACGGGTCTATTGTATCGCGGCAGATTGCAGGGGGGTGCCGGCCAGCGGCCGGCACTACACCGTCATTCCCCGATGACGTCCACGCCCTTGGCGGGGGTGAAGCTGAAGGTGCCCGAGGCGAAGCTCGGGTTGCGCTTCCAGCCGGTGAAGCTGATCACCGTGCGCTGACCCACGGCATCGACCACTTCCATGCGCGCCAGCCCCTGGGCATTGAAGCCCAGCGCGGCGTACTGGAAGGCGGTGTCGGTCTCGCGCTTGGGGCTCAGCGCCAGCCACTGCAGGCCATCGCGCACGGCAGCTTCTTCGCTGACGTCGTACTGCTTGTCCAGCAGCGCCGGATTGATCAGCGCGGTCAGCGGGCTGTTCTGTTCTTCCTGGCCCTGCGGGCGCACGCTGGCCTGTTCCAGATCCGGCTCGTAGACCCAGACCTTCTTGCCATCGGCCACGATCAGCTGTTCGTGCGGCTTGATGTACTCCCAGCGGAACAGGCGCGGCGCGGACAGCGCGACGCGGCCACTGGTGGTTTCCTTGACCTTGCCCTTGCTGTCGTACACCTGCTGGCTGAACTGCCCATCCAGGCCCTTCAGGCCTTGGGTGAAGCGATTGAGCTCATCACGGGCGCCGGCCCAGGCCGACGCCGACCCGACACTGGCGACAACCAGGGTGGCAGCAAGCAGGGAGCGGCGGAAGGTGGTGTGCATGCGAGGTATCCAGGCGAATGGGAAGGATGGAAGCAGTGTGCCCATCCAATCCTGAATGGGCGATCAGGGGCACATTATGCGCTGGAAACCCGGTGCATCAAGGCCGCTCAGCGCCCCGCCTGCACCGTCTTCAGATCCCCATACACCACCTGCCCGCGGAAGCCGCGCCGGACCTGCTGGTACAGCTCGCGGAACGCGGCGTAGTCCTGCGGCTGGCACAGCGCATCGGCGCCGCGCACGGCGCGCTGGTGCAGGCGATGGTGGACGGTGACCACCTGCCCCTCGCGTGACCACTCCGCGGTGTACTCGCCGCCGGCATTCTTGAACTGCTGGCTGCGCGGAATCGCCACGATCGGCACGCTGGCCGGGAAGGTCAGCCGGTAGCGCTCGTCGCGCAGGCTGTCGTTGCAGTAGAACGGCGTGGCATTGTCCGGCGCCGAGGTGCTGGCGTACAGGTCACGGAACGACTCGCCGCCCGGTGCGTCGGGCAGCATCATGCTGCCAACCACGCCGAAATCGACGTAGTCGCGGGCCCGGAAGTCATAGCGGAAGTTGAACGGACCGGTCAGATCCTGCGGGTCGCCGAGCAGAGTCAGTGCGCCACTGCCGTCAAAACCGGAGGCCGCCATCATCGATTCTTCAGCGCGTGCCCGGTTCTGTGCGTTGAGCCGTGCGAAGGCGGCCCGCATGCCGATCTCGGCCACGCTGCTGGGCTGCTGCAGCGTCTGGCCGGCCAGGTTGCCGGCGGCGCCGAAGCGGAAGTCGACCTCCAGCCCCGTGCCATTGCGGCTGGCGTCATTGGCGGGGGTGCGTGCTACCACGGCCTGGCGTGTGTGCAGCACCGGCGCGCCCAGATCGCCGTCCGGCAGCTGTCCAAAGCGCGCATAGGCGGTAGTCGAGTCCAGATACAGATCGAACTCGGGGAGGTAGGTGATCGCATGATTGAAACGGCCCAGCAGCGGAATGGCCGGGAGGGTCGGCCCGCCGCCGGCGCCGATCAGCACCGGGGTGCTCTCGATGCCCCGCGCGGCCAACAGCGCTTCCAGGATCACCACATGGTCTTTGCAGTAGCCGTAGTGGTTGTCGAGAATACTCTGCGCCGGGTTCGGCTCCAGCCCGCCGTTGCCCAGGTAGACCGCCACGTAGCGGATGTTCTGGGCGACCCAGCGGTACAGCACCGCGGCCTGCTCGCGGCGATCGGTGATGCCACGGGTGAGCTGGTCCGCCAGTGCCTGGATCGGCGGGGTGACCGCAGCCGCCTCGCCGCCTTTGCGCTGGTAGGCCTGCGCCACCTGGGCCCAGTCACGATACGTGCTCGCCATGATGCCCGGACTGTATTCCCAGGCGGCGGCGGACCAGTTCTGCGCCTTGAACGGCTCACTGCGCCGGTACGTCCACTCCCACTGCGCCTGGCCATTGCGGATGCGCGGCGCTTTACTGCCCTGCACGCCGCGCTGTTCCACCTGCATCGGCAGGCTGGCGGGCGCGGTGAGGGTCACGCGTGCATCGTCGTACGGGGTGAACACGCTGAAGGTTTCCCACAGGCCAAAGTAGCCGGGGAAGTACGGCGTGTTCTGGGTGCGGCGGGTCTGGTACACCACGCGCGTGCCCGGCGCGAGGTTCGGGAACACCACCACCCGCACCTTGCGGTCGGCATACATCGCCGCGGCGGCGCTGGAGTAGCTTTCCTGCGTGTAGATGCGGTCGGCCGGCACGTCGCGGCGCTGGCCATCGGCCGTCAAGGTATAGGCCTGCAGCACCTCCAGCGTTTCCATCTTCTCGCTGTAGCTCAGCCGGACCTGGCTGAACTGCTCGACCGCCGATTTGGTCTTGAGCAGGATCTCGTACTCTTCCGTCTGCGTGTTGCCCGCATCGGGGCGCACCACGTAGTCGGCGCGATAGCGCACGAAACTGAAATTGTTGCTGGCCTGCACGTCAGTGCCCGCGGTCTGCCCACCGGGCGCGACCGGTGCAGCTGCCGGGGGCGCAGGTTGCGCCTGCGCCTGCGCCACCACCGGCACGACCAGCAGTGCACCCACCCACATCCAGTGCATCGGCTTCATTGCAGGTTCCTTGTGCTGGGTGGCCGGCAACGGGGTCGCCGGCGTCGCGCCGATCAACGGCTGCCGGGCAGCGCCCGGCGTTACTTGGGCGGGGGCGGAGCAAGCACGCTGCGGTCGCCATTGTGCTCGGGCGGGCTGACCACACCGGCCGCTTCCATGGCTTCGATCAGGCGCGCGGCACGGTTGTAGCCGATCTTCAAGCGACGCTGCACGCCGGAGATCGACGCGCGACGGGTTTCGGTGACGATGCGCAGGGCCTCGTCGTACAGCGGATCGGACTCGTCGCCGCCACCGCCGCCCGCCTCGGGCAATCCACCTGGGCCGACCACCACGCCGTCGCCCATCATCTGCACTTCATCCAGCACGCCGGTGATGTAATCGGTCGGGCCACTGGCCTTGAGATGCTCGACCACGCGGTGCACTTCCTCATCGGAAACGAACGCCCCATGCACGCGGTCCGGCAGTGCCGTGCCCGGCGGCAGATACAGCATGTCGCCGTGGCCGAGCAGGGTTTCCGCACCGGACTGATCCAGGATGGTGCGCGAATCGATCTTGGAACTGACCTGGAAGCCGATGCGGGTCGGGATGTTGGCCTTGATCAGGCCGGTGATCACATCCACCGAGGGGCGCTGGGTGGCCAGGATCAGATGGATGCCGGCCGCACGCGCCTTCTGCGCCAGGCGGGCGATCAACTCTTCCACCTTCTTGCCGACGATCATCATCATGTCGGCGAATTCGTCGATGAAGATGACGATGAACGGCAGCGTCTCCAGCGGGCGCGGGGCCTCGCCGAGTTCCGGGTTGGGCTTGAACAGCGGGTCCATCATCGGCTGCCCGGCGTCCTGGGCATCCTTGACCTTCTTGTTGAAGCCGGCCAGGTTGCGCACACCCACCGCGCTCATCAGCTTGTAGCGGCGCTCCATTTCGGCCACGCACCAGCGCAGGCCGTTGGCGGCCTCCTTCATGTCGGTGACCACCGGCGCCAGCAGATGCGGGATGCCCTGGTAGACGCTCAGCTCGAGCATCTTCGGGTCGATCATCAGCATGCGCAGGTCTTTCGGCGAGGCCTTGTACAGCAGGCTCAGCACCATCGCATTGACCGCCACCGACTTGCCCGAGCCGGTGGTACCGGCCACCAGCAGGTGGGGCATGCGCGCCAGGTCGGCCACGGTCGGGCGGCCGGCGATGTCCTTGCCCAGCGCCAGCGTCAGCACGCTGGCCGACTTGTCGTATTCCTTGGAGCGCAGCAGTTCGGAGAGGTAGATCATCTCGCGGGTGACGTTGGGGATCTCCAGACCCACCACCGACTTGCCCGGAATCACATCGACCACACGCACCGACTTGACCGACAGGCCGCGCGCGATGTCCTTGTCCAGCGAGCTGATCTGGCTGACCTTGATGCCCGGGGCTGGCTCGATCTCGAAGCGCGTGATCACCGGGCCGGGATAGGCACCGACCACCTGCGCATCGATGCGGAAATCCTTGAGCTTGAATTCGATCTGGCGCGACAGCGTCTCCAGCGTGCCTTCGTCGTAGCCTTTGGGCTGCGGCTTGGGATCGTCCAGCAGCGCCAGTGGCGGCACGTCCGAACCATCGCCGTTAACGCCCCGGAACATGGGAATCTGGGTCTCGCGCTTGGCGCGATCGCTCTTCTCCAGCACCGGCTCCGGGCGCGGTTCGATCTTGACCGGCTCGCGCTTGGCGCGGACCTCGGCATCGACCTTGCGCACTTCCTGGCGCTCCTCGCGCATGGCGCGGGTCTGCTGCCACTCGGTGGCCTGCTCTTTCTTCTTGTTGAACAGCGGCGGCAGCGCCAGCACCCAGTTGCCGATCTTCTCCATGACCACGAACCAGGAGATGCCCGTGGCCAGGGTGATGGAGGCCAGCAGCAGCACCAACACGAACAGGTTCGCGCCCAAGGCGCCGAACCCGACGCTGAGCGAACTGCCGACCAGCTTGCCGAGGATGCCGCCGGCGTGGGCGACATCGGCCACGAACAGGCGCAGGTGCAGGAAGCCGGTACCGGCGATCAGGAAGCCGACCAGGCCGACCAGGCGCAGCGCCGGGTCCAGGTCGTGCTCGCCCTTGGCCTCGCGCTTGAGACCGAACATCGCGATCCAGGCCAGTGCGCCCAGCACGATCGGCAGCACGAAGGCCATGTAGCCGAACAGCTGCAGCAGCACGTCGGCGATCCACGCGCCGGCGCGACCGCCCATGTTGTGCACCGGCGCGACCACGCTGCCGGTGTGCGACCAGCCCGGATCGGTGGCCGAATAGGTGAACAGACTGGCGACCAGATACAGCAGCGCCGGGGCGACCGCGATCAAGCCCAGGTCGCGCCACAGGCGCTGCCGGCGCGGGTTGTCCACGCTGGCCGGTTTGCGCGGCGCTGCCTTGCTGTCGGACGCCTTGGATCGTTCCGGGACCTGTTTCGCCACCTTAGACCACACCTTGGGAATGCACTGTTAGTGCTTGATAATAAACGACTGGGCTGCGCTTTTCAGTCCCTTCGCACACCGGGCCCCGCCATCGCCGTCAAAAACCCGGCGGCGTGGCTGTCTCGATGCCTGATGGGTCGCCGCGTTCCACTGCGCGCCTTGAATCGCCCCGCCCCTGCCGCCACTCTATGACTTCGCTCGGATGCCGCGCAATCACTGCGCCGGCACCCCCGCCCTACCTTCTATTGCGAGCTTACATGAGCAACTCCAAGCACTCCCGCCTGTTGATCCTTGGTTCCGGCCCGGCCGGCTGGACCGCCGCCGTCTACGCCGCGCGCGCCAACCTCAAGCCCGTCGTGATCACCGGCCTGCAGCAGGGCGGCCAGCTGATGACCACCACCGAGGTGGACAACTGGCCCGGGGATGCGCACGGCCTGATGGGCCCGGACCTGATGAGCCGCATGCAGGCGCATGCCGAGCGCTTCGAAACCGAGGTCATCTTCGACCACATCCACACCGCCGATGTCTCCCAGCGCCCGTTCAAGCTGATCGGTGACAGCGCCGAGTACACCTGCGATGCCCTGATCATCGCCACCGGCGCGACCGCCAAGTACCTGGGCATCCCCAGCGAAGAGGCCTTCAAGGGCCGTGGCGTGTCCGCCTGCGCCACCTGCGACGGCTTCTTCTACCGCGACCAGGACGTGGTCGTGGTCGGTGGCGGCAACACCGCCGTGGAAGAAGCGCTGTACCTGTCCAACATCGCCCGCAAGGTCTACCTGGTCCACCGCCGCGACACCCTCAAGGCGGAGAAGATCATGCAGGACAAGCTGTTCGCCAAGGTTGAAGCCGGCAAGATCGAGACCGTCTGGCACCACCAGGTGGACGAAGTGCTGGGCAACGACGCCGGTGTGACCGGTGTGCGCGTGAAGTCCACCCTGGACGGCAGCACCCGTGACATCGAGGCCCATGGCTTCTTCGTGGCGATCGGCCACCACCCCAACACCAGCCTGTTCGATGGCCAGCTGACCATGAACAACGGCTACCTGGACATCCGCTCGGGCCTGGGCGGCAACGCCACCCAGACCTCGGTGGAAGGCGTGTTCGCCGCCGGTGACGTGGCCGACCAGCATTACCGCCAGGCGATCACCTCCGCTGGCTTCGGCTGCATGGCCGCACTGGATGCCGAGCGCTACCTGGATGCGAAGGGCCAGGCGAGCTGATCAGCCGCCGCATCGCGACGCACCTCGAAGGCCGGTGAATGATTCACCGGCCTTTTTGCTGGCCGGCATCGCCTGCGCACACTGCACCTGCCCCACCTGCTCTATCCTCTGCCCATGCCCGATCCACGTTTTCTGCACCGCCTGTCCGATGTCCCCGCCACTGCCTGGGACGCCCTGCACGACGGACGCAACCCGTTTCTGTCGCACGCCTTCCTGGCCGGCCTGGAAGAGCACGGTTGCCTGCGCCCGGAGTGGGGCTGGCGGCCCCGCCACTTCACCCTATGGGACGGGGAAACCCTGGTCGCCGCGATCCCGGGCTATCTCAAGGACAACTCGCACGGCGAGTTCGTGTTCGACCATGCCTGGGCGCATGCCTACGCCCAGTACGGCATGGACTACTTCCCGAAGTGGCTGGGTGCGGTGCCGTACTCCCCGGTGACCGGCCCCCGGGTCCTGGCACGGACGACCGAGGACCGCGCTGCCCTGCTGTCACGGCTGGCAGGCGAAGTGGCGCGCCTGGGCTGGTCCTCGGCACACATCAACTTCCATGCTGCCGACGAAGACCCTGCCTTCAGCCCGGACTGGCTGCTGCGCGAGGACATTCAGTTCCAATGGCACAACCCGGGTGGCTGGCAGACCTTCGAGGACTTCCTCGGCGCGATGGACCACAAGCATCGCAAGAACATCCGCCAGGAACGCGCCAAGCTCGCCCGCAGCGGCGTCACGTACCGCATCGTGCACGGGGATGAGGCCACCGATGCCGACCTGCGCGCCATGCACGGTTTCTACCTGCAGACCTTCGCCGAGTACGGCAACTCGCCGGCGTTGACGCTGCCCTTCCTGCAGCATCTCGCGCGCACGATGCCGCGCGCGCTGGTGATCTTCCTCGCGCTGCTCGATGGCGAGCCGGTCGCCGGTGCACTGTGCCTGCGCGGCGCGGATACCTTGTACGGCCGCTATTGGGGTGGCGCCACCCTGCCCGGCCTGCATTTCGAGACCTGCTATTACCAAGGGATCGCGTACTGCCTGCGCGAAGGCCTGACGCGCTTCGAACCTGGCGCCCAGGGAGAGCACAAACTGGCGCGTGGCTTCCTGCCGCACACGGTGCGCAGCCGCCACTGGATCGCCGAGCCGGCCTTCGCCGAAGCGCTGGTTGCCTGGTGCGCACAGGAACGTGCCGAGATCGCCCGCTACGCACAGGTGCTTGCTGCGCATAGCCCGTTCAAGACCGACCCGGCATGAGCCGCCGCCTGCCCTGGCGCCTCGACGACGCGCCCGACGCCCCCTTCCCGCCCGCGGAGACCGCGCTGCGCGATCCCGACGGCCTGCTCGCACTCGGTGGCGACCTCTCGCCGGTGCGGCTGCTCAATGCCTATGCGGGCGGCATCTTCCCCTGGTTCTCCGAGGGCCAGCCGCTGCTGTGGTGGTCGCCGGACCCGCGCATGGTGTTCCGCACCGACGGCGTGCACCTGTCCAGCCGCTTCCGCCGTTCGCTGCGGCAGAGCACCTGGACGCTGCGCGCCGACACCCGTTTCGTGCAGGTGATCGATGCCTGCGCGGCCAGCCCGCGCCCGGGCCAGGCTGGCACCTGGATCACCCGCGACATGCGCGACGCGTATACCGAACTGCACCGGCTGGGGTTCGCGCACTCGGTGGAGGTGTTCGATGGCGACCAGCTGGTTGGCGGCATCTACGGCGTGGCGATCGGCCGGATGTTTTTCGGCGAGAGCATGTTCAGCGCGGCGACCGGCGGCTCCAAGGTCGCCCTGGCCGGATTGGCCCATCGGCTGGGCAGTTGGGGTTGGCCGCTGATCGATGCACAGGTCGAAAATGACCACCTGCTGCGCATGGGCGCCGAGCACTGGCCGCGCGAGCGCTTTCTGGCGCTGGTGCGTGAACAGGTCCAACAGCCAGCCGCCGCAGGCGATTGGACGGATTTGTTCGGTACGCTTGCCGCCGCCGAACTGGCCGACCCGGGCCCGCCTTAACCAAAACTTTGCATCAGACGCCCGACGCGCGTAAAATGCCCGCTCTTCAGGCCAGCTCGGCCGGTTACAGAACTGCACAGGACTACATGTCGAAAGACGACTCCATCGAGTTCGAAGGCACCGTCAGCGAGACGCTGCCGAACACCACTTTCCGCGTACGACTGGAAAATGGGCATGAAATCATCGCCCACATCTCCGGCCGCATGCGCAAGAACTACATCCGCATCCTGACGGGCGACCGCGTCAAGGTCGAAATGACCCCGTACGACCTGACCAAGGGTCGCATCACCTACCGCATGAAATAAGCGGTCCGGGGGTTGTTCCCGCCAGAAGGCCAGCCAGGTGCTGGCCTTTTCGCGTGGGCGCCATTCAGCCGGCAGCAGGCTTACCCTGCCAAGCGGCACCCTGACCCTGTACACCCTGACGTCGGTCAGGATGCCTTGATGCAGATTCGCCCTGGCGCAGAAGCGGCCATTGTGGCCCTCGATCCAATCCGGATCCTGACCCGATGGCCCCCGCCATGAAGTACCTGCCCTCCCTGCTCCTGCTCACGACGTGTCTTGCCGCCGCCGCGTCGGCCCAGGCCGCTGAACCGGCTGCGCCGGCCGACTGCATCGCCCTTTCCTCGGACCACCAGGTGGTGCGCAACCGCGCCGACCGCGATGTGCTGTTGCGCAACGGTGATCAGCATTACCTCGTGCGCTTTGATCGCTCCTGCAGCAGTGCCGCCATGTCGCCCAAGCTCGACTTCGCCACCCCGGGCCAGGACGGCCAGCTTTGCGGCGGTGGCGTTAGCAAACTGCACACCAACACGCAGAGCTGCGACATTGCCGCGGTGGAGCCGCTCACTGCAGAACAATTCAACCGCAAAGCCCGCGCCCGCCGCTGAGCAGGCGCCCGGTCCGCGCACAGAAAAGCCCCCTTGCGGGGGCTTTTCGATCAGGCCGCCGATACCGGCCGCTCGATCAGACGGTCGCCGGCAGCAGACGCTCCGGCTCGGCCTCGGTCTCGACGAACAGCTGGTCGTCGCGGACATCGATGCTGACCTTGCCACCGTTGACCAGTTTGCCGAACAGTAGTTCGTCGGCGAGCGGACGCTTGATCTTGTCCTGGATCACGCGGGCCATCGGGCGGGCACCCATCAGCGGGTCGAAGCCATGGTGGGCCAGCCAGTCGCGCGCGGTCGGGGTCGCCGACAGGCTGACGTGCTTTTCCTGCAGCAGCATTTCCAGCTCGATCAGGAACTTGTCCACCACGCGCAGGATGTGCTCGAAGCCCAGCGCCTGGAACTGCACGATCGCATCCAGACGGTTGCGGAACTCCGGCGTGAAGCTCTTGCGGATCACTTCCATCGCGTCAGTGGCATGGTCCTGGCGGGTGAAGCCGATCGAACGCCGCGAGGCCTGGGCCGCACCGGCATTGGTGGTCATCACCAGCACCACGTTCTTGAAGTTCGCCTCACGGCCGTTGGTGTCGGTCAGCACACCGCGGTCCATGACCTGCAGCAGGATGTTGAATATATCCGGGTGGGCTTTTTCCACCTCGTCCAGCAGCAGCACGCAGTGCGGGGTCTTGACGATCTTCTCGGTCAGCAGGCCGCCCTGGTCGAAGCCGACATAACCCGGAGGCGCACCGATCAGGCGGCTGATCGAATGCGACTCCATGTACTCGCTCATGTCGAAGCGGACCAGTTCGATGCCCAGCTGCAGCGCGAGCTGCTTGGTCACCTCGGTCTTGCCCACGCCGGTCGGGCCGGAGAACAGGAAGTTGCCGATCGGCTTTTCCGGATTGGCCAGGCCAGAACGGGCCAGCTTGATCGCCGAGGACAGCGTCTCGATCGCCGGGTCCTGGCCGAAGATCACCATCTTCAGGTTGCGCTCCAGATGCTGGAGCACGTCCTTGTCGGTGGCGCTGACCTGCTTGGCCGGGATCCGCGCCATCTTGGCGACGATGGTCTCGATTTCCTCGATGTCGATCAGTTCCTTGCGCTCGCCATCGGGCAGCAGGCGCTGGCGGGCACCGGCTTCGTCGATCACATCGATCGCCTTGTCCGGCAGCAGGCGGTCGTTGATGTGCTTGACCGACAGGTCCACGGCGGCCTGCAGCGCGTCATCGGCGTAGGTCACGCCGTGGTGTGCTTCGTACTTGGGCTTGAGGCCCTGCAGGATTTCGTAGGTTTCGCCCACGGTCGGCTCGACGATGTCGATCTTCTGGAAGCGACGGGCCAGCGCCCGGTCCTTCTCGAAGATGCCGCGGTATTCCTGGAACGTGGTCGAGCCGATGCAGCGCAGCTCGCCGGAGGCAAGGGCCGGCTTGATCAGGTTGGAGGCGTCCATGGTGCCGCCCGAGGCCGAACCGGCACCGATGATGGTGTGGATCTCATCGATGAACAGCACCGCGTTGGGCAGCTTCTTCATCGCGGTCAGCACGCCCTTCAGGCGCTTCTCGAAATCACCGCGGTACTTGGTCCCGGCCACCAGGGCGCCCAGGTCCAGAGAGTAGATCACGGCGTCGGCCAGCACATCCGGCACCGAACCTTCCACGATGCGCTTGGCCAGGCCTTCGGCGATGGCGGTCTTGCCCACGCCGGCCTCACCCACGTAAAGCGGGTTGTTCTTGCGGCGGCGGCACAGGACCTGGATGGTGCGCTCGATCTCATCGGCCCGGCCAACCAGCGGATCGATCTTGCCGTTGCGGGCCTGATCGTTGAGGTTGCTGGCGAACTCGGCCAGGGCATCGCCCTTGCCTTCGCCTTCCGCTCCTTCGGTACGCCCTTCACCATCGGCAGCCGGCGGCACTTCGCCCTCCTCGCCCAGCTTGGCGATGCCATGGGAGAGGTAGTTGACGATGTCCAGCCGGGTGACATCCTGCTGGTTGAGGTAGTACACGGCATGCGAGTCCTTCTCGCCGAAGATCGCGACCAGCACATTGGCGCCGGTGACTTCCTTCTTGCCCGAGGACTGCACGTGGTACACCGCGCGCTGCAGCACGCGCTGGAAGCCCAGCGTCGGCTGGGTATCGCGCCCATCATCTTCGGCCAGGCGCGAGACGGATGCCTCGATGGCCTGCTCCAGTTCCTGGCGCAGGCGCTCGGCATCCGCACCGCAGGCCTTGAGAACGGCCTGGGCGGACGGGTTGTCGAGCAGTGCCAGCAGCAGGTGTTCCACCGTCATGAATTCATGCCGGGCCTCACGGGCGCGCTTGTAGCACTGTCCGATGGTGTGTTCGAGGTCTTTACTGAACATGATTAACTCCGGCGGCAGTTAGGAACAATATGCGGCCAACCTTCACGATTTCCATCACCCTAGCGGATCAGTGCGTTCAGACGGCGTTAGCACTTGGGCGATCCCGCCGGGCTGTTCGACGCACCTCCATCATGCACGAACTTACGGCCACGAAATGGCAGCTTCAACGTGATGGGGATGTCATGGCGATCCACCGGTACATCCGGGGCGGGCAATAGACCGCCAGGACCTGGCGACCGTGCCGCACGCCCGAACCGCCGGGACCGGGCGGGCGCAGGCTGGACGCACGGCGTGTCGAGCCATGCGCCGGAGAGCGTTGTCTGTGGAACAGTGCGGATTGCAGGCACGCGCAGTGCCGGCCCGCACGACCGGTCAGCCGCTGGCCTTTTCCATCGTGCACAGCAGCGGATGCTGGTTCATGCGCGAGAATTCGTTGACCTGGGCGACCTTGGACTCGGCGACCTCGCGGGTGAACACCCCGCACACGCCGCGACCGCGGGTATGCACGTGGAGCATCACCTGGGTCGCCTGGTCCAGATCCATCGAGAAGAAATGCTGCAGGACCGTCACCACGAAATCCATCGGGGTGTAGTCGTCGTTCAACAGCATCACCTGGTACATCGGCGGTGGCGCGACCTCGGGGCGTGCAGGCTCAAGCAGCACGCCATGGTCGTGATGAGTTTCGTGGGAAGTCTCGCGGGGCATCCCCACATTATAGGCCCCCGGCCCCGGGATTGGACGTTGCCCCCTGCCGCCCTTCACAATCTGCACTCTCCAACCAGATCTTCACAGGGATTTCATGAAAAGGATTGCTGCCGCACTGCTGCTGGCCGTGACTGCCACCGGCGCCCATGCGGCCGAGCCGGACAAGGCGGTCGGGCGCGCGCTGGACACGCTGAAGTACACCTACGAGGTGGACGAGGACGGCGACTACAAGATGGTCTTCGACATGGATGATGGCCGCAGCCAGCTGGCGTTCGTGCGCTCCACCGTCGAGGAATTCGGCAAGCACAAGATCCGTGAGATCTGGTCGCCGGCCTACAATTCGCCGGGCAAGCAGTTCCCCGCCGCCGTCGCCAACCGCCTGCTCGAAGATTCGCAGGACGCCAAGATGGGCGCCTGGGTGAAGCAGGACCACCTGGCGATGTTCGTGGTCAAGGTGGACGCCAACGCCACCCCGGAAGCGCTCAGCGACGCCATCGATGCGGCCATCCGCACGGCGGACGCCATGGAGCTCGAGCTGACCGAGCAGGACGAATACTGAGGTGAGTGCCGTGCAGGAACCGCGTTGGACGCCCCATGTCACCGTCGCCACCGTGGTGGTGCGTGACGGGCGTCTGTTGCTGGTCGAGGAGGCGATCAACGGGCGCCAGGTGCTGAACCAGCCTGCCGGTCATCTGGAGCCGGACGAAAGCCTGGCCGCCGCCGCGGTCCGCGAAACCCTGGAAGAAACCGGCTGGACGGTGCGCTTGAGCGCCTTCATCGGCACCTACCAGTGGACCGCCCCGGACGGCACGCCGTTCCTGCGCTTTGCCTATGCCGCCGAGCCGGTCTCGCACGATCCCGGCCGCCCGCTGGACGATGGAATCCTGCGCGCGGTCTGGCTCACCCCTGCCGAGCTGAAGGCCGACCCGGGCCGCCTGCGCAGCCCGCTGGTCTGGCAGGTGGTCGCCGATTACCTGGCTGGCCAGCGCCATCCGCTCTCCATCGTCAAGGAGGCCGCATGAGCACCCCACGGATCATGGTCGGCGTCTCCGGCGGCGTGGATTCCTCGGTCGCGGCCTGGCGGCTGGTCCAGCAGGGCGAGCCGGTCGCCGGTCTGTTCATGCAGAACTGGGCCGATGACGGCAGCGGCGACTGCCGCGCCGAGGATGACCGCCGCGATGCCGTGGCGGTCTGCGGTCTGCTCGGCATCCCGTTCCACTTCCGCGATTTCTCCAGCGAGTACTGGCAAGGGGTGTTCGAGCACTTCCTGGCCGAGTACGCCGCCGGCCGCACGCCCAATCCGGACGTGCTGTGCAACCGCGAAGTGAAGTTCAAGCATTTCCTCGATGCCGCGCGTGAGCTCGGCGCCGAGCGCATCGCGACCGGGCATTACGCCCGCATCGCGCAGGTCGGCGGCCGCTGGGCGCTGCTGCGCGGCGCCGACCGCAGCAAGGACCAGAGCTACTTCCTGCACCAGCTGGGCCAGGAGCAGTTGGCCGCCACGCTGTTCCCGATCGGCGATCTGCAGAAGAACGACCTGCGCCGGATCGCCCGCGACGCGCGCCTGCCGACCCACGCCAAGAAGGATTCCACCGGGATCTGCTTCATCGGCGAGCGTGACTTCCGCGAGTTCCTCGGCCGCTACCTGCCGGCGAAAACGGGCGAGATCCGCGATCCGGATGGCGCCCTGATCGCCGAACATCCCGGCGTGTTCTATTTCACGCTCGGCCAGCGCGAGGGCCTGAACATCGGCGGCGTGCGGGGCCGGCCGGCGGCGCCGTGGTATGTGGTGGGGAAGGACGTCGCCAGCAACGTGCTGTACGTGGACCAGGACCGCGAGAGCCCGTGGCTGCAGTCCACCCGGCTGCACTCCGAGGCCGCCCACTGGATCGCCGGCGCCCCGCCCGCGCGCCGGTTCGAGTGCACCGCCCAGACCCGCTACCGTCAGCCCGACGAGCCGTGCACCGTCACGGTGCGCGACGATGGCACCCTGGAGGTGCGCTTCGCCCGCCCGCAGCGTGCCGTCACCCCCGGTCAATCGCTGGTGTTGTATGACGATGAGGTCTGCCTCGGCGGCGCCGTCATCGCCGCCACCGATGCCCCCTTGGAACAACGCCTTCGCGCCACCCCTTCTCCTTTCGAGGTATCTGCTGCATGAGTTTTTCCGTCGACGACCGCGTTCTTGCTCTGGCCGGCATCGCCCAGGCCCTGCAGCAGGTACGCCGCATCGCCGAAACCGGCCACTCCGAAGCCGCCGTGGTCCGCACCGCGGTGGACAGCGTGTTCCGCATCGATGCGGCCAGTCCGCAGGAAATCTACGGCAGCGCCAGCAATGTCGCCCCGGGCCTGCGCCTGCTGCACAACTACCTGAGCAGCCAGGGCCAGGACGAGCACCTGCCGCGCTTGGCCTTGTCGGTGCTCCAGCTTGAGCGCCGGTTCGTGCGCGAGCACGAGATCGTGGCCAAGGTCAGCGCCGGGATCGAGCGCGCCCAGGCCAAGGCCAGCGAGCTGGGCGACAGCGCCCACCCGGACGTGCTCGCCGCGCTGGGTGGCCTGTACGCGGACACCATCAGCAACCTCAAGCCGCGGGTGATGGTCCAGGGCAACCCGCACTACCTCGGCCAGGCCGGCGTGGTCGCCGAGATCCGCGCCCTGCTGCTGGCGGCGGTCCGCTCGGCGGTGCTGTGGCGCCAGACCGGCGGCCAGTACTGGGACTTCCTGTTCTCCCGCAAGACCATGCTCGAAGCGGTCGCGCGCCAGCTGCGCTGAGCCGTGGTACCGGGGCCGCCGACGGATCGGCGGTCCCCTGCTGCACCCGTTTGGATCGAGGCAGGTGCCTCTCCATGGGATGAAAATTACGCGGACGGCTAAAGCAAACCGGGGTACGGCCGATACAGCATCCGTGCACCTCCCCGAGAACGTCCATGTACTCACGCCTCTTCATCCGCCTGGCCGCCCCCCTGGTCCTGACCCTTCTGCTTCCCTTTGCCATCGGCTTCGAGTGGCCAGCCGCCCTGCGTTGGGCGATCCTGAGCACGATGACGCTCAGCTGGCTCGGGTTTGCCTGGTGGAGCGCCCGCGCCCAGACCCAGCGTTCGCCTGAGCAGGCCCGCATCCTGCGCGAGCAGGACCAGCTGCTGACCGAGCTGCGCTCGTTCGTCGGCAACGAAATCGACGGCTCGCGTGGCGAAGTCGAACGTGCCCGCGACCTGATCCGCCATGCGGTCGGTGGCCTGGGCAGCAGCTTCGATGCCATGAACCGCAAATCGCGCCAGCAGAGCCAGGCGCTGGCCCGCATCGTCGACCGCGCCGGTGAAGAAGGCGGTGCCGGCGTCGACGTGGCCCGTTTCGCCCAGCACGCCAGCCAGCGCATGGAGCAGCTGGTGGAGGCGCTGGAGCAGGTCAGCGGCCAGAGCAGCAACACCGTGCAGCACATCGACCAGATGGCACAGCACCTGGATGGCATCTTCGCGCTGCTGGAGGACGTCAAGTCGATCGCCGACCAGACCAACCTGCTGGCCCTGAACGCGGCCATCGAAGCGGCCCGCGCCGGTGAAGCCGGTCGTGGCTTTGCGGTGGTCGCCGACGAGGTCCGCAACCTGTCCGAGCGCTCGACCACCTTCAACGAGCAGATCCGCAAGCTGGCCCACAGCTCCAAGGACGCCATCGCCAAGGTCCGCGAGACGGTCTCGCACATGGCCTCGCGCGATATGGACCGCTCCCGCGAAGCGCGCCATGAAGCAGCGCAGATGCTGGACAACGTGGCCCAGATCAACGCCTCGCTGGGTGATGGCATGCGCGAGATCTCCGAGTGCGGCCGTGCCATCGACAGCAGCGTCGCCGAAGCCGTGCGTGCCCTGCAGTTCGAAGACATCGCCACCCAGGCCCTGGGCGGCGTGCACACCCACCTGGACCGCCTGACCGCGATCAACCGCGAAGCGGTCGCCCTGCAGGAGCTGCTGCATCGCAGTGGCGGCGTGTTCGACGAGGAAGTCGTGACCGCCCTGCAACGCACCGGCACCCGCCTGCGCGACATGCGCACCGAGTGGGAGCGCCCGCCGCACAAGGCCGTCGCCCAGCAGAGCATGGCCGCCGGCGCGGTCGAACTGTTCTGATCCAGATGTCTCGTGCCGAACCCGGCACAGCCAACGGCCCCGGTTTCCCCGGGGCCGTTGCGCTTGCACGACCCGCCTTGGCTGCAGATGATTACCCGATGTTGAACGCGTCCGTGTTGTCCGTTGCATCCGTTGTCCCCGCCGAACTGGAGCCGGCGGTGCAGAGCGGTGACCCCGTTGCAGCGCCTGCCGCTGCGGCAGCGCCTATTGCCCCGCTGCAGGGCCGCGCCCTGATCGCACGGCTGGAGCAGTTGGCCCTGCAGGAACTTGCCCAGCTGGCCAAGCGTCCCTCGCCTGCCATCGCCACCCTGCCCTCCCCGGTCGAGCCCGCCCTCGCCGGCCTGGCGTGGGATCTTGGCCTGAGCGGTGATGATCTGGATGCAGCGGCGCGCTGAAGGCGATTCGCTGAGGATCGCAAGCGGCCAACGCGTGGAGCACCTGTCGCTCTGTGACGCTCGATGACGGTGACTTGCGTAGTGCGTAGTGCGTAGGCGAATTGCGACGCGGCGGATCGACACCGATATCGCTGCCGATCACCATCAGGCGCCTGTTTGCCTGGAAAGACGTAATGGCGGGGTCTACCTGCCGGCGCTCTGCTGCATGGAGGATGCTAGGTTCCGGGCCTGCCAGTACGCTCGCGCGAGATGATTCCGGAAAACACCCCGGCGCCGATCGCCGCAAAGCCGAAGGCGAACAGATACTTGAAGGGCACCAGGAAGGTGATCGCTGTCTTGACTCCGCCTGGAATCGAAGAGATGGCCAGCAGATAGCTGCGGCGCTCATAGACGCCCTCCAGGCCGGTGTAGACCAGCGAGGAGCAAACGATGAGGAGTACCGCGGCGGTCGCTTTGAAACGGTCGCTATGGCGGCCACGCCGTCGATACATCAGAACCAGCATCGCGATGTTGCTGATGAACGAGAAGATGCCGAGGTAGATCAATTCATCCAGAACAAGAAAGGCCACGGGCGGCAGACGTCGAGCAATTTCAACCCATATGCCGCATCCGATCAGCGATACCGTCCACGCCCACTGGACAATCGCGAGCTCCCGCCGATTACTGGATTGAGTGAGCCACTCATCCAGTCCGTTCCAGAGGCGCCGTGGCAGTGCCGGCTCAGGCGGCGCGGCGTCGCTCAAACGGCATGCACCACGGCCGGCGGCTCACCAGCACGTAACGATGCGCCACCCAGCTTCAACCACTGTGCCAGGTCACGCGGCGCCAGCGGGCGCGAGTACAGGTAGCCCTGGATCTCATCGCAGCCCTGGCGGCGCAGCATCGCCTCCTCCTGCTCGGTCTCCACGCCTTCGGCGACGACCTTCATGCCCAGCGCGTGGCCCAGGTGCACGATCGCCTGGGTGACCTCAGCGGTGCCGGCATCGTGCAGCATGCCCTGCACGAAGCTGCGGTCGATCTTCAGGCGGCCGACCGGGAAACGGTTGAGGTAGTGCAGGTTGGAGAAGCCGGTACCGAAATCGTCGACGGCCAACGGCACGCCGTGGCGCTCCAGTACATCGAAGCAATGGCGCAGCACATCGGTGTCACGGATCAGGGCGGACTCGGTCAGCTCCAGTTCCAGGCGCTGCGGCGGCCAGCCGTGGGCGTGGCAGATATCGATCACGCGCTCGGCAAAGCCGCGGTCGCGCAGCTGCACGGCCGAGACGTTCACCGCCACGCGGTCGAACTGCAGGCCGGCCGCGTCCCACGCGGCGGCCTGGCGGCAGGCCTCAGCCAGCACCCAGTCGCCGATGCGGACGATCTCGCCGCACTTCTCGGCAATTGGAATGAACTCGGCCGGGCTGCAGTAGCCGATGCCGGGCCGATGCCAGCGCAGCAAGGCCTCGATGGCTGGCGGCTGGTCGTTCTCGGCATGCAGCAGCGGCTGGTACGCGAGCGTGAACTCTTCGCGCTCGATCGCGCCGAGCAGTGCGTGCTCGATCTCCAGCTTGCGCTGGATCTTGGCCAGGGCGTCCTGGCTGTAATACTGGTAGGTGTTGCGCCCGGCTTCCTTGGCCGCGTACATGGCGGCATCGGCGGCGCGCAGCAGCGATTCGAAATCTTGGCGGCTGTCGTCGAGCATGGCAATGCCGACGCTGGCGCCGACCTTCAGCGTGCTCTCGCCGCGGTGCAGCGGCTCGGCCAGCGAAGCAATCAGCTTGCGCGCGACGTGGCCGGCGTCTTCCGGCGCGGCCAGGTCGCGCAGCACCACGATGAACTCGTCGCCGCTGAAGCGGCCGAACAGGTCGTTGTTGCGCAGGCTCTGGTGCAGCCGCGAAGCGGCCGCCTTGAGCAGCGCATCGCCGGTGGCGTGACCGAAGGTGTCGTTGATGGTCTTGAAGCCATCCAGATCGATGAACAACATCGCCAGCGGGCTGCCGCGATCACGGGCCACCTCGATGGCGTCGGCGGTCTGCTCGCGCAGCAACATGCGGTTCGGCAGACCGGTAAGCAGGTCGTAATGGGCCAGCAGCTCGATGCGCTCGTTGGCTTCGCGCTCGCGGGTGATGTCACGGAACAGCACCACGAAGCGGGTCGGCAGGCCGTCGCGGCGGTCCAGTTCGATCAGCACCTGCACCCAGATGCGCAGGCCGGATTGCCGGTAGAAGCACAGGTCCAGCTGCTCGGGCAGCCCGCCCTCGGCGATCCGCAGCAGTGCGGCCTCGAAGGCGTCGCGCGAGTCCTGGGTGTACAGGCTCAGCGCCTGGTCCAGGCTGATCGGCTCTTTGCGCAGGCCGTGGATGCGGTAGCACTCCTCGGTCCACTGCATGTGGCGGGTGCCCACCTCGATCTCGCAGCCGCCGATACGGCCCAGGGCCGAGACGCGGTTGAGCAGTTCGGTACGCCAGCGGATCAGCGCATCGGTCTGGTGTTGTTCGGTGATGTTCTGGACCTGCCCGAGCAGGCGCTGGATGCGGCCATCCGGCCCGATCAGCGGCTGCATCCACACCCGCAGATGAAGCGCGCCGCCGTTGTCACGGATCAGCTCCAGCTCCAGCGTGGTGGCCGCCCCGTCGCGCCACATCCGGCGCCAGGCGCCACGCAGTCGGCCGCGGGATTGCGGCTCCAGCTGACGCAGCCAATGACGTCGGCCATGCAGAGGGTCGTCGCCGGTCTCCAGCAGCGCCCGGAACTCCGGCGACCACCAGAACTCGCGCGCCTGCGGATCCCAGGACCAACTGCCCATGCTGGCAATACGCTGGGCTTCGCGCAGGTGCACCTGCTGCTCACGCAGCTGGGCTTCCATCTGCTTCTGGGCCTGGATGTCGGTATGGGTGCCGACCATGCGCAGTGGCTGGCCGTCGGCCGTGCGGGTCACTACGCGGCCACGGTCCAGCACCCAGCGCCACTCGCCATTGGGGTGGCGGGCACGGAACTGGGCGGTATAGGCCTCGCTCTCGCCGCGCAGATGCGCATCCATCGCTACGCGCACCGCCGGCTGATCGTCCGGGTGGACGTTCTCCAGCAGCGCGCTGACGCCCTCGGCATTCGTGTGCGAATCTTCCACGGGCTGGCCGTCCCAGCGCCGTGAGCGGCGCACGCTGTCGCTGGGCAGGTCCCAGTCCCACAGTCCGTGTCCGGCATGATCCAGCGCCACTTCCCAGCGGCTACCCGCGTAGGCGGCGACCGGTTCGGGCACGCTCAGGGTGAACGCCAGCAGGTGGCCATCCGGATCGTGCACGGCGCGCATCCAGCCATCGAAACGACCACCGGGCCCGCCGGGAAGCTGGCAGGGCACCAGGCCGCCATCCGCCGCGAGCAGACGCAGGTCTTCCAGTACCTCGCCGTATGCGGCAACCGTTGCCGGCAGGCCGTGCTCGCGCGCGGCCGGATTGGCGGCGATCGGACGACCGGCACGGTCGAGGATCACCAGCGCAGAGGCCAATGGGTGCTGCAGCAGACTCGCGATAATCCCTTGGTCCACGCCCTGTAACTCCGATAACGCACCCGACAACCGGGGAACGCAATCGTTAACGGCGGAGATTGCGGATTATTGAGTTCCCTCGCGTCCTGCATCCTCACCCGGGGCAGGTAAGATGGCACTCGCCTTGACCGATTGGCCCCGCCCTGCCCCATGCCGACCCACCTGCCAGGCCCTTCCGAACCCGCTGCCGACACGCCCCTGGCCCGCGATCTGCGCCGCGACCGCTGGCGCGTGGTGGTCGCCTATCTGGTGCTGGCCCTGGTATGGATACTGTGCAGCGATGCCGCAGTCAAAGTGGTGGCTGGTGATCTGCAGACCGCCGCGCAGTGGCAGACGCTCAAGGGCACCTTCTTCGTGGTCGCCAGCGCGGCGCTGATCTATCTGCTGCTGCGCCCGCTGGCTCAACACGTACTGCATACCCACGCACGGCTGGAGAGTTCGGAGACCCGGCACCGGCAGATGTTCGAAGGCAATCCCGGCCCGATCCTGGTCTACGACCTGGAGTCGCTGGCGATCCTGGACGTCAACCCGGCCGCGGCGAGCTTCTTCGGCTTCAGCCGCGAGGCCTTCACCGCGATGCCGATCACCGCGTTGTGGCCGCCCGGACACGAGGCCATGCTCGAGGCCAAGCTGGATCACATCCGCGCCAACCCGGAACAGCTGTGCGTGATCACCGCCGACCTGCGCCTGAGTGACGGCAGCACCCGGCGCATGGAAATGCGCAGCAATTTCATCGATTACGGCGGCCGTCGCGCGCGCCTGCTGATCGCGATCGACCGTACCCGCGAAGACCAGGCCCTGTTGCGCCGCGACCAGGCGCTCGCCCGGGTCGAGGAAGCGCACGAGATGGCGCGTATCGGCGCGTGGGAGATCGATCCGGCCACCGGCCTGGGCCGCTACGCCAACCAGGTGTATCGCCTGCTTGGCCGGCGCGCGCCCGAAGCCCGGCGCTGGCACCGGTTCGACGAACTGCTGGTGCCGGCCGATCCGGCCACGGCCGCACTCAGCGAACAGCTGTTGCAGGAGATGAGCTCCGGCGAGCCCGTGCAGATCGATGTGCTGCTGCCGCTGCTGGCAATGGACGGGCGCGCGCTGATGGTGCACCTGCGCGCCGAGAGCGGCCAGGACGACGCCGGGCGCCCGCGCGTGCTGGGCACCCTGCAGGATGTCACCGAGCGCGAGCAGTCGCGGCGCCTGCTGCGTGAGCGCGAGGAGCAGTTCCGCGAGCTGGTGCGCGTGCTTCCGGACGGCGTGGTGATCCTGTCCGAGGAGCACGTGCTGTACGCCAACGCCTGCGCCGCGACCCAGTTCGGCTACGGCCACAACACCCTGCTCGGCGAGCCGCTGGCGGCGCTGGTGACCCCCGACGACCTGCCCCGCGTGCGTGCGCAGCTGTTTGCCCAGTTGCCCCTGCAGAGCGCTGGCGCAGGCGAAGTGATCGGCATGCGCCGCTTCAACGGCCAAGCCTTCCAGGCCGGCCTGGCGGTGGGCGATGTGCGCTACGGCGGGCGCAACTGCAAGCTGTTGATCGTGCGTGACCTCAGCGAGCCCGAACGCATCCGCGAGGCGCTGGAAACCAGCAACCGTGAGCTGCAGGCGATGGCCGGGCGGCTGTTCTCGCTGCAGGAAGACGAACGCCGCGCGATCTCGCGCGACCTGCACGACGACATCGGCCAGGCGATCACCGCGATGAAACTGTCCGCCTATGCCGCGCAGGACGAGCAGGATGCCGCCCGCCGCGATGAGGACCTGGCGCAGATCATCCAGTTGGCCGACGCGACCGTCGGCAAGCTGCGCGACATCTCTACCCTGCTGCGCCCGCCGCAACTGGACGCGCTGGGCCTGGAAGCGGCGCTGCGCTGGCAGGCGGGCGTGCTGTTCCGCTCGGCGGCGATCGAACTGCTGCCGGACATCCAGTCGCTGCCGCGGCGCCCGGCCGGCGACATCGAGCAGGCCTGCTTCCGCATCGCGCAGGAGAGCCTGACCAACGTGCTGCGCCATGCCCGCGCCAGCCAGGTCAACCTGCATCTGCGCGATGTGGACGACCACGGCCTGCACCTGCAGGTCCGCGACGATGGCGAAGGGTTCGACCCGGACGGCCCGCGCGGGCTGGGCCTGATCGTGATGCGCGAGCGCGCGCAGAGCGTGGGTGGCACATTACGCATCGAATCGGCGCACGGCGCCGGTACCCTGATCGACCTTTACCTGCCGTACCGCGCCACCGGCGCGACGGCTCACGACACCCTGGAACACTGAGCTCATGTGGAACCCTTCTCTGCCCCTGGTCAGCATCGAGGACGCCCCGCCCCGCCTGGGCGCCGGCAACCCCGAACTGCAGGCGATGGTGACCGAGGCCGCCTCCGGCGGCACGCCGCTGATGCTCATGCACGTGGATATCGACCACTTCGCCTCGGTCAACGAGAACATGAGCGCCGAGGTCGGCGACCAGGCCCTGGTGCTGGTCGCCCAGCGCCTGCAGCACCACCTGCGCGGCCGCGGCAAGCTGTGGCGCCACGGCAGCGATGAATTCCTGCTGGCGGTGCCACGCACTGCCGACATGCCGCTGCCCGAGGACCTGGCCGAGGAGATCCGCCAGCAGCTGGAACTGCCGCTGTCGGTGCTGCCGTACACGCTGTTCATGACCGGCAAACTGGGCGTGAGCCTGTGCCCGGAGCACGCCACCGGCGTCTCGCGCCTGCTCGACCACGCCGAGGATGCGCTGTACCAGGCCGCCCGCGAGGGTGGCAATGCGGTGCGCATCCACGCGGTGGATACGCCCTCCAGCGCCCACAGCGAGAGCATCATCGCGCGCCAGATTGTCGACGCGATCCCCAATGGCGAGCTCAAGCTGCGTTACCAGCCGCTGGTCAGCGCCCGCGATGGCCACGTGGTCGGCATGGAAGCGCTGCTGCGCTGGCAATCGCCCACCCTGGGCATGCTGGTGCCGGAGCGTTTCATGCGCACGGCCGAACGGCTGGGCATCATCGTGCAGATCGGCACCTGGGTGCTGGAAGGCGCGCTCAAGCAGGCCAAGCTGTGGCGCGACCAGGGCTTTGATGACTTCACCATCGCGGTGAACGTGTCCACCCTGCAGCTGCTGCGCCCGAACTTCTTCGCCGAGGTGATGTCGCTGATGCAGGCCGCCGGTGTGCCGGCGCAGATGCTGACGCTGGAGATCAACGAAAGCGCGCTGACCAACAACGTCAACTTCGTGCACGAAACCCTGGTCAACCTGCGCAACGAAGGCATCAGCCTGAGCCTGGACAACTTCGGCACCGGCGATTCCAGCCTCAGCGCGCTGGTCCGCTACCCGGTGGACAAGCTCAAGATCGACCGCAGCTTCATCAAGAGCGCGCCGGCCGGCAACCGCGAGGCGGCCATTGCCCGCGCGATCATCGCCATGGGCCACCAGCTGGGCATGACGGTGATTGCCAACGGGGTGGAGTCGCAGGCGCAACTGGGCTTCCTGCGCCGCAACGACTGCGATGTATTCCAGGGCTATCTGTTCGGTGAGCCGATGTCCGCCGATGCTGCGGGCATGACCCTGCGCCGCCGTTACCTGCGCCCGGAGGCCTTCGCCGAGACGCGCCCGGACCGCACGCTGCTGCTGCTGGACGACGAAGAGAACGTGCTGCGCTCGCTGGTGCGTCTGTTCCGCCGCGACGGGTACCGGATCCTGGCCGCGGGCAACGTGCGCGATGCCTTCGATCTGCTGGCCATCAACGAGGTGCAGGTGATCCTGTCCGACCAGCGCATGAGCGACATGAGCGGCACCGAGTTCCTGGGCCGGGTCAAGATGCTCTACCCGGATACGATCCGCCTGGTACTGTCCGGCTACACCGACCTCAACACCGTGACCGACGCAATCAACCGCGGCGCGATCTATCGCTTCCTGACCAAGCCGTGGAACGATGACGAGCTGCGCAAGCACATCCACCAGGCGTTCCGCACGCATGAGGAACAGCGGCGTGCGAACACCGCACCCGCGCCGGCGCTGCCGACGGTGGACGAGGATTGAGAGCGCCAGAGATTTCGGTAGAGCCGACCGTCGGTCGACTGCTCTTCCCCACCCGAAGGGATCTGTGAAAGCCCCCGCAATGCCGGCCAGCGGCCGGCAAGGCCATTGCTGGATCAGCGCGGCTGCTTGATCGGCAGTACCAGCCTGAATTTGGAGCCCACGCCCGGCGTGCTCTCCAGGTCGATGCGGCCGTGGTGCTTGTTGATGATGCTGTAGGAGATCGACAGGCCCAACCCGGTGCCGCTGCCCACCGGCTTGGTGGTGAAGAACGGATCGAAGATGCGCTGGCGCAGCTCCGGCGAGATACCGCCGCCGGTGTCTTCGAATTCCACCCAGACGGTATCGCCCTCCACCCCGGTGCGAACATGGATCGTGCCGCGGTCGGCAATGGCGTGGCCGGCATTGAGCAGCAGGTTCATGTAGACCTGGTTCAACTCCGAGGGCAGGCACTCCACCAGCGGCAGCTGGCCGAATTCGCGGTGCAGGGTCACCTTGTACTTGAGCTCGTTCCAGATGATGTTGATCGTGGATTCCAGGCCCGCATGCAGGTCCACCAGTTTCCACGACTCATCGCGTCCGGAATACGAGAAGTCCTTCAGATCGCGCACGATCCGGGTCACCCGCTCGATGCCCTCGCGCGATTCGGCCATCAGCTGCGGCAGGTCGCGGCTGATGAAGTCGATGTCGAAGCGCTGACGGATGTCGTCGATTTCCGGGATCAACGCCTTGGGATCCGGTGCACGCAGGGCACGCTCGTAGGCTTCGATCACGGTGAACAGGCTGCGCAGGTATTCCTGCAGGCTGCCCAGGTTGGAGTGCACATAGCCGATCGGGTTGTTGATCTCGTGCGCCACGCCGGCGGCGAGTTGGCCGATGGAGGCCATCTTCTCCGACTGCAGCAGCTTTTCCTGGGTGCCGTTGAGGCGCAGGTAGGCCTGGCGCAGCTCGGCATGGCGCTGCTGCAGCTCGCGCTCGTAGTCTTCCTGGCCTTCAATGCGGCGGAACAGGGCCAGATAGTGGCGCTGGCCGCCATCGTCATGATGGTAGACATGGGCGATGACCATGCGCTCGCCGACCGGCAGGCTGCCGTTCCAGTGGCCGTTGAGGCGCGCCTGTTCCAACGCGTCCGGTGGCAGCAGCTGGCGCAGCCATTGCGCCGGGGTCAGCCCGGCATCGCGTTCGGCCTGGCCGAGGATCTCGCTGACGGCGGCATTGGCCAGGGCCACGCTGCCATCCTCACGGAACAGCAGCACGCCCTCCTTGATCCGTTCAAACAAGGCAAGCAGGACCGGATGCGGAGGCAACGGGGCGGTGACAAGGGCGGAAGTTACGGTCACGGTCACATCGAGGCGGCTGGAAACAGGCGCTCAATATACGCGGTGACGTTCACATCGGCAGCCGGGGGCCGCCGGACAGGGCGGATCAGGCAACCGCGAGCGGCCGCCGGGTGTTGAGCGTATGCGACTGCCCCTTGGCATCGTAGGCCGCGGCATCCTCGCTGCGGCCCAGCTGGCGCAGGGCCCAGTTGACCTCGCGGCGCCGCCGCGAGAGCAGCACGCCGTTGGCGCGGTTGCGCTCGGCCAGCTCCTGCACGCGCTCGGCCTGGCCGAGCGGCAGCGCGGCTTCGAGTGCCCGCAGGGCCTCCAGCTTGGCACCGGTCGCACGGATCAGGGCCTGCACGTCATGCTCGACCAATGCCTGGCGTTCGACGTCCAAGGCATCGCTGAGGCGCTGCAGCGGCTCGCTCATCGCCAGCTTCATCCCTGCAGCTGCTGGTCCAGCTCGAGCATGCGCGAAGCGATCGCGTCCGGATTGATCTTGTAAGTGCCGTTCTGCAGCGAATCACGCACGGCCTGCACACGCGCCGCGTCGATCGCCGGGGCGGTGGACAGCTCGCGCTGCATCGCCTGCAGGCTGGTGGCTTCGCCGGTCAGGCGCAGGCTGTCAGCGGCTTCCACCGGGCGGGCCGGGGCATCGGTGCTGACGCTCGGCTTGTTGCCGGGAGCGACGCTGCGCAGATGGGCGGTGGCCTGCAGGTTGCCGTCGATTTTCTGGCTCATGGAGTTGTCCTGGGAATGCGGTTCACAAGGGATAACGGCCGGTCAGGCGCCATCTTTAGGGGAATATTGCAGGTTTGACGGGAAAAGTGGCCCGTATTCACACTCGTGTTCAGCGCGTCACTAAAACGTCACCGCTGGCCGCGACGGTACCCTGCACGATCTTGCGGGACGACAGGTTCTCGACCGAGACCCGCTCGTTCTCGCCGGCATCGGCCATGGCGCGCCCGGCAACCCGGACCTCCACCCCGCCCCGCCGCGACACCAGCGCGACACTGTCGCCCCGGCGCACCAGGCGCTGCGCGACCAGATCATTGGCCGAGAGCAGGCTGCCGGCACTGAGGGTCCTGCGCGCCACGCGGCCGACGGCGGCGGCCGGATCGGCCAATGCAGCGCCGGCGATCCGGGCCGCATCACGCTGGCCAGTGGTGATATCGGCCGCCGCCAGGGTTTCTCCAGCGGCCACGCCACGATTGAGAATGAGGACGGTCTGGTTGCGGCGCACCTTGACCGGAACGAACAGGCGCCAGCCACCCGCATCGGGACAGCTGACCTCCACGGTGCTGGTGCCGGTCGGCTGGGCCGCCAGCGGCTGGCCGCACGCCGGCAGGCGCAATGCCGAATCCAGGGTGGTGTCGCCTTCACTGCCGGCCGGCAAGGTGCCCAGCGCGGCCTGGCGGATGCTGTCCACCGGCTGCCAGCCACCGGCCGCCCAGGCGGGCGCCGCCAGCAGCAGCGCGGCAAAGACAAGAGAACGCATGGGCACTCCATGGGCAATGAACATGGGCAGCACGATGCAAGCCGCATGCCGAACCGGTGCGCGCGCGGCGCTCAAGTCGCCGCCACTGCCGCCGATACCAAGCCCATGTCCCATGACCTGCTCAACCGCATCGACCAGCGTACGCGACTGGCCGGCCACAATCGTCTGGCCCTGCTGCTGTTCCGGCTGGGCGGACGTCAGCTTTTTGGCGTGAATGTCTTCAAGGTGCAGGAAGTCCTGCGGCGCCCGGATCTGTTCCAGGTGCCCGGGCTGCCCAGCCAGTTCGCCGGTGTGGCCGATGTGCGTGGCCGCTCGGTGCCGGTGCTGGACCTGGGCCTGGCGATCGGCCACCCCGAGCGTGAGCCCGATGCCGACAAGGCGCCGGGCTACCTGGTGGTGACCGAGTTCAACCGCTCCATCCAGGGCTTCCTGGTCAGCGGCGTGGAACGCATCGTCAATATCGCGGTGGAAGACATCCATCCGCCGCCGGAGCTGGGTGCCGAATCGAGCTACCTGACGGCCGTGACCCGCTTCCAGGGCGAGCTGATCCAGGTGATCGACGTGGAAAGCGTGCTGGCCGACATCGCCGAAATCCGCGGTGAAGCGGTGCTGGATCCCTCCATGGCCCTGCCCCCCGGCGCCCCGCCGATGCAGGTGCTGGTGGTGGACGACTCGCGCGTGGCCCGCCAGCAGATCCGCAGCGTGCTGGACCAGCTGGGGGTCGGGGCGACCCTGCTTTCCGATGGCAAGCAGGCGCTGGACCACCTGCTGCAGATCCACGCCTCGGGCGAGAACCCGGCCGAGCGCTACGCCATGGTGATCTCCGATATCGAGATGCCGGCGATGGACGGCTACACCCTGACGACGGAAATCCGGCGTCACCCGGGCCTGGCCGGCCTGTACGTGTTGCTGCACACCTCCCTGTCGGGCGTGTTCAACAACGCCATGGTGGAACGCGTCGGCGCGAACGCGTTCGTGGCCAAGTACTCCCCGCATGAGCTGGCGGACTTCCTGCTGGACCGCCTGCGGAAGGTGGCGATGGCGGCCTGAAGGCCGGGGCTGTTGGCTGAATCCCCGCGTGGCGTGGCTCTGCCTGGCGCGGTGAATTTCCCGGCGTGAACCTGCCGCCGGGCACCGTCGCGCCCTGCCCTCTGGCACGCCGCTTGCACTGCCCCAGGCATCGTCCCGTGGGAGTGCGTCATGCCCAATCTGATTTCGAACTATCTGGGTGTCCATGCCCAGGCCATGCCGTTGCGCGAGCAGCGGATGAAGCTGATCGCCAGCAACCTGAGCAATGCCGACACCCCCGGGTACAAGGCCCAGGACCTGGATTTCGATGCCGCCCTGCGCAATGCCCAGGGGCTGGATGCCAACGGTCTGATGAAGACCACCAACGAAAAGCACTATGAGATCGGCGGCGGGTTGAACCCGTTCCAGATCGCCAAGGAAGGCGTGCAGCCGAGCATCGACGGCAACACCGTCGACCCGGACGCCGAACGTGCTGCCTACGGCCGCGCCGCGCTGGAATACCGCGCCTCGCTGAGCTTCGTCGAATCCAAGGTGCGCTCGATGCTCACCGCGATCACGGGGCAATAAGCCATGAGCAATCTGCCCATCTTCGATATCGCCGGCTCCGCGCTGCAGGCGCAGTCCGTGCGCATGAGCACCATCGCCTCCAACCTCTCCAACGCCGACACCGTCGCCGGTTCGGCCGATGCGGTCTACAAGCCGCTTGAGCCGATCTTCCAGTCGGTGACCAGCCGCACCGATCCGAACATCACCACGGTGCAGGTCAAGGAAATCAGCCAGAGCAACGCCGCGCCGATCCAGCGCTACGAGCCGGGCCACCCGCTGGCCGATGCCGATGGCTACATCTACCAGCCCGACGTGGACCCGGTCGCGCAGATGGTCAACCTGATCTCGACCTCGCGCAATTACCAGGCGGGCGTGGAAATGCTGACCACCGCCAAGGAACTGGCGCTGGCCACGCTGACCATGGGTCGCTGACCCTCTTACCGCAGGAATCCCCTCCCATGAGCAGCACCAACGGCGTTGGCCAGAACAACAGCGACATCTACAGCGCGCTGGGCCTGAACGCGCCCAACAGCGACACCAGCAAGAAGAAAAGCACGCTGGACCAGGCCGATTTCATGCGCCTGATGACCGAGCAGCTGCGTCACCAGGATCCGCTCAAGCCGATGGACAACACCCAGATGGTCGCGCAGATGGCGCAGCTGTCGCAGGTCCAGGGCATCACCGATCTCAACAACACGGTCAAGGGTTTCCAGGATTCGATGTCCAGCGACCAGATCCTGCGCGGCGCGGCGCTGGTCGGGCACGAAGTCCTGGTGCCGTCGGAAAAGCTGGCGCTGGAGAAGGAAGGCGATGTGACCGGCATGGTCGCCGCGCCCGGCGCCGGCTTCGTGACGGTGGACATCACCGATGCGAACGGCGTCAAGGTCAACCAGATCAGCGTGGAGGCCAAGGCCTCCGGCGAAGTCACCTTCGATTGGGACGGCAAGGACGCCAACGGCAACCGCATGGCCGAAGGCACCTACACCATCGCCGCCTCGCACACCGATACCGCCGGCACCAAGACCAAGCTCAACACCTACGTGCAGGCCCCGGTGGAGAGCGTCACGGTCGGCACGGACGGCCTGTACCTCAACCTCAAGGGTCTGGGCACGGCCCCGATCGACTACGTGCTCCGCATCAGCTGAGCCGCCTTACCCGCATCCACAGGAGCATCCCATGGGCTTCAACGTCTCGTTGTCCGGCATCAACGCAGCCAATGCCGATCTGAACGTCACGGCGAACAACATCGCCAACGTCAACACCACCGGCTTCAAGCAGTCGCGCGCGGAGTTCGCCGATCTGTTCTCGGCCACCAGCTATGGCCTGTCCAAGAACGCGGTCGGCTCGGGCGTGCGCCTGACCAACGTCGCCCAGCAGTTCTCGCAGGGCAACAACGAACAGACCGGGCGCAGCCTGGACATGGCCATTTCCGGTGAGGGCTTCTTCACCCTGACCATGAACGGTGCCCGCGTCTACTCGCGCGCCGGCAACTTCCAGACCGACCAGGCCGGTTACGTGACCAACCCGCAGGGCGCGCGCCTGCAGGTGTTCGCCCCGAATGCCGACGGCACCAACTTCGACGCCGGCCGCCTGACCGATCTGCAGCTGCTGACCACCGACAGCCCGCCCAAGCAGACCGGCAAGGTCGACGTCAGCTTCACCCTGCCGGCCAACGCCAAGCAACCGACGGTCCAGGCCTTCGACCCGACCGATTCCAACAGCTACAACCACTCCACCGGTGGCATCACCGTGTACGACTCGCTGGGCGTGAGCCACACCCAGACGTCCTACTTCGTGAAGACCGAAAACCCCAACGAGTGGCAGGTCTACAACTACGTGGACGGCAAGGCCGCCGGTACGCCGACGCTGCTGAAGTTCTCCGACAGCGGCGCGCTGACCGAGCCGGCCAACGGCCAGATCGTCATGGATCCGTTCACCCCGACCACCGGCGCCGGCGTGCTGTCGATGTCGCTGAACCTGAGCGGCTCGACCCAGTACGGCGAGAAGTTCGCGCTGCGCAACACCCAGCAGGACGGTTACGCAGCCGGCAAGCTCAACGAGATCACCGTCTCCGAGGAAGGCATCGTCTACGCGCGTTACTCCAACGGCGACGACAAGCCGCTGGGCCAGGTCGCGCTGACCACCTTCAACAACGCACAGGGCCTGGAAGCCAAGGGCAACAACCTGTGGGTGGAGAGTTTCGCCTCCGGCACCCCGCGTACCGGTTCGCCGGACAGCTCCAACCTGGGCAAGATCCAGGCCGGTTCGCTGGAAGCCTCCACGGTCGACCTGACCGAGCAGCTGGTCAACATGATCACTGCCCAGCGCAACTTCCAGGCCAACTCGCAGATGGTCTCCACCCAGGACCAGATCACCCAGACCATCATCAACCTGCGTTGATGAGCCACTGACCGCAACACGGGAACACACCGATGGACAAGGCACTCTACGTCGCGATGACCGGTGCACGCGCTTCCCTGCAGGCGCAGGGCACGCTGTCGCACAATCTGGCCAACACCGATACCCCCGGCTTCAAGGAGGCACTCGCCAATACCGAGGCCTTCCCGATCAAGGGGACCGGCTACGCCTCGCGCGTGGATGCCCTGCACGTGGACGCCGGCTTCAACCGGCGCATGGGCGCCCAGCAGATCACCGGCAACCCGCTGGATCTGTCCCTGCAGGCCGGCAACTGGCTGGCCGTGCAGGCGCCCGGCGCCAATGGTGGCGAAGCGTATACGCGTGGCGCGGCACTCTCGATCACGCCCAATGGCCAGCTGGTGACCGCCGGCGGCCATCCCGTGCTGGATGAGAACAGCAATCCGATCGCGATCCCGCCGCACCAGGCGATGGACATCGGCAACGACGGCACGATCTCGATCATTCCGCTGGGCGAAGGCCCGCAGACGATGGCCAACGTTGGCCGCATCCGCGTGGTGCAGGCCGACGACGCGCGGCTGGAACGCGGCCTGGACGGCCTGATGCGCAACAACGACCCGCAGCAGCCGTTCGTGCAGGCCCAGGGCAAATCGCTGGAAAGCGGCCAGCTGGAAGGCAGCAACGTCGATGCCGCCGGTGCGCTGGTGCAGATGATCCAGCTGCAGCGCCAGTACGAAATGCAGGTGAAGGTGATCAAGCACGGCGACGACAACGCCCGCAGCGCCAACAGCCTGCTGCGCCTGGGCGGCTGACCGCCGCCAGTGACGTAATCCCGGCGCGGTTCTGGCACGCGCCATGCATTGCCCTTCGCAAGGGCCGCACCACGCGGCCATCCGCTACAACACAGGAATGACGCCATGAACCAGGCATTGTGGATCGCCAAGACCGGACTGGATGCGCAGCAGACGCGCATGTCGGTGGTTTCCAACAACCTCGCCAACACCAACACCACCGGTTTCAAGCAGGACCGTGCCAGCTTCGAAGACCTGCTGTACCAGCAGGTCCGTCAGCCGGGCGGTTCCTCTTCGGCGCAGACGCAGCTGCCCTCGGGCCTGCAGCTCGGCACCGGCGTGCGCGTGGTCGCCACCTCCAAGAACTTCGAGCAGGGCAGCCAGCAGCAGACCGGCCGCGCGCTGGATGTGATGGTCAATGGCCGCGGCTTCTTTGAAGTGCAGATGCCGGACGGCTCCTCGGCCTACACCCGCGATGGCTCGTTCCAGCGCAACCAGGATGGCGAGCTGGTCACCAACAGCGGCTACCCGGTGCAGCCGGGCATCCAGATTCCGGAAGGCGCGCAATCGCTGACCATCGGCACCGACGGCACCATCAGCGTGAAGATGGCCGACGACGCCGCCTCGGTGGAAATCGGCGCGCTGACCCTGACCGACTTCGTCAATCCGGCCGGCCTGCAGGCCCGCGGTGAAAACCTGTTCCTGGAAACCACCGCCTCCGGCCCGGCGCAGAACGGCAATCCCGGCCTCAACGGCCTGGGCACCGTGGTGCAGGGAGCGCTGGAAGGCAGCAACGTCAACGTGGTGGAAGAGCTGGTCTCGATGATCGAAACCCAGCGCGCCTACGAAATGAACGCCAAGGCGATCTCCACCACCGACGCGATGCTCGGCTACCTCAACCAGAACGTCTGATCGGTCGACCCGGGAACCTGCCATGTCGCGTCTTGCCCCTACCCTCCGCCTGCTCGCCGCCGCCGTCATCGTCGCCACCCTGAGTGGCTGCGTGATCGCCGGCGATGTCCGGCCCTACCCGGCCATGGCCCCGGTCGAACCGATCATGCCGCCGTCGGCCCAGGCCACCGCCGGCGCGATCTACGCCGCCGGCCCGGGCCTGCAGCTGTACTCGGACCGTCGCGCCCGCGATGTCGGTGACCTGCTCACGATCACCCTGACCGAGAACACCACCGCGCAGACCACCGCCAACACCTCCACCTCGAAAGAGTCGGAGCTGAGCATCGGCACGCCGACGATCTTCGGCGCGCCGGTCACGCTGGGCGGGAAGGACATCCTCAGTGCCAGCGCCGCCGGCTCGCGCGATTTCACCGGCAAGGGCACCAGCGCGCAGAGCAACCGCCTGCAGGGCAGCGTGACCGTCACGGTGATCCAGCGCCTGCCCAACGGCAACCTGGTCGTGCAGGGTGCGAAGAACCTGCGCCTGAACCGTGGCGATGAGCTGGTGCAGGTGCAGGGCATCGTGCGCGCCGCCGACATCTTCCCGGACAACACCATTCCCTCCAGCCGTGTTGCCGATGCCCGCATCGTCTACGGCGGCCGCGGCGCGATCGCCCAGTCCAACGCGATGGGCTGGCTGAGCCGCTTCTTCAACTCGGCGCTGGCGCCGTACTGAGCCTGACATGACTTTCTCCCTCTCCCTGTTCCGGCATCGTCGCGTGGTGTCGTTCCACCCGACGGCGCAGCGACGCGCGGCCTCGCACCACATGCTGCGCACGCTGCTGGCACTGCTGGCCGTGTTCGCGCTGGTCGCGCCCGCCTCCGCCGAGCGCATCAAGGACCTGGCCCAGGTCGGCGGCGTGCGCGGCAACGCGCTGGTCGGCTACGGCCTGGTGGTCGGCCTGGATGGCAGCGGCGACCGCACCAGCCAGGCGCCGTTCACCGTGCAGAGCCTGAAGAACCTGCTTGGCGAACTGGGCGTCAACGTACCCGCCAACGTCAATCCGCAGCTGAAGAACGTGGCGGCCGTGGCCATCCACGCCGAGCTGCCGCCGTTCGCCAAGCCCGGCCAGCCGATCGACATCACCGTCTCCTCCGTAGGCAACGCGGTCTCGCTGCGCGGCGGCTCGCTGTTGATGGCGCCGCTGCGCGGTGCCGATGGTCAGGTCTATGCGATCGCGCAGGGCAACCTGATCGTGGGCGGCTTCGGTGCACAGGGCAAGGATGGCTCGCGGGTCTCGGTCAACGTGCCCAGCGTCGGCCGCATTCCGAACGGTGCGACCGTCGAACGCGCACTGCCGGACGTGTTCAGCGGCGGTGGCGACATCACCCTGAACCTGCACAAGAACGACTTCACCACCGTCTCGCGGATGGTCTCGGCATTGAACAATGCGTTCGGTGAAGGCGCCGCCCGCGCGATCGATGGCGTCACCGTCGCGGTCAACGCGCCGTCTGATCCGGGCGCGCGCATCGGCCTGCTGGCCCGCATTGAAAACCTGGAGCTCACCCCGGGCAGTGCGCCGGCCAAGGTGGTGGTCAACTCGCGCACCGGCACCGTGGTGATCGGCGCACAGGTCCGCGTCGGTGCCGCAGCGATCTCGCACGGCTCGCTGACGGTGACCATCAACGAAAACGCCAACGTCAGCCAGCCGGGTGCGTTCAGTGGCGGCCAGACCGTGGTAACCCCGCAGTCCACCATCACCGCAACCAACGATGGCAGCCGCATGTTCAAGTTCAGCGGCGGCACCACCCTGGATGAAATCGTGCACGCGGTGAACGCCGTGGGCGCGGCCCCGGGCGATCTGATCGCCATTCTGGAAGCCCTCAAGCAGGCCGGTGCGCTCAGCGCCGAACTCGAGGTGATCTGACATGCGCATTCAACCGGCTCTGGAACTCAATCCCGCCCAGCCCAACAGCCCGGCCAAGGTCGACAAGGTCGCCCGGCAGCTGGAAGGCCAGTTCGCGCAGATGCTGATCAAGAGCATGCGTGACGCGAGTTTCGGCGATTCGCTGTTCCCCGGCGAAAACACCATGTTCCGTGAGATGTATGACCAGAAGATCGCCGATGCGATGACCCGTGGCCGCGGCCTGGGGCTGTCGAGCATGATCGCGCGCCAGCTGGGCGGCGCCGAGGGTGAAACGGCCAAGCCGGTCGACACCGCGCTCAACCCGGCCGCCGCCCTGCGTGCCTATCAACTCAACGCACCGGCGGCCGCCCTGCCGCTGCCGGCCGGCACCGCACCGTCGGCGCCGCGCGAGGTCGATCTGCTGCAGCAGCTGGGCGGCAGTGAGCCTTCCGCCGTGCTGCAGCCGATGGAACGCGCCCTGGACCTGATCGCCGGCCGTGAAAGCAGCCAGATGCATGAGGCGATCGGCCGCAGCGATCCCTACGCAGCAGTCGCCGATTCCGATCCGGCCAGCACCAACTGGGCCCTGGCCGATGACCGCTGGACAGGCGTCAACCGCACCGCGGCCACCGGCCCCAATGCGGTCGACACCCTGGCCGCCACGACGGCCGCCGCCGAACTCGGCCCACACACGCCCGAAGGCTTCGTGGCCAGCATCTGGGGCCATGCCCAGCAGGCCGCGCGCGAGCTCGGTGTGGATGCCAAGGCACTGGTCGCCCAGGCCGCGCTGGAAACCGGCTGGGGCCGCAAGCTGGTCCGCCGCAGTGGCGGCGACAGCTCGCACAACCTGTTCGGGATCAAGGCCAACGGCTGGCAGGGCGAACGCGCCACCAGCGGCACCCATGAATACGTCAATGGCGTGCGCCGTAACGAAACGGCGAGCTTCCGCGCCTACAACTCGGTCGGGGAGAGCTTCGCCGACTACGTGCGCCTGCTGAAGACCAGCCCGCGCTACCAGAACGCCCTGCAGGCCGGCAGCAACGTGCGCAGCTTCGCGCAGGGGCTGCAGCGCGCCGGCTACGCCACCGACCCAACCTACGCGGCCAAGATCGCCGCGATCGCCGGCGGCCCGACCATCGAGCGCGCCGTCGCCGCGGTGAGCGATGCCGGCGAGCGCCTGGGCCGCACCTTTGCCAGCACCGCCAGCCCGACCGGGCTGGGTGTCATCCGTCGTTGAGGTAATCCATGTCCAGCGTACTCTCCACCGGCACCAGCGCCCTGCTCGCCTTCCAGCGGGCCCTGGCGACCACCAGCCATAACGTCGCCAACATCAAGACCCCGGGCTACAGCCGGCAGAAGGTGGATTTCGCCACGGCCGACCCGCAGAACTACGGGTACGGCGACGTGGGCAACGGCACCCGCATCACCGATGTCCGCCGGGTGGCGGACCAGCTGGCGATCTCGCGCCTGCTCGATGGCAGCGGCGAACTGGCGCGCCTGAAGCAGCTCTCGACCATGGCCGACCGGGTGGATGCGATGTTCTCCGACACCGCGACCAACGTTGCCGGGGTGTGGTCCAACTTCTTCGATTCGGTCAGCGGGTTGTCCTCCAATGCCTCCGGCAGCGCCGACCGGCAGAACATGCTCGACAGCGGCAAGACCCTGGCCAACCGCTTCCAGCAGCTCAACACCCAGCTCAACAACCTCAATGGCGAGGTCAACAACGGCCTGATCGCCGGCGCCACCGAGATCAACCGGCTGGCCAAGGAAATCGCCCAGCTCAACGGCGCGATCGGCGGCAATGCCGCCACCGCCGCGCCGGACCTGCTGGATCGCCGCGACCAGCTGATCGCCAACCTGGTCGGCTATACCGGCGGCACGGCGGTGATGCAGGACGGCGGGCTGATGAACGTCTACACCGCTGGCGGCCAGGCCCTGGTGGTCGGCACCACGGCGTCCAAGGTCACCACCGTCACCGATCCCTATCAGCCGGAGCGGCTGCAGCTGGCGCTGGAAAGCCAGGGCCAGAAGATCACCATCGAGAGCAAAACCCTCGGTGGCCAGATCGGTGGGCTGCTGGAGTTCCGCGACACCGTGCTGACCCCGGCCCAGGCCGAGCTGGGCAAGCTGGCGATCGGCATGGCCAGCAGCTTCAACGACGTGCACCGCCAGGGCGCGGACCTGTACGGCAACATGGGCGGTGACTTCTTCACCATCGGCAACCCGCGCGTCACCGCCAACAGCGCCAATGCCGGCACGGCGAGCATGAGCGCCAGCTTCGGCGACCTGTCCAAGCTGGACGGCCAGAACATCGTGATGAAGTTCGATGGCACCCAGTGGCAGGCCACCCGCGCCGACACCGGCGCCGCCATCCCGATGACCGGCACCGGCACCGCGGCCGACCCGCTGGTGCTCAATGGCGTCACGCTGGTCATGAGCGGCACGCCGGCCAAGGATGACCGCTTCCTGCTGCAGCCGACCGCAGGCGTGGCCGGCAGCATGGAAGTGGCGATCACCGACACCTCGCGTATTGCCGCCGCCGCTCCGATCAAGGGCACTGCCGCGATGGCCAATACCGGCGCCGGCAAGCTGACCGGGGTCAAGGTGACCGACCCGGACAACGCCGCGCTGCGCAATCCGGCCGCGATCGTGTTCATCAGTGCCACCGAATACACCATCGATGGCGGCCCCCCCAACACCTACACCGCCGGCCAGACCATCAGCGCCAACGGTTGGAGCTTCGTCCTCGACGGCGCGCCCAAGACCGGCGACACCTTCAACATCGGGCCGACCCCGGCCGGTTCCTCGGACAACAGCAATGCCCTGCTGCTGGCCAAGGTCGAGCAGGCCAAGACCTTCAATGACGGCACGGTCACGCTCAGCGGCGCGGTCGGCGGCCTGACCACCCAGGTCGGCGCGGCCGCCCGCTCGGCCGAGTACTCGCTGCAGGCCCAGCAGGTGATCACCGACCAGGCCCAGGCAGCACGCGACTCGATCTCCGGCGTCAACCTGGATGAAGAAGCCTCGGACATGCTCCGCCTGCAGCAGGCCTACCAGGCCGCCTCGCAGCTGATCTCCACCGCCGACAACATGTTCCAGACCATCCTGGGAGCCGTCTCGCGATGAACAACCGCATTTCCACCGGGATGATGTTCAATCAGTCGGTGTCCCTGATGCTCGCCTCGCAGGCGAAGATGAGCCACCTGGAGCGCCAGATCGCCACCGGCAGCAAGATCGTCACGGCCAAGGACGATCCGGTCTCGGCCGGCAGCGCGGTCGGCCTGGACCGCACCCTGGCCTCGCTGGACCGCATGCAGCTCAACGCCGGCAACGTGCAGAACCGCTTGGGCCTGCAGGAAAACGCGCTGGCCCAGGTGGGCGACATGATGGGCCGCATCACCGAACTCACCATCTACGCCAACAACCCGGGCCTGGCCGCGGCCGACAAGCAATCCATGGTCACGGAAATCGAAGCGATCCGCGGCAATCTGCTCGCGGTGGCCAACAGTACCGACGGTACCGGCCGCTATCTGTTCGGTGGTACGGATGACGGCAGCCCGCCCTTCAGCCAGGTCGATGGCCGCATCGTCTACAACGGCGACCAGAACCAGCGCCAGGTGGAGGTCGGCCCGGACACCTATGTGCTCGATGCCCTGCCCGGCAGCGAGATCTTCATGCGCATCGTCACCGGCGACGGGCATGTGGACGGCAGGGCCAGCGCCGGCAACACCGGCAGCGGCGTGCTGACCAACATCACCCGCGACAGCGACGGCAGCTGGAATGGCGAAGGCTTCAGCGTGCGCTTCACTGGCGCCGACAGCTATGACCTCGTCGATGCCAGCGGCGCCGTGGTCTCCAGCGGCACGCTCAAGACCGGCGACGACCTGGTGGTCAACGGGGTGCGCCTGCATCTCGAAGGCACCCCCGCTGCGGGCGATTCCTTCGAGGTCAGCCCCTCCGCCAGCCGCGACATCTTCAGCACCCTGGATTCGCTGATCGGCGCACTCAAGATGGATACCGGCACCCCCGCCCAGCAGGCGGCCCAGCAGAACCTGCTGCAGAGTGGCCTGCGCGACGTGGCCCGCGCCTCGGAGCGGATGATCGACTCCCGCGCCGCCGGTGGTGCCCAGCTCAAAGCGCTGGACAACGCCTCGGACATGCGGGAATCGAACGTCGTCACGCTCAAGACCACCCTCTCGCAGATGCGCGACCTGGACTACGCCGATGCCCTGAGCCAGTACCAGCTCGAGAAGACCGCCCTGCAGGCGGCCCAGACCCTGTTCTCGCAGATGCAGTCGATGTCGCTGTTCAACATGATCCGCTGACCCCCCCTACAACCCGGGTGGCCTGAAGGCCGCGATGCTTCGAGCATCGCGGCCTTTTTGCGTTCTGGGGCGTGAAATCGGCCCGCCTCCGCCTCCCCTGCAAATCCGGGTGAATCTCCGCCTAAAGGTTGTTGACAAAGCGCCGTTATTGATTTGGCAACAGCGAAGCACACAGCCAAAAACAAAAAAACGGCGGCGCTTCGTTCCATTCACCACCGGGATTCCAATAAGGGAGACGACCCATGGCACAGGTAATCAACACCAATACGATGTCGCTCAACGCTCAGCGCAACCTGAGCACCAGCGGCAACTCGCTCGCTACCACCATCCAGCGCCTGTCGTCGGGCCTGCGCATCAACAGCGCGAAAGACGACGCGGCCGGCCTGGCGATCTCCGAGCGCTTCGGCACCCAGATCCGCGGCACCGATGTCGCGATCCGCAACGCCAATGACGGCATATCGCTGGCGCAGGTCGCCGAAGGTTCGCTGAGCGAAGTCGGCAACAACCTGCAGCGCATCCGCGAGCTGGCCGTGCAGGCCTCCAACGCCACCAACTCGGCCAGCGACCGCAAGGCACTGCAGGCCGAAGTGACCCAGCTGGTCAGCGAAATCGACCGCGTCGCCAAGCAGTCCGACTTCAACGGCACCAAGCTGCTGGACGGCAGCTTCACCAGCCAGCTGTTCCAGGTGGGTGCGAACGCGGGTCAGGCGATTGCGATCAACAGCGTGGTGGATGCGAAGGCGACCTCACTGGGCGCTACGACGTTTGTCGATGCAGCCAGCATCACGCTCGATGATGCGGCTGTGGATGCCGCGGCCGGCACCATCGAGAAAGTGACGATTGGCGACATCACCATTGGTGACGTGAAATTTGACTACACCGCTGCACCGGCCGGCGCAACTCCAGAGGAGGAGGCAGCTGTCGCCAAGACGAATCAGGACAACGCCGTGAAGGCGATGATGGCGGCGATCAACGGTAAGCTCGGCGAAACCGGTCTCCACGCAGCGCAGGCCACGACTCCGGCCGGTGCTGTGGAACCGGGCAAGATCACCCTGACCTCCGTCAAAGCGGACAACAAGGTCGCCGACGTAACGGTCGCCAGCGACGGCACTGCGATGAACAACGCAATCGATGGTGCCGCGCCCTCGCATGTGGCCGATATCAGGATCGATACCGCCGCAGGTGCCCAGCAGGCACTGGAGATCGTCGACAAGGCCCTAGAATCGGTCAACAGCGTCCGCGCCGACCTCGGCGCGATCCAGAACCGCTTCACCTCGGTGGTGGCCAACCTGCAGACCTCCTCGGAGAACCTGTCGGCCTCGCGCAGCCGCATCCGCGACACCGATTTCGCCAAGGAAACCGCGGAACTGACCCGCACCCAGATCCTGCAGCAGGCCGGCACCGCCATGCTGGCCCAGGCCAACCAGGTTCCCCAGAACGTGCTCAGCCTGCTGCAGCGCTGACATGAGACGCTCCTGAAGCACGTCAGGGGCGGCTAACCCAACTCACGTGCAACTGCTCAAGGACCCTTCCTCATGGCACAAGTCATCAACACCAACACGATGTCGTTGAATGCTCAGCGTAACCTGAGCACCAGCGGCAGCTCCCTGGCCACCACCATCCAGCGCCTGTCGTCGGGTTCGCGCATCAACAGCGCCAAGGATGACGCCGCCGGTCTGGCGATCTCCGAGCGTTTTGGTACACAGATCCGTGGTACCGACGTAGCCATCCGTAATGCCAACGACGGCATTTCGCTTGCTCAGGTCGCCGAAGGTTCGCTGACCGAAATCGGCAACAACCTGCAGCGTGTCCGCGAGCTCGCTGTCCAAGCGTCCAACGCGACCAACTCGGCGAGCGACCGCAAGGCGCTGCAGGCTGAAGTGACCCAGCTGGTCAGTGAAATCGACCGTGTAGCCAAGCAGTCCGAGTTCAACGGCACCAAGCTGCTGGACGGCTCGTTCTCCAGCCAGCTGTTCCAGGTCGGCGCAAACGCGGGTCAGGCCATTGCCATCGACAAGGTGGTCGATGCCACGACGGCCAAGCTCGGCTCCTCCACTTTCGCGACTGGCGCCATTGCCAGCGGCGGTACGGACGCGATCGATGCAGACACCACCATCTCCGGCACGATCAAGGTTGGCGATACGACCATCAAACTGGACGCCGTAGAGGTCAAGGCAGGCGCAACTGAAGCTGAGCGCAACAAGGCGGCAGTAACCGCAATCAATTCGAAGCTAGGCGAGACCGGCGTTCTTGCCGAAATCGACAAGGACGGCAAGATCAATGTCACGCAGATCAAAGAGGGCATTGCTCTGGCAGACGGCGATATTGCAATGAAGCTGGGCGCCGATGATGCATTCGAGCTTACAGCCACGGACCCGGCGCCGGCTGCCGAGCACCTGCAGGACCTTGATATCTCGACTGTCACGGGCGCTCAGAAGGCCATGTCCATGGTTGATAAGGCCCTGGACTCCATCAACAACACCCGTGCCGATCTCGGCGCAATCCAGAACCGTTTCACCTCGGTGGTGGCCAACCTGCAGACCTCGACCGAAAACCTGTCCGCGTCACGTAGCCGCATCAAGGACACGGATTTCGCCAAGGAAACCGCAGAACTTACCCGCACCCAAATCCTCCAGCAGGCCGGTACGGCAATGCTGGCGCAGGCCAACCAGGTGCCGCAGAACGTGCTCAGCCTGCTGCGCTGATGCATGTATTAGGTGCGTGCGCCGAGTAACTCGGCGCATGCATTTCTGCCAATCAAAGATACATCGCCAAAGGAAATAACCATGGCACAAGTCATCAACACCAATACGATGTCGTTGAATGCTCAGCGTAACCTGAGCACCAGCGGCAGCTCTCTGGCCACCACCATCCAGCGCCTGTCGTCGGGCTCGCGCATCAACAGCGCCAAGGACGACGCCGCCGGTCTGGCGATCTCCGAGCGTTTCGGCACCCAGATTCGCGGCACCGATGTGGCCATCCGCAACGCCAACGATGGCATCTCGCTCGCCCAGGTCGCCGAAGGTTCGCTGAGCGAAATCGGCAACAACCTGCAGCGTGTCCGCGAGCTGGCTGTGCAGGCATCCAACGCAACCAATTCTGCCAGCGACCGCAAGGCCCTGCAGGCAGAGGTAACGCAGTTGGTCAGTGAGATTGACCGCGTTGCCAAGCAGTCTGAGTTCAACGGCACCAAACTGTTGGATGGCTCGTTCTCCAGCCAGCTATTCCAGGTAGGCGCGAATTCGGGGCAGGCCATTGCCATCGACAAGGTGGTGAACGCAAAGTCTGATTCGTTGGGTACCGCATCGTTCTTGAACGCAGGCAGTATCACGGTCGCTGGCGCAGCCTTGGCTAGTGGGAAGATTGAGAACCTGAAGGTAGGTAGTATCTCGATCGGCACCGTCGAGTTCGACTTCAAGACTCCTCCGGCCGCCCCAGACGATGCCCCTGTTCAGGCGCAGAATGCTGCTAACGCGGTTGCTGCTATCACTGCAGCGATAAATAGCAAGATCGGGGAGACCGGCCTCCATGCAGCGCCGACCACTGCAGCCGATGGCACCGTGACGCCTGGCTCGATTACGCTGACATCGGTAAAGGCTGACGCGAAGGCTGCAGATGTTACCGTCACCTCTGACGCCGCCGGTGGCGTCACCCTTCCGGCTGCACCAACCACGAGTAGCACCAGCACGCTCGCCACGTTGAAAATTGAGACGGTTGCAGGCGCACAACAGGCACTGGAAATCGTCGACAAGGCGCTGGAGTCCATCAACAGCACCCGCGCAGACCTCGGCGCCATCCAGAACCGCTTCACCTCGGTGGTGGCCAACCTGCAGACCTCGACCGAAAACCTGTCCGCGTCGCGCAGCCGCATCAAGGACACGGATTTCGCCAAGGAAACCGCAGAACTGACCCGCACCCAGATCCTGCAGCAGGCCGGTACGGCCATGCTGGCCCAGGCCAACCAGGTGCCGCAGAACGTGCTCAGCCTGCTGCGCTGATCCACGCCTGCATCGTCCCCGCCGCCGGCTTCGGCCGGCGGCGCGGGCAACCCGAGGCATCGCAAAGCACGCGCAGGAACGGGCCATGGCCATGGGACCGGACTCTCTCCCGGTCGCCACATCATCGTGGCCATGGCCCGCCCCTGCGGCAGAACTGTTATCAGCGCTGTTTGTTTGACTGAACACCCCGGGTGGCTTCGTCTCCCCCCGCTTTTCAGTAGCCTGACCCCTCCTCTGCATTGGAGGAGGGTTTTTTACAGACCACCTATCAGAGGCGCGAACCGCCGCCCCTGCCCCAGGGCTCCTGCAACCGGCGTGCCAATCCCGCCCTTGCCTTGGCTGGCACAACTCCTGCATCAACGTGGTTCTAAAGACCCGGCGGCTACGGCCGCTACTTTCGTTGATGGCATCGCCCTGCGACTTCACGGCAGCGGCTACAAACAGGAGATACAACGTGGCGGACTTCGGTTACGGCGGCATCGGTTCAGGACTGGATATTTCCGGCATGGTCAGCAGCCTGGTGGCAGCCGATCGCAAGCCGGCGGACAACGCACTGAACCTGCAGCAGTCCAAGGCCAAGATGCAGCTCTCGGCGATCGGCACGGTCAAATCCGCGTTCGACACGCTGAACACGGCGCTGAAAGCACTGAAGGCCAATACGGCGTTCGACGCACGCACGTTCACGGCCAGCAAATCCGGTACCGACGAGATCTTGACGGTATCTGGTACCAACTCCGCGGCGGCTGGCACGCACCTTGTCAACGTAGAGAAGCTCGCCACCGCGCACAAGCTGATCTCGGAGAGCCCGATACCGAAGACAGACACGTTCGGCGCCGGAACCCTGACGCTCACCGTAGGCGTCGGCGACAAGCAGAAGACGCTGAACATCAACGTCGAAGCCGATGACACGCTCAGCTCGATCCGCACGAAGATCGAGAAAGCCGGCCGCGCCTCGGGCGTCCAGGCCACGCTCATCGCGTCGGGCGATAACCAGATTCTGTCCCTCTCGCAGGAGAAGTCAGGGGCAGCCAACGCCATCACCCTGACTGCCGCGCCAGGCAACAGCAAGCTGGCCGACCTCGCCGCCAGTCTGAAGGAGCGCACACCTGCGGCAGACGCCAAGCTGACCATCGACGGCGTGGCGATCACCAGCAGCGAAAACACCGTCACCGACGTGGTGCCCGGCCTCACCCTGAACCTGAAGAAGGAAGGCGAGAGCACCGTCACCATCACCACCGACGTCGCCGCGGCGCGCAAGGTGATGCAGGACTTCATCACGGCGTACAACGGCGCCATCGCGGCGATCAACACCGCGACCAAGTACGACATCGAGAACAAGGAGCCCTCCTCGCTGACCGGCGATGCGCAGATGCGCGGCGCCTCCAGCCAGCTGCGCAGCATGATGGGCGGCATTCTCAAGGACCTCTCGGCCGCCGGCCTGGATCCCAAGAAGATCGGCCTGCAGACCCGTGCCTATCCCAACGCTGACGGCAGCCTGGTGCTGGATACCGCCAAGTTCGACGCGGCCTTGGTCAATCAGGGCGGCGCCGTGCGTGAGGCGTTCACCGGGGATGACGGTGCAGCGGCGAAGCTGTTTGCGATGGTGGACGGCTACGTCAGCACCACCGTCGGCAAGGAGGGCGCATTCGTTTCGCGCACCAAGAGCATCAACAACACGCTGACCGACATCGACAAGCGCCGCAAGGCGCTGGATGTCCGCATGGAAGGCGTGTCCGAACGTTACAAAAAGCAGTTCCTCGCGCTCGATGCCCTGATGAGCAAGATGAGCCAGACCATGAGCAGCCTCACCTCGCAGCTGTCCCAGCTCAGCGGCTGATCGATCAAGGCCGTCGACTCAAGTTGAACCGGTCCGCGGCCGATATCACTGGCAGGACACCCCGCAGGCTCCACCCGGTGCCGACGATGTCGCGAACCTCGCGGCCCCGCATGAAGGAGACATGATTGATGTACGGTTCCAACCGTCAATTCACCGAGCAGTACCGCAAGGTCGGCGTGCAGAGTTCGGTTACCGATGCCGACCCGCACAAGCTGGTGGCGCTGCTGCTGGCCGGTGCCTGCGAACGCCTTCGACTCGCCCTGGCCTGTCTGGAACGTGGCGACCAGGCGCGCAAGGGCAAGGCGATCGGCGAGGTCTGCGCCATCGTCGGCCACCTCAACGGCTCGCTGGACCATGAGGCCGGCGGCGAGATCGCCGGCAACCTGTCTTCGCTGTACGACTACGTGATGCATCGGTTGACCGAGGCCAATCTGCACAACGATCCAGCCGCGCTGACCGAAGCGCTCGAGCTGCTCGGCGAGATCGATTCGGCCTGGAATGCCATCCCGCAGCAGCAGCGCCAGACCGCGCAGGTCGCCCCGTGACCTCGCTGGGTGCGCTCAACGCCCGTCTGGATGCGCTGGAAAATGCGCTGCACGATGAGAACTTCGACGAGGCCGGGCTGCAGCTGGATGCGCTCGACGCGGCCCAGCGTGACTACCTGGCCGGTCCGTCGGCCAGCTTCGATGTTCCCGGCCTGTCCTCGCTGCAGGCACGCCAGCAGCGCATCATGCTGTTCATGATGCGGCAGCGCGAAGAAGCCAGCCGCCACATCCACAACGGCCACCAGTCCCTTCGCGCCGCGCAGGCGTACCTGACCGCAGAATCCCTGTCATGACCGACCTTCGCACCAGCGCCATCCATCACCCGGCCGAAAGCGAGCTGTTCGATGAGACGCTGAGCTGCGAACTGGCGCTGCCGGCGGAGTTCCGGATTGGCAGCGCGGTGATCCGCCCCGGCACCGCCGAGACCCTGCTGCGCAGTGTGGCGCTGGTTGAAGACGCCCGCGGCGACGACGGCCATGACGACCGCAGCGACGCCACGCTGCAAGTGCAGCGCCTGGAGGCCAAACTGGACCTGGTCATGGTGCTGCTGGGCCGGCTGGTACGGCAGAGCAGCCAGGACCTGCCCCTGCGCCCCCTGCGCTGGTCGCGCCGCGGCATCCGCCTGGAACAGGGCGCGCGCAGTGGCGCCGCACCGGGCAGCATGGGCGTGATCCGCCTGCAGCCCTGCGACTGGCTGCCCGACCACATCGACCTGCCCGTGGTGATCGTGGCCGAAGCCGCCAATGGCTCGGGCGCGCATTACCTGTGGCTGCGCTTTGAAGGGCTCAGCGATGCGCTGGAGATGGCCCTGGAGCGGCATCTGTTCCGCCTGCACCGCCGCCAGATCGCCGAAGCACGACGCTTGCGGTGACCGTACGCTCCCGACTGTGACCCATTCGGCTTGGCGGTAGGCCTTCACTCCGTTAAGGTGACGGCCTCCCCGCTCCCCTAGCAGCCTGTGCGCGTTCTCATCGTCGATGATCACACCCTGGTCCGTGCCGGCCTCAGCCGCCTGCTGCAGGGCTTTGCCGACGTCGAGGTCATCGCCGAGGCCAGCAATGCCGAGCAGGCGCTGCAATTGAGCGTGCAGCATTCCCCGGACGTCGTCCTGATGGACCTGTCCCTGCCCGGCCGCACCGGCCTGGAAGCCCTGAGCGACATCCTGCTGCGTACGCCCGGCTCGCGCGTGGTGATGATGACCATGCACGACGATGCCGTGCACGTGCGCGATGCGCTGGATCGTGGCGCGGTCGGTTTCGTGGTCAAGGATGCCGCCCCGCAGGAGCTGGAACTGGCGCTGCGCGCCGCGCATGCCGGCCAGGTGTTCCTGAGCCCGCAGATCTCGGCCAAGATGCTCGCCCCGATGCTGGGCAAGGAAAAGCCGGTCGGCGTGGCAGCCCTCTCGCCGCGCCAGCGCGAAATCCTGCGCCAGATCGGCAAGGGTGAGAGCAACAAGGAAATCGCCGCGGACCTCGGCATCAGCGTCAAGACGGTGGAGACCCACCGCGCCCGCATGATGGAGTCGCTGGGCTGCCGCCGCGCCAATGATCTGGTGCTGCTCGCCGCCCGCCACCAGCACGAGCTGGAGTGATCCGCGCCGGTTCTCCGGCACACAGGGCGTGCCCGCCGCGGAGGGCGACAGATTTTTGAAGTCCGATGCGTCGGGCGGACACGGAAAGACAAGGCGTCGGCGCCACGCACCCGTCAAAATACCGCGTCGATGTAGGGGAGACCCCTACACGCTGTCGGGGATTTGACGACCCGACTCAGGAACCCCCTGATTCCCGGCGTACGGGAAGAGAAGCAAGATGTGTTCCATAACGCACCGGGGAGTCGGTGCGAACGGGACATCACCTTGAAAGCCTCCATGTCGACCCAGATGGGTCAGCAGCTTCACCTCACCCCGCAACTGCTGCAGTCGATCCGGCTGCTCCAGCTCGACGGCATGCAGCTGGAGCTGGAAATCCGCCGGGCGCTGGAGACCAATCCGCTGCTCGAGATCGAAGAAGCCCCGGAGCCGGCGGCCGTCGAGACTGCCGAAGCCACTACCACCCAGGACGTGGCCGCCTTCGACGAACTGCCCGAGAGCACCATGTGGGATGTGGCCGGTGCCGGTTGGCAGGACGGTGACGATGACCGCATGCAGCGCGTGGCAGCCGGGGAATCCTCCGATCCGCAGCTGCGTGCCCTGCAGCGCCTGGCGATGGAGCTGGACGCCCGCGAACTGGCCGTGGCCGGTTTCTGGCTGGAGCACTGCGACGACGCCGGCTATCTGGATGCCCCGCTTGCCCAGCTGACCCTGCTGGCCAGTGCGCGCTGCGATGTGGACGCTGCCGGTGTGGAAGCGGTCCGTCAGCAGATCCTGCACGGCGATCCGGTTGGCCTGGCCGCGCAGGACCTGCACGAATGCCTGAGCGTGCAGCTGCGCACCCTGCCTGGCCGCGTGCCGGCCCGCCACCTCGCCCAGCGCGTGCTCGACGACGGCCTGACCGCGCTGGCCGCACACGATTACCCGGCCCTGGCCAGGCAGCTCGATGCCGAAGTCGCCGACATCCATGAGGCCGTCCGGCTGATTCTGTCGCTGCAGCCGCGCCCGGGCGAGAGCCTGCTGCCGGACAGCAACGGCGTGGTGATTCCGGACGTGGTCGCCTGGCACGCCGATGGGCAGTGGCGCGTCGCGCTCAACCCGGCCACCAGCCGCCGCCTCAGCATCAACCCGCAGTACGAACAGGCCCTGGCCGAGACCAGCGAAGCCGCCCAGCCGCTGCGCGACATGCTGCAGGAAGCGCGCTGGCTGACCCGCGGCCTGTCGATGCGCTACGACACCCTGCTGCGCACCGCGCGGGTGATCATCGAACGTCAGGCGGGCTTCCTGACCCGTGGCGAAGAGGCCATGGCGCCGCTCACCCTGAAGGAAGTGGCCGACGAGATCGCCATGCACGAGTCCACCGTCTCGCGCATCACCACCGGCAAGTACCTGCAGACCCCGCGCGGCACGCTGGAACTGAAGCACTTCTTCGCGGTCCGCCTGGAAGGTGCCAGCGTCTCTGGCCAAGCCGTCAAGGCCATGGTGCGCCGCCTGATCGAGTCCGAACCGGCCGCACGCCCGCTGGCCGATGAAGCCATCGCCGGCCTGCTCTCGCGCCAAGGGGTGAACATCGCCCGCCGTACCGTTGCAAAATACCGCGAACAACTGGACATCGCCCCGGCGCGCGAACGCCGCCGCAGCCATGCCAGCACCCCGCACCTCCTGGCCCGGGTGGGCTGAAGGAAATGGAAGACATGAACAAGCTCACCGTCCTGCTGGTCGACGACCACGAAGGTTTCATCAATGCCGCCATGCGCCACTTCCGCAAGGTCGACTGGCTCGATGTGATCGGCAGCGCCGCCAATGGCCTGGAAGCGATCGAACGCTCCGAGTCGCTGCGCCCGAAGGTGGTGCTGATGGATCTGGCCATGCCTGAAATGGGCGGCCTGCAGGCCACCCGCCTGATCAAATCGCAGGATGACGCGCCCTACATCGTCATCGCCAGCCACTTCGACGACGCCGAACACCGCGAGCATGCCCTGCGCGCCGGTGCCGACAACTTCGTCAGCAAGCTGTCCTACATCCAGGAAGTGATGCCGATCCTGGAAGGCCTGAAGGGGAACGGATCATGAGCGAATCCCGCATCCTGGTACTGGACAACGACGCCGTCCGCGCCGAGCGCACCGTCGCCCTGCTGGAGTTCATGGACTTCAACCCGCGCTGGGTGGCCGACGCCAGCGATTTCGACATCAGCCGCCACCGCCCGAACGACTGGATGGCCGCGATCATCGGCGGCCTGGACAGCGCCGAGCGCAGTGATGCGCTGTTTGCCTGGCTCGGTAAAGGCGCACTGCCGCCGCCGGTGATGTTGATCGATGGCGACACCACCGCCTTCGCCCAGCAGTACGGGCTGCACGAGGCCAATGTGTGGCCGCTGGAGGCCCCGCTGCGCCATGCACAGATGGAAGGCCTGCTGCGCCGCGCCAGCCTCAAGCGCCTGGATGCCGAGCACCAGGCCGGTGCCGTGCAGGATCAGGGCCCGACCGGCGAAGGCGCGGCCGTCACCCAGCTGCGCCGGATGATCGAGCAGGTTGCCGCATTCGACACCACCGTGCTGGTGCTGGGCGAATCGGGCACCGGCAAGGAAGTGGTGTCGCGCTCGATCCACCAGCGCTCGCCGCGCCGCGATGGCCCGTTCGTGGCGATCAACTGCGGCGCCATTCCGCCGGATCTGCTGGAAAGCGAACTGTTCGGCCACGAAAAAGGCGCCTTCACCGGCGCGCTGAGCGCCCGCAAGGGCCGTTTCGAAATGGCCGAAGGCGGCACCCTGCTGCTGGATGAAATCGGCGACATGAGCCTGCCGATGCAGGTCAAGCTGCTGCGCGTGCTGCAGGAACGCAGCTTCGAGCGCGTCGGTGGCAACCAGACCATCCGCTGCAACGTGCGCGTGATCGCCGCGACCCACCGCGACCTGGAATCGCGCATCGCCGACGGCAAGTTCCGCGAGGATCTGTTCTACCGTCTCAATGTGTTCCCGATCGACGTGCCGGCCCTGCGCGAGCGCAGTGAAGACCTGCCCGCACTGGTCACCACCATCGCCGGCCAGCTGGCCCGCACCGGGCGTGGCGAAGTGCGTTTCACCGGCGAAGCGCTGCAGGCCCTGGCCGCCTACGAGTGGCCGGGCAACGTGCGCGAGCTGACCAACCTGGTCGAGCGCCTGGCGGTGCTGCACCCCAGTGGCAACGTCCGCGTGCAGGACCTGCCGGCCCGTTACCGCGGTGACTTCGCTGCCGCCGCGCCGGTAGCCGCTGCAGTGCCGGCCGCCGTGGCTGACGAACGCCTGGACCTGCGCAGCTTCTCCTTCCACACGCCGGGTGCGCAGGGCAGCCCAGCCCTGGACAACGGCATCGGCCCGGTGGCCCGCGCCCCGGCCCTACCCGACGACGGCCTGGACCTGCGCAACCACATGGCCAACATCGAGTTGAACCTGATCAACGAAGCGCTGGAACGCACCCAGGGCGTCGTCGCCCATGCCGCCCAGCTGCTCGGCCTGCGCCGCACCACCCTGGTGGAGAAGCTGCGCAAGTACGGCATCGAGCGCGACCAGACCGAACTGGCTGGCTGAGCGGAGCACCACATGGAAACCAGAAGCCCGGGCATGTCCCGGGCTTTTTTTGTGGTTCTGCTCCACGCATCGCCACGCGCCCTCCGCCGGTTTTCCGGCGTCGACTCTCCGGCACGCCACTGCAACAGACCGCCGCGGGGATCACGTAGCCGCACCGCCCGCCTGCGGCGGCCACGCGCCCACGTCGGCTGAATACGCAAACCCTCGCCACCGCTACAAAACTGAACCACTCATCCGTTTCGGCACGGCACTTGCAACGTCTCCCGGTGTAACCCACCCCTGCTTCGGAACGTTCCAGATGTCGCACTCCGTCACCTCGATCCTTTCTCAGATCCGCACCTTCCAGACCCAGATGGGGCAGTCCGCCGTCAGCCCGCTGACGGAGGCGCCGCGCAGCAATGCCATCCAGGGCCTGGTGTCCCCCCAGGAGATCCAGGGCCCCAGCTTCACCGAAACCCTGCGGGGCGCCATCGCCGGCGTCAACGATGCACAGCAGAAATCCGGCGCCCTGGCCAAGTCCTTCGAACTGGGTGAACCCGGTGCGGACCTGGCCAAGGTCATGGTCGCCTCGCAGCAGTCCCAGATCGCCTTCCGCGCCACCGTGGAAGTCCGTAACCGTCTCGTCCAGGCTTACCAGGACGTGATGAACATGCCGCTGTAAGGATAGAAACGCATGGCCCTGTCGCTCTCCAAAGAATCGCTGAACACCGAAAAGGCTGGGCAGTGGTTCGACCGGCTGCAAAGCCTGCAGATCACCCGTCGGCTTGGCCTGATGGCGATGATCGCCGTGGCCGTGGCGGCAGGCCTGTTCGTGTTCTTCTGGTCGCAGAAGCCGGGCATGGTGCCGCTGTACACCGGGCTGGACCAGAAGGCCACGGCCGAGGCCACCGACCTGCTGCGCGCGGCGCAGATTCCCTTCCAGCTGGACCCCGCCACCGGCGGCATCACCGTGCCGGAAAAGAACCTGCACGATGCCCGCCTGAAGCTGGCCGGCTCCGGCCTGACCGACAGCGGTCGTCTGGGCTTCGAGCTGATGGAGCGTGACCCGGGCTTTGGCGTCAGCCAGTTCATGGAGAATGCGCGCTACCAGCACTCGCTGGAAACCGAGCTCTCGCGCACCATCAATACGCTGCGCCCCGTCCGCGATTCGCGCGTTCACCTGGCCATTCCCAAGCCCAGCGCCTTCACCCGCCAGCGTGACGTGGCCAGTGCCTCGGTGGTGCTGGAACTGCGCGGTGGCCAGCAGCTCGAACGCGGCCAGATCGATGCGATCGTGCACATGGTTGCCGCCAGCATTCCCGACCTGGCGCCCGAGCGCGTCACCGTGGTCGACCAGAGCGGGCGCATGCTCAGCGTCTCCGATCCGAACAGCGAAGCGGCCATGAATGCGGCCCAGTTCGAACAGGTGCGCCGCCAGGAAACCTCGTTCAACCAGCGCATCCGCGAGCTGCTCGAGCCGATGACCGGCCCCGGCCGCGTCAACCCGGAAGTCAGCGTGGACATGGACTTCTCGGTGATCGAGGAAGCCCGCGAGCTCTACAACGGCGAGCCGCAGAAGCTGCGCAGCGAGCAGATGAGCGAAAACAGCAGCAACGTGCCCGGCCCGCAGGGCGTGCCCGGGGCTGCCAGCAATACCCCGCCCGGCCCGGCGGCCGCGCCCGCCACCGCGCAGGCACCGACCGAAACCTCCAAGAACGCGACCCGCAATTACGAGCTGGACCGCACCCTGCAGCACACCCGCCAGCCGGCCGGCCGCATCAAGCGCGTCTCGGTGGCGGTGCTGGTGGACAACGTGCCGCGCGCCGGGGCCAACGGCAAGATGGCCGACCAGGCCCTCTCCGCGGCCGAACTGACCCGCGTCGAAGCACTGGTCAAGCAAGCGGTCGGCTTCGATGCCGAGCGTGGCGACACGGTCTCGGTGATGAATGCCCCGTTCGTCCGCGAGGTCACTCCGGTCGAAGGGCCGAAGTGGTGGGAGCTGCCGCAGGTGCAGGACGCACTGCGTCTGCTGCTCGGTGCGATCGTGGTGCTGGCCCTGGTGTTCGGTGTGCTGCGCCCGGCGCTGCGCTCGATCACCGGCCAGACCAAGCCGAAAGATGACGAACTGGAACCCCACAGTGCCGATGTGCAGCTGGTCGACGATGGCGAGGGTCTGCCCGCGATCGGCAGCGAACGCCTGCACGCGGCCGGACACGAACCCCTGGCCCTGCCGGTGGACTCTTACGAGGAACGACTGCGCATGGCGCGTGAAGCTGTAAAGACCGATTCCAAGCGCGTGGCCCAGGTGGTCAAGGGCTGGGTGGCCAATGATTGATGCACCTCCCCCGCTGACCGGCGTGCAGCGCGCCGCCGTGCTGCTGCTCTCGCTGGGCGAACTGGACGCCGCCGAAGTGCTGCGCCACATGGAGCCCAAGGAAGTCCAGAAGATCGGCATCGCCATGGCGACCATGACCGACATCACCCGCGAGCAGGTCGAGCGGGTCATGGACCAGTTCGGCAGCGAACTCGGTTCCAAGACCTCGCTGGGCGTGGGCTCGGACGACTACATCCGCAACATGCTGGTGCAGGCGCTGGGCAGCGAGAAGGCCGGCAACCTGATCGACCGCATCCTGCTGGGCCGCAACACCACCGGCCTGGACGCGCTGAAGTGGATGGATCCGCGTGCCGTGGCCGATCTGGTCCGCAACGAACACCCGCAGATCATCGCCATCGTGATGGCGCACCTGGAAACCGACCAGGCCGCCGACGCACTCAAGCTGCTGCCCGAGCGCACCCGCGTGGACGTGCTGCTGCGTATCGCCACGCTGGATGGCATTCCGCCGAACGCCCTCAATGAACTCAACGAGATCATGGAGCGCCAGTTCGCCGGCAACCAGAACCTGAAGTCTTCCAACATCGGCGGCGTGCAGTGCGCAGCCAACATCCTGAACTTCATGGACAGCGGCCAGGACCAGGCGATCCTGGGCGAGATCGCGCGCATCGATGCACCGCTGAGCGGCCGCATCCAGGACCTGATGTTCGTGTTCGACGATCTGGTCGATCTGGACGACCGCGAACTGCAGCTGGTGCTGCGCGAAGTCAGTGGCGAGCGTCTTGGTCTGGCCCTGCGCGGCGCCGACATCAAGGTGCGCGACAAGATCACCCGCAACATGTCCCAGCGTGCCGCTGAAATCCTGCTGGAAGACATGGAAGCCCGTGGCCCGGTGCGCCTGTCCGATGTGGAAGTGGCGCAGCGCGAAATCCTGGCCATCGTCAAGCGCATGGCCGACGAAGGCACCGTCACCATCGGCGGCAACGCGGAGGCCATGCTGTGAACAATGCCGTGCGCTGGCTTGCCCCGGACCTGCTGGCGGTGCCCGAGCCGCCGCCGGAAGAACAGTTCGAGCTCACCGAGCCGGATCCGGAGCACGAGCCGGAACCGCTTCTGCAGCTGCCGACCCTGGAAGAAATCCAGGCGATCCACGACAGCGCCGAGAAAGACGGCTTCGATCAGGGCCACGCCGAGGGTCTGGCCCAGGGCCAGGCCGAAGTCCGCCGCCTGATCGCGCAGATCGAAGGCATCCTGGACAACTTCAGCCGGCCGCTGGTGCGGTTGGAGAATGAAGTGGTCGCCGCGCTCGGCGAGCTGGCGGTGCGCGTGGCCGGCAACCTGGTCGGGCGCGCGTATGAAGCCGAACCGGAACTGCTGGCGCAGCTGGTCAACGAGGCCGTGGATGCCGTTGGCGGTGCAAGCCGCGATGTGGAAGTGCGCCTGCACCCGGACGACATTGCCGCGCTCGCCCCGGTGCTCAACCTGGCTCCGAACCAGCGCCTGACCCCGGACCTGAGCCTGAGCCGCGGCGACCTGCGCGTGCATGCCGAGGCCGTGCGTATCGACGGCACGCTCGATGCGCGTCTGCGCGGCGCCCTGGATGCGGTCATCCGCAAAGCCGGAACCACCCCATGACCACCGAGACCCTGCCCCCGCCCGCCGACTGGACCGCCGCACGCAACCTGCGGCTGGCTTCGCGGCTGGACAACATCCGCCCGGACACCGCGCATGGCCGCGGCCTGATCCGCGAAGGCGTGCTGCGCCGCGCGGTCGGCCTGACCCTGGAAGCAGTGGGCTGCGAGGCGCCGATGGGCGCCAGCTGCAAGGTTGAAGTGGCCGACGGTGGCTGGGTCGATGCCGAAGTGGTCGGCTTCGCCGGTGAACGTACCTACCTGATGCCCAGCGCCGAACTGCACGGCCTGCTGCCCAACGCACGGGTGGTGCCCTCGCTCGGCCGTGGCGGTGTGGAAGTGGGCGAAGGCCTGCTCGGCCGCGTGATCGACAGCGACGGCGTGCCACTGGATGGCAAGGGCCCGATCCGCGCCGAAGGCACCGTCGGCATGGCCGGCGTCTCGATCAACCCGCTTGCACGCGAACCGATCACCCAGCCGCTGGATGTCGGCGTGCGCGCGATCAACGCGCTGCTGCCGATCGGCCGCGGCCAGCGTGTCGGCCTGTTCGCCGGCTCCGGTGTCGGTAAATCGACCCTGCTGGGCATGATGACCCGCTACACCGCCGCCGACGTCATCGTGGTCGGCCTGATCGGTGAACGTGGTCGCGAAGTCCGCGATTTCGTGGAAAGCACGCTGGGCGAAGAAGGCCTGCGCCGTGCCGTGGTCGTGGCCAGCCCGGCCGACCGCCCGCCGCTGGCGCGCCTGCACGGTGCCTACCGCGCGACCGCCATCGCCGAGTGGTTCCGCGATCAGGGCTTGAATGTCCTGTTGCTGATGGACTCGCTGACCCGCTTCGCCCAGGCGCAGCGCGAGATCGGCCTGTCCGTCGGTGAACCGCCGACCACCCGCGGCTATCCGCCCTCGGTGTTCGCCAAACTGCCTGCCCTGGTGGAGCGCGCCGGCAACGGCGCCAAGGGCCGCGGCTCGATCACCGCGTTCTACACCGTGCTGACCGAAGGCGACGATCCGCAGGATCCGATCGCCGACGCCGCACGCGCCATTCTCGACGGCCACATCCTGCTCTCGCGCCGCGTCGCCGACAGCGGGCTGTACCCGGCCATCGACGTGGAATCCTCGGTCAGCCGCGTGGTCACGGAAATCGCCGACGAACCGTGGCGCCTGCGCATCCGCAAGCTCAAGCGGCTGATCTCGGCGTATTCGTCCAACCGCGACCTGATCGCGATCGGCGCTTACCAGCGCGGCAACGACCCGGCGACCGACGAGGCATTGGAGCGTTGGTCGGACATTGTTGAATTCCTCGGCCAGGACGTCGGCAAAGCCGCCGACCTGCCGCACAGTCAGGCCGCCCTCAAGCGGCTGGTGGAACCAGAGAGTTAAGCCATGATCCAATCCAAGCGCTTCGACCCCTTGCTGAAACGAGCCCAGGACCACGAAGACGAGGTCGCCCGCGACCTGGCCGAGCGCCAGCGTGCGCTCGACACGCATGTATCGCGCCTGGATGAGCTGCGCCGCTACGCCGAGGAATATGCCGGCGCGCAGATGTCGGCCACCAGCCCGGCCCAGCTGATGAACCGCCGCGCGTTCCTGGATCGCCTGGACAGCGCGGTCGCCCAGCAACGGCAGACCGTGGACAACAACCGCGAGAAGGTCGACGCCGAGCGCGCCCGCCTGCTGCTGGCCAGCCGTGACAAGCAGGTGCTGGAGAAGCTCGCCGCCAGTTACCGCGCGCAGGAGAAGGTGGTCACCGACCGCCGCGACCAGCGCGAAATGGATGACCTTGGTGCGCGCCGCTCGCGTCAGGCGCAGCGCGAAGATGGCGAGAACGGAGGCACCCCGTGATGCCCCCCGCCCTGCTCGGCGGCGCCGCACCCGCCCAGAATGCAGGTGGCACTGCGTCCACGCCGCGCGCGGACAGCACCGGCGGCAGTGACCGTCGGGACTTTGACGCACTGCTCAAGCCCGGCAGCGAAGCACCGCGCACCGACGCGCCGCGCAAACCCGGCAGCGGCCGCGACGCGGGCAAGAGCGCCACAACGAACACGGCAAACCCGGACAAGGAGGCGGCAACGCGCCCCGCCAAACCCGGCGTCAAGAACGCCGAGGACACCCCCGCGCCGGCCGATGCCACCGCCCAGGCCGCGTCCGCGGCGGAAAAACCTGCTGCCGAAACCACCGACGACACCGACGCCGCGTGGCCGCCGCTGGGCCTGGCCGGGCTGGCATTGAACGGGCTGCCAGCACCAGCGCCTGCGCCGGTCGCGCCGCCCATGGCCGGCACGGCACCGGCCGCCAATGGCTCACTCCCCGCCCTGGCGACGACGGCCCCGGCCGCTGATGGCGCCGCCCCCACGCTGGCAACCACGGCCCCAGCCACCGACGGCAGCATCGCGCTGCCCGCCCTGCCCACCGAGGCAGCGCCTGCGGACGATGCGGCGCTGCTCAAGACCTTCACCGACGCCTTGAGCGCGGCCACCACCGATGGCCCCGATGCGCCGGCAACCCCGTTGCTGCACGCGCTGCACGGCATGACCGAGGCCAAGCCGGTGGTTGCCAGCCTGTTCACCGGCTCTCCGACAGCGACGCCGCACCTTGGCGGGGATGACTTCGACGATGCCGTCGGGGCCCGCGTCGGTTGGCTGGCGGACCAGAAGATCGGCCACGCCCATATCAAGATCACCCCGAACGACCTCGGCCCGATCGAGGTGCGCCTGCAGCTGGACGGCGACAAGGTCCATGCCACCTTCACCAGCGCGCACGCCGACGTGCGCCATGCACTGGAAAGCAGCCTGCCGCGCCTGCGCGACCTGCTCGGCGAACAGGGCTTCCAGCTTGGCAACGCCGATGTCGGCCAGCAGCAGACCGCGCACGACGGCGGGCGTGGCGAGGGTCGCAGCGGGATGGGCGGCGACGACGGAGAACCGGCGCTGGCCGATGCCACCCTGTCGCCCTCGCAGCTGATCCGCCAGCGCGGCCTGGTTGACGCCTACGCGTGATCGCACGCGGCGGCGCAGGCTCAGCCGCGCCGCCAGAAACCCGACACACACTCTCTTCAGCATTCAGGCACGGCCTTTGCATGTAGGCAGGAAGCAATCCTCTGGAGCTTCCCCTCGTGGCCGCAGCCGCCGATAAAACCAAGAAATCCGCCGACAAGGACAAGACCGCCAAGCCGCGCAGTCCGCTCCTGGTCACCGCCCTGGTCGCGGTGCTCGCCGCTGGCGCCGCCGGTGGCGGGGTCTGGTACTTCACCCAGTCCCAGCACGATGACAAGGCCGCCAAGCCCGCCGCCAGCAAATCCGCCGTGCCTGCCCCGGCCCAGTACTTCGGCCTGGAGCCGCCGTTCGTGGTCAACCTCAACAGCAGCTTCGACGGCCCGCGCTACCTGCAGGTCGAAGTGCAGCTGATGAGCCGCGACCCGGCCGCGATGGAGGCGATCAAGCTGCATGCGCCGGCCATCCGCGCCAAGCTGCTGATGCTGTTCTCGCAGGTCGAGCCGAGCGACATCGCCGACCGCGCCGGCAAAGAGCGCCTGCAGGCCAGTTCGCTGGCAGAAGTGCAGAAGCTGCTCAAGGCCGAGACCGGCAAGCCCGGTGCCGACGAATTGCTGTTCACCAGTTTCGTGACCCAGTAAGGGCGACCATGAATGACCTGCTTTCCCAGGACGAGATCGATGCCCTGCTGCATGGCGTGGACTCCGGTGCGGTGGAGACCGACATCGATGCGCCCACGCCCGGCGAGGCGCGCTCGTACGATTTCGCCAGCCAGGACCGCATCATCCGCGGCCGCATGCCGACCCTGGAAATGGTCAACGAGCGCTTCGCGCGCCTGTGGCGCATCGGCCTGTTCAACCTGATCCGGCGCTCGGCCGAGCTGTCCGTGCGCGGCATCGAGCTGATCAAGTTCAACGACTACATGCATTCGCTGTACGTGCCGACCAACCTCAACCTGATCCGCTTCAAGCCGCTGCGTGGCACCGGGCTGATCGTGTTCGAGCCGACGCTGGTGTTCGCGATCGTGGACAACTTCTTCGGCGGTGACGGCCGCTACCCGACCCGCATCGAGGGCCGCGAGTTCACCGCCACCGAAATGCGCGTGATCCACCTGCTGCTCAAGCAGACCTTCGCCGACCTGCAGGAAGCCTGGGCGCCGGTGATGGACGTGGAACTGGAGTACATCAACTCCGAGATCAACCCGCACTTCGCCAACATCGTGACGCCGCGCGAGTACGTGGTGGTCTGCCGCCTGCATGTCGAGCTCGATGGGGGCGGCGGCGACATCCACGTCACCCTGCCCTACTCGATGCTCGAGCCGATCCGCGAGCTGCTCGACGCCGGCATCCAGAGCGACCGCAACGACCGCGATGCCAGCTGGGGCGTGATGCTGCGCGAACAGCTCAACATCGCCGAAGTCACCCTGTCCAGCGTGCTGGCCACCAAGCGCATGAGCCTGCGCGACCTGACCAAGCTGAAGATCGGCGATGTGCTGCCGATCGAGCTGCCCAAGCAGGTGCCGGTGTGCGTGGAGAACGTACCGGTGTTCACCGGCGAGTTCGGCGTCGCCAACGGTTTCAACGCGGTGAAGATCACCGCCACCCATCCCCCGGGCATCCGCCCACGCGTTCCCGTACTGCAGGAAGACCCGCAATGAACGATATCGAATCCAACGAGCCGGCGCCGGCACAGTTCACCCAGCTGCAGTCCGATGACACCACGGTCGGCGACGAGCTCAACCTGGATGTGATCCTGGATGTGCCGGTGACACTGTCGCTGGAAGTGGGCCGCGCCCGCCTGCCGATCCGCAACCTGCTGCAGCTCAACCAGGGCTCGGTGGTGGAACTGGAGCGCGGTGCCGGCGAATCGCTGGACGTGTTCGTCAATGGCACCCTGATCGCCCATGGCGAGGTGGTGGTGATCAACGACCGCTTCGGCGTGCGCCTGACCGACGTGGTCAGCCCGAGCGAACGGATCCGGAGACTGCGTTGAGTGCCGGGCTGCTGATCGCGGCCGGCGCCTCGACCGTCAAGGTCGGCCAGCATGCCGCCGCCGCACCGGGCATGTTCGGTGCGGTGCTGGCCCTGCTGGGCGTGCTGGCGTTGATCGTCGGCCTGGGCTGGCTGCTCAAGCGCATGCCCGGCAGCGGCTTCCGCCCGGCCGAAGGGATGCGGGTGGTCGCCAGCCTCAACGTCGGTGCGAAAGAGCGCGTGGTGGTGGTCGAGGTGAATGGCACCCAGCTGCTGCTGGGCGTCACCGCCGGCGGCATCAACACGCTGCATCAGCTGCCCGAACCCCTGCCCGCCCCGACCCCGGCGCGCCTTCCCGATTTCAAACACCTCCCGAATTTCGCCCAGCTGCTGCAACAGCGGCTGCGCAAGGAACCCTGAGCATGCGTGGCCCCCGTACTTCCTGGACCCGTTACCTGCCCCTGTTGCTGACTTTCCTGCTGTGCGCGCTGCCGGCCCTGGCCTGGGCCGCGCCCGGCGTGCCGGGTGTGCCTGCATTGCCGGACGTGAATGTCGGCAAGATCGGCGGCCAGCCGGTCAGCCTGCCGCTGCAGACGTTGCTGCTGATGACGGCGATCACCCTGATCCCGTCGATGCTGCTGGTGCTGACGGCCTTCACCCGCATCATCATCGTGCTCGGTCTGCTGCGCCAGGCGCTGGGCACCGGCCAGACGCCGTCCAACCAGGTGCTGCTCGGCCTGGCCCTGTTCCTCACCGCGATGGTGATGCTGCCGGTGTGGCAGAAGGCATGGGGCAGCGGCATGGCGCCGTACCTCAACGGCGAGATCGATTTCCAGACCGCCTGGACCCTGACCACCCAGCCGTTACGTGCCTTCATGCTGGCGCAGATCCGCGAAACGGATCTGATGACCTTCGCCGGCATGGCCGGACACGGCACCTACTCCAGCCCGGATGCGATTCCGTTCCCGATCCTGGTCGCCTCGTTCGTCACCAGCGAACTGAAGACCGCCTTCGAGATCGGGTTCCTGATCTTCATCCCGTTCGTGATCATCGACCTGGTCGTGGCCAGCGTGCTGATGTCGATGGGCATGATGATGCTCTCGCCGATGCTGGTCTCCGCCCCGTTCAAGATCCTGCTGTTCGTGCTGGTGGATGGCTGGGTCTTGGTGGTCGGCACGTTGGCCGCCAGCTTCAATGCGGTCTGACCGCCCCGCCCTGTTGATCGATACGGACCCGAGACCGACATGACGCCCGAACTTGCCCTGACCGAACTGCGTGGTGGCCTGATCACCGTGCTGTGGGTCGCCGGCCCGCTGCTGCTCACCGTGCTGATCGTCGGCGTGGTGGTCGGCGTGGTCCAGGCCGCGACCCAGCTCAACGAACCGACCATCGCCTTCGTCGCCAAGGCCGCGGCGTTGACCGTGGTGCTGTTCGCGCTCGGCAGCCTGCTGATCGGCCATCTGGTCGAATACACCACGCTGCTGTTCCAGCGCATTCCACATCTGATCGGCTGAGGCCCGCCACCGTGGATTCCGCCACCCAGATGGCCGCCGATGGCCTGCAGGCCTTCGGCATGATCGGCACGATCCTGTGGACCATGCTGCGCATCGGCGCGATGCTGATGGCCATGCCGCTGATCGGTACGCGTGCGGTGCCGTCACGGATCCGCGTGCTGCTCGCCGGTGCGCTGGCGATCGCGCTGTCGCCGATGTTGCCACCGGTACCGGAGTGGACCGGCTTCGATGCCGCCACGGTGCTGACCATCGCCCGCGAACTGGCGATCGGCGTGTCGATCGGCTTCGTGCTGCGCCTGGTGTTCGAGGCCGGCGCGATGGCCGGCGAGCTGGTCGCCCAAGGCACCGGCCTGGCCTTCGCGCAGATGAGCGATCCTCTGCGCGGCGGAAGTTCCGGCGTGATCGGGCAGTGGTTCTATCTGCTGTTCGGCCTGCTGTTCTTCACGGTCAACGGCCATCTGGCGCTGATCTCGCTGCTGATGGACAGCTACAAGGCCTTGCCGATCGGCACCTCGCTGCCGGATCCCCAGGCATTCCTGAGCATCGCCCCGACCTTCCTGCTGCAGGTGTTCCGCGGCGCGCTTTCACTGGCGCTGCCGCTGACCGTGGCGATGCTGGCCATCAACCTGGCCTTCGGCGTGCTGGCCCGTGCCGCGCCCGCACTGAACCCGATCCAGCTCGGCCTGCCGGTCGCGTTGCTACTGGGGCTGTTTCTGTTGACCGTGCTGGCCGGCGAAATGGGCCCGCCGGTGCAGCGCCTGTTCGATGCGGCGTTCGATGCTGCCGACAGCGTCAGTCGCTGACCCGGGACAGCCTGCAGGACATCCCGCGCCGCCCGCCAATGCCCATGCACCGCAATGACAGAATCTTCACCCGGTCTTTGCGGTGATGACGCGGTGTCCTGTCGTATCGCTCAGATGTTGACCAGGGAGAGTGTCTTCCATGCTGATCGGCAGCTATACCCCGTGGTTGGTGGTGATTTCGTTTCTGGTCGCCGTGCTGGCCTCGTTCACCGCGCTGGATATGGCCAGCCGGGTCACCACCGCAGCTACGCCGCGCACGACCTGGTTGTGGCTGGTGGGCGGCGGCTGCGCGATGGGGCTGGGCATCTGGTCGATGCACTTCATCGGCATGCTCGCCTTCCAGCTGCCGATCCCGCTGGGCTATGCGCTCGGCCTGACCACCGTTTCGCTGCTGGCCGCCATGGCCTCCTCCATCTTCGCGCTGTGGCTGGTCTCACAGCCCACCCTGCCGCACGGACGGCTCGCATTGGGTGCCGTGCTGATGGGCAGCGGCATCGCCGCCATGCATTACCTGGGCATGGCCGCGCTGCACATGCAGCCGGGGATCGACTACCACGCCGGCTGGGTGGCGCTGTCGCTGCTGATCGCGGTGGCTGCCTCGTGGACGGCGCTGTTCATCGCCTTCCGGCTGCGCAGCACGCATCGGCGCCTGCGCGACCGCGTCGCACCGGCGCTGGTGCTGGGCACCGCCATCGTCGGCATGCATTACACCGGCATGGCCGCCGCCCGCTTCCCCGCCGGCAGCATCTGCGGGGCCGCCGCCGGTGACGGCCTGCAGGCGCAGTGGCTGGCGCTGGTGGTCCTGGCCCTGACCCTTGCGATCCTGGCGGTGGTGCTGATCGTGTCCTGGCTGGACCAGCGCATGGAGGCGCAGCTGTTGCGGCTGCGCAATACCGACCTGAGTACCTCGCTGGACGATGCCCACGCCGAATTGACCCAGGCGGCCCTGCACGATCCGCTGACCCGCCTGCCGAACCGTCGCCTGCTGCAGCAGCGCATCGAGCAATCGCTGGCCGAAGCCGAGCAGCGCGGCAGCCGCTTCGCGGTGATGTTCATGGACCTGGACGGCTTCAAACAGGTCAATGATGCGTACGGCCATCAGACCGGCGATGCCCTGCTGGTCGCCGTCGCCGACCGCACCCGCAAGCTGCTGCGGCCGGCGGACATGCTCGCCCGCCTGGGCGGCGATGAGTTCGTGCTGGCGGTACCGATCGAGAACGACGAAGACGTGGCGACGCTGGCCAGCCGCATCATCCAGACCGTCGGCCGCGAGCCGCTGCTGCCGCGCCACGACCTGCAGGTGACCGCCAGTATCGGCATCGCGATCTGTCCGGACCACGCCGCCAGCGAACGCCAGCTGATGGCCTTCGCCGACGCGGCGATGTACCAGGCCAAGGAGGCCGGCCGCAACGCCTACGTGCTGTTTGCCGACTGGATGAACGACAGCGCCGAGCAGCAGTTCCAGCTGCTGGCCGACCTGCGCCGGGCCATCGGCAGCGAGCAGCTGTTCCTGCACTACCAGCCCAAGACCCGCGTCGCCGGGCAATCGATCAGCGGCGCCGAAGCCTTGATCCGCTGGCGGCACCCGCAGCAGGGCCTGATTCCGCCGGACCGCTTCATCCGCCTGGCCGAACGCAGTGGCGTGATCAACGAGATCGGGCGCTGGGCATTGGATGAGGCCTGCCGCCAGCTGCGGGTATGGCACGAGGCCGGGCATGACGGCTGGACGGTCTCGGTGAACCTCTCGCCGATCCAGTTCGCCTCGCCCAAGCTGCTGCAGGAAGTGCGCGAGGCGCTGCAGACTCACCGCATCGAGCCGCGCCGGCTGATCCTGGAGATCACGGAAAACACGGTGATGCGCGATACCGAGGCCAGCCTGACCCTGCTGCAGGCCATGGCGGCGCTGGGCGTGGGCATCTCCATCGACGACTTCGGCACCGGCTACTCCAGCCTGCTCTACCTCAAGCGCCTGCCGGCCACCGAGATCAAGATCGACCACGCCTTCGTACGCGACCTGGAGAACAGCTCCGAAGACGTGGTGATCGTCTCGGCGATCGTGGCGCTGGGACACGCGCTGGACATGGACATCGTGGCCGAGGGCGTGGAGACCACCGGCCAGCGGGCGTATCTGGAGCGGCTGGGCTGCGACTACCTGCAGGGGTATCTGCTGGGCCGCCCGGTGGATGCACAGCGCTTCATGCAACTGCATGACCTGCCCCGGCCGCGGGTGGAAGTGGCGGCGGGCTGGACGCCCCAGGCACGTCCGGGCGCATCGGCGGGGTGATATCGGCTCCCGACGGATGCCCGGCACCCCCCGGTTCCTCGCGGCGGGCCTGACACCTCTTCCAGCTCACGGAATGGTTCTTGCACGGACCGGGGTATCTCCTCCCGTGTCGTGCCCTGATGTCCGAGAACGAACAAGCCGGCGAAAAAACCGAATTACCCACCGAAAAACGCCTGCGCGACGCCCGGGAACAGGGCAACATCCCGCGCTCGCGTGAGCTGGCGACGGCGGCCGTGTTCGGTGCCGGTGTGCTGGCGCTGATGGCGTTCTCCGGCACCATCGGCCGCAACGCCAAGACCTGGATGCAGGTCGCGCTCAGCCCCGAGCCGGGCCTGCGCCTGCATCCCCAGGCGCTGTTCGGGCATTTCGGCGAACTGCTGCTGCGCCTGCTGCTGGGCATGTGGCCGCTGGTGGTGATCTGCCTGCTGGCCAGTTTCCTGTCACCGGTTGTGATGGGCGGGCTGCGCTGGTCGAACAAGTCGCTGATGCCCGATTTCAAGCGGCTCAGCCCGATGGCCGGCATGAAGCGCCTGTACGGACCCGAGGCGATCGCCGAGTTCACCAAATCCCTGCTGCGTATCGCCTTTGTCGGCACCGCTGCCGGGCTGGTGGTCTGGCATGGCATCCGCTCGCTGCGCGACCTGCTCAACCAGCCACTGGAGGCGGCGATGGTCCACGGCCTGGGCTTCACCCTGAAGCTGATGCTGGCCACCGGCGGCGCGATGATGCTGCTGGCCGCCATCGATGCGCCGTACCAGCGCTGGAACTGGATGCGCAAGCTGAAGATGACCCGGGAGGAACTGCGCCGGGAAATGAAGGAAAGCGAGGGCAGCCCGGAGGTCAAGGGCCGCATCCGCCAGCTGCAGCAGCAGATGTCCAACCGCCGGATGATGGAGGCGGTCCCCACCGCCGACGTCGTGGTGGTCAACCCCACCCATTACGCGGTCGCCCTGAAGTACGAGGGCGGAAAGATGGGCGCCCCCACCGTGGTCGCCCTGGGCGTGGATGAAACCGCCCTGCGCATCCGCGAAGTGGCCGACGGCAACAAGGTCGCCATCGTCTCCGCCCCGCCTTTGGCACGCGCCTTGTATCGGGAAGGTCAACTTGGAAAGGAAATTCCCGTGAGACTGTATTCGGCCGTGGCCCAGGTGCTCTCCTATGTCTACCAGCTGCGCAGCTGGGGGACCGGCCCGATGCCGGCGGCGCCGGACATCGATATCGATGAGTTCGGCAAGGGAGGCCGCCCATGAGCGCCCAGCCTGCCGGGATGAACGTGCGCCGCGCCCTGGACATGATCCGCCACGGGCTGGGTGCCCCGCTGATCGTGCTGGCCCTGCTGGCGATGGTGGTAGTGCCGTTGGCGCCGCCGGTGCTCGATGCGTTGTTCACCTTCAACATCGCCATCTCGCTGATGGTGCTGCTGGCGGTGGTCTACGTGAAGCGCCCGCTGGACTTCACCATTTTCCCGATCGTGCTGCTGGTCACCACCATGCTGCGGCTGGCGCTGAACGTGGCGTCCACCCGCGTGATCCTGCTCAACGGCCAGAACGGCCACGAGGCGGCCGGCAAGGTGATCGCCTCGTTCGGCGAGTTCGTGATCGGCGGCAACTACGCGGTCGGCATCGTGGTGTTCGCGATCCTGACCATCATCAACTTCGTGGTGATCACCAAAGGCGCCGGGCGCGTCTCCGAAGTGACCGCCCGCTTCATCCTCGATGCCATGCCCGGCAAGCAGATGGCGATCGACGCCGATCTCAACGCCGGTTTGCTGACGCGTGAGGAGGCCAAGGCCCGGCGCGAGGAGGTCCGCGAGGAAGCCGACTTCTACGGTGCGATGGACGGCGCCAGCAAGTTCATCCGAGGCGATGCGATCGCCGGCATCCTGATCCTGTTCATCAACCTGGTCGGCGGCCTGGCGGTCGGCGTACTCCAGCACGGCATGCCGTTCGGTGATGCCGCCGCGACCTACACCCTGCTCTCCATCGGTGACGGCCTGGTCGCCCAGCTGCCGGCACTGCTGGTGTCCTCGGCAGTGGCCATGCTGGTCACCCGTGCCTCGCGTTCGCAGGACATGGCCCAAGCCATGATGGGCCAGGTATTCGGCCAGTACCGCGCCCTGACCATCGCCGCCGCGATTCTGGCGGTGGTGGGCCTGGTGCCGGGCATGCCCAACGTCGCCTTCTTGACGCTGGCCGCGATCCTCGGCTTCATCGCGTGGAAGGCCTGGAAGAAGAGCACCGCGCAGGCCCGCGCCGCCGAAGCTCCGGCCACCCACCGCCCCGATGCCCTCGGCCTGCCCGGTGCCGCCCCCTCGCCCACCGCCGAGCTGACCTGGGATGAGCTGCGCCCGGTCGATCCGCTTGGCCTGGAAGTCGGCTACCGGTTGATTCCACTGGTGGACAAGAACCAGGGCGGCGAGCTGATGGCGCGCATCAAGGGCGTGCGCCGCAAGCTCACCCACGACATCGGTTTCCTGATTCCCTCCGTCCACATCCGCGACAACCTGGAACTGCCCGCGACCGCGTATCGCCTGCTGATCCACGGTGTGCCGGTGGCTACCGCCGAGATCCACCCCGACCGCGAACTCGCGCTGGACCCGGGCAGTGCCCTGGGCACGCTGGAAGGCATCGCCGGCAAGGACCCCGCCTTCGGCCTGGATGCTACCTGGATCCAGCCGCACCAGCGCGCCAATGCCGAATCGATGGGCTACACCGTAGTCGACCCGGCCACTGTGGTCGCCACCCATCTGTCCCACCTGATCCGCGAGCACGCCCCGGAACTGCTCGGCCATGAGGAAGTGCAGCAGCTGCTGGCCAACCTGGCCAAGAGCGCGCCCAAGCTGGTCGAAGATCTGACGCCCAAGTCGCTGCCGCTCTCGGCGGTGGTGCGGGTGCTGCAGAACCTGCTGATCGAGCGGATTCCGATCCGCCAGCTACGCAAGATCGTCGAATCGCTGGTGGAAAGCGCGCCGACCAGCCAGGACCCGGCCGTGCTGACGGCTGCCGTGCGCAATGCGCTGGGCCGTTTCATCGTGCAGGAGATCGCCGGGATGTCGCCGGAGCTGCCGGTGTTCACCCTCAACCCGCAACTGGAACGCGTCTTGCAGGAGTCCACTCAGGGCAACGGCGCCGCGCTGGAACCCGGACTCGCCGAGCGACTGCATCAAAGCCTGGCCGAATGTGTCGGCAAGCAGGAAGCGAAGAACGAGCCGGCGGTCGTGCTGGTGCCCGGCCCGGTACGTGCCGCGCTGGCACGGCTGGTACGCCACAGCGTCCCCTCGCTGTCCGTACTCGCCTACAGCGAGGTGCCCGAGGACAAACGGTTGAAGCTGGTCGGCACGATCAGTTGAGCCGGACACCCGACGGCACCGCGACAGAAAACAGACACCTCATTCGATTTCACCGCAGCAGGAAATAAAGGGACTCCCTGACCGTGCAGACCACCGACAACCAGCGTTTCCCTTCCACCACTCCGCCGCCCCAGTCCCGGTACCACAGCATGAAAATCAAACGCTTCGTCGCCTCCGATATGCGCTCGGCCATGAACCTGGTGCGCAAGGAACACGGTCCGGACGCAGTGATCCTGTCCAATCGCCGGATCGAGGAAGGTGTCGAAATCGTGGCGGCGGCCAACTACGACGAGAGCGCCGTGCAGCGTGCACTGGAGGCGGCCCGCAAGGACGTCGCGCCAGCGCCGGCACCGCGCCCGCGCAGCGCCGCCGATGCGGTGATCGCCGCAGTGACCCGCCGCAAGGCGCCGGTCGCCACGCCTGAACCGGTGGCCGCGACCACTTCGGCGGTCGCCGCGCTGGCCCGCGCCGCCGTCGGCGCGACCGGTCGCACCCTGGATACCGCCAATGAAATCGTGCCGCCGCCGGGCAGCGACGGCTTCGCCGCCACCCTCGCCCGCGCCAGCGTCGGCCCCGCCGTCAACGAACCGTCGCTGCCGGAGCAGATCTTCGCGCCGTTCAATGTCGAGCAGGCCGCCGCCGCGTCCCCGGCCGCCCCGGTCGAAGCAGTGGCCGCGCCCGCCCCGATCAACCGCGCCCGCTTCGTGATCGATCCGCCGCTGGACGAGATGGACGAGGCGGCGATGCCGGTCGCTGCCGCGCTCGCGCCGCTCCCGGTGGTGGCCCCTGCCCTGCCGCCGGCCCTGCCGCTGCCGATCGCCGAGACCGTCACCACCGCCGCCAATGAACCGGCAGCGGCCGTGGCCAGCGTGCCCGAACTGACGATCATCCAGCGCGACGACGAAGAGATCCGCCAGTTGCGCCATGAAGTGGCCGGTATGCGCCATGTCATCGAGCGCGAGATGCACCGCTTCACCGATGAGCGCCTGCGTGGCTCGCCGGTCCGCGCCGCGGCGCTGGACCTGATGGACGAGTACGGCTTCGACGCCGGCATCAGCCGCGACGTGGCCATGCAGATTCCGCTGGATACCGAAGCCCACCGTGGCCGCGGCCTGATGCTCGGCCTGCTCTCCAAGAAGCTGCCGATCGCCCCGGTCGACCCGCTCGAAGCCGGCGGCGTGATCGCCCTGGTCGGCCCTACCGGTGCCGGCAAGACCACCACCATCGCCAAGCTGGCCTCGCGTTTCGCCGAGGCGCATGCCGCCCGCGATGTCGCCCTGGTCACCACCGATACCGGCCGCATCGGCGCCCGCGAGCAGCTGTACGGCTTCGGCCGCCAGCTCGGCATCGCGGTCCATGAGGCCAGCAGCGGCACCGATCTGAACCAGCTGCTGGAGCGCCTGAAGGACTACAAGCTGGTCCTGATCGACACCGCCGGCCTGGGCCCGCGTGACCGTGCACTGGCCGCCCAGCTGCAGTGGCTGCGCGCCGCCGAGCAGATCCGCACCCTGCTGGTGCTGCCGGCCAACACCAGTTTCGGCGACATGGACGAGGTGGTCCGCCGCTTCAGCGCCGCCAACCCGCAGGGCGTGGTGCTGAGCAAGCTGGACGAAACCGGCCGCTTCGGTACCGCCCTGTCGGTGGCCGTGGACCACCGCCTGCCGATCACCTGGGTCACCGATGGCCAGGACGTTCCTGAAGACCTGCACCGTGCCAGTGCGGCCAATCTTGTACTTCGCCTTGAAGATTTGCGCCGCGCGGCCGATATGCCCTGCAACCCGGAGTTGAACCATGCCGTCGCGTGAGTACGCCAAGCTGACCAAGACCTTCCCGTTGTCGGCTACCCGAAGCCAGCCGCTGGGCCCGGTCCGCACCATCGCCGTCACCGGCGGCAAGGGCGGCGTGGGCAAAACGAACGTTTCGGCCAATCTGGCCGTGGCGCTGGCGGACATGGGCAAACGCACGCTGCTGCTGGACGCCGATCTCGGCCTGGCCAACATCGACGTGATCCTCGGCCTGCAGCCGAAGGTGACCCTGGCCGACCTGGTCGCCGGGCGCTGCACGCTGGAAGAAGTGATCATGGAAGGCCCCGGCGGCGTGCTGGTGGTGCCGGCCGCCTCCGGCCGCCGCCACATGGCCGAGCTGCAGCCGGCCGAGCACGTCGGCCTGGTCAACGTGTTCTCCGAGCTCGAGCGCGAGCTGGACATCATGATCGTGGATACCGCCGCCGGCATCACCGATGGCGTGCTCACCTTCTGCCAGGCCGCGCAGGACACGGTGGTGGTGGTCTGCGATGAGCCGGCCTCGATCACCGACGCCTACGCACTGATCAAGGTGCTCTCGCGCGAGCGCGGGGTGGACCGCATCCAGGTGGTGGCCAACATGGTCCGCGACCCGAACGAAGGCCGCGTGCTGTACGAAAAGCTGACCCGTGTCTGCGAGAAGTTCCTCGCCGATGTCTCGCTGAACTACCTGGGCTGCGTGCCGCAGGATGACTGGCTGCGCCTGTCGGTGCAGCGCCAGCAGCCGGTGGTGAAGGCCTACCCGTCCAGCCCGGCCGCGCTGGCGCTGACCGAGATCGCGCGCCGCACCGCCCGCTGGCAGGCCCCGACCGAGCCGCGTGGCGGGGTCGAATTCTTCCTGGAACGCATCCTCAAGCAACGCGGGGTGACGGTATGAAGGGCGCAGCACAATACAAAGAGGTCCAGCGGACCGCAGCCAACGAGTGCATTGCCCAGCACTCCGACCTGGTCCGGCGCATCGCCCACCATCTGGCCGCGCGCCTGCCGGCGAGCGTGGAGGTGGACGATCTGATCCAGGCCGGCATGATGGGCCTGATCGAGGCCTCGCGCAGCTACGACGCCGACCAGGGCGCCTCGTTTGAAACCTATGCCTCGATCCGCATCCGCGGCTCGATGATCGACGAGATCCGCCGTGGCGACTGGGTGCCGCGCTCGGTGCACCGCCGTGCACGCGATGCCGCCGCGACCATCCGTCGCCTCGAGCAGAGCACCGGCCGTGCCGCCAGCGCCACCGAAGTGGCCGCCGCGATGGACATGCCGCTGCCGGACTACCTGCGCCTGATGGAAGACGCCTCGCGCGGCCAGGTGCTGAGCCTGGAATCACGGATCGAAGACCAGGGCGAGCTGGATACCGTCGCCCAGGGTGGCCCGACCCCGCAGCAGGTACTGGAGCGCGGCGAGTTCGGGCGCGAGCTGGGCAACGCGATCGGCCTGCTGCCCGAGCGCGAACAGCTGGTCCTGTCGCTGTACTACGAGCAGGAACTGAACCTGAAAGAGATCGGCGCCGTACTGGGTGTCAGCGAATCGCGCGTGTGCCAGATCCATGGCCAGGCCGTGCTGCGTCTGCGGGGCCGGCTGAAGATCTTCGAGGCGGCAGACGCCGGCCTCGAGAACCATTGAAATCGAGGAAAGTGCTTTGAACAAGAACATGCGTATCCTGATCGTCGACGATTTTTCGACCATGCGTCGTATCGTCAAGAACCTGCTGGGCGATCTGGGCTTCACCAATACGGCCGAAGCCGAGGACGGGCATGCCGCGCTGGCGATGTTGCAGAGCCAGCCGTTCGATTTCGTGGTCACCGACTGGAACATGCCGGTCATGACCGGCATCGACCTGCTCAAGGCCGTGCGTGCCGATGCCAAGCTCAAGACCCTGCCCGTGCTGATGGTGACCGCTGAAGCCAAGCGCGAGCAGATCATCGAAGCCGCCCAGGCCGGCGTGAACGGCTACATCATCAAACCGTTCACCGCGCAGACCCTGGAAGAAAAGCTCGGCAAAATCTTCGAACGCCTGGCAGCGAGCGCCTGATGGACACCCTGAGCGACAAATCCGCGCTGGTGCAGCGCCTGCAGGACGCCTTGGCCGCACTGGAAAGTGGCGACGAAGCCGGTTGGCGCCGGGAGATCGACGCCCTCGCCGCGTTGCGCACGCAGCCGATGATGGCCGGCCTGAACCGCCTCGCCCGCGAACTCGGCCAGGCCCTGGGTGAACTGCCCAGCCTGCCCAGCGAAGCCGGCGAACTGGATGACGCCTGCGCGCGCCTGGACCACGTGGTGGCGATGACCGAACAGGCCACCCACCGCACGCTGGACCTGGCCGAGGAATGTCGCTCGCTGACCGAACAGCTGCGCGCCAACGGGTTGACGCCCGACCAGGGCCAGCAGCTCGACCGCATCCGCCACAACCTGACGGAAATCGCGCTGACGCAGAGCTACCAGGACCTGACCGGGCAGATCATACGCCGCGTGGTCGGGATCGTGCGGCGCGTGCACGAGGGCTTCGGCGCGCTCGGCCTGCCGCCGCAGGAAGACGACAAGAAGCGCGACACCAACGGCCTGGCCGGCCCGGCCGTGAACGGTCTGGATCGCCATGCGGTGTCACAGAACGACGCCGACGACCTGCTCTCGGACCTGGGACTGTAACGATCATGAGTGCTGTTCCAGACGATATCGCCGCCGACTTCATCCTCGAGGCCCAGGAAATCCTGGACCGCCTTGGCGAACAGCTGGTGTCGCTGGAGCAGGCGCCCCAGGATGCCGACCAGCTCAACGCCGTGTTCCGTGGCTTCCACACGCTCAAGGGCGGTGCCGGCTTCCTCGGCATCCAGGCGATGGTCGAGCTGTGCCACGCCGCCGAGGAAACCCTCGGCATGGCGCGCTCCGGCCAGGCCACGCTGCAGGCCCACCATTTCGACGCGGCCCAGCAGTCGCTGGACTATCTGCAGTCGATGCTGGATTCGGTCTCGGCCGGGACCGAGCCGGGGTATGCCCCGCCGGAACTGATCGCCCAGTTCGACGTCAACGGCCCGGCCACGCCGGCACCCGCGGCGGCCACCTCCCCCGGCAGCGGCGGCGAGATGATCACCGATGATGAGTTCGAAGCGCTGCTCGACCAGCTGCATGGCGGCGCCGCGCCGACCGCCGTTGCCGCGCCGAAAAAGGACGATGGCCTGATCGGCGAGGACGAGTTCGAAGCGCTGCTGGACCAGCTGCACGGCGGCGCCGTTCCCGGTGCCAAGGCCATTGCCGCTGCATCCGTGCCCGCTGCGGCCCCGCGCGCCGTGGCCGCCCCGGCGGCGCCAAGCGCCAAGCCGGCCCCGGCCAAACCCGTCGCCGAAGCCGAACACACCGTGCGCGTGGATACCAAGCGCCTGGATGCGATCGTCAACCTGATCGGCGAGCTGGTGCTCTCGCGCAACCGGCTCAAGACCCTGCGTGCGCGCCTGCACGATGAAGAACTCGACCGCGCCGTGTCCACGCTGGACATCGCCACCGCACGGCTGCAGTCGGCGGTGATGCGTACCCGCATGCAGCCAGTCGGCAAGGTGTTCTCGCGCTTCCCCAAGGTGGCCCGCGATGTTGCGCGGTCGCTGAAGAAGGAAGTCGAACTGGAACTGATCGGCGCGGAAACCGAGCTGGACCGCAACCTGGTCGAAGCACTGGCCGATCCGCTGGTCCACCTGGTCCGCAACGCCATCGATCACGGCGTGGAAATGCCGGATCTGCGCGAGGCCCAGGGCAAGCCGCGCAGCGGCCACGTACGCCTGTCGGCCCAGCAGGAAGGCGACTACGTCAGCATTGAAGTGCAGGACGACGGCGCCGGCATCGACCCGGAACGCCTGCGCCAGAAGGCGCGCGAAAAGGGGTTGATCGATCCGGAGGCCGCCGCCCGCCTGAGCAGCGAGGAATGCCTGCACCTGGTGTTCCTGCCCGGCTTCTCGACCAAGCAGCAGGTCACCGACATTTCCGGCCGTGGCGTGGGCATGGACGTGGTCCAGTCGCGCATCCGCGAGCTCAGCGGCCAGATCCAGATCCAGTCCGAGCTCGGCCGTGGCAGCCGCTTCATGATCCGCGTGCCGCTGACCTTGGCGATCCTGCCGACCCTGCTGGTGCAGGCCGGCGAAGACGTCTACGCCCTGCCCCTGGCCCGCGTGATGGAGGTGCTGCATGCCCCCAACACCTCGCTGGGCTGGTTCGATGGCCGCGCCGTGCTGGACCGCAAATCGCACGCGCTGGCCTTGGTCGATCTGCGCCACTGGCTGGATGTGGAGCCGATGCCGTCCTCGCTGCTGACCATCGTGGTGCTGCAGGCCGGTGAGGCCCGCTTCGGCCTGGTGGTGGACCAGGTGCGCGGCCGCGAGGAAGTGGTGATCAAGCCGCTCCCGAAAGCCCTGCGTGGCCTGCGCAGCTATGCCGGCGCGACCCTGATCGGTGACGGCCGCATGGCATTGATCCTGGACGTGGATGGACTGCGCACCCACCACGATTGACCGCGTGAAAGTGTGACCGCCGCATCACTGGATTCCTTCGGCGTCTCAAGTCCCATTCACACAAGCCGATAACGGACCCATGGACAGACTCAGCCTCATTGGACTATTCCTCGCGTTGGCCTCACTGGTCGGCGGCAGCATCCTCAAGGGGGCCGGTCTGGCGTCGCTGTGGTCGCCGGCTGCCTTCGTGATCGTGATCGTCGGCACCATCGCCTCGATCCTGCTGCACACCTCGCCGGCCGTGTTCAAGCACGCCTTCAAGATCGTGCGCTGGGTGATCCTGCCGCCGAGCAGCGACCGTCGCCACCTGATCCAGCAGATCGTGGAGTGGAGCAACATCGCCCGCCGCCAGGGCCTGCTGGGCCTGGAAGCCCAGGTCGATGCCCAGGACGATCCGTTCCTGCGCAAGGGGCTGCAGCTGCTGGTGGATGGCGTGGAGCCGGAAACCATCCGGCACATGATGGAGATCGAGCTGAGCAGCCAGGAGAGCCAAGACCTGGCCGCTTCCAAGGTCTTCGAAGGCATGGGCATCTACGCCCCGACCCTGGGCATCATCGGCGCCGTGCTGGGCCTGATCGCGGTGATGAAGAACCTCGCCGACCCGAGCAAGCTCGGTCACGGCATCGCCGCGGCGTTCACCGCCACCATCTACGGCATCGCCTCGGCCAACCTGCTGTTCCTGCCGGTCTCGGCCAAGCTCAAGAGCGTGATCCACCACAACAGCCGCGACCGCGAGATGATCATCGAGGGTCTGATCTCGATCGCCCAGGGTGAGAACCCGCGCAATATCGAAACCAACCTGTCCGGGTTCCTGCACTGACATGGCCCGCCGCAAGCACCACGAAGAACATGCCAACCATGAGGCCTGGGCGATTCCCTACGCCGACCTCATGACGCTGCTGCTCGCCTTCTTCGTGGTGATGTATGCCATCTCCTCCCTCAACGAGGGCAAGTACCGGATCATGGCCGACGCACTGACCACCGCCTTCGGTGGCGCGCCCCGCACCATCAACCCGGTGCAGGTCGGCAACCAGCAGGTCCAGGGCGGTGGTTGGGACAGCCCTTCGGTGATCAAGGCCGGCACCAAGATCGGCCCCTCCGCCCCTGCACCGAGCAACGACCCGACCCTGCTGCCGGCGATGGCTTCGCAGATGCGCATGCCGGTTTCGATCCGCAACCAGGAACAGCTCCAGCGCGCCGAGCGCCAGCTCAACGGCATCGCCGACAAGCTCACCGCCACGCTGGCGCCGCTGATCGAACGCGGCATGATCACCGTGCGCCGCACCGAGCTGTGGATCGAAGTGGAGATCAACAGCGACATCCTGTTCCCGACCGGCTCGGCCACGCTGGATGTGCACGCGCGCGACACCCTTTCCAAGCTGGCCGAAGTGCTGCGTGATGCGCCCAACGGCGTGCGCGTGGAAGGCCATACCGACAACATCCCGATCGCCACCTCGCTGTTCCCCTCCAACTGGGAGCTGTCGGCCGGGCGTGCGGCCAGCGTGGTGCACCTGTTCGCCGACCAGGGCCTGCAACCGGCACGGCTGGCGATGGTGGGCTACGGGCAGTTCCGCCCGCGCGAAGACAATGCCAGCGCCGAAGGCCGCAACCGCAACCGGCGGGTGATGGTGATCATCCTGGCCGATACCGCGCAGAGCATCGATCCAATCACCGACCGGCTCAGCGCCGACGCCGAGGCCGCCGATGCGGCCAAGGCACCCGCCTCCGGCACCCCCGTTACCCCCATCGCACCGGTGCAGTTGCCACCGGTGCCGGCCGGCAGCCGTGTTGGCGCCGCCGTTCCGCCCGCAATGAAGGAGTGAACCGCATGCGTATCTGGGCTGTTGCCAATCAGAAAGGCGGCGTGGGCAAGACCACCACGACGCTCGCGCTCGGCCGCGGCCTGGCCACGCAGGGCCACCGCGTGCTGCTGATCGATCTGGATCCGCATTCCTCGCTGACCCGCGCCTTCGGCGTACCGCTGGACCCGCCGCCGCAGGGGGTGCTGGAACTGTTCGCCGCACCGCCGGCCGAGCTGTCCACCCTCGCCCACCACAGCGACATCCCGGGCCTAGATTACGTCTGCGCGCAGGCCGCCCTGGCCACGCTGGAACGCCGCAGCGCCAACCAACCCGGCCTCGGCCTGGCCCTGCAGAATGCGCTCGGTCGCCACCAGGGCCAGCACGACTACATCCTGCTGGACTGCGCACCGACCCTGGGCCTGCTGATGATCAACGCGCTGGCCGCTGCCGACCGCCTGATCATCCCCACCCAGGCCGAGCCGCTCGCCCTGCATGGTCTGGATGGCATGGTCCGCACCGGTGAAATGGTCGAGCGCTCGCGTCGCCGCCCGCTGCCGATGTCGATCCTGCCGACCCTGTTCGACCGCCGCACCCGCGCCGGCAACGAGACGGTCAAACTGATGCAGGACAAGCACGGCCATCGCGTCTGGGAAGACGCGATTCCGGTCGATACGCGCATCTGCAATGCCGCCAGCCTGACCGTGCCGCCGCAATCGGAGGATTACCCCGGCCGCGGCCTGGCCGCCTACCGCCGCGCGCTGGAATGGATCCTGGCCGACGATGCGCAGCAGATGGAGCGCGCGGCATGAACACCGCCGGCGTCCTCGACGATTACCTGGAGCAGCTGCTCGGCGACGCGATGCCTGCGCCGGTGGAAACACCGGTGGCGGTCGCGACGGCGGACGCAGCCCAAGCGATGGACGAGCTCAGCGTCGCTGCTGCGACGGTCGAAGCAGCCAGCCACGACGAAGCACCGCCGACGGCGGAACAGACCGCGGCTGAGACAGCGCCCGGGGTTGAAGAAGTGGCGGTCCCGCCAGGCTTCAGTGACCTGCTCGATGAGCTGCGCAACGACCCGCTGCTGAGTGGCGCCGTGACGCTTCCCGAGGCGGGCATCACCGCCGAGGCGGAGGCACCAGGCGCTGTGGCCGAGGCGGCCGCGCCGGCACCCGGCTTCGATGACCTGCTCGATGAGCTCCGCAACGATCCTCTTCTGAGCGGCGCGATGCCCGCGCCCACGGACGAAGCGCGCCCAAGCTGGGACGACCTGCCGCCCGAGGTCGTCTACGAAACCGATCCTGTCGCCGTCGGCGCCAGCGCGCCTGCAGCAGCACCCACCCCTGTCGTGGCGCCCGCCCCTGCGCCGGTCCCGTCGACCACCCCTGCAGCCGCCGCTGCCGCGCCAGCAGCACGCGCACCGGTTGCCCGGCCGATGCCTGCCATGCCGCCGATGCCTGCGGCGACCAGCGCCCGCGCCGGCACGCCCTCGTTGGCGCAGAGCCGTCCCGGCAGCTGGGAGGAACTGCAACGCCAGGCCCGCGACCCGGCCTCCAGCCCGCGCGAAAACCGCCGTGCCAGCGAGCGCACCTCGCGCTGGCTGCGCCTGCGCTGCGGCGCCCAGGCCTACGCACTGGAGCTGCTCAAGGTCCAGGAAGTGGTTCTGCCGGTGCCCTTGCTGCCGCTGCGGGGCACCTCCCCGGCGATGCTGGGCATCATGAATCTGCGCGGCCAGGTGGTGCCGGTGATGGACCTGGGCATCCACCTGGGCAGCAGCGCGGCCGGCAACGACGCCAATACCCGCATCGTGGTGCTGGAAGAGAATGGCGAAACCATGGGCCTGCGCGTCTCGGCCGTGGAGGATGTCGCCAACCTCACCGATTCCCAGATCGAGCCCCCGGATACCGCCCGCATCTGCCAGATCTCCAACGACCTGTTCCGTGGCGTCGCCCGTGGCGGCGCGCAGCCGATGATCCTGCTGGATGCGACCCAGCTGCTGAACTGACCGCCGGAACGGCTAAAGCTTCCCGGGTTATTGCCGTTATAGACCTCGGAACCGTTTGTCCGGAGCAATGATGAGCACTGTGGCCCTGGGTGATGATCTCGGTATCGAGACCAGCACCGAGCTGAAAACACGTTTGGCCCCCCTGGTGGATCAGGCCGGCGATCTGACGCTGGATGCCAGCCAGATCGGCCGTATCCATACCGCCTCGGTGCAGGTGCTGTGCGCATTCGTCGAGGCCCGCCGCAAGGCCGGGCATCCCACCGGATTCCACGGTTGCACCGCAACCTTCCGTGATGCCGCGCGCCTGCTCGGCGTCACCCAGGCCCTCGGCCTGGATGCACCCCATGACAACCTGAAATCTGTGGAGAACGCTGCATGAGCGCACGTATCTTGGTGGTGGACGATTCGGCGTCGATGCGCCAGATGGTCTCTTTCGCCCTCACCTCGGCCGGCTTTTCCGTCGAGGAAGCCGAAGACGGCGCGGTCGCCCTCGGTCGTGCCAAGGGCCAACGCTTCAACGCGGTGGTCACCGACGTCAACATGCCCAACATGGACGGCATCGCGCTGATCCGTGAGCTGCGCCAGCTGCCCGACTACAAGTTCACGCCGATGCTGATGCTGACCACCGAATCGGCTGCGGACAAGAAGTCCGAAGGCAAGGCCGCCGGTGCGACCGGCTGGCTGGTCAAGCCGTTCAACCCGGAACAGCTGGTCGCCACCGTCCAGAAAGTCCTGGGCTGATCCCGCTTCACCCTTCCCTCCCCTCGCAACTGGACACCCCGCACCATGAGCATGGATCTGCAACGTTTCCACGCCACCTTCTTCGAAGAAAGCCGCGAGGGGCTGGATGCGATGGAAGCTGGCCTGCTGGCGCTCGAATCGGGCCAGCAGGACCCGGAGATCATCAACTCGGTGTTCCGCGCCGCGCACTCGATCAAGGGCGGCGCCGGCACCTTCGGCTTCGATGCGATCGCCGCGCTGACCCACGTGCTGGAAACGTTGCTGGACGAACTGCGCGCCGGCAAGCGGGCACTGGAAGCGGCCGCGGTCGACGCGATGCTGGCCTCGGTGGACGTGCTGCGCGCCCTGCTGCGTGAAGCCGAACACGGCCAGGCGGCGGATCCGCAGGCGGTCGCCGAGGTCAAGGCGCGCCTGGAAGCGGTGCTGTCCGGTCAGGCCACTGCGGCGGCGCCGGTCGCCGCCGCCAAGGTCGATGACACCCCCGAGGCGTGGCAGATCGGCTTTGTGCCGGCACCGTCGCTGTTCATGAGCGGCAACGACCCGCTGCGCATCATCCGCGAGCTTGAGCACCTGGGCTCGCTGCAGGTCGCCGCGCGCCTGGACCGCCTGCCCGGCTTCGACCAGCTGGATCCGCTCGAAGCGCACCTGGCGTGGGATCTCGGCCTGGTTGGCAAGGTACCGCGCAGCAAGATCGAAGACACCTTCGCCTGGGTCGTGGACGACTGCGAACTGGACATCCGTCCGGCCGCGCCGCCGAGCCTGGCCACCAGCGCGCCGGTCGAAGCCAAGCCCGCCGCCGCCGCTGCACCGACTGCACCGGCCGCGGCAGCACCGGCGGCCGCCGCACATGAAGCCGAAACCTCGATCCGCGTCAGCGTGGACAAGGTCGACGCATTGATCAATCTGGTCGGCGAACTGGTCATCACCCAGGCCATGCTCAAGCAGGTTTCGCACGCGCTGGACCCGGCGCAGGCCGAGCAGCTGCTGACCGGACTGGACCTGCTGGAACGCAACACCCGCGATCTGCAGGAAGCGGTCATCGGCGTGCGCATGCTGCCGGTGGACGCCGTATTCCGTCGCTTCCCGCGCCTGGTCCGCGACCTGTCCTCGCGCCTGGGCAAGCACGTGCGCCTGCGCACCATCGGCGAAGGCACCGAGCTGGACAAGGGCCTGATCGAGAAGATAGCCGATCCGCTGGTGCACCTGGTCCGCAACTCGATCGACCACGGCCTGGAAATGCCGGACGTGCGTCGCGAGGCGGGCAAGGACGAGACCGGCACGATCACGCTGGCGGCCTCGCACCAGGGCGGCCACATCGTGATCGAAGTCAGCGATGACGGCCGCGGTTTGAACCGCGACAAGATCCTGTCCAAGGCACTCGAGCGTGGCCTGAGCGTGCCGGACAACCCCACCGACGCGCAGGTCTGGGACCTCATCTTCCAGCCGGGCTTCTCCACCGCCGATGCCGTCACGGATCTGTCCGGTCGCGGCGTCGGCATGGATGTGGTCCGTCGCAACATCCAGGCACTGGGCGGCGAAGTGCAGCTGGAAAGCCAGGCCGGCAACGGCACCCGCGTGCTGATCCGCCTGCCGCTGACGCTGGCGATCCTGGACGGCATGACCGTCTCGGTGGCCGGCGAAACCCTGATCCTGCCGCTGGCCTACGTACTCGAGGCGCTGCAGCCGCAGGCCGACGATGTACGCACCATGGCCGGCGAAGGCCGCGTGCTGCGGGTTCGTGGCGAGTACCTGCCGATCCTCTCGCTCAGCGAGTACTACGGCTACGGCGGGCGTGCCCTGGATGATCCGTTGGTGGTCGTCGTCGAAGGTGACGGCCAGAAGATCGCGCTGGAAGTGGACGAACTGGTCGGCCAGCAGCAGGTCGTGGTCAAGAACATCGAGAACAACTACCGCCGTATCAGCGGAGTCTCCGGCGCGACCATCCTCGGCGATGGCCGGGTCGCCCTGATCGTCGACATCGGCGGGCTGGTGCGTTCGCTCAAGGTGCCGCAGGCCGCGTAACGCCGCTGCCATAGCGCTGTGCCCGACGCCGCCGCTCCCCCGGGAGCGGCGGCGTTCGTTCGTGGGTGGCTGCGTGTCATCAACGTGCGGCGAACTGTGAACTCCATCGGCAGTGGCGGCACGCAGGCTCGCCTCATTCCGTCCGCATGCGTACGGATGAAACGGCCCAAACCCTTGCAGCAGCAACCATCGCCGGCCGATGAACCGTGATGGCGAACGTGAAAAAAATGTGACGCAGCACTATCAAGTTGCGGTCGATCAACGCCGCTATCCGAAGTAGCGACCACGGCAACCGTCGCGCGCCTCCGCTCCACTCTCTCCCACCCCGCTGATTCCGCCCAGCACCCCACGGCTGTGCGTCACTGCCCTGCCCGGAGTTTCAATCATGAAGTGGTTCCACGACCTGCCCATCGCCCGCAAGCTGGCGGTAGGCTTCACCCTCACCACGTTGATGACGCTGGCCCTGGGCAGCTTCGCCCTGGTCCGCCTGGGCCAGGCCAATGCCCAGCTGCGCGCGATGAGCACCAACGACATCCCCTCCGTCCAGCACCTGGGCGAAGTGCGTGCGCAGCTCGGCGAATTCCGCACCTACGAAATGGCGCAGCTGACCGTGCTCGACAAGCCGGAGTCGGTCGCCGACTACGACAAGCGCATGGCCGATACCGCCAAGGTCGTCAACGCCGAGCTGGCCGCCTATGCCGCGCTGCCGGCCGGCGACAAGGAGCATCAGCTGTACGAAGTGGTCGCTGCCCGCACCGCGGATTACTTCAAGGCCAATGGCCTGATCAAGGAAGCGATCGCGGCCGGCGACGGCGTCACCGCCCAGCAGATTTCCGATGAGCAGTCGCGCCCGGCACGCCGCGCCCTGTTCGCCGCCCTCAAGGAGCTGGGTGAGTTCAGCAACGGGGTGATGGCCAGCCGCATCGAGACGGCCAACGCCACCCACCAGAACAGCGTCTACGCGATCATCGGCTGCATCGTGCTGCTGTCGCTGCTGGCCGCGGTCATGGGCGTGGTCATCTCGCGCGCCATCACCCGCCCGCTCGGCCAGGCCGTGCATGCCATCCAGTCGGTCGCCCGTGGCGATCTCTCGGTCAACATCCAGGCCACGAGCAAGGATGAAGCGGGCAAGATGCTGACCGCCACCCGCGACATGACCGTGATGCTGCGCCGCTTCTCCGAGCAGACCCAGCAGATGGTCGAGATGCACGCCGGCCCGGACATCAGCCACCGCATCCCGGAAGATTTCCCGGGGGTGTACGGCCAGTTGGCCGTCGGCATCAATACGGTTATTTTCGAGCACCTGGATTCGATCAAGGACGCGATCAACGTCCTGAACCAGTACGCCGCCGGCGACCTCTCGCCGAACGCCCGCCGCCTGCCCGGTACCCGCGCGATCCTGCACGAATCGATGGACGCGGCCAAGGCCAGCCTGCTGGCGATCAATACCCAGATCCAGTCGCTGGCCCAGGCCGCTGCGGCCGGTGATTTCAGCCAGCGCGGCGACGCGATGCGTTTCGACCACGACTTCCGGGTGATGATCGAGCACCTCAACACGATGATGCAGGTCGCCGATGGCAACCTGTCCCAGCTCTCGCACCTGCTGCAGTCCATCGCCAACGGCGACCTGACCGCCCGCATGCAGGGCGAGTTCCACGGCGTGTTCGCCTCGATGCGTGACGATGCCAACACCACCGTCGCCCAGCTGACCCAGATTGTGGGTCGCATCCAGCAGGCCTCCTCCAGCATCAGCACCGCGGCCGGCGAGATCGCCTCGGGCAACAACGACCTGTCCCGCCGTACCGAGCAGCAGGCCGCCAATCTGGAAGAAACCGCGGCTTCGATGGAGGAACTGACCTCCACCGTGCGCCAGAACGCCGAACACGCCCGTCAGGCCAACCAGCTTGCCATCGGCGCGCACTCGGTCGCCTCGCAGGGCGGTGACGTGGTGGGCCGCGTGGTCAGCACCATGCACGAGATCGACGCCTCCTCGCGCCGCATCGCCGACATCATCACCGTGATCGACGGCATCGCCTTCCAGACCAACATCCTGGCGCTGAACGCGGCGGTCGAAGCCGCTCGTGCCGGTGAGCAGGGCCGCGGTTTCGCGGTGGTCGCCTCCGAAGTGCGTACCCTGGCACAGCGCTCGGCCGGCGCGGCCAAGGAGATCAAGGGCCTGATCGACGAATCGGTCGGCAAGGTCGCCGAAGGCTCGCAGCTGGTCAACCAGGCCGGCGCCACCATGGGTGAGATCGTCGCCTCGGTGCAGCGCGTGACCGACATCATGGCCGAGATCTCCGCCGCCTCGCAGGAACAGTCGGCCGGCATCGAGCAGGTCAACCAGACCGTGGTGCAGATGGACGAGACCACCCAGCAGAACGCTGCGCTGGTGGAGGAAGCCACCGCCGCCGCCCGTGCCATGGAAGAACAGGCCGGTCACCTGACCGATGCGGTGGCGCTGTTCAAGCTGGACAGCCACACGCACGCGGCACCGGCCGTGATCCGTGCACCGGCGGCGCCGCGCGCCGTTGCCACCCCCCAGCCGCGCAGCGTCGCCGCCGCACCGCGCCGTGTCATGAGCCGTGAACCGGCACTGGCCAATGACACCGAGTGGCAGGAGTTCTGATCGCGTCCGGCACGTGATCGATCGACCTTCGACACCCCGCTCCGGCGGGGTGTCGTCGTTCTGCCGGCGCCATGGCACGCCACGCCGACACAATTCCCCCTACATAAATGTGAACTACTGCCGATAAACGGACAGAGCCCAGGCATGTGCGCATGCCGGCACCCGCCCAACCCAGCAGATTCCATGTCCGAAGGCAGCCTCGACGCACACGACCGATCCCATGCCACGCACGACGATGGCACGGATGACAGGTACCTGGTCCGCAACCCCCGCCAGATCCGGCAGTTGCTGCAGGCGCTGATTGACCAGCGTTCGTTGATCAACGCCCATCTGGGTGGCCGCGACCAGTCCTTCCCCACGGCCGTCCTGGAACTGGACGAAGACGACGATTGGCTGCTGCTCGATGGCAGCCCGTCCGAGCCCTCCAACCGCGCCGCTGAAGAAGCCGGCCACCTGCTGTGTTTCGCCCAGCTGGACCGGGTGATGGTGCGCTTCCGGCTGGACGGTCTGGAACGCGTGCGCAACGAAGGCCATGTCGCCTTCCGCGTCCCGTTCCCCGAGGAACTGGTGCACCTGCAGCGCCGCGAACTGTACCGGCTGGAAACACCGATCACCGACTCCCCCCACCTGCAGTTCCCGATCAACGAAGACCGCAGCGAGATCCTGCAGCTGCGCGTGGTGGACATCAGCGGCGGCGGCCTGGCTGTCACGGTACCGGTGGACTGCAACGTGTTCTCCCTGCAGAAACGCTACGCCGCCCAGCTCGACCTGCCCGACGGCAGCCCCCTGCACGTCTCGCTGATCGTCTGCAACCAGCTGGCGGTCAAGCTGCCCAACGGGGTGGAGATGAAGCGCATCGGCATGCGGTTCGACGACCTCCCGCGCGGTGGCGACAGCGCGATCCAGCGCTACATCTTCCGTATCGACCGGCAGCGGAGTGCAAGGAAGAACGGGGAGAGCTGACCGCGGCTTCAACTGCATGGCGCGGTTGATGCGTGGTTTGGTCGGCACGGGTAGGCCGGGCCCGAGCTGAAGGCAGCGTTGGGGGTGGGTGGGAGCTAAAGTCGCCCGCGGGCAGGCCGATATCCAGCGTGACCCCCGGTTTTCCGACCGCCACGCCCGACCCAGGACCCCTCGATGAACGACAAGAACAGCAACGCCGCCAGCGACGGCGGCGAATACCTCAGCTTCACCCTCGGCGCCGAGCACTACGGCGTGGACATCCTCAAAGTCCAGGAAATCCGCGGCTATGACTCCGTCACCCGCGTGCCCGATGCCCCGGATTACATCAAAGGCGTCATCAACTTGCGCGGCACCATCGTCCCGGTCATCGACCTGCGCCTGAAACTGCGCTTGGAAAATGCCACCTACGACGCCTTCACCGTCATGATCGTCCTCAACGTGGAAGACCGTGTTGTCGGCATCGTTGTCGACAGCGTCTCCGACGTCATCCCGCTGGCCGCCGATCAGATCCGCCCGACCCCCGAATTCGGCGCCGCCGTCGATACCCGCTTCATCTCCGGCATCGGCACCCAGGACGATCGCATGCTCATCCTGCTGGATATCGAAACCCTGCTCGACAGCGCCGACATGGGCCAGACCCCGGTCATTGACGACGTCGCAGCCTGAGACATCCGTCACAGAACAAACAGCGGACTGTGCCCGGTGCATACCGTGACGGCCACTGAAGAAAAAACTTGCTTCAGTTCCGCCCGGACCGGCCGATAGCTGGTTTCAGAACCCGGCTGCACTGGATCGCCCATGGCCGGGCCAACTGCCCATATCCCCGGAGAATCTTCCCGATGAAGTCCCTGCTTGCCCTGTTCTCGGTCGCTGTGATCGCCTCTTCCGCCTCCACGGCATTCGCCCAGTCCGGTGAAATGATTCCGCCGGAAATGGCCCCGCGCTCGGTCGGCAAGGACGGCATGGTCTGCGGCAAGGTCGAAAAGGCCCGTTATGCCGAAGGCTCTGAAGGCCAGCCGACCTTCCTGTACATGGGCGGCGCTTTCCCGCGCCACACCTTCTCGGCCCGCATCGCCGGCGCCAACCGCGACAAGTTCAGCTTCCCGCTGGAATCGCTGGAAGGCAAGACCGTCTGCGTGATCGGCAAGATCGCCCGCGATGCCTCGCGCGCTGAAATCGAAGTCAGCTCGCCGGCCGGCCTGAAGCTGGCCAACATCAAGTAATTCCCCGTACGCCCTGCCACGCCGGCCCAGGCCGGCGTGGTCGCTGCAACCGGCCACGACGGCCGGACGCGTTTGCCACTGGAGACCGCACCTGCCATGCCGTGGATCAACAACCTCAAACTGATGCCCAAGTTGATGCTGACTTTCGGCGTCCTCCTGCTGGTAATGCTGCTGCAGGGCATCGTGGCCTACCGTGGCCTGCACTCACTCAACAACGTCACCACCGAACTGGCCGGCCCCCGGATGGACAGCATCCGCACCGCCGGTGAACTGCGTGGCATGGTCGGCGAGTACCGCAACTACGCCTACCAGGGCCTCATCCGCGCCAGCGATGACGTCAAGACCGAAGCCAAGACCCGCGCCGCGGAGCTTCGCACCCAGATCGATGCCTCGATCAAGAAATACCCCGCGCTGATCGACAATCCCCAGCAGAAGAAGCTGTTCGACACCTTCGCCAAGGATTGGACCGATTCGCTGGCGTCCTACGACGCCGTCACTGAAATGCTCGAGCTGGACCTGCCCGACGATGCCGTGGACACCTTTGTCGGTGAGACCCGCGCCAAGCATCTGAAGGCCTCGGCCGCCCTGGAAGCGTTGATCGCCGAAGACAACCGCCTCTCGCGCGCTTCGCGCGAAGAAGCCGAATCCACCTACGCCGCCTCGGCCATGCTGACTGCGATCACCCTGCTCGGCGGCGCCGCCCTGGGCCTGGTGCTGGTGTATCTGTTCGCCCGTTCGCTGGTGGGCAGCATGCGCGGCGCCGTCTCCGTCGCCAACGATGTCGCCAGCGGCAAGCTGGACGGCCACATCGACGTCAGCCGCAAGGATGAAGTCGGCGACCTGCTGCAGGCCATGCAGCGCATGCAGCGCGACCTGCGCGAGCGCACCGAGACCGACCAGGCCATCGCCCGCGAGAACCTGCGCATCCGCACTGCCCTGGATTACAGCTCCACCGGCGTCTACCTGACCGATGCGCATCACACCATCGTTTACAGCAACCGCGCCCTGCAGCAGACCCTGAGCCAGTACGAAGCCGACATCCGCAAGGACCTGCCGGACTTCGACGCCGCCGCATCGCTGATCGGCAAGTCGGCCGCTGCACTGGAACACGGCAGCGAGATCGACCCCAAGACCCTGGCCCAGCTGCAGCAGCACGGCGTCAGCCGCCGCCCGATGCAGTTCGGCGAAGCCCAGTTCGCCCAGGTGATCTCCTCGATCGCCAACGAGCAGGGTGAGACCGTCGGCCACGTCATCGAATGGCGCGACCGTACCCCCGAAGCCCTGGTGGAAGCCGAGGTGGCCCGCGTGATCGCCCAGGCCGCGGCCGGCGACCTCTCCGGCCGCATCGACAGCGACGGCAAGGAAGGCTTCTTCCTGCAGCTGGCCCAGCAGCTCAACGGCCTGCTGGACGCCAACTCGGCCAGCATCGAACAGGTCTCCAACCTGCTCGCCTCGCTCTCGCAGGGCGACCTGACGGTGCGCATGCACGGCGACTTCCAGGGCGTGTTCGCCCGGATGCGGGACGACGCCAATGCCACCGCCGAGCAGCTCAGCGGCATCGTGACCCGGATCAAGCACTCCAGCCAGCAGATCAATTCGGCCGCCAGCGAGATCGCCACCGGCAACAGCGACCTGTCGCGCCGTACCGAGCAGCAGGCGGCCAACCTGGAAGAAACCGCGGCTTCGATGGAGGAACTGACCTCCACCGTGCGCCAGAACGCCGAGCACGCGCGCCAGGCCAACCAGCTCGCCATCGGCGCCCACACCGTCGCTTCGCAGGGCGGTGACGTGGTCGGCCAGGTCGTCACGACCATGAGCGCGATCCAGACCTCGTCCAAGAAGATCGCCGAGATCATCTCGGTCATCGACGGCATCGCCTTCCAGACCAACATCCTGGCGCTGAACGCGGCGGTGGAAGCCGCCCGTGCCGGTGAGCAGGGCCGCGGTTTCGCGGTGGTCGCCTCCGAAGTACGCACCCTGGCCCAGCGTTCGGCCGGCGCGGCCAAGGAGATCAAGGGCCTGATCGACGACTCCGTCGGCAAGGTCAACGATGGCTCCGCGCTGGTGCAGAAGGCCGGCGCCACCATGGGCGAGATCGTCGCCTCGGTGCAGCGCGTGACCGACATCATGGCCGAGATCTCCGCCGCCTCGCAGGAACAGTCAGCCGGCATCGAGCAGGTCAACCAGACCGTGGTGCAGATGGACGAGACCACCCAGCAGAACGCCGCGCTGGTGGAAGAAGCCACCGCCGCCGCCCGCGCCATGGAAGAACAGGCCGGCCATCTGACCGATGCCGTGTCGATTTTCAAGCTCGACGAACAGGACATCGCGCCTGCCCCGGTCGTGGCCGCACCACCGCGTGCCGTGCGCGCGCCGCTGGCGCAGGCTGCGGTGCGCCGCCCGGCTTCGCGCCCGGTGGCCACCGAACTGGCCGACGGCGACTGGCAGGAGTTCTAAGCCGCCCTGCGGCCTGCGATGAACCACACGCCCCGGTGCCTGCGCACCGGGGCTTTTTGTTGCCCGGCTGAATGCCCGAGAGGCGACGCACTCAATACTCGCGCGATCCGGCCGATAACAGCATTGCCCGACACTTCGTCGCGGCCAGCCAGGATGGCGATCGCCACCGCGAGCTCCTGGCATCGCCACGTGCTCTTGCCCGCTCAGATGCCCTGCCCATGACTCTATTCCGCCGCTGGAACCCGTACTTCTCCAACCTGTCTGTCAGGCGCAAGCTCAACCTGCTGACGCTGTTGATCGCGCTGGGCGTCATTGCCCTGTCCGTGGTTGCCGCGCGCATGCAGTACCTGGACCTGACCGACACCCGCAAGGACAGCCTGAAGACCCAGGTCGAGCTGACCTACGGCATCCTGGAGCATTACCACCGGCTGGCCGGCAGCGGTGAACTGACCGAGGCAGCCGCCAAGCAGGCCGCGCTCACCGCGCTGGAGAGCATGCGCGCCGACGGCGACACCTATTACTTCAACGTGTACGACACGAACTACCGGATGCTGATGCATCCGTTCCGCAAGGAACTGATCGGCCAGGACATGAAGGATTTCCGCACCGATGACGGGGTGCGCGTGTACTACGACCAGATCGGCATGGCCCGCCTCGGCGGCGGCTTCGTCTCCTACCAGTGGGCCAAGCCGGGCACCGACAACGTGGTCGAGAAGGTCGCCTATGCCGGCATGTATGCCCCGTGGCAGTGGGTGATCAGCAGCGGCGTGTACATGGACGACGTGCAGCAGCAGGCGCTGGTGTTCACTGCCATCATGGCCGCCACCGGCGGTGGCGTGGTGCTGATCGTGCTGGCATTGAGCTGGCTGATCGGCAACCGCATCACCCTGCCCCTGCGCCAGGCCACCCACGTGGCCGAAAGCATCGCCCGCGGCAAGCTGGACAGCCGCATCGGCGAGCAGGCCCACGACGAACCCGGCCGGCTGCTGGAAAGCATGGCGCGCATGCAGGAACAGCTGCACGCAGTGATCAGCGGTCAGCGCGAGATGGCCAGCCGCCATGACGCCGGCAATACCGGCTACCGCATGGACGAAACCGCCTTCCCGGGCGAGTACGGCCTGATGGTGCATGAAACCAACACCCTGGTCGGTGCACACGTGCAGACCATGGACGAGGTGTTGGCCGTGGTGCAGCGTTACGCGCAGGGCGACCTCAGCGCGGATATCGCACGCTATCCCGGCGAGAAGGCCGCCATCACCACCACGGTCGATGCGGTCAAGCAGAACCTGGGCAGCATCAACGGCGAGATCCAGCGTCTGGCGGCCGCCGCGGCCGCCGGCGACTTCAGCCAGCGCGGCGACACCGCCCGCTTCGATCACGATTTCCGCCGGATGATCGGCCACCTCAACGCGATGATGCAGGTCAGCGATGAGAACCTCGGCAAGCTCTCGCAGCTGCTGTCGGCGATCGCCGAAGGCGATCTCACCGCACGCATGCACGGCGATTTCCACGGTGTGTTCTCCACCATGCGTGACGATGCCAACGCCACGGTCGCGCAGCTGACCCAGATCGTCGGCCAGATCCAGGAGGCCGCCGGCAGCATCAACCTGGCCGCCGGCGAGATCGCCACCGGCAACAGTGACCTGTCGCGCCGTACCGAGCAGCAGGCGGCCAACCTGGAAGAAACCGCGGCTTCGATGGAGGAACTGACCTCCACCGTGCGCCAGAACGCCGAACACGCCCGCCAGGCCAACCAGCTCGCGATTGGGGCCCACAGCGTGGCCACGCAGGGCGGTAACGTCGTCGGCGAGGTGGTCACCACCATGGCCGCGATCCAGACGTCCTCCAAGAAGATCGCCGAGATCATCTCGGTCATCGACGGCATCGCCTTCCAGACCAACATCCTGGCGTTGAACGCGGCGGTGGAAGCCGCACGCGCCGGTGAGCAGGGCCGTGGGTTCGCGGTCGTCGCCTCCGAAGTGCGCACCCTGGCCCAGCGTTCGGCGGGTGCGGCCAAGGAGATCAAGGGTCTGATCGATGACTCCGTCGGCAAGGTCGCCGAGGGCTCGCAGCTGGTCAACCAGGCCGGCGCCACCATGGGCGAGATCGTCGCCTCGGTGCAGCGCGTGACCGATATCATGGCCGAGATCTCCGCCGCCTCGCAGGAACAGTCCGCGGGTATCGACCAGGTCAACCAGACCGTGGTGCAGATGGACGAAACCACCCAGCAGAACGCCGCACTGGTGGAAGAAGCCACCGCCGCTGCCCGCGCCATGGAAGAACAGGCCACCCAGCTGGCCGATGCGGTGGCGATCTTCCGCCTGGACAATCAGGTCGCCCAGGCCGTCAGCGCGGTGACCTCACGCGCGGGTGCCGAGATGCCCCCGATGCGTCCCGCCAGCCGCCCGGCCTCTTTGGCTCCGCGTGCCGCCACGCCGGCGCGTCCCCCACGCAGCACGCCGGCCGATGACGGCAACTGGCAAACGTTCTGAGTTCCCGCGGCGATCGCCCGATCGCCGCACCCCCTTCCCCTGCGAGTCCGCCCGTGTCCACGCCCCCCGCCAACGCCGCTTCACCGAATGCCCGCGAATTCGAATTCGCCGACCGTGATTTCCGCCGCGTCTGCGAGCTGATCTACCAGCGCGTCGGCATCTCGCTGGCGCCGGCCAAGCGCGACATGGTCTATGGGCGGCTGTCGCGGCGGCTGCGTGCGCTGGGCATGCGCAGCTTCAGCGACTACCTGGACCAGCTCGAAGCCCACGGCGGCGACGAATGGCAGGCCTTCACCAACGCGTTGACGACCAACCTCACCGCGTTCTTCCGCGAACCCCATCATTTCGAGAAACTCGCCGAGGAACTGCGCCTGCGCGCTGGCCAGGGCACGCTGCAGCTGTGGTCGTGCGCGGCCTCCACCGGCGAGGAGCCCTACTCGATGGCGATCACCGCCTGCGAGACGTTCGGCACGCTCAAGCCGCCGGTGCGCATTCTGGCCACCGACGTGGACACCCAGGTGCTCGCCACCGCCAGCCGCGGCGTCTACGCGATCGACCGCGTCGCCGGGCTGGATCCGGCCATCCGCAAGCGCTACTTCCAGCGCGGTACCGGCCCCAACGAAGGCCACTGCCGGGTCAACCCGGCGCTGCGTGACCTGATCGACTACCGCCCGCTCAACCTGCTCGCCAACCGTTACGACGTCGGCGGCCCGTTCGATGCCCTGTTCTGCCGCAATGTGATGATCTATTTCGACAAGCCGACCCAACGCGGCATTCTTTCGCGGCTGATCCAGCACATGGGCGATGACGGCCTGCTCTACACCGGCCATTCGGAGAACTACCTGCACGCCGCCGATCTGATCCAGCCCTGCGGCCGCACGCTGTACAAGCGCGCGCCGGGGGCGCCGGCATGAGTCAGACGATCCGCAACGATGACGTGATGCGCTATTTCGACAGCCGCTTCCAGGTCACTGCCGCCAAGCTGCTGCCGACCCAGTACCTGGCGGTGGACGACAACACCGCGCTCACCACGACGCTGGGCTCCTGCGTGGCCGCCTGCCTGCGCGATCCGGTGCTCAAGATCGGCGGGATGAACCACTTCCTGCTGCCCGAGGGCAACGTCGGTGATGGCGCCCCCGCGCGTTACGGCAGCTACGCGATGGAACTGCTGATCAACGATCTGCTCAAGCGTGGCGCCCATCGCAAGCGCCTGGAAGCCAAGGTGTTCGGCGGGGCCAACGTGCTCAAGGGGTTCACCAGCAACCCGGTCGGCACGCGCAACGCCGAGTTCGTGCGCCAGTACCTGCAGGCCGAGCACATTCCGATCATTGCCGAGGATCTGTGCGGCATCCATCCGCGCAAGGTATGGTTCTTCGCCGATACCGGCCGCGTGGTGGTGCAGCGCCTGCCGCACGCCCATGAAGCCGAAGTGGCCGCGACCGAATCTGCGGTGCGCGCGCGCCTGTCCAAGGCCCCGGTCACCGGTGGCGTGGAGCTGTTCGAATGACCCACGGTGTGCCCTGCAGAGTCCTGATCGTCGACGACTCGGCGGTCGTCCGCCAGATGCTCAGCGAGATCCTCGCCAGCGATCCCGGCATCGAGGTGGTCGGCACCGCCGCCGATCCCCTGCTGGCGCGCGAGAAGATCAAGCGCCTGGCCCCCGACGTGATCACGCTGGACGTGGAAATGCCGCGGATGGATGGCCTGGCCTTCCTGGAAAACCTGATGCGTCTGCATCCCCTGCCGGTGGTGATGATTTCCTCGCTGACCGAGCGTGGGGCCGATACCACCCTGCAGGCGCTGGCGCTGGGCGCGGTGGACTTTGTCTCCAAGCCGAAACTGGATGTCGCCCGTGGCCTGCAGGGCTATGCCGACGAGATCATCGCCAAGGTCAAGATGGCCGCGCGCTCGCGCGTGCGCACCCTGTCCCGGCCCAATCCGCCGCGGATCACCTTGGATGCGGTAGCCCCGGCAGCCTCGCCACGCTCCATCCAGTTCCGCACCACCGACCGCCTGATCGCCATCGGCGCCTCGGCCGGCGGCACCGAGGCCCTGAGGGTGGTGCTGGAAGGCCTGCCCGCCGACGCCCCGGCCGTAGTGATGACCCAGCACCTGCCGGCGCAGTTCAGCACCCCGTTCGCCGAGCGCCTGGACCGCCATTCGGCGATGTCGGTACGCGAGGCCAGCGACGGTGAAGCCGTCCTGCCCGGCCACGCCTACCTGCCGCCCGGCGGCAAGCACCTGCGCGTGATCCGCGACGGTGCGCGTTGGCGCTGCCGGATCGACGACGGCCCGCCGATCAACCGGCACAAGCCGGCGGTCGATGTCCTGTTCCGCTCGGTGGCCGAAAGCGCCGGCGCCAACGCCATCGGCGCGATCCTGACCGGCATGGGCGACGACGGTGCGCGTGGCCTGCTCGATCTGCGCAACGCCGGTGCCCCGACCCTGGTGCAGGACGAGGCCACCAGTGTGGTCTGGGGCATGCCGGGCAGCGCGGTGAGGATCGGTGCAGCGGAGGAAATGGTGCCGCTGGAGCGGATTGCCGAGCGCTTGATGGCGTTGGCGCGCAGCTGACGGCGGCGGACCGCCTGCTGGCCCTATGCCCAGTACAACCGCATCGGGTTGTCCACCAGCAGTTTGCGCTGCAGCTCGGCGGTCAGCGCGATCCGCGGAATGAAATCCACCAGCGCGCCGTCATCGGGCATATGCGATGTCAAGTTCGGGTGCGGCCAGTCCGTGCCCCACAGCACGCGATCCGGGAATCGCTCCACCAGATGGCGCGCGAATGGCACCACGTCGTCGTAGCTTGGCGGCCCGCTGCGCGACAGCCGCTCAGGGCAGCTGACCTTGCTCCACACGTTGGGGTGCTCGGCCATCAGCCGCACAAACTGCTGGAAGGCCGGGCCCTCCACGGGCTCGGTGACGTCTGGGCGGCCCATGTGGTCCACCACCACGGTGGTTGGCAATGAGGTGAAAAAGTCCCAGCGCTCGGCCAGATCGGCAGCTTCGAAGTAGACCACCACGTGCCAGCCCAGCGGCGCGATGCGCTCGATGATCGCGCGGTAGTAGGCATCCGGCTTGGGATCGACCAGCCGCTTGACGAAATTGAAGCGGACCCCGCGAACGCCGGCCGCATGCAGCTCGCGTAGTTCGGCATCGGTCACGCTGTCGCGCACGGTCGCCACACCACGGGCACGACCTTCCGCGCTGCGCAGGGCGTCGACCAGGGCACTATTGTCGGCGCCGTGGCAGGTGGCCTGGACGATCACGTTGCGCTCGAACCCCAGCAGGTCACGCAGCGCGAACAGCTGCTCCTTGCCGGCATCGCACGGGGTGTACTTGCGCTCGGGGGCGTACGGGAACCGGTCGCCCGGCCCAAACACATGGCAGTGCGCGTCCACCGCGCCGGGCGGCGGCACGAAACCGGGCGCGCTCGGGTCCGGGCAGAAATCCAGCCAGTCAGCGTCTTTCACGAACGTCGTCATCTCACAGACCCCTCGCCTTCAGCTGCGCGTCCAGACGCGGATAGACCCGCCGCGCGTTGCCTTCGCAGACCTTGTGGTAATCGCTCTCGGACAGGCCCAGCGCGTTCACATACCTCAGCGTGTCGTCGAAGAACTGCCCCGTCTCCGGATCGATACCCCGGACCGCGCCGACCATCTCCGAGCCGAACAGGATGTTGTCGATGTCGATGACCTTGAACAGAAGATCGATGCCTGGCTGATGATAGACGCACGTATCGAAGAACACGTTCTTCATGACGTGCTCGTTCAGCGGCGGCTTGCCCAGCATGTCGGCCAAGCCACGGAAACGCCCCCAGTGATACGGCACCGCGCCGCCGCCATGCGGGATGATGAAGCGCAGGTCCGGGAAGTCACGGAACAGGTCGCCCTGCAGGAACTGCATGAACGCCGTGGTATCGGCATTGAGGTAATGCGCACCGGTGGCATGGAAGTTGGCATTGCAGCTGCCCGACACATGCACCATCGCCGGCACGTCCAGTTCCACCATTTTTTCGAAGAACGGATACCAGGCGCGGTCGGTCAGCGGCAGGCCGGTCCAGTGCCCGCCGGATGGGTCGGGGTTGAGGTTGCAGCCGACGAAGCCAAGCTCGGTGATGCAGCGCTCCAGCTCGGCGATCGAGTGGGCGATCGGTACGCCCGGCGACTGCGGCAGCTGGCACACGCCGATGAAGGTCTCCGGGTACAGCGCCACCACCCGGGCGATCAGATCATTGCAGCGGCGCGTCCACTCGGCGCTGACCCGCTCATCGCCGATGTGATGGGCCATGGTGCTGGCGCGCGGGGAGAAGATGGTCATGTCCGCACCACGCTCACGCAGCAGGCGCAGCTGGTTGCCCTCCACGCTCTCGCGCAGTTCCGCATCGCTGATGTGCGGGTACACCGGCACGGGCAGCGAGGGGTCGTTGTAGTGCGCGATCTGCTGTTTGCGGAAGGCGTCGTGGCTGGCGGGGGCGGTCGTGTAATGACCGTGGCAGTCGATGATCATGCAAGGGCCTCGTGGGGGAGGAATCACCAGCCGAACAGCTGGGCGAAGTGGATGTCCACGCGCAGGCCGACGATCAGCGCATCGGGGATGTCGGTGGTGCGGGTCGGCGCGTAGATGGGGTCGGGGTTGATGACGTACTGCAGGTTGGGCATCAGGCGGATGCCCTTGTGCACCGCCCAGCCATAGCTGAGCTCGGCGATGATTTCGTCCGCGTGTGGCGCGCCGCTGCCGCCGTTGCGGGTACGCCGGTCGCGCAGGAAGTCGATCTGTTCATCGCTGAAATGGGTGTTGGAGACGAACATCGCCAGCGTGTCCTGCTCACGGCCGGGGAAGGTGCCGGTCTTGACGAAGCCGGCCGAGAAGAAGGTATCGATCGGCGCTTCGTTGCCGGTGTTCACGTACGCCCGTGCGAACAGCGCGAGGTTGCGTTTGCCCTCGCCACGCCAGACGGTCTGGTCGGCCATCGCATACCCGCCCGCCCGCGCACCGTCCTGCACGGCGGTCGGTCTGCCGGTCAGCGCCGCAGAGTTGCCGTTGGCATCGTAGTAGGAGCTCTTGCCGCCATCGCTGTTGCGGTACATGCCGAGCCGGTAGGTCCGTGGCAGGCGATCATTGGCGACGCTGGTCTGGTAACCCACCTCATACGCGGTGATGGTGCCGGTGCCCTCGCCCACCGAGAAGTCCAGGCCATTCTTGCCGGCCTTGTTCAAGTCGTTGTTGTAGTCGAACGCGCCGGCCTGCGCATACCAGCGCTCGTTCACGTCGTAGCGCACGATCCCGGCCCAGGACGCGTTCGGGTAGGCGGTGATGCCCAGATCGGTGATCGCCCCATACGGGGTCAGGCACATCGCGTTGCTCATGAACACGCAGTTGAGCGCGGAGCTGTTGAAGTAGCTGTTCACCGGGGCACGCCCGGCGATGATGCTCAGGCCGTTGTCGAAGCGGTGGCGCAGGGTCAGGCGGGTCAGGCGCCCGCCGGCCACCGGCCGCCAGGTCTGCTGGGCACTGATCGAATTGCCGATCTTCTCGCGCGCCAGGTTGCGGCCGGCGAACCAGGCCCACTGCGCGTCGATGTCGGTGTTGTGGATACCCCACAGCGTATCCAGATCAACCTTGGACTGGGCCATCACCCAGTACGAGCCTTCGGTGCCCTGCTCGACACCACCGACCGGATTGGAGGCGACGTTGCCGACCAGATCCAAGGTGAGATCGACGCCATCGGGCAGACCGCCCTGGGGTGAAGAGGACGCGGCGAACGCCGGCGCCGCCAGGCTGGCAGCCACCAGCAGGCAAAGGGTATTGCGGGAAAAACGGGACACAAGCGCCTCCTGTGCGCGGCCGCAGCCGCGCAACGGATGGATGTCGGGAGGCCGCGGCAGCGCCGCGGCGGCAGGATCAGACGGTGGCGGCAGTCAGCATGCGGCGGCGCAGGCGGCGGGTGCCGATCTGCTCGGCCAGCACCTTCTCATCCAGCTTGCCTTCCCACTTGGCGATGACCAGCACCGCGATCGCATTGCCGATCAGGTTCACGAAGGTCAGGCCCTCGGCCAGGATCCGGTGGATGCCCAGGATCAGCGCGATGCTGGCCACCGGAATCGTGCCGGTCGTGCCCAGCGTGGCCGCCAGCACCACGAATGCCGCACCGGCGACGCCGGCCGCCCCTTTGGAGGTCAACAGCAGCACCGCGATCAGGCCCAGCTGGTGCCACACGGTCAGCTCGGTGTTGGTCGCCTGGGCCAGGAACAGCGCCACGGTGGTCAGGTACAGGCAGGTGCCATCGAGGTTGAACGAATAGCCGGCCGGGATTACGAAACCGACCACGCCTTCCTCGCAGCCCAGCTTCTTCATTTTCTCGATCAGGCGCGGCAGCACGGTTTCGGTGGAGGTGGTCGCCGCAACGATGACGATCTCATCGCGCAGGTAGCCCAGCAGCCGCCACAGGCTGGCGCCGGTCCACCAGCACACGCTGCCCAGCACCAGCACGGTGAACAACCCGCAGACCACGAAGAACTCGACGATCAGCTCGCCCAGCGACAGCAGCGAGCCCGCGCCGAACTGGCCGACCGTGAAGGCGATCGCGCCGAACGCACCGATCGGGGCGAAGTACATGATGTAGCCGATGATCTTGAACAGGGCGCCCGAGGTGGACTCGATCACCTTCATCACCGGCGCGCCGCGCTCGCCGATCGAGGCCAACGCCACACCGAACAGCACCGCCACGAACAGCACCTGCAGCACATGCGCCTCGGTGAAGGCACTGACCAGTGTGTTGGGGATGATCGCCATGATGTAGGACACGATCGACTGATCGTGCGCGCTGTGCACGTAGCCCTGGATGCTGGCCATGTCGATGGTGGCCGGGTCGATGTTCATCCCCGCACCGGGCTTCCAGACATCCACCACCACCAGACCCACGATCAGCGCCAGGATGGTGATGACTTCGAAGTAGATCAGCGACTTCAGGGCCAGGCGGCCCACGCTGCGCATGTCGCGCATGCCGGCGATGCCATGCACCACCGTAACGAAGATGATCGGCCCGATCATCATCCGGATCAGTTTGATGAAGGCGTCGCCGAAGGGCTTCATCGCCGAGCCGATGTCCGGCTGCAGCCACCCCACCAGCACGCCGATCACGGTGCCTGCCAGCACCTGGAACCAGAGCTGGCCAACAATGCCGAAGCGGCTCGGCCGCTTCTCTACAACGGTCATATCAACCCTCCCAGGTCACAAGAATAAGGACGTCGTGCGTATTCAGTCGAACAGCACGCCGTCGAAGAGCTTTCGCGCGGTGCGCAGTACCGCCGCACGGGCCACCTGGCCGGCAGCGTCCAGATCCAGCACGGCTGCAGTACTGCCACTGGGGTGCTCGATCTCCAGTGTCTGATGCACGCCCCCGGGCAATGCCGCCAGGGCATGTGCGGGTGAATCGGGCAGCAGGCAGGCCGTGGCGACCGTCACCGCGCCAAGCACGCCGATGGAGGCGTGGCAGCGGTGCGGAATGAACGAGCGGACGCTGATCGCCCCGCCCGCGCGCGGCTCGGCCACCAGCATCATCTTGGGCACCGACTGGGCACTGACATCGCCCAGCCGCATCAACGGGCCGGCCTGCAGGCGGATGGCCTCCAGGCGCGCCTTGAGCGCGTCGTCCGCGTCCAGCGTGGCGCGGTCCTCGTGGCCGGTGATGCCCATGTCCGAGGCCCGCAGCACCACGCACGGCATGCCGTTGTCGATCAGCGTGACCTGCACGCCATCGATCGCATCCACAGCATGGCCGGTCGGCAGCAGTGCGCCGCAGCTGGACCCGGCGATATCGGCGAAGGCCAGTGGTACCGGCGCGGCGCGACCGGGCACGCCGTCGATACGTGCGTCACCGTCATAGGCCACCTTGCCCTGCGGTGTCTGCACGCTGGCCGACGCCAGCGTGCCGGTGTTGCACATGAAGATGCGCACGTCGGTCTGTTCGCCCGTGGCGGCAACCAGTCCGCGCTCGATCGCGAACGGGCCGACCGCGGCCAGCATGTTGCCGCAGTTCTGCGCATCGCTGACCACGGCCTGGTCCACGAACACCTGCAGGAACAGATAGTCCACGTCGGCCTCCGCACGGCTGGAGGGCGCCACGACCGCCACCTTGGAGGTCAACGGATCGCCGCCGCCCATGCCATCGATCTGGCGCGGATCGGGTGAGCCGAACGCGCGCAGCAGGAAGGCATCACGCGAGGCCGGCTCGGCCGGCAGCTCCGAAGCGAGAAAGAACCCGCCCTTGGAGGTGCCGCCGCGCATCCACATCGCGCGCACGCCGTTACTCATAGCGCAGGCCCTTGGCCGCCAGGCGCTCGCGCATCTGATAGATGTCCAGGCCCAGTTCGCCGTTGGCCAGACGCGCGCGCTTGTCGGCCTCACGGGCCTCGCGGGCCTGTGCCTCGGCGGCCACCCGGGCTGCATCCGCACGCGGCACGATACAGACCCCGTCATCGTCGGCGATCACCACATCGCCCGGCTGGACCAGCGCCCCGCCGCAGACCACCGGCACATTGACCGAGCCCAGCGTTTCCTTCACCGTGCCCTGCGCATGGATCGCGCGGCTCCAGACCGGGAAGCCCATCGCGGTGAGGTCACGCACATCGCGTACGCCGGCATCGATCACCAGCCCGCGGCAGCCGCGGACCTGGGCCGAGGTGGCCAGCAGATCGCCGAAATAGCCGTCGGTGCAGTCACTGGTCGGTGCGACCACCAGCACATCGCCCTCGCGAAGCTGCTCGATCGCCACGTGCATCATCCAGTTGTCGCCCGGCGGCACCGACACGGTGATCGCGCTGCCGGCGATGCGCGCGCCGCTGTAGACCGGGCGCAGCCGCGGGTGCAGCAGACCGCTGCGGCCCTGGGCTTCATGCGCCGTGGCGACACCGGTCTGGGCAAGCACCTGGATCACCGCCGCGTCGGCGCGTTCGATAGAAGAGACTACCCGGGACATCCATCCATCCTTCGTTGACGATGGCGCAGTCTGTCCTCGCACTGCCCCGCCCCTCAAGATCGTTTTTCGAAACAGCCATTGCATTTGGTTATAGTTGATCCATGAGTGCACCTCTGGACCTGAACCTCAAGCATCTGCATGCATTGGCCGCCGTCTACCACCACGGCGGCATCAGTGCGGCGGCACCGCACGTGAATCTGTCCCAGCCAGCGCTCACGCAGGCGATCGCCCGGCTGGAGAAACAACTGGATGCGCCTCTGTTTGATCGCCAGCCCGGCGGCATGTCCCCCACCGAGGCGGCGGAGCTGCTGGTGCCACGCATCGAACGCGCGCTTGCTTACATCGCGCATGGCGTCCGCGTTGCCCGCCGCGCGCAGCGGCTGCCGGCGATGCCGGCGGTGGAGCGTCGAGTCACGCTGGGCCAGCTGCGTGCCCTGGCCGCAGTGGATACCGCCGGGAGCTTCACCCTGGCTGCCACCCGCGCCGGCGTGTCCCAGCCGGCGATCTACCGCGCGGTGCACGAGTTGTCCGAGGTCATCGAAACGCCGTTGACGGTGCGACGGGGCAAAACGGTGCAGCCCACCCCGGCGGCGACACGCATGCTGCGCCTGGTCCGGCTGGCGCTGTCCGAACTCAGTGCCGGCCTAGATGAGCTTGCCTCGTTGCGCTCGCAACAGGGTGGCCGGGTCGCGCTCGGCGTCATGCCGTTGGCACGGGCCATCCTGCTGCCACAGGTGCTCGCCCGCTTCGCGCGTGCGTATCCAGGGGCAACGGTGAACGTGATCGAAGGCCCGTACGCCGAATTGTTGGGCGACCTGCGCGAAGGCAGCCTGGATCTGTTGATCGGTGCGATGCGTGACAAGCTGCCGGTGCGCGACATCGCGCAGGAAGGCCTGTTCGACGACGACCCGGTCATTGTCGCGCGCAGCGGACATCCATTGGCTGCCACCAAGGGCTTTCGGTTTCCGCAACTGCTCGACTACCCGTGGGTGATCGCTGCGACGGGCGCACCGGTGCGGGCCCGCTGGGAGCAGATGTTCCGCCAGCACGGCCACGAACCGCCGCGGCTGCGCATCGAGTGTGGTTCGGTGTTGATCACCCGCGGCCTGCTGCTCGAAGACGATTGGCTCACGTTGATGTCGCGCGACCAGTTCGTGTTCGAGCGTCGCGCGGGCCTGCTCTGCGAGATCGGCCGGGCCGGCGATGATCTGCGCCGACGCATCGGCCTTACCACCCGCGCCGACTGGCACCCTACCCGGCTGCAGCAGGCGTTCGTGGAAACGTTCCGGCAGGTCTGTGCCGAGCGCAACGCTGCGGGCGACGAGGCGTGGCCCTTCCGCTTTCCGGCACGCTGAGCGCCGCACACACAAAAACACCCGGCTCGCGCCGGGTGTTTTCGTCTTTCATCCACCGATCAACGATCGATGGTCATCGGAGCCGGGCAGCGCCCGGCTACCGCGTCAGGCAGCCACCGTACCGGCGACGTCCTGATAATCCTCGATCTGGTCGAAGTTCATGTAGCGGTAGATGTCCTTGCTGCTGGCATCCAGCACGCCGATATCGGCCATGTACTCTTCCTTGGTCGGGATGCGACCCAGACGCGAGCAGATCGCGGCCAGCTCGGCCGAACCCAGGTACACGTTGGAGTTGCGGCCCAGGCGATTCGGGAAGTTGCGGGTCGAGGTCGAGAAGACCGTCGCGCCCTCACGCACCTGCGCCTGGTTGCCCATGCACAGCGAGCAGCCCGGCATTTCCATGCGGGCGCCGGCGGTGCCGAAGGTGCCGTAATGGCCTTCCTTGGTCAGCTCCGAGGCATCCATCTTGGTCGGCGGGGCCACCCACAGCTTGGTCGGGATGTCGCGCTTGCCTTCCAGCAGCTTGGCGGCTGCACGGAAATGACCGATGTTGGTCATGCACGAACCGATGAACACTTCGTCGATCGCCGCACCGGCCACGTCGGACAGCGTCTTGACGTCGTCCGGATCGTTCGGGCAGGCCACGATCGGCTCGTGGATGTCAGCCAGATCGATCTCGATGACGGCGGCGTACTCGGCATCGGCATCCGGGGCCAGCAGCTCCGGGTTGGCCAGCCAGGCTTCCATCTTCTCGATGCGGCGCGCCAGCGAACGGGCGTCCTGGTAACCCTCGGCGATCATCCACTTCAGCAGCGTGATGTTGCTGGTGAGGTACTCGATGATCGGCTCCTTGTTCAGGTGCACCGAGCAACCGGCGGCCGAACGCTCGGCCGAGGCATCGGACAGTTCGAACGCCTGCTCGACCTTCAGCTCCGGCAGACCTTCGATCTCCAGGATGCGGCCGGAGAAGATGTTCTTCTTGCCGGCCTTGGCCACGGTCAGCAGACCGGACTTGATCGCGTACAGCGGGATCGCGTTGACCAGATCACGCAGGGTCACGCCCGGCTGCATCTTGCCCTTGAAGCGGACCAGCACCGATTCGGGCATGTCCAGCGGCATCACGCCGGTAGCAGCGGCGAACGCCACCAGGCCCGAGCCGGCCGGGAACGAAATGCCCACCGGGAAACGGGTGTGCGAGTCGCCACCGGTGCCGACGGTGTCGGGCAGCAGCATGCGGTTGAGCCAGCTGTGGATCACGCCGTCGCCCGGGCGCAGCGAGATGCCGCCACGGGTGGAGATGAACTCCGGCAGCGTGTGGTGGGTCTTGACGTCCACCGGCTTCGGGTAAGCCGCGGTGTGGCAGAACGACTGCATCACCAGGTCGGCCGAGAAGCCCAGGCAGGCCAGGTCCTTCAGCTCGTCACGGGTCATCGGGCCGGTGGTGTCCTGCGAGCCTACCGAGGTCATCTTCGGTTCGCAGTAGGTGCCCGGGCGCATGCCCTGGCCTTCCGGCAGGCCACAGGCGCGGCCGACCATCTTCTGCGCCAGCGAGAAGCCCTTGCCGGTATCCGGCGGGTCCATCGGCAGGCGGAACAGATCGGTCGGGGCCAGGCCCAGCGCTTCACGCGCCTTGGCGGTCAGGCCGCGGCCGATGATCAGCGGAATGCGGCCACCGGCGCGCACTTCGTCGAACAGCACGTCGGACTTGACCTTGAACTCGGCGATGACGGCGCCGTCCTTCAGGGCCTTGCCGTCGTACGGGCGCAGCTCGATCACATCGCCCATGTTCATCTGCGACACGTCGAGTTCGATCGGCAGGGCGCCGGCGTCTTCCATCGTGTTGTAGAAGATCGGCGCGATCTTCGAGCCCAGGCACACGCCGCCGAAGCGCTTGTTCGGGATGAACGGAATATCTTCGCCGGTGAACCACAGCACCGAGTTGGTGGCGGACTTGCGGCTGGAGCCGGTACCGACCACGTCGCCCACGTAGGCCACCAGGTGGCCCTTGTCCTTCAGCGATTCGATGAACTTTACCGGGCCGCGCTTGCCGTCTTCTTCCGGCTCGATGCCATCACGCTTGTTCTTCAGCATCGCCAGGGCGTGCAGCGGAATGTCCGGGCGGGTGGTTGCATCCGGGGCCGGCGACAGGTCGTCGGTGTTGGTTTCGCCGGTCACCTTGAGCACGGTGATGGTCAGGCTTTCCGGTACCTGCGGGCGGCTGGTGAACCATTCGGCATCGGCCCAGCTCCGCAGCACGCCCTGGGCGTTGGCGTTACCGGCCTTGGCCTTTTCCTGCACATCGTGGAAGGCATCGAAGACCAACAGGGTGTTCTTCAGCGCATCGGCGGCGATCGCACCGACGGTGGCGTCGTCCAGCAGCTGGACCAGCGGGGCGACGTTGTAACCGCCGAGCATGGTGCCCAGCAGTTCGGTGGCGCGCTCGCGCGTGATCAGCGGATTGACTTCGCTGCCCAGGGCGATCGCAGCCAGGTACGAGGCCTTGACCTTGGCCGCGTCATCGACGCCGGCCGGCACGCGGTGGGTCAGCAGTTCCAGCAGGAACTCGGCTTCGCCGGCCGGCGGGTTCTTCAGCAGCTCGATGACGTCGGCCGTCTGCTGGGCGCTCAGCGGCAGCGGCGGGATGCCAAGCGCGGCGCGCTCGGCTACGTGGTGGCGGTAGGCTTCCAACATGACAACTCCCGGGTGATTCTTTGAAAGAATGCGGTTTAAAAGTATGGGCTCAGGCGTGCGGCACGATCAGCTTCAGGCCCTTGAAGTAGTCGCGGTAAAACGTGTCGTTCCAGGTGATCAGTCCATCGCACTGCAGGAGTGCGTGCGACCCGACCATGAATTCATCCAGGCCGCGAGGTCTGGCACCCCGCTGCCGGTGGCGGCGGTGCATCTCACCCGCACGCAAGGCCGATTTGGCCTCCAGCGGACTGAAGTGCACGCCCATTTCCTCAAGTGCTTCCTGCACTTCGGCGCCGCCGCGCAGCGACGCGCAGATCTCGGCAAGCGTTACCGCGCAGATCACCACGCGCCCGCTGACCAGACTCTGGCGCAGGCCCGCCTCGACCGCATCGGCCTGTGGGCCATTGCTGAGCAGTTCAATCAGCACCGGTGAATCAACGGCGATCATCACGCGCTCATTCCTCGTCGCGTACCGCGCGCACCGCTGCTTCGGCCGAATCGAATCCATCCAGCGCGAACTTGCCGCGGGCCCGGGAGATCGCATCGTCCACGCTCTTGCGCAGGATGATCCGGCTGCCCTCCAGCTCCACCTTGAGCAGGGTGCCCTTGGTCAGGCCAAGCGCATCACGGACCGCTTTGGGCAAGGTGATCTGCCCGCGTTCTGCAACGGTAGCTTCCATCGGTACGCCCTCCAAAGTATGCACAAATTATACATACTTCCGGGGGCATACTTCCACTGGAGTACCGATCTGGCCGCCAGGAACGTTGGCACAGAAAGGATCTGTCTCATCCATGACACGAGGGATACATATCTCCGTGTAGCCTGAGACCAACTGCCGCAGGTGGATAACCGGCTGAATCGTTCATACTCGGGACGATCGCCGGCCTACCGGTCAGCGGCGAACGCAAGCAGGTCTGCCTCGGGCGGGCCAACGCAAGCCATCCGCAAGAGGAGTCATCTGCAATGAGCGATTCGTTCTCCACCCGCAGCCAGCTGGACGTCGGCGGCACCACCTACGACTACTTCAGCCTGCCCAAGCTCGGGCAGACGTTCGACATCTCCCACCTGCCCTACTCGATGAAGATCCTGCTGGAGAATCTGCTCCGGCATGAGGATGGCGGCGTCACCGTCGGCAAGGACCACATCCAGGCGGTTGCCCAGTGGGACCCCAAGGCCGAGCCGGACATCGAGATCGCGTTCATGCCGGCGCGCGTGGTGCTGCAGGATTTCACCGGTGTGCCCTGCGTGGTCGATCTGGCTGCGATGCGCGATGCCGTGGTCAAGCTCGGCGGTCGCCCGGAGCAGATCAATCCGCAGATCCCGTCCGAACTGGTGATCGATCACTCGGTGCAGGTCGATGTGTTCGGCACGCCCGACGCGCTGGACCTCAACGGCAAGATCGAATTCCAGCGCAATCAGGAACGTTACGGCTTCCTGCGCTGGGGCCAGAAAGCCTTCGATAATTTCAAGGTGGTGCCGCCCAACACCGGCATCGTCCACCAGGTGAACCTGGAAAACCTGGCCCGCGTGGTGATGACCGCGGACAAGGATGGCAAGGCTGTTGCGTACCCTGACACCGTGTTCGGCACCGACAGCCACACCACCATGATCAATGGCATTGGCGTGCTCGGCTGGGGCGTGGGCGGCATCGAAGCGGAAGCGGCGATGCTGGGCCAGCCGTCTTCGATGCTGATCCCGCAGGTGGTCGGCTTCAAGCTGACCGGCCGCATGCCCGAAGGCGCCACCGCGACCGATCTGGTGCTGACCGTCACCCAGATGCTGCGCAAGCACGGGGTGGTCGGCAAGTTCGTGGAGTTCTTCGGCGAGGGTCTGCAGCATCTGCCGCTGGCCGACCGTGCCACGATCGGCAATATGGCTCCGGAATACGGTGCCACCTGCGGCATCTTCCCGATCGACGAAGAATCACTGACCTACCTGCGTCTTTCCGGCCGCAGCGAGGCCCAGATCGCGCTGGTGGAAGCCTATGCCAAGGCCCAGGGCCTGTGGCACGACGCCAACACCGCGCACGCCAGCTACAGCGCCACGCTGGAACTGGACATGGGTCAGGTCAAGCCATCGCTGGCCGGCCCGAAGCGCCCGCAGGACCGCGTGCTGCTGGAAGACGTCAAGCAGAACTACCGCGACAACCTGGTCGGCCTGACCACCAACCGCGACAAGCGCAACGATGACGTCTCCAAGTTCGTCAATGAAGGCGGCGGCGCGGCGGTCGGCAACGAACAGCTGGCCAAGGGCTACAGCGACGTCGAGCTGGATGGCCAGAAATTCCGCCTGAAGGATGGCGCAGTGGTCATCGCTGCGATCACCTCGTGCACCAACACCTCCAACCCGGCGGTGATGATCGGGGCCGGCCTGCTCGCCCGCAACGCCGCGGCCAAGGGCCTGGACCGCAAGCCGTGGGTCAAGACCTCGCTCGGCCCGGGTTCGCGCGTGGTCACCGATTACCTGGAAAAAGCCGGCGTGCTGACCCAGCTGGAGAAGATTGGCTTCTACGTGGTCGGCTACGGCTGCACCACCTGCATCGGCAACTCTGGTCCGCTGCCGACCGAAGTCAGTGCAGGCATCGCCGCTGGCGACCTGGTGGTGGCTTCGGTGTTGTCGGGCAACCGCAACTTCGAAGGGCGTGTGCACCCGGAAGTCAAAATGAATTATCTGGCCAGCCCGCCGCTGGTCGTCGCCTATGCCATCGCCGGCACCACCGACATCGACCTGACCACCGAGCCGCTGGGTACGGGCAGCGACGGCCAGCCGGTGTACCTGCGCGATATCTGGCCGAGCAACAAGGAGATCGGCGACGTCATCGCCGCGACCATCGGGCCGGAGATGTTCAAGAAGAACTACGCCGATGTGTTCAAGGGCGACACCCGCTGGAACACCATCAAGTCGCCCGATGGTGACCTGTATGAGTGGGATGGCAGCTCGACCTACATCAAGAACCCGCCCTACTTCGAGGGCATGACGATGGACGTCGGCCACATCGAGGATGTGCATGGCGCGCGGGTGATGGGCCTGTTCGGCGACTCCATCACCACCGACCACATCTCCCCGGCGGGCAACATCAAGAAGGATTCCCCCGCCGGACGCTTCCTGCAGGAGCGTGGCGTCCAGCCGGCCGACTTCAACAGCTACGGCAGCCGCCGCGGCAACGATGACGTGATGGTGCGCGGGACCTTCGCCAACATCCGGATCAAGAACCTGATGTTCGGCGGCGAAGAAGGCGGCAATACGCTGTACTTCCCGAAGAACGGCGGCGAGCCGCAGAAGCTGGCGATCTACGATGCGGCCGTCAAGTACAAGGCCGAGGGCGTCCCGCTGGTGGTTTTCGCCGGCAAGGAATACGGCACCGGCTCCTCGCGCGACTGGGCGGCCAAGGGCACCAACCTGCTGGGCGTCAAGGCGGTGATCGCCGAAAGCTTCGAGCGCATCCACCGCTCCAACCTGGTCGGCATGGGCGTGCTGCCGCTGCAGTTCAAGAACGGCGACAACGCGCAGAGCCTGGGCCTGGACGGTTCGGAAGTGATCGACATCACCGGTCTGGAGGATGGCGCCAGCAAGTCGGCCACCCTCACCGCGACCCGGGCGGATGGCTCGAAGAAGACCTTCGAGGCCCATGTGATGCTGCTGACCCCGAAGGAAGTGGAGTACTTCAAGCACGGCGGCCTGCTGCAGTATGTGCTGCGCCAGTTGGCCGGCAAGAAGTAAGCCGGCCGTCGCGTTCCCGGCGGAGTCGGGTCACGCCCCCCGGCCGTGACCCACACGGTAGCCCACGACCGCGGGTCGTGGGCACCGGCCTGGCATGTCGCAAACAACGCGTCCTGACGCCCCTCCGCGGCCTTTCTTCACCGGCCCTTCGCGTTTCCCATTCGGGACGGTATGCTGCCGAGGCATGAAACGACGGATACTCTCCGTCATCGCGTTACATCATCCACGTTTCCTGGAGGGGGAATATGAGTCTGGAACGACCCTGGCTGCAGAGTTATCCCAAAGGCGTACCCGCCGAGATCGACGTCAACGAGTTCCATTCGGTGTCGGCCGTCTTCGACACTTCGGTGGCCAAGTTCCGCGACCGCCCCGCCTACTCCAGTTTCGGCAAGGTTCTGACCTACGGGGAAACGGACGCACTGGTCGAACAGTTCGCCGCCTACCTGCTCGGTGAGCTGCAGCTCAAGAAGGGTGACCGCGTCGCCCTGATGATGCCCAACTGCCTGCAGTACCCGATCGCGACCTTCGGCGTGCTGCGTGCCGGCCTGACCGTAGTCAACGTCAACCCGCTGTACACCGCCCGCGAGCTCAAGCACCAGCTGGTGGACTCGGGCGCAGCCGTGCTGGTGGTGGTCGACAACTTCTGCGACACCGTGCAGCAGGTCATCGCCGACACCCCGATCAAGCACGTCGTGACCACCGGCCTGGGCGACATGCTCGGCGCCAAGGGCATCGTGGTGAACTTCGTCCTGAAGTACATCAAGAAGATGGTGCCCAACTACAGCCTGCGCGGCGCGATCCGCTTCAACCAGGCGCTCAAGCTGGGCAGCCGCCACACCCTGCCCAAGGTCGAGATCGACCACGACGATGTCGCCTTCCTGCAGTACACCGGCGGCACCACCGGCGTGGCCAAGGGCGCGATGCTGACCAACCGCAACCTGGTCGCCAACATGCAGCAGGCCTCGGCCTGGATCTCCGCCTCGGGCATCGAGATGGGCAAGGAGGTGATCATCACCGCCCTGCCGCTGTACCACATCTTCGCGCTGACGGCGAACGGCCTGGTCTTCATGAAGTTCGGTGGCTGCAACTACCTGATCACCAACCCGCGCGACATGAAGGGCTTCGTCAAGGAGCTCAAGGCGACCCGCTTCACCGCGATCACCGGCGTCAACACGCTGTTCAACGGCCTGCTCAACACCCCCGGCTTCGACGAGGTCGATTTCTCCTCGCTGAAGGTCACTCTCGGTGGCGGCATGGCCGTGCAGCGCGCTGTTGCCGAACGCTGGAAAAAGGTCACCGGCGTGACCCTGGTCGAGGCCTATGGCCTGACGGAGACCTCGCCGGCCGCCTGCATCAATCCACTCAACCTGGCCGAGTACAACGGCGCGATCGGCCTGCCGATCCCGTCCACCGATGCCTGCGTGAAAGATGACGCCGGCAAGACGCTGTCCGCCGGCGAAGTCGGCGAGCTGTGCATCAAGGGCCCGCAGGTCATGAAGGGCTACTGGCAGCGCCCGGAAGACACCGCGCAGGCGGTCGACGCCGAGGGCTGGCTGCATACCGGCGATATGGCGCGCATGGATGAGCAGGGCTTCTTCTACATCGTGGACCGCAAGAAGGACATGATCCTGGTGTCCGGCTTCAACGTGTACCCCAATGAGGTCGAAGACGTCATTGCAATGATGCCCGGCGTACTCGAAGTCGCGGCGGTCGGCGTGCCCGATGAAAAGTCCGGCGAAGTGGTCAAGGTGGTCATCGTCAAGAAGGACCCCAACCTCACCGCCGAGATGGTCAAGGAGCACGCGCGTGCCAACCTGACCGGCTACAAGCACCCGCGGATCGTGGAGTTCCGCAAGGAGCTGCCGAAGACCAACGTCGGCAAGATCCTGCGCCGCGAACTGCGCGATACGCCCGCGCCGTAACGGTTCCCCAACGGCTGCATCTTCACAGGGCCCCTGCCGGCAACGGCGGGGGCCTTTTGCATTGCGTGAGATGCCGGGGGTGTAGGATCGCGGCGTGTGGACCCGTCAGGCCCGCCGCCCACCGTCCTCCCAGCGGGCCAGCCTCCGAGGAAATCGCCATGAGCACCGTTGAAAAGCTGCCCGTCAACCACCGCTACGCCACCATCCGCACTGAAACCACGGGCAACGACGATGCCCATTGGCTGTTCATGCATGCCGACGCGGCCAGCGGCATCCGCCCGTGCTGCCGCAAGGACATGCTCGATGAAATGTGGAACTTCATGAGCGCGATCACCCGCAGCCCGGCCGAGCGCAACAGCGGCAAGCTGCGCCATTTCGTGCTCGCCTCCGATGCGAATGCTTACAACCTGGGCGGCGATCTGGACCTGTTCACCCGCTTGATCCGCGAGGGCAACCGCGACCGCCTGCTGACCTATGCGCAGCGCTGCGTGGAAGGTGTGCACCACCTGCATACCGGCTTTGGTGGCGACGTGCGCTCGATCGCGCTGATCCAGGGCGACGCGCTCGGCGGCGGCCTGGAAATGGCGCTGGCCTGCCACACCATCGTGGCCGAGGAAGGCTGCGGCATGGGCCTGCCGGAGGTGCTGTTCGGCCTGTTCCCGGGCATGGGTGCCTACTCGTTCCTGTGCAAGCGCGTGGCCCCGCAGCTGGCCGAGAAGATCATCCTCGACGGCCGCGTGTATTCCGCCGAAGAAATGCATGCCATGGGCGTGGTCGACGTGCTGGTGCCGAAGGGCCAGGGCGTCAAAGCCGTGGAAGACCTGATCCGCCAGCACCAGCGCATTCCACACTCATACCTGGCGATGAATGCCGCGCGCAACCTTGCCCAGGCCGTGCGCTACGACGAACTGCTGGAAATCACCAAGGTCTGGGTGGACTCCGCCCTCGCGCTGGGCGACAAGTCGCTGCGCACCATGGACCGCCTGATCAAGGCCCAGACGCGCCGCGCCACCCTCGACGTCGCCTGAGTCCTCCCCTCCCCTGTGTTGTTCAAGCCCGGCTGCCGCCGGGCTTTTTTTCTTGTATCGTGCGCTCCCCCATGATCCAGCAGGACGGATGTTGAACACCACGGAACAATCTGATCGACGCGGGCGCCGCGTGTGCCTGCTGCTCTGCATGGCGCTGCTGGCCATGGCACCGACCCGGTACGCCGCCGCCACCGGCGTGGGCTACGTCCCCAGTGCCGTAGAGGCGTTCATCCTTGAAACCGTCCTGGCCGATGAGATGCGCGCGCTCGAGCAGGGTGGACAGACCGCGTTGCTCGCACACCCCGGCGCATCGCCCCCGAACGGCGCGACATCCGCATCGGCCGTCCAGCAGCAGTTCGCCGCGTTCTACCGAGGCGATCGAGTGGCAGACAGCACTGTTGCTCGCATGGCCATCGTGATCGCGATGACTGCCGCGCAGCTTGAGCAACCCGAACACTGCCTCACCGATCAACGTATCTGTTCGGCGGCGATCCTGCGCGCAGGTCCGACCCGGGAGGATGCAGAGGGTCTACGGCAGGTAGTGCAGCGCTTCCAGTCCGCCGGGCTGGACCTGAGCGCCTTCGAGCCGGCTGCCACGCCGCCACCGGCGTGACCGCTCAGCGCATGTCGCCGCCGTCATCGGCCTGGCCCTGGGCCTTGCGCTGCGCACGCGCATCCAGCGCCTGACGGCCTTCCTTGATGCCTGCCTGCAGCAGGGTCATGCGCTGGCGCCACTCGCTCTTGAGCTGCCAGTCGGCCATGCGCATCAGGTCGCCCGCGCGGTTCGCCACGCGGACCAGGCCCAGATTGCTGGCCACGCCCTTGATCGCGTGGGCCTGCTCACGGAAATGCACCCAATCGCCGCGCTCGCCGTCGGCCAGTGCCACACCGACGCACTGCTCGGCATCGGCCAGGCACTGGCGGATGAACTCGCGCTCGAAGCCATCGCCCATGCCGAGCGAAGCCAATTCGTCGAGCACGCCGGGATCCAGCACGCCATCCAAGACGGTGGCGGTGCGTACGATCGGCGCGCTGGCCTTGAGTTGCCCGTTGGAGGCGATGTCAGCCAGCACGTCCAGCAGGCGCACGGCGACCACCGGTTTGGCCAGGAAGGTATGTGCACCGGCCTGGGTGCAGCGCTGGATGGCCTCGGGGGTGACATCGGCACTGAGCACCAGCACCGGGGTGCGGGGACCGCCCCCGGCCTGCATCACCCGCAGTTCCTTGAGCATGTCCAGGCCACTCATGCCGGGCATGTGCAGATCCACGATGGCCGCATCGAAATCGCTCTCGGCCATCGCATCCAGCACCGCTTCGCCACCGTTGACGCACAGGACCCTGTGACCGGCTTTCTGCAGCAGGCGCTGCAGCACCATCCGGTTGGCCTCGTGATCATCGGCCACCAGGATGTGCATGCTGCGCACGCGCGCGCGGTGGCGCAGGAACGGATCGGCGAAGGCGATGACATTGCCGTTGCGGTCCGGCAGCCCGTCGCCGACCAGGGCCGGGGTGACGGTGCCCAGCGGCACGCGCGGCGGCGCAAACGGCAGCTCGAACCAGAAGTGACTGCCCTGCGGCGGGTTCTCCTGGTAGCCGATCTCGCCACCCATCGCTTCCACCAGGCCCTTGGCGATGGTCGTCCCCAGGCCGGTGCCTTCGTGGCGGCGCGCCATGCTCACATCGGCCTGCTCGAACGCTTCGAACAGGCGCGGACGCATTTCCGGGGTGACCCCAATGCCGGTATCGAGGATGTCGAAGCGCAGGCGGACCCCGCCGTTGGATTCGGCATCGAGCACCGCGACACGGATTTCGACCCGGCCGTGATCGGTGAACTTGACCGCGTTGCCAGCGATGTTGAGCAGGATCTGACGGAGGTGGCCCAGATCACCCCGCAACAACGGCGGCACGGTGTCGGCCACTTTGACCCGGTAATCCAGCCGCTTGGCCTTGGCCTGCGGCAGCAGGATCAACCCGATGGCCTGGATCACATCGGCCAGCGCGAAGTCCTCGGCGGTCACGCGCAGCTTGCCGGCCTCGATCGCGGAGATGTCCAGCACCTCTTCCACCAGCGCCAGCAGACTGCGCGAGGACGCCTGGATCGTATTGACGCACTCGCGCTGCTCTTCATCGAGCTTGGTGGTGGCCAACAGCTCGGTCATGCCCGACAAGCCGTTGAGCGGCGTGCGGAATTCATGGCTCATGTTGGCCAGGAAGCGGCTTTTGGCCTCGCTTGCGCGGCGTGCCTCCGCCATCGCGCGGGTCAGCTGCCGCAGCAGCGTGGAAAAATACAGCGGCACCGCTGCCAGGCCCAGCCACAGGCCGAACGCCAGCCGCGCGTTCTGATGCCAGTACGGGGTGAGCAGTGCGGTACTGCCAAAGCTGACCATGGCCATCGCCACGGCCACATAGAGATAGTTGTTGCCGTAGCGCATGCCGTTGCCGACGGTCACCCACATCACCACGATGTAGACCCAGGCCAGCGGCTCACCCATCTGCACCATGCCAGCGGCGATCAGGCCGTAGTCGGCGAGCATGCCGGCCACCCGGCGCGGATCCGAACGCCCCGGCCGCCACAGCAGCCAGCCGAACAGCCCAAGCGAGAGGGTCAGGCCGGTCAGCACGATCGCCAGCACCCCGTGGTACTGCGCCGGCGGCAGGTCGTGGCGCGGCCCGGGCATCAGCACATAGAGCAGGATCAGGGTGATCAGCACGATGCGAACGATCGCCTGGCCGTGCTCGGTATCCGGGCGTTGCGCCAGTCGTTGCTTCAGGCGCGGGTACAGACGACGCATATCACATCCCCGGGCGGGATGACGCGGTGGAGTGCTGTGCGCAGATCTCCTCAAGCTGGAGGCGGCCGCGCAGCAGGGCATCGACGCAGCGCGGATCGAACAAACGGCCGCGCTGGGCATACAGATACGCCAGCGTGGCTTCCATCGTCCATGCTTCCTTGTACGGACGGGGTGAGATCAGGGCGTCGAACACATCGGCCACTGCCACGATCCGCGCTTCCAGCGGAATGGCATCGCCGACCAGACCATCCGGGTAGCCGCTGCCGTCGTAACGTTCGTGGTGGCGCAGCGCGATCAACGCACCGACCTGGATGAAACGATTCTGGCTGCCGCTGAGCAGCTCATAGCCGATCCGCGGGTGCCGGCGCATGATCGCCTGCTCCTCATCACTCAGCTTGCCCTGCTTGAGCAGCACCGCGTCGGGAATGGCGATCTTGCCCATGTCATGCAGGGGCGCGGCCATCTCGATCAGCTTGACCTCTTCCTCCGGCAGCCCGAGCTGCTCGGCGATCAGGCCGGCGACATGCGCCATGCGCTCCAGGTAGGCACTGGTGCCGGCATCACGGAACTCGATCGCCCGCGCCAGCCGCGACAGCGTCTCGCGCTCGCGCTCCTCCACCTCGTGCATGCTCGCCAGCAGGCGCTGCTCCAGCGACAGCGCGCGCTGCTTGACGTTCTCCGACTGCTGGCGCAGCTGCAACAGGTTGTAGCAGCGTGCGCGCAGTTCGCGTGGGCGGATCGGCTTGACCAGGAAATCGATCACCCCGGCTTCCAGCGCGGCCTGGCGGATCGGCTCGTCGCCGACCACGGTGATCAGGATCACGGGGATGTCGCGGTGCTTGGGCAGGCGGCGGAAACGGCGGGCGAACTCCAGCCCGTCCATCTCCGGCATGCGGTAATCCAGCAACAGCAGATCCACGGCGTGCGACTCGCACCAGGCCAGTGCCGTCAGCGGATCGCCGAAGTCGTGCACGGACAGCTCCGGCGCGATGTCCTCGATGACATGGCGCAGCATGGTACGCGCGGACGTCTGATCGTCAACGATGACAATATTCAAGGCTGCTTCTGCCTTCTTCCTTGACCACACTGGAACATGCTGCGGAGAGGATACTCCGCCCGTCTGCACACTGGCACCTTGCATCGGTCCGCCTCCGTCATGAACACCCCAGTTCATGATCGTCGTCACAGTGTGACGCCTATGTCGGCATCCCCCCTGCAACCCGTCATGGTCCGTGGCCATCACGCCATAGCGCCTGTTAAGGCCACGCAGAAACCATACTCGCGCGGCCACGGCAGCGGAACCCCCGCGCCGGACGCGCCCCAAGCACGCCCGGACCCAGGTCTCAGTTTTCCGGACGCATGTACGGGAACAGCAGCACGTCACGGATCGAGCTGCTGCCGGTCAGCAGCATCACCAGACGGTCGATGCCGATGCCCAGGCCGCCGGTCGGGGCCATGCCGTACTCCAGCGCGCGGATGTAATCGGCGTCGTAATGCATGGCTTCGTCGTCACCGCCCTCCTTCGCCGTCACCTGGGCCTGGAAGCGGGCCGCCTGGTCTTCCGGATCGTTCAGCTCGGAGAAGCCGTTGGCCAGCTCCTTGCCGTTGATGAACAGTTCGAAGCGGTCGGTATAGCCCGGCTGGTCATCGTTGGCACGGGCCAGCGGCGAGACTTCGACCGGGTGGTCAGTAATGAAGGTCGGCTGGATCAGGGTGTGCTCGACGGTGGCTTCGAAGATCTCCAGCAGCAGCTTGCCCCAGCCGTAGGACGGCTTGATGCGGATCTTCAGGCGTTCACAATGGGCCGCCAGCGCGTCGCGGTCGGTGCAGTCGGCGGCGCTGATCTCTGGGTTGTGGTGGCGTACCGCCTCGTCCATGCGCCAGCGACGGAAGGCCGGGGCCAGGTCGATGGTGGCGCCGTCCCACTCCACCGTGGTGGTGCCCAGCACCTTGCTGGCCACGTCACGGATCACGCCTTCGGTCAGGTCCATCACTTCGGTGTACGTGGCGTAGGCCTCGTACAGCTCCATCATGGTGAATTCCGGGTTGTGGCGCGTGCTGACGCCTTCATTGCGGAAGTTGCGGTTGATTTCGTACACGCGCTCCAGGCCGCCCACGACCAGGCGCTTGAGGTACAGCTCCGGCGCCACGCGCAGGTACAGGTCCAGGTCCAGCGCGTTGTGGTGGGTGGTGAACGGCTTGGCCGTGGCGCCGCCGGGGATGTAATGCATCATCGGCGTTTCGACTTCCAGGAAGTCGCGGCTGTCCAGCCAGGCGCGCATGGCACGGATGATCCGCGAGCGCTTGATGAACACCTCGCGCGACTCCGGGGTCACGATCAGGTCCACATAGCGCTGGCGGTAGCGCTGCTCCACGTCGGCCAGGCCGTGCCACTTGTCCGGCAGCGGGCGCAGCGACTTGGTCAGCAGGCGGATGCTGGTCGCCTTGACCGACAGCTCACCGGTCTTGGTGCGGGTCAGCCCACCCTCGACGGCGATGATGTCGCCCACGTCCCAGCCCTTGAAGGCGGTGTAGGCATCGCCCAGCGTGCTGCCCTGCAGGAACAGCTGGATGCGGCCGGACTCGTCCTGGATCTGGGCGAAGCTGGCCTTGCCCATCACGCGCTTGGCCATCAGGCGGCCGGCCATCTTGACCTGGCGGTCGCTGGCCTCCAGCGCTTCGGCGGTCCACTGCTCGGCATCGGCGAACTCGGCCTGCAGGGTGCCGGCGAAGTGCTCGCGGCGGAAATCGTTCGGGTAGGCAATGCCCTGCCCGCGCAGGGCGGTCAGTTTCGCGCGGCGCTCGGCGATGAGGCTGTTCTCGTCGACGGGGGGCTGCGGCGCGGCGGTCTGATCGTTCATGGCGTGGGTCTATGTATGTCGGGGGGAGGGACGGTCCCCGCCATCATGCCGATGGTCGGGGCGGATTGCGAAACCGGGCGTGACCCGGGCACAACGGATCGGGGCCGCGCGTGGCGGCCCCGACGGTCAGGCGTCGGTGCGTTTGGCACCCACGGCCAGGCCGGACTTCAGGCTGGCTTCGACGAATTCGTCGAGGTCGCCGTCCAGCACCTTCTGCGTATCGGAGCGTTCGATGCCGGTGCGCAGGTCCTTGATACGGCTCTGGTCGAGCACGTAGTTGCGGATCTGGCTGCCCCAGCCGATGTCGGACTTGGTGGCTTCCACCGCGTCACGCTCGGCGTTGCGCTTCTGGATTTCCAGCTCGTACAGCTTGGCGGCCAGCATCTTCATCGCGTTGTCGCGGTTCTGGTGCTGGCTGCGGCCGGTCTGGCAGGCCACGACCGTGTTGGTCGGAATGTGCGTGATACGCACCGCCGACTCGGTCTTGTTGACGTGCTGACCACCGGCGCCCGAGGAGCGGTACACATCGGTACGCAGGTCGGCCGGGTTGATGTCGATCTCGATGTTGTCATCGACTTCCGGCGACACGAACACCGAGGTGAAGCTGGTATGGCGGCGGTTGTCCGAATCGAACGGCGACTTGCGCACCAGGCGGTGCACGCCGGTCTCGGTCTTCAGCCAGCCATAGGCGTAATCGCCTTCCACGCGCAGCGTGGCCGACTTGATGCCCGCGACGTCGCCGCCGGAGACTTCCATCAGTTCGGTCTTCCAGCCGCGCGATTCGCACCAGCGCAGGTACATGCGCAGCAGGATCTCGGCCCAGTCCTGGGCTTCGGTACCGCCGGCGCCGGCCTGGATGTCGACGAACGCAGCGGCGTTGTCCATCTGGCCGGAGAACATGCGCTGGAACTCCAGCTGCTCCACGTGCTTCTGGTATTTGTCCAGGTCACTGACCACGGCCAGGGCGGTTTCTTCGTCCTGTTCGCTTTCGGCCAGTTCCAGCAGTTCGCCCGACTCGGTCAGGCCGTCGAGGATCGTGGCGATGCCGCCCACGGTCTTGTCCAGGTTGGCGCGTTCGCGGCCAAGATTCTGGGCGTACTCGGCGTTGTTCCAGATATCCGGGTTTTCCAGTTCCCGGGTTACTTCTTCCAGACGCTCTTTCTTGGCGTCGTAGTCAAAGATACCCCCTGAGCGAGAGCACGCGATCGGTGAGATCGGTGATGCGCTGGCGGACAGGATTGAGCTCGATCATGTCGGCGATTAATGCGTGCGAAAAGACTGTCCATCATAGCCTATCCGGGGCTTTCCGGCGGTGGCCGGGGTGCTGGGCGCCCGCCCGGGGGTAGAGAAACGACATCGCTGAACACGGGCGTGCGCAGCGTCACGCCGGTGCCTGCACCGCCAGGGCCTGCCGGAACGAGGGCAGCTGCCGGCGGCTGCACGGCACCCGGCCCCCATCGTCCATGTGCAGCAGGGCCTCGCCCCCATCCAGCGGCTCGATCGAGACCAGGTGGCGCACGTTCACCAGCCAGCTGCGGTGGGCCCGCACGAATACGCCCGGGTCCAGCCGCTCTTCCAGCGCCGCCATGGTGCTGCGCAGCGGGTAATCGTGCCCGCGCACCCGCAGATTGACGTAGTTGCCGGCCGCCTGGGCATATTCGATATCACCAGTGGCGACCAGGAAGTCGCGCCCCAGCTTGCGCACCAGGAACCGTTCCGGGCGCTCCACCGCTTCCACCGGGGGCGCATCATCCGGCGCCACCAGCAGATGGGCTTCGCCCTGCCGGCGCCGCCCGAACCAGCTGAAGAAGTGCTCGATCGCCACGAACGTGAAGAATGCGCGGACATCCTTGAGGTACTCGTACATCAGGCGTACCGGCCAGGTGGCGTCGTCCTGATAGTGATAGCCCAGCGCCGCATAGGCCAGATGGCGCAGCGCCATCATCCCCACCACGTGCACCAGCGACCACGCTACGCTGGCCAGCAGATACAGCGGCAGCCGCCGCTTCCAGTTATCGGCATGCAGCGGCCAACGCTGGCAGCCCCACCACAGCACCGGCAGTGTCAGCAGAATCATCGCGACGCTGCTCAGCTCCCAGATCATCGGCTGCCACAAGCCCAGGTCCTCGCCGCGGCGCCCCGCATCCATCACTTCGACCACTGCGTTGGCCACCGCCGTGGTCAGCAGGATCACCGACCACACCAGCATCCGCGCACCCGGGCGCCACCGCGCGGCACGTCCGTTCGCCATTGAATCATCCATTCGCAAAGGGTGCTCAGCCTGTCTCATCGCCCCATGGTAGTGCGCCCCGTCCGTCACTTGGCGACCGCCATTCGTCACTTGGCGCCGACGTCAGACCCCTTTGGCATGGCCGAGCGCGATGCCCATGCGCACCGTGGAGGCTCCTTTGCTCTCCCTGTCCCGACCATGCCACGCCGCCACGACATCGACGCCCTGCGCGTGTTCGCCTTCGCCCTGCTCATCCTGTATCACACCGCCATGGCCTACGTGGACGGTTGGGGGTTCCATCTCAAGAGCGACTACACCGCCGAGTGGCTGCAATGGCCGATGCTGCTGGTCAACCGCTGGCGGATGCAGTTGCTGTTCCTGCTCTCCGGTATCGCCATCGCCCTGATGCGGCCCGAGACGCGCATCGCGCGCTTTGCCGTGCTGCGCACGTGGCGGCTGCTGCTGCCGCTGCTGTTCGGCATGGCCGTGGTGGTGCCGATCCAGCCGTACTGCGAGGCAGTGACCAACGGGCGTATCGAGCCCGGCTTCGGCACCTTCCTGCTGCGCTACTGGCAGATGCCGGCCTGGCCACAGGACAGCTTCGCCGGGTGGCAGCTCCGCATCACCTGGAACCACCTGTGGTACCTGGCCTACCTGTGGATCTACACGCTGGTACTCGCCTTGCTGATGCCGGCGCTGGATACCGCTGCCGTGCATCGCGCCGTGGAGCGCTTCACCCGTGCGCCGGCGCCGCTGCTGATCGGGCTGCCCAGCCTGCTTTCCTTCGGCTGGGTGGCCTGGCTCGATCCCCGCTTCCCATCCACCAATCTGCTGTTTGGCGATTGGTACCAGCACGCCAAGTACGGCACGGTGTTCCTGGCGGGCTATCTGCTTGCCCGCGCCACCCCGTTCTGGGTCCGCGTGGTCGAACTGCGCCGGACCACCCTGTGGGTGGCGGTCATTGCGGCGAGCTGGTACTTCGGCATCCGAATCCTGGGGCGGGCGTTGCCGGCCGATTCGGTGCTGCGGCAGTGGCCGGACAGCGTCTGGATGCTGCAGGTGATGGCCAGCCAGTCACTGTACCTGTGGGCCGTACTGCTGACCCTGCTCGGCTGGGCCAAGGTATATCTGGATCGCCCGTTCCGCTGGCTGCCGTACTGCACCGAGGCGGTGTATCCCTGGTACATCCTGCACCAGAGCCTGATCATCGCGCTGCTGTTCTGGGTCAAACCGCTGCACCTGGGGCCGTGGTGGGAGCCACTGCTGGTACTGGCTGGAACCGTGGCGGGTTGCCTGCTGCTGCACGAAGGGCTGATCCGGCGCATCGCCTGGCTGCGCCCTCTTTTCGGACTGCGCCGGGAGCCGCTATCGTTGCCGGTCACGCAGGCGGTGGCCCGGCACTGAGGAATACGGATGTTCCAGACCCATTGGCATGTGTGGCTGCAGTCCTTCTTCGATGCAGCGTGGATGTTGCCGTTGATGAACTTCGTCAGCGCGCTGGGCTACGAATGGGCGTACGTGCTGTTGATCGTGGTCTGCAGCTTCGGGGTGCGTCTGCGCGCGGGGTTGGGCATCATGATGGCGGTACTGCTGATGTCGATGGCCACGCACGCGATCAAGCAGGGTGCCGCCCTGCCCCGCCCCAGCGATGTCGACATCCACGTGTTGGACAAGGGCCGGCCGGACCACGCGCTGGTCGCCGATGGCGCCGCCGGATCGTTCTGGACGCTGCCGACCGATGAAGCGATTGCCGCCCTGCGTGCGCAGCCAGATCCGGACTATGGGTTCATCAGTGGGCATGTGGGCGTGGCGACGGCTGCGATGGCAGCCGTGGTGCTGTGCTTCGGCATCCGCGGTGTCGGCTGGCGGATCGCGCTGCTGATCGGCTGGCCGTTGCTGATGGCGCTGTCACGGATGTACCTGGGCCGGCACTTCCTGTCGGATGTGCTGGGCGGATGGCTGGTCGGGATTACCTTGGGCGTGTTCGCATGGCGGTACATGCCGCAAGCGGTACGCGTACCCCGGAACCTGCCGCGTCACCTCACCCTGGCCGCACTGGGGGTCGGGCTAGCTGCAGCGGCCGTGATCACCCCCGTCATCCCTGCCGATACCGCGGGGCGCTTCCTGGGCATGCTGCTGGTGCTCGGGTACCTGCAGGTGCGTGGCTGGCCCGAGGATCCGCGTACGCCGTGGCAGCGACTCGGCCGGGTCCTGGCGGTGATCGGGTTGTATCTCATCATCAGCCCCGTCCTGGAGGGGATCGCCGTCGCGTTCGCGATGCCCGATGCGCCTGCGGTGGACCTGCTGATGAACGCGGTCGGCACGGCAGCGGTCTTCGTCGGAGGGATCGCGTTGGCCGGGTGGGGACCGTTGGCGCGGCGCGTCCCCGGGCACGATGCCGCCGCCAACTGACGGGCGGCGACATCGTCGTGTTGCGTGGAACTACTGATCCAGTCCCGCCATCAGGGTGTACTTGATGCTGACGTACTCCCGGATACCGTGGGAACCGCCTTCGCGGCCGTAGCCGGATTGCTTGACGCCGCCGAAGGGCACCGACTCGGCCCCCACCGAACCACTGTTGAGGATGACCATGCCGGCGGAGATGTCGCGCGACAGGCGGAAGGCGCGCGCAAGATCACGGGTGAAGGCGTACGCCACCAGGCCGTACTCGGTGTCGTTGGCACGCTGCACGACCTCCGCTTCGGTGGAGAACCGGTAGAGCGGAAACACCGGCCCAAAGATCTCCGTGGTACGCACCTGCGCGGTGTCGGGCACCTCGGCCAGCAGCGTCGGGCGATAGAACAGGGAATTGGGCCTGGCCAGCGTACCGCCCGTGACAAGGACGGCACCCTGCGCGACGGCGTCAGCCACCAGTGCCTCCACCTTGTTGATGGCGGACTGGTTGATCAGCGGCCCCACCACGAACCCATCCTGCAGGCCCTGGTCCACCCGGATCGCCTCCACAGCCGTCTTCAAGCGCGCGGCGAACGTGTCATAGATGCCATCCTGCACATAGATCCGATTGGGGGAAATGCAGACCTGGCCGGAGTTGCGCAGCTTGGCCGATACCAATGCGGCCACCGCTGCATCGATGTCGGTGTCATCGAAGACGACGAAAGGCGCATTGCCGCCCAGCTCCATGGTCATCTTCTTCAGCGTGTCCGCACTGTTGCGGGCGAGTAGACGGCCGACATGGGTCGAACCGGTGAAGGAGATCTTCTGGATGCGCGGGTCACTGGTGAATGCCTCGCCGATCTGCTTCGGGTCGCCTGTCACCATTTCCAGCACCCCGTCCGGAATCCCCGCGCGACGGGCGTACTCCAACAGCTTGTAGGCGCTGAGCGGTGTCTCTTCAGAGGGCTTGATGATCATGGTGCAGCCAGCCGCCAGCGCGGTGGCGACCTTGCGCGCAATCATCATGAAGGGGAAGTTCCACGGGGTGATCGCAGCGGTCGGCCCCACCGGCTCACGCGTCACGATCACCGCAGCGTTGTCCACGTGGGCAGGAATGGTCTCGCCATAGACGCGCTTGGCCTCCTCGGCGTACCACTCGATGAAGCCCAGCCCATAGCTGATTTCCCCGAGGGCTTCGCTCCGGCACTTGCCGTTTTCCTTCACCAGCAATTCGGCAAAGGCCTCCTTGTCCGCGCTGACCAGTTCGAACCAGCGGCGCAGCGCGGCGCCACGCTCCTTGGCCAAGGTCCGCGACCACGCCGGGAATGCGTTGCAGGTCCGGTCGATGGCGGCCTGAACCTCGGCGGCGCTCATTTCAGGGGCGACGCCGACGACCGAGCCGTCGGCGGGATTGATTACGTTCATGCGGTGTCTCCAGAGGGGGAATGCCCGCCAGATGGCGGCGTGGAGCCAGTCTCGGCACTGGACGGACCCGGGACAATCGACTAATTTTCCTGAATCATTGAGTTTATGGAAACTCTCATGGCACGCCTGCCCCCGCTCAATGCGCTGGTCGCCTTCGAGGCCGTCGCACGGACCGGCTCCGTGCGCGCCGCCTCCGAAGCGCTCTTTGTCACCCCCGGTGCGGTCAGCCGGCAGTTGAAGGTGCTGGACGACTTTCTGGATATGCGCCTGCTGGAGCGCAGCGGTCGCGGCCTGGCGCTCTCAACGGCGGGGGCGACCTACTACCACCAGATCAGCACCCATCTGGACGGCATCCGCAAAGCGACCGAGGCACTGCAGGGCCTGGACCACCGCGCGGTCGTGCGGCTGCACTCGCACACAACCTTCGCTACGCGTTGGCTCATCCCCCGCCTCAGCCACTTCCAGGTGCTGCATCCGGAGGTGGATATCCGCTTGACCACCTCCTCGGACTGGACGCCCGGCGCCGACTGCGATGCATCGGTCCGGCTGGGGCTTGGGGACTGGCCGGACTACGACGCCACACCGCTGGTCCGCAATGTGCTGGTGGCGGTGTGTGCTCCGTCGCTGATCCGACCCAGCAAACCACGCGATGCGGTCTGGCTCGCCGAGCAGACCCTGTTGCGGGTCAGTGCGCGACCGGATGACTGGGAACACTGGTGCGTGGCGGCGGGTATCGATCCGGCCTGCATGACACGGCAGCGGGTGTTCGAGAGCTCGGCGGTGGCCTACGAGGCTGCGCAGGATGGCCTGGGCATCATCGTGGCGCAGGAGGTCCTGGTGGAGGCCGAGCTCCAGCGTGGGCGCCTGGTCGCGCCCTTCGATGTGCGCGTGGATCGCGGGGAAGAAACCTACTACCTCGTCATTCCCTCCGCCAAGCGACACCGGAAGGGGCTGGCCGCGCTGCGCGAGGCGCTGATCAGCAGCGCATGAATCAGGCAGGCGCTGTCGTACGCGTCACTCCACGGTGGGGCACTGCGCCTGCCGTGGATCGCGCCACGACTGCTCGGCCACCGCCCGGGCCACCCGCCATGCACGGTCGCGGACCACACCGATCTCCATCACCGATGGCGGCACGTCGCACTGCGCCGGCACGCCTCGTCCCTGCGGCAGGCCTGGCCAGTTGAAGGTGAATTTCAACAGCGGCACCTTCAGGCGCACGCCACTGTCGGGCAGTTCCACGCGCCAGTTGTAGCCGCTGGTGTTGCCCTCATGGGTGCCGCCAACTTCCTCCCCGACGAACACCCCGCGCCGCACGTGGTGCAGCATCGAGGCCAGTTCCGCACCGCCGGAGAACGTGGCCCCGCCGGCGAGGACCACCAGCCGCCCGCGATAGACCGGCACGGAAGGCACCCAATGGCTCATCAGCCCTTCCGGCGGCACATTCAGTCGGGACAGTCGCCCGTCCGGCAGCACCTTCTGGAAGTGGATTTCATCCTCATCGAACACGTCCTGCTCGAACACCCGGCCCGAGCGGCTGGTCACCCTCAGGTGCTGCCCCCGGGTCTGGACGGAGGCGTACTTGTGCAATGGCTGCGCGACCAGGAAGGAAAACAGGATGCTTTCGTTGGGCTCACTGCCGCCACCGTTGCGGCGTAGATCCAGGATCAACCGCGTCGCGCGGCCACGCTCGATCTCTTCGAACAGCCGGCGGATATGACTGCGGAAATCCGTGTGCGCCTCGCGGTAAACGCGGTTGCTGAAGGTGGATACGTCCAGGTAGGCCATGCCAGGTGCCAGCCATTCCAGACGGGCAACAGCCTTCTCGGCGACCGGTTCCCTGGGGCGATCGGCCAGCGGTGTGGCCGTCACGGTACGCGCGACCGTGGCCCCCTGCGGTGTCGTGTAGCGCAACGCGAAACTGGCCTCGTTTCCATGCAGGCGGTGGCGATAGATGGCGTAGCGCGCGCCGATGTCGCGCATCGGCAGCGTGGTGATCTGCCCATCGTGCGAAGACAGGCGCATGAGCTCAGCAAGCATCGTGTCATCGCCGTCGCCATTGATGGAGAGCACGCGGCTTCCGACCGGTATATCCGCGGCCCCGCCATAGCCGGCACGCACGAAGACCCCGTCGGTATTCCAGTGCAGGTCCAGCGGCAGTACCGAAGCGGTCTGTCGCTCCCATGCCACCGCCCCTTGGCTGGGCAGCACGTCGAAGTGGCCCTCGCCAATCGGACCCATCAGCGTGGCGACCTCGGTATACACCTGCATCGGGTCGGTGATCTTGCTCGCCCGGGCCAATGCCTCCGCCCGGGCTGCGGCCCATGCCTCACGCGACTGGTGCCAGTACAGGTCCGGCAACGCGGCTTCGACGATGTCGATGCTGAGCTGGATGTCCTCCAGCGCCTGCCCGGGCGTCAGCGCTGGCGGCGCCACGGCAGGCGGTTCGGCCGCGCTTACCGGTGCGGTCATGACCATCAGAGCGAAGGCGAAACGGCGCAATGAACTTGGCGACATGGACAGGATCTGCTACAAGCAAAATATTGCATGCATCATAGGAGGCAATATTTTGCCTAGTCAAGTCACCCCCGCCTTCATGACCCACGTCGCCGACAACGTTCGCCAGCGGCGTACGGCCGCCGGCTGGAGCCAGAAAGAGCTGGCCACGCGCTCGGGCGTCAGCCTGCGCATGATCGGCGCCATCGAAGCCGGCGGCAGCAGCGCCAGTACCGCGACACTGGACCGGATCGGGCTGGCACTGAACGCCACACTGGCCGAGCTGGTGGTGGATCCGAACGCGCCACGCAGCCGCGTGGTGGACCGCGTCGGCTGGGCGGGGCCGGCCGGCGGCGATGGCACGCTGCGCTGGAGCCTGGATGTGCATCGCGAGGTGGAAGCTTGGGAATGGCGCCTGCAGCCCGGCGAGCGCTATGCGGCCGCCGCCGACCCGGCCGGCTGGTGCGTGATGTTGTTCGTGCTGGAGGGACGGCTGACCCTGGAGCTGGGCACCGACGTGATCGAGATCGAACAGAATGCCCACCTGCTCGACAGCACGCAGGCACACGCCTTCGCCAACCGCAGCGACCGCGTGGTGCGCTTCTTCCGCTGCACGGCCTGGTAGCAACGCACCCGTCACCTCACCTCGAACTCGCCGACCAGCACCGTCTCTGCCCGGTCCTTCAACCGCAGCGTGACCTGCTGGTCGTGCTGGTCGCGGGTGCCCCATTTGGTGCTCAGGCGCAGCATCAACGTGGTCGCGCCAGTAACCAATTGCTCGCGGCTGCCGAAGTAGTTCGCTTCGATCCTGTAGATGCCCGGCTTGGCATCGCGCAATGAGAACTGCTCCGGGCCATAGCCGCCGGTGAAGTCCTGCGACATCTGCCCGCCCTGGTAGGTCAGCCGGTTGCCGTAGTAGGCGCGCTCGCCGTTGGGATCGGTGACCCACAGGTCCATGTCGCTGTTGTCGCTGTCCCAGCTCAGCACCACGCGCAGGTCCAACGGCATCGCACGGCGCAGGCGCGGGTCGACCGCGGAAGCATCCACACGCTCGCGCGCGATCAGCCGGGTCAGTTCGTCCAGCGCGATCAGCGAGATGCCGTCGAATCGGCCATCCCACGAGCGCACCACGACTTCGTAGAGCGCATCCACCGCAGCCTGGTACTGCCCGGCCGCTTCCAGGGCCAGGCCCAGGTCACGGAAACTCTGCGGCTCTTCCTCGCCCATCGCCAGCACCTGGCGGAACACCGGCACGGCCAGCGCCGGCGCCTTGGCCTGCATCAGGCGATAGCCGAGCACGCGCAGCACGTGGCGATTCTCAAGCTGCATCTCGGCCAGGTTGGAGAGCACCCGCAGCGCGAGATCACGCTGTCCGCTGGCCAGCAGGAGATCGGCCACATCCAGATAGAAGGCGCTGCTGCCGGCGTGCTGCTGGCGCTCCTGCAGGTACAGCGGATACAGCTGCGCCGGCGTGGCCTCGCGCAGGCGGCGCGCATAGGCCGAATCCGGTGCCCACGGTGCCAGCGTCAGTGTGATCTGGCCGCTGTTGGCCCTGGGTGCCGATTTGGCGCGGTGCTCGGGGGCGGCCTCTGCCTGATCGGCAGCCGCCGAGGCGGTCAGCTCGACACGGTCCAGCGCCATCGGCGCCGCAGGTGCCGGCGGTGGCGCGGCCATCGCCATGGCGACCGGCGCGGCGACGGATCGGGATTCCTGCTTGGGTTGCGGTGGCGCATCCTTGGGCCAGCGGGTATTCCACCACTGCTCGCGCTCGGCGAACTGGCGGGCGATGCCATCCAGGCGGCGCTTCCGCTCGCTTGCCAAGTCCGCCACCGTCAACGCATGGCGCTGGTCGTAGGCCGCGCGCAGCGGGGCCGGCGGGCGGATGCCGTAGCGCAGATAGTCCTCCAGCGTCTCCAGGACCAGCAGCGACGTATCGGCCGTCACGATCCCGAACTGCTGGGCCAGCGCCTTGGCGGCCTGCGCCCCGGCGGGGTCCGCCGCCAGTGCTGCCAACCGGTCATTCGCCCACGCGTGAGCGACCAGGCCGCCGTCGACCGCACGCGCGTTCGCGACGTTGAGCGTGATCGGCTGCGGATCGCTGCCACCATCGCGCAGGGACAGCAGCACCGTCGCATCGGGACGCAGCACGCGGCCGGTGACGCGAATCCAGCCCTGCGCAGCCCGCGAGGCGTCCACGTTCACGTCTTCCACGCCACGTGCCAGCACATCGGTCACTTCGGCGGGCTGCTGCAGCAGCAGCGGCATCACCGCCTCCACCTCCGCCTCGTCGCTCAGCTGCAGCAGCTGCCCATGATGGGCGCTGGTCCAGGCGCGCAGGCGCGGCGTGTCGGTCTTCGCACCGGCGCTGCTCAAGGCATACAGGCGCTGATCGGGCGACAGGGTGGGCAGCGTCTGGCTGCCGTAGTTGGCCAGGCCATCGCTGACCAGCAGGTACTCGCCGATGTTCCGGTTCGGCGTCCAGTCGCCCAGCGCACTGGCGCCATCGTGGGGCAGCGCCAGCAGGTAATCGCGCAGTGCCGACCAGTCGCCCTGGGTGACCGGGAACGCGCGTGGCGCCTCGCTGCGGTCGCGCAGCACGGTCAGTTGGACCTGGCCGGTGCCGAAGGCCTGGAAGTAGCGATCCAGCACGGCCAGTTCAGCCGCACGGTTGCGCGTGCCGGCCGAACCGGAGGCATCCCAGAGCAGGCCGATACGCGCCGGCAGGATGCGCGCGGCAGCCGAGGTGCGCACAGGCACGCTGGCCAGCAGATAGCGCTGCCCATCATGCAGCCCGGTGACCACGTCAGTGCCGCGGGCCAGCGGCAGGCTCCATTGCAGTTGCGCAGGCAGATCGGCGCCCCGCCCCTGCCACTGCGCCGCGTAGACACCGGCCTTCAACGTGAACGCGAGTGGATTCACGCCCACGGGCATCGGCTGGCCGGTGCTGCGTGCCTCCAGTTGCACCGTTACCTGCTCGGCCTGGCGAGCGAAGGACACTGGCAATGACCAGTGCAGACCCTGCGGTACAAGCGGCAGGCTGTCCCGCAGCACCAGCCGGAGACGACGCTCGCTGCGCGCGGGGATGGGATAGATGCGCAGCCGGAACTGGTTGCCGGCCGTCTGTTCCAGCAGGCCCGGATCGACCTGGCGGCGTTCGATCGCCTCGAAGACCTGGCGGCCCTGCGCCTTGGGTACCGGCACCGCATCGCGAAGCGCGCCATCGATATCCAGCGCGAAGCCGGCCACCTGCTGGCCGTAGGCCAACGGGAATTCCAACTGCCCTTCCAGCACGCGCGCATTGGGATTGTGGAAGGTCAATTCGATCGTGGTTTCGCCAAGCCCTGCCACGACGCGGCTGTCGATGCGTGCCTCGGTCAGCCGCACCGGCACCTCGGCGCCGGCGACCTGCAGGATGGGGGGCCGTGGCGGCGGAAAACGGCGCGCCTGTGCGTGGGCGCTGGGCAGCTGCCAGCACAGCAGCGCGAGCAGACCGATACTGCGCAGTGCGAGTCCCATGTGACGCTCCTGATCCGATGACCCTCCATTGAACGCACGGCGATCAACAACGGGGTTGAGCGCTGGCAACCGCCTGTTCCGGTCATGGACGCCTCATCCGTGCTGGGCCAAGATCGCCCTCCACGGATTGATGGACCAAGGATGCCGCATGCGCCTGTTGTTGACCGCCCCGCTGTTGATGGGGCTCGCCCTGCCCGGCTACGCCGCCCCCGTTGAGGGCGTGACGTTCACCCACCACGACTGGACGCTGGCCTGCGACAACACCCGCACCTGCCGCGCCGCCGGTTATCAGGCCGATGACAATGGCAGCGACCCGGTCTCGATCCTGCTCACCCGCGCGGGCGGGCCGGATCAACCGGTGCAGGCGGAACTGATGCTCGGCCAGTACGACGACAACACGGCCACCAAGCGACTGAGCCTGAGTATCAATGGCACCTCGCTGGGCCCGATGCAGTTCGATGCCGCCGAGGGCACCGCCACCTTTTCCGCGAAGCAACTCGCTGCCCTGCTCGCCTCGCTGGCACGCAACAGCCGGATCGAGCTGATGGGCGACGATGACGCGCGCTGGACGCTTTCCGATCAGGGCGCCTCGGCCGTGCTGTTGAAGATGGATGCGTTCCAGGGCCGCCTCGGCACACCCGGCGCGCTGATGCGCAAGGGCACGCAGGCCGAATCCTCGGTGCCGCCTGCACTGCCGGTGCCGGTGGTGAAACTGGGCAAGCCGGTGCCAACCCGCCCGGCGGACACGGCGCTGGCGGCGTCGCCCGCGCTGCGCGCCGCACTGGCAGCGGTGACCTCGGCCGACGATTGCGAAGCGCTGGGACCAGGCGGCAGCCTGTCACCGGACGGCGAACCCGAAGCGCTGACCGTGCAGCGGCTCAGCGCCGACAAGCTCCTGGTGTCGTTGAGCTGCTGGCGCGCCGCCTACAACACCGGTGACGGCTACTGGGTGATCAACGACCGCGCGCCGTATCAGCCGCGGCTGGTCACCACGGCAGCGGTCGGTGATGAGGTGCGCACCATCCAGGAGGCCCACAAGGGCCGCGGCCTGGGCGACTGCTGGTCCTCCACCGCCTGGGGTTGGACCGGCACGCAGTTCGTGAAGACCGCCGACAGCAGCACCGGGCTCTGCCGCCTGGTCGCCGCCGGTGGCGCCTGGGAGATGCCGACCTTGGTGACGACGGTGCGCGAATAGGCCGCACCGCGCCTGGTCATGCGTCGGCGCAGTGCTCCACGATCAACTGGATCGCGCCGCCGCCGCGGTAGTCGTCGCTGACCAGCCGGTAGGCGATATGCACCTGGTTGGCCGGCGCATTGCCGGTCCAGCCGCTGAAGTGGATGGCGCTGATCGGCTCGGCACGGCCCGGCACGCGCAGGCTCAGTTTCAGGTGTTTCTCTTTGAGCACCTGCCAGCGCGCTACCTGGAAGTGACCATCGAACAGCGGCTCGGGGAAGCCCTGCCCCCACGGCCCGGCCAGGCGCAGTGCCTCGGCGTGGGCGAAATCCAGTTCCTGCGGCAACAGCTCGCCATCGGTCAGCAGCAGCTGCTGCAGCGACAGTGGATCCAGCGTGCGCTCCACCACGTCCACGAAGGCCTGCTCGAACGCGGCCAACTGCGCGTGCGGCAGGCTCAGGCCGGCGGCCATGGCGTGGCCACCGAACTTGTCGATCAGGCCCGGGTGCGCCGCGTTGACCAAGGCCAGCGCGTCACGGATATGGAAGCCGGGGATCGAGCGCGCCGAGCCACGCAGCGAGTCGCCGCCGGGTTCTGAGGGCGCGAACGCGATCACCGGCCGGTGCAGGCGATCTTTCATCTTGGACGCGACCAGGCCGACCACGCCCGGATGCCACTCGGCATCGAACAGGCAGGCCGCGACCGGTCGTACGCCCTCGGCACTGAGCACCGCACGGGACACGGCCAGTTCGGCGTCGTCGGTCATCAGCTGCTGGACCGCACGGCGCTCGGTGTTGATCGATTCCAGCGTGGTGGCGATCTCACGCGCGTGGGCGCGGTCTTCGGTGAGCAGCAGTTCGATGCCCAGCGCCATGTCTTCCAGCCGACCCGCCGCGTTCAGGCGCGGCCCGAGCGCGAAGCCGATGTCGCTGCCGGTCAGCCGCGAAGCGTCGCGGCCACTGGCCTCGATCAGCGCCTGCAGCCCCACGCAGCCCTTGCCACTGCGCAGCCGGCGCAGACCGGCCGAAATCAGGGCGCGGTTGTTGTCATCCAGCGCGACCAGATCAGCGACGGTTCCGACCGCGACCAGGTCCAGCAGGGTCAACAGATCCGGCTCCGGGGCCGTGGCGTACGCGCCCTGCTCGCGCAGGTGGCGGCGCAGCGCCATCAACACATAGAAGATCACCCCGACGCCGGCCAGCGCCTTGCTCGGGAAGGCATCGCCACTGATGTTGGGGTCGACGATCGCATCGGCCGGCGGCAGGTGCTCGCCCGGCAAATGGTGGTCGGTGACCAGCACTTTCCAACCCAGCGCCTTGGCCGCGTTGACGCCGGCGTGGCAGGCGATGCCATGGTCGACGGTGACCAGCAGCCCGGGATTGAGTGGGGCCAGTTCGGCGACCAGTGACGGCGACAGCCCATAGCCGTGCAGCATGCGGTTGGGCACCGCGTGCACCACATCGCGCGCGCCGAGCATGCGCAGGCCGCGCACGCCGACCGCACAGGCGGTGGCGCCATCGCAGTCGAAATCGCCGACGATCAGGATGCGTTCGTGACGGGCGATCGCATCGGCCAGCAGCGTTACCGCGGCCTGCATGCTGCCGAGCAGGTCCGGCGCATGCAGCTGGGCCAGCTTCGGCTGGGCCTGCGCGGCATCGGTGACCCCGCGCGCGGCATACAGGCGCTGCAGCAAGGGCAACATGGAGGACGGCCACTCGCTGACTGCGGCGGCAGGACGGCGCTGGATACGGGGTGCTTCAGACGGGGTCAAAACAGGCTCGATCAATGACATGCGCGAGCATGATACCGCCCCGCTACCGTCAGAGCCGACCGCTGGCCGGCTGTCCTTGGGCATGCACTCAGAGATCGTGCAACTGCACCGGCTTCTTCCAGAGCCGCCAGCGTTGGGTCTTGTCGATCTCAACGCGGGCGCCGTCCTCGAAATCCAGCACCAGCCGCTTCAACTCCCCCCGTGCGACCGCCGCCAGCAACGGGCGGATCGCCTCATTGCCCAGCTGCTCCAATGAGCGCAGCTGGCGCAGGTCCACCAGCGCATCCACGGTCTGCTCGCCATCGGCCTGCAGGCCCGCGGCCTTGGCCAGTGCCTGCAACAACGCATCGCGGCTGCGGACCTGGGCGTGCGCGGTGGTCACGCGTTCGGGCAGCTCTCCGCCACCCCAGAACCACAGCGAATTGATCGCGCGCTTGCCCTCGCTCACGCGCTGCTGGTTCCATGGATGTTGATGCAGCACCACCTGCGCTTCGGTCAGCAGGGCGCGCCAACGGCGGCCGGCATCGCCTTCGGGCAGATGGGCGAACAGATCATCGCCAAGCACTTCGTCCGGCTCGGCAAAGGCTGGCAGGGTCGTGCCCGGCGGCAGGCGCAGATACCAGCGCGACGGCACCGGCGCATCCAGTACGAAACCGAACCCGGCAAACAACGGCTGCAACGCCGGCAGCAGATGCATCACATCGGCCAGATCCGGCCGCAGGGTATCCCCGTGCCCCATCAGGCGGGCGCCATGCATGTCCGGCACCACGTTGGCCGGATCGGCGCGCAACCACACCGCCCCATCGGCATCGCCGACATCCAGCTGGCGGGTCAACGCGGCGGCGGACCAGGCGTCCGGCTGCGCCTGGAAGTGCCGACGCAGCTGGGCGCGTTCGCCCGGCTCGGCGCTGTGGCGCTGCGCGCGCCCCAGCGCCTTGGCGACGTCATCGGGCAGCGGCGCCGCCGGAAACCGGCTGCGCGCCGGCAGCAACAACGTCGCCGTGGCCATCGCCGTCAGTCCAGGTACTGGACGCTGACGATTTCGTACTCGCGCTGGCCGGCCGGTGCGTCGATGGTGACCGCATCGCCTTCCAGCTTGCCGATCAAGGCACGGGCCAGCGGCGAGGAGATCGCGATCAGGCCCAGCTTGATGTCCGCTTCCAGGTCGCCCACGATCTGGTAGCGCTTCTCTTCATCGCTCTCCACGTCCGACAGCTCGACGGTGGCGCCGAACACCACCTTGCTGCCGGCGTTGAGCTTGGTGATGTCGATGATCTCGGCATGCGACAGCTCGCCTTCCAGCTGCTTGATGCGGCCTTCGATGAAGCCCTGCTCTTCGCGCGCGGCGTGGTACTCGGCGTTCTCCTTGAGATCGCCGTGTTCGCGTGCCTCGGCGATCGCCGCGATGACCTTCGGGCGCTTGACCGACTTCAGGTGATCAAGCTCTTCGCGCAGACGCTGCGCGCCCTTCAGGGTGATCGGTGCTCTCATGCGTTCAACTCCTTGTGCAGTTCCTGCAGCGACCAGACGGGGCCGGTGCCGCGGAATTCCAGCGATTGCACCAGCGCCATGGCGCCGGCGATGGTGGTCGAATAGGTCACGCGATGCTGCAGCGCTTCGCGACGGATCGAGAACGAATCGTTGATCGCCGCGCGACCTTCGGTCGTGTTGACGATGTAGACGATCTCGCCGTTCTTGATCGAATCGACGATGTGCGGGCGGCCTTCGACCACCTTGTTGACGATCTCGCAGGCCATGCCGTGCTCCTGCAGCCACGCGCCGGTGCCACGGGTGGCGACCAGGGTGTAGCCGCGCTCGAGCAGGGCCTTGGCGACCGGCAGCACGCGCTTCTTGTCCGGGTCACGGACCGAAACGAAGGCCTTGCCCAGCGGCGGGGCCTTGATGCCGCCCGCCTCCTGCGCACGCGCGAAGGCGGCGCTGAAGCTGCGGCCCACGCCCATTACTTCGCCGGTGGAGCGCATTTCCGGCCCGAGGATCGGGTCGACGCCCTGGAACTTGGCGAACGGGAAGATCGCTTCCTTGACCGAGTAGTAGCCCGGCACGATTTCCTTGGTGGCGCCCTGCTCGGCCAGCGTCTTGCCGGCCATGCAGCGCGCGGCGATCTTGGCCAGCGGCATGCCGGTGGCCTTGGAGACGAACGGCACGGTGCGCGAGGCACGCGGGTTCACTTCCAGCAGGTAGACGATGTCTTCGCCGTTCTCACCGGCCTGGATCGCGAACTGGGTATTCATCAGGCCGACCACGTTCAGGGCCTTGGCCAGTTCGACGACCTGGCGGCGCAGCTCGGCCTGGGTCTGGGCCGACAGCGAGTACGGCGGCAGCGAGCAGGACGAATCGCCCGAATGCACGCCGGCTTCTTCGATGTGCTCCATCACACCGCCGATCAGCACGTTGCCGTCCTTGTCGGCAATGATGTCCACGTCCACTTCCACGGCGTTGTCCAGGAAGCGGTCCAGCAGCACCGGCGAATCGTTGGAGACCTTCACCGCATCGCGGACGTAGCGGGCCAGATCGGATTCACCGTAGACGATTTCCATGGCACGGCCGCCCAGCACGTAGCTCGGGCGCACCACCAGCGGGTAGCCGATCTCGCGAGCCAGCAGCAGGGCTTCCTGGTCGTTGCGGGCGATGCGGTTCGGCGGCTGCTTCAGGCCGAGCTTGTCCACCAGCTGCTGGAAACGCTCGCGGTCTTCAGCCAGATCGATGGAGTCCGGCGAGGTGCCGATCACCGGCACGCCGTTGGCTTCCAGCGCGCGCGCCAGCTTCAGCGGGGTCTGGCCGCCGTACTGCACGATCACGCCCTTCGGCTGTTCCAGCTCGACGATCTCCAGCACGTCTTCCAGCGTCAGCGGCTCGAAGTACAGGCGGTCGGAGGTGTCGTAATCGGTGGAGACGGTTTCCGGGTTGCAGTTGACCATGATGGTTTCGAAGCCATCATCGCGCAGCGCCAGCGCGGCATGCACGCAGCAGTAGTCGAACTCGATGCCCTGGCCGATGCGGTTCGGGCCGCCGCCCAGGATCATGATCTTGTCGCGGTTGCTCGGCGCCGCTTCGCACTCGTCCTCGTAGGTCGAGTACAGGTAGGCGGTGCTGGTGGCGAACTCGGCAGCGCAGGAATCCACGCGCTTGTACACCGGGCGCACCTTGTGGGCACGACGCAGCGCGCGCACAGCTGCTTCATTGGTGCCGGTCAGCTCGGCCAGGCGGGCGTCGGAGAAGCCGGCGCGCTTGAGCTTGCGCAGGCGTGCAGCGTCCAGTGCATCGATGCCGTCGGCGGCCACCTCGGCCTCGGCCTGGATGATCTCTTCGATCTGGTCCAGGAACCACGGGTCGATGTGCGACAGCGCGAAGACGTCTTCCACGCTGAAACCGGCGCGGAATGCATCACCGACGAAGAACAGGCGCTCCGGGCCCGGGGCCTTGAGCTCGCGCTTGAGGGTGGTGATGTCGTCCTCGTTGGACAGGTCCAGACCGGTCGGGTCCAGGCCGATCTTGCCGGTTTCCAGGCCACGCAGGGCCTTCTGCAGCGATTCCTGGAAGGTGCGGCCCATCGCCATCACCTCGCCCACCGACTTCATCTGGGTGGTCAGGCGCGCATCGGCGGCCGGGAACTTCTCGAAAGCGAAGCGCGGGATCTTGGTGACGACGTAATCGATCGACGGTTCGAACGAGGCCGGGGTCAGGCCACCGGTGATTTCGTTCTTCAATTCGTCCAGGGTGTAACCCACGGCCAGCTTGGCCGCGACCTTGGCGATCGGGAAGCCGGTGGCCTTGGAGGCCAGCGCCGAGGAACGCGACACGCGCGGGTTCATTTCGATCACGACCACGCGGCCGGTGGTCGGGCTGATGCCGAACTGCACGTTCGAGCCACCGGTGTCCACGCCGATCTTGCGCAGCACGGCGATGGAGGCATCGCGCAGGCGCTGGTATTCCTTGTCGGTCAGGGTCTGGGCCGGGGCCACGGTGATCGAGTCACCGGTGTGCACGCCCATCGGGTCCAGGTTCTCGATCGAGCAGACGATGATGCAGTTGTCGGCGGTGTCACGCACCACCTCCATCTCGAATTCCTTCCAGCCCAGCACCGACTCTTCCACCAGCACTTCGGTGGTCGGCGACAGTTCCAGGCCGCGGGTCACGATATCGACCAGCTCTTCACGGTTGTAGGCGATGCCGCCACCGCTGCCGCCCAGGGTGAAGCTGGGGCGGATGATGGTCGGGTAGCCGACGCGGGTCTGGATCTCGATCGCTTCTTCCAGCGTGTGCGCCACCGCAGCGGACGGGCACTCCAGGCCGATCTCGCCCATGGCCACGCGGAACAGCTCGCGGTCTTCGGCCATGCGGATGGCATCGCGCTTGGCGCCGATCAGCTCGACGTTGTACTTCTCCAGCACGCCGTTGTCGGCCAGGTCCAGCGCGCAGTTCAGCGCGGTCTGGCCACCCATGGTCGGCAGCAGCGCATCGGGCTTTTCCTTGGCGATGATCTTCTCGACCGTCTGCCAGTTGATCGGCTCGATGTAGACGGCATCGGCCATCTCCGGGTCGGTCATGATCGTGGCCGGATTGCTGTTGACCAGCACCACGCGGTAACCCTCGTCGCGCAGTGCCTTGCAGGCCTGCGCGCCAGAGTAGTCGAACTCACAGGCCTGGCCGATGACGATCGGGCCAGCACCGATGATGAGGATGGTTTTAAGGTCAGTGCGCTTGGGCATTGTCTTCTCTAAGTCTGGACAGCGAGGCAGATGGGGGTGATCGCACGCTGTCGATCAGGAAATATCGTCGGGGTTCAGCGGGATCCGGCACTGGTCCTGCAGTCCTTTCGCCAGCTGCACGCCGATGTCGTCGGGCAGCTCCGATTCGATGTCGAGCGTGGCGATGAAGCGGGCGTAGGCCGGGCTGGCCAGGAAGGTGGCCACCTCGGCGCGCTCCGTTTCACTCAGATCCGCGTTGGACTTTTCGGCGATCGTCGATGGATTCGCAGCGGCGAAGGCCGAGGAGAGGCTCTTGCCACCGGGAGTCCCCAGGAAGCGCGACCACTCCGCGATCACCTGGTCGCCGTCGTCGCCGAGGCCGGAGATCACCGAACGACGGAACTGTGCGTCGAGCAGGCTCTTGATCGGCGCATGCGCGCACTGGCGATCGGTCTCGGGCAGCGCATTGAGCGCGGGCACGTTGTCGACCATCAGCTTGGCCATGTCCGTGCCCAGCGTGCCCAGGCCCAGCTTCTGTACGACCGCCTGCACCTGCGCATCGGTCGCCGGCGCGGCTTGGGCCACGCCGGTAAGGCACACCAGCGAGAGCAGCAGCGCGGGGCTGCGCATCACGCCTTGGCCTCGGCCATCATCGTCACAAAGCGGTCGAACAGCGGACCGACGTCATGCGGGCCCGGCGAGGCTTCCGGATGGCCCTGGAACGAGAACGCCGGCACGTCCGTGCGCGCGATGCCCTGGTTGGTGCCGTCGAACAGCGAACGGTGGGTCACGCGCAGGTTGGCCGGCAGCGAGGCCTCATCGACCGCGAAACCATGGTTCTGCGAGGTGATCATCACGCGGCCGCCGTCCAGATCCTGGACCGGGTGGTTGGCGCCGTGGTGGCCGTGTCCCATCTTGACCGTCTTCGCGCCGGAGGCCAGCGCCAGCAGCTGGTGGCCCAAGCAGATGCCGAAGGTCGGCACCTTCTTCTCCAGGAAGGTCTTGATCGCGGCGATCGCGTAATCGCACGGCTCCGGATCGCCCGGGCCGTTGGAGAGGAACACGCCGTCCGGATTCATCGCCAGCACTTCGGCAGCCGGGGTCTGCGCCGGCACCACGGTCAGCTCGCAGCCGCGCTCGGCCAGCATGCGCAGGATGTTGAGCTTCGCGCCGAAGTCATAGGCCACCACCTTGAAACGCGGCGCGGCGTTGACGAAGGCATTGCTGTCCAGATCCAGCTGGCCCTCGGTCCAGGTGTAACGCTTGTCGGTGCTGACCACCTTGGCCAGATCCATGCCCTTCAGGCCCGGGAACTTGCGCGCCGCTTCCAGCGCCGTTTCCACGCTCAGGCCTTCGCCGGCCATCAGCGCACCGTTCTGGGCGCCGCGCTCGCGCAGGATGCGCGTCAGCTTGCGGGTATCGATGCCGGAGATGGCGACCACGCCGCGCTGGATCAGCCAATCCTGCAGCGACACCTGGCTGCGCCAGTTGCTCGGGCGGCGCGGCACATCGCGCACGATCAGGCCGGCCGACCACACCTTGGCCGCTTCATCGTCCTGGTCGGTCATGCCGGTGTTGCCGATATGCGGGTAGGTCAGCGTGACCATCTGCCGGGCGTAGGAAGGATCGGTCAACACTTCCTGATAGCCGGTCATGGCGGTGTTGAACACCACCTCACCAACGGACAGGCCGGGCGCGCCTACGGATTCGCCCTCGAATACGGTGCCGTCTTCGAGGACGAGGATTGCGGCTTGGGTCACGGAAATCTCACTTTGGCTACCGAGGGGTCGCCGAAGTCACGCCTGCGCTTCACGAAAAAGCGGCTGCAAAAAAGCGCGGACTGCGGTTCTGGACCGGTCCGGCTGTCGTGATTCGGCGAGCGGGAATTGTAAAGGGAACCCGGGTGCGACGCCAGTATCCGCGTGCAATTGCCCTATTCAGGCCGACAGGGGGCATGGCGCCGGTTCAGGCGCCCGCCCCGTCGGCCGGCCTGACCCCATTCAGACGGCCGGCGGCGGCGTGGCGCCATCCAGCAGGTCGCGGACCCGATAGCTGCCCGGGGCGCGGCCCGCCAGTTGGGCGGCGGCAAACAGTGCGCCGCGGGCGAAGATGTCGCGATTGGTAGCGCGGTGGGTCAGCTCGATCCGCTCGCCCAGCCCGGTGAACTGGACCAGGTGCTCACCCACGATGTCGCCGGCGCGCAGGCTGGCGTAGTGCGGCTGCGCCCCCCCCTTCTGCGCCGCCGCGCCCAGGGTCAGGGCCGTGCCGGAAGGCGCGTCCTTCTTCTGGGTGTGGTGGGATTCGACGATGTCGCAGTCCCAGCCGGCCAGGGGGGCGGCGGCGCGCTCGACCAGCTCGTCGAGCACCGCAACGCCAAGGCTGAAGTTGGAGGCCCAGACCAGCGGAATCCGGCCCGCCGCCTGGATCAGCGCCTGGCGCTGCGCCTCGCTGATGCCGGTGGTGCCGGATACGAAGCCCGCGCCGCGCTGCACGCACAGCGCCAGCACCGGATCGAAGCCCTCGGGGAGGCTGAAATCGATGGCGACGTCGAACTCGGGGGCGCCGCTGAGCTCACTGCTGGCGAAATGAGGGACGCCGTCCACCACCCGCTGGGCCGGCGAGCGGCGGGTGACCGCGGCCACGACCTGCAGGGCGGGGTTGTCGGCGGCAAGGCGAAGCAGCGCCTGGCCCATGCGGCCGGACGCACCGTGGATGAGGAAACGTAGGGGAGTGGTAGTCATGCATGCAGGCTAGCGGGTGGCAGTGACGGTGCACAAGGGGAAATCCGCGCACTGCTTGCTACGCTATCGGGTGGATCCCTTTGGCAGCCTCTCCATGCAGCTTTCGCAGCAGCTCGTTCTCGTCACCGGCGGTGCCCGCGGGCTCGGTCAGCACCTGGTCCGCGCCTTCGTCCGCGAGGGCGCACAGGTCGTCATCAACTACCATGCCAGCGCCGACGCCGCGCAGGCGCTGGCGGCCGAGCTGGGCAGCGCCTGCGTGGCGATCCAGGCCGACGTGACCGACCGCGCCCAGGTCGATGCCCTGTTCGCACAGGCGCGCCAGCACGTCGGCCGTGACATCACCACGGTGGTCAACAACGCACTGGCGACGTTCTCGTTCAACGGCGATGCGCGCGACAAGGCCGACGTGATCGGCTGGGACGCCTTCAACCAGCAGTTCGAAGGCAGCGTGCGCGGCGCACTCAACACGGTGCAGGCCGCCCTGCCCGGCATGCGCGCGCAGCACTTCGGCCGGGTGATCAACATCGGCACCAACCTGTTCCAGAACCCGGTGGTGCCCTACCACGACTACACCGCGGCCAAGGCCGCGCTGCTCTCGCTGACCCGCACCCTGGCCGGCGATCTCGGCCCGGACGGCATCACCGTCAACATGCTCTCCGGCGGGCTGCTGCGCACCACCGATGCCAGTGCCGCCACGCCGGAGGCGGTGTTCGACTACATCGCGGCCAGCACCCCGTTGCGCAGTGTCACCACACCGGCCGAGTTCGCCGATGCGGCGCTGTTCTTCGCCTCGCCGTGGTCGCGCGCGGTGACCGGGCAGAACCTGGTGGTGGATGGTGGACTGGTGCGGGACTGAGCCACCCCGCAGGGCCTGCTCCACCTCCCGCAGCCTCAGTGCTGCTTCGGCGGCGTCGGCCCACAACTGTCACAGCCGCCACATGCGCCACCGCCGCCGGTGGCCGGGGGCGCGATCCTGCGGCCCAGCGCCTGCAGCCAGGCGGCGCGCTGCGGCTTCACCAGCCCCAGCGCGATCGCCCCGCGCGCCTTGCGCACAGTGCCCGGGAACTGCTTTTTCATCACCACCCACGCGCTGACCAGCACGGCCAGCGCGATCACGGCGTACTGCAGCAGCAGGCCGGTCTCCATCAGCCGCCGCCCAGTGCCACGGTCACCTGATAGGTGATCAGCGAGGCGATGTAGGCGGCCGCGAACAGGTAGAACGTGGCGAAGCCCATCTGCTTCCACGAGTTGGTTTCACGCTTGATCGTGGCCAGCGTGGAGATGCACATCGGGGCGTAGATGTACCAGACCAGCAGCGACAGCGCGGTGGCCAGCGACCAGCCATCGCTGATCAGCGGGGTCAGCGCCTGGCTGGCGGCATCGTCATCGGCGGCGGACAGTGCGTAGACCGTGGCCAGCGAGGCGACCGCGACTTCACGCGCGGCCAGGCCGGGAATCAGCGCGATGCAGATCTGCCAGTTGAACCCCAGCGGCGCGAAGAACACCGCCATCGCATGGCCGATCTGACCGGCGAAGCTGTAGTCGATCGCCGGCATGGTCGCGTTCTCCGGCGCCCCCGGGAACGACAGCAGCACCCACAGCAGGATGGTCAGCGCCAGGATGATGCCGCCCACGCGCTTGAGGAAGATCATGCCGCGCTCGTACAGGCCCACCGCCAGATCGCGCGGGTGCGGGATGCGGTAGGAGGGCAGTTCCAGCATCAGCGGATGCTCGCTCTTGTCGCGGCGCCACTTCTTCATGGTCCAGGACATCAGCAGCGCGCTGAGAATGCCGGCCGCGTACAGGCCGAACAGCACCAGGCCCTGCTGGTTGAACACGCCCCAGATCTGCTTCTGCGGGATGAAGGCGCCGATCAGCAGCGCGTACACCGGCAGGCGCGCCGAACAGGTCATCAGCGGCGCGACCAGGATCGTGGCCAGCCGGTCGCGCGGGTCCTGGATGCTGCGGGTGGACATGATGCCCGGCACCGCACAGGCGAAGCTGGACAGCAGCGGAATGAACGAACGCCCGGACAGGCCGGCCGCCGCCATCATGCGGTCCAGCAGGAAGGCCGCGCGCGGCAGGTAACCGGACTCTTCCAGCGCCAGGATGAAGGCGAACAGGATCAGGATCTGCGGCAGGAAGACGATGACCCCGCCGACGCCGGCGATGATGCCGTCGGTGAGCAGGCTGTTGAGCGGGCCTTCGGGCAGCGCGCCGCCGATCCAGCCGCCCAGCGCGGCCGTGCCGGCTTCGATCAGGTCCATCACCGGCGTCGCCCAGGCATACACCGCCTGGAAGATCAGGAACATCACCACCGCCAGGGTCAGCAGCCCGAATACCGGGTGCAGCAGCCAGCGGTCCAGCGCGTCATCGATCTTCGCCGTACGCGTGGGCATGCTCACCGAGGCGGCGAGGATGTCGCGCACCTGGGCGTGGTAGTCGGCCTGCGCCGCGGGCATCGCCACCGGGGCCTGCAGGTGCGGCACCATCGCATCCAGGCGCTCGACCAACCTGGCCGCGCCGTTGCGGCGCACCGCCACGGTCTCCACCACCGGCACGCCCAGTGCCTGTTCCAGCGCCTGGACGTCAATCTTGATGCCACGGCGCTCGGCCGCATCGACCATGTTCAGCGCCACGATCATCGGCTTGCCCAGCTCGCGCAGTTCCAGCGCAAAGCGCAGGTGCAAGCGCAGGTTGGTCGCATCGATCACGCACAGCAGGACATCCGGGGCAGCCTCGCCCGGGTAGAAGCCCCGGCACAGGTCACGGGTGATCGCCTCGTCCAGGCTGGCCGGCTGGAGGCTGTAGGCGCCCGGCAGATCGAGCACGGCGAACTCGCGGCCGGACGGCGCGCGCAGGCGGCCTTCTTTACGCTCGACGGTGACGCCGGTGTAGTTGGCCACCTTCTGGCGGCTGCCGGTGAGCTGGTTGAACAGCGCGGTCTTGCCGCTGTTCGGGTTGCCGACCAGGGCAATGCGCAGGGCGTTGGCGGCACTCATGCGCGTGCCTCCTGGGCCTGCAGCGCAGTGACCACGATGCGGGCGGCCTCACTGCGGCGCAGCGCGAAGCGCGTGAACCCGACCTGCACCAGCAGCGGCTCGGCACCGACCGGACCACGAGCGACCAGACGCACTTCTTCCCCTTTGACGAAGCCAAGCTCCTTCAGGCGGCGGGCGATCGCATCGTTTGCGTGTAGTTCCTGCACGGACTCCACCAGGGCGGAGCTGTACAGCGCCAGATCGGACAACGTCACGGAGCGCCTTCTCGATGATAGGAATGGTTATCAATTCTACCATCGCCGCGCCGCGTCATTGCCCGTGACCAACGGCCCGCTATGATCTGTACATGTATGGAGTAAACCTGCCCATGAGTGACGCATTACGGATTGAACGCAGCGCCTCGGTGCTGACCCTGTGGCTGAACCGCCCGACGCTGCACAACGCGTTCGACGCCTCGTTGATCGCCCAGCTGACCGCCGCACTGGAGGCCGCCGGACGCGACGACCATGTCCGGGCGGTGGTCTTGGCCGGGGAAGGCGCCTCCTTCTCGGCAGGGGCGGACATGCAGTGGATGCGTGGCATGGCGGCCGCCAGCGAGGAGGACAACCGCCAGGACTCGCTCGCCCTGGCCCGGCTGATGCGGACCCTGGACGAGCTGCCCAAGCCGACCATCGCCCGGGTCCAGGGGGCCGCCTTCGGTGGCGGGGTCGGCCTGGTCGCCTGCTGCGATATCGCCATCGCCAGCACCAGCGCCCGCTTCGGCCTGACCGAGAGCCGCCTGGGCCTGCTGCCGGCGGTGATCTCGCCCTATGTCATTGACGCGATCGGCCCGCGCCAGGCCCGCCGCTGGTTTGCCACCGGCGAGCATTTCGACGCCGAAACCGCCCTGCGCATCGGCCTGGTACACCAGTTGATCGAGCCGGAACGGATCGACGAAGCCGTCCAGCGCCAGCTCGGCCTGCTCGACAAGGCCGGCCCGGTGGCCTCGGCCTCGGCCAAGGACCTGGTCCGGCGCGTGGCACTGGGCCGCGACCGCGACGCCACCGACCGCGACAACGCGGCCCTGATCGCCCGCCTGCGGGTCTCGGCCGAAGGCCAGGAGGGCCTCGGGGCCTTCCTCGACAAGCGCGCCCCGCATTGGGTCACCCAGGACTGAGGACAGCGTCATGCTCGACCACGTAGGTATCCGCTGCGCCGATTTCGGACGCAGCCTGGCGTTCTTCCAGCAGGCCCTGGCGCCGCTGGGCATCACGGTGGTGATGCAGGTCTCGGCCGCCCAGACCGGCGACCATGACCATGCCGGCTTCGGCCGCACCGCCAAGCCGGACTTCTGGATTGGCAACGCCCCGGGCGCCCATGGCGGCGTGCACATCGCCTTCAGCGCCGCCCGCCGGGCCGACGTGGACGCCTTCCACCGCGCCGCACTGGCGGCCGGTGGTACCGACAACGGGCCCCCGGGCATCCGCGAGCATTACCACCCCGATTATTACGGGGCGTTCGTGCTCGACCCGGATGGCAACAACATCGAAGCGGTCTGCCACCACCCGGGCTGACCGCCCATCGCCGGCGGGATGGCCGCTTTGTCGCCCATCCCGCGTATCCCCCTTTCGTGGCCCGCCGGGGAACGTGGGCCGCCTTTCGCCTGACAGGAATCTCCGTGATCTCTACCCCACCCCGCCCCGTGCTGGTCGTCCGTCGCTCCGTTCGCGGAGGGCTGGCACATGGATGACGTCGTCCGCATCGTCGAAGTCGGCCCGCGCGACGGGCTGCAGAACGAAGCCCAGCCGGTCGCGACCGCCGACAAGATCGAACTGATCCGCCAGCTCTCGCTGACCGGCCTGCGCACCATCGAGGCGACCAGCTTCGTCAGCCCGCGCTGGGTACCGCAGCTGGCCGATGCCGCGGAGGTCTATACCGGCATCGAACGCCGGCCGGGCATCGATTACCCGGTGCTGGTGCCCAACGAACAGGGCTATGACCGCGCCCGCGCAGTGGGCGTACAGGAAGTGGCAGTGTTCACGGCCGCTTCGGAAACCTTCAACCGCACCAATACCAATGCCGGCATCGACGAGTCGCTGGCCCGCTTCGCGCCGATCCTGGAGCGGGCCAAGGCCGACGGGGTCAAGGTGCGCGGCTATGTCTCCACCGTGCTCGGCTGCCCCTACCAGGGTGAGGTCGCGGTGAGCGAGGTGGTGCGTGTCGCCCGTGCGCTGCACGAGATGGGCTGTTACGAAATCTCGCTCGGCGACACCATCGGCGTCGGCACCCCGCGCAAGGCGCGCGCCATGCTCAAGGCGGTCGCCAGCGAACTACCGATGGCCGCGCTGGCCGTGCACTTCCATGACACCTACGGCCAGGCGCTGGCCAACATCGACGCCTGCCTGGAAGAAGGCGTGCGCGTAGTCGATTCGGCGGTCTCCGGCGCGGGCGGCTGCCCGTATGCCAAGGGCGCCAGCGGCAATGTCGCCAGCGAAGACGTGGTCTACATGCTGCATGGCATCGGCATGCGTACCGGCATCGATCTGCCGGCACTGGCCGCTACCGGGCGCTGGCTGGCCGCACGGCTGGGGCGCGAGACCGGCAGCAAGACCGGCAAGGCCCTGGCGGCGACATGAACCGTGGCGGCCCGCGCAAGGACGCTGCGGTCGGTGATCACCTCACCGCCCACGTCCACGCGCTGGCCGCCCTAGAACGCGCTCTCCCCCGCTCGCCGGGGGACCTGCGCGGCCTGCTGGAAGAAGTGCAGCAGGCCCTGCAGGAGGCCATGGACGAGCGCCAGCTGGCGCTGCGTCGGTATGCCGCGCTGTTCGATGCGGTCCCGGACCCGGTCAGCATTCTCAGCGAAACCGGCGTCGTCCTGGATCTCAACAAAGCCGGTGTGCGCGCCTATGGCCGCCCCCGGGAAGAGATCGTCGGCCAACCGATCGAACTGTTGAACCCCGACCTGCCCGGCGATCACCTCGACCCGGTCTGGGAGGCCCTGCACCGGGGCGAAACCTACGTCATCGAAGTCACCAACATGCGCGGCGACGGCAGCCGTTTCCCGGTGGAGGTGCATTCGGCCGGGTTCGAGCATCAGGGCGAGCACTGCATCGTGGCCGTGGCGCGCGATCTGAGCAGCCGCTGGCAGGCCGAATCGCGTTATCGGCTGCTGATGGAGTCGATCGACAAGGGCGTCGTCCTGTTCGACCGGCAGCTGCGGGTGGTCTCGGCCAACCCGGCCGCGCACCGCATTCTGGGGACGGCCGGCAATGGCGGCAGCCTGCAGGCGATGCTGGCCCCCGAAGACTGGATCAGCGTGGACGAGCACGGCCACCCGCTCACCCGTGAGCAGTGGCCGGCCAGTGTGTCGCTGCAGAGCGGGCGCATCGTACGCAGCACCATCGTCGGCCTGTACCACCGCCCGCGCGGGCGCATGATCTGGATCTCCACCACCAACGTGCCGGTCTACAGCAACGGGCGCGACGCGCCGGATCACGTGTTCGGGTTGTTCAGCGACATCACCGAACTCAAGCGCAACAACACACTGTTCGACCGCGCGCAGTCGCTGGCGCACATCGGCGGCTGGGAATGGGACCGCGGCCTGCAGCGGCTGTATCTCACCGACGAGGCGACCCGCATCCTCGGCCAGGACCTGCCGATGCGCGACATGGCCGAACTGCTGGAATGCCTGCGCGTGGACGACCGCGCCCAGCTGCAGCAGGCGCTGCTGGAGGTGGTCGACCGCCAGGTGTCCTTCGAGCTGGAACTGCAGGGCCAGCGCAGCGACGGGCATTCGTTCTGGGTGCGCATGATCGGCGAGGCCGAGGCCGGCGATGTCGATGCCGCGCGCATCGCCGGCACCGTGCAGGACATCACCGCGCGCAAGCAGGCTGAAGAGACGCTGCGGATCCAGGCGCGCACCGATCCGCTGACCGGCATCATGAACCGCGATGCGGTACTCAATGACCTGGCCATGCGCATGGCCAACCCGACCCACTGCCGGGTCGCGGTGCTGTACATCGACCTGGACCGCTTCAAGACCGTCAACGATCTGCTGGGCCACAACGCCGGTGATGAACTGCTGATCGATGCCACCCGCCGGATTGCGACCGCGATCGGCACCGAAGGCCTGCTGGCCCGGTTCGGCGGGGATGAGTTCCTGGTGATCTGCGATACCCGCGACCAGGCCGATCAGCCCGAGCGGCTGGCCGATGCGATCACCCGCGCCTTCAGCACGCCGTTCCGCTTCGGCTCCGACGAATTCCCGGTGACCACCAGCATCGGCATCGCGCGCGCGCCGCAGGATGGGCTGCGCCCGCAGCAGCTGATCCAGAACGCGGACATTGCCATGTACGACTGCAAGCGGCGCACCCGCAACGGCTGGCAGGTGTTCTCGCCCGAGCTGGCCCAGCGCCAGCACGACCGCCTGCAGATCGAAAGTCGCTTGCACCGCGCGCTGGACGACGATGAGTTCCATCTGGTCTACCAGCCCCAGGTCAACCTCCACAGCGGCCAGCTGATCGCCGCCGAGGCGCTGATCCGCTGGCGCAACACCCAGCTCGGCGAACTGCGCCCGGACATCTTCATCGGCCATGCCGAGAGCACCGGCGACATCGTCCGGATCGGCCTGTGGGTGATGCGCGAGGCGTGCCGGCAGGTGCGCCAGTGGCAGGACGACGGGCTGGGCATCGTGCGGGTGGCGGTCAACGTATCCTACCGGCAGTTCGTCGGCGAGGACCTGGCCCGGCATGTGCGCGCCGTACTGGATGAATTCCGCCTGCCCGGCAGCGCACTGGAACTGGAATTCACCGAGCGGGTGCTGATCGAGGATGCCCCGGACACCCTGCGCACCTTTGCGCAGCTGCGTGAGATGGGCGTGCTGCTCACCATCGATGATTTCGGCGAAGGCTACAGCGCGCTGAACTATCTGCGCCGGCTGCCGATCCACGGCCTCAAACTCAGCCAGCTGTTCGTGGAGGGAGTGCCGGCCAACCGTTCGGACGTGGCGGTCTGCGAAGCGATCTGCGGCATCGCCCGCAGCCTGGGCCTCGGGGTGGTCGCCGAAGGCATCGAATCGGAGGCCCAGCGCCAGTTCCTGACCTCCCTGGGCGTCTCGGTCGGCCAAGGCTTCCTGTTCGCGCCGGGGCTGGCGGCGGACGAGTTCGCCCGGCGGCTGGCACTGCGTGCGAAGGTCGCCGTGGGCAGTGCACAACGGTGAAGGCGGCCGCTTCCGCTAGAATCGGCGGTTCTTGAACCAGCGGGATCGTGCAATGCAGCTGTCTTCTGTCCGCGCCGTCATCACCGGCGGTGTCTCCGGCCTTGGCCTGTCCGTGGCCCAGCACCTGGTCGCCCATGGCGCCAAGGTCGCCCTGTTCGATCTCAATGACGACAAGGGCGCGGCCGCCGTGGCCGAGCTTGGCGAAGCCAACGCGCGTTACTACCGCACCAACGTCAGCGACGAAGCCGCCGTGGCGGCGCAGATCGATGCCGCCTGCGACTTCCTGGGCGGGCTGAACACCGCGATCAACTGCGCCGGCATCCTCGGCGCCGGCCGCGTGCTGGGCAAGGAGGCACCGATGCCGCTGGCCAACTTCCAGGGCACGGTGATGGTCAACCTGGTCGGCAGCTTCAACGTCGCCAAGGCGGCCGCCAACCGCATGCAGCACAACACGCCGGGCGACGATGGCGAGCGCGGCGTGATCATCAACACCGCCAGCGTGGCCGCCTATGAAGGCCAGATCGGCCAGGCCGCCTACGCCGCCTCCAAGGGTGGCGTGGTCAGCATGACCCTGCCGATGGCCCGCGAGCTGTCGCGCTTCGGCATCCGCGTGATGACCATCGCCCCGGGCATCTTCTGGACCCCGATGGTCGATGGCATGCCGCCGGCCGTGCAGGAGTCGCTGGCCGCCTCCATTCCGTTCCCGCCCCGTCTGGGCAAGCCGGAGGATTTCGCCGGCCTGGTCGCCTACATCCTGGGCAACACCTATCTCAACGGCGAGACCATCCGCCTTGACGGCGCCGTGCGTCTGGCGCCGAAGTAAGCGAGCACGCAACCCCGCTGGGTGCCCGGTTCCGGCACCCGCCACCTCCACGAACCGACCTTCATTCCCATGAAAGCCAGCGACATCAAGAAAGGCAACGTCGTCGAATTCAACAACGGCGTCTACCAGATCCGCGACATCGAACGCAGCTCCCCGCAGGGCCGCGGCGGCAACGTCCGCTTCCGTTTCATCATGTACAGCGTGCCGGGCGGCAACAAGCTCGATTCCAGCTTCGACGCCGACGACAACCTGCCGGAAGTCGAACTGCTGCGCCGCCAGGCCACGTACTCGTACATGGACGGGGACGCCTTCGTCTTCCTCGACGACGAGGACTACACCCCGTACATGGTCGATGCGGATGTGCTGGGCGATGACGCCGGCTACATCACCGATGGCCTGACCGGCATCTACGTGCAGGTGATCGACGAGACCCCCGTAGGCGTGCAGCTGCCCACCAGCGTGGTGCTGGAAGTGGTCGAGACCCCGCCGGAACTCAAGGGCGGCACCGCCACCAAGCGCCCGAAGCCGGCCAAGCTCAACACCGGCATCGAGATCATGGTGCCGGAGTACATCGCCAACGGCGAACGCGTGCTGGTCAACACCACCACCGGTGAATTCGCCGGCCGTGCCGACTAAGCGGTCTGCACTGACCATGCTGCTCCTGCTGCTCGCGGCGTGTTCGCCGCGGGCAGTGGAGAGTGAGACATTGGCTACACCGGCCGCACCCGCCACGCTGGCTGACAACGGCGGCGGTGCACGCTGCGAGGTGCCAGCGCAGCTGTCTGTGGCCGAGGACATCCGCATGTACTGTGCGATGCCCGGCGACGTGCAGGCCTTCCTGACGCGCGAAAGCGCCTGCCAGCACTTCGCGGGCGAAGAGGCGTACGACGAAGACCGTGCACGCGAATTGGCCTACGCGATCCACGAAAGCTGCGACGAGCGTACCGGGCTGTTCAATCAGCTCCTGCAGCGCCATGCGGACAACTGCCTGGTGCACACCGAACTGATGCTGCTGGGGACCCGCAACGAGCTGGCGCTGGATGCACGCAGCCGCGCGCTACCCAACCCCTGCCCGCGCGGCATGTGACCACGCACCGGACGCGCGGATGCGCATCCGGTGCTTTCCCTTCGATCAGGGCTTGGCGGCCAGCGACGGCGCACCGGCGAAATCGCCGCAGCCGTGGTACTGGCGGGCGCCGACGGTCAGCATCGCGGTGGCCCCGAAGGCCTGCCCGCTCATGTCGTCCTGGCAGACCGTGCGCTGGAAGGTCAGCTTGACCGGCGTGCCATCGGCCGCGGTGCCGGACCAGCCGTCACGGCCCTGGGTCGGGCTGGGAATCTCGAGCTTGCGCTCGCCGTAATCCATTTCGATATGCAGTGCCGGGGTGGCACCCGCGCCAACCTGGGCCAGCCAGCCGGGCTCATTGCCGGTCGCGCGGAACCCGCCCGCGGCATCGGCATCGGGCTGCGTGTCAGCCTTGGCGGCCGCATTGGCCGGCGGTGCTTCGCCGCCCTGTTCGCCGCTCCCGGTGCAGGTGCGGTCCGGCTCGCCCTTGAGGATCAGGATTCCGTCGGTGGTGCCCTTGGTCCAGAATTCGTTGCCCTGCCCATCGCCATACTTCGCGCCGGATGCGGCCGGTTGCGAGGACATCGCGAAGGTGCGGTCACCTACCACCACCGTGGCCGAATCCTGGCCGCGATAGGTGGCGTGTACTTCCAGCTCGCCACAGCGGAACGCATAGCTGCGCTCGTCGGTGGTGGAGGCATCCATCGGAGGGGGCGCTTCCGTGCCAGCGGCGGCGGGGCCACTCTCGTTGGCCGGTTGGCAGGCGGCGAGTGCGCCGGTAATGGCCAGGCTCAACAACCAGGGGGATGCGCGCATGAGGGACTCCTTGCGATAACGTCGACAACACTTGATCGTACCTGTCGCGCCGTGAGAGCGGGTGAAGCGACGCTGACCCCAGGCGGCAGGCCTGAACACGCGGTTCAGTGCGTACGTGGCGTCGCCGGCAGCATGCACAGCGAGAGCAGATGCACCCCGGGTGCGCCCGTGCAGCGCGCCCAGACCCGCAGCAGGCGCATGCAATGCAGCTGCCTGCCCTGCCCGCCATCGAGATGGATGCGCAGCTCACCCGTTACCAGCACCATCGCACCGCATGCCAGCTGCTCGGTCTGCTGCCGCTCGATCGCAACGACGCGGATGTGCCGCGCATTCCAACCGGCCAGCAAGGCAGACGCATCCTGGCGCCGGCCATCATCGTCGGTCATGAACAGCGCCGGTGACAGCAAGGCGCGCAGCTGCTGCGGCTGCCACTGGATCAGCGCCTCCCACAGCCGCGCCTCGGCCGCCTCCACGTGTGCCGGTTGCAGCACCGCGCTCATGTACGCACCTGCCATCGCCGTCGCGGCACATCGCCGGACGCGCGCCATCCCTGCACCACCGCCGCCGGGGCGGCGTTCCCCTTCTTGCTCTTCATCTGCAGCACAGCTGCCGGAACACCGGCCGAAATCACGATGGCGCCAGTCTGCGCGGCCTCCGTGGGGTTTCGATGGAGGAAATGTGGAGATACGATGGAGCACAAGCACCTTCCGGCTTTGCCCTGCATGACCGCCTCCGATTCACCCGGCGCCCCCACCGCGCGCTGGGACCATTCGCTCAATGCCCTGGTCCTGATCGTCGAGGACGAACCCGAGATCGCCGACATCGTCGCGGCCTACCTGGCCCGCGAAGGCCTGCGCACACTGCGCGCACAGGACGGCCTGAACGCCCTTGCCCTGCACCGCAGCGCGCGGCCGGACCTGGTCCTGCTCGATGTGCAGATGCCCGGCATGGATGGCTGGACCGTGCTCAACACACTGCGCCAGCGCGGCGACACGCCGGTGATCATGCTGACCGCGCTCGACCAGGACCTGGACAAGCTCACCGCGCTGCGGATGGGCGCGGACGACTACGTGGTCAAGCCGTTCAACCCGGCTGAAGTGGCCGCGCGGGTGCGTGCGGTGTTGCGCCGCACCTTCAACGCCCCGCGCCAGAGCGCGCCGGAGATCCTGCGCGTAGGCAGCCTGGTGATCGATCCGGAACATCACACCGTGCATGTCGAAGGCGATGGCTACAGCCACGAACTGCTGCTCACCCTGACCGAGTACAAGCTGCTGCACTGTATGGCGCTGGCACCGATGCGCATCTTCAGCCGCAGCGAACTGATGCACGAGTGCCTGCCGGAAAGTGAAGCGCTGGAACGCACCGTCGACAGCCATGTCAGCAAGCTGCGCCGCAAACTCGACGATGTCGGCCTGGCCAATGTCCCGGCCAGCGTGCGCGGTGTCGGCTACCGGCTGGCGGCGGACCACTGATGCGCCGCTCGGGCCTGAGCCGGCACATCGTGCTGTCGATGTCGATGATGGTGCTGGTGGTCATCGTGATGGTGATCCTCAGCTCCTACCTGCTGTATGCGGTGCTGGTGGCCTTCTATCCCGGCGGTGTGGACGAACCGGTCAGTTGGGTGCCCAGTGGCCCGGAACTGGTCTGGATGGTCGGCGTGACCCTGATCGGGTTGACGCTGGCGGTGGCCGCCTCGGTGCGGTTGTCCCAGCGCATCCTGACCCCGCTCAACGCGGTGGTGGACAGCATCGGCCGGCTGGCCGATGGCGATCTCGGTGCGCGCGCGACCGTGGGTGACCGCTCGCTGGGTGAAGTGGCGCTGCTGGTGGACGACTTCAACGCGATGGCGCGGCGGCTGCAGAACATCGAGGCGGACCGGGTGATGTGGCACGCGGCGATCGCGCATGAACTGCGCACGCCGGTCACCATCCTGCGCGGCCGCCTGCAGGGCTTGGCCGAGGGGGTGTTCGCGCCGGATGAAGGTCAGTTCCGCAGCCTGCTGGCCCAGGTCGAAGGGCTGTCGCGGCTGATCGAGGATCTGCGTGTGCTGAGCCTGGCCGACAGCGCGCGCCTGGAGGTCCGCCGTGCCCGCAATGATGTGGTGCAGGAAGTGCACTCGGTCATGACCCTGGTCGATCCGGGCTTCCGCAGCAGTGGCTTCGTGCTGGAACTGGAGACCTCGCGCGAGGAACATCCGGCGCATTGCGACCCCACCCGCGTGCGGCAGGCACTGATGGCACTGCTGGAGAATGCACGCCGCTACGCGACGCCGGGACGGGTCCGCATCGCGGTGCACGACACCGCCACCCATGTGCAGATCGCCATCGACGATGAAGGCCCCGGGATCGACGCGGCGCTGCGCGAGCAGATCTTCGATCCGTTCCTGCGCGGCGATGGCTCGCGCTCGCGTCAGCGCGGTGGCAGCGGGCTGGGGCTGGCGGTGGTCAAGGCGATTGCCGACGCACATGGCGGCCATGTCGTCTGCGGCGCCAGCCCACTGGGCGGCGCACGCTTTGTCATCGAGCTGCCGCGGCAGTGACCCCGTCCTGGCGGGCCAGGTCGCGCATCCGCGCACCGAGCCGGGCCAGATTGCGGTCGATCGTGGCCAGTTCGCGTTGCTGCGCCGCGGGCAGACGTTGCCTGAGCTGCAGCTGCAGCGCCTTCCAAGCCGGCACCCCCTGCGCACTGAGCTGCGCCGCAGCATCGGCCGCCTGCATTCGCTCGTCCGCTGACGGCAGCCCGTAGCCGTCGCCCCGCACCAGCGCGGCCGGCCTGGTCAGCTGGCCGGTGTCGTCCAGCAGTGCGCGCAGGGTGTCACGGGCCGCGGCATCGCCCGTGCCTGGGTGCGTGAGCAGCCGCTTCAACGCGTCGCGTGCGCGCAGTTCTTCGCGGTGCAGGGCGGCCTGTTCCAGCAGCAACAGCGCCGCCGTGGCGCGCAGATCGCCCTGCTCCACCCAAGGTGACCGCGCGCTCGCAGGCTGCCGCAACCAGTCGCCCACCGTTGTCGTGCCCAGCGGCAGCTGCCGGCGGGCGACATCGAACAGGTGCTGGTAATGCGCTTCGGCCGAGGCGAAGTAGTAGCCCTGGCGTGTCGCTTGCTCCCGGTCGGCGAGCACGCTGGCATCGGCCACGCCCTGGCGCTCCAGGCGGGCCAGCAATCCGCGTGGGGTGATCCGGTTCAGCCCAGGCGACGCCAGACGCGGCACGCCTTCCTGCAGCAGCTTGCCGGTTTCCACCGCGCAGTTGTTGCTGACGAACAGATAGCGGCCGTCATAGCTCCAGTGCACCTGCGCAGCGCGCTCGAGCAGGCCGGCAATGTCCAGCTCGTCCAGCGCCAGCGGCACCGATGACAGCCCCCGCAGTTCCACCTGGGTGTATTCGTTGATCACCTGGTTGAGCGGCAGCACGAACAGCCGCGACGGATAGGATCCAGTCAGTCCGCGCCAGCTGGAGATCTGCACATCGCCTACGAACGCCCGGTAGGACAACACGCGGTGATGGGACAGGTCCATCCGGCACGCCGGTCCGCGCGGCCGGCCCGGCGCGCAGATCACCAGCCGCAGCATGCTGTGGCCCCAGCGGCTCATCACCTGTTCGTTGCCTTCGGCGAGCAGATAGTCGACCGCGTAGATCCGGGCCGGGTCCAGTTCCAGCAGGGTCGCGGCGCCAGCCTCTTCTTCGGCCTGCATCAACGGCAGGCGGTTGTCGCAGTCAACCGTGCGCTCGAACGGCCCGAGGTGTTCGGCGAACCATGCGGCGACCGCTGGCCGGCGACAGGCGTAATCGGGATCGAGCAGCGCGTGTTCGGCGTTGACCGCCAGGAACTCCGCCGGGCGTGTGCGCTCATAGTCGTCCGGGCTGCGCCCACTGAAGGCGTTCGCGGTGCGGCCCAGCTTCCACGGGCGCCGCTGCCAGCCGGCCAGATCGCGCAGCCGTGCATCGCCCGACCAACCGCCCTGCGGCGAACGGTCCAGCACGTGGGTCAACTCATGGATCAGCGCGGCCTCGAGCGGGCGCGGCAGCGGTTGGCCGTCCTGCACCGTGTCCAGCAAGGCGCGCTGCAGGGTGATCACCCCGTTGCGGGCGCGGCCATGTACGTGCGCGGGGAGCGTGTCCGACCAACGCACCTGCACCGGGTGCTGGAAGCGTGCCTGCCATGGCAGCGGCAGGCGCGTGCGCACCTGCTGCAGGGCGCGCTCGGCGGCCACGATCTGCGCCGCGTTCAATCCCTGCGGCTGCAGCTCCAGCTGCAGGGCCGCCTGTGCGAATGGCGCGGCGAGCCACGCGACCAGGACCGCCCAGCGCCAGCGGCGGACCTGACCGGCCGGTCGCATCAGCGCGCCAGCAGCGTCCTGGCCAGCGCCATGTCGCTGGCCTGCTGCTGCGCGACACTCTGCTCGCGCAGGTGCAGCAGCGCCGCTTCCAGGCGTGCGCCGCGGATGGCACCATCGCTGGCGACAAAAGCCGCCGCGTCGTCGCGCGCATCGAGCACGATCTTGTCATCGCCCGAGCTGGACGAACCGGCCGACGAGGCGCCGGACGCGGAACCGGCGGAGCTGCCGGCAAAACTGGAGGCCATCGCCGACAACGGCAGGGCGAGCACGGCAAGGAGCAGGATCGGACGCATCATCGGAGTGTCGTTCGCGGTGGAAAGCACAGAGCGTATAGGCTGCGTGAAATCCTGTCTTGCCTCAGAGATCGAACACCTTGCCGGGATTCAGCAGCGCTTGGGGATCAAACGCTCGTTTGACCGCCTTCATCAGCGCGATTTCCGGTGCACTGCGCGTGCTGTCCAGGTACCCCTTCTTGACCAGGCCGATACCGTGTTCGGCCGAGATGCTGCCATCGAAACGGCTCAGCACACCGGCGAGCAGTTTGGTGACGTGCTCGCACTGAGTGAGGAACTCGGTATCGGCGGTATCGTCGGGCTTGAGCACGTTGATATGCAGGTTGCCGTCGCCGATATGGCCGAACCAGACCACATCGAACTGCGGGTACGCGTGCCCGATCAACGCCTGGGTTTCGGCGAGGAAGGCCGGCATCGCCGAGATGCGCACCGAGACATCGTTCTTGTAGGGCTTGTAGCGCGCCACCGCTTCAGTGATGCCCTCGCGCAGGCGCCACAGCTGCGCCGCCTGTGCATCGCTCTGGCTGACCACGCCATCGCTGACCCAGCCATGTTCCATGCAGTCTTCGAACGCGGCCATCGCGGCCGCTTCCTGCGCCTCATCGCCGGCCGCGAATTCGGTCACCACGTAATACGGGTGGACGTCGTCGAATGGCGCCTGCGCGCCATGTGCCAGCACATGTTCGAGCGCGCGGTCGGTGAAGAATTCGAAGGCCTGCAGCTGCAGCCGCTCGCGGAAGGCCGCGAACACCTGCATCAGCACCTCGAACGAGGGCAGCGCGAGCAGCATCACGTTGCTGGCCGGGGGCGGATCGGTGAGCTTCAATGTGGCTTCGACGATCACGCCAAGCGTGCCTTCCGAACCGATCAGCAGCTGGCGGAAGTCGTAGCCGCTGGAATTCTTGATCAGGCCTTTGTTGAGCTCGACCAGCTCACCGGCCATGGTCACCACCTTCAGCCCGGCGATCCACTCGCGCGTATTGCCGTAGCGGATCACGCGGATGCCGCCTGCATTGGTGGCGATGTTGCCGCCGATCGAGCACGAGCCGCGCGCGGCGAAATCCACCGGGTAGATCAGCCCGTGTTCGAGCGCGGCGTTGTGCACCGCCTCCAGTGGCATGCCCGCCTGCACGGTCAGGGTGCGGTCGACGGCATCGAACGCCAGCGTCTTGTTCATCCGCTCAAGACTGAGCACCAGCTCACCATGGGCTGCCACCGCGCCGCCGGACAACCCGGTACGACCACCGGAGGGCACCACGGCCACGCCTTGGGCAGTGGCCCAGCGCAGGGTCGCCTGCACCTCGTCGACCGTGCTGGGCAAGGCGATCGCCAGCGGTGCCGGGCTCCAGCGCCGGGTCCAGTCGCGGCCGTAGTGCTCCAGATCGGCCGGATCGGTCGTCAGGCGCAGCCGGGGGCAGTCGTGCAGGAGCGAATCAAGGCGCGGATCGGTCATGGGGCGTCTGGCGGTGCCGGGGGAGCCCGCAAGCCTGCCAGCCACTCCCCGCCGCGTCCAGCAGCGGGGCCCCAGGTGGCCGGGCCTGTGGCTGCCCTGCCCTCGCGCTCAGAATAGGTGCATCTGAAACCGTTTCGCGAGCGATTGGCGCACCGCACCATCGCGCCCGGCTTCTGGCATAGTTGAGGGCTCCCGCCGCCACACGCCGCACGCCGCCCATGTCGCCGAAAAAGACCTCGTTCCCGAAGCAGGATATCCGCGTACTGTTGCTCGAGGGGGTCAGCCAGACCGCGATCGACGTGTTCACCGCGGCCGGCTATTCGCAGATCGAACTGCACAGCAAGGCGCTGCCCGAAGACGAGCTGAAGGCGCGCATCGCCGAGGCCCACATCGTCGGCATCCGCTCGCGCACCCAGCTCAGCGCGGAGGTGCTGGCCAACGCCAAGCGCCTGATGGCGGTCGGCTGTTTCTGCATCGGCACCAACCAGGTGGACCTGGAGGCGGCGGAACTGGCCGGCATCCCGGTGTTCAACGCGCCCTACTCCAACACCCGCAGCGTGGCCGAGCTGGTGATCGCCGAGGCGATCATGCTGACCCGCGGCATCCCGCAGAAGAACGCCGAATGCCATCGCGGTGGCTGGTCAAAATCGGCCGCCGGCAGCCATGAAGTGCGCGGCAAGACGCTGGGCATCATCGGCTACGGCCATATCGGCACCCAGGTCGGCGTGATGGCCGAGGCGATGGGCATGCAGGTCATCTTCCACGATGTGGAAACAAAGCTGTCGCTGGGCAATGCCCGTGCGGCGATCAGCCTGGACGACCTGCTGGCGCGTGCGGACATCGTGACCGTGCATGTGCCCGAGACCCCCGCCACGCAGTGGATGATCGGTGCCGCCGAACTGGCCCGGATGCGCCCCGGCGCGCACCTGATCAACGCCGCGCGTGGCACCGTCGTCGACATCGACGCGCTGGATGCGGCGCTGCGCTCGGGGCACCTCGGCGGCGCCGCGCTGGATGTGTTCCCGGTCGAGCCCAAGGGCAATGGCGATGCCTTCGTCTCGCCGCTGACCGCGCACGACAACGTGATCCTGACCCCGCACGTGGGCGGCAGCACGCTGGAAGCGCAGGACAACATCGGCGTGGAAGTGGCGGCCAAGCTGGTGCGCTACAGCGACAACGGCAGCACCCTGTCGGCGGTCAATTTCCCGGAGGTGACCCTGCCCGAACACGCCGAGAGCCTGCGCCTGCTGCACATCCACCAGAACGTGCCGGGCGTGCTCTCCAAGGTCAACGAGATCTTCTCGCGCCACAACGTCAACATCGACGGCCAGTTCCTGCGCACCGACCCCAAGGTCGGCTACGTGGTGATCGACATCACCGCCAGCGAAGCCCAGGCCGGCGCGGTCCGCGAGGAGCTGGCGGCGATCCCCGGCACCCTGCGCACCCGCGTGCTGTATTAATGGGGACGGGGGTAATTAATAATTACCCCCGTCCCGGTTGAATCAACGCGCCAGCCAGCGTTTGGCCATACGCGGCAGCGAATCATCCCCGTCCGGGGTCTCGATCGCCGCGTTGGCCACGTCACGGATATCGCGCCAGGCCAGGGCCAGCGATTCTTCGCTGATCGCGAACTGCTCGCTGCCCAGCGCCCGCACCACGTAACGCGCGTCGTAGTGCCAATGCCCCGGTACGTCCCTGCGTTCCGGGATCCAGTGCTTGTCGATGTCGAACAGCTCGCCATCCTCCAGCACCAGCGCGGTCAACCCGGATTCCTCCTCGGCCTCCTTCAGCGCCACCTGGGCCAGATCGCGCTCGCCATCGGCGTGGCCGCCCAGCTGCAACCAGCGGTCCAGCTTGCGGTGGTGGGTCAGCAGGACGCGTTGCCCGTCGGCACTCACCAGCCACGCGCTGCCGGTGAAGTGACCGGCCAGACGCTCGCGCAGGAACGGATTTTCGGGATCGTCCAGCAATGTGCTGAATTCGTCAGCCAACGCCGCGTGCTCGGGGTGCCGGTGGGTATAAGCGTCAAGCTGACTGCGCAGGGCGGCGTCAGGAATGGCAACGGATTCGGGGTTCAGCGACATGGCAGGTGCAGGCATCGTGCGGATTTGGCCGATTATCGCTCGGCCACGCTGCATTTGTGCTTGTACAGCGGCTTCAGCTTTGGCTAAGGTACAGCGGGCCCCGCACCGCTGGGGCGCCCAGTCGCCATCAGGGCGTGCGGCAATGTACCGCGCGCCTCACCTTTGTTCATTTAGGGAAGCACTGCATGCTGAAGTCTCTGTTGAGGGTCAAACCGGTCGCACCGGCACCGCACGTCGATGCCGGCGAGCCCATCGAAGGCAGCCTGGACGGCGAGCCCACACTGAAACGGACCCTCACAGCGAAACACCTCATCCTGCTCGGCATCGGTGCGGTGATCGGTGCCGGTATCTTCGTGCTCACTGGCCAGGCGGCGGCAAACCATGCCGGCCCGGCGGTGATGCTGTCGTTCGTGTTCGCCGGCTTCGCCTGTGCACTGGCCGGCCTGTGCTACGCCGAGTTCGCGGCGATGATGCCGGTCTCCGGCAGCGCCTATTCCTATTCGTACGCCACCCTCGGCGAAGGCATGGCCTGGTTCATCGGCTGGTGCCTGGTGCTGGAATACCTGTTCGCCTCGGCCTCGGTCGCAGTGGGCTGGTCGGCATACCTGATCAGCTTCATCACCACCACGCTGAACATGCCGTTCCCCGATGCGCTCAGCGCCGCGCCGATCGCATGGACCGGCCACGAGTTCGTCGCCTCGGGCAAGCTGTTCAACCTGCCGGCAGTGCTGATCGTGGCGGCCGTCTCGGGCCTGCTGTACGTCGGTGTGACCCAGTCGGCCTTCGTCAACGCGATCATCGTGGCCATCAAGGTCACCGTGATCTGTCTGTTCATCGGCTTCGGTGCCGCGCATCTGGACCCGGCCAACTGGACCCCGTTCATTCCGGAGAACACCGGCGTGTCCGGCGAGTTCGGCTGGAGCGGCGTGTTCCGTGCGGCGACCATCGTGTTCTTCGCCTACATCGGTTTCGATGCGGTCTCCACCGCCGCCGGTGAAACCAAGGACCCGCAGCGCAACATGCCGATCGGCCTGCTCGGCTCGCTGGCCGTGTGCACCATCGTCTACATCATCGTCTGCGCCGTGCTGACCGGCATGATGCCGTACCACCTGCTGGGCACCGACAAGCCGGTCGCCACCGCGCTGGAGCCTTACCCGACCCTGTCCTGGCTGAAGACCGCGGTGGAAATCGGCGCGATCGCCGGCCTCTCCTCGGTGGTGCTGGTGATGATGATGGGCCAGACCCGCATCGCCTACACGATCTCCCGCGACGGCCTGCTGCCGAAGATCTTCGGCAAGGTGCACAAGCGCTTCCGGACCCCGTACTGGAGCACGATCGTGGTCGGTGCCATCGCCGCCACCCTGGCCGGCACGGTGCCGCTGAACGTGCTCGGCGAACTCGTTTCGATGGGCACCCTGCTCGCCTTCGCCACGGTTTGCATTGGCGTACTGATCCTGCGCTACACGCGCCCGGAACTGGAGCGTCCGTTCCGCGTGCCGCTGGTGTGGGTGATCTGCCCGCTGGGGGCGCTGGCCTGCCTGTTCCTGTTCTACCAGGCGTTCGTGGTGCATTGGCACCTGTTCGTGGCCTGGACCCTGCTGGGCCTGTGCATCTACTTCGGCTACGGCATCCGCCACAGCAAGCTGAACAAGAACAACGCCTGAGTGCTGCCGGGCCGGCCCAGTGCCGGCCCGGTCGTTTGATATGTCGCGCCTGAGAAGAAATCCAAACCATGTTCAAGCAACTGTGGGCCACCAAGCATCCGCACGCCGCCCATGAAGACGCCAACGGCCTGAGCCTGCGCCGTACCCTCGGCCCCTGGGGCCTGACCGCGCTGGGCATCGGCGCGGTGATCGGCGGCGGCATCTTCGTGATCACCGGCCAGGCGGCGGCCAACCACGCCGGCCCGGCGATCATGCTGTCGTTCGTGCTGGCCGCGATCTGCTGCGCGTTCTGCGCGATGGCCTACGCCGAGTTCGCGGCGATGGTGCCGGTCTCCGGCAGCGCCTACACCTATACCTACGCCACGTTCGGCGAGCTCTCGGCCTGGTTCATCGGCTGGATGCTGGTGCTGGAATATGGCGTCTCCGCCTCGGCCGTGGCGGTCAGCTGGACCGGTTATTTCCTGAGCCTGCTCAGCCACTTCGACATCCATCTACCGGCGGCCCTGGTGAGTGCGCCGCTGGATGGCCAGCTGCGCCCGACCGGTGCCATCGCCAATATCCCGGCCGCCGTGCTGGTGCTGCTGCTGACCTGGCTGTGCTACGTGGGCATCAGCAAATCCTCGGCCATGAACATGGCGATGGTGGTGCTCAAGACCGCGCTGATCGTGCTGGTGATCGTGATCGGCTGGAAGTACGTGGACCCGGCCAACTGGACCCCGTTCATTCCGGACAACGAAGGCCCGGGCAAGTACGGCTTCGATGGCGTGCTGCGCGGTGCGGCGATGGTGTTCTTCGCCTACATCGGTTTCGAAGCAGTGTCAGTGGCCGCGCAGGAATCGCACAAGCCGCAGCGCGACATGCCGATCGGCATGCTGCTCTCGCTGGTGATCTGCACGGTGCTGTACATCGCCATGGCGGCGGTGATGACCGGCCTGGTGCCGTACCAGCTGCTGGGCACGGATGAGCCGGTGGTGACCGCGGTGGCGGCGCATCCGCAGCTGGGCTGGTTGCGCGTGGTCGTGGAGATCGGCGCGCTGATCGGGCTGTCCTCGGTGGTGCTGGTGATGGTGATCGCGCAGCCGCGCATCTTCATGATCATGGGCCGCGACGGGCTGCTGCCGCCGTTGTTCACCAAAATCCACCCGAAGTACCGCACGCCGCACATCAATACGGTGATCACGGGCATCGGCATCGCGCTGCTGGCGGCGGTGTTCCCGCTGGATGTGCTGGGCGAGCTGACCTCGATGGGGACGCTGATCGCGTTCGCGGCGGTCTGCGCAGGCGTGCTGATCCTGCGCCGCACTCAGCCGGACCTGCCGCGTCCGTTCCGGATGCCGATGGCCTGGTTGATCTGTACCTTGGGCGTGCTGAGCTGCGTTGCGCTGTTGACGGCGATGACGGCCCACAACTGGATGCTGATGGGCTTCTGGACGCTGGGCGGTTTCGCGATCTACTTCGGTTATGGGTATCGCCATAGCCGGTTGCGCGGGAAGTAAGGTCTACGCCCCAGATCAAGAGCCGAAGCCTCGGCTGTGCTGTTGCGGTCGGTTTGGCGGGGCGGTGTGGGTTCGCGGGGGACGCCGTGAATCCATCCCTGGAGGCTTATGTCGCCGCATCCCTGCGGCTCATACCCCCGCCAACCCACACCACCCCGCCTCTGACAGCGTGCGGGTGACGGTGCCCACGTCAAATGCAACGCAAAACGCCCGGCCTTCGGCATCCGGTTCGGCTTCAGCTTCAGCTTCAGCTTCGGCTATAGAACCTGCTTTTAGCGTTTGACCTAGCTAAAATGACCGGCATGAGCACCCCCACCTTCCCGTACGACACCGCGCGCCTGAGCGAGCTGGCCCAGCTGCTGATCGACAACGTCCGTGAGCTGGCCCATGCCGGCTGGACCCCGGCCACCAGCAGCAACTTCTCCCACCGCCTGGATGACCGCCATGCCGCGATCACCGTGTCCGGCAAGGACAAGGGCCGGCTGGTGGAGGACGACATCATGGTGGTCGATTTCGACGGCAAGGCCGTCGGTCGCCCGCTTCGCCCGTCTGCCGAGACGTTGCTGCACACCCAGCTGTATCGCCGCTTCCGGGAGATCGGCTGCGTCCTGCACACCCATTCGCCGGTGCAGACCATCGCCTCGCGGCTGTATGCGCCGCAGGGCCATATCCGCCTGGAAGGCTACGAACTGCTCAAGGCCTTCCACGGCAACAGCACCCACGAGATGGCGGTGGATGTGCCGGTGTTCGCCAACACCCAGGACATGGATGTGCTCTCGGCCCAGGTCGATGCCCTGCTAGACACCCAGCCGCTGTGGGGCTACCTGATCGACGGCCACGGCCTGTATGCCTGGGGCCGCACCATGGCCGAAGCGCGGCGCCACATGGAAGCCTTCGAATTCCTGCTGCACTGTGAGCTGGAGCTGCGCAAGCTGCGCGGCTGATCGCGCTCAGATTCCTGAAGAGAATCTGTATTCCGCGCATCGGCATCAGTGCGTCGCCCCCACCCCGGCGCCGCACTGGTACCCTTTCCTTTCCCTCTTCGCCTCGATGCCGCCGCCATGAGCCGACTCCGCATATTTGATGACACCGCTCCGGATGTCCCGCTGTTCGACAGCCGGGATGGCGAGGCGATCGCTGCCGAACTGACCCCGATCGGCGTCACCTTCGAGCGCTGGCAGGCGGCCCATGAGGTCGCGCCGGGCGCCAGCCAGGACGAGGTGTTCGCTGCCTACAGGACCGATATCGACCGCCTGGTCGCCACGCACGGCTTCAAGAGCGTGGACGTCGCCTCGATCGCGCCGGACAACCCCAACCGCGCCGAACTGCGCAAGAAGTTCCTGGATGAGCACTTCCACAAGGAAGATGAGGTCCGTTTCTTCGTCGCCGGCTCGGGGCTGTTCACCCTGCACGTGGATGGCAAGGTCTACGAGATCGAGTGCGTCAAGAACGATCTGATCGCCGTGCCCGATGGCATCACCCATTGGTTCGACATGGGCGAGGAGCCGAGTTTCGTGGCGATCCGCTTCTTCACCGAGCCGGATGGCTGGGTCGGCCATTTCACCGGCAGCGACATCGCCCAGACCTTCCCGCGTTACCACCCCGCACAGCACCAGGCCGACTGATCCATGCCGCAACCGACCGTCATCCTCACCGATATCGAGGGCACCACCAGCAGCATTTCGTTCGTCAAGAACGTGCTGTTCCCGTATGCGCGCAAGGCATTGCCGGCGTTCGTCGCGGCACACGGCCATCAGCCGCAGGTGCGGCGCTGGCTGGACGCGGTGGCAGTGGAGATCGGTGGCGCCTGCCAGGACAGCCTGGTCGTGGAGACGTTGCAGGGCTGGATCGACCAGGACCGCAAGCACACCGCGCTCAAGGCCTTGCAGGGCATGATCTGGGAAAGCGGCTACCGCAACGGTGACTACAAGGCGCACTTCTATCCGGAAGTGGCCGCCGTCCTGAAGGGCTGGCATGCCGAGGGCAAGCCGCTGTACGTGTATTCCTCCGGGTCCGTGCCGTCGCAGAAGCTGTTCTTCGGCTTCAGCGAGGCCGGTGACCTGACCGGGCTGGTCTCGGGCTGGTTCGACACCGAGGTCGGTGGCAAGCGTGAGGCGGACAGCTACCGTCACATCGTCGAGGCGATCGGCGTGCCGGCCGGGCAGATCCTGTTCCTGTCCGATGTGGTGGAAGAGCTGGATGCCGCGCGCGAGGCGGGCCTGCAGACGCGCCTGATCGACCGCTTGGACGATTACCCGCTGCCGCGCAGTGGTGAAGCCACCCACGGCCACGACCGCGTCGAGAATTTCCAGCAGATCACGCTGTAGAACCGATGGGTAAACCCGACCGGTAGAGCCGACTGTTAGTCGGCTAATGCCATGCCGATCGAAGAAAAGCAGCCGACTAACAGTCGGCTCTACCGGTCGCCTCTACCCCCATCGGCTGACGCCATGCCGGTCGCCCGTCGCGTTACCTTGCCTTCGCATCCGCAAGCGAGGTGAAGCGCAGCGCATCACGCAGCGTGTCCAGGTCCGCCTCACTGCGCAGGCGGATGGTGACCGTCTCGCCCGGCACCAGCTCCAGCGCGTTGTCGTCCAAGGTGGCATCCACGCTATCGAAGGCGACCCACAGCGCACGCACCAGCATGGACGAGCGCAGCGTCAACACATAGCCGTCGCCGTCCGCGCGCAGCTCGGCATCGATCCTCGCAGGTGACAGCGCCAACGCCTTGGCCGGGACGAAATACACCACCTGTTGCGACAACAGCGTGGCGCCATCGAACAGCTCGACCACCGCCACGGTCCGCGTGGGGTCGGCCCCCTTCAGCAGGTCCGCATCGGCAAAACGCCCCACCTCCAGCGCGGACAGCGGTGGCAGTGCGACGGTGTGGCGCTGCTCACCGCGCCGGGTGCCATCGAGATCGAGCACGCGCAGCCGCCAAGTCGCCTGCAGGCCCTGCTGACGATCATTGAGCAGGCTCACCCGGGTCACGCCTTCGTCGCGTAGGGCCGCCACGGCCTGATCGGCGAAGAAGCGTCTGGCGTGGAAGTGCAGCGCTTTCCAGCGGCCGGCGTAGTCGATGCTGGACCACGACGCGCCCGGCCACACATCGTTGAGCTGCCAGTACAGCGAGCCCATCGTGTACGGCCGTGAGGCGCGATGATGCAGGGCGGCGAGCTGGATGCCATCGGCCTGCATGACCTGGCTCAGGTACACGAACGCCGGGAAGTCGCGCGGCGTGCCGTACTCCTCCTCGATGTACTTGAGCAGGCGCTGGTTGCCCTCGCCTGCCATGAATTTCTGGTGCGCGCGCACCGTCGGGCTGTCCACCTGCTGTTCGGCGTCCGGAATGATGCCGTCCAGCGTGCGCAGCACCGGCCAGGCCTGCAGCCCGTACTCGGACATGAAGCGCGGCGTTTCGTGCAGGTACGCGGTGACCGGCAGGGCCGGATTGCCCCACACCTGCCAGTAGTGCTTGTCGCCGCGGGTGGAATCGTTGGCCTTCTCGTCCAGGTCGTTGCTCGGCGAGCTCGACCAGTACGGCACGCCCAGGCCCTCCTCGGCCACTACCTGGCGCAGGTCATTGCCGAACAGATCCACATAGCCCTGCCAGACCTTCGCGGCGAACGCGGGATCGGCGGCGGTCAGGTCAAGCCCGTGGCCCCAGTCCTTCCACGCGGTCTCTTCTTCATTGTTGCCACACCACAGCACCACGCTGGGGTGATGACGCAGGCGCCGCACGTTGTCGCGCGCCTCGGCGACCACGTTCGCGCGGAAAGCCGGATCGTAGCCGGGCTGCATGCCGCCGCCGAACATGAAGTCCTGCCAGACCAGCAGGCCGAGTTCGTCGGCGATGTCGAAGAACACGTCGTCTTCGTAGTAGCCGCCACCCCAGTTGCGCAGCATGTTCATGTTGGCATCGCGCGCCGCGGTCAGCTCGCGCCGGATCCGCGCCGCATCCACGCGGGCCGGGAACATATCGAACGGAATCACGTTGGCGCCCTTGGCGAAGATCGGCACACCGTTGATCACGAACGCGAAGCCCTGCCCGCCGTTGCGGTCCACCTCACGGCGCAGCTCGACCGTGCGCAGGCCGGTGCGCTGCTCGATGTGCGTCGCACCGGACGTGTCAGGGGCCAGGGTGGCACGCACGGTGTAGCGCGCCTGTTCACCCTGCCCGACCGGCCACCAGCGACGCGGCTGCTGCAGCGCGACCGGTACGGCGATCCGGTTGTCACCGGCCTTGAGTAGCGCCGTGCGGTCGATGCGCGCCACGCGCGCGCCGTCCGGATCCAGCACCTCGATCTGCATCGCGGCGCTGCCGACCACCGCACTCTCGATCTCAACGGCGATCTCCAGATCCGCCCGGCTCGCATCCAGCGCCTGCGTCTGCACGGCCAGCGCGGTCAGCCGCTGAGCGTCCCAGCTCTCCAGTTGCACTGGCCGCCAGATGCCGGCAGTCACGTAACGCGGGCCCCAATCCCAGCCGAAGTGATAGCCCGGCTTGCGCACGAAATTGCCGACCATCGCGTCTTTGGGCTCGTCGCCATACGGTGAGGGGTAATTGCCGGCGATCTTGTGCGGCATCGCCTGCACGTCCGGCAGCAGCGTGCGGATCGGCGAGCGCAGCACGATACGCAGCTCATTGCCGGCAGGCCGCAGCTTGCCGTCCACCCGCGCACGCCAGGTGCGATGGCTGTTGTCGGCCTTCAGCAGCGGCTGGCCATTGAGCGTGACCGTCGCGAACGTATCCAACCCTTCGAACGCCAGCTCGGCATGCGCGCGCGCCAGCGTCGGCGCGTCCACATCGAACCGGGCACGGTATTCCCAGTCCGCCAGACCGATCCACTGCAGGCCCGCCTCCGGCGCGCCGACGTAAGGATCGGGGATCTGCCCCTGCGCCAGCAGGTCGGTGTGCACGGCGCCAGGCACCTGCGCCGGCCGCCACTGTTGCAGGCCAGGGTGCGCGGCACCGCGCGCGTCACCGGGCAGCAGGCGGAATGACCACTCCGCTGCCAACGGGGCAGCTGCCACGGGCAGCGCCCAGGCGGCCAGCAGGACCAGCATCAGCCAGCAGGCCGGTGCAACGACATGGAGACGGCGGTGCGCGCGCATGGGAACCTGCCTGGCTGCGGGAGCAGCCGACCAACGGTCGGCGCTACCGGGGTTGGTGCAGCCGACCAACGGTCGGCTCTACTGGATTCAACGCACCACGTTGAGCACTTCGTGGCACGCACCCATGGTGTGGTAATCGGTCTTGCCGGCCGGGCTCTTCTCGTCGCTGTACTTGCGGTTGTCCGCGTCCAGGATGCGATACCAGGCGCCGTAGCGGTGATCGATCATGTGCTGCCAGGCGTAGCCCCACAGCTTGTCGTACCACTCCCAGTACACGGCCTCGCCGGTGCGCTTGGCAAGCAGCGCCGCGGTCGCCAGCGATTCGGCCTGCACCCAGAAGTACTTGTCGTCATCGCAGACGCTGCCATCCGGTGCGAAGCCGTAGTACAGCCCGCCACGCTCGGCGTCCCAGCTGCGCGCCACCGCCACATCGAACAGATGCCGCGCGGTCGGCACGAGCCAGTCGGCCTGTACATGGCGGTCCAGGATCAGCAGCAGCTTGGCCCATTCGGTCTGATGCCCGGGCTGGAAGCCCCACGGACGGAACAGGTGCTTGGGGTTGTCGCGGTTGTACGCCCAATCGATCTGCCACTGCGGATCGTAGTGCTCCCACACCAGCCCATCCCCCTGCGCGGCCTGGCGGCGGGTCATGTGGTCGGCCAGCAGCAGCGCGCGATCCAGATAGCGCTGCTCGCCACTGGCCTCGAACGCGGCCAGCATCGCTTCGCACATGTGCATGTTGGCGTTCTGGCCGCGGTAATCGCTGAAGGCCCAGTCGGCGTCGGCTTCGTCTTTGTAAAGGCCGAACGCCGGTTCCCAGAAGCGCGTTTCCAGCAACTGCCAGGTCTCGTCCATCCACCCGCGTGCCTCGTTGATGCCGGCCTTCAGCGCGCAGCTGTAGGCGAGCAGCACGAACGCCACGCCGTAGCAGTGGTTGGTCGCGTCTTCGACCACCCCATCGCGCAGCGTCCAGGCGTAGCCGCCGGTGGCCGGGTTGCGATGCACCTCGCGCAGGTAGCGGATGCCGTGTTCGACCGCAGCCAGATCGTCCGGCTTGCCGAACTCGCGGTAGGCCATCGCATGGTTGAACACGAAGCGGGTGCTGCTGACCAGATGCCGATGGCTGGCATCGTAGACGCTGCCGTCGTCACGGTAGTAATGGAAGAAGCCGCCCTTGGGGTCGATTTCATTGGGCTGGTAGAACGCCATCGTCTGCGCGATGTGGGCGCGCAGGAATGCAGGCGAGCGGAAGTCGGGGGTTGGCGGAACCGGCGTGGTCATGCGGCGTCATCCTGTTGTTGCTGCAGCAGTTGCTGGACTTCATGGAGGCTGGGCATCGCGGCGAAGGCGCCCTTGCGGGTCACCGCCAAGGCACCGACGGCCGCGCCGAACCGGATCGCCTCCACCAGCGCGGCCGGGTCCTGGCAGAACGCGGCGAAGCCCGTCCCGTCGCCGCCGCGCTCGCCGATGCCGAACAGCAGGCCGCCGACAAAGGCATCGCCGGCCGCGGTGGAATCGACCGTCGTGACACGGAAGCCGGTGAGCACGCCGTGGGTGTGGCGGGTATGCCAGCGGATCGGCGCGGCACCGTCGGTGATCACCACCGCCTGCGCCTGCGCGGCGAGCAGGCGCTCGACCACGGCGGCGTCACCGCCCGGCACCGAGGCCGCCAGATACTCGAGTTCTTCGCGCGAGAGCTTGACCAGATCGGCCAGCGACAGCGCTTCCCACAACCGCGGCAGTGGATCGACACCGGTCGGCCACAGCGCGGGGCGCAGGTTGAGGTCGAGGCTGACCATCGCACCGGCCTGGCGCGCGCGGCGCATGCCCTCCAGCGTGGCCTCGGCGATCTCGGCCTCGGTCAGGCTGTTGGAGCACACATGGAAGCTGCGCGTGCCCTCAAAACAGTTCGGGTGGAAGTGCGCGCTGCGGAACAGCAGATCGGCCGCCGGCGGGCGGTAGAAGCTGAAGCTGCGCTCGCCGCTGGCATCCAGGGCAACGAATGCCAGCGCGGTCTTGGCCGCGTCGGTGCGCACGATGCAGTCGGTTGCCACGCCGGCACTGGCCAGGCTCTCGGCGAGGAAGTCACCGAACATGTCCTGGCCGAGCATGCCGGCGAAATGGGTGTCCGCACCGAGCCGCGCGGCGGCCACAGCGACGTTGGCCGGTGCGCCACCGGCGTATTGCAGGAAGGCACGCGGGGTGTCCGGGGTGGCCGGCGGCTGGGCTAGTAGATCGATCAAAATCTCGCCGAAACAAACAATCTTGGACATCGTGGCCTCAAGCTCCCTGGCGGAATCCGACGGCCGGGCGCGAACCGGACAGGCCGTAGAAAATGATGTAGCCGTAGCACAGCAGCGGCAGGATGAAGGACTCATGCAGCCCGATCTGGTCGGCCAGCAGGCCCTGCAGGTACGGCACCACCGCGCCGCCGACGATGGCCATGATCAACAGGCTGGAGGCCTTGTTGGTCAGCGTGCCCAGGCGTTCGATGCTCAGCGCGAAAATGGTCGGGAACATGATGGAATTGAACAGGCCCACCGCCACGATCGAGTACAGCGCGACCTGCCCCTGGCTGAGCATGGTCAGCGCCAGCAGCGCCACGTTGATGCCCGCAAACAGGGTCAGCAGCACGCGCGGCGAGAACCGGGTCATGATCGCCGAACCGGCGAAACGACCGATCATCGCCAGCGTCCAGTACGCCGAGACGTAATGGGTGGCTTCCTTCTCAGTGAAGCCGCCGATGTTGGGCAGCGACAGGTAGTTGACCAGGAAGCTGCCGATCGACACTTCCGCACCCACGTAGAAGAAGATCGCCAGCACGCCGAACAGCACGTGGCGATGGCGCAGCGCATCCAGCAGGGTGTGCTTGCTGGTGTCGGCCTGCTCGGTGGTCTCGGTCAGCGCCGGCAGACGGAACAGATAGACGAACACCGCCAGCAGGAACAGCGCCACCGCCAGGCCGACGTACGGACCCTGCACCGACTGCGCTTCCTGCACGCGGTAGGCGATCTGCTCGGCGGCCGGCAGCGCGCCGATTTCATCGGCACTCTTGACCGTGTTGCCCAGGATCAGCAGGCCGCCGAAGATTGGCGCGATCGCGGTACCCAGCGAGTTCAGCGCCTGGGCCAGGGTCAGGCGGCTGGAGGCCGTCTGTTCCGGCCCGAGCAGCGCCACATACGGGTTGGCTGCCACCTGCAGCACGGTGATGCCGGTGGCCAGCACGAACAGGGCGCCCAGGAAGGCTTCATACACGCGCAGTTCGGCCGCGGGCCAGAAGCCCAGTGCACCGACCGCGGCAATCGCCAGCCCGGCCACGATGCCCTTCTTGTAGCCCAGGTGAGCGACCAGCCGACCGGCCGGGAGCGACATCAGGAAATACGCGCCGAAGAAAGTGAACTGCACCAGCATCGCGCGCGCGTAGTTCAGTTCGAACACGGCCTTCAGATGCGGAATCAGGATGTCGTTGAGGCAGGTGAGGAAGCCCCACATGAAGAAGATGGTGGTCGCCACGGCCAGCGCGACGCGCGTGTTCACCACGGGCGCAGCGGAGGATGAGGTCGGGAGACGGGGCGTTGGAGAGATGGGCATTCAGGTACGCGCCTCAGTGCGCGAGCAGGTGATTGGGGGAGCCATCAGACGGTCATCGCGCCGCTGCTCTCGCGAACGCGGAGCTGGACCGGTGCAACGGTACGGGCCGGTGCGGCGTCGGGATGATCCAGACGCAGCAGCAGCAGTTCGGCGGCCTGTCGCCCGCGCTCGCGCGGGTTGACGGTCAGCGTGGTCAGCGGCGGCGATGCCACCGACGCCTCGGAAATATCATCGAAACCGGTCACCGCGAAATCGCGGCCCGGCTGCACGCCACGCGAGGCCAGGCCCAGCATCAGGCCCAGCGCGACGCTGTCGTTGTAGCAGACCGCGGCGGTCGGCACGGCATCCAGCGCGAACAGCTCGCCGGTGCGCGCGGCCGCGTCCAGGCGGCTGGGCGAGGTTTCGATCAGCCACTCCGGCTGCACCGGCATGCCGGCTTCCACCAATGCCTGCGCATAGCCGGTGCGACGCTGGTGGCAGGAACTGGAGACCGCATGGCCACCATAGAACGCAATGCGGCGGTGGCCCTGTTCGATCAGATGACGCGTGGCCAGATAGGCACCCTGCTGGTTGTCCAAGGTCAGGAAGTCCCAGTCGGCGCCCGGCAGTTCGCGGTTGAACAGCAGTACGTTGGCATGACCGAGCACCTGGCGCAGCTGCCCGGCATCGCTGCCTTCGGCAGGCGACAGGATCAACCCGGCCGGCATGTGCTCCATCAACGTGGTCAGCACCGCCTGCTGCCGCTCCGGCGATTCGCCCGTGCTGCCGAGCAGGGTCACGAAGCCCTTCCCGCCCAGCGCTTCGTCCACCCCGGAGGCGAATTCGGCGAAGAACGGGTTGGACAGGTCGTTGATCACCAGGGCCACGCTCGACGATGTGCGCCGACGCAGATTGGCCGCGCCGCGGTTGTACACGTAGCGCTGGCGGCGCAGTTCGGCCTCCACCTTGGCACGGGTGTCGACGTTGACCAGCGGGCTGCCGCGCAGCACCAGCGAGACGGTCGCGCGCGACACGCCGATCGCTTCGGCGATGTCGGTCACGGTGACCGCGCGCGTGCCTTTGCCGGCGGGGGTGGCCTTGTCTTTCATCGGGTCGTCGAATTCCTCAAGCAAGGTGCAAGCCTAAACGATCGCATTGACCAGCGGTCCGCGCCCGTGCCGACGGTCAGCCCCGGGGGGCTGGCCACGGCGCGGGCCGGCGCGTGGCTCATTCCAGTACCGCGCCGGGGGTAGCGCAGAAGGACGCCGGCAGCGCCTCTGCCTGCGTGCCCCAGCCGTTCTCCGGGGCGGTGCTGCCCAGCGCGAAGGCGATGGTGCCACCGCGCTGCAGCTGCGCCCAGTCCAGCCACACCGGCGCATGCGCGCGGCCATCGACCTGGACCTTCTGGACGTACTGCAGCTGGCGGCCATCCGCGCCCGGTGCCTTCAGCGTGAGCGTCCTGCCCTGGCCCAGATCGATCTCGGCGCGGGCGAAGCGCGGGGTGTGCAACAGGAACTCGCCGCTGCCCGGCACGGCCGGGTACAGGCCCAGCGCACTGAACAGGTACCAGGCCGACATCGTGCCCAGGTCATCGTTGCCGGTCACGCCGTTGGGCGCATTGGTGAACAACTGCTGCGCGGCGCGCACCACGGTGGCGGTCTTCCACGGCTGGCCGATCAGCGTGTACATCCACGGCGCGTGCAGGTCCGGTTCGTTGTTGGGGTTGTAGCGGTACTGGTTGTAATAGCTGTAGGGGCCGACCACCCATTCCTTGCGCGCGGCAGTCAGCGGCGACGCCACCAGCGCGTCGTAGGCAAAGAACGTATCCAGGCGGCGGGCAGTCTGCTCGCGGCCGTGCATGGCCTGGACCAGCCCCGGCACGTCCTGCTGCGCCAGCCACTGGTACTGCCACGCGGTGCCTTCATGGAAGCCGTGGTGCGAACGCGGGCTGTACTTGCCGTCAGCCGGCAGGTACCACGCGCCGTCTTCCATGCGCGGCCGCGGGAAGCCGTTGAAATCACCGTCTTCGTCGCGCACCGACGGATCCCACACCTTGTGCCAGTTGCGGCCACGCTCACGCAGCACGCCGGCATCGGCAGCATGACCGAGGCCATCGGCCATCTGCGCCAGCGCGCAGTCGGCCAGCGCGTACTCCAGCGTTGCCGAGCCCCCGTGGTGCGGATCCACGTCCATGCCCTTGGAGGGGAAGGCACGGTCGTACTGCACGTAGCCGTTGGCCAGGTAGCTGGGGTTGCCCGAACGGCCCGCATGACGGGAGTTCATCGGCGGCACCTCGAACGCGCTCTTGCGCAGCGCGGTGTACGCCTCGCCTTCGCGGCCGGCCAGCGCGCCGAAACGCCACAGGTCGACCAGGAACGGCGTCACCGGGTCGCCGGTCATCACGTTGGTTTCGAAGTTGGCATAGCCCCAGCGTGGCAGCCAACCGCCCTGCTCCTCGATGGCCAGCAGCGTGCGGCCGATGTCGCGCGCGACCTCCGGCTTGGTCAGCGCCAGCCACTGGTTCTGCGCGCGATAGGTATCCCACAGCGAGAAGTACTCGTAGTAGGTCCAGCCATCGGCGCGATGGATGTTGTCGTCGTAACCACGGTAACGACCGTCGGCATCGCTGCCGGTCAGTGGCTGCAGCAGCGCGTGGTACAGCGCGGTGTACAGCACGGTGCGGTCGTCATTGCTGCCGCCCTGCACACGCACGGCCGCCAGTTCCTTGCGCCACTGCTGCTGCGCCATCTGCCGCATCTGATCGAAGCCAAGCAGGCGGTCACCCTGCATGCCATCGCTGCGCAGGTTCGCACGCGCGCCTTCGGCGTCCACGTGGGAGATCGCGCTGACCGCGGTCACTGCGCGGCCCTTGGCCAGATCGAAGCTGAGCCATGCGCCACTCGGCTTGAGCTCGCCTTCCATGCCGTGACGTGCGCCGGGCAGGCCACCGCCCTCGCCCCAGGTACCAAACGCCTTGAACGGCCGGTCGAACTCGATGCGGAACCAGGTGGTGTACTGATGGCCACCGCAGAAGCTCTTGGTGACCAGCTTGCCTTCCACGGCACGGTCGCCGACCACATCGACCACGCTGCCGATCACCGAATGGCGCTCGTTGGCCTGGCCCAGGTTGACCAGCACATGGCCGGTGCCCGCATCGGCGGCGAAGGTGTAGCGCTCGGCCGCGGCACGGGTGCGTGCGGTGGCCTCGGCATCGATGCCGCCGTAGTTGGTCAGGCGCACCTTGTAGTAGCCGGCCTGGCCGACTTCGCCCTCATGGGTATAGGCGGAGGCGTAGCGCTTGTGGTCGAAGCTCTTGGCGTCGTCGGTATTGAAGTCACCGCCCGGGCCGATGCTGCCGGTCACCGGCAGGACCGAGACCTGGCCGCCCTGCTCCCAGCAGCCCGCGCCGGACAGGAAGGAATGGCCGAAACCCCGGATCTTGGGATCGTCGTAGCGCCAGCCCGCGTAATGCTCACCGATCGGGCTGACTTGGATCAGGCCGAACGGGGCCGAGGCCCCCGGGAACGTATTGCCATCGTCCTTGCTGCCGATGAAGGTATTGACCTCGCGCTCCAGCGCGGCCGGCGCGGCCTGCAGCAGCAGCGGCGCGCAGCTCAGCGCCAGCAGGCAGGCCAGGCCGGCGAGCGGGCGGCGGCGGGCCGGGACGGCACCGGCGGCAGGAACAACGGAAGGACGGTGAGAAAGACGGGTCACGGACACGGACTCCTTGGCGGACGTGGCGAGAGCGCGAACCCGTGGCGACGTGCGCCGCGGGTTCCCTGGACTGGGCGACCCAATCCACACCCCGGTGAATTTAGATCGATTTAAGTAAAGCACGGGAATTTCGACCGATGCATTCTGCGCTGCAACATCACTGCCCCATCGCCAGCCCTCCCCGCTGCCCGAGGCTGCGCAGTGCCGGGCGGCCCCCGGGTTCGACGCTCGACACTGCGCCCCATCGCCCGGTATACCGGGCCAAAGCCCCGGACCCAGCAACGTCGCGGCATCGGCCGGGGTCAAGCGAAAGCACGCTCCGTGTCCATATTGCGGAGCAGCATGCGTCCCTCGCGCGGTCGTGCTAAAAATCCCCCGCCAATCGTTTAGATCGATCCAACTTAAAACGGTCACGATTGCCGGAAGTGGGGAGCCGGGGGACTGCCCCACGCGATGCATGCGGGACGCGCCAGGCAACTCGACGATCGAGAAATTTGGCTTCAAATATTAGATCGATTCAAAGAATTCGTATCGCCACCGTTTCAATCCAGGAGAGGGAGAGAGTGGAATGAAGATGTCACGCATGCACCGCCGCGTTACGTTGTCCGCGGCCATTGCCAGCGCGTTGGCCGCGGCCTTCGTGCCGGCCAGCGCCTTCGCGCAACAAGCGACCCCCGCCACCGGCACCCCGGATGCGACCACGCTCGACAGCGTGACCGTCACCGGCTACCGCTACGCCATCGAAAAGAGCCTGCAGCAGAAGCGCGACGCCAATGCCGTGGTGGAAGTGATCACCGCCGAAGATGTGGGCAAGTTCCCCGACAAGAACGTGGCCGACGCGCTGCAGCGTGTGCCCGGCGTGGTGATCGAGCGCAGTGGCGGCGAAGGCAAGACCGTCAGTGTCCGCGGCCTGGCCCCGGACCTGACCCTGACCCAGTTGAATGGCAATTACGTGGCCACCTCGGAAACCAACAACGAGGCCACCCGTTCGTTCAACTACACGCTGTTGCCGGCCAACATGCTCTCCAGCGCCGAGCTGTTCAAATCGCCCGAGGCGCGCCTGGATGAAGGCGGCATCGGTGGCACGGTGATCCTGCACACCCGTCGCCCGCTCGACATGGAAGCCAACTCCGGCTACGTGAACCTGGAAGGCACTTCCTCCGATACCAGCCACGATGTGGATCCGCAGGCATCGGCGCTGTATTCCTGGCACAGCAAGGACGAGCGCCTCGGCGTGCTGGTCGGCGCCACCAAGCAGACCCGCACCAGCCGCACCATGCAGGCGAGCACGGAGGACTACCAGTGGTACGGCAACGGTACCGACGCGGTGGATGCGTACGGCAATCCGCAGCTGCAGGATGGTATCCACTACTGGTGGGGCCAGTCCGGCTTCAATGACCAGAGCGGGCGCAACTACAGCGAATTCTTCATGCCGACCTCGGTGAACTTCGCCGTGAAGGAAGAAAAGCGCGAGCGCACCGGTGGCCAGTTGACGTTCCAGTTCAAGCCGACCGACAACCTGACGCTGACCGCGAACTACTTCCGCTTCGAGCTGGAAGGCAATTACACCCAGAACATGCTGAAGATCCCGGAATGGAACCTCGCCCGCTTCAACGGCGACGGCAACTGGGACGGCGGCCGCCTGCTTAACGGGCTGAACTTCGATCCCTCCGGCAGCATCGTGACCGGCGCGCAGTACGAAAAGCTGGCCGGCAAGACGTATTACTGCAGCGAAGAACAGGCCGCTGCCGCCGGCATGGCGCCGGGCGGCTGGGGTCCGGACGACTGCACCATCCCCACCCCGCAGCTGACCGGTACCTACAGCAAGGAAAAGGCGCTCTCGCAGACCGGCGACCTGACCGTCGAGTGGGATATCAGCCCGTTGTGGAAGGCCTCCTTCACCGGTGGCCGCACCTGGTCCGAAGGTGGCCCGTCGATGAACTTCGGCATGTCCGCCAAGCCGCGCCGCCAGGTCGACGGGGTGTGGCAGTCGGGCAATACGTACAGCGCCTGGGACCTGACCGGTACGCCGAGCGCGACCTTCTCGCCGAACCTGCAGGACCAGCTGATGGCTGGCATCGCCGAGATCGACACTGGCTCGACCGGTTCGTCGTGGATGCAGACCGAGGTCAAGCAGAACTACTTCCAGGCCGACTTCACCAAGCTCTTCGAAACCGGCTGGCTGGACTCGATCCAGTTCGGCGCCAAGTACCGAGACGGTGATGTGCACCGTAATACCGGCAACACTTACTGGGTGTGCCAAGGCAAGGATCCGGCCGACTACGACAACAACCGTTACCAGGCCGGTTGCGATGCCACCGCCGGTGTCGCCCAGCCGGGCTTCTTCCTGTCCAACCCGATCAGCAACATCGCCGGCGGCTTCAACGCCAACGTGTTCCCGGGCATCAACTACCCGGCCTACATCAACTACCTCAACGAGAAGTACGGCGGGTCGCACAGCCGCAAGGAAGAGGACTTCGTCTACAACGTCAACGAGAAGATCTACTCGGGCTACTTCCAGGCCAACTTCCGTACCGAGCGCGTGCGCGGCAACGTCGGCGTGCGCGTGGTCCGGACCAAGCAGTTCGCCGAATCCAGTGACTCGGTCGAGAAGTTCAACGACTACTTCCAGGACAACGCGGCCGGTTCGCCGATGGGTTGCAACGATCCTGCCGCCGCGCCGCTGATCGCCTCCAACACCGGTTATGTGTGCCAGAGCGGTTTCGTGCGCCTGCCGGATGGCCTGGCCCGCGAGAAGACCTACGCGTTCACCTCGATGGACAAGACCTATACGGACTTCCTGCCGAGCTTCAACATCGCCTGGGACATCACCGACACGCTGGTGCTGCGTGGTGCGGCCTCCAAGGTCATCGCACGCCCGAGCTACACCAGCATCGCCGCGCCGGGTGCGCTGAACTACATCAGCGAGGAGTACAGCAACGACCGTCGTGTCGCCGGTGGTACCGACACGCCCGGCTGGTACGGTTATGGCAGCAACAAGAACCTGGAGCCGTTCGAAGCGACCCAGTTCGATGTCAGCCTGGAGTGGTACTTCAAGCCGGGCGCGGTGGCGGGCCTGGGCCTGTTCCGCAAGAACGTGGACAACTTCACGGTCCCGGTGGTCCGCGACCAGCAGATGAATGTCGGTGGCGAAACGGTCACGGTGCAGAAGTACGAAACCCAGGCCAACGGCCGTGATGGCGTTTCCCAGGGTGTGGAGCTGTACGGTCAGTACACCTTCGACATGGGCTTCGGCATCCAGGCCAACTACACCTACAACGACACCAACCTGGCCGCCATCGTGCTGGATGGCGAAGAGATTGGTTCCTCGCCGCTGGTGGGCAGTGCCAAGAACCAGGCCAACGTCACCCTGTTCTATGAGAACGAGAAGTTCCTGGCACGCGCGTCGTACAACCGCCGCGGTGAAGTCGTGGGCGGTCCGGTCAACGGCATGAGCCAGTACTCCGAACCGTACGACCAGCTGGATCTCAACGTGGCCTACAACTTCACCGAAGCGTTGACCTTCACCGCCTCGGTGCTGAACGCGACCAAGTCCGAGCAGCGCATCCATCTGGGCAACGACACCAAGGCCCGCCTGGTGTCCAACACCTACACCGGCCGCCAGCTGTACTTCGGCGTGAACTGGAAGTTCTAAGCCCCACCCGCCCCCGCCTTAGGGCGGGGCACCGGTCCTCCACGGCAGCTGCGCTCGTACAGGCGGCTGCCGTTTTTTTTAATGGGGACGGGGTAATTAATTCCGGTCGTGAGTCACGGATTAACTACCTCCGTCCCTGTTTTTCAGCGCCGCGCGCAGTGCGCTGACCTGCGCCGCGTCGGTGACGGTCCAGTCCGGCGACAGCCCGGTCAACGCGGGATTGTGGTGACGCATCGCCGAGGACTGCGTCGTCTTCGCGGAGGCGTGCAGTTCAACGCACCCACTGCGCTCGGCCACGTCCACGACGTTGGCGGCAGTGATGCCCGCACCCGCCATCAGTGCGATCCGATCACCCGCCTGCGCCACCAGTGCGGCCAGGACGTCGGCACCGGCCAGTGCACTGGCCTGCCCGCCCGAACTCAGGATGCGCTGACAGCCCAGCGTCACGATCTGCTCCAGCGCTGCTGGCAGATCACACGCGGCATCGAAGGCGCGGTGGAAGGTGATGCCGAGCGGGCCCGCTGCGGATACCAGTTCCCGGCACAGCGGCATGTCGATGCCACCGTCGGCATCCAAGGCGCCGATCACCACGCCATCGCAGCCGAGTGCACGACAGTACGCGATGTCGCGCAGCATGATCTCGGCCTCGAGCGAGGTGTAGAGGAAATCGCCGGGCCGCGGCCGGATCAGCACGAACAGGGGAATCCGAAGGCGATCGCGGGCGACCGCGATGCTGCCCTGCGACGGGGTCGTGCCGCCCTCGGCGAGGTTGTCGAACAGTTCGATCCGGTCCGCGCCCCCCTGCTGGGCGGCCAGCGCGGAGGCCACCGAGTTCGAGGCGATCTCCAGCAGCCGGTGCGGCGCGCTCACGTCTGCTCGCTCGTGTACACCGACGCGGAATCACGCAGATCGTCCTGCCGGTCCTTTTCGCAGACCGCGTAGACGAAGCCGCGATGCAGCGCATACGCGCCGACCTCACCGTGCTTGTTCAAGGCGAGGAAACAGACCTGCAGGGTCTTGCTCGCCTCGGGGCGCTTGCGCACCACCCGCGCGATCGCCTCGCGGCAGGCCTCGGCCGGCGAACGCCCCTGACGCATCAGCTCGACCACCAGGAAGGAGGCTGCGTTGCGGATCATTTCCTCACCGACGCCCGAAGCGGTGGCGGCGCCGACCTCGTTGTCCACGTACAGTCCCGCCCCGATGATCGGGCTGTCGCCGACGCGGCCGTGCATCTTCCAGGCCATGCCACTGGTCGTGCAGGCGCCGGCCAGACGCCCTTGGGCATCAATGGCGAGCATGCCCAGGGTATCGTGGTTGCTGCTGTCGCCCGGGCGGCTGCGCCGCTCGGCATTGATCTCGGGGGTGTACTGCCCGGTCTTGAGCCACTCGCGCCACGCCTTCTCGGCTTCCGGGGTGAGCAGCTTCCTGCGTTCAAAACCCTGTTGCACCGCGAACTGCTGCGCGCCCTCGCCGACCAGCATCACGTGCGGCGTCTGTTCCATCACCCGCCGTGCCACCGAAACCGGGTGCGCGATATCGCTCAGCGCCGCCACCGAACCACAGCGGCCATCGCCGTCCATGATGCTGGCATCCAGGCTCAGCACGCCGTCGCGGTCCGGGTTGCCGCAGCGCCCCACCGTGGGATTGCACAGGTCGCTCTCGGCCCAGCGCGCGCCGGCCTCCACCGCATCGAGCGCCGAGCCGCCGGTCGCCAGGGTTTTCCACGCCACCTGGTTGGCCCCCACGCCGAAATCCCAGGTGGACACTACGCGCGCACCGGAGGCTGCACGTGCCTGCAATGTGGGCAGCGCCAGGGCGCCCGCGGCCAGGGCACTGGCCTGGAGAAATCGCCTGCGGTCAGTCATGGGTACGTCTCCAGCGAACGGTCAAGGAAGGAATTACACGACGATACAGCGGTGCTCCGCATGCCATACCGCCGCGCCGAGAACGCCGAGCTCACCGTGGTCCACGCGCCAGATCGGCACCTGGCGCAGCACGTCGTGCATCACGCCCTTGGCCAGGAAGCGCGCGCGGAAACGGCCATCACGCAGGAAGCGATCCACCCGGGTGGAAATGCCGCGCCCGCCAGATACACCGAGCGCGCCCCGAAGGTCGTGGCCAGATCGCCCGCCAGGCTGCCCAGCCAGGCGCAGAACACCTCCAGCGTTTCCACCGCCACCGGATCCACGCCCTCGTGCGCGGCGGCGATCAGGGCCTCGGTGCTGGTCCAGTGCGGGGTGACGCCACGGATATCGCACAGGCAGGGATACAGGTTCATCAGGCCGCCACCGGACAGCACGCGCTCGTTGTCCACGTGGTCCCAGCGCTGCAGCAGGCGCGAGAGCACCTCCAGTTCCAGCGCGTTGCAGGCATTCAACGCGGCATGGCCGGCCTCGCTGGCCAGCACCGGCCGCTCGCCACCTTCAAAGCGCAGCGCCGCACCCAGCCCGGTGCCCGGCCCAAGCACCAGCGCCGGCCAGCGCGGGCCTGCATCCGGATCACCGTTGAGGGCCACCAGGGTCTCCGGCGCCACGTGCGGAATCGCATAGGCAACCGCTTCGAAATCGTTGATCAGCGCCAACGAAGCCAGCCCCGACTCGTGACGGGTCTGCGCGACCGAGACCGGCCACGGCAGATTGGTGTTGACCAGATGGTCGCCGTCCAGCAGGCCGGCGATGGCAACCACGGCGGTATCCGGCGCTGCCGGCAGCGTGGCGATGAACCCGGCCAGGATCGCCGCCAGACTCGGGTGCTCGGCGCAGGCATAGCGCTGCAGGCCGCTGAGCTGTGGCGCTGCACCAGCGCGCACGGTGGCCAGCGCGACGCGGGCGAAAGTACCGCCGACATCGGCCACGATCAGCGTGTCAGGAGGGGAATCCCGGTGGACCGCGGTCGGCGCCACATCAGGTTGAGCCGGAACCGGTGCCGCTGCGCTCACTCGCTTGCCTTGGTTGAATCGATTGAATCCCGGCGATTCTCAGGCATCGCCGGGGGAATGCAAAGCTGCCTGCGCCATACAGCGCCGTACTGAAACACCGGCGTCGCGGTCAGGGCTTGGCCGTCTGCAGGCGGTAGCTGGTACTGGCCGTCGCGGTCGGGCCATCGCCCTGCATGGCGCGCACTTCCACCTTGTGCTCACCCACCGCCAGGTGGGTGGGCAGCGCGCCGCGCCACAGGTGCGGCGACGGCGTGGCTTCCGGCGAGCGGTCGAAACCGCGCAGGCGCTCGGCGGTATCGTCGGCGACGTTTTCCTGCAGCAGGCGCGGGTCCGGCTGCTCGACGCGCTTCATCGGCTGCCAGGCGCCATCGTCCACGCGGTATTCCACCAGCGAATCAGCCTGGCCCATGAACACGTTGGCGTACACGCCCCACGCCGGATACGCACCCTGGCGCAACACCTTCGGCGCATGCAGCGCGATCTGGTAATCGTCCGGCGCGCGCGCCACGTAGTAGCGCAGGCCGTACTCGCCACCGGGCTTGACCGAGAGCACCGCGTAGCCATTCGGGGTGCCATCGCTCATGGTGGCATCGGGGATCCCGCTGCTGTCCTTCACCCCGGACCAGAATGCACCGCAGGCGGCGCCCACGTTGTATTCGTGCAGCGGCTTGCGGCCCTGCCACCCCTCGGCGGCCCCATGGTAGTAATGCTGCTGGGTGTGGCTGTGGCCGCTGAGCACCAGTACGTTCGGGAAGTCCTTGAGCAGCGCGAACAGGCGCGTGCGGTCGGCATGACGGAACGTCTCACGGCCCGGCGCCGCATCGAACAGCGGGATGTGCATGCCGAGCACGATCAGGCGATCACGCGGCAGGCCCTTGAGGTAGTTGCCGAGGAAGGTGAACTGGTCCGCGCGCAGGCCACCCACGTAGCTCGGCTTGGCCTTGGGATCGTAGACCACGTCATCGAGGAACACGAAGCTCGCCCCGCCCTCCTCCACCGCGTAGGTGTCCGGACCGTACACGGCGCGCCAGCTGTCCAGCGAGTGCGCATCGGTGCCGGCGTCCATGTCCAGGTCATGGTTGCCCGGCACGTGGAACCACGGCACCTGCAGCTGCGCGGTGACCTTGTTGATGTCCGGGTACAGGCCCAGGTCGTCATTGACGATGTCGCCCAAGGTGGTGCCCAGCCGCGCCGGGTGCTTGCCGATGATCGGCTCGACGATGGCGCGCTGGTAGTAGCCGATGTCCTGGCGGCTGGCCGTCTGCGAATCGGTGAACACCAGCATCTCGAAGCCGTTGCGTGCGGCATCGGTGCCCTTGGCCGGCTCCAGCGCGAAATCCCAGTTGCGGGTGGCGCCGCCCGTGGGACGGATACCGTCGTACTTCAGCTTCGGCGACCCCTGCGGCGCGTAGTGGCGCCAGTAGGAGGGCAGCCCATTGGCGGCCGCCGGGAAACGGTACTCGTCCGGCTTGATCACGAACACCGTCTGGCCCTCGCGCACCGGCAGGCTGTAGCTGCCATCGGCGGCGGTACGCACGATCGTTTCGCCGTTGGAGACCTGCACACCGGCCAGGCCGGGATCGGTCGGGCCGCGCCCGGGCTTGCCGTCGCGCTCCTGATACACCTTGCCGGTGACGGTCGTTTCAGCAGCCCAGGCAGGCGAAGTCATCAACAGCAGGCAAGCCAGCCAGGCGGCAGTACGGGTCATCGGGGGCGGTCCGGTCGGGGGTGGGGAATTGTAGAGCCGCACATCATCGCCTGCACCGCGTTTCACCGACGTTAAACGATCAGCGGCCCGGACCTACCCCGCGTGGCGGGCCGCCAGCACCGCCACCGCGTCGTCCAGCGAAAGCCCACGCGCACGCAGCAGCACCGTCAGGTGGAACAGCAGATCGGCCGACTCGCCGAGCAGTGCCTCATCGTCCTGCACCACCCCGGCCAGCGCGGTCTCCACGCCCTCCTCGCCCACCTTCTGTGCGATACGCCGGATGTCGCCCTCGAACAGCGACGTGGTGTAACTCCCCGCCGGGCGCTGCTGCTCGCGCTCGCGCACCACAGTATCGAGCCGGCCCAGAAAGTTGCCTGGGGCCTGCGGGAAGCAGCTCTCGCTGCCGGTGTGGCAGGTCGGCCCGGCCGGACGTGCACTGACCAGCAGGGTGTCGTTGTCGCAGTCGATCCGCACCGCGGTCACCGCCAGCACGTTGCCGGAGGATTCGCCCTTGGTCCACAGGCGCTGCTTGCTGCGGCTGAAGAAGATCATCTGGCCCGTGGCCAGGGTCTGCTCCAGCGCGGCCGCATTGGCATAGCCGAGCATCAGCACACGCAGCGTATCGGTGTCCTGCACCACCACCGGCAGCAGGCCATCGCCCTTGCCCCAGTCCAGCTGCGCCAGCGCCTCGCGCGACGGCTGCACCTCAATGGAACTCACTTCAATAGACATCTCGAACCTCGATCTGCTGCTCACGCAGGAACTGCTTGAGCGCGGGAATGGCAATGGCGCCACTGTGGAACACGCTGGCCGCCAGCGCGCCATCGACGTCGGCCTGGTCGAACACATCGGCGAAGTGCTGCATCTCGCCGGCGCCGCCGGAGGCGATCAGCGGCACCTGGCACAGCGCGCGCGCCTGGCGCAGCTGGGCCACGTCGTAACCGCGGCGTACCCCGTCGCTGTCCATGCAGTTCAGCACGATCTCGCCGGCACCGCGGCGCTGAGCCTCCACCAGCCAGTCCAGGGTGCGTACCGCCACCGCCTGGGTCTTGTCCGGGTCGCCACTGAACCGGCGCACCCGCCATTCGCCGTCCGCCTCGCGCACCGAATCGATGCCGACCACCACGCACTGCACGCCGAAGGCATCGGCCAACTCTTCGATCAGTTCCGGCCGGCCCAGCGCCGGTGAGTTGATCGAGATCTTGTCGGCGCCGGCATGCAGCACGCGCCGCGCGGTCTCCACGTCACTGATGCCGCCGGCCACGCAGAACGGAATGTCGATCAGGCGCGCGATGCGCTCGATCCAGGCCACATCCACCGCGCGCCCTTCCGGGCTGGCGCCGATGTCGTAGAACACGAGTTCGTCCGCGCCCTGGTCGCGGTAGCGCAGCGCCAGCTCGGCGATGTCGCCCATGTCCACGTGGTCGCGGAAGCGCACGCCCTTGACCACGCGGCCATCGCGCACATCCAGGCACGGAATCAGGCGACGGCTCAACATGCCAGCGCTCCTTCCAGGGTCATGCGCCCTTCCAGCAATGCCTTGCCGAGGATCGCCCCGCCGCAGCCGACCGCCTTGGCCTGGGCGACATCATCGGCATCGCGCACGCCGCCAGAGGCCTGCACCGCCACGCCGGGAAGCAGTGCGGCCAGATGCTGGTAGAGATCGATGTTCGGCCCGGACAGCATGCCGTCGCGCGCGATATCCGTGCACAGCAGGTGCTGCATGCCCGCCTCGGCATAGCGCTGGGCCAACACGTCCAGGGTGTCCTCGGCGGTCTCGGTCCAGCCATGCACCGGCAACAGCCAGCGGCCGTCCTCGGCCTGGCGGGCATCGAGCGCGATGGTCAGCCGGCCCGGGCCGAACTCGCGCAGCCAGCCGATCACCGTGTCCGGCTCGCGCACCGACACCGAGCCGACCACCACGCGAGTCGCGCCTGCGTCGAGCATCCGGGCGACGTCATCGCGCGAGCGCACACCGCCGCCGGTCTGCACCTTCAGGCCGGTCTGCGCCGCGATCGCCGACAGCAGCGGCGCCAGCGTGTAACCGCCGGCACGTGCGGCATCCAGATCGACCAGGTGCATCCAGCTCGCGCCGGCCGCGGCAAAGGCCTGGGCGCGCGGCAACGGGTCATCGCCGTAGGTGGTCTGCTGCGCGTAGTCGCCCTGCAGCAGCCGCACCACACGGCCTTCGCGGATATCCAGGGCGGGATAGACGATGAAACTCATGTCGGTTCGTTCTCGATGAAGTTGCGCAGGATGCGCGCGCCGGTGTCGGCCGAGCGTTCCGGGTGGAACTGGGCCCCGCTATGCCGGCCGCGCTGCACCACGGCCGCGAACAGCCCACCGTGATCGCACGCCGCCACGGTGTCTTCGCCCAAGGGCGCGGCGTAGCTGTGCACGAAGTAGGCACTGGCGCGTTCCGGCACGCCGGCCAGCAACGGCGACTCGCGCAGTGGCAGCAGGCGGTTCCAGCCCATGTGCGGCACGCGGATACCAGTTGCCGGGCGCAGGTGGCGCACGACCCCGGGCAACAGGCCCAGGCATTCGACATGCCCTTCTTCAGAGCCGTCGAACAACAGCTGCATCCCCAGGCAGATGCCGAGCAGCGGCACCTGCAGGTCACGCAGCGGCTGGACCAGACCCTGTGCATGCAGGCGGGCCATCCCGTGCGGGGCTGCGCCGACGCCGGGCAGGATCACCCGCGAGACGCCCGCGAGTCCCTGCGCATCGCGGACCAGCCGCACCTGCACACCCAACCGTTCCAGCGCATAGCGGACCGAGCCGAGGTTGGCCCCACCCGCATCGATCAGCGCAACTTCCGTCACAGCGCCCCCTTGGTGCTCGGCAACGCGGTGCCCTGGCGTGGCAAGGCCTGGCGCAGCGCACGGGCCAGCGCCTTGAAGCAGGCCTCGACCTTGTGGTGGTCGTTGTCACCACGCACGCTCAGGTGGAGGTTGAGTCCGGCCGCATCGCAGAGCGAGCGGAAGAAGTGCGGCACCAGCTCGGTCGGCATGTCGCCCACGCGCTCGCGCTTGAACTCGCCTTCGAAGACGAAGTACGGGCGGCCGCTGAAATCCAGCGCGGCACTGGCCAGCGTTTCATCCATCGGCAGGGTGAAGCCATAACGGCCGATCCCGCGCTTGTCGCCGAGCGCCTCGCGCAGCGCCTGGCCCAGCGCCAGCCCGGTGTCTTCAATGGTGTGGTGCTCATCGATGTGCAGGTCGCCCTCGGCCTGCACGCTCAGCGCGAAGCCGCCGTGCTTGCCGATCTGCTCCAGCATGTGATCGAAGAACGGCAGCCCGGTGTGGGTCTGCGGCTCGGCGGTGCGATCCAGATCGACGTCGACCCGGATCTTCGTTTCCTTGGTGTTGCGCTGCACGGTGGCCCGGCGCGGCGCATCGGCCAGTTCGTGCGCGATCGAGGTCCAGTCCCAGTCGCCGCCGAACTGTTCGGTACGCAGCTGGAAACCGCGGATCTTCATGTTCTCGGCGAACTGGATGTCGGTCAGGCGGTCGCCCACCATGGCCGAGCGTGACCAGTCGATACTGCGATCCTGCAGGTAGGGCAGCATCAGCCCGATGCCCGGCTTGCGGGTGGGTGCGTTGTCCTGCGGCCAGGTGCCGTCGATCAGCACGTCACGGAAGGTGATGCCCTGGCTGGCGAAGATCTGCAGCATCAGGTCGTTGGGCCCATCGAAGCTGGCCTGCGGGTAGCCCTCGCTGCCCAGCCCATCCTGGTTGCTGACGATCACGAACTGGTAGCCGGCATCGCGCAGCTTGAGCATCGCCGGGATCACATCGCGCACGAAGCGCAGCTTCTCGTAGGCATCGATCTGGAAATCGGCAGGTTCTTCGATCAGGGTGCCGTCGCGGTCGACGAACAGAATCGGGGTCATGCGGCAGCCCTCCGGGCAGTGAGGGCGGCAAGTACGCGGTCGTTCTGTTCCGCGCTGCCGATGGTGATGCGCAGCGCATCGCCCAACTGCGGCGCGGCACGCTGGTCGCGTACCACCACGCCGGCGGCAAGCAGCGCATCGAACGCGCCTTGGGCGTCGGCAAAGCGGACCAGCAGGTAGTTGCCCTGCGAGGGATAGACACGCGCCACACCGGGCAGCGCGGCAAGCGCCGACGCCAGGCGGGCACGTTCGGAGGTGATCTGCGCGATGCGCTGGTTGGTCACCGCCAGGCTGTCGTTGCCGAGACCGGCCAGCGCCAACTCGGCACAGGGCGCTGGCACCGGATACGGTGCCTGGCAGCGGCGCAGCACCTGGATCAGGGCCGCATCGGCGATCAGGCTGCCGATGCGGGCGGCCGCCAGCGCGTGTGCCTTGGACAGCGTGCGCAGCACGGCGATGTTGTCGTAACGGTTCAGCAGCGTGGTCGCGGAGGGCGGCTCGGCGTACTCGCCGTAGGCCTCATCCACCACCACCAGCGCCCTGCCCTGCAACGCCGTGGCCACCCGCTCGATCTCGGTCAGCGTGATCACGCTGCCGGCTGGATTGGATGGCGAGCACAGGAACACCAGCTTGGCGTTGCCCGAGAGTGCGGCGGCGATCACGGCCTCGATATCGGCGACCAGTGCATCGCCCTGGTCGACCAGAGGAACCTCGATCAACGGCGCGTTCTGCAGGCGGGCGCAGACGGCATACATGCCGAACACCGGTGGCGTGGTCAGCACCGCATCGCGGCCCGGCTCACAGAGCGCGCGTACCAGCAGATCGATAGCCTCGTCACTGCCACGGCCAATCAGCAGTTGTCCGGCGGCGCAGCCATACAGCTCGGCCAGCCGATCACGCAGCGCCACCGGTTGCGGGTCCGGATAGCGGCGCGCGCCACCGGCGACGTCGGCCGGGTTGGCCCACGCCGACTCATTCGCGTTGAGCCAGACATCACCGGTCAGCGCACTGCTGCGCGCCGAGGAGTAGCCGGCAAAGGCCTGCAGATCGGCGCGGACCAGCGACAGGATGGATGCCGTGCTCATGCAGCCGCCTCCATGCGCAGGGTCACCGCGTTCTCGTGGGCATCCAGGCCTTCGGCGCGCGCCAGCACACGGGCGCACTCGCCGATCGCCGCGATGCCGGCGGCGGTGGCCGACTGCACGCTGATCAGGTTCTGGAAGCTGGCCACGCTGACACCGCTGTAGGCGCGTGCAGCGCCGGCGGTGGGCAACACGTGGTTGGTGCCACTGCAGTAATCGCCCAGCGCTTCGGGGGTGTAGTCGCCGAGGAACACCGAACCGGCGGCCTCCACCTTGTCCAACCATGCGCGCGGCTCGCGCAGCGCGAGAATCAGGTGCTCCGGCGCGTACCGGTTGCTGATCGCGAAGGCGTCATCAAGCGAATCGACCAGGATCAGGCGCGAAGACGCCAGCGCCTGCGCGGCGATTTCCGCACGCGACAGTTGCGCCAGCTGCGCCTCCACGGCCGCTTCAACGCGCTCCAGCATTCCCGCATCGTCGGTCAGCAACAGCACCTGCGAGTCCGGGCCATGCTCGGCCTGCGACAGCAGGTCGGCGGCGACGAACGCCGGATTGGCGCCGGCATCGGCAATCACCAGCACTTCGGAAGGGCCGGCCGGCATGTCGATGGCCGCCGCGCCGTCCTCGGCCACCTGCTGCTTGGCTTCGGTCACGAAACTGTTGCCCGGGCCATACAGCTTGTCGCAGCCCGGCACGCTGTCGGTGCCGTACGCCATCGCGGCGATCGCCTGTGCGCCGCCGAGTTTGAAGACGCGGTGCACACCGGTCAGGCGTGCCGCCACCAGCACCGCAGGATCGGCACTGCCGTCCTTGCGCGGCGGCGTGCACAGCACTACTTCGCGGCACCCTGCCAGCTGTGCGGGCACGCCCAGCATCAGCGCGGTGGACGGCAACGGCGCGCTGCCGGCCGGCACATACAAGCCCACCCGACCGATTGGGCGCACCACGCGCTCGCAACGCACGCCGGCAGCGGTTTCGACCGCATAGCCCTGGCTCATGCCGGCCTGATGGAACATACGGATGCGCGCGGCAGCATCGATCATCGCCTGACGCAGTTCGGCCGAGACCGCCTGTTCGGCGGCGGCAAATTCGGCCTCGCTCACTTCGAAGGTGTCCGGCGCCACCGCGTCGAAACGCAGGGTGATCTCGCGCAGTGCGGCATCGCCGCCTTCGCGCACCGCTGCGATCAAGGCCGCGACAGACTCACGGGTACGCGCCGCCACGGCCTGGACCGGTCGTTGCAGGGCCTGCGCCTGAGCGCCGGCATCCAATTGGGACCACGTCAGACGATTCATGCCAGCGACCGCTCCACACTCAACACCATCAAGCCCTGCGCGCCCGCGCGCTCCAGTTCCTCCAACCGCTGCCAGGTCAACGCACCGTGGCACATGGTCTGCAAACGCAGATGGCCGCCATCATCGGGCAGCTGCACCAGCGGGTCGGCATCGGGCAGCAGGCGGGTCAGCTCGGACACCCGGTCCAGCGCGGCGCGGAACATCAGTAGCTTGCTGTCCTGCACCTTCACCACACCATCGAGGCGGCGCAGCAGCATCGCCATCAGACCGGCACGGGCGTCATCGGGCGTACGGACCGGACCGGCCAGCACCGCTTCGCTTTCCAGCAGAGTTTCGACCGGCTTGAGCTGGTTGGCGGCCAACGTCGCGCCGCTGGAGACCAGATCGCAGATCAGATCTGCCGTGCCCAGGCGCGGGGCGATCTCGACCGAGCCGGACAGTTCGACCACCTGCGCGTCCACGCCGCGCTTGGCCAGCCAGTCGGCCAGGATCGCGGGGTAGCTGGTGGCGATGCGCTTGCCGGCCAGCTGTTCGACCCCGGTCCACTCCCACTCGTCCGGCACGGCAAGCATCAACCGGCACTGGCCGAAGTTGAGCCCGCGCAGCGCCTGGTAGGCGTCCGGCAGGCCGATCCGGCGGCGCGCGGCGCCCTGCTCGTCCAGCTCGTTGCGGCCGACGATGCCGAAATCGCACACGCCATCGGCGATCAGGCCGGGGATATCGTCGTCACGGACCAGCAGCAGATCCACCGGCAGCGATTCGCCGTAGCAGAACAGCTTGTCGCGGCTCTGCCGCCAGCTCAGCCCGCAGGCGGTCAGCAGGCTGCGCGCCGGCTCGGCCAACCGCCCGTTCTTCTGGATGGCGATACGCAGCCGGTCACGTGCCGGGGCGGTCTGGGTTGCACTCATGGGGGAGGTCTCTACTCGGATTCGGGGGAGGACGGCGTGGCAGCGATGGCGGCGGCATAGCCGCCGTGGCCGTGGTCCAGCGAGCGCGCCACGCGCCCGGTGGTGGTCACGCTGACCCCGGTCAGCTCATGGATCTCGCGATACGGCACGCCCTGCTGCAGCAGCGGCACCACCTTCCAGCGGTCGGACAGCGCCTCCAGCTCGGCGGGGGTGCACAGGTCGCGCAGGAACGCGGTCACCGCCTCCGGATCGGACAGGGCAGCAAACGCACGCGCCAACGAGGCCAGATCGGCCTGGGCGTCTTTTTCGCGGGGGACGGGACGTAGTTTCATCGTATCAATGTAATAGCGTGCTATTACATTAGCGCAAACACGCGCGCACGGTCAAACCGCCGCAGAGGTCGGAATGGGCCGGTTCAGGGTCTGGAAACGAACAACGCCCGCGTTGGCGGGCGTTGTTGGACTACTCGGGGGTTCGTGCCGGGCAACGGCCGGCCTCTACCGGCAGCGCACCTCGGCACGAAGCGCGCCGCGGCGCAGGCATTCGCCGAGCAGGCTGCCCTGGCGGCTTGGGAGTGATTCCACCGCCTCCAACGCCCCGGCGGCGCCGGGACATTGTGTGTCGGCCAGGTCGCGCAGGTCGCGTTCGAGCTGTTCCTGATCGATCACATGGCAGCGATCGACCACGAGCCGGTAATGCCCGGGGCCGATCCGCTCGCTGCGCAGGGCCGGATCGCTCTGGCAGCCGGCGAGCAGGAGCACCATCAGTGCCCCTGCCCCACGCCGCTTCATGCCATCGCCTTGGCCTGCTCCAGCTCAACCTGCAGGGCGCTGGCCAGCTCGTCGCGGGCGACCTCGAACTGCTGCTCACGCAGCAGGTCCTTGACCGCCACCACGCCACGCGCCAGCTCATCCTCACCGGCCAGCACGACGAAGCGGATGCCGGCCTTGGCGGCGTACTGGAACTGCTTGCCGATCTTCTTCGGCTCCATCTGCACTTCGGCGTTGATGCCGCCCACGCGCAGGCGGCGGGCGATATCCAGCGACTCGGGCAGGCCGTTGTCGTCCATCAGGGCCACCAGCGCGTGCACGCTGCTGTCTTCGATCCCGGCGATCAGGCCGGCCTCGCGCAGCTGCCAGAACAGGCGGGTCAGGCCGATGGAGATACCCACGCCCGGCAGCTTGGACTTGCTGTAGTGGCTGGCCAGGTCTTCATAGCGGCCGCCCGAACAGATCGAGCCGATCTGCGGGTGGTCGGTCAGCGTGGTCTCGTAGACGGTGCCGGTGTAGTAATCCAGGCCGCGCGCGATCGAGAAATTCAGGCAGTACGCGGTTTCCGGCACGCCCAGCGCCTTGACCAGCTGCAGCACTTCGCGCAGCTCGGCTACGCCCTGCTTGAGCGTCTCGCTGGCGGCGCCATCGACCAGCAGCGCACCCAGCTGCGCCAGCGCGTCGGCATGGCTGCTCGACCGCACGGCCACGAAGGCCAGGATGCGCTCGACCTGCTCGGCCGGAATGGCAAAGCCCTCGCCGACCAGCGTGTCGCGCACGTAATCGGCGCCACGCTTGTCCAGCTTGTCCACTTCGCGCAGCACCGCCAGCTGGCGCTCGCCATCGGCCACGCCCAGGCTTTCGAAGAAGCCACGCATCAGCTTGCGGTTGTTGAGCTGCACCGAGAAATCACCGATGCGCAGTTCGGCGAACACCGCATGGATGACCGCCAGCACTTCGGCGTCGTAACGGGTGCTCAGCGTGTCCTTGCCGATCACATCGATGTCGCACTGGTAGAACTCACGGAAGCGGCCACGCTGGGCACGCTCGCCGCGGTACACGCGCTGCATCTGGTAGCGGCGGAACGGGAAGGTCAGGTCGTGTTCGTGCTCGGCCACGTAGCGCGCCAGCGGCACGGTCAGGTCGAAGCGCAGGGCAAGTTCGGGCAGCGCTTTCTCTTCGGCTTCGGCGGCATTGGCCAGCGCGCCGGTGGACTGCACGAAATACACCTGGCGCTCGGTCTCACCGCCGGACTTGGTCAGCAGCACATCGGACAACTCGAACACCGGGGTTTCCACCGGCAGGAACCCGAACCGCTCGTAGTTGCGGCGGATGACGTCCAGCATGCGCTGGAACGCGATCTGCTCACGCGGCAGCAATTCCATGATGCCGGGCGGCGTACGGGGCTTGATCACTTGCGGGACTCCTGCGGAAACGGGGGGATGAGCGAGCGGCATATTCTAGCCGCAGCCAGCGCGACGGGCCGCATCCCGCGTCAGGACCGGGCCAATGGCGGCATGAAGTATCATAGGCAGGCCCCGCTTGCTGACCTGACATGACCCGGCCCCACTCCGGTACCGCGCTTTCCGCTATTGAAGACCCCGCCGCCCCCGGTTGCTCGCCCCTGCGCGACTGCCTGCATTGCTCGGTTCGGCACCTGGCGGTCTGCTCGGCGCTGTCGCCGGATGAAGTGCAGGCGCTGGAACGGGTCACCGTGTCCCAACCGCTGCCGCTGGGGTCCACCCTGGCCCGTGCCGGCGAGCCGCGCCAACATGTCTATACGATTACGGCCGGTGCACTACGCCTGGTCCGCACCCTGGCAGACGGCCGCCGCCAGATCAGCGGCTTCGTGCTGCCCGGCGATTTCCTGGGCCTGAGCGGCAGCGATCATCACCGCTATGACATCGAGGCGATCGCCGACAGCCGCGTGTGCCGCGTATCACTGCCGCAGATGAAGGACCTGCGCTCGCGCTTCCCGCATCTGGAGCGCAAGCTGCTGCAGCGCGCCTGCCAGGAACTGGATGCCGCGCAGGATGCCGCGATGGCGTTGGGCCGGCTGCAGCCCGCCGAGAAGGTCGCCGATTTCCTGCTGCGCCTGGCCGCGCGCGAAGCCCTGCTCGGTGAACCAGGGCTGCGGGTGACCCTGCCGATGGGCCGCGGCGACATCGCCGATCATCTCGGCCTGACCATGGAAACGGTCAGCCGCACCTTCACCAAGCTGCGCCAGCAGGGCCTGATCGCCCTGCCCCATCTGAACACCGTCGAGATCCTCGACGAAGCCGGGCTGCAGAAGCTGTCGGCCGACGAGTCGTACTGACCCCGGTTACCGGCGCAACAGTACCTCGCGCAGCGCGCCATAGGCCGGTGCGCACGCTTCGGCCTGCGCCGGCCGCTGCAGCAATGCGGCCAAGGCCGGCGGCACCGCCAGCGCCTGCCCGATCAATGGCTCCACCACCGATTCGAACTTGGCCGGATGCGCGGTCGCCGCGACCGCCCAATGCCCCTGTGCACCCTCGGCACGCAGGTGCTCCAGGCGCGCCACCGCCGTCGCCGTGTGCGGGCAGAACACCTCGCCATGCAGGTCATGGCGCCGCTTGATCACCTCGCGGATCGCCGCATCATCCACGGCGTCGGCGGTGAACGCGCCCCGCAGCGCCACGTCATCGTCGTTGTACAGCCACCGCAGCCGCTCGAAATTGCTCGGTGCACCCACGTCCATCGCATTGGCAAGGGTCGCGACGCTGGTCTGCGCCCGGTAAGCCTCGCCATGGAAATAGCGCGGCAACACGTCGTTGGCATTGGTCGCCAGGGCGATCTGCCCCAACGGCAGGCCCATCGCCCGCGCCAGGATCGCCGCCATCGCATTGCCCAGGTTGCCGGTCGGAATCACCAGGTTGAGTACGTGGCCGGTCTGCGCCTGATGCAGCAACGCGGCGTGCGCGTAGTAGCTCATCTGCGGCAGCCAGCGGCCCAGGCTGATGCTGTTGGCCGAACTCAACGGCACCTCGGCCTGCAGCTCACGATCGCCCAGCGCCTGCTTCACCATCGCCTGGCAATCATCGAAGGAACCAGCCACGCGCAGCGTGTGGATGTTGTCGCCGAAGCACCCAAGCTGATGCGCCTGGCGCGGCGAGACCCGTCCATCGGGGTACAGCACCACCACACGGATTCCCGGCTGCCGATGGAAGGCGGCAGCAACCGCCGCGCCTGTATCGCCGGAGGTGGCAACGACGATCGTCAGCGGCCGCTCGCGCCCCTGCTGCAACCGGGCCAGACAGGCCGCGAGGAAGCGCGCACCGAAATCCTTGAAGGCGGCCGTGGGGCCATGGAACAGTTCCAGCACATGGTCGTCGGCGGTTGCCAGCGGACGCAGCGGCGCATCGAAATTGAAGGCCTGCGCGCAGAGCTCGGGCAGCACCTGCTCCAGGGCATCGTCATGGAAGTATGGCGCCAGCACCGCCGCGGCCGTCTGCGCGAAGGAATCGTGCGCCGACCAGTGCTGCAATCGCGGGCGGTGCTCGGGAACATACAGGCCGCCATCCGGGGCAAGGCCGGCGGCAAGCGCCTGGCTGAGCGAGGTGGCGGGGGCAGCGTGACGCGTGGAGACAAACTTCATCGGACATCCCAAAGTAGAAAGTGAGGAGGCGTCACAGCAATCGGGCGGCGGGCGCGTTCAACGGCGACACCCAGCCCTGGCTGTCGAAGCCTGCGTCAGCGAATGCCTGCTGGACGGCGGACTGCGCGGCGAATGCGGCCTCGCGCTGTTCGAACCAGGCAAATACGCTCGGCCCCGCACCGGAAATGCTGGCGCCCATCGCACCCGCCACCAGCGCCGCGTCGCGCGCCGCCGCAAAGCCGGCGATCAGCCCGGCCCTGCGCGGCTCGACCAGCACATCACGCAGCCCGGCACGGACCAACCCGGCATCGGCGGTGTAGCAGCCACTGAGCACCAGCGCCAGATTCGCGCTCTGCGCCACGAACTCGCCCAAGGCGTAGTGGCCCTGCAGTGCGGCGCGTGCGCGGCGGGTCTCCAGCACCGCGTCCGGATGCACCAGCAGGCTGTGCCACGCCGCCGGGACCGGCACCGGCACCAGCCGGTCCGCCGTGCTCACTACCAGCCCACCCAGCAACATCGGCCCCAGGTTGTCGCCGTGCCGCCCGCCACTGGCCACCGCCTCGCCGGTCAACGCGAATGGATACAGCGCTTCGCGCGACAACGGCTGCGGCAACAGCGCATTGGCCGCGACCAGCGCCGCCACGCACGATGCGGCCGAACCGCCCATGCCAGAGCCCAGCGCAATGCCCTTGTCGATCTCCACCTCGAACCCGAATGGCAGATCCAGTGCGGCACGCAGCGCGATCAACGCGGCACCGGCAGTGTTGTCTTCGGCCCCCAGCGGCAGGTCCACCGTGGTGCCACGGATCGCGTGGATGCGTACCACGGGCTCGTCGATCCGCCGCACCGTGACCGTATCGCCCACGCCTTTGATCGCGTGGCCGAGAATATCGAACCCTACCCCCACGTTGCCGACCGAGGCCGGTGCGAACGCGCGTGCTTCCGTCATGCGGCCCTCACTCACAAGCGTGCTCCTTCGCCCACCGCCACGCGCAGCACATCGGCGAACACGCCGGCGGCGGTCACCTCCGGCCCGGCGCCAGGCCCCTGCACCACCAGCGGGTTATCGCAGTAGCGGCGCGTGGTGAACTGCACCACATTGTCGGTCAGACGCAGGTTGGCGAAGGCATGTCCCGCCGGCAGCGCGACCAGCCCTACTTCAGCGCCGTCCGGGGTCAGGCGCGCCACGTAGCGCAGCACGGCCCCCTCGGCCTTGGCATCCGCCAGCCGCGCGGCAAACACCGCATCGATCTGCGGCAGGCCGGCCATGAAATCCTCCACGCTGGCCTGGCGAAGCGCCTCCGGCACCAGGCTCTCCACGCGCACCTGCGCCAGGCTGAGCTCACGGCCCGCCTCACGCGCCAGGATCACCAGCTTGCGCGCGACATCCACGCCGGAAAGGTCATCGCGCGGGTCCGGCTCGGTATAGCCCATGCCACGCGCCTGGCTGACCAGATCGGAGAACGGCACCTGGCCGTCGTACTTGTTGAACAGCCACGCCAGCGTGCCGGAGAAGATGCCGTCGATCGCCAGCACCTCATCGCCGGTATCGACCAGGTCGCGCAGCGTGGTGATCACCGGCAGGCCGGCACCCACCGTGGCCTCGTAACGGAAGCGCGCGCCACTGCCGGCCGCCGCCTCGCGGATCGCGTGATAGCGCTCCAGCGGTCCGGCACCGGCCTGTTTGTTCGGGGTGACCACGTGGATGCCCGCGGCCAGCCAGCCCGCATAACGGTCGGCCACATCGGCACTGCCACTGCAATCGATGATCAACGCGTGCGGCAGATGGGCGGAGAGCAGATGCGCGGTGAACGCGTCCAGATCGCTGGGCTGCGCCGGGCCGGACAGCGCCGCCCGCCAGTCGCCCTTCAAGCCCCGTTCGTCCAGCACCATGCGGCTGCGCGAGGCGACCGCACGCAGGCGAAGATCCACATTGGCACGGCCGAGCAGCTGCACCTGGGCCGCCTGCAGCTGATCCAGCAGCGCCGCACCGACGTTGCCCGGGCCGATCACACCGACCGAGAACGTCTGCGGCGACAGCCAGAAGCCCGCGTGCGCCGCGCGCAGGGCCTTGGTCGCGTGGCGACTGTCCACCGCCACGGAAATGTTGCGCTCCGATGAGCCCTGCGCGATCGCCAGGATATTCACCTGCGCGCGGCCCAGCGACTCGAACAGGCGTGCGGCGACGCCGGGCTGCCCGGCCATGCCATCCCCCACGGCCGCCAGCACGCTCACGTTGTCGGTCAGCTGCACGCGCTGCACCTGGCCCAGGCTCAGTTCATGCGCGAACGCCTGCAGCAGCGATTCGCGCGCACGCACCGCCTCGGCCTGCTTGACCACGCAGCAGATCGAGTGCTCCGAGGAGCCCTGCGAGATCATCACCACCGACACATGCGCATTGCGCAGCGCCGCGAACACGCGCTCAGCCGTGCCGGGCACGCCGATCAGGCCGGTGCCTTCCAGATTGATCACGGCCAGGTCCGGGCTCAGGGTCAGGCCCTTGATCGGGCCGGACGCGGTGCGCTCGGCGGTGATGCGCGTGCCCGGATGATCCGGATGGAAGGTGTTGCGGATGATGATCGGCAGGCCGCGCTCGATCGCCGGCGATATCGTCTGCGGGTGCACCACCTTGGCGCCGAAATAGGCCAGTTCGCAGGCTTCGTCGTAGCTCAGCGCTTCCAGCTGGACGGCCTCGGGCACCACCCGCGGGTCAGCGGAGAGCACGCCATCCACGTCCGTCCAGATATGCAGCTCATCGGCATTGAACAGGGCGGCAAAGATCGCGCCGGAGTAATCGCTGCCGTTGCGGCCCAGTGTGGTGATGCGGTCCTGGCGGTCGCGGGCGACAAAGCCGGTCGCCACGATGCGCGATTGCGGATGCTGCAGCCGCCATTGGGCCAGGCGTTCGGCGCTGCGCACCCAGTCCACGTCCACGCCCAGTTCGCCGCGTTCGATCACCAGCACATCGCGCGCATCCAGCACGGCGCAGTCTTCGCCCAGCGTCCGCAGGTACTGGCCGAGCAGTTGGGCGGAATACACCTCGCCCATGCCCTGCACGCGGTCCAGCACCTCAGTGGGCAGGCCACCGATCACCGCCAGTGCGCCCAGCACCTCGGCCAGCTGGTCGAAGCGCTGGTCCAGCCACTCCACCGTCGCGCCAGCGTGCTCACCCAGCAAGGCAACGGCGGCACCGCGATGGCGGGCCCGCAGCGCATGCCAGTGCTCGCGCCAGGCGGAGCCGTCTTCGGCCGCCAACGTCGCCACGCCGATCAGTGCATCGGTGACGCCCTTCATCGCCGAGACCACGGTGACCTGCATCGCCTCCTCGCGCGCCAGCAGCAGCTGCGCCACATGGCGATAGCGCTCGGCATCGGCCACCGAGGTGCCGCCGAACTTGTGGACCACGGTGGTCACACCGGCCCGCGAGGCGACAAAGACGGCAGGCGCGGCGGAAGGGGGAGCGGAAGCGGCGACAGATGACATGCTGACCTCGATGGGAGGCCCCGCGTCACATCAGGCTTGAGAGTGTCCCCCGCCACCTGATCTGGGTGCGGGGCCGTGGTTTTCGGAAATTACGCGAAGACGACGGGCCGCACCGGGCGAGTGGTGGCGGTGGTAATGATGGTGGTACCGGTCGACACGGTCTGGCTGCCCGCGGAAGCGGGAACGAGCACAGTGGCGTGGGCGGCGGTAATGACCATGGATCAAGAAAACTACGCCGCCGCCCTGCTTGTCAAGTGCTGCGCTGCAAAAGGTCGCGGCACGCAAACCACCGCGATCGTCGGCCAAACAGTTGCGATTGTGACCATCCAGGCGCAGCAAGGGCTTGCCTATCCCACGTGCTCGGCCACCGCCGCCGGCGGCCGGTGGGCGTGCGCGCACATCAGCACGCCGGAAATCAGGCAGACGATGGCCACCGTTTCCATCAGCGTCGGCCAGCGCTGCTGCCAGGCAAAGCCATACAACAGCGCGAACAGGGTTTCGAACACGATCATCTGGCCGGTCAGGGTCAGCGGCAGGTTGCGGCTGGCGCGGTTCCAGCAGGCGTTGCCGAGCACCGAAGCGACCACCGCCACGCCGGCGCTGATCAGCCAGAAGTTCAGCCACTCGCCCGGCGGATGCACCGTCGTACTGGTCAGGAACGCACTGGGCACCAGCACCAGGGCAAGACCGCCCGTCGTGATACCGGTCAGCAGCGACCAGTCGTGGCCGGACAAATCCGGCCGGCGCGCCAGCCATCGGCTGTTGCCGATCGAGTACACCGCCCAGGACAGCAGCGCGCCGATCGCACACAACAGGCCAAGCAACCGGCGCCCGGCCGAGCCCTGCGCGTGTTCGGCCATCAAGGCCTCATAGCCCACCAGCGCCACGCCGAGCAGGCACAGCAGCAGCGCCGGGGCCAGGCGACGCAACGGCACCGCCCCCTCCTCGCGCACGCCGGCCAAAGTCACCACCACCGGAATCAAGCCCACGATCAGCGATGCCGCGGCACCACCGGCCCACTGCACGGCATTGGCCAGCAGCAGGAAGTACACCAGATTGCCTGCCAGGCTCAGCCACAACAGCCCACGCCACTCGGGCCAGGCCAGCCGGTCCTTGAGCTGCCGCCAGCGCGGTGCCAGCAGCACCACGGCGATCAGGCCGTAGACCAGATAACGGCCCGCCGAGAGCTGCACCGCGTTGAAGCTGTGCAGCATGGCCGGGGCCAGGAACACCACGCCCCACAGCGCGCCGGCGGCAATGCCATTGGCGATGCCCACTCCCATCGATCGTTTCATTGCGGCTCACGCGGTGTGCATTGGCCGCGCAGTGTAGGAGCCACGCAGCGCGACGTCTTGACCGAGGCTACTGCCGCCGGAAAGCCTGGGGGGTCAGCCCGGTTTCCCGGCGCAGGGCCCGGGTCAGCGCGCTGTGCTCGGAGTAGCCGGCATCCAGTGCGATCGTGGCGATGCTGTCGGTACTGGTCAGCAGCCGGTGCTTGGCCCAGCGCAGCCGGCAGGCACTGAGCCAGGCCTGCGGTGGCACACCGAACTCCTGCACGAAGGCCGCATGCAGGCGGCTGCCGCTGATCCCGACCAGTGCGGCCATGCGCGCCACGTTCCAGTCCGCGCCGGGGTGGGCGGACAGCCGGGTGCATAGCGCATGCAACCGCGCCGCGCTGCCGGCGGGCGCGTACTGCTGGAGCAGGGTCGCAAGCAGATCGTCGCTGCCGGGCGCGGACCCACCGGCCAGGCGCTGCCGAAGTGTTCTGGGCAGTGCCAGCCAACGCTGGCGGCGAAGATGCTCCACGGTGTCGTCATCGATCAGACCGGCCGGGCAATCGACGATCAACATCAGATGATCACCATCGCCAGTCTGCGCATGCCCCTCGCCGGGCGCCACGAAGGCCCCCTGCAGCACATCCAGGCGGCCACCGAATGCATCCACCTCGAAATCCAGATCGCCGCGCAGTGGCAGTACCCATTGCGCAAAGTCATGCCGGTCCACATCGCTGGACGTTCCGTAACACCGCAGGTGGCAGGCGCTGGCGTGCATAGGGATAGTCTGCGCGCAGGGTGAAGTGCGCTGCAAGCGGCCACGAAAAGCGCGCGCATCCGCGTACCATGGCAGCCGACCCGTACAACATGGAGCGTTCACCGTGGCCTGCACCATCGTCCCCCTCAGTGACCGCCCCGACCTGCTGCCCGTCCTGGCCGAGTGGTATTGCCAGGAATGGGGACGCCTCGTGCCGGGCCTGACCCTGCTCGACCAGCAGCAGCGGCTGGAAGTCTTCCTGCAGGATGGCGAGTTGCCCCTGCTGCTGATCGCCCTGGACGACGCGGTCCCGGTCGCCGCCGCCCAGCTCAAGTTCCATGAACGCACTGAACGCCCGGAGCGGTTGCACTGGCTGGGTGGCGTCTACGTGCATCCGGAACACCGCGGGCGCGGCCTGGCCGAGAAGGTCATCAGGGAGTTGCTGGCACGCGGCCGTGCGCTCGGCGTGCGCGATGTCTACCTGCAGACCGAAGCCGATGATGGCGGGCTGTACCGCCGCCTGGGCTGGGCACCGCTGGAATCGCTGCAGCATGCCGCGGGCATGCCAGTCCGGATCATGGTCCGCAGCGTGGCCGCCGACCGCCTCGACTGAACGCGCGGTTGCGGCACCATGTGTTGAGAATGAATGCGGCGCCGGTGAACGGTGTCAGCGGAAGCGGACCGGCTGCGGTGCCGGACGGTCGGCCAGCGAGCCGAGCGTGAACGTGTAGCCGGCCTCTTCCAGCAGCTTGCGCATGCGCAGCTCCGCGTGCTTGGGATAGGCCAGCGAGGTCGGCGCGTGCAGCGCGTAGGAGGTCGATTTCCCGGGCAGCGTTTCGCGGGTCACCGAGGACTGATTGGTCTCGCACGCGTTGGCCCACAGGTCCATCAGCACCTTCGGGCCGATGGATTGATTGTTGCTGAGACGAAGCGTCAGCCAACGCATGTGTTCCATGACAAATCCAAGCGGCTCTTTGTCCCGAGTATGCACCAATTCCCCCACCACCGTTCGGCGCCGTCCGGTCCCTGGCTGCCACCCGGCCTGGCGGCCACAAACAAACAGCCCCGGCAGTGCCGGGGCTGTTCTGGTTACCGCTTCAGGGAAGCGGCGCACTGGCGACCGTGGGGAGTGGCCAGCGCACTGCGCGCCTGAAACTCAGTGCTTCATGGCGTGCTTGCGGTCGCGCATCACGGCATGGCATTCCTGCACCTGCGGCAGCAGACGCTGGACTTCCTGGCGCGCGGCCGGCGAGGTGTCGGCGTCGGTCAGGGTGTCCTTGAACGCCTTCAGCAAGCGATCTTCGGATTCTTCCAGCTCGGCCACGTAGCCGTACTGCTTGTCGCCCAGGGTGGCGCGCACCTTGCCGTAGAACTGCTGCATAGAGCCGACGAAGGTGCCATGGTCGGCCGGCTTGCCGCCGGCGGCAACGACGGTGGCGCTCAGCGAGCGGACGATCTCATTCTTGACACCGGCGATACGGGTGAAGAGCGCCGCCAACTCGGCATCTTCGACCTTGCCTGCGGCCTCGGTGTAGAACTCCTGGCCATCGCGGGCGATTTCGATCAGGTCGTTCAAGTTATGCGCGGTCTTCGATTCGGTATTCACTGCGATGTACTCCTGTTGGTCCGGTTTGGCCCGTGTGTTGTTGTCGGGGTGAGTCGACTTTTCCGCATCGGCCATGAAGTCGGCGTGACACTGAAATGCGAGTGTTCAGCGACCTCAACGCACTGCGCGACAGATGTGCACGGCGCGTCGTCGAGGCGCGAAATGCGCGTTACTTCCCTGCCCGTCGGCGCTTGATCCAGGACAGACATTGCCCGGCGATGGCGGTGAGCAGAATCAGTGAATTGGTCACGACGAAGACCAGCGACCCGGTTGCCGCGCTGTAGGCGATGAACAGCACCGAGGCGGTCATCTGCCCGACGAACAACCACGTGGATACCGCTTCGGGATCCTCGGCCGTCCACTGTTTCCAGATCTGCCGCCACAAGGTGGCGATCAGCACGGCCGTCGCCGCCCAGCCGAGCAGGTCAATGGTGTCCATCAACGCGCCAGCAACGACAGGGGCGCCGCGTCGCCCACCACCTCGTCCGTGGCCAAGCCCACGCGCTGTTCCAGCCGACGCAGGAAGTCGCTGAAGCCGTGCGGTGCACGGGCATGTCGGCGTGCGCTGGTCATCACCCGTGGGCTGGCGAGCCGCGCTACCTGCATGCCGGCGCCGTGCATGGCCTGGATCAGCGCAACATCCTCACCGGTCGCCAGTGGCGCGAAGCCGCCGCATTGCCGGTACGCCACCGCGCTGAAGCCCATGTTCGCGCCATGTACGTGCGGATGTCCGTCCACCGCGTGCTCGCCCTGCAGGAACTGCTCGCGCACGGCCTGCGGGTAGTCCAGCCAGTCACCCACAGCCACCACGCCACAGAAGGCGTTCGCGCCACACTGCAGCTGGCGCGCAAGCCAGTCCGGCGGAACCACGCTGTCGGCATCGGTGCAGCCGATCCAGCGCGCGCCCAGTGCCAACGCACGCTCACTCGCCGCCGCACGCGCGACGCCGACACAGCCGGCATCCACCGTCACCACCTCCACCCCCATGCGCTGGCAGATCCACTCGGTGGCGTCACTGCAGCGGTCCAGGGCAACCACGATCACCACTGCCTCGCCACGCAACGCGGGATGCAATGCGGCTACCTGCAGCGACTGCAGGCAGGCGGCGATCAATTGCTCTTCATTGTGTGCGGGAAGGCTCACGGCGATCATCGCAGGCCCTCGCGCTCGGCCACCGAGGTGGTATCGGCCGACCAGCCTTCCAGCAGCATGTCCTGGTCACGATACGAGAACACGCGTGGCAGACCCTCATCGAGCTGCGCGTGCACGAACGCGGCGCTGCAGCGCGCCTGCTCGAACGGAACGCGCCAATGGCAGGCGATCACAATGCCTTGCGGCGTGAGCGAGCGGACGACCTGCGCGGCGGTCTGACGCATCTCCTCCTGCGAGAGGTAATAACCCATCTCACCCAGCACGATCAGATCGAAGGTGCCGGCCGGCCAGTCCTGTGGATGACGGGCCTGTTCGATGGTGACGTGCGTGTGGCGGCGGGTCATCGCCCGCGCCGCGGCGACCGCGCCGTCGCTCAGGTCGGTGGCGAGCAGGTGATCGCAACGCTCGGCCAGCGCGGCGGTGAGTACACCGTTGGAGCAGCCCAGCTCCCACCCGCGGGCAAAGCGCTCGCGCGGGAGGCTGGCCAGGGTGAGCGCACGCTTGCGCTGTTCGTACCAGCGGGTGCGGTACTGGAAGGGATCGTCCTTCTCGTACAGCGCATTGAAGTAGGCGACATCGCTCATCCGATCAGTACCTCGTAGTTCCGTTCGAAGCGCTGCAGCACGGCAGCCGGCAGGATGGGCTCGCAGTCCAGTCCATCCACCGCCCCGGTCTGGGTCACGAATTGCTGGATCGCGCCGCGCTTGCGCTCCACCAAGGCGTCATCCAGCGCAACGCGCGTGGCCGTTGCCCACGCCGTCGGTGCTGCCTGCGGATCAAGCCAATGCCAGCCCCACACCGGGTATTCCTTCAAGGCGACGCCGCGCGCCGTGGCGGCCTGCACGCAGGCGCGCGCGACCGCTTCATGGTCCGGATGCCCATCGAAACGCCATGGGGCCAGCACCAGATCCCCTGGCTCCAGTGCGGCCGCCAACTGTTCGGCAATCCCTGCCTCGCTGGCCGTCACCGCGCCATCGCCGATGTGCCAGGAGATCCGCGCTGCGCTCGCCAGCCCCAAGCTATGCAGCGCGTGGTCCAGCTCGGCCGCACGGGCCACGCGCAGCCGCTCGGGCGACCACGCGGGCTGATCGGGATAGCAGGCTTCGCCGTCCGTCACCGAGATCACGGTGATGGCCAGCCCAGCTTGATGCGCGAGGGCCATCAGGCCGCCGCAGGCCAATACTTCATCGTCGGGATGCGGCGATACCACCACCAGCCGCCGCGCACCGCCGAACAGCGCCACAGGGGAGGCAAGCGGCAGCGTCTGCAACCACGGCGAGGCCGCCCATTGCGCTTCGGTCACGCCGCCGCCTTCGATCTGACGATTCACAGCGTCCACGTGCGGCCCTCGCGATGCATCAGGTTGCCAAGATGCTGCCAGTCGCGGTCGGCATGGCTCTGGCGGATGAAAACCGTCAGGTCCGCCCAACGCCGGGCGTGCGCCGGGTCCATGCACATCGGGCCAGGCCCCAGCGCCCTGCCCACCCGGTCCAGCGTCAGGGAGGCGGCACGCTCCACGGCGCTGCGCGCCCGCACGATTTCGCGCTGATGGGGTTGATCGGGCTGTGCATCGATCAGCGCGGCGAGCTCGCGCAGCAGTGACGCACAGGGCGACAGTGCCAGATCGACCTCACCCAGCAGGCCCGCCGCCGTGCCCGGCTCATCGGCCCGCGCGCTGCGCAGCAACGGCTCGGCCAACGCGCTCGCGCCGCCGAACCAGCATGCCGCGATACCTGCGCCGCCATGCCAGAAGCCTGGCCGCTGCAGATAGGCATCGGCCGCCCCCACTTCAACGGCAGGCACCCGATCAAAGCGCGCCGTACTACTGGGGACCCGCCCCATGCCCGTGGCCTGCCACGTCTGCGGCAGGAAACTCACACTCGCGCGATGCACCGGCACCAGAAACAGGCGTGAGCGGCCGTCATCGCGCACCGTCACCAGCGCATGGTCCACCCAGCCGGCGCCGGAGCACCATGGCTTGTCACCGGAGAGCGTGCCGCTGGCCCGATCAAAGCGCAGGGTCGCCGCAGGTCCTTCGGCCGCCCATACCGCACCCAGCTGATCTCGCTCCGGCATGGTGGCGCCCAGCTCTTCCAGGATCGCCTGCGCGTCGTAGTGCGCTTCCAGCACCTTGGCCAGGCACAGGTCGCGCGCGGCGATATGCGCCAGCGCCTGCCAGCGCAGCAGCGTATCCCCGCTGCCGGGGCGCGGCAACGAGGGTTGGTGTTCGATCCACGCACGCGCCTGCGCCTGCAGGTCATCACCATCGGTCACCGGCTGCGGTGCCGCCGGCGGTACAAGAGAAGCCACGGCATTCATGTCAGGGCGTCAGGATTACCTTGCGGCAATCCTCCTCTTTGCGGTCGAAGATCTCGTAGCCACGCACCGCGTCCTCCAGCGACAGCCGGTGGGTCACGATCACACCCGGATCCAGTCGACCCTCGCCGATATGGTCGAGCAGTTCCGGCATCAACTTCTGCACATGGGTCTGGCCCATCTTGAAGGTCAGGCCCTTGTCGAACGCATCGCCGAGCAGGAAGCCATGAATGAAGCCGGCATACACACCGGGGATGCTCACCGTGCCACCACGACGCGTGGCCGCGATGCACTGGCGGATCGCCACGCCGCTGCTGCCCTCCACCTTGAGCGTGGTCAGCGCCGATTCCAGCGCACTGCCCTCGGCCTCGAAGCCGACCGCTTCGATCGTGGCATCCACGCCGCGGCCGTTGGTCTGGGTGATGATGTATTCCGCCGGATCCTCCACCTTGGTGAAATCGATCGGGGTCACGCCGTAGGTCTGCTGCGCGAAGGCCAAGCGATACGGCAGGTGATCGACCATGAAGATCGTCTCCGCCCCCAGCAGGCGGCAACACGCCGCACTCATCAGCCCGACCGGGCCGGCACCGAAGATCGCCACTGTGGAGCCAGGCTTTACCCCGGCGTTGATCGCCGCCTGGTACCCGGTCGGCAGGATGTCCGAGAGGAACAGCACCTGCTCATCGGAGAGCGCGTCCGGAATACGCAGCGGGCCGACATTGGCCTTCGGCACGCGCACGAACTCTGCCTGCCCGCCGGATACGCCGCCATACAGATGGCTGTAGCCGAACAAGGCCGCCGGCGGACGGATGCCCTTCTGGTTCACCGCCGCGCCCTTGCCGGTATTGGTGGTCTCGCAGGCCGCGAACTCGGTGAGCCGGCAATGGAAGCATTCGCCACAGGCGATCACGAATGGAATGACCACGCGGTCGCCCGGGCGCAGATCCATCACGCCCGCACCGACTTCCTCCACCACGCCCATGAACTCATGGCCGAGCACGTCGCCGGTATGCAGATCCGGGATCTTGCCGCGGTACAGATGCAGGTCCGAGCCGCAGATCGCCGTGGCGGTGACGCGCAGGATGATGTCGTCCGGGGCGGCCAGGGCGGGATCGGGGACGGTATCGACCCGTACATCCTTGCTGCCGTGGTAAGTCAGTGCGCGCATAGCAAACTCCGTGTCCAAGTACCTCTTTCGTACGTGGTACGGCGTGGCAGCGTCGTGACCGCACCGTGTGCGGCGTGTCTATCCGGGCGAATGCGCCGCACGGCAGCGCTGAAGCGCATGGCACTGCGCAGTACATGAGGACTGAATCATTCATTCTGAGGGCGCGGCCACGGCCTCTTGCGGCGGTGGCCTATTCCACCGAGGGCGCCGCCGGCGTCTCCGGATCCGGCGGCAGTTCCTGCGGCGGCGATGCCGGCGCGGGGTCACCCTCCGGTGGGATTTCCTGCGGAGGCTCCTGCGCGGGCGGATCGCCCCGTCCGGGTTCTTCCACCGGCGGCGCGGGCGGCACGGGCTCCGGGGCCGGGTCAGGCACCTGGGCGATCACGGTGTCAAAGGGAGCAGCTGCTTCGCCGTTCGCTGTCGTGTACATGGCGCATGTTCCTTCTGAGGGGCAGCGTCCGACGCTACGCGGCGTACCGTCAACATCCGGCGAGGGCGCCCATTTGGCGAACGGCGCGGCTCAGTCATCCCCCTCAGAACGGCGCTTGTGCACGGTGATCTCGCCGGAGGTTTCCAGCACCGCCAGTTCGACCTGCCCGAAGCCCTCGCACCCATTGGCGCGCATCGCCACTTCCAGATCGGCCGGGCTGACGTTGCAGCGCTTCACCTGCTCCCAGTAGATCGTGCCGTGCCGCGCCAGCACCACCGGCACGCCCTCCACGATTTCGTTGAGTCGCTTGCTGCGCGCCCCCAGAAAGCCGACGAACCAGTTCAGCCCGATCAGCGTCGCGGCCAGAATGAGCCCGCCGGGCAGCGAGGTGTCCTCACCGATCAGCGAGTTCTGCACAGCGGTGCCCAGCAGCACGATCACCAGGATGTCGAACGGCGTGGACTGCCCCATCGAGCGCTTGCCGCTCATGCGCGTCAGCAGCAGGACCACTACATACACCGCGACCGCGCGGACCACGAACTCCCACCACTCCATCCCCAGCTCGAACATCTCATGCATCGCGGCAGCCTCCGTGTGGCGAGGTCTGGACGATAGGAACTCCCAGGTGAAGCCGATGGGAGCACCCGCCCTTCACGGGATCCCTGCCGCTTCGTAACAGCGGCAGGGCTAGCGTCGAGGCATCACCGCCCTACCCGTACGCGCAGGAGACACGCCATGCAGCACGACAAGACCCCGCCCGCCTCCACCGAAGACGCCCACGCCGCGCACAGCTGCCCGCCCGCCGAAGGCAAGGTCGACAAGAAGCGCACCTCGGAGAACCACGACGAAGCGCTGGAAGAGACGTTCCCGGCCAGTGACCCGATCTCTCCGTTCGTGGCGGCCAAGCCGCCGAAAGATGACAAAGACGAGAAAGATCCGGATGCAGCACGGCTGAAGACGGAGAACGAGGGCTACAACCAGCACGGCCACGGCAAGGGCGGCAAGGCCGGTGAAGGCGAGCCGGATGGCGTCCGCAAGGATGACGGCATCACCCAGCCGAACTTTGGCCAGGGCGGGACGTCTGGCAAGCAGACGCTGGATCGCTGATCAAACGAGGACATGTCATGACTACCGCACCGCGAGCGCCCGCCACAAAAGAAGACGACCAGCAGAAGAGCCATACGCCGGACAAGCTTAGAAACGATGACGCCCGGTGGAAGGACAAGGACATGCCGGAGGCGGAGCATGGGGCCACGCCTGAGGATTATGAGCGGCCGGGGAAGGTGTGAGGTCTGGAGCGGCGGAGCGCTTGAGACCGCCACTTCACTGCCAGCGCGAAGAAAGGTTCCGCCGCCAGCGCCCCACAGCCGGGAACGGGCAAGGATGGTGACCCCGGCCCGATTCGAACGGGCGACCTTCCCCTTAGGAGGGGGACGCTCTATCCAGCTGAGCTACGGGGCCTTGCGCGGCGTGAAGGATACAGCGAAACGGCAGCTGATGCCCAATTCATAGGGCCGCGGCGTGTCGGGACCAAGCTTGAAACAAGCCTCCGAAGCACATCGAAACCCTCTCCAATGCGGCCCGCTTGCCATGGCATCACTACCTCCATGTGTTCTGGGTCTCCTATGCTTTGCGAGCGCCCTGCCGTAGCGCAAGCCTGCCAATGAAGGGAATTCGGGTCGGGCTCATTCTGCGCCCTCCCATGTAGCCTATCCTTGGCCGCCCTACCCTTGCCGCCTGCTCCATGACTAACCCCTGGGCAACGCTCTCTCAATTGGGCGACAGCAGGCTGTTGCTGCCCACCGCAGTATTGCTGATCGCTATCGGCTTATGGCGCGGCCACCCTTGGGCGCGCCGATGGGTAGTGGCCTTGCTGGCGATTGGGCTGATCGTATTGGCATCAAAGCTGGCCTTCCTTGGATGGGGCCTCGGCATTGCATCGATAGACTTCACAGGTTTCAGTGGTCACGCGGCCATCTCCGCACTGGTGTGGCCGGTGATCCTTTGGTTACTGACTGGCGGCGGAAAGACTGGCAGGTGGGGTGCGGCTTTAGGGCTACTTCTCGCGGCGTCCATCGGATACTCACGATTGCCCTTGAATGCGCATAGCTGGTCAGAGGTGATCAGCGGTTTTGCTTTGGGGGCCGCCGGAAGCCTCGCTACGCTATCGAGGGCCACGCCGATCCCGTGCCTTCGACGCCGATGGGTCATCGCGGCCCTTGCAGTGGGAGCATGTGTACCGGCCGCCATCCCCCAAGTGCATACGCACCAATTGGTAGTTAAGGTCGCCAAGGCGCTTTCTGGCTCCGTGAAGGAGTTTGATCGCGAAATGCTCCGCCGCAGTCAGGGCCTGAGGCGATAGACACAAGTGCAACCCATTCCCGCGCCCCAAACGAGAGAGGCCCGACGCATTGCGTCGGGCCTCCAATTTACGGCGACTGAGAATCGTCAGCTCTTGTCGTCGGATGCGTACTCGTAGTACCCGTAGCTGTAGTAGCCCGTGGCGCGCTTCTCAACCGCATTGAAGATGGCACCCTTCACCTGCACCCCGTTCTGCTCGAAACGCTGCATGGTCAACTCAATCTCCTTCGGCTGATTTACACCAAATCGCGTCACCAGCAGGCTGGAGCCAGCATGAGCTGCCACGAGGGCGGCATCGGTCACTGCAAGGATGGGCGGCGTGTCCACGATCACAAGGTCGTACTGCTTGGACACCGTATCAAGCAGTTGCACGAAGCGCGGATGCATCAACAGCTCGGCCGGGTTCGGCGGAATGTCGCCCCGAACCATGTAGTGCATGTTGTTCAAGCCCTCCACAGGAAGAATGACCTGCTCTGCGGCCAGCTTCCCAGACAAGAAGTCGGACAGACCCCGCTGATGGGGAACACCCAGGATCTTGTGCAACGTGCCCTTGCGCATGTCGGCATCGATGACCAGCACGCGCTGCCCAGCTTGCGCAATAACGGCGGCCAGGTTGGTGGAAACGAACGTCTTGCCTACCCCGGGACGCGGGCCGGAAATGGTCAGAACATTGTTCTTCGCTTCCAGCATCGCGAAATGCAAGCTGGTCCGCAGGCTGCGCAGCGCTTCCACCGTCGGATCTGCTGGCGAATTCACAGCCAGCAAATGCTGACGCCCGTCAGCAACGACGCGCGTACCATGCTTACCCTTTCGTAGCTTCGGGAGTGCCGTGGACACGCTAAGCGGGATGGCCGCATAAACCGGGAGACCCAACGCTTCGATGTCTGCGGGATCTTCAATCCCTGGATTCAGCATGCGCTGGAGGAACACGAAAGCTATGGAAAGAAACGCACCAAGCAAAGTAGCGACCGCAATGATCAATGGCTTGCGCGGCTTCACTGGGCTGGTGGTGTCCACGACAGCATCATCCACGATCCGCACATTGCCCACCGTGCCGGCCCGGGCTACGTCCAGCTGCTGAGCTTGATTGAGCAAGGCCGTGTACAACTCATTACTGACCTGCAGGTCTCGAGTCAGTCGTAGCAGTTCCTGCTGCGTATCTGGGAGCTGACCGACTTGACGCTGAAAACCCGACTTGCGCGACTCCAAACTGCCGATCTGAGACAGCAATGCGCGATAAGCTGGATGCTCGCGGGTGAAGCTGCGATCCATTTCAGCCTGCTTCAGACGCAACTGCTGGATACTGGCTTCGACGGCCACTTCCTGATCCAGCAGCCCCTTGGTCTGCATTGTGATGTCGACCGAGTTTGCGCTGGACTGATAGGACGTCATCGCCTGCTGCGCTTCCTCCACCTGCTTGCGTACGGTCGGCAACTGCTCCTTCACGAATTGCAGCTGCGCGGCGGCCTCAGCGGAGCCTCGATCGACATTCTGACGCACATAGGCATCGGCCACCCGTTGAACAAAGAGTTGCGCAGCGGCGGGGTCCGGGCTTTCGAATGTCACTTGCAGAATGCCCGAGTCTTTGCCCTGTTCCACTACGTTGACTGCGGATTGCAGTCGGCTGACAACGTCCAGGCGGCGCAACTTTGTTACCTGAAACCGAGTCCCTGGGTTGGCTTGCAAGGCAGCCACCTCCAGTCGCACACCCTTGCCTTCGGAAGGCTGGCCGAGATGACCCTTGAGCAACTCGTTTCCATCGCCGTCGAAAAGCGTATAAGACTGGGTCTTATCGCCAACCCGAAGTTCCAGCGGCACGTCGACAAGGGATTGCGGCACTTGAAGGTCATGTATGCTGAGCAATTCTCCGCCCCAACCGTAGCTAGACGCACCGAAACGCGGTGCCGCTACGCTGCCAAGTGCCTCAGGCGTAAAGCACCTGGCAAAGTAATCGCCGACCAATGGAAAGCGCATAGGCTGCGCCCTTACGTCCAACTTAAGCTGGTCTACCGCTGTTCCAATGACTGCGCGCGAGGTGAGCAGCGCCACCTCAGTGGTAGCAGCACCCCCGACGCCCCCCCCACCCATTGAGGTAAGTTCCGATATCCCGGGGATTGCGGGCATCTTCGACTCCACCTGCACCATGGCTTGTGCTTGATAGACAGGTGGAGCGAGAAGCGCGTATGCAGTACCAATGACGAAGAACAGCACAGTAGCGCCAATGATCAACCACTTCCGGTCGATCAGTACACCAAGAAGCTCGCGCAGATCAATCTCATCATCCTTGACGCCACGGGATTCCGTTTGCTTTGTCATTGCTTCCACTTCAGTTCGGGAACAGCCGCGAAGCGGCATAATGCTCGTTCAAAAATCGAGAACTCGTGTCTATCCGGTCGGAGTCGGAGGCAAAGCCATTGTTCCGTCTGCGGACAATGCACCCTACCCCCAGACCTAAAGCGCTCGTTCAGCCATACAGTCTACCGCAACCTGGCTCAGGGCGGAGGGAATCGTCACACACGCCTCAGACCGCGCTGGTCACCACCCACTACGATCCCAGACCAACGCCACGCGCCACCGCTTTCCTACCAGGCCATTGCACGTCGCGACCACATTGCTATGATTCGGCCCCGACTTGAACCCATGGAGAGGGGCGCGTCGCCTGTGCGAATTGTGGCTCACCGAATTCGAGATCTACGGAAGGATACCTATGCAGTCAATCGCCTTCTACCACCGCATATCGCCAAATCCAAGAAGCTTGTCGAAAGCCATAGAATTTGGAACAGCAGCACACTTTTACTCAATGATCTGCGGGGAAGGAGCTGCTCTGTGGCACAGGGTCATACCGAACTTAGATCAAGGCCGTGGGATCCTTCAGTCACAAGGTTGCAGCGCCGACCTTGACGAGCGCAAGAACGAAACCCGGCGCATTAAACACAATGGATCCTCGCAAGTGGCTCAAGGGCTCAGCCTAACGCCTCCTGGCAACGGAGCCTCACGGCCTATCGCTGAACTAGCCTACCAACCGCGAGGCCAAGCAAGCGACCGCAGGATGGATTAATCCAAGAACCAGATGAATGGCACTCCGCAGCCGCCATCGACAGCCCTCACCTAAGCACTGACACATAAAATGCAATCACCCCACACTATCGTAAGAACCATTTACGGATACCTGAAGGTTTATATTTACGATATTTATCGATTTGTACGGTACAGCGGGACGTTTCGTGCGAAGACCAGCCCAGTCACGCGAGGCGCCCAAATGACGAAGCACTACCACATGGTGGAGAAGGGCCTTGCACTACCCGCGCCCAGACCCGGCTTCGGGGTCGAAGTCACCAAACGCCTAAGCGCGCAAATGGAATCCGCACTGCTTGACGGAATTTGCGACCATGAGGTCTTGCTGTCCGCGGACGCACTGGAGAGTTACGCTGCCTTCAATCGACGGAATGCGGCCACGTCCCACCATGCCGTGGCGGCCATCCTGGAAAACGTTCGCAACCGCGGCGTGGAAGTAACCGATCAGGCTGTAAAGTTCCCCGAGCCGCGCACAGTAGACGCGAGATCCAACCTCTCACTTCTCACCAGTCGCGCTTCTGTCCGTACCTTCTCGGGCATGCCAGTCCCTCGAGATGTCCTTCTACAGGCAGCCATTGCGGCCCAGCACGCGCCCTGCGTCTGCAATCGCCAGGCAAGTCATATTTATTTTCTGACCGAGAAAGAGGACAGGGAAAAAGCTCTCTCTTACCAGAACGGAAATCGCGGCTTCGGCGACACAGCTGATGTGATTGCGATCATCACTGTAGATATTGCTCAGATGCTGGAACCAATCGAAAGATACCAGCACTGGATCGATGGAGGGCTGTTTGCACAGAATTTTCTTCTCGCAATCCACGCGCAGGGTTATGGAGCGTGCCCACTGAACTGGTCCGCACCTGTGATGTGCGATATTGGCATCCGGAAACTTGGCTACCTCCCCCCATCAGAGAGCATAGTTATGATGGTCGCCATTGGGGCACTGAAGGAGGCCTATCAAGTTGCGCGCTCAGAGCGAAGACCGCTGAGTGACGTGGCCCACTTCGTTTCGCAAGGGTGCGCTCAATGAGAATCCTGCTTCTAACATATTCATTCAACTACAATTACGGCGGCCTGCTGCAGGCGTACGCGACCAGCAAAACATTGGAGAAGCTCGGTCACACTGTTAGCGTCCCCGTGAGCCACCCAAACTACCTGGTTGGCAACACGTCTCTTTTTAGAGGCCTAGGGTTACGTCGACAGAACCCCATTACGGCGGTCCTCCGACGACTGCGTCAGTCTAGACGTTACCAGCGCTTCGATCAATTTAGGCGCAGACTTCCGCTTGACCATAGCATCAAGACAAAGGCAGACATACAGAGCAGCGTCAGCCGGTTTGACGTTGTGCTAACTGGGAGCGACCAGACTTGGAATACCAAGTTCATGCCCGAGTATGACTCCTATTTTTATCAGGGCTTTCTGCCAGACGGAATCGTGCGAAAGGTCAGCTACGCGTCCTGTTTCGGAACCAAGGAGCAACGCGAAGAGGCACTGTCGTGCGCTGCCGCCGACCTAGCGAAGTTCGATTCAATTGCAATCCGCAACGAGGTCAGTCGCAATATAGTTCATAGGATCACCGGAATCGACGCAGCCGTTGTTGTCGACCCGACACTACTCCACGACTTTGCGGAATTCGAGCCTGATCCCTCTAAAAGCTCTGAAGGTTCGCCAGTCGTTGTTTATGCTCTTGATCCAGTTAATTTCTCTACTGCAGAGGGAATTATCAGAGAACTTCTTAAGCGCCATCCCGATATGGAAGTGCATTTCATCAACGGCGAAAAGAACTTCGACAAACCAAGCTGGGCCACTCATCTCATAAACTCGCATGGCCCACTCGAATTCCTGAAAGCAATTCAATCAGCCAGCTTCGTGGTGACGGACTCTTTTCACGGGATAATCTTCGCTCAGAAATTTGGTACAGCATGTATCGCTTACACGTCCGGCTGGCGCTCGGAGCGCATCATTGGACTGATGAAGGACTTCTCTGCTGCGGACCTGCTCCTCGTCGACGACAATACAGATCACCTGCAACGCGTTGTGACGAAGGTCGCCGATGAGGGGGCACGCTTGCGAATGAGCGATCAACTTCTGCGCAAGATTGATTTCTCCAAGAATTATCTAGTCGAAGCGCTTTCGAAAGCATGAATCTCAGCAAGGTAGGCCAGCAAGGCTTCAAACACTTACTACTGATCGTTGTGACAAGTAGAGTTTCCGCCTTCATTGCACAATGGGTAATGGGAATCTTCCTGTTCAAAGAGGATTTTGGACTGATAGCCATCATATCGGTGGTCTATCTGTTTGCCGCAGGCTTCAAAGAAGTTGGCCTTTATCAGGTGCTTCAAGAAAACCGCGGCAATTTCGAAGCGATGGCCCCGAGCCTGACTGCGTCCGCGCAAGTCCTAAATCTGAGCGGCGTCGCCATCCTTGTCGCAGCAGCCCCACTAATTGCCAATTACTACAATGACCCCCGACTCGTCTGGATTACTGTCGCACTTGTGCTGGCAATGCCCTTTAACATCGCCGCACTGCCTTACAAAGCACGGCTCTCGATTCGGTTCGACTTCAAAAGAATCTCAAAAGTTGAGTCCACGTCAGTTCTTGTAAGCAATGCGACTCTCGCTGCACTTGCCGCCATGGGCGCTGGCATTTATAGCTACGTCGCCTCTCAGATTATTTTGACCCTCGTGACATACTGGATGTATCGTCATGGACAGCAACCTATCGCCTGGGGCATCCGGCCCAACCGAAAGTCTTTCGGTCAATTTGTATCCCGATCGAAGTGGCTAATCCTAAGCTCGTACATGAGTAACATTGCCACCCGAGGGGATTACCTAGTGCTCTCACTCCTCTTAAGCAAGGCGAGCCTGGGCCTTTACTATTTCTCCTACCAGCTAATGGCAGCTGCAGTTCAGCTAGTTGGGATGGCACTCAACCATCTCCTCCTGCCGCTATTCTCCGCAATAAAGGACGATGTTGATCGAACTAGGGCGGGACTGCGTAAAGCTGGAGATGCTCTCAGCTTGATCACTGGCGCACTTTGTCTTTCGCTATTAGTCTGGTTCCCACTCCTAATTCACACAGTATGGTCGGGAAAGTGGAATGACGCAATTCCTCTCGCCCTGATAGTGACTCTCGCCGTTCCCCCGCGCTTGCTCTCCTCACCACTTGGATCTTCTGCCTTAGAGGCTATGGGTCGATACCGTAGTCGCACGCTGGTATCTGTAGCAGATGCAGCCTCATTGATTCTCTTTGTGTGGATCGGCGGAACTTATCACGGGGTTATCGGCGCCTGCGTCGCCATAGGACTTCAGCGCTGCACCGTGGGAATGCTGTTCTATTTTTCTGCTTCTAAGTTTGTCGGCATTTCGGCTTCCGGAGCATTGGTTCAGTTGGCCCGCCACCTTTCACCTTACGCCATCACATCCGCAAGCCTTGCAATCGTGATATTCAAAATTGTTGGTTATTCTAATTTTGTGCAAGGAGACTTCGCACTCACCATAGCCCTCTTCGCGGGCACGATGTCCCTCTACTTGGCACTAAGCCATAAGAAGCTGGTCGAATATGCCTTCAAACGTTAACACTAAGGCGCCAAAAGCGCCCATTCAACTGTGCTTCTGCGCGGATGGTAAATATGCCGACTTCATCCTTCCCGCCCTTGAATCTGTGATTCGATCGAACTCTTCCGGCCGGACGATCGCTGTCGATATAGTTTTAGATAAGGAGCCGAGCCGCCAATTTAGGGAAAACATCATTTCAATATGCTCAGGCGAGGTTCGCACTCATGTTATAGACGCATCTCAGTTTGAGAATCTGCTGGAAGTTACACACATCACCCGGGGCATGTACTACCGACTGATGATCCCCGAGCTCGTCCTGGCGCCGAAGGTGCTCTATCTGGACTGCGACGTACTGGTGCGCAAGGACATATCCTCGCTATTTGACACCAACTTGGATGGCAATTTGGCGGCCGCTGTCGTTAATCCATTCCATGATGCGACTCGCCTAGGCCTAAAGGAGGGAGACGCATACTTCAATTCTGGCGTACTACTAATCAACACCGTCGAGTGGCTGCGCGACGGAGTCAAGCAGAAGGTACTGGATTACCTGTCCACCAATAAGCGCCTGCTGCAAATGCCGGACCAGGATGCGCTGAATGCCGTTATGTACGGGAGATGGGTAGAGCTTGACCCCACTTACAATTGCCAAGTCTCCATGTTGCTGGGCTATCGCTCGCTGGACGCCGAGCTAAATCCCCGATGGCAGACCGAATTCCTCAACGATCCTGCGATAATGCACTTCTCCGCCGGTCATAAGCAGTGGCACCGCAGCTCAAGAATTCGGTATGCCAGGGAGTACCGTACGCTGAGGACGAGCGTTATGGTATCGCGCAGAGGGTTCGCGGCAGATTTCTTTATAGGACGCATTCGGCAAGTCAAATATGCACTCATCGAATCAAATCCTTACTTCTTCTAAACCACCCCCAGGTGACATAAAAGCCATGCAAATCATTGCCAGTGCACACGCCGGTGATCGACCAAATTATCCCAAAGTGCGCTTCGGTGATTTCGATATCTTGTGTGCATCTCGTAGCAACCTTGTTGAGCTCGCTCTCTATGACTGCGCAAACGTAAGCTCGCCCGCTCAGCTCGTCTTCGATGCCAACGGGCACGCCCTCTCGTTAGCTCGCACCGATGCAGAATTCGCGAAGACAATTCCGTTCGCCAACATCGTGCATGCTGATGGCGGCTTTCTCGTGACACTATCTAAGCACCTTAGGCTAGATCCGATTCCCGAGCGGAGTGCAACCACGGATATGCTCCACGACTTCGCACTTGCGTTTCAGGACACCCGCCATAGCTTCTTTTTGCTGGGCTCTGATGAGCACGTGAGCACGAGATGCGTAGAAATTTTGAAGGACCGATACCCGAGGCTCGATATTGCTGGACGACGTAACGGCTTCTTCTCCCCTGAGGAAGAGGAAACACTCGTCGACGAGATAAACGCATCAGGCGCCGCAATTCTCTGGGTGGGCCTCGGAAAGCCAAAAGAACAGCAGTTTTGCGTGCGCTGGCAACATAAACTCAAAGCTCGCTGGATTATCACCTGCGGAGGCTGCTACAACTACGTTACCGGCGACTACCCACGCGCTCCGAGATGGATGCAATACACTAATATTGAATGGCTTCATCGCTTAGCGACTCGCCCCAAATCACTATTCCTCCGATATCTCAAGACAACACCGCACGCGCTTTGGATCGCATTAACCGATCACTCGATGCACACTACTCGCCGACAATGAAAAACGCTAGACGCCATTTTTCTAGTGACAGAATGCTAAGCAGCAAGGTGCGAACCCGCAGGAAAATCTATGCAGCCTCGATTTAGCGTCATAATTCCCGCATTCAATAGAGCTTATATCATCGCCACTACACTTAGGTCTGTAGTCGCGCAAGATTTCGAAAACTACGAGTGCATCATAGTCGATGATGGGTCCTCTGATGTCGAAGAACTCGAAGAAGCGGTGGCGATGATATGTGACTCACGCTTTCGCGTCGTTAGGCGCGAGAACGGGGGGGGTGGCGCTGCGCGAAACACTGGTATCGATGAAGCAACCGGCGAATACATCGCTTTTCTTGACAGCGATGATCTCTTTCTGCCCGACAAGCTCTCCACGGCAAATGAGAAACTTCTCGGAGCATGCACTAGCTCCACGGACGTTCTGTTTAGTCAGGTCATCGTTAATCGAGGCTTGGACAAATCCTGGATTAAACCCAGCAGGGCGCCAAAGCGTGGAGAGCGGATTGATGAGTATCTAATCACCAATCAGGGATTTATTCAGACCTCTACAATTGTCGTCGATCGACTGATCGCCAAGAGCGTCCGCTTTGATGAATCGCTACCCTTTGGACAGGATACAGATTTCTGCATCCGTTTAGCCGCATCGGGCTGCACCTTCACGATGCTTGACGCGCCGCTAGTAATATGGAGAGATGACTCCGCCGCGAATCGTGTATCTAGCAACCGCCGCCATGAATCTATTCTTGAGTGGACGGATCGAAATAGATTGATAATGACAACTCGCTCATATCATGCTTACCGCGGTTGGCACGGAGCGAAGGCTGCCATTGGAAAGAGTCGACTAAAGGCGAGCGCACTGTACTTCACCGCATTGTTTAGGGGCGCCTTTGGCCCCTCCCTCGCACTTCGAGCCGCAATACAGATCTACCTACCTCCCCAGCTTTACCGGCGAATTGCCAACTTGGTGGTAGGTACCTTTGGCCGCTCCCATTGATGACCTTGATGAACAATCATCCTTCAAGCCGACAGAATATCGAGCCGCTAATGGTGAAGCTGTCACCTTTAGTTTGGGTCTCCGGCCTTAGCTCAGTCGCCTACCAACTGGCGACCGCCGGCGCACTTTTGCGTAGCAATGGTCGACTCAACAATCTGACACTCATACAGTCTCTTATTCTCGCATACTGCATCGTTTATACAGCATCAATCTCTTGGGCAGCAATCCAGGGCGCAGAATTCATTCGCGTCCTCGCAGCGCTATACAACCTATCCATCTGGGTAATGGGCGCCATTATATTCAGCACACAGGGAGGAAAGCATGAACAAACGAGGAAGTCGTCTCGACTTATCCTAACCATACTACTCACACTATGCATCATCTCCTACTTCTTATTCGCGCCGCGGGGGTCGGTTCGACTCAGTTCTCTGCTCGGATTGGTTATCAATGCCGACCTGTTACCCGAGAATCTAGCCGCTAATACAAATCTCCACTTCACCAGCGCTGACTGGTCAACCCTCGGTCTAGGAGCGCGGCTTAGTATCATGAGCCCATACCCAACAGCATTGGGCATGCTCGCGCTGATGCTCCTGACCTTGGCGGCCCCTTCGGACTGGAGCGCAAAAAACCTTTACCGCTATGCATATTACGTCGCAGCCTGTCTAATCATATCCTTCTTGAGTGCATCACGGGCGGCGATGGGCTGCACAATTCTTTTTGTAGGATTGCTTTCCATATTTTACGTAATGCGCTCAATGAAATCACAGAACTTCAAGTTCTTCGTGATATCTACACTGATAGCCACGTTGGCCGCGGCCACTCTCGGCCTTGGTGACCGCGCAGCCTCCGCCTGGACTTCAATCAATGCAACTCGCGCTGAAAGTTCGACACTTCGCTTTGATCTCTACACAAAATCCGTGACCGCCGCGATCGAAGAGCACCCAATCATCGGCTTTGGCGTAAAAGAGAGGACAAACGTATTCGCGATCCCACTTGGATCTCACTCTACACTCTTTGGCGCAATGTATAAGACCGGAGCCCTGGGCCTACTTACCGTCCTTGCCTTCTTCATCGGCGTGACAGTCATATCGCTTAAAGTTGCAATCAATTCCGCATCACTTTACCGCGCAGCACTCGGGGCGGGATGCATCTCTATGATTCCGCTTCTCGTATTTGAAGATATTGACGCCATTCCATTGGTGGCCTACCTGTTCTTTCTTTCTATCGCGATGATGGAGCGAAAATCGCCCGAGCCCAGAAATGTCCTGCAAGCTCATGATATTAACCATGACGCCAAGTGACTGGCAAAGTGCACCGGCAAGCCATTCAGTGCTGGACTCCATTGATCCGCGTTACTTTACGGCGGCGAACATTCACGATGCGACAGCATTTCCACCCTCGCCACCATGCACATGGATCTTTTGCATCACTTTCACGGCGCCACGAGACTCCATAGATGAGCGAACAAAAATATCGAGCTGACATTGACGGTCTACGCTCACTTGCAATCATTCCCGTTGTTCTTTACCACGCAGGCGTGCCTGGATTCAGCGGCGGTTTCGTAGGTGTTGATGTTTTCTTCGTCATCAGCGGTTATTTGATAACGACCATACTTGTCAAGCAATTTGGAAATGGAAGCTATAACGTCGTTTCGTTCTACGAGCGGCGATTGCGCCGCATTTTTCCGGCGCTTGCCTTGGTTGTTTTGTTCGTCCTCGCTATTTCACCGCTGATATTGCTTCCAAGCGAGTTCTCTGGCCTCGGACGTGATGCCGCTGCTGCGTTGCTCTTTGTAGCCAATATCAATTTTTGGCGTCAATCAGGCTACTTCGCATCTGATGCTGAGACGAAACCACTACTACACATGTGGTCACTGGGCGTTGAGGAGCAATTCTACCTTCTAGCCCCCTTGGTGCTCTTTCTTTTACTGCGCTACGCCCCTCGCTATCGCCTCCTTATTACGGCACTCATCGCGCTTGGCTCATTCGTCCTTTGCGTCTATCTCACCCCAATAAAGCCGAGCGCCTCCTTCTACTTGCTACCCACCAGAGCCTGGGAACTTATGGCGGGAAGCTGGCTAGCACTGTTGATGGGTGAGGAAAGATCTGGCTGGTCGCCCTCGAACACTCTTCACAATGCCTCGGCAGCATTGGGCGTTGGCATGATTCTGTTCGCGGTCGCGCTATACAGTAGTTCCATCGCGTTCCCGGGCTATGCCGCGTTGCTACCCGTCTCAGGAGCAGCACTAGTTATATATAGCGGACAACATAGTTGGGCCGGACGACTCCTCGCTTGGCGCCCCCTAGTCACCGTCGGCCTGATCTCCTATTCGCTCTACCTGTGGCATTGGCCGTTGATGGTTGCGTTCAGAAGTTCAGGATGGCTGGAAAGCCCTTTTGGAAAAGCACTGGCGATCCTGCTCTCACTAGTTCTTGCATGGGCGACATGGCGATGGGTTGAAACACCGACGCGGGAACGCCTTTCGTGGACGCCAAGGCGCCTAGGCACCACGACCGCGGTGGCGTTTGCGCTTCTGATCTCAATCGCGGCGGTTTATTCCAGCATAGACGGCTGGCCGTCGAGGTACTCCGCGAGGATCGTGCATTTTGATGCCGCGAGACATGACCGCAGCCCAAATAGGGAACGCTGCCACTCGGAGGCTGGCCTACCAAACGTGGCGAGCAGCTGTGTACTAGGAGGCGCCTCCCCCACCGTGGCTGTTTGGGGCGATAGTCATGGTGTGGAGCTGGCTCAGGCGATAGGCGAACAGGGGTATGCGGTGAAGCAAATTACCTATTCGTCTTGCCCGCCAGCAGTCGGCTTGCCGCCCAAGACAGATCGTCCGTTTTGCCAAAAGCACAATGACCGGGTTCTTGAATATTTGAGATCTGCCGATAGCATCAAGATAGTTGTGCTAGCCGCCTACTATGGACCCGATCAACTGCCATCTGACGACCTCCTAAGGCACATGAGGAAGACCTCGGAGGCGCTTCAGGCCATGCATAAGAAGGTGGTCGTCATTGGGCCCTATCCGACCCTGGATGGATTTTCGGACCTACCAACGCACCTCGCAAGAAATGGCTCCAGCAGAGTAGACTTCACTCGGTCCGCCCTAAGCAGCTTCTCGATGAATTTTTCCGGCACCCAAGTATTCCTACCTACTGATGTATTCTGCAATGATGACAGCTGTAATCTCGCGCCGGGCGACTCATCCTTATTGTTCGATGCACATCATCCCAGCATGTTCGCAGCAAGGAAGACCGCTATGGCGTTGACGCCAATTCTCCAAGACGCCTCACAATTAAAGTGACGTATCGTGAGGTAGCGCACGCCGCAGAATCCCTCCGGGATTTGCAAATAAGATCCGCCGCTTTGCTCCAGCGATCCTCATCGCAAGCGGACTGTGGAGGAAGCCGCAATTTGACACATCTCGCGTAAATCATGGCGCTCTCCATTGACTTCGCGGCACCAAAACCGCGAACATAGGCGCGTTAAGCCCATCCCGACGGAGTAGGAGATTCCCGTTCATGAAGAAGATTTTTGCATTGATGGCCCTGGCCGGCCTGTCCTCTCCGGTGTTCGCCCAGGAGGCTCCGGCATCACAGGCTGCCGATACCAGCGTTGCGACCGAAGTCGCTGGTGCTGAAGCAACTGGCCTGTCGACGGCAACCATCGTTGGCACCACGGTCGCAGCGGTTGCTACCGGCGCCGTCCTGTACAGCGTTGGCGGCGACAGCACCAGCAGCGAGCGTGATGCTGGCGGCGGTGGTGATGGTGGCGGCAATGGCGGTACTGGTGGCACCGGCGGCAACGGCGGTACTGGCGGCACTGGCGGCACCGGTGGTACCGGCGGCTGATTTTCAGCCAGTTTGATATCCAAGCCCTCGCCGGGCGCAGCTTGGCGAGGGTTTTTTATGCCTGTTGGAATTACAGCCTGCCCATGAAGATCAAGTTGACCTGCTTGGCGGTCGCCCTTTTGGCTACCACCACCCTTTCCGGCTGCATGTTTGCACCCGGACAGCACCTGCGCCACAGCGACGTGCGGCCCGAAGGGTCTGGTGCGAACGGGCGTATGGAGCTTCTCTCGATCACTCCAAAGCTGATCGCCATGGAGCATGCTACCCGCGCAGAGAAGCTGCTGCCCGCCGAACTCTTTGACACGGTCCCCCAGCCGTATACCGTGGGCGTGGGGGATGTGCTGTACGTCACCGTTTGGGATCACCCGGAACTGACGGTGCCTGCAGGGTCACAGCAGGCGGGCGCCCTTGCCGGTCGGCTGGTCCAGAGCGACGGCTACATGTTCTACCCGTACATTGGCAAAGTGGAGGCGGCCGGCAAGACGCCCGCGCAGCTGCGCGAGCAGATCAGTCAGCGCCTTGCCAGGTTCATCGAGTCTCCCCAGGTCGATGTCTCGGTTCTCACATACGGCAGTCAGCGTGTCTGGGTAACCGGCGCTGCGGAGCGATCAAATCCCATCCCGCTGGGCACTTCGCCTTTGACACTGGCCGATGCAATCAGCCAGACCGGCTTGAATCCGACGTCAGCAGACCTTTCAGGTGTCCGCCTCAGCCGTGGTGGTGTGACCTACACCATCAATCTTGAGACCCTTGCCACGCAGTACGGCGGCCGTCAGCTCTTCCTGAAGGATGGCGACTCCATCTTCGTCCCATACCTGGACCGCAAGGAGATCTTCGTCGTCGGCGAAGTCATGCAGCCGGGCGCCTTCAGCTTCCGCACCGGCGATGTCTCGCTGAACCAAGCATTGGGTCGTGCCCGCGGCCTGACTCAAGCGACATCGAATGGCAATGCTGTTTACGTCATCCGTGGGTCGACCGACCTCATGACTGAACCGTCGACGGTGTATCAGCTTGAAGCGCGTTCGCCCGCAGCATTTGCTGTCGGCAGCCAATTCATGCTGCAACCAGGGGATGTGGTGTTTGTCGGCGCCGCGGGCGTTACCCGCTGGAATCGCTTCATCAATCAGCTGTTGCCGTTCACCAACATCCTCTACACCGCCGCGCGTACGGAGAATGAGATTGGAAGCAACTGAGGCAGCGTGCATGACGCGTCGCCTTTTTGCAGGCATGGCGCTTATAGGCGCCATGCTAGCCAGTGGCTGTACGTCGCTCAGTAGCTCTACGCTGGATGCGTTTCGTCTTGTTGGCAGGAACCAGGCATCGGTCTCGACTGAACAGGTGGCCGCCAACCGCTTTCCACAGGCCCAGCTACGGGCGCCAAGCCTGGATGCGGTGCTGGTACTGGGCTACGTGGATGCGGGGCGGCAGGTGTGGTACGCAGGCAAGCACGCCATTTTTTGGATGGATGCGAGAGGCCTCGTGACTGGAATGAGTGGTATGGGTCGAAGAATCGAGTCCCATATCATCGGCACCTCCCCCTTCGATGACTTGACTGCCGTACGGGACACGGTGGAGTTCAAACGCAGCTACGACACAATTCCAGACTATCAGTTCGGCGTCGAGGCAGTGAGTACGCTCAAGCGTAATCGCGAGGAGAGCGTGAGAATCCTAGACCGTCGCATGCGATTGGTTCGTTTTGATGAGCGCGTAGATGGCCCAGGGTTCACCCTGAAGAACACGTACTGGGCGGACCCTGCCTCCGGCTTCATCTGGAAGAGCCGGCAGCATCTTGCCCCTGACTATGCAATCGAAGTGACGCAGCTGAAGCCGTATCGCTCCACGAAGGATTGACCATGTTCCTGCGCCGTACCGGCCTGCTGGCCGCGTTGTTTTTGTACTTGCCGGCTCTGGCGGCACAGCCATCACCTACAGCCTCTGTTCGAATAGAGGGCGCCGTCAGGGCGGCCGGCGATTACATTGCACCCAACGGTCGCCTCTCTGGCGCAATCCTATCTGCCGCGCCGACAGCCGATGCATTTCTGCCGGGTACCAGCTTCAACCGAGCTTCGGCACGCCAAGAACAGGTTCGCTCAAGAGCTGGGCTTTCTTACTCGCTTGCTCAGCTGGCGACGACGGAAGATCCTCAGCTGCGCGGCATTGCCCAGCGTCTGCAAGAATGGGTAGCTACTCATGAGGCCACGGGGCGTGTACCGATCCTCGCCGACGCGCGCTTGATGCAGGCACAGCCCCAACACGACGCAATCATCGAAGCTGATGACCGCTTGCATATCCCCGTGCGATCAACCTCGGTGCAGGTGTTGGGTGCGGTGGACCTCCCGTGCAACTTGCCACACCGGCCATTGAAGAGCGCGCAGCAGTATCTTACTGAGTGCCCTCCCTCCCAGGGAGCCGACCGCGACAAGATCTACATCATCCAGCCTGATGGAGTGGTGCAAGAGCTCGGCGTCGCCGCGTGGAACCGGAGTGACCCTAAGACGATCGCGCCTGGCGGCTACCTGTATGTGCCAATCGCTGAATCCCGACTCCGATCGCTGGATCCTGATTTCAACGCTGAATTCGCCGCATTCATAGCGACGCAACCTGTAAGCCATTGATGAGTTATCTAAACATGCGACGCGCTGCACCTTTCGCCCGCCCGATGCTGACCGCGCTGGCGCTTTCGTTGTCAGCGGTTGTGCACGCTCAGCAGGCGCCGCCGTCGACGTCCAGTGAGTGGGGTGGAGTCGGTCTATTACAGACCCCCAGCGCCCGCATGGCTCATGACGGTGACATCTCGTTCACCGCATCACATAACTCTCCGTACACGCGCTACAACCTGAGCCTCCAGCCGTTCCCATGGCTTGAGTCCACGTTTCGGTATATCAACGTATCCAACATCCGGTACGGAGCGCCGAATGTCGCTGGCGATCAGAACTACAAAGACAAATCCATCGACTTCAAGATGCGGCTCTGGCAGGAATCGCGCTGGCTGCCCGAAGTAGCGCTGGGTGTGCGCGACCTCGGCGGAACAGGATTCTTCTCCAGTGAGTACCTGGTAGCAAACAAGCGCTTTGGCGCATTTGATGCTTCCCTCGGGCTGGCCACCGGCTACATAGGCAATCGGGGCGATTTCAGCAACCCATTGGGCGTTCTTGACGACCGGTTCAAGCCTCGGCGTGGCATTGCTACCAGCGACATCACGCAGGCGGGTAGCTTCGGCCTCAGCGACATGTTTACCGGCCCTGTTGGCGTATTTGGCGGCGTCAGTTGGCAGTCACCGTGGGACCCGCTGGTGGTCAAGATCGAGTATGACGGCAACGACTACAAGCGCGAGCCGCGGCGCAACAACCTGCGCCAGAGCACGCCAGTCAACGTAGGCTTGGTCTATATCCCGAACCGGAACGTGGAGCTCACAGCAGCTTGGGAACGTGGCGAGGCCGCGATGTTCTCGATGACCCTGCGAGGTAACCCGGGACGTGCGGCTTCGGCACCGAAGCCATTTGATCCCCCTCCGGAGAAGCTGCTGCCCCACGACCTGCGCGGCACGGGCGTTTCGCCGGCCACCCGATTGAGCGGCGAAAGCCCATCTGCGCCCCTCGCCGCCAATGTGATTGATGGCGCGAGTTTCGATGCAAAGCGCCCGAATTGGAAGCAGGTTGCCGATAGGCTCCGAGACAACGCCGGCATCCGTGTCGACGAGATCTCCAGTCGCAACGGCGAGCTTTTCATTTCCGGCTATCAATCTCGCTATTTCACCGTCAGCGAAGGCATGGGTCGCAGCGCGCGAATCCTCAGCAACGCCTTGGCCGACGAGTACGACTGGTACACCTTCCGCAGCACGCGGCTCGGCATGCCGATTGCCGACATCTCGATGCACCGCCAGACGTTCGAGGACTACCTTGACGGCCGCGCAGACGAATCGACCTTGCGCCGCAGCGTTGAGCTCGACGCACCGGCACGCGTCAATCGCGAGACCCTCTACAAACCGGACCAGAATCGTTTTGGCGGCGGCTTCAACTTCGGCTATCGACAGAACATGGGTGGGCCGGATGGCTTCATCCTGTATCAGGTCAACGCAAATTACAGCGGCAGCCTGTTCTTCACGCCGACGACCTGGCTGACCGGCACTGTGAGTGCGAACCTTCTCAACAACTACGACAAGTTCAAGTACAACGCTCCAAGCCGCCTGCCCCGCGTTCGCACCGACATCCGGCAGTACACCACCACATCTGACGTCACGATGCCGAACCTGCAGTTCACGGCGACCCGACAGCTGGGGCGCGACCTGTACGGCATGGCATACGCGGGTTACCTGGAATGGATGTACGCGGGCGCCGGCGGTGAGGTGCTTTATCGCCCGATGGGCCAGTCATGGGCGCTGGGCGCCAACGTCAATCGCGTCCGGCAGCGTGCCTATGAGCAGGACTTTTCGCTGCGCAACTACAGCGTGACGACCGGCCACGCAACCCTTTACTACACCTTCGACGCTCGAGAGCGCATCATCGGCACTCTATCGATCGGCCGCTACCTGGCAGGCGACGATGGTGCCACGCTGAACATTGCGCGCGCGTTCGACAACGGTGTAACCATGGGCGCCTACGCGACGAAAACAAACGTTTCGTCACGGGATTTCGGCGAAGGGAGCTTTGACAAGGGCATCTATTTCAGCATTCCCTTCGACACGCTGCTGCCGCGGTCTACCCGGGCCAGGGCAAACATCAACTGGAATCCACTCATCCGGGATGGCGGCGCCATGCTGCAGCGCCGCTATTCGCTGTACAACGTCACCGGTGAACGGGACGAGCGCTTCTTCCTTGATAACTTGGACACGATCGCCAAATGATGGCGATCATCGCTGGCGCCACGGATCGTGGCGCCAGCTGACTCTCGATTCAGAGGTAACGAACCCAGCTGCGTACACCCTCGTCCATCAGACCGTACACGTGCTCGAACGCCGGACGCGATTGACGATAGGGATCGGGGATCTCCAGGTCAGACTGCCACTTTCCGAGCAGGAACGTTTTACCGGACGCCTGAGGCGCGATCTCGGTAATGCGGCGGACGTGCTTACGCTCCATGGTCAGTACCAGGTCGGCTGCACCCAGGATGGCTTCGCTGATCTGGCGGCCACGATGCGTGGTGCCGTCAAGTCCGTGCTCCACCAGCAACTGCTGCGCGGTGGGATCGATGCGGTGATCGACAAGTGCCCCGAGGCCCGCGGATGACACTTGGATGCCCCTGTCACCGACGGAGTGCCGCAGCATGATTTCGGCAGACGGGCTGCGGCAGATGTTGCCGACGCAAACAAAAAGAATGTTCTTGAACATCACTCTGGTCCTGACGCTTTGTGGCCGTTCACCGCGCCACGAGACTCATTGTGGCGGATGTATGCATTTGGACGCGGTAGCCTAACCTATCGAGCCTCACAGGCGGCACGTCGGCATGGCGGTCAGTACGCCGATTTCTGACCAAGCACTTTGAATGCCGTCAACATGATGATCCGTACGTCCAGCAGGGGACTCCAGCGCCGGATGTAATCAATGTCGTACTGCACGCGCTTCTTCATCTGACGGAGCCTTGGCGTCTCACCACGCAGGCCATGAACCTGTGCCCAGCCAGTGATGCCTGGCTTGACATAGTGGCGATGCATGTAGCGCTCGATCAATCGTTCGTACTGGTTGTTATGCTGAACTGCATGCGGTCTTGGCCCAACCACTGACATGCTGCCACCCAGTACATTGAAGAACTGAGGCAGCTCATCCAAGCTGCTACGGCGCAGGAAGGCACCAAAACGAGTCACACGAGGATCGTTGCGGACGGCTTGGGTGATTTTGTCGGGCGTTTCAGCGTGTGTGCGCATAGAGCGGAACTTGAGCATCCAGAACTCTTTGCCGTCCAGCCCATGTCGGCGCTGCCGGAACAGGATCGGGCCGGGCGAACTCAGCTTGACCCCAACAGCGAGGATGGCGAGCAGCGGTGACAGCAGAACGATGGCGGCTCCGGCGACTAGTAGGTCCTCGGCGCGCTTGATGACGAGAAAACGCGGCTCCACGACACCTTGGCGCACCCCTATCATCGGCACATTGCCCAGTTGATGGACGCCCGGGTTCAGGGCACCCAAGCCGGTGATATCCGGGACTAAACGCACCTGCACAGGATACCGCTCCAGCAGGCGCAGGACATCCTTCAGGCGGGCGCGTCCGCCCAACGGCAGTGACACCCATATATGCTCGATCTGACCTCGATGCCCATCGAGATAGGCTTGCAACCCATCCAGGTCGCCGAGACGCTTCGGTGCGTCCGTGCCGTCACGACGAAGTGCGATGTCATCCGGTCCAGCGAAGTAGCCGATCACCTCTTTCCCGATATCCGGTCGACTTCGCAGCAATCGATGCACTTTCAACGCAGGCGCGCGAAGGCCCACGAGGAGCACACGCTGTCGGTCCAGCCCGCGTTCGCGCAATCGATGCAGACGGAAGCGAATACCGATCCGGGTAGCACTCATGGCGATCAGGCCTGACGAATACCAGCCGACCAGCCATGAGGCTGGCACCGTGTCGGACATATCGATGAGGACCGAGTACATGGAGAACAGGGCGAACACCCCCGTCCAGCCAAGAAGCAGCGTCCATAGATCGGCCAATAGTCCGCGGTTACGCCAATCGCGGTAGACCGGTGCGAGGCTGAAGCACACCAAAGTGCAGAGCAACACAGCACCGAACACCACACGCTGCGATTGCGTCGGCGGAAGCCAGCCATAGGCGGCAACGTGACTCAATACGGCGGCGCAAGGCACCAACAACAGGTCTCCGACCCGCAACCACACATCCAGTGCAGCCCGCGCCTCGGCAGTCACACGCTGGCGTCCACGCCGCGCCGGCAACTGTTCTACGGATCCATGTAGCAAAGGCAACTTCTCCATCAGGGATGCCCGCTGGAACGGTTTCCCGTTCCCGCCTGCGCAACCGACCTCCCCGTCGTTCCACAAGACTCTGAGCTAATTTATGGTCACTAATCCGACACTGATCTTACAGAAATTCTCACAAAGATGACCGTGCATCTAACTGAACTGATTCATGACACTAAAAAAATCAATGACATAGATGATCGTGTCGCCCCCGCCTCTTGCGCGTCAATGTCCTGACACCGCTGGGGGATCCACAGCGTCGGGCGCTGCATCTTTCTCAACTGCCCTCTGTAGCATCGAAGAGAGCTTTCATTCAACAGCCACTCGCCCCTAGAGTTGCGCCCATGAATTCCTCCAGCATCCTCATCTGCGGTGGCGCCGGGTACATCGGCAGCCATATGGCTCAATGGCTGGCCGAACATGGGCACGTGGTCACCGTGCTCGACAACCTTTCCACCGGCCACAGAGACGCCGTCCGTTGGGGCGACCTGATCGAGGCGGATCTGTTGGATCCAGCTGCGCTGGAACGCGCCTTCCACGGGCGCAGCTTCGACACAGTGATGCACTTCTGTGCCAGGTCGCTGGTAGGTGAGTCGGTCGTCGAGCCCTACGCCTATTACGCGAACAACGTCACCGGCACGCTCAACCTCCTCGAAGCCATGCGACGTCACGAGGTAAACAAGCTGGTGTTTTCGTCGACCGCAGCCGTCTTCGGCACCCCGGTTTCAGACGTGATCGACGAAGATCACCCCAAGGCGCCGATCAATCCCTACGGCGCCAGCAAGCTCATGGCCGAGCGATTCCTCGAAGATGCGGCGCATGCCTATGGTCTACGCTCGGTGACCCTGCGCTACTTCAATGCCGCAGGCGCCCTGCCCGACCATGGTATTGGCGAGGCCCACGCCTGCGAGACGCACCTGATCCCCAACGTCCTCAGAGCGGCGCTGGGCCACGGGCCTTCGCTCAAGATCTTCGGCAACGATTACGACACCGCCGACGGCACCTGCGTGCGGGACTATGTCCACGTCCAGGATCTTGCCCGGGCGCATGCACTGGCACTAGGGTTCATGGATCGCCACGAAGGCGCACACACCTTCAATCTGGGTAACGGTCATGGCTTCTCCGTCCACGAGGTGATTGCGACCGCCGCCTCCGTATCGGGTGTTGCGATCCCTTACGAGGTCGCCCCGCGCCGCGCTGGCGATCCTGCGCGACTGGTGGCCTCCAGTGCAAAGGCGCGCGAGCTCCTCGGCTGGGACCCACGTTGGACCGAACTGGCGCCGATCATCGAAAGTGCGTGGCGCTGGCACCGTGATCAGCCTGGCTGGTCCCCGCATCACATCCACGCTGACGCCCGCACCCAAGCCGCGTGAGGCCTGGGTGGCCGGCCAGGGAGGCCGGATCCCTCGGACAGTACAGATATGAATCCGGGGACCGCCCGCCCCGAAGCTGACGCGCGTTCCCAACCTGCGCTGCACCGCCAGATGAGGCATTGCGCCCCTCTGTTACCATTCCGGGTTCAGCTTGCCGCCCCCCACCCTGCCAGCGGCCAGCGCCTTACAAACGCAACGCAACAGGAGTTTGCATGTCCTCTGACCTGCTCAAGGCCCTCGGCCTCGACGCGACCAACGCTGGCACCTACCTTGGCAACGGCGAGTGGTCCTCGGCCACCGATGCCGGTGTGATCACCCCGGTGAACCCGACCACCGGCGAAGCCATCGCCAAGGTCTACGCGACCACCGACGCCGACTACGAAACCATCGTGGCCCGCGCCCAGGAGGCCTTCAAGGTCTGGCGCACCACACCGGCCCCGCGCCGCGGCGAAGCCGTGCGCCTGTGTGGCGAAGCCCTGCGCGCCAACAAGGACGCCCTGGGCTCCCTGGTCGCGCTGGAAATGGGCAAGAGCAAGCCCGAGGGCGATGGCGAAGTGCAGGAGATGATCGACATCGCCGACTTCGCCGTGGGCCAGAGCCGCATGCTCTATGGCTACACGATGCATTCCGAGCGCCCGGGCCACCGGATGTATGAGCAGTACCAGCCGCTGGGCCTGGTCGGCATCATCAGTGCGTTCAACTTCCCGGTCGCGGTGTGGGCCTGGAACTCGTTCCTGGCCACGATCTGCGGCGATATCTGCCTGTGGAAGCCGTCCAACAAGACGCCGCTGACCGCGATCGCGTCCATGCGCATCTGCAATGAAGCGCTGCGCGAGGGCGGGTTCCCGGACCTGTTCTTCCTGATCAACGATGCCGGTACCGAGCTGTCGCAGAAGATGGTGGCCGACAAGCGCGTGCCGCTGATCAGCTTCACCGGCTCGACCCAGGTCGGCCGCCAGGTCGCCGAGAAGGTCGCGCATCGCCTCGGCCGCTGCCTGCTGGAGCTGGGTGGCAACAACGCGATCATCCTGGACGAAACCGCCGACCTGAAGCTGGCGATCCCGGGCATCGTGTTCGGCGCCGTGGGCACCGCCGGCCAGCGCTGCACCACCACGCGCCGCCTGATCGTGCACGAATCCATCCATGACGACGTGCTGGCCACGCTGATCAAGGCGTACAAGCAGGTGGAAGGCAAGATCGGCGATCCGACCGACCCGGCCAACCTGATGGGCCCGCTCAACAGCGACGGCGCCGTGCAGCAGTTCCTGGCCTCGATCGAGAAGGCCAAGGCCAGCGGTGGCACCGTGCAGACCGGTGGTACCCGCATCGACCGCGCCGGCAACTTCGTGCTGCCGGCCATCGTGACCGGCCTGAAGAACAGCGACGAGGTCGTCCAGCACGAGACCTTCGCCCCGATCCTGTACGTGATGAAGTACAGCACGCTGGACGAAGCGATCGACATGCAGAACGGCGTGCCGCAGGGCCTGTCCTCCTCGATCTTCACCACCAATCTGAAGACCGCCGAGCGCTTCCTCTCGGCCGCCGGTTCGGATTGCGGCATCGCCAACGTCAACATCGGCACCTCGGGTGCGGAGATCGGCGGTGCGTTCGGTGGCGAGAAGGACACCGGCGGTGGCCGTGAGTCCGGCTCGGATGCCTGGAAGGTCTACATGCGCCGCCAGACCAACACCATCAACTACTCCGATTCGCTGCCGCTGGCCCAGGGCATCAAGTTCGACCTGTGATGGATCCCGCGCCCCACCTGCCCGCCGGCCCGCGCCTGGATTTCACCGGGCGCCGGGTGCTGATCGCCGGCGGCAGCAAGGGCATCGGGCGCGCGATGGCGCTGGCGTTTGCTTCGGCAGGCGCCTGCGTCTCGGTCTGCGCACGCGGTGAGGCCGGTCTGGCCGCGCTGCGTGCGGATGCCGCAGCCCTCGGCCTGGCCGTGCACACGGCCAGTGCCGATCTCTCCCGGCTGGACGACATCGCCCGCTGGTTGGCCGATGCCGCGCAGGTGCTGGGCGGTATCGACGTGCTGGTCAACAACGCGACCGGCTACGGCATGGCCGACGATGAAGCCGGCTGGGAAGCCAGTTTGAATGTCGACCTAATGTCCGCCGTGCGGGCTTCGCGGCTTGCCCTGCCCTGGCTGCAGCAGTCCGCGGATGCGTGCATTCTCAACCTGGCCTCGATCGCCGCCCAGCAGCCGCGCCCGGGTGGCGCGCCGTATGCGGCGGCCAAGGCCGCGCTGATGCACTACACCACCTCGCAGGCGCTGGCGCTGGCACCGCAGCGGATCCGCGTCAATGCCATCGCCCCCGGCTCGATCGAGTTCGAGGATGGGCTGTGGGCGCGCCGCCGCGAGCAGGACCCCGAGCTGTATCGAAACACCCTGGCGAAGATCCCGTTCGGCCGCTTCGGCGAGCCGGCGTCCATCGCCAATGCTGCGCTATTCCTGTGCTCGCCGCTGGCGGGCTGGATCACCGGGCATACCTTGAATGTGGATGGTGGCCAGGTCCTGATGGGATAAACCCGCCGCTGGCCCTATCATCGAACCACCCCACCGCGACCAGGACCTGCATGAGCCTTCCGCCCCGACAAACCAGTGCCATGGCCGTGGTCAGCCTGATCATGGGCATCCTCGGCTGGACCGCCCTGCCCTTCATCGGCAGCATCGCGGCGATCGTCACCGGCCACCTGGCCCGCGCCGAGATCCGCCGCCGCCCGCTGGAACTGGAAGGCGATGGCATGGCGCTGGCCGGGCTGATCCTGGGCTGGATCATCGTGATCGGCAGCCTGCTCGCCTTGGTGGTGATTCTGTTGTTCTTCGGCGGACTGGCCTGGTTTGCCGCTACCCAATCGTGAGGTGCACATGAGCCGCTCGGATTCGACCGAACGCTTCAGCAGTCGGGTTGCCGACTACGTCCGCTACCGTCCCGACTATCCCCCGGCATTGCTGGACTGGCTGCACCAGGACATCGGTGTACCCACCGAGACCCTGGTCGCCGACATCGGCGCCGGCACCGGCATTTCCACCCGGCTGTTCCTGGCCGCCGGCCACCCGGTCATCGCGGTGGAGCCGAACGCAGCAATGCGCGAAGCGGCCGAGCAGCTGCTGGCACCGGACTATCTGCGCCTGAAGGTCGCCGACGGCACCGCCGAGGCGACCGGCCTGGCCGACGACAGCGTGGGTCTGGTCGCCGCCGCGCAGGCCTTCCACTGGTTCGATACCACCGCAGTGCGCCGCGAATGGGCGCGCATCCTGCAGCCCGAAGGCATGGCGCTGGTGTTCTGGAATTCGCGTCTGCTCGACGCCTCGCCGTTCCTGATCGGCTATGAGCAGCTGCTGCAGGAGTTCGGCACCGACTACGTCGAGGTGGCCGAGCGCTACCAGGACGATGACACCATGCGCGCATGGTTCGGCGAGGGCCTGCGCGGCATGGCCCGCCTGCCGAACGTGCAGCGGATGGACCTGGAGGGCCTGCGTGGCCGCCTGCTTTCCTCCTCGTATGCCCCGCAGGCCGGTCACCCGCGCCACGCGCCGATGCTGGAGGCACTGCAACAGCTGTTCGACGCCCACGCGGTGGACGGCCAGATCGCCTTTGAATACCAAACCCGTGCCTTTGTCGGCACGCTGGACTGATTGAACGCCATGTACTCGTTTGCCCGCCCCTTCCTGTTCGCCCTTGATGCAGAACGCGCCCACGGCCTTGGCCTGAGCGCGCTGGACCTGGCCTATCGCACCGGCACCACGCCGCTGATGGGCCGCCGCATCGACCCGCTGCCGACCAACGCGTTCGGACTGAGTTTCCCGAATCCGGTGGGCCTGGCTGCCGGCCTGGACAAGAACGGCGAGCACATCGATGCGCTGCTGGCACTGGGCTTCGGCTTCGTGGAGATCGGCACGATCACCCCGCGCCCGCAGGCGGGCAACCCGAAGCCGCGCCTGTTCCGGCTGCCGGACCACCAGGCCATCATCAACCGCATGGGCTTCAACAACCTGGGCGTGGATGCGCTGGTCCGCAATGTCGAACGCGCCAAGCGCCGCAGCGGGCTGCTCGGCATCAACATCGGCAAGAACAAGGACACGCCCAACGAGCAGGCGTTCGACGATTACCAGCACTGCCTGCAGAAGGTGTATCCGCTGGCCGATTACATCACCGTCAACATCTCTTCGCCGAACACCGCCGGCCTGCGCGAGCTGCAGGAAGAGACCGCGCTGCGCCAGCTGATTTCGCAGCTGCGCGAGAGCCAGGAAAGCCTGGCCGCCAAGCACGGCAAGCGCGTGCCGATGCTGGTCAAGGTCGCTCCGGATCTGAGCGACCGCGATATCGATGCTGCCGCGCGTGTGCTTGGTGAGCTCAAAGTGGACGGCGTGATCGCCACCAACACCACCATCGACCGCAGTGCGGTGGCCGGTGACGCGCGCGCGAACGAAGCCGGCGGCTTGTCCGGCGCGCCGTTGCTGGGCCAGTCGACCCTGGTGCTGCGCCGCCTGCGCGCGCGCCTGCCCGAGTCGATGCCGTTGATCGGCGTGGGCGGCATCCAATCCGGCGCGGACGCGGTGGCCAAGATGGCCGCCGGCGCCGCCCTGGTGCAGTGCTACAGCGGCCTGATCTTTCGTGGCCCGGAGCTGGTGCACGAGTGCGTGGAGGCGATCCGCCGCCGCAGAGAGGCGCCCAGCCGTGGCGCGGTGGCACCGCTGTGAACGACGCCATGACTGCCTGGTCCATTACCGAGAACGCCTCGCTGAAGGCGCTCAACACCTTCCACGTCGACGCCACCGCCGCGCAGCTGCTGGAGGTGTTCGACCCCGCCGTGCTGCCGGAGGTGCTGGCGCTGCCGCGCGTCGCCGACCAGCCGCTGCTGGTGCTGGGTAGCGGCAGCAATGTGCTGATCGCCGACAACGTGGAAGGCACCGTGCTGGTGTTCGCCAACCGCGGCATCGAGATCCTGGAACACCGCGCCGACCACACCATCGTGCGCGCCGGTGCCGGCGTGAACTGGCATGGCCTGGTGATGTGGTCGCTGCAGAACGGCCTGTCCGGTCTGGAAAACCTGGCCTTGATTCCGGGTACCGCCGGCGCCTCGCCGATCCAGAACATCGGCGCGTACGGCGCGCAGGTCGGCGAGTTCATCCAGGCGGTGGATGCCTGGGACCGACACGAAAACGACTGGGTGCGCTTCGACGCCGAAGGCTGCCAGTTCGCTTACCGCGACAGCATCTTCAAGCACGATCCGGACCGTTACCTGATCACCGCGATCGAGCTGCGGCTGCCGCTGCTGCATGGCCTGCGCCTGGGCTATGCCGGGATCGCCGAGGAAATGGAGGCAATGGGCGTAGAGCTGCCGGTGGCTGCCGATGTGGCCAACGCGGTGATCAACATCCGCCGCCGCAAGCTGCCCGATCCGGACGTGCTCGGCAACGCGGGCAGCTTCTTCAAGAACCCGATCCTGCCCTTGGAGCAGGTGGAGGTATTGCTGCAGCACTTCCCCGAGCTGCCGGTGTTCCCGGCCGACGATGACAGTCGCCGCAAGATTTCCGCCGCCTGGATGATCGAGAGCTGCGGCTGGAAGGGCTACCGCGATGGCGATGCCGGCGTGGCGCCGAGCCATGCGTTGGTGCTCGTGAACCACGGCCAGGCCACCGGAGAGGAACTGCTCGCGCTGGCGCGGCGGATCTCCGCCTCGGTCCTGGAGAAGTTCGGCGTGCCGATCGAACCGGAACCGAGGCTGATCGGCGCCCAGTGGTGAACCCCGCCCCTGCGTTACCGGTGGCCACTCCATTGCGGGCCGCCCTGTTGATGCTCGGCAGTACCCTGGCCTTCGGCCTGATGGCGATCGCGATCCGCTACGCCACCCGCTACGTGCCGACCCAGGAAGTGGCATTCTTCCGCAACGCCTTCGGCCTGCTGGCGCTGCTGCCGATGCTGATCCGGCCGGGCAGCGCGCCGCTGAAGACGCAGCAGTTGCCGCGCTACTTCCTGCGCAGTGCGATCGGGCTGGCCTCGATGCTGTGTGCGTTCTGGGCGATCGGCCACCTGCCGATCTCACAAGCCATCTCGCTCTCCTACTCCACCCCGCTGTTCGTCACCATCGCTGCCGTGCTGTGGCTGGGCGAAACCGTGCGCATGCGCCGCTGGGCGGCGGTGATCATCGGCTTCATCGGCGTGCTGATCATCGTGCGCCCGGGCTCGACCAGCTTCACCCCCGGCACCCTGGTCGCGGTGGGCGCAGCGGTACTGAGCTCGCTGGTGGCGATCCAGATCAAGCAGCTCACCCGCGTGGACAGCGCCGATACCGTGGTGTTCTACACCTATGTGTTCTGGGTGCCGCTGTCGCTGGTGCCTGCGCTGTTCGTGTGGGTCTGGCCGACCGGCCTGGCGTGGGTCTGGCTGGTGGCCACCGGTGTGCTCGGCACGCTGGGCCAGCTGCTGTGGACCCGCGCCCTGCGCCTGGGCGAGGTGTCCGCGCTGACCCCGATCAGCTTCATGCAGCTGCCCTTGGTGAGCCTGCTGGGCTGGCTGCTGTTCAATGAAACGCTGGACCGCTGGACCGTGATCGGCGCCGGCATCATCCTCGGCGCGAATGCCTACATCGCCCACCGCGAAGCAGTGCTGGCACGGCGGGCGAAATCACAGGCCGCGACGGCGGCAGCCAAACCGGGGGAATAGCCCCCGGGGAATCAATCCGAGCCGAACAGATCGCGGGTGTAGACCTTGTGCGCCACGCCCTCCAGCTCGGGCGTCAGCCGGTTGGCGACGATGATGTCCGCCTCGGCCAGGAACGCGGCGAAATCGTTCACCACGCGGGAGCGGTAGAACGTCGCCTCGGTGAGCACCGGCTCGTGCACGATGACCTCGATGCCCTTCGCCTTGATCCGCTTCATCACGCCCTGCACCGCCGAGGCACGGAAGTTGTCCGAGCCGGCCTTCATCACCAGCCGGTAGATGCCCACCACCTTCGGGTTGCGCGCCACGATGTCATCGGCGATGAAATCCTTGCGGGTGCGGTTGGACTCGACGATGGCGTGGATCAGGTTCTGCGGCACCTTGCTGTAGTTGGCCAGAAGCTGCTTCGTATCCTTGGGCAGGCAGTAGCCGCCATAGCCGAAGGACGGGTTGTTGTAATGGCCGCCGATGCGCGGGTCCAGGCTGACGCCTTCGATCATCTGCCGCGTGTCCAGCCCGTGCGAGCTGGCGTACGTATCCAGTTCGTTGAAGTAGGCCACCCGCATCGCCAGGTAGGTGTTGGAGAACAGCTTGATCGCCTCGGCCTCGGTCGCGTCGGTGAACAGCACCGGCACATCCTTCTTGATCGCGCCTTCTTTCAGCAGCGCGGCAAACACCGCCGCGCGCTCCGAACGCTCGCCGACGATGATCCGGCTCGGATGCAGGTTGTCATGCAGCGCGCGGCCTTCACGGAGGAATTCCGGCGAGAACAGCAGCGTGTCCGTCCCGAACTTGGCCCGCAGCGCCTGCGTGCAACCCACCGGTACGGTCGACTTGATCACGATGACAGCGGACGGGTTGATCCGCAGCACATCGGCGATCACCGCCTCCACCGAACCGGTGTTGAAGTAGTTCGACGTGGGATCGTAATCGGTCGGCGTGGCGACGATGACGAAGTCTGCCCCTTGATAGGCCTGCGCCGGATCCAGTGTGGCGGTGAGGTTCAGCGCGCGATTGGCGAGGAAATCCTCGATCTCGGCATCTTCGATGGGCGACTGGCGGGCATTGATCATCGCCACCTTGGCCGGATCGATATCCAGTGCCACCACCTCGTGATGCTGCGCGAGCAGCACCGCGTTGGAGAGGCCCACGTAGCCGGTACCGGCAACGGCGATCTTCATGGAGGTCCTTCTTCTACAGCGTCCAGAGTGAGCCGGGAATTTTAGCAAACGCCGCAGAGTGGACGCCGGACCAGGTCAACGCCGTTGCGGAAGCGTCCTGCTAACCCGCCCCAGCCTGTGCCCTGCGTCCCTGTCTCACGCCCTCAAGGCCGCCCCGCCTGACGAACAGACGAATGTCGTTAAGCGCCATTTCTGACGCGTTATCGAAATAATTCCCTATAAAGCGTCATATATGTCCAGTTGAATAAATTTCATATGAACTTCATAAATAGCCACACTTGACGCTTTATCGCAATAGTGCGATACAAAGCGTCAGGAGGGTCACCTTATGACGATCACACATCTGATGACGGACGACGCTGTCCTGGCGGAGCTGGGGCAACGTCTAGCCCGCCTGCGGCTCTCGCAAGGCATCACCCAGGAGCAGCTGGCCGATGCTGCGGGTGTCTCCAAGCGCACGGTGCAGCGGCTGGAAGACGGCACGCCCGCCCAGCTGGCCAACCTGATCCGATGCCTGCGTGCCCTCGGCAGGCTGGATGCGCTGGATGTGATGCTGCCCAGCGACGGCCCCAATCCGATCGATCTGCTGAAGCGCCACGGCCACCAGCGCCAGCGTGCGCGACCGGGGGTGGCCGAGCCGGCACCCGCCAAGCCCTGGACCTGGGGCGATGAGCAATGAGCACCACGGCCGAGGTGCGCCTGTGGGGCAGCCGGATCGGCGCGGTGACGCTGGCAGACGGCGAGCGGACCGCGCAATTCGCCTACGACCCGGCATTCGCACGCTCCGGCATTGAGGTCGCCCCGCTGACCATGCCGCTCGCGGCGGATCCGATCTACGGTTTCCCTTCCCTCAACCCGGCCAGCTTCCATGGTTTGCCCGGCCTGCTCGCCGACGCCCTGCCGGACAAGTACGGCAATACCCTGATCAATGCGTGGCTGGCCACGCAGGGCCGCACGCCGGACAGCTTCAATGCGGTAGAGCGGCTCTGCTACACCGGCACGCGCGGCATGGGAGCGCTGGAGTTCTCGCCCGTGCATGGTCCGCGTGTGCGGACGGCCCACAAAATCCAGATCGATGCGCTGGTTGCGCTGGCTACCGAGGTGCTGAGCAACCGCGACAACCTGCGCGCCTCGTTCGGCGATGAAGAACGTGCCGACGCGCTGCGGGACATTCTGCGCGTGGGCACTTCGGCCGGTGGCGCACGGGCCAAGGCCGTCATCGCCTGGAACGAAGGCACCGGCGAAGTCCGATCGGGCCAGGCCGCGGCAGCGCCGGGCTTCAGCTACTGGCTGCTCAAGTTCGATGGCGTGCAGAACAACCGCGACAAGGAACTGGCCGACCCCAAGGGCTACGGCGTGGTTGAGTACGCCTACGCGCTGATGGCGCGTGATGCAGGCATCCAGATCAGCCAGTGCCGACTGCTCGAAGAAGGTGGCCGGCGCCACTTCATGACCCAGCGCTTCGACCGGACCGATGCAGGAGGCAAACGCCACATGCAGTCGTTGGCGGCGATGGCCCACTTCGACTTCAATGATCCCACTGCCTACTCCTACGAGCAGGCCCTGCTGGTCATGCGCCAGTTGCGCCTGCCCATGGCGCAGCTGGAGGAACAGTTCCGGCGCATGGTGTTCAACGTGATCGCACGCAACCAGGACGACCACGTCAAGAACATCGCCTACCTGATGGACCGGCAGGGCCAGTGGTCGCTGTCCCCGGCGTTCGACATCACCTGGGCGTACAACCCGGACGGCGACTGGACCGCCCGGCACCAGATGTCGATCAACGCCAAGCGCGAAGGTTTCGACGTGGCCGACCTGGCCGCCTGTGCCGCGACGGCCTCGATCAATGCCCGCCGCGCCCGGGACATCATTGAGCAGGTCCGGCAAAGCGTGCTGCGCTGGCCGCACTTTGCCGACGAGGCCGGCGTCGCCGAGCGCTGGCGCGATCAGATCCGCGGCACGCTGCGTACGGACATTCGCTGAGTCGCGGCCTCAGCCCTGCGCGGCCTGCCAGGCACGGGTCGCGCAATCGGCCACATTGCCGGGCGCGAACTGCCCGGCCATGTAGCGCAGCGCCTGGCGCCGCTGTGCAGGTGGGCGCGCCGTGGCGCCGGGCTCGAGCAGCAGGTCATGGAATTCCTGCAGGTCCTGCAGGATCCGCCAGTGGCGGTAGTACGCCACCCGCAGCGGATCCACCGCGACCGACCCATAGCCCTCGCCGAAGCCCGGCGGCTGCTCGCGCCCCCAGCGCCCGCCGATGCCCGCACCGATGAACATCAGATCGCGCTCGCGCGGCGCCAGCACCATCTCGTCCCAGTCGATCAGAAAGACGTTGGCCCCCGGCCCGACCAGCACATTGCCCGCGTGCAGATCGGCGTGACACAGCACGCGGACGCATCGTTCCTCACCAATCCCTGCACGCAACTCGCGGCACCGTTGCCAGACCGTTTCGATCCGCTGGCGATGGCGACACCACAACGCCAGATACTCCTCGCCCAGGGCATCGCGCACCGGTATCCGCGCATCCGCCCGCTGCAGCCACGCGCCCACCCGCTCCACCGCGGTGTCGTCGTCGAAGCCAGGGCGGCGCAGGCCATCGGACAGGCTCGCCGGCAGACGGGTGTCGTGGATCTGGCGCAGCACCCGGCCGAGCCGTTCCCAATGGCCGCGCGAGAGCGCTTCCTCGAAACCGGAGAACGCCTCGACATACGGAAACAGGGTCCACTGCAGACCGGCCCAGGTCGCTGCCGCCGACCCATCGCGCGTCGGCAGCGGTGCGATCACCTCGCGCAACCCGGCGTGCTCACGCAGGTGGTGCAGTACTTCCCACACCACCGGATCCACGGCATAGCGGCGGCATTTGAGCCACCAGCGCGCGCCGTCCGGGCCAGCCACCTGATACACCGTCGCGCCTGCATCCGCGCCACCGGCGCGCTGCAGCACCGTGCTGGCACGCACGCCGAACACCTCACCCAGCACCTGGCTGATCTGCGCCGCGGACAACTCTTGTGGATGGAGCATCAATCCAACGCGCGTGATGTATACATCGCGACTATCGCAGAACGATTCGGTACCGCCCAGCGCAGTCCATCACGAAAGCGACAACGCGTGCTACCGCGTAGTCGCCTCATTCGGCCGATGCGGGCTGCGCGAACAGATCGCGGCGGCGGTGGCATGACGATCTGCTGTCAGGGGGATGCTGCGCTGCCCGCGGTACGCTCGAACAACCCTGCCAGCCACTGTGCGAATACGCGCACACGCGCGGACAGCTGCCGGTTCTGCGGATAGAGCACGGACACCGGCATCGGCGGTGGCGGGTGATCCGCCAGCACGATGCGCAGCTGATCCTCGGCAAGCGCCTGCGCGATGCGATAGCGCGGCACCTGGATCAGGCCCAGCCCCGAGAGCGCTGCGCCGGTGTACAGGTCCGCGCCGGTCACCGAGATGCACGACTGCAGCTGCCGTTCCACCACCTCACCATCGCGCTGGAAATCCAGGCCTGCCGAGCGTGCGCCACCGGGGCCATAGTCGACCGCGTAATGCTGCGCCAGATCGTCCAGCCCGCTCGGCACGCCTGCGCGCTCCAGGTACGCAGGGCTGGCGACAGTGACCTGCTCCAGCAGCGCGACCTGCCGGCCGATCAACGACGAATCCTGCAGAACGCCCGCGCGCAGCACGCAGTCCACGCCCTCGCGGACCAGGTCCACCAGGCGGTCGTCCTCGCCCACGTGCAGGGTGATGCCGGGATAGCGTGCAAGGAAGTCGCCCATGGCCGGCATCACCACGTGCCGGGCCAGCGTGCCCTGCAGATTGACCCTCAGCAGCCCCTTGGGCGGGGCATCACGGAACGCGCTTTCGGTCTCTTCCAGATCGGTCAGCAGGCGCACGCAGCGGTGGTAGTAGGCCTCGCCATCGTGGGTCATGCGCACCTGCCGGGTGGTGCGTTCCAGCAGCCGCACCCCGATGCGCTGCTCCAGCCGCTTGATCAGGTTGGTCACCGTAGCGCGCGGAATCTGCAGGTCCTCGGCGGCCAGGGTGAAACTCTGGCGGTCGGCGATCCGGACGAAGACCTGCATTTCCTGGAAGCGGTCCATGGTTGACCTATTGTTGATGCAAATGGGATTGTGATCGCAACTTTAGCAGGATTATCCCTGCTGCCGAATGATCCATCCTTCCTTCCGTGCCCACCACTGAAGGAAACCCCGCCATGTCCACCTCCTCCCGCGTCGCTCTGATCACCGGCGCCTCCCGCGGCATCGGCGCCGCCATCGCCCGCCGCTTGGCCGCCGAAGGCTTCGCCGTCGCCCTGAACTACGCCTCCAACAACGCCGAGGCCGATGCGCTCGTCGCCGAGTTGACCCGCAGCGGTGCGTCCGCCATCGCGATCCAGGCCGACGTCTCCCAGGCCGATCAAGTCAGCGCGATGTTCACCACTGTCGAACAGCAGTTGGGCCGCATTGATGTGCTGGTCAACAACGCCGGCGTCCTCAAGACCGCCCCGCTCGCACAGACCAGCGACGCGCAGTATCTGCAGCACTTCGCGATCAACACCCAGGGCGTGTTCAACACCCTGCGCGAGGCGGCGACCCGCCTCAACGACGGCGGCCGCATCATCAACCTGTCCAGCACCACGCTGGCCCTGAATCTGCCGGGCTATGCGATCTACAACGGCACCAAGGCCGCGGTGGAAGCGTTCACCCACGTGTTCGCCAAGGAGCTGCGTGGCCGCGCGATCACCGTCAACGCGGTGGCCCCGGGCCCGGTCGCGACCGCCCTGTTCCTCGACGGCAAGACCGAAGAGCAGATCAGCACCTTCGCGCGGATGCCGCCGCTGGAACGCCTCGGCCAGCCGGACGACATCGCGGGGGTCGTCGCATTCCTCGCCGGGCCGGACGGCGGCTGGGTCAACGGCCAGATTCTGCGCGCCAACGGCGGCGTGGCCTGAGGTCGCCCTCATGTCGCCCCGCCACCTCGCCGTGCTGCTGCCCCTGCTGTGCGCGACCGTCATGACCGCCTCGTGCGAAGCACGCGCCCCCCGCCCACATCCGGCCATGAAGCCCTCCATCACCTATCTGCACCTGCTGCGACACACCCCGTTCTTCGCCTCGTTGAGCACCGCGCAACTGCGCCACGTGATCGACCATTCGCGCGAATGGGAGGTGGGCGCCGGTACGACCCTCCTCGGCACTGCCACCGCCGAGGGCCGCGATGATTACTGGGTGCTGCTGGATGGCGGCTGGGAACTGCGCTATCGCGGCCAGGTGCTGCGCAGCGGGCATGCCGATCCGGGCACCTGGTTCAGCACCACGCAACTCGGCCCGGAGCCGTTCGAGCTGGTCACCACCGCGCATAGCTACGTCATGCAGATTCCGGCGCAGGACATGGACGCGATGCTGGCACAGGGCTTCGACTTCACCGCCCGCATGGACGCAGGCCGCGCGCTCTACCAGCGCCTGCGCGACGGCACACGCCCTCTCATCCCGTAGTTGTCCTCCTCCCGTACTGCCCCCCTTTCGATCAGGAGAAATCCATGTCGCACACCATTGTTGTCACTGGCGCATCCTCCGGCTTCGGCCTGATGACCGCCAAAGCCCTGGCCCAGGCGGGCCACACCGTCTACGCCTCGATGCGCGACGTCAGCGGACGCAATGCCACGCGCGTTGCCGAGATTGCCGCATGGGCGGCGCAGCAACACGCCGACCTGCGCACCGTTGAACTGGATGTGCAGTCCGAGGCCTCCAGCAACGCTGCCATTGCACAGGTACTCGCCGAGGCGGGCACGCTCGATGTGATCATCCACAATGCTGGCCACATGGTGTTCGGACCGGCCGAAGCGTTCACGCCTGAGCAACTGATGCAGCAGTACGACGTCAACGTGCTGGGTACGCAGCGGGTCAACCGTGCCGCGCTGCCCTTCATGCGCGGGCGCGGCAGGGGACTGCTGCTGTGGGTCGGATCGTCCTCCACGCGTGGGGGCACACCACCGTTCCTGGCGCCCTACTTCGCTGCGAAGGCCGCGATGGATGCCCTGGCCGTGGCCTACTCGACCGAGCTGGCACGCTGGGGGATCGAGACCACGATCATGGTGCCCGGCGCGTTCACCCAGGGCACCAACCACTTCGCGCACTCGGGCACGCCGGACGACACGGCCATCACCGCCGAGTACGAGAACGGCCCGTACGCCGGCGTTGCCCAGCAGGCACTGCAGGGCCTGGCCAGCCTGGAGCCGGCCGATGCCGACCCCGAGCAGGTCGCGCGCGAGATCGTACGCGTGGTCGCCCTGCCGCACGGCAGGCGCCCGTTCCGCGTGCATGTGGATCCGTCGCAGGACGGTGCTGAAGTGGTCAATGCGGTGGCCGACCGGATGCGTACCGAGATGTATCGGACCATCGGTCTGGCCGACCTGCTCTCACCGCGGGCCTGACCCTGCGCCGGTTCAGTATTGCGACGCGTCATGTAAACGGTTACAGCCCCTGATAGCGTGTCCTCCACCCTGCCGTCGGGGTCGTTTCAGATCAGGAGCGCATTGATGGGGCTGCATGCTGACCGTTCGATTGGGGTGTACCGGCCAGGCCGCGTCATGGCCGGCACCCTGCTCTTCTCCGCCCTCGTGCTGAGCCTCGGCGCTGCCGCCCGGACCCTGCCGCCGCGCGGCCAGTGGCAGGCCAGCAGTTCCTCGCAGCAGGTGCCGGCGATGGCGGTCAGCCACCTGATCGATGGCGACCCGACGACGGTCACCGGAGGCGCCTTCAGCCCCGGCCACTGGTTCCAGGTGGACCTGGGCACGCCGGGCACGCTCAGCGGCGCGCAGATCACCTGGGACGTTTCCAATCCCGAGGGCTACACCCTGCAGACCTCACTGGACGGCCAGCAGTGGCAACCGGCCTACACCATGCGCGATTCGCTTGGCGGTATCGAGACGCTCTACTTCGCGCCGCGCCAGGCCCGCTACCTTCGTCTGGCCAGTCCGGAGCGCACATCGGACTGGGGCGTGTCGATCTTCGAACTGGAGCCGTTGGACAGCGCCACCAGTGCGCGCGTGGCCGGGGTGGATGCAGCCCAGGCCGCCGCGCTGTGGCAAGGCGGCAGCGCCGTCCCGATTCCACGTGGCAAGGACGGTACGCACTCGCTGGAAATCGCGCTGCCACGCGCGGTCCCGACCACCGGCCTGGCGGTGGACTGGGCCGGGGCGCATGGCGCTGCACGGCTGCAGGCGCGTGATGTGCAGGGGCGCTGGGTGGAGCTTGCGCGCGATCCACAGGCGGCCGCACGCCAGCAGAGCTGGCTGGCCGGTTCTGCCGCCGTGACCGCCACGGCGCTGCGGCTGACGGTGGATGGTGACGCGCCACAGGTCGACCGTCTGCGCGTGCTCGGGCCGAAGGCGGTGATGACGCCGATGAAGCGCTACCAGATCGCCGCCAGCGGCGCGCAGCGTGCGCTGTTCCCGGCGTCGCTGCACCTGCAGCAGACCTACTGGACTGCGGTCGGCATCCATGCCGGCCGGCAGAAATCGATCTTCGATGAGTACGGCAACATCGAGGCCTTCAAGGGCGCGCCGCTGGTGCAGCCGATCTGGCGCAATGCCGACGGTGTTGCCGCAGGCGCCGCCGACCAACCGGTACAGCACGCGCTGCGCGATGGCTGGAAGCCGATGCCCTCGGCGACGTGGTCGCCACACCCCGGGCTTGAACTGCAGAGCGAGGCATTCGCCGTCGAGCTCGACGGACAGCCGGTGACCTTCGTGCGTCACCGCCTGCGCAACACCGGCAGCGCGCCCGTCGAAGGCACGTTGACACTGGCGGTGCGGCCGATGCAGATGAATCCGCCGTGGCAGAACGGTGGCCTGTCACCGATCCGCGAGGTCGCTATCGAGGGCCAAAGCGTACGCATCAACGGTCGCGCCCTGCTGCAGTCCCTGACGCCCGTCGATGCTGCCGGCGCGGCACCGTTCGGCCCGGACGGCAGCAGTGAAATCACCACCGCGATCGCCAGTGGCACCCTGCCCACCGCCACACAGGCAAGCGACGGTGACGGCCTGGCCTCGGCGGCGCTGGCCTACCGCATGCAGCTCGCACCGGGTGCCAGCCGCTCGGTGGTGGTGGCCTTCCCGCTTGGCACGGCACCCTCTGCGACGGACGGTGCGCTGCCCGACGCCCCGCCGCTGGATCTGGCCGGCGTCCCGCACGTACCCGATGCCGCGTACGACGCGCTGGCCAAACGTGCATCGGACGACTGGCAGGCGCGCCTGGGCCAGGTCGGCCTGCGCCTGCCCGATCCCTCGCTGGTGGACATGCTGCGCGCGCAGGCCGCCTACATGCTGATCAACCAGACCGGCCCGGCGATGCAGCCCGGCCCGCGCAATTACAACCGCTCCTTCATCCGTGACGGCATGGCCACCTCGGCGGTGCTGCTGCGCATGGGCGAATCCCAGGTCGCCCGCGATTATCTGGCCTGGTACAGCGAGCACGGCGTGCACGCCAATGGGCTGGTCTCGCCGATCCTCAACGACGACGGCAGCGTCAACACCGGCTTCGGTTCGGATATCGAGTACGACAGCCAGGGCCAGTACATCACCCTGGTCGCGGATGTGGCACGGCTGGATGGCGGCCCGGAATCGGTGCGCGCCTACCTGCCCAAGGTGAAAGCCGCGATGCGCTTCCTGCAGGAACTGCGCGAGCGCACGCTGGTGCCTGGCTACATGGCCAGCCAGCCCTCGCCCGAACGCTTCGCCGGGATCCTGGCGCCGTCGATCAGCCACGAGGGCTACCCATCGCCCACGCACAGCTACTGGGACGACTACTGGGGCCTCAAAGGCTGGCATGACGGGGCATGGTTGGCCGAGTCGCTGGGCGATCACGAAACCGCGGCGTGGGCGCGCGATCAGTACATCGCCCTGCACGACGCACTGGCTGCCTCGATCCGCGCCACGATGGCGTGGAAAGGCATCGACTTCATCCCCTCCTCGGCAGATCTGGGCGATGGGGACCCGACCGGCGTATCGATCGCGCTCGATCCCACCGGAGCGCAGGATGTACTGCCGGCGGAGGCACTGCGGACCACCTTCGCACGCTACCTGCAGGACGTACGCAGGCGCAGTGAGCCGGGCGCGTTGTACGCCTACACCCCGTATGAAATCCGCAACGTACTCAGCTACGTGCATCTGGACCAACCGGAGGCCGCCGACGAACTGCTGCAGGGCCTGCTGCACGACCGCCGGCCACTGGAGTGGCAGGTGTTGGCCGAGGTGGTGCACTCGCGGCTGCGCTTCCCGCGCTACCTCGGCGACATGCCGCATACCTGGATCGGCGCGGAATACGGACGCACCCTGTTCGGAATGCTGATGCGCGAGGACGATGACGCGCTTTCACTGCTGCCGGGCACCCCGCCGTCGTGGTTGGCCGGCGACGGGCTGGCGGTGGACCGCCTGCCGACCGCCTATGGCATCCTGGCGCTGCAGGCCCGGCAGCGTGAGGGAACGCTGCAGGTCACGCTGGGCAAGGGGCTGCGCAAGGACACCGCGGTGCGGGTGTGGTGGCCGAGCCGCACCCGCCCCACCACGGTGCGGGTGGATGGACGCAACGTCACTGACTACGACGCGCGCGGTGTGCTGCTCACCCAGCCGTTCCGTCGGCTGGAGGCGGTGTGGTGAGGCTGGGAAAGGATCAGACCCCGCCTTCCTGCTCATGCAGGGTGATCAGCGACTCCATCAGATCCTCGTCCGCGCTGGCACACACGGCCAGCAGCACCGCTTCCTCGCAGCCGGTATCGACGATGTAGGCGTGGCCCATCTGGCTGTCGATGTAGATGCCCTGCCCGGTCTCCAATACCACCGGATCGTAGAACTCGGTGTGGACCTGGATGCGGCCTTCCATCACGTGCACGTACTCCTCGCCCGGGTGGCGGACCAGCTCGCCGAACTCGGCGGTGGTCTTGGCGCGTACCTTGGTGAGGATCGGAATCATCCGCTTGCGGCGCAGTTCCGTGCACAGGTAGTAGTAGTCGTAGTTGTCGGTCTGCACCCGCAGCGCCTTGTCCAGCGAGCCGAGGCTGCGCCGGGCGGTGACCGGCTTGGGCGCGCTGTCCGAGTCCGGCTCGGAAAACAGGTCGGACATGCGCAGGTTCAGGCGCTGCGCCAGGTGCTGCAGCTTGTCGTAGGTCAACGTCAGGCGATCGTGTTCGATCTTGGACAACGTGGACAGGGGGATTTCGGTGTGTTCGCTCATTTCCTTGAGCGTCCAACCCTGGCGCGTGCGCAGGCCGCGCAGCAGGGTTCCGAGCGTCGGGCTTTTGGGGCTCATCGACAGGACCTTTGGGCTATTGCTGGTGAAGTTGTGGATACGATACTACGTGGAGATGAATGTCATCCTGATCAGGATGGTTTCTTGTCGCGTTCGTCTCCTATCGCGACCATCCGCGCCCTGAAAACGTTCCCAATGGCCGGCGAACGGCGTCTGCACGGGCTTGCAACCCTCACATTGACCCCACGGGACGCACTCCAGCGACGATCACGCGCAATTGACAATTCTCTAATCAGGAATATTGTTGTCTGATTGAGATGGTTTTAAAGGGATCGTCACATGCGTGCGTTGTCAGGGCTTGTCGCGTTGTGTTGTGGGCTGTTGCTGTCCTTCCAGGCCGATGCACAGCGGCCACCGTCCCCACCCGAGGGGGTGACACCGCCCGCCGGCGCCGGGTCCGTTGCCCGGTTGACCGCCGACGATGCGACCACCTGGCTGGATGGCTTCATGCCGTATGCCATCGCGCGGGGCGATATCGCCGGCGCGGTGGTCACCGTGGTCAAGGACGGCAAGATCCTGGTCCGTCGTGGCTACGGCGTCTCCGATGTGGAGAAGCAGACGCCGGTGGATCCGGACCGCACCCTGTTCCGGATGGCGTCGGTCTCCAAGCTGATGACCTGGACCGCAGTGATGCAGCTGGTGGAAGCCGGCAAGCTGGATCTGGACGCGGACATCAACCAGTACCTGGATTTCAAGGTCCCCGAACGCGGCCTGCCGATCACGCTGCGGCAGCTGATGACGCACACCGGTGGCTTCGAGGCCAACATCAAGTACATGTGGACCAGCGAGGCGGTGGCCGAGGCCGGCGGCATCGAGCTGGGCCCGTACCTCAAGCGCCGCGTTCCGGCGCAGATCTTCGCGCCGGGTACCGTGCCGGCATATTCGAACTACGGCACCAGTCTGGCCGGCTACATCGTCGAGCGCGTCTCGGGCCAGCCGTTCGCCGAATACGTCGAGCAGCACATCTTCGTGCCGCTGCAGATGCAGCACGCCAGCTTCCGCCAACCGCTGCCGCCGGCGCTGCGCGCCGTGGTCAGCAAGGGCTATGCGCTGGGCTCGGGCAAGCCGCGTGACTTCGAAGTCACCCCCTCCGCGCCGGCCGGTGCGCTGTCGGCCACCGGCAGCGACATGGCGCGTTTCATGATCGCGCACCTGAGTGCGGCCAGCGGCCATGACACTGCGATCCTGAAAGCGGCGACCAGCCAGCTGATGCTGACCCCGCAGACCCGTTTCGCGCCGCCCCTGAACACCATGGCGCTGGGGTTCTACGAGATCGACGTCAACGGCCAGCGTGTGGTCTCCCACGCCGGTGACACCTACTCGTTCCACTCGCAGCTGTTCCTGTTCCGCGACCACGATGTCGGCCTGTTCGTCTCGCTCAACAGCGCCGGCGCCAATGGCATCACCGGTCCGATCCGGCGTGAACTGCTGGAGAACTTCGCCGACCGTTACTTCCCGGCTGGCGCCCCCGCCGCGGCACCGGTGGTCGATGCCGCGCTCGCCAATCAGCAGGCACGTCTGCTGGCCGCGCCAAGCTACCTCGATTCGCGCCGCGCCGAGACCGGTATCGGCCGCACCGGCATTCTCACCCAGACGCGCCTGGAAGCTCTTGAGGATGGCAGCCTGCGTCTGCCGCGCCTGAAGCAGCCCAATGGGCAGCCGACCACCTTCAAGCCGATCGCACCGTGGGTATGGCGGGCGAGCAACAGCGAACTGCGCCTGGCCGCCATCCTCAAGGACGGCCAGCCGGTCGGCTTCGCGGTGGATTCCTCCTCGCCGTTCAACGTGTTCCAGCGCGCGGAAGGCTATCGCTCCGCGCTGTGGCTCAAGCCGCTGCTGACCGCTGCGGTGGCCGTGTTGGCGCTGTCCGCGCTGGCGTGGCCGATTGCCGCGTTCGTCCGCCGTCGGCATGGCCGTGTGCTGGGCTGGCCGCGCAGGACGCTGCTGGCCTATCGCCTCAGCCGCGCAGCGTGCTGGTTCATGCTGCTGGTGCCTGCCGCAGGGATGGCGGTGATGGCGTGGGCGTCGGCGGATTTCGCCCGCCTGGATGATCGTCTGGATCCGGCCGTGATCGGGCTGGGCATCGCCGCGGTGATCGCGATCATCGGCGGCATCGGTTCCACCGCCTGGAATCTGGTGCAGACCTTCCGCGCCGGACGCGGCTGGCTGGCGCGCCTGTGGGCCGTGCTGCTGCTGGTCTCGGCCTGCGTGCTTGCCTACGCCCTGGTCCTGATGGGCCTGGCCGACTTCGCTCTCAACTACTGACCCGTAGCCCCGCTCCGGGGCTGGAGACACCCTGTGAAACTGACCCTGCAGATCGACTCGCTTGCGTTGCTGGCCCCGTTCCGGATCAGCGGCTACGTGTTCGAACACGCCCCGGTACTGCGCGTGGAACTGGAAGACGGCGGCCATCGCGGCCGTGGCGAAGCCAGTGGCGTGTACTACTTCGATGACACCCCCGAGCAGATGCTGGCCACGCTGGAACTGCTGCGTGCGCGGATCGAAGCCGGCATCACCCGCGCCGAGCTGCAGCAGCTGCTGCCGCGCGGCGGCGCGCGCAATGCACTGGACTGCGCCCTGTGGGATCTGGAAGCCAGCCGCACCGGCAAGCCTGCCTGGGCACTGGCCGGTCTGTCGCAGACGCGTCCGTTGCTGACTACGTGGACGCTCGGCGCCGATGACCCGGCGACGATGCAGTCGATCGCGACCGGACGCTACGCACCTGCCAAGGCGCTCAAGCTCAAGCTCAGCGGCGACCTGGATATCGACATCGAGCGCGTACGCGCGGTGCGCAAGGTGCGCCCGGATGTGTGGATGGGCGTGGACGCCAACCAGGGCTATACGGTGGATGCGCTCGATGCCCTGATCCCGGTGCTGCTGGAGAACGACATCAAGCTGCTGGAACAGCCGCTGCCGCGCGGCCGCGAAGCCGAGCTGAAGGGCTTTGCGCGGCCGCTGCCGTTCGCTGCCGACGAGAGCGTGCAGGACGTTTCGGAAGTTGAGGCGCTGGCGGGTCTGTTCGACGTCATCAACATCAAGCTCGACAAGGCCGGTGGGCTTACCGAAGGCCTGGCGATGGTCGGCAAGGCACGCTCGCTGGGCATGCAGGTGATGGTCGGCAACATGATCGGCAGCAGCTGGGCGATGGGGCCGGCCTTCATCGTGGGCCAGCATTGCGATGTGGTCGATCTGGATGGGCCGTTGTTCCTGCGCGACGACCGCGTGCCGGGCCTGCGTTACGACGAGGGACTGGTGCATTGCGACGACGCCGTGTGGGGCAAGGGAGTGCAGGCATGAGTCTCTTGCGCCCACTCATCTCCGGCCTGCTGCTGGCCTCGACCGCCGCGTTCTCGCCGCTGCATGCGCAGGCGCCCACGCCCGTTGCTGCGCCGGCGCCGGCACCGGCAGCTGCCGAGGCCACTGACCGCATCGCGCCCGCACCGGCCGCCACGGGCACCTTGGATGCGGCCCGCGTCGATACCTTCCTGGATGGCTTGGTGCCCTACCTGATGGCCCAGGGCGATCTCGCCGGCGCCGTGGTCACCGTGGTCGAGAACGGCAAGGTCGTCACCGAACGCGGCTTCGGCTTTTCCGATGTCGAAAAGCGCACCCCGGTGGATCCCAGGACCACCCTGTTCCGCCCCGGCTCGATCTCCAAGCTGTTCGTCTGGACCTCGGTGATGCAGCTGGTCGAACAGGGCAAGCTGGACCTGGACGCCGACATCAACACCTACCTGGACATCAAGGTCCCGGCCAAGGGTGAGCCGATCACGCTGCGCCAGATCATGACCCACACCAGCGGTCTGGAAGAGCGCATGCGCTACCTGATCGTGCTGGGTCCGGACCATCCGGCCAACCGCGACAACTACCTCAAGGAGTGGGTGCCCAACCAGATCTCCACGCCCGGCACCACGCCGGCGTATTCCAACTACGCCACCGGCATCGCCTCCTACATCGTCGAACGCGTCAGCGGCCAGCGCTTTGAGGATTACGCCAGGCAGCACATCCTGCAGCCGCTGGACATGCAGTACGCCAGCTTCGAACAGAAGCTGCCGGCCGAACTGCTGCCGCACGCTGCCAAGGGCTATCTGCTGGGTTCGGGCAAAAGCTACCCGGCCGAGAAGAACACCGCGCCGGGCGTGGGCGGTCTGTACGCCTCCGGTTCGGCGATGTCCCGTTTCATGATGGCCACGCTCAACCATGGCGAACTGGACGGCCAGCGCATCATGCGCGCGGAAACCAACGCGCAGATGCTGACCCCGCAGCCGGCGATCCTGCCGCATCTGCCGCGCATGGCCCTGGGCTGGATGGCCTCGGACACCGGCGGCTACGACACCCGCTCGCATGGCGGCACGATGCTGTTCTTCTACTCGTGGCTGTGGATGATTCCGGAACGCAACATCGGTGTCTTCGTGTCCACCAACAGCGTGGGGCGTGATGCCGCTGGTTCTGCGCTGCGCGCCCAGGTGTGGGAGCGCTTCGTCGAGAACTTCCTGCCGACCCTGCCGATCGAACGCGCCGGCCCGGGCGTCGATGCGGCGATGGCGCGCGAGCACGCCGCAGCGCTGGCCGGGACGAGCTGGCAGAGCACGCGCCGCTCGGACAGTTCCTATCTGCGCATGCTGACGCTGTTCGCACCGATCCGCGTGCACCCGCAGGAGGACGGCACGATCACCGTCGATGGCCAGAAGGGCCTCAACGGACAGCTGCTGCGCTGGCGCGAAGTGTCCCCCTGGCTGTGGCAGCAGGAAAACGGCCGCGGCCTGTTGGAAGTGAAGGTCAAGGATGGGCGGCCGGTGTACTTCTCCGGCGGGCCGTTCGCCTCGGTGTTCGGCTTCGAGCCGATCCCGGGCTGGCGCTCGCCGGCGTGGCTGCGCCCTGCCCTGTTCGTCGCGCTGGGGCTGCTGACGCTGTCGGCCGTCCTGCGCATCGGCGGCGTGTTCGTGCGCCGTTACTACGGCGCCACCGCACCGCTCGAGGCCCGTGGCCTGCGCTGGCTGCAGACGCTGTCGGTCACCACGCAGCTGGGCACGGTGGTTGCCTGGGCGCTGTATGTGAAGTCGATCGCTGGCCCGGGCGCCATTTCCTCGTACACCAACGGGCCGTTGATCCTGGTGCAGGCGTTGTCCTGGCTCAGCGTTGTCGCTGCCATCGCACTGGTCTGGGTGGCCGTCCGCGCGCCGGCCAGCTGGCCGCGCGTGCGTCGTTACGGCGCCTGGGTGGTCGCGTTGGCAGGCCTGGTGGTGGCGTTCGTCGCCATCACCCAGCGCCTGATCAGCACCGGCCTGCAGCTCTGACCCCCGGACGCCCCGCCCGATGACCCTCGACGCACCGCGCAAGGCCTGGTTCGGGCAACCGCCAGGCCTGACCATCCTGTTCCTCACCGAGATGTGGGAGAAATTCTCCTACTACGGCATGCGGGCGCTGCTGGTCTATTACATGACCAAGCAGCTGCTGTTCTCGCAGGAACAGGCCTCGATGGTCTATGGCCTGTACACCGCGCTGGCCTACCTCAGCCCGGTATTCGGCGGCATGCTGGCCGACCGCTGGCTGGGCAAGCGCCGTGCCGTGATCCTGGGCGGGGCGATCATGGCGTTCGGCCATTTCCTGATGGCCTTCGATGCGCTGCTGTATCCGGCCCTGCTGGCGATCGTGCTCGGCAACGGGTTGTTCCTGCCGACCCTGCCCGGCCAGGTCGGCGATCTCTACCAGCGCGATGATCCGCGCCGTGGCTCGGCGTTCAACGTGTACTACGTGGGCATCAACCTCGGTGCGTTCCTCGCCCCGCTGATCTGCGGCACGCTGGGTGAGGTGTATGGCTGGCACGTCGGTTTCTCTGCCGCCGGCATCGGCATGCTGCTCGGCCTGGTGATCTACATCACCGGCCGCCGCCACCTGCCACCGGATCCGCCGCGCAGCGAACGCGCCACACTGCCGTTCTCGGCCCTGTGGCAGCCGGCCTATCGCCCGCTGCTGCAACTGATGACGATGATCGCCGGCTTGATCGTGATCTTCCGTCTGGCCTACGAGCAGATCGGCAACACCATCGCGATCTGGCTCGACACCGGCGTGGACCGCGTGCTCACTGCGGACTTCACCCTGCCGATGACCTGGTTCTTCTCGCTCAATCCGCTGCTGGTGTTCCTGATCACGCCATTGCTGGTGCGTCGCTGGACACGGCAGGCACGCGACGGCCGCGAGCCGGCTGCACTGACCAAGATGGCGATCGGTGCCGCGGTGGTCGGGCTGTCGTTCGCCCTGGTCGCGGTGCTCGGCGGTGACCCGTCGGCCAAGGTCGGCTGGCTGTGGGCCGCGCTGTTCTTCGTGATCTTCACCTTCGGCGAGCTCTTCATCCTGCCGGTGGGACTGGGCCTGTTCGCCCGCCTGGCGCCGGTGGGCTTCGGTGCCACGATCATCGCGTTCTGGTTTCTGGCCTCGTTCGGCGGCAACCTGCTGGCCGGCGCGGTCGGCACGCTGTGGTCAACGCTGTCCAGCGCGGTGTTCTTCTCGTTGATGGCCGGCACCTGCATGCTTGTTGCGATGCTGCTGCTGCGCCTGGAACGACGTGCCCGACCGTTGCTCGCCGCCAATGCTGCACCTGCACAGCACGAGGCCACCCCGGCCGACGGCGCCGTGCGCGCGGGTTGACGTCACCACGCTGGCCCGCAGGCCGGCCGCCGCGGTGATGGCGGCCGATAGCGGCCCGTTCTCCGGCGTACGCGGCACGGACCGCGCGACCGGGCGAACACGGCCTCCGGACAGTCTCGAAATGCTGCGACGCAATAGTCCTTGATAGGACGATGTTTTCTGATTGCGCTTGACATATACCTGATCAGACTAAATATTCCTTACATAGGATTTGTAGGGATGTCGAAATGCCCGATCAGTTTCCGTACGACCCCCGCCGCCGGTTTTGCCGCGCGGCTGCACTGACCGCCAGCCTCCGCGCCGCGCGCGCCGCTGGCCAGCAACACGGCCTGGCACCTGCCAACGCCCGTCGTCTGCCACTTCATTCCCCCACGCCCCCTCCCTTCACCGACGTGCCAACCCGGCGCGGCTTCGACAGCGCGCGCGTCCTCTCCCCACCACGGTGGTTCCCGCCGTGCACGGCCGTCGTTCTTCCTGCCTGACCCCGTTCCTGATTCCAGAGAGCCCGCCACATGCGCAAGCCGATGAAACGCTCGATCCTCGCCTCCACCGTCACCCTGTGCTGCATGGGCCTTGCCACCACGGCGATGGCCCAGGATGCGGACGCCGATGGCAGCCGCAGCACGCCCGATGTCGTCGAACTCGATCGCGTGGTGGCCACCGCGCAGAAGCGCAGCGAGAACGTCATGGAAGTGGCCGCCGGCGTCAGCGTGATCAGCGAAGAGCGCCTCGAAGCGTTTGGTGCGACCCGCTTGAACGACTTCGCCGCCTACGTGCCCGGCTTCCAGGTGGACAGTGGTGGCGCACCGGGCCAGACCACCATGGCACTGCGCGGTGTGGCACCGCTCGGCGGCGGTTCGATCATCGGTACCTACATCGATGACACCCCGATCGGCCCGAGCAGCAACAAGCAGCGCGCTACCACCTACGCGCTGGATCTGCTGCCCTATGACATCCAGAGCGTGGAAGTACTGCGCGGCCCGCAGGGCACCCTGTATGGCGCCAGCTCGATGGGCGGGCTGTTCAAGTACATCACCAAGGCGGCCGATCCGGATGGCTTCGAGTTCCGCGCCGGCATGGACGTCAATGCCACCAAGGAAGCCGGCGATGTCGGCACCGGCGTACGCACCTCGTTCAACGTGCCGCTGATCGAAGGCAAGCTGGGCCTGCGTGCCAGCCTGTCGCGCCAGGGCACACCCGGCTATGTGGATCAGCCCGACCTCACCGGCGAGGACGCCAAGGACAGCAACGGCTATTACCAGCTGGCCTCCCGCCTGGCGCTGACCTGGCGCATCAGCGACACCGCCAACCTGCGCGTGCAGGCGTTGTCGCAGATCGTGGATGCCGACAATTCCAGCGCGGTGGGCCTGACCTATCCCACGCTGGAACCGATCCGCGGCCCGCTCGAAGGCATCCTGCAGCGCGCCACGCCGTACCGAATGGAAACCGACTACTACTCGGCGATCCTGGACTGGGATCTGGGCAACGTCGATTTCGTCTCCGCCACCAGCTTCTCTGAAACGCGCATGGACGAAGTGCAGGATTCCACGCTGGTCTACGGCGCGGCGTGGCCGCTGCTGACGCCGTACCCGGCCGGCCAGGCGCAGTTCGATGTGTTCCTCGGCACCCGCAAATGGACCCAGGAATTCCGCCTCAGCTCCAAGGAGAACGAACGCTTTGAATGGTTGCTGGGCACCTTCTTCACCGGCGAGAAAAACACCAACCGCCAGCAGGTCAGTGCCTACGATGCCAACGGCATCCCGCTGCCGTTCAATCCCGGCACCGCCAGCCTGCCGGGCACCTATGACGAGCAGGCGATCTTCGCCGACGTCACGTACAAGTTCAGCCCGCGCTTCGACGTTTCCGCCGGCGTGCGGCACGCACGCAACCAGCAGGATTTCGAGCAGCACAGCATCGGCCTGCTGTACGGCCCGCGGCCGATCGATCTGGCCGACTCCGCCGATGACAGCGTGACCACGTGGAAGCTGGCCTCGCGCTGGCACCTCAACGACAGCGCGATGATCTATGCGCGCTACGCCACCGGCTACCGCCCGGGGGGACCGAACGTATCGACCTCCGGCGTGGTGCCGATGACCAAGGCCGATACCCTGGACAACCTCGAGCTCGGCTTCAAATCGCACTTCTGGGACCGCCGCGCGATGATCGATCTGGCATTGTTCCGGATCGACTGGGACGACATCCAGGTGCGCGTCTCCGAGAACGGCCTGAGCTGGATGGGCAACGCCGGCAGCGCGCGCAGCCAGGGTGCGGAACTGAGCCTCATGGTGCGCCCGGCCGAGCGCCTCACGCTTGGCCTCAATGCCGCCTACATCGATTCGAAGATCGGTGACGTACCGGCCTCCAGCGGCCTGGTCTCGGGCAGCCGGATGCCGATGACGCCGCGGCTGAGCTGGTCGAGCACCATCGATTACGACTTCGATGTGAGTGACCAGTGGCAGGGCCGGGTCGGTGCCGGCTATCGCGTCACCGGCGAGCGCGTGGCCGGGGCGTACGACATCGACAGCTACAACGCGCTGGACCTGCATGCCGAACTGACCAACATGACGTGGACGGTCCGCCTGTACGCCCGCAATGCCACGGATGAGCGTGCCTACGTGTCCACCGGCTCGGTGCGGGACGCGCTCAACCGCTACGTCGCGGTGACCGGGGTGCCGTTGCAGCCCCGCACGATCGGCATGTCGATCGACTATCGCTACTGAGTGCCCCAGCACCGTGCCCGGTGGCGCGCATGCCGTCGCCCGGCACACCGTCGGAAAAGAGACTAAAGAAGTATCCTGATTGGGTTGCATATTCTCTGATTAGGACATATACATACCCAACCAGGTCTAACAACTGCGAGCCCATCGTCGTGAATGCCTCCCCTCTCTTCTCTCCCCCGACTACTGGATCCCCCATGAGCGCAACGCCCACCGCTGCCGTACAGGCCCTCGCCGCCCTCCCCCAGCCGTACCTGCTGTTCCTGGGTGATACCACCGAAGCGGGCTTCGCCAAGACCGCCATCGGCCTGCATGACTGGGCGCCGGAAGTGTGCGTGGCCGAATGGAGCCTGCCGGGCTGCCCGATCAGCACCGGCCTGCCGAGCATGACGCCGGCACAGGCGCGCGCCGCCGGTGCGCGTGCGATGGTGATCGGCGTGGCCAACGGCGGTGGCGTGATTCCGCCGCAGTGGCTGCCGGCCCTGGTCGACGCCTTGGAAAACGGTCTGGACCTGGTCAGCGGCATGCATCAGAAGCTGGGTGACATTCCGGAACTGGCGGCCGCGGCCGAACGCCACGGGCGCGAACTGATCAACGTGCGCGTGCCGCCCCGCGGCATTCCGGTCGGCAACGGCCGCAAGCGCACCGGCAAGCGCGTGCTGACCGTCGGCACCGACTGCGCGCTGGGCAAGAAGTACACCGCACTGGCACTGGCGCGCGGCCTGCGCGGGCTCGGCGTGGATGCCGACTTCCGTGCCAGCGGCCAGACCGGCATCCTGATCGCCGGCAGCGGCATTCCGATGGACGCGGTGGTCGCCGATTTCTCCGCCGGCGCCGCCGAACTGCTCAGCCCGAATGCGGCCGACGATCACTGGGATGTCATCGAAGGCCAGGGCTCGCTGTTCCACCCCGCCTACGCCGGTGTCAGCCTCGGCCTGCTGCACGGCAGCCAGCCGGATGTGTTCGTGGTCTGCCACCAGCCGGGGCGCAAGCATGTACTCGGCTATCCGGACTACCCGCTGCCCTCGATCGAGGAAGTGATCGCGTTGACCGTGCAGCTGGGGCGCCGGACCAATCCTGATATCCGCTGCGTCGGCGTCAGTCTCAACACCCATGGCATGACCGACGCCGCGGCGGCCGCCGCCTGTGCCGAAGTCAGCGCGCGTCTTGGTCTGCCGGTGGCCGACCCGATGCGGCAAGATGGGGAATTCAACCGTTTGCTGGAGGCCTGCATCGCATGAAGATGACATCCCGTACCTTGAGCCTGTGCGTGGCGGCGTTGCTGGGCCTGAGCCCGCTCGCCGCGTTCAGTGCCAGCAAGACCAGCCCGGTGGAAACCGAAGTTGCGCGGCTGGCCACCCTGATCGACGGCAAGGTCGGTGTCTCGGCGTGGCGCCTGGATGGCAAGGGCGAGCAGGTCCATCTGAATCCCGATGAAGGGTTCCCGATGGCCAGCACGTTCAAGGTTGCGGTCGCGGCGGTCATCCTGACCAAGGTGGATGCCGGCGAACTGGCGTTGACCACGATGGTGCCGGTGCCGAAATCGTTCTATGTCGATTCGGAAGTGATCGCGGACCGCTTCATCCATGACGGTGTGAGCCTGTCGGTGCACAACCTGCTGGAGGTCATGCTGACCCAGAGCGACAACACCGCCACCGACGTGCTGGTGGCGCAGGCCGGCGGACCGGCCGCGGTCACCGCCTGGCTGCGCGCACAGGGCATCGAAGGCCAGCGCCTGGATCGCAACACCCGCCAGCTGCTGAGCGATATCTTCGGCCTCGGCGATGAGCCGCTGACCAAGGAACGCGTCGCCGAACTCACCCTCGATCCGGAGGTGGTCAAGCGCACCAAAGCCGGCAACGAAGCCTTCGACAAGGATCCGCGCGACACCTCCACGCCGCGCGCGATGTCGACCCTGTTGACCAAACTGTTCACCGGCAAGGCCCTGAGCCCGGCCAGCACCGAGGTCCTGGTGCAGATCATGGAACGTTGCCGGACCTGCAGCGCGCGCCTGCGTGGCAGCCTGCCGCCGGGCACCAAGGTGGCCGACAAGAGCGGCACCGTGGCCGGCACCGTCAATGATGTCGGCGTGGTCACCCTGCCCGATGGCAGCCAGTTCGCGATCTCCGTGTTCGTCAAAGCCAGCAATGCTCCACGCAGCGAACGTGAGCGTGTGATCGCCGAGATCGCCCGCACCGTGCGCGACTTCTACCTGCTGCAGCCGACGGCCGCGCGCAAGTGACCGCCGCCGCCAGCCGGTTCCAGCGGTATCTGTTGCCCGGCCTGGCGTTCAAGTCCGCCGTGATCGGCGGCGGATACGCGACCGGCCGTGAGCTGGCGGAGTTTTTCCTGCCATCGGGCCCCTGGGGCGGCCTGGCCGCGATGGTGTTGTCGATGCTGATCTGGAGTGTGATCTGCATCCTGACGTTCCTGTTGGCCCGGGCGATCCGGGCCAACGATTACCGCACCTTCTTCCGGCATCTGTTGGGCCGTGGCTGGTGGACCTTCGAAGTGGCCTACCTGGCGCTGATCGTGGTGGTGCTGGCGGTATTCGGCGCGGCCGCCGGCGAACTCGCCGCGACCATGTTCGGCTGGCCGCGCATCGTCGGCACGCTGGTGCTGGTGGCGATCATCACCGGCGTGGTGCAGGCGGGCACCACCGCCGTCGAACGCATGTTCAAGCTGATGTCGGCCTTCATGTACCTGGTCTACGCCATTGCCGCGTGCCTGATACTCTATCGCTTCGGCGGCGGCGCGATGGCGCAGCTGTCCAACACCCATGAGCTCGGCCAGGACTGGGTGCTCAACGGCGTGACCTACGCCGGCTACAACATGTTCGCGGCGGTCTCGATCCTGCTGGTGGTGCGCCACCTGCTGTGCCGGCGCGATGCGGTGATCGCCGGCGCCCTGGCCGGCCCGTTGGCGATCCTGCCGGCCATCGTGTTCTACGTCTGCATGATCGCGTTCCTGCCGGACATCGCCGACGCGCCCCTGCCCTCGGACCTGATGCTCGGCCAGCTCGGCCTGCCGTGGTTCCAGTGGTTGTTCCGGCTGATGATCATGGTCGCGCTGGTCGAAACCGGAGTCACGCTGATGGCCTCGGTGGACGGCCGCATCAGCGTCAACTGGAAAGAGCGCACCGGCGCTGCCCTCGGCCGCGGCATGCGGGTGGCGATCATTGCCGCCATTCTGCTGATGGCCGTATTCCTGGCCGATGGCATCGGACTGGTCGCGCTGATCGCGAAGGGCTACCGGCTGCTGGCCTACGCCATCCTGGCCACCTACGTGGTGCCTTTGCTGACGTACTCGGCGTGGCAGATCTGGACGCGCCGTGGGCAGGCCTTCACCGCGCCCGTCGGTGAGCTGCCCGATCCGCGTCCTGCCCTGGCCGATGCACTCGGCGCTCACCCGCCACAGGCAAAGACCAGGAACTGATGCAGTGCGCGTGCCGGCGCGGACAGGTCTTCGTCCGGGCGCCAGACCAGGCCGACTTCCATCGGCGGCACCGCGTCGGTGAGGGTGCGTACGTCGATCCGGCGCCCCTCCAGCGACCACGGCCGATAGACCATGTCCGACAGGATGCTCACCCCGAAGCCATAGGCGACCATGCCGCGCAGCGCTTCCAGCGACGAGGTGCGGAACACCACGTTGGGTTCGCGCCCGACCGAGCGCCAGTAGCGCATCGCCGACTCCTGCCCTTCGTCGACCATCAGCATGATGTACGGATACGGCTCGACGTCGGCCGGGCTGATCACCGGCAGCTGCAGCAGCGGATGCGACTCGGCCAGCCACAGCTGGCGGCGCGAGCGGATCAGTACCTGCCGCCGCAGCACATAGGGCTCGGCCATGTTGGAAATGATGCACAGCCCGAAATCGAGGTCGCCGCTGCCGACGCCCTGCTCGATCGCGGCACGGTCCATGTCCACCAGATCCACCTCCACCTGCGGGTAGGAGCGCTTGAAGCGCGCCAGCAGGCTCGGCAGGAAGTAGCCGAGCACGGTGTAAGACGCGCCGATCCTCACCCGGCCCGGCAGGGTGTTGGCCAGGAACATCGGCTCGCTGAGCGCGTCCTGCAGGGTGTCCAGGATGTGCCGCACATGCTGGTGGAACCGGTGCCCCTCGGCGGTCAGCCCGACCCCGTGCGGCATGCGGTCGAACAGCTTCAGGCCCAGCGAGGCTTCCAGCTGGGCGACCGCCGTGGTGATCACCGACTGGGAGACGTGCAGCTTGCGCGCGGCCTGTGAGAACTGGCCCAATTCGGCCGCTTCGGCAAAGTACCGGAGCTGGCGCAGGGTCATGTTGGCGGGGATTTGCATGCACGGGCTCCCACGGAACGAAGATATCTGAATAAACAATACCTCATACGCAATTAAACAAATTTACGATAAGCCGCTGTGCCTCTAGACTTCACACTGGGTGCAATGCGCCATGGCCCCAGCCGCCTTGCAAGCGCTGGTCCTTACCCGCTTCGCGACGAGATCCTGACCGGATGTCGGCGCGCCAACATCGCCATTACCGTTGCCCCCCGCCTGCGGTATGCCTGTAGCTCCATGACCCAAGCCCAGCGAGGCCCCTGACATGTCATCACCCCAGATCCCCGCCACGAGTGAACCGTTGCGTTTGCACGTGCCCGAGCCCAGCGCCCGTCCCGGCGAGGCCACCGACTTTTCCTATCTGAAGCTGAGCCCCGCCGGCGCGGTCGACAAGCCGCCCGTGGATGTGAGCGCCAGCCAGACCGCACCGCTGACCAGCCAGCTGATCCGCGTGCTGGACGACAACGGCGACGCCGTGGGCCCGTGGGCCGCCGATATCGACGACGCCGTGCTGCTGCGTGCCATGCACGCCATGCTCAAGACGCGCGCCTATGACGCGCGCATGCTGATCGCCCAGCGCCAGAAGAAGACCTCGTTCTACATCCAGTGCCTGGGTGAGGAAGCCATCGCCGTCGGCCAGACCCTGGCGCTGCGCGATGACGACATGCAGTTCCCGACGTACCGCCAGCAGGGCATCCTGGTCACCAAGGAAGTGCCGATGGTGGACATGATGTGCCAGGTGCTGTCCAACGCCGCCGACCCGCTGAAGGGCCGCCAGCTGCCGATCATGTATTCGTACAAGGATTACGGCTTCTTCTCGATCTCCGGCAACCTGACCACCCAGTACATCCAGGCGGTGGGCTGGGCGATGGCCTCGGCGATCAAGGGCGACACCCGCATCGCCACCGCATGGGTTGGTGATGGCGCCACCGCCGAAGGCGACTTCCACGCCGCGCTGACCTTCGCGCACGTGTACCGCGCACCGGTGGTGCTCAACGTGGTCAACAACCAGTGGGCGATCTCCACCTTCCAGGCCATCGCCGGCGGTGAGAACACCACCTTCGCCGCGCGCGGCGTGGGCTACGGCATTCCGTCGCTGCGTGTGGACGGTAACGATCTGCTGGCCGTGTACGCCGCCTCGCGCTGGGCCGCCGAACGCGCCCGCAGCAACCTGGGGCCGACCCTGATCGAGTGGGTCACCTACCGCGCCGGCCCGCATTCCACCTCGGATGATCCCTCCAAGTACCGCCCTGCCGATGATGCGCAGCAGTTCCCGCTCGGCGATCCGATTGACCGCCTGAAGCAGCACCTGATCAAGCGCGGCCTGTGGAGCGAGCAGCAGCACGACGAACTCCGCGCCGAACTGGATGCCGAGATCCTGCGTGCCCTCAAGGAAGCCGAGACCCACGGGTTGCTCGGCAGCGACAACCGTCCCGGCGCGGCCCTCATGTTCGAAGACGTCTACAAGGACATGCCCGAACATCTCCGTCGCCAGCGTCAGCAGTTGGGAGTCTGAACACATGAGCGGGATTGAACAGAACAACACCGGCGGTACGCCGATGACCATGATCCAGGCGCTGCGCTCGGCGATGGACGTGATGCTGGAACGCGACGACAACGTGGTGATCTTCGGCCAGGACGTGGGCTACTTCGGCGGCGTGTTCCGCTGCACCGACGGCCTGCAGACCAAGTACGGCAAGCAGCGCGTGTTCGATGCGCCGATTTCCGAGAACGGCATCGCCGGCGCGGCGATCGGCATGGCCGCCTACGGCCTGCGCCCGGTCGCTGAGATCCAGTTCGCCGATTACATCTACCCGGCTTACGACCAGATCGTGTCCGAAGCGGCGCGCATGCGCTATCGCTCCGGCGGCAGTTTCACCTCCTCGCTGGTGTTCCGCACCCCGTGCGGCGGTGGCATCTACGGCGGCCAGACCCACAGCCAGAGCCCGGAGGCGATCTTCGCCCATGCCACCGGCCTGCGCACCGTCATGCCCTCCAACCCGTACGACGCCAAGGGCCTGCTGATCGCCTCGATCGAGAACGACGATCCGGTGATCTTCCTGGAGCCCAAGCGCCTGTACAACGGCCCGTTCGACGGTCACCACGACCGCCCGGTCACCGCGTGGTCCAAGTACCCGGACAACCTGGTGCCGGAGGGCTACTACAACGTGCCGCTGGACAAGGCCGCCATCGCCCGCGAAGGCAAGGCACTGACGATCATTACTTACGGCACCACCGTGTGGGTGGCCAAGGCCGCCGCCGAAGATGCCGGGATCGATGCCGAAGTGATCGACCTGCGCAGCCTGTGGCCGCTGGATCTGGAGGCCATCGTCACTTCGGTCAAGAAGACCGGCCGCTGCATCGTGCTGCACGAAGCCACCCGCACCTGCGGCTTCGGCGCCGAACTGGTCGCGCTGGTGCAGGAGCATTGCTTCTACCACCTGCAGGCCCCGGTGGAACGCGTTACCGGCTGGGACACCCCGTATCCGCACGCGCAGGAATGGGACTACTTCCCGGGTCCGTCCCGGGTCATCGATGCAATGCAGCGCGTGCTGGAGGACTGAACCATGGGACATCACGTCATCAAGATGCCGGACATCGGTGAAGGTATCGCCGAAGTCGAACTGATCACCTGGAAGGTCGAGGTCGGTGGCCCGGTCGCCGAAGACCAGGTCGTGGCCGAAGTCATGACCGACAAGGCCATGGTCGAGATCCCCTCGCCCGTGGCTGGCACCGTGGTCTCGCTGGGCGGCAAGCCCGGCCAGATGATGGCCGTGGGCAGCGAGCTGATCCGCCTGGAAGTGGAAGGCGCCGGCAATGCCAGCGCCGCCAGTGCGCCGCCCGCCGCCGCACCGGCCGAACCGGTTGCTGCACCCAAGGCGGCCGCGCCTGCGCCTGCTGCAGCGGCTGAAGCAGCACCGGTTGCCGCGCCGGCCAAGGCCGTTGCAGCGCCCGCCCCCGCCGCTGTCGCCAAGCAGGACGCGCGCGGCGCGGTGACCAACGGCGTGCTCAACGCCGGTGAAGCCCCGCTGGCGTCGCCGGCCGTGCGCCGCCGCGCCTGGGACCTGGGGATCGAGCTGCGCTACGTGCCGGCTACCGGCCCGGGTGGCCGCATCCTGCAGGCCGATCTGGACGCCTACGCCGCCGCCGGTGGCAAGGCGCAGCCGGTTGGCGGCAGTGCCGGCGGCAGCAGCTACGCGCGCCGTACCGGCGAGCAGCAGGTACCGATCATGGGCCTGCGCCGCAAGATCGCGCAGAAGATGCAGCAGTCGTGGTCGACCATTCCGCACATCACCTATGTGGAAGAAATCGACGTCACGGAAGTGGAAGCCCTGCGCGCCAAGCTCAACGAGCGCTGGGCCAAGGAGCGCGGCAAGCTGACCCTGCTGCCGCTGCTGGCACGCGCCGTGGTGCTGGCCGCACGCGACTTCCCGCAGATGAACGCCCGCTTCGATGACCAGGCCAACATCGTGACCCGCTATGAGGGCGTGCAGCTGGGCATCGCGACCCAGAGCGAGGTCGGCCTGTCGGTGCCGGTGGTCGCGCATGCCGAGTCGCTGGACCTGTGGCAGACCGCCAACGAGATCGCGCGCCTGGCCAATGCCGTGCGCGTGGGCAAGGCCACCCGTGAGGAGCTGTCCGGCTCGACCATCACCATCAGCAGCCTCGGCGCGGTGGGTGGTGTGGTGTCGACCCCGATCATCAACCATCCGGAAGTGGCGATCGTCGGTGTGAACCGCATCATCGAACGCCCGATGTTCCGCGAGGGCCAGGTCGTGGCGCGCAAGCTGATGAATCTGTCGTCCTCGTTCGACCATCGCATCGTCGATGGCATGGATGCGGCCGAGTTCGTGCAGGCGATCCGTACGCGCCTGGAAACCCCGGCCCTGCTGTTCGTGGAGTAAGCGATGTCCAATACCCTTCAAACCCAGCTGCTGATCATCGGCGGCGGCCCCGGCGGTTACATCGCCGGCATCCGCGCCGGCCAGCTCGGCGTCAAGACCATCGTGGTCGAGGGCGTCAATCCGGGTGGCACCTGCCTCAACATCGGCTGCATTCCGTCCAAGGCGCTGATCCATGCCGCCGAGGAATTCGCCAAGGTCACCGCGTATGCGGCGGGCACCTCGCCGCTGGGCATCAGCGTGCAGGCCCCGTCGCTGGACCTGGCCAAGACCGTCGCGTGGAAGGCCGGCATCGTCAAGAAGCTGACCGGTGGTGTCAGTGCACTGCTGAAGAAGAACGGCGCGCAGCTGATCAAGGGCTGGGCCACGATCGTCGACGGCAAGACCGTCGAGATCGCCGGTGCCGCCGACGATGGCGGCACGCTGCGCATCAGCTGCGAGCACCTGCTGCTGGCCACCGGCTCGGTGCCGGTGGAACTGCCGTTCCTGCCGTTCGGTGGCAAGGTCATCTCCTCCACCGAAGCCCTCTCGCCGACCTCGCTGCCGAAGCAGTTGATCGTCGTCGGTGGCGGTTACATCGGCCTGGAGCTGGGCACGGTGTACCGCAAGCTCGGCTGCGAGGTCACCGTGGTCGAGGCCCAGGAACGCATCCTGCCGGCCTACGACGCCGAGCTGACCAAGCCGGTGGCCACGCACCTGGAGAAGTCCGGCGTGAAGCTGCTGACCGGCCACAGCGTGCTCGGCCTGGCCGACAACGGCCAGCTGCGCGTGCGCGACAAGGACGGTAACGAAATCGCGCTGGACGCCGACCAGATCCTGGTCGCGGTCGGCCGTCGCCCGAAGACTGACGGCTTCAATCTGGAATCGCTGCAGCTGGATCTGACCGGCAAGGCGATCAAGATCGATGACCAGTGCAAGACCTCGATGCGCAACGTGTGGGCGATCGGCGACGTTGCCGGTGAGCCGATGCTCGCGCACCGGGCGATGGCGCAGGGCGAACTGGTGGCCGAGATCGTCAGCGGCAAAAAGCGCCACTTCGTGCCCGCCGCGATTCCGGCGGTTTGCTTCACCGACCCGGAAATCGTGGTGGTCGGGCTGTCACCGGACGAAGCCAAGGCGCAGGGCATCGACACCAAGGTCGCACTGTTCCCGTTCGCGGCCAATGGCCGTGCGATGTCGCTGGAATCCGCCGATGGCTTCGTGCGCGTCGTCGCGCGCAGCAGCGACCACCGCATCCTCGGCTGGCAGGCCGTGGGCGTGCAGGTCTCGGAGCTGTCGATCGCCTTCGTGCAGTCGATTGAGATGGGCGCCACGTTGGAAGACATCGCTGGCACGATCCATCCGCACCCGACGCTGGGTGAGGCGGTGCAGGAAGCGGCGCTGCGTGCGTTGGGGCATGCGTTGCATATCTGAGGCAGGTCCGAGCCATGCTCGGACGCCCTGACAGGCACGCAAACAAACGGCCCGCATTGCGGGCCGTTTGTTTGTTGGCGTAAAACGATGCGGCACGCGCGTGTGCCGATCTATGCCACATGGCGCGATGACCGGCCGTCAGATCCCTACTTCTGGATGCTGCTGGAATCCGGCGCCGAGTTCTTTTCCATCTTCAACCGCTCAACCAACCGCTGCCCCACCTCCAGCGCCGAAGCCGGGTTCTGCCCGGTAATCAGCTCACGGTCCACCACCACATGCCCGGTCCACGGCGTGGCGTTGCTGCTGAACCGCGCACCCGCCCGCTGCAGCGCCGTCTGCGGGTAGAACTTCATCTCACCGCCGCCCAGCAGCGGCTTGGCCTGCTCTTCTTCCTGGTTGCTGATCACCGTCATCTGGTAGCCGCTGTAGATCCACTTAGGCCTAGCCGGCATCGCACCCGCTTCCAGCGTCGCCACGAAACCACCAGCATCCGCCAGCGTGGACAGCAGCGCTATCGGTCCGTGGCAGACCAGCGCGGTGGTCTTGTTGCGCTGGTGGAAGTCGGTCAACAGCCGCCCCAAGGCCGGGCTCTTCAGCAGGTCCTGCATCGGTGCGTGGCCACCGGGAATGTAGACCGCATCGAAACGCGCGTAGCCCTGCTGCTCAATACGCGCCAGGCTGACCACCGGCGAGGTGGTCGGCGAGGTAAGCGCAAGTTTCTCCAGCAGATCCTTGTGCAACTTCAACTGCGCCGCATCGTTGCCGAAGTACGCGGGCGTCACCGAGGACGCATCCACCATCGGCGCCCGCCCCTGCGGCGTGGCGAAGGTCACCTCGTGGCCGGCGTCCAGCAGCAGCTTGACCGGCTGCATCAACTCGTTGAGATAGAAGCCAGTGGACAGCACCTTGCCGTCCTTCAGGTCCAGGTGGTTTTCGTCGGATAGCACTACCAGCACGTTGGCGGCATGGGCACTTGTGGCAGCCAGGGTCAGGGCCAGCGCTGCGGCCAGCCGGGTCATCAGGTTCATGGAGAGCTCCTATCGGGGAATGGCCGCCACTTTATTCATCGCCCCAACGGCGATAAATTGGCCCCATCGCAAAACATCTGTTCCCCGGAGAGCCAAATGAGCCGCAAGTTCGACTACCTGGGCGATGTGGAGGTGTTCATGGCGGTAGTCGAACACGGCTCCTTCACCGCCGGCGCGGTGGCGCTGTCCACCACCCCGTCGGTGCTGAGCCGCGCGGTCACCCGCCTGGAAGCGCGGCTGGGCCGCCAGCTGCTGCAGCGGACCACCCGCCGCGTGGGCCTGACCGACGCCGGGCGGCTCTACCGGGAACAGGTGCGCACCGCCTTCGGCCTGCTGGACGACGCCGAGCGCGACGTACTGGCCCAGGACGGTGCGCTGGCCGGCCGCGTGCGCCTGAGCGTGCCCACCACCTATGGCCACTACCGGCTGCCGCCCGTGCTGGCGCACTTTGCGCAGCAGTACCCGCAGGTGCAGGTGGAACTGAACATCACCAACCGCAACGTGGACCTGGTGGCCGAAGGCTTCGACCTGGCCATCCGCCTGGGCCAGCTGCCAGACAGTGGGCTGGTGGCGCGCAAACTGGAAAACGCCCCGCTGTTGCTGGTGGCTTCGCCGGAGTACCTGCAGCGCCGAGGTACGCCGCAGACGCTGGACGACCTGCAGCAGCACCTGTGCCTGCCCTTCGTGATGCCGCGCACCGGGCGGCTGGCGCCGTGGGTGTTCCGCGACGGTGGGCGCGACGTGGACTGGCTGCCGCGTTCGTCCATCGAAACCTCCGACGATGTGCTGGGCGTGGTGTCGCTGGCGGAACAGGGTATTGGGATCTGCCAGAGTTATGAGTTCATCGTGCACGAGCGATTGCTGCGTGGGCAGCTGGTGGAGGTGTTGCCGCAGCTGCGCGGGAGATCGCGACCGTTCTCGGTGATCTATGCGCCGCATCGACGGCAGTCGGCGGCGGCGCGGGCGATGATTGAGTTGCTGGTGGGGAATGCTGCGGTGGTTGGGGATGGTGCTGGTTGAGGCAATACTGCTCGTTGGCGGTGTCGCGTTTGAACCTGTTTACGGACTGTGGGATTGAACGGCGGCGGTTGCCAGCGGGTGCGGACTAAGAACTGTTGTAAAGAAGGCCGTCGCGCTATTCGCTTGTGGCGCGGGCGATTGCGTCATTTCGAATCGCAATCCACAGTGCATCTGCGCGAATGCGTCTGGCAGTGTCGCGTACTGCACGAATGGTGCATGTCACAATAGTTCTTCGCTCTCGAATTCCGCGGTTCCTTCGTGACTTTCTATTGGCATTCGAAGCGGCGGCGTAACCAACATGACGTGCCACCGACTACGGGTGGCTCCGGGTCTGCAAACCCGCGATGAGCAACGACTGTTGTTTACGCTTGCCCGTCGGCACCGTCCTTAACCGGTGCCAGCGGGCAATCCGTCGGCCTTTCTGGCGGGCGGTGCGTGGGGGTCTTCGGACCCACCGGTCATTCGTTGCTTCATCCCGGTTTGCAGCCACGCACCGTCCGCCACCCGTCTACACGGTGGCGCTGTTAAGCACAGCCACGGAAGCCGACGCCATGAACGAGTCCGACACCTTCTCTTCGTACACCGTTGTTGAACCCATCAACGACGACACTCCCCTGCCCGACCTGAACCACCTGCTTGGCATCCTCAAGCGCATGCGCGGCTGCGAAGGCGCAGATGGGCATCTCTGGCCAGAAACCGATGTGTCTCCTGGACGCCGCGTGAGCCTCGCCAGGAGCGAGCGTGCGATGGTCGGGGCACTCACGGTCCTGGAACTGCTGCACGCTGCAGACCGCTGCCGCGTGGCAGCGGATCCGGAGCGGCATTTGGATGAGGGGGTAGTGGATGGGTTGTTTCTGGCTTGCCGGGGGGTTGGTTGAGTGGGCTTGCCACGAAGTCAGACCGGAGTGACGTGCTTTCCGGACCATACCTACGGCAGACTTCGTCGAGCATCACATCGAACAATGTCCGCTTCCGACTAGTAGCGGACGCCCAGAACGTTCTGTTAGGCGACGGGAAAACTCCATTCACTGCCATTGATTACCAAAACCAGCAAACTGGAGCACAGATCGCGCTCGGGGATTAACCGCGTCTGCGCGTGATTTCGCGAAGCCGCAGGTAACGTGCATCCTGCTCAAGCTCTGTCACAGCCTCTGCAATCTCATCTAAGCACTGACTTAGCTCGACCGGCCCCCCTTGTGGATCGCAAATCACGGCATTCAGCAGGGTCAATGCAACGTCCGCGAAGGCTCTGCACAGGCCCGACTCGTGCAAAAGGTACAGGATATAGTCCGGGTGCTCGACCGGCTGTAGCCAATCCTGCACTGCACCTACGGCTGCCGGAAATTCGCCGCGGGCAGCAATCACCAGACGGGTCAATGAATCGGCAATGCGCGGCGTAGCAATGTCGCGAGATTTTGGCCAGACTTCATGCCAGAAAGGTTGCACCCGGTTCTTCCAGTAGTCTTCACGCTGATCGGCTGCGCCTTCAAGTGCTTGCAATAGCGCTTGGGCGCATTCTTCCAAGCCTTCTTGTGGGAGCGCGCCAAACGCAGATCGGAACTCTTCAGCGGTGTATCCATCGACTGGCACCAACGCGGCGTATGTCAAGAAGGTCGCAAACTGCCGCCGATGCTCTCCCAAATCGAGGTAGTGATTTGCGCTATCCAGGAACTGCGACTTGAAGGCCATCAACAACGGTTGATACAAGCGTGGCGACCAAAGAAAACCTTCCCACAGAGCCTGCGCTTCAGCGGGATTCTCCCAGCTGAACAGCGGCAGGAGGTACTGTTCGGTCCAGGGTCGATCAACTCGAAAGATTGCAATGAGCCGTGACCCAAGCAGAACTCGACCGTGGCGGAATCGATCTACCTCCACGTCGCACAGAAGGGTAAAGATCGGCTTGATGTTCACTGCAAGCAGATCATTGTCACTTGGAGCATCTTTGAACCACAGGTTGATCAAGGCCTGCGTAGCCTGTCCGACGGGATGATTGATCGCAGCGCCGACGGGGTTACACACCTCCACTCCATCACGTATGAGGCGAGAGCCTAAATCTTCATCCAGCGGAAGCGCCAAGACGCGCCGGCAGATGCTAATTAGGATGTCTTCATGGCAACTGATGGACTTAGAGGCAGCCTCCAACCACCACGTGATGGCGCGGCTAGTTTCCTGAAACACGGCATCAGGCATTGTCACTACTATCGGCGCGGCGTAATGCCAAGATCGCGCGACCGTCTCATCCTCGGCCCAAGTCTGAAGCGCGTCGCGCCATCGCTCAGCTGGCCACACATCTTCTCTTGCTAGATCGCCAAGGGCGAACAAGCTGTGGAAGAAGCGCGTACGGCAGACGTCACGCCACGTATCTTCGTAGAAAGGCCGCCGCTCGGGTATTGGCTTTGCTAGCCACTGCACTAGTTCCTGCCGCTTCCGGGGCGCAATGTCGACGTCCCGGGTCTCTTGGTAGTCAGGGTCACCGGTGCCGCTCATCCAATGTGAGAACTCGTCACGCTCGTTGGTGGCCAACCGCCATTGCGGATAAGAAACGGATATTTCAGCCAAACGCTCCGCCGCTGGCACACCCAGAACAAGTCCCGATGAACTCAGTTTAGCCAAGTGTAGCCAGATGGACCGAGCCGCCAACTCTTGCCAGCGCCCCGCTTCCAAGTCGTCGCGGTACATTTCACGCGGTGGACCAGCCAAGATCGCGCTTTCCAGACGCCCCTGCAACTCCCCCTCCAAGTGCCTGCCCCGCAGAACGAGTAGCCTAAATACTTCGCGCCTCGTGTTAGGCGACCACAGCCACCAAGTTTCGTTTGCCAGCAACCAGTCCACCCATTGCTCGGGCTGGACGCAGTCTTCTTCGCTTGCGGCGAAAAGAGCCAACCTCTTGAACGTTGGGTATGGCAACTCGAACCAGCCCTCGGCGTAGCGGCGCGCGCGCGCTATCGCTTGAGCGGACCATCAGCCACGCATCGCGCAGTAGTTCGATCAGGCTTACCCAGTCGTGGAAACCACGGTTCTGCCAGTGCGGCGTGATGGACGGCAAATCCCAGTATGAGCGGTCGCTGCGGTCGTCCGCCTCGCCCAACTCTCTCGACAAGTCCAATGCGTCACGTAGAAGTTGCTGGATATCCTCGAGCAAAACCGGCAACACAGACTTCCATGACTCGTCGGAAAGGTCGCGCAAGGTCGAGTGCACGTGATCTGCGCTCAGCACTAGCTCCCAGTCAACCAGTTGTTTGATGCGCGTGAGTTCCTGGCTGTCACTCGAATCGTCCTCGCCCCAACGAAACGGCTTCTTCAATACCACCTTCGGCGCAAGCAAATCTCGCAATTCTAGGCGCATGGTAGTGGTCAACCCCTCACGCTTTAGACGACCTTTCCATCGGTACAGATCGCCATTGCGCCAATGTGACTTCAACCGTCCACTAAGCAGGAGTCGCCACAAGGTGCGGGTCAACAAACCGGGAACAGCTTTGGGTGATTGCAAGCGAATTTCGTCGAGTTCAGAGGTATTGCCATCGCGCTCCAGCCTTGCAACGAGATCGAGCTGGTGCTCGATCAACCACTTCCAGCGGTCATGCAATTGCCCCCCGCGCTCGGCAATCCAAATGATCAGCCTCGGATCATCGAGATGTCGCACCAACCAGCGTGCGAGCTGGAACATCACATCGTCCCAATCACTATTACTCACACCGCCACTCACCAGCAACATGGAAGGGGCGCAGTCATACGCCGCGGGCCGGCGAATCAGACTGAATCGCAGCTTGCTATTTACTTCTGCCTGAGGCGGAACACGGAAGCGCGGTAGATCGATGAACGTAAAGCGCTCGTCCGACAGTGGCTCCAGAAGCCAGTCTAGTGGCGGGGCCGGATTGAGCTCCGCAAAACGCTTTGCCGGTAGACCGGACTTATCCGACAGTGCCCACAAAGTGCGCCCGATGAAGTCGTCCTGCCGAGTGCTGTCCTGAGGACGTGCAAAAGCATGTTTGACGATGATGGCTTCTTTCCCTTGAACACCATCGCGATAGGTATCAGCCCAGGCGCGCAAGGTATGGTGCAGTGCCGAATGGGGGTAGCTTCCGGCAGAGGTGGAGTAAAGGATGGGCGTTACGCCCTTGGCCTCCCACTCTATGGTTGCCCGGCGCTCCTCACCCGGTTTGCAATCGCCCAGCGCCCAAGCTTGCGGCGTAACTTCGCCCAGCATCCGATCGGCTGCCAGTGCATCCATCATGTAACGCAGCACCGGATCGTTGATGCTGTAGCCCACGAAGCACACCACGTAGTTGCGGAACAGCTCGCTTACGAACCGCGCGGCCCAGCGCTCCGTGAGGTAAGCCAGACCGAAATCGCCGCTGGTGACCACCAGCCGGTTCAATGCAGTGGCGTCCGTCCTTTCAGGCAGCAAGCCATGTAGGTAGACGAGCCCGTCCCAACGGCTGTTCTTCGGAATTGGCAGCATCGGCGCGGCGTAGGTTTGGAACGTCTGACCTGTGCGCTTGGCAGCTGCGTGAAATATGCGGTCAAAGTTTGTAGTGACCAAACGGACTGCGCCATCGCGACCGCGCGCAAGACGTAGCAGCGCCGCTTGTGTATCGATTGCTCCTTTGCGGCGAAGCTCTGGCTTGAGTGCCTCTGCCAATGCTCGACGAACGGCCAGACGCTGGCCAGGCAAGCGTCTCTCGAGCAAATCGAGGGTTGCGTCGAACTGACCTCGATCAAAGGCCTCGCGCTCAATGTCCGAGAGAGCCGTACCGTTCAGGCGGTAGATCTTTTCTACCAGCCCCTTGAAACCTGGCAGGCCAGCAGGGTAGGAAATTCCCGCGCCACAGAAGAACACCACACGACCTTCTTCGTGCGCCTGCAGGAGCGCGTCCGGGATATCAGGTCCGTCGACGATGAACTGCATTCAGAGTTATTCCTTTTGGAAACATTCTTCAACCAGAGACACCGCTCGACTCTGCGGGTCCGATGCAATTGCAAACGGTACCGCGAAGTCGCGGTAATCGGTGGCACAGGCGTAGGTCACTTCTCCGCCGGATCATGTCCACACTGCCTAACAAGCGGATGGTTGCATTTCTATCGAAACCAGCTGGACCGCGGGGCAGCTTCCGGCCAGCAGCGGTCGTTCACAGCGTCGACTCAAGTCATCCGCATCGCTGCTAGGCTTGAATGAATTGTTGAGCGCTGCCGCCGCTAGTAGACCCCTGCCGTAGGATCTATGACCAACTCCTCCTTCCAATTGGCTCTGAAGTCGAAGAGGGACATTGACACCTAACGCCTTGGTTAAGCCAAGCCGCGAAGGCGGCGTCGGCTTGAGTGTATTACTTATGGTTACACCGAATAATTGAAATATGCGCCATTGCCGTAGTCGTACAGCGCTGTTGAGTAACCATTGACTTTGCCGCTGAAATGGCTGCCAGCTCCATAGTCATAACCTTTGTACTGATTCCCACTGACCTCAAGGCTCAGGTGGTGCGAGTGGCCGTAGTCGTAGAGCTTGAAGCGGCCGTCGTGGCCATTGCCCCCAAAATGCGCAGAACGACTGTAGTCATAAACCTTGACGTTTGACTCGGATATGGCACCTCCGATACTAATGTACCTACCTTGAGAGTAGTCGTACACCGAACTTGACTGTTTTCCTGAAATTAGCCGCAGTGCTACGTAAGCGACACACGCCCTAGTATCAGCTTCCATAATTTTCCCCTGTAGGCCAAACTACATAATAGACAAAAGGATCCGCAGGTCCGGCTATACGAATTACCCACGAAGCGCCGTATGGCGGGCCCTCCCCCTTGATGCAGTGCGATCTTAGGATGGCGGGGTCCGGCTAACAAGCCGGCGAACAACCGCGGTTTGACCCCGAAATCACGAACAACTGGAAAATATCTGCAAACTTCTGATCTAGCCCCATCCTCCGCACCCCTGGATGGCCGTACAAGCCAGGCTGCGAAGCGGCTTCGGATTGGAATAACGTTAGGTATCTCTTCGTAGTGATTTAAGCTGATCCGGTGACAATCGCTTGGTTGCACCCCAACCACGCAAATAGGTCTCAAGGATCCCCGTTGCTTCTCGGAAGCATTCCGTCACCTCAAGCCAACTGAAGTCTGGAAATTTTCGGTCTTGATCGGAGATCAAGAACTCAATTGCCCGGTCCCCGCCACTCAAATCATTGATTGAATCTGTGATATGGGAGCCGGAGAAGTGCACGTACCCGCAAAGATGCTCGTAGACATTGGGAAGCCAAGGATGCTTGTCCGTGTGGAGCTTCACCAGATGCGCATCCGTAAGACGATCCCCGGACCTAGTCTTCGACTTGTCTATCCGCCCGCCCCTTAGAACCTCCATGGAGAACTCATGGGGGTTTTCAACGTGCCACGCTGCGGAAAATCTCAGCGAAGTGTCGATATGAATTCTCAGAAGTGATCTTGCGACGACCATGTTCCAAGAATTGATGGCAGACACAAATGCACTGGTAGTACTGGCATGGCGCTTCGTAGCCGCGAAGGCTAGGAAATCCAAGGGGAACATAGGGCTCGCGGGAGGAGAAACCAGTTCGATCATGATGCGCTTTAAGTGCTGCGAATCACTTGCCAGCTCCTCAAGGGACACGGTTACCTTCTTGCTGTGCGTGAGATCCGTCATGAGCTTGTTTGCGGTGCCAACGTGTGAGTTAAGCCGATCCGCGAAGCGAGTCCGGCTTGAATTTAGTTTCTAGTCGCATTGCCGTGAAGATGAAAACTGCAACCTCATTTTCTGCGAGAATCAAGATTCCAACAGACATGTCCCGGCCAGCCCACAATTCCCAGTGTCCTTTAGGGGAAAGGAACGGACATTTACAATGCAAGAATTAGGCCGTGCCACGAAGTTTCTTCGACTTGAATGAATTGCCAGGCTCACACCTGATACTCCAGCATTGCGTGACTACGGCCGGCAGCTTTCTCTAGCAGGACAATCAGTTGGTCATTGAGCTTGATGTAGCCGGGAAGGCTGCGGCTGCCACCATTGAAGCGAATTTGATAATACTCACCATATCCCGCATTGCCATGATAGATCTCGGCCTCAAATCGCTCACCATGAGGGAGCGTAACTAAGACATGCTTGTGATCAAGCCTGAGAGAGAGCAACTCATCATGGGCGAGCTGACTCTTTGGGATGGTGATGGGATGGCCAGAAGCATGCAGAAACGACTGGTTTGCCGTGAACTCGAAGCTCGCCATATGCCCCCCCTGCGAGGCTCCAAGCCAAAAGAAAGCCGGGCCGCGACGCGGATTTGGATTGAATGAATCTTTATGCTCGGTCGTGCCTATTGGCCCAGTAGTCATGCACTTTGTTGAACTCAGATATCCAGCAAACCAACGGATCCGTAGTGTTCCTACCTAGAGATCTGGCCAACTCGAAGAACCCCGGCCCGGGCTGCATATCGCCAGACTTGTGTACGACGATAGCAGTAAGCATACCTCGACCGGCCTTGTCCTCGTCGCTGCTGATCTCCCCGAGAAGATGAAACAACCTCGCGTCATGTGGCTCTAGGCGGAGCGCACTAATCTGGCCGACGAGCTCAGAGTAGGCAATCCTGCCTTTGCACGTCGCAACATCAACGAGGATAGCTTTTGCTTGCTGCCTAGCCGCATCCCATTGCGCACTTTCAAATCCGTAGTCGTTGAGCATCAGTCCCTCGTTAGCGCGCTACTATCCAATAACCGGCCCCTTGGTTCGGTCAAATGACCTATCCGCAAAGCAACCTGTGGTTGACCTTCCCCCTTTGTACAACTGGATCTTAGGGCAGCCATGCCCTCCTAGAATGCACTGTCGCGTGGTTCCCCCGATATGCCGTATTCAGAGCGCACCATGATTTGGGATCGTTCCTTGACGCGGATTGATCTTAGAGTCTGAATCTCCGGCCGACAACTCGGCATTTAGCACTATCCGGAGAGGCTTGACCACCGACCAAAGCTCCAGTCGACACCCGTTCGGGTCAAAAAGGGCCGCGGCCTTGCAACCAGCAACCTGGCAATTCTTTGCCGAGGAGCCGCTTACCCAGTAGCTGCTTCTCCCAAGAACCTCATCGAGAAATCGAATAAACATCAGGTCAACTATTCCGTCCAGGCGGGTCTTGGCTTGTATCTCGTCGGGAAGGTGTCGAGCTAGGAACTGGTAGAGCGCCGGGCTGAAATTGTGCGTCTTCAGATGGGTCAATTCGTCGAGCAGCGCATAGTCGATGCCCTCTCAATGCACGCGTACCAAGTCCCCCTTGCGGGCGATGGGGCCTTTGGAAGACGACCTGCCCACTATCTCCCATTCGCCTGATGAATAGATAGCGGGCACGACAAACAACAAGGGCGCCTCTCGGCGCCCTCGTTCGTTCAACTCATTCCCACTCAATAGTAGCCGGCGGCTTCCCCGAGATGTCATAAACCACCCGCGACACCCCCCGCAGCTCATTGATGATCCGGTTGCTCACCGTACCCAGGAAGTCATACGGCAGGTGCGCCCAATGCGCCGTCATGAAATCGATGGTCTCCACCGCACGCAGCGCAATCACCCACTCATACGCACGCGCATCACCCACCACGCCCACCGACTTCACCGGCAGGAACACGGCAAACGCCTGGCTGGTCTTGTCGTACAGATCCGCCTTGCGCAGTTCATCAATGAAGATCGCATCGGCCTTGGCCAGCAGTTCGGCGTATTCGCGCTTCACTTCGCCCAGGATGCGCACGCCCAGGCCCGGGCCCGGGAACGGATGGCGGTAGACCATGCTGCGCGGCAGGCCGAGCTCGACGCCGAGGCGGCGCACTTCGTCCTTGAACAGCTCGCGCAGCGGCTCCACCAGACCCAGCTTCATGTGCTCCGGCAGGCCGCCCACGTTGTGGTGGCTCTTGATCACGTGCGCCTTGCCGGTCTTGCTGCCGGCCGACTCGATCACGTCGGGGTAGATGGTGCCCTGCGCCAGCCACTTGGCGTTCTTCAGCTTGGTGGACTCTTCATCGAAGATGTCCACGAACAGGTTGCCGATGATCTTGCGCTTGGCTTCCGGATCGCTCACGCCTTCGAGCTTGGCGAAATAGCGGTCAGCCGCGTTGACGCGGATCACCTTGACGCCCATGTGCTCGGCGAACATCGCCATCACCTGGTCGCCTTCCTGCCAGCGCAGCAGGCCGGTATCGACGAACACGCAGGTCAACTTGTCGCCGATCGCCTTGTGCAGCAGCGCGGCCACGACGGACGAATCGACGCCGCCGGACAGGCCCAGGATCACTTCGTCATTGCCGACCTGCTCGCGCACGCGGGCGATCTGGTCGTCGATGATGTTGGCGGCGGTCCACAGGGTTTCGCAGCCGCACACGTCCACCACGAAGCGGCGCAGCAGCGCCTGGCCCTGCAGGGTGTGGGTCACTTCCGGGTGGAACTGCACGCCGTACCAGCGCTTTTCTTCGTTGGCCATCGCGGCCACCGGGATGCGATCGGTCACGGCGGTGACGGTGAAGCCCGGGGGCGCGACGGAGACGTGGTCGCCGTGGCTCATCCAGACGTTCAACTTCGGCTCGCCACCGTGGTCGCTCAGCCCCTTGAACAGCGCATCCGGGTGCACGACGTTGACTTCGGCATGGCCGAACTCACGCTGGTCGGCCGCTTCGGTGGCGCCACCGAGCTGGGCGGCCAGGGTCTGCATGCCGTAGCAGATGCCGAAGATCGGCAGGCCGCTGTCGAACACTTCCTGCGGTGCGGCGGGCGCGCCCGGCAGCGTGGTCGATTCTGGGCCACCGGACAGGATGATGCCCTTGGCGCCGAACGCGGCGATGTCGGCCGGGTTGTGGTCCCATGCCCAGATCTCGCAGTACACGCCGAGCTCGCGGATGCGGCGCGCGATCAGCTGGGTGTACTGGGCGCCGAAATCGAGGATGAGGATCTTGTCGTTATGGATGTTGGTCATGGTGCCCGGGCAATGCAGGAGTAAATACGGGAAACGCAGCGTCGTTACCGGCGGCCGATAGAGAAAGAGGAACGGGAATCAGCTTCCTCGTTCCTCTTCGCTCATGCCGCATCAGGCGCGGTAGTTCGGCGGCTCTTTGGTGATCTGCACGTCGTGGACGTGGCTCTCACGTTGGCCGGCGCCGCTGATCTTGACGAACTTCGGCTTGGTGCGCATGTCATCGACAGTGCCGCAGCCCACGTAGCCCATGGTGGCGCGCAGGCCGCCCATCAGCTGGTGGATGATGCCGCCGACCGGGCCGCGATACGGCACGCGGCCTTCGATGCCTTCGGGCACCAGCTTGTCGGCGCTGGAGGCGTCCTGGAAGTAGCGGTCCTTGGACCCCTTCTCCATCGCGGCCAGCGAGCCCATGCCGCGGTAGCTCTTGTAGGAGCGGCCCTGGAACAGCTCGGTCTCGCCGGGCGATTCCTCGGTACCGGCCAGCAGGCCACCGATCATGATGGTGGAGGCACCGGCGGCCAGCGCCTTGCCGATATCACCGGAGTAACGGATGCCACCGTCGGCGATCAGCGGGATGCGGTCCTGCAGCGCTTCGGCGACCAGGTCGATCGCGGTGATCTGCGGCACGCCGACACCGGCGACGACGCGCGTGGTGCAGATCGAGCCCGGGCCGATGCCGACCTTGACCGCGTCCGCGCCGCTGTCCAGCAGCGCCAGTGCGGCTTCACCGGTGCAGATGTTGCCACCGACGACCTGCACCTGCGGGAAGTGCTTCTTGACCCAGCTGACGCGGTCCAGCACGCCCTGCGAATGGCCGTGCGCGGTGTCGACCACCAGCACGTCCACCCCGGCGGCGACCAGCGCCTCGACCCGGCGGTCGGTATCGCCACCGACGCCGACGGCCGCGCCGACCAGCAGGCGGGTGGCGGTGTCCTTGGCGGCGTTCGGGTAATCGGTGTTCTTCTGGATGTCCTTGACGGTGATCAGGCCGCGCAGGGCGAAATCATCGTTGACGACCAGGATCTTCTCGATGCGGTTGCGGTGCAGCAGCTGCAGCACTTCATCGGAGGCCGCGCCTTCCTTGACCGTGATCAGGCGATCCTTCTTGGTCATGATGTGGCGGACCGGATCGTCCAGCTCGGTCTCGAAGCGCATGTCACGGTGGGTGACGATGCCGACCAGCTGACCGCCGCCGTCCACCACCGGCACGCCGGAGATGTTGCGCGCCTGGGTCAGGGCCAGCACGTCGCGGATGGTGGTTTCCGGGCCGACGGTGATCGGGTCGCGGATGACGCCGGCCTCGAACTTCTTGACCTTGGCGACTTCGGCAGCCTGCTGCTCGACGCTCAGATTCTTGTGGATGATGCCCATGCCGCCGAGCTGGGCCATGGCGATGGCCAGGCGGGCTTCGGTGACGGTATCCATGGCAGCCGAGAGGATCGGAAGCTTCAGCCGCAGGTCGCGCGTCAGGCGCGTTTCCAGACTGACATCCTTGGGCAGGATGATGGAATGAGCGGGGACGAGGGAGACGTCGTCGTAGGTGAGAGCTTCAGCCTGGATGCGCAGCATCGGCATACCCGAGATGTGGGGAAGCGCGACATTTTACCCTGATTCGGGCGTCTTTGGCAGGGGGCGGATGCGACGCTATGTCGCGCCGACGGCCGAGGTAGAGCCGACCGTTGGTCGGCTGCCTTTGGATCGACCTGCCACCGCGCCAAGAGCAGCCGACCAACGGTCGGCTCTACCAGGGGCAGCAGGCCAGGATCGCAGGGGCGGCAGGTGTCGGTCGGTTCAGGAGCGCGGCGGCGGTTGCGACCGGCCCGGACCGCGGCGGCAGCAGGCGCCGACGATGGGTCGGCGCAGACCGCTCAGAACGCTTCTGCCGCCTCGATCGTGTTCTGCATCAGGGTCGCCACGGTCATCGGCCCTACCCCGCCCGGGACCGGGGTGATCCAGCTGGCGCGCTGGGCGGCGGCCTCGAAGCCGACGTCGCCGACCAGGCGGCCGTCATCCAGGCGGTTGATGCCCACGTCGATCACCACCGCGCCCGGCTTGACCCATTCACCCGGGACGATGCCCGGGCGGCCCACCGCGACCACCAGGATGTCGGCATTGCGCACCGACTGCTCCAGCACGTCCTTGGGGGTGAACTTGTGGCAGCTGGTGACGGTGCAGCCGGCGATCAGCAGTTCCAGCCCCATCGGGCGGCCGACATGGTTGCTGACACCGACGATGGTGGCGTTGCGGCCGCGCACCGGCTGGTCGGTATGGCCCAGCAGGGTCACGATGCCGCGCGGGGTGCACGGGCGCAGGCCGAACTCACGCAGGGCCAGATGGCCGACGTTTTCCGGGTGGAAGCCGTCCACGTCCTTGCGCGGGTCGATCCGGTGGATCAGGCGGTTGGCGTCCGGGATGCCCGGCAGCGGCAACTGGACTAGGATGCCGTGGATCTTGGGATCGGCGTTGAGCTGGTCGATCAGGGTCAGCAGTTCGGCCTCGGTGGTACCGGCCGGCAGGTCGTAATCGAAGGCTTCGATACCCACTTTCTCGGCCGCACGGCGCTTGTTGCGCACGTACACGGTCGAGGCCGGGTCGCCACCCACCAGCACCACGGCCAGGCCCGGACGGCTGCCACCGGCAGCCAAGCGGGCATCGACCCGGACCTTGAGGCTGTCCAGCAGGTCTTCGGCGATGCGGCGGCCGTCGAGAATGCGGGCGGAAGAGACGGTGTCGGGGGTCGGTGAGCTCATCGAGGGCGGCAGGCGTGGGGGCGACGGTCGGCTATTGTCCCTGATTCGGCCCTTGGCGGACACCGGTAGTACCTGCCGACGGCCGGTGATGACGGTCGCCCGGGCAGCGCCGCCGGGGGCCGGCCAGCCACCGCCACCACCACATCGTCATTCTTCTTCGGGCACCTCATCCGCGTTGAGCGTGCGCGCCTTGCGCTTGGGCGCGGTGAACGGCGTCGGCGTGGGCACGCCGGGCAGCGCGGTGCCGAATACCATGTGCGCGCCGGCGCGCAGGTCTCCGCCTGCCATCTCCAGCTCGAAGCGTTCGGCATCCCGCTCGCGGATCTGCTCGGCGATCTCGCGCGCATCATCCGGATCGGCACCCAGCTCCATCAGCGCGGCCTGGCCGAACTGCAGGGCCGATTCGAAGGTCTCGCGGATCTGGAAGTCCACGCCGGCATGGATCAGGCGCAGCGAATGCTCGCGATCGAACGAGCGCACCAGCAGCTTTGCCTGGGGGAACTCGTGGGTGACCAGTTCGACGATGCGATCGGCATCCTGGTCGTTGTTGACGCACACCGCGATCGCACGCGCTGTCCCTGCGCCAGACGCATGCAGCACATCCAGGCGGGTGCCGTCGCCGTAGTAGATCTTGAACCCGAAACGCTCGGCGTTGTGGATCATGTCCACGTCGTTGTCGATGATGGTCACATCCACGTCGCGCGCCAGCAGCGACTGACTCGCCACCTGGCCGAAGCGACCGAAGCCGATCAGCAGCACGCTGCCGGACAGGCCGTCGGCTTCTTCGACGCCATCGAGCGAGACTTCGCGATCCGGCATGAGCTTGTCGTGCAGCAGCACGAACAGCGGCGTCAGCGCCATCGAGAGCACGACGATCGCGGTGAGGTTGGCGTTGACCTGCACGTCGATCACGCCGGCCACCGCCGCGGCGGAGAACAGCACGAACGCGAACTCGCCGCCCTGCGCCATCACCACGCCGCGATCCAGCGCCTGGCGATGATCACTGCCGAGAATGCGCGCGACCACGTAGATGCAGACCGCCTTGGCCAGCATCAGCGCAAACACGCCCGACACGATCAGCGGCCAGTTGTTGGCGACCACGGTGAGGTCCAGCGCCATGCCCACGCTGAGGAAAAACAGGCCGAGCAGGATGCCGCGGAACGGCTCGATGTCCGCTTCGATCTGGTGGCGGAAGGTGGATTCGCTGAGCAGCACGCCCGCGAGGAACGCACCCATCGCCATCGACAAACCACCCAGCTGCATCAGCAGCGCGGCGCCGAGCACAACCAGCAGCGCGGCCGCCGTCATCACTTCGCGCGCTTTGGCAGCGGCGAGGATGCGGAACAGCGGATTGAGCAGGAAGCGGCCGACCAGCACCAGGCCGACAATCGCACCGGCAGCGATACCGACGGTGACCCAGCGCGAGCTCTCACCGGCATCGCTGTGCACCGGCGCCATGAACGCGACCACGGCCAGCAGCGGCACGATCAGCAGATCTTCGAACAGCAGGATCGAGACGATCTTCTGGCCGGTGGGCAGCGCGATGTCGCCGCGCTCGGCCAGCAACTGCATCACCACTGCGGTGGAGGTCAACACGAAACCCGCCGCGCCGATGAAGGCCACCGGCAACGGGAAACCGAGCAGCATGCACACGCCGGTCAGTACCGTGCCGCAGACCACGATCTGCAGCGTGCCCAGCCCGAAGATCTCGTTGCGCAGGCTCCACAGATGCGAGGGCCGCATCTCCAGGCCGATCACGAACAGGAACATCACCACGCCCAGCTCGGCGGTATGCAGGATGGCCTGTGGATCGGAGAACCAGCCGAACCCGAACGGACCGATGGCCAGCCCGGCGGCGAAATAGCCCAGCACCGAGCCCAGCCCAAGCCGGCGGAACAGCGGCACCATGACCACTGCCGCACCCAGCAGGGCGACCACTTTCACCAGTTCACTGGCACCTGCTTCCACCGCCATGCGGTTGTTTCCCCGGACTGCACAAGATGGGTCAACGATAGGGCAAAGCGCGGAAGGGCAATAGCGCGGATGCTGCGTTTAATCGTACTGAATTCAGAACGATGTTGAATCTGGACGCCACATCGTCCCGAAATCGCCGCCATAACGACACCGGAACCCGGCCCCTCAGGCGCTGCAGAACGCCGCGTAATCGATGTACCCGGGGAACGCGCGCCCAGGGGCGCACAGCGGGCAGTCCGGGTCGGGCCGCAGCCGCGTCTCGCGGAAGCGCATACCCAGCGCGTCAAAGGTGAGCAGGCGGCCGATCAGCGGCTCGCCGATGCCGAGCAGCAGCTTGAGCACTTCGGTGGCCTGCAGCAGGCCGACCATCCCCGGCAGCACGCCAAGGACGCCCGCCTCCGAGCAGTTCGGCGCGAACGCCGGCGGCGGCGGCTCGGGGAACAGGCAGCGGTAGCACGGGGCGGTGCCGCGCTGGCGGCCGGCATCGAATACGCTGACCTGGCCGGTGAAGCGCTCCACCGCGCCATACACCAGCGGGATGCGGTGCTGGAGGCAGGCATCGTTGAGCAGGTAGCGCAGCGGGAAGTTGTCCGAACCATCCAGGACCACGTCGACCCCCTCGAGCAGCGCATCGATGTTGTCCGAGGTGACTCGTGCCTGCACGGCCTCCACGTCCAGCGAAGGATTGAGTGCGAGCAGGCGTGCGCGGGCCGAGAGCACCTTGGGCTCGCCGACGCTGGCGTCGGTATGGATGATCTGCCGGTGCAGGTTGCTGCGGTCCACCACATCGTCGTCGGCGATGCGCAGGTGCCCTACCCCGGCCGCGGCCAGGTAGAAGCTGGCCGGTGCGCCCAGACCACCAGCGCCGAGCACCAGCACGCGTGAGGCGAGCAGCGTCTTCTGGCCCTCGACACCCACCTGCGGCAGCAGCAGATGACGCGAGTAACGTTCGTTGAAGTCGCGCTCGGCATCACTCTGCATCGGCTGCACCAGCGGCAAACCCTCGGCGTGCCACGCGGTGGTGCCACCGTGCACGGAGGCGATGCGGGTGTAGCCGAGGCCGGCCAGAAAGACCGCGGCCTGCATCGAGCGCCTGCCGCTCTGGCAGATCAGGACGACCTCGCGGTCGGCGGCCGGGAGATGGGTGCTGGGTTCGGCCTGGAGATCGCCCTTGGCGATGCCGAGCGCCCCTTCGGCCATGCCGGTGGCACGCTCGTGCGCCTCACGGATGTCGATCAGCAGCGCGCCATGGGCGAGGCGTTCACGGGCCTGCGCCGGGGTGAGTTCGGGGATCGTGCTCATGCGGGGATTATCGCGCACGGGCGTGGCGGCAGCGCCAATGAAAAGAGCCGGCTTGCGCCGGCTCTTTCTGCATCACTTGCCCTTGACGTGCTTGATCAAGCGCCGCTTGCGCTTGAGCTGACGTTCGGTGAGCACGTTCTTCTTGCCTTCGTACGGGTTCACACCCTCGCGGAAGATGAACTGCACGGGCGTGCCGACCAGCTTGAAGCGCTTGCGGAAGAAGTTCTCCAGATAGCGCTTGTACGACTCCGGCAGGTCTTTCAGACGGGTGCCGTGGACGATGAAGGTCGGCGGGTTGGAACCGCCCGGATGCACGTAGCGCAGCTTGGACACGTGACCACGGATCGCCGGCGGCGGGTTGGTCTCGTAGGCCGTCTCCAGCGCCTTGTTGACTTCGCTGGTGCTGAACTCGTGCGTGGCCGAGGCATGCGCGGCGTGGATGCAGCGGAACAGCTCACGCAGGCCCGAGCCGTGCTTGGCCGAGATGCGCACCACTTCCGCCCACGGCACGAAGCCGAGCTTGCGCGACACCAGCGCTTCGGCCTGCTCGCGCTGGTAATCGGTCAGGCCATCCCACTTGTTGATCGCCACCACCAACGCACGGCCGGCATCGAGCACCGCACCCAGCACGCTGGCGTCCTGATCAGTCACGCCTTCGGAAGCATCAAGCATCAGCACCGCAACCTGGCACTGCTCGATGGCCTGCAGGGTCTTGATGACGCTGAACTTCTCCACCACTTCCTCGACACGCGCCTTGCGACGCAGGCCGGCGGTATCGATCAGGCGGTACTCACGCCCGTCGCGCTCCATGTCCACCGCGATCGAATCACGGGTGGTACCGGGCACTTCGGAGGCGATCATGCGCTCTTCGCCGAGCAGGCGATTGACCAGCGTCGACTTGCCCACGTTGGGGCGGCCGACGAAGGCGATGCGAATGCGGTTCGGATCGGTGTCCAGGGTCTCGGTGGTGCCCTCTTCCGGCAACCGTTCCACGACCTCGTCCAGCAGATCATCCAGGCCCTGACGGTGCGCGGCCGAGACGGTCAGCATTTCGCCGAAGCCGTAACGGGCAAATTCCGAGCGCACGGTGTCTTCGTTCATGCCGTCGATCTTGTTGATCAGCAGCAGGGTCGGACGGGCCAGTTTGCGCAGCCAGGACAGGATCTCGTCGTCCATCGGGCCCTCACGGGCGTCGACCACGAACAGGATCAGGTCCGCTTCGGCGGCGGCGGCGCGGGCCTGGCGGGCGGTAGCACCGGCCAGACCTTCTTCTTCACCGGCGATACCGCCGGTATCGACCACCAGGAACGGGTGGTCTTCATCAAGACGACAAACACCGTAATTACGGTCCCGGGTCACGCCGGGCTGGTCATGGACCAGCGCGTCGCGCGTACGGGTAAACGCATTGAACAGCGTGGACTTGCCGACATTCGGCCGTCCAACCAGGGCGACCAAGGGCAGCATCGCGGTAACTCCTTATTGTGCCAACCGGAACGCGGTCAGCTTTCCATCAACGTTCTGCACCAGCAGAATCCCATCGGCAGCTACCGGCTGGGCCAGGAGGGCGTCGCCACCACTCTTGGCGCGCGCCGCGAACTCACCGTTATCGGTCCGCAACCAGTGCAGATACCCCTTGTAATCACCGACCACAACGTAATCGCCGTGGATGACCGGACCGGTCAGCGAACGACGGGCCAGGCCCGTCTGCGACCACATGGCCGAACCGCTGGCCTTGTCCAGGCCGAACACGCCGCCCTTGTTGTCGGTGACGAACACATTGCCCGAGGTCAGGGCCACGCCACCGGCGCCGCCATGATCACGTGCCCACAGCGGACGGCCGGTCGGGCCTTCGATCGCCATGGTCTGGTTCTTGAAACTGCTGACGAACAGCGTATTGCCTTCCAGCACCGGGGCGCCGTCGATATCGGCCATGCGCTCCAGCTCGGTACGGCCTTCGCCGGTGCCGACCATCTGGTCCCACAGCGTGCGGCCGTCCTGCATGGCCAGCGCGGCGATGGAGCCGTCGTCGTTGCCGATGAACAGCACGCCCGGGCCGGTGACGACCGGCGCGTTGCCACGTACGGTCAGCGCCGGCAGCTCGCGCGGGTTGAACCAGCGCTGGGTGCCGTTCTCGGCATCCAGACCGGTCACGCGACCGTCGTTGCTGCGCACGAACACCATTCCCTGGCCCACGGCCGGGGCGGAGATGACTTCACCCGGCACCTTGGCACGCCACTTTTCGGTACCGTCGGCCGCGTTCAACGCGATGACTTCACCATCCAGGGTGCCGATGACGACCAGGCCGTCACCCACGCCCGGGCCACCGGACAGACGCAGCTTGGGCTGCTTCTTGACCTTGGCCGGTTCGTAGGTCCAGATCTTCTTGCCGGTCTGCAGGTCGATGGCATGCACGCCACCATAGATGGCGGCCGCGTAGACGCGACCATCGGCGACCACCGGGCCCTGACGGACGCCGATACGCTTCTCACCCTTGCCGACGTTGGCCGTCCAGATCTTGTCGACCTTGGCGGTGGCATCGAACTTGACCAGTTCGGCCGGTTCCAGTGCCTTCTTGGCCGCGGCATCTTTGCCGGCGAACCAGCCCTTCATCGTGCTGCAGCCGGTCAGGGCCATGCCCAACAGGGCAACCGTGGCAACGCGCTTGATCATGACCATCTGATTCATTACACCGACTCCGCAGGATCGGTGACGGTGCCACCGGCATCCGTCAACTTGGTTTCCAGCAGGCGCCGCTGGGGCGCTGCCACGTCCAGCGTCTTGAGCGCCTTCTCATACTGCTCGCGGGCGGCATCACGCTTGCCCTGCGCCATCAGTGCATCGCCATGGATTTCCAGGCTGGCGCTGTCGGTTGCGGTGCCGAGCTGCTTGATCGCATCCTCGGTCTTGCCGGTGGCCACCAGCAGGCGCGCGACGCGCTGCTCGATCACCGGCTTGAATTCGGGGTCGGCCTTGATCGCGCGCAGGGTCGCCAGCGCGTCTTCGTTCTTGCCGGCATCGACCTGGGCCTTGGCCAGCTGCAACGCAGCCAGATCGGCGTAGATGTTGGCCTTGCCGCTTTCCAGGTCCTTCACACCCTTGGCGGCCTGCTCCAGATCCTTTTCTTCCAGGCTCTTGAGGACGATCTGGTATTGGACGTTGGCGCCGGCCAGGCTGTTGCTGTGCCGGGTCTGCCACTCTTTCCAGCCCCAGATGCCACCGATCGCGATGGCCACGCCAGCGAGGATGCTGACACCGTTCTTCCGCAGCCAGCCGCGGACGCGTTCACTTTGTTCGTGCTCGTCGAGCAGGTCGTCGATCGCCATGCGTACTCTCGCCCCGCCCATGAGGAGGAGCTATTTGAATTGGATTGGGGAAACGCGGTTCAGTGCGAAACTGGGACCACGGAGCCGTCAGAGGATACCGTAAAGCGTGCCACGTTGGCTCGCTGGTACGGCGAAAGGTCGACGATAGTGCCGGCCTGCTGAACCTCGACCGCCGATGCATTGCCCAGCACCATGCGGGCCACCTGGCCTGGCGCGAAGCTGCGGGTCTCGCCCGACTTGATCAGGGCCTTTTCGACGGTGGTGCCGTCCGGCCCGGAAATGTCCACCCAGCTGTCGCCTTTGAACTGCAGGCTCAGCGCGCCGGCCTGCGGCGCGGGCGCGGAGGCCGGCCGCGGAACCGGGGTCAGCGATGCCAGGTACGGCGCTGCCGGCGCAGACGGCTTGGCCGCTTCGACGGCCGCCGGTGCGGCCGCTTCCGGGGCGTCGCCACCGGCCACCGGGACCGCCGCCGGGATCACATCCAGCGATGCGGTGTTCGGGATGGTCGCCGTGCCATCGAAATGGCCGCGGGTGGCGAACCAGACCGGGACGGCCAGAACCGCGGTGATACCGACATACAGGACACGACGCCCTAGGCTCTCGGCAATGCGCCGCGCCCGCGGGGTATGGGTATGGCTGACCAGCTGCGGCGGCACGATCGGCCCGATGTGGGCCTGCTCGAGGATTTCGCCGATATCCACCTTGAGCAGGCGGGCATAGCTGCGCAGCTGCCCACGGACGAAGACCGGCGCGCCGAGGCGCTGCCACTGCTCTTCTTCGAGGGACTTGAGTACCTGAACCGGCATGTGCAGCTGCTGCCCCACCGCCTCCAGGGTCAGTCCGGCCGCTTCCCGGGCCTGGCGAAGACGAGCTCCGCAACCGGCCGCAGTGTCAAAAGCGTTCACAGTCTGGTCATCAATCACAATGCTTCAACCCCGGGGATTAGGTGCCGCATCCTGCGGAAATTCGTCATGAATTCGCTGCAGATAGCGACCGGATGCCACGCTGTCGCCAAGCCGCGCCTCGATTTGAGAGGCAAGTTGTAACACGGAACGTGTGGCCGGTGCAGCCGTCAAACGCCGTTGCGAAAAGGCCCGGGCCTCGAAATAGCGCCCTTGGGCGTACTCGTTGCGGGCCATCGACTCCAGTGCATAGGCATTGACGGGATCTATCTCAAGCGCCCGTCGCAGGTCTCGAATCCCCCGTTCGGGCTGGCCCGCGTCCAGTGCACAGCCACCGGCATTGGCCAGGGCGGAGGCCGGCGTGGTGTAGCCCGGCGCCTGCAGCGCCCGGTCGAACCAGACCAGCGACTCGGCCGGCCGGCCATGAGCACATAGCCACGCGCCATAATTGTTGAGAACGTCGCCGCGCTCCGGGCCCAGTTCGGCGGCCTTGGCATACAGCTGCCCAGCCTCGGCGTCGTTGCCGCGCTGGGCGGCAATGGCCGCCAGCAGCATGTAGGCCTCCGGACGGCGCGCGTCGATCTTCATCGCCGCCCGCACGCGCTTTTCAGCGGCCTGCGGGGAGCCGGCCCGCAGCGACTCGCCGGCCAGGACCATCTGGTCCTGGTAGTTCACGCGCTTGCGGATCTCGGGATTGTCGCGGGCCTCGTAGGTCGGCGCGACCTCGAGGGGAGCGGACGGCGGTTTGATGCCTTGTTTGCCACAGCCGACCAATGCCAGCGCGAAGAAAACAACGGCTGGCAATCGGCGATCAGGCAGCGGCATCCCGGCCTTTCCCGTCCTGCAACGTTTTATTGAACTCGGCCTGGCGGCGCGTGCGGTCCATGACCTGGCCCTTGAGCTGGCCACAGGCGGCATCGATGTCGTCGCCACGGGTGCGTCGCACCATCGTCAGCACCTTCGCATCGAGCAGGATCTTCTGGAAGGCACGGATGTCGGTTTCGCCGGAGCGCTCATAGCGCGTGCCCGGGAACGGATTGAAGGGGATCAGGTTGACCTTGCCCGAGTTCGAGGCCTGCACGGCGTTGTCGAACTGGCGCATCAGCCGCGCCAGCTGGCGGGCGTGCTCGGGCTGGTCGTTGATGCCCTTCATCAGGGTGTATTCGAAGGTGACCGATTCGCGGCGCTTGTTGGCGCGCAGGTAGCGTGCGCACGACGCCATCAGCTCGACGATCGGGTACTTCTTGTTGAGCGGGACCAGGGTCTCGCGCAGTGCATCGTTGGGCGCATGCAGCGACACCGCCAGCGACACGTCGCTCTCGGTGGAGAGGCGGTCGATCTGCGGCACCAGGCCGGAGGTGGACAGCGTCACGCGCTTGTTGGCCAGGCCGTAGCCCAGATCGTCGCGCATCACGCTCATGGCGCGCACGACGTTGTCGAAATTCATCAACGGCTCGCCCATGCCCATCATCACCACGTTGGTGAGACGACGCTGCTTGTGCGGGATGTTGCCCAGATGGCGCGCTGCGACCCAAACCTGGCCGATGATCTCGGCGGTGGACAGGTTGCGGTTGAAGCCCTGGGTGGCGGTCGAACAGAAGGTGCAGTTCAGCGCGCAGCCGACCTGCGAGGACACGCACAGCGTGCCGCGGTTCTTGTCCGGGATGTAGACCGCTTCGATCGCATTCTTGCCGTCGGTGCCCATGGCCAGCAGCCACTTGTGGGTGCCATCGGCGGAAGGCTTGTCGAAGACGATGTTCGGGACCAGCACCTCGGCATGCTGCTTGAGCTTGGCGCGCAACGCCTTGCCGAGGTCGGTCATGTCATCGAAATCGGTGACGTAGTGATGGTGGATCCACTTCATCACCTGATGGGCACGGTAGCGCGCTTCGCCGAGTGTCTCGGCGAAGAAGCGCTCCAGACCCTCGCGATCGAGGTCGAGCAGGTTCTGCTTGGCCACAACCGGGCTCGGGACGAGCACGGATGGGATGGCGGTTGGCTGTACGACCTCGTTCACGGCATCACTCTCAGCGCGAGACGACTTCAGTCGCGGCGAAGAAGTAGGCGATTTCGATCGCGGCATTCTCAACCGAGTCCGAGCCGTGGGCGGCATTGGCATCGATGGATTCAGCGAAGTCGGCGCGGATGGTGCCTGCGGCGGCTTCCTTCGGGTTGGTGGCGCCCAGCAGGTCGCGGTGGGCCAGCACGGCGTTCTCGCCTTCCAGCGCCTGGATCATCACCGGGCCGGAAATCATGAACTCGACCAGCGCGTTGAAGAACGGACGCTCGCGGTGCACGGCGTAGAAGCCTTCGGCTTCACGGCGCGACAGCTGCTTGTACTTGGCGGCGACGACCTTCAGGCCGGCCTTTTCAAAGCGGGCGTAGATTTCACCGATGACGTTCTTGGCGACGGCGTCCGGCTTGATGATGGAAAGGGTGCGCTCCAGCGCCATGGGAATACTCCGTTGGGCGGGCCACTTGATCGGCCCGAGGTTAACATGAAAAAAACCCGCGTCAAAACGCGGGCTTAGCCTGATATACGTGCGCCAATTCTAACGTGTCCTCCCCATCTACGGTAGTGCCACGCCATGCGTGGCGGCCGTGGACCGGACGGGGTAGCGCGCCCCGTTCAGGCAGTTCCGGGGGTTGCCAGCCACAGGCCGGCACTGCACAGCGGCGGATGAACGAATGCCTGTTCCTGCTGCGCCGCACAATGCAGCGGCGCAGCCACAGGTCTAGTATCAAACAATCGTTTGATTGAACTGCCCTGCCCCATGGCCAAACCTGCCCACTTCTCCACCAAGGACCGCATTCTCGGCGCTGCCGAGGAACTGTTCGCCCTGCACGGGTTCGCGGGCACCTCGCTGCGCCAGGTCACCAGCCAGGCCGATGTGAACATCGCCGCGGTCAATTACCACTTCGGCTCCAAGGAGAACCTGGTCAACGAGGTGTTCCGCCGCCGGATGGATGAAATGACCTCGGCCCGGCTGACCCAGCTGGACAGCGCCCGCCGTGAACACCCCGGTGAGCTGCGCCCGGTCCTGGCCGCCTTCGTCGAACCGGCGCTGGCCATGGCCCAGGACCGCCAGACCGGCGGCGCCTTCGTGCGCGTCATCGCCCGCGCCTACGCGGAAAAGAACGACAACCTGCGCAAGTTCCTTTCCGACCATTACGGCCACGTCCTGCGCGACTTCGGCAAGGCGATCTCCGCCTGCGTGCCGGGGCTGAGCAAGGAAGAGCTGTACTGGCGCCTGGATTTCCTCGCCGGCTCGCTGACCTATGCCATGGCCGACTTCGGCCTGATCAAGCGACCCGCCGGTGTCACCGAAGCGGCGCATCGTGCCCATGCCGCCCAGGAACTGATTCATTTCGCCGAAGCCGGATTCCGCGCCAGCGCGGCCTCGAGCGCTTCGACGACCTCCCTTTCCACCCCGTAGAGCCGGGCGCTGACCGGCTTCCAGACAACAAAGGCTTATCGACATGTCCAATTCCCTGCTAGTCCGCCGTGCCGCCGTGCTGGGTGCCGGCGTCATGGGCGCCCAGATCGCCGCCCACCTGACCAACGCCGGCGTCGACACGGTGCTGTTCGACCTGCCCGCCAAGGAAGGTCCGGCCGATGGCATCGTGCTCAAGGCCATCGCCAACCTGGGCAAGCTCAGCCCTGCCCCGCTCGCCAGCAAGTCCTACGCCGAGGCGATCACGCCGGCCAACTACGAGACCGGCCTGGAGCAGTTGAAGGACTGCGACCTGATCATCGAAGCCATCGCCGAACGGATGGACTGGAAGCAGGACCTGTACAAGAAGATCGCCCCGTTCGTGGCCGATCACGCCGTGCTGGCTTCCAACACCTCCGGCTTGGGCATCAACAAGCTCGCCGACGTGCTGCCCGAGCAGCTGCGCCACCGCTTCTGCGGCGTGCATTTCTTCAATCCGCCGCGCTACATGCATCTGGCCGAGCTGATCCCGGCCACCACCACCGATGCTGCCGTGCTGGAAGGTCTGGAAGCGTTCCTGGTCACCACCCTGGGCAAGGGCGTGGTGTATGCCAAGGACACCCCGAACTTCATCGGCAACCGCATCGGCGTGTTCTCGATCCTGTCCACCATCCACCACACGCAGGCCTTCGGCCTGGGCTTCGACGAAGTGGACGGCCTGACCGGCCCGCTGGTCGGCCGCCCGAAGTCGGCGACCTACCGCACCTCCGACGTCGTCGGCCTGGACACCATGGCGCACGTGATCAAGACCATGGGCGACACCCTGCCCACCGATCCGTGGCATGAATTCTTCAAGTCGCCCAAGTGGCTGGAGGGGTTGATCGCCAAGGGCGCGCTTGGCCAGAAAACCGGTGCCGGCATTTTCCGCAAGGTCGGCAAGGACATCGTCGTGCTGGACCTGGAAAAGCAGGACTACCGCCCGGCCGATCGCACCGCCGCCCCGGAAGTGGTCGAGATCCTGAAGATCAAGAACCCGGCCGAGAAGTTCGCCAAGCTGCGCGAGAGCCAGCACCCGCAGGCGCAGTTCCTGTGGGCGACCTTCCGTGACCTGTTCCACTACAGCGCCTACCACCTGGCCGATATCGCCGAGACCGCACGTGATGTGGACCTGGCCATCCGCTGGGGCTACGGCTGGTCGCTGGGCCCGTTCGAAACCTGGCAGGCTGCCGGTTGGAAGCAGGTCGCCCAGTGGATCGCCGATGACATCGTCGCCGGCAAGAGCATGAGCAACGCGCCGCTGCCGGATTGGGTGTTCGATGGCCGCGATGGCGTGCACGCCGCCGAGGGCAGCTACAGCCCGTCGCGCAATGCCAAGCTGCCGCGTTCGGCGCTGCCGGTGTACCAGCGCCAGCGCTTCCCGGACCCGCTGCTGGGGGAAACCTTCAGCCCGGGCGAGACCGTGTTCGAGAACGACGGCGTGCGCATGTGGCACGACGGCGACGGCGTTGCGGTGGTCAGCTTCAAGACCAAGATGAACACCGTGTCCGATCACGTCCTCAACGGCCTGCAGGAAGCGATCAAGCGCGCCGAGCAGGATTACAAGGGCCTGGTGATCTGGCAGCAGAAGGAACCCTTCTCCGCCGGTGCCGATCTGGCCGGTGCGCTCGGCCTGCTGCAGGCCGGCAAGGTCGATCAGTTCGAAGAGATGGTGCACAACTTCCAGCGCACCAGCCAGGCGATCAAGTACTCGCTGGTGCCGGTGGTGACCGCCGTGCGCGGCCTGGCCCTGGGTGGCGGTTGCGAGTTCCAGATGCACAGCGCCAAGAGCGTGGCCGCGCTGGAAAGCTACATCGGCTTGGTCGAGGCCGGCGTCGGCCTGCTGCCGGCCGGCGGTGGCCTGAAGGAACTGGCCGTGCGCGCCTCGCAGGCCGCAGGTCCGGGCGGTGACGTGTTCGCCGAGCTGAAGAAGACCTTCGAAACCGTGGCGATGGCCAAGGTCTCCAACTCGGCGGTCAACGCCAAGGAACTGGGCCTGATGCGTGCCACCGACAAGGTCGTGTTCAACAGCTTCGAGACCCTGCACATCGCCAAGGCCGAAGTGCTGGCGCTGGCCGAGGGTGGCTACCGTCCGCCGATGCCGGCCCGCCGCATCCAGGTTGCCGGCGACGTCGGCATTGCCACGTTCAAGATGATGCTGGTCAACATGCTGGAAGGCCGCTTCATCAGCCCGTACGACTACGAGATCGCCGTGCGCATCGCCACCGTGCTGTGTGGTGGCGAAGTGGATCGCGGCACGCTGGTGGACGAAGAGTGGCTGCTCACCCTGGAGCGCAAGCACTTCGTGGAACTGGCCCAGCAGGAAAAGACCCAGGCCCGCATCGCGCACATGCTCAAGACCGGCAAGCCGCTGCGCAATTGATGGCGCGCCGGGCGCGACGGCCCCCGTCCGCGCCCGGTAGGTGCCGACCGTTGGTCGGCACACCTGTCCCCACATTCAAGAGATCACTGCAATGACCAAGCAAATCCAGGACGCCTACATCGTCGCCGCCACCCGCACCCCGGTAGGCAAGGCGCCCAAGGGCGTGTTCCGCAATACCCGCCCCGATGACATGCTGGCCCACGTGCTCCGCTCCGTCGTGGCACAGGCGCCGGGCGTGGACGTCAACCGCATCGATGACGCGATCATCGGCTGCGCGATGCCCGAAGCCGAGCAGGGCATGAACGTGGCGCGCATCGGCGTGCTGCTGGCCGGCCTGCCGGACACCATCGCCGCCCAGACCGTCAACCGCTTCTGCTCCTCGGGCCTGCAGGCCGTGGCCATGGCCGCCGACCAGATCCGCCTGGGCAATTCGGACCTGATGCTGGCCGGTGGTACCGAGTCGATGTCGATGGTGCCGATGATGGGCAACAAGATCGCGATGGCTCCGAGCGTGTTCGACAACGATCACGTCGCCATCGCCTATGGCATGGGCATCACCGCCGAGAAGGTCGCCGAAGAGTGGAAGGTCTCGCGCGAAGATCAGGACGCCTTTGCGCTGGCCTCGCACCAGAAGGCCATCGCGGCGATCCAGAACGGCGACTTCAAGGACGAGATCAGCCCTTACGACGTGCGCACCCGCCAGCCTGACCTGGCCGACGGCCGCCGCATCATCACCCGCGACAAGATCGTCGATACCGACGAAGGCCCGCGTCTGGATTCCTCCGCCGAAGGCCTGGCCAAGCTGCGCCCGGTGTTCCGCAACGGCCAGTTCGGCGGCACCGTCACCGCCGGCAACTCCTCGCAGATGAGCGATGGCGCGGGCGCCGTGCTGCTGGCTTCGGAGCAGGCGATCAAGGATTACGGCCTGACCCCGCTCGCCCGTTTCGTCAGCTTCTCGGTCGCCGGTGTGCGCCCGGAAGTGATGGGCATCGGTCCGATCGCCGCGATCCCGAAGGCGCTCAAGCAGGCCGGCCTGACCCAGGACCAGCTGGACTGGATCGAACTCAACGAAGCCTTCGCCGCGCAGTCGCTCGCGGTCATCCGCGATTGCGGCCTGGACCCGTCCAAGGTCAACCCGCTGGGCGGCGCGATCGCCCTGGGCCACCCGCTGGGCGCAACCGGCGCGATCCGTACCGCCACCCTGCTGCACGGCCTGCGCCGTCGCCAGCAGAAGTACGGCATGGTGACCATGTGCATCGGCACCGGCATGGGCGCCGCGGGCATCTTCGAATCGCTGTGAGGTCGTGATCGGTGCCGGCCCACGGGCCGGCACCGATGTCACCGGCAGCATCGATGCAACGTGCCACCGATCAACAGGTAGGCACCGACAGTGGGTCGGTGCACCGCCGGAAACGAAAAGGGCAGCCTCGCGGCTGCCCTTTTCTGTTTCTCCGGGAACCGGCCAGCGGCCGGCGTCCCCCATCGCCATAACGTGCGAGGGAGCGTTCCCTCAGCCTTCCGCCAGCATCTTCTGCAGCACTTCGCGGGCCGGACCAGCCAGCTTCTCGTTGTCGAGTGCGAAGCGGATCGTGGCTTCGACCAGACCCAGATGGGTACCGCAGTCGAAGCGACGGCCTTCGAAGCGGAACGCATCGACGCGTTCGGTCTTGAGCAGTTCGGCAATCGCGTCGGTCAGCTGGATCTCGCCGCCGGCACCGGTTCCGGTCGCTTCGAGCAGTTCGAAGATCTTCGGGCTCAGCACGTAACGGCCGACCACGGCCAGATCGCTCGGGGCGTCTTCGGGCTTGGGCTTTTCGACGATCGCGTTGATCCTGCCCTGGCGGCCATCGAAGGCCTCGGTGGCCACGATGCCGTAGCTGCCGGTCTTGTCGTGCGGGACGTCTTCGACCGCGATGATGCTGGCGCCGGTGGCTTCGTTCGCGTCGGCCATCTGCTTGAGCGCGCCGTTGCCACGGTTCCAGATCAGATCGTCCGGCAGCAGCACGGCGAACGGCTCGTCGCCAACAATCGCCTTGGCGCACAGCACCGCATGGCCCAGACCCAAGGCTTCAGCCTGGGTCACGAAGACAGCGCGGACACCGTTGGGCAGTACATGGCGGACCAGCTCAAGCTGTTCCTTCTTGCCGGCGCGCTCGAGCTTCTGCTCCAGCTCGTAGGCTTTGTCGAAGTAATCCGCAACCGCATGCTTGTAGCGGTTGGTGATGAAGATCAGGGTGTCACAACCCGCCTCGATCGCCTCATCAACGGCGTACTGGATCAACGGCCGATCAATGATCGGCAGCATTTCCTTCGGAACGGTCTTGGTGGCCGGAAGGAATCGCGTTCCCAACCCTGCGACAGGAAATACCGCCTTACGAATACGCTTGCTCATCAGAACCTGTTGGCCTCACGCGCCGGAAAGGCGAGAACTTTAGCAGAGCTGACGTGATCGTCCTGTTGCAGCGGAGAGAACTCCGGCATGGTCGCAAACAGAATGCTGTTGATCGCATCAGTGTCGTAGCTGGCAATCGCTTCGCGCAGTTTCGGCACATTGGCCAATACCTGTTCGCGCGCGAACGTGCGGACGCCGGCTTCGAGAATCTTCGGGTGCGCGGTCGGACGATAATCTTCGTCGGAATAGAACAGCGTCTCGTGCAGTTTCTCGCCTGGGCGCAGGCCCGTATAGACGATGGCGATGTCCTTGTACGGCTGCTTGCCGGCCAGGCGGATCATCTGCTCGGCGAGCACGCGGATCGGCACCGGCTCGCCCATGTCCAGCGTATAGATCGCCCCATGCGAGGCCGACGCGGCCGCCTGCAGGATCAGCTGGCAGGCCTCGGGAATGGTCATGAAGTAACGGGTGACTTCCGGGTCGGTCACGGTGACCGGGCCGCCCTTGAGGATCTGCTCGCGGAACACCGGCACCACGCTGCCGGCCGAGGCCAGCACGTTGCCGAAGCGCACGGTCACGAAACGGGTATGGCTGGTCTTCTGGTCCAGGCTCTGGCAGATCATCTCCGCGTAGCGCTTGCTGGCGCCCAGCGCGTTGACCGGATCGACCGCCTTGTCGGTGGAGATGAACACGAAATGCTCGATCCGCGCTTCGACACAGGCGCGGGCCACCGTCTCGGTGGACAGAATATTGTTGCGCACGGCCTCGCGCAGCTGGCGCTCGAGCACCGGCACCTGCTTGTAGGCGGCGGCATGGAAGACCGAATCCACGCGCGAGAGCGACAGCGCGTGGCGGATCACCGCCGGATCGCCGCAGTCACCCAGCACCGCCTCCACGACCAGATCGGGGAAGCTGCGCTGCAGCTCGGCTTCGATGGTCAGCAGCAGCAGCTCGCTCATTTCGACCAGGACGATGCGCCCTGCCCCATGCCGCGCGCACTGGCGGCACAGCTCGGACCCGATCGAACCGCCCGCGCCGGTGACCAGCACGGTGCGTCCGCCCAGCCAGCCACGGATCAGCGCCCAGTCCGGCAGGATCGGCTTGCGGCCGAGCAGGTCCTCGATCGCCACTTCCTTGAGCTCACCCGGCAACGAGTGACCCAGCAGAATGTCGTTGAGCTTGGGCACCATCCGGAACGGGACGCCCGTGCTTTCGCAGATGGCCACCACCCGCTGCATGCCGACGGCATCCAGCGACGGGATGGCGATCACCAGCAGCTTGGCGGCGGTCTCGCGGACCACGGCCGGTGCATCCTCCAGAGTGCCCAGAATCGGCAGGCCCTGCAGCTTGGCGCCCTGCAGATGCGGGGCGTCGTCGAGCAGGCCGACCGGCTCGAAATCACCCGAGCGGCGCAGATCGCGGACCAGGGCTTCGGCGGCCTGGCCGGCACCGAGGATCAGCACGCGGCGGGCCGTTACATCCGACTGCAGCGCCTGGTAGTCCTTCCACGCGCGGTACAGCAGGCGCGGTGCACCCAGCAGCGCCGACAGCGCGAACGGATAGATGACCAGCACCGACATCGGCACGCCTTCAAAGCGCTTGTACGCCAAGGCCACGACGATGGCGAGCAGGCCGATGAAGCTGGCTTTGAAGATGTTGAGCAGATCGGCGACGCTGGCAAAGCGCCACAGGCCGCGGTACAGGCCCACCCGCCAGAACACCACCGCCTGGATGACCAGCACCAGCGAGGTATCGATGTTCCAGAGCGGCAACGCCGGCGCATCGGCCAGCATCGAGTAGCGTCCCGCGTGCAGCAGCTGCCAGCACGCCCAGACCATGAAGAGGTCGTGGGCGACGATGGCCGCACGGGGCATCAAGCCGGTAAGTCGGTCCTGCCAAGGCGTCATAAACAGCGTAATCCTTCTAGTTGCGCATTCCCTTGCGCAGGAGCAGCCAAAGGCCGGACGCGAGGATCAACCACGCGATGGCCACGGCAGCCTCCCACCTCGGCTGCAAATTCGTGCATGCATTAAACACTGCCGCACTGAATATTCCAAAAACAAGATACATCCCGGTGACGGAAGTGTGGCTTGCACCACTTTTCACCGCGCGCTGATAGAGATGCTGCGTGTGGGGTTCCATCCAGCGCTGTCCGGACAGGATGCGCGAAAGCAATGTGAAGCCTGCGTCCACAAGAAAGGCCGAAAGCGGCACCAGCAACAGCAACCAGTGGATATCGGTGCGCACGCTGACCAGACAGACCAGCGCCGCGATGGCATAGCCCAGCGCCCCACTGCCGACGTCGCCCATGAAGATGCGCGCCTTCGGGTAGTTGAACGGCAGGAAGCCCAGACAGGCCAGGCCCAGCACGACCCCGGCCAGCCCGTAGGGCGGCGGCAGTACCAGCGCGAACGCGAGGCCCGCCAGGATCGCCTGAGTGGTGGCGATGCCGTTGATCCCATCCATGAAGTTCCAGATGTTGATCAACGAGGTGGCAAACAACAGCGCCAGCAGCGCCTGCCAGGGATTGCCACTGGCGTGCCAGACCAACCCCGCCAGCAGCGCGGCCGCGATGACATGGACCAGCAGGCGGCGAACCGCCGGCAGCGGCCGATGGTCGTCCCACCAGCCGATCCCGGCCACCAGCACCAGCCCCAGCGCGAACACCGCCAAGGTGATCCCGGCCTTGGGCCAGATCACCGCGGCGACCGCGCAGGCCAGCAGCAGGGTCAGCACGATCGCAATGCCGCCACCGCGTGGCGTCGCCACCCCATGGCTGCGGCGTTCGCCGGGCTCATCCAGTAGATTGCGGCGCAGCGCGTAGGCGCGTGCGCCCCAGGTCAGGCCCGCCGATACCGCCAGCACCGCCAGCAGCCCCGCCATCCACGCGACCATCATGGGTCAGAGCACCGCGTAGTTGAGCAGCGGCTTGACGGTGCCCCATTCCTTGCAGCTCGGGCACTGCCAGTGATGCGTGCGTGCGCCGAAGCCGCAGCGGGTGCAGCGGTAGGCAGGGTTGCGGACCAGCAGCTGGTCGGTGATGTGCTTGAGATCGTGCAGGGTCGCGGTGGAATCGGCGCCCTCGGCCAGGGTCAGGTCGATCAGCGCCGACTCGCCACGGACCGACGGCCGGTCCTTGAGCTGACGGCCGAGGTAGGCGCGCGCCGGCGCGACGCCCTCTTGTTCTTCCATCAGTTGGGTCAGCGCCAGTACCGGGGCGATACCGCGGTAATGCTCGGTCATTTCCGAGAGGAAGGCGCGCGCGCCACCGAGGTCACCCACCTTGCGGTAGTTCTGCATCAGCGCCTGCAGCACTTCGGGCAGGTACTCCGGATCATTGCGGGCCGCACGCTCGAAGGCGCGCACGGCGGCCTCGGCATTGCCGGCATCGTTCTCCAGGCGCCCTTCGATGATGCCGGCGCGCACCGACATCGCATCGGCCTGATACGCCCGCGCGATCGCGGCGCGCGCTTCGTCGATCTTGCCGGCGCCGCGGTAGCGCTCGGCCAGCTCGCATTCGAACTGGCCGATCAGCTTGCCCATCGGCTCGCCGGTGACCTCTTCGAAACGGCTGGCGTTGTCGATCGCCTTTTCCCAGTCCCGCTCGGCCTGGTAGATGCCGATCAGGTGCTTGAGTGCCTGCGGGGCGCGCTGGTCGATCTGGGCCAGCTCGGTGAACACGGTTTCGGCGCGATCAAGCAGGCCGGACTTCATGTAGTCCTCGCCCAGCGCCAGCAGTGCCTGGACGCGCTGCTGATCGCTCAGGTCCGCGCGGTTGACCAGGCCCTGGTGCAGGCGGATCGCACGATCCACCTCACCACGGCGGCGGAACAGGTGGCCCAGCGCGACCTGGGTCTCGAAGGTTTCCTTGTCCAGCTCGGCGATGTGCAGGAACAGCTCGATCGCCTTGTCCGGCTGCTCATTGAGCAGATAGTTCAGGCCGCGGAAATACGTGCTGGACAGATGGCTGACCTGGTTGTCGCCATGGCGTTGACCGCCACGGCGCCCGATCACCCAGCCGGACAACGCGGCCAGGGGCAGGCACAGGAAGAACCAGAACCACTCGGAGACAAATTCCATCGGCGCTCAGCGTCCGTCGAATGTAGAAGAAGAAGGGGGTGCCACGACCACGGCAGGCGCGGCCTTCTGCGCACGGCGCAGTTTGGCGTACAGCGGGATCACCATGCTGGCGAGCACGAGGCCGCCGCCGATGAGTGCACCGGACAACAGGGCGATGATGATCGCCACGCCGGTGGTGGAATTGATCTGGGTAAAGCCCAGGCTGATGATGATCGGCTGCGAGTTGAGCGCACCGATGATGAGCCCCACCACCAGAACCGCCAGCAGGATCAGCAGACGTACGACGTTCATGCAGCAGCTCCTGTTCCGTGAGCGTGTAGCTTAGCCGACTCCATGGAAATCATGCATCCGCCCCTTGGCGGATGGCCACTCAGGCAGGATCGCTTTCCAGCGGGACCACGGCGCTGACGCGCTCGCGCAGTTCCTTGCCCGGCTTGAAGTGCGGGACATGCTTGCCCGGCAACGCGACCGATTCCCCGGTCTTGGGATTGCGCCCCAGCCGTGCCGGCCGGTAGTGCAACGAAAAACTGCCGAACCCGCGGATCTCGATGCGATCCCCGCCGGCCAGCGCCCCACCCATCATTTCCAGCAACGACTTCACCGCCAGATCGACATCGTCCGACTTCAAATGCGCCTGTCGGCGCGCCAGGATTTCGATCAGCTCGGATTTGGTCATTACGGGCTCTTGGGGAGGAACTCAGACCCTGAAACGGCCCGGACTGATGTCCGGGCCGTCCAGGAAACTACGACAGCGACAGACCGATTACTCGGACTTGTTGCCGTTCAGCTGTGCACGCAGCAGCGCGCCGAGCTGGGTGGTGCCGCTCGAGGCCGAAGAGGACTGGTATTCCTCCAGCACTTCGCGCATTTCCGCGTCGTCCTTGGCCTTGATCGACAGCTGCAGGGTACGACCCTTGCGATCCATGCCCACGAACTTGGCTTCAACCTTGTCACCGACCTTCAGGAACTGGGTCGCATCATCGACGCGCTCGTTGGCAACGTCGCGAGCAGCCACGTAGCCTTCGATGCCGTCAGCCAGTTCGATGGTAGCGCCCTTGGCGTCCACTTCCTTGACCACGCCTTCGACCTTGGAACCCTTCGGGTTGGCAGCCATGTACTGACCGAACGGATCCTGCTCCAGCTGCTTGACGCCCAGGCTGATGCGCTCGCGCTCCGGATCGACGGCCAGGACGACGGCGTCCAGGTTGTCGCCCTTCTTGAAGTTGCGGACCACGTCTTCGCCGGTGGTGTTCCAGCTGATGTCGGACAGGTGCACCAGGCCATCGATACCGCCGTCCAGGCCGATGAAGATGCCGAAGTCGGTGATCGACTTGATCTGGCCCGACACCTTGTCGCCCTTCTTGTGGATGGCAGCGAAGGTTTCCCACGGATTGGCGGCAACCTGCTTCATGCCCAGCGAGATGCGGCGACGCTCCTCGTCGACGTCCAGGACCATGACTTCAACTTCGTCACCGACCTGCACAACCTTGGACGGGTTGACGTTCTTGTTGGTCCAATCCATTTCGGACACGTGCACCAGACCTTCGACGCCCGGCTCGATCTCGACGAATGCGCCGTAATCGGTGACGTTGGAGACCTTGCCGAAGACGCGGCTGTTGGCCGGGTAACGACGGGCGATGTTGTCCCACGGATCCTCGCCCAGCTGCTTCAGACCCAGCGAAACGCGGTTGCGCTCGCGGTCGAACTTCAGCACGCGCACGTCCAGCTCGTCGCCGACGTTCACGACTTCGGACGGATGGCGCACGCGCTTCCAGGCCATGTCGGTGATGTGCAGCAGGCCGTCGATACCGCCCAGGTCCACGAATGCGCCGTAATCGGTCAGGTTCTTGACGACACCCTTCAGGATCGCGCCTTCCTGCAGCTTGTCCATCAGCTGCTCGCGCTCTTCCGAATGCTCGCTTTCGACGACTGCACGACGGGACACAACGACGTTGTTACGCTTGCGGTCCAGCTTGATGAGCTTGAATTCCAGCTCCTTGCCTTCCAGGTAGGCCGGGTCGCGCACGGGGCGCACATCCACCAGCGAACCGGGCAGGAACGCGCGGACATCCTTGATGTCCACGGTGAAACCACCCTTGACCTTGCCGCTGATGCGGCCGGTGATGGTTTCGTTCTTTTCCAACGCTTCTTCCAGCTCGTCCCACACCATCGCGCGCTTGGCTTTCTCACGCGACAGAACGGTTTCACCGAAGCCGTTCTCGATGGAATCGAGGGCAACCTTGACGACGTCGCCTTCAGCGACATCGATCTCGCCAGCGTCGTTACGGAACTGTTCGATCGGCACGATGCCTTCGGACTTCAGGCCGGCGTTGATCACCACGACATCGCCGCGGACTTCAACAACGACACCGCTGACGATCGAGCCCGGCTTCAGCTTGGCCAGATTGGCCTGACTGGCTTCGAACAGCTCTGCAAATGATTCGGTCATTAGATTTACTCTGTTGGACACATGGGCATTGGCCCCGAAGGGAACCGCTTACTGCCCGCCTGTTGGTCGACCCCGGTAACGCAGGTCGTGTGTTAAGTAGGAAAACCGCCACGCATCATTGCGGGACGGAGCTTTTGTTGCCTTGCGATGGTGCGACACCGCCGATGGACTGACGGCCCTCCTTTACAACGGATCAGGCACCCGAAACCGGAAGCAGATCCAATACCTTGGCAACGACAGCGTCGATGCCAATACCACTGGTGTCGATGACGACGGCATCGTCTGCCGGCTTCAGGGGCGCCACTGTGCGCTGTGCATCACGGGCGTCGCGGGCCATGATCTCGCGCAGGAGGTCGTCAAAGTTAACCGAAACACCCTTGTCTTTCAACTGCTTATGCCGGCGCTCGGCCCGTTCCTCGGCGCTGGCGGTCAAAAACACCTTGAATGGGGCGTCCGGGAAGATCACCGTGCCCATGTCCCGCCCGTCGGCCACCAGCCCGGGCTCCATCCTGAATGCGCGCTGGCGCTCTTTCAGCGCCGCCCGGACCTCCGGGATGGCCGCAATGGCCGAGGCCAGCGCCCCGGTGGTTTCCAGGCGCAGCTCGTCGGTGGCATCGGTCTCGTTGACCAGCACCCGCAGCCCGCCATCGGCCGATTCGACGAACCGCACGTGGGTGTCAAAGGTGCAGCGCACCAGCGCCGAGGCGTCGGAGGTGTCGATATCAGCCCAGCTGGCGGCCACGCCCACCGCCCGGTACAGGGCGCCCGAATCCAGGTAATGCCAGCCCAGCCGGCGTGCGACAATGCGGCTGACAGTCCCTTTGCCGGCCCCGGAAGGACCGTCGATGGTGAGCACGGAAGGAAGCTGATTCATGGGTTTCCCTGTAAAATTGACCGCCCATTCTAGCCCCTGCCCGGGGTGCTCCGAGACCTTTTTGGTGCAACCACTTGAAAGGATGGAAAAAAGCCCGGTAGAATGGCGGGCTTGAACGGGCGTCACCTGCCGATTGTCATCTGCATATCGCGGCCGCGCTCCAACCGAATCCAACGTTTACGCCGAGGTATGCAATGAAAGTCCTTTCTTCCCTGAAGTCGGCCAAGTCCCGTCACCGTGACTGCAAGGTCGTCCGTCGCCGCGGCAAGATCTTCGTGATCTGCAAGTCGAACCCGCGTTTCAAGGCTCGCCAGCGCTGAGCCGGCCGGCCTTGCGGCCGCCACCGGCCCCTCACCGGGCCGGGCGATGAACAAAAAGCCGCCTCCGGGCGGCTTTTTGCTGCCATTTTTGTTGTAATCGCCGGGTCGCCCTCGGCCAGCGGTTGTCAGACCGGCTGCCGCGGGACCTTCCACCTTCTTGACCACTGGGGAGTAGATCGAGATGAAGCGTTACCTGAGCACCTTGCCGTTGCTGGCCGTACTGGCCATCTCCAGCGCCCACGCCGACACCCTGCTGATCGACCGCAGCCGTGAAAAGCCCGCCATCGCCCTGCCCGTCCGCGGCCAGAGCATGCAGCAGGTCCAGGCCCAGTTCGGCGACCCGGGCGAGCGCCTGGAACCGCGCGGCGGGCAGAAGCGCCAGTGGCCGACGATCAACCGCTGGGTCTACCCGCAGTTCACCGTCTACTTCGAAAAGCAGAAGGTGATCGACGTGGTGGCCAACCGCGCCGACGCCAACGAGATCGGGCCGAAACCGCCGATCCGCTGACCCCTTTCCCTTTGCCCGCCAGCCGGCGGGCCATCGCATCGAGATCATGAACGACACGCTCCGCTTTCCGGCCGAATGGGAATCCCAGTCCGCCATCCTGATCGCCTGGCCCCACGCCGACACCGACTGGGCCGACCGCCTGGGTGACGTCGAGGACACCTACATCGCGCTCGTCGCGGCCATCACCCGCTTCCAGCCGGTGGTGATCATCGTCGCCGACGACGACCTGGAGGCGTACGCCGATGCGCGCCTGCGCTCGAACCGGATCGATACGGACCGCGTGCGGTTCGTGACCGCCCAGTATGACGACACCTGGCTGCGCGATTCCGGCCCGATCACGCTCAAGCGTGCCGATGGCGGCTTCCGCCTGCTGGACTTCCGCTTCACCGGCTGGGGCGGCAAGTTCGACGCCAGCCTGGATGACCAGCTGGTCGGCGTGCTGCATGCCGCAGGCCTGTTCAACAATGCCGAGCTGCAGAGCATTCCGTTCGCCCTGGAAGGCGGCGGCATCGAGACCGACGGCGCCGGCACCCTGCTGACCACCTGGCAGTGCCTGCACGAGCGTCATCCGGACCGCAGCCGCGAATCGCTCAGCGCGGACCTGGCCACCTGGCTGGCCCAGGAGCGTGTGCTGTGGCTGGACCATGGCTATCTGGAAGGCGACGACACCGACGCCCACATCGATACCCTGGCCCGCTTCGCCTCGACCGACAGCATCGTCTACCAGGCCTGCGATGACGCCAGCGATTCGCACTACGCCGAACTGCAGGCGATGGGCGCTGAACTGGCGGCGCTGCGTACCGCCGACGGCCAGCCGTACCGCCTGTTCCCGCTGCCGTGGGCGCAGCCGGTGATCGATGAAGGTCGACGCCTGGCCGCTTCCTATGCGAACTATCTGATCCTCAATGGCGCGGTGTTGATGCCGGCCTATGGGGATGTTGCGGACGAGGCTGCACGCGCGGTGCTGGCGCAGGCCTATCCGGACCGCCAGATCGTGCCGGTGCCGTGCCGCTCGCTGATCTGGCAGAACGGCAGCCTGCACTGCATCACGATGCAGCTGCCGGCGGGGTTGCTGGCCTGACAGCAAAGCACGCGGCCGGAAGGCTGCGGAGGCTGGGCTGGCGGGGGCGGAGGTGCGGGACGCGCCGTAAACCCATCCCTGGGGGCTCGTGGGCGCCATCCATGGCGCCCTGACGGTCCCGCACCTCCGCCCCCGCCATCCCTTCGACAGTGCACTGGCCGCCGACGGAAGAGCGACGGGCCACGACGGATGGTCGTGGCCTGACTGCTGACGTTCCAGTCACCCTGCGGAGCCGGCCAGCGGCCGGCACTGCCGACGCGTGGGTGTCACCCATTTAGCAGCCAGCACGCTGCGTGCACCCATCCGAGATAAACTGCGTTTTTCCCCTTGCAGGACCGTGTCCGGATGAGCTCACGCCACACCCTTTCCGTCGCCCTGATCCAGGAGCGCAACCACGGCGATGCCGAGGCCAACCTGGCCGTCATCGAAGCGCGCGTGGCTGAAGCGGCCGCGCAGGGTGCCAAGCTGATCCTGCTACAGGAGCTGCACAACGGTGCGTACTTCTGCCAGCACGAGTCGGTCGATGAGTTCGATCTGGCCGAGCCGATCCCGGGCCCGAGCACCGAGCGCCTGGGCGCATTGGCCAGGAAGCACAGCGTGGTGATCGTCGGGTCGCTGTTCGAGCGCCGCGCGGCCGGGCTGTACCACAACACGGCCGTGGTCTTCGAGAAAGACGGCACGCTGCTCGGCAAGTACCGCAAGATGCACATTCCGGACGATCCGGGCTTCTACGAGAAGTTCTACTTCACCCCGGGCGATCTGGGTTTCACCCCGATCGACACTTCGGTGGGTCGCCTTGGCGTGCTCGTGTGCTGGGACCAGTGGTATCCGGAAGCCGCCCGCCTGATGGCGCTGGCCGGTGCCGAGCTGCTGCTTTACCCCACCGCGATCGGCTGGGACCCGGATGACCAGCAGGATGAGCAGGGCCGCCAGCGCGATGCGTGGGTGCTCAGCCATCGTGGCCATGCCGTGGCCAACGGCGTGCCGGTGCTGAGCTGCAACCGTGTTGGCCATGAGGCCTCGCCGCTGGGCGCGTCGGGCATCCAGTTCTGGGGCAACAGCCATGTGCTTGGCCCGCAGGGCGAGTTCATCGCCGAAGCCGGTGGCGAGCCGACCGTGCTGGTCTGCGATGTGGACCTGCAGCGCAGCGAACACGTCCGCCGCATCTGGCCGTTCCTGCGTGATCGCCGCATCGATGCATACGGCGATCTGCTCAAGCGCTACATCGACTGACCCACCAGGACACCCCACCGTGACCGTGCAGCTGCGCGACGCCACCGATGCCGATATCGCGGCCATCACCGCGATCTATGCGGTGGAAGTGACCGACTTCGTCAACACCTACGAGTACGAGATTCCGGATGCGGCGGAAATGCGCCGCCGCATGCAGGACATCGTCGGCCGTGGGTTTCCGTACATCGTGGCCGAGGTCGATGGTCAGGTGGCCGGTTATGCCTACGCCAATACCTACCGCGGCCGGATCGCCTACCAGTGGACCGTGGAGAACTCGGTCTACGTGGATGCGGCCTTCCAGGGCCGCGGCGTCGGCACCGCGCTGATGCAGGGCCTGATCGATGCCTGCGTCGCACGCGGTTACCGGCAGATGGTGGCCGTCATCGGCGAGCCGACCAACACCGCCTCCATCAAACTGCACGAGCGTTTCGGTTTCCATACCGTCGGCGTTTTCCGCGGCCTCGGCCGCAAGCATGGCCGCTGGCTGGATACCGTCCAGATGCAGCGCGCGCTCGGCGATGGTGCCGACAGCGCCCCTTCGAATGAATGATGCAATGACCGATACCCTGATTGACGCCGGCGACACGTTGTTCGCCGGCCAGCCCGTTCGCATCGTCGAACGCGATGGCGTGCGCTATACCCTGCTGGGCACTGCGCACGTCTCGCAGGCCAGCGTGGAAGCCGTGGAACGTGCGATCGAAAGTGGCCGCTTCGATGCGGTCGCGGTCGAACTGGACGCGCAGCGCCTGCAGGCACTGACCAACCCGGACGCACTGGCCAAGCTGGATCTGGTCGAGGTGATCCGCAAGGGTCGCGTCGCCCTGTTTGCGGCCAACCTGGCCTTGGCCGCCTACCAGCGCCGCCTGGCCGAGCAGCTGGAGATCGAGCCGGGTGCCGAGCTCAAGCGCGCGGTGGTGATGGCCAACGAACGCAACCTGCCGGTGCACCTGATCGACCGCGAGGTCGGCCTGACCTTCAAGCGCGCTTCGCAGCGGCTGGGCTTCTTCGGCAAGATCAAGCTGGTGATGGGCCTGGGCGCTGGCCTGTTCGCCTCCGAGGAAGTTGGCGAAGACGAGATCGAGAAGCTCAAGCAGGGCGACATGCTCGAAGCCAGCTTCGGCGAGTTCGCCAGCGAGAGCCCGGCCCTGTACGAAACCATCATCGGCGAGCGCGACCGCTACATGGCCACGCGCCTGCGTGAAGTGCATGACCCGGCCCAGCGCGAAGTGCTGGCCGTTGTTGGTGCCGGTCATCTGGCCGGCCTGGCCAAGTACCTGGAAACCGACACCGACGCGCCGGGCCCGCTGCGCGAGTCGCTGGAAGACGTGCCCAAGAAGCGCAACATTCCGTGGATCACGCTGGCGATCCTGGCCATCGTGCTGACCGGCATCGGCGTGGGCTTCTACCGCGGTGGCCTGGGCGTCGGCAGCGAGCTGCTGGCGGTCTGGGCGATGTATACCGGTGGCCTGGCGGGCCTGGGCTGCCTGTTGGCCGGCAGCCACCCGCTGAGCATCCTGACCGCGATCGTGGTGGCGCCGTTCAAGCCGTTCCGCCTGAGCATCCCAACCGGTGCGTTCTCCGCGCTGGTGGAAGCGCGCCTGCGCAAGCCGGCCTACGAGGATTTCCTGAAGCTGCGCGATGACGCGCAGAGCGTCAGGGGCTGGTACCGCAACCGGGTGACCCGTGTGGTGCTGACCTTCATGCTGACCAACCTGGGCAGCATGCTCGGGTTGTGGCTGACCGGGTTCCAGGTGTGGGGGAAGGTGGCGGGCTGATTTCCGCGCCGGCTGTGAATCGAAAGGCCACGCATTGCGTGGCCTTTTTTGTGCCCGGATGTGGAGCCCCGGGTAGTGTGTAGATCCACGCCATGCATGGATGCGTTCGCGAAAAAAGGAGGCCCGCCCAACGGGCCTCCATGCACCCTCACACCGATTCTGCGCCCGGCTCGACCACCGGGGCTTCGACGCCGCGGCCGCGCGCGCGCTGGATGATCCGCGACACCGCCGTGCTCATGTCATCGAGCATGGCGTAGATGGTCGGCAGGAACAGCAGGCTGACCACCGTGGAGAACGCCAGGCCGCCGGCGATGGCGCGGGCCATCGGGTAGTACGGCGGGCCGTTGCCGAGCAGCTGGGTGTCGGTCATGGAAATCGGGATCATCGCCAGGATCGCGGTCCCCATCGTCATCATGATCGGGCGCAGGCGCTCGCGTGAGCCTTCCACCAGGGCCTGGGTCCGGCCCATGCCGCGGCGGCGCAGGTTGTTGATGTGCTCGATCATCACGATGCCGTTGTTCACCACCACGCCCATCAACACCAGGATGCCGATGAAGGACATGATCCCGAACGAGGTGCCGGTGATCCAGAACAGCCAGAACACCCCGAAGATCGAAAACAGCACGCCGCTCATGATCGCGGCCGGGAACAGCAGCGACTCGAACACGGCCGCCATCACCACGTAGATCATCACCAGCGCGATCACCAGATTGAACATCATCTGCGCCATCGCTTCGTTGTCATCGCCGTAGTCGCCGCCGTCGAAGCTGAAGGTGTAGCCGGCCGGGAAGCTCATCGGCTTGAGCGTTTCCTCCATCGCCTTGCGACCGTCGGGCACGGTCACCTTCTCGGCCAGGTTGGCCTTGATGGTCAGCGTGGTCTGACGGTTGGTGCGGCCGATCTGGGTGGCCGAAGGCTTGATCGCCACATCGACCAGGCTCAGCAGGGGTACCGAGCGGCCATCGCCAGTGCGCACGGTGTAGCTGGCCAGGTCCTCCGGGCTGCTCTGCTCGGCACCGGCGAAGCGCACCCATACCGGTACTTCGCTGTCGCCGCGGCGGAACTCGCGCAGTGGTGCGCCCCGCAGGGCCAGGCCGACGAAGCTGGCCACCTGCTCGGCATTGAAGCCGAACGCCGCCGCGCGCTCGCGGTCCACATGGATGGACAGCTCACTGCCCTTCTCGCCGTTGTCGATGCGCACGTCGCGCAGTTCCTTGCGCTGGGCCAGCAGCGGCACCACTTCCTCGCCGATCTCCTGCAGCATCTTGGTCGAGTCGCCGACCAGCTGCACCTGCACCTGGTTGTTTCTACCGCCACCGCCGTCGCCGGAGTTGCCGACCACGTAATCGGCACGCGCCGAACGCGGCAGGCCCTTGCGCAGCGCCTCCTGCACGGCCGGCATGTTCTTGGCGTGCTCGGTGTCGAAGGTCACGATCGTGCTGCTGCCTTCCTGCTCGCTGTACCAGGAGTACACCTGGGTGATATGCAGCTCCTGGCGGTGATCGTCCAGGTAGCGTTCGACGCGGGCCACTTCCTCGGACATCTGGCCGAAGGTGTAGGCGCCTTTCCAGTTGTAGCCGATGAACACCTCGTGGCCGCCCTCGCCACCGAACATGTCGATCTTGGTCAGCTTCATCGGCACCAGGCTGATCAGGATCACCATCACGATGCCGAACACGCTCCAGCCGCGGTGCTCCAGGGTCCACTGCAGCAGCGTGGCGTAGCGGCGCTGCAGGCGGGCGATCACGCCGCTGTTGGAATGCACCAGCTTGGGGGTCTGCATGCGCGCGGACAGCATCGGGATCAGGCTCACCGCGACCAGCCAGGAGGCCAGCAGCGAGACCGAGATCGTGATCGCGATCTGCGACATGAAGATGCTGATGTTGTTGGTCTCGCCGAACAGGTTCGGCACGAATACGATGCAGTGGCACAGCGTACCGGCGCTCAGCGCGATGGCCACGTTGCGGGTGCCGATGATCGAAGCCAGCCGCGGCTGGTCGGGCATCCGCTCGCGTTCCTGGTAGATGCTCTCCACCACCACCACGGCGTTGTCCACCAGCATGCCAACCGCCAGCAGCAGCCCCATCATGGTCAGGATGTTGAGGGTGACACCGGCGAAGTACATGAAGCCCAGCGTGATCACGAAACAGATCGGGATCGCCAGGGTCACCATCAGCGTGGACGGCCAATGGCGCAGGAAGAAGAACAGCACCGTGATCGACAGCAGCAGCCCCACCGCGCCGGCCTCGGCCAGCTCCAGCAGCGAGGACGTCACCATCTTGCCCTGGTTGTCGATGACCTTGATCTGCACATCGCGCATGGAGGGCTGCTTGCGGATCGCCTCGACCTCGGCCAATGCCGCACGCGAGACTTCCACCAGGTTGGCGCTGCGCTCCTTGAAGATGTCCAGGCCCACCGCCGGGTTGCCGTCCAGGCGCCGGCCGTAGTTCATGCGCGTGGGTTTGAGCCGGATCTCGGCGATGTCGCCCAGGCGCAGGCCCTTGTTGTCGATGACCAGATCGCGCAGTTCCTGCAGGTCGGTGATCTCGCCCACCGGCTGGATGCGCACGCGCTGGCCGTTGTCGTCGATCTGTCCGGCCGAGATCGAGAAGTTCAGCGTGCGCAGACGGTCGCTGAGTTCGTTGATGCTCAGGTTGTGCGCGGTCAACCGGTCCGGGCTGATCGCGATCTCGACCTCATTCGGCGGGGCACCGGAGATGTTGACCCGCGCCACGCCGGGGATGCGTTCGATCCGCCGCTTGAACTCGCGGTCGAGCATGTCGTACGCGCCGGTCAGGTCCGTCGCACTGGCCAGGCGTACCTTCAGCACCGGGTCGTCGCTGCTGGACCACTTGAACACGTTGTAGCGCTGCAGGTCGTCAGGCAGGTCGCTGCGGATCGCATCGATGCGCTCACGGGCATCGGACGCCGCGATGGCGATGTCGCGGTCCCAGTCGGTGAATTCGATGAAGATGCTGGCGCCTTCGGAGGTGGCCGAGGAGCGCATGCGCTTGATCCCGGTCATCGTTGCCAGCGCTTCTTCGGTCGGCCGGATGATGTTGCGCTCGACCTCTTCCGGGGTGGAGCCGGTATACGGCACCTGCACGAACAGGAACGGTGCGGAGATGTCCGGCAGCGCCTCCAGCGGCAGCCGGAACGAGGCGATCAGGCCCACCACCGCCAACGACACAAAACACATGATCGTGGTGATGGGCCGGCGGATGGAGAACTCGGCAATGCTCATGCCGGCTCCTGTGCGGTGTCATGGCCGGTATCGGCCAGCGGCGTCTTGAGGTGGCGCCCGCGCTCGCGGTAGTAGGCATCGCCGCGACGGTCGAGCAGGTCGTACACCACCGGGATCACCACCAGGGTCAGCAGGGTGGAGACCAGCAGGCCACCGATCACGGTGATCGCCATCGGCGCGCGCACTTCGGCGCCCTCGCCCATCGCCACCGCGAGTGGCAGGAAGCCGAACAGCGTGCACAGCGTGGTCATGATGATCGGCCGCAGGCGCGAGCGTGCACCTTCCACCAGCGCCTCGCGCTTGGGCACGCCCGCCTCGCGCAGCTGGTTGACCTTGTCGATCAGGATGATCGCGTTCTTCGTCACCAGGCCCACCAGCAGGATCAGGCCGATGAACACCACCACCGAGATCGGCTTGCCGGTCAGCATCAGGGCCAGGATCGCACCAACCAGCGCCAGCGGAATGGTGAACAGGATGACGAACGGGTGCAGCAGCGATTCGAACTGCGAGGCCATCACCAGGTACACCAGGAAGATCGCCAGGCCGAAGGCGAAGATCAGCGAGCGTGCCGAGTCGGCCAGCTCCTCGCCCTGCCCGCCGATGTGCATGCCCACACCCGCGCCCAGCGGCTGCTTGGCGACCATGTCCTGCACTTCGCGCACGGCACCGCCGAGGTCGATGTCGCGCAGGTTGGCCGAGACCACCGCCACGCGGGTCTGGTCGGCGCGATGGATCTCGCTGGGGCCGTTGGTGGCGACCACCTCGGCCACCGAATCCAGCGTCACCGGCCGGGTGCTGCCCGGATTGACGATCAGGCGGCGGATGCTGTCCACGCTGGCCCGGTCGCCTTCCTGCGCACGAACCAGCACGTCGATCTTGCGGTCACGGAAGCTGTAGCGCGTGGCCACGTCACCGCGCACCTTCTTGACCACCACATCGGCGATCTGCCGCGTGGTCAGGCCGAGCGCACCGGCGCGTTCCTGGTCGAAGCGGATCTGGATCTCCGGGAAGCCCTCTTCCACCGTGGATTTGACGTCGGCGTAATGCGGGTTGTTGCGCAGCATCGCGGCCAGTGCCTTGCCGGCGGTTTCCAGCGTGGCCATGTCCTGGCCGCGCAGCTCCACTTCCAGAGGGGTGGAGAAGCTGAAGAGCGCCGGGCGGGCGAAGTCGACCTGCACGCCGGGGTGCTGCTGCATCGATTCGCGCAGGCGCTCGGTGATCGCCGCTTCGGTGCGCGCGTTGCCGCCCCCGGCCATCACCACGGTCAGCTTGCCGATGTTCTCGCCACTCTCGGTCGGGCTGGCATCCAGCCGGGTGCCGCTGCCACTGACGCCGTACAGCGAGGCGATGCTGTCGTCCTTGGCGTGGGCCAGCTGCATTTCACGGACCAGCGCGTCAGTCTGCTTCAGCGGCGTGCCGGCCGGCAGCTTGGCGGTCATTTCGAAGCGGTCCTGGGCCAGCTGCGGGATCAGGTCCGCCCCCAGCATCGGCACCAGCGCCATCGTGCCGATGAACGCCAGCGCGGCCAGGCCCAGCACCTTGCCCGGGTGGTGCAGCGCGCCCGGCAGCAGCTTGAGGTAACCGCGCTCGGCACCGGCGTAAGGCTTCATCGCCACATCGCTGGCCTTGCGCATCACCGGCCCGACCACGCCCACCAGGCCGCGCCAGACGCGGATCACCGACCAGGCAATCCCGAAGCAGATCCAGCGCACCAGGGTGCCCACGCCGCGACGGCTGCCGGCGACCGGCTTCAGCCAGCGGCTGTCCGGCTGCCACGGCTGATGCGCGGGTTCTTCGGGGAAGGCCAGCGGCGGGCGGCCCTTGAGCGAGCTCAGCATCGGAATCAGGGTCATCGAGACCAGCAGCGAGATCGCAATCGCGATCGCAACCGTCAGCGCCTGGTCGCGGAACAGCTGGCCGGCGATGCCATCGACGAACACCAGCGGCAGGAACACCGCAATGGTGGTCAGGGTGGAGGCGACCACGGCCATGCTCACTTCGCGGGTGCCGGCGATGGCCGCCTGCAGGATGCTCAGGCCGCGCTCGCGTGCCTTGGCGATGCTCTCCAGCACCACGATCGAGTCATCCACCACCAGGCCGGTGGCCAGCGCCAGACCGCCCAGCGACATCACGTTCAAGCTCAGGCCCAGCTGACCCATGAAGAAGAACGTGGTGATGATCGAGACCGGCAGCGACAGGCTGATCACGAACGTGCTCCAGCCATCGCGCAGGAACAGGAAGATGATCAGGATGGCGAGGATGCCGCCGATCACCGCGTCCTTCTTGACGTCGCTGATGGCGTGTTCGATGAAGCGCGACTGGTCTTCGATCGTGGTCAGCTCGGCATCGCCGGGCACCTGGCCCTTGATCTGCTCCAGGCGCGCACGCAGCGCTTCGGCGGTCGAGACCGTGTTGGCATCGCCCTCCTTGTAGATCGCCAGCTCGACCGCTTCCTTGCCGCCCAGGCGGATGATCGCTTCGCGCTCCTTGTAACCCTGACGCACGGTGGCGACATCCTTGAGCCGCACCGGCACGCCGTTGGCGATGTTGGTGGAACTGCTGCTGGATGCGCTCTGGGCCGCCGAGGCCGCAGCGACCGCAGCATCCGAGCCGGTCGAGGCAGCGATCGCGAACATCTGCTGCATCGCTGCATCGGCGGCACTGCCATTGCTGCTCTGCGTGGTCACCAGCAGGTTGCGGATGTCCTCCAGATCGGCGAACTGGTTGACCGTGCGCACCAGGTAGCGCTGCGAACCTTCCTCCAGGCGGCCGCCGGAGATGTTGATGTTCTCTTCCTTGAGCCGCTTGATGACGTTGTCGATCGGCAGGTTGAGCTGGGCCAGCTTCTGCTGGTCGATGTCGACCTGGATTTCATCCTCCAGACCGCCGCCGACCTTCACCGCCGCCACACCGGTGACCGGCTCCAGCTTCTTCTTCAGGTCTTCATCGGCATAGCGGCGCAGCTCGGTGAGCTGGCGCACGGCCTCGGCATCGCTGGACGGATCGGTTTTGGCCGAGATCACCAGGCGCATGATCGGTTCGGTGGACGGATTGAAGCGCAGCAGCACCGGAGATTTCGCCTCCAGCGGCAGGTTCAGCGCTTCCATCTTGTCGCGCACCTCCAGGCTGGCCTGGTCCATGTTGGTGCCCCAGGCGAACTCGAGCACGACATCGCTCTGCCCGGTACGCGAGATCGATTTGAGCTTGCGCAGGTTCTTGACCACGCCGACGGCCTCTTCGACCGGCTCGGTGATCAGCGTTTCGATTTCCGCCGGGGCCGCACCGGTGTACTCGGTGCGCACGGTCAGGGTCGGGTAGCTCAGGTCGGGCAGCAGGTTGACCTTGAGATTGCCCAGCGCGATGAAGCCGAACAGCATCAGCGTGACGGTGAACATCGCGATGGTGACGCGGCGGCGGGTGGCGAACTCCACCAGGCCGCCGCCGTGGGCACCGGGGCGATCACCCTGGTGCGGATCGTTGCCGTGGTCGTTGCCGGCCGCTGTCATTGACGGCTCTCCGCCTTGGCCGGTGCCGGCTTGGCAGCAGCGGTGGCGGCCGGCTTGGCGCCGATCACCTGCACCGCAGTGCCATCGCGCAGCGCCACCTTGCCGGCGGTGACCACCTGATCACCGGCGGCCAAGCCTTCGCGGATTTCCACCCACGGGCCTTCGGCATAGCCGAGCTTGACCGGCACGCGCGCCGCCTTGCCATCGCGGACGCGGAATACCGCCGGCTCACCGTCATCGAGCAGCGCCAGGCGCGGCACCACCAGCGCGTCGGCGCGCTGGTCGTAGTCGATGCGGATGCGGCCGAACATGCCCGGCTGCAGGCCTTCAGCATCTTCGCCGAAGCCGCTGACCACGCGGAAGGTGCCGCTGCCGGCATCGACCACCGGCGAGATGCGGTCCACCGTGCCCGGGAAGGTCTTGCCCGGCAGCGCATCGGCGATCAGCGTCACCGGCTGGCCCGGGCGCAGCGTGGCCAGCTCGCGCTCGGGCACGTTGAGCGTGGCTTCCAGGCGCGAGTTGTCGACGATGCGGAAGATCGGTGTGTTGATCTGCACGAAGTTGCCGGTCTTGATCGAGCGCGAGGCGATCACGCCCGAGATCGGCGCGATCACCGTGGTGTAGGACAGTTCCAGCGTGGCCAGCCGGTACTGCGCGCGGGCGTTGTCGAGGTCGTACTTGATCTGATCGACATCGGCGGCGCTGACCATCTGCTGGCCGACCAGCTTGTGGGCCCGCTGGTAATTGTTTTCCAGCTTGCGCATCTGCGCTTCGCTCTGGGCAACAGCCAGGCGCGCACGGTCCGGATCCAGCCGCACCAGCGGCTGCCCGGCACGTACCTGCTGCCCTTCTTCGACCAGAACGACCAGTGCGACGCCGGAGGTCTTGGCGACCACCTGCGACTCGCCCCGCGGCTCCAGTGCGGCCGTGCCGGTGTAACTGGCCGCGACGGCGCGGCGGCTGGCGGCGACCGCTTCGACCGGAACCGCATCGACCTTCTTTTCGGCCTTGCCGTCCTTTTCAGCGGCGTTGGCTTCGGCGGGACCGGCGCCACCGCAGCCGCTCAGCAGCAGGGTGGAAGTGATCAGCAATGCAGCGGCACAGCGTCCGGTGCGGCCGAGCAGGAAAGAATGTCGCGACATCGTCGTGTCCCTAAGGATGCGTGGGCAGGTGTGGTAGCAAAGTAATGCACCACGTCACGACCACACCATATCCCAAAGGTCATGGTGACCTGCGGCGATGGCTTCCCCGGCCCGGTTTCAGCTAGATGAAATGGCAGGCTATACTCGGCCCAGTTCCGTACCCCACGCCGGAACGACCAGACCCGTTTATCGGAAAAGGACATCATGCGCCCGCAGCCGCTCGCCGCTTGTCTCGTTCTGGCCGTCCTCCTGCCCCTCGGGGCCGCCGCACAGGCCGCAACACCCGCTCCTGCTGTACCCGCCACCCCTGCTCCGGCCGCCACCGCGCCGGCGCCTGCCGCCGTCACCGGCCGGTTCGACAATGGCCGGGTCCTGGCCTATACGTGCCAGGGGTGCCACGGCATCACCGGGTACAAGAACGCCTACCCCAGCTACAAAGTGCCCAAGATCGGCGGGCAGACCCGTGAGTACCTCAGCCAGGCGCTGACCGAGTACCGCCACGGCAAGCGCAAGCATCCCACGATGCAGGCGCAGTCGATGAGTTTCAGCGAACAGGAGATCGCCGATCTCGCTGTTTACCTGTCCACCGTCAAATAAGCGCGCTCATGTCGAAAGCCACGCCATTCCAGCGTTACGCCATCGCCCTGTCCGTTGCCCTGCTGATGACTGCGTGTTCGCAGTCACAGGTGGAGAACAGCGCAGATTCCGCCGCCGATCCGGGCCACGCCAGTGGTGAACACGGGTCCGGCTCCTCCGCCGGCCTGCCCGCCGGTCGCATCGCCGCCGGTGAGGCGCGTGCCCAGGTCAAGGGCAAAGCCACCGGCCAGAGCTGCATCGACTGCCATGGGGCGGACGGCAACAAGCCGATCGACCCGACCTACCCGAAACTGGGTGGGCAGTACGGGGATTACCTGGCGCACAGCCTGCAGGCCTACCGCGCGGGGGATCGCCAGCACGCGCTGATGACCCCGCAGGCGACCGACCTGAGCGATCAGGACATCGCCGATCTGGCCGCGTATTTCGGCTCACGGCCAACCCAGCTGCGGGATCTGCACGGCCTGAAATGACGACGGTGGAGCCGACCAACGGTCGGCTCTACATCGATCGCCGGATCAGGCGTCCAGCTCTTCCCAGCGCGCGTACGCGGCGTCCAGCTCGGCCTGCACCTTGGCGAGCTTCGCATTGTGCGCGGCCATGTCGGGCGCGCTGCGCTGATAGAACGCCGGGTCGTTCATCGCGGCGGTGAGGCCTTCGACGTCTTTCTCCAGCGTTTCGATCTTCAGCGGCAGCTGTTCCAGCTCACGCGCATCCTTGTAGCTCAGCTTGCGCTTGGGCTCGGCTGGCGTGGCCGCGGCAGCCGCCGCCGCGACAGGCTTGGCTGCCACCACCGGTGCGGCCGCGGCCGCGGCGGCCACGCGTGCGGCGTGGCGCTGCCAGTCGGTATAGCCGCCCACGTACTCGCCGACCACGCCATCGCCTTCCATCACCATCGTGGAGGTCACCACGTTGTCCAGGAAGTCACGGTCATGGCTGACCAGCAGCAGCGTGCCGGTGTAATCGCTCAGCAGCTCTTCGAGCAGCTCAAGCGTTTCCACGTCCAGATCGTTGGTCGGTTCATCCATCACCAGCAGGTTGGACGGCTGCGCGAACAGCTTGGCCAGCAGCAGCCGGTTGCGCTCACCACCGGACAGGCGGGTGATCGGCGCGCGGGCGCGCTCGGGCGAGAACAGGAAGTCCTGCAGGTAGGCATGCACGTGCTTGCGCTTGCCGTTGAACTCGATGAAATCGCGGCCCTCGGCTACGTTCTCGATGGCAGTCCAGTCTTCGCGCAGGACCGCACGGTACTGATCGAAATACGCGATCTGCAGGTTGGTACCGGCGCGCACTTCGCCGCTCTGCGGCTGCAGGTCGCCCAGCAGCAGCTTGAGCAGCGTGGTCTTGCCGCTACCGTTCGGCCCGATCAGGCCGATGCGGTCGCCGCGCAGGATCACGGTGCTGAAGTCCTTGACCATCACGCGCTCGCCGAAGGCGAACGAGATGTCCTTGACGTCGATGACCTTCTTGCCGGAGTTCTCCGCCTGCGCGGCTTCCATGCGCACGTTGCCGCCGAGTTCGCGGCGCTGCGAACGATCGTTGCGCATCGCCTTGAGGCGGCGCACACGGCCTTCATCGCGGGTGCGGCGGGCCTTGATGCCCTGGCGGATCCAGATTTCTTCCTGCGCCAGCAGTTTGTCGAAGCGTGCGTTTTCCTGGGCCTGCGCGTTCATGCGCTCTTCGCGGCGGCGCTCGTAGTTGGCCCAGTCGCCCGGCCAGCTGGTGACCTGGCCGCGGTCGATCTCGACGATGCGAGTGGCCAGTGCACGCAGGAAGCGCCGGTCATGGGTGACGAACACCACGCTGCCGTTCCAGTTCTTGAGGAACATTTCGAGCCAGTCGATGGCTTCGATGTCCAGGTGGTTGGTCGGTTCGTCGAGGAGCAGCAGATCCGGCGAGGACACCAGCGCGCGGCCGAGCAGCACGCGGCGCTTCATGCCGCCGGACAAGCGCGCGAATTCGGCATCGCCATCCAGGTCGAGCTTGGTCAGGGTTTCGCTGACGCGCTGATCCAGGCCCCAGCCGTTGGCGGCATCGATCTTGGCCTGCACGGCCGAGAGCGCATCGCCATCGAAATCCTCGGCCATGCTCAGGTGATGGAACTCGGCCAGCCACTGACCCAGTTCGCCCAGGCCATCGGCGACCACGTCGAAGACGCTGCCGGCGGCACCGTGCGGCACCTCCTGTTCCAGGCGGGTGATGCGCACCCCCTGCTGCACGCGGACTTCGCCGTCATCGGGCTTGTGATCGCCGGACAGCAGTTTGAGCAGGGTCGATTTGCCGGCGCCGTTGCGCCCGATCAGGGCGATACGCTCGCCCGGCTCGATCGACAGTTCGGCTTTTTCCAGCAACAGGGGGCCGCCGACGCTGAAGTCGACGTTTTGCAGAGTAATCAGAGGCATCCGACCATTGTACGGTCTGGCGGTGCACGGCGTCGCTTACTGCTGACCGAACGCGCCCGCAGGCAGCTCCAGCAGCGCCAACAGCGCCGGGGGCACCCGCTTGCCCGGATGGCGTACCACCCACAGCTGGCGCGACAGCGGCGGCAGCGGCGTCTCCACCACGCTCAAGCTGCCCAGCGCGAGCAGATCGGCCACCGCATGCCGCGACAGGCAGGCCAAGCCCAGCCCGGCCGCCGCGGCCTGTTTGATCGCCTCGGTGCTGCCCAGCTGCATGGCGCGGGCAAAGTGATGCAGGTGCGGCAGCAGCGCCTGCTCGACCGCCTCGCGGGTACCCGAGCCCGGCTCGCGCAGCAGCCAGCGCGCCTGCGCCAGCGCCGCGATGTCCATGCGTGAGGGCGTCGTTTCCCGTGCGCCGACGATGACCAGGTCATCGTGCTGCCACGGCAGCACCTGCAGGCCACTTTCGTGGCAGGGCCCTTCAATCAGGCCCAGATCCACCTCCAGGCGCTGGACCGCCGCGACGACGTCGGCGCTGTTGCCGATCCGCAGGTCCACCTGGGCCTGGGGGTTGACGGCCAGCAGCGTGGCGACGCGGGACGGCAGCAGATAGTTGCCGATCGTGGTGCTGGCCCCGAGCCGTAGCAGCAGGGGCTGCGCACCGGGCGCGGGTTGCCCGACCCCGGCCAGCCGCTCCAGATCGACGGCGGCGACCAGCAGCGCGCGGGCGGGGTCCAGCAGCGCCCGTCCCTGCGGGTTGAGTACCAGGCGGCGCCCGATGCGGTCGAACATCGGACTGGCCAGCTGGCTTTCCAGTTCATTGAGCGCCGCGCTGGTGGCCGACTGCGACAACGCCAGCTGCGCCCCCGCCGCGGCGGTGGTGCCGGCGTCGGCGACCGCCACGAAAACCTGCCATTGGCGGAGGGTGAGGTGCATGCCGCTCATTAACGCACTGAACAGGTTGAAATGACATGAACAATGCATTTTACAGGTTCATCAGCGGCGCGCAGGCTATCGCTGTGATCTGACTGGAGACACCCGTGAACACCTCTGCCGCCGCCCTGCCCTCACCGACTACCGCCCAGCGCTGGCGCGGCCGCCTCCCCGGGCTGCTGCTGACCGGCGCCGTCGCGGCGGCGGCCATGGGACTGGCGCCGCTGCCATGGCTGCAGACGCACGGGATCAGCGCGCTGACCCTGGCCATCGTGCTCGGCATCGCCGTGGGCAACACGGTTTATCCGCGCCTGGCCGCCCCTGCCGGCGCCGGGGTGGGCTTTTCCAAGCACTGGCTGCTGCGGGCGGGCATCGTGTTGTACGGCCTGCGCCTGACCTTCCAGGATATCGGCCAGGTCGGTATCGGCGGGGTGCTGATCGATGCGCTGGTGCTGGCCAGCACCTTCGCGTTGGCCTGGTGGGCTGGCACGCGCTGGTTCGGCCTGGACAAGGAGAGCGCCCTGCTGATCGGCGCCGGCAGCTCGATCTGCGGTGCGGCCGCGGTGATGGCGGCCGAGCCGGTGGTGCGCGGGCGCGCCGAACAGGTGACCGTGGCCGTGTCCACCGTGGTGGTGTTCGGCACGCTCGCGATGTTCCTGTACCCGCTGCTGTACCAGCTCAACCTCGCGCACGGGTGGCTCCCGATGAGCGCCCAGGCCTACGGCGTGTTCACCGGCTCCACCGTGCATGAGGTCGCCCAGGTGGTCGCCGCCGGCCGCGCGGTGAGCGAGCCGGCCGCCGACACGGCCGTGATCGCCAAGATGGTGCGCGTGATGATGCTGGCGCCGTTCCTGATCGGGCTGTCGATGCTGCTGGCACGCGGCGGCACGACGGCCGCGTCCGGCCAACGCGCGAAGATCGTGGTGCCCTGGTTTGCGTTCGGCTTCGTGGCCGTGGCCGGGCTCAATTCGCTGCAGGTGTTGCCGGCGGCCGTGGTCAGCGCGGCGATCGATCTGGACACCGTGCTGCTGGCGATGGCGATGGCCGCACTCGGTCTGACCACCCATGTGTCAGCGCTGCGCAGGGCCGGGATGAAGCCGCTGCTGTTGGCGCTGCTGTTGTTCGGTTGGCTGCTGGCGGGCGGGCTGGGGATCAACCTGGGCGTCCACGCGCTGCTGGGCTGAGGCACGCCGGGCGGACTTCTGCGACACTACCGCATGTCTGAATTCTCCTCCCTGCCGCTGAAACCAGCGCTGCTGCCCGGCATCGATGCCATGGGCTATACCTCGCTCACCCCCGTGCAGGCCCAGAGCCTGCCGGCCATCCTTGAGCGCCGCGATGTCATCGCACAGGCCCCGACCGGCAGCGGCAAGACCGCCGCCTTCGGCCTGGGCCTGCTGCAGGCGCTGGACCCATCCGTGACCCGCGCCCAGGCGCTGGTGCTGTGCCCGACCCGCGAACTGGCCGACCAGGTCGGCAAGCAGATCCGCAAGCTGGCCACCGGCATTCCGAACCTGAAACTGCTGGTGCTGACCGGCGGCATGCCGCTGGGCCCGCAGCTCGCCTCGCTGGAAGCGCACGATCCGCAGGTCGTGGTCGGCACGCCCGGGCGCATCCAGGAACTGGGCCGCAAGCGCGTGCTGCACCTGGGCGGCGTGACCACCCTGGTGCTGGACGAAGCCGACCGCATGCTCGACATGGGCTTTGAAGAGCCGATCCGCGAGATCGCCGGGCGCACCAGCAAGGACCGCCAGACGCTGCTGTTCTCGGCCACCTTCCCGGATGAGATCCGCGAGATCGCCCGCGTGCTGCTGCGCGACCCGGTGGAAGTGACCGTGGAAGGCGCCGACCATGCGCCGGCGATCCGCCACCTGTTCTGCGAGACCGAGCTGGCACTGAAGCAGAAGGCGCTGGCCGGCCTGCTGCTGAAGTACACGCCGGAATCGGCCGTGGTGTTCTGCAACACCCGCCGCGATGTCGACGATGTCGCCATTTCGCTGCAGCAGTTCGGGTTCTCCGCGCTGCCGCTGCACGGCGAGATGGAACAACGCGACCGCGACGAAGTGCTGGTGCGCTTTGCCAACCGCAGCTGCAACGTGCTGGTTGCCAGCGACGTGGCCGCGCGCGGCCTGGATGTGCAGGACCTGGCCGCAGTGATCAATTACGAGCTGCCGACCGATATCGAAACCTATGAGCATCGCGTGGGCCGTACCGGCCGCGCCGGTGCGACGGGGCTCGCGATCAGCCTGGTGACGCACCGTGAGCGCAACCGCGCCGACGCACTGGAAGCCGCACAGGGCAAGCCGCTGGACTGGCAGAAGACGCCGCTGGCCACCGCCCGCCCGCCGGTGCTGCCGCAGGCGGCAATGACCACGCTGCGCATCGATGGTGGCAAGACCGACAAGCTGCGCCCGGGCGACATCCTGGGTGCGCTGACCGGCGATGCCGGGCTGGCGGCCAAGTACATCGGCAAGATCGATATCTACGCCACGCGCTCGTATGTGGCGATCGCACGCGAGCAGGCCGGCCGGGCGATCGCCCAGCTGGAGGCCGGCAAGATCAAGGGCCGCCGGTTCCGCGTCCGCAAAATGGATGTCTGAGCGGTAGAGCCGACCGTCGGTCGGCTGATCGCTTCACGCATGGGGTAGAGCCGACCGTCGGTCGGCTGATCGCTTCACGCACGGGGTAGAGCCGACCGTTGGTCGGCTGCGCCTTCGTCGGGGCGTTTGAGGTGCCGGCCCGCGGCCGGCACTCCCTCAATACACCAGGTTGGCCAGCAGCGGGACGTCACTCGTCCAGCGTTCGCGGCCGCCGAGGCCGGCCAGTTCCACCAGCACCGCCGCACCGACCACCTCGACCTGAAGCTGACGGGCCAGCGACAACGCGGCCAGCAGCGTGCCGCCCGTGGCCAGCACATCATCGATCACCAGCACGCGGGCGCCGGCCGGCAGGGCATCGGCGTGCACTTCAATGCTGTCGGTCCGATATTCCAACGTGTACTCCTGGCGCAGCACCTTGCCCGGCAGCTTGCCCGGCTTGCGCACCGGCACGAACCCCACGCCCAGCACCCGCGCCATGGCCGCACCGAGGATGAAGCCGCGCGACTCGATCCCCATCACCGCCTGCAGGTTGGCATCGCGCCAGGGCGCGACCATCGCATCGATGGCGGCCGCGAAATCCGGGCCGTCAGCGAGCAGCGGCATGATGTCCTTGAACAGGATGCCCGGCTTGGGAAAATCGGCGATGTCGCGCAGGCGGCCGGCCCAGGCGGGCGTGGCGGAAGACTCGGTCATGATCGGCACAGCACAAAGGGTGGCATAGGGTAACCGAGCCCCCCGCAGCAGCGCCTCACAGGCCGGCGTGCGCGGCAGAACGGTTCATCCCGCCCGCCCTCACTGGGGATCACGAACTGCAGGACAGCATCGAGCAGCCGGCCTTCACCCGTGCCCACTCGGGCCGCTTCGTTGCAAAGTGCTCCCGCCCGGGCTGTACCTCATACGGGCGTCGCAACACCTCCAGCAGCGTGTGCACGCCGCTGAGATCGCCCTGCTCCGCCTGCTCGATCGCTTCCTGGGCCAGCCAGTTGCGCAGCACGTACACCGGGTTGGCGCGGCCCATCTGCTGCTGCCGCGCCTGTGCGCTGCGCCCATCGGCGCGCACCCGCGCCGCGTACTGCTGCAGCCACGCCTGCAATGACGGCAGCACCGCTTCCCGGCGTGCCGGGCTGTAGAACGCGTCTTCCAGCACCGCCACCGACGGCGCGGCGGGATCGAGATTCATCAGGCCACGGAAGGCGATGGTCATGTCCATCTCCCCTTCGTGCAGGATCTCCAGCCACGCGGCCATCAGCGCCACATCGTCATCGCGGCAGGTATCCAGGCCCAGCTTGGCGGCGATGTCGGCGCGCTCGCATTCGGCGTGCACCTGCTGGAACCGGGCCAGCCCGTCATGCAGCGGCGTGACATCCTCGAACAGCGGTGCCAGTGCCTGCGCCAGCCGGGTGAGATTCCAGTACGCCACCTGCGGCTGCGTGCCGAAACGATAGCGCCGGCCCTGCGCGTCGGTGGTGTTGGGGGTCCACTCCGGATCGTAGTCCTCGACCCAGCCATATGGCCCGTAATCGATGGTGAGCCCGAGAATGGAGAGGTTGTCGGTGTTCATCACGCCATGCACGAAACCGACGCGCATCCAATGCGCGACAAGCACTGCGGTGCGTTCGCAGATCTCGGCGAACCAGCGTGCATGGCGCGCCTGCCCGGCGTCTGCCAGCGCAGGAAAATCGCGCGCGATGCAGACATCGGCCAACTGCCGCAGCAACGCGGTGTCGCCACGCGAGGCCGGCAGTTCGAAGGTGCCGAAACGGATGAACGACGGCGCGACGCGGCACACGATCGCGCCGGGTTCGGCTTCAGGGTGACCGTCGTAGAACATGTCGCGCACCACGGCATCGCCGGTGCCGACCAGGCTCAACGCACGTGTGGTCGGCACGCCGAGGTGATGCATTGCTTCGCTGCACAGGAACTCGCGGATCGACGAGCGCAGCACCGCTCGCCCATCGGCACCGCGCGAGTAAGGCGTGCGCCCGGCGCCCTTCAACTGCAGCTCCCAGTGCGCCCCTTGCGGGGTGAGCAGCTCGCCCAGCGAGATCGCACGACCATCGCCGAGCTGCCCCGCCCAATGGCCGAACTGGTGGCCGCCGTAGTTGGCTGCCCACGGCGCCATGCCGGCATACAGCGCGTTGCCGCCGAACACCCGTGCGAAGTCCTCGCTCTGGATCAGGTCCTCCCCCATGCCCAGCAGCGTGGCCACCTCCGGTGAGTACGCCAGCAGCTGTGGTGCGGCGACCGGGGTCGGCATCACCGACGACCACGCGGCCTCCCGCACCTCGCGCACGCGCGGGCCGGTTTCCGGGTCGCCGGGCAGGTCACGGATGAAGCGGTTGTCGAAACGCAGGGGCTGGGTACTCATAGGCATGAAATGGGGGCAGACCGGCTGTCCCGCAAGTTCAGCGCGAACCGCCGCCGAGGTTCAACGAACCGCCACGCTCCACCGCACGCTGGTAGGCCGGGCGCTGCTCGATCCGCGCCAGGTACGCCTGCAGCCGTGGGTACGCGGCCATGTCACCACCGCGCGCAGCGGCGGCCTGGATCGGGAAACTCATCTGGATGTCCGCTGCGGTAAAGCGCTCACCGGCAAACCACGGCGACTGGCCGAGTTCGCGCTCCATCCAGTCCATGTGCAGTTTCACCTGCGGCCCCACGAAACCCTTCAGCGCCTTGTCGGCGATGGAGCGCGCGATCGGCTTAGCGAAGAAGGGCATCGGTGCTTTGCGCAGCCGCGAGAACACCAGCGTCATCACCAGCGGCGGCATCGCCGAGCCTTCGGCGTAATGCATCCAGTACCGGTAGCGCACGCGCTCGGGGGCCTGCGCCGGCATCGGCTCGGGCGAGAGCTGGCGGCCACTGTCGTAGCGGTCGGCCAGGTACTCCAGGATCGCGCCGGATTCGGCCAGAACCAGCGTGTCGTCCTGCAGCACCGGCGACTTGCCCAGCGGATGGACGTCGCGCAGCGCCTGCGGCGCCAGCCAGGTCTTGGGATCACGCTGGTAGTTGACGACCTGGTACGGCAGGCCCAGCTCTTCGAGCATCCACAGCACGCGCAGCGAGCGCGAGTGGTCCAGATGGTGCACCTTGATCATCGAGGGTTCCGCAGGGTCAAAGCGGCATCGTAACCGGGCGGTGGGAACGATGACGTCTTCAACGTGCTCCGCGTCGACGATGGCGGAATGCCGCCCAATAAAAAACGCCGGAAGCTTTCGCTTCCGGCGTTCTAGGCGACCTTACGGTTGCGGGGGGTCGATTAGACCGCCTGCACCTGGTCAGCCTGCATACCCTTCTGGCCCTGCACGGCGACGAAGGTCACCTTCTGGCCTTCCTGCAGCGACTTGAAGCCGGTGCCCTGGATCGCGCGGAAATGCACGAAGAGGTCCGGGCCGCTTTCCGGGGTGATGAAGCCGAAGCCCTTGGCGTCGTTGAACCACTTCACGGTGCCCTGCTGACGATCAGACATGTACTAACTCCTGAAACAATAGTTGAAATAATCGCGGCCGCCGCGTATCGGAGCCGAGACTGAGTTGCAGGCGTTGGTAAAGCGGATCGATGAGCAGATCGTGAGATCAACTGCACCAGGCCACGATTCACGGTGACCCTAGCAAACACAGTGTGGGTGACGATACTCGTGTTTTACCGAAAAAGCGATAGCTGGTTTATTCAGCCATCCTCCCCCTCCCGCCTGACAGGACAAGGGGTCGGGCGATCCTACACGAAACCGGAGCCCCTATTCAGATTTTTCCTACCTTAAGATCAGCCAAATGACCGATGCCTCGACCCCTAAAGTTCACCTCTGGGTGGACGCCGACGCCTGTCCCGCCGTCATCAAGGAGATCCTGTTCCGGGCCGCCGAGCGTGCCGGGATCGAGATGACCCTGGTCGCGAACCACTGGCTGCGGACGCCTCCGTCCCGTTTCATCCGCTCGATCCAGGTGCCCCCTGGCCTGGATGTGGCCGACAGCGTGATCGTGGAACGGGTCCAGCCGGGCGATCTGGTCGTCACGCAGGACATCCCCTTGGCGGCCCTGGTCTTGGACAAGAAGGCCGTCGCATTGAACCCGCGCGGCGAGCTGTACACGCCCGACAACATGGCCGAGCGGCTGTCGATGCGCAATTTCATGGAGGAACTGCGCGGCGCCGGCGTTCAGACCGGTGGGCGGCCCCCGCTGCACGCACGGGACAAGCAGGCCTTCGCTGCGCAGCTGGACCGCTGGCTGGCGCGACGTTCAGCCCGCTGAACAACGGACATGGAGTGAACGATCGGCTCCTGGTGAAGCCGGCCAGCGGCCGGCCCTACCGGTGAAGCGACAGGCTGCTGGTAAACGTGCGCCGCTGCCCCGTCAGCGGGTCATCGAACGCCAGTGCCTTCGCCAGCAGTTGCAGCGGCGCATCGGCCGGCGCATCCGGGAGCAGATCCGGGTACAGGTCGTCGCCTGCGATCGGCGCGCCCAGCCCCGCCATGTGCACGCGCAGCTGGTGTTTGCGGCCACTCACCGGGTGCAGCCGGTAGCGCCAGACCGGCCCGGCGCCGTCGATCACCTCGATGCGGGTCCGGGCATTGGGCTCACCGGGCACCTCGGCCATGCGGAAGAACGGCTCGCCCGGGAGCAGACGGGTATGGCGCTCCAGCGGGAACGTCAGGCTGGGCAGTGCGGGCGCCAAGGCCTCGTAAGCCTTCTCGATACGGCGTTCGCGGAACAGGCGCTGGTAGGCGTCGCGGGTATCGGGCCGGGTCGAGAACAGCACCAGCCCGGCGGTGAGCCGGTCCAGGCGGTGCAGCGGCACCAGATCCCGGTTGCCGGTGCGCGCCACCAGCCGGGCCAGCAGCGTCTCGCGCACATAGCCGCCCGCCGGCGTGACCGGCAGGAAGTGCGGCTTGTCGGCCACCAGCAGGTGCGCGTCCTGATGCACGATGGCCTCGGCGAAGGGAATCACCTGCTCCTCGGCGACTTCACGGAAGTAGACGATTTCCAGCCCGACCTGCCAGGGATGATCCGGCGCGAGCGCCCTGCCCTGCGCATCCTGCACCCGCCCACGGGCGAAGCGGTCCACCCACTGCGCGCGGTCGATACGCGGGAAGCGCGCACACAGCCCGTCCAGCAGGCTCGGCCAGGCGCCGGGCGGCAACTGCAGGCGGCTGGGTGCGGGGGCAGCGAGGATCGGATCGGACGGGCTCATGACGAACCATTATCATGGCGCTCTTTGTTTCAGGTATCCCCATGGCCCTCACCGCCACCATCCGCAAGGCCGAACTTCAGATCAGCGACATGGACCGCGGCTATTACGCCAGCCATACGCTGACCCTGGCCCAGCACCCGTCCGAGACCGACGACCGCCTGATGGTGCGCCTGCTCACCTTCGCGCTGAACGCCGATGACCGGTTGGAATTTGGCCGCGGCCTGAGCGTGGACGACGAGCCGGACCTGTGGCGCCGCGATTACACCGGCGATATCGAGCTGTGGATCGAACTGGGCCAGCCCGACGAGTCGCGCCTGCGCAAGGCCGCCGGCCGCGCGCGTGCGGTGCAGCTGGTCACCTACGGCGGCCGCGCTGCCGACATCTGGTGGGACCGCAATGCCTCCGCGTTGAAGAAGCTCTCCACGCTGGAGGTGATGGACCTGCCGGGCGAGTTCGTCACCGAATGGGGCGCGCAGATCGAACGCACGATGCAGTGGGACGTGCAGATCCAGGACGGCGAAGTGCAGTTGACGTCGGACAAGGCGCAGCTCAGCGTCATCCCCACCTGGCGCAAGCAGAAGCCGCAGGCGTGAGTGTGATCCGCTGTGATGTGCTGGTCATCGGGGCCGGCGCGGCCGGGCTGATGTGCGCGATGACCGCGGGCAAGCGCGGGCGCATGGTGCAGGTGATCGATCACGCCAACAAGGTCGGCAAGAAGATCCTGATGTCCGGCGGCGGGCGCTGCAACTTCACCAACACCGGCACCACGGCGGCCAACTTCCTGTCGGCCAATCCGCACTTCTGCAAATCCGCACTGGCCCGCTACACGCCCTGGCACTTCATCGAGATGGTGGAGCGGCACGGCATCGCGTATCACGAAAAAGAACTGGGCCAGCTGTTCTGCGATATCTCCTCCAAGCAGATCGTGAAGATGCTGGTGGACGAGTGCCAGGCCGCCGGGGTGCAGATCCGCACCGACTGCGGGGTGCAGAAGGTCGAGCGCGGCGCGGACGGCTTCCATGTGCACACCACACAGGGTCACTTCCATGGGGCCTCGCTGGTGGTGGCCACCGGTGGCTTGTCGATCCCGAGCATGGGCGCGACCGGCTTCGGCTATGAGCTGGCCCGCCAGTTCGGCCACGAGGTGCTGCCGACCCGCGCCGGGCTGGTGCCGCTGACCTTGAGTGGCAAGCACCAGGAGCGCTTCAACGAGCTCAGCGGCGTGGCCCTGCCGATCGAGGCGCGCTGCAACGGCGTCGAGTTCCGCAATTCCATGCTGATCACCCACCGCGGCATCAGCGGGCCGGCGATCCTGCAGATCTCCTCCTACTGGCAGCCGGGCGACGAGTTGCGGCTGGACCTGCTGCCCGGCCAGGACGCGCTGGACTGGCTGCGCCGGATGAAGGCCGAGCGCGGCGCGGCTGAGCTGCGCACGGTGCTCTCGGAGGTGCTGCCGCGCCGGCTGGCGCTGCGCCTGTGCGAGCACTGGCTGCCGGACCGGCTGGTACGCCAGATCGACGAGCCGCAGCTGCGCGAGGCGGCCGAGCTGCTGCAGAATTTCCCCCTGGTGGCCAGTGGCACCGAGGGCTACCGTACCGCCGAGGTGACGCTGGGCGGGGTCGACACCCGCAGGGTGTCCTCCAGTACATTTGAATCGCAATTGGTTCCCGGCCTGCACTTCATTGGGGAGGTGCTGGACGTGACCGGCTGGCTGGGGGGCTACAACTTCCAGTGGGCCTGGGCCTGTGGCCATGCCGCGGGCAGCGTGGCCTGAGCCGGAACCGGCGTTCCGTGATCGGCTACCGTTTGCCGCATGGACGTAGTCACACGCATCGTGTATCAAGTTTGCAGTCCGGGGAGTAGTGAATGCAGAACGCGAATGACATGACGGTCCGCCTGCTGATCGTGGACGACAGCGGCGAGAACGCCGAGACCATCGTCAGCACGCTGCGCAACAGCGGCATCGCGGTGCGCCCGACGCGCCCGCAGCACAGCGAGGAACTGGCCCAGGCACTGGCCACCCAGCCGATCGACCTGGTGCTGGCCGCCGCCGCGCAGAGCATCCCGCTGCTGCAGGTGACCCAGCAGATCGCGGCCAGCGGCAAGGACATTCCGATGATCCTGCTGGCCGAATCGATCAACGAGAACGAATGGGTGGAAGCCGGTGCCAACGGCATCCGCGCCATCGCCCTGCGCCACCGCCCCGAGCACCTGCTGGCAGTGGTGCGCAATGAATGGACCGATCTGCATGCGCGCCGCGGGCTGCGCCGGATCGAGGCCCAGATGCGCGAGACCGAGCGCCGCTGCGACGCGCTGATCTCCTCCTCGCGCGACCCGATCGCCTACGTCCACGAAGGCATGCACATCCGGGCCAACGAGGCCTACCTAGAGATGTTCGGCTACGAGACCTTCGACGACGTGGAAGGCATCTCGCTGCTGGACATGGTCGCGCCACAGCATGTGGACGGCTTCAAGCAGCTGCTCAAATCCATGAGCAAGGGCGATGCGCCGCCGCCGCAGTACCAGGTGGACGCACGCAACCAGGACGGTGCGGTGTTCCCGGCCACGATGGAGTTCACCCAGGCCAGCTACGAAGGCGAATCCTGCCTGCAGGTGGTGTTCCGCCGGCGCATGGAGTTCGATCCGGAACTGGCACGCGAGGTCGAGGACCTGCGCCAGCGCGACCAGGTCACCGGCCTGCTCAACCGCCCGACCTTCATGCTGCATGTCGAACATGCCGTCGCCCAGGCCGGCCGCAGCGAGGGCCGCTTCGGCCTGCTGCTGATCGAACCGGACCACTACGCGCGCCTGCTGCCGGAGATCGGCCTGGATTCGGCCGACGCGCTGATCGGCGCCCTGGCCCGCGTGCTGGCCCAATCGGTCGGCGATCAGGCCCATGTCGCCCGCTTCGGCGAGCACAGCTTTGCCGTGCTGACCGAGGCGCCCTACGCGCAGACCATCGCCCTGGCCGACCAGATCCGCGAGGCCTTCGCCTCGCAGGTGTTCAGCATCGGCGAGCGTTCGGCCACGGTCACGGTCAGCGTGGGCGGTGTGCAGGTCGGCGAGAAGATCGCGAGTATCGGCCAGGTGCTGGCCCGCGCCACCGAATGCACCCAGGCCGCACTGGAGCTGGGCAACACCACGCGCGTGTTCGATCCGGCCGCGGTCGACCGCGTGGAAGAAGAGCGCATCCAGCACTGGGTAGCCCGCATCCGCCAGGCATTGGACGGCGATGGCTTCCAGCTGCACTACCAGCCGGTGCTCAACCTGCAGGGCGAAGCGCTGGAGTTGTACGAGGCCTACCTGCGCCTGGATCACAACGGCGAGCTGCTCAGCCCGACCGCCTTCCTGGGCATTGCCGAGGAGCACGGCCTGCTGGCCGACATCAACCGCTGGGTCGTGACGCACGCGATCAGCATGCTCGCCGCGCGCAAGCGCGAGGGTCATCTCACCCACCTGATGGTCAAGATCACCCCGGAGTCGTTCAACGACCCGCAGATGATCGCCACCCTGCGCCGCGAGCTGCAGGCCCAGGGCGTGCCCGGCGAACAGCTGTGGCTGCATGCACCAGAGGCCAAAGTGTTCACTCACCTGCGCAACGCGCAGCAGTTCCTCGCCGCGGTCGCCCCGCTGGGCTGCCGGATCGGCCTGGAACAGTTCGGATCGGGGCTGGACTCGTTCCAGCTACTGGCGCACTTCCAGCCGCAGTTCCTCAAGCTGGACCGCGACTTCACATCCGATTTCGCCCGCACCCGCGAGCACAGCGAGAAAATCAGCGAGATCACCGCGCGTGCGCAGGCGGCCAACATCCAGACCATCGCCGAGTTCGTCGCCGACGCCAATTCGATGAGCCTGCTCTTCAGTGCCGGCGTGGATTACGTGCAGGGCGAGTTCGTCGGCCCTGCCGGCCCGGTGATGGATTTCGATTTCAGCTGATTGGGAGCGTCACGACCAACGGTCGTGACCTACCCTCTTCCGCGCATCAATGGGCGCAGCGCGCGTGCATCATTGGGTGCACCGCACGTGCATCGATGGGGTCACCGCGCGTGCATCGGTGGCCGCGCGGGGAGATGCCGACCGTTGGTCGGCATCGCTCCTTCCGGTCAGGCCATCTCGACCAGGTTCGGAATCTTCACGTCCGGGCTGACATCGGCGTCGTAATCCACGCCTTCGATGCCGAACCCGAACAGACGCAGGAAGTCGGCCTTGTAGCCGGCCAGATCGCTGATCTCGTACAGGTTCTCGTTGGTCACCTGCGGCCACAGTGCGACCACTTCGCCCTGTACCTCCGGCGCCATTTCCTTGTAGTCCGCGCGCAGGCGACCAGCGTCATCGATCAGCGCCACCTTGCGGCCGCCATCGGTGACCAGATCGTGGCGCAGACGCTCGGTCGCGGTGCCCGCGTCCTTGCCGCCGTACAGGATGTCGTACAGGGTATCGAGCTGCTCGATGCAGCCTTCGTGCGTGCCCTTGGCCTTCATCACCTTGAACAGCAGCGACAGGTACAGCGGCATGGTCGGGATTGCCGAGCTGGCCTGGGTGACCACCGCCTTGAGCACCGACACGCGCGCATCGCCACCGATCGGGGCCAGCTTCTGACGCAGGCCGACGACCTTCTCGTCCAGATCCTTCTTGGCTGCGCCGATGGAGCCGTTCCAGTAGATCGCCTGGGTGATCTCCTCACCGACGTAGGTGAAGGCCGTGGTGGTCGCGCCCTCAGCCAGCACACCGGCCTCGAGCAGCGCATCGATCCACATCTGCCAGTCTTCACCGCCCATGACGGCGACGGTACCGGCGATTTCTTCCGGGGTGGCTGGTTCGATCGTGGTCTCGGTGATCACTTCCTTGTCCGTATCCAGGCCACGCAGCGTGATCGGCGCGCCGATCGGCTTGAGCGTGGAGCTGATCACTTCACCGGTCTTGGGATGCTTGCGGCGCGGCGCGGCCAGGCTGTACACCACCTGGTCGACCTGGCCGAGGTCCTGCCTGATCAGCTCGATGACCTTCGCCTTGACCTCATCGGAGAAGGCATCGCCGTTGACGCTCTTGGCGTACAGGCCGGCCTGCTCGGCGTACTTGTGGAACGCGGCGGTGTTGTACCAGCCCGCGGTGCCGGGCTTGGTCTCGGTACCCGGACGCTCGAAGAACACGCCCAGCGTGGCGGCATCGCTGCCGAACGCCGCCGTGATGCGCGCAGCCAGGCCGTAGCCGGTGGAGGCACCGAGCACCAGCACCTTCTTCGGCCCGTTGGTGATCTTCGGCTTGGACTGGATGTAATCGATCTGCTGCTTGACGGCTGCATCGCAGCCGACGGGATGGGTGGTGACGCAGATGAAGCCGCGCACACGCGGTTTGATGACCATGTAAACCTCGAGGGGGACTGGCGCAGGGCGGACCGGCGCGATGAAAAGGGAGGTCGCGCGCCACCTGGGCGGCTGCGCGGAACGCAAGGGATCGTAGTGCGCAGCGCCGCTGAGTACAACCGACGGGGGTGTATGGGAGGTGACGGTCCCGCCCTGGCGCGCTCTCCGGGCAGCCCCAAAAGAAAGGCCGCGCAATGCGCGGCCTTTCAGATGTTTCATACCACCAGAACCCTTACGGACGACGCTCCAGCGCTTCCACGTCCTTGGCCTTCGGCAGCAGATCCTGCTTGGTCACCGCCAGCGCGCCCATCGTCAGCAGCGGGCAGGCAATGAAGATCGACGACAGCGTACCGATCACCGCACCGATCATCTGGCTCAGCGCCAGCCCTTCCAGCGAACCACCGCCGTACAGGTACAGCGCCAGCACCGACAGGAAGAACACCAGCGAGGTGATGATCGTGCGCGACAGCGTCTGGTTGATCGAACGGTTCATCACTTCCAGCGGCTCCACACGCAGGCTGCGGAAGTTCTCACGCACACGGTCGAACACCACGATGGTGTCGTTGATCGAGAAGCCCATCACCGACAGCAGGCCGGCCAGCACGGTCAGATCGAACTCACGGCCACTCAGCGAGAAGTAACCCGCCACCACCAGCACGTCGAACAGCGTGGTGATGATCGCCACCATCGCGAACTTCCACTCGAAGCGGAAGCCGATGTAGATCAGGAAGCCGATCAGCACGAACAGCGCCGCGTACAGACCGTTCAGGGCCAGCTCTTTGCCGACCTGCGGGCCGACGAACTCCGCGCCCACGATGGCCGCCTGGTTGCCTTCGACCGAGATCGCCTTCTGCACCGCTTCGGCGGTGCGGTTGTTGGCTTCGCCGGCGTTCTCGCCTTCGGCCATTTCCTGCGGCTGCAGACGGATCAGCAGGTTGCTGCCGCTGCCGAAGCTCTGCACCTGGGCACCGGCATAACCGGCGCCTTCCAGGTGGTCGCGCACGGCATCGACGTCAGCCGGCTTGTCGAAGCGGACTTCGACCACGGTGCCGCCGGTGAAGTCCAGGGCGTAGTTGAAGCCCTTGAAGGCAATACAGCCGATGGCGGCAATGAACACCAGCGCCGCCAGGCCAATGGCCACCCAGCGGGTGCGCATGAAGTCGAACTTGGTGTCGTTCGGGATCAGATGCAACGGGAAAAGTTTCATGGTTTCTATTCGCTTCCCGTCAGATGGCCAGGGTCTTGAGCTTCTTGCGGCGGCTGTAAACCAGCACGGCAAGGGCACGCGAGACGGTGATTGCAGTGAACATGGAGGCCAGGATGCCGACGATCATGGTCACGGCGAAGCCCTTCAACGGACCGGTACCGAACGCATACAACGCCACACCCGCCAGGATGCCGGTGAGGTTGGCGTCCAGGATGGTTCCGGAGGCCTTCTCGTAACCGGCCACGATGGCCGCCTTGGGCGGCATGCCGGCGCGCAGCTCTTCACGGATACGTTCGTTGATCAGCACGTTGGCATCGACCGACAGGCCGATCGACAACGCCAGACCGGCGAAGCCGGGCAACGTCATCGTCGCGCTGAACAGCGACATCACCGCCACCACGATCAGCAGGTTGAACAGCATGGCCACCGAAGTGATCACGCCGAACATGCGGTAGTACACGGTGAAGAAGATCAGGGTGAACAGGAACGCGAAGCCGACCGCGGTCACGCCGCGCTCGACGTTCTCCGCACCCAGGCTCGGGCCGACGATGCGTTCTTCGACGAAGTCCATCGGTGCGGCCAGCGAGCCGGATTTCAGCAGCTTGGCCAGGTTGTCCGCTTCAAGCTTGTCCAGGCCGGTGGTCTGGAAGTTCTTGCCGAACACGCCGTTGATGTTGGCGACCGAGATCACCTCTTCCTTGACGCGGAAGCTGCGCACTTCCTTGCCGTCGACCACGTTCACGGTCGGGATGCGCTCGGTGTAGACCACCGCCATCGGCTTGTTCACGTTGGCGCTGGTGAAGTCGAACATGCGCTGGCCGCCGACGTTGTTCAGCGTCACGCTGACCGCCGCCGAACCGTTCTGGTCGGTGGTGGCCTGTGCGGCGACCATCTGGTCACCGGTCACGATCACGCGCTTGTTGAGCAGGATCGGGCCGCGGTTGTCGCGCTGCTGGTAGACCTTGGCCTCCGGCGGAATGCGGCCGCTGGCGATCGCGTCCTGGGCGTTGCCTTCGACCACGGCGCGGTATTCCAGCGTCGCGGTGGCACCGATCATGCGCTTGGCTTCGGCGGTGTCCTGCACGCCCGGCAGCTGCACGACCACGCGGTCGGCACCCTGGCGCTGGATGATCGGCTCGGACACACCCAGCTGATTGACGCGGTTGCGCAGCGTGTTGACGTTCTGCTCGATGGCGCCATTGGCGATCGCGGTCAGCTCAGCCTCCGGCATGCTCACGGTGATGCGGTTGCCCGCCACCTCATAGCCCAGCGTCGGCTGCGCCTTGACCATGACCTCGCGGGCACGGGCGGCCGCATCAGCACCGGCAGACGGGCTGATGGTGGCCACGATGGTGTTGTCGCCACGGCGCTCGACCGACTGGTAGGCGATGCGGGCATCGCGCAGGCTGGTCCGCACGTCTTCGGCGTAGGCGTCCAGACGCTTGTCCAGTGCCGCCTTCTGGTCGACCTGCAGCACGAAGTGCACGCCGCCCTGCAGATCCAGGCCCAGCACCATCGGCTTGGCGCCGAGGTCGCTCAGCCAGTCCGGCACGGTGGAGGCCAGGTTAAGGGCGACCACGTAGTCCTCGCCCATCTCGTCGCGCAGGGCGTCGTTGGCGGCGGTCTGCGCCTGCAGCGTCGGCAGGCGCACGATCAGGCTGTCGCCTTCCTTGGCCACCGACAGCGGCTCCACGCCGGCCTGCTTGAGGTCACCCAGCACGCGGTCGCGCAGGGCGTCGTCGATCTGCCCGCCACGGTTGGCGGTGATCTGCACGGCAGGGTCCTTCTGGTAGATGTTGGGCAGTGCGTACAGCGCACTGACCGCCAACACGATCAGGATGAGGAAATACTTCCAGCGTGGAAATTCGAGCATTGCTTGGGTCCCGCGCGGTGCCCGTCCCGGCACCGCGGTTGAACGGAAAGGAGGTGGATCAGTTGGCCGACTTCAGCGTGCCGGTCGGCAGCACATTGCCCACGGCGCCCTTCTGCACGCGGATGCGCACGTTCTCGGCCACTTCGATGGTGATGAAGTTGTCGCCGATGTCGGTGACCACGCCGGCGATGCCGCCGTTGGTCAGCACTTCGTCACCGCGCTTGACCTTCTCCAGCATGGCCTTGTGTTCCTTCTGGCGCTTCATCTGCGGGCGGATCATCAGGAAGTACATGATCGCGATCAGGATGATCGGGAACAGCAGGGTGGTCAGACCCATGCCCTGCGGCTGGCCACCGGCGGCCTGGGCGTTGGCGGTGGGAATCAGGAAGGCGAGCAGGTTCATAGTGTGTCCTTGGGTTGGGAGGCGCCCCGCCCCCTTTGAGGGTCAGGGTGTCGCCGCGAAACGGGGGTCAGCCTCGAAGTATGCCATGGCCCCGGGAGTTCGTCCTTGGGCCGTTTGGCAGGGTCCGCGCGCTGGATCGGCCGGCGGGGGTCACTTTACAGCGGGGGCGTCACCGCACCACGGGCCGCGTAGAAGGACTCGCGGAAGGCGGCAAAGGTTCCCGCCGCGATCGCCGCGCGCATGTCGGCCATCAACTTCTCGTAGTAGTAGAGGTTGTGGATGGTGCCCAGCATCGGCGCCAGCATCTCGTTGCAGCGGTCCAGGTGACGCAGGTAGGAGCGCGTATAGCCGCTGGTGCAGGCGTGGCAGCCGCAGCCCGGCTCGATGGTGTCCATGTCGCGCTCGTAGCGGGCGTTGCGGATGCGCACCGTGCCGAACGAGGTGAAATAGTGTCCGTTGCGGGCATTGCGGGTCGGCATCACGCAATCGAACATGTCCACCCCGCGGGCGACGCCCTCCACCAGATCTTCCGGGCGGCCGACGCCCATCAGGTAGCGCGGGCGGTCGGCCGGCAGGATCGGATGCATGTGGTCGAGCATGGCATTGCGCTCGTGCTCGGGCTCGCCCACGGCCAGGCCGCCGATGGCGTAGCCGTCGAAGCCGATCTGCTGCAGGCCCTCGGCCGAGCGGCTGCGCAGGTCGTGATGGACACCACCCTGGACGATGCCGAACAGCGCCGCGTCATTGCCCAGCTCATCGTGGGCGTTGCGGCTGCGCTGCGCCCAGCGCAGGCTCAGCTCCATCGAGGTGCGCGCGACCGGCTCGGTGGCCGGGTACGGCGTGCACTCGTCGAAGATCATCACCACGTCCGAATCGAGCACCTTCTGGATGCGCATGCTCTCTTCCGGGCCCAGGAACACGCGGGCGCCGTCGGTCGGCGAGGAGAAGGTCACGCCCTGCTCGGTGATCTTGCGGCGGTGGGCCAGCGAGAACACCTGGAAGCCGCCGGAGTCGGTCAGGATCGGGCCGTTCCAGCGCGCGAAACCGTGCAGGCCGCCGTGGTCGGCGATCACGTCCAGGCCCGGGCGCAGGTACAGATGGAAGGTGTTGCCCAGGATGATTTCCGCACCCAGCGCGCGGATCTGCTCCGGCAGGATGCCCTTCACCGAGCCATAGGTACCCACCGGCATGAAGGCCGGGGTTTCCACGGTCCCGCGCGGGAAGGTCAGGCGGCCGCGGCGGGCGCGACCGTCGGTGGTCTGGAGCTGGAACTGGAGTCGGGACATGGAGCGGTCATTCGGGCAGATAGTCTGCCATTGTCGCCGAAAACGGCCGCGCCTTCCCCGCCCCCATCACTCCCCCTGCGGGAACAGCAGCATCGCATCGCCATAGCTGAAGAAGCGGTACTTCTCCGCGATCGCGGCCTGGTAAGCCTCGAACACCCGCGCCTGGCCGGCAAATGCCGAGATCATCATCAGCAGCGTGCTTTCCGGCAGATGGAAGTTGGTCACCATCGCGTCCACGCTGCGGATCCGGTAGCCCGGGGTGATGAAGATCTGGGTTTCCCCGGCGTACGGCAGCAGCTCGCCGTCGCGCATGGCGCTTTCCAGGGCGCGGACCACGGTGGTGCCGACGCCGATCACCCGGCGGCCGGCAGCGCGGGTGCGGCGCACCTGCTGGACCAGTTCGGCACCGACGTTCAGCCACTCGCGGTGCATCACGTGCTCGCTGAGATCGTCCACGCGGACCGGCTGGAAGGTGCCCGCTCCCACATGCAGGGTCACATGGCCGAACTCCACGCCCCTCTCCTTCAACGTGGCCAGCAGGGCCTCATCGAAGTGCAGGCCGGCGGTCGGGGCGGCTACTGCGCCGATCTCACGGGCAAAGACCGTCTGGTAACGCTCGCGGTCGTCCACGCCCGGCTCGCGCTGGATGTAGGGCGGCAGCGGCAGCCGGCCGGCATGCAGCAGCCACTGTTCCAGCGCCTCGGGCACATGGAACTGCAGCACGTAGAACTCGCCGTCGCGGCCCAGCACCTCCGCCTCGCCACCGGCATCCAGCGCGATCCGGCTGCCCGGTTTGGGCGACTTGCTGGCGCCGACCTGTGCCCGCGCCTGCTGGCCGCCGAGCAGGCGCTCGATCAGGATCTCGACACGGCCACCGCTGGCCTTCTGGCCGAACAAGCGCGCCGGGATCACCCGGGTATCGTTGAAGACCAGCAGATCGCCTTCCCGCAGCAGCCCGGGCAGATCGCGCACCTGGCGGTGGTCGAAGGCGGCCGGGGCCGGCGGCACCACCATCAGGCGGCTGGCCGAGCGCTCGGCGAGCGGGGCCTGGGCAATCAGTTCAGGCGGCAGGTCGTAGTTGAAATCGGACTTCTTCAAGGGAGCGCACGGCAACGTGTAGGCAATGTCGCCCATTGTACGACTGGCCCTCGGTAGCAACGCAGGATTCCGCGAACGTCGCGCAAAATGCTGCTCTGCAACAGTTTTTGACGGGGTTATCGCGCGAAAAACCGCGTGCTAGCATCGAGCCGGAAGTCTGATGCACGAGCAGGAATGCCCGAAGCGCGCGCGAATAGACGCGCGTTTTGCTTTTCCGCCGTGCCGCCATCGTTTCAGGAGATCTGCAATGAGCTTCATCGAACGTCTTGCCCCGCTCCGCGCCCAGCCCGGCACCCGCCTCACCACCGGCCTGGATGACGCCACCCTCGAACGCCTGGCCGCCGGCCACCCTGCCCTGGTCGCCGCCATCGACGCCGCCGCCGCTGAATTCGAGCGCGTGCGCGCCGGTCTGGGCGATCTGCTGGCCCTGGACGAACGCGCCCAGATCGAGGCGATGCAGGACGGGTTCGTCAATTTCTATGCCGATGATGCGGTCACCCCGTACGTCGCCCTCGCCGCCCGCGGCGCGTGGGTGGTCACCTTGAAGGGGGCGGTGCTGTACGACGCCGGCGGCTACGGCATGCTGGGTTTTGGCCACACCCCCGAGGCAGTGATGGAGGCCATGGCCGCCCCGCAGGTCATGGCCAACGTGATGACGCCCAGCCTGTCCCAGCAGCGCTTCATCCAGGCCCTGCGCAAGGAAATCGGCCATCGCCGGGGCGGTTGCCCGTACAGCCACTTCATGTGCCTGAATTCCGGTTCGGAAGCGGTCGGTCTGGCCGCCCGCATCGCCGATGTCAACGCCAAGCTGCAGACCGATCCGGGCGCCCGCCATGCCGGTGCGAAGATCAAGCGCGTGGTGGTCAAGGGCAGCTTCCACGGCCGTACCGACCGCCCGGGCCTGTACTCCGATTCCAGCCGCAAGACCTATATGCAGCACCTGGCCAGCTACCGGGGCGAGGACACGGTCATCGCGATCGCGCCCTATGACGAAGACGCGCTCAAGCGCGTGTTCGCCGAGGCCGAGCAGAACCGCTGGTTCATCGAGGCCGTGTTCCTGGAGCCGGTGATGGGCGAAGGCGACCCGGGCCGCTCGGTGCCGCCGTCGTTCTACGCGCTGGCCCGCGAACTGACCCGCCAGCACGGCAGCCTGCTGCTGCTGGATTCGATCCAGGCCGGCCTGCGGGCGCACGGCGTGCTCTCGATCGTGGATTACCCGGGTTTCGAAGGGTTGGACGTGCCGGACATGGAGACCTACTCCAAGGCACTGAACGCAGCCCAGTTCCCGCTCTCGGTGCTGGCCGTGACCGAACATGCCGCGCAGCTGTACCGCAAGGGCATCTACGGCAACACCATGACTTCCAACCCGCGGGCGTTGGATGTGGCCTGCGCCACGCTGTCGCTGCTCACTCCCCAGGTGCGCGAGAACATCCGCGTGCGCGGCGAGGAAGCCGTGCGCAAGCTGGAACAGCTCAAGACCGAACTGGGCGGGCTGATCACCAAGGTCCAGGGCACCGGCCTGCTGTTCTCCTGCGAGCTGGCCCCGCAGTTCAAGTGCTACGGCACCGGCTCCACCGAGGAATGGCTGCGCAACCATGGCATCAATGTGATCCATGGCGGCGAGAACTCGCTGCGGTTCACCCCACACTTCGGCATGGACGGCGAGGAGCTGGACCTGCTGGTCGGCCTGGTTGGCCGCGCATTGAAGGAAGGTCCGCGCCGGGAGCAGTCGCAGGCGGCCTGAGGCCGGCGTCCGTGCGGGTGTGAGCCCGCACGGAGGGGGGCGACCGTCGGCACGAACGACGGCAGCTGACCAACGGTCAGCTCTACCCACCGGGCACGCCACCTCCGGTAGAGCCGACCGTTGGTCGGCTGCCATGACCTGGTATAGCCGACCGTTGGTCGGCTGCCATCCCGGGGCCCGATTGGCCTCCACGCCCGTAACGCGCGATAATCACCGCCCGCACCTGCGGAACGACACCCCGTCACGAGACCAGCGCACCGGTCATCGGCGGGGCTTTTTCGTTTCCGCCGCGTCAGTTTCTGAACACAGGAAGATCCAATGAAGTCGATTTGCGTTTACTGTGGTTCCAACCCCGGCAGCAAGCCGGTCTACACCGAGCGCGCCATCGCGCTGGGTGACCGCATCGCCCGGGATGGCCTGCGCCTGGTCTATGGCGGCGGCAACGTCGGCCTGATGGGCACCGTGGCCAACGCCGTGCTCGAAGGCGGCGGTGAAGTCACCGGCGTGATCCCGCAGCAGCTGGCCGATTGGGAAGTGGCCCACCGCGGCCTGACCGAGCTGGAAATCGTCGGTTCGATGCACGAGCGCAAGTCGCGCATGTTCGACCTCTCCGATGCCTTCGTCGCCCTGCCCGGCGGTTTCGGCACCATGGAAGAAATCTTCGAGATGCTGACCTGGCGCCAGCTGGGCATCGGCAACAAGCCCTGCGCGTTCCTAGATGTGGACGGCTTCTACGCCCCGCTGATCGGCATGATCGATCGCATGGTGGAAGAGCGCTTCCTGCACCCGGCCCAGCGCGCGGACCTGTGGTACGGCTCGGACATCGATGAAATGCTCACCTGGATGCGCGCCTACGAACCGGCGCAGGCCTCCAAGTGGATCGACGAAAAGCGGGCCAACGCGCTGCGTTGATCCCTGCACTGCCGCGACGGCTCAGGCCGTCGCGGTGGTGGCCATCGGGGCCGGCCGGCCGAGCAGATAGCCCTGGCCGTAGTCGCAGCCGAGCTGCAGCAGCGTGTCGTGCTGGGCCTGGGTTTCGATGCCCTCGCCCACCGTTTCGATACCCAGCGTTCGCGCCAATGACAACACGCCCTGCACCAGCGCGTGCGTGCTCTGCATGTCCTGCCCGTGCAGGCCGGCGATGAAGGATTGATCGATCTTCAGCGTCGAGATCGGGAACCGGTGCAGGTAGGACAGCGCCGAGAAGCCGGTGCCGAAATCATCCAGCTGCACCAGCACGCCGCGCTCGCGCAGCGTCTGCAGGATCCGCAGCGTGCGCGGGCCGTCATCGAGCAGCGCCACCTCGGTGATCTCCAGCCGCAACCGGTGCGGGTCGGCGCCGGCCGCTTCAATCAGGCCGAACAGGCGCGTACTGAAATCGGCCGAGCGGAAGTGCCGCGGCGATACGTTGACGGAAAGATAGCCACGGCCGCCGCGCGCGAGCTGGGTGATCACCTGTTCGTACAGCAGCCAGTCCACCTGCTCGATCAGGCCGCTCTCTTCGCCCAGGTCCAGAAACGCGCTCGGCAGCAGCAACCCGCGGCGCTCGTGCTGCCACCGCAGCAGCGCCTCATGGCCAACCAGCTCGCCGTCGCTGAGCCGCACGATCGGCTGATAGAACGGCATGAAATCGCGGTTGATGATGGCCCGGCGCAGGTCCGCTTCCAGGTCCAGGCTGCGCAGGGCCTGCTCGCGCATCGCCTCGTCGAACACCGCACAGCGATCATTGCCCTGCGCCTTGGCGCGGTACATCGCCGCATCCGCATCGCGCACCAGCTCTTCGCCGTTGCGGTAGCGCGGGTTCCACATGGCGATCCCGAGGCTGCCCGAGGGGAACAGCTCGCGTCCCTTCACCCACATCGATTCTTCCAGCGCCACCAGCATGCGCTGCGAAAACTCCAACGCCGAGGCCAGGCCATCACCGCATTGGAGCAGGATCGCGAACTCATCCCCGCCCAGCCGCGCAACCACATCCTGCGCCGAGATCATCGAGACGATGCGCTTGGCCACCTCCACCAGCATCTGGTCGCCGGCGGCATGGCCGATGCTGTCGTTGACCAGCTTGAACCGGTCCAGATCCAGGAACAGCACGGCAAAGCCCTGGCCTTCGTTCGCGCGCGCACGCACGATCGCGTCTTCCAGCCGATCCAGCAGATGCAGGCGGTTGGGCAGTCCGGTCAGCGCATCGTGCATGGCCTGATGGGTGAGCCGCTGTTCGGCACGCAGGCGCTCGCCGATCTGGCCGAGCAGTCTGTCGTTGACGTCGGCCAGCTCGCGGGTGCGCTCGTCCACGCGTTTTTCCAGATCGGCGTGGGCATTGCGCAGCCGCTCCTGGTCGCGCTGGCGCGCCAGCCCGTTGCCGATGTTCTGCGCTACGAACGTCAGCAACCGCTGGTCGTGCACGGTGAACACCACCTCCGGCGAATAGCTCTGCACCACGATCACGCCGACCACGTCGTCGTCGCTCAACAACGGCACCCCCAGCCAGCAGTTCGACCGCGCGCCGAACTCGCGCACCACGCCACTGTCGCGCAGCGCATCGATCCGCTCGCGGGTGGCCAGCAGCGGTTGCCGGTTGCGCACGATGAACTCGGTCAGGCCCTCACTGAAGGGGCGCGGTGCGCGCGACGGGTTGTACTCGTCCACCGAGTACACGAACTCCAGTCCGTCGCCTTTTTCGTTGACCAGCGCGATATAGAAATTGCGCGCATCCAGCAGCGTCCCGACGACGCCGTGCACCTGGCCGTAGTACTGCGACAGCGATTCAGCGCTCATCGCCAGTTCGGCAATGTTGAACAGCGCCAGCTGCAGCTTTTCGGCACGGCGGCGCTCGACGACTTCTTCCTGGAGGTTGCGGTTGGCGCGCTGCAGCTCGACCGTGCGGCGCTCGACCTGGCGTTCCAGCTGCACCTGCGCCTGGCGCCGGTCCATCGCGGTCAGGATGTGCTGGGCGACGTAGCCCAGCAGGGTGCGGTCGGCCTCGCCATAACGCGCCCGGTGCTCGTAGCTCTGCACCACGATGGCACCACAGACCCGCCCATCGCGCAGCATCGGCACGCCCAGCCAATCCAGGCTTTCCGGCCCACGTTCGGGGTCGTGTTCGTCATCAAGGACGGCCAGCAGCTCCCGCGAAGGCCCACTCAGCGGCTCGCCATGCCGCAGCAGCGCGAAGGTGAGGCTGCGCGGCATTTCGTGTTCTTCGTAGCTGCGATCCGGATCGGCCACGAAGTCATCTTTCTGGTCGGCGAAATACAGGAATCGGACCCGATGGCGGATGTCGTCGTACTCGACGATGAAACAGTTCTGCGCGTACATCAGCGAATTGAGCACGCGATGGAAGTGGCGCAGCATCTCGGCCATTTCCAGGTCCGCACCGGCCAGATCGGCGATCTCATACAGCGCCTGCTGCAGGCGTTTGGAGTCTTCCAGCGAGGCGATCTCGCGGCGCTGCCGGGCCAGCAGTACCGTGCTCTGGAACAGGCATCGCGCGGTGGTCCACCAGCTGTCCGGTGGCGGTGCGCCGGTTGCCAACGATACGTCCAGGGTCAGTTCGGCGCCGCCATGGGTCCAGCGCTGCTGCAGCGCCAGGCCAGCCGAAGCCGCCTGCCGCCGCGCCGGGGCGGGGTCCGTCGGCATCGCACTGCGGTCGGGATGGTCCAGGGTGCCCTCGCCCAGCACCGGGTCCGACCAGCCCAGCGCGATGGTCGCCCCCGCCGGCAACAGGGCGCACAACGCCGTGGCGACCGCGGCAGGGATCACCGCCTCACCGTCCCGTTGCACTGAAGAGGTCACCATCTGGCTGGACACGTTGCTCATCTCTCGGGTGCCGGCTGCCCGGCACCTCCCCTGTCCTGCGAGCATAACGCGCGGACCGGGGGGCAATGGAAGAGCCTCAACCCCGTCCGGCGCTGCCGGGCGTTGTTACTGCTGTCCCCCAGGTCATCGCCATGCCATCCCGTTTCGCCGCCCAGCGCGCCATCGACTATGCGAACACCCCTGCAGCGCTTACTCTGTGCGGCGTGGACGCCCTTGCCCTGCCGACCGATGAAGCGCTGATGCTGGCCTGGGCCGGCGGCGACCTGCGTGCGTTCGAGGCGCTGTATGGCCGTCATCGCAGCCGTCTGTACAGCTTCCTGCTGCGCCAGCTGCGCGATGGGGCGCTGGCCGATGAGATGTTCCAGGATGTCTGGCAGCGCGTGATCGCCGCGCGCGCCAGCTGGCAGCCGGACGCCGCCTTCACCACCTGGCTGTTCCGGATCGCCCACAACCGGCTCAACGATCACTGGCGCGCGGCCAGGCACCGGCCTGTGGCTCCGGTCGACGCTGATGAGCGGGTCGCGGCCATCGCCGATGCACGCACGCCGGAAACCCAGCTGTCCGAATTCGAACAGCGCCGCCACCTGCAGCTGGCGATGGAGCAGCTGCCGCCCGAGCAGCGCGAAGTCCTGCAATTGCGCCTGGAACAGGAACTGAGCCTGGAAGAGATTGCCGAGATCACCGGTGTCGGCCGTGAGACAGTCAAATCGCGGCTGCGCTATGCCATGGACAAACTGCGTGCGGGGTTGACCGGATGAACCGCCCGGATCCATTGACCCCTGAAGAACGCGAACTGGCCCGGCTGCTGGGTCGCCCCAGCACCACCGGCCCTGCACCGGCGATCGACGAGGCGGTGCTCGCCGCGGCACGCACCGCCGTGGAGGCTCCCTCGGCGGATGCTGCCAGCTGGAAGCTCCCGCCCGATGCGCCGGCACGCCCGCGCCGCCCGCGCTCGCGCCTGCCGGCGGTGTTCGGGCTGGCTGCCTCGGTGATCTTCGCCGTCGGCATCGCGTGGCAGCTCAAGCCCGACGACCCACCTGCGCCGCCGCTGGCCGAACCCGTTGCCGCCCCGGCCTCGGCCGCCGCCGTGACCGAGGCTGCACCGGCGATGGAGGCCGCGCCGCCACCGCCCCCCGCTGCGGCACCGCCGGGGGTCCAGCCACAACGCGCGGCGAAGGCAACGACGCAATCCCCTCAACAACAGGCCGCCGCCGCGCCGCCGGCGCCCGAGCGTGCGCGAGGTGTTTCCTCGCCGCGACCCGAGGACATCGCCGCGCCAGCACCGCCCGCCCCTGCGCCAGTGCAGGCACCGGCACCGATGATGTCTGCCCCCGCGCCCGAAGCCGCCTCGTCCTACGCCATGGAGGCCAGCCAACCGGCGCTGGACAGCGTCGTGGTGACCGGCTCGACCACCGACCGTTCGGCACCGCGCGCCGCGCTCAAGAGCGCAGCACCGGCCAAGCCTGCGCCCGGCGCGCCCGGCGTGATGCGTCGCGCTGCCGTGCCGATGGCGGCGCCCACCTCGGCAGACGAGGCCGTGCGTGCCCTGCACCAGGCCGTCGCTGCCGATGCCGGGCTGCCGCGCAAGCAGTGGCTCAAGCGCATCCGCGAACGCCGCGATGCCGGCGATGTGGATACCGCACGCGCCAGCCTGGAGCGCTATCTGCAGCAATACCCGGAAGTGCGCATCCCGCGCGACCTTCGCCAGCTGCTCGAGAACTGACGCGGCGCGTACGGTGATCAGGCATCCCCACTAGAATGGTGGGAATGCCCGATACGCTCGCCACCCCCGTCAGCCATAGCCTGGAGATCAAGCACAGCCGCTTCATCGCCCATGCCGCGCCGATCCAGCATGCAGCCGCTGCGTTGGAGTTCCTGCAGCAGGTCGCCGTGGCCGATGCCACCCACAATTGCTGGGCCTACCGCTACGGCAACGACTACCGCTCCAGCGATGATGGCGAGCCGTCCGGCACCGCCGGGCGCCCGATCCTGGCGGCGATCGACGGCCAGGGCTTCGACCGGGTGATGGTGGTGGTGACGCGCTGGTACGGCGGCATCAAGCTGGGCGCCGGTGGCCTGGTCCGTGCCTACGGTGGCACCGCCGCCGAGTGCCTGCGCGTGGCACCGCGCCTGCCCCTGATCGCCATGGCCGAACTGGATGTCCACGCCGGCTTCGAGGATCTGGGCCCGCTGCATGCCGCAGTGGCCGCGCATCTGGCCGAAAAAGTGGACGAAGCGTTCACCGCCGATGGCGTGAACCTGCACCTGCGCTTGCCGGCAGATCAGGTCGAGCCGTTGAAAAACCGCCTACGCGACGCCACTCGTGATCGTGTCCGTATTGAATCCCGCATCGAACCAGGCCCATCGAATGACTGACGCCCCCGCTCCGCAAGACACGCCGATGCGCCGATTGGGCAGCTTGAACACGCTGTGGCCGTTCGTACGGCGGCATGTGGGGCTGTTCAGTGCCTGGCTGGTCGCGCTGGCGGTGTCCTCGGTGGCCACCCTCAGCCTGCCGGTCGCGGTGCGGCAGATGATCGACCACGGCTTCACCAGCGGCGGTCAGATCAACAAAGCCTTCGCCCTGCTGTTCCTGGTCGCGGTGGTGCTGGCCCTGGCCACGGCCGCGCGCTTCTTCTTCGTCTCCCTGCTCGGCGAAAAGGTGGTCGCCGACCTGCGCAGCCGCCTGTACGCGCACCTGATCACGCTCGGCGCCGGCTTCCACGACCGCAGCCGCAGCGGCGAGCTGGTCTCGCGCCTCACCGCCGACAGCGAACTGCTGCGCAGCGTGATCGGCTCGACCATGTCGGTGGCCCTGCGCAGCAGCGTGACCGTGGTCGGCAGCCTGGTGATGCTGTTCGTGACCAGCCCGCACCTGGCCGCCTGGTCGCTGGTCGGCATTCCACTGGCGGTGCTGCCGATCATCATTGGCGCGCGCCGCCTGCGCAATATCGCGCGCGCCAGCCAGGACCGCATCGCCGATGCCAACAGCCTGGCCTCGGAGACCCTGGGGGCGGTGCGCACCGTGCAGGCGCACGCCCGTGAGCCGTATGAGCGCGGCCGCTTCAATGCGGCGCTGGGCGATGCGATCGGTGCCGCGCGCCGCCGCATCCGCGCGCAGTCGATCGTGACCGCCAGCGCCATCGTGCTGGTGTTCGGCGCCATCGTCGGCGTGCTGTGGCTGGGCGCGCACGAGGTGATCGACGGCAACATGAGTGCCGGCACCCTGGGCCAGTTCGTGCTGTACGCGCTGATCGGCGGCGGCTCGGTCGGCGCCCTGGCCGAAGTCTGGAATGAACTGCAGCGTGCCTCCGGTGGCATGGGCCGCATTGCCGAGCTGCTGCAGGAAGACGTGGAGATCACCGCCCCCGCCCATCCCACCCCGTTGCCGCAGCCGCTGCGCGGCGAGATCCGTTTCGAAGGAGTGGTGTTCCACTACCCGCAGCGCCCGGACACGGCCGCGCTGGATCATGTGGACCTGCACGTTCGACCGGGTGAAACGGTCGCACTGGTCGGCCCCTCCGGCGCCGGCAAGAGCACCATCCTGTCGATGCTGCTGCGTTTCCACGATCCGGCGGCCGGCCGCATCCTGGTGGATGGGGTGGACCTGCGCGAGGTCGATCCGGCGCAGCTGCGCGAGCAGCTGGCACTGGTGCCGCAGCAGCCGACCCTGTTTGCCAGCAGTGCGTTCGAGAACATCCGCTACGGTCGCCTGGAGGCGACTGACGAAGAGGTGCAGCGCGCGGCCGAAGCCGCCGAGGCCGATGAGTTCCTGCAGGCCCTGCCCGAAGGTTATGCCAGCGAGTTGGGCGAGCGCGGTGCGCGCCTGTCCGGCGGCCAGCAACAGCGCATCGCGATCGCCCGCGCCCTGCTCAAGAACGCGCCGATCCTGCTGCTCGACGAAGCCACCAGCGCGCTGGATGCACAAAGCGAGCGCGCCGTGCAGCAGGCACTGGAGCGTTTGATGGCCGGCCGCACCACGCTGGTGATCGCGCACCGCCTGGCCACCGTGCTCAAGGCCGACCGCATCGTGGTCATGGACCACGGCCGCATCGTCGCCCAGGGCACGCACACCGAGCTGCTGGCCCAAGGCGGTCTCTACGCCGAACTGGCGCGCCTGCAATTCATCGATTGATGACGGGCCGGTAACACCGGGCATCGCATCCTGCAAGCCTCACTGGACGTGCTGCAGGAGGTGTTTCATGTCGTTCCGACAGTTCCCCGCCACCGATGCCAACGGCGACGATTACGTCATCATCGAGTTCAAGGATGAGCAGGCCGATGCCGCTGCAGGCAACGGCCAGAGCGCGCGTTACGAGCTGGCCGACGGCCGGCATCTGGTCCGTGACGGTCGGGAATTCCGCACCGCCGGTGGTGAGCTCACCCTCACCACCTGACTCGCGACCTGGGGCGCTTGAAAAAAGTTCCTCGGATGTTGGTCATTTTTTGACCAAGTATCTTGACAGCCTTTTGGCTCAAGGCGCGAACGCACTTATCCACACGTTTGTGCGCAGATCATCCACACCCCCTGTGGATGAATGCTGCAGTGCACCGTGTCAGCGCACCAGCACCCGGCCGATACCCGAGGCGTCGATCTCGATGGCGGCGGCCTGCAGCGCGAGCGCATCGCTCCCTGCCACGAACCCCACCCGGAAGTGCACTTCCCCGGCGGGCGTGCGCGAGGAATGGATCGAGGCGAGGCTGACCCGGTGCCGCTCGAACACGTGCAGCAATTCGCGCAACGACCCCGGCCGGTCTTCCGGCAGATGCACACTGATTGCGTTGCGTTCGGTCAGGTCGGCCAACAGATACCCGACGCGCTCGAAAGTGTAGTTGCCGTCGGCCAACACCTCGCTCCCCAAGCTGTCGCGGTTGTCCAGCAGCAGCTGCTGCCGGAACGCTGCGCGTGCCGCGTCATCGCCCTGCGCCAGCTGCGCCCGCAGCTGCTGCAACTGGGCCAGCAACCGGTCCAGCATCGGCGCCACATGCGGGTTGCCGAACTGGATGTCTTCGTAGATCGCCGGATTGAGCGAGAGGATGCGCGCGATGATCGCGGTATCCAGTTCAAACGAGGCCGACCGATAAGGCATCAACGCCGGCAAGGCCCCCAGGATTGGCGCGTACTCGCGCAGCACGCCGGCCTGCGCCAGATGGGTGGCATGCACCATCGCCTGCACCAGTGCCATGACCTGATCGTGATGCTCGGGCGTGGCACGGACGCACTCGGCTTCCAGTGCCTCACACAGCTGCTGCACGAACGGCTGCCACTGCGACACGCGCGCCTCGCACACCACCATCACCCTGCCCTTCAGCGTGGGCGCCTTGGGCGGGGCCGTCATCGGATGCAGACCCACCACCTCGGCCTGCGAGGCCAGCATCGCCTCCACCGGGGCCGATTTCACCGAGGTGACATCCAGCCACAGGCGACCGGCTTCGCGACCGCCCGAACGCGCGACATACTCGGCGATCAACGCCGGGGTGTGCCGGATCGGTGCGGAGAAGATCAGCACCTCGGCGCGGTCGAGCAGCGTGTCCGGACTGTCCGATGCGGCATCGGCCGGATCATGCCCGATGACCTCCAGCCCAAGGCGCTGCTCCAGGAAGCGGCGCAGCCAGCGTCCGTAGGCACCGTCGCTGCCGACGATGCCCACCACCGGTGTCAGACTCACGCCAGACGCTCTGGAACGAAACGATCGGGCAACGCCAGCGCCGCCGGCGCAGCGGCCAGCACATCGAACTCTTCGTGGCCGTTGGCCAAGGTGGTTTCCAGTGCAACATGCACGCCGGCGATGGCGCGCGAGATCGCCTGTTCGAAAGTTTCCCCACGCAGCAGGAAAGCGACCAGCAGCGACATCAGCACGTCGCCCGTGCCGGCCACGTCCACCGGCAGATGCGGCGAGGACCAGCGCCAGATCGCATCACGGCTGACCGCCAGCGTGACCAGCTGGCCCGGATCGCCGCCGACGCTGTGCGCCAGCACCCACTCCGGACCGCGTGCGAGCAATGCCTGCGAAGCGGCGATCGCATCGTCCTGGGCCAGGCTCGGCATCCCGGTGAGGCGGCCGAGTTCGAAAGCATTGGGCGTCACCAGCCAGGCGTGCGGCAGCAGGCGCTCGGCGAAGACGCTCTCCAGGCCCGGCTCAACATAGGGGCCGGTGTGGGTGTCGCCGATGACCGGGTCCAGGCAATACCGCAGCTGCGGCGAGGACGGCAGCACCGCATCGAGCCAATCGGCGAAGGCCGCCCCGTTGCCGACACTGCCGAAGTAACCGGAAACCAGCATCCGCGCCCGCTGTGGCAGGCCGCGCTCACCCGCGCCGAGCAGCAGGTCGGCGAACCAGTCCGAGGGCAGCACACGGCCACGCGTGGTCTCATAGAACGGGGCGTTGCTGAGCAGCGTGGTGGGGATTTCGGCGACGCGCACGCCCAGCGCGCGCAGCGGCGGCACGGCCGCGCTGTTGCCGGCATAGCCGTAGACCAGCTGCGACTGCACCGAGATGACGTCGACCGGCGACGGACCGTCCGGGCGCTGGCGGCGGCCGTGGACCAGGTGGCTTTCGAGGGATTCGTTCATGCCGACATTTTACGCCTGCCCCGCGCAGGTGTCGGGAATGCTTGCAGATGCAATCGTACCCACACCCCACCGGGGGTGCGCACGATGACAATGCGAAGCGCGCGCCACGGCGGCTGTGTCGGGCGGTGGGCCGCCTGGCGGCCCAAAGAAAAAGCCCCCTGTTTCCAGGGGGCCTTCGGTAGTTCACAGGAACCCTTGACGCTTACGACGTCATCCGGTCCCAGAAGCCCTTCACGCCATCGATGAAGGTCGCCGACTTCGGCGAATGCTTGCGCGCTTCCTCACCGGTGAAGGTGGTCTCGAACTGCTCCAGCAGCTTGCGCTGCTCCGGGGTGAGGTTGACCGGGGTCTCCACCACCACGCGGCAGTACAGGTCGCCTTCGCTGCGGCTGCGCACCGAACGCACGCCCTTGCCACGCATGCGGAACAGCTTGCCGGTCTGGGTCTCGGCCGGAATGCGGATTTCCGCATAGCCGCCGAGGGTCGCCACGCGTACGGTATCGCCCAGCGCGGCCTGCGAGATGCGGATCGGCACTTCGCAGTGCAGGTCATCGCCGTCGCGCTGGAAGATCGCATGCTCGCGCACCCGCACTTCCACGTACAGATCGCCCGCCGGGGTGCCAGCCGGACCGGCCTCGCCTTCACCGGACAGACGGATGCGGTCGCCGGTGTCGACGCCGGCAGGCACCTTGACCGACAACACCTTGTCTTCCTCGACACGGCCATTGCCGTGACAGGTCTTGCAGGGGTTCTGGATGATCTGGCCACGGCCGTTGCAGTGGTGGCAGGCCTGCTGCATCGCGAAGATGCCGCGCTGGATGCGCACCTGGCCCTGGCCACGGCAGACCGAGCAGGTCTCGACCTTGCCGTCGTCCGAACCGCTGGCGTTGCAGTCATCACACTCGACCAGACTCGGAATCTCGATGCGGCGCTCCACGCCCATCACCGCCTCTTCCAAGTCCAGCTCCATCACGTAACCGATGTCGGCACCGCGACGGGCCTGGCGCGGACCACCACCGCCGGCGCCACCGCCGAAGATGTTGCCGAAGATGTCACCGAAGATATCGCCCATGTCCGGGCCACCCGGGCCGCCACCGCCGCCCATGCCGTGCTCGAACGCAGCGTGACCGTGGGCGTCGTACATGCGGCGCTTGTTGCCGTCGGACAGGGTTTCGTAGGCTTCCTTGCATTCCTTGAAGGATGCCTCGGCCTCGCTGTCACCCGGATTGCGGTCCGGATGATATTTCATCGCGCAACGGCGATAGGCCTTCTTCAGTTCTTCGTCGCTGGCGGTGCGGGACACGCTCAGCACTTCGTAGTAATCGCGCTTGCTCATAACTTGAATCGGGTTCCGGAAGTCGGGATTCGTCAAAGCGGAAGAGCGGCACCAGGTCCGCTCTTTCGCCGGGCGCCCCGACAGGCCGGGATACGGCTGTCAGGACCAGAAGGGGATATGACAACGGGACGCTGCCTGCGCAACGTCCCGTGTCGAGTCCGGATCAGGACTTCTTGTCGTCCTTGACTTCGGTGAACTCGGCGTCGACCACATCGTCGTGCGCGCCGTTGTTGGCACCGGCATCCGGGCCCGGCGCCGCGCCGCCCTGCTCTGCCGCTGCGGAGGCAGCAAACAGCGCCTGGCCGGCTTCTTCCAGCACCTTCGACTTGGCTTCGATCTGGGCCTTGTCGTCGCTCTTCATCGCGGTTTCCAGATCGGCCAGGGCCGACTCCACCTTGCCGATCACATCGCCGCCGACCTTGCTGCCGTGCTCGGTGATCGCGGTACGGGTACCGTGGATCAGCGCGTCAGCCTGGTTGCGGGCCTGGACCAGCTCGTGGAACTTCTTGTCTTCTTCGCGGTTGGCTTCCGCGTCGGCAACCATGCGTGCGATCTCGTCCTCGGACAGACCCGAACCGGCCTTGATCTCGACCTTCTGTTCCTTGTTGGTCTTCTTGTCCTTGGCCGACACGTGCAGGATGCCGTTGGCGTCGATGTCGAAGGACACTTCCACCTGCGGCAGGCCGCGCGGCGACGGCTCGATGCCGGAGAGGTCGAACTTGGCCAGCGACTTGTTGAAGCGGGCCTGTTCGCGCTCACCCTGCAGCACGTGCACGGTCACGGCCGACTGGTTGTCCTCGGCGGTGGAGAACACCTGCGAGGCCTTGGTCGGGATGGTGGTGTTCTTTTCGATGATCTTGGTGAACACGCCACCCAGGGTCTCGATGCCCAGCGACAGCGGGGTCACGTCCAGCAGCAGCACGTCCTTGACGTCGCCGCCCAGCACGCCGCCCTGGATCGCAGCACCCAGTGCCACGGCTTCGTCCGGGTTGACGTCCTTGCGCGGTTCCTTGCCGAAGAACTCGGTCACGGCCTGCTGCACCTTCGGCATGCGGGTCTGACCGCCGACCAGGATCACTTCACCGATGTCGCTCGAACGCAGGCCGGCATCGTTCAGCGCGATGCGGCACGGCTCGATCGACTTCTTGATCAGGTCTTCCACCAGCGCTTCCAGCTTGGCGCGGGTCAGCTTGATGTTCAGGTGCTTCGGGCCCGACGCGTCGGCGGTGACGTACGGCAGGTTCACTTCGGTCTGCTGGCTGGTGGACAGCTCGATCTTGGCGCGCTCGGCAGCGTCCTTCAGGCGCTGCAGGGCGAGCGGATCCTTGCGCAGGTCGATGCCCTGGTCCTTGTTGAACTCGTCCACGAGGTATTCGATGACGCGGTTGTCGAAATCTTCGCCGCCCAGGAAGGTGTCACCGTTGGTGGCCAGCACTTCGAACTGCTTCTCACCGTCCACGTTGGCGATCTCGATGATCGAGACGTCGAAGGTGCCGCCGCCCAGATCGTACACAACGATCTTGCGGTCACGGCCGTCACCCTTGTCCAGGCCATAGGCCAGGGCAGCAGCGGTCGGCTCGTTGATGATGCGCTTGACTTCCAGACCGGCGATGCGGCCTGCGTCCTTGGTGGCCTGGCGCTGGCTGTCGTTGAAGTAGGCCGGCACGGTGATCACGGCCTCGGTGACGGTCTCACCCAGGAACGCTTCGGCGGTCTTCTTCATCTTCTCCAGCACGCGGGCGGAGATTTCCTGCGGGGCCATCTTCTTGCCGTCGCTGGTCTGCACCCAGGCATCGCCATTGTCATGGGCCAGGATGCCGTAGGGCACGTGCGCGATATCCTTCTGGACTTCAGCGTCGGTGAACTTGCGGCCGATCAGGCGCTTGACAGCGTAGAAGGTGTTCTTGGGGTTGGTCACCGCCTGGCGCTTGGCCGAGGCGCCGACCAGGACTTCGCCGTCCTTGGTGTAGGCAACGATGGACGGCGTGGTGCGATCGCCTTCCGCGTTTTCGATGACGCGGGCCTTGCCGCCGTCCATGATCGCCACACACGAGTTGGTGGTGCCGAGGTCGATACCAATGATCTTGCCCATGAGGGAGACTCCTGAAAGTTCTGGGTACATCCGGCAGTTGCCGGGTTATGAATGGGATGTGTGGGACGCTGCGGACACTTTCAAGCCGTCCATCAAACACAGTGTTCGATGGCGACCCAACGCGTTCAGCGTCCGGTCGATCGGCCGGGACATGCCCGGCCGACCAGCCCGCGGGTCAGTCGCGGGCCACCACGACCAGCGCCGGACGCAGCAGGCGGTCGTTGAGCAGGTAGCCCTTCTGGAACACCTGGACCACGCTGCCCGGCGCCGCGCCAGGCGCGTCGACCTGGCTGATGGCCTGGTGGTGGTCCGGGTTGAAGGTCTGGCCGGTCGGGTCGAGCAGGGTCAGGCCATTGTCGGCGGCGACCTTGAGCAGCTGCTTGTAGGTCAGTTCAAGACCTTCGCGCAGCGGGCTCGGGTCACTGCCGGCGGCATTGAGGCCGGCATCGAGGCTGTCGAAGACCGGCAGCAGCTCGCCGAGCAGCTTCTCATTGGCGAAGCGGCGCGCCTGTTCGACGTCGCGGGCCACGCGCTTGCGCTGGTTGTCCAGGTCGGCGCGCTCGCGCAGCGACTCCGAACGCAGCAGCGCCAGCTCGTTGTGCAGGCTGTCCAGCTGCTGCTGCAGGGACGGCTCAGCGGCCGGCTCGCCGGCGGGATTCTGGGATGCGATATCTGACTGATCTTGGTTCATTTCCGGATCCTTGGCGGTGACTCTCCGCCTCCACCCACCCCTATGTGGGCGCGGCTACGGGATTCAAGAGTCCAGAGCTGCTTTATGCGCGATCGCGGGACAATCCGCCGCCAGCGGACGAGCCCAGCGCGGCCCCGAGCACCTGGGCGGTGGCTTCCACCAGCGGAATCATCCGGTCGTACGCCATCCGCTTCGGGCCGATCACCCCCAGCACGCCCAGCACCTGGCCATCGGCCGAATACGGCGCGGTAACCAGCGAGACGCTTTCCAGCGGCATCACCCCGGTCTCCTCACCGATGAAGATGCGCACTCCCGGGGCCTGGATGGTGCGCTCAAGCAGCTGCAGGATCTCGCGCTTGCTGGCGAACACGTCGAACAGCTCGCGCAGGCGCTCCAGGTCGGACAGGTCCTGCACGCCCATCAGCCGGGTCTGCCCGGCCAGCACCATGTCATCGGCCGGCGGCACCATGGCCTGCTCGGCCAGCTCGATGCTGTGCGCCAGCAGCTGCTCCATTTCCGACTGCGCATCGCGCAGCTCCAGCAGCAGCCGGGCCCGGATCTCGGCCAGGGGCCGCCCGGCGCAGTTGGCATTGAGGTAATTGGCGACCTGCTCCAGCTCGCCCGGATCGAAGCTGCGGCGCGGTTCGATCACCCGGTTCTGCACTTCATTGTCGGCAAACACCAGGATCGCCAGCACCCGGCGCGCGTCCAGCGCCACGAAATCGATATGCCGGAACGCGAACTGCTCCCGGCGCGGGGCGCTGACCACCCCGACGAAATGGCTCATCGCCGAGAGCAGCTCCGACGCACTGCCGAGCAGGGCCTGGGTGCCGGTGCCGGTGGCCAGCTCGGTGCGCAGGCGGCTGAGCTCGCCCTCGCCCGGCGGCTGCATCTTGACCAGGCTGTCCACGAACACCCGGTAGCCGTGCGCGGTCGGCACGCGCCCGGCCGAGGTATGCGGCGAGCTGAGCAGGCCCAGGTCTTCCAGGTCGCCCAGGATGTTGCGGATCGTGGCCGGGCTGACGTCCAGGCCAGCATGCCGGGCAAGGGTCTGCGAGCCGACCGGCTCCCCATCTTGGATGTGGCGCGCGATCAGCGTCCGCAGCAGATGGCGGGCACGCGGGGCGAGATGGGACGCGGAAGGATGCATGGAATCAGCCTGTGAGACGCCCACTTAGATAATGGCTGCACGGGGCGTTGGCAAGTCATTGGAGACGCCCCCCGCCCATGCTAGCTTGCGCGGCTTGGAGTCGCCCCTCGTGTACAACGTAGACCATGCTTAGACATCTATCGATCAAGGATTTCGCGGTCGTCCGCGCCACCGAGCTGGAATTCGGCGCCGGCATGACCGTGGTCTCAGGTGAAACCGGCGCGGGCAAGTCGCTGATGGTGGACGCGCTGGGCTTTCTGTCCGGGCTGCGCGCCGACAGCGGCGTGGTCCGCCACGGGGCCGCGCGCGCCGAGCTCTCGGCCGAATTCGCGCCGCTGGCCGACGCCCCGGCGCGCCAGTGGCTGCGCGACAATGAACTGGACGACGAAGAACAGTGCCAACTGCGACGGGTGATCCGCGCCGATGGGGGTTCGCGCGCCTTCATCAATGGCCGCCCGGTGACGCTGACCCAGCTGACCGAGCTGGCCGGCATGCTGGTGGAGATCCACGGCCAGCACGAACAGCAGGCCCTGCTCTCGCGCCCTTCGCAGCTCTCGCTGCTGGACGCCTTCGCCCGCAACGACGCCGAGCGGGCCCAGGTCCGCCAGACCGCGGCGCGCTGGCAGACGCTGGTGGACGAAGCCGAGGCACTGTCGCGCCAGGGCGACGTCAGCGATCGGATCGGCTATCTGGAGCATCAGCTCAGCGAGCTCAAACGTGAGGATCTGGACCCGGCCTCGATTGCCACCCTGGGCAGCAGCCACCGCCGCCAGGCCCATGCCAGCGCGCTGATCGGCGCCTGCGACGTGGCGGTGAGCCGCCTCAATGGGGATGACGAGGTCTCGGTGCTGCAGCTGCTGCAGCAGACCCGCCACGACCTGGCCCGCGTGGCCGAACACGACAGCCGGCTCGGCGAGGTCGACGCCCTGCTCGACAGCGCCGCGATCCAGTTGGACGAAGCGCTGTCCCTGCTCGACCGCGTGCATGATGACTTGGACGCCGACCCGGAGCAGTTCGAGGATATCGAGCGCCGCCTGGGCCGCCTGCACGACCTCGCCCGCAAGCACCGCGTGCCGATGGAAGCGCTGGGCGAACACCGCGACGCCATGGAAGCCGAAGTCGAGCAGCTGCGCGGCGCCGACGAGCGCCTGCAGGCACTGGCCGGCGAGATCGACCGTGCCGCCGGCCAGTGGAAGACCGTGGCCGAGGTGCTCAGCGCCAGCCGCCGCAAGGCCGCCAAGGCCCTGTCGGACACCACCACCACCCTGATCGGCGAGCTGGGCATGGGCGGCGGGCAGTTCCTGATCGATATCGAGCCGCAGACCGTGGTCAAGCCCGACCCGAATGGCGCCGAGCGGGTCGAGTTCCTCGTTGCCGCCAACGCCGGCCAGCCGCCGCGCGCCCTGCGCAAGGTCGCCTCGGGCGGTGAACTGTCCCGTATCTCGCTGGCGATCGAAGTCGCCGCGCTGGGCTTGGATGCGGTGCCGACCATGGTCTTCGACGAAGTCGATTCGGGCATCGGTGGCGCCGTGGCCGACATCGTCGGGCAGAAGCTGCGCGCTCTGGGCGAGAAGCGTCAGGTGCTGTGCGTCACCCATCTGCCCCAGGTCGCCTCCAAGGGCCATGCCCACTACCGGGTCAGCAAGGCCCCGGTGGACGGCATGACGCAGAGCGCGGTCGAGAAGCTGGACACCAAGGCCCGTGAAGAAGAACTGGCCCGCATGTTGGGCGGGGTGGAAGTCAGCAAGGAGGCCCGCGCCGCGGCGCGCAAGCTGCTGCAGGTCTGAGGCGCGCAAGGGCCGCGGCAGTGTCAGCGGCAGTGCCGACGATAATGCCGGCGGCTGGCCGCCGCCTCAGGATGCCGGCCAGCCGTCTTCACCCCAGCGGTCTGGCCAGGTCCACACGCTCGACCAGAAAATCGAGCAGCGCGCGCACCCGTAGCGGCAGGTAGCCCCCCTGCCCCTGGAACACCGCGTGTACCTCTTCCAGATCGCCGGGATTGGCCGATTCCAGCACCGGCAGCAGGCGCCCGGCCGCCACATCGGCCTGCACCTGGAAGGCTGCCAGCCGCGCCATGCCCACGCCGCCGAGCACCAGCCGGCGCAGCGCCTCGCCGTCGCTGGCGCGCGCGTTGCCCTGGGTGGGCACGACCCGCCGTTCGCCATCGACCGCCAGCGGCCAGCCGGTCTGCGTGCGGGGATGCCCGATATCGAGGCGGTTGTGCGCAAGCAGCGCGTCGGCGTCCTGCGGCAGGCCATGCCGCTCGGCGTAGCTCGGCGCCGCCACGATCATCATCCGGGTCGCACCCAGCCGCCGGGCGATCAGACTGGAACTCTTCAGCGGCCCGGCCCGCACCGCCACATCGGTGCGCTGCTCGAGCAGATCGATCACCTCGTCGGTCAGCACCAGATCCACCCCGACCTGCGGGTGCAGGGTGAGAAAGTCCGGCAGCAGCGGCAGCAGGAAGTGCTGACCAAACGGCACATTGGCGTTCACCCGCAGGCGCCCACGCGGTTCGGCATGGGCACTGGCGCAGCGTTCGGCCTCATCCAGATCGGCCAGCACGCGCAGCCCGCGCTCATAGAAGGCGCAGCCCTCCTGGGTCAGCTGCAGCTGGCGGGTGGAGCGTTGCAAAAGCCGCGTGCCCAGCCGCTGCTCCAGCCGCGAGACCAGCTTGCTGACCGCCGAGGGGCTCAGGTCCAGCGAGCGAGCGGCTGCCGAGAAGCCGCCGGTTTCGATGACCCGGACGAACACTTCCAGTTCGCCGGAACGGTTGATGTCGGTGCCTGCCATGAGATGAATCCAGTTCACAGATGATTGTCCACAGGCAGTCTAGTTCACAGGTCCAGCGAAGATCACCATGGCGCTCCCTCTCCCATGGACCGCCCGATGAATGCCATCGCCCGCCTCACCGCCACCGCCCTGCTGGCCACTGCCGGCACCGCGATTGCCGCCCCTGCGCCGACCTGGGTGGCCAGCTGGCAGGCCAGCCCGCAGCCGGTCTGGGGCGCAGATTTCCTGTTCCCCACGCTGATCCCGGCACACCTGGAAGCTCAGACCTTCCGCCAGACCGCGCGTCTCAGCCTCGGTGGCCGCCGGTTGCGCGTGCGCCTGAGCAATACCTATGGCGATCAGCCGTTGAGGATCAGCGCGGCAAGCTTGGCCGCCGGGGCGGGCCAGCAGCCGCTGGCGCTGTCCTTCGAGGGACGCGCGGAGACCGTGATCGCCCCCGGCACCGAACGCCTGAGCGACCCGCTGGCGCTGCCCACCGCCGATCTGCAGGCCGTGCAGGTGAGTGTCTACCTGTCAGAGCGCACGCCCCTGCGCACCTTCCACTGGGAAGGCCGGCAGACCGCCTCATTCGCTGACGGGGACCAGACCCTCGCCCCGGCCCTGACCGCCACGTCCACCACGACCGCCCGCCTGTTCGTCTCGGGCATCGACGTGCAGGCGCCTGCCGGCGCGCGCAGCGTGGTGGTGATCGGCGATTCGATCACCGATGGCGCCACCGCCAGCCTTGACCGCGACCAGCGCTGGACTGATCACCTCGCCGCGCGCCTGGCGCCGCAGGGCGTGGCCGTCGTCAACGCGGGGATTTCCGGCGGGCGCCTGCTCCGCGATGGCATGGGAGAGGCCGGGCTGTCCCGGTTCCAGCGCGATGTGCTCGATCAACCCGGCGTGGCCAGCGTCATCGTGCTGCTGGGGACCAACGACATCGGCTGGCCCGGCACTGCCTTCGCGCGCACCGAGGCGGCACCGACGCTGGCCGAGCTGCAGGCGGGCTATCGCGCCCTGGTGGATCGCGCCCATGCCCGCGGCGTGCGCATCGTGGGTGCCACCCTGCCCCCGTTTGCGGGCGCCCTGCCCGGCACGCCGCTGGACGACTACTACCAGCCCGAGAAAGACGCGCTGCGGCGCCAGCTCAATGCCTGGCTGCGGCAGGACCGCCCGTTCGATGCGGTGATCGATCTCGATGCCGCGCTGCGCGACCCGGCCGATCCAGCGCGGATGGCGGCGGCATTCGATTCAGGCGACCACCTGCACCCCGGCGATGCGGGCAACCGCGCCATGGCCGACGCGGTGGATCTGCACGCGCTGCTGCCCGGCCAGGTGCCGGTCACGACACCCTGACAACGAAAAAACCCCCGGGCCGAGGCACGGGGGTTTTGATCAGCAGCCGGACCCGTCCAGGCCGGTCATCGCGACCGGCCCACGGCCATCAACGGCGCTTCTTGCGGACGTAGAGCACCAGCGAGTGCTCTTCCAGCTCGTAGCCATGGTCGGCTGCGATCTTGCGCTGCAGCTCCTCGATCTCGTGGCTTTCGAACTCGATGATCTTGCCGCTGTCCACATCGACCATGTGGTCGTGGTGGCCACCGCGGTCCAGCTCGTAGACGGCCTGGCCGCCCTCGAAGTTGTGCTTCAGCACCAGGCCGGCGGCCTCGAACTGGGTCAGCACGCGGTACACCGTGGCCAGGCCGATCTCATCGCCGTGCTCCAGGAGCTGGCGGTAGATGTCCTCGGCGGTCATGTGGTGGCTGGCATTGCGCTGCTCCAGCAGTGCCAGGATCCGCATACGCGGATGGGTCACCTTGAGGCCGACTTTGCGCAGGTCGTGGGTTTCCATAGTTCTCCGTTCATTGGCGATTTAGCGCCAGCTGCCTCGGATTGGGTCGCGGCGACACGTCGGGAGTGTATCATCGACTCGATTTCCCCAAACGCCATTCCCCGATGCGCAATCTCCTGCTGGTCGCCGCCGTTGCCCTGTCCACCACGGGCTGCGGCATCATTTACAAGCAACCCATCTATCAGGGCAACCTGATCCGGGAGCAGGCCGTCGGTCAGCTGCAGGTGGGCCAGAGCAAGCAGCAGGTCAACGCCCTGCTCGGTACGCCCTCCATCCCGGACCCGTTCCACGCCCAGCGCTGGGATTACACCGCCAGCCAGCGCGTGAACCGGGTCGGCAAGACGGAAGTGAAGAACTTCACCGTCTATTTTGAAAACGACGCGGTCACCCGCTGGGACGGCGAGTACTTCGCCAGCGACGACGCCCAGCTGGCCCGCAGCACGCTGCGCCAGTTCGGCCGCAACCTGCCCAAGGACAAGAAGAAGCGCGGCCGCTGAGGCCTGCCTTCTTCACTCAGCTGCCGGCGCGTGCGCGCCGGCGGCGGTTGTCTTTCGGGTCGGCCAGCAGCGGACGCAGCAGTTCGACCCGGTCGCCCTCGCGAAGCACCTGATCCGGCCTGGCCAGCAGGCCATGCACGGCCACGGCCGGGCATTGCCCGCTGCCGTCAATGGCGGCCAGCGCGATGGCCTCGGCGATCGTGGCGCCTTCGGGCAGCGACAGCACCCGTGACGCGGCCCGGTCGGGCCAGGCCAATACCACCTCGACCGTGATCACGGCTCAGTCCTGGGCGTCGGCGACGCGGACGAAATCATTCACCATGCGGTCGGCCAGCCCTTGGAAGCCCAGCGCCAGTGCCGGACCGAGCAGGCGTGAGGTCGGCTCGAACTCCAGCGTCAGCGTGACCTTGCAGGCTTCCTCGGCCAGCGCATGGAATTCCCAGCGCCCGTGCAGACGCTTGAACGGCCCGTCCTTGAGCTGCATATCGATGCTGTGCGGGCGCTGCAGCGTGTTCTCGGTCATGAACCAGGTCGAGAACGACCCAAAGCCCAGATCCAGGCGCGCGACCAGGCGGTCCGGGCCGGACTCCAGGATCTGCGAGGCCGAACACCAGCGGAAGCGGCGCGGATAGGCGTCAATATCATTGACCAGGTCGAACATGCGGGCAGCCGAATGTTCGACCAGGGCACTACGGCGGATAGTTGGCATGCGATACAGATGTCTGATGAATCGACCGGGCGGGCCCGAATCGGAGACAATATGGAAATGAGCAAGAACAGCGGCAAGGATAAAGCAAAGGACGCGACGGCCAACAAAACCATCGCGCTCAACAAGCGTGCCCGTCACGAGTACCACATCGAAGATCGCTTCGAAGCCGGCCTGGCCCTGCAGGGCTGGGAGGTGAAGTCGATCCGCGCCGGGCGCGGCAACATCATCGATGCCTACGCCTATGTGCGTGATGGCGAGATCTACCTGATCGGTGCGCAGATCACCCCGTTGATCCAGGCCTCCTCCCACATGGTGGCCAACGACCGTCGCGAGCGGAAGCTGCTTCTGCATCGCAGCGAGATCGACAAGCTGATCGGCAAGGTGCAGCGCGATGGCTACACGATCGTGCCCACCGCGATGTACTGGAGCAAGAACAAGATCAAGCTCGAGATCGCGCTGGCCAAGGGCAAGCAGACCCACGACAAGCGCGATGCCGAGAAGGACCGCGACTGGGCGCGCGAGAAGTCGCGCACCATGCGCCGGCACAACCGCGACGCGTGATGACGCGTACGGTGGCCGCACCGGGGATCCAGCCGGCCAGCGCCGAGGACACCCGCGCGGTGTTCGCCGGCCTGTTGGCTTTCAACCAGGCCGCCAGTGGCGATGCGTTGGACGATCAGCCGGTCAACCGCGTAATCCACAATGCCACCGGCCAGGTCGTGGCGGGAATCGCCGCCGATGTCTGTGGCGGCTGGCTGATGGTGCACGCACTGTGGGTGGACGATAGCCGCCGCGGCGAGGGGCTGGGCAAGGCCCTGCTGGCCGATGCCGAACACCAGGCCCGCGCCCTCGGCGCCCACGCTGTGACACTGGATACCTTCTCCTGGCAGGCCGAGGGGTTCTACCTCAAGCAGGGCTATGAGGTATTCGGCCGGCTGCAGGACTTTCCCCCCGGCCATCAGCGGCTGTATCTGCGCAAGCGGCTGTAGGGCCCTGCGCGGCGCGCGGTCAGCGCGCGGTATCGTCCGGATCGGCCCGGTAGGGGCGCATCTCCACCGGCGGCGGATCCACCCCGTGCTTCTGGCGGTACAACGCATTGAGATGCAGATTCAGGTGCAGCGCCTCGGCCTCGGCCAGCAGGCGCTGCTCGCTGGTCAGGCGTGCGCCCAGCATCATTTCCCGATGCAATGCCGTGGTGAGGTCGCCACGCATCTCGGCCACACGCGATACCGCATAGGCCTCGGGAATTCCATCCGCACGGGCGCCCGCCTTCCAGGACGACAGCAGGCCCAGCGCGAACAGGTCCCCTTCCGCTGCTGCGGCCAGCAGACGGCTTTCTGCCTTCGGATCGGCGCCCAGCCGCCGCGCATCGCGCATCGTCGCCGCCACCGTGTCGCCTGCCCGCGCCGCCTGGTCGAGTTCGGCATCGGACGCCTGCTGATAGCGGGTCCACTGCGCGCCATTGGGGAAGCCGTGCTGGTCGAGCCAGCGCCACTCCTCCGGGTGCCCGGTGCCGAAAGGATCCTGGTGGGTATCCAGGCCTTCCCGCGTGCGGGGGAGATCGGGAAAGGGATGCGGCGGTCTGGCCGAGGCGCGCGGCGCCGCTTCAGCCACCGGCCTGGCCGCCGGGCCGGTCGGTTTGTACGCCTGCCCTGCCCCGCCCGGTGCCTGTGCATCCTGTGTCGACAGCCAGACGCTGGCTGCGCCGATCACCGTCGCCAACAGCACCGCCACCCCAATCCACACCTGCTTCTTCAACGCCTCGTCCTTGTCTGCGACCGCTGTTCCGGGGCCGGATTGTAGTCCGCCCGTATTCCAGGGGGCCGGCCCCACCTGACCGCCGACGCCAGCGGGACAACGATCTTTCCCCGCCAACCCCGCACAACTGTCAGAATCCCCGTATTGATATGGAAAGGATCCGCGCGTGACTCTCGAAATTACCCCGGCACCCGCACAGGCGGCGGACGAACTGACCACCCTGCGCGCCGACGTGGCGGCGCTGGAGTTCATCTTTGACGAACTCGCCCGCGCCATGGACCCGGCCGCGCTGCTCAAGGTGCTGACCTACCTCATCCGCAACGCCAAGCGCGCTGCCTCGGAGACCCAGAGCTACGACACTCTGGAGCACCGCCGCCTGGTCGCCCAGGTGGAATCGCTGATGGCCCGGGTAGAGCCGCAGGCCAAGAAGCAGGCAATGACGGTGCGCAATGAGCACAACCGCCTGAAGAAGGAAAAGGCCCGCCACAAGGCCGACAGCCGCCGCCAGCTGCAGAAGTAAGTCCTTGGCGGGCAAGGTGACTGTTCAGCTGGATTGGAGTAGCATCCATTCCGTCAAGTAGACGTTCGGCGCTGTTTTCCGGATGAAGTGCGGTTCTTGAAGAAACCGGGGGTGCATTGGTTTCGACGGGGGTTGTGAAGTTACTTGGTGCATGCCGAGGGGGCAGCTTTCCTCGTTAATCCAGCAGCAAACTTTTAGTTGCCAACGACGACAACTACGGTTCGAACGACTTCGCAATCGCTGCCTAAAAACAGCTTTAGCGTTTAGTTCTACAGCCGCCTTAGGCGAACCCCCGAACCTACTTGTGCCCGTGCTCGTAGGTGTAGGGTCATTATCACGGAACCGGTTGTGATGGCTGCCTGTCAGTCACGACTTAACTAAAGCAGGCTGGTCCTGGGGTGCGCTTTGCACACCGTGCTGCCACAGGATGAGATTCAACGGTGAGCTAAGCATGTAGTACCGGGGATGGAGTGCCTTCGGACGGCGGTTCAATTCCGCCCACCTCCACCATTAGACGGTCCCACAAGGACCACAGAAAGCCGGAACCTCCCGTCAAACAAGGGGTTCCGGCTTTTTTGTTGTCTGCCGCTCCACCGCTGCTCAGGGCGAGGCAGGCACGGGCGCCGGGAACATCGTACGCAACGCCTGCAGGGCCGCCGGGTGATAGATCGTGGCGTGGGTCTCGTCCGGCATCGGCTGGTACTTCACCAGCAGCGAGGGGGAGGCCTGCTGCAACAGTGCCGAGAACTGCAGCGTGCTGGCTGCCAGTTGCGGCTGGCCACTGCTTGCCAGGAACACCCGCGGCTGCGCCTGGCGGGCGGCCGCCAGTTGCTTCGGTGCATCGGCCAGCAACTGCCCCCGGTTCCACCACAGGCTGGGGTCGAGCGCGATATAGCTGTTGAACAGCGTGGGTTCCTGCAGCAGCGTCTCCACCACGAACAGACCCGCCAGCGATTCTCCGATCAGCGCCCGCTCGTCGGTGGTCGCATAGCGCTGGCGCACTTCCGGCATCAGTTCGTCGCGCAGGAACGCCCGGTACGCAGCTGACCCGCCGATGCGCGGGGCGATCTTCCGGTCTTCTGGGTCGCTGCTGGGACCGGTCATGTCACGGCGGCGCTCGGTGTTCTCGATGCCGACCAGCAGGAACGGCCGGATGCTGCCGTTGCCGGACAGCACCTGCACCAGCCCCGCCACGTGCAGGAAATCCTCGGCGATACCGCCGTCGGGCATGTAGATGACCGGGAGCGGCGCCTTCGGGTCCAATCCCCAGGGCTGCGGGCGGTACACGTTGATGCGGCGGGTTTCACCCAGCGCCGCGGAGTGCACGGTGAACGTTTCACCGATGACCAGCGGCGAGGTGGGTGCGGACAGGGCCGGCTCGGCGGCCAGCGAGGGTGCAACGGAACCGGTAAGCAGCAACAGGGACAGCAAGAACTGGCGCATGGCGCGATCCATCAAGGGCAGGCAGCGAGCATAACCGCCGCACCGCCGGAATCGTTTCGACTGGCGTGGCTGAATCGCCCGGATCGATACGCGTGCCTCACGGCAACGTGAATTTCCGCGCCATCCGCAGCGGCCACACCGAGGTGAACTGCGCGCCACCCACCAGCCGGTATGCTGCCGACACACTGTGCAGCACCCCCATCGCCTCCAGCACATCCTTGGTCTTCCGGAACGTCGGGCGCGGATCTGCCGTGAACATGAAAAGGTTGATCTCTTTCGCGCTGAGGTCATAGCCGTCCAGCGTCGCCGCCTTGCCGAGCGCGGCGGTCAGCTCGGCCTCCAGCGTGGCCAGGAACGCCTCATCGTCCAGCGATTTGCGCCAGAACTTGATCACAAGCTGGTAATCCATCAGGCGGACCCGTCGTTGAAGAAGTGAACCGCCAAGGTTACCCGCATGGCGGGCATCACGTTGTCTTTGAAGCGGCGGCAATCATCTGCGCCAGGCGGTCGGCGATGGCCTGCCCCACCTCCGGCGCCAGGCGCGAGCGCGACAGCGCTTCGAACACCCACAGGCCATCGGCGGCGAGTTTGGCGATGAACAGGTCCAGCGCGGCCGGGTCGCTCAGGTCATGCGGGGTCGGCGGCGACCAGCGCTCGGCCACGGTCGCCCAGGGCTGCACGTTCTCGTCGGTCGCCGCCGCGTCGAACATCAGCTGCAGTTCGGCGCGGGTAGCGGTCTGCGCACAGGTCAATGCGTACGCCTGGTAGCGCTCGGTCGCCTCGGCGGCCTCAGCGGGCTTGCCGGCCACCTGGATCAGGCTCGCCTCCCACGTCCCGGCCAGGTGCTGGTGGATGCCCTGCAGCAGCGCGTCGCGCGAGGGGAAGTGATACAGCAGCCCGCCCCGGGCGATGCCGGATTCGGTGGCGACCGCCTCGAAGGTCAGTGCGGTGATGCCGTCGCGTTCGATCACGCGGACGGCGGCGTCGAGGATGTTGGTTCGGTTGCTGGGGCGCATGGGCTCAGTGGGCGTGGGAGACGGTGGTGGCGGTGCCGGGGCCGTGGCGGCGCAGCAGCACGCCGGTGACGACGGTACCGAGCAGCAACACAGCGGCGATCACATACAGTATCCAGACATAGCTGGCATCGTAGGCGCTGGCGGCGGCACGGAGCCAGCCTGCATCCGCACCGGGCTGCGCGGCCAGGGCGAACGCCTGCTGGATGCTCTCGCCCGCCGCAGCGTCCACACCGGCCGGCAGCGTGACGGTGGCCGAGTACAGCGCGGCGATCAAGCTGCCCAGCAGCGAGACGGCGAACAGGCTGCCGAACTCATAGGACACCTCCTCCACCGAGGACGCCATGCCGGCGCGGTGTGGCGGCACGTTGCCGATGATCGCGGTGGAGGCCACCGAAATGGTCGCGCCCATGCCCAGCCCGGTGAGCAGCAGCCCGGCAATGGTCCAGCCCAGGTCGCTGCCGAACGTCACCGCCACCAGCAGCACGCCAACGGTGCCTGTGCCGAGTCCGCCGGTGATCAGCGGCAGCAGCCCGACGCGGTGCAGGAACGCGCCGCCAAAGATTGCGCTGGGCAGGCAGCCGAGCGCCACCACCGACACCAGCAGGCCGGCCTGCAGCGGCGTGTAGTCGGCCACCAGCTGGAAGCGCTGCGTGGTCAGCAACTGCAGGCCGGCGATGGCGAACATCGCAAAGGCCGCCGACAGCACACCGGCCAGGAACGGCGCATTGCGGAAGATCGCCACATCGAGCATGGGATACGGCAGACGACGCTGGCGACGCAGGAACAGCACCAGACCGACCACGAAGACCAGCCCCGCGCCCGCGGCCAGCGGCCCGTTCGGCGGCGCATGCGCGATCTCCTTGATCGCCACCACCAGTCCGGACAAGGCAACCAGGCTAAGCAGCGAGGAAATCAGATCCCACGGCTTGCTGGCATCGGGCCGGCCATGCGGCGCAAACAGCACCGCACCGGCCATGGCCAGCAGCACGATCGGGACATTGATCAGGAACACCGAGCCCCACCAGAAGTGCGCCAACAGGACGCCACCGACGATCGGGCCGATCGCGCTGCCGATGATGGAGATACACCCCCACACCGCGATCGCCAGATTGCGCTCGCGTTCGTCGTCGAAGGTCAGGCTGATCAGCGCCAGGGTGGCCGGCATCATCGCCGCGGCACCCACCGCGAGCAGCGCACGCGCGGCGATGAGCAGGTTGGCATCCGGGGCGAACGCGGCCAGCAGCGAGGCGATGCCGAAGATCACCAGGCCGATCAGGAACATCCGCCGGTGTCCCAGCCGGTCGCCGAGGGTGCCCGCACCGAGCAGCAGCCCGGCCATCACCAGCGGATAGGCGTTGATGATCCAAAGGCCCTGCAGCGGCGTGGCCCCCAGTTCGGCGGTCAAGGTGGGCAAGGCGGTGTACAGCACCGAATTGTCGAGCGTGATCAGCAACAGGCCGGCAGCCACGGTGAGCAGCAGGCTCCAGCGCTGGGTCTTGGTGGGGGTCATGAGGGCAACGCATGCATTGAGCGGGGGTCGTAACTATACAGGATGTCCTGTTTGGTTTGATCGACCCCGTCCTGGCGGTGTTCAGCGTGCGTCGGGCGATGCCGTGCGCACTGCACCGATGGCCGGTTCCCCGGCCAACTGGCGTTGTTCAGATGGCAGGGGGCTCACCCGGGCAGGCGCGACAGCCCGGTATGCACGGTGTCGGGGATTGCTATGGACGGACAGAAAGAGGCATTTCGGCAGGCACACGCCGAGTTGGAGCAGTGCTGGACGCGCGGCAGATCGGCGGCCGAGCGATGGGCGGTCTATGACGGTATCCACGACCGGCTGGTCGCGCAGTGGCCAGGCGACGCCAATCGGATCGTGGGCATGATGGTGATGTGGGTCACCGAGATACGCGGCGCCTGCCCTTCGCCGTATGGCCTGGCCGAGCCAGGACGCAACGAGGTGCTGCGGCTGCACGCCTCACGCATTGATTCGTGAAGGCTACGGTGCCGGCGGACGGAGAGGCGCGTTGTGTCCGGCGACTTCCATGTTGATCCCATTGATCAGCGCCGATATGGCGGTGGCCAGGCGGCGGCTGTCGGCGATGGAGCCGAAGAACAGGATCGAGGTCCCGTCCAGTTCGACGCCGGCCAGGCCGAGTTCGCCTTGGAGCGCGGCAACGCGTTCGTCGAACAGTTTCAACCAGTGCGCATCGGGCGCGACATCGAGCATGGCCACGATCGCCTCGTCCGCACCATGGTCGACAATGGTCTGCAGCGTCGGAACGTCGAAGCCCAGCAGGCGGGGAACGCTGCTGTCCGGAAGAGGAATACTCATGTGGCTATGGTAGCCGGTAAGCCGGGGCGGTGCTGCCAGGCGGCCGACGACAGCTGAAGCGTTGTGGTTCGCCATGACGCGCAAAGGCCCGGCCAGATCGGCCGGGCCCACGATGCGTACCGCGTGGTCTTATTCTTCCTGATCGTTCTGCTGGCCTTGGCGCTGGCCCTGCTGGTCCTGCTGTTGCTGCTGCTTCTGGGCATCGCGGTCGCGCTGATCCTGCTGGTCCTGCTGGCCCTGCTGCGGGGTGTTGCGCTGCGGATCGTTCTGACCCTGCTGCGGGTTCGGGGTGTTGGCCATTGCCGTATCTCCGGTGTTCGGCATCGAAGTGGTGCCGGTGAATCCACGCTAGGCCTGCCTGCGTTACCCATGCGTGCGTGGCGGACGTGCGGCCATGCACGCGCCGGGCACCTGCGTAAACAATTCAGAACGCAGCGGAAAACGTCCCCGATAGAGCAAAGTGCGTTCACTGCCGTCAGCCGTGATCTGCAGCGCATCGACAATCCCTTGATGCCGGCGCGCTCATGCTCGGCACGAACCGCCCTTGCCGGGCCCGACCGAGGACTTGCCATGACGCCGCTCCGCTCGCTGCTGCTGACCTCCCTGCTCGCCCTGACGCCGATGCTGGCCACCGCGGCGGACAAGGTCACCACCACCCCCGTTCACTTCACCAAGGGCGCAAGCAGCGCCACCCTGCGTGGCACGTTGTCCGGATATGACACCGTGCGCTACACGATCGCCGCGCGTGCCGGCCAGACCATGGCGGTGACGATCGACGGCAGCCCGAACGCCAACTTCAATGTCTTCGCGCCAGGCGTGACGCCGGGCCAGGGCGAGGCGCTGGGCAGCAACGACGAGAAGCGGCGCTGGAGTGGCACGCTGCCAACCACCGGCACCTATGTGGTGCAGGTCTATCAGATGCGTGCGCAGGCGCGCCGTGGCGAGAAGGCACCGCACAGCCTGACCGTCGCCATCCGCTGAGCCCCGCCCCGGGTATGCTCGGGGGTGTCGGCTTCGTCCACGCAAGGGCCCCGGGATGGACTTCCTCAAACTGCTGCGGTCGCTGGAAGAGTTTCTCTACGAGCTGTGTACCTGGTTCCTGTTCTTCCCGCGCACGCTGTACCGCGTGGTCGTGCATCCGCGCCGGATGGCGCAGTACGTGGATACCGAGCTGAAGGAAAAGCTGGAGCGCCAGTTCGACGATGCGATCAGCCCGCCGATGTTCCTGATGCTGGCGGTGCTGGTCGCGCACGGGGTCGAGCTGATGCTGCACCAGCAGGTGGTCGGCACCGGGGCGCTGTCGCGCTCGGTGTTCGGCAACGAAGAAAGCCTGCTGCTGTACCGCTCGATCACCTTTGCGATCTGGCCACTGGTGACCACCACGCACCTGTTGCGACGCAAGCACGTGCCGATGACCCGCGAGTCGCTGCGACGCCCCTTCTTCATGCAGTGCTATCTGACCGCACCGTTTGCGGTGGCGCTGTCCACCAGCATGGTGTTCGTGCGGCTGCCGGGCCAGCTGTCGACCACACTGGGCATCACGGTGGGGGTGATCGCCGCGCTCTGGTATGCGGTGGTGCAGGCCGGATGGCTGAAGGTCGCGCTTCAACGTTCCTGGCTGAACACGATCCTGTCCACCGTGTGGGTGCTGGTGTTGGGGTCACTCATCAACATCACGATCGGGATGATCCTGCTGTCGAATTGAGTGCGTCGGTGGACGCGTCCGGAAGGCGCGAATAGAGGTCGAAATCGCGCGACACGCCCGCCACCCGACGGTACCGGCGCAGCCGCCCCTCATGCTCGAAGCCACAGCGGCGAAGTACACCCGCCGAGGCGACATTGGTATCCAGTACCGAGGCCTGGATCCGCTGCCAGCCGAACTGTCGCCACGCCCACGCAACCACTCCGTTGCACACGGCACTGGCGATGCCGCGCCGCCAGTGGTGCGGTGCAAGCTCGTAGGCGATCTCGGCCGTTCCGTGCTGCACGTTGATGCTGTGGAAACCGATGCTGCCTGCCAGCACACCCTGGGCGTCGATGATGGCCAAGCGGACCTGCGATGCGGACGCATCGTCGCCGCAGGCCTCCAGGATCGGCAGCAGATCCTCGGCCGAGGACAGCGACCAGCTGGTCTGGGCGGTCACTTCGGGCAGGCGCAATACCGCATACCACGCGTGCGCGTCTTCGGGCCGCAGCCAGCGCAGGGAGACACCGGGGACACCGGCGGACGGCAAGGCAACAGGCGACGGGGTCACAGCGATCTCCAGCGAGGCGTACCGCCATTCAAGCGAACACGAGCGGCGTGTACAAGCATGCAGGCGCACACTTCATGGGGTCCGCCCCGCCGCTCCCCGATCAACCGCCATGTCCCGCATATCCTTTCCCTGCCCTTCCATGCGACCCTTTGGGAACGTTTTCATGGAATGGAGGGATTCCACATGCTGTCTCGTTTCCACCGGCCCGCGCTGCTGGCCCTGATGATGTTCGCCGGCCCGCTGGGCAGCGCCTGGGCGCAGGCGCCGGACGCATTGAAAGTAATGTCGTTCAACGTGCGCACGCCGGCCGATACCGACCCGGGCAAGCGCTGGGAAGACCGCCGCGATGCGATGGTCACGCTGATCCGTGAGCAGAAGCCCGAGGTGATCGGCACCCAGGAGCTGGTGCAGAAACAGGGCGATTACCTGGTCGCGCACTTGCCGGGCTACACCCTGTTCGGCAGGGACCGTCGCGGTGGCAACGGTGATGAACACATGGGCGTGCTGTACGACAGCGCGCGCCTGAAGGTGCTCGAGTCGGGCGACTTCTGGCTCTCCGATACGCCCGATGTGCCGGGCAGCATCACCTGGGGCAACCTGTTCCCGCGCATGGTGACCTGGGCACTGTTCCAGCGTCAGGCCGACGGCCAGCGCTTCTATCTGTTCAACACCCACCTGCCCTACCGCGATGAAGACGAGCCGCGCCGCGTGCTCGGTGCGAAGCTGATCGTCTCGCGGCTGGCAACGCTGCCCCAGGATATCCCGGTGGTGGTCACCGGGGATTTCAACAGTGAGCCCGGCAGCGACACCTACAAGGCCTTCACCGCCGCGTTGGGCGATGCACGCAAACTCGCCGGCAAGGTCGATGGCCCGCGCCTGACCTTCCACGATTTCACCGGTAAGCCGACGGTGGAACTGGACTGGATCCTGGTGCGCGGTTTCACCGTGGACCGCTTCAGCACACTGGACCAGAAGCCGGGTGGCGTGCTGCCCTCCGATCACTACCCGGTGCAGGCCGAACTGCGGTTCCCCGCGCCAACGCCGGCCGGCAGGTAAGCCGGCGCGCGATGGGCGGTCAGCGCACCGTCCATCGCCTGCGCATGGCCGCACCGCGGCCCTGCGCTTCCAGCATCCGGATCACGGCTGCCGCTCATCGATCTTCTGCAACAGCCGGTACAGCGCCTGGTGCTGCTCGCGTGCCTGGCAGATCCGCGCGCCGATGGCGATGAACACACCGGTGGCGATCAGGCCGATCTCGAACAGGCCTTCAGTGAGGCAACAGAATCCCATGGCGACCGCGATGATCGCCACCAGCAGCAATGCGATCACGCCACGCGAAAGTCCCGCGCCGGACCCCATACCCGGGTCCTGCACAGGCGGACGGACGGGACGCCACTGATTGGGTTGCATGCGGGCCACTCCAGAGAACAACCCACGCTTTTAGCACCGTGTGCGGAGACCGTGCAGAGGCAAAGCCGTCAACCGCGACGCACTGCGCAACGGATGTGACGGCTGTTGCCCATTCTTCGAGGGGAGGCGGCGACCTCGCCGCCCCCCCTGACCCTCGCCCGGTCAGCGCTGCGTGACCGCCACCGGGGTGTTCGCCGCATCCTGCTGCTGGCCCCAGCCACCCAAGGCCTTGTACACACCGACCACGCTGACGTTGACCGTGGATTCGGCCTCGGCCAGCGCGTCATCCGCGGCAAGCTGGGTGCGTTGCGCATCCAGCAGGGTCAGGAAGTCTTCCGACCCCTCGCGGAAGCGGATCTGCGCCAGTTCCTCTGCGCGCCCCGCCGCCTGGGCCTGCTCGGCGACGATCGCCAGGCGGGCCTGCTGCTTGGCATACCGCGTCAGTGCGTTCTCGGTGTCTTCCAGCGCCAGCAGCACGGCCTTTTCGTACTCGGCCGCGGCACCGTCGGCCTGCGCCTTGCTGGCGCGCAGACGGGCTTTGACCGTGCCGAAATCGAACGCGGCCCAGCTGATCGACGGGGTCACCGACCACGCCTTGTTGCTGCCGTTGACCAGACCGCTGGCATCGCCGGACAGGAAGCCGACGAAGCCACTCAGGCTGATCCGCGGGAACAGGTCCGCGGTGGCCACGCCAACGCGTGCGGTGGCTGCCGCCAGCCGACGCTCGGCCACGCGCACGTCGGCGCGCTGGCGCAGCAGATCGGTGGTGTCACCCAACGGCAGCGCCTTGGCGTACGGCCGCATCTCGCGCGGCTGCAGCAGGCTGTCCAATGCGTCCGGGCGCTGGCCCAGCAGCACGGCCAGACGATGCCGCGACTGCACCTCAGCCACTTCCAGCAGCGGGATGTCGGCCTCGATCGCCTTCAGGCGCGCACGGCTGCTCTGCACGTCCAGTTCGCTGCCCGCGCCCAGTTCCCACCGGGTTTCGGTGAGCTTCTGGGTGTCGCGCAGATTGACCAGGGTGCGCTTGGCCACCGCGATGCGCTTCTGGGTACCGCGCAGTTCGAAGTAGTTGCGGGCCACTTCCGCAGCGACGGTGACCTGGGCATCGGCAAGGTTGTCCTGCTCGGCGCCCAGGTCCGCGCGCGCCGCTTCGGCGGCACGGCGCTGGCGACCGAACAGATCCAGCTCCCAGCCCGCATCGAAGCCGAGCTGGTAGGTCTCGCTGAACACGCGCTCGCCCCCCACCGTGGCATCGGGCTGCTTGCGGCGGTCATAGCTGCCGCCGCTGGTGACGTGCGGCAACTGGTCCAGGCGCTGCTCGACGAACACCGCGCGGGCCTCGCGCACGCGCGACATCGCGATGCGCAGGTCCAGGTTGGTGCCCAGTGCCTCATGCACCAGCTGCTCCAGGACCGGATCGTCGAACTGGGCCCACCAGCTCGCCACCGGCGAGGTGGTGGTGAACACCGGCGCGGCGGCGCCCTGCAGGGTCACCGGCTCGGCCGGTGGCGCCTGGTAGTTGGGGCCGACGCTGACGCAGCCGGCCAGCAGTGCGCTGGTCACGGCCACGGTCAACAGGCGCATCACCATGGCAGCACCTCACCGAGGTAGGTGAAGCTGCCATTGGGGCCATCGGCATCGATCAGCGCCATGTCGACGCTCGAGCGTGCGCCTTCGCTGATTTCGATCTCGCCTTCACCACCGTTCATGTCGGTTTTGACATAGCCCGGATGCACGGTGTTGACCTTGGTGGTGCTGTCGCGCAGCTCGTAGGCGAGCTGCACGGTCCACGCATTCACTGCGCTCTTGGAGGCGTTGTAGGCCGGCACGGCGAAACCGTAGATCGGCGAGCCCGGCTGGCTGTGCAGGGTCAGCGAGCCCAGGATGCTGGAGACGTTGACGATGCGGCCGGCCGACGAGGCGTTGAGCAGCGGCAGGAAGGCCTGGGTGACGGCAATCACCGCGAACACGTTGGTGTCGAAGGTATCGCGCCAGGTCTGCAGGGTCTGCGCCGACGGCGCCAGCTTGGGGTCGTCGAGCAGGATGCCGGCGTTGTTGACCAGGATGTCCAGGCGGCCGTGACGCTCGGTCACGGTCTGCACCGCCGCGGCGATGCTGTCGGCATCGCCCACGTCGAGCTGGATCGCTTCGACCGGCAGGCCCTCGGCCTGCAGCTTCAGCGCCTCGGCCACGGCAATGTCACGCTTGCGCCCGGCCAGCAGCGTATGCACACCGGCCTGGGCCAGCTGACGGACGGTTTCCAGGCCGATGCCGCGGGTGGCACCGGTGACCAGGGCGATCTTTTGGGTAGCGGTATTCATGTGAAAAACCTCGCGGGGGAAGGAATCAATGGTGGATGGTCGGTTCGCCGTGGGTCACCAGCTGCCCGCCGCCGTTACGGCTGACGAACTTGCGCAGGGCCACGTAGAACACCGGGGTCAGGAACAGGCCGAACAGGGTGACGCCCAGCATGCCGGCGAACACCGTAATACCGGTTACCGAGCGGACTTCCGCACCGGCGCCATGCGAGATCACCAGCGGGATGGTGCCGGCGATGAACGCGATGGAGGTCATCACGATCGGGCGCAGACGCAGACGGCACGCTTCCAGTGCAGCCTCCACGATGCCCTTGCCGCCCATTTCCAGTTCGCGGGCGAACTCGACGATCAGGATGGCGTTCTTGCATGCCAGGCCCATCAGCACCACCAGGCCGACCTGCACGAACACGTTGTTGTCGCCACCGGTCAGCCATACGCCGAACAACGCCGACAGCAGGGTCATGGGGACAATCAGGATCACCGCCAGCGGCAGCGACCAGCTTTCATACAGCGCGGCCAGCACCAGGAACGCCAGCAGGATCGCCACCGGGAACACGATGAAGGCGGCCTTGCCCTGGGTGGCCTGCTGGTAGCTCAGGTCGGTCCACTCGGTCTGCATGCCCACCGGCAGCACCTTGCCGGCGATTTCGGTCAGCTTGGTCATGGCTTCGGCCGAGGACAGCATGCGCGGGTCGGCTTCGCCGGCCAGATCGGCCGCCGGGTAACCGTTGAAGCGCAGCACCGGGTCCGGGCCGTAGGTCTGCTTCACGGTGACCATCGAGCCGATCGGCACCATCTCGCCACGGTTGTTGCGGGTGCGCAGGCGACCGATGTCTTCCACGCTGTCACGGAACTGGCCGTCGGCCTGGGCGATCACCTGCCAGGTACGACCGAACTGGTTGAAGTCGTTCACGTACGCCGAGCCCAGGTAGGTCTGCAGCGTGTCGAACAATTCGGTCAGCTCCACGCCCTGGGCCTTGGCCTTGACGCGGTCCACTTCGGCATCCAGCTGCGGCACGTTGGCCTGGTAGCTGGTGATCGGGAACGCCATGCCCGGGGTCTGCGCGACCGCACCCTGCATCGTGCTCACCGCGGTCTGCAGTGCGCCGTAGCCGAGGTTGCCGCGGTCCTGGATGAACATCTGGTAGCCGTTGCCGTTGCCCAGGCCGAGGATCGGCGGCGGCATCATGGAGAACGCGAAGCCCTCCTGCAGCCCGGCGATCTTGGCGTTGATCTCGGCATTGATCTGCGCGGCGGTACGGCCCTTGCGCTCACTGAACGGCTTGAGCGGAACGAACGCCACACCGGTGTTGGGCGTGTTGGTGAACTGCAGCGCGTTCAGACCCGGGAACTGGATCGTGTGCGCCACGCCATCGGTGTTGCGCGCGATCTCGGCGACCTTGGACAGCATGGCGTCGGTACGGGCGATCGAGGAGCCTTCCGGCAGCTTCACACCCGCGATCAAGTACAGCTTGTCCTGGGTCGGGATGAAGCCGGCCGGCACCGCCTTGAACATCAGGCCGGTGGCCAGCAGCAGGCCGGCGTACACCACGAACACCAGGCCACGACGGCCCAGCAGGCGGCCGACCGAACCGTGGTACTTCTCCGAGCTGGTCTTGAAGAAGCGGTTGAACGGACGGAAGATCCAGCCGAACAGACGATCGATCAGGCGGGTCAGGCCATCCTTCGGCGCGCCATGCGGCTTGAGCAGGCGTGCGGCCAGCGCCGGCGAGAGGGTCAGCGAGTTGATCGCCGAGATCACGGTCGAAATGGCGATGGTGACGGCGAACTGTTTGTAGAACGCACCGGTCACGCCGGACAGGAACGCCATCGGCACGAACACGGCGCACAGCACCAGCGCGATCGCCACGATCGGGCCGGACACTTCGCGCATCGCCTGGTGGGCCGCGGCAAGCGGGGTCAGGCCTTCTTCAATGTTTCGTTCGACGTTCTCCACCACTACGATCGCGTCATCGACCACGATGCCGATCGCCAGCACCAGCCCGAACAGGGTCAAGGTGTTGATCGAGAAGCCGAGCACGTACAGCGCCGCGAACGTACCCACGATGGACACCGGCACGGCGATCAGCGGAATGATCGAGGCGCGCCAGGTCTGCAGGAACAGGATCACCACCAGCACCACCAGCGCGATCGCTTCCAGCAGCGTGGACACCACGGCCTTGACCGAGTCACGCACGAAGATGGTGGTGTCATACACCGCTTCGTATTTCACGCCCGGCGGGAACTGCTTGGTCAACTCATCCATGGTGTGGATGACCGAGTCGCGGATCTCCAGCGCGTTCGCACCGGGGGCCTGGAAGATACCGATACCGACCGCGTTCTTGCCATCCAGCTGCGAGCGCAGCGTGTAGTCACCGGCGCCCAGTTCCAGGCGGGCGACATCGGACAGGCGCACCACTTCACCGTCGTCACCGGCCTTGAGCACGATGTCGCGGAATTCCTGTTCGCTACGCAGGCGGCCCTGCGCATTGATCAGGGTCAGGAAGTCGCTGCTCGGCATCGGCTCGGCACCGAGCTGGCCGGCAGAGACCTGCACGTTCTGCTCGCGCATCGCACGCACCACGTCGCTGGCGGTCAGGCCGCGCGCGGCGATCTTGTCCGGGTCCAGCCACGCACGCATGGCGTAGTCGCCACCACCGAACATCTGCGCATCGCCGACGCCCTGCAGGCGTGCCAGCGCGTCCTTGACGTGCAGGCGGGCGTAGTTGCGCAGGTACAGCGAGTCGTACTTGCCATCCGGCGAGGTCAGGTGGACCACCATCAGGAAGGTCGGCGACTGCTTCTGGGTGGAAACACCCTGGCGGCGCACGTCTTCGGGCAGGCGCGCCTGCGCCTGGGCGACACGGTTCTGCACCTTGACCGCGGCTTCGTCCGGATCGGTACCCGGGCGGAAGGTCACGGTCATCTGCAGCACGCCGTCAGAGCCGGCGACGGACTTGATGTACATCATGTCCTCCACGCCGTTGATCGCTTCTTCCAGCGGCGTGGCCACGGTTTCAGCGATCACCTTGGGGTTGGCGCCCGGGTACACCGTGCGCACCACCACCGAGGGCGGCACCACTTCGGGGTACTCGCTGATCGGCAGCATCGGGATCGCGATCAGGCCGGCGGCGAAGATCACGATCGACAGCACCGCCGCGAAGATCGGCCTGTCAATGAAAAAACGGGAAAAGTCCATGGGTGGATTCCTGGGGTTTCACCAGCGCCGGCGTGCACGACCCCGGCCGCTGTCGCAGGCGACAGCGGTGGCGGGTTCCCCTGCACGGGGCGATGGCAGTCACGGTAGAGCCGACCGTTGGTCGGCTGCTATGTAGAACCGACGGTCAGTCGGCTGCCCTTCAATTCTTTGCAACCGCCGGCGCGGCTACCGGTGCGGCAACCGGCTGCATCGCAACAGCCTTGGCCTGGACCGGCATGCCGGGCATGAAGACTTTCTGCACGCCGTCGATGATCACGCGGTCACCGGCCTTCAGGCCCTGCTCGACGATGCGCAGGCCGTCGGCATTGCGGCCGAGCTGGATATCGCGACGCTGTGCCTTGTTGTCCTTGTCGACCACGTAGACGAACTTGCGGTCCTGGTCGGTCAGCACGGCCTTGTCGTCGATCAGCATGGCTTGGAACTGGCCGCTGCCGAGCAGCTGCACGCGGGCGAACAGGCCCGGAGTGAACGCGCGGTCGCCGTTGTCCAGCAGCGCGCGGACCCGGATGGTGCCGGTGCTGCGGGTCACCTGGTTGTCCAGGAAGTCGACCTTGCCTTCGTGCGGGTAGCCATCCTCACCGGACAGGCCGACCTTTACCGGCAGTTCGCTGTCGCGCTCGCTCGGCCGTTCACCCTTGCGGGCCATCTGGGCGTAACGCAGGAAGGTGCCTTCATCGGCATCGAAGTAGACGTGCACCTTGTCCAGCGAGACCAGCGTGGTCAGCACGCTGGCGCTGTCGCCGGCGGTGACGAGGTTGCCGGCGGTGACCATCGCGCGGCCTGCACGGCCGTTGATCGGGGCACGCACCTGGGTGAACTCCATGTTCAAGCGCGCCGCGTCGACAGCGGCCTGTGCGGCCTGCACCTGCGCCAACGCCTGCTCGGAAACGGCACGACGCTGTTCCCAGGTTTCGGTGGAGATCGCCTGCTGATCGGACAGGCGGCGGGCACGGTCGGCTTCGCTGCGGCTCACCTGGGCCTGGGTGCGCGCGCGGTTGAGCTCGGCGGTGGCGCGGTCCAGCTCGGCGCGGTAACTGCGTGCGTCGATGGTGAACAGCACATCGCCCTTCTTGACCTCCTGGCCTTCGACATAGTTGACCTTGTCGATATAGCCGGAGACGCGCGGACGCAGCTCAACGCTTTCGACCGCTTCGACGCGGCCACTGAAGTCGTCCCACTGGCTGACCTGCTTGACCAGCACCGGCGCGGCACTGACCGACGGCGGCGGCGGCATGCCGGCTTCTTCAGCGTGGCTGCCACTGCAGGCGGTCAGCACTGCGGCGGCAAGGATCGAAACGCCGGCCATGGCCAGCCGTCGGGTGAAACGTTGCGGGGAGGAGTTGGAAGTCATGACATGCATCCGTACGTAGGGGTGGTGATACAGAATCGAAAACGTGGGGCGACGAGGGGGCGTAGCCTGGGACCTGAACCTTGGTAGAGGTCAAGCCGTGCCGGCCGTGTTGCGCGACATCGGTGGAGGGCGGTCGAGGTGCAGCAGTCCGCGCGGCAGTTCGGCATCGCGCGCATCGCAGCGCACGATGGCGCGGTTGTCGGTGCAGTTGTCGAGCAGCGAGACAACACGGCGGCCGACCAGCAGCGCGCTCGGCCATTCGATGCAGGCCTTGGCCGCATTGGCCGGGGTACACACCGGGTCGCACACTTCCAGCATCTGCGCGCGCACGCCCAGCGCCTGGGCTTCCTGGTGCAGCACCTGCGCGTACATGCGCGTGGCCGACATGGTGATGGACGACTCGCCATGCCCGGCCCACGGTTTGAAGCCGGCCGGGCCGCCGACCAGTACGTAACGCCGCGCCTGCGCGCCACCGCGCACCAGCGGCAGCAGATGGCGACCGGCGTGCACGTGCGGCATCACGTCGGCCTGCAACGCCTGCAGCAATGCGTCGCCGCTGCGGTCGGTCACCCGCCCACGGTTGTACGGGCCGCCCATCGCATCCACCACCGCGGCCAGCGCACGGGGACGGCCGCCGATGCGCTCGGCCACGGTGCGTGCCGAGCCGTCATCGCCCAACGAACCCAGCAGGACTTCCAGGCCGGGCTCGTCGGCGAACTGCTCCTGCAGCGCAGCCAGCCGGCCGGGGTCGCGGCCAACCACCAGCACGGGGCTGCCGGCCTCCAGCAAGGCCGCCACGATGCCCTGGCCCACGCTGCCGGTGCCACCGAGCACCAGCACCTCGGGGGCCAATGTCCCATTCATGGGACTTTCACTCCCGTCGCCGGGATAATCCCAATTCGACCCAGTCGGTCGCCATTGCGGGCGCCCAGCCGCAGAGTGCCACCGCGCTGCATGTTGGCAGGCGGGGTGAATTCCCGGAAAGCCTTACGGGACAAGGAACCCGGACGGGCCTCCACGGTCATCGCGAGGTCCAGCGGGGCGTTGGGGCCGCTACGCAGGCGGCCAAGAATGTTCCGCAACCACATGGTTGTCGTCCTTCATATCTGGAATGGCGCCAGATTAGTCCTCAAACTCCCCCTTGATTAGTCCGGATTTAGGGGAATAATCATCCCGTGCCCGGCACAATCATTTGCGGCACTCTTTCCCTCCCCCGACTTTGGATCCCGTCATGGCCCACGATCTCAACGACACGCTGATCTTCGTCAAAGTGGTCGAGCAAGGCAGTTTCATCGCCGCCGCCACTGCACTGGGGCTACCCAAGACGACGGTCAGCCGCAAAGTGCAGGAACTGGAAACGCGCCTCGGCGCGCGCCTGCTGCACCGGACCACCCGCCGCCTCGGCCTCACCGAAGCCGGCTCGGTCTATCACGAGCATTGCCAGCGCATCGCACGCGAGTTGGAGGAAGCCGAAGGCGCGGTCAACCAGCTGCAGTCCGGCCCGCGCGGCTGGCTGCGCTTCACCGTGCCCTATTCGATCGGCATCACCTGGATCGCGCCGCTGCTGGGTCAGTTCCATGCGCAGTACCCGGAAATCCAGCTGGACATGCACCTGGGCAACGAGAAGCTGGATCTGATCGCCGGTGAGGCCGATCTGGCGCTGCGCGTGGGCACCCTGCCCGACTCCAACCTGGTGGCGCGCAAGCTCGGCAGCCTGCGCACCCAGGTGTTTGCCAGCCCGGCCTACATCGAACGCTATGGCGAGCCGCTGCACCCGGATGAACTGCAGTTCCACCGCATCCTGGCGATGCGCAAGGCCCGCAACCTCAACAACAACCGGTTCTTCTGGCAGTTGGGCGAAAACGGCGGCGAACTACTGGATTTCCCGGTGAATCCGCTGCTGGTGGCCAATGATCCCTCTGCGTTGAACGGTGCGTTGGTGTGTGGCGAGGGCCTGCTGCTGACCGGTGACGTGATGGCCAAGCCCTTTGTCGAATCGGGCATGGTGCGCCGCGTGCTGGCCGGTTGGACCGGGCCGGAAGTGGACTTCAACGCGGTGTTCGCCGGCGGCCGGCTGGTCTCGCCGAAGGTGCGCGCGTTCGTCGATTTCCTGGTCGAGAAGATGAATTTCGACGCCAACTACATGCTGGCCCAGTGCCCGGCCGCGAAGCTGGCCAAGCAGCAGCAGACCCAGGTGGAAACCGAGTTGCAGGCGACCGGGAAGCGGATTCTGGAGACGGTGACTGCGGGTTGATCCTGAGGATGCTTCATCCGCGCAGTGCCGTATGAACGACAACGTCGCTCTCGGGCGGCGTTGTCATGTTGGCGTTGCGGGTGCGCGCGTGGACGGAATTGTTCAGGGCGTACCGGCCAACGGCCGGTACCTACAAAAAATGCCGCCTGTAAGGGCGGCATTTTTGTGTTGCGAACCTGTGGCACGCAACACCCAATAACAGCGCGCTGACGCGCTGTTATTGCTGCAACGGAATCACACGTATTTCGACGCGGCGGTTCTGCGCGCGGCCGGCATCGGTGTTGTTGTCGGCAATCGGGTAGGCCTTGCCGGCACCGAGGGTTTCGATGCGGGCGCGCTGCACACCCTGCCCCGCCAGGTAGGCGGCGACCGAATCGGCACGTTCCTTGGAGAGGCGGTTGTTGACTGCATCGCTGCCGATGCTGTCGGTGTGGCCGACCACTTCGATCATGGTCTGGTTGTACTCGGCCAGCGTGCTGGCCACGCCGTTGAGCGAGCTGTAGAACTGCGGCTTCAGCGTGGACTTGCCGAAATCGAAGGTAATGCCGTCCGGCAGGTTCAGGACCAGGTTGTCGCCATTGCGGGAGACGTCGATACCGGTGTTGGCGGTACGTTCGCGCAGCGCGCGTTCCTGACGGTCCTGGTACTGGCCGACGGCCGCGCCGCTGAGTGCGCCGATACCGGCACCGATCATGGCGTGCTGGCGGCGCTCGGTGGCGCTGTTCCCGCTGAGCAGGCCGGCGGCGACGCCGACGGCAGTGCCGATCAGGGCGTTGCGGCCGGTGCGGTTCTGCTGTTCGACGGGGTTGCCGTACTGGTCACTCTGCACGTAGGAGCCACCGGTGGCGCAGGCCGTCAGGGCGGCAGCAGTCATCAGGGCCAGGGCCACGTTGCGGGTTGCGGGTCGAATCATGAGGTTTCTCCTTGGTTACCGGACGGCGCCGGCGTGCGGGCCGTGAAGAGCATAAACAGCCCAACGCGATGCCGGCATGATGAATGGACCGCTCGGCAGCTCCCTGTTCAGGTAAACGGTTACGGTGAAACCGACCGGTTCGGGATGCGCGTCACGCCCCGCCAGTGTGCCGATACGCCGCCAACGCGGCATCGCGCCCCTCGCTCAGATCCACCAGCGGCAACGTGGGATAGCCCGGCGCGTGCGCGGCCAGCAGTTGCGGCGATTGCCACGGTGCGAAGCGCGCTTTCAACGGCAGCGCCTCCAGTTCAGGCACCCATCGCGTGATGTAGCGCGCCTGCGGGTCGAACTTCTGCGACTGGGTCACCGGGTTGAAGATCCGGAAGTATGGCGCCGCATCCGCACCGGTGCCGGCGACCCACTGCCAGCCCATGGTGTTGTTGGCCAGATCCGCATCGACCAGCGTGTCCCAGAACCAGCGCGCACCTTCGCGCCAGTGCTGGCGCATGTGCTTGCACAGGTAGCTGGCGACGATCATCCGGACGCGGTTGTGCATGTAACCGGTCGCCCACAGCTCGCGCAGGCCGGCATCGACGATCGGGATGCCGGTACGCCCCTGTTGCCACGCTTTCAATGCCGCCGGATCCGGTTTGGCCCACTGGAACTGATCGAAGCGCGGGTTGAGATTGTGGTCCGGGGTCTGCGGGAAGTGATGCAGCAGGTGGTAGGAAAATTCGCGCCAGCCGAGCTCGCGTAGGTAGCCATCGATATCGGCGTCGCGGCTGGCGCTGCGTTCGCTCTGCAGCCGACGGGCGATCTGCCATGGTGCGATCTCACCGAAATGCAGGTGCGGCGAGAGAAGCGAGGTACCGACACGATCCGGCAGATCACGCTGCTCGCGATAGCCGTTGAGCGCCCCATCGATGAAGACGGTCAGCGCCTCGTGCGCGCCCGCCTCGCCCGGTTGCCAATGGTCCCAGAACTGTCGGTCCCACGGAATCGACGGTGCCAGGCCAAGCGTGTCGAGACTCTCGCCACTGGCGCTGTGCGCGGCAAGCCGCTCGGGCAAGCGGGTCGGGGCCGGCAACTGCAGACGGGTCAGCGCATTGCGCCAGAACGGGGTGAACACCTTGTACGGCCCGCCCTGCTGGGTCGCTACGTCCCACGGTTCGAACATCAGGCTGCCGTTGTGGCTTTCGGCCTCGATGCCCTGCTCGCGCAGCTCCCGTTTGACCTTCGCATCGCGCGGCTGCGTGGCCGGCTCGTACTTGCGGTTCCAGTACACCGCCACCGCACCGGTCTGATCGATCAGCTGCCGCAGCTGTGCCTGACTATCGCCCCGGCGCAGCACCAGCGACGAGCCGCGCGCACGGAGGTCGGCGTCGAGCGCGGCCAGCGAACGATGCAACCAGGTGTTCGACGCGCCACCGGGCGCCCAGTCGCCTTCTTCGTGTGGCGCATGGATGTAGACCGGCACCGGCACATGGCCGGCATCCAGAGCGGCCTGCAGGGCCGGGTTGTCCTGCAACCGCAGGTCACGGCGAAACCACACCAACGCTACCGACACGAGACTACCCCGGAAGATTCGAAGGGCAATGATAGCCAGTGCAGGTGAAGGAGAGGCAGCGATCGCGCGTGAATAGCCCGCACTGTTCCACATCGCCGCGCTTGACCTCAATCACGCTTGAGGTTCTATCGTTGCGCCACCGAACCACTGCCGCCACGCCGAAGCACGACCGTGCTGCGTGCCTGCACCGCCCCCACCTGCACTTCCGGAGATACCCATGGCCTACACCCTCCCCGCCCTGCCCTACGCCTACGACGCACTCGAACCGCACTTCGATGCACGCACGATGGAAATCCATCATGCCAAGCACCACCAGGCCTACATCACCAACCTCAATGCGGCGCTCGCCGATACCGGCATCGAGAGCACCGACATCGATGCGCTGATCGCCGATATCGGGTCCCTGCCCGAGGGGGTGCGCAACGCCGTCCGCAACAACGGCGGCGGACATGCCAACCACAGCCTGTTCTGGACCGTCCTGACGCCGGACAGCGGCCAACCGGACAATGTGGTTGCCGCCGCCATCGAGCGTGACCTCGGCGGCCATGGCGCGTTCAAGGAGGCCTTCACCAAGGCCGCGCAGACCCGCTTCGGCAGTGGCTGGGCGTGGTTGACGTTGAACCGGGACGGCAAGCTGCAGGTGGAAAGCAGTCCGAACCAGGACAGCCCGTTGATGGGCGAGTTCGCGGGCCTCTCGGGCGGCACCCCGATCCTCGGGCTGGATGTATGGGAACACGCGTACTACCTGAACTACCAGAACCGCCGCCCGGACTACATCGCCGCCTTCTTTGAATTGATCGACTGGACCGAGGTCGCGCGCCGTTACCAGGCCGCGGGCGGCCGTTGATCGACGCGGGTGCTGGACTGGGCGTCGACACGCAGCACTGCGCCACGTCGTCCGGGGCTGCAGTGCTGGACCCGCCACTTGCCCGCTTCAACCCTGCCTGAGCCGAGAGCGAATGGACATTCCTGCCCTGCAACGTCTGCTTGAGCGTGGTCGCGACAGCGCCCTGCTGCGCTTCGGCCTGGGCAAGGCCCTGCTGGATGCGGGCAACGCCGCGGAGGCGGTCATCCATCTGCAGCACTGTGTCGCACAGGATCCGCGCTATTCGGCGGGCTGGAAATGGCTGGGCAAAGCGTCCCTGGCGGCCGGCGATACGTCCGGAGCAGCACAGGCGTGGCAGGAAGGCAGCCGCGTCGCCGAGCGCAACGGCGACAAGCAGGCGGTCAAGGAGATGGGCGTGTTCCTGCGGCGGCTGCACAAGGCGAGTACGAGCCGGGCGTGATCGGGCGACAGCGTTACCAGAGCAGGCCGTTGTTGTAGAGCGCGATCAAGCGGTGGATCAACACCTGCCCGGCCACCTGGGTCCTCAATCACCCTTCGCGCGCCGCTGCTGCGTATCGAAACGCTGCATCGAAGCACGGATCAGCGCCTTGGCCTCGGCGGCATTGCCCCAGCCGTTGAGCTGGACCGGATTGCGGCCGGCCGGCAGGTCCTTGTAGACGCGGAAGAAGGCTTCGATGCGCTGCCGTTCGATCAGCGGCAGGTCGTCCAGATCGCGGATGGTGGCGTAGGTGGGGTCGATCTTGTCGGTCGGCACGCCGATCACCTTTTCATCCTGCTCGCCGTCATCGACCATCTTCAGGAAGCCGATCGGGCGGAACCGCACGATCACGCCGGGATGCAGCGGCTCACGGGTCAGCACCAGCGCATCCAACGGGTCGTTGTCGCCCGCCAAGGTGCGCGGCATCGAGCCGTAGTTGGCCGGGTACGCCACCGGCATCGACTGGAAGCGATCCACATGCACCAGACCGTCGTCCTTGATCTCGTACTTGGTGACGCTGCCGGCCGGGATCTCCACGGCCAGATTCACCTCCTCCGGAGCATTCTTCGGCTGCGCGGCAAGGAACGGGTGCAGCACCGCGTTGCCGGCCACGCCGGCACCGGTGAGCAGCAGCAGGGACGTGGCCAACACAGCCCGCCCGATGGAACGGCGATGGATCATCTCGGTCTCCACGAAGGGCCGGGCACGCCGCAGCGGCCCGGCCGATAGGTCATTCCCAGCAACGGTCGGCGCGGCCTTTCAGGGTCTGGGCGCGCGCGCAGTCACGGGGGGCGATGCGTCCCTGCGTCAGTTCAGCTTTCTGTTTGCGGCCATCGGCGCCACGTGTCAACTCGAAACCGTCGTACAGGCGCCCGGTGACGGTACGCGCCTCGTAACGCAGATGGGTCGGATCGATCTTCAGCACCTGGAACAGCTGCGTGTCCTCGCCGACCGGCGCCATGGTGGCGCGGGCCTCATCGGACAGCCGGTACTGCTTCGGCCCGGCCACGGTGACCACGAACTGTGGCGTGGCGCCTTGCCCTTCACCGCGGCGGCCATAGGTGTGGTCATGGCCCTGCAGCACCAGATCGACCTGGTGACGGCGCACCACCGGCAGCAGCACATCGCGCAGCTCGGTGTTCTCGCGGCCTTCGCGCGGGGAATAGAACGGCTGGTGCAGCAGCACGATGCTCCACGGGTGCGGATTGTCGGCCAGCACCGTGTCCAACCAGGCGGCCTGTGCCTTGGCGGTGCCCAGATCGAGCGCGGAGGTACCGTCGAGGACGGCGATGCGCACGCCCTGGTAGTCGAACCAGTAGGTGCTGGTATCTGCGGCGTCCACGCCATTGCGAGGCAACGCGAACGTCACCGGCCAATGGCGCCCGAGCACGCGGCGCTCCTGCGGGGTGTCTTCGAACTCCTCGACGTACTCATGGTTGCCGATTGCCGGGGCGACTGCGGTTTCCTGCGGCAGCCAGCCGGCGGCGGCGAACCACTCGCCCCACTCGCTGTCATCCTGCCCGTCGCCACCGCTGACCAGGTCACCGGCGAACAGGCTCAGGCGTGCATCCGGGGCGGCCTTGATGCCGGCCCGCATGACGCGCGAAACATGGCTGAGGTTCTTGTTCTGGGTATCACCGAAGTACAGCAGCGTGAGCGGCTGGTCCGCACGGCCGGCGGTGCGCAGCTGGTTCCAGGCACTCCAGGTGTTCTGCCCCTGCACGCGCCATAGATACAGCGTGTCCGGCTGCAGGCCGGTCACATCCGCACGGTGGTAATGGGATGCCCCCAGCTCGGTGGTCAGCGCCTGGGTGGTGGCGGTGATGCGGGTCGGCACGCCGACATCCGGCGAATCACCGGCGACTACCCATTCCAGCACCGGGGCCTTGACCGAGGTATCGGTCCGCCACGCGACCGAGAAACCGCGCGCGGCGTCCTGCGCCGGCGAGGCGACCAGCCGGTCCGGAAACCCGGTCGCCGCGTAATGGCGGTTGCCGGCCGGCACCTGGGTGTTCGGCTCAGCACCGGTCTCGGCGTTCTTCTTCGCCAAGGCGCTGCCACTGCACAGCAGCAGCGCCAGTGCGAGCGCGGTCAGGGCGGCAGGAACGCGGCTCACGCGCCACACTCCAGCGGCAGCGACAACTGCCTGGCGATGCTGGCCCAGTCGAAGGCCACTACGCCCTGGTCATCGTGCACGGCGTACAGCGCGCCGTGCGGGAAACGCGCGGACGGCGCCTGCATCGACCAGATGCCGTCGGTGTTGGCCACGGTGTTGCCCTGGAACGCACCGACATGTTTCAGGCTGTGCCGGTCGAACAGATGGAACACGCTGCGCTGCTTGCCCTGCTCGGTGGTGATCCACCAACCCTCCTTGCCGCAGGTCCGCAGCATCACACCTTCGGCCTGGGCCTTGAAGGCATCGCGGCCGAACGTGGTGCCACTGAAACGGCCTTCCAGCGTGTAGACCTTGAACTCGCTGGCGTAGGTTTCGTCCTCTTCGGCGATCAGCAGGCGGTCATTGACAGGGTCGCCCCAGATCGATTCGACCACGCGCAGCGCGCCCGCTTCGGTAGTGTCACCGATGCTGGCGGTGAGCGAGGCCTGCGCCTTGCCGCCCTGCACAGTGAGCGCATAACGGCGCACGCGCTTGTCCAGCTCGGCCAACGGCGGCAGCACATCGTTGCCCTGCGCGTCTTCGCCAGCGTCGTAGGAATCGGTGACGTACACGTCGTAGCCGCTGCCCTGCTTGTTCACCCACACCCCGTACGGCTTGCGCAGATCATCGGCGCCGAACACGCCCAGCGGGGTGAAGTCCGGCAGCTGCAGCACCTGTACGCGGTGGTTGTCGCGCTCCACGATCAGCACCAGGTCATCGACCACGGCGATGCCGTTGGGGCGGTCGAACTGGCCCGGGGCGGTGCCGAGGCTGCCGACATCGCGCAGCTTCGCGCCGGTCTGCCCGTCATAGACCACCAGCTTGTCGGTGGCCTTGGCGGTGGCGATCAGCCAGACCTGGCCGTCGGGCGTGGTCCAGCTGGCCGGCGAGTCGATGTTGTCCTCCGGGGTCATCGGGGTCAGGAACGCCTCGGCGACCGTGGCGACATTGCGCGCGGCGGAGGCGTCGGCAGCAGCGGTCGCCGCGGCGGGTGCCGCAGGGTCCGGCGTGGCAGCCTCGGGACCGGCGGCCGGGCTGCAGGCGGTCAACAGCGCCAGCGCGAGCAGGCTCAGGCCAGGGGACGCGCGCATCACAGGGCCACCTTCAGGCCGAGCGCATAGGTGCGGCCATATTCTTCGTTCTGCAGGGTGCGCGAGCGCACGCCCTGGTAGAGCTCCAGCGGCTTGTCGAGCAGGTTCTGCGCTTCGACGTAGACGCTCACGTTCGAGGTGATCTTGTAGTCCATGCTGAAGTCGAGCTGGGTGTTGGGTGCGACGTAGATGTCATACGCGCGGCTGTCGCCCAGCGAGTCCAGATACTCGCTGCGGTAGACCGCCGCCACGCGGGTGCTGAAGCCGGCCTTTTCATAGCCGATGTGCGCGCTGTACACATGCCTGGACGCCCGCGGCAGCATGAAGTCGTCGCGCTCGCGGCCCGCCACGCCGGGGTCGAAGTCGGTATCGAGCCAGGTACCGCTGGCGCCGACCAGCAGACCATCCCAGCCGGCCGGCAGGAAGGCGAGCTGCTGCTGCCAGTTGAACTCGGCGCCCTTGACCGTCGCCTTGTTGCCGTTGATCACCCGGGTGACTTCGAAGCCGGGATACGCCGGATCGGTGTTGCTCACCGTGTTGACGATGTAGCCGTCGATCGACTTGTGGAATACCCCCAGCGAGACGATGCCGGTGCTGCCGAGGTATTTCTCGAGCGACAGGTCGATGTTCTTCGATTCATACGGATCCAGCTGGGGATTGCCGATCCGCACTTCCTCATCGCCCCGGCTCAGGCCGACACGCGGTGCCACATCGCCGAACGACGGGCGCGAGACGGTCTTGTTGGCGGCCGCGCGCAGCACCCAGTCATCGCCTGCGTCGTAGCGCAGATGCAGGCCGGGCAGCACAGTGGTGTAACTGCGGCTCACGCTCAACGGGGTGACCGTGAAGCTGCGGCCGTTGGGCGCCACCTCCACGCTGTTGCCGGTGGCGCTGAACTGGGTGTTCTCCACGCGCACGCCGCCGATGATGCGCAGCGCGCCAATATCCCAGGTGCCCATCGCGTAGCTGGCGAAGATGTCCTCGCTGGCGGTGTAGTCCTCTTCCAGCGAGGCCAGGGCGTTGCCGCCGGCATCCTGCGGGCGGGCACTGTACTGGCCGCCCTGCTGGGCCCAGTAGCGCCGCATGGCATCCGAGCTCATCCCCTGGCCGAGGCTGCCACCCCGGTGATCGGGGGTGGCGGCGGTCCAGTCCGACAACGCCACGTCCGGGCCGACGCGCAGTTCGCGCTCATCGACGTTGACGTCGCGGTCGCGCCAGCGGCCCAGCAGACCGATCTTGTAGCTCGACGAATCGCCATCGAAGCGCACGTTGATCTGCGCGCTGCGCTCGCTGTCGTTGACCTGCTTGGGCGACACCACGAAACGGTCGAAATCGTAGTTGCCGTTGTCCATCCATTGCGCGCTGGTCAGGGTGTAGCGCGGGATGCCGCTGTTCTGATCGACGGTGCCGCCGAGGTCGTCGCCGTTGTACTCGAAGCGCGCTTCCATCTCGTCGTTGACGCGCTCTTCGGTACGCGTGTAGCCCACCTTGTAATCGACCACCGCATTGGTGAGACGGTTCTCGCCGCCGGCACTGGTGGTGAAGGTGTTTTCCTTCTTGGTGCGATAGCGCATGCGCTTCTGGATCGCATCGGCCGGCAGCTCGTCCACCCGGTACTGGTTGTTGCCCAGCGCGGTGACCTCGCCATCGCCGAAGTTGAAGAGGGTGCGCTGGCGTGTTTCAGCATCGTCGAACTGGCTGTACAGCGTGCGCAGGTAATAGCGGTTGTCGTCGTCCGGGCGCCAGTCCAGGTTGAGGTTGGCGCCGATGCGCTTGCGTTCGATCTCGTACTTGCGCTGCTGCAGGCTGTTGGCGAACAGCTCGTCCTCGCCACCGCCGTCGAACTCGCCGTACTCCACTTCAGTGTTGTCCGATTCGAACTTGCGGTTCTGGTAGTTCACGCCCAGTGCCACGCCGAAGGTATCGGCGAACACTTCGCTGTAGTTGATCGCGGCCTTCGGGCTGGTATTGCCGGAGAGCTGCTGGTGGCTGGCCTCGATCTTGCCGCGCAGATTGCGGCCTTCGCGGTCGAACGCCGAGGCCGACTCGACCAGGATCGCGCCACCGATGGCGTCGCCCGGCATGTCCGGGGTGGGCGACTTGACCACGCGCAGGCGCTCGGTCGAGTCGGAGGGAATCACGTCCAGCGGTGCAGCGCGGCTGGAGTCTTCCGGGGTGCCGATGGCGATGCCGTCGACGCTGACGCTGTTGAGGTTGGCATCCAGGCCACGGATGACCACGAAGCGCCCCTCGCCCTGATCACGGGTGACGCTGACGCCGGGCAGCCGCTGCAGCGATTCGGCCACGTTCTTGTCCGGGTAGACGCCCATCGCGTCGGAGGACACCGCATCTTCGATCGCATCGCTGCTGCGCTTGAGGTCGACCGCGCGGGTCTGCGACTCCAGCTGCGGGCGCACTTCCACGCGGTCCAGATCGATAGCCCCGGCCGCGGCAGCGGCATTGCCGGCCACCGTGCTGCCATCGGGCGTATCGGCGGCATGGGCAGACGGGGTGATCACCGCCAACAACGAGAGGCTGATCGCCAGGCCCAACGGACGCTTCTTCTGCACTGCATTCCCCAATCTGTGTAAAGAATGGGTCAGCACGGTATGTCCGGGAGGTTTCATAGGGATGACACCGGTGGAGCCGGTACCGCTCCAGAAACCGGTTCATCACCTTTCCGTCACGCGACTCTGGCCCGGTACAGTGCGGCTGCGGCACACTATCGGCCTCTCCTTTGCCAGTCCTCCCCCATGAAAATCGTCGAAGTGCGCCATCCGCTGGTGCAGCACAAGATCGGCCTGATGCGCGATGCGTCCCTGAGCACCAAGGACTTCCGCGAGCTGGCCAATGAACTCGGTGGGCTGCTGGCCTACGAGGCCACCGCCGATCTGGATACCGAGGCCCACACCATGGCCGGCTGGGCCGGCCCGGTGACGGTGCAGCGCATCGCCGGGGCCAAGATCACCGTGGTGCCGATCCTGCGCGCCGGCCTGGGCATGCTCAGTGGCGTGCTCTCGCTGATCCCCGCCGCGCGGGTGAGCGTGGTCGGCCTGCAACGCGATGAGGAAACCCTGCAGCCGGTGCCCTACTTCGAACGCTTGACCGGCCGCCTGGAAGAGCGCGATGCGCTGATCCTGGACCCGATGCTGGCCACCGGCGGCACCCTGATCGCCACCATCGACATGCTCAAGCGTGCCGGCGCGCGCCGCATCAAGGGGATCTTCCTGGTCGCCGCACCGGAAGGCATCGCCGCCGTGCAGGCCGTGCACCCGGACGTGGAGATCTTCACCGCCGCCATCGATGCCCAGCTCAACGAGAAGGGCTACATCCTGCCGGGCCTGGGCGATGCCGGCGACCGGATTTTCGGCACCCGCGTAGTCGGTTGATCCACTCGTTCCGACCGGCGGCCAGCACCGGCCGCCGGCGCTTCACACGGCCTAGCCATGGCCGGGCAGAAGCTGCGCGCACCATCAACCCGTGCGTGGAGCTGCGTCATGAAGACCCTGTCCCTGCTGGCCTGTCTGCTGTTTCTCAGCAGCCCCGTGGTTGTCAGTGCGGCCACGCCGCAGCAACAGCGGATGGCCGATTGCTCGGCCAGGAACAAAGGCAAGACCGGCGAGGACTACAAGGCCGCGCAGAAGGCCTGCCTGAGCGCGCCGGCACCGGCGGCGAGCACGCCGCAGGAGCGCATGAAGACCTGCAACGCCGATGCGGCCGCGAAGAAGCTGGCCGGCGATGCGCGCAAGAAGTTCATGAGCGGGTGTTTGAAGGCGCATTGACGCGTCCAACCGGGTTGATGCCCGCGGCCGTGGGTGCCGTGCCGGCCACCGGCCGGCAGCTACCGGCGTGGTTGCGCAGCCGATAATGCCGGGCGCTGCGCGGTACCACAGGCCGGTGCGCGGCCGGACCTGCCGCAGGCGTCAGGCCAGCGCGCGGGCCTTCAATTCGCCCTGTTCGTGCACGGTGCCGAAGCGGCCCTTCTCATCGCGTGACACCTGCGCCAGCGCGCACTGCGGGTCGTGGGTGAAAAACAGATGGACGTTACGGGCCAGCTTGTCTTCCAGGAAGCTGCGCTTCTCGTCGATCAGCAGTTCGGCGTTGCGGTCGTAGCCCATGGTGATCGGTACATGCACCCACGAGCGGCCGGGAATCAGGTCCGCACAGAACACCACCCCACCCCGCGCCTGGCCGTCCACGGTTTCCGGCCCGATGATCTCGGCCAGCATCAGGCCCGGCGTGTGCCCGTCGCTGAAGCTGAAACGCACGCTGTCACCCAAGGCCGTCGAATTCGGACCGTCGACGATCTCCAGCCGACCGCTCGCCTGCAGCAGGCCGGGCAGCTCAGGGATGAAACTGGCGCGGTCGCGCGGATGCGGATGCAGCGCGCGCGCCCAGTGCTCGGCCCCGACCAGGAAGGTCGCATTCGGGAACAGCAGTTCCGGCGAGCGACCTTCGCTCCACGGCGCCAGCAATCCGCCGGCGTGATCGAAATGCAGGTGGCTCAGCACCACCACATCGATATCCTCATGCTCGAACCCGGCCTCGCGCAGGGATTCGATCAGCACATGGCTGGGTTCCTGCACGCCGTAGCGGTCGCGCAGTTTCGGCTCGAAGAAGGCACCGATCCCGGTTTCGAACAGCACCGTCTTGCCGGCCAGCGGGCTGGCAAGCAGGGCGCGGCAGGCCAGTTCGATCCGGTTGAGATCGTCCGGTACTGCCCACTTTTCCCAGACCGCACGCGGCGCGTTGCCGAACATCGCGCCGCCGTCAAGTTTCTGGGAGTTACCGCGGATGGACCATAGTTTCATTGGCAAATTATCGTCGCGCGCCCGTTAAATATTCGCTAGCCATCGCCCATGAAAAAACCCCGCCACTGGGACGGGGTTTCTCGTTTCTGCGGTCAATCAGTGCGCTTGGCTGACCGCGGCGCTGCCGACCGGATTGCGCGGGTCGCTGCCACCGCTGAGCACGTTGCTGCGGCGATCCCATTCCACCGTCTGCAGGTTGCCCCAGACGTGGCTGGAACCGCGGCCGCCCGCAGCGGTATCGCCGGGCAGATCGATCTTGTGGCCCATCGCCTGCAGCTGCTTGATGGTGTCGGCATCGAAGGTGCCGTCCTCGGCCTCGATCAGGTCCGGCAGCCACTGGTGGTGGTAACGCGGCAGCGCGGCGACCTGCTGCGCGGTCAGGCCGTCGTCGTAGCCCAGGATGCCCAGCAGCACCATGGTGATGATGCGGCTGCCACCGGGGGTGCCGAGCACCACGACCTTGTCGGCCGATTCCATGAAGGTCGGGGTCATCGAGCTGAGCATGCGCTTGCCGGGCTTGGGCGCATTGGCTGCATAGCCCATCACGCCGAAGGCATTGGGCGTGCCCGGCTTCAGCGCGAAATCATCCATCTCGTTGTTGAGCAGCACGCCGGTGCCCGAGGGAATCAGGCCCGAGCCGTACAGCAGGTTCACGGTCTGGGTCGCGCCGACGCGGTTGCCTTCGCGGTCGATGATCGAGAAATGCGTGGTCTCGTCATCTTCCAGCGGGGTCGGGTTGCCCGACAGCAGATCGCTCGGGGTGGCCTTGTCCGGGTGGATGGTGGCACGCAGGCCCTGCGCGTAATCCTTGCTGGTCAGCACCTTCTGCGGGATATCCACGAAGTCGGGATCGCCGAGGAAGAAGGTGCGGTCGCGATACGCACGGCGCATGGCTTCCACCACCAGATGGGTGCGATGCGCCGGGTCCAGCGTCTTCAGGTCCCAGCCTTCGAGGATCTGCAGCATGGCCGCCAGGGCGATGCCACCGGAAGACGGCGGCGAGGCGGTGGTGATGGTCCAGTCGCGGTACTTGAAGGCGATCGGCTCGCGCAGTTTGACCCGATAACCAGCCAGTTCCTCGGCGGTCCAGTGGCCACCGGCCTGTTTCACGCCCTTGAGCAGCAGCTTGCCGGTCTCGCCCCGATAGAAGCCATCGAAGCCCTGGTCGGCCAGGCGCGCCATGGTCTTGGCCAGTTCCGGCTGGCGGAACAGATCGCCTTCGGCGATCGGCTTGCCGTTGCGCTCATACACTTCGCGCGTGCCGGGGTAGCGCTGCATCACCGCGCGCCGCGATTCGTAGCCCTTGGCCATGCGCGCGTACACCGGGAAGCCATCGCGCGCGATGCGCATCGCCGGTTCCAGCGAGGTCTTCAGCGGCAGCTTGCCGTGCTTGGAGGACAGTTCCACCAGCGCGGCCGGCAGGCCCGGGATACCGGCCGACCAGGCACCGTTGACCGAACGGTCGCGGTCCAGCTCGCCCTTCTTGTCCAGGAACGCTTCGGGCGTGGCGGACTGTGGCGCGGTTTCGCGCGCGTCCAGCATCACGTCCTTGCCGGTCGCCGCATCGTGCAGCAGGAAGAAGCCGCCGCCGCCGAGGCCGGAGCTGATCGGCTCGACCACCGCCAGCGTGGCAGACACGGCCACGGCCGCATCGAATGCGTTGCCGCCCTTGGCCAGGATTTCCATGCCCGCTTCCGTGGCCAGGTGATGGCCACTGGCGACGGCGGCGCCGTCAGGGTGTTTGGCCAGAACCGCCGGTGCGGATTCCGCGGCCCAGGCACCCGGGGCCACCAGCAGGACGAGCAGCAACCAACGACGCGACAGCGTTCTCATTTGGGCAGAAACTCCGTGACATACAATTCGGGATGATCGCGCTGCAGCCCGTGCAGCTTGGCCAGCAGGGCGTCCTGGGTTTCCGGAATGTCCGGATCGGGATCGATGCATTCGACCGGGCAGACGACCACGCACTGGGGTTCGTCGAAATGTCCCACGCACTCGGTGCAGCGGGCCGGATCGATCACGTAGATGGTTTCACCCATCGAAATGGCCTGATTGGGGCAGGCCGGCTCACAGACGTCGCAATTGACGCAGAGCTCATTGATTTTCAGCGACATGGCGTTACTCCACGCCCGCGCCGGCGGATGAGAACCGGCCCACGCGGGCGCGCGGGCCGGTCATCGGTGACGCCCCTGCGGGCGCCACCCGGGCCGCGCACAAGGCGCAGCCGCCACTGCACGGGTTACTTGGCTTCGACGAAGATGTACTCGGCGCCGGTCGGCTGGATGATCGACTGGACGCGGGCGTTGTCGGCGGCCTTGCCGATGAACACCACGCGCACACCCTTCATCGAGTCCGGCGAGACGTCCTTGAACACGGCCTGGATCATGTCGGCCATCTTGGCCGAGGCCGAGGAACCGAAGGCCAGCATGTTGCCCGGCTGCACGCCACGGCCCACGGCCTGGGTGGCGCTCTCGACCTGGCGCTCATACTTGGCCGCGAATTCCGGGTCCGATTCGGGGGCGAGGTAGTACAGGTACGGGCTGTTGCTGATGTTGCCCATGTTCTGCACGGCCACGGCCTGCAGGTACTTCTTCCAGCCGGCATCGTCATCGGCAGCCGGGGCGACCAGCGCCTGCTGGGCTTCGACGACCGGCGCGGCCTCTTCCTTCTTGCAGGCGGTGAAGGCCAGCGCGAACGACGCGATCAACATGGCACGCATGGTGTTGTTCATGGAATTCCTCCCTTGGTGATTCTTGGTATGTATGGGTCTGACAGGTACTACGCTTGGCCCGACTTCGCTTCACGGACCTTGCGCAGTGCCTCAAGCACGGCGGACGGCACGAAGCCGGACACGTCGCCGCCCAGGCGGGCGATCTCGCGGACCAGCGAAGACGAAATGAAGCTGTGTTGCTCGGCCGGGGTCAGGAACAGCGTCTCGACCTCCGGGATCAGATGGCGGTTCATGCTCGCCATCTGGAATTCGTATTCGAAATCGGACACCGCGCGCAGGCCGCGCAGCAGCACCCCGCCCTGCACCGAGCGCACGAAATGCGCCAGCAGGGTATCGAAACCACGCACTTCCACGTTGCGGTTGTGGCCCAGCGCATCGCGGGCCAGCTGAACGCGCAGCTCCAACGGCAGCGTCGGCCCCTTGGAGGGGCTCTGTGCCACGCCCACCACCACCTTCTCGAACAGCGGCGCAGCGCGGTTCACCAGGTCGATGTGACCGTTGGTGATCGGATCGAAGGTGCCCGGGTACACGGCAATGCGGCGGTTGGCCACGGTCATACGTCAGCTACGCGTGTTGGTCTGGTGAAAGTGTAGCAGTGGCGCGGCGATACAGGGCAAAACGCACTTCACGGGTGCCCCCCTCGCGGTGCAGCAGCCACGGTGCGGGCATCTTCGGCGCCTGATCGGCCGGGGACTCCACGTACAGCCAGGCATCGGCGGCCAGATGCGACGGCAGCCCGGCGATCACCGCCTCCCACAGCCCATCGGCGAACGGCGGATCGATGAATACGATATCCGCCAGTGCCCCGGCCGGCTGCCGCAGCCACTGCAGCGCATCGGCCTGCACCACCGCGATCTGCTCCTGCGCCCCCAGCTTGGCAACCGACTCGCGCAACTGGCGGGACAATGCGGCATCGCGCTCCACCAGCGTCGCCTGCGCCGCCCCCCGCGAGACCGCCTCCAGCCCCAGCGCCCCGCTGCCGGCGAACAGATCCAGCACCCGCGCCCCGCCCAGCCGCGGCATCAGCCAATTGAACAGCGTCTCGCGCACCCGGTCACTGCTGGGCCGCAGCCCCGGCGACAGCGGCACCGGCAGCTTCGTATTGCGCCACTTGCCCCCGATGATCCGCACCTGGCCCACCGCGGCCGCCGGCTGACGCAGTTTCATGCGGGGCTTTTGGCTGAGTGGGTCGGCGCGTGAAACGGAGGCACAGGGGTCATCGCACGAAGGTCAGGCAGAAGGGGGCCAATAGTCTAATCGGTGGTACCGGGCGAATGCGCTTCATGGACCAAACTCGACACCGGGCGATCTCGTGATAGATCGTGGACCCACACCTCACCCGCCATCAGGACAGCAGATGGCCGCAACAATATCAATATAAAAATATCATTTCCTAATGCGCAATTTCGAGACGGATAGCGCTGCACGGCCTTACTTGGTTAACGAGAATCCAATTGCCGCATCCGCGGCCTTGCGGACATTTACAATGAATAAACTCGCGATAGCCTTGATAATTTCGTTTCCAGTTTCCGCAGCCCCTCCCACCTCTCAACAAGATCGGATAGAAGTAAACACAAGTGGGGAGAGCACCATGGTCAGGACCACTCAATGGCCGGACTTCGAAGGTGGCTTCGTCGCCGTCGAACAGCGCTTATTGATGAATGAAGACGGGAATCCCACTTATCAGTATTCTCGCCAAAGCAAGGCAACACAGCTATACCATGAGGCCTTCTGCCTTGAAAAGAATGCACGGCCGGCTGGAGGAGAAGCAGAGCTGAAAGGAAGTATTGCGGCTTGGATATGCGAATTGAGTGATGAGGACAAGGCGCTCGACGCAGAAGTGGCTGCCCCTCAATACCTGGGTCCGCTTATGGATAAATCGACCGATTATGTTTTTGCAAATGCACCCAATGGATCAGCACGTGTAGGCGTCAACTTCCACTCAACCGGCACCATTCGCTACAGCAGTTCAAGCTCCGGATCCATGCGGGGTAGTGTCTCAGTCGACAGCGGCCGGTGCAAAACCAATTTCTCTCAGTTTTACGCCCAACCCTTCAGCGGAAGTCATGTTGCAACCGCGATCTGTATCGTTCACCAACCAAGAAGGATATCAACGAATATGGAAGGTTGCGTCCCCCGCCTATGTGGCTTCGACAATGGGTCGGTGACTATCAACTGAAGCACGCCCCACACACTCCGGCGCAAGAGGATGAATAGCAGTTATTTAGCCACATGACCAGAAATGCGAGCTGGGCCATCGATGAAATTGTGTGATGCTCATTCACAATGGCGATGGGGCGCAACCGTTTCAACCGGAAGCGCCCCGCCTCTCCCCATCAGCACAGAAGGGCCGTGCCTGGCGACAAAACCGTCGACTGCCGCCCGGACCATCAGGACCCGACCGTTGGTCTACCCGCGGTGTTTCCATGCACTTGAAAACCCAGCCCGCCACCCCTACCCCTTGAGCCAGCCGCCGCGCCAGGCGCGGCAATGTCCCAAGGAGCAACACGACCCATGACCGTGCAGACCCAAAAAGAAACCCTGGGCTTCCAGACCGAAGTCAAACAGCTGCTGCAGCTGATGATCCACTCGCTGTACTCCAACAAGGAAATCTTCCTTCGCGAGCTCATCTCCAACGCGGCCGACGCCTCGGACAAGCTGCGCTTCGAAGCGCTGACCCAGCCGGCCCTGCTCGAGAACGACGGCGACCTGCGCATCCGCGTCAGCTTCGATGCCACGGCCAACACCCTGACCATCGACGACAACGGCATCGGCATGAGCCGTGACGAAGCGATCGCCCACCTGGGCACCATCGCCAAATCCGGCACCGGCGACTTCCTGCGCCAGCTCTCCGGCGACCAGAAGAAGGACTCCCAGCTGATCGGCCAGTTCGGCGTCGGCTTCTACAGCGCCTTCATCGTCGCCGACCAGGTGGACGTCTACTCCCGTCGCGCCGGCCTGCCCGCCAGCGAGGGCGTGCACTGGTCCTCGCGCGGCGAAGGCGAGTTCGACGTGGAGAGCATCGACAAGCCCGAACGCGGCACCCGCATCGTGCTGCACCTGAAAGATGACCAGCGCGACTTCGCCGATGGCTGGCGCCTGCGCGGCATCATCAAGAAGTACTCCGACCACATCGGCCTGCCGATCCAGATGGTCAAGGAACACCACGGCGAAGACGCCCCGGCCGAGACCGAATGGGAAACCGTCAACCGTGCCAGCGCGCTGTGGACCCGCCCACGTACCGAGATCACCGACGCCGAGTACCAGGAGTTCTACAAGCACGCCGCGCACGACCATCAGGATCCGCTGGCGTGGAGCCACAACAAGGTCGAAGGCAAGCTGGAGTACACCTCGCTGCTGTACGTGCCCGGCCACGCCCCGTTCGATCTGTACCACCGTGACGCACCCAAGGGCCTGAAGCTCTATGTGCAGCGCGTGTTCGTGATGGACCAGGCCGAGCAGTTCCTGCCGCTGTACCTGCGCTTCATCAAGGGCGTGGTGGATTCCAACGATCTGTCGTTGAACGTCTCGCGCGAAATCCTGCAGTCCGGCCCGGTCATCGATTCGATGAAGTCGGCGCTGACCAAGCGCTCGCTGGACATGCTGGACAAGCTGGCCAAGGACAAGCCGGAGGTCTATGCCGGCTTCTGGAAGCAGTTCGGCCAGGTGCTCAAGGAAGGTCCGGCCGAGGATTACGGCAACCGCGAGAAGATCGCCGGCCTGCTGCGTTTCGCCTCCACCCATGACGACAGCGGCGAACCCAGCGTCTCGCTGGCCGACTACGTGGGCCGCATGATCGAGGGCCAGGACAAGATCTACTTCCTGACCGGCGACAGCCACACCCAGGTCAAGGACAGCCCTCACCTGGAAGTGTTCCGCAAGAAGGGCGTGGAAGTGCTGCTGCTTACCGACCGCATCGACGAATGGCTGATGGGGTACCTGACCGAGTTCGACGGCAAGTCGTTCGTCGATGTCGCGCGTGGCGATCTGGACCTGGGCGCGCTGGAAACCGCCGAAGACAAGCAGGCCCAGGAAGCCGTGGCCAAGGACAAGCAGGCGCTGGTGGACCGTATCAAGGCCGCCCTGGGCGATGACGTTGCCGACGTGCGCGTCTCGCACCGCCTGACCGACTCCCCGGCGATCCTGGCGATCGGCGAACAGGACCTGGGGCTGCAGATGCGCCAGATCCTGGAAGCCAGCGGCCAGAAGGTGCCCGACAGCAAGCCGGTGTTCGAGTTCAACCCCGGCCATCCGCTGATCGGGAAGCTGGACCAGGAAGGCGACGCCGCGCGCTTCGATGACCTGAGCCGCGTGCTGTTCGACCAGGCCGCGCTGGCGGCCGGTGACACGCTGAAGGACCCGGCGGCGTATGTGCGCCGGCTCAACAAGCTGTTGCTGGAGCTGTCGGCGTAAGGCGTTCTGCAGGTGGGCGCCGGCTCCGTGTCGGCGCCCTGTTGCGGACGGTGATGCGTGGCGCTGGGCAGCGGCTGGCGCGCCCCGCCGGGATCAGGCCCAGCGGTCCAGCAGGGTGCCCAGCATGTCGTCCTGGCGGCGCACCACGGTCGCGTTGGCGGCAAACGCCAGCGCGGCTTCTTTCGCCGTGAGCAGGTCCGCGATCGGCGCATTGGCATCGTCGGGCGCGGCGACCACGCTGGCGGTCACACCGCCTCCTGCCGCTGCCGCCTGCGCGACACCCAGCCGGGTGGCATCCCTGACCGGCAACCTCGCCACGTTGGAGGCGGCGGCCTGCAGACCCAGCGAGGCTGCACGCATGCCGGCACTGGCAATGGACATCACGCTCATCGGTCACCGTTTTTCTGCTGTTCCGACCGCGCCCGCATGGCGCAGCCCTTCACAACCGGTAACGGCCGCATCGGCCATTACTTGAGCCCCGCCCCACCGCACCTGCACGCCCATGGGCCTTCAGGGTGCAGTGGTAGCATACCCCTCTGATTTCAGCGTCTTTTGCCAATGCTCAGCTTCTTCCGTCGCAAAAAGCCCCAGGACGCCCCGCAAGAGGCGGCCAAGACCCAGCATTACTCCACCGAGGAGCTGGCCGCCGCGTTCCCGCAGGCCACGCCCGAGCCTGCAGCAGCGCCGGCGCCCGCGCCGTTGCCGCCCGTGGTGGAAGCCCCGGTGCCTGCTGCCACGCCGGTCCAGCGCGAGATCGCACCGACGCCGGTTGAGACTGCACCTGTCGTTGCCACCCCGGTTGTGCCTGCGCCGGTTGTGCCTGCGCCCGCCGTACCGGCGCCTGTGGTCGCACCGCCTGTTGCCCCGGCGCCGGTCGCCCCGGCTCCGGCTACGCCTGCACCTGTCGTTGCGGCACCGGTTCCACCAGCGCCGGCAGAAAGCCGTGCACCCGCCGCACCGGCCCCGGCACCCGCCGTGCCGGTGAGCGCGCCTGCGCCGGCTGTCATCGCGCCGGCAGCGCCCGCCCCGGTTAGTCCGGCAACACCCGTCACGCCGGCTGTTCCGGTCACACCGACAACGCCCGTTACGCCAGCTGCTCCGGCTGCGCCGACCATCGTGACCGAGCGCCCGTCCTCCCAGGACATCGCCCCCGCCGCGGCCGGCAAGAGCGGCTGGCGCGAGCGCCTGCGCAACAGCGTGATCGCCCGCAGCTTCGGCGGCCTGTTCTCGCGCAATCCCAAGCTCGATGACGACCTGCTCGATGAGCTGGAAACCGCGTTGATCACCGCCGATGTCGGTGTCGGCGCGACCACCGCGCTGGTCGAAGGGCTGCGCAAGCGGATGAAGGCGCGCGAGTTCGCCGATGCCAATGCGCTGCTCACCGCGCTGCGCGCCGAGCTGATCGCGATCCTGCAGCCGGTCGCCAAGCCGCTGGTGATCGACCGCACCGCCAAGCCGTTCGTGGTACTCACCGTCGGCGTCAACGGTGTCGGCAAGACCACCACCATCGGCAAGCTGGCCAAGCGCTTCAAGGACGACGGCCACAGTCTGATGCTGGCCGCTGGCGATACCTTCCGTGCCGCCGCCGTTGCGCAGCTGCAGGCCTGGGGCGAGCGCAATGGCGTGGCCGTGGTCGCGCAGGGCCAGAACGCCGATGCGGCCTCGGTCGCGTTCGATGCGCTGCAGGCCGGCAAGGCACGCGGCACCGAAGTGCTGATCGCCGATACCGCCGGCCGCCTGCATACCCAGGCCGGGCTGATGAACGAGCTCGGCAAGATCCGCCGCGTGCTCGGCAAGATCGACGCCCATGCGCCGCATGAAGTGCTGATGGTCATCGATGGCACCACCGGCCAGAACGCGCTCTCGCAGCTGCGTCAGTTCCATGCCGCGGTCAACGTGACCGGTCTGGTGGTGACCAAGCTGGATGGCACCGCCAAGGGCGGCGTGGTGTTCGCGCTGGCCCGCGAGTTCGGCATTCCGATCCGCTTCTGCGGCATCGGCGAGCGCCCGGAAGACCTGCGCGTGTTCGATCCGGAAGCCTTTGTCGACGCCCTGCTGCCCGAAGCGCTCGGCGCCTGATCACCGCCGCGCCAGGCAGCAGCTCCACTTGTAGCGCCACCCCATGGGTGGCTGCTTCACCTCCGTGACCGGCACCCCCGGCTGCCGATGCAGCCACGCCTCGCGTGGCTTCAGCCCTTCTCCGGAATCTGCATGACCCGCCAGCCTCCCGCCAGCGCCGTATTGCCTGCCGACGATGTGTTCGTTTCCCGGCTGCTGCACTGGTTCGACGACCATGGCCGGCACGACCTGCCCTGGCAGCACCCGCGCTCGCCGTACCGGGTATGGCTGTCGGAGATCATGCTGCAGCAGACCCAGGTCAGCACGGTCATTCCGTACTTCCTGAAGTTCCTCGAGGCGTTCCCGACCCTGCCCGACCTCGCCGCGGCGAGCAATGATGCGGTGATGGCGCAGTGGGCAGGCCTGGGCTATTACGCCCGTGCCCGCAACCTGCATGCCGCCGCGCAGCGCTGCATCGAGCTGCACGGCGGCGAGCTGCCGCGTGATTTTGATGCCTTGCATGCGCTGCCGGGCATCGGCCGCAGCACCGCGGGCGCGATCCTCAGCCAGGCCTGGAATGATCGCTTCGCGATCCTGGATGGCAACGTCAAACGCGTGTTGACCCGCTATCACGGCATCGAGGGCTTTCCCGGCCTGCCGGCGATCGAAAAGCAGCTCTGGGCGGTCGCCGAGGCGCACGCAGCGCAGGTACCCGGAACGCGCATGGTCGATTACACCCAGGCGCAGATGGACCTCGGCGCCAGCGTCTGCAGCCGCAGCAAACCGGCCTGCGTGATCTGCCCGCTGCAGGCCACCTGCGTCGCCCGCCGCGAAGGGCGCACCGACCAGCTGCCGACGCCCAAGCCCAGCAAGACCCTGCCCGAGCGCGAGGCGGTGGCGCTGCTGCTGCGCGATGCACGCGGCCGTGTGCTGCTGCAGAAGCGGCCGGACACCGGCATCTGGGCGCAGCTGTGGACCCTGCCCCAGGCCGAGAGCGGGATCGCGCTGCAGGACTGGTTCGACGCACATATCGACGGCTCGCTGGACGATGCAGAGCCGCTGCCGGTGCTGGAGCACACCTTCAGCCACTACCGGCTGCATCTGCAGGTACTGGTGGCAACGGTACAGGGCTCGCGCGGTAAGGATGCCGGCGTGCGCTGGGTCGCTGCCGAGGAGCTGGCCACGCTGGGCCTGCCCGCCCCGATCCGCAAGCTGCTCCAGACCGGTGCACCGCCCGCTCAGCCCAAGCGCCGTACAATGCGGCGCGCAGCAACATCCCAAGACATCGAGTAACGCTATGCCCCGCACCGTTTTCTGCCAGTACGAACAACGCGACGCCGAAGGCCTGGACTTCGTGCCCTACCCCGGCGAGCTGGGCCAGCGCATCTTCAACCACATCGGCAAGCCGGCGTGGTCCGCGTGGCTGGCGCACCAGACCATGCTGATCAACGAAAACCGGCTGTCGCCGCGGGATCCCAAGCACCGTGCGTTCCTGGAAGAGGAACTGGTGAAGTACCTCTTCAGCGGTGGCGCCGAGAAGCCGGCCGGGTTCGTACCGGAGGCCTGATCGCCGCGGATACCGACCGCCGGTCGGTAGCTACCGCCAGGGTGTGGCGATCGCGAGATCGCGGTGCCCTCGTCGATGTGCCTTGGCTGGCCAGCGGCCGGCACTACGGGGTCGGCGCCTGCTGGCCCTCTTCGCGCTCCTGCACCTGTGCCTGGCGCAGTTCCTGCTCGGACGCGCGCAGCGCTTTGGTATCCAGCTTGCGGATGCTGCTGATGAAGCACGGCAGGTTCACCGGGCCGGCCGTCGGGTCACGCACCAGCACCTTGTCGAAGCGCGAGGAGACGCGGCCGATCCGGCTGGTCAGCCCGATCGCCGAGGCGTAGTCCAGCCCTTGGCACGGGCCGGCCAGGTCCAGCAGATAGCCTTCGCTCGGGCGCGTCCACACCGCCAGCGCGCTGTCGCCCAGGGCGGTCCAGCCGGACAACGAGCCGTACAGCGGCATGTCCTGTTGCGGTGGCCCGGCATGGGCACGGTAGAGATCGAGCTTCTGCGCGGTGGACAGGCGGCCGGTACTGGCGCACGCGGCCAGGCCAAGGCACAGGACCGCGATGGCAAGGGTCTGCTTCATGACGCCTCCTGCTGGGGAATGTGCGCCGATCATGCGCCGCCTGGCGTGCTCCCGGCGAGAGGGACCCGCCGGGTGTTCAGCGCTCAGGCAGGCACGGCTGCCTGCTCAGACCTCGCTGTGCGCCAGGCTGTGCAGCCGCCCTTCGCGCAGCTCCAGCACGCGGTCCAGCTTGCGCGCCAGGGAGCGGTCATGGGTCACCAGCACCAGGCTGGTATGGTGCGCGCGGTTGAGCTCGAGCATCAGCTCGAACACAGTCGCGGCGGTCTTGTCGTCCAGGTTGCCGGTCGGCTCGTCGCCAAGCACGCAGGCCGGGCGGTTGACCAGCGCGCGGGCCACGGCAGCGCGCTGGCGCTCACCGCCGGACAGCTCGCCGGGCTTGTGGTCCAGGCGATGGCCCAGGCCGACCGACTCCAGCAGCGCCTGCGCGCGGGTGCGCGCATCCGCCACTTCATCGCCGCCAAGCAGCACCGGCATCATCACGTTTTCCAGCGCGGTGAATTCGGGCAACAGGTGATGGAACTGGTACACGAAGCCAAGCGCGCGGTTGCGCAGCCGGCCGCGCTGGCTGTCGGACAGGCCGGACATGCGCTGGCCGGCGACATATACCTCGCCCGCCGTCGGCGTATCCAGGCCACCGAGCAGGTGCAGCAGGGTGCTCTTGCCGGCGCCGGAGGCACCGATGATGGCCACGGTCTCGCCGGCGGCCACGCGCAGGTCCAGCCCGTTGAACACCGGCGTCTGCATGCGGCCTTCGGCGTAGGTCTTGGCCAGGGCTTCGGCGCGGATGACTTCCTGGCCCAGGGTGAGTGCTTCATTCATAACGCAGGGCCTCCGCCGGCTGGGTACGTGCCGCGCGCCAGGCGGGATACAGGGTGGCAAGGAAGCTCATGACCAGCGCCACGGCGGTGATCACGATGATGTCCGGGGTCTGCATGTCGGTCGGCAGGCCGGTGATGTAGTACACGTCCTCCGGCAGCAGCTTGACGTTGAACAGCGTCTCGATCGCGCCGAGGATGCGCTCCAGGTTCAAGGTCAGGGTGATGCCGCCAATGACGCCCAGCACGGTGCCGAAGATGCCGATCAGCGAGCCCTGCACCATGAACACCTGCATCACGCCACCCGGCGTCAGGCCCAGCGTGCGCAGGATCGCGATGTCGGCCTGCTTGTCGGTCACCAGCATCACCTGCGAGGAGACCAGGTTGAAGGCGCCCATGGCGATGATCAGCGAGAGCAGGATGCCCATCACCACCTTCTCCATGCGCAGCGAGTGGTACAGGTTGGCGTTCTGCTGGGTCCAGTCGCTGACGCGGTAGGCACCGGTCAGGTTGTGCGCCAGATCGACGCCGACGTCCAGCGCCTTGTCCATGTCATGCAGTTTCAGGCGCACGCCGGTGACGCCATCGATGCGCAGCACTTTTTCCAGATCGGCCATGTTGGCGTAGGCCACGCCACGGTCAACCTCGTTGTAGCCGGCTTCGAAGATGCCGCTCACGGTGAAGCGTTTCATCCGCGGGATGGCGCCGATCGGCGTGCCCTGCACTTCGGCCAACGTCACCAGCACCGTATCGCCGACGCCGACGCCGAGGTAGATCGCCAGCTCCTGGCCGACCAGCAGGTTGTAGCTGCCCGCGGTCAGGCTGTCGAAACTGCCTTTCTTGACCTTCTGGTTGATCACCGAGACGTTCGGCTCCAGCGCCGGGTCGATGCCCTGCACGATGGCGCCCTGCACGCGGGGGCCGCTGAGCATGGCCTGGATTTCGATGTACGGCGCCGCTCCGGCGACACGCGGGTCCTTCTTGGCCACCTCGACCGCATGCGCCCAATCGGCCATGGGCGCGCCGTCGGTGGTGATGGTGGTATGCGCGGTCATCTGCAGCAGGCGATCGCGGATTTCCTTCTGGAAACCGCTCATGACCGCCAGCGTGGTGATCAGCACGGTCACGCCCAGGGCAATGCCGAGGATCGAGGCCATGGAGATGAAGGAGATGAAGCCGTTGCGGCGTTTGGCGCGCAGGTAGCGCAGGCCAATCGAGACAGGTATGGGTTTGAACATGCAGGTACGCCGGACAATTCAGGCTATGGTGCCACTGCAGGGGGTGAACGGGAAATGCAGTGTGCCCGGACGGCTAGTCGCAGTTCACGTGCCTGTGCCTGCGGAAGGGTATCGGGCCAGAACAGGCGCCAGTGGCGGCGGCCCTGCTGCCGCCAGGCCAGCTGCACCAGCGGGCCGCGGCGGCGCATCTGCAGGTCCTCGACCGGCGCGTCATCCACCTGCGCGGGGCCCTCATCGGCAGGGATCACGAACATGCAGCCCGGGCGGCGCGCATACCGCCACGCCTCCAGCCACGTCCCGGCCATCGCCACGAAGCCCGATGCCAGGCCCCAGGGCGTCGGCAGATCGGTGGCCCACAACGCCCAGGGCATCAGCGCGCCCATGGCGATCAGCGCGCGGCACTGCCAGCGCGAGGGCTGCCACTCAAGCTGGCAGGGCGCGGATCCGGGCGATGAGGGCGGCGGGCGCGGCATGCGGGCACTCCTCGTAACCCATGAACCAGCGCCACAACTTATCGTCCTCGCTTTCGAGCAGGAACAGGAAAACCTCGCGCTCGTCTGTCGGTGCCTGCCCCCAGCAACGGTCCAGGTAACGGCCGAACAGCTGGTCCAGCTCGCGCATGCCGCGACGGCAACGCCAGCGCAGTTTCTTGAGTTCGGTTGCTTCGTCCATTTTCTGCGTTTCCAGATAAGGCAAAGCCACGCATGGCGTGGCTCTACCGTTTCGATCATTTTCTGCAGAACCCCGCATGGCGCGGCCCCACAGTTTCCACCCTTTGTTGCAGGGCCACGCATGGCGTGGCGCTACAGGACACCGCTGGATCAGGCGCGACGCGCCATCATCAGCTTCTTGATCTCGGCAATCGCCAGCGCCGGGTTCAGGCCCTTCGGGCAGGTCCGCGAGCAGTTCATGATGGTGTGGCAGCGGTACAGCTTGAACGGGTCTTCCAGCTCGTCCAGGCGCGCACCGGTGTCTTCATCGCGCGAGTCGATGATCCAGCGGTAGGCCTGCAGCAGAATGGCCGGGCCCAGGTAACGCTCGCCATTCCACCAGTAGCTCGGGCAGCTGGTCGAGCAGCACGCGCACAGGATGCACTCGTACAGGCCGTCCAGCTTCTTGCGGTCTTCCGGCGACTGCAGACGCTCGCGATCCGGCGGCGGCGGGGTCTGGGTACGGATCCACGGCTTGATCGAGGCGTACTGCGCGTAGAAGTGGGTCAGGTCCGGCACCAGATCCTTGACCACGCTCATGTGCGGCAGCGGGTAGATCGGCACTTCGGCCTTGCCGCAGTCGGCGATGGCGCGGGTGCAGGCCAGCGTGTTGGTGCCGTCGATGTTCATCGCGCACGAACCGCAGATGCCCTCGCGGCACGACCGGCGGAAGGTCAGGGTCGGATCGATCTCGTTCTTGATCTTGATCAGCGCGTCCAGAACCATCGGGCCGCAGGCGTCCAGATCGATCTCGTACGTATCGGTGCGCGGATTGCTGTCGTCGTCGGGACTCCAGCGGTAGATCTTGAAGGTGCGGGTGTTCTTCGCACCGGTCTGGGCGGGGAAGTGCTTGCCCTTTCCGATCTTGGAATTCTTGGGGAGGGAAAACTCGGCCATGGCTGTTCTCGTTGGCTCAGGCGGCTCGCGCTGCGGGGCAGGCGCGGGTAGCACGGAAGATGAGGAAGTCGACACCGCCGGCCAGCGGCGCACGCACCACCCCACCCGTGCGGGGGGAGGCGATGGCGAGCGCTGCGTGGACGGAGGTCATGCCGCAGGTCTCTTAGTAAACGCGCGGCTTGGGCGGGACGACGTCCACGTCCTTGCTCAGCGTGTACATGTGGACCGGACGGTAGTCGAACTCGCACTTGCCGTTCTCGTCGACGTTGACCAGCGTGTGCTTCTGCCAGTTGACGTCGTCGCGGTCCGGGAAGTCCTCATGCGCATGCGCGCCGCGGCTTTCCTTGCGCTGTTCGGCCGAGTTGATCGTCGCCACCGCGTTGAGCAGCAGGTTGTTCAGCTCGTAGGTTTCGATCAGGTCCGAGTTCCACACCAGCGAACGGTCGGAGACCTTGACGTCCTGGAAGGAGTCGAAGATTTCGGCCATCTTGGCGCAGCCCTCTTCCAGCGTCTTGCTGGTACGGAACACCGCCGCGTCGTTCTGCATGGTGCGCTGCATGCGATCGCGGATGACCGAGGTCGGGGTGTCGCCGTTGGCATAACGCAGCTTGTCGAGCAGGCCCAGGGCCTTGTCGCACGCATCGGACGGCAGGGTCTTGTGCGGCTGGCCCGGCTTGATGGTGTCGGCGCAGCGGTTGGCCACCGCACGGCCGAACACGACCAGATCCAGCAGCGAGTTCGAGCCCAGGCGGTTGGCGCCGTGCACGGAGACGCAGGCCGCTTCGCCGATGGCGTACAGGCCCGGCACGACCGCATCGGGGTTGTCGCCGACCTTGCGCACGACTTCGCCGTGGTAGTTGGTCGGGATGCCACCCATGTTGTAGTGCACGGTCGGGATGACCGGGATCGGCTGCTTGTGCACGTCCACCCCGGCGAAGATGCGGGCGCTTTCAGCGATGCCCGGCAGCTTGTCGTCGATGACGCCCGGGCCGAGGTGGGTCAGGTCGAGCAGGATGTGATCCTTGTGCTCGCCGACGCCGCGGCCTTCGCGGATCTCGATGGTCATCGAACGCGATACCACGTCGCGCGAGGCCAGATCCTTGTAGTGCGGTGCATAGCGCTCCATGAAGCGCTCGCCGTTGCTGTTGCGCAGGATGCCGCCTTCGCCGCGCACGCCTTCGGTGATCAGGCAGCCCGCGCCGTAGATACCGGTCGGGTGGAACTGCACGAACTCCATGTCCTGCATCGGCAGGCCGGCACGCATGACCAGACCGCCGCCGTCGCCGGTGCAGGTGTGGGCCGAGGTGGCGCTGAAGTAGGCACGGCCGTAACCGCCGGTGGCCAGCACCACGCCGTGGGCGCGGAACAGGTGCAGCGAGCCGTCGGCCATGTCCAGCGCGAGCACGCCGCGGCAGACGCCTTCCTCATCGAAGATCAGGTCGAGGGCGAAGTACTCGATCATGAAGCGCGCGTTGTGCGCCAGCGACTGCTGGTACAGCGTGTGCAGCATGGCGTGGCCGGTACGGTCGGCCGCGGCGCAGGTGCGCTGCGCGGACGGGCCTTCGCCGTACTTGGTGGTCATGCCGCCGAACGGGCGCTGGTAGATCTTGCCGTCTTCGGTACGGCTGAACGGCACCCCGTAGTGCTCCAGTTCGATGATGGCCGGGATCGCTTCGCGGCACATGTACTCGATGGCGTCCTGGTCACCCAGCCAATCCGAGCCCTTGATGGTGTCGAAGAAGTGGTAGCGCCAGTCGTCCTCACCCATGTTGCCCAGCGCGGCGGAAATACCGCCCTGCGCGGCCACGGTGTGCGAACGGGTCGGGAAGACCTTGGTCAGGCAGACCGTCTGCAGGCCCTTGGCGGCAAGACCGAACGTGGCGCGCAGGCCAGCACCGCCGGCGCCGACCACGACCATGTCGTACTTGTGTTCCGTAATCTTGTAAGCGGACATCTAATCTGGATTCCTGTCTTGGTGCCTGGACTCAGGCAACGCCGAGCGCAATGCGGGCGACCGCAAACACACTGACGATCGCGCCGAGCACGGCGATGAACTTCACCGTGGTCTGCAGCGCCAGGGCCAGCAGCGAGTTATGGATGTAGTCTTCCAGCACGACCTGCAGGCCGAGCTGGGCGTGCCAGAACATCGCGACCAGGAAGCCGACCAGCAGCACCGCGTTCCACGGCTTGGACACCACATCGGTGGCGGTCACGTAATCGGCGCCGATCAGGCTCAGCACGAACACCAGGAACCAGATGGTCAGGCCGACCAGCGCGGTGGCGGTCAGGCGCTGCATCACGAAGTGCTCGGTGCCGGTCTTGGCCGCGCCCAGGCCACGCACGTTCTTCAGCGGGGTACGGTACTTGTTCATGCGGCCGCTCCCATGAAGACGTAGGCCCAGATCAGGGCGGTGATCACCAGGCTGGCGAAGACCGAGACCCAGCTGCTGCGCACGAAGGCGGGAATGGAGAAGCCGATCGCGAAGTCCTGCACGATATGGCGGATGCCATTGCACAGGTGGTAGGCGAAGGACCAGGTCCAGGCGAACAGGAAGAGCTTGCCGTACCAGCTACCGGCGTGGCCGGTGAAGCAGTTCCAGGATTCAGGACCCATCATCAGGGCGAGCAGGCCGCCGGCAATGATCAGGGCTCCAACAGACAGAAAGATGCCGGTCGCTCGATGCAGGATCGAGGTGGCCATCTGAATCTGCCAGCGATACACCTGAAGGTGCGGGGAAAGGGGACGTTCTCTGGCGGCCATTCGCTGGGCTCGTTATCTCGGCTGGGCGGCGCAATGCCGCGTTGGCTCAATGCTGATCAAAAATCGATGCAGCGTCCGTTTTTTTCCCAATCTCCGTACCGCACCGGATCAAGTCCGCCGCGGCCGCCGATTTCCAAAGGCGATGCCGGGGTCTCGGGAAGCGGATGCTCCTCCGGTACCAGCGTGCCTTCAGCTTCAGAATCTGGAGTGGGGGTTGTTTGGCCTATCATGGGTGTTCTCGCAACGCACAAATTTTAGACCCCGTTCACGTGCCTGACAACCTGCCCTCCGATTTCGCCGGCTTTTCGCGCCTCACCGGTCACCAGCTGCTCAGTCTCAGCGGTGCTGACGCGGCTGCGTTCGCCCATGCCCAATTCTCCAGCGATGTGACCGCCCTGCCCCTGCGGCATTGGCAGTGGAGCGCCTGGCTGACGGCCAAGGGCCGCACCATTGCTGTGTTCCAGCTGCTGCGGCTGGAGGAGGAGCGCATCGTGCTGGTGCTCGCCGACGGCGATGCCGATGCAATTGCGTCGCAATTGCAGCGTTTTGTATTCCGCCGCAAAGTGCGGATCGAGGTGCGCAACGACCTGGCCGTGGCGGCGAGCTTCACCGCGCCGGAAAGCGCCTCCGGGGCCGCGATTGCGCAACTTGGCGCCGAAAACATGGAATTGGACCTGGGCAGCGATGCGCTTCCGCGCAGCCTGCGGATCGGTGCGGCCGATGCCGTGGCCGCCGCCGCGGACAGCGCGGATATCGCACTGGCCTGGCGCCAGTCCGACCTTCGCTATGGGCTGCCGCGACTGGACGCCGATCAGCGTGAACAGTGGACGCCCCAGCAGCTGGGGCTGGACCGCCTGAACGGGTACAGCGTCAAGAAGGGCTGCTACCCCGGCCAGGAAATCGTGGCCCGCACCCATTTTCTGGGCAAGGCCAAACGCGCCCTGCAGTTGCTGCGGGTCGTGGAGGGCACGACCAGCGGCACACAGGTGCAGCAGAACGAGGCGGCGATCGGCACGGTCGCCTCGGTGGCCGGTGACCTGGCCCTGGCCGTGCTGCCACTGGAAATCGCGCCCGAACCGTTGACGGTCGGCGGGGTTGAGGCCGCCCATCTGCCGTTGCTGGACCGTCTGGCGCGTTAACGGCATCGACCGTTGGTCGATCCGTACGCGCCACGCCAGCATCGCGGTCCGGTAGGCGCCGACCGTTGGTCGGCGCGCCTCCCCCCTCCGCGACTTACGCGTCGTTCAAGCGCTCGCCGGTCTCTGCATCGAAGAAATGCAGGCCCTGCGGATGGATCGCCACGCGGATCGGCTCGCCGACCGGCGGCAACGCCTGCGGCGCCACGCGCATCACCAGGGGCTGGCCGCCACTGGTCATGTTGACGAAGATCTCGTTGCCGACCGGCTCGATGCCATCGATCATCGCTTCGAACGCGGTCACATCACCTGCGGCGGCCGGCTGCAGATGCTCCGGGCGCACGCCCACGGCGATCGCCTTGCCGACCCACGCCTGATCGATCCGGGCCTGGCCCAGCGGCGCGGTCAGCCCGGTGTCCTGCACGGCATAGCCACTATCGGTGCGCTGCAGGGTGCCGCGCAGCACGTTCATCGCCGGGCTGCCGAGGAAACCGGCCACGAACAGATTGGCCGGACGGTCGTACAGCGCCATCGGCGTATCGATCTGCTGGATCACGCCATCCTTGAGCACCACGATGCGCTGGCCCAAGGTCATCGCCTCGACCTGGTCATGGGTGACGTAGATCATGGTGGTGCCGAGCTTGCGGTGCAGCTGCGCGATTTCGGTGCGCACGCTGTGGCGCAGCTTGGCGTCCAGGTTGGACAGCGGCTCATCCAGCAGGAACACCGCCGGCTCGCGCACCAGCGCGCGGCCCAGCGCAACGCGCTGGCGCTGCCCGCCGGACATCGCCTTGGGCAATTTGTCCAGCATGTCGGTCAGGCCCAGGGTGTCAGCCGCCTCGCTGACCCGCTTGCTGATCGTGGCCTTGTCGTGGCCGCGCAGCTTCAGACCGAAGGCCAGGTTCTCGGCCACGGTCATGTGCGGGTACAGCGCATAACTCTGGAACACCATGGCGATGTCACGATCCTTGGGCGCCACGTCGTTGACCACGCGGTCGCCGATCGTCAGCGTGCCGCCGCTGATCTCTTCCAGGCCGGCGACCATGCGCAGCAGTGTGGACTTGCCACACCCGGACGGCCCCACCAGCACCATCAATTCACCATCGGCCACTTCGAAGGTCGCGCCCTGCACGGCCACCTGACCGTTGTCGTAGACCTTGCGAACGCCCTGCAACTGCACTTTTGCCATATCACCATTCCAGTCCGCCCGGTCTCCGGGCTGTTATGCGGAACTGCCTTCGGCCCTCCCGATGGCAGGTCGATGGCGTGGTGCCGCATGACGGCGACCACTGCAATCGAATACAGTCTGCGCATTCTGCCATGTAAACGTTTTCACGTGGCACTATCCGATAGTCGGCCGTGACCGGGGTGACGGGGAGGATGCGATATCTCCCACGACACCCGGTCGGCAGGCCATCATGCCGGGCGGAATCCATGGGGCGTGCTGCACCTGCAATAAGCAGACAACGGACCCCGCCCGACCCCCGAGAACATAGACGAGAAGCGATTGACAACGATGTCACCCGGATCTGAAACTCGAGCGATGCACGACACCCTTTTCCTGTTTGGTGCCACAGGTGACCTGGCCCAGCGCTATCTGTTCCCCTCGCTGCTGCGATTGCTGGGCGACGGTCTGCTCCCCGAAGACTTCAAGGTCCGTGCGTTGGCGCTGTCGCCGCACGATACCGAGGCCTTCCGCGAGATCCTGCGCCCGCGCCTGCAGCAGGCCATGCCGATGGCCAGCCAGGACGACATCCACTCGCTGCTGCAGCGAATCGACTACCGCTCGGTGGATCTGCGCAATCCCGAGTCCGTGGCCGAGTCGGTCCATGACCTGGTCGACCGCAAGTGTGTGAGCTACCTGGCGATCCCGCCGGGCCTGTACATCTCCACCTGCGAAGGGCTGGCCAAGGGCGGCGCGTTGGCCGCACCGCACCGCCTGATGCTGGAAAAGCCGATCGGCAGCGACAGTGCCAGCGCCGAGGAGATCATCTCCACCATCGGCCAGTGGATCGACGAAGACCGCGTGTTCCGCCTGGACCACTACCTGGGCAAGGCCGCGGTGCAGAATCTGATCGCGCTGCGCTTCGGCAATACGCTGCTCGAGGCGGTCTGGAACCGCAACTACATCGAATCGGTGCACATCCTGGTTGCCGAGAGCGAGGGCGTGGACGGCCGCGATGCGTACTACGCCCGCTCCGGCGCGCTGCGCGACATGGTCCAGAGCCACATCCTGCAGCTGCTGTGCCTGGTCGCCATGGAACCGCCCGCCTCGCTGGAAGCCGATCGCATCCGCGATGAAAAGGTCAAAGTGCTGCGCTCCCTGCGTCCGCTTGATGCCAAGCACGCCGCGCGTGACAGCGTGCGTGGCCGCTACACCGCCGGCACCATCAACGGCCAGCCCGCGCAGGCCTACCAGCCGCCGGAAGGCAGCGACGTGGAAACCTTCGCCGGTGTCACCGCGCATATCGACAACTGGCGTTGGTCCGGCGTGCCGTTCCACCTGGTCACCGGCAAGCGCCTGGCCGAGCGCACCACCCGCGTCGTGGTCACGCTCAAGCCGGTCACGCATTGGCTGTTCGAGCGCCCGCACCGTGGCAATGCCACCCCGAACCGCATCACCTTCCAGCTGCAGCCGCAGGAAAACATCGAACTGGGCCTGATGAGCTCGCTGGCCGGCCCGGAATGGGGTGCGCTGGAACTGCATCCGCTGGAACTGGAACTGTCCGTGCCGACCGGCCTGCACCGCCGTATCGCCTACGAGCGGCTGTTCCTGGATGCCTTCAACGGCAACCATGCGCTGTTCGTGCGCGATGACGAAGTGCGCGCAGCCTGGGCCTGGATCGACAGCGTCAGCGACGCGTGGAAGGAAGCCAAGCTGCCGTTGCAGCCCTACCCCGCTGGCGAATGGGGTCCGGCGGAAGCCGCCGGCTTCCTGCCTGCCGATGCCGATGCCGACGCTGCCCGTGGTGGCCAGGCATGACGGTGTTGTCCCAGCCGGTCCTGGTGGCGGATATCGGCGGTACCAATGCACGCTTCGCACTGGCCGACACTTCGCTGGCCGCGCCGCTGCAGCAGGACAGCATCCGCGAGTTCGCGGTCGCTGATTTCCCCTCGCTCGGTGAGGCCGCACGGCATTACCTCGAGCAGATCGGCGCGGAAGCCAGGCGCGGCGTGTTCGCCGTGGCCGGCCGCGTGGACGGTGACGAGGCGCGCATCACCAATCACCCGTGGGTAATCTCGCGCATGCGCACCGCGCACATGCTCGGCTTCGACGAACTGCACCTGATCAACGATTTTGCCGCCCAGGCGATGGCCATCTCGCTGCTGCAGCCGCAGGACGTGATCCAGGTCGGCGGCGCGTCGTGGGTTCCGGGCAAGCCGGGCCAGCCGCGCAACTATGCGGTGATCGGCCCGGGCACCGGGCTCGGCGTGGGCGGGTTGATCCTGCGCCACGGCCGCTGCTACCCGCTGGAAACCGAGGGCGGCCATGTCAGCTTCCCGCCGGGCACGCCGGAGGAGATCCGCATCCTGGAAATCCTGTCCGAGCAGTTCGGCCGGGTGTCCAACGAGCGCCTGATCTGCGGCCCCGGCCTGGTCAACATCCATCGCGCCGTGTGCGAGATGGCCGACATCGATCCGGGCCAGCTGCAGCCGGTGGACGTCACCGCGCGGGCGCTGCATGGCGACCCGCAGGCGATGCGCACCGTGGATGTGTTCTGCGCGGTGTTCGGCGCGATCGCCGGCGACCTGGTGCTGATGCAGGGCGCCTGGGATGGCGTGTTCCTGACCGGCGGGCTGGTGCCGAAGATGCTCGATTCGCTGCAGCACTCCGGTTTCCGCCAGCGTTTTGAACACAAGGGCCGCTTCTCTTCGATCATGTCCAAGGTGCCGTCACTGGCGGTGATGCACCCCAGCCCGGGCCTGCTCGGCGCGGCCGCGTATGCGGCGGATGTGGAACGCGATCTGCCCGGAGGCACTGCATGAATACCCTGGATACGTCCGACCGTTTCACCCTGGTCCGGCACGGCGATGCCGATGCCTGGATCGAGGCCGTCGCCGCCGAAATGGCGGTCGAGCTCAACCGCGACATCGCCGAATTCGGCCGCGCGCGCATGCTGCTCTCCGGCGGCACCACGCCGGCACCGGTCTACCAGGCGCTGGCCGAACTGGACGTGCAGTGGGACCGGGTGGAAGTGAGCCTGGTCGATGAGCGCTGGCTGTCACCGCAGGATCGCGACAGCAATGCCTGGCTGGTGAAGGAAAGTTTCCTCGCCCGCGCCGAAGGCGCGCATTTCGATCCGCTGGTGCGGGTCGGCAAGCCGCTGCCCGAGTGTGTCTACAGCGCCAACCTGCAGGCCCAGCACAGCCAGCGGCCGTGCCTGAGCGTGATCGGCATGGGCAACGACGGCCATACCGCCTCGCTGTTCCCGGGCTCGAAGGACCTGGCCCGCGCACTGGAAAGCACCCTGCCCTACGCGGCGCTGGATGCCACCGGCTGCCCCGGTGCCAACCAGTGGCCGCTGCGCATCACCCTGACTCCGCACGGCCTGAAGCAGAGCCGCCAGCGCCTGTTGCTGCTGCGTGGCAAGCAGAAGCTGGAAGTGCTCAAGCACGCGCTGGAAAGCAACAATCCGCAGCTGTATCCCATCCTCAATGCGATCGATCTCGACGGCGCGAAACTGCGCGTCCACTGGTGTGACTGAGTTGCCCCGGTGTTGTTCCGTTCGCCTTCTCATAGCCGGTAGCCAATGAGCCTGCATCCCAAACTCCATGCCATCACCGAACGCATCGTCCAGCGCAGCGCCGCCTCCCGCGCCGCCTACCTGGCCGGTGTCGACGCGGCGCTGCGCGACGGTCCGTTCCGTTCGCGCCTGAGCTGCGGCAACCTCGCCCACGGCTTCGCTGCGTGCGGCCCGACCGACAAGTCGCGCCTGCGCGGCGGCGTGACGCCCAACCTGGGCATCATCACCGCGTACAACGACATGCTTTCGGCGCATCAGCCGTTCGAGCACTACCCGGAGATCCTGCGCGAAACCGCACGCGAACTCGGTGCGACCGCACAGGTGGCCGGTGGCGTGCCGGCGATGTGCGACGGGGTCACCCAGGGCCGCGGTGGCATGGAGCTGTCGCTGTTCTCGCGCGATGTGATCGCCCAGTCGACCGCGATCGGCCTGAGCCATGACATGTTCGACGCCAGCGTCTACCTCGGCGTGTGCGACAAGATCGTGCCGGGCCTGTTGATCGGCGCGCTGGCCTTCGGCCACCTGCCGGCGATCTTCCTGCCGGCCGGCCCGATGACGCCGGGCATCCCGAACAAGCAGAAGGCCGAAGTGCGCGAGCGCTATGCCGCCGGCCAGGCAACCCGCGAGGAACTGCTGGAAGCCGAAGCCGCCTCGTACCACGGCGCCGGCACCTGCACCTTCTACGGCACTGCCAACTCCAACCAGACGCTGCTCGAGGCAATGGGCGTGCAGATGCCGGGCGCCTCGTTCGTCAATCCGGATACACCGCTGCGCGATGCGCTGACCCGCCAGGCAGCGGTACGTGCGCTGGAAATCAGCGCACTGGGCGACGACTTCCGTCCGCTCGGCCGCCTGATCGACGAACGCGCGATCGTCAACGCCGTGGTCACCCTGATGGCCACCGGCGGCTCGACCAACCACACCATCCACTGGATCGCCGTGGCGCGCGCCGCCGGCATCGTGTTGACCTGGGACGACATGGACCAGCTCTCGCAGCTGATTCCGCTGCTGGCCCGCGTCTATCCGAACGGCGAGGCTGACGTGAACCGCTTTGCAGCCGCCGGTGGCACCGCGTTCGTGTTCCGCGAGCTAATGGAGGCCGGGCTGATGCACGCCGACCTGCAGACCGTTGCCGAGGGCGGCATGCGCCAGTACGGCCAGGAGCCGGCGCTGCGCGATGGCAAGCTGACCTACATCGATGGCGTGCGCGAAAGCGCCGACCCGGATGTGGTGCGTGGCGTGGCCAATCCGTTCGAATCGCAGGGCGGCCTGCGCCTGCTGCGCGGCAACCTCGGCCGTTCGCTGATCAAGCTGTCGGCGGTGAAGCCGGAGTTCCGCACGATCGAAGCGCCGGCGGTGGTGGTCGATGCGCCGCAGGTGCTCAACAAGCTGCATGCCGCCGGCGTGCTGCCGCACGATTTCGTGGCGGTGGTGCGTTATCAGGGCCCGCGCTCCAACGGCATGCCGGAGCTGCATTCGCTGGCGCCGCTGCTCGGCCTGCTGCAGAACCAGGGCCGCCGTGTGGCGCTGGTCACCGATGGCCGTCTGTCGGGTGCGTCGGGCAAGTTCCCGGCGGCGATCCACATGACGCCGGAAGCCTCGCGTGGCGGTCCGCTGGCACGCGTGCGCGAAGGCGACATCATCCGTCTGGATGGTGAGGCGGGCACGCTGGAACTGCTGGTGGACGCGGCCGAGTTCGCGGCACGCGAGCCGGCACCGAATACGGCACCGGCCGGGCATGATCTGGGCCGCAATCTGTTCGCGATGAGCCGCCGTCTCGTGGGTCCGGCCGATCAGGGTGCGATGTCGATTTCGTGTGGGCCGGCGGCAGATGACGGCAGCATCTGGAATTACGATGCGGAATACGAGCTTGGGCATGATGCGGCGGCGGCGGATGCGCCGCATGAGGCCAAGGACGCCTGAGCTGACGCAGCGGTGGGGTTTCCTGGTTGAGGCAGCGGGATGGCCCCGACCAAGACGCGCCGTGAACCCATCCATGGGGGCTCGTCAGCGCCATCCATGGCGCTGTAACGGTCCTGGTCGGGGCCATCCCGCTGCCTCTGGACACATTTCGGCGCGTTGTGGCGTCGCACTTATTGGAAGAAGGATTGGAAACGCATGAGCATCGCCGAACATCAGAAACGCGCTGAAACCCTGTTGAAGGCTGCCGGCATTCTGCCGGTGGTGACCGTGCACACGCTGGATCAGGCCCGGGCGGTCAGTGCGGCGTTGTTGGAGGGCGGGCTGCCGGCGATCGAGCTGACGCTGCGTACGCCGGTGGCGATGGAAGCGCTCGCCATGCTCAAGCGCGAGCTGCCGGATGTGGTGGTGGGTGCGGGCACGGTGTTGACCGTGGAGCAGATGCAGCAGTCCATCGATGCCGGTGCCGATTTCCTGGTCACCCCGGGTACGCCGGCCCACATGGCCGATGCGTTGGCGCAGGCGCCGCTGCCGGTGGTGCCGGGTGCGGCGTCGCCAACGGAAATGCTGGCGCTGTATGCGCGCGGTTTCCGGGTGTGCAAGCTGTTCCCGGCCTCGGCCGTGGGCGGGCTGGCGATGATCAAGGGCCTGGCCGGTCCGATCCCGGATCTGAAGCTGTGCCCGACCGGTGGCATTACCGAAGACACCGCCGCCGAGTACCTGGAGCAGAAGAACGTGGTCTGCATCGGTGGCTCGTGGATGGTGCCGGGCGGTTGGATCGAGCGTGGCGAGTGGGACAAGGTGCGCGCGAGCGCGGCCCAGGCCGCGAAGATCGTGGCGCGGGTCCGCGCGCACTGAACGAAAACGCCCGGGCATGCCCGGGCGTTTTTTTGTCTGGCACCCGCGCGAGGATTACATCGGGCGTGCCGGATCCACCAGGCCGTACTGGCTGGCCATGCGCGCCAGTGCGATGTTGTCGTTGATGCCCATCTTCTCGAACAGGCGCGCCTTGTGCGTGTTGACGGTTTTCGCGCTCAGGCTCAGGCGCTTGGCGATGTCTTCCTGGCGCAGGCCCTGGGTGAGCAGCAGCGCCACTTCCAGTTCGCGCGGGGACAGCGTATCGAACGGCGAGTGGTTGCCTTCCACGTTGGACAGCGCGAGGTTCTGCGCGATGCTGTTGCCGAGATAACGACGGCCGAGCGCCGCATCGCGCACGGCACGCAGCAGTTCCTGGGCGTCGCAGGCCTTGCCGATGTAGCCGGAGGCACCGGCTTCGAGCAGGCGCTTGGGCATCGGGCCGTCTTCGAGCACGGAGACGATCACCACGCGGGTGCCGTGATCGCCACGAACCACCCGCTCGGTCACTTCCATGCCGCTGACGCCGGGCAGGTGCAGGTCGCACAGCACGACGTCGGGCCGCAGGCGGCGGATGTCCGGCAATGCATCTTCACCACTCTCCGCCTCGCCGATCACCTCGATGTCGGTTTCATTGGAGAGGATCATCTTCATGCCCGTGCGTACCAGAGCATGATCGTCCACCAGATACACTCGAATCGTCATCCGCCAACCTCGTCAAACACTGTGAACGGGGGCAAGCCTAGCCGCGGGATGTGTCGATCACAAGGAACCGGGTTCCCCATCATCGCGTTCTGGTCCGCGCATCACAGACATGCTGTCCTGCCCCTCCCCCTGTGCCTCTCATCCTCATCTGTTCCAGTGGAACAGCCTATGGATGCAGCCCGCCTTCATGCCGCTTTCGGCCAGTTTACCGCCGTATTCGTCTCAGTGGCGATGCCGCCAGGGATGGCGGCGGCGGAACATGACCAGGAAGCACCCTACCACCCAGACCAGGGCGGCACACCAGCCGGCCAGGATGTCGGAGGGGTAATGGACACCGAGGTAGACCCGCGACAGGCTGACCAGTGCCGCGAAGGTCACCGCTGACAGCGCGACCGGCCAGCGCCAGCGGGTGTTCCAGGCCAGCAGCACCAGGGTGACGGCCAGGGTCATCGAGCCCATGGCATGGCCGCTGGGGAAGCTGAACGTGCTTTCCGGCGCGATCGATTCCCACAGGCTGGGGCGGTCGCGCTGGAAGAAGCGCTTGCTGCCCATGTTGAGCAGCGCCGAGCCGACGAAGCAGATGGCCACGAAACTGGCTTCGCGCCAGCGTTTGCGCCAGACCAGCACGGCCACGATCAGCACATCGGCCGGGATCAGGAACCACTCGTAGCCCAGTTTGGAGAGCAGCACGAAGAACTGGTCCAGGCCCGGCGAATGCAGGCCGTGCATCTTCCACAGCAGGGGCGCGTCGAAATAGATCGATTCCAGTTCATGGACTTCATCGGCCAACGCGACAAACCCGGCCAAGGGCAGCAGCACGCCCACGAACAGCAGCACGAAGCGCCAGGCGTTGCGACCCATCCAGTGGCGGAAGCCGGCCGCCGGCTCCGGGGCAGCCAGCACCGCCGGCTTATCCGATGGTTCGGACATAGGTGCGTTCGACGTAATCGTCGATCAGCGCCACGAAGTCCTGGGCGATGTTCTCGCCGCGCAGGGTGACCGTCTTTTCGCCGTCCACGAACACCGGCGCCGCGGGCGTTTCGCCCGTCCCCGGCAGGGAGATGCCGATGTTGGCGTGACGCGACTCGCCCGGCCCGTTGACGATGCAGCCCATGACCGCCAGGGTCATGCTCTCCGCGCCCGGGTGGCTCACTTTCCAGATCGGCATTTTCTCGCGCACATGGTTCTGCACGACCTTGGCCAGTTCCTGGAAGAATTCCGAGGTGGTCCGGCCGCAGCCCGGGCAGGCCGTGACCAGCGGGGTGAACGCCCGCTGCCCGGTGGTCTGCAGCAGTTCCTGGGCGACGATCACCTCGGCGGTGCGCGACTGGCCCGGTTCGGGGGTCAGCGAAATGCGGATGGTGTCGCCGATACCTTCCTGCAGCAGCACCGCCAGCGCCGCCGAGGAGGCGACGATGCCCTTGCTGCCGATGCCGGCTTCGGTCAGGCCCAGGTGCAGGGCGAAATCCGAGCGCTGGGCCAGGTCACGGTACACCGCGATCAGCTCCTGCACGCCACTGACCTTGGCCGACAGCACGATACGGTCGCGCGGCAGGCCCAGTTCGACGGCGGTCTCGGCCGAATCCAGCGCCGAGCGGATCAGCGCTTCACGCAGTACGCGCCCGGCATCCCAGGGCTGCGCGCGCTGGCTGTTCTCGTCCATCAGGCGCGCGGCCAGGGACTGGTCCAGCGAACCCCAGTTGGCGCCGATCCGGACCGGCTTGTTGTAGCGGATCGCAAACTCGATCAGCTGCGCGAACTGGGTGTCCTTCTTCTTGCCGAAGCCGACGTTGCCCGGGTTGATCCGGTACTTGGCCAGGGCCTGCGCGCAGGCCGGCTCCTGGGTCAGCAGCTGATGGCCGTTGTAATGGAAGTCGCCGATCAGGGGGACGTCGATCCCCATCATCTGCAGCTTTTCGACGATCCGCGGGATGGCTGCGGCCGATTCGGGATTGTTGACAGTCAGCCGCACCATCTCCGAGCCCGCGCGCCACAGTTCGGCCACCTGCTTCACGCTGGAGGCGACATCGGCGGTGTCGGTGTTGGTCATCGACTGCACCACCACGGGATGGCCCCCACCCACGACCACGCCGCCGATACGGACGGGCTGGGTCTGGCGGCGGGCCCACACGGCGGAGTCGGCGGGTTGGGTCGGTCGGGTCACGGCGTCATGCATCCGCCTATTTTAGCGCGCCCAGCGTGCAGGTAGGTGCCCAGCGTTGGTTGCCACTCATGTTCGATGCGCCGCGGAGGGCGCCCGTTCCCGATGCGGCCGATTGTCGCAGGCAGGCGTTGGCGGGAGCGCATAGGATGTGCGGTGATGACCGGTACCGACGCCCCCTTTCTCCGCACCCTGTGCAGCCTGCGCTGGCTGGCCGTGGCCGGCCAGGCCGCCACGATCCTGGTCGCCACCTGGGTACTGGGGCTGGAACTGCCGCAGCTGCCGCTGTGGGCCGGCGTCGCCGCGCTGACCCTGTTCAACCTGTACGCGCAGCTGCGTGTGCAGGAGCCGGACACCGCACCGGTGACTGCCTTCGGCCACATCCTGGTGGATGTCACCGTGCTGACCTGGATGGTCGGCTGGAGCGGCGGCATCGCCAATCCCTTCGGCTCGCTGTTCCTGATCCTGATCGCACTGGCCGCGCTCGCCCTGCCCCTGCGCTGGACCCTGGCCGTGGCGGCGGCCTGCCTGATCGGTTACGCGGTCAGCGGCGTGTTCGGCCTGCCACTGCCCAGCGGCTATTTCACCGGCGCGCAGATGCAGCAGTGGGGCGTGGTCTGCAACTTCCTGCTGTCGGCCACGGTGGTGCTGGTGTTCGCCACGCGGCTGGCGATCGCCCTGCGTCAGCGCGAACACGAGCTGGCCATGCTGCGCGAACGCTTCGTGCGCAACGAAGGCATCGTCGCGCTGGCCACCCACGCCGCCTCGGTGGCGCATGAGCTGAACACCCCGCTGGCGACCATGACCCTGCTCGCCGACGACATCGCCGACCAGACCGAAAGCAGCGAGGTCCGCGACGACGTGGAAACCCTGCGCGAGCTGCTGGTGCAGTGTCGCGAACGCGTGCTGGCGCTGGCCCGCCCCGCCGCTGGCGACGCCCCCGGCCGCGACGCGGTGACCTTGCCGCAGGTACTGGAACAATGGCGGCTGGTGCGGCCGACCATCGCGCTCAAGCGCAATGAAGACGCTCCGCTGACCCTGCCGCTGGACCCGGGTATCGGGCACCTGCTGATGGTGCTGCTCAACAATGCCGCCGACGCGGGCGAGAAGGCCGACCGCCCGCAGGTGGATCTGTCGCTGCGCATCGAAGGCGATGACCTGATCGGCGAAGTACGCGACTACGGCCACGGCTTCGACGCCCGCCAGGCCGTGCTGCCCGGCACCTTGTTCAACAGCGGCAAGACCGACGGCATGGGCGTGGGCCTGGCCCTGTCCCACGCCACCATCGAACGCCTGGACGGCGAGCTGTGGATGCGTCCGGCCAATGGTGCCGGCACCCGCGTCGGCTTCCGTCTGCCCTTGTCCCCACGGGAGACTTCCGCATGACCGCCTTTACCCCCGCGCCCGGTCAGGCCAGCCATGGCCTGCTGGTCGACGACGACGAACTCTATCTGCGCACACTGCAGCGCAGCTTGGCCCGAAAAGGGCTGGAAACCGTCACCGCCAGCGACATCGCCTCGGCGCTGCTGCTGGCCCGGCAACAGCCGCCGGCGTATGCGCTGATCGACCTCAAGCTCGGCACCGAATCCGGGCTTGCGCTGATCCAGCCGCTGCGCGCCCTGCGCGAAGACATGCGGATCCTGCTGGTGACCGGCTATGCCAGCATCGCCACGGCGGTGGAAGCGATCAAACTCGGGGCCGACGACTACCTGCCCAAGCCGGCCACGGTGCCGATGATCCTGCGCGCGCTCGGCGAAGAGGACGATGGCCCGGCCGATGACGGCGACATGGAGCCGCCGGATGCGATGACCCCGATCAGCCGCCTGCAGTGGGAGCACATCCAGCAGGCGATGCATGAGACCGGCGGCAATGTGTCCGCCGCCGCGCGCCTGCTCGGCATGCACCGGCGCTCGCTGCAGCGCAAGCTGGCCAAGCGGCCGAGCCCGGAGCGCGACCCGAGCCGGTGATGCCGACCGTGGGTCGGCTGCGCTTCACCACGACGATCAACCCCGCGCGATGCGTACGACAGCCGACCAACGGTCGGCTCTACCTGCTTTATAGCCGACCAACGGTCGGCTCTACCTGGCTTATAGCCGACCAACGGTCGGCTTAAGCGGCGGTCAGGCGGTCAGACGCCCCAGCAGCTCCAGCGTCACCGGGTCGGTGATCGCATGCGCTTCACCCTGCAGCGCAGGCAGCAGCTGGCTGGCCAGCTGCTTGCCCAGCTCTACGCCGAACTGGTCGAAGGCGTTGATGTTCCAGATCAGCGACTGCACGTACACGGCGTGTTCGTACATGGCGATCAGCGCACCCAGCGACTGGGGAGTGAGCGCATCGAGCAGGATCAGCGTGCTCGGGCGGCCACCGGGATACTCGCGATGGGGATCCTCACTGCCCTGGCCGTTGGCCAGCGCCTCGGTCTGCGCCAGCAGGTTGGCCATCAACGCCTGGTGGTTGACCACGTAGGGATCATCGTTGTGCACGCAGCCAATAAAGTCGGCCGGGATCACGCTGGTGCCCTGGTGCAGCGCCTGGAAGAAGCTGTGCTGCACATCGGTGCCCGCCCCGCCCCACCACACCGGTACGGTGTCGCTGGCCACCGGACTGCCATCGAGCTGCACGCGCTTGCCAAGGCTTTCCATCACCAGCTGCTGCAGGTAGGCCGGCAGCAACGCCAGGCGCTGGTCGTAAGTCATTACCGCATGCGTGGCATGGCCGAGCAGGTTGCGGTTCCAGATATCGGTCAGCGCATGCAGCACCGGCAGGTTCTGCGCCAGCGGTGCGGTCAGCGCGTGTTCGTCCATCTGCGCCGCGCCCTCGAGCAGCTGCTCGAAGCGCGTGAAGCCGATCGCCAGTGCGATCGGGAAACCGACCGCCGACCACAGCGAATAACGCCCGCCGACCCAGTCCCACATCGGCAGCACACGGCCGGCGGCGATCGAGAAGGCCTTGGCCGCACGCTCCGGGTTGGCACTGACCGCATACAGGCGCTCGCTGCCGCCCAGCCAGTCGTGCAGGATCTGCCCGTTGAGGAGGGTTTCCTGGGTGCCGAAGGTCTTGGAGATCAGGATGCCGGCGGTGGTGGCCGGGTCCAGCGTGGCGAGCGTGCGCTGCATCGCGGCGCCATCCACGTTCGACACGAAATGCACGCGGAAGCGCGCACCGGTCACCGGACGCAGCGCATCGGCCACCAGCCGCGGGCCGAGGTCCGAACCGCCGATGCCGACGCTGACGATATCGGTGATGTGGGTCGCTTCCAGTGCGGCGATCAGTTCGCCCATCTGCTGACGCACCTGGGCCGCCGTAGCGAAGGCCTCGCCGGCCACAGGCGCGCCGCTGGCATCGCCGCGCAGCGCAGTGTGCAGGGCGGCGCGGCCCTCGGTGACGTTGACCGCTTCACCGCGGAACAGGCGCTGGAAGCCGCCGGCGACATCGCGCTCGGCAGCCAGCTGCAGCAGTGCGTCCAACGCCGCGCGGTCGTACTTCTGCCGCGCGAAATTGACGTACAACGGACCGACCCGCAACCCCAGCGATTGTGCGCGGCCCGGTTCGGCGGCGATCAACGAAGGGATGCTCGCGCCTCGCAGGCGCTGGGCATGGGAATGAAGCGGGTCGAATCCGTTGTGCTGTGTCATGCGGCCTGTGTCGGGATCGTGTCGTTGGTGTGGGAGATCTGGTTCTTGCCGTCCACATATACCAACTTCGGCTTGAAGCTGTCAGCTTCTTCTTCGCTCATGCTGGCGAAGGCGGCGATGATGATGATGTCGCCCACCTGCACGTGGCGCGCAGCGCCGCCGTTGAGCGACACCACGCCGCTGCCGGCTTCGGCGCGGATGGCATAGGTGGAGAAACGCGCACCGTTGGTCACATCCCAGATGTGCACCTGCTCGAACTCACGGATGCCGGTCGCAGCCAGCAGGTTGTCATCGATGGCGATGGAACCTTCGTAGTTCAGCTCGGAGTGAGTGACGGTGGCGCGGTGGATCTTGGTCTTCAGCAGGGACAGATGCATGGCAACGGGGAAACGGTAAAGGAAAGGGAAATTCTAGCACCCGGGGGCCGCGCGGCAGGGGGTAGCCCTGCCCTCCCCCTCCGGCGCTGCCGGCCGTTCAGCCAGAGCGGGCGGGCGGGGCTGGGGCCCGGAAACGCACAGGGCCACCCGAAGGTGGCCCTGTGCCGGTACCCGCTGGCGGGCTCAGAACTCCAGGTTGTCGATCAACCGGGTGTTGCCGATCCGCGCGGCGATCAGGGCCACGCGGGTGCCGTCGTTGGCATCGGCCGGCTCGGACAGGTCCGGCAGGCGGACCACGGCATAGTCGACCTGGAAGCCGGCCGCCTGCAGCGCCGCGGCCGCTTCGGCCTCGATGAGGGTGCGGCTCTTGCCGGCGATGAAGCCTTCGCGCATGCCCAGCAGCACCTGGTGGATGGTGGTGGAGACCGGGCGCTGCTCGGCGTTGAGGTACTGGTTGCGCGAGCTCATCGCCAGCCCATCGTCTTCGCGCACGATGTCACCCCCGACGATCTGGATCGGGAAGGCCAGGTCTTCGACCATCTGGCGGATCACTGCCAGCTGCTGGTAGTCCTTCTTGCCGAAGGCGGCGACATCCGGCTGCACCTGGTTGAACAGGCGCGAGACCACGGTGCAGACGCCGTCGAAATGGCCCGGGCGGTGCGCGCCCTCGAGCAGGCCGCTGATGCCCGGCACGTTGACGCTGGCCGCCAGCTCGACGCCGAACGGGTACATCGATTCAACGGTGGGCAGCCACAGTACATCGCAGCCGGCCTGCTCCAGGCCGGTGGTATCGGCTTCGGGCGTGCGCGGGTAGCGGGTGAAGTCTTCGTTCGGGCCGAACTGGGTCGGATTGACGAAGACGCTGGAGACCACCCGGTCGGCGTACTGCCGGGCCAGCGTGACCAGCGAGTAGTGACCTGCATGCAGGTTGCCCATGGTCGGGACCAGCGCGACGCGCAGGCCCTCGCGCTTCCAGCCGTTGACGACGGCGCGCAGACGGGACAGTTCGGTGACGGTTTCGATCATGAGGCGTAGGCGTGCTCTGCGTCGGGGAAGGAGCCGTCGCGCACGGCGTCGGCATAGGCACGGACCGCACCGGCAACCGACCCGCCTTCGGCAAGGAAATCCTTGACGAACTTGGGACGGCGATGGCCGCTGTCCAGACCGAGGAAATCATGCAGCACCAGCACCTGGCCATCGCACTGCGGGCCGGCACCGATGCCGATCGTGGGCACGCTGATGTCTGCGGTGACCTGCGCAGCGACGGGCGTCGGCACGCATTCAAGCACCACCAGGCTGGCGCCGGCGGCGACTGCGGCCTTGGCGTCATCGCGCAGCTGCTGGGCGGCGTCGCCACGGCCCTGCACGCGATACCCCCCCAGGCGCAGCACCGACTGCGGGGTCAGGCCCAGGTGCGAGCAGACCGGAATCTCGCGCTCGACCAGATGCCGGATGATGTCCAGCTTGAAGCCGGCACCCTCGATCTTGACCATCTCCGCACCGGCCTGCAGCAGGCGCAGCGAAGCATCCAGCGCGCGCTCGGGGGTGGCATCGGCGCCGAACGGCAGATCGGCCACCAGCAGCGCGCGTTGCAGGACGCGGGCGACAGCGCGGGTGTGGTAGACCATGTCGTCGGTGGTGACCGGCAGGGTCGAATCGTGCCCCTGCACCACCATGCCAAGCGAATCGCCGATCAGGATCAGGTCCACGCCGTTAGCGTCGAAGCTGCGCGCGAACCCGGCATCGTAGGCGGTCAACATCACCAGCTTCTGCCCATTGCGCTTGGCCTCGGCCAATGCGGGGACGGTCCAGGGCTTGCTGTCTGCGTGGGTACTCATGAGCTGATAACCGGTGGCGATAAGCCCCGCATTATCCTCCTATTGGAGCGATCCCGCAGGCTTGGACCCGCACCACAGCATCCCGCACGCGGCCGTGACCGGGAATGAGGGCGTCCGGCGCGATCTCGGCCAGCGGCAGCAGCGCGAACGCACGCTCATGCAGGTACGGGTGCGGCACCTGCAGCTGCGGCAGCGCGATGACGTCCTCGCCGTACAGCAGCACGTCCAGATCCAGCGCGCGCGGCCCCCAGTGCACGGCCGGGTCCCGCACGCGGCCGAAGCGGCGTTCGATCTCCAGCAACGCGTCCAGCAGGTCCGGTGCCGGCAACGCGGTTTCCAGCACGGCGGCAGCATTGACGAACGCCGGCTGGTCTTCATTGCCCCAGGCCGGCGTGCTGTACAACTGCGAGCGTGCCCGCAGGGAGGTCTGCGGCAGCGCCGCCAGCGCCTGGAACGCATCGCGCAGCGTCTGCGCGGCGTCCCCGAGATTGGCGCCCAATCCGATACAGGCCAGGGTCACGGTTTACTCGCCTGCCACTCCACCGGGACGACGACGGCGGCGGCGACGCTTGCGCGGTGCGCCGTCTTCGCCCTCGCCTTCGGCCTGGGCGGCGTCCAGCGCCGAATCCAGCTCGGTGCCGGACTGCAGCTGCGCTTCGCGCCAGAACGCCACATCGGCTTCGTGCTCGCTGGAAGCGACCTGGCGCAGGACCAGGAAATCGTAAGCGGCGCGGAAGCGCGGATGGGTCAACGTGCGGATCACGCGCTTGCGCTGGCGCGAGGCGAAACGGCCCTGCAGCAGCCAGATCTCCTGCATCGGCAGCGAGAAGCGGCGCGGCAGGGCGATCGTGGTCAGCTGGTGGAGGGTCACGCGGTCCGCCGCGCGGCGCTGCGCTTCTTCCAGTGCCACGCCCTGCTTCTGCAGGCTGGCCAGGGCGCGGCAGAAGGCCGGCCACAGCAGCAGCGCGAACAGGAACGACGGCGACACCGGCTCGTCATTGGCCACGCGCAGATCGGTGTTGTGCAGGCCTTCGATGACCATGCGGCGCAGCGCGCCACTGCGGTTGCTGCGCAGCGCGGCGGCGCTTTCCGGGAACATGACGTCAAGCAGACCGTAGCGCTCCAGGCCTTCGAAGCTGGCCACGCCGTGCCCGGACAGGAACAGCTTGAGCACTTCCTCGAACAGGCGTGCCGGGGCGGCCTCGGCCAACAGGTTGGCCAGGCGCGGCAGCGGTTCGGCAGTCGCCTCTTCGATCTGGAAGCCCAGCTTGGCGGCCAGGCGCACCGCGCGCAGCATGCGCACCGGGTCTTCCTGGTAGCGCTGCTCGGGATCGCCGATCAGCTTCATCAGGCGCGCCTGCACGTCTTCGAAGCCACCGGTGTAATCGCGCACCGAGAAATCCTCGATCGCGTAATACAGGGCGTTGCAGGTGAAGTCGCGGCGGATCGCGTCGTCTTCGATGCTGCCGTACACGTTGTCGCGCACGAGCATGCCGTTTTCCATCTCACGGTCGCCGCTGCCATCGTCGATGTTGGCGCGGAAGGTGGCGACCTCGATGATCTCGCGGCCGAACACCACGTGCGCCAGGCGGAAGCGGCGGCCGATCAGCCGGCAGTTGCGGAACAACTGCTTGACCTGCTCGGGCGTCGCGTCGGTGGCGACGTCGAAATCCTTGGGGTGCCCGTTCACCAGCAGATCGCGGACGGCGCCGCCGACCAGGTAACCGGCAAACCCGGAATCACGCAGCCGGTACAGGACGCGCAGGGCGTTGGGGCTGATGTCCTTGCGGGAGATGTTGTGCTGATCGCGCGGGATCACGCGCAGGCTGAACGGTGATGTAGCAGAGGAATTGATGTTGGCGCTTCCGGTTGAGTTTTCGGGATTGCCCAATGGCATCTAGGTCCATATACTAGCGCGCTGCGCAGTTCGCGACAAAGTCTGCTCCCTTCGTCTAGAGGTTAGGACGTGGCCCTCTCAAGGCTAAAACAGGGGTTCGAGTCCCCTAGGGAGCACCAGTCGCGGTGCAGAGAGCCAAAAACCCCGCCACGGCGGGGTTTTTTGCGTTCAGGCCCCAGGCCTGCGGCGCCTGCCCTGCCCGCCCGGACCGGGAGCACACGCCCCCGACCCGGCCCCTGCCCAGCGCGCCGGGCTGCAGAAAGCGGCTCAGCCCTCCATCTGCTCCAGTTCCTTGCCCTTGGTCTCCTTGACGAAGCGCAGCACGAAGAACACCGAGACCACCGCCGCGACCGTGTAGATGCCGTAGGCGCCGGCCAGGCCGATGCTGCCCAGCAGGATCGGGAAGGACACAGTGATGGCGAAGTTGGAGGTCCATTGCGCCGCGCCAGCCACCGCCAGCCCGGAACCACGGATCTGGTTGGGAAACATCTCGCCCAGCATCACCCACATCACCGGGCCCCAGGACATGTTGAAGAAGATCACGTAGACGTTGGCCGCCACCAGCGCCAGCACGCCCATGGTGTCAGTGAGCTGAAGCTTCCCGGCGGTATCCAGCGAACCGCTGGCGAACGCGATGGTGACCAGTGCCAGCGAGACCGCCATGCCGAGCGAGCCGACCCACAACAGCGGCTTGCGGCCGATGCGGTCGATCAGGACCACGGTGATCAGGCAGGCGCCGATACTCAGTGCACCGGACAGCACGTTGATCAACAGCGCATCGTTCTCCGAGAAGCCCACGGCCTGCCACAGCACGGCGCCGTAATAGAAGACGACGTTGATGCCGACCAACTGCTGGAACACCGCCAGGCCGATGCCGATCCAGACGATCGGGCGCAGCTTGCCGGTGGCCTTGCTGATCAGGTCCGAGAAGGTCGGGCGGTGCTGGTCCTGCGCCAGCGAACCTTCGATCTCGGTGATCTTGGCCTGTGCCTCGGCCGGACCGTACAGGCGGGTCAGCACCGACAGCGCCTGGTCCCGACGCCCTTTGACCACCAGGAAGCGCGGGCTCTCCGGAATCACCAGCAGCAGGCACAGGAACAGCAGCGAGGGAATGGCCTGCATCCAGAACATCCAGCGCCATGCCGCCTGGCCCAGCCAGAGTTCCTGGGTGGAGGCCCCGGCCGCCTTGGCCAGCAGGTAGTTGCTGAGGAAAGCGCAGAACAGGCCGCTGATGATCGCGATCTGCTGCACCGTGGCCAGCCGCCCGCGGTAGCGGGCCGAGGCGACCTCGGCGATATACGCTGGCGACATCACGCTGGCCGCGCCGACGGCGAAACCGCCGATCACCCGGGCGATGATGAACACCGTGGAGCTGTGCGCCGCCCCTGCCCCCAGTGCCGAGAACAGGAACATCACCGCGGCGATGATCAGCACGCCGCGGCGGCCGAGCCGGTCGCCGAGGCGACCGGCGAAGAAGGCACCGATCGCGCAGCCGAGCAGCATCGAGGCGACCTCGAAGCCGATCCCGGCCGAGCTGGACTGGAACGTGTCCTTCAGGCCATCGACCGTGCCGTTGATCACGCCACTGTCGAACCCGAACAGGAAGCCGCCGATGGTGGCCACGCAGCTGATCAGGACGATGAAGCCGGTGTTCTCGCCGCTGCCGGCGCGGGTACTGCTGAGCGAAGCACTGGACATGGAGATACCTGGGTCGGAAGGGAACGGCGGGTCAGCGCAACAGGTACTGATTGATCAGGTTCTCATACCTTTCCTGGTGGCCGCTGCGCTGCTGCGGCTCGCCCTGGGCCAGGGCCAGGCTGCGCAACGCGTCCAGGCTGCTGCGGCCGGCGGCGAAATCGGCCCCGGCGCCGCGCTCGAAACTGGCGTAGCGGTCCCGTCGCCAGCCCTCCAGCGGGGAGTTCGCGATCAGGGCATGCGCCACTTCCAGCCCGCGCGCGAACGCATCCATGCCGCCAATGTGCGCCTCGAACAGATCTTCCGGCGCAGACGACTCGCGGCGCACCTTGGCGTCGAAGTTGAGCCCGCCCGGGGCCAGGCCACCCTGGCGCAGCACCACCAGCATCGCCCCGACGGTGTCGTACAGATCGGTCGGGAACTGATCGGTGTCCCAGCCGTTCTGGGGGTTGCCGCGGTTGGCATCGATGCTGCCCAGCAGGCCGGCATCCGAAGCGACCTGCAGGTCATGCGCGAAGGTGTGCCCGGACAGCGTGGCGTGGTTGGCCTCGATGTTGAGCTTGAAGTCCTTGTCCAGGCCGTGCTCGCGCAGGAAACCGACCACCGTGGCGCTGTCGAAATCGTACTGGTGGTTCATCGGCTCCATCGGCTTGGGCTCGATCAGGAAGGTGCCGGTGAAGCCGATGCTGCGCCCATGGTCGCGGGCCAGCGTGAGGAAGCGCGCCATGTTGTCCTTCTCGCGCTTCATGTCGGTGTTGTACAGGCAGGCATAGCCTTCGCGGCCGCCCCAGAACACGTAGTTCTCACCGCCCAGGGCCACCGTGGCCTCCAGCGCGGCCTTGACCTGCACCGCGGCGCGGGCGACCACGGCGAAGTCCGGATTGGTCGAGGCACCGTTCATGTAGCGCGGGTGCGAGAACAGGTTGGCGGTGCCCCACAGCAGCTTGACCCCGGTCGCCTTCTGGCGCTCGCCGGCGATGCCGACCATGTGCTGCAGATTGGCCTCGTACTCGGCGATGTCGTCGGCGTCCGGTGCCAGATCGATGTCATGGAAGCAGTAGTACGGCACGCCGAGTTTGGTGATGAACTCGAACGCGGCATCGGCCTTGGCCTCGGCACGTGCCAGCGGCGTAGCGCCGGCATCCCACGGATGGACGCGGGTACCCGGGCCGAACGGATCGTGGCCGGTCGCGCAGAAGCTGTGCCAGTACGCCACCGCGAAGCGCAGGTGCTCGGCCATGGTCTTGCCGCCCACGCGCTTGTCCGCGTCGTAGACCTTGTAGGCCAGCGGATTGTCCGAGCCACGTCCCTCGAACGGGATGCGGCCGATGCCGGGGAAGTACTCCTGTGCGCCGATGTAAACGGAGGTGCTCATTGCTCGGATCCTTGCGGTGGTGACGGGTCGGTACGCAGCAGCGGACCCACCTCGGAAAGATGGTGGAGGAAACGGCGGTACAGTTCTGCGTAGCGCGGCACAGTGCGCGGATCCGGGGTGGCCGACAGCGCGTCATCAAAGCGCACGTGTGCATCGACCGTTGCCGCGAGGCTGTCGCTTCCGCCCTGCCCGCGCTGCGCGGCCCACAGCGCCTGCAGCGCCGCGCCGAACGCCGCGCCTTCGGCCTGGGTGGGCACCTTGACCGGCAGATCGAACACATCGGCGATCAGTTGCCGCCACGCCGCGCTGTTGCTGCCGCCGCCAGTGAGCAGCACGGTGTCGAAGGACAGGCCCGCGCCGGTGAAGGCGTCGTAGCCGTTGCGCAGGCTGTAGGTCGCGCCTTCCATCGCGGCGCGATAGAAATGCGCCGGCGTGGTGTTGTGCAGGTCCATGCCATGCAGGCAGGCACGCGCGTTGGGCAGGTCCGGGGTGCGCTCGCCGTTGAAGTACGGCAGCATCACCAGCCCGCCTGCACCGGGATCGGTCTGCGCCATCAGCACCTCGCCACCGCCACGGGGAATGTTGAACAGCGCCGCCATCCGCTCGGTGGCGACGGTGCAGTTCATGGTGCAGATCAGCGGCAGCCAACCGCCGCTGGAGGAGCAGAACGCAGCCCAGCGCCCGTCGTCGTCGACCACCGGGTGATCGGCGTATGCGAACAGCGTGCCGGACGTGCCCAGGCTCATGGTCAGCCGCCCTGCGGCCACGTTCCCGGTGCCCAGCGCGGCCATCATGTTGTCGCCACCGCCCGTGGAGACCTGCACGTCGGCCGGCAGGTCCAGCAGTGCGGCGATCGTCGGCGCCAGCGTGAACGTGGTTTCCAGTGGGACCAGCGGTGGCAGCAATGCGAGCAGATCGCGCTGCGGGTCGATCGCCTGCAGCAGTTCGGGCGACCAGCGCCGGTGGCGCACGTCCAGCCAGCCGGTGCCGGAGGCGTCACCGTACTCGGCGTAGCGCTGCCCGGTCAGCCAGAAGTTGATGTAGTCGTGCGGCAGCAGGATGCCGTCCAGTTCCGCATAGGCCTGCGCACGATGGCGGCGCGTCCACGGCAGCTTGGAGGCGGTGTAACCGGCGAGGATGGGATTGCCGGCCAGTGCGATGCACGCGGCAGCACCCCCCACCGCCGCCATGATCGGCTCGCAATCGGTTGCGGTACTGGTATCGCACCACAGCTTCACCGGCGCGATCACCTCGCCGCGTGCGTTGATCGGCACGAAACCATGCTGCTGGCCGGACACGCCGATGGCACGAATGCGGCTGCGCAGCGACGGGCTGAGTTCGGCAAAGCACGCCACAATGCCGTCGATCCACCAGCGCGCGTCCTGCTCGCGGGTGCCATCGTCCCGGCTGACCAACTGCATCGGTCGCGCCGCCGTGGCCACTACCTCGCCCAGCGCCGGGTCATAGGCGAGCAGCTTCACGCTCTGGGTGCCGACATCCAGGCCCACATACAGACTCATTGCCCGCGCTCCCTGCCGCACCGGGGTAGCGCCGCCTCGACCACTTCCGCCTGACCCATCGCCGCTCCTGATTGTCTACCGGTGGTCATCATCTTGGCCCGGGCATCCAAGGCGGTGCAATCGTGCAGTGCGGCATTACCACCCTCCTGCGGCCAGCGCACGCCGCATTGATCGGCTGGCTGGCACACTGCAACGCCCCTGCTGTTGCGAGTACCTGCCCCATGCCCGATGCCGTTGCCGCCCCGTCCTCTGCGGTTGCTGACGTTCCCCTGCTGGTCGACAGCCGCTGCACCCACGGCGAAGGCGCCCTCTGGTCGGCACAGCGGCACTGCCTGTTCTGGGTGGATATCAGTGAGCGCCGGTTGTGGCAGTACCGGCCTGCCGATGCCATGCATCGAAGCTGGCTGCTGCCGGACCGCCCCGGCTGCCTGGCCGAAGGCGACGATGGCCGCCTGCTGATCGCACTGGCCAACTCATTGCAGCGCCTGGACATCGACCGCGACGGTGATGCCACGGCGCCGCCGCTGGAATGGCTGGCCGACGTGCAGCCCGATGTGGCGGAGACGCGCAGCAATGACGGCCGCACCGATCGCGCCGGCAACCTGGTGTTCGGCACCATGAGCGAGGATCCTGCGCGTGCGCCGCTCGGCCGTTACTACCAGTTTTCGATGCGGCACGGCCTGCGCGAACTGAATCTGCCGCCGGTCGTCATCCCCAATGCGATCTGTTTCAGCCCGGACGGCGCCACGATGTATTTCTGCGATTCGGTGCGCCCTGCGCTGTGGTGCTGCGACTACGATGCCGAGCGCGCGCACTGCGGGCCGCCACGGCTGTTCGCTGCCCTGCCCGATCCGCACTGGGAGCCGGATGGGGCCATCGTCGATGCCGAAGGCGGCGTGTGGAATGCGCAGTGGCGCGCTTCGCGCGTGGTGCGTTATCGACCCGACGGGCAGGTCGATCGGGTGGTCCTGCTGCCGGTGCGCAATCCGACCTGCGTTGCGCTGGGCGGGGCTGGAATGCGGCAGCTGATGATCACCAGTTCCCGGCTGGATCACACCGACGGGCAACTGGCGGCCAGCCCGCACGCCGGCGGCGTATTTGCGCTGGAGACCGGCATCGCTGGCCTGCCCGAGCGTCCTTTCCGCTGGGCCTGAGCCTTGTGCCAGCGGCATTTCGGGGGTCCAGACACGATCCGACTCCGCGCCGCGGACCAACCTGTTCTAGAATTGTCCGGCTTACTGTCGGATTCAGATCCAGCCATGCCTTTTGTCGTCACCGAAAACTGCATCAAGTGCAAACACACCGATTGCGTGGAAGTGTGCCCCGTGGATTGCTTCCATGAAGGCCCCAACTTCCTGGTGATCGACCCGGACGAGTGCATCGATTGCACCTTGTGCGAGCCGGAGTGCCCGGTCAACGCGATCTTCCCCGAAGATGACGTGCCCGCCGGCCAGGAAGTGTTCGTTGCCCTCAATGCCGAGCTGGCCCAGGCCTGGCCGGTGCTGACCGTGCGCAAGGACCCGCCCGCCGACGCCGGCGAATGGGACGGCAAACCGGACAAGCTGAAACTGCTGGAACGCTGAGCCTGCGGGTTCGGGCGGCAACGAAAAAGGGCGCCAAAGGCGCCCTTTTCGTTTCCCGGACACGCAGTGTCCGGTCGTGCCGGCGGCTGCGCTGCGATGCCACCCAGGTCGGACCCGGGCGGCACGTGGCGCGCCGGCCCGGCCAGCGGCCGGGCCTGCCGCTGGCGCTTTTACGGCGCCAGCTTCGCCTTCAGCTCACCCAGCAGCTTGGTCGGCGCTGCGGCGGTGGCCGGCAGGCCACGCGGATCCACGGCCGACACATAGGCGCCGGCATCGACGGCCACCACGCGGACCAGGAAGTCGCTGCCTTCGAAGGCCACGTCATAGGAACCCAGCAGCTGCGCCTTGCTGGCGATCTTCACGCCTTCAACAGTTTCCAGCGCGGTGCCGACCTTGGCGAACACTTCTTCCTTGGTGCCCGGCACGGTGAAGCCGGCGTTGTTAGCGGCCGCCTGGTTCGAGGCCGGGGCCGGACGCGAGGCCTGCGAGGCCAGCGAGGAGCTGGTGGCGGCGGTAGCGGCGGCCTGACCGGCCGGGACGTTCAGATCCGGCGGCACTTCCAGCGGGCGCACTTCGGGGGCCAGGGCATAGTCGCCCTTGGCACCACGCTTGAAGCAGCCGGTGGTGCCGATGAGGGTCGCGGTTGCCAGGACCGCAAAAGACAGGACGCGGAAGGCGGAAACGGATTGACGCATGGGAATCTCCTGAGTGACCACTGCGATCAGTGGTTGGATAGTGCTTCCAGCGCACCGATATCGGTGGCCAGGTGTTCGGCAGCGGCGTGATGGGCCGCGGACAGGGGCAGCAGCGGCAGGCGCAGGCCGTCACCAATGCCGATCCGGCGCAGCAGGTCCTTCACCGGGATCGGGTTGGACTCCACGCCGCAGAATTCATGGAAGGGCTCCAGACGGGCGTCCCACGATTCGGTCGCCTCGCGCTCACCGGCTGCGGCCAGGTCGCACATCCGGCGATAAGCCCCCGGCAGCGCGTTGGAGCCCACCGAGATCAGGCCATCCACGCCGGACAGGATCGAGCGTGCCGCCGTACCGTCGTCACCGCTGAGGATGGCGAAGTCCGGCGAACGCAGGGCCAGCAGCGCATGCACGCGACCGATATCGCCCACCGCTTCCTTGATGCCGACGATGTTCGGGTGGCTGGCCAGCTCGGCCACGGTCTCGGGCAGCATGTCGCAGCCGGTGCGGCCGGGCACGTTGTACAGGATGACCGGCAGGCCGCCCTGGTCGGCCACCGCGCGGTAATGCGCGATCAGGCCAGCCTGGGTGGGGCGCACGTACGGCGGGGTCACCACCAGCGCGTGGGTGGCGCCATTGGCGGCCGCCCGGCGGGTCTGCTCGATGGTTTTGGCCGTCCCGGACAGGCCGGTGCCGGCCAGCACCGGGATGCGCCCGGCGACGGTTTTGACCGCACTGCGCAGCAACTGGTCGTATTCGTCGTCGGACAGGGCCGCGGCTTCACCGGTCGAACCGGCCACCACCACCCCGTGAACACCACCCTCCAGTTGCAGATGCAGCAGGCGCTGCCAACCGTCGGGATCCAATGCGCCGTTCGCCTGGAAGGGCGTCGCCAGCGCGGTGATGAGACCGGAAAGGGACAAGGACATCGTGCTCGGAAGAAAGGGGGCACCGTGCCTGCGTAAACGCCGGCCAGATGTACGTTGCATGTTACTTGCGGGTCGAAAGCGCGGGCAAGTATGCTGGACTCCGGCGAACGTGCCGTCGTCCGGCCGTTCAGACTCACCTTGCATCACCCGGAACCATCTTGACCGACACCACGCCGCGGCCTGCGCCGACCGAAAACCACCTCCTGATCAACGCCTATACGACGCATCCGGAGTCCCCCCTGCTGCCTGTGACCCGGCGTATCGCCGATAGTGGCTGCAATCTGGTCGATGCCCGCCTGGCCACGGTCGGGCGCGACGTGTCCGTCACCGCCCTGGCCACCGGCTCGTGGGACTCGGTGGCCAAGCTGGAGGCGATGCTGACCCGGCTCGAGCGCGAGGAAGGCCTGAAGTTGGTCTGGTACCGCACCGGCGCCAAGCAGGCGCAGTCCAACCTGCTGCCCTACATCGTGGAAGTGATCGCCGCCGACAAGCCGGGGATCCTGTTCCAGCTGGCCGATTTCTTCGACCGCCAGGGCATCACCATCGAAAACCTGCAGAGCACGCGTTACCGCGCGATGCAGACCGGTGCGGAAATGTTCTCCGCGCAGGTCACGATCGGTGTGCCGGCCAACATGCACATCGCCGCGCTGCGCGATGATTTCCTCGAGTTCTGCGATCACCTCAACCTCGATGCGATCATGGACCCGATGAAGTTCTGATGTTTCGCGCGCTCGTCACGGGCGCGCGGGGTTTCATGCAGTTGTAGTAGATCTACCCCAGGATCCGGAAAGGAACCCATGAACGACGGCGACACCCTGGACAGCACCACCCTCGCACTGCCGCTGGCGTTGTCCGGCGGCGAGACCACCACCCTCGGCGATCTGGCCGGCCAGTGGCTGGTGCTGTACTTCTACCCCAAGGACAGCACCCCGGGCTGCACCACCGAGGGCATCGATTTCAACGCACTGCTCCCGCAGTTCACCAACGCCGGCGCCCGCGTCTTCGGCGTTTCACGCGATTCGGTCAAATCCCACGACAACTTCTGCGCCAAGCAGGGCTTCGCCTTCCCGCTGATCAGCGATGGCGATGAAGCGCTGTGCACCGCGTTCGACGTGATCAAGCTGAAGAACATGTACGGCAAGCAGGTGCGTGGCATCGAGCGCAGCACCTTCCTCATTTCGCCGGACAGTCGTATCGTGCAGGCGTGGCGCAAGGTCAAAGTGGCCGGCCACGCAGACACCGTCCTTGAAGCCCTGAAGGCCGCGAAAACCCAGTGATCACCCCGGCACCCCCAATGGCCATCACCCTGCCCCGCAGGTCGTGATGGCTTGTCCCTGTTCTGCCACCAGGAATTGACGATGACCCGAGGCAAGCGCATCTACGTACTGGATACCAACGTGCTCATGCACGATCCGACCGCGCTGTTCAAGTTCGAGGAGCATGATGTCTACCTGCCGATGCAGGTGATCGAAGAGCTGGACAACGGCAAGAAGGGCACCACCGAGGCGAGCCGCAACGCGCGCCAGGTCAGCCGTTTCCTCAATGAGCTGGTGCAGGCCTCGGGCCTGGACAACCTGGCCGATGGCATTCCGCTGCAGCGGCCGAACGGGCTGCAGCTGCGCGGCAAGCAGAGCGTGGGCCTGCTGCGTTTCCAGACCAGCCACTTCGAGGCCGGCAAGAGCTTCGGTGCGGTGATTCCGGACAATGCCATCCTCGGGGCGATCCTGGCCCTGAAGGAACAGGTGCCCGAGATCCCGGTGGTGTTCGTCTCCAAGGACATCAACCTGCGGATCAAGGCGGCGATCGCCGGCATCGTGTCCGAGGATTACGAAAACGACCGCGCGCTCGACGATTTCAGCCTGCTCTACACCGGTGCCACCGAGCTGCCGGAAGACTTCTGGAAGAAGCACACTGACAACCTGCGCAGCTGGAGCGACAAGGGCCGCACCAGTTACGAAATCATCGCCAGCGAAGACGAGAACTGGCATCCCAACCAGTACGCCTACCTGCCCGGCGATGATGAAGTCGAACTGCGCGTGGCCAAGGTGGACGGCGACAGGATCACGCTGTCGCTGGTCAACGATTTCCGCCACGGCAGCCATGCGGTGTGGGGCATCAGCGCGCGCAACCGCGAGCAGAACTTCGCGCTCAACGCCTTGATGGACCCGGAGATCGATTTCGTCACCCTGCTCGGCACCGCCGGCACCGGCAAGACGCTGCTCGCGCTGGCCGCCGGCCTGGCCCAGACCATGGACCAGCAGCGCTACCGCGAGATCATCATGACCCGTGCGACGGTCAGCGTCGGCGAGGATATCGGCTTCCTGCCCGGCACCGAGGAAGAAAAGATGACGCCGTGGATGGGCGCACTGACCGACAACCTGGAAGTGCTCACGCATACCCAGGAAGGCGGCGCATGGGGACGCGCGGCAACCAACGACCTGATCGCCAGCCGGATCAAGATCCGCTCGCTCAACTTCATGCGCGGGCGCACGTTCCTGTCGCGCTATCTGATCCTGGATGAAGCACAGAACCTCACCCCCAAGCAGATGAAGACCCTGATCACCCGTGCCGGCCCCGGCACCAAGATCGTCTGCCTGGGCAACGTGGAACAGATCGATACCCCGTACCTGACCGAGACCACCTCGGGCCTGACCTACGCGGTGGACCGCTTCAAGAACTGGCCGCACAGCGCGCACATCACGCTGCGCCGTGGCGAGCGTTCGCGCCTGGCTGATTACGCTTCGGAGGTATTGTGAGCCGTTCCCTGTCCCGTGCCGTCCTGCCGCTGGCGCTTGCTGCGCTGGCGGCCGCCTGCACGCCCGCCAATACGCGGCCGGGCGCCAGCGTCCCGACCGCGATCAAGACCGGCCAGTCCTGGGTGGTGACGCGGCCGGTCGTCGCCGCCCAGGTATTGGATACCTGCTCGCGTTCCAGCCCCGGCCGCGAGCCGGGGCGGGTCACCGGCTACTGGGCGCCCAGCCGCCAACAGGTCGAACAGCTGGAAGCCCAGCTGCCCTCGCTGGAGGCGCAGGTACCCAAGGCCGCCGATTTCGACCGCCAGTACGTCGGCATCGAAATGGACGGCCGCCAGCTGATCTATCTCAACGCCTTCCATCTGCCCGACGATGCCGATATCGACCCGGCGCGCGATGCGATCCGGGTCTGCGATGGCGGCGCACAGTTCTGGGGCGCGGTGTTCGATCCAGCCAGCGGCCGTTTCTCGGATGTGCAGTTCAACGGCCCGCCTGTGGGCCGTTGATCGTGCCGTGACCCCGACCACACGCGCCGGATGAGCATCCGGCTGCCCACCTGGGTCTGGATCGGCGCGATCGCGCTGTCCTGCGTGGCCGGCATGGTCAACGTGGTCGGCTTCCTCGGTTTCGAGCACCAGGCAGTCAGCCACATGACCGGCACCACCAGCCAGCTCGGCATGGCGCTGGCCCAGCGCGACTGGCGCGTGGTCGGCCATCTGTGGGGACTACTGATCGCGTTCTGCGTGGGTGCCACGCTCAGCGGCGTGATCATCCAGGACAGTGGCCTGCAGCTGGGCCGCCGCTATGGCGTGGTGCTGGCGCTGGAATCGCTGTTGCTGCTGATCGCGATTCCGCTGTTCAAACAGCAGCAGATCTGGGGCGCACTGGCGGCGGCGATGGCCTGCGGCCTGCAGAACGCGATGGCGACCACCTTCAGTGGGGCGGTGGTGCGCACCACCCATCTCAGCGGCATGTTCACCGACCTGGGCATCGGCCTGGGTCACCTGCTGCGCGGGCTGCCACTGCCGATCCGGCGGCTGACCCTGAGCGGCTTGATCGTCAGCGGCTTCCTGGCCGGCGGCGTGATCGGTGCCGGGTTGTTCCTGCGTTTCGGCTACGACGCGCTGCTGGCGCCCGCCCTGCTCACTGGCGGCACCGGACTGGGCTACGTGCTGTACCGGCAGTGGGCACTGCTGCGGGCGCGCTGATCGTGCGGCAGCAAGACGGCGGCAAACATTGCACAATCGGGGCATGACGCCTTCCAGCCCCGTTTCCGCCCTGACCATCGCCGGCTCCGATTCCGGCGGTGGCGCAGGCATCCAGGCCGACCTGAAGGCCTTCGCCGCCCATCGCGTGCATGGCCTGTCCGCGATCGCCGCGCTGACCGCACAGAACACCCGCGGCGTCACTGCCGTGCACGTGCCGCCGCTGGACTTCCTGCAGGCGCAGATCGATGCCTGCTTCGCCGATTTCGATATCCATGCCGTGAAGCTGGGCATGCTGGCCAACGCCGAAGTGATCGCCCTGGTCGCCGACGCGCTGGAAAAGCACTGCCCGCCACAGGTGGTGCTGGATCCGGTGATGGTCGCCACCAGCGGTGCCAAACTGCTCGAGGCGAGCGCGCTGGATGCGATGCGCATGCGTCTGATTCCGCTGGCCACGCTGCTCACGCCCAACACCCCGGAAGCCGAACTGTTGCTCGGCCGCCGCATCATCACCGCAGAAGACGCCGAAGATGCCGCGGACGCGCTGCTCGAGCTGGGCGCCGGGGCGGTGCTGCTCAAGGGCGGCCATCTGGACGAAGGCAGCCGCGTGATCGATCGCTACTTCGACGGCGTGACCCGCGAAGAATTCATCCATACCCGGCTGCCGGTGGATGCGCACGGGACCGGCTGCACACTGGCTTCGGCCATCGCCGCGCAGCTGTGCCAGGGGCTCTCGTTGCCCAACGCCTGCGAAGCAGCCATCGACTACGTCGCGCGTGGCCTGCAGAGCGGTTACTACCCGGGCCGCAGCGAGGTGCTGGTGATCGACCACTTCGGCGCGGCACGCCCGGCATGATCGACGCTTCTCCCCTGCCCGTGCAGACCGGCGATGGCCATCGTTTCGAACTGCTGGCGCGCATGCCCACCCAGCCACGCGCACGCCTGCTGTGGCTGCCGGCGCTGGGTGTGGCCGCGCGCCACTATCTGCCCTTCGCCGAGGCCCTCGCTGCACAGGGCATCGCGGTGTACCTGCATGAGTGGCGCGGCAACGGCAGCAGCAGCCTGCGCCCGTCGCGCACGCAGGATTGGGGGTATCGCGAGATCCTCGAACAGGACCTGCCGGCCAGCCTGGCACAGGTGCCCGCAGACGCTGCGGCGCCCCTGATCGTCGGCGGCCACAGCCTCGGTGGTCAGCTGGCCTGCTGCTTCGCCGGGTTGCACCCGCAGCGCTTTGCGCGGGTGTGGCTGGTCGCCAGCGGTACGCCGTACTGGCGCACCTTCCCGGCCCCGCGCGGCTGGACGCTGCCGCTGGTGTACCGCTTCCTGCCCTGGCTGGCCCAGCGCCAAGGGGTCCTGCATGGCAAGAAGCTCGGCTTCGGCGGCACCGAGGCGCGCGGGTTGATCCGCGACTGGTCGCGCGTGGGCCTCAACAACCACTATGCGGCCGCTGGCATGGCGACCGATCTGGAGGCCGGGATGCGCGAACTACGCGGCCAGGCGACCGCCGTGGTGATGGACCATGACTGGTTGGCACCGACGGGCTCGATGCAGGGCCTGCTGGCCAAGATGCCGGGCATGCGTGCGCAGGTCCGCGTGGTCCGTGCGCAGATGCTGGGTGCGCGTGCCGATCACTTCGCCTGGATGAAAACGCCGGAAGCCGTGGTGGAGCAGCTTCTTCATTCATTTGAATGAAGACCTTCACAAAAACCGTTGACGAATGCGACGCCGATCCGCATAATTCCGCTCCTGTTGACGCGCCCGTAGCTCAGTTGGATAGAGTACCTGGCTACGAACCAGGCGGTCGGGAGTTCGAATCTCTCCGGGCGCACCATCAACAGGGTATCGATTTCGCCGTCGGTATCAGTAATGAAAATTCGATGTAAATGCGCCCGTAGCTCAGTTGGATAGAGTACCTGGCTACGAACCAGGCGGTCGGGAGTTCGAATCTCTCCGGGCGCACCATTACATCGAACGGCAAGCCTGCTTGCCTTCCCGTCGAACGTGGCAACACGCGCGGCAGGACACACAACCAGACAATGCAAATGCGCCCGTAGCTCAGTTGGATAGAGTACCTGGCTACGAACCAGGCGGTCGGGAGTTCGAATCTCTCCGGGCGCACCATTGCATCGACGAAAACAGCAGCCCTCGGTTGCTGTTTTTTTTTGCGTTGGCAACGGCCAGCGGCCGGCATCAGCGAAGATCAGCCCCGCGGCTCGACGTGCGCCTGCGCCGCCTGCATCGCCATCAGATCGGCTTCGCCCGGCACTTGCGGGGCCGGGCATTCGCCACCGGCGTGGTCGTCATGGGCCAGCCAGTCATCCACCACACTACCCAGCAGATCCACGCGCAGTGGCAGGGTGATGTGGTCTTCGCCGCGCAGCTCGATGTAATGCACGCGCGGGCTGGCGGCCGCCAGGCGGCGCCCCTGCCCGACCGGCACGTGCTGATCGTCCTGGCCATGCAGCAGCAGCACGCAGGCGCGGCTGTCGGCCAGCGCGCGGGTGACATCGACACGGTCCAGATCCAGATCCAGCCGCCGGCTGGCGGCGGCGATCACCTGGTCGATGTCCTGCCCGCCATAGCGCCAACGCCCGTAGGCCGCCATGGCTTGGGCCTTCCATGCGGTGGGCTGCAGCGACATCAGGTGCGGGATCATGCTGCGGATCGCATCGCCGGCATTGGCGAAGGACTCCATCGCCACCACGCCGGTGACCTGGTCGCCGAGCTTGTCGGCGGTGAACAACGCGGTGGCCGCACCGTAGGAAACACCGAACAGGTAGAGCGGCCCGACCACCTCCCCGCGCGCCTTCAGGGCCGCGATGACATCGACCACGTCATCGGATTCGAAGGTGCCATAGCCGGATGGGCCCGCGCCGGAATGGCCATGGTTGCGCAGGTCGATGGTGACCACGCGGTAGCCGGACTGCGCCAACTGCAGCGACCACGGCAGCATCGCATCACCGTTCATCATCCAGCCGTGCAGCAGCACCACCGTGCCGCGCGGCGCCTGTGGCTGGAACGGGTGCGGCAGGTCGAGCGCCATGCCGGTGCGCAGCGGCTCGCCGTTGTCGTGCTCCTGGGCCAGGTACTGATAGTGCAGGCCGTACTGACCGGGGTCGAACGCACGCCAGAAGATCGGCACGCCCGCGCGCCCGGTCACCCGCCCATGCCGGTTGGGCACACGGTCCACCGCGTCGGCGATGCGCGGCATGTCCAGCAGCGTGGATACGCCGCCGGGCGCGATCAGGCGATCACTCAACGAGGTCGAGGCAGCGGTGGAGGTCAAGGAAGAGCAGGCAGCCAGCCACAGGCCAGCCCCGGCCAGCAGCAACAGCAGCAAGCGCTTCATGGGCAGAATCGGAGAAACCAAACGAGTCCGGCAGGGTACCGATCACGTCAGCGCCGCTCTATCGCATCCGTATGACCATCCGATGACAGCCAAGCCACGATTCAGCTTGAGCGCCGTGATCACCGGGACCGCAGCGCGGCCCCTTCTACCCTGGCCTGCGATCAGCCCAGCCAGCCTTCCATGGTGGGCCACCAGCCCGCCAGCACCTCCGGGCGCTGCATGCGCTCCCGCCACCAGGTCAGCGCGGCCCCCTCCTCGCCGGTGCGCCAGGCCAGCCAGAACGTCTCCTCCGGCTTGGGTTCCTCGACCTGTTTGATCACCAGCCGGCCGTCCCGCACCGCCTGCTGCACATACGGCTCGGGCAGGAAACCGAAGCCGAGCCCGGCGCACTGCAGGCGGAACTTGCTGACCATGTCCGGCACGGTGACCGTCTCCTGCCCCATCAGCAGGCCCACCGTACGCGGCAGCAGCCGCCGTGCCGAATCGGCCACGGCGATCGCGCAGTGGGTGGCCAGCTGCTCACGGCCCAACGGTTCGGGCGCGGCCGCCAATGGATGTGAGGGCGACACGGCGAACACGAAACGCACCACGCCCATCGGCTCGACCACATAGCCGCCGCCACTGGGTCCCTCGCCCGCCGCACCCACCAGCAGGTCCGCACGCCGGTCCAGCAGCGCTTCCCAGGTACCCGAGAGCGATTCAGTGATCAGCCGCATCCGGGTCTGTTCGGCCACCGCATTGAAGGCCCGCACGTCCTCGGCCAGCAACGCCGGCACGAACATCGAATCGACCGCCACGGTCAGCTCGGCTTCCCAGCCGGAGGCCACCCGCCGCACCCGCATCTCCAGTTCACGGGCCGCCCGCAGCAGATGACGGCCCTCTTCCAGCAGCGCCTCCCCGGCCGGGGTCAGGTGCGCGCGCGGGCCGACCCGGTCGAACAACTGCACGCCCAGGTCCTCTTCCAGCTTGGCGACCGTGTAGGAGATGGTCGAGGGCACCTTGTGCAGGGCCTTGCCGGCCGCGGCGAATGAGCCGCGGCGGTCGATGGCGTCCAGGATCTGCAGGGCGTCGAGGCTGAGCTTGAGCATTCGATTTTTTCGATGATGGCTTGCAAAACTATCCGTTTTTCAAGGCGCCGGAGCAAGCGGATACTGGCGCCAACAGGAAAGGGGCCGTCAGCGACCGCTCCGGACCACCATCGAAACCATCGAACACCGAGGAGATTCCCATGCTGCAGATCCGCAAGAGCAACACCCGTGGCAAGGCCGACCATGGCTGGCTGAACTCCATGCACACCTTCTCCTTCGCCAACTACTACGATCCGCGCTATGTCAGCTTCGGCCCGCTGCGGGTGATCAACGAAGACCGCGTCCAGGGCGGCCAGGGCTTTGGCACGCACAGCCACAGCAACATGGAGATCGTCTCCTACGTGCTCGGCGGCGCGCTGGAGCACAAGGACTCGATGGGCACCGGCTCGGTGCTGCGCTACGGCGATGTGCAGCGCATGAGCGCCGGCAGCGGCGTCAGCCACAGCGAGTTCAACCACTCGGCCAGTGAGCCGGTGCACTTCCTGCAGATCTGGCTGTTCCCCGATCAGGAGAACATCACCCCCAGCTACCAGGAGACCCACTTCGCCCCGGAGACCAAGCGCGGCCAGTTGCGCCTGATCGCCTCGCGCGATGGGCGTGACGGCTCCCTGCTGATCCACCAGGACGCCAACCTCTACGCCACGATCCTGGATGGCGACGACCGCGTCCACCTGCCACTGGCCCCACGCCGCGGCGCCTACGTCCAGGTCGCCCGGGGGCAGCTGCAGGTCAACGGCATCACCCTGGAGAGCGGCGATGCGCTGCAGGTCAGCGACGAGGCGCAGCTGACGCTGGAGAACGCCAATGATGCGGAAGTCATCGTGTTCGACGTCGCGCTGTAATCACCCGGCGCGGAAACGTAGACACCCCGGTTGCCCGGGGTGTCGTTCGTTGCGTGGATCAGTCGTTGCGTTGATGAGTCGTTGCGTGGATCAGAACTTGTAGTTCAGCGTCAGCCGCACGTTGCGCGGCTCACCCCAGGTGTAGGTGCTGTACCAGCTGAAGATCGTGTAGTAGTGCTTGTCCAGCAGGTTGTTGACGTTGAGCGTCGCCGAAAGCTGGTCGTTGAACTGGTAACGGGCCATGGCATCGAGCAGCCAGTAGGGCTCGGTGCGATGGACCTGGCTTCCGCCGGTGGCCGGATTGGTGATGGTGCCGAACGTGCTGCCCTGCCAGCGCGCGCCGCCGCCGACGCTCCAGCCATCGGCCGCGCCGGTGAGCCGGTAGCTGGTGTGCACACTGAACTGGTCTTCCGGCTCCAGCGTGGAAACCTTGGTGGACTGCTGGCGTGCGATCTTGTGCGCGTAGCCGCCCTGGACCTGCCAGCCCGGTGCCAACTGACCGGACACTTCCAACTCATACCCCTTGGTGCGCACGCCCATCAGGCCTTCATAGGCAATCCCGCCACTCGGCGTCCTGCCGCCGGTCGGTTGCGCGTAATTGTCCTGTTCCAGCTGGAATACGGCCGCACTGGCATTGAGGCGACCCTCATAGAACTCCGCTTTCAGGCCGGCTTCGTAGCTGCGCCCTTCCAGCGGATCCAGCACCCGGCCCTGCTCATCCTGGTTGCCCTGCGGCTTGAAGATGGTGCTGTAGCTGGCGAACACGGAGAAGTTGCGGTTGAGGTCGTACACCAGGCCGGCATACGGGACGACCACGCCACTCTCGTCGGTATCCGGAGATTTATAGTTGGCGATGCGGCTGCCGACGATCAGCTTGAGCGGATCGGCCAGGTCGAAACGGCCCACCACATAGGCACCGCTTTCGCGGGTGACCTGGTTGTCACCGTAGCCCCACTGCCAGTCCGGCTCGGCCACATCGCCGGTCCAGGCGTAGTAGTTGGCGACGTCGCTCACGTAGCCCGGCTGCGGCGAGTAGCCGTTGTTGACCCAGCGCTTGCGCGACACGCTGCCACCGACGACCAGCTCATGCTGCCGGCCGAACCACTCGAACTTTCCGCTGACATACAGATCGGCCGCGTTGCTGGTGGTCTTGCCGATGTACTGGCCCAGCCACATGCTCACGCCCTCACCGGTGACCGGATCGGGATTGCCGCCGGCCGCGGCGCCCAGCGAGGCGTCATAGCCGTTGACCTGGTGATTGAGCTGCAGCTTGGCGACCCAGTCATTGCCGAAGGTGTGCTCCAGCGTGGCGAAGCCGGTGCGGGCGTACTGGCCCCAGCGGCTCCAGCGCGCGCCGTTGTTGAACGAGCGCGGCATGTCGTTGAAGTTGCCTGCACTGTCCAGCAGCGGAATACCGCCCCAGCTGGAGCCTTCCGGGTCGCTGTCCTGATAATCGGCACCGACGGTCAGCAGCGTGCTCTCGCCGAGGTCGGCTTCGAGGATGCCGTAGAAGACTTCATTGCTGCGCTGGTAATGATCGACGTTGGAATGCTTGTCCTGGTAGGCGCCCACGACGCGGCCGCGCACGCGCCCGCTCTCGGTGAGCGGCCCGCCGACATCGACCTCGGCGCGATAGCTGTCCCACGAACCGACACCCAGCGTGGCACTGCCGGCCAGCTCGCGGGTGGGCTTCTTGCGCACCAGGTTGATGGTCGCGCCCGGGTCGCCCATGCCGGTCAGCAGGCCGGTGGCGCCCTTGAGCACTTCGATGCGGTCATAGATGGCCATGTCGCTGAGCGTGTTGCCCGCCGAGTAGGCCGAATCACGTGCCATCGGGATGCCGTCGTACTGGAAGTTCTGCACCGCAAAGCCGCGCGCGTAGTACTCGGTGCGCTCGCTGTCGTAGGTGACGATGCTCACCCCGGGCGTGACCTTCATGACGTCATCGATGCCATTGAGGCCGAAGTCGTTCATTTCCTGCCGCGTGATCACACTGATCGACTGCGGCGTCTGGCGCGGGCTGAGCACCAGGCGGGTGGCCGTGGCGATGGTGCCGGGCGTGTACGAATCGCTGCCCTCGGTCACGGTGCCAAGCTGGTTGGCGGTGACCTGCACGGTCTGCAGGGTCTGCGCACCTTCCTTGGCAGGTGCGTCCCCTGCCGGCGCCTCTTCGGCCTGCACCGCCGAGGCGGACAGGGCAAGGCCCAGCACGCAGGCCATGGCCTGCATCAGCGGGGAGATCGAGAGAACAGCAGGGCGGCGACCCGAACGGATCGGGGCAACACGGAACGGAACGACGGACACGGCAATGCCTCCAGGCAGGAAGGAACTCCTCTGGCGGCGGCTGGAGGGAAGGAATGGGCGGCATGATGCCGTATCCGGGTCTATCGCGAAAGACTGTGGCGGAAATGACACCGGGCGGGGCCGTCCTGAAGACAGGTGACGCCCCCTCTACAGGCGGGGCGCCCATCAGAGCCTCAGGGGGTGCCGATCAGGCCAAGCGATTGCCTGGTCCCGGAGCCGGCTCAGCCGCGCGGCACCGGCGCATCCGAAGCGATCAGCTTTTCCTGCTTCAGCTCGGCCCAGAACGCTGCGGGCACCGCCACGGACAGGGAGGCGACATTGGCCAACACCTGTTCCGGCGTACGCGCACCCGGAATGACCGCCGAGACCACCTCCGGTGCATCGGCGAACTGCAGGGCGGCCGTGCGCATATCCACCCCGTGGCGATCGCAGATGGCCTGCACCCTGGCGCGCTTTTCCGGCGCCCACGACGGCACCTTGCCGTCGTACAGATACCGGTCGCGCCCGGCCAGATAGCCGGCCAGCAGCGGTGAACCCACCACCACGGAGGCACCGTGCGCAGCGATCTTCGGGAAGGTGTCATGCAGGGCCTGCTCGTGATCCAGCAGCGAGTACTGGCAGGCGAGCAGGAAGATGTCCGGGTCTGCCTCGGCCACCGCGCGCAGCGCCGGCTCAGGGCGGTTGACGCCGAAGCCCCAGGCCTTGATCAGCCCCTCCTCGCGCATGCGCGTCAACGCGGGCATCGCCCCCTTGGCGGCTTCGGCGAAGCGCTGCTCCCACGGCATGCCGAGGTCTTTCTCGTTGTCCGGCGAGAGGTCATGGATGAAGACCACATCCAGCTGCGACACACCCAGGCGGTTGAGGCTGTCCTCCACCGAGCGCCGTGTGCCGTCGGCGGAGTAATCGTAACGGTAGTGGAACGGCGACGGGTCCTTCCACATCACCTCCTGCAGCTCACCGGCGGTCGCGGTCAGCAGGCGGCCGACCTTGGTCGACAGCGTGTACTCGCGCGCCGGATGGTTGTGCAGATGATGGCCGTAGCGGCGCTCGCTCAGGCCGAGCCCGTACCAGGGTGATGTATCGAAACAGCGCACACCGGCCGCATACGCCGCAGCGAGGGTGGCCTCGCTCTGCGCATCGGTCGCGGCCGCAAACCCGTTGCCGATCGCGACACCGCCCAGGCCCAGGCGGGTCTGCGGACGGTAACGCCCGCCCTGTTGCGCCGGATTGCCCGGCAAGGGCTTTGCCGATGCCTGCCCACGCGTGGGCAGGACGCTGCCCGGGCCGGCCGACTGGGCCATCAACGGGGCAGCGGCGAAAGCAGCGGTGCCGGCGGCGGCAACGGAGAGGAAGTGGCGACGTGCGTTCACGGCGACTCCTGTTTCTGCAAGGGAAGCCGACACCTTCGCAGAGCGGCAGTGCAGAGCATGCCTGTGCCGCGTCAAGGCAGCGGCAACATTGCGATGCCGGTGCGCACGCGGGACCTCAGCCCTGACGCGCGCCTGCCGCAAGAAGCAGGGTCTCGATCTCGCGGTAGCCGCGCTGGCGTGCATGCTGCAGCGGCGTGATGCCGTCACCGTCGGCTAGGTTCACATCCGCCTTCGCGTCGATCAGCTGACGGACGATCTCGACATGCCGTGGGCCGCCATCGGCGAGGATGATCGCCTCCAGCAGCGCGGTCCACTGCAGGGTGTTGACATGATCCACATCGACGCCGGCGGCGATCAGCGTCGCCACGGTCTCCACGTGCCCGCGTTCGGCCGCCGGAATGAGTGCAGTGCCCCCGTACCGGTTGGTGCTCTTCAGGTCCGCACCGGCCGCCAGGGTCGCGCGCAGGATCTCGAGATGCCCGCGGGCACCGGCGTAGAGATAGGGGCTGTCCTGGATCGCATCCTTGGCATTGACGTCGGCTCCAGCCTGGATCAGCGCAAGTGCGGCCTCCACGTGATTGCGGTGGGTCGCGACCAGCAACGGGGTCGCTTGGGCGGCATCGCGTGCATCCACTTCGGCGCCCTGCCCCAGCAGCGTGCGCACCGCAGTGGCATCGCCCTTCTCCGCTGCCCGATGCAGCCGCTCTTCCAGCGAAGCGGCACTGGCCGGCATGACCGTGCCCATCAGCAGGCTCATGACCACCCAGCCGCGTAGCGACCTCCGTCCCATCGACATTTTCCTGCTCCTTCCACGGGGGCGCCCGGTGGGCGCCGCTGGAGAACGACCGTAGCCGAGCCGCCGCGCCGGCACCAATGAAGATTGGGGATCGACTGCATTCGCCATCCGAATGCGTCGGCCGACGCGCGTTCCGCCGGTTTCATGCGACGCTGCGCGCGACATTGGACACGGAGGCACATCGCCATGCTGCATCACATTTCCCTGGGGGTGCGCGATCTCGCCCATGCCGCCGCCTTCCATGACGCCGCGCTCGGCGCGCTGGGCATGCGCCGCGTCTTCGAGGACGACGAGGCCATCGGCTATGGGTATGCCGACGATGAGGATCTGTTGTGCCTGAAACTGCGGGCCGACGCCTCCCCGCCTGGCGCTGGCTTCCATCTGGCGTTCGGTGCACCCTCGCGCCACGCCGTGGATGCGTTTCATCGCGATGCGCTGTCGGTCGGCGGCACCTGCAACGGGGCGCCGGGGCTGCGCGAGGATTATGGCGATCACTATTACGCCGCCTTCTTGATCGATCCGGATGGGCATCGGATCGAGGCGGTCTGCAAATCGGTCGCCTGAGCCGGATCGCATAAAGAAAAAGGCCTCCGTACTCGCGTACGAAGGCCTTTTCTACAACTGGCGGAGCGGGAGGGATTCGAACCCTCGATAGAGTTTTAAGCCCTATACTCCCTTAGCAGGGGAGCCCCTTCAGCCACTCGGGCACCGCTCCAGTGTTCTTGGTCCGCCGCTGCGATGAATCATCTCAGCGGGGGCGCGAATAATAACGTTTTCCGCGCCCTCAGGTAAAGCCTTAATCCGAAGAATTTTCACTTCCGGATGCATTCGGCTCATCGCCGCGCTGGATCCGCTGATAAATCTCTTCGCGGTGCACGGCCACGTCCTTCGGAGCGGTGATACCGATACGCACCTGGTTGCCCTTGACGCCGAGCACGGTCACGCTGACCGAGTCACCGATCATCAGGGTTTCGCCTACACGGCGAGTCAGGATCAACATTTGTTCAAGTCTCCAGGGGAACCGGTGGTGGCATTTCCCCACCGGCTTGGCGCCCCGGCAAGAGCGCCCCACGACAACGGGAAAAGATTCGCCATAGTACCGTCAGGCCTCCCGACCCATCAAGGAGCAGGAGGCTTCAGGCTGTTCAGATACGGGGGGTGACCCAGTCGACGACGGCGGCCAGTGCAGAAGCAAGGGCGGGCCCGTCCTCACCACCACCCTGGGCGAGATCCGGGCGGCCGCCGCCCTTGCCCCCGATCTGACTGGCGATATGGGCCAACAGTTCCCCGGCCTTGACCTTGCCCATTGCGCTGCCGTTCACGCCCGCGACCAGGGCCGCCTTGCCGTCCTGGGTGCCGGCCAGCACGATCACCGCATCGCCGAGCTGCTGCTTGAGGCGGTCGATGGCATCGCGCAGGGCCTTGGCATCGAAGCCTTCCAGACGCGCGGCCAGAATCTTGATGCCGTTGACCTCCACTGCGCCGGCGCCGAGATCGGCCGTCGCACCGGCGGCCTGCTTGGCCTTGAGCGCCTCGAGCTCGCGCTCCAGCTTCTTCTGGCGCTCGCCGAGCTGGCGGATCTTGTCGACCACATCGCCGGCGTTGCCACCGAGCAGTGCGGCCGCTTCACTCAGCTGGGCTTCTTCATGGGCCACGTAATCCAGGGCACCCTGCCCGGTCACCGCTTCGATACGGCGCACGCCCGAGGACACACCGCCTTCGGAGGTGATCTTGAACAGACCGATGTCGCCGGTGCGCGAGACATGCGTACCGCCACACAGTTCGGTGGAGTAATCGCCCATCTTCAGCACGCGCACGTGCTCGCCGTACTTCTCGCCGAACAGCGCCATCGCACCGAACTCGAGCGCTTCCTGCATGCCCATGTTGTGGACTTCGGCCGCGTTGTTGGCGCGCACCTGCTCGTTGACCTTGCGCTCGATGATCGCCAGGTCCTCGGCGCTGATCGGCGCGAAGTGCGAGAAGTCGAAACGCAGGCGATCGGGGGCGACCAGCGAGCCCTTCTGCTGCACGTGGGTGCCCAGCACTTCGCGCAGGGCGGCATGCAGCAGGTGGGTGGCCGAGTGGTTGAGGATGGTGGCGCCGCGGCGCTGGCCATCGACCTGGCCGGACAGCACATCGCCGACCTTCAGGCTGCCCTGGGTGAGCTTGCCCACGTGCCCATGGAACTGGCCCGCGAACTTCTGGGTGTCGCTGACGTCCACCTGCACGCCGGCGCCGGACAGGGTGCCGTTGTCACCGACCTGGCCACCGGACTCGGCGTAGAACGGGGTCTGGTTGGTCAGCACGATGACGTCATCACCGGCCTGGGCGCTCTCCACCGGGCGGCCGTCCTTGAGGATGGCGACCACGGCGAGGTCGTCGGCCTGCAGGCGGTCATACCCGAGGAACACGGTCGGCTTGAGCGTGGCGACCAGATCGGCCGACAGGGTCACGCCACCACCGAACTTGCCAGCCGCGCGTGCGGTCTCGCGCTGGGTGTCCATTGCGGCGTTGAAGCCCTCGATGTCCACGGTCAGGTCACGCTCGCGCGCGATGTCCTGGGTGAGATCGAGCGGGAAGCCGTAGGTGTCGTACAGGCGGAACGCATCCACGCCCGGGATCACGCCGTTGCTGACCTTGGCCGCGACGTCGTCGAAAATCTTCATGCCCGAATCCAGCGTTTCAGCAAAACGCTCTTCCTCGGCCTGCAGGGCGCGCACGACGGTGTCGACCTGGGCCGGCAGTTCGGGATAGGCCACGCCCATCTGCTCGACCAGGGTCGGCACCAGCTTGCTGAAGAACGGCTGGCGCACGCCCAGCATCCAGCCATGGCGCAGGGCGCGGCGGATGATCCGGCGCAGCACGTAGCCGCGGCCTTCGTTGGACGGCAGCACGCCGTCGACGATCAGGAAGGAGCAGGCGCGGATGTGATCGGCGATCACGCGCAGCGACTTGTTTTCCAGATCGGCCATGCCGGTCAGTTCGCTGGCCTTGCGGATCAGCGCCTGGAACAGGTCGATTTCATAATTGGTGTGGACGTGCTGCAGGATCGCCGCCAGGCGCTCCAGGCCCATGCCGGTATCCACGCACGGGGCCGGCAGCGGCACCAAGGTGCCGTCGGGCTGGCGGTCGAACTGCATGAAGACCAGGTTCCAGATCTCGATGAAGCGGTCACCGTCTTCATCCGGCGAACCCGGGGGGCCACCGGCGATATGGTCGCCATGGTCATAGAAGATTTCGGTACACGGGCCGCACGGGCCGGTCTCGGCCATCTGCCAGAAGTTGTCCGAGGCAAACGGCGCCCCCTTGTTGTCGCCGATGCGCACGATCCGGTCTTCCGGGATGCCGACCATGTCGCGCCACAGCGCGTAGGCCTCGTCATCGGTCTGGTAGACGGTGACCAGCAGGCGCTCGGCCGGCAGCTTCCAGACCTGGGTCAGCAGCTCCCAGGCCCAGGCGATGGCGTCCTTCTTGAAGTAGTCGCCGAACGACCAGTTGCCCAGCATCTCGAAGAAGGTGTGGTGGCGCGCGGTGTAGCCGACCTGGTCCAGATCGTTGTGCTTGCCACCGGCGCGCAGGCAGCGCTGGACGTCGGCCGCGCGCACGTAGCTGCGCTTCTCGGCGCCAAGGAACACGTCCTTGAACTGCACCATGCCGGAGTTGGTGAACAGCAGGGTCGGATCATTGCCCGGCACCAGTGGCGCCGACGGCACGATCGTGTGGCCTTTGCCCTTGAAGAACTCAAGGAAATCGCTGCGGATCTGGGAGGTAGTGAATTTGACGGATGCGTTCATGGGGGGCTGGCTTTGTGCGGGCCGGTCAGTCCCTGGCACGCAGCCCCAATGGCCGGGTGTCAACTGCAGGACCGCCGAAACCACAAAGGGTATCAGGCCCGGGCCGCTCAGTCCTCAGGGTCGTAACGGGTGGCCAGGCGGATGCTGTCGCCGGGGAACCCGCGGCGGGCCAGAAGATCGGCGGCTTTGCGCCGCTGCGGCAGTTCCTGCGGGCCGGCGTCGCCAAAACGGCGGCAGACCAGGTCGCGGGCGTTCTCGGTCCAATCGCCTTCGAAGGTGTCCATGGCCGCCGCGATCTGATCGCTGTCCAGGCCATGCGTGCCCAGTTCGGCGCGGATGTGGATCGGGCCATAGCCGGTGTTGGCCCGGATCCGGACCAGATTCTCGGCAAAGCGGGTGTCGTCCTGCCAGCCGGCCTCGGCCAGCTTGCTGACCGCGGCTTCGGCGGCCTCGTTCTCGATGCCGCGGGCCTGCAGTTTGCGGGTCAGCTCTTTACGTGAATGCTCGCGGCGCACCAGCAGCCCCAACGCCCGCTGGACCGGCGTCTGTTCCTGGACACGGCGCTTGCGCCGGGGTGCGGGGGGATCGGAGTCTTGCATGGCGGACCTTCATTACAGTGCGCCATCCTTGGCGCCATCCCGTCGGGGATTCTTGAAACTGCAGGACAGGGCGAGCGTCACTGACGGCGCTGCCCTGCCCCGCAGGAAACTCACTCGGCGTCGTCGTCGGCCTCGTCGCCGCCTTCACGCACCGCTTCTTCCGGCTGGAACTTCTCGCGCAGCTCGGCTTCCAGGCGCTGGGCAATCTGCGGGTTGTCGCGCAGGTAACCGCGGGCGTTGTCCTTGCCCTGGCCGATGCGCTCTTCGCCGTAGCTGTACCAGGCGCCGGCCTTCTCGACCAGCTTGGCTTCCACGCCCATGTCGATCAGTTCGCCTTCGCGGCTGATGCCTTCGCCGTACAGGATCTCGGTGACCACCTGCTTGAACGGCGGGGCCAGCTTGTTCTTGACCACCTTGATCTTGGTCTGGTTGCCGATGATCTCGTCGCCCTTCTTGATCGCGCCGATACGGCGGATGTCCAGGCGGACCGAGGCGTAGAACTTCAGCGCGTTGCCGCCGGTCGTCACTTCCGGGCTCTGGCCCGGCATCATCACGCCGATCTTGTGGCGCAGCTGGTTGATGAAGACCACCAGGGTGTTGGAGCGCTTGATGTTGCCGGTCAGCTTGCGCAGCGCCTGGCTCATCAGACGGGCCTGCAGGCCCGGCAGCTGGTCGCCCATTTCGCCTTCGATTTCAGCCTTCGGGGTCAGCGCGGCAACCGAGTCGACCACCACGATGTCCACCGAGCTCGAGCGCACCAGCATGTCGGCGATTTCCAGCGCCTGCTCACCGGTATCGGGCTGGGACAGCAGCAGGTCGTCCACGTTGACGCCCAGCTTGGCGGCGTAGATCGGGTCCAGCGCGTGCTCGGCATCGATGAAGGCGGCGGTACCGCCCTTCTTCTGGCATTCGGCGATCGCCTGCAGGGTCAGGGTGGTCTTGCCCGAGGATTCCGGGCCGTAGATCTCCACGACGCGGCCCTTGGGCAGACCACCGATACCGAGCGCGATATCCAGCATCAGCGAACCGGTGGGGATGACCTCGACCGCCTCGACGACACGGTCGCCCATGCGCATCACGGCGCCCTTGCCGAACTGCTTTTCGATCTGGCTCAGCGCGGCGGTGAGGGCGCGCTTTTTGTTTTCGTCCATCGGAGTGGTCCTTGCAGAGGTCGTATCGGTGGAGGTGCTGTCTTTGGAAGTCTTCTTGGCCATGGGTTCACTTTAAGGCTGGCGTATCGCACGGGCTGAGATTCTGCCCGGCGTTCGGAAAAAAATTATCGGACATCCGTACCAACCTCAGCAAAACCAGAGATGTGCCACAAAAGACCGCGCGTGATTCAGGGGAAACAGGGTCAGCGGTTGGGCCGCAGCAACCCGCAATAGAGGCCTTCGATCGCAAAGTCCTGGTCCGGCAGCACTTCGATCGGCTTGTAATCGGGGTTGCGCGGCAGCAGGCGGATCCGGTCCTTGCCCATCTTCAGCAGCTTGACCGTGATCTCGTCATCGATGCGGGCGACCACGATCTGGCCGGAGCGCGCATCGCGGGTGCGGTGCACGCCGATCAGGTCGCCGTCGAAGATGCCTTCGTCGATCATCGAGTCACCCTGCACTTTCAACAGGTAGTCCGGCGCGGGCGAGAAGAACACCCGGTCCAGGACCACGAAGTCATCCGAGCCGATATCCGCGCCGATCGGCAGACCGGCCGCGACCCGGCCCAGCACCGGCAGGCGCAGGACATGATCCGGCAGCGCCGAGGCGGGCAGCGATTCGGGCAGGCCGTTCTGTAGCGCCGGCGCCTGGACCAGCCGGATGCCGCGGGCCTGGCCCGGGATGCGACGGATCGCCCCGGCCTCCTCCAGCGCTTCCAGATGGTACTGGGCGGCGCGGACGCCCTTGAAGCCGAACGCACGGGCGATTTCGGTCTGCGACGGCGGTGCGCCATCGGTCTCTATACGCTCGGCGATCAACTGCAGGATCGCCTGCTGGGTATCGGTCAGGTCCATGGTTAGTAGTATTACTACTAACGATGCGGGCACGCAAGTGCCCGCAGAGGAAGAGCCGTTACAAGAAGAATGGTCCGGCCCCAGCCGAAGCCGCCAGCAACGCCTGTACCCACCGACCGTTGGTCGGTGACCGCGCGCAGCGCGGCAATGCCTGACGGCGGCGCGGTCGCGTGTCGCTTGCGACCATCCCTCGGGCGTTGAGCCTCTGCAATCCCCTGGATCTGGCGTACCCGGCGCCGGACGGGGGAGCAGCCATGCATGGCGCGGCGCGAACCGGGGCAAGTGATGAGCGGGCCTGCCAGGCAGGAGCAGCCGACCAACGGTCGGCTCTACGCGCAACGCGCCGCGTAGGCGGCACGTTGCGGGGATCCTTCGGATCCCAGCGGCAGGAACCCTATGGGTTCTTGCCGCTGCGCCAGATCGAAAACAGGATCCACACGCCACAGAACCCGGCGCCGATGAAGCCGGCCACGCCCAGCGCGAGCAGCCAACGGCTGGAGACGCCGCCGACGCTGTGCATGACGATGGAGGAGCCGATGATCAGCGCGGCGGTCACGATGCCCATCACCAGCCGGTTGGCGGCACGGTTGACCTGGTCGCCGAAGCCCTGCAGCGCGGTGGTTTCGACCTTGAGCTGGAGCCGCCCGCGGCGCGCCATCTGCAGCAGGCGGCGCACGTCGCGCGGCAGGTCGCCGACCAGGTCCATCACCCCGACCAGGCTGCGCTTGCCACGCTTGAGCATGGCACCGGGCGAATAACGCTGCCACATCACCCGCTCCAGATACGGGCGCGCGGCACTGGCCATGTCGAACTGCGGATCCAGCTGGCGGCCCATCCCTTCCAGCGTCAGGAAGGTCTTGATCATCAGGGCCAGATCGGCTGGCAGGGTCAGCGCGTACTGGCGCAGCAGCTGGGTGATGTTGCCCAGCATCAGGCCCATGTGCAGGTCTTTGAGCGGCACGCCGCGATACTGGTCGACGAAGGTGCTGATGTCCTGCTGCAACCGCGATTCATCGACCTCCACGCCACCGGCCCAGTCCAGCAGGATGTCGGCCACCTGCTCCGGTTCCTGCGTCACCAGGCCATGCAGGAGCTGGGCGACCTGGAAGCGGCGTTGCTCGGAGATCGCGCCCACCATGCCGAAATCGATCACGCCGATGCGACCGTCACGCAGGTAGATGATGTTGCCCGGGTGCGGATCGGCGTGGAAACACCCATCCTCCAGCACCATCTTCAGCACGATGCGCGCGCCGGTACGGGCCAGTTGCACGCGGTCCAGGCCCGCCGCATCGACACCGGCCAGATCGCGGCCGGGAATGCCATCCACGAAGTCCTGCACGTTGAGACTCTCGCACGTCCACTGCCAGTGCACGTTGGGAATCAGGATGTCGTCGCGGCCCTGGAAATTGCGCGCGATACGTTCGGCATTGCGGCATTCGGCGGCGAAATCCAGCTCGCGGCGCAATGACACCTGGAACTGCTGGACCACTTCGGCCGGGCGATACCGCTGCAGATCCGGCAGCCGCGCTTCGACGATCTCGGCCAACCGCGCCAGCAGACGCAGGTCGGCTTCGATGACCTCGCGGATCCCGGGGCGACGGATCTTCAACACCACGGCGGTGCCGTCATGCAGGGTCGCGCGGTGTGCCTGCGCCAGCGAGGCCGCCGCCATCGGGGTTTCGTCCAGCCACGCGAAGACCTCGGTGGCCGGTGCACCCAGATCGCGCTCCAGCTGATCGCGCACCTGCGCATATGGCAGCGCGGGCACGGCATTCTGCAGTTCGGAGAATTCCGCGATCCAGTCCGGCGGGAACAGGTCCACGCGGGTGGCCAGTACCTGGCCGAGTTTGACGAAGGTGGGGCCGAGGTCTTCCATCGCGCGGCGCACGCGCACCGGCGCGGTCATCCGCAGCATCTGCTGGGTGTCGTTCCAGTGCAGCAGGCGGCCGGCGCGCTCGAGCACATCGGCCAGGCCGATGCGGCGCACGAGGTCGCCGAAGCCATAGCGGATCAGGACCGACGCGATTTCCTGCAATCGCCCCAGGTCACGCACGGTACCCAGCGTTTCCCACATCGGCCCACTCTCCTGTCAGCACACCCGGTCAGAATGTCACAACAGCGGGAAGATTCCCGTCAGCGCCTGCTGCACGGTCTGCCGCCGTATGGCTTCGCGGTCGCCGTCGAACTGGAACAGCTGCGCACGCGCGTAGCCGCCCCGGCCCTTCCAGCCGATCCAGACGCTGCCGACCGGCTTGTCCTCGCTGCCGCCGCCCGGGCCGGCAATTCCGGTCACCGCCACGGCGATGCCGGCACCGGAATTGATCAGCGCGCCAGAGACCATTTCCAGTACGGTCTCGCGGCTGACCGCACCGAACTGTTCCAGCGTCTGCGCGCGCACGCCGAGCAGGCGTTGTTTGGCTTCGTAGCTGTAGACCACCATGCCGCAATCGAAGAACGCCGAGGAGCCCGCGATATCGGTCATCGCCTTGGCGATCCAACCGCCACTGCAGCTCTCGGCGGTGACCAGTTGCAGGGAGGCCTGCTGGAGGCGCTGGCCCACGTCACTGGCGAGGGCGCCCAGCTCGGCGTCGGAAGGAACGGTCATGGGGAATCCTGGATCAACGGGGGACGAACGCCCCCTGTTTTAGCCGAAATCGCGCGTGGTGTCGTGTGTCGCCGGGCGCGACGGAAGGTCGCGCGCCCAGGATCCTGCGAGCCGGCCAGCGGCCGGCACGCCGAGTCGTGCAGCAGCGCCGCGAGGCTGATGGAGCGCCGGCCGCTGGCCGGCACACCCATCACCACTCCGGAAGCTTCTCCGGGAGCATCGCGCGGATCGGTTCGCCGCCCTCGCCGGCCGCCAGCTTCTCGGCCTCGGCGATCGGAATTTCGACCTGCAGCAGCCAACCGTCTTCGTCGGTTGCTTCGTCGCGGACCACCTCGAGCTGATGCAGGCGCGAACGCAGGCGACCGGCACTGGGCGGCAGCCGCAGCTCGCCACTGACGTGTTGCAGGCCCAGGCGCTTGCCCAGCACGGCCTGCAGCAGCGGCAGGCCGACGTTGTCGCGGGCGGAAATCCAGACCCGTTCGCGGCGTGCGTTGTCGGGGATGCCGTCCTGCCCGTCGTGACGGACCTCGGCCCCATCGATGCGGTCGATCTTGTTGAACACCAGCAGTTGCGGCAGATCGCCCGCGCCAATGGCGGTCAGCACTTCATCCACCTGCGCGATGCGCTCCTCACGGTGCGGATCGGCGGCATCGACCAGGTGCAGCAGGAAGTCCGCTTCGCGGGCTTCAGACAAGGTCGAGCGGAACGCTGCCACCAGATCATGCGGCAGGTCGCGGACGAAGCCGACGGTATCGGCGAGCACAACGCTGCCGCCCGGCAGCGCGATGCGGCGCACGGTCGGGTCCAGCGTCGCGAACAACTGGTCCGCGGCATACGCCTCGGCACCGGTCAATGCGTTGAACAGGGTCGACTTGCCGGCGTTGGTGTAGCCCACCAGGGCCACGCGCGGCAGCTCGCTGCGCAGGCGGGCACGGCGCATCTGGGTGCGCTGCACTTCCACCTTTTCCAGCTTCTTCTGCAGCTGTTCCACCCGCTTCTGCAGCAGGCGGCGATCGGTTTCCAGCTGGGTTTCACCCGGGCCGCGCAGACCGATGGAACCGCCGCGCTGGCGCTCCAGATGGGTCCAGCCGCGGATCAGCCGCGTGGACATGTGGCGCAGCTGCGCCAGCTCGACCTGCAGCTTGCCTTCGTGGCTGCGCGCACGCTGGGCGAAGATATCCAGGATCAGCCCGGTGCGGTCGATCACGCGCCGTTCCAGGAACCGCTCCAGGTTGCGCTCCTGCCCCGGCGACAGCGCATGGTTGACCAGGATCAGGTCGGCGCCGGTCGCATCGGCCGCGGCCTTGACCTCATCCAGCTTGCCGCTGCCGATCAGGATCGACGGATTGGGCCGATCGATGCGCGCGGTCAACGTGGCCGCGATGCTGGCCCCGGCGGAGCGGGCCAGATCGGTGAACTCTTCAAGCACGTCATCTTCAAGCCGGCCGACATGCGGCTGGATCAGGAGTGCGTGTTCGCCTCGCTTGGAACGGTCAAACACGCAGTTCTCCAGAATTTTTCACGCGGTCACTCAACGTCGTCATCACCTTGGACGCCCTCGGCGCCATCATTGGACTGCACATAGCCACCACCGGGCCCGACCTTCACATTGCGTGCCGGCACCACGGTCGAAATGGCGTGCTTGTACACCATCTGGCTCACCGTGTTACGCAGCAGCACCACGAACTGGTCGAACGATTCAATCGTTCCCTGCAGCTTGATGCCATTGACCAGATACACCGACACCGGCACACGTTCGCGCCGAAGTGCATTCAGAAACGGATCCTGCAGCGATTGCCCCTTGGACATTGCACACTCCTGATTATTGTTTTTATGGTCTTCCGGCAGTTGCCACGGCCCCCGCCGCCCGCCGGAACCCTTGATGGTACACGGGGCGGGTGCGTGAAGGCGTGGACTCAGCGTGCGACGAAGGTCGACACCGCATCTGCCAGGGAAGCCCTGTCTAGATGGGGATCGAACCAGCGCGCATCAAGCTCCCCGCGCAACCAGGTCAGCTGGCGCTTGGCCAGCTGGCGGGTGGCCTGGATGCCGCGCTCCCGGAACTCTGCGACCGTCCCCTGCCCGTCCAGGTACTCCCAGGCCTGTCGGTAGCCCACTGCACGCACCGCCGGCAGATCCAGCGGCGCGGCCACCGCGGCCATGGCGGGAAGGGTGCGCAGGCCACGCACTTCCTCGAGAAATCCCTGCGCAAGCATGGCGTCGAAACGGGTTTCGATACGCTGGTGAAGCACCTTGCGCTCGCGCGGGGCCAACACCAGCTTGAGCGCCCGGACCGGCAGACGGTCCACGCCGGGCAGCTTCTGCCAGTCGCTGATCGGGGTGCCGGTCAGGCGATGGACCTCCAGCGCACGCTGGATGCGCTGCGGGTCGGTGGCATGAATGCGCTTTGCCGCCGCCGGATCGATGCCGGCCAGCTGGGCGTGCATCGCCGCCCACCCCTGCTCGGCCGCCTCGGCGGCAATCTGCGCCCGCGTCGCCGGATCGGCCTCGGGCATCGGCGACAGGCCCTGCAGCAGGGCGCGGAAGTACAACCCCGTGCCACCGGCCAGAATCGGCATCCGACCGCGCGAAATGATGTCGCGCACGGCCCTCGCCGCGTCGCCGGCGAACTCTGCCGCCGAATAGGTCTGCCACGGGTCCCGGACATCCAGCAGATGATGCGGCGCCTGCGCGCGCTCGGCGGCATCGGGCTTGGCCGAGCCGATGTCCAGCCCGCGATAGACCAGCGCCGAATCCACGCTGACGATCTCGCCGCCCAGCTGTTGGGCGAGCGCGATCGCGGTGGCGGTCTTGCCCGACGCGGTCGGGCCCATCACCGCGATCGCCAGCGGACGTTGGTCGACGGCCATCAGTCCTCGTCCGGCCAGCGCGGCATCGCCGGTGCGGCCGACACCCGCGGCATCGGCACGGCATCGACCGCCGCCCAGACCTTCAATGCATCCACGGTGGCCGCGACATCGTGCACGCGCAGCAGCATCGCACCCCGCTGGGCAGCGATCAGGTGCGCGGCGACCGAACCGGCCACGCGGTCACGCGGGTGCTCACGGCCGGTCAGCTCACCGATGCTGCGCTTGCGCGACAGGCCGGCCAGCATCGGCACGCCCAGCTCGAGAAAGCGGTCCGAGCGGGCCAGCAGGATCATGTTGTGCTCGGTGGTCTTGCCGAAGCCGAAGCCCAGATCGATGATCAGGTGCTTCTTGGCGACACCGGCCATCTCGGCCTGGAACATCCGCTCGGTCAGGAAGCGATGCACTTCGGCGACCACGTCGTCGTAGTGCGGCGTGTCCTGCATGCTGCCCGGTTCGCCCTGCATGTGCATCAGCACTACCGGCACATCGAGTTCGGCGGCAGCCGCCAGCGCACCGGGCTGGCGCAGTGCATGGATGTCATTGATCAGACCCGCACCGGCCGCAACCGCGGCGCGCATCACCTCGGGCTTGAAGGTGTCGATGCTGATCGGCACGGACGTTTCGCGCGCCAGGCGTTCGATCACCGGGATGACCCGGCGCAGCTCCTCATCCAGCGGCACCGGCGCACTGCCGGGCCGGGTTGACTCGCCGCCAATGTCGAGCAGGTCGGCCCCTTCGGCCACCAGCTGCAGCCCATGCGCGACCGCGGACTCGACGCTGTCGTGCTTACCGCCGTCGGAGAACGAATCCGGGGTGACGTTGACGATGCCCATGACCCGCGGGCGATCCAGCCGCAGCAGGCGGCCACCGCAATCGAGCTGGGGGGAGATATCGAACATGGGCAGATCCACAAAGTACGCCAGCGCGTAGTTTACGCCGGACCACGCGAGCGCCTGCCGGTCGCGCTGACGAAGCGTGCCCTCAGCGCTGGCGGCGCTTGCGCTCCACGTACACCGTCTTGGCGATGCTCATCAGCACACCGACCGCGATGCCGATGCCGGCGCCGAGCAGGAAGTTGTCGCGGGTCAGGCCGATGGCCACGCCAATGATCGTGGCGATCACCATTTCAGTGGTGTGCGAGACCGGTTGCGGCGGGGGTGCGGACATGGCGACTCCAGAACGGGAACGAAAACGGACGGTCATTATGACCTGACCGAAACGACGAAGGCCGGGTTTCCCCGGCCTTCGTCACTTACGTGGGCACCCCTCAGATCTGCTCGGCAGGGCCGGCGATCGGGGCGACCGGACGGGCATCGCCGCCCTTGTCGTTGTTGCCGCCATCCTTGTTGCTGGGGGACTTGCCCCAACCCGCCGGCGGCGGCGGATCGCGCCCTTCCATGACGGCGTTGATCTGCGGCGCATCGATGGTCTCGTATTGCAGCAGCAGCTGGGACATCGTGTGCAGCTTGTCCAGGTTGGCGGTCAGCAGCTCGGTGGTACGGGCGTAGGCCTTGTCCAGGATACTGCGGACCACTTCGTCGATCCGGCGCGCGGTGTCATCCGACACGCTCTTGTGCTGCGTCACCGAACGGCCGAGGAACACTTCATCGTCTTCTTCACCGTAGGCGATCGGACCGAGCTCGTCGGACAGGCCCCACTTGGTGACCATGTTGCGGGCCATCTTGGTGGCGCGCTCGATGTCGTTGGACGCACCGGTGGTGACCTTGTCGGTGCCGAAGATCAGCTCTTCAGCCACGCGCCCGCCATACAGCGAGCACAGCTGCGATTCGATCGCCACGCGGTTCATCGAGTACTTGTCGCCTTCCGGCAGGTACATCGTCACACCCAGCGCGCGACCGCGCGGAATGATGGTGACCTTGTAGACCGGATCGTGCTCGGGCACCAGACGGCCGACGATGGCGTGGCCGGCTTCGTGATACGCGGTGAGCGTCTTTTCTTCTTCGCTCATCGCCATCGAACGGCGCTCGGCACCCATCAGGATCTTGTCGCGGGCACGGTCGAAGTGGTCCATGCGGACTTCCTTCTCACCGCCACGTGCGGCAAACAGCGCGGCTTCGTTGGCCAGATTGGCCAAGTCCGCACCGGAGAAGCCCGGGGTACCGCGCGCGATCACCATCGGCTCGACATCGTCGGCCAGCGGCAGCTTGCGCATGTGCACCTTGAGAATCTGCTCGCGGCCCTTGACGTCCGGCAGGCCGACCACGACCTGGCGATCGAAACGGCCCGGGCGCAGCAGCGCCGGATCGAGCACGTCCGGACGGTTGGTGGCGGCGATGACGATCACGCCCTCGCCTCCCTCGAAACCGTCCATTTCGACCAGCAACTGGTTCAGGGTCTGCTCGCGCTCGTCATGACCGCCGCCCAGGCCGGCGCCGCGATGGCGACCGACAGCGTCGATTTCATCGATGAAGATGATGCACGGTGCCTGCTTCTTGGCCTGCTCGAACATGTCGCGCACGCGGCTGGCGCCGACGCCGACGAACATTTCCACGAAGTCCGAACCGGAGATCGAGAAGAACGGAACCTTGGCTTCACCGGCGATCGCACGGGCCAGCAGGGTCTTGCCGGTACCCGGCGGGCCGACCATCAGCACGCCGCGCGGAATCTTGCCGCCCAGCTTGGTGAACTTGGTCGGGTCGCGCAGGAAGTCGACCAGTTCGCCGACTTCTTCCTTGGCCTCGTCGCAACCGGCGACGTCAGCAAAGGTAACCTTGATCTGGTCTTCGCCCTGCAGCTTGGCGCGCGACTTGCCGAAGGACATCGCGCCCTTGGCCCCGCCGCCACCGCCCTGCATCTGGCGCATGATGAAGATCCAGAAACCGATGATCAGGATCACCGGGAGGAAGTTCATCAGGATCGCGCCCAGCGAGATGCCGCTGGACGGAGGTGCCTGTTCGAATTCCACCTTCTTGCCGCGCAGCACGTTGATCAGATCACGATCGTAGGGCGCGGTGATGGTGCTGGTCTGGCCGCTGCGGGTGGTATAGGTCACATCGTTGGCACCGCCGCGCATTTCGCCCAGCACTACTTTCTGGATGTTGCCGCTGTCCACCTGGTCCAGGAACTGCGAGTACGTCGCCCCCTGCGCGCCGGCTCCGCTGCTCTTCGGCGAGAAGCTCTGGAAGACCACCATCAGCACGACGGCGACGACCACCCATAGCAGGAGGTTCTTGGTCAAGTCGTTCATCCTCATTGGCTCCGGTGTTCCTCTAATTCCTGACGCGATTCGTATGGTTGAGCTTACTTGATCTGCGCGCGTTTTCCCTGCCCCAAGGCGTACACCTCGGGCGAGCGCTTACGGGACGCTTCAGGCTTGCGGATCACCACTTTGTCGTACCGGCGGCGCATTTCGCGCACATAGTCGTCAAAGCCCACGCCCTGGAACAGCTTGATCAGGAACGCGCCACCGGGCTTGAGATGGTTGTCGGCAAACTCCAACGCCAACTCCGCCAGGTGCATCATCCGCGGTTGGTCCACCGCGTCCATTCCACTCTTATTGGGGGCCATATCCGAGAGCACAAGGTCTACCGGCTGATCCCCCAGCATGGCTTCGAACTCCGATAGGACGGTTTGCTCCCTGAAGTCACCGTGAAGGAACTCCACGCCGGCCAGCGGCGGCATCTCCAGGATGTCCAGGGCCAGCACCCGGCCGGTATCGCCGATCTGGCGGCGGACCTGCTGGGACCAGCCGCCCGGGGCGGCGCCCAGGTCGACCACGACCATGTGCGGCTTCAGCAGCCGATCCCGCTCCAGCAGCTCCTCCAGTTTGTAGGCCGCGCGCGAGCGCATGCCCTCGGCCTGGGCCTTCTTCACGAAGGGGTCGGCGAAGTGCTCTTTCAACCAACGTTGACTGCTTTTGCTGCGGGTTGCCATTGAGATGCGGGTCCGATGGGGAGGTCATGATACCCTGATCGCCCCAGTTAACCGCTTGTTCCTGAATGGCTATCGCCCTGACGTCTTCCCAAACCCGTTTCCTCCGCGGCCACGCGCATGATCTGAAAGCCCTGCTCCAGATCGGCGGCAAGGGGGTGACACCGGCCTTCCTGGCTGAACTGGAAGAGGTGCTGGAGCGCCACGAGCTGATCAAGGTCAAGGTCGCTGCCGAAGACCGCGAGGCCCGTGATGCCCTGATCGCCGAGCTGGTCAGTGCCAGCGAAAGCGCGCTGGTGCAGCGCATCGGCCACGTGGCCGTGCTGTACCGCCCGAGCAAGGAACAGCGCCAGATCGTCCTGCCGCGCGGCTGATCCCGGAACGCCCATGCAGCTGAGCCACGAAATCCCCGACTACGCCTATGCCCTGCGTGCCGCCGATGGCCGCAGCGCGAAGGTGAATGACCGGACCCTGGCGGCCAGTTTCATCCTGGCCCCGGACACGCTGATCGAAGCCTGGCCGGTGGCGGACATCGCCCGCCTGACCCCGGAAGACCTAGCGCCGGTGCTGGCGCTGAACCCGGCGCTGGTGGTGCTGGGCACGGGCGATACCCAGGTGTTCCCGCCTCCGGCGGTCATGGCCGCGTGCCTGACCCGGGGGATTGGACTGGAAGTGATGAACAACCCGGCGGCCGCACGGACCTACAACATCCTCGCCAGCGAGGGTCGCAAGGTGGCGGCGGCATTCATCCTGAAGGGGTGAGACCGGCGATTCCGTTCAGAAAAGGCCGCCCCTGGGGCGGCCTTTTTCGTGGTTACTTCGGCGGCAGGTACAGCAGCGGGTCGACCGGCTTGCCGTTGTAGCGGATCTCGAAGTGCAGCATGTCGCGCGCGGCGCCGGTGCGGCCCATCTCGGCAATCTGCTCGCCGGCCTTCACGCTCTGCCCTTCGTTGACCAGGCGCTTGCGGTTGTGGCCATACGCCGACAGCCACTGGTCGCTGTGCTTGATGATGATCAGCTCACCGAAACCGACCAGGCCGGCACCGGAGTACACCACCACACCCGCCGCGGTCGCCCGGACCGGCTGGCCGCTGGTACCGGCGATGTCCACGCCCTGCTTGGTCGCTTCACCGGCGACGAAGCGGCCGACGATGGCCCCATCGGCGGGCCAGCGCCAGCTGATGTTGCTCTTGATCGCAACGGTCGGTGCCGGGGTGGCGGCCGGGGCCGTGCCGCCGGGACGCGGCGCAGTGACCACGGTGGTCGGGGCACGGCCGGGGCTGCCGCTGCCACCCGGGAACAGGCGCAGGGACTGGCCCGGATAAATGGTGTACGGCTCGGCCAGCCCGTTCCAGGCAGCCAGATCGCGCGGGGTGATGTTGTGGATGCGGGCCAGCGCATACAGCGTGTCGCCGCGGCGCACGACAGCGGTCTGGCCCGGCTTGGCCACCGAGGTTTGTGGCGTGCTGTGGGCGACGCCGCCCGAGCCCGAGGGCCGCACCACGGTGGCAGTGCCGCAGGCGCTCAGCGCCGACACCACCAACAGCAGCGCGCCGGTGCGCACTCCCTTGCTCAAACGATCAGCACTCATGCGAACTTCGACCTCCATACAAGCCAGGCGACCAGCACGACCACCAGCGCGGTCGCGATCCAGCCCAGCGGTTCAATCCAACGGCGCAGCGCAGCTTCCGCACGCGGCCCGCCAATACGAATGACCGCCGCCAGCACGTACACGCGCTTGCCACGGCCGATCAACATGCTCAGGAAATACTGCGGCAACGGCACGCCGACGATACCCGATGCCCATGTGAAGACCTTCATCGGGATCGGCATGAAACCGCCCAGCACCAGGAAGGTGAACACCGCCCAGGGCGACTCGGCCATCTTGGCCTGCACGATGGCGATGCCGCCTTCGATGCTGCCCAGCATGCCCATCGCGGCGAACGCCGGCTTGAGCGCTTCAAAGGCGAAATGGCCCAGCGCATAGCCGACCAGCGCACCGGCCATCGAGCCGGCCAGGCTGAGCGTGGCGAACCACCAGCCGCGCTTGGGCTGGGCCACGCACATCGGTGCCAGCATCACCTCGGGCATCACCGGGAAGATGATCGCCTCGATGAAACTCAGCACCGTGAGATAGGTCGGGGCGCGCTCGTGCGCGGCCCACTTCATTGCCCGCTCGTACAGCGGACCAAAAATCTTCATGACGCAACGCTCCTTGGAATCAGTCCAGCATGCCAGACAGCAACGGGACGAACGTGACCGGTGCCAGTACCTGCTGTTCGACACTGCCGTCATCGCGACGGGTCAACTGGATCAGCGACTGCGCGCCCGGGCCACCGACCGGCGCGACCAGGCGGCCGCCCACGGCCAGCTGCTCGACCAGCGCATCGACCAGCGCCGGTGCCGCCGCCGTCACAACGATCGCATCGTAAGGGCCGTGCTCAACCCAACCGACACGGCCGTCGTCATGCTTGCTGCGGATGTTCATGCCCAGCGCACGGAAACGCTTGCGCGCCTGGCGCAGCAGATCACCGATGCGCTCGACCGTGTACACCTCCAGCCCGATCGCGCCCAGCACGGCGGCCTGGTAGCCCGAGCCGGTGCCCACTTCCAGCACCGTCTTCGGCGCGGACTGCAGCACCGCTTCGGTCATGCGCGCCACCACCCAGGGTTGCGAAATGGTCTGGCCGTGCCCGATCGGCAGCGCGGTGTCTTCATAGGCACGCGAGGCCAGTGCTTCATCGATGAACAGGTGGCGCGGCACCACGCGGATCGCATTGAGGGTGGCTTCGTCGGTGATGCCGGCGTCGCGCAGGCGATCGACCAAACGGTCGCGGACCCGCTGCGAGGTCATGCCGATACCGACCGCTTCGGGCTGCAGGCGCAGGCGCGGGCTCATGAAGGCTGGTCCAGCGCGTCGGTGAGCCCGGCCACCCAGCTGGCCACCTTTTCCAATGCCTGGTAACGGGTGAGGTCGACCTGGATCGGCGTGATCGAGATGTAGCCGTTGCGGACCGCGTGGAAATCCGTGCCGGGGCCGGAATCCTGCTCACGTCCGGCCGGCCCGATCCAGAACACTTCATTGCCGCGCGGGTCGCGCTGGGCGATGCAGCCTTCGGCACGGTGGCGGTTGCCCAGCCGGGTGACTTCAAAGCCCCGGACCTCGCTCCACGGCAGGTCCGGCACGTTGACGTTGAGGATGGTGTCGGCCGGCAGCGGGTCGGCCTTGAGCCGGGTCACGATCTCGACCGCGGCGCGGGCCGCCGTTTCAAAGTTGCGCGGTTCGTGGTTGTGCGTGACCAGCGACATCGCCACCGCGGGCAGGCCCAGGAAGCGCCCTTCCATCGCCGCCGAGACGGTGCCGGAGTAGATCACGTCATCGCCGAGGTTGGCGGCATTGTTGATGCCCGATACCACCATGTCCGGCTCGTACTCGAGCATGCCGGTCAGGGCCAGATGCACGCAGTCGGTCGGCGTGCCGGCCACCGAGCAGGTGTAGTGGTCGATGCGCTTCATGCGGATCGGCAGGTCCAGGGTCAGCGAATTGCTGGCGCCGGAGCGATCACGATCGGGGGCGACCACGGTCACTTCATGACCGGCGTCACGCAATACCGTGGCGAGCATCTTGATGCCCGGCGCATCGACACCATCGTCGTTGCTGACCAGAATCCGCATCTGCGATTTAACCGCTTGATTTTTCAAGACTTCGATTCCATCACTTCCCACTGTTGGCGGCGGTGGCCCTGCCCCTTCCGGAGCGGGACGACCGCGCAAGTGCGTCAGCTATTGTGCCGCAAGCGGACAGATCGTCCTACCCCGATAACGGTAGGCATCGCCTCGTCCGCCCATTAGGCTGTACGCATGTCACATCCTGAAGACGAAGATCCCGCAGCCCTGTTCCGGGCCGCCATCGGCGAGGTCAAACCGCTGCGCAAGGTGGTGACTGCGCCGCCAGCCACGCCGCGGCCGAAACCGCGCGCGCGGATGGCCGAGCAGGATGAACAGGAGGCCCGCGGGGAATTCGCCCGGCTGCTGCGCGACAGCAGCCCGCTGGAGGCCGGCGATACCGCCAGCTACCGGCGCGAGAACCTGCCGCCGCGGATGTTCCAGCGGCTCAAGCGTGGGCAGTATTCGGTGCAGGACGAACTGGACCTGCATGGTGCGACGGTGGCCCAGGCCGAGACGCTGGTGCGGCAGTTCCTGGTGGAGGCCCACGCGCATGAGTACGGCTGCGTGCGCATCATCCATGGCAAGGGACTGCAATCCGATGGCGGCGCACCGGTGCTGAAGAATCTGGTCGATCGGCTGCTGAGGCTGCGCAACGACGTGCTGGCATTTCATTCCGCGCCCGCCGGCCAGGGCGGCACCGGCGCGGTGCTGGTACTGCTGAGCAACCGGTAACGCCGCCCCCCGGAATCCCCCCGCCCCACACGACGGGGTAGAGCCGACCGTTGGTCGGCTGAGCACCCTGCCGCAGATGCACGGGGTAGAGCCGACCGTTGGTCGGCTGAGCTAGGCAGCCGACCAACGGTCGGCTCTACGTGGCTCAGGTATCGGACTGGCTGGCGTCTTCCACCGGGCCGAGTTCGTGCAGCACTGCGGTGGCATAGCAACCCGGCGGCAGCGCGAAGCTCAATTCCAGCACGTCCGCCGCCAGCCACTGGTGCTGCAGCATCGCCGGGCGCAGGCGCAGCGCGCGGCGCTCCTGCTTCAGGCGGGCGCTTTCCAGCCCGGCACGCAGCGCGAGCGATTGCGCATCGGCGACCGCGCCCCGTTCCAGTTCGGCGGCGGCACCGGTGCTGCGCAGCTCGCCCTCGCCCCACAACGGGCCGCTGGGATGGATGTCGAAGCGGGCAAGTCGATCAGCCAGCAGATCGGTCCACGGCTCCGGGCCGAACACACTGCGGCTGCCATCGAGCATCCAGACCTCGCCGTCCAGCGGCGTGTCCCAGTTGCCCTGCTCCACGCGCGCCGCCAGGACCTGGTTGAACAGCGCCGAGCGTGCGGCCGAGAGCAGCAGCGAGCGCTGGTCCGGGCGCATGCGGCGCCCGCCGAACATGGCCAGCGCCGCCGGCACATTGCCACCGTCACGACCGAAGCGCTGCTCCCCGAACCAGTTCGGCAGGCCACGCGAGGCGATATGCGACAGGCGTTCTTCGATGGCCGCGGCATCGCCCTGCACATCGCGCAGGACCAGCTTGAATCGGTTGCCGGCCAGGGCACCGCGCTGCAATTTCCGGTTGTGCCAGGTCGACTCGACCACCTCGATCTCGTCCGAAGCCAGCAGTGCCGGGTCCGGTGCCACGCGCTTGGGCAGGTGCACGCTGAAGCGCTGGGTGGTGACCGCATGACGGTCCTTCATCCCGGCGTAGCTGACCGCCATGTCAGGCAGCCCGGCCCACTTGGCCAGTACCTTGGCGACATGCACGGTATTGGCGCCGCGCTTGCGGATGGTCAGCAGCAGGTGTTCGCCCTCGCCGCTCGGCTCGAAGGCCGGCAGTTCGTCGACCTGGAAATCCTCGGGCGTGGTGCGGATCTTCGCGGTGAGCAGCGGCGCACCGAACGCCAGCGGCAACGGGATCACAGCGCCACCAACAGCACGCTGGCCTGGGCAGCAATGCCCTCACTGCGGCCGGTGAAGCCCAGTTTCTCCGACGTGGTCGCCTTGACGCTCACGCAGTCCAGCGCGATCCCCAGCACGGCGGCGATGCGCTCGCGCATGGCCAACGCATGCGGGCCGACCTTGGGCCGCTCGCAGATCACGGTGATGTCGGTGTTGCCGACCTGCCAGCCGCGCTCACGCAGCAGCCCGTTGCAGTGCGCGAGCAGGTGCGCGCTGTCCGCGCCTTTCCAGCGCATGTCGGTCGGCGGGAAATGCACACCGATGTCGCCCAGCGCCAGCGCACCCAGCATCGCATCGCACAGCGCATGCAGGATCACATCGCCGTCGCTGTGCGCGAGCACGCCACAGCTGTGCGCGACGCGGATCCCGCCGAGCATGATGTGGTCGCCCTCGCCGAAGGCATGGACGTCGTAGCCCTGTCCGATGCGGAAGGGAGGAAACTGTGGCGTGGTCATTGCGGGAACCTGCGGTTGGGTGTGGCGCGTGCGGACGTCAGGGTTCGCGACGCGACAACACGAATTCGAAACGGGACAGATCAGCCGGGGTGGTGACCTTGAAGTTGTCTTCGCTGCCTTCCACCAGCAGCGGGCGCAGCCCTTGGCGCTCCATGGCCATGGCCTCGTCGGTGACCTCCACGCCGGCGTCGGCCGCCTCCTGCAGCGCGCGCGCCAACTGGTGGCGGCGGAACAGCTGCGGGGTCAGCGCACGCCACAGGCGCTCGCGCGGTTCGGTGGCATCGATGCCGCCATCATCGCCGGCGCGCTTGAGCGTATCGCGCACCGGTGCGGCCAGGATCGCCCCGACCGGGTCGGCACGGCCGACTTCCAGCAGGCGACCGAGATCGGCCGCGGCCAGGTTGGGGCGTGCTGCGTCGTGCACCAGCACGAAATCATCGGCGCGCACGTCATCGGGCAAGGCATGCAGGCCGGCCAGCACCGAACCGGCGCGGGTCGCCCCACCGATGCAGGTCAGAATGGGTTTGTCCGCCAGTGACTGCCAGCCCGGCCAGTCGGCGTCATCCTCGGCGACCACCACCATCACCCCGGCCACGACCGGGTGCGAGAGCAAGGCCTCGAGGGTATGGGCCAGCAGGACGCGGTCGCCGGCCAGCAGATACTGCTTGGGCGTGGGCCCGCCGAAGCGGGTGCCACGGCCAGCGGCGGGAACCACCGCCCAGATGCCGGCCATCAGGGCACGTCCTGGTGCGGTGCGTCCGGATCGGACACAGCCGTCGGCGCACGCGGCGGCGGCACCGGCGCGTCTTCGACCACGCGGTAGAACTTTTCGCCGGGCTTGATCATGCCCAGCTCGCTGCGCGCGCGTTCTTCGATGGCCGCCTCGCCTTCCTTGAGGTCCTTGACCTCGGCAGCGAGCGCGTCATTGCGCTGCTGCAGGCCGGCGTTGTCCCGCTTCTGGTTCTCCACTTGGGCCTCGAGCATCATCACCTCGCCCGAGTTGCCCGGCCCAAACCAGAAGCGGTACTGCAGCCATCCCAGCAGCAGCGCGAGCACCAGCAGCAGCCAGCGCCAGTTGCGCATGGGATCAGCGCTTCAGCGACACGAACGCGTCACGACCGGCGTAACGCGCGCCGGCACCGAGGGCTTCCTCGATACGCAGCAGCTGGTTGTACTTGGCCACGCGATCACTGCGGCACAGCGAGCCGGTCTTGATCTGGGTGGCAGTGGTGGCCACGGCGATATCGGCGATGGTGGTGTCTTCGGTTTCACCCGAACGGTGCGAGACGATCGAGGCGTAGTTGGCCGCGTGCGCCATGGCGATCGCTTCCAGCGTTTCAGTCAGGGTGCCGATCTGGTTGACCTTGATCAGGATCGCGTTGGCGGTACCGGACTCGATGCCTTCCTTGAAGATCTTCGGGTTGGTGACGAACAGATCGTCGCCGACCAGCTGCACCTTGTTGCCGATGCGGTCGGTCAGCAGCTTCCAGCCGGCCCAGTCGTTCTCGGCCAGGCCGTCTTCGATGGTCACGATCGGGTACTGCGCGGCCCAGTCGGCCAGGAAATCGACGAACTGCTCGGAGGTCAGGCGCTTGTTCTCGCCGACCAGGTTGTACTTGCCGTTCTCGTAGAACTCGCTGGAGGCCACGTCCAGGCCCAGCAGGACGTCTTCACCGGCGGTGTAGCCGGCCTTGCCGATGGCTTCCAGGATGGTGTCCAGCGCTTCGACGTTGCTGCGGAAGTCCGGTGCGAAACCGCCTTCGTCGCCCACTGCGGTGCTCAGGCCATGGCCCTTGAGCACCGACTTGAGCGAATGGAAGATTTCGGTACCGGCACGCAGCGACTCGGAGAACGAGGTGAAGCCGACCGGCAGCACCATGAATTCCTGGAAATCGACGTTGTTGTCGGCATGCGCGCCGCCATTGATGATGTTCATCATCGGCACCGGCAGGGTCACGTCGCGGCCGTTGGCCAGGTGCTGCCACAGCGCCTGCTTCTTCGAGGCGGCCACGGCATGGGCATTGGCCAGCGAAACCCCCAGCAGCGCGTTCGCACCCAGGCGGCCCTTGTTCTCGGTGCCGTCCAGATCGATCAGGCGGCGGTCCAGGCCTTCCTGGTCGGCGGCATCGAAGCCCTTCAGCGCCGTGGCGATCGTGGTGTTGACGTTGGACACGGCGTTGCGCACGCCCTTGCCCAGGTAACGGGTCTTGTCGCCGTCACGCAGTTCCACGGCTTCCTTGGTGCCGGTCGAGGCGCCCGACGGCACCGCGGCACGACCGAACGAGCCGTCCTCGAGGATGACTTCGGCTTCCAGCGTGGGGTTGCCACGGCTGTCGAGGATTTCACGGGCGTGGATGCTGCGGATCGTGGTCATAGCGGGCCGGTTACCAGTCAGAGAGGGGGAGGCGCCGCCAACGCAGCGCCAAAAAAAACATGCCGCGTGATTATCCCTGCACACCCGCCACTTGCCAAATCGGCGTAGCGGCGGGCAGCACCCCGGCCACGCTGGCGTGGCGCGAGACCAGCGACGGGATCAACAGCACCAGCATCAGCACGGCCAGCAGCGCCAGCGCGGCACCGCCACCGGCCGCCTGCCGGCGCAGCCGGAACGCGAGCACGCTGGCGGTGACACAGACCAGCGCCACGGTGCCGGTCAACGACAGCGTCACCAACAGCAGCGGGCGCACCGAGCGCAGCGCGTTGTCACCATCGCCGGGCGAGCCGACGCTGGCGAACACCAGCAGCACCAGCACGAACACGCCGCCCCAGGCGGTGATCGCCGCACCCAGCGCGATCCAGCCCCAGGCCCAGCCGCGCCAGCCGCGGCGCACCGCGGGTGACGCCGGTACGTCGGCCATCATGCGAAGCGCGAGAACCCGTGCTTCTTGGTGACCGCGTCGAGTTCCATCAGCGTTTCGAGCAGTTCTTCCATGCGGTCCAGCGGCCACGCGTTGGGGCCATCGGACAGCGCCTTGGACGGATCCGGATGGGTCTCGGCGAACAGGCCCGAGACGCCGACCGCCACTGCCGCGCGCGCCAGCACCGGCACGAACTCGCGCTGGCCGCCGGAGCTGTTGCCCTGCCCGCCCGGCAGCTGCACCGAGTGGGTGGCATCGAACACGACCGGGCACCCGGTATCGCGCATCACCGACAGCGAACGCATGTCGCTGACCAGGTTGTTGTAGCCGAAGCTGGCACCGCGCTCGCAGACCATGATGTCCTGGTTGCCGGTGGCCTTGGCCTTCTCCACGACCGGCTTCATGTCCCACGGCGACAGGAACTGGCCCTTCTTGATGTTGACCGGCTTGCCGGTCGCGCAGACCTTGGTGATGAAATCGGTCTGACGCACCAGGAACGCCGGGGTCTGCAGCACGTCCACCACCGAGGCCACTTCGTCCATCGGGGTGTATTCGTGCACGTCGGTCAGCACCGGCACGCCGATCTGCTTCTTCACTTCAGCCAGGACCTTCAGGCCCTCTTCCATGCCGGGGCCGCGGAAGGCAGTGCCCGAGGTACGGTTGGCCTTGTCGAAGCTCGACTTGAAGATGAAGTTGATGCCGAGGCGATCGGTGATTTCCTTCAACTTGCCAGCCACGTCCAGCTGCAGCTGCATCGACTCGATCACACACGGGCCGGCGATCAGGAACAGGGGCTGGTCCAGCCCGACGTCGAATCCACACAGTTTCATGGCGTTTCCTTGTTGTCCGGCGGACACTGGCCAGGCCAGCCGCCGTGGGTGATTAGCGCTCTGCAATGGGGGCACGCGGCCCCCGCTGCAAGTGCGGCGTGCCGATCAGGCGGCGGCGTCCTGCGCCAGCTTGCCACCGGCCTTGCGCTCGCGCGCGGCACGGATGAAGCCGATGAACAGCGGGTGGCCTTCGCGCGGGGTGGACAGGAACTCCGGGTGCGCCTGGCAGGCCAGGAACCACGGGTGCTGGTCGCGCGGCAGTTCGATGACTTCCACCAGGGTGTCGTCCATCGACTTGCCGGCGATCACCAGGCCCGCATCTTCCAGCTGGGTGCGGTAACGGTTGTTGAACTCGTAACGGTGGCGATGACGCTCGGACACCACGTCCTTGCCGTACAGCTCGCGGGCCAGCGTGCCCGGCTTCAGGCGCTGCTCCTGCAGGCCCAGGCGCATGGTGCCGCCCAGATCGCTCTTGTCGTCACGCTTCTCGACATCGCCGGTGGCGGTGCGCCACTCGGTGATCAGGCCGATCACCGGGTTCGGCGACTGGCGGTCGTTCTCGGTGCTGTTGGCGCCTTCCAGGCCGGCCACATGGCGGGCGAAATCGACCACCGCAGCCTGCATGCCGTAGCAGATGCCGAAGTACGGTACGTGCTGCTCACGGGCGAACTGCGAGGTCAGCACCTTGCCTTCGAAGCCACGGTCGCCGAAGCCGCCCGGCACCAGGATGCCGTCGACATCCTTGAGCGCGGCCAGATCGCTGTCTTCCAGCTCCTGCGCTTCGAGCCACTTCAGGTTGACCTTGGTGCGCTGGCGCAGGCCGCCATGCTTGAGCGCTTCACCGACCGACTTGTAGGCGTCCTGGTGATCGACATACTTGCCGACCACCGCGATGGTGACCTCGTCCAGCGGGTGCAGGGTGGCATCCACCGCGGCTTCCCACTCGGCCAGATCGACCGGGCCGGCCTTGTCGCCGAGCTTGAGCTGGTTGACCACGATCTCGTCCAGACCCTGTGCGTGCAGGCCCATCGGAATGCGGTACAGCACGTCCACGTCCGGCACGCTGATCACGGCGCGCTCGGAGACGTTGGTGAACTGGGCGATCTTGCGGCGCTCCGAATCCGGCACGACCTGCTCGGAACGGCACAGCAGCACGTCCGGCTGGATGCCGATCGAGCGCAGTTCCTTGACCGAGTGCTGGGTCGGCTTGGTCTTCAGCTCGCCGGCGGCGGCAATGTACGGCACCAAGGTCAGGTGCATGAACAGCGCCTTCTCCGGGCCGCGCTCGGTGCGCACCTGGCGGATCGCCTCCAGGAACGGCAGCGACTCGATGTCGCCCACGGTGCCGCCGATCTCCACCAGCGCCACGTCGAAGCCTTCGGTGGCCTCGTCCATGCAGCGGCGGATCTCATCGGTGATGTGCGGGATCACCTGCACGGTTGCGCCGAGGTAGTCGCCGCGGCGCTCCTTGCGGATCACGTTCTCGTAGATGCGACCGGTGGTGACCGAATTCTTGCGGCTCAGGCGGGTGCGCACGAAGCGCTCGTAATGGCCCAGGTCCAGATCGGTCTCGGCGCCGTCGTCGGTGACGTAGACCTCACCGTGCTGGAACGGGCTCATGGTGCCCGGGTCGACGTTGATGTACGGATCGAGCTTCATCATCGTCACCCGCAGGCCGCGGGCCTCGAGGATGGCGGCAAGCGACGCGGCGGCAATACCTTTGCCGAGCGAGGACACTACGCCGCCGGTTACGAAGATCAAGGGAGTCATGGCTGGGGGTGTCCTGTCAGGAAGGGGGAAACGGCGCCGGCGCGCAGGGCGACGGACGACGTGAAGGGGGAAATCGGGATGAGCCGGGCGGCAGCGGAAGATTCACGCGCCTGGGCCGGGATCAGGGGGGATGCGGTGCGGGAGTGGGTCAGCGACGTCGGGTCAGCCGTGCCGGCCGCTGTCTGGACCGTCACCTCCTGCCTACCCTGCTGGCGATCGCGCACGATCAGGCCAGTCCATTCGCTGATGGATGACACGCACTACTCCCGGAAAGCCATAGTTTACAGATTGACGGCCTCCAGCCCAAGGGGCGGATGACGGTCTTCACATAAAAAACGCCCCGGCCAGGCCGGGGCGTCGGTAATCAGACAACAGGAATCAGCGCTTCTTCCGCGCTTCTTCTTCCTCTTCCTTCTGCGGGGCCTGCTCGCCCCTGGCCTTCATTTCGGCCGTGGCGGCGGCACGGCGCTTGGCCTTGGCGTCCGCCTCGGCCTGCGCCTTGTCGGCCTGTTCGCCCTGCTGCGGCGTGGGCTGGCCCTGTCCGGCGTTCTGGGCCAGTGCCATGGGCACGGCCACCACGGCGGCGGCGATGGCAACGATGGTCAGCAACTTCTTCATGGGGTGCTCCTCGCGGTATGGCATGGAATGGGGCGCCGGAGGGTCCGGTTTCCCATCCAGCACAGTCTATCGCGCCCCGGTCGGCCGCCCCCTGAACGTGTGGCGTGCAAAAAACCCGTCCAGACCGCAAACTTCGCCGTCGCATTGCGCTTTATGAAGACAGATGAACGCCCGCTATAACGCCGCCGATATTGAAGTCCTGTCCGGCCTGGACCCGGTCAAGCGCCGCCCCGGCATGTACACCGACACCGCGCGCCCGAACCATCTGGCGCAGGAAGTCATCGACAATGCCGTCGACGAAGCCTTGGCCGGACATGCCCACACGGTCGAAGTCACGCTGTTCAAGGACGGCAGCTGCGAAGTCAGCGATGACGGCCGCGGCATGCCCGTGGACATCCACCCCGAGGAGAAGATCCCCGGCGTCGAACTGATCCTGACCCGCCTGCATGCGGGCGGCAAGTTCAACAACAAGAACTACACCTTCTCCGGCGGCCTGCATGGCGTTGGCGTCAGCGTGGTCAACGCGTTGTCCACCCTCGTCGAAGTGCATATCAAGCGCGACGGCAGTGAACACCGCATCACCTTCCGCAAGGGCGACCGCGCCACCCCGCTGGAAGTGGTCGGCAGCGTCGGCAAGAAGAACACCGGTACCCGTGTGCGCTTCTGGGCCGACCCGAAGTATTTCGATACGCCCAAGTACAACCTGCGTGGGCTGCGCCACCTGCTGCGCGCCAAGGCCGTGCTGTGCCCGGGCCTGACCGTGAAGCTTCACGATGAAGCCACCGGCGAGCAGGACACCTGGTACTACGAAGATGGCCTGAGCGATTACCTCAAGGCCGAGCTCGGCGAGCGAGAGATGCTGCCGGCCGACCTGTTCGTGGGCCACCTGAAGAAAGAAAACGAAATCGTGGACTGGGCCCTGGCCTGGATTCCCGAGGGCGAGCTGGTCCAGGAAAGCTACGTCAACCTGATCCCGACCGCCCAGCACGGCACCCACGCCAACGGCCTGCGTACCGGCCTGACCGAGGCGCTGCGCGAGTTCTGCGACTTCCGCAACCTGCTGCCGCGTGGCGTCAAGCTGGCCCCGGAAGATGTCTGGGACCGCGTGTCGTTCGTGCTGTCGCTGAAGATGACCGACCCGCAGTTCAGCGGCCAGACCAAGGAACGCCTGTCCTCGCGCCAGGCCGCCGGGTTCGTCGAAGGCGCCGCGCACGATGCCTTCAGCCTGCTGCTCAACCAGAACGTCGCATTGGGCGAGCAGATCGCGCAGCTGGCCATCGAGCGCGCGAGTGCGCGCCTGAAGACCGAAAAGCTGGTGACCCGCAAGAAAGTCACCCAGGGCCCCGCCCTGCCCGGCAAGCTGGCCGACTGCATCAGCCAGGACCTGTCGCGGACCGAGCTGTTCCTGGTCGAAGGCGACTCCGCCGGCGGCAGTGCCAAGCAGGCGCGTGACAAGGACTTCCAGGCGATCCTGCCGCTGCGCGGCAAGATCCTCAACACCTGGGAAGTGTCCTCGGGCAGCGTGCTGGCCTCCGAGGAAGTGCACAACCTGGCTATCGCGATCGGCTGCGATCCGGGCAAGGAAGACATCGCCGGCCTGCGCTACGGCAAGGTCGTCATCCTGGCCGACGCCGACTCGGACGGCCTGCACATCGCGACCCTGCTGACCGCGCTGTTCCTCAAGCACTTCCCGGCGCTGGTCGATGCCGGCCACGTATTCGTGGCGATGCCGCCGCTGTTCCGTGTCGACGTGGGCAAGCAGGTGTTCTACGCCCTGGACGAGGAAGAGAAGCGCACGATGCTGGACAAGATCGAGCGCGAGAAGATCAAGGGCCAGATCAGCGTGACCCGCTTCAAGGGCTTGGGTGAAATGAACCCGCAGCAGCTGCGCGAGTCCACCATCCATCCCGATACCCGCCGCCTGGTGCAGCTGACCATCGACGATGGTGAGCAGACCCATTCGCTGATGGACATGCTGCTGGCCAAGAAGCGCGCCAGCGACCGCAAGGGCTGGCTGGAAAAGAAGGGCGATCTGGCCTCGCTGGAAGTCTGATCCGCCTGATGTGACACCGAAAGAACCCGCCTCCCGGCGGGTTTTTTCTTGCCTGTGCCACCGGGCATGGATGCATGCAGCGGGAAGGATTACCGTGGCGTCACCGCATTCGCAGGAACCCCCATGCCGTTCGATCCCACCCTGCAACTGGACAGTGCGCGCCTGGTGCTGACACCGATCCGCGCCACGGACGCGCAGGCATTGTTCGCGATCCAGTCCGACCATGCCGGCATGCGCTATTGGAACCATCCCGCGTGGACCGACCTCAAGCAGGCCTACGTGCAGATCCTCGACGACCTCGCCGCACTGGATGCAGGCACGCAGCTGAAACTGGCGATCCGTGAGCACGTGGACGGGCCGCTGCTGGGCATCGTGGTGGTGTTCGCGATCGACGAGACCTCCAGGCGCGCGGAGATCGGGTATCACCTGGCCGCGTCGGCACAGGGCAAGGGCTACATGCACGAGGCGCTGTCACGGTTCGCGGCCTACCTGTTCGATGCACTGCGCCTGCGTCGGCTGGAGGCGGAAATCGACCCGCGCAACGTGCCCTCGGCCAAGGTGCTGGAGCGGCTCGGCTTCCAGCGCGAGGGGCTGCTGCGGGAGCGCTGGCGGGTCGCCGGCGAGATCTCCGATTCAGCCGTCTACGGCCTGCTGGCACGGGAGTGGCAGGATCAGGCCGACCCGGCGCCGCGATAGCACCGGCGCGGCGCCACCCTGCGGGTAGCGACCTCGCCCCGCCCTGCCCGGCACGCCCACTCCCACGAAAAAGCCCGCCTGGCGGCGGGCTTTTCGTTGTTCCAGCGGGTGGACCGATCAGGCCCAGCCGAACATTTCGAACAGACGCAGGATCAGGTACGCACAGCCGCCGGCGGCCGGGATCGTCAGGATCCAGGCCCACACGATCCGCTCGATCACGCCGAAGCGCAGCGAACGCGGGTTCTTGGCGAAGCCCACGCCCATGATTGCGGTGGAGATGCTGTGCGTGGTCGAGACCGGCATGCCGAAGTGCGCGGCCACGGTCAGGATGGTGGCCGAGCTGGTCTCCGCGGCGAAGCCGTGGATCGGATGCAGCTTGACCATCTTGTGGCCCAGGGTCTTGATGATCTTCCAGCCACCCGAGGCGGTACCGGCAGCCATCACCACGGCGCAGGTCAGCACGATCCACATCGCGATGCCGTCACCGGCGGTCGCGTCCGGGTGCATGAAGGCCAGCCAGGACGGCAGGTCGTTCAGCGCACCGGTCGCCTCGGCACCGATCAGGGTCATGGCGATGATGCCCATGGTCTTCTGTGCATCGTTGTGGCCGTGGGCGAAGCCCATGTAGGCCGCCGAGACGATCTGGGCCTTGCCGAAGAACGCATTGACGATGCGCGGGCGGGCCAGACGGCCCAGGAAACCACCGATCTTCGCCATGCCGGCGATCAAGCCCCACAGCAGCAGCATCACCGCGATGCCGAGCAGGAAGCCGGCGATCGGCGAGGTGATCATCGGCAGGAACACCTTCCACAGCAGACCCTTGTTCTGGGCCCAGGTGCCGATCCGCTCGGACCAGATCAGCGCGTCCCAGTTGTTGTGGGCCGCGGCCAGGCCGGCGCCGCACAGGCCGCCGATCAGGGCGTGCGAGGAGGAGGACGGCAGTCCCTTCCACCACGTGATCAGGTTCCAGATGATGCCGCCCAGCAGCGCGCACAGGATCACCTGCGGGGTCACATCGACCACGTTGGTGTTGAGCAGGCCCGAGGCGATGGTCAGCGCGACGGCGGTGCCGGTGAGCGCGCCGATGAGGTTCATGAACGCGGCGAGCATCACCGCCCAGCCGGGCGAGAGCACTTTGGTCGCCACCACGGTGGCGATGGAGTTGGCGGTGTCGTGGAAGCCGTTGATGAACTCGAAGACGAGCGCGGCCAGGATCACCACCAGAACAAGGGTCAGCATGCTGTGGTGTCCGTCAGCTGTTCTTCAAGACGATCTGGTACGCGACCACGCCGGCCTCGCGGCAACGATCGATGGCCTTTTCCAGGATCTCGAAGAATTCCTTGAGCAGGAACATCTGCAGGCTGTCCAGGCGGCCGGAATAGATGTCGCGGTACAGCTCGAGCATCAGCCGGTCGGCTTCGTTTTCCAGCGAGCGCAGCTTTTCGTTGAGCGCGGTCATCCGGTCCAGGTTCATGTGGCGCAGGTCGCCCACCATCTCCACCACTACGCTGGCGGCCTGCTCCAGCATCGCCGCACGCGGGGCGAAATCGATGTGTTCCAGGTGCTGGGTGGCCAGCGAATAGCGATCGGCGAACTTCTCGATCTGCTTGGGAATCTTGTACAGCGCCGAGCCCAGCGCTTCGATGTCTTCGCGCTCGATCGGGGTCATGAAGCTGTCGACCAGCGCCTGGCTGATCTTGTCGGAGGCCGCGCGCTCGCGCAGGCGGGCCAGCTTGAAGGCGTCCAGCGCCGGCTGGCGGTCCGCTTCGCGCAGCATCGCGTGCAGCGCCTTGGAACTGTCCTGGGCGGCCTGGGCAGCCTCGTCCAGCAGGGTGTAGAACTGTTTGCCGGAGCCAAAAATGGTCTGCAGAGAGAACATTGAGAAACCTATTCGCCGTCGAGGAAGGACGGCACCGGGCGGAATTATGACGGTTTGATGTCCAATCCGGGTACTCCCCGTCATCTTCACGCTCCCGCGGCCCTGCCTGAACGACCCTGATTGCATCCCTGCCCCGGCCTTTTGTTAAGATGCGCGGGCACCTTCGGGTGCACTCTATGGACGACGACCCTTACCCCCCGCCGCACCGCCGCGCTTACGCGCCCTCCGGTAGCCGACATCGCTTGAACACGCCCTCCCTGCCACCAACCGGGGATGACGCCCGTGTTTGAACTGATTGTTGTCCTCGCCCTGATCCTGCTCAACGGCTTCTTCGCCATGTCCGAGATGTCGGTCATGACCTCGCGCAAGAGCCGCCTCAAGCAGATGGCCGGCTCCAGCAAGCGCGCCGAGCGCGCCCTGGCCCTGTCCGAGAAGCCCGAGAACTTCCTGTCCACCGTCCAGATCGGGATCACCCTGATCGGTATCCTGACCGGCCTGTTCGGCGGTGAGGCCATCGGCCTGACCATCGCCGAGTGGCTGCAGGGCATGTTCCCGGCGTTTGCTTACGCCGGCGTGGTCGGCAAGACCCTGGCCGTGGCCCTGATCACCTTCCTGACGCTGATCTTCGGCGAACTGGTGCCCAAGCGGCTGGCGCTGACCCGTTCGGAGGACATCGCCGGCCTGGTCGCGTTGCCGATGAGCTGGCTGGCCAGGATCGCCGCCCCCGGCGTCTGGCTGCTGTCCCACTCCACCCGCCTGGTGCTGCGCGTGCTGGGGCTGGGCAAGGACGAATCGGCGTCGGTGACCGAAGAGGAAATCCGCATGCTGGTGGCCGAGAGCCACGAAGCCGGCGTGATCGACGCCCACGAACGCGACATGATGAACCGCGTCATGCGCCTGGGCGACCGCACCGCCGACAGCCTGATGACCCCGCGCAACCGGATCGCCTGGCTGGATACGCTGGCCGAACCGGAGAAGAACATCGCGACCATGCGCGAGAACGAATTCTCGCGTTACCCGGTATTCCGCGGCAACGACCAGGACATTGTGGGCGTGCTGGAGGTCAAAAGCCTGGTGACCCGCCTGGTGCGCGATGACCATTCGCTGTTCCAGAACCTGCGCGAGCCGCTGTACGTCTCCGAATCCACCCACGCGATGAAGCTGCTGGAGATCTTCCGCGAGGAACAGCAGTCGATGGCGCTGGTGGTGGACGAGTACGGCGAGATCCAGGGCCTGGTCACCATCAGCGACCTGATGGGCGCGGTGGTCGGCCGCCTGCAGTCGGTGGAGAACGTGGACGAGGACGCACTGGTGGTGACCCGTGAGGACGGCTCGTTCCTGGTCGATGGCTCGCTGTCGATCGAGGACCTGCGCGAACTGATGGGCAACGCCGAGCTGCCCGATGCCGACGATGGCGATTACTACACGCTGGCCGGCATGTGCATCCACTATTTCGGCCGCATCCCGCATGCGGGCGAGTACTTCGATTGGGCCGGCTGGCGCATCGAGATCGTCGATCTCGACGGTGCCCGTGTCGACAAGCTGCTGCTGCGCACCCTGAGCGAAGACGAAACCGATGACATCACCGGCTGAGCCGACACCGCCGGACCCGACGCGGCCGCAGTACCGCAACGAGGGTATCCGTACCCTGCTGGCGATGTTCGACCACGGTGACCCGGAGGAACGGCTGCTGCTGGGCCAGATCCTGCAGGACCTGCAGCAGAGCGCGTTCGGCGTGTTCCTGTTCGTGGCGATCCTGCCGGCGTTCATTCCGATTCCGGGGATCGGCGGGGCGGTCAGTGGGCCGCTGGTGATCCTGATCGGCGCGCAGATGCTGTGCGGCATGCGCCGGCCCTGGCTGCCGGGCTTCATCCGCAACCGCGGGCCCAAGCGCGGCACCATGCATCGCTTCCTGGAGCGGATCAACGGCCCGCTGCGCCGCCTGGACCGGCTGCTCAAGCCGCGTCTGCCGGGGCTGCTGGTGCCGCTGCCGGCGCATGCCTTCAGCGGCCTGCTGCTGATCCTGATCGGCCTGCTGCTGTCGCTGCCGATCCCGCTGACCAATTACCTGTTCGGCTTCCAGCTGCTGCTGTTCGCCCTGGCACTGCTGGAGCGTGATGGCGTGCTGATGCTGCTCAACTGGATCGGCGCAGTGGCAGCCGTGCTGTTCTTCGGCTTCAGCTCGGGGCAGCTGGTGGGATATACGGTGGACCTGTTCCAGCGCTGGTTCGGCTGAGGCCGGCCCCCCTTCACGCGACGCGCCACGAAAAAAGCCGACCCCGCGGCCGGCTTCAGCACCACAATGGCCAGCGCAGGGCCGGCCCTGTGAGCCCGGTTACGCGCCGGGCTTGAGATCCACGGTGCCGGTGTCGGACATCGCGCCCGGATCATCGGTAACCGCCGACAGCACGAAATACAGCGCCTTGCCGAGCAGGCCACCCGGGCCATCCCAGTACTCGGCCGATTCGGCGCTGACGTGGATCAGGCGCAGGTTCGGGTCGTCCTTGCCGCCCGGGAAGAAGATCTTCATTGCCGGCGACCACAGCTGCTCGATCTTGGCGCGGTCATTGACCACGCGGGCCGTGCCCGAGACCGAGACATAGGTGTTGCCCGACGGAGAGGCATAGGCGACGTTGACGCGCGGGTTGGCGGCGATTTCCGCGACCTTGGGGCTGTCGGCTTCCGTGGCGAACCAGAGGTCGCCATCGAACTCGACTTCCTGCGTGCCCAGCGGACGACTGAACAAGCGCCCGTCCGCGCCGACCGTGGTGAACATCGCGATATCGACGTCGCGGATCAGTTCGGCCAGTTGTTTGATGTGCTGCTGGCGATCGTGTTCGGCCATGGGGTGACTCCTGCAAGGGGAGCCACCATCACAGCCGATCGGCGGCTACGGCGACGTGAACCGCGCGGTCACACCTTCTTCGCATGCGCCGTGGGCATTACACCTGCAGTGCGCGCCATGCCTGCATCGCCAGGCCGAACGAACGCTTGCGCGCGGCATGGTCGTAGATGTTGGCAGTGACCAGCACTTCGTCAGGCTTGTGCCGCGCCACGAACGCGGCCAGCCCTTCCTGCACCTGCTTCACATCGCCGACCACCGCGCAGGCCAGCGCGTTCTGCACGCCCGCCTTTTCGTGTGGCTGCCAGAATGCTTCGATGTCGTCGATCGGCGGCGGAATCAGCCCCGGCAGGCCACGGCGCAGATTGACGAAGCTCTGCTGCTGGGTGGTGAACAAGCGCTTGGCTTCGGCTTCGGACTCGCTGGCGACCACGTTCAGGCCCAGCACCGCGTACGGTGCCTGCAGATACTGCGAGGCGCGGAATTCGCGACGGTAGACCGCCAGCGCTTCATCCATCGCGTCCGGCGCGAAGTGCGAGGCGAACGCGAACGGCAGGCCCATCGCCGCCGACAGCCGCGCACTGAACAGACTCGAGCCCAGCAGCCACACCGGCACCGGAATGCCCGCGCCGGGTACCGCACGCACGGCCTGGCCCTTCTGGGCCGGTTCGAAGTAATGCAGCAGCTCGCGCACGTCCTGCGGGAACTGGTCGGCACTGTCGAAGTAGCGACGCAGTGCACGGGCGGTCGGCTGATCGGTGCCGGGCGCGCGGCCCAGGCCGAGATCGATGCGGTCCGGGTACAGCGAGGCCAGCGTCCCGAACTGTTCGGCTACCTGCAGCGGCGAGTGATTGGGCAGCATGATGCCGCCGGCACCGACGCGGATGCGCTGGGTACCCCCGGCCACATGGCCGATCAGCACCGCGGTGGCGGCGCTGGCGATGCCGGGCATGTTGTGGTGCTCGGCCAGCCAGTAACGGTGGAAACCCCAGCCTTCGGCGTGCTGGGCCAGGTCCAGCATGTTGGCGAAGGCCTGCGTGGTGTCGCTGCCTTCGCAGACCGGCGCCAGATCAAGAATCGACAGCTGCATCATGAATGCTCGTTCCAACCAGGAGATATCTCACTGAGATGGGGCTGTCCGGCCGGTTTGCCACCGCCAACAAGGCGTGGATGGCAAGACGCTGATTTCCGTCTCGCGACGATTCAGGACAATCAACGCCGTGAAGGCGCTCAGGCGGCGTCTGCGTCCTGGTCCACCAGCGGCTGCAGGGCCGCATCCAGCGCCACCCGCTCGTCGAACACGAAGCAGCGGCCGTCATAGCCCTCGCCGCCCACGGCCTCGAAGTAGCCCAGGATGCCGCCATCCAGCTGCAGGACGTTGTCCATGCCGTCGTTGCGCATCCACAGCGCGGCCTTCTCACAGCGGATGCCGCCGGTGCAGAAGCTGACCACGGTGCTGTCCTTGAGCGCTTCGCGGTGGGGGGCCAGGGCCTCGGGCAGGTCGGTGAACTTGGTGATCGGCAGCACCAGCGCGTCCTGGAAGGTGCCGTACTCGATCTCCTGGGTATTGCGCGTATCCAGCATCACCACCGGCTTGCCCGCGTCATCGTGCCCTTGGCGCAGCCAGCGCTGCACGGTGGCCGGGTCGATCGAGGGCGCGCGCGGGTAGGCCAGCGGCTGGCCATCGTCGATGCGGAAACTGATGATCTCCGGCTTCACCTTGGCCTTGAGCCGGGCGAACGGCTGCATGCGGCTGTAGCTGGTCTTCACGCGCAGCCCGGCAAACCGCGCATCCGCGCGCAGGGCGGCGTAGAAGCCGTCGATCTGCGCCTCGGCGCCGGCGAGGAACAGGTTGATGCCCTCGCCCGCTACCAGGATCGTACCGCGCAGCTGCGCGGCGGTTGCCCGCTCCAGCAGGGTCGCGCACAGCGCGTCCGGGTCGGCGACGGGGGTGAAGTGGTAGGCGGCGGTATTGGCAATCATCCGCCCATTTTAGCCGCTGGGCCGGCGCTACGCCTGACCCGCCCGGGAATCAGCCGCGCAGCAGCACGAACGGCAGCAGCACCAGGGCGGCGGCGACGGCCATCCCGACCAGCACCATGACCACGAACACCGGGCGGCGGCGGATCAGGCTGCCGAAGGTCTCGGCGGTGCCCTCGCGCAGCGCGGCCTCACGCTCACCACGCACGCGCTCGCCGCGTAGCTGCTGGTAGTCGGCCATCAAGGCCTTGGCCCGCGGGTGATCCTCGTTGTCACGGACCCAGATCCCGCCAAAGGAGATGCCCCAGGGGCTGGGCTCGGTGCGGTAATGGGCGATGCCCGCCTTGTCCAGCAGGGCGGTGACATCCTGGATTTCATCGTCCGCGACATTGCGCAGGTTGAGCAGCAGTTTCGACATGCGCCCATGATAGCGCCCGGCGATGCGCTACCCTTGCGTCCCCGTTTTTTGGATCCGGAGCCCGCCCATGCGCCGTCTGCCGCGTTACCTGCTCGCCCCCCTGATGCTGTCGCTGCTGGCCGCCTGCACCCCGCCCGGCCCGCCGCCCGGTGGCAGCATCGCACAGTTCGAGAAGATCGATACCCAGCCGGGCACCGGTGCCGAGGCCACGCCGGGCAGCAAGGTGACCGTGCACTACACGGGCTGGATCTACGACGAGCGCACCGCCGACAAGCACGGCAACAAGTTCGACAGCTCGGTGGACCGCGGCGAGCCCTTCAGCTTCGACCTCGGCCAGGGCCAGGTCATCAAGGGCTGGGACGAAGGCTTCGCCGGCATGAAGGTGGGCGGCAAGCGCACGCTGATGATTCCCGCCGAGTACGGCTATGGCGCACGTGGCGCCGGCCCGATCGCACCGAACGCCTCGCTGGTGTTCGATGTCGAACTGCTCGACGTCAAGCCGCGTTGATCCTGCCTGCATGAGCATTGCCCTGACCACCCCACGCCGGGTCGCGATCATCGGCGGCGGCCCCGCCGGCCTGATGGCGGCGGAAACCGTTCGCGCTGTCGGCCACGCCGTGGATCTGTACGAAGCCAAGGGCTCGCCCGGCCGCAAGTTCCTGATTGCCGGCAAGGGCGGCCTCAACCTGACCCACTCCGACGCGCCTGACGTGTTCGTCTCGCGCTACCGCGAGCGCGCGGAAGCGGTGGGCGGCTGGCTGGCCGATTTCGATGCGCAGGCGCTGCGTGCCTGGGCGCTGGAGTTCGGCGTGGAAACCTACGTGGGCAGTTCCGGCCGTGTGTTCCCGGTCGACCGCAAGGCCGCGCCGCTGCTGCGCGGCTGGGTACGTCGGCTGAAGGAACAGGGCGTGCGCTTCCACGTGCAGCATCGCTGGACCGGCTGGGATGACGCGGGTGCGCTGCGCTTGCAGACGCCCGATGGCGAAACGACGGTGACCGCCGACGCGGTGGTGTTCGCGCTCGGCGGCGGCAGCTGGCCGGAACTCGGCTCGGATGGCGCCTGGGTCGCGCCGATGGCCGCCACCGGCATCGACATTGCCCCACTGCAGCCCGCCAACTGCGGGTTCGACATCGGCTGGACGCCCTACTTCAGCGAGCGCCAGGCCGGCGCCCCGCTCAAGCCGGTGGTGGCGCACTGGACGGACCTGAGGGGTGAACCGCGCTCACTGCAGGGCGAGTGCGTGATCACCACGACCGGCATTGAAGGCAGCCTGATCTATGCCCTCTCAGCCGATCTGCGCGATCACCTGGCCCGCGATGGCCAGGTGGAACTGCAGCTGGATCTGCTGCCGGGCCAGACCGAAGCGCAGGTGCTGGAAAAGCTGCAGAAGCCGCGCCAGGGCCGCAGCTTCGGCGAGGTCCTGCGCCGCCAGCTGGGGCTGACCGGGGTCAAATCCGCCCTGCTGTTCGAAGTACTGGGCCGCGAGGCCGGGCAGCTGCCGCTGGAGCAGATCGCGCACGCGCTCAAGCGCCTGCCGCTGGCCCTGCAGCGACCGCGCCCCATCGATGAAGTGATCAGCACCGCCGGCGGCGTGCGCCTGGAAGCGATGGATGCGCAGCTGATGCTGCGTGACCGGCCGGGCACGTTCTGTGCGGGCGAGATGCTGGACTGGGAAGCGCCGACCGGCGGCTATCTGCTGACCGCGTGCTACGCCAGCGGGCTGCGCGCCGGGCGTGGCGTGGTGGCGTGGCTGGCGCGGGCGTGAATCACACGGTGCCGGCCAACGGCCGGCACTACCGCGTGCGCTGCATCCGCACCGACGCGAGTGCCACACCGCTCGGGTGCGGGTAGTTCTCCTCGCGCAGGGCTTCAAAGCCACAGCGTTCATAGAACGGCACCGCGTTGAGCGAGGCCGAGAGCACCAGCGGCCGCACAGGGTCGGCCAGCGCCTCCATCGCCTGCATCAAGGTCAGACCGATGCCGCGGCCGCCGCAGTCGGGATCGACGAACAGCGCGTCGATCTCGTTGCCGGCCAGATCGATCACGCCGTAACCCAGCAGCACGCCATCGGTGTCTTCGGCGATCACGCAGCCACCGGCAGCGAGCAGCGCGCGATAGTGTTCCGGCGGCGGTGAGGCCGACCACGGGGCGATCACCTCCGGCGGATACGCCGAACTGCACAGCTCGCGGACGCAGCGCGTGCGCAGCACCCACAGCCGGTCCGCTTCCTCGGCACCGCCCACGCGCAGGCGCACGGTACGCGCACCGCTCATCGCGATTTGCTCGTGCGCAGCGCCTGGATGCGCGCCGGAGGTTGGAACGAGTCGCTGCGGGCGTCGGCCCAGTAGTCGTGGAAGACCGCGTGGTCCGGCACCTTGCGCAGCAGTTCACCGGGCGCCAGATAGCGGTACAGCGACGCCAGCGAACGGATCTCCACCGGCGAGACGCGCCGCAGGATGTGCTCCGGGCCCAGCTCGGCGGGGTCGTTCAATCCCGCCGCGCACAGCAGATCGCGCAGTGCGCGCAGGGTGTTCTCGTGATAGCTGTGCACGCGCGTGGCCTTGTCGGCCGCGTCCAGGTGACGCCAGCGGTTGGGATTCTGCGTGGCGATGCCGGTGGGGCACTTGTCGCTGTGGCAGCTCAACGACTGGATGCAGCCCAGCGCGAACATGAAGCCACGCCCGGCGTTGCACCAGTCCGCACCCAGCGCGATGGTGCGCGCGATCTCGAACGCACTGGTCACCTTGCCGGCCGCACCCACGCGGATACGGTCGCGCAGGTCCAGCCCGACCAGCGTGTTGTGCACCAGCAGCAGCGCTTCGTGCATCGGTACACCGACGTGATCGATGAACTCGGCCGGCGCGGCACCGGTCCCGCCCTCGGCGCCGTCGACGACGATGAAATCCGGCAGCAATCCGGTTTCCTGCATCGCCTTGGCGATGCCGAACCATTCCCAGGGATGGCCGATGGCCAGCTTGAAGCCGACCGGCTTGCCGCCGGACAACTCGCGCAGCCGCGCGACGAACTGCAGCAGCTCCACCGGCGTATTGAACGCGCTGTGTTTGGAGGGCGACACGCAGTCCACGCCCATCGGCACGCCCCGGGTGATCGAGATCTCTTCGCTGACCTTGGCCGCCGGCAGCACGCCGCCATGGCCGGGCTTGGCGCCCTGCGAGAGCTTGATCTCGATCATCTTGACCTGATCGTGGTTGGCGTTGGCAACGAACTTTTCTTCGCTGAAACCGCCGGCATCGTCACGGCAACCGAAATAGCCCGAGCCGATTTCCCAGACCAGATCGCCGCCCATTTCGCGGTGATACGGCGAGATCGAGCCTTCGCCGGTGTCGTGGTAGAAACTGCCGCGGCGCGCGCCTTCATTGAGGGCGCGGATCGCGTTGGCCGACAGCGAGCCGAAGCTCATTGCGGAAATGTTGAACACACTGGCCGAATACGGCTTGGCGCAGTTCGGGCCGATCTGGATGCGGAAATCGTGGTGGGCGATCTCGGTGGGTGCCAGCGAATGGTTGATCCATTCGTAGTCCACCGCATACGTGCTGCGCAGCGTGCCGAACGGCACCACGTCCATCTCATTCTTGGAGCGCTGGTAGATCAGCGCGCGCTGCTGGCGCGAGAACGGCACGTCTTCCAGATCGCTCTGCACGAAGTACTGGCGGATCTCCGGCCCGATCGATTCCAGCCCGTAGCGGAAGTGCGCCATCACCGGATAGTTGCGCCGCAGCGTGCTGCGCTTCTGCAGCATGTCCCACGTGCCCAGCCCGACCAGCACCGCCGTCACGCCGACGCCCCAGTACCAGGCGGGCCAGATCGTGGCCAACCACAGGCAGACCGGGAACAACAGGATGGCGAGCAGGTACGCGAGATAGCGGTGCATGGCTTTCCTCAATCAATAGCTGCCCCGAGTCTACAGGCGGTCGTCCACCACTTCCCGGGGCCATACGGATTTCACGTCGTACACCACACCGCCCGGCGTCAACAGCGCGCGCACCTGCGCGACATCGAGCGCACGGAAACGCTCATGCGCCACCGCCAGCACGACGGCGTCATAGGCGGCGGCATCCGGGGTCTCGACCCAGCGCACACCCGCATCGGCCAGCGCGGCCGGCCCGACCCACGGGTCCTGCACATCCACCCGGGCACCACAGGCCTGCAGACGCTGCGCCAGCTCCAGCGCGCGGCTGTTGCGCAGGTCCGGGCAGTTCTCCTTGAAGGTCACGCCGAGCACCAGCACGCGGGCCTGCGCGACCTCGATGCTGCGCGATGCCAGCAGCGCCAGCACGCGTTGTGCGACGTGCTCGCCGACCCGGTTGTTGACCTGGCGCGCGGTATGGATCAGATCGGGGTGATACCCCACGCTCTCGGATTTGTGCAGCAGGTAATACGGATCCACGCCGATGCAGTGGCCGCCGACCAGGCCCGGCCGGAACGGCAGGAAATTCCACTTGCTGCCGGCCGCGTCCAGCACGTCCTGGGTGTCGATGCCAAGCCGATCGAAGATCAAGGCCAGCTCGTTGACCAGGGCGATGTTGACGTCGCGCTGGATGTTCTCGATCACTTTGGCCGCTTCGGCCACGCGGATCGACGGGGCCGGCCAGGTGCCCGCGGTGATGATGCCCTTGTACAGGGCGTCGACCACGGCGGCGACCTCGGGCGTCGAGCCGGAGGTGATCTTGCGGATGTCGGGCAGCCGGCGCTCGCGGTCGCCCGGGTTGATCCGTTCCGGGCTGTAACCGCAGTAGAAATCGTCGTTGAAGCGCAGCCCCGATCCCGCCTCGAGCAGCGGCACGCAGACTTCCTCGGTGGTGCCGGGATAGACCGTGGATTCGTAGATCACGATGTCGCCGCGCTTGAGCAGCCCGGCGATCAGCGTGCTGGCGCTGCGCAGCGGGCCCAGATCGGGCTGCTCGTGCGCATCGATCGGGGTGGGCACGGTCACGATGTAGACGTTGCACCCGGCCAGCTGCGAAGGATCGGCGGTGTAACGGGCATGCACCGCGGCAGCGAGCTCGTCGGCGTCCAGTTCCAGGGTGTGATCCACGCCACGCTGCAGTTCGGCAACCCGCGCAGTATCGATGTCGTAGCCCACCGTGGGCTGCTGCCGGCCGAAGGTCACCGTCAACGGCAGCCCGACGTAGCCGAGCCCGATGACGCCGATGCACGGGGCGACCGCCGCGGAAATGGCCTGCGTCATCGCTCGGCTCCGCATCGCGGAACCGGGCCGGCCATCAGGCGGGGCTTCATCAGGGGATACGTCATGCGATACGGAGCCGGGGGTGCAGGTGATGCAAGCCTAACGCGCCGGCCCCTGCCCCACAAAGAACAAAGCCGCCGCCCGCGGAGAGTACGGACGACGGCCAAAGGAATATTGGTCCAGCTGCGGTTACTACCCTTTCAGACAGCCTCCAAGGGCAAACCCCGCAAGACTGGTCACAGCTGGTAGAAAGAGAATAGGCGCCAAGCCGTGATCATTATGTTACGGCCAGCGTTGTTTTGCGTTACGAACCCAGCGTCACCGCTGCAGGTTCCAACTCGCCGGACACACCGGTCCAGGCAGCAAGCAGACATCCAAACCCTGCAGGCACATCGCCACCGGTCGGAAGCTGTGGCTGAAAGCCGTGCCAGGGCGCATCGATGATACGCGCCAGTGCGTCGGGCTCGACCGCTGCCGATGCCATCGTCCAGCGTGGGAAGTGGCGGACGCTGACCGGACCGCGCGCCAGCTCGCGCAGGTTCGTATGGATGCGCGCATTGAACACGCGCTGGAACACCGAGTCCACGCCGTCCTCCGGGCCCTCGAAGTACTGCAGGAAACGTCGCCCGTCGAACATCAGCACGCCGGTGACGCCTGCTACTTTGTTGAACCCCATTGCTGCTTGCAGGATCTGATCGATATCAGACGTTTCGATTCCATCGATAGCGTCGCTGACATAAGCGACCGCATGCAGCGGCATGAAGGATTTCCGGAATGAACTGAAGCTGACTATGCCACGAAGTATTCGCACTGGGTAGACATTGAATGTGGCACGGGCCCCGTTATCAACCGCGCGGCGCAGCGGCGCTCATTCCGGCGCCTGGACTTCCAGGCCCCGGCCGCGCAGCTGATCGACATACCCACCCGGTGTAAGCAGGGAGGTCACCGGGACGGTCGCAAAGGTGACCGTATTACGTGCCAGCGCGTCGCTGACCATGCTCATCCATTTGCGATGCGCCTGGGCATCTACGTCGGTCAGCCCACGGCGCCGCCCGAAGTCGCTGTTGGCCACTGCGTCCACGCAGGCCAGGTACTGGCCTTTCACCGCCAGCCGCTGCAGCGCCTCGATATCGCCGACCGACCAGGCGTTGGCCCGTTCGGCCAGCAGCGGGAGCCCGTGTTCGACCACATCCAGGGTGCGGCGGAAGCACTCCACATCCTGCAGCGCGGTCCCACGTACCTCCTTCAGTGCCTGCCGCGGGTCGGCGATCTTGATCGTCACCTGGGTCGAGACCGGCTTGAGGCCATGGGCCTTGCTGGCCTTCTCGATGATGCGGGAGACCGGCGAAGACCGGCCGAGCCCGACATCCTTCAGCGCGGCTGCATACAGCTGGGTCGCCGCCACCAGCGGCCGGTCCTTCTCGATGCCGTTGTCGCGGCCGATATGGCGCTGCTTGAGCACCTCCCAGCGCGCGTACAGATCGGGCGGCAGCACTTCGCGCAGCGTGCGGCCCTGCGGATCACGCGCGGCCTTCATCGCCGACGGCACCAGGGTCAGGCCGCGGAAGAACCCCACATCGGCATCCAGCGTCCAACCGGGCGGGCCGAGCACCTCCTGCGCACTGGCGATCACCGCCTGCACCTCGTCGGCGCGCCAGTCCAGCTTGGCCGGCAGCGGCGAGACCGTGCCGAGGATCCACAGCGTGTGACCCTGGCTGTTGCGGACCTGCCACAACCCCGGCCCGGGCTGCGCGCCGGACACCATCACCGGGGCGAGATCGATCACCTCGCCCGCCGCCTGCACCGGCACCTGCACCGCCACCGGCGTCTGGACCGGGGCCGCCGCCTGGGCCGCGCCACCAAGCAGCAGTGCCACGCCCCACCCCAGTGCTTTCCCTGCACGTCCTGCGTTTGCCATGTGGTGTGTCCGAAGTGAATTGCTGCGCAGCGTACGGCGGCGCGCGGGCGGCTGCGTAAAGTTTGCGTTGCGCCGGCACTGGCGGCTCTCACGAACGAGGGCAGCCCATTGGCTGCCCTCGCGTTGCATCACCTCGACAGCGTGCGCCGGATCACGGCGCGATCAGAACTCGCGCCAATCCCCTTCGATGTTCGCGGCCGAACGCGACGGCAGCGACGTTACGCTCCCGCCGGCCGGGCGAACGCTGGCTGCGGGCCGCGGCGATGCAGCAACCGGCGATGACACCGCGCGTGTGGAGACGGCCGGCGGCTGCCGCTGTCCGTCGTGCTGCGCCGCCAGACGGAAGCGCGCGACCGCACCCGACAGCGCGACCGCCTGCTCTTCCATCGCCCTGGCCGCGGCAGTGGCCTCTTCCACCAGCGCCGCGTTCTGCTGCGTGGTTTCATCCAGCTGCACCACGGTCTGGCTGACCTGCTCGATACCGGCGGACTGCTCCTGCGACGCCGCCGAGATCTCGGCCATGATGTCGGTGACCTTCTGCACGGAGGTGACGATCTCGGTCATGGTGACCCCGGCCTTGTCGACCAGCCCCGCACCGACGGCCACCTTGTCCACCGAATCTTCGATCAATCCCTTGATCTCCTTGGCCGCCGCCGCAGAACGCTGCGCCAACGTGCGCACCTCGCTGGCCACCACCGCAAAGCCCCTGCCCTGCTCGCCCGCTCGCGCGGCTTCGACCGCCGCATTCAAGGCCAGGATGTTGGTCTGGAACGCGATCCCGTCGATCACGGTGATGATGTCGGCGATCTTCTTGGACGAAGCCTCGATCCCGCGCATCGTGGAGACCACCTCCTGCACCACCTGGCCACCTTCGGAGGCCACCGCGCCGGCACCGATCGCCAGCTGGTTGGCCTGGCGCGCGTGCTCGGCGTTCTGCCGCACGGTGGAGGTCAACTCTTCCATCGAGGCCGCGGTTTCCTCCAGGTTGGCCGCCTGCTGCTCGGTGCGCCGCGACAGGTCACTGTTGCCGCTGGCAATCTCCACCGCCGCCGTATTGATGCTGCCCGCTGCGAACTGGATGCTGCCGATGATGCCGGTCAGCTGCCCGACGGTGCTGTTGGCATCGTCCCGCATCCGCGCGAACACGCCTTGGAACTCGCCATCCATCCGCACCGTAAGGTCGCCGGAGGCGATCGCCTTGAGCAGCGCTGACAGCTGCCGGAGGTTGTCATCGCTGATATGCATCATCGTGTTCAGGCGCTCGATCATCACCTTGAACTGATGCTCGAAGGCATCGGCATCGCCGCGCTGACTGAAGTCGCCCGCCGCGGCGGCCGAGGCAAGGCGGTGGATCTGGCCGTTGATCGCAGCGAGATTCTGCTTGGTCGTAGCCATCGCTTCGGTGAAGCGCGCTTTATCGCCAGGCAGGGCCTCCAGGTCCTCGGTCAGGTCACCCACCGCGTAATTGCGCACCACGTCGATGATCTTCTGCGTCAACGCAATGCTGCTCCCGACCAGGGCGTTGGTGCCGCTGGCCATGCGCCCGAAATCACCGGGGAAGGCGCCCGCATCGATGCGGTGGTCCAGCTCGCCCAGATCATGCCGGTGCGCCATCTCCTGCTGCGCGGTGGAGAACGCACGCAGCCGCGTGGTCATGTCCTCCATGCTGGACAGCAGCTGCCCGGTCTCGTCACGGCTGCGCGCACCCACCACGGTGTCGAAGCGCCCTTCGGCGATCGAACGCGAGACCTCCATCGCCCGGCGCAGGGGGCCAACCAGGCTGCGGGTAATCCACCAGGCCATGCCGCCGCCGGCCAGCAACGCAACCGCCGCGAAGACGATCAGCAAGGTGCGCGATGCCTGGATGGCGTCATTGATGGCCGCCGCCCCTTCCCCGTTGCGTCGCTCCTGCAGCTCCACCGCCGATTGGATCGAGGCCGCGCGCGCGGCCATCAACGGCCCGGCCTCGCCATACAGCAAGGCGACCGCCGCCTCGTCCTCACCGGCACTGGCGTGCTCGATGATGCGGTTGTGCAACGCCACCGCCGCGTCCTGGGCCTCCTTGATGGCCTGCTTGGCCTGCATCCCTTCTGCATTGTGGGGAATCGCATCCAGGGCGGTACGCGCGCTGGCGTACTCCTCGCGCACTGCCTGGATCCGCGCAAGGATCGCGGGCGTGCGCTGTTCCCCTTCCAGGATCAGGTCACGCAGGTTCGTTTCATTCTGGAAATTGCTGCGCCGCATCGACGAGAGCAATTGCACCTTGCGGTTGTTGGTCTCCATCTCCATCACGCGCTGCCCGATCCCGGCGGCCTGGTACAAGGCCAACGACGAGGAAAGGACCAACAGCACCAACAGCAGCCCAAAGCCCAGCGCCAGCTTGCTGCCCACTTTCAGATTTCTCACATAGTCCATTGCATTGCGTCCGCTATATCGTCACGAGTGACATCAGGAACCCAATTGCGGCTGCACGATTAATAGCTTGAGTCAATGATCAAGCGTGGCGGGAGGCTGATTCCGTGATGGAATTCCGCGGATCGCACTTAATCTCCGCGATGTTTTCGCACCGCCCGCCAAAGATCTGGCATTGACGCCGGGCGGCCATTTTTTGCTGCGCAGCAACACGCCGCGATGTCGGCGAGCCAGCGTCAATCGCCCGGCACCGTGATGTCCGTCGGGACAGTCTTGTGAGACAACTTCTTCGGATAAATCTCAGTTCTGTGACCGACTTCAGAAATTCGCCGGGGCATCAGGGCGCGGCGGACGGCGTTCCACAGTTGTGCGGACACACGCACGCACGCAGCGCAGTACCCGGCGCATGTGCACAGGGCCACGGCGACCGGGAACGATCGAAGGGACGATGATGAGGAGCGGTACTGCTAGGCCTCGACCCGCGATCGCGGGGAGATACAACACCACAGTGTGGTGCCCGGGGCCGGAATCGAACCGGCATGGGGTTGCCCCCGGCGGATTTTAAGTCCGATGCGTCTACCAGTTTCGCCACCCGGGCAACGGCGCGCATAGGGTGCCTGATCGCACCGGTTTTTGGAATGCATGCGCGCCGATGCCGCGACGCTCAGATCGCCCGGGAATACCGCACCGGCTGGTCCGGCTGGGCCAGATAGCGGTCGAAGCACATCGCCAGCAGCCGCAGCAGCGGGCGCCCGCGTTCACTGGCGCGCACCACGCCCTGCGCATAGTCGGCCAGGCCGTCGGCCTGCAGTGCGGCCAGCGCGCGCAGGCCATCGGCGAAATACGTCTCGAAGTCCACCCCATGCCGTGCCGCCAGGGCGGCACCGTCCACTTCACCGTGGCACATCAGCTGCCCGATCAAATCGGCGCGCAGCACATCGTCCTCATCCAGCTGCAGACCCCGCCAGACCGGCAGGCGCCCTGCATCGACCGCCGCCTCCCAGGCCGGCAGTTCACGCGGATTCTGGCTGTAGGTGGCGCCGATATGGCTGATCGCACTGGCGCCCAGACCGACCAGATCGGTATCGGCGTGTGTGGTGTAGCCCATGAAGTTGCGGTGCAGCTGGCCCGCGCGTTGTGCACGCGACAGGTCTTCTTCGGGCAGCGCGAAATGGTCCATGCCGATGTACTGATAGCCCGCATCAGAGAGCCGCTGCACGGCCAGGCCGAGCAGCGCGAGTTTCTGTTCGGGGCTGGGCAGGTCCGCATCGGCGATCTGACGCTGCGCGCGGAACAGGTTTGGCAGGTGAGCGTAGCCGTACACCGCCAGGCGATCCGGCCGCTCACGCAGCACAGTGTCCAGCGTCTGCGCGAAACCGGCGAGTGTCTGCTTCGGCAGGCCATAGATCAGATCGACATTGACCGATCGCAGCCCGTGCTCGCGGCACGCACGCAGGATCTCCAGCGTGGCCTCCACACCCTGCTCGCGGTTGATCGCCTTCTGTACGTCCGGATCGAAGTCCTGCACCCCCAGGCTGGCGCGGTTGAAACCGAGCTCGGCCAGCACCGCGATGTCATCGCGGCTGACGAAACGCGGGTCCAGTTCGATCGAGAAGTCGCGGGCGGCGGCCGAGCTGAAGTTGAAGCGCTGGCGCAGCCCATCGATCAACTCGCGCATCTGCGCCGGTGCGAGAAAGTTCGGCGTGCCACCGCCAAGATGCAGCTGGATCACTTCGCGCGCCGGATCGAACTGCGGCGCCATCAGGTCCGCCTCGCTCAGCACGCGGGCCACATAGCTGATGCCCTTGCTTTGGTCGCGGGTGATGACGCGGTTGCAGCCGCAGTAGAAGCACGGGCTGCTGCAGTACGGCACATGCACATACAGAGACAGCGGCCGGCCAAGCTGGTTGCTGTCCACGATGGCCTCGCGCAGCGCAAGCTCACCATAGCCGTCATGGAAATGCGGCGCGGTGGGATAGGAGGTGTAGCGCGGGCCAGGCCGGTCGTGGCGGCGTAGCAGCTCGGGGTCAAAGTGCCAGGCGAGCCCGGCGGCGGCAGGCGAGAAGGTATCCATGCCGCCAGCTTGCGCGTGCGCGGGTGCGCACGCATTGCGTCAGATCAATTCACACCCGGGCGGCCAGCCATCGGCAGGCTTGGCCAGCGCAGCATCTGGAAGCGACGCCAGAATGTGTCGGCGATCCGCTCGGCCACATCGTCGGCCAGCCGCTGCATCGGTGGATTGCCGCATTCGGCGGTGGTCTGCCGGAACAGGGCCAGCCAGCGGTCGAACAGATCGCGGTCGAGCTCATCCATGGCCATGTGCTTGGGCATCGGCGCGCCCTTGAAGCGCCGCGTGCCGCGCAGCATCGCCGACCAGAAATCGACCAGCTGGGCCAGATGCGCATCCCAATCGTGGATCCGCGCCGTGAACACCGGGCCCAGGCGCGGCTCCTCGCGGACGCGCGCGTAGAAGTCATGCACCAGGCGGGTGACCTCCTGTTCGCTGCACAGGTCCAGCGCGGGATTGGGCAGCGCGTTGTCAGTGGGATCGGGCATGAACATCCTCGGGCAGCAACGCCCAGCATCGGCGGCAGAGCCTGCCACCGCCTTGATCAGGATCAATGAAGCCAGTGGCCAAGCCTTCTAGTCTGGGAACTCGACAGGACGCGCGCACCCGCGATCCCGGCCCCCGGTCGGCGCGAAGTATAGCCGTGCCCTGCCCCCTCCTCCTGACCGTGGCCGCAATGAACGACCTGCACGACCCGCCCGACGGCAGCCGCCGACGGCTGATCCAGCAATGGGGCGCCATCCTGTGGCCCAGCTTCGTGGCGGCCGGCCTGGCCAGCGTGGTGTTCTTCGCCTTCGTTGACCCCCTGCGCCTGCGCGACATCAGCTTCCCGCAACACCAGATCAGCCGCGAACTGGGCTATACGCTGGGGTTCTTCATGTTCTGGGCAGTCACCGCCGCGGCCAGCACGATTACCTGGTACCTGCTGCGCCCGATGCCCAGCGACGACGATGATCTGCCGCTGGGGTGACCATGACAGACCGCCTCGCCCTGCATCTTGTCGATACCTCGCCCGCACCCCCTGCCCCGGCGCGACGCGCGCCACTGCGTTGGCGGCCGCTGCTGTCCGCGCTGCTGCTGGCCGGTTTCTATGCCCTGCCCTGGCTGCGCTGGGAGGGTCGGCAAGCGCTGTTGTTCGACCTGACCGCGCGCCGCTTCGATCTGTTCGGCTGGACGCTCTGGCCGCACGACGTCGGCCTCCTGCTAGGTCTGGCCGCCGTGCTGGCCACCGCGCTGGTACTGCTCACCAACCTGGCCGGGCGGCTCTGGTGCGGCTACGCCTGTCCGCAGACCTTGTGGAGCCGGTTGTTCCGCTGGATCGATCACGGCACCGCGCGCTGGCTGCCGGCCACCGGCGCCGCGCGTACGGTCAAGCATCTGCTGTGGCTGCTGGTGGCCGCGTGGACCGGCATCACCTTCGTGGGCTTCTTCAGCCCGATCCACGGCCTGGTCGGTACACCCTGGCCACCCGCCTGGAGTGGCTGGGAAACGTTCTGGATCGTCTTCTATGCGGCAGCCACCTGGGGCAATGCCGGCTTCCTGCGCGAACATGTCTGCCGCGAGCTGTGCCCGTATGCGCGCATCCACGGCATGTTCTGCGACAGCGACACCCCGCGCATGCACTACCACGCACGTCGCGGTGAACCGCGTGGCCCGCGCGTGGCGGGGCTGGGTGGGATCGAGGCGCGCGGCCGCGGACTGCTCGACCCCACCAGCGCCAGCGACTATGCGTTCCGCGCCGCGCACGAGGCTATCGCCGGCCCGATGCCGCACTTCAGCGCCGATCGACTCGGCGATTGTCTGGATTGCGGGGACTGCGTCAGCGTCTGCCCGATGGCGCTGGACGTACGCGCCGGGCCGAACGCCGATTGCATCGGCTGTGGCGACTGCCAGGATGCCTGCGACGCGCGCATGCGTGCCTGGCAGTTCCCACCGGGATTGCTCCGTTATGCGCGCCCATCGGCCATGCAGCACCGCCCGTCACGCTGGGTCCGCCCGCGCACGCTCGCGGCCGCCGGCACGCTGTTGGCGCTGCTGGCCATCGGCCTTCATCACCTGTAGTGGCGCCGCGTTGGCGGTTGTCCCCGTATCGTTTCCCCGGTCCCCCGACCCGGTTTCAGCGCGCGCGTGGGCGTACGCTGCGCGGCGGCACCAACTGGGCGCGCCGCACGATCCCCAACTGTTCGATGATCAACGCCAGCTCATTGGTGACACGGGTTCGCGCGGTGCCCTGCGCGGGTGGGACCAGACGTTCGAGCACACGCTGGTAGGTGGACCAGAATTCCGGGCCGCAGCCATGTTTCACGTAGCTGGCTTCCAGCTCGGTTCGCACTCCGTCAGCCAAGTCATGTTCGCCGTATTCCATACGACCTCCGTGGGACTTGCTTGCTTCAGGGACGACAAAACCCCCTTAGGGGTGGATTCACTTCGGGTTCACTTAAAATTTGCACGGCCCATTCATTAAGTCAATTATCCGAAGGGCAAAGGCCGCGTCCATGATGAACCGTTCATATTACGCCCGTCGCCCTGCCCGCATCATGCAGGGCGCGTATTGACAGCAATATGTCAGCGCGGCACGCCGGATAATCCACTGCCGGCCACATCGCCCCCGGGAGAAACCACGGGCGCAGCCGAACTACTCCGCCGCCGAGCGGGTGTCCTGCATGCCCACCCGCTCAGGCAGGTGCGGCGCAACGAACTGCATCAACCGTTCCATCGCACTGTCCGCCGGCGGTCGGCCTGCAATGCGATCGGCAAACGCCTCCCAGTCTCCGGCCGACAACACCTCGATCAGGGTCGGCTCCACGCCGAGCCAGCGCATGCTCCAGTACGGAAAATAACGCCCAGGCACGCGTGCATGGCCCAGTTTGCGGATGTTGCGATGGCTGCGGGCCTGCAGCACGCGCTCATGCACGGCCGACACCCCGTCATCCGGGCCTTCGAAATACTGCAGGAAACGATTGCCGTCACAGAGAAGCACACCGGTGACCCCGGCCAGGCTGTTGAAGCGGATGGCATCCTCAACAAGTGCATCGAGGTGCTCGGCCGACAGCGGGCCCGCAACGTCGCTGACATACGCGATCGCGCAAAGGGGCATGGGTAAACTCCAACACGTCAAACCTCTATGCTGGCACTTTCAGGTACCTAAATAAAGCGACTGGCTGAAGCGTTCAGAACAGCATTAAAACGAAACTCGCGCGGCTGTACTGCTTTCGCTGCTCCATATCGGCGGCACCATTTACTGAGGCGTGGCCATCGAACTGCGTACCGCCTCGCTGAACGCATCGAGCAGGAACGGCTTGGCGATCATGGCCATGCCGTTATCCAGAAACGCCGAGCGCTCCTGTGCTTTTTCCGCATAGCCGGTCATGAACAGCACAGGCAATGACGGGCGCGACTGCCGTGCGATTTCAGCCAGCTGGCGTCCGTTGAGGCCAGGCAGCCCGACATCGGTGATCAGCAGATCGATTTTCTTCGACGAGCCCAGAATCGGAATGGCGCCATCGGCATCGCCCACTACTTCGGCGGTATAGCCGAGATCTTCCAGCACCACGGTGACCAGCATCCGGACCTGCTCGTCGTCTTCCACCACCAGGATCGACTGGCCGGCACCGAGCGACACCGGCTGTGCGTTGGGCGCCTCGTCATCCTCGGCGGCATCGTGCACCACCGGCATGAACAACGACACCGTCGTGCCCTGCCCGGGCGCGGAATCCACCGTGATGTGCCCGCCGGACTGCTGCATGAAACCGTAGATCATCGACATGCCCAAGCCGGTGCCCTTGCCGATCGGCTTGGTGGTGAAGAACGGCTCGAAGATCCGTTCGACCACCTCCGGTGGCATGCCGGTACCCGTATCGGAGACGGACACCACGGCGTACTCGCCCGCCGGAATGGTCGGCAGCTCGCCATCGGCGGCAAAAACGTGCGAGGTCCGCAGGATCAGCTCGCCCCCTTCAGGCATCGCATCACGTGCGTTGATGGCCAGATTCAACAGCGCACTTTCGAACTGGTTGCTGTCCAGGTTCGCGCGCAGCGGGGCATCGCTGGTCGCCATCTGGATGCGGATCTTCTCGCCGAGGGTGCTGCGCAGCAGGTGCTGGACCGAACCGACCAGCGCGTTGAGCTCCACCGTTTTCGAATCCAGCGACTGCCGGCGCGAGAATGCCAGCAGGCGCTGGGTCAACGCGGCCGCACGCTGGCTGGAGGCCGTCGCTGCATCCAGGAAACGCTCCAACCCTTCCATGCGCCCCATGTCCACGCGCATGCGCATGATGTCCAACGAGGACAGGATGCCGGTCAGCATGTTGTTGAAGTCATGCGCGATGCCACCGGTGAGCTGCCCGATCGCATCCATCTTCTGCGACTGGCGCAGGGCCGCTTCGCTGGCCTCGCGCGCCGCCATCTGGCGTTCCAGTTCGGCGGTGCGCTCGGCGACCATCGCCTCCAGGTCCAGCGCGTGCTGCTGGCTGGTCTCCAAGGCCAGTTTGGAGGCGGTGACATCGGTGACGAATACATGGAATCCATCCGGCGCGCCGTCCGCATCGAAGCGCGGCGAGTAGCGGATCTCGCTATCGCGCCGGCGGCCGTCACTGAACGGCCAATTGGCTTCGAACACGATGTGTTCGCCGGCGAGCGCACGTTCGATCAAAGGGCGGCGACTGGTCCAGACCTCTTCCCCGAACACCTCCGGCACGCGCTTGCCGATCACCTCCGATACCGGACGCTGGAACCAGGCTTCATAGGCCTTGTTCGCAAAGCGGTAATGCAGGTCGCGGTCGATGAAGGCGATCAGCACCGGCATCGCATCAGCGACCAAGCGCAATTCGGCCTCGCTGCGTTCCAGCGCGGCACGCCCATCGGCCAGCGCCCGCATCTGGTCACGCACCAGGAACTGCTTGTCGCGCGCGCGCAGTGCACTGCGCACCGAGCTCAGCAGCGAGCTGCTGCCGAGTGGGCGGTCCAGTTCGATGATGTTGATCGCCAGCTTCAGGCCGGCATCGGCCAGCGGGCGTTTCTGCGAGCGCGGCGAGCGCAGCAGGATGAAGGGAATATCGGACCACGACGGCTGCCGGGACAGGGGCTCGAGCAGGGCGGCAGTGCCCTTCGCCACGGCCTCCTCGGTCACCACCACGACGCCCACGTCATCATCGAGCGCCTCGGCCAGCCGTGCCAGGCTGTCGTGGATCGTGGTCGGCACGCCGGCGGCGCTGAGCACGGCAGCGATGCTGTGCGCATCACGCCCGAACGGTGCGAAGATCTGCACCCCACCGGGCGCGGCGTCAGTCCGCACGGGTGTGGCCAAGCAGATGCGCTGTATTGCCCACGAATTCCGGTGTGCCGGTCAGGATGCCCTTGAACTCATTGAGCGGCGCACTGAGCGAGATGCCCTTGCCGTCGATCTTCAACTCGCGGATCGTGTTCTCGTGCGCACCGCCGCGGTTCTTGATCACCGAGATCGCCTTGCGGATCCGCCCCTGCGATTCGAAGAAGCGGAACAGCACCACCGAGTCGGCAATGTAGGACACGTTGAGATTGCCCGTGGACATGGTACCGACCAGCCCGTGCTGCGGATTGATCAGGATGGTCGCCACGCCGTTCTGGTTGAGGTAGGAGAGCATCTCATGCAGCTGGAGCATCAGCTGCTTTTCCTGCGGCATCGCGGTGACGTAACCGTTGAGGCTGTCGATCACCAGCAGACGGCAGTGACGTTCCTCGACCGCACGCTGCATGTTCCAGGCGAACTCGCCCGGTGAAATCTCGGCCGGATCCACCTGCTGGATCTCCAGCAGGCCCGACGCCAAGTGCTTGCTCAGGTCGATGTCCAGCGACTCGGCGCGCGCCAGCAAGGTGCCGATGCGCTCATCGAATTCGAAGATGCAGCAGTGTTCACCGCGCTCGCAGGCAGCCCACACATATTGCAGTGCCACGTTGGTCTTGCCGCTGCCAGCCGGGCCGGTCAGCAGCGTGCTGGTGCCCCGCAGCGGTCCGCCGCCGAGCAGACTGTCGATCTCCCCGACCCCGCTGCTGATCGGCGTGCCGTTGAACGTGGCGTGGTGGTCCGAAGCGATCAAGCGCGGGAACACCTCCAGGCCGCCTTCGCGGATGGTCATGTCGTGGTAACCGGCGGTGAAGTTCACGCCACGCAGTTTCTGCACATGCATCCGCCGGCGGGCCGGGCCGAAATCCAGCGTGAGCCGTTCCAGCGACACCACGCCATGGCACAGACTGTGCAACTGGCCATCGCGCTCTTCACCGGAGGCGGTCATGTCATCGACCAGCACCACCGTCGCGCTCTTGGGCGCGAAGAACTGCTTGAGCGAGAGGATCTGCCGGCGATAGCGCAGCGGATCCTGCGAGAGCAAGCGCAGCTCGGAGAGCGAATCGAACACTACCCGGTGGGGCTTGATCCGCTCCACCTCGCCCAGGATCAGCTTGACCGTCTCATCCAGCTCGACCTCCCAGGAGTGCAGTACCGACTGCATCCGGCCGTCGCCCAGCGCTTCCTCGGCCGAGGCCAGCTCGAACAGATCCAGGCCCTCCAGTGACCAGCCGTGGGCATGGGCGACTTCCCGTAGTTCGTCAGCCGTTTCGGAGAGTGTGATGTACAGGCATCGCTCCCCCTTGGTCAGCCCATGCAGCAGGAACTGCAGGGACAGCGTGGTCTTGCCCGAGCCGGGCGGCCCCTCGAGCAGGTACAGCCGCCCTTGCGGGAAGCCCCCGCCCAGAATGCTGTCGAGGCCTTCGATACCCGTCGCTACGCGTGCTTTTTGTGTCTGCATAAGGCTGCCAATATGGACGGCCGCAGCATACGAAGCGCGTTGTGTAGACCCTGTCGCCTCTTGCCTCCGAAACTGAATGGAGGCCCACAACGCACAAAGCCCGCTTTCGCGGGCTCTGGGCTACTTTCTATTTGGAGGCCTGGGTCGGAATTGAACCGGCGTACGCGGATTTGCAGTCCGCTGCATGACCACTCTGCCACCAGGCCGGTGACCCTACGATCATCGAAGGCGTGTTGCGTGCCCCGATAAAACAAGACCCCGAGAACGGGGCCTGGTCAGGATTTGGAGCGGGAAACGAGACTCGAACTCGCGACCTCAACCTTGGCAAGGTTGCGCTCTACCAACTGAGCTATTCCCGCAAAATCAAGCGTGTATGTTACCGAAACCACTCGAAACACACCAGCCTTTTCACACTTTTTTTCACATCCCGGCCGATGCTTCCGGACCGGATGCCCGCGTGCCACTGCGGAGAAAAACAAGGCCCCAAGGGGGCCCTGTCGAAATCTGGAGCGGGAAACGAGACTCGAACTCGCGACCTCAACCTTGGCAAGGTTGCGCTCTACCAACTGAGCTATTCCCGCAGACTTTCGCTTGCCCCAACGGCACCGCACCCTGAGGCGCTGGAGGCTGTCGGCCCCTCGACCTGCGTCGAAGGAGCGCTATTCTGTCGGAATTCCTTCACGTCGTCAACATCCTTTTCGCAGCATGTCCGTGCGCCTGTCCGATCTGCCCCGACGCCTGCCAGTGCGCTGGCGCAGCCCCCTCGCCGCCTTTGGAACTCCCCGGCCATGCCAAGCCGTTCCCGTACCGCCCGCGTCGTCATCGTGACCGCGATCAGCCTGGTCGTGGCCATCCTCCTGCTGGGTGCAACGACCCACGCCTTCTCCAACGCCTGGCTGATGCTGACCGACAGAAGCAATGTGATGCCCGCTGAGTCCTCCATCCTCTGGTTCGAGCCCTACGTCATCAACCAGGGCTCATCGAACTACTGGCTGTATGGCAAAGACCGCACGAACTACTACCACTTCGTGCATCTGGACGAGGCGCTGTACCTGTACCTGCCGATCAACAACCGCTGCCCCGGGTTCGACCGCGAGGACATCCGCACGTGGTGCGATGTCCGGATCGGGCAGCGCCACTGAGATTGCACACGCACAAACGAAAAAAGCGACCCGGAAGGTCGCTTTTTTCGTTGCATCGCATCGGGACGGATCACGATGCAATGCGGTATCTGGAGCGGGAAACGAGACTCGAACTCGCGACCTCAACCTTGGCAAGGTTGCGCTCTACCAACTGAGCTATTCCCGCTTGGGAGGCGAAATTCTACAGCCAAACGAGGGGCTGTCAACAGCCCTTATGCATTCTTTTTTGCTTTGGCGTTCTCGCGCGCGAGGCGCTCGTCTTCGCGCAGGCTCGGCCACGCCGCGTGCAGGTACTGCAGCCCCGACCACAGCGTCAGGATCGAGGCGATCGCCAGGGTCCAGTCACCGATGTGGAAGACCTGGGTACCCATCCAGATGTCCTGCATCGGGGTGTGCGGGGCGACCGAATACAGCAGGCACAACAGGGCGACCATCTGCGCGGTGGTTTTCACCTTGCCGATCACCGCCACGCGCACCTTGGCACGCTGGCCGATTTCGGCCATCCATTCGCGAAGTGCCGACACGGCAATCTCGCGGCCGACGATCACGGCCGCCCACACCGCCATCCACGCGGTGGGATGGCCCTGCACGATCAGGAACAACGCCACGGCCACCATCAGCTTGTCCGCGACCGGGTCGAGGAACGCACCGAACGCGGACTGCAGGTCGTAACGGCGGGCGATCCAGCCGTCGAGCCAGTCGGTGAGCGCGGCCAGGCCGAAGATCGCCGCGGAGGCGAAATTGGTCCACTTGTAGGGGAGATAGAACACCAGCACCAGGACGGGGATCATCACGATCCGCAGCAGGGTCAGCCAGGTGGGGAGGGTCAACTTCATTGCGTCTCTCTACTCGCCCGCCGCATCGGGCGTAGGCAGTCCATGAAGGTTAGCGTAGATACGCGCAGCGAGGGCGTCATTGATGCCGTCCACTTTCGCGATTTCCGCTTCGCCGGCGGCTTTCAGGCCGACCAGGCCGCCGAAATGCTTGAGCAGGCTGGCCCGCCGGCGCGGGCCGATGCCGGGGATATCTTCGAGCTTGCTGGTCATGCGGGCCTTCTGGCGGCGCCCGCGGTGGCCGGTGATGGCAAAGCGGTGGGCCTCGTCACGCACCTGCTGGATGAACTGCAGGGCCGGCGACGCTGCGCCCGGGCGCAGTTCGCGCCCATCCGGCAGCACCAGGGCTTCGTGCCCTGCCCTGCGCTCCACGCCCTTGGCCACACCGACCAGCATCACCCCTTCCACGCCCAGATCGGCCAGCGCCGACTGCGCCTGGGCCAACTGGCCGGCGCCACCGTCGATCAGCAACAGATCGGGCAGCACCGCATCTTCCTCCACCGCGCGACGGAAGCGCCGTTCGATCGCCTGGTGCATGGCGGCGTAATCATCACCGGGCTCGATGCCGCTGATGTTGAAACGGCGGTACTGACTGCGCACCGGGCCGGCCGCATCGAACACCACGCACGAGGCCACGGTGGCTTCGCCCATGGTGTGGCTGATATCGAAACACTCCACGCGCTTGACCGGTTCAGTCAGGCCGAGCATCTGCCGCAGGTCTTCGCTGCGCGCGTGCTGCGCAGTGCGGCTGCCCAGCTCGGTGACCAGGGTGATCTGCGCGTTGCGTGCGGCCAGTTCGACATACCCGGCGCGCTCGCCGCGCACGTTCCAGCGCAGCTGCACCTTGTGCTCGGCCGAGGCGCTCAGCGCCGATTCGATCAGGCTGGCATCCGGGATTTCGCGGTCGAGCAGAATCTCGCGCGGCGGCGCGTGCTCGGCGTAGTACTGGGAGACGAAGGCACCCAGCACTTCGTCAGCGCTTTCTTCGCCGTTGGTGCGCGGGAAGAACGGACGCGTGCCCATGTTGCGGCCATCACGGAAGGCCAGCAGCAGCACGCAGGCGCTGGCGCCCTGGGTGGCGCAGGCGAGCACGTCCAGATCGGCCGCGCGGCCGTCTACATATTGGCGAGTCTGCATGCTGCGCAGCGAGGCGATCAGATCGCGCAGGCGCGCGGCCTGCTCGAATTCCAGTGCTTCGCTGGCGGCCTGCATCTGGGTGCCGAGTTCGCGCGCCAGCTGATCGCTCTTGCCTTCCAGGAACATCGAGGCGCGGCGCACCGATTCGGCGTAATCGTCCGGCGCCACCAGCTCCACGCAGGGCGCGCTGCAGCGGCCGATCTGGTACTGCAGGCAGGGCCGCGAGCGGTTACGGAACACGCTGTCTTCGCAGCTGCGCAGCTTGAACAGCTTGTGCATCAGGTTGAGCGTTTCGCGCACGGCGGTGACGCCGGGGTACGGCCCGAAGTAACGCCCCGGCACCGCGCGCGGGCCACGGTGCAGTGCGATCCGCGGCCATTGCTCACGGGTCAGCAGCACGTGCGGATAGGTCTTGTCGTCGCGCAGGGAGACGTTGTAACGGGGCGAGAGCGACTTGATCAGCTGGTTTTCCAGCAGCAGCGCCTCGGCCTCCGAGCGGGTCACGGTCACGTCCATGCGCGCGACCTGCGAGAGCATCGACATGATCCGCGTGGTCTTGGGCGTGCCGTTGAAATAGCTGCCCACGCGGTTGCGCAGCGCACGCGCCTTGCCGACGTACAGCAGCGTGTCGTCGGCGGCGTACATGCGGTACACGCCGGGGGCGGTGCTCAGGTGGGCCGCAAATGCCTTGCCATCGAAGGCGGGGGCGGAAGTAACAGTCATTCGTTGATCGGCACGTCGCTCAGGACACCACTGACGGGGTCGAATCGCAGTACGGCATGGGCATCGGTCTCGGCGATCCAGACCGCACCGCCGCCCAGCGCCAGGCCGGCCGGACCATGCAGGCGTCGCGGCAGCTCCAGCGTGCTCAGCTCACCACCGCCCAGGCGCAGCGTGCGCAGGCGGCCGTTGCCGGCATCGGCGATCCACAGCAGCGGCGCATCCGGACTCAGCGCGATCGCCTGCGGGTACTGCAGCAGCGCCGAGGTGCGCGGGCCGTCCTGTTCGCCGAAGGTCCACAGCCCCTGCCCGACCAGCGTCTGTACCAGATCGCCACGCAGCTGCATGGCGCGGATCGACGAGCCCAGCGCGTCGCAGACGTACAGCACCTGCTGGACCGCCGCGACCGAGCACGGCTGCGCGAAGGCTGCCATATGGCCACTGCCGTCGCGCTCATCGATGGCGCCACTGCCGGCGCGCCACTGCAGGCTGCGCTGGCCGAGGTGATAGCTCCAGATGCGGTTGTCGCCGGCCATCGCGATATGGATCTGGTTGTCGGCGACGGCCAGGCCCTGCGGGTGGTTGAGGGCGGTGTGGCGCGGATCGGCCACCGGCCCTTCGATCGGCTCGCCGGGGCGGCCGGTGCCGCACAGCGTATCGACCTGCCCGGAAAGAAGATGGATGCGGCGCAGGGCATGGTTGCCGGTGTCGGCCACGTAGAGCCATTCGCGCTCCAGCGCGAGGCCCTGGGGATGGTGAAAGGCCGCCTGGGCCTGGTCGCCATCCATGAAATCGGCGGTCCCCATGCCGAACTGGCGCAGCACACGGCCGCCATGGCTGCACTCCAGCACGCGGTGATGGCCGGTATCGGCGATGTACAGGCGCTCGGTGGTCACCGCCAGGCCGGTCGGGAAGCGCAGCGGCAGGCGCGGCTCGGGGCTCAGTTCGCGGGCACCGTGCAGCTCTTCATCGGACGGCCGCGAGCTCCCTTCGCAGAGCGCCGTGAGCGCGCGTTCCAGCTCCCCGCCGAGACCGACCAGACGGTCGCGCTCGCGCCCCTGGGCATCGAGCAGGACCAGGGTCGGCCACGCGGTCACGCCGAAGCGGCGCCAGCCATCCCACTCCGCATCCAGCAGGGCCGGGGCGGTCAGCCCCTGCCGGCGCAGCAGCTTGAGGGACTGCTCGGGGTCACGTTCCCCATCGAAACGCGGCACCTGCAGCACCAGCAACTGCAGCCTGCCGGGGTTGCGCGATTGCCACTGGGCCAGCTCGGCCAGCCGCTGCGCGCACCACACCGAGGCGGCATTGACGAAGGCCAGCACCACCGGCCGCCCCTGCAGCTCGGCCAGCGTGGTGGGCGTGGCGTTGAGCCAGGTGGCGAATTCGGGAAGATCCTGGACGGGCTGGACGTTCATGCCCCGATTATGCCGGACTACGCGTCATGCAACCGTCGTGCCACGGTCACGGATGTGCGGCCCACCAGGCTTCGGCACGCGCCAGATCGTCCGGGGTATCGATGCCGGGCGGGAACTCGGCCGGGGTCAGGGCCACGCTGATGCGGTGCCCCGCTTCCAGCACGCGCAGCTGCTCCAGCGACTCCAGCTGCTCCAGCGTGCCCGGCGGCAGCGCGGCGAACTGGCGCAGGAAGCCGGCGCGGTAACCGTAGATGCCGATATGGCGCAGCCAGTGTGGGCCGGCAAGCGTGTCGCGCGAGCGGGCGAAGGCATCGCGGTGCCACGGAATCGGCGCGCGGCTGAAGTACAGCGCATCCAGATTCTGCTTGCGCACCACCTTGACCACGTTCGGGTCGAACAGGGTTTCGGCGTCTTCGACCGGCGTGGCCAGCGTGGACATCTCCGCACCGCTGTAGACCAGGGCTTCGGCCACGGCACGGATGCCCTCGGCCGGGGCGAACGGCTCATCGCCCTGCAGGTTCACCACCAGGGTGTCGTCGGACCAGCCGGCCTGCGCGGCGCACTCGGCGAGCCGATCGGTGCCGGAGGCATGTGCGGTCGAGGTCATCGCCACGCGCACATCGGCCAGACCCTGCAGCGCCTCGGCGATGCGCTGATCGTCAGTGGCGACCCACACTTCGCGCGCGCCGGCGAGCAGCGCCCGTTGCGCTACGCGCAGCACCAAGGGTTCGCCACCGAGCAGGCGCAACGGCTTGCCCGGCAGCCGCGAGGCAGCGTAACGGGCGGGAATGGCGACGACGAACTCGACGGAAGCGCTCATGGGGGATGACCTGTACGAAAGGAATGCAGTCAGGGCCTCAGTGTGCCGTAACCGGCACCGGGCCCGTCAACGCTTGCCGAGCTTCTCGACGCGATCCAGCAGGCTGATCCAGAACGCGGCGGGCAACTCGGCCGACAGCGGCACCGCGAAGTGCCACTCGGTCGCGAAGGCCTTGCACTTGACCGCGTCCTTCTCGGTCATCAGCACGGGGAGTTCGCTGCCGAAGCGCAGATCCGCGGGCTGGTAGGCATGGTGATCGGCGAAGGCATGCGGCACCACGCCGATGCGGTGCGCGCGCAGCATGTCGAAGAAGCGCTGCGGGTTGGCGATGCCGGCCACGGCATGCACGCGCTGCCCCTGGAAATGCGAGAGGCGCCGCGCACGGCCGCCCTGCAATGGCTGCGCGCTGTCGATGCGCAGCTGCATCGGCCATTCGCCGAAGCCGCAGGCAGTCTGCGCTTCGGTGCCATCGCTGGCCTGGCCCATGTTGACTACGCGGAAATCGCAGTCGCGCGCACGGCTGGCCGGCTCGCGCAGCGGCCCGGCGGGAATCAGACGACCGTTGCCGTAGCGACGCTGGGCGTCGACCACTTCGATTTCGATATCGCGCGCCAGCCGGTAGTGCTGCAGGCCGTCATCGCAGACGATGATGTCGCAGCCCGCTTCGACCAGCGCCTTGCCCGCGGCCACTCGGTCCGCATCGACGCGCACCGGCACGCCGGTTTTCCAGGCGATCAACACCGGCTCGTCACCCCCGACCGCGGTATCGGTACTGGCCAGCACCCAACGCGGCGTACCTGCATCCTCGCGGCCATAGCCACGGCTGGCGACCCCCGGCTTCCAGCCGGCTTCGCGCAGGCGGTTGACCAGGGCGATCGTCAGTGGCGTCTTGCCCGTGCCACCGGCGGTGACGTTGCCGACCACGACCACCGGCACCGGCAGCGAATGCCGCTTGAGCCAGCGACGGCGATACGCCATCCGGCGCAGCGCGATCGCCGCGCCGTACAGCGGTGACGCCAGGCGCGCCAGGAACGGAATGGCGCTGCCGTCATACCAGTACGACGGCGTCTGCGTGCCCTTGCCTGCCATCAAGGCTGCCTTTCGCGGAACTGCATCTTGTGCAGGTGCTCGTACAGGCCACCCAGCGCCAGCAGTTCGTTGTGCGTGCCACGTTCGACAATGCGGCCATGGTCCATCACCAGCACCTGGTCGGCATGTTCGATGGTGGACAGGCGATGGGCGATCACCAGCGTGGTGCGCTCGGGCATCAGGCGCTGCAGGGCGTCCTGCACCAGGCGCTCGGATTCGTTGTCGAGCGCAGCGGTGGCTTCATCCAGGATCAGGATCGGCGCATCGCGCAGGATCGCGCGGGCGATCGCCAGGCGCTGGCGCTGGCCGCCGGAGAGCAGCGCACCGTTCTCACCGACCGGCGTCTGCAGCTGCTGCGGCATGCGCGCGATGAACTCCCACGCATTGGCCGCTTCGGCCGCGGCGCGGATCTGCGCTTCGGTGGCCTCCATGCCGTAGGCGATGTTGGCGCCCACGGTGTCATCGAACAGCATGACCTTCTGCCCGACCATCGCCACCTGGCGACGCAGGTCCGCCAGCGGGTAATCATCCAGTGCCACGCCGTCCAGCGTGATGCGGCCGCCGCTGGGTTCGTAGAAGCGCGGCACCAGCCGGATCAGGCTGGTCTTGCCGCTGCCGGAGCGGCCGACAATCGCCGTCACCGTGCCCGGCTTGGCCACGAAACTGATGTCGTCCAACGCGATGCCGGTGTCTTCGCGGTAGCGCAGCATCACGTGTTCGAACGCGAGCTCACCCCGTGCACGGCCGATCCGCTGGAGGCCTTCGTCGCGCTCGACCGGCATGTCCAGAATCCCGAACAGGCGCTCGGCCGCGGCCACACCGCGTGAGATCGAGGTCTGCACACTGGTCAGGCGACGCAGTGACGGAATGATCGCCATCATCGAGGTCATCAGGCCCATGAACTGGCCTGCGTTGAGCTTGCCGGCCAGCGCCTCGCGGGTGGACACCCACACGATCACCGCCAGCGCCAATGCCGCCAGGAACTGCACTGTGCTGGAGGCCAGCGCGCGCGTGGTTTCGACCTTCATGTTCAGGCCGAGCATGCGGTTGGCCAGCCGGGAATAGCGCGAGATCTCGTGCGCCTGGGTGCCATGCACCTTCACTTCCTGCTGTGCGGCCAGGGACTGTTCGGCGGTCTGCGCCATGCCGCCCATGCCATCCTGGATGCCGCGGCTGATGCGGCGGTAGCGCTTGCCGACGATCGAGACGATCACGCCGATCAGCGGCACCACCACCAGCATCGCCATGGTGACCTTGACGCTCATCTGCAGCATCACCACCAGCATGGCGATGATGGTGAGGGTATCGGCCACCAGGGTCTTGAGCGCATCGGCGCTGGCCTGGGTGACCTGCTCGGTATCGAAGTTCAGGCGGCTGACCATCACCGGCGTGGCCTCGGCATCAAAATGCGAGGACGGCAGATGCAGGTACTTTTCCAGCACCTGCTCACGCAGGTCGCGCACCACGCTGCGGCCGGTGCGGGCCAGCGCGTAATCGCTGACCAGGGTGGCCAGGCTGCGCATCATGAACAACCCGAGGATGGTCAGCGGCAGGATCACCGCCATGCGCGGCTCCGGGTTGACGAAGCCCCGGTTGACCAGCGGCTCCATCAACTTGGTGAAGCTGTAGCCGGCCAGGGCCTCGACCACCATCGCGACCACGGCGGCGACCATGAACACCCAATAGGCGCCCGTATAGCCGAGCAGGCGCTTGTAGATCGGCCAGACGGGGGAATGTTTCTTGCTCATGGACGCACCTCCGGCGCGGTAGCGATGGCGATGCGGCGGAAGCCCAGCTGACCCAGGGCATCCTGGGCCGTGACGACAGCCTGGTAAGGCGTGCGCGCGTCGGCGCGCAACAGCACGGTCTGTTCCCGATCACTGCCGGCAACAGCGGCAATCGTCTGCTTGACCGACTCCACGTCGGTGCGCAGCACTTCCTGATCGTTGATGAAGTAACGCCCTTCGGCATTGACCAGCACGCTCAGCGAGCGCGGCGGCTCGGTGGTGTCCTGCTGGCTGGCGGTCGGCAACTGCAGCTGCAGCGTCGAACGCGCATCGAAAGTGGTGGTAACCACGAAGAAGATGATCAGGACGAGAATCACATCGATCAGGGGAACCAGATCGATATGTGGCTCGTCCTGGATCCGGTCATTGCGGATGCGCATCCGTCAGCCCTTGACCGTGACGGGTGTGGCGCCGGCCGAGGCACCGGCAGCACGCGGCGCGTTGTTCATCACGCCCGGACGACCATCAAGTGCATCCAGCAGGGCCGAGGCCTCCTGCTCCATCTCGATCACGTAGCCGGCGATGCGGCCCTTGAAATAGCGATGGAACATCAGTGCCGGAATCGCCACGATCATGCCGGTCGCGGTGCAGACCAGCGCCTTGCCGATACCGCCGGCCAGCTGATTCACATCGCCCACGCCGTGGTCGAGGATGCCCATGAACATCTGGATCATGCCGACCACCGTGCCGAGCAGGCCCAGCAGCGGGCCGGCCGAGGCGATCGTGCCCAGGGCGTTCAGGAACCGCTCCATGCGGTGAACCAGATGCCGGCCGGCATCTTCGATGCGCTCGCGGATCTGGTCGCGCGGGCGATTGCGTGCTTCCAGCGCGGTGGCCAGCAGCGCGCCCAGCGGCGAATTGCCGCGCAGCGACTGGATATGGCTCGGGTCGAGCTTGCCGCGCGCGGCCCAGTTGCGCACTTCCTGCCCCAGCCCGGGGGGCAGGACTTCATTGCGCCGCAGGGTCCAGAAACGCTCCAGGACAATTGCCAAAGCCAGTACGCCCAACAGCAGCAGCGGCAGCATCGGCCAGCCACCGGCCTTGACCAGTTCCCACACGTTTCAATCCTCCGGCCCAGCGGCCGCCTGTTTGATCGCCGATAGGATAGCAGCCGACCGGCTCCGCTCCGCGGCATCCCACCAACGCCGCTCGAAAACCCGTTGTTCACGTACCTGCAGGCCTTCACGCCCGAGCCAGACGCGCACCGCGCCGCTCTCGGACGTGTTGAGCACTTCGGCCCCCACAGCCTGCCAACGCGCCACCACCTCGGCACGCGGATGGCCGAAGCGGTTGCGGTGACCAGCCGAGACGATCGCCAGCCGCGGCGCGACAGCCGCCACCCAGGCCGGCGTGGACGAGCTGGCACTGCCATGGTGCGGGACCACCACCGCTTCGGCCGCCAGCAGCGCGCCTGCATGCTGGACCAGCAGGGCCTCGCTGCGCTTCTCGATGTCGCCGGCCAGCAGGACCGCCCCCTGCCCGGTTTCAATCCGCAGCACGCAGCTGCTGTCGTTGGTCGACTGCGGTGTATCGGGTGGCGGATGCAGGACCCGGAACGTCACCCCGTCCCACTGCCATGATTGACCGGCATGGCAGGCCACTGCGCGGCCACGCAGGGCACCGGGCGGTGCCTGCAGCGTCGCACCGGGAAAGCTGCGGCGCACCCCGCGCAACCCACCGGTGTGGTCACGGTGGTCGTGGCTGATCATGATCCGGTCCAGCCGGCCCTGCCCCAGCGCGCGCAGGGTCGGCACCACGATGCGCTCGCCGGCATCGAAGCCGTCGTCGGCCCCCGGCCCGGTGTCATACAGCAGCGTGTGGCGGCGCGTGCGCACCGCTACCGCCAGGCCCTGCCCCACATCCATCACCAGCAGTTCCACCTCACCCTCGCCCGGGCCATGCCGCGCCGGCCACAGCAACGGCAGGCACAGCAGCAGCGCGGGCACCCGGCCGCCACTGCCGCGCGGCAGCAGCAGCCAGAACACACCGAACACCGCCGAGATCAACGCCCAGCGATTGGCCTGCGGCAGCCACCACAGCGACAGCTCACTGCGCGCGGCATGGCCGAACAGCCACCAGCTCGCTTCAAAGCACCACGCCGCCAGCTGCCAGGGCCAGCGCCCGGCCCCCTCGAGCAGCGCCTCCAAGGCAGTGCCCAGCAGGGCCAGCGGCACGACCACCATCGTCCACCACGGAATCGCCACGAGATTCACCAGCGGGCCGGCGCGCGAGGCCTGGCCGAACAGCGCCACGGTCAACGGCAACAGCGCCACGGTCGCCACGCCCTGCGCGCCCAGAAAGCCGCGCAGCCAGCTCGTCTCACGCCCGGGCAGGCACCAGATCAGCCACAGCACGCCGGCAAAACTGAGCCAGAAGCCGGGGGCAAGGACCGCGAGCGGGTCGAACACCAGCATCGCCAGCGCCGCCAGGGACAGCGACTGCGCCACCGTCGCCCGCCGCCGGCTGCAGCGCGCCGCCGCTACCACCGCGATCATCAGCACGGTGCGCACCGTTGGCAGTGCAAAGCCGGCCGCTGCGGCGTACAGCGCCGCACCTGCGACCGCCGCGGCCGCGGCGCCCATCGGGCGCGGTACGTACAGGCCGACTATCGGCAGGCACCGCCAGAGCCCGCCCGCCAGCACCGCGGCGACGCCAGCGACCACGCCGACATGGAAGCCGGAAATCGCCACCAGGTGAGTCACGCCCAGCGCACGCAGGTCGTCCCAGTCCGCCTGGCTGAGGCCGCGGGTATCGCCCAGTGCCAGCGCCTGGACGAAGCGGCGGCCATCGCCCTTGACCGCCCTGGCAATCGCATCGGCCATGCGCTCCCGCCACGCCGGCAACCCGCTCGGCTCGGCCAATGGATGGGCCTGGGCGGGCTCACGTACGTAGCCGCTACCGGCGACGCGCTGCCGCAACGCATAGCCCTCGGCATCGAACCCGCCCGGATTCACCCGCCCGCGCGGCGGCCGGGCGCGCACGCTGAGCGACCAGCGTTCGCCGGCCTGGAGCGTGCGACGGCGGTCATCCGCTGCGCCCCGGAATCCGTCGTACCAGCCCAGGGCGAGATCCCGCCCGCGGAGTTCGCCTGGCATCGCCGGATCATCATCCACCCGGAAACGGAAGCGGGTGCCACCGGGACCGTGGTCGGGGAGGCTGATCACCCGTCCGTGCAGCGCATGGTCCACCGGCGGGCCACCGGGGGGCAGCTGCTGCGCGAGCCCGGCGTGGCCGTGCACCGCGGCCCAGCCGAGACCGAAAAGAGCAGCACCGAGCAGGCGCAGGCGGGAGGGCAGGACCCAGAGCAGGATTCCGAACGCTGCCGCAGCAACGCCCCACCCCTGCGGCAGCAGCCGAGGCGAGAAAATGATCGTGCAGATGCCTGCCAACAGCGCAACGACACACGCCTTGCCGAAGATCGGGAGCGAGAGGCGCACAGCCGTGCCATCGGTGTGTAGCACTCGCCGCATGCGCGCCACCCAGGAAACCCTGAGTGTCGACGGCGAACGCAATGCCGGGTATCAGTGCGGCATGCATGGTGCTGTCAGGAAATGCACATAGCAAAAAAGCCAACCCGAGGGCTGGCTTTTCTGTTGTGCCACGACAGTCTCCGGGACTGAAGTGGTGGGCGGTACAGGGTTCGAACCTGTGACCCCTACCATGTCAAGGTCGCGGAAGATCAATAGAAACAACGACTAAGCCGATCACCCGCGATCATTGGCGGCCTACGGAAATCAATGACCTACCCGTGGCCTGGGGTCAGTTTGGGGTCAGTCCATCAGGCGGCCTGGTCGTCGTGCAAGGGCTGCAGCCGGTTTGCGATGCCGTCGAAGCGCGCGGCCTCGGCGCGGAGGCGATCAGCCCCACGACGACGCGTCGCCCTCGCCCGCCAGTCACCGCTGCGAATGCTGTCCAGATCGTCGGCCTGCTGCCATAGCGAAGCCGCCCTCGCGCGCGCCCAGCGCGCCTTGCCGATGCTCTTTTGATCCATGGAGCCACTGTCGTCGCCGGCGGTCGCACGGGCCGATACGGGGGCAACGCCGGCTGACTGCCTACCAGGTCCGGTTCTTCCTCGCGGCCGCGCGGGCCACTTCGCGCTGGTCGATCTCGAGGCGAAGCCGCTGCTGATGCCTGACCGCCCACAGCTCAGACCCGATCACGCCCTTCTCGTAGCTGGTGCAGCCCCGTCGCCCCCGATACTGGTCGTCCAGATGACGGTCCACCTCGACCCACCAGACGTGATTGTCGACGCGCTTCTGCAGGCGCAGTACCTCCGTGGCGCCGCAGTAGAGCGCATCCGGGAGTTCATCAGGGCGGCTGGCGACCGAGCGCCATCGGAAGTCGGGAGGGAGCATGGGCGCAGGATACGGACCGGAGTCTCAGATTTCGCGACCGCGTTGAGCGAGGCCTCCATCGAGCTGCTGTAGGGTTTTTCCTACTCCCCCAATGACAACGGTTCAGCTAGTATCCGCCGTTTAGTGAATAGGGGAAAACTGTGGCAAAGAAAATCCTTGCTTGGGAACGAGAGGGCGACGAGATTCGCTTTCCGCATGTGCAGGCGAAAGACCATCGATTTGAGTACATCTCTGGAGCCATCGCCGCCGGACCAATGAACGACGGCCCGACGATGCTAATTCTCTATCGAGAGGTTCTTCCTTCTCTTACGGAAGTCGTCGAGGTAAACAGCGAGGCCGCGGACGGTGGTTCGTTGGTGATGTCGAGTAAGGGCGTGATAGCTGTAGAAGGCGCTCTCCGTGAGGACGTCGTGACTTTGGTCCTAACTCAAAATGGAGTTGAGCAGCTTCAGCGCGTCCTCACTGCTCACCTTAAAAAGCTGCACGAGAGCAGTCAGGACTAGTAGACAGGGATAGAGATGGAGCATCCAATTTTGGGCCAGGTAAGGATCACCACAACCAGTCAAGTGTCCTGCCCTCCAGCGACCCAAGAGTTTGTTGCGTCATTGATGGGGGAAGCCGATGGTGAAAAGGCCGGGAGGAGCATTTCAACGATGTTCAGCGCTTCGAAGGCTGCTGGCGATTTCGTGGAAATGCCCAAATCGAGCAGCCCTCCCGCTAGCACCTTCCTGACGTGGACCCAGATCAACGCCCCCTTAACGGATGGCGTCGTAAAACTCAAGCCCATTGAAGTCGCGCCTCCCGGGGATGATCATACGGTTATGAATACGATGAGTCGGGAAGAAGTCGAGCAGCGCATCAGGGTGGCAGAAGCCAATTCCCGTGCAGCGCTGGCGGAATTCCGCGAAGAGGCGGTAAAGCTCCGCTCAGACCTGAGGGCCGGTAACGATCAAATCGGACTGGTGCTCAAAGAGGTCAAGTCGCAAGGTGAGGCAAACGTGGCGCAATCTGCGACGTTTTACGCCAACGCCAACGAGGTCTTGGGCCAGATCAAGTTGGCTGGCGAGCAGAACAAGACTTGGCTGATGAGCGTTGGATACAAGGTGTTGACTTGGTTCTTTGGCGCGATTGTGGCCATCGCCTCCGTGAGCTTGGCAGTGTATAAGGCGGTGAGCGCCGGAATGGCGGGGTAAGACCGCCGCTCACATTAGTCAGTATCCGATGGCTTTGTGATCGGACGTGCCGCCCTATAGTGGCGGCACCAGAAATCGGAAAGCGCCGGCGGGCGGCTGCTCAGGCCGCCCGGCACCCGGGCTGAGCTGCCTGCGGCTCCCGGATCCGGCATGCCAATCATCGACCGCGCCGCACCCTGGGACCATAGGCCAAGTGCGCGAGAAAGAGTCGGAACAGCCCTACGCCGCTAGGCGGTGCTCGTAGAACGGGTGCCGCTTGTCGTCGAAGATCGAGTAGAGCGCGCCCAGGTCGGCCGGGTCGGGGTTGAGCCAGGCGTCCACGTGGTCGGGCTTAATGTTGATGATCGTCCGGTCGTGACCCGCTGCAGCGACCTCGGGTTCTGGGTCATCGGTGATTGCCGCGAAGGACAGTAGATCGGGCTCCTTGCCGGCCGGATCCACCCAGTGCGACCACAAGCAGGCCACCAGCATCGGATCGCCGGTGCGGGGGGTGAACTGGACTACCTGGTTGCCGCCGTCCGGCCCCTCGACGTTCTCGTAGAAGGTGTCCACCACCATGAGCGCGTGCGTGTAACCGAAGGCGGGCCGCCAGAAGCCCTTCAGGCTGTCACGCCTCGCGTTGTAGGTGCCGGGGTAACGCTGGTCGTAGCTGGCCGGCTTCCCCGCCAGTCGGCACTGATAGCGCATTGGCTTCACCACTCGCTTGCCGCCCTCGGACACGATGACGGCGCCATACACGCCCGGGAAGATGCGCGAGTCCCTTGCCACGTGGTCAGTGCGCCGGAGGTCGGCCAGCTTGCCTTGGGCCCGGGCGATCTTGTTGGTGGCCACCCGAACGTCGTTCTCGGCCTTCTTCGTGACTTTGGTCTGCAACGCGCGCTCGGCGTTGACCAGGCGGGTCTTCTGGGTGAACAGCTCCTGCTCGAAGGCTGTTGCATCCCTGCCGTTCCAGTCCTGAATCGCCGCCCAGACCGAGCGCTCGGCTGGGGTCTTGCCCGCGGCGAACGCATCATCCATGGCCTTCGGGGTCTTCGGCCGCTTCTTGCCCGGGTCGTGGGCATACAGCGCCGCGAACTCGTCCATGGACACGACCGCGCCGAATTCGCGCACGAGCTTGTGGTAGTCGGCTTTGATCTGAGCGGAGTAGCACATGAGCGGATTACATCACGGGGGCCGCAAGGCGCCGTGAGCGACGAAATCTGCTCCCGCTTAACAAGCGGACGGATATTATTCAGTCCCGAGGCGATCCGGCCCCGTTTCCGACGAGAAGGCCCATGCCCAACACCGGACAGTTCTATCTCCTACGCGTTGATGGTCAAGCCGACGAGGCCGAGAGGCTACTTGAGGTGACCGCCGTAGAATGCAGCTGCCTGCCCTGCGGCTGGACCTTCACCGCCACGCCCGACCATGGCCTCACCACCCTTGCGGGCGGCGCGGTGCTCAAGTGCCCGCACTGCGATAACAGACAGGCAGTCAGCTTCGTCAGGTTCTCCGAGTTCGTGAACCGAGTCGGCGGCGCGTCTCACCTGCCGGCCATGGAGGCCGGCCACAGGAGCCGGTGACGGCGATGCCGCTGGGGCAGTGAGCCGCCGGCGATGGAGGCCTATCGCGTCAGCCGGGCCGTGAACACGCCGCGGAACAATCGCGCGGAACTCCTGGAACCGGCTCTCTAATCAGCAATGGCACGCTCGAACAGCGGGAGCAGCTGACCGACGACCAGCTCATGTCCCGCGCGGTTCGGATGGTTGAACTGGGCCATTAGACCTTCGCGATTCCCTCGGTACTGCTCGAAGGCACGCATGCTATCCGCGACGGGCACGTTCTCAGACCCTCCAAGTGCACGGATCATCGCCGCCTGCCTAGCCAAGGGGTCGGAGCTATCGCCCGGGTGCGCCTGCAGGTCCCAAGTTGGCGTGAGTAGGACTGGGCATGCTCCTACTGCCCTTACCCGACCAATGATATCGAGTAGGTTCTTTCGGGACTCCGCCAGGGGCATCGCGCGGTCATTGAGCCCGTAGTCGATCGTCACTACGCGCGGATGGTGATCCAAAACGTCCCGCTGCATCCGCAGTAAGCCTTGGCCTGAATCCTCCCCTCCGATGCCTGCGGTGATCACATTCAGCACCGCGTGAGGGTAGCGCTCCGAAAGCGCATCCTCTAGAAGCCGAGGGTATGCGTCTCGCTTGTTCACTTCCGGGGTATTGCCATAACCGGCAGGCACGCTATGTCCAAAGGCCACGATGTTGACTGTAGTATTTTTCGGCCAGGCGATTTGCATGTCGCGGACGACGATCGACAGGCATTCCATACGCGCATTGGTGGCGGATGCCGTGGGGGCAGCACCATGCCCGATGCCGCACCCGGAAAGGGCCAATGCAATGAGGGGAACGGCCCAGCGGTAGGAAGACACGACGTTCATGCGCTAACGATACATCAGCAAAGACCGGCAGTACGATCCCTCGGTTGAGCTCAACCCCATCGCGTCAATACGCCGCTGTCCCAAAGAACCTTCTGTAGTTCGCAAACGGATTGCCTGGCAGAGCTGCCATAGTCACAAGGTCTACAGCTGCTACTGTGAGCTGGCTTCTATTTCCATTGAAGCGCGCGACAATGCCCGGAAATATCTCGTCGTAGCTGCCACCTGCAAGACCGATAAGCGGGTTCGCCCATATCCAAGGATCGCTCTGGCCTTTCGTGAGGTTGAAAGCCTTAGGCCAGCCGTTGCTGTCCACATCGTCAAACACCTCTGTAATGCGCAGCTGCCGGTATGCGGATGCGAAGACGAGGTTTCCGCCCGCATCGAACACATCAAACCCAAAGGTCGAGCCACCGCTCCCCATAGCCACGCGCGTGGACAGGATCGCCCAATCGAAGGGGCACTGACCCCAGAGTTGGATCGCCCCGTTTGGCCTAGCCGGAAACGAGCCGATTGCCTCGTGAGGACGGTTTACGAAGCACCCGCCCACGTACTGATTGGTCTGCTCGGGGCGGATTAATACCATCGGGCATTCCAACGCGCTGCTGGTCTGCGCATCCAGAGCTACATTCACGAAATAGCTGTTACTGCCGACCGCCCTCGTGTTGCAGTAACCGCTAAATGCGAACCGCGCATTCCTGTAGTCGCTATCGATCTGAAGAATCTGTTGATCGTTGAAAACTTGAATGCCAGCGGTCATACCCGATACACCGAATAGTAGTTGACGGGCCGAATCCCGCCGGTGGTGTCATTACAGACCACGTTGAACCCCCCGTTGACGATGCTCACCGGATTCCCCGCACCTGGCCCCGACGTGGCCACTGCGATCCAAGTGCCATCGTTCGACATACCCGGTACGCCGACAAATACCGTCGGGAAACTTGGACTGCCCGCCGGCGCCTGATAGGAGCCGGACGTCATGAAGCGTGTCAGGCGCTCCGTCACATCCAGCACGATCGCCCCGCTCGCGTCCCACACCTGAAGGCCCTGCGCCATTACCAGATCCCCATACGAACCCGTAGCGTTCCGTTGGCGTCATACACCCTGATCGCGCTGTCGTTGATGGTCAGGTAGCCGCCGTTGTTGGGTCCTGTCATCGTCAATGTTCCGTTTTTGTCCAGCCTCCACCGCGCGTTTCCGCCCGCCCCGATTGCGGTCGATTGGATCACGTCTCCAATCATTGCGTTCTGAATCCAGCCGGTGCCGATCAGCGCTTGGTTGATGAAGGTCTGACCACCCTGGATCACAAACGGCGAGGTCACCTGCCCGTTCACGATGTTGATGACCGCGAATCGATCGGCCTGCATCAGAATCTGGCTCTGGTAGCTGCCGTCGGGCTGCTGCTCCACACCAATACCCATGCCAGCCATATAGATCTGGCCCGCACTGGTGATCTGCGCCTTGACGGTGTAGGTCGCGCTGACCCGGCCGTTGAGGTCGACAACCGCCTGACTCACCTTCTGCACCGATGCCTCAATACCACCCAGGTCGATGTCACCGATGGATGCCTCCACCTGGTCGACCCTGCTGGCCAGCGCGCGATCACCCTCCGCAATCACGGTCTGGATCGTCACCGAGCCGGCATAAACCCCGGTGTCCCCTGCGCCCCAATCGGTATCGCCCGCTGCGTGCACATCGAGCTGCGCGAAGAGACCGTCCACCTTCTGGCCCTGGGCAGAGACCTCGCCGTCCAGGTTGATGATGTCCATCTCCAGCTGATCGACCCGGCCGACAATAGCGCCGGCGTCGGCGATCGCTTGCCCCACGTCCTTCCACTTTGTGCCAGGCGGCGTCTCATTGCCGGCCGCACTTCCTTCCCAGCTGTAGATGCGCCCGTTGTAGATCACCGTCTGGCCATTGCTGTAGGTGGCTTCGGCATCCCACACGAGCGGGACCAGCTGGTCGATGGAATCGATCTTCTCCAGAAGATCCTGCCCCAACGCGCTTTCGCTGATTCGGCCAGAGAAGTACTCGTCGTACTTGCTCTGATCGGTGCTCGCCTCCCCCATGATCCCGGTGGTCGCCGGATACCAAGGGCCGATATTGCCGCTGCGGTCGACCAACCGGCCCCAGAAATAGAACCGTGCGCCGGCGGCTAGGCCGTTGATCTGGTGCTTGGCCTGCGGGTAGGCGAAGTCGCCCAGCTTGATCGCCGCGGCGCGATTCGGCGTTGGACCGTACCAGATCTCCGTGCGCTGGGTGTCGCTGGCGCCGGTCGGGAAGCCCCACGCCAGCCCGATGGAGAAGACATCGCTGGACGTCGTCAGGGAGGTCAATGCCGGCGGCGGCTCGGTCTTCCCGGTGATCGCCGTGAGGGCGCTCATTGTCGGCTGCGAGACCGCATTGAGGGCGTTCACGGCGCGGACCCGGGCCAGGTAGTTACCGGAATAGATGCCAGGCACCTCGAGGCTCGCCGTGGACACCCGCCCTGCCCTGACCCAGCTCATGTCGTCCCGGCGCCACTCGACGTCATAGGCGATGGCCTTGTCAGCCGCGTCCCATGCGATGGTCAGCACGTGGGTGGCGATGCCCTGGTCGATTACCGAGCGGGACGTCAGCCGCACGTTGGTCGGCGGCGGCTGGACGCTGGGCGGGATGATGCTGATGGGCGGCAGCTCCAGACGGGTGCCGTCATCGATGGCCGCGAACTTGCCCGGCACGTGCTTCAGCGCGGTCACCCGGTAGGTGATGCCCTGCTCTTCCGTAATGGGATTCTCGGTGATCGCCAGCACCCGGAACTGCTGCAGCGCCAGCTCGGCGCTTTCCAGCGACCAGACGGACTGCGCCACGGGCACTGCCGACCACGGCGCGGTGACCTTGACCGCGTTGCCGGTGATCGACTGCACGGTGCGGGCCTGCGTCTTGCCCGAGGGCAGCGTTGCACGCAGCGTGTCACCCGGCCCGATCACCTCGGGCAACTTGTCCAGCACCAACGTGTCGGCCGTAGCGGTCTTGATGCGCCCGCCGTTGCGGCGACCAGCTCGCGCCGGATCCGCCACCTGGATCACGTCGCCGGGGAGGCAGTTGAGCACGTCCAGCCCGACGCCGAAGCTGACCGTCTCGGTCTCGAGGTTCTCGGTGTAGAGGATGTGGTTGCCGATCCGCTGCGCCTGCGATCGCGAATGGCAGCCAACCGCCGTCACCTCGGTCTGCTGGATGCCGTATCGCTGCACGCCCTGCTGGTACTGCACCGGCTCCACCTTCTGCCGGCCGAAATCGTCCGGATCCGTCCAGGAGACCAGCGCGACGGTATGCCGAGCCTTGCGCCCGGTGCCTTCGTAGGTGAAGCGGCCATCGATGACGTTCGCCTGGGTGTAGGTGAACACCGGATCCGAAGGCATGTCGGCTGAGGCCATCACCTGGCCGGCCGCATAGAAGCTGATGCCGCGGAAAATGGATGCCATGTCCTGAAGCACGCGGTAGGCGTCAGCACGGGTCTGCATGTACAGACTGCAGGTGAACCGCGGTTCCATGTTTCCCTGGCCATCGCTGACCAGCTGATCGCAGTACTGGGCGATCTGGTACAGCCGCCACTTATCTACCCAGTCCAGCGGAATCCGGTGGCCGAGGGCAAACCGGTCATTGCTGACCATGTCGAAAAAGCCCCACGCCGGGTTATTGGTCCAGCCGGTCTTGAAGGTCCCGTCCCATACACCGCTGTAGGAGCGGGTCAGCGGGTCGTAATTGCTCGGGATGCGGACGATGCGCCCCCAGGTTCGATATGACCGCGTCGGGATGTTCTGGAACTGGCTGGCGTCGACCTCCACCGCGGCGAGTGCGCAGTTGGGATAGCGCAGCTTTGCGTCGATCACCTCGGTCATGGACAGGACGTTCACCGTGTCCGAAATGGTGGAGCTGTTGGCGTTCGGAGTCAGGCGGCGGATGCGTACCTGCCACTGCGTGCCGGTCGGCAGGTCGATGCGGTGGCTGCGCTCGTACTGGGTGGTGGTCTTGTCGGTGAAAGCGCTGGTCAGCACAGTGGCGTACGGCCCGCCGTTGGTGGAAAGGTCGATGGCATAGCTGATGCTGTAGCCGACGGTGTCGCCGTTGCTGGTGTCCACCTTCTGCAGCGCGGGAACAGCGAGCCGGACGCGCACGGCCGAAAGATCGGCGCCGGTAGCGGTGCGAACGACCGGGTTGTCGCTGCGCAGCTCCACATTCACCGCGATCTCATTCTCGACGGACGGGAAGCCTGCGATATGCGTCTGGTCCTGCGTGCCAGACCGAGTCTCCACCCGCACGCCTTGGAAGTTGAGCGTGCCGTCGGCGTTCTGGATCGGAACCTGATCGAGGTAGATCGACTGGTTGCCGGCGACCAGGCCGCGAAGCTCGCCCTCGGCGATAAGGTCCAAGATGCGTGCGCGCGCGATCGAGCGCAGGCTGTCCGGCGTCTCCACCGGCGTCCGGGCGTTGCTGCCGCCCTTCTTCGCTCCAACCAGCTCTCGGCAGGCTGTGGCGAGCGCCAGCTCTTTGCCGGGCACGTGCGCGAGAACGGGCAGGTTCATTGCTGGTCCTCTGCGAGAATGCCGCCGCTGATGACGGCAGAGCCCACGAACATCCCCTTGGTGTCGTGGCCACCGAATGCATATGGCACAGGGTTGCCCTGGGCCTGCGTATTGACCGTACCGTTCATGCTGTAGCTCGGCGCGTTCTCGGCGCTGTCCTTGGCGCCCAGGCCCTTTGGCTGTGGCGATAGCATCTGCACAACGCCGCCGACGACCATGCTGATGCCGAGGTTGATGAAGGGCGTGCCGCTGACCCCCGTGTAAGCGTTCAGGACAACGCCCACAACGATCAGCACCGCTCCAATGACGGTCTGGAGGATGCCACCGCGCTTCGAGCCGACCAGCACCGGGGCGATACGGATGTCGTCCCTACCGGGCGGGTCGTCGATCTGGTCGTGCCGCAGGTTCTGCTTGCCCAGAAACACAGCGAACTCCATTCCCTTGGACTTCGCATCGCGCATGAACTCACGGAACCCCGGAATCATCATGCTCAGCGCATGAGCGGCCTCGCGCGGGCTGTTCACGGCCAGCTTGAACTCACGGCCGAAGCGCGCGCCCAGGACGCCGTAGAGCCGAACGGTGCGGACACGCTCAGTCATGGCGCGCCTCCCGGTGGCGGACGATGTAGCAGGTGCGCTCCGCCCACATCCCACCGTAGGGCACACGCTCGGATAGACGCCCGTGCAGGTGGTGCAGCATCTGGCCGTCGCCGAGATAGACGCCTGCGTGGTTCGGCACCGGTGAGCGGATCTGCATCAGGATCATGTCGCCGCGCTGCAGCTCGCCAGCGATGGGCTGGAAGCCCTCGGCCTGCAGGCGGTTCATGCTATAGAGGTCCTGCCCCTTCTCCCACCAGTCGTCCTCGCGGTCGTACTGGCTCAGGGCAATACCCAGCTCGCGCGCGTAGAAGTCCCGCACCAGGCTGTAGCAGTCCAGCACGCCATGGGCGAACTCGCGGCCGATCAGCGGGGCCTGATAGCCGCACGGTTCGATGGTCTGCAGGTCGACGAATTCCGGAGGTTCCCCGGTGACCTGGCCCACGCTGACGATGTGCCACCGCAGGCCGCTCGCCTCGCACATGACGCGGTCGGCGTCGGACGGCGTGGCCGCGGCGTTCGGGTGGCTGTGCACGACCGCCAGCAGCTCTCCCTGATCCTCAGCATCGGCGAAGTCCTCCGCTGGGAGCCGGAAATGCTCGCTGGGCGTCTCGGCGGTGTTGCGGCACGGCAGGTAGTGCTCGCCGGCGGCGGTGGTCACCACCAGCCCGCAGCACTCGCGCGGATACTCGCCCACGGCGTGTGCCTGGATCGCCTGAAGAGTCGTCTGTTCCATTGCCTCGCCCATAGAAAAGGCCCGCACTGGGCGGGCCGGGGTGTGGTGGTCTGTGTCGCGCCGCCGTGCTGTCAGGTGCGCAGCAGGCCGGCGGCCGGGAAGCCGCCGTAGGGCAGCGGGTTGTTCTCGCCGAAACGCTTCTTGCAGCTGCGCACCAGGCCGGCGCAGATATCGCGCGCCGGGTCGGACACTGGGTTGTCGTTGATGTCGAAGTACACCGAGCCGTTGTAGGTGCAGTACGGCCCCCGGTAGCCGCCGCGGATCAGCCAACCGCAGGTGCCGGCGATGATCTGCCGGCCGGGCAACTGCTCCCCGTTGAGGTCGATCGCGGTGGCCAGCTCGAACTCGACGGTTTCGAAGTCCTCCGAGACCTTGCGCTCGATGAACCAAATCTCGTCGAGGAAGTGCTCATTGGGGTCGGCGGTCGGCTGCCGGTCGTATACCGGATTGTTGGTGGTGGCCTGGAACGCCGTCGCGACGCTTCCATCCTGAGCCTGCATACCAAGCAGCGCGACGTTACGGCCAGCGGGGCCTGAGTCTGGACCGAAAGCAAACTGGCAGGAGGTCGCTGTAACTGAGTACCGGATCTGGAGAACGAGCTTCATCACGCCACCGCCGACGCTTTCATACGACAGGACATCGATGGGTCCGTTGAAGGCCGTCGATGAAACAGGACCGCCTGAAGCCGTCAGCCTGACGATGGACTCAACGTTGGCGCCGCCAGCACCGGCATTCGTGTTGAACACCACTCGGGCAGCGTTCGATGTTCCATAGCGGAAGTAGACCGTCAGGACGCGCACGGTCGTCGGTGTGCACGGCGTCTGCCCACGGAGCGGAGCCTGTCGCCGGTGCCAGTTGGCACCACCACTGGTGAGAAGGGCCGGTCCGACGAACGTGATCCCGTCCGCGACCTCGGCTGGGAGCGCCGAAGTTGTGGTGCCGACCCCGCTCCAGTTCGACGCGGCCGGGTTGTTGCTGTTGTTGAGAAGGTTGACGATCGGTGGAAAGTTGGCCGCGTCCAGGTACTTCACCAGCGTCTGCCGGCGGACAATCCGCGCACCGACCATGTCGTCGTACATCAGGCACAGGGCCCCGATGCGGCCATCGATGTTGCTCACGCGCAGGCGCGGGTTCGGCGGCTGGTCGCTGGTCCGCTCGAAACCGGTCGCCTCGATCGGCCAGGCGCCGTACTCCTGGCCCTGCCACCAGATGACCCCGGTCTGCAGGTGCTGGTGGAAGAAGAGCTGATCAGCGCCGAAGCTGCTGGCGTCCAGTTCGTAGACCGTGACCCGGCCGCCTGGCTCGAGCTGCTGTGCATCCGCGGTGATCATGAGCGCTCCGTTGCGAGGAATGAAGCAACGATGTCCTGGTCGATTCCAATCAAAGTTGATTCAGCGTGGCCACCGGGGATCGGCCTTGGCTCACACGTACTCACTGCATTTGCAAACATCACAGCGTGCTCCGGTTTGCATAGTGCGTCGGCGGTGCCGTACCACATCTGGATAGGTACTCCAGCGAGCTTGCCAAGCTGCGCCATGGTCAGAGGATTGTGCGTAGCCCCAAATGCTGCCTCGGTGTAAGAGCCGCCATACGCTGCGTTGATGTAGGGCCGATACATGGAGCTGTTTGCGTGCACGTCGCTGAGGTTGATGACCGGGATCATGAGGACGATCCGTCCCACAAGCGTAGGGTTCGCTGCTGCCCATGCGAGAGCCGTCGTCGCGCCCATAGACTGCGCAAGGATGTTCACGCGCCCTTGCTTGACCCCGGCGATGCCACGCATATAGGTTCGCGCCGCCGAAAGCCTGGAGATGGCTGTGTCGTTGCCCCAAGTCTGGTTTCCGGCGAGATCCGCGCAAACCATCAGGCATTTCTCGCCGACGGCCCGCATGACCGGCCAGCGCGTTTTAATCCCCATCCACTGGGAGCTGCCGCCGTCCCCTCCCTCGGATCCGTGCACGTACAGGACCCCTTGGTAGCTCGACTGTCGGTCTTTGTTTCGCACCACAACGTCGCGTTCGTTGGCGTAGGCCCGGCCGATAGAGGTATCAGTCCAGATCATGTGGTGCGCACCTGCATAGAGGCGAAGTCACCATCCGAAGCGCTGCCGAACAGGTTTGCGTTTCCGGTTCCGATTGCCAACATCTGCAGCTTGAACAGGTAACTCTGTCCTGGCGTCAGCCCTGAAATACGGGCCTCCCTCCACCTCGTGTTGTACTGCGATACCGCTCCGCCGGGGCCTACTGAGTTGGGACAAAGGATATTCCCCACCTTGTTGCCATCACAAAGCAGGTACAGCCTGGCGAAATCTGCGCTGGTGGTCATCAGCCCACCAAATGAAACCACCACCGGTCGCTCGCCGACCCGGCAAGTGACCGCCATGCCCGGAACGTCCACCAAGGTAGTGGATGAAGTGCTGAACACCGTGCCCATCTGGGCGTAGCCAAGCTCGCTTCCCCCGCTTGGCATCACTCGCCAGATCGTTCCGTTGCTGATGTAGATTTCCTGCACATCTGTAGCGAAGTACCCTTGCCCAGGCATCGTTGAGGCCGCAGGCCGCTGTGCATAGGTGCCGACGGTGGCGAACCCCCTTCCGTAGAGCTCAACGAAGTTGTTATTGGCCTTTTCGAAGGCCACCTTCGCCGGATCGCCTATGTAGGTGCCGTTGTTGGTGGTCGTGTCGATTACTTGGCGTGCCATGGGGATCCTTTACGGCTGGAACGTCTGTTCGAACGTGGCACTCAGCGTGAATACGCCATTGCCATGCCCGTTGATGTTGTAGGTCTTGCACAGGTAGAGCCCTTGAACTCCAAGGGGCGGCGTCCACAGGAAAGACACCGCGCCGCGCCGTGCTCGGAGGAAGGCAAGCGCGGGGAGCACCTTTGCCTCGCGGCCGACAATCGAGATCGGCCACTGCTGCGTCTCATTGTTGAGGCCATCGGCGGACGTCTGCCGGTAGCCATCACCGAACCGCGCCTCCTTGACGTCAAACGAGCCAGAGCCGGTGCTGTCGGTGCGCACGCACCAAGTGAATTCATCAGCCATTGCTGTTCCTTGGTCAGGCGAGAATGCCGCCGGGGCGCTTCTGCTGGATCAGCTCGGACTTGACCAGGTTGCTGACCAGCGTCCCCAGCTTCTGGCCCAACTGGTCGTTGGTGCCGCTGCTGGTCGTCTGGGTGCCGCCATCGGTCACGCTCACGTTGGTGATCACCTGGATTGGTGCGGCGCTGGAGGAAGCGCCTCCACCAGCTCGGCCGTTCATCAAGGGCGAGACGAGGCCGGGCTGCGCGCCCATCATCAACATCGTTTGGCCACCGACTTGGAGCAGCTCCGGGCCATACTCAGCGACCGGCTGCATGGACCGCGCGCTCACCGGCCCGCCGGCTGCCTTGCCGGCGCCCTGCGAGATAGCACCGCCCACAGCGTTCACCCAGCCAGAACCGGCGCCGCTGTAACCAGACGCCCAGCTGCCCACCATCTGGAAGATCTGGGACGCCGCTGCCTCAGCCATCATGCGTTGGATTGCCTTGCCGAACCCCTCGACCATCCCGCCCACGCCATCTTCGAATGGGTCGAACAGGAAGTCGGCGAAGCTGCTCTGCATGTTGCGGGCGGCCTGGTCTGCTTGGGCTGAGAGCCCGCCGAATTTGCTCTCGGCCTCGCTGGCGAACTTGGCAGCTCCGGCAGCCTGCTGGTCCCACACCTTCTCGATGTCGGCCATCTCATCAAGCCAGTCCAGCCAGCGCGCGCCATCCTCTAGTGCGGACTTCTGCTCCTGACTCAGCATGGACAGCGATCCAGCCGCCGTCTCGTAAGCCATCTTCGCCGCGTTGCCGACAAGGCCGTAGGTGGCGATCTGCCGCTCGAGATTGGCGATTTGCTCGGCGCCATACGCGCGCGACCTTGCTTCATTCTCCGCATCGATCAGCCGGGTGATCTCCGCACGATGTGCTTCTCCAAGGCGAAGGACCTGTACCTCGATCTCATGCTGGCGATTGGCTGCCGCGACAGCCGATTCACCGCGACCATAGGCCGCAGAAAGCTCGTCCTGTTGAGCAATGGATCGCTGAAGTTGAGCGCTGTATTCGGCCCACTGCTCTCCGCTCTTTGCCCCGGAGCGGCTGGAGGCAGCGCTACGCTTGGAGGCCTCCTGCGCCGCCTCAGTTTGCTGGATGAGCCGCGAGCGCATCTCAATCTGCCGATTGAACTCGGCGCGCTGCTCTGCAGTAAGCGCACCGACACCACCCGCCGCATTGATCTGCTGCCCGATCTCCACCTTCATCGCGGCGATCGCGCCGTCGCGCACGCGCACCAGGTTGACGATCTGCGAGTTCAGCCCGCCCTGTAGGCCCTGCAACTGCTGATTCGCGTCGGCGGCGGCGCCACCCACCTGACGCAGCGCCTCGGCCTGTTTACGCGCCGAGTCGGCGGCGGCATCCGTCGGCGACTTTGTCGCTTCCTGAGCTGCGCGGAAGCCGTCGAGTCGCTGGGTCGCCTCCTGCGCCTTGCGGGCATTCTCTTCCCATGCAGCACCAGTGGCTATCAGATGATCTCGGGCCGAGTCGCTGTAGTAGCCCGTCTTCGAATACCTCTCCAGTACAGCCGCGATCCGTCGCGACCCGTCCTCTACCGTCAGGGTGCCGGCGTCCATGTCGCGCTTGATAGCGTCGAGCATGGGGCGGAGGTTCCAGTTGTCCATCCCCGTGCGCAGCTGCTCCATGCTGCGGCGCATCTCGCCCGTGGCCTCCGCGACCTGCTTCTCGGCCTCCCGGATAGCCTGCATCTGCTGGGCCGCGCCGAGTGCCTGGAACTTTCCGAGCACTTCATCCAACGGGCCAGTCATCTCCCGTAGGGCCGCGGTCGCCTCGGAGGAACTGTCTCGGAACAGCAGCCAGCCAGCGGCCACGGTGCCAAGAGTGATCGCCAGGCCGGCAGGTCCTCCTAGGACACCCAAGAGGCCACGCCCCAGGTTGCCAGCAAGGCTCGTTGCTCGACCATAGGCAACCTGTGCCTCAGCGGCGGCGATTGAGGCTTGACGCTCGGCGAGTAGAGCGGCCGCGAGATTCCGGGACTGCCTTGCGCTCTCAGCGGTTCCCCGGGCGGCAGTAACCGACGCCTGCGCCCTACGCAAATCCGACTGCGCCTTAGCCAAACCAACGGCCGTGGCGTCCCTGATGGCGACTGCCTCGGCTACGATCGCGACGCGATTCTGCACGAAGCCCACCGCTGCCTGGGCAGTGGCAGCCCCGATCTGAACCATGCGCCCAGCAAGGCCGCCCAGGGCCGCGGCACCGCCGACGGTGATGAGCGTTTCGAGGTTCTCGGTTACCAGCTCCAGCCCGCCCACCAGCACCTGCGTGGCGCCGTACGCATCGTTCTGGCTTCCCACCCAAGCGCGAAGCTCGTTGCGAAACCGGATGCCAGCATCTTGCACCGTCGTGGGCATAGCCTCTACTTCGGCACGCAGCTTCCCCATCTGGGAGGTGATCGCCGGAACAACGACCTGGGCCGTGAGCTGGCCATCCTTGGCCATCTGCTGCAGCTGCTGGGTGGTTTTACCAAGACCCTCCCCCAAGGCCTGAACGACGCGAGGTGTCTGTAGAAGCAGCGTCTGGAATTGGTCCGTCGCAATGCGCCCCTGCACCATCGACTTCGCCCAGGCGTCGTTCGCCGCAGCGCCGCGCTGAGCGTTGCTGCCGCCGGCCACAAGCGCCAGACCCAGCGCCTCCGCAGAATCTAGTGTGTCCGACGCAGCGAAGCCCATCTCCCGCATGGACTGCGCGGTTCCCGCAAACTGATCGGCTGCTTCGTTGAAGTCGCGGTAGGTCCGGTTCGCAATCTCCAGAAGGCGCGTCTGCGCCAGGGCGAACTCATCCTGGGTCTGAGTCGCAAGCCGGATCCGGGCAGAGATCTGCCCCCAGTCGTCGGCCATGGAGATGAGGTTGCCGACGCTGAACGCCGCGGCGGCCACCGCCGCATACCGGCCGATAGCTTGGGAACTGGCCTCCACCGCATTTGCGTGGGTGCGGGCTGCCGTTGTCTGGGCATTCCACGACTGTGAAGCCTGAGCGCCCTCCTGTCGCACGGAGCGGAAGTACTGTGCCCCCATACGTCCGGCACGATCCATCTCGCGCTGGTACTTGGTCGTGTCCGCAGTAACGGACACGATCAACTCTCGCAGGCTCGTCGACACGAAGCACTCCAGAAGAAAAAGAAATGGCGGCTGGTGTCAGCCGCCCATCAGTCGATCCATCGCCGAGTCGGGGTCATCCCCTGCCGCTTCGCCCCAGCGAGGCATGAGATCGACGATCTTGCCGCCCCCCATTGCCGCTGCGACTTGCGCTGCATGGAAGTCTTCCCGGTCCATGCCGATCGGGGATTCACGGTTACGCGCGAGCCATATCGCCAGCTCATCCGGCTCCATCGTCTCGCGCAGCTCCCGAAGCGTTCGCCCCATCCGGAGCGCGAGGTCACACATAAACCGCAGGTCCGGCTCCTGCGTCAGACGTTTCCCGCGTCGGCCACCGGATCAGAGGTGGTCGTGATCCCCGACAACGAGAACGCCTTGTCGACCAAGCGGCCATGCACCTCGGAGAAGGAAGCGGCCACTTCGTCCGCATCACGATCGCTCAGCACGCGCTTGCCGTCCTCTCCGAAAAGCGTGCGCACCAGCACCAGCGCAGTTGCCGGGATCACGTTGACCGGTCGCTCAGACGGCTCGCCCGGCTCGAGCCCAGCGGCCTCGCGGGCTCGCGCGATCGAGGCCCGGTAGTCAATCCAGTCGCCGGCAGTGAGCTGCCGCACGATCAGCTTTGCGCCTTCCCACTCGTCGACGGTGACCCGCTCATGCTTGAAGGGCGTGAGCGGGGCCGTGGCGAGGGCGCGCAGGTTGCTCTGCTTCGCCATGGAATCTCCTTACGGCCCGGCCGGCACGTATGCCACGCGGACGATGCGGCTCACGATCGCGACCGTGAAGGTGGCAGACCAGGCGCCGTTGACGCTGGATTCTTCGCTGGTCTGGGTGACCACACCCACGAAGCGCGCCTCGCGGTTGCGGCTGTCAATGACTCGGAAGATGTAGCGGTCGCCGGTTTCCTCGGCCTCGCGGAGCTGATCCTGCGCCTCGTCGCCGTCGAAGTAGTTGCCGTTGAAGGTTGCCGTGCCGTTGTCCTTCAGGCCGAAGTCTTTCTCGACCACTTCGCTGCAGAACGTCGATACGTCGATCTCGGTCCGCTGGCCACCGGCGCGGTTGTAGCCCTTCAGCGTGCAACCGAGTTCGATGTAGTCCTCGTCATCCGGGGTTCCGACCGGCAGAGCCTCGGCCGATTCGATGGAGATCATCAGGCGCGTGCCCTGCGATCGGGTGTACTTGGAGGTCATGATGGTTCCTCAGGTTGGAGTTTCAGTGGTTGCTGCGACTTCCCAGGAGACGCGGAAGAGCTTTGTGTCGGACTCGTAGTCACCGGGGAGGCGACGGATGCTGCTGGCGGCAAAAGCTGCGTCCTGGACTTCCAAGAGGCGCTTCACCTCCCATGCCAGGGCCGTGGCTTCGCCGCGGCTATCAGCCCAGCAATCGATCTGTACGGCGCCGGCATCACTACCATCGGCACCAGAGAAGGTCATGCCGAGCTCGCCGCCGACATGGAAATGGGTGATGTAAGGACGCACCACGGGCGTGGGTGCCACGCCGCCGTAGACCCTGCCCCCAGCAAGTGCGGAAAGCCGCTGTTGGATGGTTTTCTCAATCATCGCCGTCCCAACGCCTCGTCGATCGCGGATGCCAATCGCTCCCGTACTGCATCGGCGATTTCATCCTCATGGCTGTCCCAGCTCGGGCGGATCCATGGCCGGGCCGGTTCCTTGCTGGTGCCCAGTTCGGAAAAGCGCCAGGTGTATGCGGGGCTGGATCGGCGGTCGGACCGCTCCACCGAACGGACTCTCACACCAGCGGTAAAGGTGCCCGGCTCGTTTTCCTTCTTCGCTGCTGCGACCACGCCCCTGCGTGTGGCTCCCTCGTTGATCGGTGCAGCATCGCGGACCGCGTCCCGGCCAACCCTGGCGCCAGCCATGGTCGCCTGCCGCAGCACACGCTGTTGGGCTCCTTTCTTCAGGGACGCAAAGTCATCCGCAAGGCCTGAGAGGCCGCGGATATCGACGTTGATACTCATGAGATCAGCCTTGATTGAGGCCTGCGACAGCGATGATCGCTGTCTCGCTGCCGTCGTTGCTTGTGCCGGCCGACTTGATGTCGTAGATGCGGCCCATGCGATCGACGATGCGCCAGCTGGGGTCGATCTCTCGCGGCAAAATGTCCCAGCGGACCTGCTCACGGTAAGAATCCGCGCCTGAGGCGACTGCCTCAGCCGTCGCACTCAACTGGTTGGTGAGCCTCGCCCAGACCTCAACGACGCGGACCCACTCAACACCCACAGCCTCTCCGAGGTCGTTGCTGACGAAAACCTTCCGCTCGAAGCGAATCAGATGGCGCCGCTGGCCGGCAGGGATTCCCACGTTAGACCCCCAAGCCTATGCGGTAGGGCCAGAGCAGACTGCGCGTCCCTTCCTTCATCTCCGACACGATGGTGCCGGTGACCACGTTTTCGCGGTTCGCGTACAAGTGCCCGAGGGTGAGCAGCACCGCCGCCCGGATCGCGTCGTTGACGACGATCGGCTCACAACCCGCGGTGCCGGCCAGAACCGCTGCCGCGAGCGCATCCTCGTCCTCGTAGACGCGACGATTCAGGAAGTCCTGGGCGGCGTCTTCAGCCGCGCCTCCGTAGAGGGTCAGCATCTGGTCGTCGTCGCTATCGGCCCGGCAGTGCTGTCGGGCCTGTTCGATGGTCACCAGGCGCATGTCAATCCGCCTTCACAGCAGCTTCCAGCGCGTCGAGAACTGTCTTGCGGTTCTTGCCGGCTCGCTCCGCGGCGAGCAAGGCTTGCAACAAATCCTTGTCCTGGTTACCCGCCAAGGATGCGATCACGTCGGAGGCAGTCCCTTCGACAAGCTTCTCAGCCGCGCTCTTCTCCGTGGCTTCCTGCGCGGCCACTTCACCGACAACCTCAACCAAGCCCTTCTCGGCCAGCTCGTCGGCTTGCCGCTTGCTCCCCACCTTGAACTGATCGCCCACACGGCGGTTTCCGTGGTGATCGAAACTGGCCAGAGCCTTCACTTCGTACATGTCCTATCTCCGAAAAGAGAAAGGACGGCGACGCCGTCCCTTCGATGGACCTAGACCAGCCCTTACGGGGTGTCGAGATCGGTCATGGTGCCCTTCACGAAGGCTTCCGGACGGTAGACCGTCAGGGCCAGGCGCTCTTCCATCAGGATCTTCACCATGTTCTTGACGAAGTCGCGGTCGTCCTGCGTCGCCACCATGACGTTGACCTCTTCACGGTCGTGCAGTTCGGCGGCGATACCGCCACCGAACGCGCCCACCAGGAACTCGCCGGCACCCATGGACTGCGTCGGCACGACGTTTCGACCCCAGAGCGCCGGCGTGGTGATGCCACGCGGGTTGGCAAAGAGATAGGCGTTGTCGTCGGTCTTCTGCAGCTCGATAGCAGCCCAGTCGAGCGGGCTGATGACGATGCCGTCCGCCCAAGCCTCGGCCAGTTCGACCTGCAGGAGCGCCAGACGCAGGCGGTCGATGCGCGTTTCGTTCTGGACGGTGACACCAGGGTTGGCGTACGCCCGCGCCTGGGTGTACAGGCCGTCGATGTTCAGGCCCACGCCCGAACCCTTCAACAGCTGGGTTTCTTCCTTGAGCTTCAGGCCATAGCGCAGGCGACCGTCGATGTAGCCACGGAGGGTCGGAACGTCGGAGAGAACCTGACGGGAGGCGTGGATCCAATGGGCGATGGTGGTCACCGCCGCTTGGTCAGCTTCGAACGTCAGATTGGATTCCGGCTTCAGGCCGGTCGGGTTTTCTGCGACGACGTCTGCGTTGTTGGTGTAGCCAGTCTCGCGCACGAACTGGATGGCGTTGGAACTGGTCGGAACGACGTTGAGCAGGTCGCGAATGGTCAGGCGGCGCAGCCCCGGGGCGATGATTCCCTCTCGGCGCTGCGGGACGATCAGGTCGCCGGCCGAAGCGCCGTCGCTCGTCACGACAGCCTTCACGTCCATGTTGAACTTGCTGCCGCCTCCGCTGGCCGCGCGAGCGGCCCAAGCCTGGAAGTCCTCGTTCGATGTCAGCTGCTCGCCCATCGACTGGGGCGCGGCATACTGGCCGCCGCCCTGTTCGAGCTTCGCCACCAGCTGCTCGGCGGACTGCAGTCGCGCCTGGAGCGCACCCTGCTCTGTCAACAGCTTGTCAACGTTGGCACGGGTTTCGTCAGTAAGCCGAGCGTGCGCCTTGATCTCCTTCTCGGCGGTCTCCGCCTGCGACTTGATCTGGTCACTGATCTTTTCCAGCTCTGCTTTGATCGCGTCAGGCAGTGCGGCAGCCATCACCGGTGCCATGAGCGCACCTTCGGGGCTGGTGAACAGGGCGGACAGCAGATGCGTGCCCGCGACCGCGTCTGCGGAGATGATCAGCAACGCCAGCGTGGTGACCACGGCGGCCAGGATGTACTTGTTCTTCATTGGGTTTACCTCAGCGGTTGGGGATGGAAAACGACTTGAGCGCGGCCAGGTAGTCGGCCTCGGTTGGTGCGACGGCCGGGGCTTCTTGGCCGTGATCGGTGGGATCGCCCGCACCGCTGCCAGCGGGATCACCCGCGCTGGACTTGAGTTCACTGATCAGCTGCATGGCTTCGGACTTCGGCATGCCGGAGAACCGCAGGGCCGATTCGATACGCCGCACCGCCGAGGCGCTGGTCTTGCCGGCGCCGCGCTCGACCTGGTCGGTCGGCAACAGCTCGTCGGCGAAGCCGCCCTCGATCGCGTCGCTACCAGCTATCCAGGTCTCGGCGTCCATCAGCTTCGCCATTGCCTTCTGGTCCTGCCCGGTGCGCGCCGCGTAGATGTCGGCCATCGCTCTGTCGAAAGGCTCCAGCGTCTCGGCGTAGTCGCGGAGATCATTGCGGTTGCCGGCGGCGACCACCCAGGCGTTGTGGATCATCAGGAACCCGGCACGAGCGATCTGCACGGTGTCGCCTGCCATGGCGATCACAGAGGCCGCTGACGCAGCGAGGCCCAGGACCTTCACTGTCACTTCGCCGTCGTGCTCGCGCAGCAGGTTATAGATGGCCAAGCCCTCGAACATATCGCCGCCGGGACTGTTGATATTTACGATGACAGGGCCCTTTCCCAGGCTGCGCAGGGCGCCAGCGATGCGTTTGGCTGTGACCCCCTCGCCCGTCCAGTAGTCCTGGCCGATGACGTCGTACACGCTGATCGATCGATCAGCGTCGTCATTCGCGGCGGCGCGCACGCCCGGGTTCCAGCGATCCAACGCACGCGGCTGGAGCTGGCTGCTAACACCTGCGCACACCCTGCCCTCCGGTGCGCCCGGCAGCTTCTTGATCGTCATGCGTTCAATCCTTCTGTGGCTCGTCTTGAAAACCCAGGAACGCGCGAATCGCAGCCCGGGCCTGGTTGGCGTCGGACGTGTGCCCGATGCTGTCCAGCGTGGTCATGGCGCTCTGCACTGTCAGCACCGCTGCGTTTCCCCCCATGGGCTCGCGGTCCTCAAGCTCGCGCACTTCGTCCCGCGTGAGCACCCCGTTATTGACCATGGCGGTGTAGAAGGCTGCCCGGCCGGCGCTGTCAGCGCGAAGCAGGCCTTCTACTGAGTACTTCGGATAGAAGCGAGCTCGTTCGCCTGTCGGGAGAAGGTCCTTGTTGATCGCCTGCTCGATGCGTTTAAGCCAGGGCGCCAACGTAAAGGTCAGGAAGCCAATCATCTGTTGCTCGATGCCGGTTCCCCAGCTGGATGACTTCTCGGTGTGGCCCACCATCCATGGCGGAACCCGGAACCAGCGGCACACCTCTTCGACGCTAAATCCGCGAGACTGCAGAAGTTGGGAATCGGCCGGGTTGATTCCGATCGTCCCCACGTCAGTACCCCCTTCCAGAAGGGGCGTTTCGCCGCGCTCCACGGCACCGAGCACGTTCTGCCGAAACTCGTCGCGCTGGCCTGGCTTCAGGAATGCCGCGATCTTGTAGTAGACCGTCTGCAGCATGCCGTTGCTGAAGGTACGAGCGGCCGCCCTGTCAGCGGCGATGGCGCCGCCAAAAACGTGGGCGCCGTACGCGATCACCGAGACACCATTCTTTCCATCGAGCGTGAAACCAGGGATCTCCCACATGCGATCACGCGGAACGATCCGCTGACGTCCGTCGTCCTCGGTGTAGCGCCACTGCTTCTTGCCGTCAGGTCCCCGCGATGGAACGAGACGGTCCGGATTGAGGAACTGAACCCCGACAAGCCTTCCACCAATCATGAGTTTCTCGGCACGACCGGCGCCACGCAGCAGCATTGCGGCGACCATTGCCTCCCAGAACACCGAGGCCGCCGAGTCCGAGTTGGGCTGGTCGTGAATGAGGAAATGCAGAGGATGCTGTGATGCAGGTCGCTTTCCGCTGGAGGACCGTTCGTACATCCCCAAGGGGAGCGTAGCGATGGTCTCCGAGATCAAACGCACGCACGCCCATACGGCAGAGACCTGCATGGCAGTAGCCGCCGTAACGGACACGCCTGCTGGCCCCCTTGCGCCACCAATGGCAGACCAGCCTTCTTCGTCCGCCAGGGACAATGGAATACCCAACCAAGCCCTGACTGCGGTGGCGATCCGGCCCGGCTGCTTAATTGCCGGGCCAGTCACGACTGACTCCGTATCGGAGCGCTGAGGAATCCGTCCATGTCACCCTGCTCGTCGGAGCTCATGGAAAGACCAATGCCCATCAGCAAAGCCGCCATATCATCGATCTTGTCCGGCGATCGCTTCTTGTCGGGCTTCATATTCAGGTTTCCGTCTTTCACTGCGATGAGGTTGGAGGCGCACCAGTTCAGGACCTGGTCGTTGCCGTGCTGGATCTTTTTGCCGATGTACGCCCGCTCCAGCTCCTGCATCGCGGGGTGGTAGTTCTTCGTTGTCTGGTTGAACTCGACCAGCGGGTGCCCATCGGCCAATAGACGCTGTGCAATTTCGGCTGCGTTCCAGCGGTCGTAGCCGATCGCTTGGGGACCGAAGCGGTCGATATCCTCGCGGATCCTTGCCTCCACCACGCTGTAGTCGGTGACCTCACCTTCGGTCGCCTCAATCAGCCCCGCTGCCACCCAGCCCGCATATGGCACCACTCCTCGTTCCGTGCGCGCCCGCACCGCGTCCGCCGGAACGAATCGGCGGCCCCAGGTGTAGTAGACGTTGTCCACCTTCCACACGAGGCGCCACGACGTAATGTCCAAGGTGCTTGCCAAGTCGAACGCCCCCCAACAGGGTTGCCCGGCCAGCCAGTCCAGATCGACCGCACCGCCGCACTTCTGCCACTTCGTCAGGTCCACCCAGCCGGTGGCGGAGGACGCCGGTCGGTTGAGCCGCTTGATCTTGAATTCGGCCAGCTTCGAAGGCATCTGCCGCGCCTCGACGGCCTCCTTCCGGATAGCCTTCAGCAGGTGCGGGTTAGCGTCCATCAGCGGGTTGGCCTTGGGCCAAGCCGATTCATCGAACTCGTCGTCGTCATCGTCGACGGCGAAGAACACCACCAGGAAGTGGTCTGCGGAATCGCCCAGGATGCCCTGCAGCACTTGCTTGGCGAACTGCCTGATTTCCCCCCACGGCCCGGGATTGGTGTATCCCTCAGTCGTGGTGTACAGCCACAGCGGGTTGCTACGTGCGCCTGCTGCCGAAGTCAGCACGTTCAACAAGTCCGCGGACTTGTGAGCGTGGATCTCGTCGAGGCCCACATGCGACGGGTTCAGGCCGTCCTGCGTGCTGGCCTTTGAGTTTATGGGCTTGAATGTTGCCCCCGTCTCCACCCGGCTGATCGCGTTGGCCCAGCATGCAAGCCCGAATGCCTCCTGCAGATCGGGCGTCTTCTCCGTCATCCGCTTGGCGACGTTGAAGATAATCCGCGCCTGGCTGCCGGTCGTAGCCGCCGAGATGATCTGGGCGCCCTCTTCCTCTTCACAGCACTGGCAGTACAGGAGGATCGCCGCGGCCAACGTGGACTTTGCATTCTTGCGGGCAACCGCGAACAGCGCCGAGGTGAATCGCCGGCTGCCATCGAGGTTGCGGAAGCCGAACAGCTGCACCACGAAGAACACGTGGGAGCGGTGCAGCTCAATCTCCGGCCTTGCCCACTTCCCTTCGACGTGCGGCAGCTTCTCGATGAAGTCGCATGGGTCGCATGCGTGCCACTCATCGAAGAGGAATGGCGGCCGCTTCCGCTTGGCGCGCTTGAGGTCCGCGAGGAACCGCTTGCCGGCCAGCCGAATCCACTTACCGAACTTCTTGCCCTTCTTGTCGGCTACCGCCTCTTCGGCGTATGCCGTGGCGATACCAACGTAATCACGCACGAGTCTTCCGTTTCGCACCGTTGTTGGCGAAGGCGTTCCCCGCCTTCTCGACATCGCCGGACGGCCTGACCTTACCCTGGGCAACTGGCGTCAGCCCGAAGTCATTCATCAGGCCGCGCAGCTGCGACACCATGGACGCCACCGGCGCCAAGCCCGCGGCATAGAGCTGCACGGTATTGCCGTGCAACGCACACAGCTGGCCGAAGGCGGACAGGCCGGCCTCCGTCAGCAGCTTGTTCGCGTGCAGGATCGGAGCGAGCCGGTCCCATTCCTTGATCGCGTGGGCATTCGGCAGCCAGTCCGGTGCCGGCGGCACGTAGGACACCAGCGGCAGCTCGGCGGCCGGCGGCGGTGAGCGGTCAGGGCGATCCGTACCGGCCACCACTTTCAGCGATGTCGGTTTGCGGGGGTTCGCCATGTTCGTTCCGAGGACGGCCGGTTGACCGCGAAAAAATGGTTTTTCTCAACTGACGGTGCATATAAACGGCTGGGCGCACGGTCAGGCGTGCGGGCGCGCTGAACTTTCGACCTGCCCCTCCCCCGTTCAGGTTCGTGAGACTGAATCTCGTTCATTTTCAGGCAGATCCGTTCAGCTTCGCGCCTTGGTGTACGAGCGGTTGCCGAAACCACCGTCCTCGCCTGCCGTCTTCACGTCGTGGCAGCGCTTGCAGAGCGGCTGCCAGTTGCTCGTGTCCCAGAACAGCTCCTGGTCACCTCGATGGGGAATTACGTGATCGACGATGCGGCCAAGGGTCACTCGCCCATTTCGCCGACACTCAGCACAGAGCGGATCACGCTTGAGGAACGTCTCGCGGGCCTTCTGCCATCGCCCGCCGTAGCCGCGCTGAGCAGTGGTGAGGCGGATTGCCTCAGCCGGGACATGCACCACCGCCTCGATCTTGTGCGGTCGGTGCTTTGGAGCACGCGCCGGCACTACCTATCTGCCCGGATCACGGCTTGGCAGGCGCGGAGTTGGTCGTCGGCGTCTCGACCGATTCCAATAGCAGGGCCCGCAACCGTGACTCCGAGGTCGGCGGGCGCATCACGTTGGGCGGCGCCGGCGGCAGCTTCGGACAGGCGACCGGTGTGGCAGGTGGCGAGGTCGTGGCGCAACCGGACAGTGCCAGCACGCAGCTCAGCGACAACAGCAGCAGGGATGGTCTCGGCCGCAGCGCGGTCTTCTTCATGCTTCGCTCCGATGGTGGCCATGGTGTCGGCCTGGGTGTGCTCGGTCGCACGGGCTTGGTTGACCTGGTCCGCCACCGCGGCGCTGACGCCAGCCTGCTCCCGGAACGCTGAGCCTTCGGCGCGGTCTCCACGCCAGGACCAGCCGGCCCAGAAGGACAAGGCCATCGCCACGGCGGCGAGCAGGGCATAAAGACGGATCATCAGGGCATCTCCGGCGGGATCACCGCGCCGACCTGGCGCATGGCCGACTCCAACGACATGACACGAAGCCTCAGTCGGTGTGCCTCTTCCTGCGCCGTCATGCGCAGCTTGATCTCCTCGGCCAGCTGCAGCGTGGTCGCCGCCTGGGATTCTTCCAGAGACTTCACGCGCTGCACCAAGCCGTTCAACAGGTCGACGTTGGCGTCCGTCTCGGTCCGCTCTTTGCGGCGGGAGAGCAGCGCCCCCCAGGTTTCCCTTGCCACCCAGAACGCGGCGAGACCGCCGGCCATCCACCACGGGACGGTTTCCTCGGTCATGACACGACCACGCCACCGGCTTTGCGGTATGCAGCCAGCAGGTCATCCAGCTTCCGCTCGTGCTGCCCGTACCCCGCGCCCGGCAGGCTCGCCCAGATGTTGCGGACGAAGCTGATTGCCTTGACCACCTGGCCGGCCTTGATCAGGTCCAGCGCCCGGCGCTCCCTGATCTGCTGGATAGCGACCAGATCCTGGCTAAGCGGTGAGAAGTCCTTCAGCCCCAACAAGCGGCGGTACGCATCGTAGTACCGCGACAGCAGCTGGTAGCGACCGGCAGCCGTGGACTTGATGCCCAGCCTGGGCAGCGACACCAACTCGCGCGGGTGGTCGGCATAGCCGGTGAACAGCCGGCCTCCCACGATCACGTCGTAGCCGTGGTCCTTGGTGGGCTGCTTGCCGTTGTCGGTGCCCTCGGACCAGGCCAGCATGTCCAGGAACGCCACGACGTTCACGCCGCCTGCTTGTTGGGGAGTGATGCGAGCCATGGGCATTCTCTGTCAGGGCGCCCGCCCCGCCGCCGGCTGGGCGCAAGGGTTGATCCGGTCTGGGAAGCGGGCAAAGAAAAAGCCCCCGGCGGGAACCGGAGGCTTCTATGTCATCGTGACTGAAACTCTAGGCTAGAGGTGTGCACCTGTCAACCACTATGCTTCCTGGGTCAACAAGGAAGGCAAACATGCAGAGCGACCGTATCGAGAAGACTGTCTGGGCAATAGCAGGTGCTGCGGCCGGGACACTACTGACCATTTTTCTTGCAGCCCCATGGCTGACGCCTCTAGCAGACAGCGTCGTGAACGCCATTGCGGCCGTGAGCACTGCCGTTGCGGCGGTCGGCGGCGCTTACCTATTGTGGAAGTATCAGGTGCACGCGCGCGAGCAACGACTCAAATGCAGCATTGCCACTGTCTTCGATGCATTGTTGGAAGACATGAACATGGCGCGCCTGACCTTGAGTGACCAGGGCGCAAAGGAGCTGTTGCTGGCGCAGGACGTAACCACTATGAGCCTGGAAAGGTACATTGAAATTACCCGTCCGTTCCGCCTCCACTATCTTTCACATACTGCGCAGATGGCGATTGATCTGATCAATAGCATTCAGGATGCGGTTGCCGGCCTGGCTACAAAGGATGTAGAGATATTTCTGGAGCTTTACCAGATGGCGAAGGAGACCGTGAGGCGCATGCCGGGATTTGAAGATGAGTTGAATAAGTCCACAAATCAAAGTCTCTCAAGGTCCTCCCTACACGTATTTGACCATGCCGTCGGCGCGCTGGCTCATCAGTTGAATCGCCTCGATGGAGGTAACCGTAACGACAGTATGTATCTCGAACAGAAGCCATCCTTCGATGCCGTTAAAAAGAGATCGGCCGAGCTTTATTCAACTGTTTTTACGCAGCAAGCGCCCATCCCTCCAGCCTTCCGCGCACCCGTTGAAAGCCCAACTCAACCAAGCCCAGATAATGCCTATTAGATACAGGCCGTTCACCGCAGTTCACCATCAGCAGAATAGCCGTCTCGAAACGCTCGATCTTCCGGCGCCCCACTCCACAGTGGTACGCACGTAGCGCGCACGCCATAGCAACATTGTCGCCGGCGATGCTGGCGACAATGTCTTCGATCATCTGGGCACGGCTGTCAGACTCCAGCGGCTTGTAGCCCTGCGCCCTGCCGGGCATGTCCCCCTTGTGCTCGATCAGCACCTGCAGCACGTTCTTCGACTGGTGGCCCAAGTAGTCGCAGTCCCGATGCAACGCATACTCCCTGCCCCAATGCTCCAGCTCCGCGCGGACGTAGGCCCCAAACGTATCAACCTGCATTGCCCTGCTCCTGTCGCTGTTGGGCGGCCGCTTCCGGCCCGCCCGTGATCCGCACCACCACCTGCCCGCCCTTCCTGCGCTCTTCGTGCACCATCGGGTGGCTGATGAAACGCTTGTCGTCGATGCCCAGCACCTGGGCGATGCCGTCGCGGTACGCCTTGAACCGCAGCAGCAGGTTGTCGTCGTCGGGGAGCACCTTGCGCGGCGCCTGGTAAAAATTGATCCACAGGTGCAGCCGGCCCTCCGGCAGCCAGGCGTCGCGCCAGCCAGCCTCGAAGGCCAAGACCACGGCAGTCTGCCGGGCTGCCTTTGTAGCTTTGGAGCGATCGCGCCAATGGACCCGCGCGTTCGGCGACAGGTCCTTGCTCGGCCAGGGCAGCACGAGCTCCAGCGCGCGCTCAGCCACCCGGCACCTCCGGGCGAGCGGCGAGCATGGCGCGGTAGGAGTACACCGGGTCCGGCGCATCGTCTGCAGAGCCATACTTCCACGCCTCCGCGATCATCGCCTCAGTCGGCTCCACCGGCACCAGCACGTAGCCCTCGGGCGGCGTGAGCGCGGCGGCCACAGCCTTCAGTGCTCGCTCGTAGACTTGCAGCGGCTGAGTGCGCGGTGTGTGCCCTTCCATTGCCTTGAGCATCAGCTCTTCAGCTCGCTTCTCGATATCGATCATGCCGCACGCTCCATTTGCTCCCAGTGCGCCGTCAGGCGATGCACCCGGCCGCCCCGCGCCAGGAATTGCTCAACCGTCTCGCACACCTGATGCTGGGGCGCAGTCGCTGGCACCGGCATGTTGGCCGCCCGAAGGCTCACCCGCGCGGCACGGACCCGGCTGGACTTGTTCGGCGACACCGGGGCACCACGGGCGCGGCGCTTCCGGTCATCCCGGGCCAGGCGCGCTTCCGCCTTCCGGCGCGCCCGCTCGCCCTCTTCCAGCGTCGGCCGCCGCATGCCCTTCCCGCTGACCCGATACGCCCTGCCGCTGGCGGTCTCGGTGCGCTCTAGGAAGCCACACAGGTAGCCGCAGCGAACTGCCTCGGCCAGCCTGCGGCGCTCATCACCAGGCGCCACGCCGAAAATCGCGCTGATGGTGGGCATGGTGAAGAGCTTTCCGGCAGGCTGATCGGCGAACCAATCGCGGACGGACGCTGGGGTGATGTCGGTATTCATGCTGCTTCCCTCAGTTGGTTGACCACCGTCTGCTGCTCGATCAGCTCGTCGTCGGTCCCGTAGGTCTCGTGGAAGGTCCGCGAGCCGTCCATCAGGCTCGGGCCGTAGGTCTCGCGCATCTCGCCGAACGTCTTGCCCTGCATCGGGTGACGGCGGTGGTGCCACACGCACAGGGCGTACCCGAACGCGTGCCCGCGGCGCTTGTTCCCGCTCTTGGCGTGGTTGTAGTCGCAGCCGTAGACCGTCTTGCCGGGCGCGAGCAGGCCCTGGGCCACCAGCGAGAGGCACGCCATGCACGGCCCCACCTTGGCGGCCTCGATGCGGGCGCCCTCGGCTTGCGTCGGTGGTGGAGCGCTGGACCACATCAGCGCGCACCCGCCCGGCGCTTCTCGTCGCGGTCGGCGAGGCGCCACCCGTGCTGCCAGGCCAGCGCCTTCTCGCCCAGCGGCTGCACCTTGCGCGGCTCCAGCTCGTCTTGGGTGTCCACCCACACCATGTGCGGGTTGGTGCTCAGGCCGGCGCCGTCCAACCGGGCCGAGTACCCGGCGTTGATCTGGGCGGCGTACTTGCTGCGGGTGCTGAAGGCGGTGAAGTCCATCAGGCAGTCCTCCTGAGCAGCACCAGGCTGGACCCCACGAGCACGCCGGCCCAGCTGGGTTCGCCCATCCCCAAAACGGCCAGGAACCCGACAACGAACAGCACGGCATCCCACGATGACCTCTTCATCCTCAGGCCCTCGCAAGTTCGTGGTCGCGCGGCACCGTGAACCCTGCAGCGCGCGCATGCCCGCCGCCGCCGTACAGCTTGGCGACCTCGCTCACGTCCACGCCCTGGTCGGTCGAGCGCAGGCTGAAGACCCGGCCGCCGTCCTTGTCGTAGTAACAGGCCGCGAACGGCTTGCCCTTCGCCATCAGGTGCCCGGCGTCGCTGGCCAGGGTGTAAGGCAGGCTCGCCACCGGCACGTCGTAGTGCCCGATCACCATCTGCCGCTTGGCCACCTTCACCAACTCGGCCACGTCCTTGTGGTGCTTGCGCTCGATCGCCACGCCCTGGGCGCGCAGCGTCTCCATAGGCGTCTCCATCAGCAGGTCCCACACGTCGAACTCGTAGGGGTAGCTGAAGACCGCGGCCTGTATCTCGCGCGTGCCGGGCAGCGCGAAGCGCCACAGGTCACGGTCTTCCACGTGGTCGATCAACTCCGGACGTGGCACCCCGGGGTGGAAGAAGTCCCACGCGATACCTGCACCGCTGCGGTCCATGTCGAACAGTGCGTAGATCATCGCCTTCTGGATGCCCTCGCCCTTGTCCTGCTCCACCCAGCCTCGGAAGAGGCTCCAGGTCGCGCAGCCATAAATGCGAACAACCGTCAGCTGGTGGTCTGCTGTCCTGGGATTGGCCGGCAGCTCAGCCTCGGCGCTCTTGTGGTGGTCCAGTACCAGGATCGACCGGGCGACCAGCTGCAGGGCCAGCATCACGTGCGGCGGATAGCAGAAGTCCACCAGCACCAAGTCGCGCCCGTCGGCTCGCGGCGGCGGCGCCCCATGCACAGCGGCGTAGAACTCGCAATCCATCGCCTGACGGACGGCCCATGCCGCGGTGAACCCGTCGGCGCAGTTGGCGTGGTAGATGACCAGTGGTTTCATCGGGCTGTTGCTCCTTTGGATTTGCGGGTGCGGCGGCGGGCCGCGCGTTGTGCGTTGCGGGCGATGGCTTCAAGCCGTTCCGCCTCCGCGATGTAGTGGTCGTGCCGGTCCTGCCTCACCGAGGCACTGAACTGGTACTGCTTCAGCGCTTCGTCCGCAGATTCGCGGTAGCGCCTTGCCAGCTTCTTCCCCGCCAGGCGCGGATCGTGATCGAAGATGTCGAGCTGGTTGTTGTCCGAGCGCATCAGGCGGCCAGCTCCCGTGCCAGTTCCTCCAGACGCGCCAAGATCTTCGCGTTGGCGCCCGGGGAGGCCTCGACCTTCCCAGCCAACAGGGCCACCGGGTTGAAGGCCGGCGTCGCCGCGGTCAGCTGCAGGTGGTCCCTCACCTGGTCGTGCGCCAGCAGCCCCTTGCTCACCGCATCCGTGAGAGCCGCGTTGCGGCTGGTGAGGTCGAACCCCAGCGACGGGGTGTAGCTGGCCGGCAGGCGTGCAGCGCGCGCATCCTTCAGCAGACGGCCGTAGGTCTCAAGGAACGCGGGCCGGGCGGCGATCTTGTCGCCGGCCTGCACCAACGGCAGCGCGGTGTTCCATGCCTGCTGGGTGAGCGTCGTCCAGACCACGGTGTTGCGCTCGTCGGCCGCCTGGATGGCCACGGCCCATGCTTCGTTCGGGGCCGGGTGGCCGTCGTCGATGCGCTCCAACACTGCGGCGAGGGACAGCCGACCCTTCAGTTCCCGGCGGCACCCGGCCAGCGCGCGCTCCAGCAACGCCATCGAGTAGCAGGACAGGTCCTGCACCATGTAGGCCGCCGCAGTCGGGCGCAGCTGGTCACCAATCACCTCGGCCGTGGCCATCAGGCCCTTGACCAGGTCTTCCTGCTCGCGGTCAGACAGCATTGGCCGGCCTCCGGCTGCGCAGAAGCTCAATCGCTTCATCGGCGGCGCTCAGGTTCGACTGGGTCTGGTCCGTGTGCCGGGCGCTGGTCTCGGTGACCTGGCGGTTCGTCGCCCACTGCGTCCGGTATGCCTCGGCCCCGGCCAGCAGCACGCCCAGGTCGTGCATCCGCTTCACGGCGTACTGCTCGTTGACGCTCAGGAACCAGCCGGCCACCTGCGGCGCCTCTTCCCGGCCCAGCCGCTTCACCAGGTCCCGCACGTTCGTGTTGACCTTGGCATTGCGCACCGGGTCCACGCCGTGCCGCAGGCGGTAGGCCGTGCGGTAGGCAGCCCACGTCTGCTTGCAGGCCTCCTGCATCTGCGCTTCAAGGTCCGCCTTCGACAGCGGCGCGGCCAGCGCCGGAACTTGCGGTTCTTCTGACGGTTCAATGGGGGTTATATGACGGTTAGGCGGCACGGGGCGCACCTCCAGACCTGCGCCCCCTGCCTCACCCCCTGCACCGGGCGCATCCCCGGGTGCAGCGGGCGCACCCCCTGCATGGGGCGCAGCCCCTGCGCCCGGTGCAGTACCCGATTTCTTGGTCTTGCGCTTCGCCTTTGTGCCAGCCGCCGAAGCGTCAAACTTGGCCGGAGTCACCGAGTACACGTTGCTGCTGTTGAAGCGCCGCTCACGGCTCAGCAGCCCCACGGCTTCCAGGTGATCCATGGCGGTGCGGACTGCCCGCTCAGACATGCAGCAGCGCTTTGCGATCGTGCCGATCGCCGGCCAGCAAACGCCGTCGTCGTTGGCCTGATCGGCCAGGGAGATGAGTACAGCCTTCTGGGTGACGCTCAGGCTCTGCAGCGGCCAGCACTGGCTCATGATGATCGTGGACATGGTTCAGACCGCCAAGGTGTAGTTGTCGCCGGGGGCCACTGGCCACCAGGTGCATGCGCTGCGGCCGCTGACGGCGCACGGCTTCTTCGGGCCACGCCATGCGCGGCCGTCTTCCAGCAGCTCCGGCAGGCGGCGCGCGAGCATGTAGCGGTCGTGGCCGGTGGCCTTGGCCAGTTCCATGCTCGTCAGGCCGGGATGCGCCTTGATCGCGCTGGCAGCCCGGTCCTGCTGGGCGGCCTGCAGGCCGCTCGACACCACGTGCGCGGCAGCCTCATGGCTGGTGCTGATGTCGGTTGAACGGGCCAGATGGCTCATCGAGTCGCCCTCTTCGGCTGCTTGCCCTTCGCCGCAGCGCGCGCCACGTTCCGCTCCAGACGGTGCGCCATGGTCCGCAGCGCGCGGGCTTCGCTGACCATCAGCTCGGCTTCGTCGCTGTCGATGCAGCGGTCCGCCATCGCCTCAACGGCCGTGCCGGTCAGCCGGCCAACGCGGGTGGTGATGTCCAGCAGCTTCAGCTGCAGCGCGCCAATCTCGTCGGACCAGCCGCCCTCCGGCGGAGGCGGCACCACGTCCACGGCCATGCCGAAGCGGCCGGCCAGCGCCTGCATCCACTCCAGCGCGTACTCGCTGCCGCCGGCCTTCTCCTGCATCCACTCGGTCAGCAGCTCCGCGATCTCGATCGATACCGACTCACCCTCCAGGCCGCGCAGCTTCGCGCGCAGCGTCTCCGGGTGCATCGTCTTGCCGCGGCGATCAGCCAGGAACGCGGCCGCGTCGGCCACGCCGCCGGGCGTCTTGCGCACGGAGTTGTAGAGGACGTCGATCCAGTTGAGGGCGGAGGTACGGCAGGTCATGGGTTCACCTTGGGTGGACTGGTGTTTCAAGGTTTCGGGGCTGGCCCGGGTGGCGCAGGATTCGCGCCATGGACAACAACTACTCAGGGAAGAAAGGCGTCGCCCGCCTTGCGTTACGCTGGATGTGCGAACAACACAGCCCGCAAGGAGGGCGACATGGAAGAAGCAGAAAAGCGGTGGGTAGAGGGTGTCCAGGAGACGCTCAGCGATCTGCAGGCGGCGCGAATCGCACAGGCGACGTTGATCGAGGCAATGGTCATTTCGCACCCGAATCCGCGGGGTCTTCGGGAGGCGTGGGACCGCTTGGCTGCAGCCCGCATCGCGGACACGGCGGGCAAGAAGGCGTACTCGGACCACGCGAAGCGGACGAACGAGGATTTGCTGTATTACTTCCAGAATTGGACGCAAAAGTTGGAGGGCTATCACCCTCGATAGCCCGAATCTCTGAGGGGCTGAGCACGCCGGGCGGTGCCTGGAACAACTCAGGCACCAGCCAGCGGCGGAGCATCGAACGAAGCTTGCTCACGTCAGGCCGCCTCCACGTTGATGATTCGGTCAGCGTCCGGGTCGCTCGGCGCCTCTTGGGCGACCGGCTCCTGTTCCTGCACGCCCAGCAGCCTCAGCACCTGCGGCAGCGCCGGGACGCTCTGCTCTTCCGGCCAGGCTTCGACCTGCTCAACCGGCAGCCTCAGCAGCTTCGCCAGCGCGGCGTCGGTCTTGAAACCGAACTTCGCCCGCAGCGCGCGCTTGCTCATCCGGCTGTCGACCAATGGGCCGATCACAGCCCGCGACGCGTCCTCATTCGCAGACGGGCCCGGTCCGAAGACGCTGGCGTTGAGCCGATGCCGGGATACCCCGGATGCCCTCTCGATCGGCAGCACGTGATGAGCAGCCACGGGCCGGCGGCCCTTGGACCACTGAGAAACCAGTCCACGAGAGACGTTGAGCAGACGGGACATCGCCCCCTGCCCCCCCACAGCTTTGATCGCTTCGTTGATCGGAGTGTCCATATGAGGAAATTAGCACCGCTATCTATAGTTGTAAATAGCACTGCTGATCGCCGTGCCGCTACGACCCCAATAGCATTGCTATATGCCTAGGCCAGCCAACCCCAAAACCCCTGAAGGGGCCGCCATCACTACAGCCATCACGGCGTGTGGGGTCACCCAGGCGTACCTGGCCGACCAGATGGATGTCACACCCGGCTTCATCTCCCAGTTCGCGAGCGGCCATCGCCCCATTCCATGGGACAAGGCTGAGCTTCTCGCTGCGTTGCTCAACACCGCGCCGGAGCAGATCAGCGTCGAATACGCACGCCTGAAGGAGCACTTCGCGACGTCTCAGGCACAGCGACTCGATGAAGCTATCGTCCGCACAGCCATCGGTATCGCCAAGAAGGCAACCGGACTGGCAACCGGCGAGAAGCTGGTGATCGACGATGCGCCTGAAATTTTTGCACAGGCGCTTCGCGTGGCAATGGCATCGGACAAGAGAAACACGGGGGGTGTGGATGGATCTGGATCAGGAGATGGACAAGCTGGCGCAGCTGATCGCTTTGCGCGCACAGCGAAAGATGGGCATGAAGCCAAGCCTGCAACTGGTCGGCGACGCAAAGCTGGCTGAGGCGCCCTCCCCTACAGCTATTCTCGAAGCGGCTCAGACCCGGATGGATGTGCTGGTCCGCGAGTCGCACTGCAGGATGATCAGGCACTTCCGGCGCCGCTGGGGCGTTCCCATGCAGGAAATCATTGACCATGCGTGCTTCGGGCTGGCGGGAATTGAGCAGCTCGACGATCAGGGGTTGCTGCAGCTTCACATGGACCTGGAGCGTGCGCAGGAATGCATGCGTGACGGGGTGTCATTCGAAGACGCGGGGCTTCTCAAGTCCCGGTATGGATAAGGATTCACGAAGAATGCGTATCGCCGCCGTCATCCTCTGCGCCTTCGCTCTGACCGGTTGCATGCCAACGAAGCAGGCGCCGACAAGCCAGGTTGTCCCCGCCCCCGCTGATCGGGTTTTCCCGATCGATGCGCAATCCGGTCCCACCGGCACCATCACCATTACGCGCGACGTCGGTTTCATCGGCGGCGGCTGCTACTTGGGCGTGATGATTGACGGCAAGATCGCCGCGCACCTCGATCGTGCCGAGCGTGTCACCTTCGAACTCGCTGCAACGCGCCACGTCCTGACAGCGACGTGGATCAAGGGCCGCGGCCTGTGTGGAGCGATGTCGGAAAAGAGCATGGCCGCGCGCCGCCGTTCCACTGAAATCATGGTGGGTCCGGGCGCCGTTCAGCACTACCGCCTTTACACGAGCGCCGAGGAATACCCGGTCATAGAGCCAGCGCTCTGACCTGACGACGTTAAATGAACGGATTTCAAGCCGTTAAGGAATAGCCGCGAAGGTAAATAGCAAAGCTGTTCCATCCTGTAGATAGCAGTGCTATTGTTATTTCCGTCGCCCCAGTAGCAGCCCATCCGGGCCGGGGCACGGAGACTTCCATGGCTTCCATCACCGTCAGCGCGCGCGCCATCCCCGTCGTGGAAGCGCGCCCCAACACCGCCAGCATCGTCATCAAGGTTGGCGAAGCCACCGTCAGCCTCGCACCCGACGAGGTCGCCCAGCTCTGCCAGGACCTGTCCCGCGCCTGCCTCCGGGTGCGCCGCACGGCCAACGCCCGGCGTGGAACGGTGCCCGCCGGCCGCATCGAGATCTGCCGCGGCAACGCCGACCTGGGCGAGGTGCAGGCATGAGCGCCGTCATCCTCCAGTTCCCCACCAACACCGCCCAGCGTGCCAACGGCGCCGGCCTGGCCGTGGCGATCGCTGCCCGCCGCATGGGCTATCGCCCGCACCACATCGCCCGTGCCGCTGCCCTCGCCCGCCGCGATGTGCTGGACGGCCACAAGAGCGCTGCCCGTGCCGTCGCCGACATGACCCGCGACCTTTCCCGCGCCGCCAGCACCAACGCGCCGGGGGCCGCATGAGCGCGATCGATTTCACCTTCGGCCTGATCGTCGGCTTCGCCGCCGGCGCCATCGTGGCCACCGCCTGGCTGCAGCGCCGCCACGACGAGCACTTCGCCGCCCTGATGGAGCAGATCCGATGCGCGGGCTGATCCGTCACTGGCGTGCCGGCGGCCTGGTGCTGCTCGGTGCCCTGCTCGCGGCCGTCGCCTTCGCCATGGCCTGGCACGGCATGCAGGACACCGGCGTCTACCTGCTCATGGGCGCCCTGCTCTGCGCCACCCAAGTGCCCGACGCGTGGAGGCGCGGCCGCGATGGCTGATCCGACCGTGGCCTCCACCGTGCGCGCCATGCGCCGCGCTGGCGCCGCCGGCGAGCCAGTGGCCGCCGAGGTTGCCGCTGCCTGGGCAAAGGTCCTCATGGAGCAGCTGTATGGCACGCAGAAGCCGGTCCGCTACGAATGCCGGCTGCGCGGCAGCAGAGAGACTTGGGAAGAAGCCAAGCTCGAGGACGTGGCCAACCCGCGCCGCCGGAATCTGACCATCCGCGCGCTCTACCTGCACCCGCCGGTCGGAAGGCAGGACCACCGGTGGCCGCCCGGAAGCAACGGTGACGGCCGATGCCTGGACTGCGACGAAGTCGAATGGCTCGCAGGGCCGGACTGCCGGCCGCATGCCCCGCTCCGCGACCAACGCTCCGCCATGCCCTTCCGCATCACCTGGGTGATCGAACCGCTCGAGCAGCTCCACTACCTCGCCAAGCACCTCAATCCTCTCGCCCGCGACAAATGGCGGAAGGAAGCCACCTACCTCATCGATCGCATTAGAGACCACGAGAAAGGAAGCCAGCCATGACGACCGACAAGAGCAACGCGGCACCGGACCCGCAACCCGCAGAGCTGGCCGAGCAGCAGCGTGATGCTCGGTCGCTCGCCGAACACATCACCGACCACCTGTGCCACCACGAGTACGACATTGGCGGGCGCAGCGAGCTGCTGGCATGCATAGCGGACGCCCTCGCCGCAACTGGCAAGCAGCAGGCTGGCGAGGAAACCGGCCCCGATCCGCTGACTTTGGCTGGCCTGATTGTCTATGGAAGGGAGGCTGGGAAGCCACACCAAGGGGCTGTCCCCGGTTTTATGCGCAGCTTGATCCGGCAAATGGTCCCGCACTTGGAACGCCTTGCAGCCATGGAAAATGGAGAGAAATCATGAACGAGCGCATGCAGGTTGGCGAGGTGCAGGGGGATGCGCACGTAGTGGTGCTGCGGGAGATGCGTGCCCGCCTGACTGGTGCAGGAAGCCCTGCGCGAACTGCCGCCCTCGACGCAGCTATTGCCGCCCTCGCCGCCCGCCAGCCGGGGGCGCACCCGGTAGCAGTCCTGCGCTTCGACAGGGGAAAGCCGGGCCGTGAGAACGAAATGCCCCATGTGATTTCGTGTCAGCGCCTGCCGGATGGCGAGTATCCTGTCTACGCCGCCCCGCCCGCGCAGGGCATCGACCTGGGGCAGGTGCACGCAGCAGTGGAGTCGCTGCTGGAGTTCGCTGATCACCACGAAAGCTGCGGCGACACGGACACCTACAACAACGCGGAGTTTGAGACTTGCGGCTGCGGCTTCGATAGCGCGCGTGAGGCAATCTGGAACGCTCTCGACAGCCAGCGCGATGCAGCGCCGGGGGTGGGCAATGGCTGACCAGGTGACCACTACCGCGCTGCCGGACGCCGAGCTGCAGATCCTTCGCCACGCCCTTGGCATCGGCGACGCTGGCTGGGAGCGAAGCCATCGCAACCATTTCGTCACCGGCGAGGGCGGTGACGACCACCTGCACTGCATGGCGCTGGTCGCGCGTGGATTCATGGTCCAGCGCGCGGGCAATGCGATCACCGGCGGCGACGACCTGTTCAAGGTCACCGATGCCGGCCGCGCAGCGGTGCAGAAGCACACCCCGCCGCCGCGGAAACTGACCCGGTCGCAGCGGCGCTACCAGCAGTTCCTGCGCTACGACGGTGGCGTGACCTTCGGCGAGTATCTGCGGGGCTGGCGATGAAGGCGACCAGGACGATAACGAGGACGATTCCAATGGCTGATATCGAACAGCAGGCCCGCGAGCTGCTGGCCCTGTGCCTCGACGAACGGGGCTACCCATGCGAGGCAGAGAACGTACGCGCCGGGGAGGACCTGGAGAGCTACGAAGGGGAGCTGCAGGCGATCGCTCAGCTTCTGCGGTTCGGCCTGTGCACCGCCATTCCCACCACCCTGGCCACCGTCAAGCCGCCGCGTAACCGGCGCACCAGGCTGCGGGAGGACGTGTAATGCGAGTCCTCGTTGCTTGCGAGTACAGCGGCGCCGTCCGCGACCAATTCATCGCCGGTGGGCATGAGGCCATGAGTTGCGATCTGCTGCCCACCGACGTTCCGGGGCCGCACTACCAGGGCGACGTGCGGGAGGTCTTGGAATACCCGTGGGACCTCATGATCGCGCACCCGCCCTGCACGCATCTCTCCGTCAGCGGTGCTCGGCACTTCGAGGCCAAGCGCCTGGATGGTCGCCAGCAGTCTGCTGTGTCGTTTTTCATGATGCTGGCCAAGGCCGACATTCCGATGATCGCCATTGAGAACCCGGTTTGCATCATGTCGTCCATGTGGCGGCGACCGGATCAGACCATCCAGCCATGGCAGTTCGGGCATGGCGAGACGAAGGCTACCTGCCTGTGGCTGAAGGGCCTGCCACTTCTTCGCGCCACCAACATTGTCGATGGTCGGGAGCCACGTATTCACCGCATGGCGCCGGGGCCGGACCGCTGGAAGGAACGGAGCAAGACCTTTCCAGGGATCGCCGCGGCAATGGCCGGCCAGTGGGGCCAGATCCTCAACCTTCGACGGAACGCAGCATGACCGTCATCCCCATTCAACCGGAGCTGTTCGCATGATCACCGCACCAGCGTTCCGCTACCACGGCGGCAAGTTCCGGCTTTCGCCCTGGGTGCACCAGCACCTGCCGGCACACCGCACGTACGTCGAGCCCTTTGGCGGCGCGGCCGGCGTCTTGCTCACCAAGCCCCGCAGCTACGCGGAGGTCTACAACGACCTCGACGGAGACGTGGTCAACTTCTTCCGCGTGCTTCAGGATCCAGCGCAGCGCGATCGTCTGGCTGAAGCCTGCGCGCTGACGCCCTACGCCCGCGCCGAGTTCGAGCAGGCGTGGGCACAGACACCGGATCCAGTCGAACGGGCGCGGAGGTTGTTGATCAGGGCTCAGATGGGCTTCGGATCTGCCGGCGCCACCAAGGGGAAAACCGGATTCCGGATTGATTCACAGCGAGCCTATGGCACCGCGCAGCATCTCTGGGCGCGATTCCCCGACAGCCTGGCCGCGGTCGCCGAGCGATTCTCTGGCGTGCTGATCGAGAACCGGCCGGCGATCGAGGTCATGCGCCAGCACGACGGCGCCCAGACGCTGCACTACGTGGATCCGCCGTACGTCCACAGCACACGGGTGATGCAGGCCGGCAAAGCCGGCTACTACCGGCACGAGATGACCGAAGGCGACCACCAGGAGCTGCTGGACTGCCTCAGGAGCTTGCGTGGGATGGTCGTTGTGTCCGGATACCGGACTGACCTCTATGACGTTGCCCTTCAGGACTGGCGCCGGGTCGAAACCCGAGCGCGGATCAGCGCGGGCCGAGGCTGCACTTTGCGGACCGAATGCCTGTGGATCAGCCCGAGCGCCTCAACGTCTGGCCACCAGCAAGGCCTCGCCCTGGAGCACGTCGCGTGACCACCTTCCTTCTGGAGATCTCCCCATGACCCAGCGACACATCAGCCACCCCGAGCCGCTGCCGGCCTGCGCCGCCGGTCACAGCGCGCGCCACATCCACGACCTGCGCAGCATCGCCGCCGGCGGCGGCCACTTCGTCGAGTGCCGGTGCCGGCATACCCGGAAGCACGCCGAGCCGGACGCCGCGATCGCCGAATGGAGGCGGGTCAACCGGCCGCCGCGCGCCGCCCGCAAGACCGAGGCGCCAGCGGAAGCCGACAACGTAGTGCAGCTGCTAATGCCTCTCCGCGAGGCCGGGGCAGCCGCGGCACAAAGGAGGGCCCATGGGCGCCGCTGAGCGACTGCCTGAGCTGTTCACCGAGGAACAGGCGGCGGACTATCTGGGGGTCGCGGAGGTGACCCTACGCCGCCGCCGCGCCGCCGGCATGATTGGCTTCACCCGAATTGGCCGCCAGGCCCGCTACACCGAAACGCACCTTCTGAACTACCTGGAGCAGCAAACGTGTCAACCCGCTTCCGTCTCGGCGACTACTGGCTCGAGCAACGAAAAGGCTCAACCGTCTGGTATCGCGCGTGGCGCGACGCCTCGGGATGCAAGCAGCGCGCTTCGCTTGGCACAAGAGATCCTGACGAAGCCAAGGTAGCCCTCGCCCAGTGGTTCGTGGAAAACGCCGCCATGAAGGACCAGGCACCGTCGGACGTGCTGGTGAGCACGGTGCTCACACGCTACATGCACCAGCACGGCGACACCCTGGCCAGCAAAGACAGCGCAAGCCGGGGGGTCGACCTGTGGAACGAGTTCTTCGGCCCGGCGGCGACCGTGGCGGACGTGACGATCGCGCGCCAGGAGGACTTCATGAAGTGGCTGGCCGAGCGGGAATATTCCGACGGCTACGTGCGTCGAATGCTGGGCGTGGGGAAGTCGGCGATGAACCGTGCATGGAAGCGCGGAGAGATCAGCCAGGTGCCGTTCGTGGAACTGCCGCCGATCGGGGAGGCATACCCTCACTATGCGACGCGGGATCAGATCGTGCGCCTGCTCAACACGGAAATGCCTGACCACATCTGGGCGTACTTCCTCGTCCGGTTGTGCACGGCATGCCGCGGGGATGCCGCGCGCGACCTGCAGCGCTTCCAGATCGATGTCGAGGCACGCCTGGTGCACCTGAACCCGGCGGGACGCAGGCAGACGAAGAAGTACCGCCCGACGGTGCCGCTGCTGCCGGCGTTGGAGGCTTACCTCGCCACGGTGAAGCCCGAGGCGCACTTGGTCCACTGGCACGGCCGGCATATCAAGTCGATCAAGACCACGTGGCGGAAGCTGCGCAAGCGCGCCCTGCTGCCGGCGTGGTTCGTGCCGAAGACCGTCCGGCACACGCTGGCTACCTGGCTGCGTCAGCGCGGCGTGCCTGCTTGGGACGTGTCGGGGCTGCTCGGCCACCATGCAGGCGGCACGACAGACGGGTACGCGCATTTCGATCCGGCCTACATGGGCCCGGCACGCGCGGCGCTTACTGAAATTCTCGAGGATCTGGGGAGGGATGTTCCGAAGATTCGTGCCCTGCTTGGGGTCACTATGGGGTCACCTTGCGTGACCCCTCAAACTGCTCTTTCCACTTCAAGCCTTGGTGCATCTGGCCTGAGAGTGGTGGGCGGTACAGGGTTCGAACCTGTGACCCCTACCATGTCAAGGTAGTGCTCTACCGCTGAGCTAACCGCCCGTTTTGCTTCCCTGCCCCGCTGCGAATGCGTCGGTGCAGGCCGCGTATATTACGGACGCCCCCCGGAAAGCGCAACACTTTTGTGAAGATATTTCACGATGTGTTGTTCAGCCCAGGCTGGCCTCCTTCAGCTGCCGGATCTGGTCGCGTACGCGGGCGGCATCTTCGAACTCCAGATCACGTGCATGCTGGTACATCTGCTGCTCCAGCGCCTGCAGGCGCTTGGCGATCTGGGCCGGGTCCATCGTGCGGTAATCGGTGGACTCTTCGGCCACGCGCCCGCCCTTGCCTTTGCCCTTCCCTTTGCCGCGCGACTCTTTCTCGGCCGCTTCCGAACGCGCGCCTTCGAGCACATCGGTGATCGGGCGCAGCACCGACTTGGGCACGATGCCGTGCAGTTCGTTGTACTCGACCTGCTTGGCACGACGCCGGTCGGTTTCGTCGATCGCGGCCTGCATCGAACGGGTCATCTTGTCCGCGTACAGGATCGCCTTGCCGCGCAGGTTGCGGGCAGCGCGGCCGATGGTCTGGATCAGCGAGCCGGTCGAACGCAGGAAGCCTTCCTTGTCCGCATCGAGGATCGCCACCAGCGACACCTCCGGCATGTCCAGGCCTTCGCGCAGCAGGTTGATGCCGACCAGCACATCGAACTTGCCCAGGCGCAGATCGCGGATGATCTCCACGCGCTCCACCGTGTCGATGTCCGAATGCAGGTAACGCACGCGGATGCCGTGTTCGGTCAGGTACTCGGTGAGGTTTTCGGCCATGCGCTTGGTCAACGTGGTGACCAGCACGCGGTCGCCGAGCTTGATGCGCTCGTTGACCTCGCTCATCAGATCGTCGACCTGGGTGCCGACCGGGCGGATCTCGACCACCGGATCGATCAGGCCGGTCGGGCGCACCACCAGTTCGGTGATCTCGCCTTCGGTCTCGCGCAGCTCATACGGGCCCGGCGTGGCCGAAACATAGATGCTGCGCGGGCAACGCTCTTCCCACTCCTCAAACCGCAGCGGACGGTTGTCCAGTGCCGAGGGCAGGCGGAAGCCGAATTCGACCAGCGTTTCCTTGCGTGAGCGGTCGCCTTTGAACATCGCGCCGATCTGCGGAATGGTCACGTGCGATTCGTCGATCACCAGCAGCGCGTCCGGCGGCAGGTAATCAAACAGCGTCGGCGGCGGATCGCCGGCGTTCTTGCCGGTGAGGTGCCGCGAGTAGTTCTCGATGCCGTTGCAGTAGCCGACCTCGGCCATCATCTCCAGATCGAACTGGGTGCGCTGCGCCAGGCGCTGCGCTTCCACCAGCTTGTTCTGCTCGTACAGCTGCTCCAGGCGGACCTTCAACTCCGCCTTGATCGTGTCCACCGCCGAGAGCACGCGCTCGCGGGTGGTCGCGTAGTGGGTCTTGGGGTAGATCGTATAGCGCATCATCTTGCGCAGGCTCTCGCCGGTCAGCGGATCGAACATGCTGATCTGCTCGACCTCGCCTTCGAACAGCTCGATGCGGACCGCTTCGCTGTCCGATTCGGCCGGGAACACATCGATCACTTCACCGCGCACACGGAAGGTGCCGCGGTGCAGCTCGAACTCGTTGCGGGTGTACTGCAGCTGGGTCAGGTGCTTGATCAGCTCGCGCTGGTCGATCCGCTCGCCGGTGGAGAGGATCAGGCGCATCGACAGATAGTCTTCGGGCGCACCCAGGCCGTAGATCGCCGATACCGTCGCCACCACGATCGCGTCCGGGCGCGACAGCAGCGTCTTGGTCGCGGCCAGTCGCATCTGCTCGATATGCTCGTTGATCGAACTGTCCTTCTCGATGAAGGTGTCCGACGAGGGCACATAGGCCTCGGGCTGGTAGTAGTCGTAGTAGCTGACGAAATACTCGACCGCGTTGTGCGGAAAGAACGACTTGAACTCGCCGTACAGCTGCGCCGCCAGGGTCTTGTTCGGCGCCATCACCAGGGTCGGCTTCTGCACCTGCTGGATCACGTTGGCGATCGTGTAGGTCTTACCCGAGCCGGTGACGCCGAGCAGGGTCTGCTTGGCAATACCCGCCTCGAAGTTGGCGGTCAGTTTCTCGATGGCCGCCGGTTGGTCGCCCGCCGGCGAATACGGGGATACAAGTTGGAAACGATCGCTCATGGTGCCGCCACTGCCGGGAAGCCTTCAGTATAACGGCCGGGTTGGTGACGGCCTGTTGATGGGATTACCGACAGCAAAACGCGGCATGAACCGGCGGCGGTGGGACCTTTGGGCCGCCAGAGTGAAGGCAGCCCGCACCCCGGACCGTCACCGTGGCCCACCCCCGCTCCCTGCCCCGCCCGGCGGCCTGCGCCGGCGTCACGCTGATCCAATCAGTGATCGCAATGGCGATCCTGGCGATCCTCACCGGCATGGCGCTGCCCGCGCTGCAGCAGACCCGGGACCGGCTGCAGGCCGACAGCCTGCGCATGCAGCTGGCCTCGGCGCTGGCGACCGCGCGCAACACAGCGATCACCGAACGCCGCCGGATCGCGGTCTGCCCTACGGACGATGGCGTGACGTGCGGCCGGGACTGGAGCCGGGGCTGGATGCTCTTTGCCCCCGCAACGCCGTCCTCTGGCGAGCCTCCGCCCGCAGGCCCCCTGCTGGTGCAGCAGCACGCCCGCTCCAGGCTGAGCGCCTGGGGCAGCCAGGCCAAGCCCCGCATCCAGTTCCGGCCGGATGGGCGGCTCAATGGCAGCAACCAGTCGGTCACCTTCTGCCTGGACGGCGCCTCCCAGGGCAAGGTGGTAGTCAGCCTTTCAGGCCGCATCCGCAGCGAGCGTCCGCGCCGTCCCGTGGCCTGCTGAGGCGGTCATCGCCCGTGGGGCGGAAACGCAAAAAACAAAAGCCGCGATTGCTCGCGGCTTCTGCAGATCTGGCGCCCGAAGTTGGACTCGAACCAACGACCCCCTGATTAACAGTCAAGTGCTCTAACCGGCTGAGCTATTCGGGCGGGGTGCGCATTCTAGCCAGCATCGGCAGGGGGATGCAAGCGCTCCGGCACAACCGGCGGCGAGGCAACGTTACCAGCAGCCAGAGACGGTCTTCTCGGTGGGCTTCTTGCGCCCCGCCTGATCCAGTGCCAACGTGCCGCACGTGTCCTTGGCCTGGCTTCCGCCGGCCACCGGGACGGCCTGGATGCCGAACGTGCTCGCCGTGGGATCCTTGTCGAAAGACAGGGTGTAATGCGCGGTGCCTTCGCGCGGCGACTGGGTGAACTGCAGTTTGGCGGTGGCGTACGTGTTCTGGACCGTGTGGTAACGCTCCAGGTTCTGGGCCAGCTCCACCAGATCGGCCTTGGCCTGGGCGCGCCGGGATTTCCGCACTGAGTCCTGATAGGCCGGCATGGCAATGGTGGCGAGGATGGCCACAACGGCCACCGTGATCATCAGCTCGATCAGGGTGAAACCGGCGACACGGCGGCGGAAGGCGGTCTGCATGGAGGCTCTCATCATGAAGGTCATCAGCGCACCTGTCGCCAGGACTGGCGTCCGCAGGGACGCGGCATGTACAGCGGGTCGGCACTGCCCGTGCGCAGCACATAGGTACAGATGTCGTTCTTCAGCTGCTCGTCCAACGTGCAGTCCTTCTCGCCGGCCTTGCAGATGTTGCTCTTGTTATCAGGAACACCGATGAAGTTGTCCGTCATCGGCGGCCCGGTGAGTTCCTTGCCGCCACTGGTCAGCTTGGCGCCGGCGCAGTTACCCGTGCAGAGCGGATCGCCGCCTGGCGTGTCACTCAGCCCACCCAGGGCGCCGGCGCCCGTCAGCAGTTCCACTGAATAACGCCAGTTGATGCCGCCACCGCCGCCGCAGACTGCCTGGCCGGGTACATACGTGTTGAAGATCACCGAACCGCTCTGGACGCGTGGGTTGCCGATGAATCGCTCTCCATCCACTACGCCTCCGACGGTCAGGTCGATATACCAGCCGCGCTTGCTCACGTAGCTGACCGCGTTGCCACTGACATAGCGATAGCCATCATTTGCCTCGGAGATCTGCTGGCCGACCAGATCGCCCCGCCCCCCCACGGTGGTGGCGAGGTTGTCCCAGACGCTGTAAATCGACTGGATCGGAGAACTCGAACTGACGGCATTGTCGTCGCTGGCGAAGTACTGGCCTGTACCGAACACGATGTTGAAGCCGCGACCGGTCGCCCGGGTCACCTCGAAGCCGCCGGTGATCGGCTGGGTCACGCCGTTGCGGGTGGCAGTGAACAACGGCGCGCCACCATAGGCGACGGCCCACCTGGCCGGATCTGGATCGCGCAGATCGAATTTCCAGAGATTGCCCTGCATGTCGCCGCCATAGACCGTATCGACAATGCGGCTGCTGTTGTCTGCCGCCACGGCAGCGATGTTCATCAAGCCATTGCGCAAGGCGTAGCCACCACCACTGGGAGAAAGCCGACTGATCACCTCACCGGTCTGGATGTCCACCACGAACAGGACCGGCTTGCCACTGGAGGCATTGATGCCGTTGCCAAAGAGCGCCACGAAGCGCGGTGCGGTATTCGCATCGCCACCACTGACCGGCACGATCACCGGCTTGCCCAGTGCAAAGCCCATGTCCGAATCGGTCTTGCCGGAGATCTCCCACAGCACGTCATCCTTGGTGAAGCCGGTCGGGTTGCTCACGTTCAAGGCGAACATCGAGCCATTGCCTGCGGCGACCGCATTCGGGGCGCGATTGGCACCACCTGCGCCAGTCGAGCCCACCAGCACGGTGTGCCAGGCATCACCGTAGTAGACATCCGAAGAGGTCAGTGGGCCATCGACGTAGTATCGATGCGCGTAGCTGGGATTGGCCAGTTCAGCCATGTGCTGCAGCGAGGAGGACGGAATGAACGCCATCACCTCGCTGCCCGCTGCGGCCCCTGTGGACGCATCGAAGCCGTGCAGCATGCCGTCGTTGGCACCGACATACAGCATCGTCGGTGGGCCACCACTGGCCTTCTTGGCGGCGAGATAGGCGGTGTATCGGCTGCCGAGCGTCGCTTTCCATTCAGGCGACGTGGTCCAGGAGCCGTACCCGAAATTGTTGGCCGTGGACACGATCTCGGTGGTGGAATTGACGATGTCGCCGAGAATCGCCCCTCGCGACCGGAAGCCACTGACCGCCGCACCCTTCAGATAGTTCACCAGATCAGCCACGGTATGCGAGCCGAACCAGTTGGGTACCGAACTGCTGAAGCCCATGTTGCCCAGCTGGGCGGCGCGATCCGCCCCGGGGATGTTGTTGGCCTCGAACGGCGCGGCCGCCACCGGCACCAGCTGACCACGGGCATTGACGGCAGTCGGTGCGGTGGCCATGACGATGTTGCGACCGCTGGAGCTCATCTTGGTCGATGCGCGCCACAGCACCTTGTCGTCGCCACCGAGATTGTTCAGCTGGGTGGCGACGACGTCGCCGGTCCAGTCGTTCGTGCCCGAGGGTACCTTGTAGCTGGCCGATACCGTGAACGACCCCGCGCTGATGCGGGCGCCGGAACCGCCGCCTCCCACGGGCGCATCGCCTTCGGCCGCACTCTCGAAGATGGCCTCCAAGGCCGCCTTCAGCTTGGCCGGGTTGCGCGCCAGGAAGTAGTTGTCCGGCACGCCGGCTTCCTTGGTGTCCCACTTTCCACTGGGCACACCGTATTTGGCGGCGTACCAGAGCGGACTTTCCAGCTGGTTGGCTTGGGACCCACTGAGCTTGTAACGGACCACGGACGGCGTTGCCCATTCCCCAGGCGGATTCGCCTGGCTGGAGAGTATGGAGCCGTTCTTGTTGCCGGGACGCAGCAGCAGGCGCTGCACGTTGCTGGCAGCATTGGAACCGACGATGGTGTAGCCGGTCAGCATCGCGTTGCCGGCGTACGCCGACAGGTTCTCCAGGCGGACCAGCACTTCATCGGGACCGATGGTGGCGTTCAACAGCTGGTTCTTGCACACCGCATTGTCAGTGGAACGCCAGCACATATCGGCAATGCCGGCCTTGTCCTCGCAGGCACGGCCGACGCAGTAACTCATCATGGTCACGACATCATTGTCATGATCGTTGCCCCACAGCGAATCTTCCCAGACCAGCGAGAAACTGCCGGACTGGCCGTCGGCACGGTAGGGACGACCATACACATGCTTGGGCGCGACGGTCGCCTGCTTGGTGCCAATACCAACCGCACCAAGGAAGCAGCTGCGCCACCCCGTAGAGTTAGCCTTTGCCCCCTCGGCATTGTTCGCCTGGCAAAGTGGCGACAGCGAAATGGTGCCGCCGGCCACGCTGATGTCGAATCGGGGAAGATTCTCGGCCATGGCGACGGTATAGGTGGTCGCGGTGACCTTGTAATCCAACGGCTTGCCCTTCAAGCCCGGGCGCAGATCCGTCTCCGCGGCGGCCTTGGCCAGGCCCGCCATCAGATAGCTGCCCTCGGTGGACGGGATGTCCGGGCAGATGCCACGGACCAGGCTCAGCTTGTTGACGGTCAGCGCCTGGCAGATGTCTTCATGGGTATTGATCGAGGCATAGCGCTGCGTCTCGCCGGTGCGGCCCGCCATGTAGCTCTTGCCGTGGATGCCTTCCGCTGCACCAAGGGCATCGGTTGCCGACACCGCCGATGCGAGACTGCCCACCGAGCCGATGTTGTCGCTGTCGAACGACGGCAGGCCGGAGGACATCACCAGAATATTGCAGGTGGCGCAGTAGGAATTGCCACCTTCAGCCGGATCACGATACGGATCTTTCCAGGTGACGCCGGTCGGCAGTCCCGGCAGATCGCCGAGATCGCTGTAGACCTTGGCCTCCGCACCCACATAGCGCAACGCCTCGGCGTACATCTCCGCCAGCGGGTTACCCCAGGCACTGCACTTCTTGGCCTTGTCGCCCGACGCACCAGGATCCAGCAGATTGCCGCGGTCGCCGAAGCCCTGCCGGTTGAGAATGCTGTAGTCGTTGCAGTCGTTCCAGTTGTTGCTCCAGTTCCACTGGTCAATGCGGAAGTTGGAGATCGTGTTGATGATCCCTTCCGTGCCGCTGTCCTTCTTCAGGCACAGCTGCCCGGTGGCGAGATTGATCTCGTCGCCGGTGTCGCAGAGCTTGCTGCCGTTGCCGGCGATCTTGCCGATGTTCTTGCGCAGCACACCGCCGTCCCGGGGGCTGGAATACGTGCCCGTGACCAGACCGAAACGCAGGCGGCCGCTTTCGCCGTAGGTCTGCAGCAGGCCACTGGGTTTGTAATGATCGGTGGTGCCATCGTTGTACTTGCGGCAGAAGCTCTCGCGGTGCGCATCCTTGGCGGGATCACATACTTCCACGCGTACGGTGTAGTCGGTTGGCTTTGCCTTGGGCGAATCGGCCGCCTCTTCCCCACCGCGGTTGAAACCACACTGGTATGAGGCGGTGGAAGCCCACTCTGTAAAGACGCCGGCAGCTACACGCATGAGCGGCAGGCCACCCGCAGCGATGGTGGCGTTGCAGAACGAGACCTGTCCACTGAGTGGCGTGAACTTGCTGATGTCATCGCCGGTGTAGACCTTGACCCACGCGTGCAGATCGTTGGGGATCTGAGCGCGCTCGATCACCGTCTTGTTGGCATCGTCCGTCGAACGCTGGCCGCCGTAAAGCACGTAGCGCATCACGTCCAGACGGCTCATCGTCACCCAGTTGAGGAAGTTCCCCGACCATGCACCACTGCACTCGTGCCTTTTGACGCCAGTCGCTTCCCCCGACGCTTTGAATACGCCGCTGGCGTAGGCGTAGCAGAGGTTCGAATCGAAATAGCCCGAGTACGAGAAATTGTTCTGGTACGTCGTATCGATGATCTTGTCGCCGTCCAGATCGCTGTAATCGCTGTAGGCCTTGTTGAACAGCTGCTCATCGCGCGACATCACCATCATCATCAGCGGCGGCTGACTCTGCTTGGTGTACAGCGGTTCCTGGGCGAGATCGTAGTCGCCGAGCGCGGCACGCAGGGGCACCACGCGGCTGAGCAGGAAGCCCAGCACAAGGACACCGAAACCGATACGCAGCCAGGTGACGGCGCGCTTGCTGAGGTGGAAGCGATCAGAGGTCATGGGATGTAGATCGTGTCGACGACCGCACTGGCCGAGGGGTTGTTCGGGTCATCACTGGCCAGGGCCGTGATCTGGTAGATATTGCCGGTGTCTTCGTTCTCGGGCTGGCCCTCGACGACACTGCCACCGGCCGTGAAGCACTTGTCCATCCGCCGTGTATAGGTCGCCTTCGCCGCGCTCGTCCCGTCGGCCCAGGTCAGCGGATCGAAAATCGGGCTGCACTCTTCCTGGTTGGCGCTGTAGGTCTTGCCCCCGGCCAGCGTTGCCGCGATCGTGCTCTCCGTCGAGCGCGCATCCGCCTCGGCATTCTGGAAGGCCAGGTTGGTGCGCAGGTAGTTGGCGGCCATGCGCTCCTGCATGCCGGTCACCTGCATGCCGGCCACGCCCAGCAGGGCGAGCAGGATCAGGATGATCAGGGCGACATACAGCACGGCCCCGTGCTGGCGGCGAGGTGCAGTGAAGGGTTTACGACGCATGGCCATGAGCACCTCAGTTGCCGTAGAGGCGGTTACGCACCGCGATCGTGGTCTGGTAGACCGTGCGGAACCGGCCGTCCTTCGGCGCGGTGAAGGTCACGCCCAAGGCGGTCAGTGCGGCAGCGTCATTGGCCTGCGCTGCCGCGGACGGATCAGGGCTTTCCAGCACCAGCCCCAACTGCACCGCGCCGACCCGTCGCCATGCCGCATCGGCAGGGCTGAGTGACGCTTCCACGTCCGCGGCGGTGCCCTGACGGTCGATGAACCCACTGGGCGCGCCGGTCGCGCTCAATTTGTGATCCTGGCCGTACAGCAGTTGCATGTTGCGCACACCCTCGACGAGGGCTTCAGGGGCGCTGGCAGTCAGCGCACCACCCGGGGCTGCATCGAAACGCACCCGATACAGCGAACTCTGCTTGTTCGCCGCGTCGTATCCGATGTAATAGACCACGCTCTCGGCGCGGTAGAGCACCGACTGGCCGGCGGTATACAGGGTGGCGAAGCTGGTGCTGTTGTTCGGCGCCGTGTCGAAACGCACCGTACCGGCGGTACTGCTGACGGCACTGGCCTGGAAGACCGTGGCCGAGACGCAGTCGGCCACGCCGAACAGGCCGGGCGTGGGCACTCCGCTCTGCAGCACCGCCCAGCGGCTGGTATCGAAGGAGAAGGTGGGCTTGTCATCCGTGCCGCCGATGCTGGTCACCGGCACACCATCGGGCACGAGGAAGCGCAATGCGACGATGTCGCTGCCATCAACACGATTGGTCAGCGCGGACGCATACTCAGTCGGCAATGCCGGGGTGTACTCCAGCCCACCCGTCGCCGGCGTGGCACTCAGCGTCAACGGGTCTCCGGGCTTGGTATCTTCCGCCTCGTACCCCTGGATCGACTGCATGAAGTCCAGCGCGGGGTGGGCACCGGCAGTGAACGTGGTATGCAGCGAACCAGGACTCTTGATGTTGTGGCTCTGATCGTTCACGCACCCGAAGTGACCGGCCATGCGCAGATCGCGCTGCAGGAAATCCATGGCGAAGCGCCCGTTTTCCTGCACGCGGGCCAGGCCTTCAGACAGGCGCGAGGCGGTGCGGGACGCGGCGAACACCTGCATCAAGCCCAGCAGCAGGACCAGACCGATGACCATGGCGATCATCAATTCGATCAGCGACAGACCCGCGCTGGTGCGATGGACAGCAGGGGCGCGCCTCACAGGCGGGTCCTCGCCGAGAAGGTGGTATCGGCGGTGTCCAGCCAGCGCTCATCGCCCCAGCTCACATTGACCGTGATCGCATCACCGTCGCGGGTGACACTGGCGCTGGCCTCATCGCCCAGCGCCTTGCCCAACCGGCAACGCCAGTCCGTCATGTACGTATCCTTGGTGATGTCCGCCCCGGTGGGCGAAACGCAATCGGCAGCCTTGGTCGTCGCCGTATAGGTGCCGACATACGTCCCGGCGTTGAGGCGATTGATCCGGATCTGGTCCAGCAGCTCGTAGCTGAGATTGGTCGCCTGGGTGCGGAAATTCGCGCTCTGCACGAACCGCACGTTCATCGTCTGCAGCAACGCGAAACCAAGCAGGCCGATGCTCATCACCACGATGGCGATCAGTACCTCGATCATGGTGAAGCCGCCCTGCCGTGCGCGCCGCGCGCCAAGATGTCGTGCCGTCACTTGCAACTCTCCCGTTCCACACGTACCTGCCCGACCGCCGACAGCCGTAGCGTGCGCTGCAGGGCCTGGTCGCCGCATTCATCAGGCTTGATGGTGATGTCCAGCGCCGCAGCGGCGCGGTTGCGACCGCGGCCATCAAAGGCCACGATCAGGTTGTCGTTGCTGCCCAGCATCTTGGTCGAGCCGGCCGAGTACCGCAGCACCGGTTCGCCCGCATCGAAGCTGCCACTGCCGTCGGCATCGGACCAGACCATCCAGCCGTCGCCCCAGCTGTCGCCATTGCACTCGGTGCCTTCGGTGGAAGCGCACACGCCGGCGCCATGGGTGTTCTTCAGCGCTTCGCTGCGCGCCAGCGCCAGTGACGCCACCAGCTCGTTGGTGGTGGTGGCCGCACGGTTCGAGCGCAGGACGCCCTGGAAACTCGGAAACGCAATCACTGCCAGGATGGCGAGCACCGCGACGGTGACCATCAACTCGATCAGTGTGAAGCCGTTGGACCGGCGCAATGACATGAAACGCTCCCCAGCGTTGATGACACAGAAGATGAACGTCCCGCCGCCGATCAGCAAGCGGCGGCAGGACGAACGGTCGCCCGGAGGCGACAGGCGTCAATCACTTGACGCAGATCCAGACCCGCGGCGAGCCCCCTGCCCGCCGCGGGCCCGGTCAGGGCCTCAGGCCATGACCTTGTAGCAGGGCTGGTACTCGCCCGAGATCTTCATGCGGCGCTGCTCGACGAAGGCGCGCAGCAGCTCGTCCAGGGCCTGCATCATGTCCGCATCGCCATGGATCTCGAACGGACCGAACTGCTCGATGCGGCGCATGCCGTCTTCCTTCACGTTGCCGGCCACGATGCCGGAGAACGCGCGACGCAGGTCCGCGGCCAGCGCATGCGGCGGGCGGCCGTGGTGCAGGTCCAGCGCGGCCATCGCCTCGTGGGTCGGCACGAACGGCTGCTGGTATTCCCACGGAATTTCGATCGACCAGTTGAAGAAGAATGAATCCTTCTGCGCCAGGCGGTGCTCACGCACGCGCTTGATGCCCTGGGCCATCTTGCGGGCCACGTTGACCGGGTCGCCGATGATGATCTCGTAGCGGCTGGCGGCCTCTTCACCCAGGGTGAGGCGGATGAAGCGGTCGATCTGCTCGAAGTACGGCGCGGCCACGGTCGGGCCGGTCAGGATCAGCGGGAACGGCAGATCCTTGTTCTCCTCGCGCAGCAGGATGCCCAGCAGGTACAGGATCTCCTCGGCGGTGCCGACGCCGCCGGCGAACACGATGATGCCGTGGCCGATGCGCACGAACGCTTCGAGACGCTTCTCGATGTCCGGCATGATCACCAGATGGTTCACGATCGGGTTCGGCGACTCCGCGGCGATGATGCCCGGCTCGGTCAGGCCGATGTAGCGCGTGGTGGTCTTGCGCTGCTTGGCGTGGGCGATGGTGGCGCCCTTCATCGGGCCCTTCATCGCACCCGGGCCGCAGCCGGTGCAGATGTCCAGCCCGCGCAGGCCCAGCTCGTAGCCGACCTGCTTGGTGTACAGATACTCATCGCGACCGATCGAGTGACCGCCCCAGCAGACGACCAGGTTCGGGTCACCCGGGTTGAGGATGCGCGCGTTGCGCAGCAGCCCGAACACCGCGTTGGTGATGCCCTCGGAGGACTCCAGTTCGGCCGCATAGGCCGGGCCCATCTCGATGGCCATGTAGGCCAGGTCGCGGACCACCGCGAACAGCAGCTCGGCCACGCCGCGGATGATCTCGCCATCCACGAACGCCATCGCCGGCGCATTGACCAGGTCGATGCGCACGCCGCGGTCCTGCTGGGCCACCTGGATATCGAAATCGGGATACAGATCGCGCGCCGCACGGGGATCGTCGGAGGCGCTGCCGCTGGTCAGCACGGCCAACGCGCAGCGGCGCAGCAACTCGTGCATACCGCCACCGGAGGCATCGCGCAGGCGCGCCACTTCAGCGCGCGACAGCACATCCAGCCCACCGCGCGGGTAGATCCGCGCGTCCTGCACCGGCAGCGTCCGCGCCGGTTTTTCGTTGATCGTCATGTCCATCTTTTTCGCTTTCCTCAAGGTTACCGACTGTACCGCTGCCCCCTTAAAAAGCAAAACGGCCGGGAAACCCGACCGTTTGGACATCAATTCGAGGAGCCTGACATCTGCCCCATACCGCCCCTGCACGCGAAGGTGCCAAGCCCGCGAAGCCTACACGCCCCGACCCCAAGGCACAAGGGCTTGTCTGGTCCGCGCAAAAAGAAACGGCTGGGGATGCCCCCAGCCGTCTCCGTCACCTTCACATCAGTACAGCAATCAGAAGGTGTAACGCAGGGTCAGCAGCAGAGACCAGCGCTGCGACGGGCTCAGGCTTTCATTGACCGCGAGCGCCTTCGGCGAGTAAACGCCACCAGCGTTGTAGTTGGTGCCCGAGATGTCGTAGATGTACTTGCCATCGGCACTGACACCCGAGACGTCGGCCAAGCGACGGATCAACGGGAAGTCAGCGCGGTGTTCGATACCCCAGTTCTTGTCGATCATGTTCAACACGTTGAACATGTCGAGGCGGATCTCACCCTTGTGACCCTTCATGAAACCAGGGATTTCCTGGCTGAAGGAAAGATCGATCTGATTCACCCAGCCAGCGCGGCTGGCGTTGCGATTGGCCACCGAGCCAGCTGCACGACTCAGGTCGGTGCTGTTGCCAAGATAGTCCCAGAACGAATCTGCCATCGCAGCGGAGGCGGCATTTGCCCAGACCACATCGCCCGGACCACTCGGGACGTAGGCAAGCGAACGACCCGAGATGCCGAGACCCTGGGCATCGTTGCCGAACACCCAGCTGTACGGCGCGCCGGTATGACCGTCATAGAAGGCAGACACGCGGGTCGCATAATCGCCGAAGAACTTACGCTCCCAGCTCAGCGACGCGATGATGCGGTTCGGAATCGAGTAGTTCGACGTCGACAGCACGTCCTCACCCGGGTTGTACCACGCGTTGTTCTGATAGCTGCTGTACGCAACGCTCGAGGTGCCCGGATTGACTTCCTTGGCGCGGCTGTACGTGTAAGCCAGCATGCCCGACCATGAACCATTGAACGGCTTCTTCAACGAAACGGTGAAGTTGTCCGAGCTGCCCTTGTCGGTATTTGCCAGTTCAATGACATTGCCGAAGGACGGGTTCTTGTTCCAGTTGGGCGTATTGGCGCTGGCCGGAGCACCAGCCGGGTTGCGGGCGTAGGTGAAGCGGCCGTCCGGCAGCGTGCCGGTCGGAGCACCGGTGTTCAGATCGCGGTAGATGATGCCCTTGTCGACTTCAAGATGCTGGTATTCGGCAGTGAACACCAGGTCCGACCAAGGAAGCTGATGGTCCAGGCCCAACGTGTACTTCCACACGGCCGGGAGCTTGAAGTCCGGATCGACCACATTCACCGTCATGTTGGAGGTACCCAGTCCAGGCGGGGTGATCACGCCACCCGGCACGTTCTGGTTGGCGCCGTCGCCGCTGAACAGCGGATCGCTGGGCAGGCGCAGACGGTTGATGTCGTAGCTGGTCACAGCAACGCCGTTGTTCGAATACGGGTTGCCGATCCACACGGCCGGCGTGTTGGAAACGAACAGACCCGCGCCACCACGCAACTGAGTCGGACGCTCGCTGTCAAACTCGTAATTGAACGACACGCGCGGCTGCACCACGCTGTTTCCATCAATGGTGCCCGTGTTGGCATAGCCGAAGCCGCCAGTTGCCGCACCCGGGTTGGCCGGATTGTTACGCAGACCGCACGAACCCAGATTGCCCAAGGTGCCCGGATCGGCGGCGAAACACTCGTTCAGGGTCGGCAGCGGGTTGACCTTCGGCATGTCATAACGCAGGCCGTACTGGACGGACAGGCGATCGGTCGCCTGCCAGGTGTCCTGCAGGAACAGACCGTACTGCTTCAGCTTGAACTCGGCTGCAACGTTGCTCAAGCCATAACCAGCTGCGGGCTGGGCGAGGCGATACCGACGATAGGTGCCGTTCTCGAAATCGGCAATCGAGTTGAACTCGTACGTGCCGTTGTAGCGCTGCAGGAACAGGTTGTACACCTCATCCTGCTGGTAGTCGAAACCAGCCTTGATCACGTGATCGCCCAGGAACCAGCTACCGGCGAAGTAGGCCGTCAGCGACTTGGTACCCAGCACGTTTGCCTGGCTGGAATATTCCGTGCCGAGAACGACGCTCGGACCGGTGTCACGGCCGCTGGTGCGGACGGTGATTTCCGGCTGGTAACCACCGGCCAGCGGCACACGGCTCTGGTCGAACTTGCTGTAGCCCACGGACGCTTCGGTCGAGAAGGTGTCGCTCCAGTCATCATAGAAACTCAGCGCGTAGCTGGTGTTTTCCTTGGCGACGTTGTACCAGTTGCTCGACAGCTTCAGCTGATCGGTCGAGCTGGCGGTGACGATCGGCTCGTCTTCCTCGGTACGACTGAAGCGAAGGCTGGCACGGTGGAAATCGTTGATGTTCCAGTCGATCTTGGCCAGGTAGCGCTTGCTCTCGATATCCGCATTTGCCGAAGAGGTATCACCGGCGACGACGCCAAAGCGATCAGCGGCAGCCGTGATGCGGTTCAGGTCCGCAGTGGTGACACCGGAAACGGTGCTGGCAGCGCCGGAATCGGCAGTGCCCCATAGCGAGCCCGGGCTCTCCTTGATGCTTTCTTCATAGGAGGCGAAGAAGAACAGCTTGTCCTTCAGGATCGGGCCGCCAACCGTCGCACCCTTGGTGGTGTCCTTGGTGAAACCGGTCCACTTCGCGCCGTTCTGGCTCTTGCCGACCATGTCATCCGGATCCTGGTAGACGTAGTACGCCGAACCATGGAACTCGTTGGTGCCGCTCTTGGTGACTGCATTGACCCAAGCGCCGACGCCGCGGCGGGTAGCCACGTCAAAGTTGGCCGTCGAGATGTTGTAGCTTTCAATCGCGTCCTGCGAAATCGGCGTACCCTTCGTCGGCAGGCCGTTGTCATTCAAACCAAAGGGGTCACCGGCGTTGATCGTGTCGATCGTGATGCTGTTGTAACGATTGTTCTGGCCCATTGCCGAGAACGCACCGCGGTCGCGATCGGTGACGACCACGCGCGGATCCATACGCACAACGTTCTGGATCGAGCGATCCGGGGTCGGCGTGCGGTCCAGATCCTGACGGCTCAGATTGGTGGCAACGCCCTTGTTGTCCGAGGTAAAGGCTTCCGGCATGCGCGAGGCAACGACACTGACCGAATCAAGCGTTGCCACGTCACCAGTCAAGGCGGCACTGACGTTGGTGACCTTGTCCAGGTTCAGATACACGCCCTCTTCGGTGCGGGTGCCCTCCCCGGACTTGGTGATGGTGATCGTGTACGGACCACCCACGCGCAGGCCGCGCGCGTTGTAACGACCCGACGCATCGGTGGTCGCACGGCTGACCGTGCCCGACTCGGTGTGCGTGATGGTGACTTCGGCACCAGCGACAGGCGCGCCTGCAGCGCCCGTAACCTGACCGCCGACACCGGCAGAGGTGCTCTGGGCGAAGGCGGGGGCGGCGGCAAGTGCAGCCATGAGACCAAGCGTCAGCTTGGACATCCGGAGACAACGGGAGTGGGTCATTGGGGAGTAGCCTCGATGCGAGATTGGCGATGGCGGAGAAAAAAACGCGCCCAAGCAGCCTTGCTGGCGGCTGACTGGACTTTTATCTGGGTTCCCTAGCCGCGAGCTGGTTTCAGCCGCAACGGTTAACACTAGATTAACACGATAGCCTTGGATTGTGACGGTTTGGAGACAAAACACACGCCATCACAACGGGATCGTGACGCTATCTTCACATCTGTTTATGACCGGCTGAATGCACGCCATTGGGGCCTTCGGCGGTATCGAGACGGTTTTTCCGCGGGTTGGCTGGGGGAGCGGCCAGCGGCGGCACTACCCCGGCATTGTTCGGCTCGCCGGCCAGTGGCCGGCACTTCCCATAGCGAGGCGTTGACGCCTTAGGCGCCCTCAGGCGTCGAGAATCTGGCCGCGATACGCGGCGCCCCCGGCAGACAGCAGCAGGACCGCCGCGGCGGCGCAGTCGGCCGGGTCACGGGCGGTGCGGTCTTCATCCAAGGAAAAAGCACGGGCGCGCAGCGCCGTACGCATCGGGCCCGGCTGCAGGCCACTGACCCGGACCGGGCTGCGGCCCAGTTCATCATGCAGGGAAGCGATCAGGCCGCGCAGGCCGTGCTGGGCGGCGCCGTAGCCGCCCCAGTAGGCCTGCCCTACCCGCGCGGGATCATCCACGGTGAACACCAGTGCGGCATCTTCGCTCTGGCGCAGCAGCGGCAGGCAGGCCTGGGCCAGCCAGGCCGGCGCGGTCAGGTTCACGTGGATGGCGCGGGCGAAGGCAGCCGGGTCGGCCAGCTCGAACGGGGTCAGCCCGGCGAAATCGGCCGCGCAGTAGAGCACCCCGTCCAGATGGCCGAGTTCGGATTGCAGACGCTCGGCCAGCGTGGCGTAGTCGTCCGGGGTGGCACCTTCCAGATCCAGCGGATACAGCAGCGGCTCGGGGCCAGCTGCTTCGACGGCGGCATAGACGCGATCCAGGCGGCGGGGTTTGCGCCCCAGCAGGACCACGGTTGCCCCGGCCTGCGCGCAGGCGACGGCCGCGGCGCTGCCGAAGCCTCCCCCGGCGCCGGCGATAAGAATGACGCGATCGGCGAGCGATCCGGTCCCGACCACCACGGACGGGACCGCACTCACGGCTGGGAGGCCTCTTCGACGATGCGCTTGAGCTCGCCGGATTCGAACAGCTCCAGCACGATGTCGCAGCCGCCGATCAGCTCGCCGTGGATGAACAGCTGCGGGAAGGTCGGCAAGTTGGAGAAACGCGGCAGGTTGGCGCGGATCTCGGGTTCTTCCAGCACGTTGACCGTGCGCAGCGCGATCGCGCCGGCGGCCATCAACGCCTGGATGGCACGGCTGGAAAAGCCGCACATGGGATATTGCGGAGTGCCCTTCATGAACAACACGAGGGGGTAACGTTCGACTTCGGACTGGATCTGCTGCATCACCGCCACAACGACTCTCCCTCCAATGGGACAACCCGGCCTCACCGGTCGGATAGACTTCCCTGACCGCCATTGTATGCCCTACCTTCGCGTGGTGGGCACCCTGCCATCGGCCACACTGATGACGATCCGCCATGGATCGGCGCTCTTCCCTCCCAATCTGCCGTGCCCATGCCTCTAGAACTGCCTCGCCTTCCTTATGACCGCGCCGCTCTGCAACCCCACCTGTCGGCGGAGACCCTCGACCTGCACCACGGGCGGCACTTCCGGGCTTATCTGGAGGCAGTGAACGCCCGTATCGAAGGCACGGAGCTGGCCGAGCTGCCGCTGGAGGAGATCGTCCGCCAGACCCAGGGCAGCCTGTTCGATGCGGCCGCCCAGGCTTGGAACCACCAGTTCTATTTCCAATGCCTGCACCCGCGCGCCGGTGGCGATCCGCAGGGTCGGCTGGGCGAACTGGTGACCCGTCACTTTGGCGATGCCAAGCGCCTGCGCGAGGCCTTCGACCGCGCCGCGCTGAGTCTGTTCGGCTCGGGCTGGGTGTGGCTGGTGCAGCACCCCAATGGCGCACTGGCGATCCAGGTCACGCGCAATGCGGGCACGCCGCTGACCGGCGAGAGCACTCCGCTGCTGGCCTGCGATGTGTGGGAACACGCGTATTACACCGACTACCAGAATGAGCGCGCGCGCTATCTGGAGGCGTTCTGGAAGCTGGTGAACTGGGACTTCGTCACCGCGCAATTGCGCGATTGAGGTCGCGCCCCTGGGCAGGGAGTGCCGGCCACTGCCCGGCACTACCGCGAGCTCAATCGCGCCGAAGGATCAGCCGCGCAGGCTCTGGATCACCGGCGCAACCTGTTCGCCGCGATCAAGCTGCCCACCCACGCGTTCCAATGCGCCGGCCAGCGCCGCCGCATCGTCATCACGCAATGTGGCATGGCCAACCTTGCGGCCGTCCCGCGCCTGCTTGCCGTAGTCGTGCCAATGGCCACCGGCCTGGCCGAGCACGGCGTTGGCATCGGGCATCTGGCCGATCCAGTTGAGCATGCAGGCATGACCCAGCATGCGCGTATCGCCCAGCGGCAGGCCGAGCACGGCGCGCAGGTGGTTGTCGAACTGCGAGGTTTCGCTGCCTTCGATGGTCCAGTGGCCGGAGTTGTGCACGCGCGGCGCCATCTCGTTGGCCAGCAGCTCATCACCACGGCAGAACAGTTCCAGTGCGAACACGCCGACGTAGTCCAGGCGCTCGGCCAGGGTACGGGCATAGCCGATGGCCGCTTCGTGCTGGGCCGCCGACAGCTGCGCCGGGGCCAGACTGGCCGAGAGCACGCCATCTACGTGCCAGTTGCCGGTGATCGGCCACGCGCGGAACTCGCCATCCTGCCCGCGCACAGCCACCACGCTGACCTCGCGATCAAAGGCGACGAAACCTTCCAGAATCAGGCCGGTCTTTTCGACCTGGCTGCCGAGGATGTCCCAGGCCGCGTCGATGTCGGCGGCGCTGCGGATCCGGAACTGGCCCTTGCCGTCATACCCCAGCCGGCGGGTCTTGACGATGCAGGGCATGCCGAACTCGGCGACCTTGGCCGCCAGTTCGTCGCGGCTGCGGATATCGGCGAAGGCCGGCAGTGGGATGCCCAGCGACTGGAACAGGGTCTTCTCGCTGAGCCGATCCTGGGCCACGGCCAGCGCATCCGGATTAGGATGCACGGGCACGCGCTCGGCCAGGAACTTGGCGCTGCGCGCCGGCACGTTCTCGAAATCGAAAGTCACCACGTCCACGCGGGCGGCGAACGCAGCCAGAGCGGCCTCATCGTCGAACGCGGCCACCTGCAGCGGTGCCACCTGGGCACCACAGGCATCGGCGGCCGGGTCGAACAGCTCGAAGCGCAGCCCCATCGGCGCACCGGCCAGGACCATCATGCGGGCGAGCTGACCGCCGCCCAGAATGCCAACGGTCCTGGTGGTCATTGACGCGGATCGTCGTGGGCCATGACGTCTTCGGTCTGGCGGGCGCGGAAGGCCTCCAGCGCCTCACCGATCGCCGGCTGGTCCGAGGCCAGCATGGCGGCCGCGAACAAGGCCGCGTTGGAGGCGCCGGCATTGCCGATGGCGAAGGTGGCGACCGGGATACCGGCCGGCATCTGCACGATCGAGAGCAGCGAATCCATGCCGTTCAGGGCCTTGGACTGCACCGGCACGCCCAGCACCGGCACAGCGGTCTTGGCGGCGATCATGCCCGGCAGGTGCGCGGCCCCGCCGGCACCGGCGATGATCGCGCGCAGGCCACGCTGGCCCGCCTGCTCGGCGTAGGTGAACAGCACGTCCGGCGTGCGGTGCGCCGAGACCACTTTCACTTCATAGGGAACGCCCAGCGAATCCAGCTTCTGGGCGGCGTGCTGCATGGTTTCCCAATCCGAGCGGGATCCCATGACGATGCCGACGAGCGGCGCGGTTTGGTTGAGGGTCATTGGCCGTCACCTGCCTTAAAGACGTATTCTAGCCGTCTTCCACGCAAGACGAAGAATCCATGGATCGCAAGCTGCTCGACCTCCTGTGCTCGCCCGATACGCGCCAGCCCCTGTCCCTGCTCGATGCCACCGGCCTGGACGCGCTCAACCGCGCGATCGGCAGCGGTGCCGTGCTCAAGGCCGATGGCAGCCCGCAGGCGCAGACGCTGCGCGAGGCCCTGCTGACCCGTGACCGCAAGCAGGTGTTCCGCGTGGACGATGGCATCCCGGTGCTGCTGGCCGAAGAGGCCATCGCCACCGCCCAGATCGCCGATTTCCCGGAAAAATGAGCCACCTCCCCGTGCCGGCCCCCGAGGCCGCCCTGGTGGCCGCCGATGTGGCCCGTGCACTGGCCGAGGATATCGGCAGCGGTGACGTCACCGCCGCGCTGCTCCCGGACCGCCCCGACAGCGCCTACCTGCTGTGCAAGCAGGACGCGGTTATCGCCGGCCGCCCCTGGTTCGACGCGACCCACCGGGCGCTCGATCCGGAGGTCCGGATTGAGTGGCGCGTGGCCGAGGGCGACCGCGTCACCGCTGGCACCGTGCTGGCCCTGCTGCACGGCCGCAACCGCAGCCTGGTGAGCGCCGAGCGCACCTCGCTGAACTTCCTGCAGACGTTGTCCGGTACGGCGACCACCACCGCGCAGTACGTCGCGGCGGTTGCCGGCACCGGCGCGCGGATCCTGGACACCCGCAAGACCCTGCCCGGCCTGCGCGTCGCGCAGAAATACGCGGTGCGCTGCGGCGGCGGCGACAACCATCGCCTGGGCCTGTTCGACACGGTGATGCTCAAGGAAAACCACATCCGTGCGGCCGGGTCGCTGACCGCGGCGGTGCTGGCGGCGCGTGCGCAATGGCCGGCGTTGCCGCTGGTGGTCGAGGTCGAGGACCTGGACCAGCTGCGCGAGGCGCTGGCGGTGGGCTGCACCCGCATCCTGATCGATGACTTCGATACCGCCACGCGGCGCGAAGCGGTGCGCATTGCGGCCGGGCAGATTCCGCTGGAAGTATCCGGCAGTGTCGGCCTGGACGGGCTGCGCGCGATCGCCGAAGACGGCGTGGACTGCATTTCCATCGGCGGGCTGACCAAGCATGTGCAGGCGATCGACCTGTCATTGAAACTGGGCCCGCCCCCACAGGGCTGATGCCGCTTTCACGGTATGGGCAGATGCGGTCTGCGAGGCTGCGTCTGCCCCCACCTGGAATGCACGCATGCGCTGCCTGCCGCTTCTCGCCTGCCTGTCTCCCCTGCTCGCGCTGCTGCCGCTGCAGGCCTCTGCAGCCGAGGTCTGCGATGTGCCCCCGCGCTTCGGGCTGAGCCCGCTGGCCGTGGCCATCGTGCAGACCGCCTGCAACGAACACCGCCTCTGGTACCGGCCCTTCATCGATCGCGATGGCCGGGCCGCCAGCCTCAGCGTGACCGAAGCCGAGGACGTCCACCTGGCCGACAACGGTCTGGTGGCCTGGCAGCGCGTGGTCGGCTACTGGCGGCAGAGCGGCACGTTGTCGCCAATGGGCAGCCAGCCCGGCGCATCGAGCTGCATGGCCCCGCCAGGCACCCGCTACACCGACAGCGACTGCCGGGCCTTCCTGGTGGACAACCCGTGGTCGGCGGCCTTCATCTCCTGGGTGATGACCCGCGCCAGCGTGCCGGGCTTCACCCGCTCGCCCCGACACATCGACTACATCCGCGCCGCCTACCAGAACAGCGGACCGTACCGGATGACCGACCCGGCGCAGGAGAAACCCGCCCCCGGCGACCTGCTGTGCTACCTGCGCGACCGGCGCGAGACGCTGAGCTACAGCGGACTGGTGCAGTCGCTGGGCAGCGGCGCGGTCTCGCACTGGAAATCGCACTGCGAAGTGGTGATCGCGGCCAACATGGGCGGCGATCGGACGCTGTATCTGATCGGCGGCAATGTCATGAACACGGTGGCGTTGCGCAAACTGTCGCTGGACCGCAGCGGCCGCATCGAGCTGCCGCCAGCGAAGGCCACTGCAGGCGATGGCGTGGATCTGGGCTGCACGCCGGGCCGCGAAGAGGAATGCAGCTTCAATCGCCAGGATTGGGCCGCACTGCTGAAACTGGTGGCCACCGCACCGGCGGCGGTGCCGATGGGAACGCCGGACCCGGCGCCCCTGCCCGCTCCGGGTGCGACGGCACCGCCGATGGCCGCCCCGGCGTCCCAGGCACCGATCCGCGCGCCCACGGTGGTGCCGCCCCGTCCGCCAATCCCGAATGCGAACCCGATGCCCGCGCCGCCGGCGAGCCCGAGCCCGACTCGGACACCGACACCGACAACGACAACGCTCCCCGTCCCGCCGCCGCCACCGCGCACGTCCTGATCGTGATCGCGCGGATGGCTTGATCCGCGCCGCATTCGTCGCCATCTTGGAGGGACCGACCTCCCTGACCGCGCCGAGTCACCGATGCCCAGTTTGATCCTGTTGATGATTGCCGGCGCGTTTGCCTACGCCTTCTGGAATTCCTCGCGCGCCGCCGCCGAACGTGCCGGCGTACTTGGCCGCAATGCCTGCCGCGCTGCCGATGTGCAGTGGCTGGACCAGAGCGTGCACGCCACTGGCCTGCGCGTGTGCCGCAAGGACAACGGCTGGCTGGGCTGGGAGCGCACCTTCAAGTTTGAGTATTCGCACGATGGCGTCGACCGCCACAGCGGGCGCATGGTGCTGCGCGGTGATCAGCTGATCACGTTCGTGGGGCCGTCGGCCGCGAGGATCAGCGAGATCCGGCGCGATATCGATACGCGCGATGCCGAGGACGTCTGAGCCGGGTAGCGCCGAGCGTTGGTCGGCCGTGGGTCGGTTGTCGTGAATTCCGCAGAGAGCGGACGACCAAAGGTCGGCTCTACCAATGAAAATGGCCGCCTTGCGGCGGCCATCGTGTGTCTTATTTGACCACCCGCAGATGTGGGCGACCGCTGGGCTTGGGCGGTGCGTCGTCCGGCGGGGTCGGTGAATCGTCCGGCGGCAGTTCGTCGTCCGGCCCCGGCTCGTGGCCCGGGATGTCATCCGGCAGCGCCATCCCCTGCCCGGTCTCGCGGGCATAGACGGCCAGCACGGCCGAGATCGGCACCTGCACCGGGTAACTGGTCCCGGAGAAGCGGGCCGAGAAGCTGACGCTGTCGTTGTCGATATGCAGGCGCACCACGGCGCGCTCGGCGATGTTCAGGACGACGCGGCCGTCCTTGACCGCGCTCTGCGGCACCTGCACGCCAGGCATGCCGGCGTCGACCAGGATGTGCGGCGTCAGGTCGTTGTCATTGATCCATTCCACCAAGGCCCGCAACAGGTACGGACGGTGGCTGGTCATGCGAAAAGTGTCTTCAGTCATGTGGTAGAGCCGAGCCGTGCTCGGCTGCTCTTGATCCGGATTGCCTGATGCAAGTGTACGCGCCCGCCTACCCGCAGGTCAGCCATGGCGCGTACCGGCACCGCGATTTCGTTCAGTACACCGGTGCCGCACGCGGCACGCCCCCGCCGATCAGACCGGCAGGTCGCGCAGTTTCTTTTCCTGTTCGGTCAGGCTGCGGATGAAACCCGGGTGCCGGAAAATGCGGTTGCCGTAGTCTTCGATCGATTTGCCATCCTTCGGCAACGGCACGTCGAGTGCCTGCAGCCGCCAGATGATCGGCGCCATCGCGCAGTCGGCCAGGCTCATTTCCGGGTTGAGGAAGAACTTGCTGGCCTTGAACAGCGGCACCGCGCTGGTCAGCAGTTCCTTGAGGCGCTTGCGCCCGGCCTCGGCCTGGGTCTTGTTGCCCAGCTGGATGGCCTGCACCTGCGGCACCCAGTCGTGTTCGATGCGCAGCATCGCCAGGCGGATGCGGGCCCGCGAGAGCGGATCGACCGGCATCAGCGGCGGGTGCGGATAGCGCTCGTCCAGGTATTCGCTGACCACCGACGCCGCGTACAGCACCAGCTCGCGCTCCACCAGGGTGGGCACGGAGTGATACGGATTGAGATCGATGAGATCTTCGGGCGGGTTCTGCGGGTCGACCGGCACGGAGTCATAAGTGACGCCCTTGGCCGCCAGTACCAGCCGTACGCGATGGCACAGCACATCGTCGTTCGAGGAAAACAGCGTCAGGGTATTCCGCATGCGTACGCTCGCCGCCATCAAAGGCTCTCCAACGTCCGGTAACCGCCGGTCGTATCGGCGCCGCCAGCCCATTGCCGACGGTCGTCACAGTACCCGAGTGTGCAACCGCACATCACAAAAGCCAATAGGTCGATCGTCCCACGCGGGGAACGATCGACACAGGAAGGCGCCGGACGGCTCAGTGGACGTCCTTCCAGTATTCCTTCTTGAGCAGATAGGCCAGGAAGGTCAGCAGGGCCAGGAACAGGATCACCCACACGCCCAGCTTTTGGCGCTTCAGGGCGGCCGGCTCGCCGGCGTACTCCAGGAAGTTGGTGATGTCGCGCACCGCCTGGTCGTACTGGCCAGCATCGATGTTGCCGGGCTGTTCGATCTTCAGGCCAACCACCGGCGGGTCTTCGCCGGTGTTCTCCGGCTTGCCGTGCACGGCATGCTGCAGCCCCTGCATTTCCCACAGCGGGTTGGGCATGGAGGCATTCGGGAACACGGTGTTGTTCCAGCCCAGCGGCCGCGTGGGATCCAGGTAGAACGACTTGAGGTAGGTGTAGACCCAGTCGCTGCCCCGCACCCGCGAGATCAAGCTCAGGTCCGGCGGCATCTTGCCGAACCATTTTTCGGCCTGCGCCTTGGGCATCGTCACCGGGATCGGCTCGCCGACCGGGGTGCCGGTGAAGTTGAGGTTGTTCATGACCTCTTCTTCGCTCAGCCCGAGATCGGCGGCCATGCGCGAGTAACGCAGGTATTTCAGCGCGTGGCAGCCGGAACAGTAGTTCATGTAGAGCTGCGCGCCACGCTGCAGCGAAGCACGATCGCTCAGATCGTTGCCGGCCTGCAGGGTCTTGGCGCCCTCGGCGGCGTCGGCCACCGCGACACCGAGCATCAGGGCCGCCGCGCAGGCCAGCCGGACAATCCAGTGGTCAGTCATGCGTGGTCACCCGGTCCGGTACCGGCTTGGTCCTGTCCAGCTTGGTCCATAGCGGCATGGTGATGAAGAAGGCGAAATACAGGAAGGTCAGCACGCGCCCGATGTAGGTCTCGTGCGCATCCGTGCCCGGGCCGGAGCCGATCACGCCCAGCCACACGAAGCACACCGCGAACATGCCCAGCAGACCGCGCGAGAGCAGGCCGCGGTAACGGTAGGATTTCACCCGCGCGCGATCCAGCCACGGCACCAGGAACAGGATGGCGATCGCCGAGAACATCACGATCACACCGCCGAGCTTGTTGGGCACCACGCGCAACATTGCGTAGTACGGGGTGTAGTACCAGACCGGCTTGATGTGCTCGGGCGTCACCAGGCGGTTGGCCTCGGTGAAGTTGTCATGCTCCAGGAACAGGCCGCCGAAGGCCGGCGCGAAGAAGATGATGAAGGCGGCGATGATCAGCAGGAAACCGGCGCCGACCGCATCCTTGAGCGTGTAGTACGGGTGGAACGGAATACCGTCGCTAGGCGCCGTGGCCGACCAGCGGTTGCCCTTCGGCCCCTTCTTGATCTCCACGCCATCGGGGTTGTTGGAACCCACCTCGTGCAGCGCGCCCAGGTGCAGCACCACCAGCAGCAACAGCACCAGCGGCAGTGCGATCACGTGCAGCGCGAAGAAGCGGTTGAGGGTGGCGTCGCTGGGCAGGTAATCGCCCATGATCCATTCGGTCAGGCCGGTACCGATCACCGGGATCGCGCCGAACAGCGAGATGATCACCTTGGCGCCCCAGAACGACATCTGGCCCCACGGCAGCACGTAGCCCATGAAGGCTTCGGCCATCAGCACCAGGTAGATCAGCATGCCGAGGATCCAGACCAGCTCGCGCGGCTTCTGGTAACTGCCATAGAGCAGGCCGCGGAACATGTGCAGGTAGACCACGATGAAGAACAGCGAGGCACCGGTGGAGTGCATGTAGCGGATCAGCCAGCCCCACTCCACGTCCCGCATGATGTATTCGATGGAGGCGAACGCTTCGGCCGCGTTCGTCTTGTAGTGCATCGTCAGGAAGATGCCGGTGACGATCTGGTTGACCAGGATCAGCAGCGCCAGCGAGCCGAAGTAGTACCAGATGTTGAAGTTCTTCGGCGCGTAGTACTCGGTGACGTGCTTGCGGTAGACCGGCATCAGCCCGGGCGCGCGTGCGTTGACCCAGTCGGCGACGCCGGTGGCGGTGCGGGAAAGGATATTGGCCATGATCAAGCCGCCCCCTGCGGATCAACGCCGATGATGATGGTGTTGTCGTCCTGGTAATGGTGCGGCGGCACCAGCAGGTTGATCGGTGCCGGAACATCCTTGAACACGCGACCGGACATGTCGAAGCGCGACTTGTGGCAGGGGCAGAAGTAGCCGCCCTTCCACTGGGGGTCGTAGGGCTCGGGGCGGATCTCGGCGACCATTTCCGGCGAACAGCCCAGATGGGTGCACAGCCCGACCAGCACCGAGACCTCGGCCTTGATCGAGCGGAACTCGGGATTCTGCTTGAGCACGTACTCGGGCTGCTGCTCTTTCTCGCCCGACTCGGGATCCTTCAGGCGGCCGTCCAGCCCGTGCAGCGCGTCGAGGATGGCCTTGGAGCGCTTGACGATCCAGATCGGCTGTCCACGCCACTCCATGACCAGACGCTGGCCTTCCTGGAGCGCACTGATGTCGGCAATCACCGGGGCACCGGCCAGTTTGGCGCGGGCGCTGGGATTCCAAGACTTGATGAACGGTACCGCTGCAAATCCGACGCCGACCGCTCCGACCACCGCAGTGGTTGCTGAGAGAAACCGCCGACGTCCAGTGTTGACTGGATCGTTTACCCCATCGTTGGCCATCCGGCACTCCGATATTGATTTAGGTAGCTTGAGGCTGCCAGCAGACCGGTGGGGGCCAGTCCACATTGAATCAGCCGCGAGTGTAGCTGAACCGAAGTCGGCCACACAACGCGGTACTACGGAACGACATTACCCCGACAGTACGGCATCAGGTACCACTGGCGCCATGGGTCATTGATGGCTGGCCACGGCACCGCGGTAGCGGTCGGCCAACAGGGCCACCCGCTTCACGTAATACTGGGTCTCGCTGTAAGGCGGCACGCCACCATGGCGGTCGACCGCGCCCTCGCCGGCGTTGTAGCCCGCCGCCGCCAGGGTGAGATCGCCGTTGAAGCGCTTGAGCAGCCAGGACAGGTACTGCACACCGCCGCGGATGTTCTGCGAGGCATCGAAGGAATCGCTGACGCCGAAGCGGCGCGCGGTCGGCGGCATCAACTGCATCAGGCCCTGCGCGCCGGCGCGGCTGAGCGCGGTCGGGTTGTAGGCCGATTCGGCGTGGATGATCGCGCGGACCACCGCCTCTTCCACCCCGAACTCGCGGGCGGCGGCGGTGATCTCGCTCTGGTAAGCGGTGGTGTTGAGCCGCACCGAGCCGAAGTTGACCGCCGGGTTGGCGCCACAGGCGTAGCAGCGCTCGATGAAGCTGTAATGGATGGTGCGGACCTGGCCAACGCTGGCGATGCCGGCCGGGCGTGCGCTGGTGTAATGGCGCACGCCGTCTTTCATATAGGCGTACAGCTGGCCGCTGCGGACCTTTCCAGCCTTGTTGCCGGCCGGCGCCGGGGCGGAGGGCGCGGTCAGCACCGTGGCCGGGGCGGGGGACGGTGCCGGGGCCGGGTTGATCGCGGTCGCCGCGGTGGCGGTATCGGCCCGGCTAGGCGCTGGCGCCGCGCTGGCGATCGGGGTCGCCGGGGTCGGCGCAGGCGGCGCTGCCAGGGCCCGGCGAGGCGCCGCGCCGCGCTCGGGCCGGTAGCTGCTGATCACGCTGCAGGCGGCGCCGGCCACGCGCTTGCTCACATAGCTGGGAACGCCGTCGCTGCCGACGCACTTGTACAGGGTGCCCGCACTGGCCGGCATAGCGGTCAGCGCAGCCAAGGCCAGCGCAGCGATCCCCAACATCCCCTTCATGAGCGGGAGTGTCCCCAATTCGCCGGGGATTGCCAAGGGGGGCGCCCGACCCGGCTACAATGGCCTGCTCACCGCAGCCATCCGGCTGCCTGCCCGCCCACCCGACTGGAATAAGCGCCATGACCGGGACGCCAGCTTCGACCGCGCCGACTTCGGCCGGTTCTGCCTTGCCTGCCTCTGCTCCGCCCAGCTCCGCCCCCCGCCCCGACCTGCTCCCCCTGCCCGGTGCCAGGCCGCAGGTGAACGGTCCGGTGCGCGGCAAGCTGTACATCAAGACCCACGGTTGCCAGATGAACGAGTACGACTCGACCAAGATGGCCGACGTGCTCGCCGCCTCCGAAGGGCTGGAACTCACCGACGACCCGGCCGAGGCCGACGTGTTGTTGATGAACACCTGCTCGATCCGCGAGAAGGCCCAGGAGAAGGTGTTCAGCCAGCTCGGCTACTGGAAGGCGCTGAAGAACAACGGCCGTGGCGTGATCATCGGCGTCGGCGGCTGCGTGGCCTCGCAGGAAGGCGAGGCGATCATCAAGCGTGCCCCGCACGTGGACCTGGTGTTCGGCCCGCAGACCCTGCACCGCCTGCCGGAGCTGATCCGCCAGCGCCGTGAATCGGGCAGGTCGCAGGTGGACATCAGCTTCCCGGAGATCGAGAAGTTCGACGCCCTGCCCGAGCCGCGTGCCGAGGGCGCCTCTGCGTTCGTGTCGATCATGGAAGGCTGCTCGAAGTACTGTTCGTTCTGCGTGGTGCCCTACACCCGCGGCACCGAGGTCAGCCGCCCGTTCGAAGACGTGGTGGTGGAAGTGGCGCAACTGGCCGCCCAGGGCGTGCTGGAAATCAACCTGCTCGGCCAGAACGTCAACGCCTACCGCGGCCCGTATGGCGACGGCGAGTTCGCCGATCTGGGCCTGCTGATCCGCACCATCGCCGAGATCGACGGGGTCGGCCGGATCCGCTTCACCACCTCGCACCCGCTGGAATTCAGCGATTCGCTGATCGATGCCTACCGTGACGTGCCGCAGCTGGCCAACTTCCTGCATCTGCCGGTGCAGGCCGGCAGCGACCGCGTGCTCTCGGCGATGAAGCGCGGCTACACCGCGCTGGAATTCAAATCCAAGATCCGCAAGCTGCGCGCGGTGCGTCCGGACATCTCGATCAGCTCGGATTTCATCGTCGGCTTCCCCGGCGAGACCGATGCCGAGTTCGAGAAGACCATGAAGCTGATCGAGGACGTGGGCTTCGACCAGAGCTTTTCCTTCATCTATTCGCGCCGCCCGGGCACCCCTGCAGCCGATCTGGAAGACACCACCTCCGATGCGGAAAAGCACGCACGCCTGTCGCGCTTGCAGGCCCGGATCAACGAGCAGGCTGCAGCCATCTCCGAAAAGATGGTCGGCACGGTGCAGACCGTGCTGGTGGAAGGCCCCTCCAAGCGCAACCCGAACGAGCTGACCGGCAAGAGCGAGAACATGCGTTCGGTCAACTTCCCGGGGCACCCGCGCCTGGTCGGCCAGTTCGTGGATGTGGTGATCACCGAGGCGTACAGCAATTCGCTGCGCGCGCGGATGGTGACGGCGGATTGAACAAGGTGGCCGGGCCACGGCCCGGTCATCGTTGACGCTTTTTTGACCACGCAATCGAACCCTTTGCCGCAGTAAGGCTGGCGACACCTATCCACAGGTTGCTGCACCGGCGTTGCACAGCCCCTGTGGAAAACCGCTTTCCGCCCGTGCTGTAGCGGCCGCCCCACACCCGCGCTACCCTGTTCTCCCTTTCCCTGCTTGCGGCCCGGTCGGCTGGACCGGCGGCCGCCGGACGCAATGACCGCACTCGCACAACGCGACTTCACCCTCACCCCGGAAGACAACGAGCGCCTGGCCAACATGGCCGGCCCGTTCGACGAACATCTCCGCCAGGTGGAACTCAAACTCGGCGTGGAAATCGCCAACCGTGGCCACGTGTTCCGCGTGACCGGTCCCAAGGCCGTGGTCGCCGATGCGCAGGCCCTGATCGAGGCGCTGTACGCCGAAGCCGGTGACGTGGTGTTCGACAGCCATGCCATCCACCTGCGCCTGAACCAGGCCAACGTGGAGCATGTGGTCGAGCGCGCCTACGAAGCCCAGGAAGTGGCGATCAAGGTCAAGCGCGGCACCGTACGCGGCCGCGGTGCCAACCAGGCCCGTTACCTGCATCAGATCACCACGCACGACATCAACTTCGGCATCGGCCCGGCCGGTACCGGCAAGACCTTCCTGGCCGTGGCCAGCGCGGTGGAAGCGCTCAATGAAGCGCGCGTGCAGCGCCTGATCCTGGTCCGTCCGGCAGTGGAAGCCGGCGAGAAGCTGGGCTTCCTGCCCGGCGACCTGAGCCAGAAGGTCGACCCGTACCTGCGCCCGCTGTACGACGCGCTGTATGAAATGCTGGGCGTGGAAAAGGTGCTCAAGCTGCTGGAGAAGAACGTCATCGAGATCGCGCCACTGGCCTACATGCGTGGGCGCACGCTCAACGATGCGTACGTGATCCTGGACGAAGCGCAGAACACGACGGTCGAGCAGATGAAGATGTTCCTGACCCGCCTGGGCTTCGGCTCCACCGCGGTGGTCACCGGTGATCTCACCCAGACCGATCTGCCCAAGCACGTCAAATCCGGGCTGCGCGATGCGATCGACGTGCTGCGCGATGTGGAGGGCGTGAGCTTCACCTTCTTCGAAGCGCGCGACGTGGTCCGCCACCCGCTGGTGGCCCGCATCGTCAGCGCCTACGACCGCCGCGATCTGCAGCAGGTCCAACCCGGAGCGACCCCATGACCCGTGGTCCCGTGCGACTGGACGTCGCGATCAGCTACGCCCTGCCCCGTGCCGGCCTGCCCTCGGCGGTGAGCTTCCGCAAGTGGGTCGCCGCCGCCCTGAAGGGCCGCATCCGCGAGGCCGACCTGGCGATCCGCCTGGTCGATGCCAAGGAAGGCCAGTCCTTGAACCGCCATTACCGCGGCAAGGATTACGCGACCAACGTACTCAGCTTCCCGGCCGAACTGCCCGAAGGCCTGCCCAAGGGCGTGAAGTTCCCGCTGCTGGGTGATCTGGTGATCTGCGCACCGGTGGTCGCCCGCGAAGCGGACGAACAGGGCAAGGCGCTCAATGCCCACTACGCGCACCTGACCGTGCATGGCGTGCTGCACCTGCTCGGCTGGGACCATGAGGACGAAAAGGAAGCCGACGCCATGGAACAGCTGGAACGGGACATCTTGGCCGAGCTCGGGATCGCCGACCCGTATGCCGGCGAGCGCTGAGCGGCCCCCTCGCTATCTGTGTTGATCCCTCTGCCATACAAGGACGTATGCCGCCATGCCGATTCCTGAGCGTCGTTCCGCACTGGGTCCCGTGCTGCTTGCAGTGTCCTGGGCCGGGCTTCTGTACGCCGCGATCGGAGCCCCGGGGCTCACCGCACTGACGCCGGCGGGGCGTGACCCGGGTGCACTGCAGCTGGGCATGCTGGGGCTGTCGGCGGTGATCGCAGCGCTGTCGTTGGCGCCTGCGCGAAGCTGGTGGGCAGCGCGGCAGCAGCGCGCGCCACTGTCCGCCGCATGGGCCGGGCGTCTGTCCGGCCTGGCCGCCGGGGTGTTCGTGGCAGGCATGCTGACCTGCGTGGTGGCGGGCCTGATCCTGCCTCGTCTGCTGGCCGGTTCTGGCGAGGCGACCCTCAGCGCGGCCGGCTTGAGCGTGGTGATCTGGTCGGGGCTGGCGGCTGCCCTGGTCGCGCCGCTGGGCTGGCGCACGCTGTATCGCTGGTTCGGCCGCGACGGCGTTTCGCCGGGACAGTCATCGACCTTCCGTGCACGGCCGGTGCAGGTGGCCCTACTGTTTGTTCTTGCCGCGTCGTTCGCCCTGTTCTTCGGGCGCGGGCTGCTGTCGGCTACCGCCAGTGGCCCGGGGGCGATCCATCTGGGCACCGCCGCGTTGGTACTGTTCGCGGCGGGGATCGCCGTCGTCACCTTCCTGCCCACGCTGCGCTGGCTGCTGCGCCGCCGGTGAGGCCGTGCCACGCGTGGCCTCCCCCGCTATGATCGTCGCCGCATCCGTGCGCTGCACGCCTCCGTTGATGGATCTGCTTTGATGACCCCGCTGCGACTTGCCTGCCTTGGCCTGCTGGGCCTGCTGCCCATCTCGGCGTTCGCCGATGCGGCCCCGCTGGACCTGACCGCCCTGATCGAATGCCGCCAGAGCGTGGGCGACTACAACGCGGTCGCCCCGGTAGTGGCCGACCCGCTCAAGGCGGTCGCCAACGGTCTGCAGCCGCTGCCGCAGACCAACCAGTTCATGACCGAATTCCGCCTGGCCGCACCGATCACGGTATTTGGGGAGCGCGCCGAGTACATCACGGTCGCCGGGGCCAGCATCATGGCCATCCTGGACCTGGCCGACCCGCGCCCGCTGGCCAAGCGCCTGGCGCTGGAGGATGGCGTGGATACCCCGGAGAAGTTCATGGCCGGCCGCGAACTGGTCAGCCGCGACGTCACCGACCCGCGTACCGGCGAGGCCCTGATCGAATCGGTGATCCTGAGCCTGTCCACGGTCAAGTCCCACCCCGGCAAGACCCTGGCCGGCTGCACCTACAGCCTGGACCTGCCGGCGGAGGAAGACACCCCGGCCCCGGGGGCCGCCCCGACCGCCATGCCGGGCGTGAATCCGCCCCCGGCCGGGCACTGACAGGCGCCCGCATCCTGATAGACTAAATCCAACGCCCGGCACGCCGGGTGCCTTTTTTCCAGAGATGTCTGAAGACGACAGTAGTAGCTCCGCGCAGGAGCACAATGAAAAGAAGCGCAGCTGGCTCGAACGCCTGACCTCTGCCTTCTCCGGCGAACCCCACACCCGCGACGAGCTGGTGGCGGTACTGCACACCGCGCACGAAGACGGCCTGATCGCCGCGGACACGCTGCGGATGATGGAAGGCGCCATTTCGGTGGCCGAGCTCACCGTCGGCGACGTGATGATCTCGCGCTCGCAGATGGTCTCCCTGCCGGTCGAAGCCCCCTTCCTTGAACTGATGAAGCAGGTGGTCGAATCCGGCCATTCGCGCTTCCCGGTGCACGGCGACAACAAGGACGACATCCTCGGCATCCTGTTGGCCAAGGACCTGCTGCGCGGCGTGGTGGCCGACAACGGGCCGGCCAACATCCGTGAGCTGCTGCGCCCGGCGGTGCTGATCCCCGAGGCCAAGAAGCTCAACGTGCTGCTGAAGGAGTTCCGGCTCTCGCGCAACCACATGGCCATCGTGGTGGACGAGTACGGCGGTGTCGCCGGGCTGGTCACCATCGAGGACGTGCTGGAGCAGATCGTCGGCGAGATCGACGACGAGCACGACGAGGCCGAGGACCACACCTCGCAGATCGCGATCCAGGCCGATGGCCAGTACGTGGTCGACGCGTTAACCGCGATCGAGGATTTCAACGAGCGCTTCGGTGCCACCTTCCCCGACGATGACTACGACACCATCGGTGGCCTGGTCACCGAGGCGATCGGGCACCTGCCGGAAACCGGTGACGAACTCACCCTGGACCGCTTCGTGTTCCGGGTGGCGCGTGCCGATGCCCGCCGCGTGCAGGCGTTCCACGTGACCGTACTGCCGCCCGACACCCACAACGAGGATTGACCCACGCCATGCGGCCCCCTTTGAATCGGTGGTCGCTGTGCCGCCTGTTGTTCGTGTTGTCGCTGCTTGCGATGGCCAGCCTGCCCTTCGGGGCACTGGCCGCGCAGGAGGCCGCGCCCGCCACTGCCACTGCCACCCCGGCACCGGCACCGGCACCGGCACCGAGCGAGGCGCCGCGCATCGGCGTGGTCACCATGCAGCCGGGCGAGATCTTCTTCGAGCGCTTCGGGCATGACGCGCTGGTCGTGGTCGATCCGGTGACTGGCGAAGCGACCTCGTACAACTTCGGTTACTTCGACCCGAGCGAGTCCGATTTCATCGGCAACTTCGTGCGCGGGGACATGATGTATTACCTGGTCGCGCTGCCGCTGGGGCAGGATCTCTCCTATTACCAGGAGAGCGGCCGCGGCGCGAGCGTGCAGTGGCTGGACCTGACGCCCGTGCAGGCGCGCACCCTGGCCGAATCGCTGGCCGAACGCGCCAAGCCGGAAAACGCGCGTTACCACTACGATTACTACACCGCCAACTGCGCCACCATGGTCCGCGACGCGATCGATGGCGCCCTCGGTGGCGGCCTGCATTCGCAGCTGTCCGGCCGTTCGCGCGGCAACACCTACCGCAGTGAATCGGTGCGCCTGGCCTCGCCCTCGCCATGGATGTGGCTGGGCTTCGATATCGGCCTGGGTCCGTTCGCCGATCAGCCGCTGTCGCGCTGGCAGGAAGCGTTCGTGCCGATGCGCCTGGCCGATGCGCTGCGCCAGGTCCGCAACAGCGAAGGTCGCCCGCTGGTGCAGGCCGAACAGGAACTGCTGCCGCACCGGATCGCGCCGGAACCGACCGAGTCGCCGCGCCGCTGGTGGCCGTGGCTGCTGTGCGGCCTGATCGCCGCCGCAGGGGTGGCCGCACTGCGCCGCCGGCGTCGTCTGCTCGGTGGCCTCGCACTGCCGTTCTGGCTGTTCTGCGGGATCGGTGGCGCGCTGCTGACCTATCTGTGGGGCTTCAGCGCGCACCAGGCCGCCTGGGCCAACCGCAACCTGCTGCAGCTCTCGCCGCTGTGCCTGCTGCTCGTTCCCGCTGCGATCACCCTGTTGCGCGGCCGCGCGCCGCGCGCAGGGTTCCGCATCGTGCTGTGGGCCGTCGCCGGGCTGTCGCTGCTGGGCCTGGTGCTGCACTGGCTGACCCTGCAGGCGCAGTACAACCTGCAGTGGATCGTGCTGTTGCTGCCGATCCACGTGGCGCTGGCGTGGGCACTGGGCCGCCGTGACCTGCCCGTCACGGGCCGCTGACGCACGATGCCCGCCATGGATACCGTCACACCCGATAACCCCGCCTGCGTCATCAACTGCGTTCATTACGATGACCAGGGCAAGCGCCACGACATCAGCCTGGATGCCATCAGCGATGTGATCGCCAGCGACAACGGCTTCGTGTGGGTCGGCCTGTACGAACCCGACGACAGCGTGCTGCTGAAACTGCAGGAAGAATTCGGCCTGCACTCGCTGGCCATCGAGGATGCCCGCAACGCGCATCAGCGGCCCAAGGTCGAGGCCTACGGCAATTCGCTGTTCGTGGTGGTGACCACCGCGCAGATGGTGGACGAGCGGATCCGCTACGGGGAGACACATGCCTTCCTTGGGCCCCGCTTCCTGGTCACGGTGCGCCACGGCGCGTCGCTGTCCTATGCCGCCCCGCGCGCCCGCGTGGAACGCGAGCCGGAGCTGCTGCGCACCATGGGGCCCTCGTACTGTCTGTACGCGGTGCTGGATTTCGTGGTCGACAATTACCTGCCGATCACCCAACGCTACCGTGACACGCTGGAACTGCTGGAGAAGGACATCTTCTCCGACAACTACAAGCGCCAGACGGTGGTGCGCCTGTACGAGCTCAAGCGCGAGCTCAACAAGATGCGCATGGCCGTCGCACCGCTGCAGGACATGCTCTCGCAGATCAAGCGCTACCAGGGTGAGCTGGTGCCGGACGAAGTGAAGCTGTACCTGCGCGACGTGCACGACCACGCGGTGCGGATCAGCGATGTGATCGATACCCTGCGCGAAATGCTGGGCACCGCCCTGAGCGTGAACCTGTCGCTGGTGACGCTGGCCCAGGGCGAGACGGTCAAGCGCCTGGGTGCGTGGGCCGCGCTGCTGGCTGCCCCGACCTTGATCACCAGCTGGTACGGCATGAACTTCACGAACATGCCCGAGCTGGACAAGCCGTGGGCCTATCCGGCGATGATCATCGGCGTGGGTGCGGTGTGCGTGGGCCTGTACCGGTTGTTCAAGCGCGCACGCTGGTTGTAGGCAGCGCGGCTGCGCATTCGCGCATCCACCCCACGCTTTGCTGCGCAAACCGCGGGCCCCGGCTCACCATCCCCACAACCCCGCGCCTGTCGGCGCGCCCCCTTGAACTCCAAGGGGGGCTATGGCTCCAGACGCAATCAAGCCACGTAAACGGTCTTGATGTTCATGAACTCGTGGATGCCATGTTCGGCCAGTTCGCGCCCGAAACCGGAGCGCTTGCTGCCGCCGAACGGGAGGCGTACGTCGCTTTTGACGATGGCGTTGACGAAGGCGGCACCACATTCCAGTTGCTGGGCGATGGCTTCGCCGCGGGCCGCATCGGTGGTCCACACGCTGCCGCCCAGGCCGAAGCTGGTGTCGTTGGCCACGCGCAGTGCTTCGGCGTCATCGCTGACGCGCAGGATCGCGGCGGCCGGGCCGAACAGTTCTTCGTCATATGCCGGCATGCCGGGGCCCACGTTGTCCAGGATGGTCGCCGGATAGCCGGCATGCGAACCGGCCACCGGCTCGCCGCCCAGCAGCAGCTTGGCGCCCTTGGCGATGCTGTCCTGCACCTGCTTGTGCAGTTCGTCGCGCAGGTCCGCTCGCGCCATCGGGGCCAGCGTGGTTTTCTCGTCCTGCGGATCACCGTAGACGCGCTTGCCTGCAGCGGCGACGAACTTCTCCACGAACGCATCGGCGATTGCATCGACCACGATGAAACGCTTGGCCGCGATGCAGGTCTGGCCGCTGTTGTCGAAGCGTGACTTCACCGCGGCGGCGACCGTCTTCTCCAGGTCTGCATCCTCCAGCACCACGAAGGCATCACTGCCACCCAGTTCCATCACGCACTTCTTGAGCTGGTCGCCGGCATTGGCCGCGATGGACCGCCCGGCACGCTCGCTGCCGGTCAGTGTCACCGCCTTGACCCGCTTGTCGCGCAGCACTTCGGCGGCCTGGTCGTTGTCGATGTGCAGCACGTCGAACACGCCCTCGGGCAGGCCGCCGTCACGGCACACGGCCAGGATCAGGTCGGCGCATTGCGGCACGTTGCTGGCGTGCTTGAGCAGGGCCACGTTGCCGGCCATGAACGCAGGCGCGAGGAAGCGGAACACCTGCCAGATCGGGAAGTTCCACGGCATCACCGCGAACACGCAGCCGATCGGCTCATAGCGCACGTAGCTGCGCTGGGCTTCGGTATCGATCAGCTGCGGCTTGAGGTAATCGGCCGCGTGATCGGCGTAGAACTCGCAGGCCTCGGCGCATTTCTCGATCTCACCCAGCGCTTCGGCCTTGAGCTTGCCCATCTCGGTGGTCATCGCGTGCTGGATGTCACCCTTGCGCTGGCGCAACTGGGCGGCGATGGCGCGCAGGATCGCCCCGCGCTCCTGGAGCGAACGCGCTGCCCACGCCGGGAACGCCTCGGCGGCCGCAGCCAGACGCTGCTCCACCTCCTTGGCGGTGAGCAGTTCGTGGCGGTAGGTGACCTGGCCGGTCGCGGGATTGATGATGTCAGCGGTCATCGCGGGTCTCCGAAAGTCAGACCCGCATTGTGCGCCCGGCCTCGTGAGCCGGATGTTGCCGGATCAGGGTGAACGCCGCGACACAGCGTCGCAGCAGCGCCCTGCCCCGGCACCGTTCAGCTGGGGTCCTGCAGCGCCATCTGCATGTCGCGCTGGCGGCGTTTCTCGGCCCGGGCCGTGATGTACCAGCCCACCACGGCCGCGATCGACACCGCCAGCACCATCAAGGTGGCCAGCGCGTTGATCTCCGGCTTGATGCCCATCCGCACCGAGGAGAACACCTTCATCGGCAGCGTGGTGGAGTTGGGACCGGCCACGAAGCTGGCGATCACCACGTCATCGAGCGAGAGCGTGAACGCCAGCAGCCAGCCGGCCACCAGCGCCGGGGCGATGATCGGCAGGGTGATCTGGAAGAACACCTTGAGCCGGCTCGCGCCGAGATCCATCGCGGCCTCTTCCAGCGAGCGGTCCAGCTCCTGCAGGCGCGAGGACACCACCACCGTCACGAAGGACAGGGTGAAGGTGACATGCGCGATCCAGATGCTGGTGACACCACGGCTGGGGAAGCCGGGAATGCCGCCCATCGCCACCAGCAGGGTCATCAGCGAGAAGCCCAGGATCACTTCCGGCATCACCAGCGGCGCGGTGATCAACGCGCCGAACAGGGTCTTGCCCGGGAAGCGGCGCATGCGGGTCATCACCATCGCCGCCATCGTGCCGAGCACGGTGGCCGCGCAGGCGGTCCAGAACGCGACCTTGAGGCTGATCCACAACGCATCCAGGATCTGGCGGTTGTTGAACAGCTCGCCGTACCAGCGCGTGGAGAAGCCGGACCAGACGGTGGCCAGCTTGGAGGCGTTGAACGAATACACCATCAACAACAGGATCGGCAGGTACAGGAAGGCGAAGCCCAGCCCGAGCAGGCTCCAGCCCAGCCAGCGGTTGCTGCGCACCATGCTCATGCCAGCTTCCCTTCCAGCTCGCGCTGCTGCATGCGGTTGAACAGCAGGATCGGCACCAGCAGCAAGGCCAGCATCACGATCGCCACCGCCGAGGCCGTCGGCCAGTTGCGGTTGTTGAAGAACTCGCCCCACAGCACGCGGCCGATCATCAGCGTGTCCGGCCCGCCGAGCATTTCCGGGATCACGAACTCACCCACGGCCGGGATCATCACCAGCATGCAGCCGGCGATGATCCCGGTGCGCGAGAGCGGCAGCGTGATGCGCATGAAGGCCTGCCACGGCTTGGCGCCGAGGTCGTAGGCGGCCTCGAGCAGGCGGTTGTCCAGCTTGACCAGGTTGGCGTACAGCGGCAGCACCATGAACGGCAGGTAGCAGTACACGATGCCGATATAGGCCGCAGTCGGGGTGTACAGGATCTGCAGCGGCGCATCGATCAGGCCGATCTTGAGCAGCAGCTGGTTGAGCAGACCGTTGCGGTCCAGGATGCCGATCCAGGCATACACGCGGATCAGGAACGAGGTCCACGAGGGCAGCACCACCAGCATCATCGCCACGTTGCGCGCGGCCGGGCTCATCCGCGAGATCACATACGCCATCGGGTAGCCGATCAGCAGCGTGAGCAGGGTCGAGATGACCGCGATCTTGATCGAGCTCAGGTAGGCCAGCAGGTACTGGTTGTCCTTGATCAGGGCCGCATAGCTGCCCAGGTTGAGCTTGAGCGAGAACGCGCCGTCCACGTACTCCAGCAGCCAGGTATACGGCGGCGAGCCGACCTGGGTGCGCGCGAAGGAGATCATCAGGATGATCACGAACGGCACCGCGAAGAACAGCAGCAGCCAGAGGTACGGCGCGGCGATCACGCCGGCGCGCGTGCCCGGGAGCCAGCGCTTCCAGCCGGTCGCGGTCATGAGGTCAGCACCACGCCGTCGTTGTCGCGCCAGTGCACCCAGACGTTATCACCCCAGGTCAGGCCATCGCTGGCCCAGCGCTGCGAGTTGGCGAAGTTGGACAGCACCTTGGCCCCGCTCGGCAGGCGCACATGGAACACCGAGTGGCTGCCGAAGTACGCGATCTCCTCGATCACGCCCTGCGCCTTGTTGGTGTCACCGGCCGGTTCGTCCTTGCCGATCATCACCTTCTCCGGGCGCAGCGCGAAGGCCACTGGCTGGCCCTCGTAGCCGGTGATGCCGTGGGCGACGTAGATCGGCGCGGGGAACAGCGGCGTGCGCACCGTGACGTACTCGGGCAGGTCCTCATCGAGCACCCCGTCGAACAGGTTCACCGAACCGATGAACTCGGCCACGAACCGGTTGGCCGGCTGCTCGTAGATCTCATCCGGCTTGCCGACCTGCTGGATCCAGCCGGCATCCATCACCGCGATCCGGGTGGCCATGGTCATGGCCTCTTCCTGATCGTGGGTGACCATCACACAGGTCACCCCGGTGGTCTCGATGATGTTGACCAGCTCCAGCTGCATCTGCGAGCGCAGCTTCTTGTCCAGCGCGCCCATCGGCTCATCCAGCAACAACAGCTTCGGGCCTTTGGCCAGCGACCGCGCCAGCGCCACGCGCTGCTGCTGGCCACCGGAAAGCTGGTGCGGCTTGCGCTTGGCCAGCTTGCCCAGCTGCACCAGGTCCAGCATCTCGCCGACACGGCGGTTGATCGCATCGCGCGCCATGCCGTCCTGCTTCAGGCCGAAGGCGATGTTCTGCTCCACCGTCATGTGCGGGAACAGCGCGTAGGACTGGAACATCATGTTGATCGGGCGCTGGTACGGCGGCAGCGCGTTGATGCGCTGGCCGTCCAGGTCGATGGTGCCCTGGGTGGGGGTCTCGAAGCCGCCCAGGCAGCGCAGCAGGGTCGATTTGCCGCTGCCCGAGCCACCCAGCAGCGCGAAAATCTCGCCCTTGCGCACGTCCAGGGTGACGTCATCGAGCGCGACGAAGCCGTCGAACTCTTTGCGCAGCGCGCGGATGGACAGGTAACCCGGTTCCAGGACCGGGAGGACCGCGCCTTCCGGCTTGGCTTCAAATGGCATGGGGAGCGGCTCCAGGAGCGGCGGCAGGACGGGGGGAGCATCCCATTTTACCGGTGGTGGCAGCGTCATGTCCTACCCCCTGAAACGACGACGCCGGCCCGGGGCCGGCGTCGCGCGGGGCGGTCAGCGCCCGGTTTTCACCTCGGTCCACAAGCGGGTGTAGAGCTTGTCCACTTCCGGCGTATTGATCGAGTAGGTGAACATCTTGGCCGCCACATCGGCCGGCGGGTAGATGGTCGGGTCGGTGCGGATCGATTCGTCCACCAGCGGCGTGGCCGCGGTCACCGGGTTGGCGTAATGGATGAAGTTGGTGTTGGCCGCGGCGACCTTCGGTTCCAGCAGGTAGTTGATGAAGGCGTAGGCCGCCTCCGGGTGCTTGGCATCCTTGGGGATGGCCAGCATGTCGAACCACTGCGGACCACCTTCGCGCGGGATCGAGTAGGCCACGGTCACGCCGTTGGAAGCTTCGGCCGCGCGGTCGCGGGCCTGGATGATGTCACCGGACCAGCCCACCACCAGGCAGGTGCCGCCGTTGGCCAGCGAGCCCACGTACTGCGAGGAGTGGAAGTTCTGCACGTACGGCCGGATGCTCTTGAGCAGCGCGGCGGCTTTCTCCAGCGTGGCCGGGTCCTGGCTGTGCGGATCTTCGCCCAGGTAGTGCAGCGCGATCGGGATCATGTCCGACGGCGTATCCAGGATGGTGATCCCGCAGTCCTTCATCTTGGCGATGTTTTCGGGCTTGAAGATCAGGTCCCAGCTGTTGGCGATGTCGGTGCTGCCACCGAAGCGCTGCTTGAGCAGCTCCACGTTGTAGCCGATGCCGGTGGTGCCGATCATGTACGGCACGCCGTACTCGTTGCCCGGGTCCTGCTGGGCGATGCGCTTCATCACCTCCGGGTCCAGGTTAGCCAGGTTCGGGATCTTGCTCTTGTCCAGCGGCAGGAACACGCCGGCCTTGATCTGGCGGCCGAAGAAGTTCAGCGTCGGCACGACCACGTCGTACCCGCTGTTGCCGGCCAGCAGCTTGGTTTCCACCATCTCATCGCTGTCGAACACGTCATAGGTCACCTTGGTGCCGGTGGCCTTTTCGAAGTTCGGGATGGTGTCTTCAGCGATGTAATCGCTGTAGTTGTAGACGTTCAGCACCTTGGCGTCGTCCTGCTTGTCACCGCCGCCACAGGCGGTCAGCACAGAAACGGCAATGCCGAGGGTGAGGATTCGCAGCTTCATCGGACTCTCCACAGGTCAGGTGCGAGTTGGGGGGAACCGGCCGGACCGGCGCAACGGGTGCCAGCCTACCGGGCATGCCCCCATTTTCCCAGCACACGGCCCTCACGGCCATGCCGGATGTGGTGCGTGGGCTCAGACGTTGAGCAGCAGGAACTCGCGCTCCCAGGAGCTGATCACCCGGAAGAAGGTCTCGTACTCCTTGCGCTTGACCGACACGTAGGCGCGGCAGAAGCGCTCGCCGAGCATCTCGCGCAGTTCCGGGCAGCCCTCCAGCCCATCCAGCGCCTCGCCCAGCGAGCGCGGCAGGTCGTAGCCCAGCTCCTTGGCGCTGCCGCTGATCGGCGCGGTCGGCGAGCACTGCTCGCGGATGCCGAGCAGGCCGGCGGCCAAGGTGGCCGCAATGGCCAGATACGGGTTGGCATCCGAGCCGGCGAAGCGGCTTTCCACCCGCATGTTCTCCGGCGTATCCAGCGGCACCCGCAACCCGCAGGTGCGGTTGTCGAAGCCCCAGTGCACGTTGCTCGGGGACACCTCGCCGAACATCAGCCGGCGGTAGGAGTTCACGTTCGGGGCGAAGAATGCCATCGCCGCCGGCACGTACTTCTGCAGACCGGCCAGGTAATGGCCGAACAGCGGGCTGAAATCCTCACCGCCATGCTCGCCGCTGAACACATTGCTGCCATCACTGATCCGCAGCAGGCTCTGGTGGATGTGCATCGCACTGCCCGGCTCGTTCTCCATCGGCTTGGCCAGGAACGTGGCGTAGATGCCGTGGCGCATCGCCGACTCGCGCATGGTGCGCTTGAACAGGAACACCTGGTCGGCCAGATCCATCGCGTTGGCGTGGGTGAAGTTGACCTCCAGCTGCGCGGCGCCGGATTCGTGGATGAGCGTATCCACGTCCAGCTTCATCGCGTCGCAGTAGTCGTACATCAGATCGAGGATCGGATCGAACTCGTTGACCGCATCGATCGAGTACGACTGGCGCGCCGTCTCCGGGCGCCCGGAGCGGCCGGCCGGCGGCAGCAGCGGGAAATCCGGGTCGGTGTTCTTCTGGACCAGGAAGAACTCCAGCTCCGGCGCCACCACCGGGCGCAGGCCCAGCTCGGCATAGGCATTGAGCACCCGACGCAGCACATTGCGCGGGGCCAGCTCGTGCGGCTCGCCGGTCTTGGTGAAACAGTCGTGGATGACCTGCGCGGTGGGATCGGTCGCCCACGGCACCATGCGGACGGTGTCGGCATCCGGGCGCAGGATCATGTCCGAATCCGAGGGCGAGGTCAGCTCGTAGTAGTCGTCCGGAAATTCGCCGGTGACCGTGGTGGCGAAGATGCCCTCCGGCAGGCGGGTGCCGTAGTCGTGCGAGAACTTGTCGGCCGGAATGATCTTGCCGCGCGCATTGCCGGTGATGTCCGGCACCAGGCACTCCACCTCGGTGATGCGCCGGTCCTTGAGCCAGCGCAGCAGCGTGCTCTCCTGCGGAACAGGCTTGGGGGCGGCGGCTTTGCGCGAACGCGTTCGGGTGGTCATGACCGGTCTGCTGTAAGAGAGTTGCGGCGACAAGCATCGCCGAAAGCGTGAAAAATGCTGTGATAGAACGGATTGTCGGCCACCCGCCACTCGGGATGCCACTGCACCCCGAGCACGAAACGGTGCGCGGTGCTGCGCGCCGCTTCGATCAGGCCGTCCGCAGCGATGGCCTCGACCCGCAGCCCGTCGGCCAACCGATCGATGCCCTGCCCGTGCACGGAATTGACCCGTGCCGTGGGCGCGCCGGCCCAGCCGGCCAGCCAACCGCCCTCGGACAGCTGCACCGCATGTGCCGGACCATACTGCACTTCCACCGCGGCCTGCGGGTCTTCGCGATGATCGCCCAGGCCCGGCACCTCGTGCACGCGCGGATGCAGGCTACCGCCAAGGGCGACGTTCAATTCCTGGAAACCACGACAGATCGCCAGCACGGGCAGATCGCGGGCCAGCGCTTCATGCAACAGCGACAGCGCGGTCGCATCGCGCGCCGGATCATGCCGATTGCCCGGCCAGCTCGGCGGCCCCGCATACAGATGCGGCTCGATATTGCTCACCGCGCCGGTCAGCAGCAGGCCCTGCAGGCGGTCCAGCCAATGCGCAGGCGGCAACGGCGGTTGCAGGCTGGGCAGCAGTACCGGGGTGACACCGGCGGCCTCGACCAGCGCGCGGATGTACTTTTCACCCGCCGCCGCGAAGCGGTGATGGCCCAGCATCGTGCTGTCGGTGGGCAGGCCGACCCAAGGGGGCGAGACCATGCGTCATGCTCGGATGACCTGCAGCCACGTTACCCCCGTGCGCAGATCCCGCGCAACACAGCGCCGCATCGTCGGCGCACACCCCCTCACACGCCGGGGGCAGATGCTGCGACAGACTGCCCCCTGTCCTGCGCGCCGGTTGCTGGCATCCTTTGTCCATGATTGTTGCCCTGTCCCCTTCCCGCCGGAGCCCGGCATGACGACCGCCGGCGAGGCACACGCCCCCAGCTGGTATGCCGACAGCGTGCCTGCCGCCCCGCTGCGTGAACCACTGGCGGGCGATCTGAACGCCGATGTGTGCGTGCTTGGCGCCGGCTACACCGGGCTGTCCGCCGCCCTGACCCTGGCCGAGCGTGGCTATCGCGTCGTGCTGCTGGAGGCCCACCGCGTCGGCTGGGGCGCCTCCGGCCGCAACGGCGGCCAGGCCATCGTCGGCTACGGCTGCGAGGTGGACACGCTAGAGCATCTGGTCGGCGCCGAGGACGCGCGGGCGCTGTTCGAGTTCTCCCGCGATGGCATGCGCCTGCTGCGCGACCGCATCACCCGGCATCAGATCGACTGCGACTGGCGCGACGGCCACGCCAGCGTGCCGATCAAACCCCGCCAGGAGCGCATGCTGCGCGCCGGGCTGATCGATCTGGCCCAGCGCTACGACTATCCCCTGGAATGGTGGGACCGCACCCAGCTGCGCGGGCAACTGGACAGCCCCCGCTATCGCGGCGCGATGTTCGATCCGCACAGCGGCCACCTGCATCCGCTGGCCTACGCGCAAGGCCTGGCCCGTGCCGCCGAGGCAGCCGGGGCGGTGATCCACGAGCAGTCGCCGGTACTGCAGCTGATCCGTGGGGCCCGGCCGCAACTGCGCACCGCGCACGGCACGGTCAGCGCCGACCACGTGGTGATCGCCGGCAACGCCTGGCTGGAGGGCATCGCGCCGGAGCTGGAATCACGGATCATGCCGGTTGGCACCTATATCGGCGCCAGCGCGGTCCTCGGGCAGGCGCGGGCGCAATCGCTGATCCGCAACGACATGGCGGTCGCCGATGTCAGCTGGGCGCTGGACTATTTCCGCCTCAGCCGCGACCACCGCCTGCTGTTCGGCGGCCAGGCCAGCTACTCCGCCCTGCCCCCGCCCGGCCTGCGCGGGGTGATGACCCGGCGCATGCGTGCGGTGTTCCCACAGCTGGCCGACGTCGAGCTGGAGTACGTGTGGGGCGGTTATGTCGACATCACCCGCAACCGCGCCCCGCACTGGGGCCGGCTGACCCCGAATGTCTATTTCGCGCAGGGCTTTTCCGGCCACGGTGTTGCCGCCGCGGGGCTGGCGGGCCAGGTGCTGGCCGAAGCCATCGCCGGGCAGGCAGAGCGCCTGGATGTGTTCGAACGCATTCCCCACCGGCCCTTCCCCGGCGGGCGCATGCTGCGGACCCCACTGCTGGTGGCGGCGATGTCCTGGTACAAGCTGCGCGATGCGTTGTGGTGAGGGTTCAAGGGGCTTTCGGCGGGGGCGGCGGGTTCGGCGGTGGTGCCGGCCGGGGACTGCGTGGCGGCGGGCTCGAACCCTTGCGTCGATTCGACACTTGCAGACACTCAACGAGCTCCGCGGCCGTCCGCCGGGGGATTGTGAAGAACGTCGTGCCGTAGGCTGCTCGCCTGACGCACTGCAACGGAAAAGTGAGACGCGGCGCGGCGTCTGAAATCAGGCATTCCACTTTCCGGAAGTTCCAGAACAGGAGGGGCAGCAGATGTTATGGCAGTGCTTACCACGCCTTTCACGTGTCGGATCACATAACAACGAAACGAGCAGAATGCGTCACATCAACGCCCGCGGTGGCTGAGACAGGCCTTCGTCGAGCTCATGGCTTGATCCGCGTGGCTGCAGCGCCTCACCAACGCCGGCGCCCGAGCCGGTGTGAAGGGCATCACCCCAAAATGAGATATGTGTCACGCCCATGAACGTGACACATGCCTGTGCGTCCATCCATACCTTATGCCGCCAACGCGCCGGACCGCTTTCGCAATTGCATAATCGGGCGCGTATATATACCGTCCAATCTAATCGCGGCATTGCTACACAGGGATGTTGAAGGCACGAACAGGGGGAGCCAGTGCGCGGAGAATGGTGGAAAAACGGACTTCAGTTGAATCTGCGCATCGAGCCGATCGGGCTTGTTCTTGCAGTCGTCTATGCGTTTGCATGTTGGGGAGCGCGCAAACTGTCCCTAGACCAGTTCTACCTGCCTGCAGGTATACGAGTGGCTGCGCTACTGCTCTGCCCGCCCCGGCTGTGGCCCTACCTGTTCCTCGGCGAATACGCCTACTTTGCTCAGATGCGTTACCCGATGGTCGACAAGTACGGGGTGACGTGGGTCATCCTCGCCTCCGTCTCGCTGATGCCCACGGTAGCAATGATCGTGCGACTGCATCGCAAGGTGGTGGCCGCGACCACCCAAGCCTGGCTCCTATCGGTTGGCGCCGCATCGGCCGTAGCTGTCACCTCGTTGAATCTGGTGCTTATGCACTTGCTTTGGCCCACCCCGGATGTACCACTACTTACCGGTGCGGCGCGCTACATCGTAGGCGACTTCATCGGCATTCTAACGGTCGTGCCGCTTGCCCTGCTTTGGGCAAGCAGGCGCACCGAACTGACATGGACGGGACGTTTCCTCACACCGAGTATCGCTGCGCTGGCGTTGATGATCCTGACCGGGATGGCCTCGGCGCTGGTTCCCGCAGAATCAGCCACGGTCAAGACGAGTCTGCAGTTGTTGATGGCGCTACCGGCCATTGCCCTTACCTGCCTGCTTGGTTGGCGCGGAGCGGCGATAGCCGTGCCATCACTCAATCTGATCATTGGGCTTACGACACCAAAACCGTATCCGTTGGCATTTGATCCAACGACCTTTACAACCCAGATGGTCATGGCTATTGCCAGTGTCGCTCTGCTTTTGTTCGGTTCGCGCATTACGCACTATTATCATCGTTACCGGATCCGTGACGACGGCGAGAAAAATGCCCTGAAACTGGCAAGAAATTCGCATATTGCAAGTGAAAAGAGCCTTCGCGAGCGTGCACTCCACCTCAGGAAACTCGGTGACGGTATCGAGATATCTCTCAAGGAAGTGGTGAACTGGCTGAAATCGCAGGGCCACCATGAGATCGCACGTGGGCTTTTGAACACAGCGACGGTGCACTCACAGCAATTCCGCACACAGGCAAGCATGGTCTATCCCACCACACTGGATCAGTTGGGCCTCTACGTTGCCCTGCAGGCCGGCGGAGTGCGCGAGTGCTGGGACCAGAGCAACCGGGTGACCCGGCCTCGTTTGGAGGGCGACCCCTGCATGCTGAGCACAGGCCTGCAACTGGCAGCCTACCGGGCGCTCATTGAGGCGGTATCTCTGCTGTTGGAACATGAGTTCGGGCAGGTAATGGTCCGCGCCCGGTGCGGAGCGCGAGCGTCACAGCGGGGAATCCTTGTAGTGGTTGCACTTCTTGATTCGACACAGCCGTTGTCCGACACAACCATCGCGTTGGTCAATGAGCATTTGGCGGGCTTGCCTCTCGCTTACGGAGGCGTCGTACAGTGCCGTCGAAACCGGATCAGAATGCTGCTGACGGAAACGCCAACACACTCATCCAACAGAGCCACTCATTACGATTCGGCGGACAGCAGAACATCGGACTTTGGCAACAGTCGGGCATTAACCTGATCAAATTCTGGTCCATCCTGCAGCGGGTTGCACCAACGATGACGGTTATTCGCAGGAGGCCCCGCCGCCCCAGTTTTTCTTTCAACAACGTGCTGTCACCCTGCGGGTGACAGCACGTTACGGCAAGCGTGTCAGCTGTCTCTAGCGCTGCTCATCTGCAACTTCGACAGCCCACACGGCGTCGCCGCCCTGCCCATAGCGTACCAACGAGAAGTTGGCTCCCCGATACAGTTCAATCCTCGGTGCGCTAGTGGGATGCTGCACGTGCTGCGTCGGCAACGACACCCGAGCACGGCCGTCACCGGCGGGCAGTGTCCAGAACACGTCATCGGTGTTTCCGATAATCACCTGTACGCGTCCGGCGAGATCATTCACCTGGAAGTACGAGATACCGTCGCGCTGGAATCCGTACACGAGCCAGTTCGGATCCTGACTGAGGTTGACAGCCATTGGCTGCGCTTGACCCAGTCCACTTCTCGCCAGAGGAGTTCCGTGTCCGTCCGATTGCGCCATTCCAACCATCGGAACCGACGCGAGAATAACTACACCCACAACACCAACAATCCTTGGAATGCGCACATTTACCTCCTGATTAAAACGTTGAGGGGAACTTCAGTGATAGTAACCGTAAGCGGACATCCATCAATCAACAGGGTCCGCCCGAGCCGCCAGCACAGGGCGGCGACCCACCCGGCAACCCGGCCGGGGCTGCGACATTGCGCGGCACCCCCTCGCCCCTAAAGTTACGTGTGAAACCGCCGCTACCAGTCCCGACCCACTCGGAACCGAGCGTACGCCTCATGCCGGCACTATTGCAGGGCGCTGTCCTCAGCGACCCCGGTGATGCCCTGCCCCAGCGGATCCTGCTGGTGGAAAACTCGCGCACGTTCACCAGCATGCTGCGCGAGGCGATCGAGCAGCGGTTGGAGCTGCCGGTGTCGGTCGCGACCAGCCTGGCCGAGGCCGGGCGGTTGCTGGATGAGGAACAGGGCTGGTTCCTGGTCCTGACCGGGCTGGTGCTGGCCGATGGCGACCGCGATACCGTGGTCGACTATTTCCTGTCACGCGGGTTGCCCACGGTGGTGGTCAGCGGCGTCTACGACGAGGACCTGCGCAAACGGGTGCTGCAGCAGCAGATCATCGATTATGTGCTGAAGAACACGCCAGGCAGCATCGATTATCTGGTGTGGCTGGTGCAGCGGCTGGAGCGCAACCGGCGTATCGCCGCACTGGTGGTGGATGACTCGATGTCGGCGCGGATGTACGCCGCCTCATTGCTGCGCATGTATGGGCATGATGTCCATGAGGCCGCCGACGGTGCCGAGGGGCTGAAAGCCATCGAGGCGCACCCGGCGATCCGGCTGGCGGTGGTCGACCAGGAAATGCCGGGCATGGAGGGCGTGGAGTTCACCCGCCGCCTGCGTACGATGCGCTCGCGCGACAAGCTGGCGGTGATCGGCATCTCCGGCAACACCGACCCGTCGCTGATCCCGCGCTTCCTCAAGAACGGTGCCAACGATTTCCTGCGCAAGCCCTTCTCGCGCGAGGAATTCTTCTGCCGCGTCTCGCAGAACGTGGACCAGCTGGAGCTGATCGGCACCCTGCAGGACCTGGCCACCCGCGATTTCCTGACCGGCCTGCCCAATCGCCGCTGCTTCCTGGAACAGAGCCAGCGCCAGCTGCCGCAGCTGCACCTGGATGGTGAGCAGGTGGCGGTGGCGATGATCGACATCGACCACTTCAAGCACATCAACGATACCCACGGCCACGAGGCCGGCGACGATGCGCTGCGCGCGGTGGCCGCTGCGGTGGCCCAGCATGCGCGCCAGGAAGATCTGATCGCGCGCTTCGGTGGCGAGGAGTTCTGCCTGCTGGTACCGGGCATGGATGAAGAGCAGGCTGTCCACTACTTCGACGAGCTGCGCCAGACCATCGCCGGGCTGGAGGTCGACCTGGGCCACACCACGCTGCGCATGACGGTCAGCATCGGGCTGTGCTGCCTGCGCCCGCAGCGCGATTCGCTGCACCGCCTGATTTCCGAGGCCGACCGGCAGCTGTACCTGGCCAAGGCCGGCGGCCGCAACCGGGTCCACTGTGCCACCGTGGCCACCGGCCCACGCCAGCGCGAGCCTGCCCTGGTGCCTTGATCGAGATCAACGCGGCCCCGGCCGCGACTGCCTAGAGTCGCCCCCAGTTGAACAGCGCGGGGAACGCACCATGGCACTTCTGGTCTGGCAGGACGATCTGAACATCGGTATCGATGTCATCGATCACCAGCACATGCGCATCGTGGAGATGCTCAACCACCTGCACGTCGCCCAGAAGAGCCTGGAGCGCCTGGCCGTGGCCGAGGTGATCGACGAGCTGGTGGATTACACGATGTCCCATTTCGCCTTCGAAGAAGAGCTGATGGAGGAAGCCGGATACCCGTTCTGCTCGGCGCACAAGCGCGTGCATGAAATCTTCGGCAAGCGCGTGGGCGAGTACCGGCTGCGTTTCCAGGCCGGCGAGGACATCACCGAGGAGCTGCGCACGATGCTCTCGCGCTGGCTGTTCAATCACATCCGGGGCGACGACAAGGCCTATGCGCCTCAGGTCAAGCAGCATCTCAACCAGTTCGCGCGCGAGCACCAGCAGGGAAGCTGGCTGGGCCGCACGCTCAAGCGCTTCTTCCGCTGATCAGCGCCCGCGCCGGCCCATCGCCAGCAGGGCCACGATGGTGATCAGCGCCGTGACGCACAGGTAGTAACCCACCGCGACCAGCCCGTACCGCTCGGCCAGCCAGGTGGCCACGTACGGCGCCGGGGCCGCACCGAGAATGCCGGCCAGGTTGAACGACAACGAGGCGCCGGTGTAGCGCACCTGCACCGGGTAGATCTCGGCCAGGAAGGTGCCGCAGGGGCCGTAGGTCAGGCCCATCAGGAACAGCCCCAGCGCCAGGAAGCCCAGCACCAGCCACGGGCTGCCGGCCTGGAACAGCGGCGCGAACACCACGCCGAAGGCAAGGATCAGGCCGCTGGCCACAATCATGGTGCGGCGCGTGCCCCAGCGGTCGCCATACAGCGCGGAAATGGGAATGCCGGCGGCGAAGAACAGGATGCCGACCATCTGCAGCAGCAGGAACTGCTCACGCGAATAGCCCAGCACGGTGGTGCCATGGCCGAGCGTGAACACCGTCATCAGGTAGAACAGCACGAAGGTGGCAAATGCCCCCAGGGTGCCCAGCACCAGGGTCAGCGGATGGTCGCGCAGCACCGACCACATCGGCAGTTTGACCCGCTCGTTGCGGTCCAGTGCGGCCTGGAACTGTGGGGTCTCGTGGATGTTCAGGCGCACCCACAGGCCGATGCCCACCAACAGCGAACTGGCCAGGAACGGCACGCGCCAGCCCCACTGCAGGAAGTCGGCCTCGCTCATGGCGCGGCCCAGCAGCAGGAAGATGCCGGCCGAAAGCAGGAAGCCCAGTGGGGCCCCCAGCTGCGGGAACATGCCGTACCAGGCGCGTTTGCCGGGCGGTGCATTCTCGGTGGCCAGCAGCACCGCCCCGCCCCACTCCCCGCCCAGCCCCAGGCCCTGGCCGAAGCGGCACAGCGCCAGCAGCGCCGGCGCCACCAGCCCGATGCTGGCATGCGTGGGCAGCAGACCAATGGCCACCGTGGAGATACCCATCGTCAGCAGCGCCGCGACCAGCGTCGCCTTGCGCCCGATGCGGTCACCGTAGTGGCCGAACACCGCCGAGCCGACGGGCCGGGCGATGAAGGCGACCGCGAAGGTCGCCAGCGACTGCAGCATCGCCGCGCCATCGCTGCTCTCCGGGAAGAACAGGTGCGGGAACACCAGCACCGCCGCGGTGGCGTAGATGTAGAAATCGAAAAACTCGATGGTGGTGCCGATCAGGCTCGCCAGCAGAATGCGGCGGGGAGAATTCACGACAGGGGCGACAACAGGTGTGGACATCGGGCACGCAGAAAAGGGCAGCTGCCGGATTCTGCCACGGCCTTCCCGCGCCTGCCGCGATGGTTGCAGACGAGACTGTCAGCCTGTGACCCGGTACACGACGCGCGTGTCGGGCAGGAACTTCCTCCCGGCCGCGGGGTCTGATCGCCGTCAACCCGCCAGGATGGTTCCGGATGTCAGGCTCAAGGAAGAGTACCGCCCGCTCGCGCTGGACCCAGCCGACCGCCATCGCCGTGGTGATCGCCGTGCATGGGCTGATGCTGGGGGTGCTGCTGCGTTCACCCGCCCCGGGCACTACCGGCGAGGAGGCACGTCTGCAGGTGTATTGGCTGCCGCGCCCGTTGCCGGCCCCGGTTCCTCCCCCCTCGAGTGCGCCGACGCCGCCGGCACTGCCGGTCTCCGGCTCGCGGCGCCGGCCTGCGCCCCTCGTGGTGGTGCCGGTCGCCACGGCGGACGCCGCACCTGATCGCCCGGACGTGAGCACCCCGCTCGACCTGAGCGTGCCATCGTCGTTGATCGGCAGCGGCATTGAAGCTGGCTCGCTGGCACCACGCATCCTGGGCGCCCGCGACGTGCACGCGGCCTTCCAGCCCAAACCAAAGCGCTTCCGCATGAAGGCCGGCATGACCCCGGAGCAGATCGTGCAGGGCATCTTTCAGTTGATCGGCGCCTGGCCACCGGGCTACATGGTGGACCAGTGCCGCCTGACGCGGCAGCAGATCGACTACCTGCGCAACGCCGTGGATGAGATGGATCGCGACCTGCTGCGGGAGTCCCTGATCCGCCACAGCCAGGACTGCTGAACGTCGTCAGCCGCCCAGGTGGATCCAGGTCGCCTTGAGTTCGGTGTACTTGTCGAAGGCATGCAGGGATTTATCGCGGCCGATGCCGGACTGCTTGTAGCCACCGAACGGGGCGGTCATGTCGCCGCCGTCCCACTGGTTGACCCACACACTGCCGGCACGCAGCCCCCGTGCCACCCGGTGCGCGCGGCCCAGGTCGCGTGTCCAGACGCCCGCGGCCAGCCCGTAGATCGAATCATTGGCCATGCGCAGCGCGTCCGCTTCGTGATCGAAGGTCAGCACCGACAGCACCGGCCCGAAGATTTCCTCGCGGGCGATCGTGTGCTGCGGATCGACCTCATCGAACACGGTCGGCTCGACATAGCTGCCACCCGGCACCACCGCCAACCGCTTGCCACCCAGCAGCAGCCGCGCGCCATCGGCCTCGCCGCGTGCCACGTAGTCCAGCACGCGCCCGGCGTGCGCCTCGTCGACCAGCGCGCCCATCGCCGCGTCCGGCTCGAACGGGTGCTGCGGCTGCATGTGGCGCCCATGCGCCAGGACCCGGGCGACGAAGGCATCCTTGATTGAACGCTGGACCAGCAGGCGCGAGCCCGCGGTGCAGACCTCGCCCTGGTTGTAGAAGATCGCCGTGGCGGCCGCCTGCGCGGCCTTGTCCAGATCCGGCGCATCGGCGAACACGAGGTTCGGGCTCTTGCCACCGCACTCGAGCCACGTGCGCTTGAGATTCGATCTGCCCGCGCATTGCAGCAGGCGGCGACCCACTGCGGTGGACCCGGTGAACGCCAACGCGTCCACCTCCATGTGCAGCGCCAACGGTTCGCCAGTGCGCTCGCCATGACCGGGAAGCACATTGAACACGCCGTCCGGCACACCGGCTTCGGCCCCCAGGGCAGCCAGCCGGATCGCGCTCAGCGGTGAGCGCTCGGAGGGTTTGAGCACCACGGAATTGCCTGCTGCCAGGGCCGGGGCGATTTTCCACGATGCCATCAGCAGCGGGAAATTCCACGGCACGATCACCGCCACCACACCCACCGGCTCGCGGGTGATCAGGCCCAGCGTGTCGAGCGCGGTGGGGGCGACCTCGCCGTACACCTTGTCCACTGCTTCTGCGGTCCAGCGCAGGCAACGCAACACACCCGCCAGATCGCCTTCGCGCGCATCGCGCACCGGCTTGCCCATGTCCAGGGTTTCCAGCAACGCGAGTTCATCGGCGTGCTGCTCGACCAGATCGGCCAACCGCAACAGCACCTGCTTGCGATGTGACGGCGCGGCCCGTGACCAGTCGCCCGCATCGAAACTGCGCCGCGCCGCTGTGACCGCGCGGTCGACATCGGTCGTGTCGGCGTCGGCCACCTGCACCAGCACGCGGCCATCGATCGGGCTGATGCACTCGTAGCGCGCGCCACTGGCTGCATCTACGTAGCGGCCATCAATAAAGGCCTGCCCCTGAAAGGTCAGGGCATCGGCCTGGCGTTGCCAGTCGTCACGGGTACGTGCGGCAGTCATCGGCGGCGTCCTCGTTCACTGATCCGGGTAAGGCGGTTATACCCGCGGCCGTCACGGGATGACGTGATGCAGGTGCGATAAAGTCGTGACCATCGCGACCCTGCGGAGTGCCTCATGCCTCGTCCCGACTCGTCGTTGTCCACCCTGGCCCGACAGGCCCCGGCAGCGCTGGACGCGTACTGGATGCCGTTCACCGCCAACCGCCAGTTCAAGGCCTCGCCGCGCCTGCTGGTGCGTGCCGAGGGCATGTACTACCACGACGTCGACGACCGCCCGATCCTGGATGGCGCGGCCGGTCTATGGTGCTGCAATGCGGGCCACGCGCGGCCGCGGATCGTGCAGGCGATCCAGCAGCAGGCGGCCACACTGGATTTCGCGCCACCGTTCCAGATGGGCACGCCGTTGCCCTTCGTGCTGGCCGAGCGCTTGGCTGCACTGGCGCCGGCCAGCTTGAACCATGCGTTCTTCACCAACTCCGGCTCCGAGGCCGTCGATACCGCGATGAAGATCGTGCTGGCCTACCATCGCCTGCGTGGCGAGGGGCACCGCACCCGCTTCATCGGCCGCGAGAAGGCCTATCACGGCGTCGGCTTCGGCGGCATGTCGATCGGTGGCCTGCCCAACAACCGCAAGACGTTCGGGCCGTTGTTACCCGGCAGCGATTTCCTGCGCCATACGCTCGATCTGGAGCGCAATGCCTTCAGCCCTGGCCTGCCACGCCACGGTGCCGAACTGGCCGAGGATCTGGAACGGTTGATCGCGCTGCACGATGCCTCGACCATCGCGGCGGTGTTCGTCGAGCCGATCGCCGGCTCCGCCGGGGTAATACTGCCCGCGCCAGGCTATCTGCAGCGCCTGCGCGAGATCTGCGACCAGCACGGCATCGTGCTGGTGTTCGACGAGGTGATCACTGGCTTCGGCCGGGTCGGCAACGCCTTCGCCGCGCAGCGCTTCGGGGTCACCCCGGACCTGCTGACCCTGGCCAAGGGCCTGACCAACGGCGCGGTGCCGATGGGCGCGGTGCTCGTCAGCGATGCGATCCACGGCGCCTTCATGCAGGGCCCGGCGGCCGCCATCGAGTTCTTCCATGGCTACACCTATTCGGGCCACCCGCTCGCCTGCGCGGCAGCCCTGGCCGCCCTGGACACCTACGCCGAGGAGCATCTGTTCGAGCGCGCCCTCGAGCTGGGCGACTACTGGCAGGAACGACTGCACAGCCTGCGCGGGCTGCCGCATGTGGTCGACATCCGTAATTTCGGGCTGATCGGTGCGGTCGAGCTGATGCCACGCAAGGACGCCCCCGGCGCGCGTGGCTACGAGGTGTTCGAGCGCTGCTTCCGCGATGGCCAGTTGCTGGTGCGCTGCACCGGCGATGTGATGGCACTGTCGCCCCCGCTGATCCTGGAGCGCAGCCACATCGACCGGATCGTGGACGTGCTGGGCGAGATGATCCGCGCCACCGGCTGAGCCTGAATCCGCCGGCGACGACGGCGGCCGCCGCGATCCTTACAATGGTCGGTCACGTTTCGCTCGCGTACCGGATTGCATGGACATTGTCGTCAAAGAAGAACTCAAGGCCTACATCGACCCGCTGACCCCGGACGAGCACGACGCCCTGGAGCGCAGCATCCTCGCCGAAGGCTGCCGCGACGCACTGGTGCTGTGGGGCGAGGTGCTGGTGGACGGCCACAACCGCTACGGCATCTGCCAGAAGCATGGCCTGCCGTTCCAGACGATCCAGAACACCCGCTTCCAGTCGATGGACGATGTCCACCTGTGGATGATCGAACAGCACCTGGGCCGCCGCAGCGTCTCCGATTTCCAGCGTGGCGTGCTGGCGCTGCGCAAGCGCGACATCCTGGCCGAGCGCCACCGCGCCGATCAGGCCCAGCTGCAGAAGGAAAGCGACGGCGAGATCAGTGGGCCGGCCGATGCCGCTGACGAAGACAGCCCGCCGTGGGCGGCCGCGCCGAAGGTCAGCCGCGCGGACATGGCCCGCGAAGCACGCCTGAGCAGCAGCCAGGTGACGATGATCGAGCGCATCCACAAGCAGGCCGCGCCGGAGCTGGTGGAAGCGGTCAAGACCGGGGTGATCTCGATCAGCGCCGCGGCAGCCGTGGCCGACCTGCCGGAAGACGAACAGCGCGCCGCCGCCGCGGCCGGCAAGGACGAGCTCAAGCAGGCCGCCAAGCGCGTGCGCGAGTCCAAGCGCAAGCCGCGCAAGCCGGCCCAGGAGGTGCTGCACAGTGCCGATGGCGACGCCGAGGTCGACCCCAGCCGCGCCGCCGAGATCGCCGATGCGCTCAACGCGCTGGGCGAAGGCCCGGCCGAGCTGCGCCAGCGCATCATCGCCCTGACCCTGGAGAACGACACCCTGCGCCAGCAGCTGGCCGCGCTGCGCAGGCAGGTGCAGGACAGCGGGATGGCCGACGCCTGATCACCGGCCCGGCACGACCTCGCAATCATCCGGCGGCCGTTAGACTGCCGGCATGACGCCCCTCTCCCCTCCCGACCCGCGCCGCGCCCAGCTGCGCCGGCTCAAACTGATCGCCCTGGCCATGCTGGTGGCGATGCTGGCCGGCTTCGCGGTCAGCCACTGGCACGGCGAACGCGGCATCTGGGCCTGGGTCTCGGCCTTCTGCGAAGCCGCTGCCGTCGGCGCGCTGGCCGACTGGTTCGCGGTCGTCGCGCTGTTCCGGCGGCCACTGGGCCTGCCGATCCCGCACACCGCGATCATCCCGCGCAGCAAGGACCGCATTGCCGACAGCCTGGCGCTGTTCGTGCGCGACCAGTTCCTGGAGCCGCAGGCGCTGCTGGCGAGGCTGCAGGTGTTCGATCCGGCCAGCCGCCTGGGCAGCTGGCTGGCCGAGCCGGCGCGGGCCCGCATGCTGGCCGACATGGCGCGCGGCTGGGCCCTGCAGGCGCTCGACTTCCTCGACGAGGCGGCGGTTCGGCGCAGCATCCAGAGCTTTGTGATCCAGCAGTTGCGGCAGTGGAACGCGGCCGCCACCGCGGGCGAACTGCTGGGCCTGCTCACGGCCGACAACCGCCACCAGCGCGTGCTGGATGAGGGCCTCACCCGCATCAGCGAATGGCTGGGCAACGAGAAGGTCAAGGACCGCGCCTCCACCCTGATCGTGAGTTACATCCAGCGTGAGTGGCCCAAGCTGGCCAGCACGGTCAACTGGGTCAAGCCCATCGACGAGATCGGTGACACCCTTGCCGAGCGCCTGGCGCACGCGGTGCTGGAAGAACTGCAGCAGATCTTGGCCCAGCCCGAACATCCGCTGCGACGCGATTACGAAACCTGGCTGAGCGACTACATCCAGCGGCTGCGCGAGGACCCGGCCCTGGCCGAGAAGGTCGAGCAGCTCAAACAGCAGGTGATCGACCACCCCGCCGTGCAGGAGTACGTGCAGGGCCTGTGGGCGCGGATCCATGCCAGCCTGCGTGCCGACCTGGCCAGCGAGGAGTCTGCGCTGGCCGGCCATCTGCGCCGCAGTCTGGCTTCGGTGGGTGAGGCGCTGCAGGCCGACCCGTCGCTGCGCGAGGCGCTCAACCAACACCTGATGGACGGCGCCGAACGCCTGACCACGCGCCTGCGCAGCGGCGTGACCGAGCACATCGCGCAGACCGTCAAAAGCTGGGACGAACGCCATCTGGTGGAACAGCTGGAACTGAGTGTCGGCCGCGACCTGCAGTTCATCCGTTTCAACGGCACCCTGGTGGGCGGCCTGATCGGCGTGATCCTGCACGCGCTGACGGTCTGGTTCCACTGGTAACGCGCTGACCGTTGGCACCGAGCGGCGACGCTGGCGGGGGCACCGCCAGCGTCGTCGAGTCATTCAGCCCGCGACCGCCCGCACCGCCGCGACCAAGGCGTCCATCTGCGCCGGCGTGCTGAAGATCCCCGGCGTCACCCGCAGGCAGGCGCCGGAGGCGAGCCCTTCGCGTGGCACCACGAACACCCCCGACTGCTTCACCATCCGCTGCGAGGTGGCGGTGTTGTCGCGCATCGTAGTCTGCCCGCGCAGCCGGAACGAGGTGATCGCACTGGACAGCCGCGGGTCGTCCGACCCCAGCAACTGGATGCGCGCATCATCCCGCAATGCGTCCATCCATTGACTGCGCAGGCGCAGCAGGCGCGCACGCTTGTTGGCGACACCGATGCGCTCGTGCAGGTCCAGCGCGACCGGCAGCGCCATGTAGGCTGCGAAGTTGACCGTGCCGGTGTGCACGCGCGTGCGGATGTCGTCGTGGTCCTGCTCGCCCATGTACGGATCCAGATCGCGCACCCGGCCGCGGCGGACATACACCGCCCCGACGCCGACCGGTGCACCGATCCACTTGTGCAGGTTGATGCCGATGAAATCCACGCCCAGCGCGCGCAGCGGCGTGTCCACCTGGCCGATGCCATGCGCGGCGTCGAGCACCACCTCCACACCGGCCGCCCGCGCCAGCGCGGCGATCTCGGCCACCGGCAGCAGCATGCCGTTGCGGTGGTTGACGTGGGTCAATAGCAGCAGCCGCACGCGCGGGTTGGCGGCCAGCGCGCGGCGGTAGGTCTCCACGATGCTGTCGTGGTCGAACGGCTCGGGCAGCGTGATCGCCACCGGCTGCACCCCGCGCCGCGTCTGCAGCCACTGCATCGCGCTGATCATGCTGTCGTAGTCGGTGTCGGCGTACATCACCGCATCGCCCGGCGACAGACCGCGGTAGCTGCCGATCAGCACCTGCATCGCCTCGGTGGCGCCACGCGTGAGCACGATCTCGTCGGTCTCCACGCCCAGCACCTGTGCCAGGCGCACGCGGGCCTGTTCGAACAGCGGTGGAAACGCCAGCCGCCCGAACCAGGCATTGCCGGCATTCACCGTGGCGGTGGCCTGCTGGTAGGCCTGCATCACCGGGCGCGCCATTGCGCCCCAATAGCCGTTGTCCAGCATCACGACCTCGTCGGTGAGGTCGTACAGCGCACGGACCTGGGCCCACCAGCCTTCATCACCGGCAAGCTCGGCCGGCGTGCGCGTGCCCACCGCCGGCAGCGTCATCGGCTCAGTGCCCATGGCGGTCGCACCGGACAGCGCCGTGGCGACCGGCAGGGCCAGCGCGCCACGCAGCAGATGTCGTCGTTGCCGGTCCATCAGTAGCGGATCCGGTATTCGGCGTAGAGGTTGCGGCCGTCGGTGTCATACGGCGCGTTCCGCGAGTAGATCAGGCCGCGGCTGGCCTGGAAGCTGGCCTCGTCCGGGTAGCGGTTGAACAGGTTGTCCGCGCCGATCCGCAGCGTCTGCTGCTCGGTGACGTTCCAGCTTACCGCCAGATCGACGAAGCTCATCGCCCCGAAACGCTGGAAGATGTCGCCCGTGGCATTGCCCGAAGAGTCTGTCCATGCCCCGTAGTATCGCAGCTTGCCGAGCACGCTGAAGCGGCCCCACGCATAGGTACTGCTGAGCGTGGCCTTCTGCCGCGGCAGGCGCTCTTCGAAGATGCGGCGCTGGCTTTCATTGGTGGCCACGCCGGTGGCGCCACTGTCCACCTGGGTCTGGTTGTAGTTGTAGCCCAGCGTGGTGCTCAACCGGCCCGCGCCGAGCGCGGTGGTGTGGCTGGCGACCACGTCGACACCGCGCGTGGTGGTGTCGAAATCGTTGGTGTAGAAACTCACCGAGGTGTACGCCAGCGGGTTGGGCACGCCGGCCGGCACCGCGAACGAGGCCGACTGGCTGAAGCGATCGGTGACCTTGATGTCGTACAGGTCCACCGAGCCGGAGAAGCCCAGCTCGTTCTTCCAGGTCAGCCCGAGCGAGGCGGTGCGCGATTGCTCCGGCTTGAGCGGCTTGGCCCCCAGCTGGATCGCCAGCGGATCGCTGGGCGACAGGCGGCCGGTGGTGAACACCTGCAAGGTCACGGTATCCAGGCCCTGCTGGGTGCTCTGCGTGTAGAGCTGGCCCGGCGTGGGCGCACGGAAGCCGGTGGAAAGCGAACCGCGCACGGCCAGGTCCGGCGTGAACTCGAAGCGGCTGGAGAGCTTGCCGTCCACGCTTTCACCGAAGGCGGAGAAGTGCTCGTAACGGGTCGCCGCGCCGACGGTCCAGCGTGCGGTCAACGGCGCTTCGACATCGATGTACGCCGCGCGGCTGCGCTGGCTCCAGCGGCCGGCATTGGCCGCGCTGAAACCCGGCGCACCGTTGGCGCCCCCGGCCAGGCCGGTCACCGCACCCGGGCCGATCGCATAGGACGCCGGGTCACCGGCATCCACGCCGTAGGTTTCCTCGCGCGTCTCCGCGCCGAAGGCGATGTTGATCGGCGCGGCCAGCGCGCTGACCGGCAGCGAGTAGACGATATCCGCGTTGAGGTTCTTTTCCTCCTGCGAGAGCCGGCCGAGGTAAAAGGCGGTGGGGCTGTCCGGGCCAAGCGAGGCATTGATCGAGTTGCCCAGCGTGTAGTCGATGCGGTTGCGCCCGTAGGAGCCGCTCACATCCCAGCGCCAGCGCTCGCCCCAGTAACCACGCAGACCGAGCACGCCCTGCAGATCGTCCTGCTCGTTGCCGTATTTCGGGCTGAAGCCGGTCGGGTACAGGCTGCGTGCGTCCCAGCCGGGGAACACGCGGCTGCGGTTGTAGACCGAGGCGGTGCCATCGGGGTTGCGCCAGTTGAAATCGCTGACACCCTCGCTGTGGCCGTACAGACCGAAGCCGTAGAGGTCGACGCTGTCGTTCAAGGCCAGGTTGAGGTTGAAGCCGAAATGGCGGTTTTCCAGGTCCGGCTGTCCCCAGCGCTGCACCGGGTCGGGCACCACCAGATCGGGGTGGGCGTTCTGGAAGGCGATCGCATCGGCGCGCTGCCGGCTGCGCGAGGTGGCATCGGATTTGTCCCAGTCGGCGAACAGCGACAGGCTGCCCTTGTCGCCCAGCGCAAAGCCGTGGCGGCCCCCGATCTTGCGGCCCAGGCCATCGCCCTCGCTGTACTCGGAGACCCCCAGCGACAGCTCTCCGCCGACGCGGTCGTCCAGGATGATGTTGATGACGCCAGCGATCGCGTCCGAGCCGTACTGCGCGGACGCGCCATCGCGCAGCACCTCGATGCGCTGGATCGCATGTACTGGAATCTGGGCCAGATCCGGGCCCTGCGCACCGCGCGCGCCCAGCAGCGCCGAGCGGTGGAAGCGGCGGCCATTGACCAGCACCAGGGTCTGGTCCGGCGAGAGGCCGCGCAGCGTGGCCGGCCGCACGAAGACTAGGCCGTCGTTCATCGGCATGCGCTGGACCACGAACGACGGCACCAGCTGCGCCAGGACATCGTTGAGGTCGGAGGATTCGATCGCCTGGATCTCTTCCTGCGAGAACACGTCCACCGGGGCCAGCGTGTCGAACTGCGTGCGGTTGCTGCCGCGCGTACCGGTGACGATCATCGTGTCCAGGGTGGCGGGGGCCGCGGCATTCCCTGCCGGGGCGGCCTCGGCGCGCGCATCGGCGGCCAGGGCGAAAGTAAGGACGGACGATACCGCTACAGCAAGCACACAACGATTCACTGACGACTCCGCGAACGAACAGGTGGGGGTGGGCGTGACGGTGTGTCACGACATCCTCACAGTCTGTTGACGCGATATTGCCCCGCAGTGACACGCAGACGACCGTCGCTGCCACACGCCACACATACGCCAGCGCATGGATTTTCCCCAGCGCTCCACGCCACCGTGACGCTTGTCTAACGAAATGATAATGACTATCATTCACTGATCGACTGTACGCCCAGCCAATCCGCGCCCGGATGCATGACGGCTTCCCCGCGCAACGCCCCGTGTACACCTCCTGATCCGCTTGCCCTGCCTGCCCTGCTGCCTTCGGCAGCGCCGCTGTGCCTGGCGCGCTGACGTTCTCCCACACTGGAAGTGTTGCCATGCCCTGCTCGTCTGCTTCACCGTTGTCCCGGCCCTCGTTGTTGGCGATCGCCCTCGTTGCTGCCCTCGCCGGACCGGCGCTGCCGGCATTCGCCGAGGCCGAACCTGGCGATGCGACCACGCTGGACACGGTCAAGGTGACCGCCGATGGCGAGATCCCGAACGCCTATACGGTCAAGCAGGCCAGCACCGCCACCAAGTTGAGCCTGTCGCTGCGCCATACCCCCCAGTCGGTCACCGTGCTGACCCGCCAGCGCCTGGACGACATGGGCCTGTACGCGCTGTCCGATGTGATGGGCCAGGTTACCGGCGTGCATGTGTCGGTCACCGATTCAGAGCGCATCAACTACATCTCGCGTGGCTACAGCATCACCAATTTCCAGATCGACGGGATGCTCAACACGTTTGGTGGCTCGCTCAAGACCAACACCGACAGCGCGATCTACGAACGCATCGAAGTGGTCCGCGGCGCGACCGGCCTGACCACCGGCGCCGGTGATCCGTCGGGCACCATCAACATGGTCCGCAAGCGCCCGACCCAGGAGATGGCGATGAGCGCCGGGCTGACCCTGGGCCGCTGGGGCAACCAGCGCCTGGAGGCGGACATCGGCGGCCCGGTCGCGCTGGAGGGCCGCGTGCGTGCGCGCTTCGTCGCCGCCAAGCAGCAGAGCGATTCCTTCCGCGATGTGTACCGTCTGGACAAGGACGTGTTCTACGGCATCGTGCAGGCCGACCTGACCGACAGCACCCTGTTCGAAGTCGGCTATGACTACCAGTCGCCGGAAACCAAGGGCGTGACCTGGGGCGTGGTGCCGTACTGGGGTCCGGACGGCAAGCCGGCCAACCTGCCGCGCTCGACCAACCTCTCGGCACGCTGGAGCAGCTGGCCGATCGTGGAGAAGACTACCTTCGTGCGCCTGGAGCAGCAGCTCGGCAACGGCTGGTCGCTGAAGGCCAGCGCGACCCAGGCCAAGCGCAACACCGATGGCGACGTCTGGTATGGCGCCCAGGGCTATCCGGCGCCGGATGGCACCGGTGTGCGCGCCTACCTCTCGCATTTCGCCGAACGCAGCGAAATGACCGTGTTCGATCTCAACGCCAGTGGCCCGTTCCAGCTGTTCGGCCGTGAGCATGAACTGGTGTTCGGCGTCGGCCAGTCCGTTCGCAAGGGCGAATCGCCGGCTTCGGAGTTCACGCAGCCGCCGGGCTACGACGTCGTACCGGACTGGCGCACCTGGACCGGGGATGTCGCCCCGTTGCCGCTCACCCGGCATGACTGGCTGGCCTCGGAGAACGAGCTGACGCAGAAGGCCGCCTACGTGGCCGCCCGCCTGCAGCTGGCCGATCCGTTGCTGGCCGTGCTCGGCGCGCGCTATGGGAGCTGGGAAACCCGCAGCTGGCGCTACACCCACGATGCGGCCGGCAACCGCACCGGTACCACCCGTGGCGGCTACAAGCCGGACGATTCGCTGACCCCTTATTTCGGCCTGGTCTACGATTTCAGCAGGCAGTTCAGCGCCTACGCCAGCTACACCGACATCTTCCAGCCGCAGGACTACCGCGACAGGAACAACGACTACCTGGAGCCGGTGGTCGGCGACATGTGGGAGGCCGGCCTGAAGGGTGAATTCTTCGGCGGGCGCCTGAATACCTCCGCCGCGGTGTTCAAGGGCGAGAAGGACAATGTGGCCGAGCTCGACGATTCGGTACCGGCCGCCTCGCTGCCCGATGGCAGCAGCGCCTACCGTTCCACCGGCAAGGGCAACAAGGTCAAGGGCTGGGAACTGGAAGCCCAAGGCAGCCTGACCGAGAACTGGAACCTCTCGGCCGGTTTCGCGCACACCACCATCCGCAACCAGGCCGGCGTGGCGCAGAACACCGCCAACCCGGTGGACACGTTCCGCCTCAACACCAGCTGGCGCCCGAGCGGTGAATGGAACCGCCTGTCGCTGGGCGGCGGGGTGACCTGGCAGAGCCGGATCTACCGCACCAGCACCAAGCCGCGCGCGGATTACGCGACCAGCGGCCGTACCGAATCGGCGTTCATCACCCAGGACGCGTTCTACCTGGTGAATGTGTTCGCCGGCTACCGCTTCAACGACAACTTCTCCGCGCAGCTCAACGTCAACAACCTGCTCGACAAGAAGTATTTCAGCAACGTCGGTTTCTACAACGGCGTGTACTGGGGCGAACCGCGCAACGTGATGTTGAACCTGCGCTGGAAGCTCTGACACCGGCTCCAAGGGACCACTGCGACGCGCAGTGAACACGGCCACGGATGGCCACTATTCTTCATCACCGGCTGCGGCCGGTGATGCCCGTTTCCCCGATCGATCAGCAGGTTTCCGTGGACAGCACGCCGCACGCCAGCGCCAGGTTCAACCGTCTTGGTTCCTTCTTCACCCGCCCTTGGCTGGGTGTCTTGTCACGTTCGCTCGCTGCGATGTTCGGCGGCTACGCGCTGGCTGCCACCTGCTCGATGTTCTTCGCGGTCGCGCTGCCGATCGCGCGCGGGCAAGCCGTGCTGACCGGCATGCTGGTGGCGATCGTGCTGTGCGCCTGCGCGGCCCTGTGGGCGTTCGCTACCCGCACCGCGCTGCGCGCCTGGGTGGGCATCCTGATTCCCACCCTGCTGTTCTGGGTGGGCACCCGCCTGCTGCAGGGGGCTGCATGAAGAACGGATTCCGCCAATCGATGGCGTGGCTGCACACCTGGACCGGCCTGCTGGTCGGTTGGCTGCTGCTGCTGATCTTCATGGCCGGCACCGCCAGCTATTACCGCGAAGAGATCAGCCGCTGGATGCGCCCGGAGCTGCCGCGCAGCAGCGTCACCGCCGATGTGGCCGCCGAGCGCGCCCTGACCTTCCTGCAGCACAAGGCGCCGCAGGCCGAGAGCTGGAACGTCACCCTGCCCGACCCGCGCAATCCGGCGATGCGCATGTTCTGGCGCAATCCCGAATCGATGGTCAAGCCGCCGGTGGAAGGCGAGCGCCGCCGGCGCGGCGGTGGTCGCTTCGGCGATGCCACCGTCGATCCGAACACGGGCGAGGAAATCGCCGCACGCGAAACCCGCGGTGGCGACTTCTTCTACCGCCTGCATTTCGACCTGCACTACATCCCGGTGTACTGGGCGCGTTATCTGGTCGGCTTCTGCGCGATGTTCATGCTGGTGGCGATCATCACCGGCGTGATCACGCACAAGAAGATCTTCAAGGACTTCTTCACCTTCCGCCCGGAGAAGGGCCTGCGTTCGTGGCTGGATTTCCATAACGTCAGCGCGGTGATGGCGCTGCCGTACCACGCGATGATCACCTATACCGGCATCGTCACCTTGATGTTCATGTACCTGCCCTGGGGCGTGAGCGTGGCCTACCCCAAGGATGAGGAGGCGTTCTTCAGCGAGGCCTTCGCGCGTCTGGCCGAGATCGAGACCCCCGCCGAAGGACGCGCCACACCGCTGCCGATCCAGCAGCTGCTGGACAGCGCCCGCGCCGAATGGAAGGGGGCGGATGTCGCCGGCTTCACCCTGTACCACCCGGGCGCAGCGAATGCGATCGTGGATATCACCCAGCGCGATGGGAAGCGCCTGTCGGTGGATACCCCGTCGCTGCGCTTCAACGCCGTCACCGGGCAATTGCTCGAGGCCAGTCCGGCCTCCGGTGGTGCGACCCAGACCCGCGGTGTGATGTACGGGCTGCACCTGGCGCGCTTCGCCGATTGGGGCCTGCGTGCGCTGTTCTTCCTGTCCGGCCTGATCGGCTGCCTGATGGTCGCCAGCGGCGTGGTGCTGTGGGCGGTCAAGGAGCGGCCCAAGCACGCCAAGTCCGGCAAGACCGGGTTCGGCCTGCGCCTGGTCGACGCGCTCAACATCGGTGCGGTGGCCGGCCTGCCGATCGCGTTCGCCACCTATTTCCTGGCCAATCGCCTGCTGCCGGTGCAGATGGCCGAGCGCTCCAACGCCGAGGTCAATGCGTTCTTCTATGCCTGGGCCGCCGCATTGCTGGCCGGTTTCATCTGGCCCAAGCGGATGATGTGGACCTGGCAGCTGTACCTGGGGGGCGTGCTGTTCGCCCTGATTCCGGTGGTCAACGCCTTCACCACGCAGGCGCATCTGGGCGTCACCCTGCGCACCGGTGACTGGGTGCTGGCCGGGTTCGATCTGACCATGCTCGCCTTCGGCGCGATGCTGGCCTACTGCGGCCATCGCATGCAGCGTTGGCAGCCACCGCTGAGCGCGGCTGAGAAGAAGCGCCGCCAGCAGGCCGCTGCTGCGGAGGCGACGGCATGATGCTGCTCGCGATCACACTGACCTTCTCCGCGTTCACGGCGCTGTCGCTGGCCATGGACAAGCACCAGCTGGACCTGCACGGCAAAGCCGGCGCCAGCGCATCGCGCATGCGGGTGTGGCGCTGGGTGGGTTGGACGTTGCTGACCGTCGCCTTCGCATTGTGCGTGCTCGATCACGGCTGGGCGATCGGCCCGGTGCTGTGGCTGGGCGCGCTGACGATCAGCGGGTTGCTGATCGCGTTCGGGCTGTATCCGTACCGCCCGCGCTGGATTGCGCCGCTGGCCTGGGTGTTGCCGGTAGTGGGGCTGGCGGTGGCGCTGGTCGCGCGCTGAGAAAGCAGGTGCGCAGCCGCATCGCGATCGCCGCTCAGGGCACCAGTGAGAACATGTGCGCGTCGGCAGGACGGCCGTCGATGACCAGTCGGTTGCGCGCCACGCCCTCGCGCAGGGCGCCGGACTTCACCGCGACCCGTTCGCTGGCGAGGTTGCCCACCGCCACGACGATCTCCACCCGTTGCAGCCCCAGCGGCCCGAACGCCTGGGCAGCCAGCGCCCGGACGACACGGGGCGCCACGCCCTGGCCGCGGCATGACTGCCGCACCCAGTAGCCCAGGTTGCAGAACCGCGGATCGCTCTGGATCCGGTTCAGTCCTGCGCCGCCGAGGAAGGCGGCCGTGTCCTGGTCGAAGATTCCGTACTCGCAGGCCGTGCCATCCACCCAGCCGTCCCGGCAGGCCTGGAACCACTGCAGTGCCTGCTCGACGCGGTAATCAACGGCGCTCCACGGCATCCAGCGCTGCATGCCCTCGGCCGATTCGCGCACCGCCGCCGCGAACGGGGCGGCGTCGGCATCCTCGAACGGCCGCAGCAGCAGTCCCTCGGCGTGGAGCGGGCTGGAGTCCATGTCAGCCTTCCTCCGTCAGGCGCCGTAGCGGCGCAGTTCCCACGCGCGGTGGATGCGCGGGTTGCGTTCGAAGTCCGCCCCGATGGTCTCGGGCGAAATCTCCTTGCACTCCGCGAATTCCTTGATCGCTTCATCGTCCAGCTTGAAGCGGCGGAAGTTGTTGGAGAAATACAGCACGCCTTCCGGGCTCAGGCGGGCCACGGCCGCGCGCAGCAGGCGCACGTGTTCGCGCTGGATGTCGAAATCATCGGCACGGGCGGAGTTGGAGAAGGTCGGCGGATCGCAGAAGATCACGTCGAAGCGGTGGCGCTCGGCCTCCAGCCACGCCAGTGCATCGGCCTGGATCAGCTGGTGCTGGCTGCCGCCCTTGCCGTTCAGGGCGAGGTTGTCGGCACACCACTGCAGGTACGTACCGGACAGATCCACGCTGGTGGTGGTCGCGGCACCGGCCACGGCGGCCTGTACCGAGGCGACGCCGGTGTAGCAGAACAGGTTGAGGAAACGCTTGCCCTGGGCTTCCTGCGCCATATGCCAGCGCAGCGGACGATGGTCCAGGAACAGGCCGGTGTCCAGATAATCGAACACGTTCACGCGCAGCAGGGCATCGTTCTCGCGCACCAGCACGAACTCGCCGCGCTGCTCGAACCGGCCGTACTTGCTGCCGCCCTTGCCACGCTCGCGCGACTTCAGCGCGACCTGCTCGGCCGGCACCTGGAAGACCTCGCGCGCGGCCGAGAGCAGCTCGTTGCGGCGGCGACGCACATCGACATCCGGAATCGTCGCCGGGGCGGCGTATTCCTGCACATGCAGGAAGGTGCGACGGGCACCGCCGTCTTCCTCGTAGACATCGATGGCGGCCGCGTACTCGGGCAGATCGGCATCGTAGACGCGGTAGCAGGTGATGCTCTCGCGCGTGCGCCACGTCTTGAATTTCTTGATGTTCTTGCGCAGGCGGTTGGCCACCATCTGCGCGCCTTCGCTGAGCTCGCGCGGCTGGCCGGCATTCTCGCGCTGCGGCACGGCGATCGGGTCGCAGACAATCAGCGCGCACTCGATGGCACCGTTGAACAGCTGGTACTTCTTGTTGGCGCGCAGGCCGGTGGCGAAGGCCAGATCCTCGCTGCCGCACAGCAGGCTGGCACGCCACTGCGGCACCGCGCGCTTGAGCGCGTCGCCGAGGCGGCGGTACAGCAGCGCATCGGCGGCCAGGCGCTCGTCGTAGGGCGGATTGCAGACCACGCAGCCGGTTTCCTGCAGTGGCACCTGCACATCGGCCACGTCGCGCACGCCGAACCAGATCGCGTGGGCGACACCGGCGGTTTCGGCATTTTCCTTGGCCGCGCGGATCGCATGCGGGTCGATATCGCTGCCGTGGATAACCTGCTTGAGCGCACTTCGGCCGGCTTCTTCGCGCGTACGCGCTTCGGCCATCAGGGTGTTCCAGCTGTCGCGGTCGAAGCCCAGCCAGCGGCTCGGCGGGATGCTGCCGTGGCGCTGCAGGCCCGGGGCGACGTCGGCGGCCATCAGCGCGCCCTCGATCAGCAGCGTGCCACTGCCGCACATCGGGTCGAGCAGGCCACCGCCTTCACTGTGGATCTTCGGCCAGTTGGCACGCAGCAGCACGGCCGCGGCCAGGTTTTCCTTCAGCGGCGCTTCGTTCTGCGCCATGCGCCAGCCACGGCGGTGCATCGGGCCACCGCCGAGATCGATCGAGATCGTGGCGCGGCCCTTGCGCAGCGACAGGTTGATGCGCACATCCGGGAACTCCACGTTCACCGACGGCCGCTCCAGGCCCTGCGCGCGCAGACTGTCGACCACGCCATCCTTGACCCGCTGCGCGGCAAAGCGCGCGTGCGTGATCTCGGTGCCGGACACATGCGCGTCCACCGACAGGGTCAGCTCGGGGCTGATGTGCTGCTCCCACGCCATCGCCGACACGCCCTGGTAGAGCGAGCCCTCGTCCGGGCACTCGAACTCGGCCAGCGGCCACAGCACCCGGCTGGCCAGGCGCGACCACAGCACCACGCGCTGCGCCTGCGCCAGCTCGCCCTCGGCGTTGACGCCGGAAATGGTGGCGGTGGCCTTGTCCAGGCCGAGCGCCAACAGTTCGTCGGCGAGCAGATACTCCAGGCCCTTGGCGCAGGAAACAAAGAATTTCACGGAATCGGTATCGCAGGTCAGCGGAGAGGGGGTGCCCACGGGCACGGCAAGCAGCCGGGCGCGAAGCCCGGGGGGCCATTGTACGTGACGTGGGCGGGATCGCCCGGTTACAGCGAGGCCAGCAGTTCCTCGAAGGCCCGGCCCGAGGCCTCGACGTGATCGGTCAGGCGGTGCCCGTCGTCCACCATCAGCAGGCGTGCCGAGCGCGCCTGCGCCCAGGCGATCACCTCGGCCGGGGGGATCAGCTCGTCATGCCAGGCATGCACCACGCTGGTCGGCACCCGCGCGGCGTCCAGCGCCGGCATCGGCCCCATCCGGGTCGGCGGCACCATCAGGAACAGCCCCCGCACGGGCACCTGCAGCGAGGCGATGGCCGAGATGTAGGAGCCTAGGCTGGAGCCGGCCAGGACCACCGGGCCCTGCGCCGCACGGGCGGTGGCCAGGGTGACCAGGCGCTGCAGGCGGGCGCGTACATCGCCCAGGCTGCTGACCTCGCGCTGGGCATCCAGGTCGGTGTAATCCGGGCGCTCGTGGGTCCAGCCCAGGCGTTCGGCCACCTCGGCCAGGGCGGTCACCTTGATGGCGTCCGGGCCGCTTTCAAAGCCATGGGAGAGGATGCAGTGGCCGCGGCTCATGCGCATACCGCGCGGGAATCGATGGGAGCGTTCATGCCCAAATGCTAGCATCGCCGCATGCCCGACCGCGCCCCGCCCGCCATCGATGCACAGCCCCTGCCCTACCAGGACAGGCTGCTGCCCCGCACGCACGACGATATCGATCTGGTGGTCATCCACTGCACCGAGCTGCCGGACCTGGCGATGGCCCGCGAGTACGGTGAGCGTGTGCTGTATGAGAGCGGCACCGGCAACAGCGGGCACTACTACATCGACCGCGACGGGCGCATCGTCCAGTACGTGCCACTGGACCGCATCGCGCATCAGGTCAGTGGCTTCAATCCGCGCTCGATCGGCATCGAGCTGGTCAACACCGGGCGCTACCCGCACTGGTGGGATTCCCGCCACCAGGCGATGGATGAGCCCTACCCCGATGCGCAGATCGCGGCGCTGATCGATCTGCTGCAGCACCTGTGCGCAACGCTGCCGGCACTGGCGCATATCGCCGGGCATGAGTGGCTGGATACGCGCGAGGAAGTGGCCAGCGACGATCCGGAGCGGCGGGTACCGCGCAAGCGCGATCCGGGCCCGCTGTTCCCGTGGCCGCGCGTGCTGGCGGCGGTGCCGTTGCAGGAATTGCGTGGGTGAGCGGGTGTGCCGATGATCAGCCGGTTGTGACCGGGCGTGACGGGTCGCTGACCCAGCCGCTCCACGAATCGGCATAGATCCGCGCGCCGTCCAGGCCGGCGGCTTCCATTGCCAGCAGCAGATGGCAGGCGGTCACGCCGGAGCCGCACATCAAGACGACCTCGTCCGGGGCATGCGTGCCGAGCAGCGGCTGCAGCGCCGCGCGCAGATCCTCCGCCGGGCGCAACCGCCCGTCATGCACATTCAACGCAAACGGACGGTTCACCGCGCCGGGCACATGGCCGGCCACCGGATCCAGTGGCTCCACTTCGCCACGGAAGCGTTCGCCGGCCCGCGCATCGATCAGCCAGCCCGGGGCGTGCTTGAGACGCGCCTGCACTTCCTCCACCGAGGCGATCTGGCGGCGGTCGAACTGCCCCGGATACGGCGGCAACGGGGTCACCTGCGGCAACGCGGCGGTGACCGGCAGACCGGCCGCCTGCCAGGCCGCGAAACCACCGTCGAGCACGCGCACCTGCGCATGCCCGATCAGCCGCAGCAGCCACCACAGCCGTGCGGCGGCCATGCTGCCGTCGCCGGCGTCGTAGACCACGACCGCGGTATCCGGCCCGATGCCCCACTCGCCCAGGCGTGCGGCGAACGCATCGCTGTCCGGCAGCGGGTGACGGCCATGGCCGGTGCGGCGCAGGTCGGACAGATCTCGGTTGAGATCGGCGTACAGCGCGCCGGGCAGATGACCCTGGGCATACAGCTGCGCACCGGAGTGCGGATCGGCCAACGAGAACCGCGCATCCACCACCCGCAGGGCGGGGGCGGCACTGGCGGTCGCCCGCGCATCCATGAGGCGCATCGCGCCCTCGCCCAGTGCTTGTGCGAGGGTGGCGACATCGATCAGCGGCGTGGTCATGTGGTCTGCTCCAGGCGGCGACGCAGGTTGTAGAGAATGGCGGCGGTCGCGCCCCAGATCCGCTGGCCCGGCCAGCCGTATTCGAGCACGTGGCGGATGCGGCCGCGGTGGTCGATCTCGACGTGGTGCAGGTTGGCCGGGTCCATCAGGTAAGACAGCGGCACTTCGAAGACTTCGGCAACCTCACCCGGTTCGGGTACGGCCACGAACGCGGGATCGATCACGGCCACCACCGGCATCACCCGATAACCGGTAATCGTCACGAACGGATCCAGATACCCGAGCACCTGCACCTGATCATGCTTCAGGGCGATTTCCTCGTCGCTCTCACGGATCGCGGCGGCCACCGCATCGCGGTCCTCCGGTTCCATGCGGCCACCGGGAAAACCGACCTGGCCACCGTGATGACGCAGCGTGTCGGTGCGCCGGGTCAGCAGCACCTGGGCGCCGCCTTCGCGCGGAATGATGCCGGCCAGCACGGCCGCTTCAACAGGCGGACCGGGCGGCAACAGATCGATCAGCTCGCTGCGGTTCCATCCATCGCCGGGCGGCGGCTGGTCCAGCGGATGCAGCGCGCGCAGCAGGCGCTCGTGTTCGGCCAGCGAACCGCGCAGCGATTGCCGCAGTTGTTCGCGCAGGGGCAGCGTGTGCTGCATGACGTGATGCTGTTCGGTTCGGCTCATGGTTCGCCAGCGGGTGATTTCATCCACGGTGCGCAGGCAGCCCGTGCAGACACCGGCGCGATCCAGCGCGCAGATTCCGATGCAGGGAGAGGGCACGGCATGCGGGGATTCTTCCATCGATTGCACCGGTCAACAGTAACGCGAATGCACGCAAACAAAAAACGCGCCGGTGTTGCCACCGGCGCGTTCTTGATGTTGCGGAAATTACTTGACGCTGACGAGCTTGATTTCGAACTGCACCGCGACGTTCGGCGGGAACGGCGTGCGCGGATCGGCACCATAGGCCTGGTCCGGCGGCAGCGTCACTTCCCACTTGGAGCCGGCCGGCATCTGCAGCAGGGCTTCACGCATGGCCTTCATCTCAACTTCGCTGACCTTGATGCCCGGGATCTGCTGGGCCGGACGCGCTTCGGCCGGACGGGTGCCGAAAGGGTACGGACCGGCCACTTCCAGCTGCACGGTGCTGGCCTGGGTCGGCTTGGCGCCCTTGCCGGCTTCGATCACGCGGTACTGCACGCCGCTCGGAAGCGACTGCACGCCGGTCTTGGCCTTGTTCTGGGCCAGGAACTGATCGCTCTTGGTCTTGTTCTCGGCGGCAGCCTTGTCGTACTCGGCCTTGGCGGCCTGCGCACGACCCTGCTCACGCTTCTGGAAGGCTTCGACGGCGGGCTTCAACTGTTCGGCCGTGATCGACGGCTGCTTCTTGGCGTAGGCATCCTGCAGGCCCTTCACCACCGAGTTGATGTCCAGCTGCTCGCCGCGTGCGGTGAGTTCAGCCAGGTTGTTACCGTAGTCGTAACCGAAGTAATAGCTCAGCTTGCCCTTTTCGGACGAAGTGTCCTGGGCGAAGGCATTGCCCGTCAGGGCCAGGGCCGCGACGGCGACCGCGATAGAACGCAACTTCATCAAACTTTTCTCCAGGGGTGGTAACTCAGGACGCGTTGGGCCGCCCTGAGGCGACGGGTTAGGATAGCCGCCGCAACGTTGAACCGCCACTAACGACGCAGGCTCTGACCTGACTTTGTTTCGAGAGTTCAACATCACTTTTTTTTAACGTTTTCAGGAGTCCTGCCGTGGCCGACGCCCTTATCTCGATTATGGACGATGCCGCCGTGCGCACCGTGACGGTCAACCGCCCGGACAAACTCAACGCCCTCAACCGGGCGACTCTGGAAGCCCTTGATACTGCGTTCTCCGAGGCCGCTGCCGACCCGGCGGTGCGGGTGGTGGTGCTGACCGGCGCCGGCCCCAAGGCCTTCGTGGCCGGCGCGGACATTGCGGAAATGAACGGCCTGAGCGCGGTTCAGGGTCGTGATTTCTCGCTGCTCGGCCAGGGATTGATGCGGCGCATCGAGCGGATGCCCAAGCCGGTGATCGGCAAGATCAACGGTTTTGCGCTGGGCGGTGGCCTGGAACTGGCCATGGCCTGCCACCTCCGGGTGGCGGCGGAGACCGCCAAGGTAGGCCAGCCGGAGGTCAATCTGGGGCTGATGCCCGGCTTCGGCGGCAGCCAGCGGCTGCTGCGCCTGTGCGGCCGCGCCGCTGCGCTGGAGCTGTGCCTGCTCGGCACCCCGATCACGGCCACCCGCGCCGCGCAGCTGGGCATCGTCAACGAGGTCGTCCCCGCCGCCGAACTGGATGCCCGGGTCCAGACCCTCGCGTCGCAATTGGCCTCGGCCGCGCCACTGGCGCTGCGCGGCGTCCTGGATGCGATCCACATCGGCGGCGAGTGCCCGCTGGGCGAAGGGCTGGAATATGAGAGTGCGCAGTTCGGCCTGATGTTCGCCACCGAGGACATGCGCGAAGGCACCAGCGCGTTCCTGGCGCGCCGCCCGCCGGTGTTCCAGAACCGCTGAGCCATGTCGCCTTCCGCTACTGCTTCGCCGGCACACCTGCTGGCACTCGTCCTTGACGATCAATGGGATGCCGCGCTGGCCGCCGGGCTGATGGACTACGTCCCGCAACCGGGCGACGCGCAGCTGCTGCCTGGGCATCCCGATCTGCCGCTGCGCCTGCAGCACGCGCAGCAGCAGCTGCAACGGGCCTGGGCCGCCCGCGCGCGTTACCGTCAGCGCCAGCAGCGGCTCGCGCGCCGCGCGGCCGAGCGCGATGCGCGCCGCGCCCCCGCCCCCACCCCGCAGATCCAGAAACCCGCCCTGCCCTCGGCCGCCGCCGCGATCCTCGCGCGCGCCAAGGCGAAAGCGGCAGGCCGCACCTCCTGATGGCAACGATGAAGAAAACCACCGCACGTACGGCACGCATGCCCAAGGCCGACGTGATCGAAATGTTCACCCGCCTGCGCGAACTCAACCCGCACCCGAAGACCGAACTGGAGTACAGCTCGCCGTTCGAACTGCTGGTGGCGGTGACGTTGTCCGCGCAGGCCACCGACGTGGGCGTCAACAAGGCCACGCGCAAGCTGTTTCCGGTCGCCAACACGCCGCAGGCGATCCTCGCTCTCGGTGAGGAAGGCTTGAAGCAGTACATCGCGACCATCGGTCTTTACAACGCCAAGGCCAAGAACGTGATCGCGGCCTGCGCGATGCTGGTGGACCAGCACGACGGCGAGGTGCCGCGCGATCGTGCCGCGCTCGAAGCGCTACCCGGCGTCGGCCGCAAGACCGCCAACGTGGTGCTCAACACCGCCTTCGGTGAACCGGTGATGGCGGTGGATACCCACATCTTCCGCGTCTCCAACCGTACCGGCCTGGCACCGGGCAAGGACGTGCGCGCGGTGGAGGATCTGCTGGTCAAGGTCATCCCGGCCGAGTTCCTGCTCGATGCACATCACTGGCTGATCCTGCACGGTCGTTACGTGTGCAAGGCACGCAAGCCGGACTGCCCGCAATGCGTGATCCGCGACCTGTGCCGGTTCAAGGAAAAGACCGCGGCCTGAACGGGCCGCGCGACTGCCATATTCACGCAACCCGGCGGTCATGTCCGCCGGGCATCAATAGCCATCCCTGACGCCGCTTGGGCTACGGGCGATGACGGTTTGTCTGAAACTGTCACATTTACGCAATCTTCACTAATTAGCCTGCGCAGCATCTTCCCACCTGCCTGCAAGGCTCCTTCCATGAAACTGCATCGCCAACTTCTTACTGCGGCCGTGGCGGCTGCGCTGTTCGTTCCGGCCGCTCACGCTGAAGTGGCCATCGATGTGATCGGCGGTTCGGAAATCACGTTCGAAGGCCTGGTCCAGGTCGACGGCAACTGGTTCGACAACGATGTGACCGACCTCAATGGCGGTGACGCCGGCAACGGCAAGAACAGCGAGTTCGAGCTGCGCCGCGCCGAGCTGGTGCTCAAGGGCAAGGGCCCGGGCAACGTGGAATGGGTGGTGGGCTACGACGCCAAGGCCGACAAGTTCCTGGACACCAACCTGAAGTACAAGCTGGCCGGCAACGCCAACCACTTCGTACAGTTCGGCCAGTTCAAGCAGCCCAACAGCCTGGAAGAACTCTCCAGCACCAAGAACAACGACTTCATCTCCAAGGCCGCGGTCACCAACACCTACGCCGTTGCCCGCCGCCTCGGTGGCGCCTACAGCATCGGCGACAACAACTGGTCGGTCACCGCCAGCGCCTTCGGCCGCGAGCTGACCCGCAACCTGGCCCACGGCAGCGGCTACGGCGCGCGTGGTACCTGGGCGCCGATCAACGAGAAGGGCCAGGTCCTGCACTTCGGCCTGAGCTATGTCGATTACGACACCGACGCCGACACCCTGCGCGTGCGCGCCCGTCCGAACGCCGACCTGGCCACCGCGCGCCTGGTCGACAGCGGCAACCTGGTCGACACCGACCGCGTCAGCACGCTCGGTGCCGAAGCGATGTACATCGGTGGCCCGTTCAAGGCCCAGGCCGAGTACTACAGCAGCAAGGCCAAGCGTTACTCGCACGACAACTACACCAGCGACGGCTACTACGTCAGCGGCCTGTGGAACATCAGCGGCGAAACCTGGGGCTACAAGGGCGGCACCCCGACCACCGGCCTGCCGGACGAGCCGGGCCGTGGCATGTGGCAGCTGGGTGCGCGTTACGACCACATGGACCTCAACGACGGCAACCTGCTGGCGAACCCGGTGGCCGGTCGCCCGCCGATCGTCGATGGCGTGCTCGGCGGCAAGATGGATATCTGGACCGTGGGCGTGAACTACTACTGGCGCTCCAACACCAAGTTCGCCCTGAACTACGTAATGGTGGACAGCAAGAAGTACAGCTCCACCGCGCGTACGTTCGTCAATGACGATCCGAACATCCTCGAAGCGCGCCTGCAGTTCTTCTGGTAAGCCCTGCCACACGCGTATGACACAAAGGCGCAGCTTCGGCTGCGCCTTTTTTCGTGCCCCGCACCGGTAGAGCCTCCCCATGGGGTGGCTCTTCCCGTGCGCGCGTATGCTGGGCGCCCTTTGCCCCTGGATGGACCCGATGCGTATCGCACTCCCGCTGTTGCTGGCCGCCGCGTGCGCTGCCCCCCTGCCCGCCCAGGCGCAGGACTGCCACGACGCCCAGGCCGCCGCGGAGGAGGCGTACGTGGTGCGGGCGGACGACGCACTGCCCGATCGCCTCGGCTACACCCGCGACACCGCCGGCAGCGTCTGCCGGCGCTGGCCGGCACGCCCCGAGCTGACCCTGCTGGCCACGCCGGTCTGGCGCGACGGCGGCGACAACGACGCCCGCGATGGCGACGTGGAGGTGCTGGTGATCGACTCCGACACCCTCGCCACGCGTGCATGGGCGGTGCTGTCCGGCGCACTCGACAGCGATGCGATCTTCTTCGACGGCATGCACCTGGACACTGCGCGCTACCAGCTTGCGCCGGATACCCTCGCCTTCGGCCTGCGTGTGCAGCGGCGTAATGGCTCCGGACCCAATCCGTTCAGCGAAGAACAGTTGTATCTGCTGGCGGTGCAGGCAGACACGCTGCGTACGCTCGGCCCGCCGATGGTGCTGCGTCGCTTCCAGGCCGAGTGGGACACCCGCTGCGCGGGCGACTCCACCGACGTATCGCGCACCGTGGCCGTTGGACCCAAAGGCAAACACGGCCTGGCCGACCTCATCCTGCGCGAACGCCGGGTCACCACGCACAGCTGGATGAAGGGCGACACCTGCCGCGACCAGGACACACCGGTGGAAGGCGAGCGCCATGTGCTGCGCTTCGATGGCCGCCGCTATGCGGTTCCGGAGGCACTGCAGCCGTTGTGACACCCCTCCCGGAAAGCGTGTCACGAGGCAGTCATATGACAGTCGCTGCGCTGTCATCGAACCGTTATGGAATGAGCACCGGGCGGGACACCCCGCACCTTCATCCATCCCAGGAGCCACCCCGTGATCCACGCCTTCAAATCGCGCGCCGCCGTTGCCGTCCTCGCCGCGTCGTCCGTGTTCGCCGCCAACGCCGCCGATGTGACCGGCGCGGGCGCCTCGTTCATCTACCCGGTCATGTCCAAGTGGTCGGCCGACTACAGCACCGCGACCGGCAAGAAGGTCAACTACCAGTCCATCGGCTCCGGTGGTGGTATCGCCCAGATCAAGGCCGCGACCGTTGATTTCGGCTCCTCCGACGCCCCACTGAAGCCGGAAGAACTGGCTGCCGCCGGCCTGGCCCAGTTCCCGTCGGTGATCGGCGGCGTGGTCCCGGTGATCAACGTGGCCGGCATCGCCCCGGGCGCGCTGAAGCTGGACGGCCCGACCCTGGGCAACATCTTCCTCGGCAAGATCAAGACCTGGAACGACCCGGCGATCGCCGCGCTGAACCCGGGCGTCAAGCTGCCCGACGGCAAGATCACCGTCGTGCACCGCTCGGACGGTTCGGGCACCACCTTCAACTTCGTCAACTACCTCTCCAAGGTCAATCCGGAGTGGAAGACCAAGGTGGGTGAAGGCACCTCGGTCCAGTGGCCGGTCGGCATCGGCGGCAAGGGCAACGAAGGCGTCGCCGCCTACGTGAAGCAGATCAAGGGCGGCATCGGCTACGTCGAACTGTCCTACGCGCTGCAGAACAAGATGTCCTACGCCGCGATGAAGAACGCCTCGGGCAAGATCGTGCTGCCGAGCGACACCTCCTTCGCCGCCGCTGCCGCCAGCGCCGACTGGGCCAGCGCCAAGGACTTCTACCTGGTCATGACCAACGCCCCGGGCGCCGATGCGTGGCCGATCACCGCCACCAACTTCATCCTGGTGCGCAAGCAGCCCAAGAACGTCGCCAACGCCAAGGCCACCCAGGAGTTCTTCCGCTGGATCTACAAGAGCGGCGATGCCCAGGCCAAGCAGCTGGACTACGTGCCGCTGCCGGACACCCTGGTCAAGCAGATCGAGACCTACTGGTCGCAGAACCTGAAGTACTGATCCACCGCACAACGAGGCAATGGCGCCGGAGGGACCTCTCTCCCCCTTCCGGCGCCATCGGGCGCGGACCGCAAGGTTCCGCGCCTTTTTGTTGCCTGGCACCAAAGGGCCGGCCCTTGTGCCGCAAGGCTTGGCGTGCGCTCGGTCACGGCGTCATCAAGCTGTAACAAAAACATCATTTCATAGTCGCGTCGCCGGAAAGACCGGCCCTTATCCCGCTATGGAGTGACGCATGAAACTGCACACGGCCAGCATTGCCGCCCTTTCCCTGGCCATCGCGCTGGGTCTTTCCGCCTGCAAGCCGGGCGCTGAAGGCCAGGCCGCCGCGCCGGCCACCGACGCGCCCGCTGCCGCGCCGGCCGCCGGCGACCGCCTGACCGCCGAGATCTCCGGCGCAGGCGCCTCCTTCATTTTCCCGCTGGTGTCCAAGTGGTCGGCCGACTACAACACCGCCACCGGCGCCAAGATCAATTACCAGTCGATCGGTTCGGGTGGCGGCATCGCCCAGATCAAGGCCGGCACCGTTGACTTCGGTTCTTCCGACAAGCCGCTGAGCAGCGAAGAGCTGACCCAGGCCGGCCTCGGCCAGTTCCCGTCCGCCATCGGCGGCGTGGTGCCGGTGGTCAACATCGACGGCCTGGAAGCCGGCAAGCTGCGCCTGAGCGGCGCCCTGCTGGCCGATATCTTCCTGGGCAAGGTCAAGACCTGGAACGACCCGGCCATCGTCGCCGCCAACCCGGGTGTGAAGCTGCCCGACGGCAAGATCACCCTGGTCCACCGTTCGGACGGCTCGGGCACCACCTTCAACTTCTCCAACTACCTCTCCAAGGTCAGCCCGGACTGGAAGAGCAAGGTCGGCGAAGGCACCTCGGTGCAGTGGCCGGACGGCGTGGGTGGCAAGGGCAACGAAGGCGTGGCCTCGTATGTGAAGCAGATCAAGGGCTCGATCGGCTACGTCGAACTGGCCTACGCGCTGCAGAACGGCATGCCGTACGCCTCGATGCAGAACGCCGCCGGCAACTGGGTACAGCCGAGCGCGGAAACCTTCGCCGCGGCCGCCGCCAGCGCCGACTGGGCCAGCGCCAAGGACTTCAACCTGGTCATCACCAATGCCCCGGGCGACCAGGCATGGCCGATCACCGCCACCAACTTCATGCTGATGCACAAGCAGCCCAAGGATGCCCAGCGCAGCAAGGACACGCTGGCCTTCTTCAAGTGGGCCTTCGAAAAGGGCCAGGCCCAGGCCAACGAACTGCACTACGTGCCGCTGCCGGCCGAACTGGTCACCCAGATCGAAGCGTACTGGACCAGCGAGTTCAAGTAAGCCAGACAGCGGGCCTGTGCACAGCGCAGGCCCGCTTTCCTCGCCGCACCACCCTGCCGAACCACCACTCGGGCCCCCGCCTCAGCCATGAATGCCATCGCCCAGCCTGTTCCCGCACCGTCCCTCCGCGACCTGCGTGATGCCCGCAACGACACACTGTTCCGCTGGGTACTGATCGCCACCGTCATCCTGGTGCTGGTCGCCCTGGCCTGCGCCGCGCTCTCCATGCTGTGGGGCGGCCGCCATGCCCTGCAGGAGCAGGGCCTGAGCTTCTTCTACTCGTCCGAATGGAATCCGGTCGAGAACAAATTCGGTGCGCTCGCACCGATCTACGGCACCCTCGTCACCGCCCTGATCGCGATGGTCATCGCCGTCCCGGTGAGCTTTGGTATCGCCTTCTTCCTGACCGAGGTCGCCCCGCGCTGGCTGCGTGGCCCGGTCGGTACCGCCATCGAACTGCTGGCCGGTATCCCCTCGATCATCTACGGCATGTGGGGCCTGTTCGTGCTGGTGCCGGTGATGACCGAGTACGTCACTCCGTTCCTCAACGACCATCTGGGCACGATGCCGATCATCGGCCCGCTGTTCCAGGGCCCGCCGCTGGGCATCGGCGTGCTCACCGCCGGCTTCGTGCTGGCGATCATGGTGATCCCCTTCATCTCCTCGGTGATGCGCGAAGTGTTCCTCACCGTGCCGACCCGCCTGAAGGAATCGGCCTACGCGCTGGGTTCCACCAAGTGGGAAGTGAGCTGGGACATCGTGCTGCCCTACACCCGCTCGGCGGTGATCGGCGGCATCTTCCTGGGCCTGGGCCGCGCCCTGGGTGAAACCATGGCGGTGGCCTTCGTGATCGGCAACAGCGTGCGCCTGTCGCCCTCGCTGCTCGAGCCGGGCACCACGATTGCCGCCCTGATCGCCAACGACTTCGGCGAAGCCACTGAAACCTACCGTTCGGCACTGCTGCTGCTCGGCTTCGTGTTGTTCATCGTGACCTTCGTGGTGCTGGCGATCGCCCGCCTGATGCTAATGCGCCTGGCCCGCAAGGAGGGCAACTGATGTCCACCGCCAACGCCCAACCGCTGTACCTGCGCCGCCGCATCGTCAACGTGGTCGCGCTGCTGATGTCCTGCCTGACCGCGCTGTTCGGCCTGTTCTTCCTCGGCTGGATCCTGTGGACACTGGCCTCCAAGGGCCTGGCCGGGATCAACCTGGACCTGTTCACCAAGATGACACCGCCGCCGATGCAGGAAGGCGGCCTGGCCAATGCGTTCTTCGGCAGCGCCGTGATGTGCGGCCTGGCGATCGCGATCGGCACCCCGCTGGGCGTGCTCGCCGGCACCTGGCTGGCCGAGTACGGCAACTTCCGCAAGGCCGGCACGGTGGTCCGCTTCGTCAACGACATCCTGCTCTCTGCGCCATCGATCGTGCTGGGCCTGTTCGTCTACACCCTGTATGTGATGCAGACCGGCGGCCAGTTCTCGGCCTTTGCCGGTGCGCTCTCGCTGGCCTTCATCGTGCTGCCGGTGGTGGTGCGGACCACCGATGAAATGCTGCGCCTGGTGCCCTCGCAGATGCGCGAAGCGGCGCTGTCGCTGGGCATCCCGCAGTGGAAGGTAACGGTGCAGGTGCTGTACCGCAGCGCCGCTGCCGGCATCGTGACCGGCATCCTGCTGGCGCTGGCCCGCATCTCCGGTGAAACCGCCCCGCTGCTGTTCACCGCCTTCGGCAACCAGTACTGGAACAGCAACGTGTTCCAGCCGATGGCCTCGGTGCCGGTGGTGATGAACCAGTTCGCCGGCAGCCCGTATGAATCCTGGCAGGTGCTGGCCTGGGCCGGCGCGCTGGTGCTGACCGTGTTCGTGCTGCTGGTCAGCCTTTCCGCGCGCGGCATCCTGCTGCGCAACCGTATCTCCCATGACTGACCTTTCCACGGACATCGCCATGAACGATCTCTCCAACGCCGTGCCGATGCAGCGCATCGTGGTCCCGGCCTCGCATGAAAACCTGCTGACCCCGACGCCGATCAAGCTGGCCGCGCGCGGTCTGGATTTCTACTACGACAAGTTCCATGCGCTGAAGGGCATCGACCTGGAGATCCCGGAAAAGCGCGTCACCGCGCTGATCGGTCCCTCCGGTTGCGGCAAGTCCACCCTGCTGCGCATCTTCAACCGCATCTACGCGCTGTACCCCAAGCTGGAAGCGCGCGGTGAAGTGCTGCTGGATGGCGAGAACATCCTCTCGCCGAAGTACCCGATGAACCGCCTGCGCAGCAAGGTCGGCATGGTGTTCCAGAAGCCGGTGCCGTTCCCGATGACCATCTTCGAGAACGTGGCCTACGGCATCCGCCACCACGAGAAGCTCTCCAAATCGGAGATGACCGACCGCGTCGAACAGGCCCTGCGCCAGGGCGCGCTGTGGGACGAAGTGAAGGACAAGCTCAACCAGAGCGCGCTGGGCCTGTCCGGTGGCCAGCAGCAGCGTCTGTGCATTGCCCGCGCCGTGGCGCTGCGCCCGGACGTGCTGCTGCTCGATGAGCCGACCTCGGCGCTGGACCCGATCTCCACCAGCCGTATCGAGCAGCTGGTGGAAGAGCTCAAGCACGATTACACCATCGTGATCGTGACCCACAACATGCAGCAGGCCGCGCGCGTCTCCGACTACACCGCCTTCATGTACCTGGGCGACCTGATCGAACACGACCGCACCGAAGTGATCTTCTCGCAGCCCAACAAGCAGCAGACCGAGGATTACATCACCGGTCGTTTCGGTTGACCGGTGCTGTCCCCTCACCCAATGCCCCCGCCAGGCATGGCCTGGCGCTACCCGGATTGCAGACCATGAATCTTCCCAACGACCACATCGTCAAGAGCTACGACGAAGAACAGCAGCGCCTGGTGGCCGAGATCGTGCGCATGGGCGAGATGGCCGTCGCCCAGCTGGAGGCGTCCATGGACGTCATCGAGAAGCGCGATGAGAACGCCGCCCAGCGCATCATCGCCAACGATGAAGCCATCGATGCGCTCGAACAGCACATCAGCCACGACGTCATGCGCCTGGCGCTGCGCGGTCCGATGGCGCGCGACCTGCGCGAGATCCTGGCCGGTCTGCGCATTCCGGCCGACATCGAACGCATCGGCGATTACGCCGCCAACGTGGCCAAGCGCTCCATCGCCCTGAGCAAGGTGCCACCGCTGCCGCAGATCCAGGGCCTGCGTGCGCTGGGCCGGCTGGCGGCCCAGCAGGTGCGCCGTGCGATCGAAGCCTACCGCGACAACGATGCCGCCGCGGCCCTGGAACTGCGCGACGACGACGCACGCCTGGATGCGCAGTACACCGCGCTGTTCCGCGAGCTGCTGACCTACATGATGGAAGACCCGCGCAACATCACCCCGTGCACCCACCTGCTGTTCATGGCCAAGAACCTGGAGCGCGTGGGCGACCATGCCACCAACATCGCCGAGAACGTGTGGTTCCTGGTGCATGGCGAGCAGGCGCTGCCGCCGCGTGAGAAGCGCGACGAGACCAGCAGTACCGATCACGTCTGAGCACCTGCTTCGGAAGCAGAACGCAACAGCCGCTGCCTTCGGGTGGCGGTTTTTTTTTGGCCGGAGCGTCCGGGCACTTCGGGAATGACGCGCTGCACTTCACGAAACGTTGAATCCTGTGTGAGGATTCGATGAGCCGGGCCGGTCCACCATGGCCGCACCTGCTGCCCCCACGCAGCCATCCCGGGCCCCAGCCCATTCCAAGGAGATCCACCCGATGAGCACACCCACCCGTTCGCTGTCCCTGTTGGCAGCCACTGCGCTGGCCGCCGGCCTGGGCGTCAGCGCCTCGGCGTCCGCGTTGAGCATGACCGACCTGGCCCAGGGCTACCTGGTGGCCGGCCAAGCGGCGACCAAGGCGGCCGAAGGCAAGTGTGGCGAAGGAAAATGTGGTGCGCACGGCGACAAGGCCGGCAGCAAGGCGGGCGAGAAGGCCGCGACCGCCGGTGCCAAGACCGCCGAAGGCAAGTGTGGGGAAGGCAAGTGCGGTGCCGACAAGGGCAAGGCCGCCGGCGACAAGGCAACGGCCGGTGGCGACAAGAAGACGGCGGAAGGCAAGTGCGGCGAAGGCAAGTGCGGTGCCAAGCACTGACCTCCCCACCAAGGGCCTGGACCGGTCGCCGCTGCCTGCGGCGGCGACCGGACTTGGCTTGCGCCGTGCCCTGCTGCAGGACCTGCGCGAGGCGCCCGCGGGTGATCTGGACTTCCTCGAATGCGCGCCGGAAAACTGGATCGGCGTCGGTGGGCCGGCCGGCGATGCACTGACCGAGCTGGCCACGCGCCACCCGCTCACCTGCCACGGGCTGTCGCTGTCGCTGGGCAGCACCGCGCCCCTGGATACCACCCTGCTCGACCAGGTGGGACGCTTCCTGGAGCGGCACAAGGTGCCGCTGTACAGCGAACACCTAAGCTACTGCAGCGATGACGGCCACCTCTACGACCTGCTGCCGATTCCCTTCACCGAGGAAGCAGTGCGTCATACCGCAGCGCGTATCGGCCGGGTGCAGGATCTGCTGGGCCGGCGCATCGCGGTGGAGAACGTGTCCTATTACCTCGCCCCGGAACCGGCCATGGACGAACTGGCCTTCACCACGGCGGTGCTCGCCGAAGCCGATTGCGACCTGCTGCTGGACGTCAACAACGTCTACGTCAACGCCTGCAACCATGGCTACGACGCTGACGCCTTCATTGCCGGGCTGCCGGCTGCGCGCATCGTCTGCCTGCATGTGGCCGGTCACCTCGATGAAGCCCCTGACCTGAAGATCGATACCCACGGCAGCGCGGTGATCGATCCGGTCTGGGCGCTGCTCGCCCGCACCTATGCCCGCATCGGCGCGCGCCCCACCCTGCTGGAACGCGATTTCAATTTCCCCCCGTATGCCGAACTGCGTGGCGAGCTGCACACCATCCGCCAGCTGATGGCCGCTCATGCCGGAGGCCCGCATGACTGATGCCCCCGCGCGTCTGCACGCGCAGCAGCGGGCCCTCACCGCGCACCTGCGCGATCCGGCCCAGGTTGCCGCGCCCGAAGGGTTGGATGCACGCCGGCTGGGCATCTACCAGCGGTTGGTGTTCAACAACGTGCTCGGGCTGCTTGGCAACGGCTTCCCGGTCTGCGTGCGCCTGCTTGGCGAGGCAGCGTGGTCCGCGCTCATCCGGCGCTTCTTTGCAGTGCACCCGGCGCAGACCCCGTTGTTCACCGAACTGGCCGCCGAGTTCGTGCAGTGGCTGCAGCACCAGGCCACGTTGCCGCACCCGGCACTGGCCGAACTGGCCCATTACGAGTGGGTGGAAACGGCCCTCTACCAGTGGGATGCGTCCCCCCTGCCGCCCTCGCCCGGCCTGGACCCGATGCACGCGGCGCTGCAGCGCTCCCCCCTGGCCTGGCCACTGCTCTATCACTGGCCGGTGCATCGGCTCGGCACCGATGACGCGCCCGCGCAGCCCGGCCCCGAGCCGACCGGGTTGCTGGTCCGGCGCGACCCGGACGGGCAGGTCCGCTTCGCCGCGATCAGCCCGATGGCCGCGCAGTTGCTGGAGCAGATCGGCCAGCACCCCGGCAGCACCGGGGCCACCTACCTGCAGCAGCTTGCGCAGGCGCACGGCATGGCGGCCGATGCGCTGCTTCCGCCCGGCACGGCCCTGCTGCGCCAGTTCCACGACAGCGGCGTGATCGGGCCTGCCGCGCCCGTTTCCTGACCCCTCCACCAAGGAAGTACCTCCATGAAGTCACTGCATCTGGTCGCTCTGCGCGACCGGCTGGATCGTCTCGGCCCGTGGTTGGCCCCGCTCGGCCTGCGCTTGCTGATGGGCTGGGAATATTTCGAGTCCGGCCGCGAAAAACTGCGCGGCCAGAACTGGTTCGAGGACCTGCAGCACGCCTTCCCGTTTCCGTTCGACCAGCTGCCGGCCGCGCTCAACTGGCAGTTGGCCACCTGGTTCGAACTGGTCGGCGCGGTGTGCCTGCTGCTCGGGCTGGGCACGCGCCTGGCCGCCAGCTGCCTGCTGGTGCTGACCGTGGTCGCCACGGCCGCCGTGCACTGGCCGATGCACTGGAATGGGTTGGCCGAGCTGGCGATGGGCTACGTCATCACCGACCAGGGCTTTGGCAACTTCAAATTGCCGCTGCTGTTCATGGCCATGCTGCTGCCGCTGGCCCTGCAGGGTGCCGGCCCGTTGAGCCTGGATCACCTGCTGCACCGCGGCCGCGGGCGCACGCCGGCGCTGGCCTGAGCGCGGGGGGCGTACAGGTCGCTCTGCTAAACTGAGGCGATGACTGACGACCTCCCCCGCTCCGACGCGCCGGCTGCTGCCGACGCACTGCCCGCTGCCGCCCAGCGCTTGATGGCAACCCGTTTCCGCGGCTTCCTGCCGGTGGCGGTGGACGTGGAGACCGGTGGGTTCGATTCAGATCGCCATGCGCTGCTGGAAATCGCCGCGGTGCCGATCGAAATGGACGAGAACGGCCTGCTCTATCCCGGGCAGACCGCCAGCGCCCATGTGGTGCCGGCCGAAGGCCTGGAGATCGATCCCAAGTCGCTGGAGATCACCGGCATCATCCTGGATCACCCGTTCCGGCTGGCCAAGGTCGAGCGCGACGCGCTGGACCACATCTTCGCCCCGATCCGGGCGGCGATGAAGAAGTACGGTTGCCAGCGCGCGATCCTGGTCGGGCACAACGCGCACTTCGACCTGGGCTTCGTCAATGCGGCGGTCAACCGGACCGGCCACAAGCGTAACCCGTTCCATCCCTTCAGCGTGTTCGACACCGTGACCCTCGGCGGCATCGCCTATGGCCAGACCGTGCTGGCACGTGCGGCCACCGCGGCCGGGCTGGGCTGGGATGCCGATGAAGCGCACAGCGCGGTGTATGACACCGAGCAGACCGCCAAACTGTTCTGCAAGGTCGCCAACAGCTGGCCGCGCCCCTGAGCGGAATCACCCGATAGCGGTTCGATCGCGCCCTTCGCTCTTGGCCCGGTACAGCGCGCGGTCCGCGCGCTGGTAAAGCAGCATCGGGGTGCGATCGGCAGCGTCCAGCTCGACCAGACCGGCGCTGAAGGTGACCTTCAAGCCCGGAATGCCGGCCCAGTCCGGATGATCATGGAACAGCCCGCGCAGGCGCGCGCAGACCTGGGCCGCTTCATCCAGGCGGGTATCGTTGAGCAGCAGCGCGAACTCTTCGCCACCGGTACGCGCCGGCATGTCCGAATCGCGGCAGGCCGACGCCAGCAGACGCGCCACTTCCACCAGCACCACGTCGCCCACCGAATGGCTGTGGCGGTCGTTCACTTCCTTGAAGTGATCGATATCCAGCACCACCAGGCACAACGGGTGGTGGCTGCGTTGCGAGCGCGCGAAGTCACGCGCCAGCGCTTCATCGAAGGCACGCCGGTTGGGTAGACCGGTGAGCGCGTCTTCGCGGGCCTGCCGCTCGAATGCCTCGGCCTGCACCGCCAGACGGTCGGCCAGCTCGGTCTTTTCCTGATTGAGTGCCTGCAGGTTGACCGTCTGTGTCTGCAGATCCAGCGTGGCCTCCTGCACCATCCGCGCCAGCCGCACGTTGCTGGCCTTGTAGCGGTTGATCAGATAGCGGTACAGCGCCACCAGCCCGGCAAGCAACAGCAACGCGGCGATCAGCTGGACGCTGTGGCGCTGCCACAGGAACGGCTCCACCGTGAATTCCCACACCGCTTCGCTGTCGCTCCAGGCGCCGCCTGGATGCGCGGCGGATACGTGCAGCGTGTAATCGCCCGGCGGCAGGCCGATGAACTCCACGCTGCGCTGCTGGCCGCGCTCGATCCAGCCTTTGTCCAGGCCATCCAGACGGGTGCGGTAGCGGATACGCTCGGAGAGCAGATAGCTCAGCCCGACGTAACTCACGCTCAGGCGGCGCCCGCCGGGAATGGAATTGTGGTCGCTGCCCTGCCAATGCAGGGGCGCACCGTCGACCTGCACGTTCTCGATCACCGCCGGCGGGGCCAGCCGCTCGCGGAAGCGCTGCAGGCGCAGCGGATCGACCGTGCTCAAACCACCGGCGGTCACCACCCAGAACGTGCCGTCCTGGCGCAGGATCGCCGACGGCCCGGAGCTGCCGTTGGCCTGCGAGTTGGCCATGCCGTCGATCTCGTTGTAATGCTCGACCTCCACCCGCGCCGCGCGCCCGTCAGCGACGGCATTGAGCATCGTCATGTCGGTGCGCAGCACGCCGCGGTTGCTGCTGATCCAGACGTTGCCGACCCGGTCGGGCACCAGCTGGAACACCGTATCCACCGGCATGCCCTGCTCCAGGCCGACCCGCGCCAGCGTGCCTTCCTGGTAGCGGTACAGGCCGCGGTCGGTGCTGATCCACATCGCATCGCCGATCTGCTGGAACCCGAACACGCTGCGGCCGCCGCCCAGAGTCTGCAGGTCGATGGCCTGCACCCGGTCACCGCGCAGCACCCGGATCCCCTCGATGGTGCCGATCCACAACGCACCATCACCGTCGTGCGCCAGGGCGGTGATCAACCCGGTCGGCATGCCCGGGATCGCCGGTTGCTCGACCTTGCCGGCCTCGATGCGGATCACCCCTTTCTGGGTCCCGGCCCAGACCACCCCGTCGCGATCGATGCTGATCGCGCGGATGTTGCCGCCCGGCAGTCCTTCGGCGTTGCCGTAGTCGCGCAGGCGCTGGCCCTGTTCGTTGATCCGGAAGATGCCATCGCCGAAGGTGCCGACCCACAGCGTGCCCTCCCGGTCCTGGGCCAGGCTCAGCACCGAGGGGCTCTTGCCGACGTTGTTGCGCAGTGGCACCGGGCTGAAGCGCCCCTGCGCGTCGCGCCGGTCCAGGCCGCTGGCGCTGCCGATCCAGAGCTGCCGCTGGCGATCCTCGAACACGGTGCGCACGTAGTCGCCGCTGAGCCCGTCGCGCTCGGTGAAGCTGCTGAACAGCGTTTCGCGCAGGCGGTACAGGCCACCATTGGCGCCGACCCAGATACTGCCCTCGGCATCCTCACGCAGGCTGACCACGCGCCCGCCGGGCAACGACAGGCCCGGCGGCAATCGTTCCAGGCCATGCCGAGACAAGCGCAGCAGACCTTGATTCTCGGTCCCCAGCCAGAGGTCGCCATGCCGGTCCTGCAGCATCGCGGTGATATGGGTCACGCCGGGCAAGCGGTGCTGCAGCAGCGGTGCGCCATCCTGCATGCGGTAGATGCGCTCGCCGGCCACCACCCACATCACCCCATCGGGCGCACGATACGGCCAGACCAGGCCGCGCCCGAGTCCCCAGCTGTCCGGCGCGCGGCGCAGCACGCCATCGGTGTCGCGCACGACCAGCCCGTCCAGCGTGCCGACCCAGACCCGGTCCTGCGCATCCACCACCAGCTTGGTGAAGCTGAGCGCCATCGGCACGTCGGCCGGTGGCGTTTGGTAGTCGAAGGTCCCGTCCGGGCCGAGGCTGCCGATGCCCTTGCCTTCGTACAACAGCCACAGGCGCCCATGGCTGTCCATCTGCATCGCCTGGATCAGCACCTGCGGGGTATCGGGGCGATGCTCCCAGACATTCCATCGGCCGTCCGCGCCGCGCCGCGTCACATTGCCGCGCGAATCACTGATCCACAGCCCGCCACTGCGGTCCACCAGCAACGCGCCCACGCCGTTGTCGCGCAGCCCCGGCGTGGTGCTGCGGTCGAATACGGTGAAGTCCAGCCCGTTGTAGCGGACCAGGCCTTCCCAGGTGGCAAACCATAGATGCCCTTCGGGGGTCTGGGCGATGTCACGCAGGGAGTTGTGTGGCAGCCCGTTACGCGAGGTCCAGACATCGATGGCGTAGTCGCGCAGCGGCGGCGGGCCGTCCTGGGCCGAGAGCGGCCACGGGAACGCGCACAGCAGCATCAGCCACAGCGCGGCCGCCTGCAGGCTCGGCATGCGCGGGAACTTCAGTTGTGCCGGCCGCCACCGGTTCCTGCCCCCCCGATCGCTCATCCGTGTGGATCAGCCTTGGGCAGGCGCCGTGCGCATGGGGGGAACGGCCGTGCACCAGCGCGGGGGCTGGCAGAGTCGTACGCTCTCATGGGGGAGACGCTGGAAAGAGATGACCATAGTAGGCAAATCCTTGCGTTTTGGGGGAGCCGGCGTCAGCCCCCGCGCGGACCGGGCGCGGCGCGTGCCGGCGATGCCCACCGCACGATCGCTTCCAGCCCACCCTGCGGATGGTTGCGCAGGTGCAGGCTCGCCCCGTCCTTCTCGGCCAGCGCGCGGGCGATGGTCAGCCCCAGCCCCGCCCCACCGGTCTGACGCGAGCGCGAGGTTTCCAAGCGCACGAACGGATCAAACACGGCTTCCAGCTCGTCCTCGGCCAGGCCGGGGCCGCTGTCACGGATGCGGACCTCCACGTCCTGTCCGACCTGCTTCACCCGCACCCGGGCGGTCTGGCCGTACATCACCGCGTTGTCGACCAGGTTGGAGAACAGGCGATGCATCGCCAGCGGCCGCAGCATCAGCACCGCCCCGCTCGGCTGCTCGAAATGGACGTCGCCGCCCGCTTCGGCCGCGTCTTCCACAATGCTCTCCAGCAGCGAATCCAGATCCAGCGCGGCCCGCTGTTCGGCGCTCTCCGCGCTGCGCGCCAGCTCCAGGCCTTCGCGGATCAGCGCCTGCATCGCACCCAGGTCGCCGATCAGGCGCTCACGCAGGGCCTCGTCGGTGACGTTCTCCAGCCGCAGGCGCAGACGGGTCACCGGGGTCTGCAGGTCGTGGGTGATCGCGGCCAGCATCTGGGTCCGCTCACCGAGGTGGCGCTGCAGCCGCTTCTGCATGGCGTTGAACGCCTCGGCGGCGCGGCGGACCTCGAACGGGCCGGTCACCGGCATCGGCGCGCCCTGCAGGTCGTCGCCCAGCGCGGCGGCGGCATCGGCCAACCGCTGCAGCGGTGCGCTGGCCATCCTCGCCACGATGTAGGCCAGGATCGCGATCGCCACCACCAGCAGGGTCAGGAACAACGGGTCCACCGCGAGCGCACCGTTGTGCGCGACGGCCGGGGAATCCAGCGCCAGCCGCAGCGGCGTGCCATCGGTCAGCTGCAGAGTCACCACGCGGCACTTGGGCGGGATGAAGGCCGGGTCACGCTCACGCGGCGGATGCCGCATCTTTTCCTTGTCGCGCGGGGGCGGCGGCAGCAGTTCCGGCAGCCGCGGCAGGCACGAGCGGAACGAAGTGAAGGCGACCTGGCTGCTCGCCACCGGACCCGGCCGGTCGTCCAGGATTTCCATCAACGCCGCATCCGGCCGGCCGATGCGCGCGCCCTCGGGAAGCTGACGCACACTTGGTCCGCCACTGGTGAGCAGACGCTGGCGCAGTTCCGGATTGCCATCGAGCAGGTTCACGAAGCCCTGCAGGCGGTCGGCGATGCGGTTGAGATTCTGCCGTTCGAATTCCTGCTGGCGCTTGGTGCTGGCCAGCATGGTCGCACCGATCGCGGCCACGCTCATCCCCAGCAGCAGGATGACGAACAGCCGCCCCACCATCGAGGAAAAGAAGCGGCGCAGGCGGTTCATTCCAGGGTGACCGCCGCCGCAAGCACATACCCTTCGTTGCGCACGGTCTTGATCAGGCCATCGCTGCCGCCGTCATCGGCCAGCTTGTTGCGCAGGCGGCTGACCTGCAGATCGATGGCGCGGTCCTGCGATTCGTAATTGCGACCGCTGCTCAACGACACCAGCTGTTCGCGCGACAACACTTTGTTGGCATGCCCCACGAACACCCGCAGCAGGCGGAACTCGGCGCCCGACAACACCACCACGCGCCCATCAGGATCGACCAGGTGGCGATGCTCCAGATCGAAGATCCAGCTGGAGAAGCGCGCACGGCGGATCGCCAGCGGTTCCAGGTTGGCCGGCAGGGCTTCGGTGCGGCGCAGCACATTGCGGATGCGTGCGAGCAGTTCGCGCGGCTCGAACGGCTTGGCCAGATAATCGTCTGCGCCCATCTCCAGACCCAGCACGCGGTCGATCGGCTCGCTGCGCGCGGTCAACATGATCACCGGCGTACTCGAGCGCGCGCGCAGGTCGCGGCACAGGGTCAGGCCGTCCTCGCGTGGCAGGTTGAGGTCGAGCACGATCAGGTCCACGTGCTCGCGCTCCAGCAGCTGGCGCATGCCCTGGCCATCGGCGGCGGTGCTCACCAGGTAACCGGCGCGACCGAGCTGCTCGGCGAGCAGCTGGCGGATATCGTTGTCGTCATCGACGATCAGCAGTCTATGCATGCTGTTGGCAGTCTCCATGCGGCGATCATCCCCTGTCGGGAGCTGAACCGCATCTCCTGGTTTACGTACGTCTGTTTCAAAGGGTGATGCAGATACATAACGAAATGCGCTGTGCACCGCAGGGATACATCTTGGTACACGGCGAGTGTTGAGCCGGCGGTGAACGATCTTCACAATGCTGACAACGCCGATGCAACGGCCAGCCGAGTTGACGATCATCGTGAAGCCCCGTTTGCCCAGAACCCGCCGTGCTCGCCTCCTGCTGTTGCTCGTGGTCCTCGCCCTGATTGCCGCGATTGTGGCATGGATGCTGCGCAAGCCCGCTGCCCCTGCCCTGGCCACGTCACCCGTCAGCCGCGGCGATATCGAACAGACCGTGGAAGCCACCGGCGTGATCGATGCCTACAAGCTGGTCAGCGTCGGTGCGCAGGCCTCCGGCCAGATCAAATCGCTGAAGGTCCAGCTCGGCGATACCGTCAAGGAAGGCGACCTGATCGCCGAGATCGACGCCACCACCCAGCAGAACCAGGTGCTCAACGCCCAGGCCTCGCTGGACCAGGTCAAGGCGCAGCGCGCGGTGCAGCAGGCCAGCCTGCGCGAAGCCGAGCTCGAGTTCGCGCGCCAGCAGCAGATGCTGGCCGCCGAGGCCACCTCGCGTGCCGAGTTCGACGCGGCCGATGCCAAGCTCAAGACCGCGCGCGCCCAGATCCAGTCCTTCGATGCACAGATCAAGGGCCGCGAAACCGAGCTCGGCACCGCCCGCGCCAACCTGGCCTACACCCGCATCACCGCGCCGATGGACGGCACCGTGGTCGCCGTGGTCGCCGAAGAAGGCCGCACCGTCAACGCCAACCAGACCGCGCCGACCATCGTGATGCTGGCCCGTCTGGACCTGGTCACGGTCAATGCGGAAGTCTCCGAAGCGGACGTGGTCAAGATCAAGGCCGGCATGCCGGTGTACTTCACCACGCTGGGCGAGCCGGACCGCAAATTCCACGCCACGCTGCGGCAGATCAACCCGGCTCCCTCCTCGATCTCCAGCGACAGCTCGGGCAGCTCCGGATCCTCCGGTTCCAGTTCCAGCACCGCGGTGTATTACAACGCCCTGTTCGACGTGGAAAACCCGGACGGCACGCTGCGCATCGACATGACCGCCCAGGTCTCGGTGATGCTCAAGCAGGCCAAGGACGTGCTGATCATCCCGGCGGTCGCGCTCGGGCCGAAGTCCCGCGACGGGCAGTACATGGTGCGCGTGGCCGATGCCGATGGCATGCCGGCGCCGCGCAAGGTCAAGATCGGCATCAACAACGGCGCCAATGCCGAAGTGCTGTCCGGCCTTGCCGAAGGCGACAAGGTCATCGTTGGTGAAGGCGGCGGCGCACAGGGAGCCGGTGCCGGCAACCGCGGCGGCAGCAGCGTGCGGATCAGCGGCCCGGGCATGGGCGGGCCGCGCCGATGAGCAGCGCCCCGACCGGCACGCCGCTGCTGCGGCTGCGCGACCTGCGCCGCGAGTTTCCGGCGGGCGAGGAGACCATCGCGGTGCTGCGCGACGTCAACCTGGACATCGCCGCTGGCGAGATGGTGGCCATCGTCGGCCAGTCCGGTTCGGGCAAGTCCACGCTGATGAACATCCTCGGTTGCCTGGACCGGCCCACGCGCGGCAGTTACCAGGTGGCCGGCCGCGAGACCGGCCGCATGGAACCGGACGAACTGGCCGAACTGCGCCGCGAGCATTTCGGCTTCATCTTCCAGCGCTACCACCTGCTCGGCGATCTGGATGCGCGCGGCAATGTCGCCGTGCCGGCCGTGTACGCCGGCAGCCCCGGCCCGGTACGCACCGCGCGTGCCGAAGAACTGCTGCAGCGCCTCGGCCTGGGCGACCGCATGAACCACAAGCCCGGCCAGCTCTCCGGTGGGCAGCAGCAGCGCGTGTCGATCGCCCGGGCGCTGATGAACGGTGGCGAGGTGATCCTCGCCGATGAGCCGACCGGCGCACTGGACACCCGATCCGGCGAAGAAGTGATGGGCATCCTTGGCGAGCTGCACGCCGAAGGGCACACCATCATCATCGTCACCCACGACATGAGCGTGGCCGAGCACGCCCAGCGCATCATCGAAATCCGCGACGGCGAGATCATCGCCGACCGCACCAATCCCAACGCACCCAGCTACCGCGCGCAGCGCCAGCCAACCGTCGCTGCGGGCAAAGGCCACAGCTGGCGGGCGGCGCGCGACCGCTTCACCGAAGCGTTCCGCATGGCGCTGCTGGCGATGAACGCCCACCGCCTGCGTACCTTCCTGACCATGCTCGGCATCATCATCGGCATCGCCTCGGTGGTCTCGGTGGTGGCGATGGGCAACGGCTCCCAGCAGCAGATCCTGCAGAACATCAGCGCACTGGGCACCAATACGATCGATGTGTATCCCGGGCGCGGTTTCGGCGACATGCGCTCGGCCCGCGTGCAGACGCTCAAGGCCAGCGATGCCGATGCGCTGGGCAGGCAGAGCTACATCGACAGCGCCACACCCAGCGTGTCCTCCTCGGTGACCGCGCGCTACCGCAACCAGTCGGCCACCGCACAGGTCAATGGCGTGGGCGAGCAGTTCTTCCGGGTCAAGGGCGTGACCCTGATCGCCGGCAGTTTCTTCGATGCCGATGCGGTGCGCAGCCTGGCCCAGGTGGCGATCATCGATGAGAACACCCGCACCCAGTTCTTCCCCAATGGCGAGGATCCGATCGGCCAGGTGATCCTGCTCGGCAACGTGCCGGTGCGCGTGGTCGGCGTGGCGCAGCGGCAGAGCTTCGGCTTCGGCGGCAGCACCAGCCTGAGCGTGTGGGTGCCGTACACCACGGTGATGTCACGCATGCTCGGCCAGAGCCACGTCTCCAGCATCACAGTGCGCGTGGACGACGCCACCCCGATGGATGCCGCGCAGGCCGCGATTTCCAAGCTGCTGATCATGCGCCACGGCACCGAGGATTTCTTCCTCAGCAACAGCGCCGAGATCCGCCAGACCATCGAGCAGACCACGCGCACGATGACCCTGTTGATCAGTGCCATCGCCGCGATCGCACTGCTGGTGGGCGGCATCGGCGTGATGAACATCATGCTGGTCTCGGTGACCGAGCGGACCCGCGAAATCGGCGTGCGCATGGCCGTCGGCGCGCGGCAGAGCGACATCCGCCAGCAGTTCCTGATCGAGGCGGTGCTGGTGTGCCTGCTCGGCGGCCTGCTCGGGGTCGGCCTGTCGCTGGTGGTCGGCTGGCTGTTCGGCAAGTTCGCACCGGACTTCCAGATGCTGTTCTCGACCGCCTCCATCGTGGCCGCCTTTGCCTGCTCCAGCCTGATCGGCGTGGCGTTTGGTTTCCTGCCGGCCCGCAATGCCGCCCAACTTGATCCCGTGGAGGCGCTGGCGCGCGAATGAAGATTTCTCCTGCTCTGTTGCACCCCGTGTCCCTGCGTCCGCTGGCCCTGGCCTGCGTGACCGCGTTGGCCTTGTCCGCTTGCGTCAGCACCGGCCGCTATCAGGTCGAGGCACCGGCGGTCCCGGCCACGTACGGCCGGGGCGATGCCACCTTGAACACCCCCACCGAGGCCGTAAGCGAACAGCCGCACGCAGCGACGGCAGATGTCCGCAGCGATGCCTGGTGGACCCAGTTCGGCGACCCCGGCCTGGACCGTGTGATTGATCGCGCCTTGGCCGCCAACACCGATCTGGTCTCGGCCGGGCTGGCCGTACAGCGCGCGCGCCTGCAGGCCGGCCTGGCCGACAACGCGCTGTGGCCGCAGCCCTCGGGCAGCGTGAGCAGCAGCGGCAACCGCCCCATCGACCAGAGCGCGGACTGGAACCGCGGCAGCTCGGCCGGCGTGTCCCTGCAGTGGGAGATCGACCTGTGGGGGCGCCTGCGCACCCAGCGCGACATCGCCCAGTGGGAAGCCCAGGCCAACCAGGAAGACCTGCAGAACACCGCGCTGCTGGTGATCAGCGACGTGGCCACGCAGTACTGGACGTTGGCCTTCCTCAACCAGTCGATCAGCGCCGGCCAGGCCAACCTGGAGCGCCTTGAGCGCACCCGCGAGCTGGTCCAGGCGCGCTTCGACGCGGGGGCGGTCTCGCGGCTGGAAGTGCGCCAGGCCGCGCAGAGCCTGGAGGCACAGCGTGCCGCGCAGAGTGCGTTGGAGCAGCAACGCGTTGCCGCACGCAATGCGCTGACCGTACTGCTGGATGGGCAGCCGCTGGCCTTGGCCGACGAGCCGCAACAGCTGCAGCGCGTGGCCAGCCCGGTGATCGCCGAAAGCCTGCCGGCCGATCTGCTCGGGCGCCGCCCGGACCTGCGCGCCGCCGAGCTGCGGCTGCGCAACAGCCTGAAGGCCATCAAGGTGACTGCCACGCAGTACTACCCGGCGCTGAGCCTGACCGGCAGTGTGGGCACCGGTGCCACCTCGCTCTCGGACGTGCTGAAGAATCCGGTGGCCACCCTCGGCGCGGGCCTGTCGCTGCCGTTCCTCAACGTGCGCCAGGCGCAGTTGAATACCCGCCTGGCCGGCACGGATTATCAGATCGCGGCCAATGGGTTCCGCCGCACGCTGTACACCGCGCTGTCGGAAGTGGACAACGCGTTGTCGGCGCGCACGCAGTTCGCCACCCAGGTGGCGGCCTCGCAGGCGTCCTACGACGAGGCGGTGGAGATCGAGCGGATGTACGAGGTGCGCTACCGGGTCGGTGCCACCGACCTGCGCACCTGGCTGGAAGCGCAGCAGACCCGGCGCGATGCCGAGCTGTCATTGGCGTCCGTGCGTCAACGGCAGCTGATCAACGATGTGACGTTGTTCAAGGCATTGGGCGGCAGCGCAGGCTGATGCCCGGCGTAGAGCCGACCGTTGGTCGGCTGCGCTACGCGTCGGATGGCAGCCGACCAACGGTCGGCTCTACCCGCAAGCGCGCGGCTTACAGCCCGCGCTGGCGCACTGCTTCGAACAGGCTCACGCCGGTGGCGACGGAGACATTCAGGCTCTCGATATCGCCCGGCATCGGAATCTTGACCAGGCCATCGCAGTTTTCGCGGGTCAGACGACGCAGGCCGTCGGCTTCGCCGCCCAGCACCAGCGCCACGTTGCCCTTGAGGTCGATCGCGTACAGCGACTCGGTGGCTTCACCGGCCAGCCCGTAGATCCACACGCCCAGCTTCTGCAGGTCCTTCAGGCAGCGCGAGAGGTTGGTCACCTGCACCACCGGGATGCGGTCGGCCGCGCCGGCCGAGGTCTTGCGCACGGTCGCATTGACCGAGGCCGACTTGTCCTTGGGAATGATCACCGCCGTGGCACCGGCCGCCGCCGCGCTGCGCAGGCAGGCGCCGAGATTGTGCGGGTCCTGGACTTCATCTAGGATCAGCAGCAGGGCCTTGCCCTCGGCCGCTTCGACCAGCCCTTCCAGTTCGTTCTCGCCCCAGGTCCGTGCGGCCTGGTAGCGCGCCGCCACGCCCTGGTGACGCACCGAACCGCCCACGCCGTCCAGCGCCTGGGTGTTCACCTTGCGCACGTCGATGCCCTTGCGGCGAGCGTTTTCCTCGATCTCGGTCAGACGCGGGTTCTTCGCACTGGCCTCGATGAGGACCTCGCGGACGTTCTCGGCATCATTCTCGATCGAAGAGGCGACGGCGTTGACGCCGACGATCCACTGGCTTTGCTTGCTCATTGCGGGGGGCGGGACCGGTAAAGGGGTTGGTAATGGTAGAGCATCAAGGCCCACCCTGCCCTGCCGGGCGTTCACGGGGGGCGGTCACGGCCTGCCGTCAGCGGGGTGGCCAGTCGGTGGTGTCATGGTCCGGATGCTGGTGGGAGACGATATGCAGCAGGAAATCGCCGGCCTCGGCATCTTCCTCGCTGCGCAGCGCGCTGAGTGCGCCCAGTCGGTCCACGAACGGCAGCTTGGCCTCGATCCCGTACTGGATCGTCGGCGGCAGGCGGGCGGGTTCGTCGAAAGCGCCGGCCGCGATCGCCACCCCATCGGGGGCTTCGTAGGTCAGCGGGGTGCCACAGTCGGCGCAGAAGCCGCGCTGGACCATGTTGGACGACTGAAAACGCTGGGGCTCACCACGGGTCCAGCGGAACTCGCTGCCACGCACCGACACCAGGGGGGCGTAGTACGCGCCGAAGGCCTTCTGGCACATCCGGCAATGGCAGATCGAGCTGTGGGTCAGCTCACCGACCACATGGAAGCGGATCGCGCCGCACTGGCAGCCGCCGCTGTATTCGGGGAGGGACTGCATGGGATCGCTCCGATGGGGTCCGTGCGCCCACCAAGGGTGGGCGGGTGGAAAGTGTGCCGACTCACGGGCGGCACTACCGCGTACCGGCCGTGGGCCGGTACGCGTGAATCAATACTTCTGTTTCTGGCGCTTGGCCGGCTGGCCGCGCGGCGGCAGCTCGGGCAGCGAATCGTCCTTCTCTTCGACCAGGCGGAAGTCGATCTTGCGCTCTTCCATGCTGGCCTTGAGCACCAGGATCCGTACCCGGTCACCGAGGCGGTAGATCTTGCCGCGGCGCTCGCCGTTGAGCGTCTTGCGCACCGCGTCGAACTGGTAATAGTCGTGCGGCAGCTGGGTCACATGGACCAGGCCGTTGACCTTGGATTCGTCCAGCTCCACGAACAGGCCGAAGCTGGTCACGCCACTGATCACGCCGTCGAACTGGCCACCGACGTGCTTTTCCATCCACGCGGCGCGGTAGCGCTCGTCGACTTCGCGCTCGGCTTCGTCGGCCCGACGCGCACGCTCGGAGCACTGCAGGGCCAGCGCCGCCATCTCGCGCGGCGAGTAGGTGAACTTCTCCGGCGCGGCCCCGCTGAGCGCGTGCTTGATCGCACGATGCACCAGCAGATCGGGGTAGCGGCGGATCGGCGAGGTGAAGTGCGCGTACGCATCCAGTGCCAGGCCGAAGTGGCCCAGGTTGTCCGGCGAATACACTGCCAGGCTCTGGCTGCGCAGCAGCACCGATTCCAGCAGCGCCGCATCCGGGCGATCGCGCACCTTCTTGAGCAGCTTGGTGAAATCGGCCGGCTGCACCTTCGACCACGGCGGCAGGCTCAGCTTGAATTCCTTCAGGAACTCCAGCAGATCGGCGTACTTGGATTCCGGCGGGCGCTCATGGTCCCGGAACGGCGCCGGCACGTGCTTGGCCAGCAGATAGCGCGCGGCCTGCACATTGGCTGCGATCATGCATTCTTCGATCAGCTTGTGCGCATCGTTGCGCACCATCATCCCGGCCTGGGTGACTTCGCCGGTGTTGTCCAGCACGAAGCGCACTTCAGAGGTTTCAAACTCGATCGCACCGCGGCGGGTACGCGCCTTGGCCAGCACGTGATACAGCTGGTACAGGCGATCCACCTGCGGCATCAGCGGACCGATCGCCTTGCGCGCGGCCGGGTCGTTCTCACCCACCGCCTCCCAGACCTGGTTGTAGGTCAGGCGCGCATGCGAGTTCATCACCGCTTCGTAGAAGCGCGAATGAATGACCTCGCCCTCACGGTTCACCTGCATGTCGCAGACGAAGCACATCCGGTCGACCTTGGGCATCAGCGAGCAGATGCCGTTGGACAAGGTCTCCGGCAGCATCGGCACCACGAACCCGGGGAAATAGACCGAGGTCGCGCGCTTCTGCGCTTCATCATCCAGCGGCGTACCGGGACGCACGTAGTTGGAGACGTCGGCGATCGCCACCACCAGGCGGAAGCCTTCGGCATTCGGTTCGCAGTAGACCGCGTCGTCGAAGTCCTTGGCATCCTCGCCATCGATGGTGACCAGCGGCGTGTTGCGCAGGTCTTCGCGGTGGCCGATCTGTACCGGGGTGACCACCATCGGCACTGCGGTCGCTTCAGCCAGCACTTCAGCCGGGAACTCGAACGGCAGTTCATGGCCGTGGATGGCGGTTTCCACCACCAGCGAGGCGGTCAGCTTGTCGCCGAGCACCGCGATGATGCGGCCGATCGGCGGGCGGCGGGTGTCCGGCGCCTGGGTCAGTTCACAGACCACCAGCTGGCCATCGCGGGCCTCGCCGGTCTGATCGGGCGGAATCTGCACGTTGCGCTGCACGCGCTTGTCATCGGGCACGACGTAGTTGATGCCGAACTCGACGCTGAAGCGGCCGATCAGGCGGCTCATGCCACGCTCGAGCACACGCGAAATACTTGCCTCGCGGCGACCACGACGATCGATGCCGGTCACGTTGACCAGCACGCGGTCGCCATGCAGCACCTTGCGCATTTCGAACGGCGGCAGGAACAGATCGTCGCCACCTTCCACCGGGCGCAGGAAACCGAACCCTTCCGGGTTGGCGATCACCACGCCGGTGATCAGGTTGACCGCCTGCAGCGGCGCGAAACCGCCACGGCGGTTCTGCACCAGCTGGCCGTCACGGCACATCGCGCCCAGGCGCTTGCCCAAGGCATCGGCACGGTCCGGCTCGGTCAGGCCGAGGTGGATGGCGATCTCTTCGGCGGTCTGCGGGCCATCGCAGCGGTCGAGCAGCTGCAGGATCGCCTCGCGGCTGGCAATCGGCTGCGCATAGCGCTCGGCCTCGCGGGCGGCGAAGGGATCCAGCTGCACCTCACCGTCCAGCGGGGTGGGATGCGGACGGCGGCGGGTCGGGATCGGCCCGGCATGCGCAGGCTTGGGACCCCGCTTGTTGCCGCGCGGCGGCTCAGGGGTGTTCAGGGATTCGGGCATCCAGGGTGGCAGCTTGCCGGCCTTCTTGGCGGCAGCGCGGGGCTTGCCCGACGGACCGGCTGCCTTCTTGGGCGCCGGGGACTTGGGGGCTTTCGCGCCCTGGGTCGGTTTCTTTGGTTTCATTGACCTCAATAGTAACCGCTGCGGGTGTGCAGAACCGGTCAGCAGCGCGCCTGTGCAGGATTGTGAAGAAATTTCACAAAACCGTTGACAAGCCTCTCGGACATGCCCAGAATTCGCCCCCTGAGTCGCCCAGGTGGCGGAATTGGTAGACGCACTAGCTTCAGGTGCTAGCGGGGGCAACTCCGTGGAGGTTCGAGTCCTCTCCTGGGCACCATGACTCGGAAAATGATCAAACCCGCGCAAGCGGGTTTTTTCGTTTCTGGCGCCGGCACCACGCACGAATTGCGCGGCATTGAACCCAATGACGCTGCATCGCACGGCAAATGAAATTTTCTGCGAAATCCTGTTGACACATTTCCGGATCTCCCGCAGAATTCTCCTCCTGAGTCGCCCAGGTGGCGGAATTGGTAGACGCACTAGCTTCAGGTGCTAGCGGGGGCAACTCCGTGGAGGTTCGAGTCCTCTCCTGGGCACCATGACTCAGAAAATGATCAAACCCGCGCAAGCGGGTTTTTTCGTTTCCGGGCTTCGTCAGTGCGATGCCCTGCCCTACGTCAACACGTCGTGGTCGATCTGCGTGGCATCCAACGTACGATGGCGCGACGACCGAACCGAGTACTGACAAAAGAAATTTCCCACGCGATCCTGTTGACACCGTCACCGTTCTCCCGCAGAATTCTCCTCCTGAGTCGCCTAGGTGGCGGAATTGGTAGACGCACTAGCTTCAGGTGCTAGCGGGGGCAACTTCGTGGAGGTTCGAGTCCTCTCCTGGGCACCATGACTCGGAAAATGATCAAACCCGCGCAAGCGGGTTTTTTCGTTTCTGGGCAATAAAAAAAACCCCGCCTTTCAGCGGGGTTTTTCGTTTCAACGTATCACGTGCTCAATGCCCACCGGCCGAGGCGGCACCCGCGCCTGCGCCGAACGGCGGCTTGGCCAGCCACAGGAAGGCGATGATGGCCAGGAAGATCCAGCCCAGCAGGAAGAAGATGTCGTTGAAGCCCATCTGCGAGGCCTGGTGGTTGATCATGTTGTTGAGCGCGGCCGCGCCATGCTGCAGGTCGCCCTGCCCCATCGCGGTCACCTGGTCCTGCATGCCCGGGGTGTAACCGGAAATGTGTTCGGTCAGATGCGCGTGGTGTTCCTGGGTACGGCGTGCCCACAACCACGTGGTCAGCGAGGCGGCGAAGCTGCCGCCCAGCGTGCGCAGGAAGGTGGCCAGGCCGGAGCCCGCGGCGATTTCGCGACCGTCCAGATCCGACAGCAGGATCTGCAGCACCGGCATGAAGAACAACGCCACGCCAATGCCCATGATCAGCTGGATGCCGGCGACGTGGCCGAAGTCCACCTGCAGGTTGAACCCCGAACGCAGGAAGCTGGTGAAGGACAGGAAGATGAAGGCGATCGTGGCCAGCATGCGCATGTCGAACCGCGAAGCGTACTTGCCCACGAACGGCGTCATGATCACCGGCAGTACGCCGATCGGTGCGGTCGCCAGACCGGCCCAGATCGCGGTGTAGCCCATGTCCCGCTGCAACCACTGCGGAATCAGCAACGCCACGCTGAAGAACGCCGCATACGCCACCACCATCGCCAGCGTACCGGCGCGGAAGTTGCGATGCCGGAACAGGCGCAGGTCGACGATGGGGTCCTTGTCGGTCAGTTCCCAGATCAGGAACACCGCCAACGCCACCACCGACACACAGGCCAGCACGATGATCTTGGTCGAACTGAACCAGTCTTCGTCGTTGCCCAGATCCAGCACCAGCTGCAGCGCGCCCACGCCGATCACCAGGGTGATCAGGCCGACGTAATCCATCTTCGGCTTTTCAACGTGTTCCGGGCGCCCCTTGAGCTGGTTGCCCACCACCAGCGCGGCGAAGATGCCGAGCGGTACGTTGATCAGGAAGATCCATTCCCAACTGTAGTTGTCGGTGATCCAGCCGCCGAGGATCGGGCCGGCAATGGGTGCGACCACGGTGATCATGGCCAGCAACGCCAGCGCCTGCCCGCGTTTCTCGCGCGGATACAGGGAGACCAGCAAGCTCTGGGTGATCGGGTACATGGGGCCGGCGACGAACCCCTGGATCGCACGCGAGACGACCAGCATGCCCATGCTCTGGGCCAGGCCGCACAGCAGCGAGGCCAGGGTGAAGGCCAGCGTGGCCCACACGAACAGCTTGGTTTCGCCGAAGCGGCGGCTGAGGTAGCCGGTCAGCGGCAGCGCGATGGCGGTGCTGACCGCGAACGAGGTGATGACCCAGGTGGCCTGCTGCGAACTGGCGCCGAGATTACCGGCGATGGTCGGCAACGAGACGTTGGCGATGGTGGTGTCCAGGACCTGCATGAACGAAGCCATCGCCAGCCCTGCGGTACACAGGGCGACATTGGCCGGCCGGAAGGCCGTGCCTGGCGCCGCGGGGGCGCCCGGCGCGGCGGGAGCTTGTGCGGACATGGTGGCCTCAGCTCGCCTTGGCCTGCTGCGGCAGGTTGCGCTGGATGATCTGGTGGATCACATCGTCGGCGCTGTGCAGCTGCTTGGCGTAGACATCGGTATCGAACACCTGGCCCTTGGCGGTTTCGGTCGGCAGCACGGTGCCCTTCTGGTCACGCAGGCTCACTTCGGCCTTGATCGACAGACCGATGCGCAGCGGATGCTCGGCCAGCTGCTTGGCGTCGATGGCGATACGCACCGGCACGCGCTGCACGATCTTGATCCAGTTGCCGCTGGCGTTCTGCGCCGGCAGCAGCGAGAACGCCGAACCGGTGCCCAGGCCGAGGCTGTCGATGCGCCCCTTGTAGGTGACGTCGCCGCCGTACAGGTCCGAACGCAGTTCCACTTCCTGGCCCAGGCGCATGTGACGCAGCTGGGTTTCCTTGAAGTTCGCTTCCACCCACATCTGCTCGGTCGGCACCACGGCCATCAGGGCATTGCCCGGCTGCACACGCTGGCCGACCTGCACCGAACGACGCGCCACGTAACCGGTGACCGGTGCGACGATGCCGGCACGGGCATTGTTGAGATACGCCTGGCGCAGCTGCGCGGCGGCGGCCTGCACGTCCGGCTGGGTGGCGATCACGGTGTCATCGACCAGCGCGTTGCTCTGCTCGAAGGTCTCGCGCGAACCGGCCACGGCCGCTTCGGCAGCGGCCAGTTCGGTGCGGGCATGCGCCAGTTCTTCGTTGGAGATCGCGCCGGAGCTGGCCAGATCCTTACGGCGGTTGAAGTCCTCGCGCACACGCTTGAGGGTGACCTGGCGCGCGTTCAATTCGGCCTGCGCACCTTCCACGCTGCGGTACAGACCGCGCACCTGGCGGACCGTCTTGGCGAGGTTGGCTTCGGCCTGCTGCAGGGCGACTTCGGTATCGGCCGGGTCCAGCTGGACCAGCAGTTGGCCGCGCTCGACACGCATGCCGTCATCGGCGTTGATCCCGACCACGGTGCCGCTGATCAGCGGGGTGATCTGGACCTGGTTGCCCTGCACGTAGGCATCGTCGGTTTCTTCGAACCAGCGGCCGAACATGAAGTACCACAGGGCCAGCGCGGCCAGCAGCAGCACCACGATGACCAGCAGGCCGCGCAGCAGCTTGCCGCGACGGGAGGGAGCTGCCTTCTCGGCAGCGGGGGCGGAGGTCTGACTCATGGGGATGACTCTCAGGAATGCGAGGATTCGGGGGTGGCGGCGACCGTGGCGGCATCGCTGGTCGGGATGAAGCCACCGCCCAACGCCTGGCTCAGGCGGACCGAAACAAGGATCTGGCGCGACTGCAGGTCAGCCAGCCGCTGCTGGGAGACCAGCAACTGCTCTTCGACACTGAGCACGTCCAGGTAGCTGCCGATACCGGCGCGGTAGCGCTGCTCGGCCAGGTCATGGGCGGCGCGCGCGGTGCTGACGGCCTGCGCCTGGGCGCTGGCCTGGTCGGCCAGCGAACGCACCGCGTTGACCTGATCGGCGACATCGCGCAGCGCGTTGAGCACGGACTGGTTGTAATCGGCCACCGCCAGGTCGTACTGCGCGTCGGTCTTGCCCAGGTTGGCGCGCAGGCGGCCGCCGTCGAAGATCGGCAGGCTCAGCGCCGGGCCGAGGAAGGCGAACGTCGAGCCACTCTTGAGCAGCTGGTCCACTTCACTGGAGACCACGCCGCCCAGGGCCGTCAGGTTGAGGCTGGGATAGAACTCGGCCTTGGCCGCATGGATCTGGCGGTTGGCCGCTTCCACCCGCCAGCGCGCGGCGACGATGTCCGGGCGGCGGCCGAGCAGTTCACTGGGCAGCACGCCGGGCAACTGCAGCGCCAACGGGTTGAGCACCTGCGGGCGCTCGATCTGCAGGCCGCGGTCCGGGCCCTGCCCGACCAACGCGGCGAGCGCGGTGCGCGCCTCGTCGATCTGCTGCTGCGCGGCCTGCTGTTGCTGCTGCGCGGCCGGAATGCGCGCTTCGGCCTGGCGGGTCTGCAGGTCGCTGTCGATGCCCGCGGCGCGACGCTGGCGGGTCAGCTCCAGGGTCTTCTGCGAACGCGCCAGTTCTTCGCTGGCCACGTCATGCAGCGTCCATGCATAACCCAGCTGCGCGTAAGCCTCGGCGATGGCGGCGGACAGGTTCAGGCGCGCGGCCTGAGCGTCCACTTCGGCGGCATGGCCGCTGTCCACGGCCGCTTCCCAGGCGGCGCGCTTGCCGCCCCACAGGTCGATGCCGTAGCTGAAACTCAAATAGGCCTGGCCACTGCCGGCATAGCTGCCACCCAGTTCGTCGCCGACCATCGATTCGGGCAGGCGAACGCCGGTGTAGCCCCCGGACGCGGAGACGCTGGGCAGGCGTGCGGCGCGCGCGGTGCCGATCTGGGCACGGGCCTGGCGCAGCCGCGCATCGGCCGCGTCCAGCCCGGGATTACGCTGCAGGCCTTCGGCGATCAGGGCATCGAGCTGGGGATCGCCCAGCGCGCGCCACCAGTCGGTAGCCGGCCAGCCCGGCTGGCTCAAGCCGTTGGCGGCCAGGGTGCGCTGGGTCTGCAGGCTGTCGGCGTCGAGCAGGCGGCCCTGCGGCTCCAGGCCGCGGCTGCTGGCACACGCGGCCAGCGCCAGCGCCAGCGCGGAGACCAGCAATGGCCGCAGCGGGCGCAGTGAATATGAGCGTTCAAACATGGAAGTCATGGCGTTACCAGTGAGTCGCGTACACGGGTCATGAGGGAAAGCAGCTGCGCGCGTTCGTCCGGAGACAGATCACGCATGGCGTCGTCGATGGTCTGGTCGCCCCGCTGTTTGAGGCGGGCCCACAACTGGCGGCCCGGCTCGGTCAGCACGATCTGCAGTGCCCGCCGGTCCTGGGCATGCGGCTCGCGCCGCACACAGTCCAGGGCTTCCAGCTTGTCCAGCAGGCGGGTGACCGCGCTGGGCACCTGGTCCAGGGCCTGGGCCAACTCGTTGGCGGTACACGGGGCACGCGCCGCGAGCACCTTCAGGCCGAGATAGTGGGTGAAGCCAATACCGAGGTTTTCCTCGGCCATCGACGTGTCTAGCTGACGGACCAGGCCATCGCGCACTTGGCGCAGCAGGAGTCCGAAGCTGGGGGGATGGGCATCAGGGCAGATCATGGGTGAGCATTCTCTTCCAAAAAATATATTTCTCAATAGAAATATTTAATTTGGAACCAAATGCTGTGTTGCAGCAATCAGAACAATGGGCAGGTCGCTACCTTAATGGCGCGCCAGACTGGCCCGGTATTACAATCTGGACAATGGATAACACTTTCAGGCCAGAGCTGGAGACGTCCGCCACCCAGATGATCCGCAACCAAGTGCTGGACTGGTTCGAACGCGATGACGGGCTGGGGGTGCTCGGCTTCCGGATCGAAAGCGCCCGGGGGCTGGACCGGGAGATCGACTGGCACCAGCACCGGCGTGCCCAGCTGATCTGCGTGGAAGCCGGGCTGCTCACCGTCCGCACCCGCCATGGCACCTGGTCGCTGCCGCCCGGCTGCGCCGGCTGGATGCCCCCGGGCGAGCCGCACACCGTGGATATCTGCGGGCCGCTGCGGGGCTGGGGCGTGATCATCAGCGCGGCGATGGCCCATGACCTCCCCGGCGAGCCCTGCGTGGTGGCCATTTCCGATCTGCTGCAGGCGCTGTCGCTGCGCGTGACCGAATGGGTGCCCGCGGCCGAGCCCAGCCTGCGCCAGCAGCACATGATCGAGGTGCTGCTGGACGAGATCCGCAATGCCCCGCGCCAGCGCATGCATCTGCCGATGCCCCAGGACCGCCGCCTGCTGCGCATCGCCTCGCAGCTGATCGCCGACCCGGCCGACGGCCGCAGCCTGGAGCAGTGGGCCCACTGGGCCGGGCTGTCGCCGCGTACACTGACCCGGCACTTCCGCGACGAAACCACGCTCAGCTTCGCGCAGTGGCGTCAGCAGGCCCGGCTGGCCGAGGGCCTGCGCCGCCTGTCCGATGGCCAGAGCGTGTCCGATATCGCGCACGAACTGGGGTTCAGCAGCCCCAGCGCCTTCGTCACGGTGTTCCGCCGCCACTTCGGCAGCCCGCCCGGGCGCTATCTGGCGCGCAGCGGCCACCCCCTGAACCCATCACGCGGCTTGGCATCCCCGGCCGCATCCGGATAATCGTCCGCCTGCGAGGGCGACAGCCGTCGCCGTCCCTTGCCACAGGTAACAATCCCGCATGACCGATCTTGCCCGCCCCGCGTTCCACGGCTTTGAACAGCTGCCCCTGCGCGAGTACGCCGAACGGGCGTACCTGGACTACTCGATGTACGTGGTGCTCGACCGCGCACTGCCGTTCCTCGGCGACGGCCTGAAGCCGGTGCAGCGCCGCATCATCTATGCGATGAGCGAGCTGGGCCTGAACGCGTCCTCCAAGCCGAAGAAATCCGCGCGTACCGTCGGTGACGTGATCGGTAAGTACCACCCGCACGGCGACAGCGCCTGCTACGAAGCGCTGGTGCTGATGGCCCAGCCGTTCTCGTACCGCTACCCGCTGATCGAAGGCCAGGGCAACTTCGGTTCGACCGACGATCCGAAATCGTTCGCGGCGATGCGCTACACCGAGTCCAAGCTGACCCCGATCGCCGAAGTGCTGCTGGGCGAGATCAACCAGGGCACCACCGACTGGACCCCGAACTTCGACGGCACCCTGGAAGAGCCGACGTGGATGCCGGCACGCCTGCCGCACCTGCTGCTCAACGGCACCACCGGCATCGCCGTGGGCATGGCCACCGACGTGCCGCCGCACAACCTCAACGAGATCGTCAGTGCCCTGCTGCATCTGCTCGACGACCCGGATGCGACGGTCACCGACCTGTGCGAGCACGTGAAGGGCCCGGACTACCCGAGCTTCGCCGAGATCATCACCCCGATCGCCGATCTGCGCACCATGTACGAGACCGGCTACGGCAGCGTGCGCGCGCGGTCCACCTTCCTCAAGGAAAACGGCAACATCGTGGTCAACGCGCTGCCGTTCCAGGTGTCGCCCTCGAAGGTGATCGAGCAGATCGCCGCGCAGATGCGCGCCAAGAAGCTGCCGTGGCTGGAGGACATCCGCGATGAGTCCGACCACGCCAACCCGGTGCGCGTGGTGCTGGTGCCGCGCTCCAACCGCGTGGACGCCGAACAGCTGATGGGCCACCTGTTCGCCACTACCGACCTGGAGCGCAGCTACCGGGTCAACCTCAACGTGATCGGCCTGGATGGCCGCCCGCAGGTCAAGAACCTCAAGACCCTGCTCAGCGAGTGGCTGCAGTTCCGCGGCACCACCGTGACCCGGCGCCTCAACCACCGCCTGCAGAAGGTCGAGCGCCGCCTGCACATGTTGGACGGCCTGCTGATCGCCTTCCTCAACCTGGATGAAGTGATCCATATCATCCGCACCGAGGACGAAGCCAAGCCGGCGCTGATCGCGCGCTTCGCACTGAGCGAGGAACAGGCCGAGTACATCCTGGAAACCAAGCTGAAGCAGCTGGCCCGCCTGGAAGAGATGAAGATCCGCGGCGAGCAGGAGGAGCTGGCCAAGGAGCGCGACAAGATCCTGGCCATCCTGGACAGCAAGGCCAAGCTGAAGAAGCTGATCCGCGATGAGCTGGTGGCCGATGCCAAGAAGTTTGGCGATGAGCGCCGCTCGCCGCTGGTGCAGCGTGGCGCGGCGCAGGCCATCGACGAAACCGAGCTGGTGCCGAGCGAGCCGATGACGGTGGTGCTGTCGGAGAAGGGCTGGATCCGTGCGGCCAAGGGCCATGACATGGACCCGTCCACTCTGTCCTACCGCGATGGCGATGCACTGCTCGGTTCGGTCCGCGCGCGCAGCACGCAGCAGGTGGCGTTCCTGGACAGCGAGGGCCGCGCGTATTCGACCCTGATCCACACCCTGCCCTCGGCACGCGGCAACGGCGAACCGCTGACCGGTCGCTTCTCACCGGCCCCGGGCAGTGCCTTCATGACGCTGGCCAGCGGCGAGAACAATACGCGCTTCGTGCTGGCCTCCACGCACGGCTACGGCTTCGTGACCCGCTTCGAGAACCTCACCGGCCGCAACAAGGCCGGCAAGGCGATGCTCAACCTGACCTCCGGTTCCAGGGTGCTGACCCCGGCCGTGGTCGCCAATCCGGAAACGGACCGCATCGTGGCCGTGACCAGCTCGGGCAACCTGCTGGCGATCGCCGCCAGCGACCTGCCGGAACTGGACAAGGGCAAGGGCAACAAGATCATCGACATCCCCAAGGCCAAGCTCGCCACCGAGCGTGTGGTCGCGGTGGTGTCGGTGGCGCCGGGCAACACGCTGCTGGTGCGCAGCGGCCAGCGCACGATGAACCTGTCGTTCAAGGATCTGGACACCTACCTGGGCACCCGCGCCACCCGTGGCCACCTGCTGCCGCGTGGCTGGCAGAAGGTGGAAGGGCTGGCGGTGGAGTAACGGTCCAGCGCCGACGTGAATCGGAACGGCCGGGGAGACCCGGCCGTTTTTTTACGCCCACAGAAAAGGCCGGGTTTCCCCGGCCTTTCTGCGTGGTGCAACGTCGGCTGGCGCGCGGAGGCTGGCTGGCGGACGAAGGTTAGACGCGGCGTGCTGGCGAAGGCTGGCTGGCGCGAAGAACCCGATGCCGCGCTCAGTGCGCGGCGGTACCCTTCGCATCCATCTTGCTGGTCTGGTACAGCGCCAGGCCGATGCGCTTGATCAGGCCCAACTGCTGTTCCAGCCACCAGGCGTGGTCTTCTTCGGTGTCCTTCAACTGCACCAGCAGCATGTCGCGGCTGACGTAGTCCTGGTGCTGTTCGCACAGCTTCATGCCGGCGGCCAGGTTGTCGCGGACGCTGTACTCGGTGTCCAGATCCTTCTGCAGCATCTCTTCCACGGTCACGCCGGGCTCGAACACATGCGGGCGCATGTCCGGATCGCCGCCGAGGAAGAGGATGCGGCGCAGCAGCGCATCGGCGTGCTGGGTCTCTTCTTCCATTTCGTGGTTGAGGCGCTCATAGAGCGCGAACAGGCCCTGGTCTTCGTAGCGGCGCGAGTGGATGAAGTACTGGTCGCGCGCGGCCAACTCGCCGCGCAGCAGTTCCTTCAAGCAGGCGATGACGTCCGGGTTGCCTTTCATGGGGGTGCTCCTGATGAATCAATGCGCGCATGGTGCCCTATCTGAAAATCCGGTGGTCTAATCGGAATCAGTTGCAGTTGCGCTTCGGTCGGCGTGCACGGTGCGTTCACGCCTCCCCTACAATCCAACCCTACCTACAAGAGGGTACGCAGGATGCGGCACTGGCTGAAGCGGTTGCTCTGGGGCGTGCTGATCCTGGCACTGGCGGCGGTGTTCACAGTGTGGTGGCTGCTGCGCGGGAGTCTCCCCACGCTGGACGGCGAGCAGGCCATGACCGGCCTTGCGGCGCCGGTGAGCATCACCCGGGATGCCTTGGGCGTGGTCACCATCGACGCGGCAAGCCAGGCCGATGCGATGCGGGCGCTGGGTCTGGTGCATGCGCAGGAGCGCTACTTCGAGATGGACCTGATGCGCCGTAGCGCGGCCGGCGAGCTGGCCGAGCTGTTCGGCCCGGCGGCGATCGAGATGGACAAACGCATGCGCGTGCACCGGCTGCGGGCGCGTACCACGGCCCATCTGGAGGTCGCCACCGGCAGCAGTGCCGGCGCCCTGCAGGCTTATGTGGAGGGCATCAACCAGGGCATCGCTGAGCTTCGGGTACGGCCTTGGCCGTATCTGCTGCTGCGCCAGGCGCCGGCACCGTGGCGTGCCGAAGACAGCGTGCTGACCGGGCTGGCGATGTATGCCGACCTGCAGGACCCCACCAATCAGAACGAACTGGCGATGGCGCGGATCCGTGCGGTGGTGCCACCGGCGCTGTATGCCCTGCTCAGCCACGATGGGAGCGAATGGGATGCCCCCCTGTTTGGCGAGGCGCGCGGCAACGCCCCGTTACCGGAAGCCGCCACGCTCGACCTGCGGCGGGCCGGTGCGCCACCGGCCACCGGCGCTGCCACGGCCGGTCATCTGGACCCCGACGTGCTGGGCAGCAACAACTTCGCCGTGGCCGGTGCCCTGACCGCGGACGGTCGCGCCATCGTCGCCGACGACATGCACCTGGGACTGCGCGCGCCCAACCTCTGGTTCCGGGTGCGGCTGCGTTATCCCGATGCACAGGCTCCCGACGGGCGCGTCGATGTCAGTGGCTTCTCGCTGCCCGGCCTGCCAGCCATCGTGGTGGGCAGCAACGGACACGTGGCCTGGGGCTTCACCAATAGTTACATCGACACGGCCGATTTCCGCAGCGTGCCCGCCAATGCGCCGGGCATCATCACGCATGAGGAGCGTATCCGGGTCGCCGGCCAAGCGCCGGTGACGTTGCGCGTGCGCGAGACCGCCTGGGGTCCGCTGCTGCACACACGGCAGGACGGCAATGGCGAGGCACTGCGCTGGACGGCGCAACTGCCCGGCGCGGTGCGCCTGGACTTCGCCGAGATGGCGCGCGCGGCGTCGCTTGAAGACGCCTTCCAGGTGGCCGACCGCAGCGGCATTCCGGCACAGAACCTGGTGATCGCCGACCGCAGCGGTCGCATCGCCTGGCGGTTGATCGGCACACGCCCTGACCGCGCTGCGGACTGCCCGCCGAGCGGCAATACGATCACAGCACCTGCAAGCTGTGCGCCTTGGCCGATCCGCAGCGATGGCGCCCCGGCATTGATGGATCCGCCCACGCATCGGCTGTGGACCGCCAATGGCCGCGTGCTCGATGGGGACGCCCTGGCCATTGCCGGGAACGGTGGTTACGACCTTGGTGCACGCGGCCGGCAGATCCGCGATGGCTTGATGGCGAAAGAGCGCTTCACCGAGGCGGACCTTCTGGCGATCCAGCTTGATGATCGTGCCGTGCTGCTGACGCGCTGGTGGCAGCTGCTGCGCGAAGTCGTCGCCACCAGCGACGACCCTGCCTTGCAGCGGCTTGAGGTGGCGACCCGACGATGGGACGGCCATGCGGCCGTGGATTCGGTCAGCTACCGGATTACCCGCGGTTTCCGCGGGATGCTGATCGACCGCGTCAGCGAAGGCCTGCTCGCGCCGGCCAAAGCACAGCTCGGGGAGGACTATCTGGAGCCACGGCTGGGGCAGTTCGAGGGCGCGTTGTGGCCACTGGTGAGCGAACGACCCGCGCATCTGCTGCCGGCCCCCTATTCCCGTTGGGATGCACTGCTGGTCGATACCGCCAAGGCGCTGGAAGCGGACCTGAGCAGTCAAGGCCCACTGGACGCGCGTACCTGGGGCGAACGCAATACCGCCGCGATCTGTCACCCGGTCAGTCGCGCCCTGCCCGGCTTTGCCCGGTCGTGGCTGTGCATGCCGGCCGACCGCCTGCCCGGCGACCGTGACATGCCGCGCGTGCAGGGGCCCGCATTTGGCGCCTCGCAGCGGATGGTGGTCTCCCCCGGCCACGAGGCCGAGGGACTGATCCACATGCCCGGTGGGCAGAGCGGTCACCCGCTCTCACCGTTCTGGGGTGCGGGGCACGATGCCTGGGTGAACGGAACGCCGACCCCGTTCCTGCCGGGCACCACGGTGCATACCCTCAGGCTGGTGCCGACGCGGGAGTGACAGGGGGGTGGGCGGTGACGGGGCAGCCGACCAACGGTCGGCTCTACCGTGATGTGGGTTGGTGCCGCCCGTTGGTCGTACACCGCACACCGCCAGCTTCATCGTCGACAACGCTCGATCAGGCTCAGCAACGGCCCGGTCATGGCCGTGGTCACCAGCGCCATGATCACCAGGACGGCGAACAGGCGGTCGCCAAGGAAGCCCAGCTCGTAGCCCAGGTTGAGCACGATCAGTTCCATCAGGCCACGGGTGTTCATCAGCGCACCCAGTCTCCACGCCTCATGGTTGTCCATGCCGGCACTGCGCGCTGCGCTCCAGGTGCCGATCAGCTTGCCCAGCGTGGCGACCACGATCACGATCAGGCACAGCACTAGGTCGCTGGTCTGCAGGGCGTCGGCGCGCAGGCGCAGGCCGGTCATGGCGAAGAACAAGGGCAGCAGCAGCGTGACCGCGAACGGCTCGACGCGCTCGGCCACGGTGTGCCGCAGCGTCGCGTTGCCGGACACGGCGACGCCAGCCGCGAACGCGCCGAACAGCGCATGGATGCCCAGCATCTCGGTGACCAGCGCGCAGCCCAGCGCCATCAGCAACATGATCAGCAGCCAGCGTCCTTCCTGGCCAGGTGCGATCAGCAGGCGCGAGAACCATGGGCGCACCACCCCCAGCATCAGTGCGACGAAGGCGACCACGAAGACCAGGTTGATCGTTGCCGGCACCCAGCCCTGCGACTGCGCGGCGGCCACGATCAGCGCCAGCAGACACCAGGCGGTGGCGTCGCCGAGGGCGGCGCAGGCGATCGCGGTCTGCCCCAGCGGTGTGGCGGTCATGCCGCGGTCGGCAAGGATGCGCAGCAGCACCGGGAAGGCGGTGATGCTCAACGAAATACCGACGAACAGCGCGAAGCCGGTGAAGCCCACACCGGGCGGTGCGTGCGCGCCATACAGCCAGATCGCCAGCAGCACGCCGAGCAGGAAGGGCACGGCGATGCCGGCGTGGCTCACGACAAAGGCGAATCGCCGCCGCCCACGCAGCGCGCCAAGATCCAGTTCCGCCCCCGCCACCAACAGGAACATCAGCACCCCGAGCTGGCTGAGTAGGCCGAGCGAGCCGAGGGAAGCGGCCGGGAACAGCACGCCGTGCACCTGGGGCAGCACGGCCCCAAGCACCAGCGGCCCCATCATCAGACCGGCCGCCATCTCCCCGATCACCCCAGGTTGACCCAGCCACCGGAACAGCCACCCCGCACCTTTGGCCACCAGCAGCAGGACCAGCAACTGCAGCAGGAACAGACCCAGCGGCGCATGCAGATGCGCGGCCCAGTCGGCCCCCAGCGACACCTCGGCACGGGCCACCTGTGCCGAGACGGCCGGACCGGCAAACCGTGCCAGGCCCAGGCCGATCAACAGAGGCAGCGCCACCCAGCCCAGATAACGCCAGGCCAGCCCGCTGCGGCGCGTCCCGGTGGTGTCAGCGTCCATGATCGATCCCCATCGATTGAAGGGGCGATTCTACGGGCTGCACGCGCTGCCACACCACCGCGATCGACGCGGCGGTGGGGCACATCGATCAGGCCAGTGCCTGCTCGTGCACGCCGGCGATCGCGCGGCCGGACGGATCGGCCATCGCCGCGAAGCTGGCGTCCCACGCGATCGCTGCCGGCGAGGAGCATGCAATCGATTTGCCGCCGGGCACCGTCTCCGCCGCCGCCTGGGTCGGGAAGTACTGCTCGAACACGTGACGGTAGAAGTAGGCTTCCTTGGTCTGCGGCGGGTTGTGCACGAAACGCTTGTCCGCCGCCGCCATCACGCGGTCACTGACCTGGGCCTCGGCATGCGCCTTGAGTCCGTCGATCCAGCCGTAGCCGACACCATCACTGAACTGTTCCTTCTGGCGCCACAGGATCGAGTCCGGCAGGTACCCTTCGAACGCTTCGCGCAGGACCGCTTTCTCAATCCGGCGTGCGCCTGCCGCGCCCTGCCCGACCATCTTGTGCCTGGCATCGATGCGCATGGCAACATCGAGGAACTCGCGGTCCAGGAACGGCACGCGCGGCTCCACGCCCCAGGCCATCATCGACTTGTTGGCGCGCAGGCAATCGTAGTTGTTGAGCGCGTCGAGCTTGCGCACCAGTTCCTCATGGAACTCACGCGCGTTCGGTGCCTTGTGGAAGTACAGATAGCCGCCGAAGATCTCGTCGCTGCCCTCACCGGACAGCACCATCTTCACCCCCATCGCCTTGATCCGGCGCGCCAGCAGGAACATCGGCGTGGAGGCGCGGATCGTGGTGACGTCGTAGGTTTCCACATGGCGGATCACCTCCGGCAACGCATCCAGGCCCTCCTCGAAGGTGTATTCGAAGCCGTGGTGCACGGTCCCGAGTGCTTCTGCCGCGATGGCGGCGGCGGCCAGATCGGGCGAGCCCTTCAGACCGATCGCAAACGAATGCAGGCGCGGCCACCAGGCTTCGCTCTGATCACCGTCTTCAACGCGATGGCGGGCATAGCGCGCCGCCACCGCGGCGACCAGCGAGGAGTCCAGGCCGCCAGAGAGCAGCACGCCGTACGGCACGTCGGTCATCAGCTGGCGGTGCACGGCACGCTCGAAGGCCTCACGCAGCGCGACGCGGTCGGCCTCCACGCCTTCGACCGCGTCGTACTCGCGCCACGGGCGCTCGTAATAGCGGGTCAGCGTGTCGGTGGCGCTGTCGTACCAGTGGCCTGGCGGGAACTGTGCCGCATCGGCGCAGATGTCCACCAGCGACTTCAGCTCGGAGGCCACCACCAGGCGGCCATCCTTGTCGTGGCCCCAGTACAACGGCACCACGCCGATCGGATCACGTGCGATCAACACACGCTGCGCGGCGCGGTCCCACAGCGCGAAGGCGAAAATGCCGTTGAGGCGGTTCAGGAACGAGGCCGGGCTGTCTTCGCGGTACAGGGCGTTGATCACCTCGCAGTCCGAGCCGGTCTGGAAGGCGTACGGCTGGGCCAGTTCGGCCTTCAGTTCGCGGTGGTTGTAGATCTCGCCGTTGACCGCCAGCGCCAGACTGCCGTCTTCGGAGAGCAGCGGCTGCGAGCCACCGGCCGGGTCCACGATGGCCAGGCGCTCGTGGACCAGGATGGCACCGTCATCGACATACACCCCGCTCCAGTCCGGGCCGCGATGGCGCTGGCGCTGCGAGAGGTCCAGCGCATGGCGGCGCAGTGCGGGGAGGTCGTCGCCGGCCTGCAGGCCGAAAATACCGAAGATCGAACACATGGGAACAGCTCCTGATGATGGGGGAATACACGTGTTGCAGGCATTCGACCGGCCACCCAGGCCCGGAAGGGATAAACCCGGGCCACAAAAAAACCCGCATCGGTCGATGCGGGTTTTCTGGGGTCCGGGCGTGTTGCTTGTACTAGCCCTGGTCGCAGTCCCGCATCGGCCGCGCACGATTATTCGCGCGCAGATTATTGCGGTTGGTATTGCTGACAGCGGTGGCCGGGAACGAGGACATGGACCGACCGTAACCGGCTTTTGGCAGCGACGCAACTGTTGCGATGGCAACCAAACCGACCGCCGCGGGCAACCCGGCGCTGCGGGGCCGGGCGATAATCACCGCCCTTCCGCATTCCCTGGCCGGCATGATCCCCCGCATCGGACGCATCGCTTCACGCCTGGGCGGCCTCGCCCTGGCCCTGTCCCTCATCGCCTGCAGCAGCGCCCCATCTCGGACGCCGGCCAGCATCGTGCAGTCGATTGAAACCAAGGCCGCCGATGGCAGCTTCGAGGGCGCCTGGGACGCAGCCAAGACCTTTGAAACCTTCAACGACCCACGCGCGGTGACGTGGTACGCGCGTGCCGCCGCCGTCACCCCGTGGAGCTTCCACAACCCCCAGGCCGAAGAAGCCCTGGGCCGGATCTGGACCGACGTGCGCTGCTGCATGGCACTGGCCCGAACATCGTGCAGGGCACAGCGCTGCGCGCCTCACCGCGAAAAGCCGAGCGGTGGTACCGCACTGCCGCCATGCACGGCAATCCGATGGCGATGCTGATGCTGGCCAAGTTCCATCGTGAACGTGGCGAGGCCGGCAGCGCACTGCGCTGGGACCTGCGGGCAACGATCTACTTCCACATGCCATCCGAATCCTCGCGGCTGCCACAGGCGATCGCAGCGCAGGCTGATGGCACGCTGCATCCGCTGGTGGGCGACATCCAGCGACGTGCGCAGCGCGGCGATGCCGACGCCCAGGTGGATCTCGGCGCGATGTACGAACTCGGGATGGGCCTTCCGCGCGACGGCGTGGAAGCACTGCGCTGGTATCGGCTGGCGGCCGGCCAGGGCAATGTGTATGGCCAGTATTTCACCGGGTTGCTGCTCGGCCGCGGCCGCGCCGGTGTGACCCGCGATCTGGACGCAGCCGCCGGCTGGTTCGCCAAGGCGAATGCGCAGAAGTTCTACCTGGCCGGCGATACCTATTGGCGCGAGCGGATCAAAACGCCGTTCTGGACCTTCGACTGACGCCGGATCCCCAGGATAACCAGCCGGTAGAGCCGACCGTTGGTCGGCTGCACGTATCGCCCCACGTGTCTGCACCAACGGCAGCCGACCAACGGTCGGCTCTACGTCGGAGGGAACCACGGCATTCGCGCCGATGACGCTGTACACACTCCGCCGCTGCCTTCAAGACTGCCGCCTGCGCCCCCCATCCTCCAGAATGACCGCATGAACACCGCCACTTTCCGCGATGAAACCCTCACCCGCGAGCGCATGCAGGCCATCATCGCCGCGCATCGGCGGGGGGCCGTCTTCGAGAACTGCACGTTCGATCACGGCGACTTCTCGCGGCTGGACATGGATGGGTTCCAGTTCAACCAGTGCTCGGTCACCGGTGCTTCCTGGCTGGCGGCCTCGCTGGAAGAAAGCCAGTGGACGAAGTGCCGCGGCAGCCAGTGCGATTTCAGTTCTGCCTTGCTCAGCGATGCGCGCTTCTCGCACTGTGATCTCAACAACAGTCATTGGCGCCGCGCGACACTGTCCTCGGTGCAGTTCCAGGACTGCAAGCTGACCGGTGCGCACCTGCAGGAAGTGACCGGCTGGGCCCTGGAATTCCGCGATTGCCTGCTGGTCAGCGCTGACCTGCGCGGGATGTCGTTCCGCAAGGCGCAGCTGGAAGGCATGGATTTTTCCGAAGCCGAGTTGTCCGGCTGCGATTTCCGCGATGCGGTCTTCAACGGCGGCAGCCTGCGCAATGCGCAGACCCGGCTGACGCGCTTTGAAGGCGCGGACCTGCGCGGCACCGACATCAGCGGGCTCAACGTGATGGACGCCAAGCTGTTCAAGAAGGCGGTGATTTCACAGCGCCAGGCGGCGGCCGCATTGGCGTCGTTCGGGTTGATCGTGGCGTAGGGCGAACCGGCCAGCGCCGGTGCCTGCCGGGCACGACAGGCGCCGACGGTGGGCCGGCGCGGCGTGCGCCTCAGGCGAGCAAACGCTCGATCAAGCGCTGGTACAACGCCGGCAGTGCTTCCAGATCGGCGACACGGACGTTCTCATCGACCTGATGGATGCTTGCGTTGACGGGCCCCACTTCGATGCACTGCGCGCCCAGCGGCGCGATGAAGCGGGCATCGGAGGTGCCACCGCCGGTGCTCTCTTCCGGCGGCGCACCTGCGAACTCGCCGAGCACCTCGCGCGCGACACGGCGAAGCGTGCCCTCCGGGGTGTAGAACGGCTCACCACTGCGATGCCACTTGAGCGTGTACTCCAGCGCATGCCGGTCCAGCAGTGCGGCGATCTCCTGCTCCAGCGCCGGCGCGTTCCAGTGCGGGTTGTAGCGCAGGTTGAACAACACCTGGAGCTCACCGGGAATGACGTTGTTGGCTCCGGTCCCGGCATGGATGTTGGAGACCTGCAGGCTGGTCGGCGGGAAGCTTTCGAAGCCATCATCCCAATGCCGGGCAGTGAGTTCGGCCAGGGCGGCGGCGGCCAGATGGATCGGATTGCGCGCCTTGTCCGGATAGGCGACATGACCCTGCACGCCCTTCACCGTCAGCGTGGCCGAGAGGCTGCCGCGGCGACCGACGCGCAGCAGATCACCGAGCACGGCAGTGGAGGACGGCTCGCCGGTGATGCACCAGTCGATGGCCTGGCCGCGCTCGCGGAAGAGGTCGGCCACGCGGCGTACACCGTCGATGGCATCGCCTTCCTCGTCACTGGTCAGCAGCACCGCCAGCGTGCCGGAATGTTCCGGATACGCGGCGACGAACTGTTCGGCGGCGACCACGAAGGCGGCCACGCTGCCTTTCATGTCAGCCGCGCCGCGTCCATAAAGCACCCCATCACGGATCTGCGGATCGAACGGATCGCTGGTCCAGGCCGAGACCGGCCCGGTCGGCACCACATCGGTATGCCCGAGCAGCACCAGCACCGGCGCGCCCTGGCCGTGCGTGGCCCACAGGTTGTCGACCTCGCCCAGCCGCAGGTGTTCGCAGTGGAACCCGGCGCGCTCGAGACGGCCCGCCAGCAGCGCCTGGCAGCCAGCATCGTCCGGGGTGACCGAGGCCCGTGCGATCAGATCACAGGTCAGCGCGACGACATCGCTCACGCGCCCACTCCGAACCGCTGCTTGAAACCGTTGTCTGAAAAGCCCTGGGTCATTGCCCCATCCGCGCTCACCACCACCGGACGCTTGATCAACTGCGGATACTCGCGCAGCAGCAGCTTCCACTCAGCATCCGAATCGGCCGCCTTGCGGTTCTCCGGCAGTTGCCGCCACGTGGTGGAGGACCTGTTGATCAAGGCGGGGAAGCCACCGGCCTGGGCAGCCCAGTCGATCAGGGTCTCCGGCGTCGGTTTGTGGTCGCGGTAGTCGACGAAGGTATACGGCACCTGGAAACGGTCGAGCCACTTGGTGGCCTTCTTGCAGGTGTCGCAGTTCTTCAATCCGTACAGAGTGGTGGTCATGGCGCGGCGTGCAGCATCGATCAGGAAGGACGCCGTGAGGATGTCACAACAGGCGTTCGGACACGACCCGGAACGGTACCTGCGGCACCCGGAAACAGAACGCCTCGGCCAGATCGACGCCCATGGCGGCAAGGTGCGGGCAGGACACCGGGCCCTCCAGTTGCAGGGGCTGCACGTCCGAAAGGGCAATCGGCAGATCGATATGGGTCAGGGCCAGCCGACCATCCGCGGCGACCGCGAACGCGGCCTCCTGACAGGCCAGAAAGGTCATGGCCTGCGCTGCATCGGTAAAGGCACCCGCTGCCCAGGCAGCTGCCAAACCCTCTGCCGGACGCACCTGCGCCTGCAGTGCCGGCGCACTGCCCTGCCCAGGCTCGATCACGGTGTGCCCACCATCGGGATCCATGGCATGCTCGAAACGCGCGGCCAGATGCGGTTGCATGGCATCGCTCCACAGCCGTGCACCCACCGCGTGCGCCACGCTGTCGATTACGTTGCGATCAAACAGGACCCGCGGCGTGGCGGACCCGGCCGCTGCATCGTCCGGCACCACATACCAGCGCCAGTTGCTCTGCAGCGGCGACGGAAACAGGCCACGCAACGGCCCCGCCAGCGCCGGCCCGAAATGGCCGTGGCGGTAAGTCAGGATCGTGTAGGGCGTGCGCCCGTCATGCACGAACAGGCGATGGCCCGGTGGGGGCGGCGGTGCATGACGCACGTCCACCCACCAGCTCAGGTACACCACCTCACACACATCACTGATCAAGGCCGGTACCGGCAGCACGCGGGTCAGCGCGCGCCGACCGGCGGTCAGGTGCGAGCAGCCGAGCAGACGCTGCAGCGCGCGTCCCGGCCACCCCGCGAACGGGTGCCGGTAGCGCGCCCCCTGCGCCAGCGCGGGCTGCGGCGTGCTCAGTCAGCCAGGCCGCGCAGCAGCTCGTTGACGCTGGTCTTGCTGCGGGTCTTGGCATCGACCTGCTTGACGATCACCGCGCAGTACAGCGAGTGCGACCCGTCCTTGGACGGCAACTGGCCGGACACCACCACGCTGTACGGCGGCACCGAGCCGTAGCTGATTTCGCCGGTGGCGCGGTTGTACACGCGGGTGCTCTGGCCGAGGAACACGCCCATGCCGATCACGCTGTGATGGCCGACCACGAAGCCTTCCACCACTTCCGAACGCGCGCCGATGAAGCAATGGTCTTCGATGATGGTCGGGCTGGCCTGCAACGGCTCGAGCACGCCACCGATGCCGGCACCGCCGGAGAGGTGGCAGTGCTTGCCGATCTGCGCGCACGAACCGACCGTGGCCCAGGTGTCGACCATGGTGCCCTCGCCCACGTAGGCGCCGATGTTGGTGAAGCTCGGCATCAGCACCACGTCCTTGCCGAAGTAGCTGCCGCGGCGCGCGATCGCACCGGGCACCACGCGCACGCCGGCGCGGCGGAACTTGGCTTCATCGAAGCCGGCGAAACGCGATTCGACCTTGTCCCAGAACGGCGCCGGGCGCGCATCGACCACGGCCATGTCGTTGACGCGGAAGTACAGCAGCACCGCCTTCTTCAGCCATTCGTTGACCTTCCAGCCGCCGTGGCCATCCGGCTCGGCAACGCGGAACTCGCCGGTTTCCAGCCCATCGATGACACGGCCGACCAGCGGCTTGGTGGAGCCTTCGATCTCATGCAGGGTCAGCGTGGCACGACGTTCGAAGGCGCTCTCGATGCCGAACTTGAGTTCTTCCACACCCGGCGTGGCCGGCTTGCGCAGCGACTTGCGGGCAATGTTGGCATCACGGCTGGCACTGCGCTTGGCCGCGCTCTCGGCCGGGGTGGCGGCGACCTTGCGCGCCGGCGCCTTTTTCACGGCGGCCTTCTTGACTGCCGGCGCCGCCTTTTTTGCCTTGGCAGCGGTCTTCTTCACCGCAGGTGCGGCAGCAGGGGTCTTGGCCGCCGGGGTCTTCGCGGCGGTCTTCTTGGCAGGCTTGGTGGCCATCAGTGGGGGTCTCCGGCTTTTCGATCAGGGTCCAGGCAGGCGAGCATGGCGTCTTGCAGCTGCTGCCTGGCGGATTCGGTAAGGGCGTGATCATGCTCATCGCTGATCACGAACATGTCTTCGGCGCGCTCGCCGAAGGTGGCGATGCGCGCATCATGCACGCGCAGCCGCTGGTTGCGCAGCACGAACGCCACGTCGGCCAGCAGGCCGGGGCGGTCGGGCGCGACCAGGCTGAAACGGGTACTGGTGGTGTCGCCATCGGTGACATCGCGGAACTCGATGCGCGGGGCGAAACGGAAGTGCCGAAGCTGGCGCGGAATCACCCGCCTCGACGGACGCAGCCGGGTCAGATCGCCGGACAGCGCTTCGCGCAGGCCAGCTTCCAGGCGTGGCGCATCGCCATCGGCAAAGCTGTCGGCGGGGGTCACTTCGAAGGTATCGAAAATGGTGTCGACCGGGCCGTCCAGCACACGCGCGCGATGGATGCCGTAACCCTTGCGGTCCAGCGTCATCACGATCGCAGCGAACAGGCCATCGCGGTCCGGCGAGTGCACGAACACCTCCAGCGCGTGGTCGTCCGGCGTGATCCGGCGCACCTTGACCAGGGTCTGGCCCTGCTTGATCGGTACCAGCGCGGCAGCCTGCCAGGCGAGCTGTTCGGGCCGCAGCCGGATGAAACTCTCATCGGGCATCACCGTGAACTGGCGGTCGATGGTGGCATCGTCGTAACCACGCTCGCGCACCAGCTGACGGACCGATTCACGCGCTTCAGCGACGCGCTCGGCGGCCGGCATCTGGTTTTCCAGGCCATCGCGCAGCGCGCGCCGGGCAGCGAAATACAGGTCGGCCAGCAAACGGTCCTTCCAGGCATTCCACAGCTTGGGGCTGGTCCCGGCGATATCGGCGCAGGTCAGCAGGTAGAGATAGTCGAGCCGGTCGCGGCTGGCCACCAGCGTGGCGAAGCGGTGGATCACGTCCGGATCGGAGATGTCCTGCTTCTGCGCAGTGATGGACATGCGCAGGTGCTGCTCGACCAGCCAGGCCACCAGCTCGGTATCGGAACTGCTCAGCGCCAGCGCCTGGCAGAATTCGCGTGCATCCACCGCACCGAGTTCGGAGTGATCGCCGCCGCGGCCCTTGGCGATGTCATGGAACAGGCCGGCCAGCAGCAGCAGTTCCGGCTTGCGCAGGCGCGGCCAGACTTCGTGCGCGATCGAGAAGCGCTCATCCGCGCGCGTGCTGGCGAACAGACCGATGTTCCGCAGCACCATCAACGTGTGCTGGTCGACGGTGTAGACATGGAACAGATCGAACTGCATGCGCCCGGAGACCTGCGCGAACGCGGGGATCCACTGACCGAGCACCCCCAGGCGCGCCATCCGCGCCAGGGTGTCGACCGCGCGCGGACTGCGCAGCAGCGCCAGGAACTGTTCGCGTGCCGCCGGGCTGGCCTCGGTATATGCAGCGAGATCCGGCAGCGCCTCGGCCAGCGCGCGGGCGGTCAGCGAGTGCAGGCCACGCACATCCGGGTTGTAGGCCCAGCTGGAGAACAAGGCGAACACCTGTTCGATGTCGCCCTGCGGCCAGGCAGGGTCGTTGGCGGCGAGGTAGCCGCGGCGCAGCGAGAAACCGACACTGACCGGCTCGGGCACCGCTTCGCCATCGAACTGTTCCTCGAAGCGCTGCAGCAGGCGGTCACTGATCCGCCGCACCACGGTGGCGCTGCGGTAGAACCCCTGCATCATTTTTTCCACGGCCAGGCTTTCGACGTCGTCTTCGAAACCCAGGCGCGCGGCGAGTGTTTTCTGGTAATCGAAGCGCAGGCGCTCTTCAGGCCGGTTGGCGACCAGGTGCAGGCCGAAGCGCAGCCGTGCCAGGGCGCAGCGCTCGCGCTTGAGCGCGGCCGCTTCATCCGGGCCCAGATGGCCCAGGCCCACCAGTGCTTCCAGGTCGCGCACGCCGAACGCGCGCAGCGCCATCCAGCCCAGCGTATTGAGATCGCGCAGGCCGCCAGGTCCGTCCTTGATGTCCGGTTCCAGATTGTCGGCGGTATCGCCGAAGCGCTGATGGCGGGCCAGCAGCTCTTCGCGCTTGGCGAGGAAGAACTCGCGCGGCGGCCACAGGCCCTCCACGTTCACCGCCGCCTTCAAGGCCTGGCGGGCCGCGTCATCGGCAACCACCGGGCGCGACTCGATCAGCGCGGTCAGCACGGTCTGGTCGGCGCTGGCCTGGGTGCACTCGCCCGGCGAGCGCACCGCGTGGCTGACCGGCAGGCCGCAATCCCACAGCAGCGCGAAAAAGCGCGCCAGCCCGGCTTCGTGGCGACGCTGCTGCTCCGGCGTCCCCAGTACCAGCACATCGATATCCGAGCGCGGGAACAATTCACCGCGCCCGTAACCGCCCACCGCGAACAGCGCCATCCCCGACCCGGCGGGCAGGCAGCGATGCCAGGCCAGCCGGATCAGGTGATCGGCCGCGCGCGCGCGCAGCGCGAGCAGGCGTTCGATGTTGTCGCCCTGGTCGAAGCGGCGGTACAACCGCGCGTCGGTCTGTTGCAGCGACTGGCGCGCCAGCGCCGCCCAGTCCGGGTCGGCGACGGAATCGGCCGGCGCGTCCAGCATCGGGCTCGCCGGCAGCATGTTCAGACCTGCGATTCGCCGGGCGAGAGGGTCAGCACGTCGACGCCGGTCTCGGTGACCGCGACCATGTGCTCCCACTGCGCCGACAACTTGCGATCCTTGGTGACCACGGTCCAGCCGTCCGGCAGCACCTTGTTGTAGCGGGTGCCCTCGTTGATCATCGGTTCGATGGTGAAGGTCATGCCCGGCTGCAGCACCAGGCCCTGGCCCGGGCGGCCGTAATGCACCACCTGCGGCTCGTCGTGGTAGACCTTGCCGATGCCATGGCCGCAGTACTCGCGCACCACGCTGAAGCGCTCGGACTCGGCATAGCTCTGGATCGCGTGGCCGATGTCGCCCAGCGTCGCGCCCGGCTTGACCGCGCGGATGCCGCGCCACATGGCTTCGTAGGTGGCATCGACCAGGCGCTTGGCCATGACCGACGGCGTGCCGACGTAGTACATGCGGCTGGTATCACCGTGCCAGCCATCCTTGATCACGGTGACATCGATGTTGACGATGTCGCCGTCCTTGAGGACCTTGGCGTCACTGGGGATGCCGTGGCAGATCACGTTGTTGACCGACGTGCAGACCGTCTTGGGGAAGCCGCGGTAGCCGACATTGGCCGGCGTCGCCTTCTGCACGTTGATGATGTGGTCGTGGCAGATGCGGTCCAGCTCTTCGGTCGTCACGCCCGGCTTGACGTGGGGAGTGACGATGTCGAGCACCTCGCTGGCCAGACGGCCGGCGATGCGCATCAGTTCGATTTCCTCGGGGGTTTTCAGATTCACGCTCATGGCGGCCATTATCGCCGATCCGGGGCCAATCTGAACGGGATCGCGTGGAACGCTGACAGCCGCGGTTTGGGCGGACGGACCAGTCAGGTCCATGAATGAATGCGATGGACGTCTCAGATCGCAGGTTTGTGCCGAAAACGGCCATTGAATGGGCCAAATCTCACGGCCTCCCTACAAGGCCAAACCTATAACCGGGTCAACACCGTTCCATCGCGTCACCGTTCGGCAGCATCGTGTTGTTCAGCAAGGACCCGCGTCCAAGGAGCATGCCCATGCGATTTCTCCGTCCTGCCCTGTTGAGCCTGGCCCTTGCCAGCCTCGCTGCGCCCGCCCTGGCGGCCGATACCACCACCTTCAACGTCAAGATCATCATCACCAAGGCCTGCACGATCACCGCGGCAGCCGCCACGGACGTCGACTTCGGTTCGGCCCTGTCCACCGCCACGACCCCGTCCAACGCGCAGGGCACCATCACCGCGCAATGCTCGGCGCTGACGCCGTACACCGTCGCCCTCAATGCCGGCGCCAATGCCGGGACCGCCAACGACGTGACCACCCGCCGCATGAAGAACACTGATGCGAGCGTGACCGCGAACAATTTCGTCGGCTACCAGCTCTATCGCGATGCGGGGCACACCAACGTATGGGGCGCGACCACCGGCACCAATACTGCGGCCGGTATCGGCACCGGCCTGGCGCAGACCCTGAATGTCTACGGCCAGATCGCCAACCCCAGCGTCAACAACGCCGCTGCGGGTAATTATCAGGACACGATCACCGCCACCATCACCTATTGAGGTCCGCCATGCCGATTTCCGCAGGGCGTCGCCCTGGGCGGTTCGGGTGCGCGGCCCTTGGCTGGCTGTGGCTGCTGATGGGGAGCGCCACCGCCGCAAGCCTGCAGGTCGCCCCGACCTCATTGCAGCTGACGCCGCGGCAGAATGCCGATGCGCTGTGGTTGACCAACAGCGGCACGGCGCCGGTGCAGGTGCAGGTGCGGGTCTTCGAGTGGCGCCAGGACACCGGCCAGGACCAGCTGCTGCCCACCACCGACCTCCAGGTGAGCCCGCCGATGCAATCGCTGGCCGCCGGCCAGCAGCAGTTGATCCGGGTGGTGCGCAGTGTTCCCGACGCACCTGCATCGCAGCGCGCTTACCGGGTGATCGTCGATGAACTGCCCACGGTGGACCCGCGTCGTACCGGCATGCAGTTCGTCCTGCGCTATTCGATGCCGGTGTTTGTCCAGCCCGGTGTGGACGGCCCGCTCGACCACGCGCTGCAGGTACGCCTGACGCGCCTGGATGACGGGCGGCCGGCCCTGGAGGTGCACAACCGCGGCAACAGTTACGCACAGCTGGCCGACATCGGCCTGGGACCCGTCGACCGGCCGCAGATCATCCATCCCGGCCTGCTCGGTTACGTGCTTGGCGGACAGACCATGCGCTGGCCGCTGGATGTCCCGGTTGCCCGCCTGGCGGGCGCCACGTTCTCGGCAAAGATCAATGGCGAGTCGGCCCAGACGCCACTGCCCGCCGCGCCGCCGGCTCGCTGAGGCCTGCATGCGGCTGCTGCTCACTGCGACGCTGACCCCGTGCGCCGCGCTGGCAGCGGAGGCCGATGCGGGCATGGGCGCATCGGCCGACACCCTGCTGCCGCCGCCCACGCCGTTGACTGCCGCACAGACGCTGTACCTAGAGGTGACCCTCAACCAGGCACCCCGCGGCCTGCTGCCTTTCACCGAACTACAGGGCAGGCTGATGGCCTCGGGCGCGACGCTGCGCCAACTGGGATTTTCCGCACGCGGCGAGGAGCAGGTCGCGCTGGACCAGCTCAGCGGGGTCGTCGTGCGCTACGACGCCGCCATGCAGACGCTGGCCCTTGACGTGCCGCTGGAGCAGCTGTCGCTGCCTACCACGCGGCTGGAACGTGCGGCCGACACGGCGCCGCCCGCAGCCGCCTCACCCGGCATGCTGCTCAACTACGACCTTTACGGCAGCCACAACGAGGGCGGCGGCAACCTGGCCCTGACCACCGAACTGCGTCTGTTCGGGCTGGGCCACGGCGTACTGGAAACCAGCGCGCTGTTGCGCACGTACCAGGACCCCGCCGATCGGCAATGGCGGGGCGAAAGCGTGCGTCTGGATACGGCATGGCGCCTGGATTTCCCGGAATCGGCCGTGTCGCTGACCGTGGGTGACTTCTACAGCGGCTTTGTCGACTGGAGCCGGCCGGTCCGCATGGCCGGTGTGCAGGTCGGGCGCAACTATGGCCTGCAGCCCTACCGCGTGCTGACCCCCACGCCGACCTTCCTCGGCGAGGCGGTGGTGCCCTCCAACGTGGAGCTGTATGTGGACGGTCTGCGCCAGTACAACGGCGAGGTCCCGGTCGGCCCCTTCCAGCTGGCGGCCCAGCCGGGCATCAACGGGACCGGCAACGCCCAGGTGGTGATCACCGATGCGTTCGGGCGGATGCAGACGCTGGATTTCGCCTTCTATGGCACGCAGCAGCTGCTCGCCAAGGGCCTGTCCGACTGGTCGGCCGGGATCGGCCGGATGCGGAAGGACTACGGCATCCGCTCGTTCGCCTACGAAGCACCGGTGATCGGCAGCGCCACGTGGCGCTACGGCGCCAGCGATCACTTCACGGCCGAAACGCATGCCGAAGGCGGCGGCGGGGTGGTCAACGGCGGCGCGGGGGGCTGGTGGTTGCTCGGCAGCGCTGGCGTGGTCAACGCCGCCTACGCACACAGCCGCCATGACGGGCTGCAGGGCGGCCAGTATGCGCTGGGATACAGCTGGAACAACCGTCGCTTCAACGTCAATCTGCTGACCCGGCGAACGCATGGGGAGTACCGCGACCTGGGCGCACTACAGGACGCCCTGCCCCCCGACATCAGCGATCAGGCCACCCTGGGCATCAATCTGCAACGCGCCGGTTCGCTCAGCGCCAGTTATCTTCGGCTGCGCTACCCCGACGGCGACGACAACCGCTACGCCAGCGTGTTCTGGTCGCGCAGCTTCGGTGATCGCTGGTCGGCGTATGTCTCGTTCAACCAGAACCTGGCCGACCGCGATGACCGCAGTGCCTATCTGTCGGTCTCCGCCGCGCTGGGGCGCAATCGCCAGAGCAGCCTGTCGGCACAGCGCAACGGCGAACGGCTGACCTATGTCGCCGACCTGTCCCAGCCCGTGCCCGGCGATGGCAGCCTGGGGGGCTACGGCTGGCGGGTGCAGGCGCGCGGCGGTGACGATGGCGGCGGGGGCCTGGCCGAACTCGGCTGGCTCAACCGGGTCGGGCGTTATTCGATGGGCTACGCGCGCCAGGGCGATCTGGATTATGGCTACGCAAGTGCCAGTGGCAGCGTGGTGTGGATGGGAGGACACGTGTTCGCCGCGCGCGAGGTGTCCGACGCCTTCGCGGTGGTCTCTACCGATGGTTACGCGGGAATCCCGGTGCGGCTGGAAAACCGGTTGATCGGCAACACGGACAAGAACGGCCTGCTGCTGGTGACGCCGCTGCTCTCGTGGCAGCGCAACCGGCTGTCCATCGATACGCTGGATCTGCCGGCGGACATGCGCGCCGACCGCGTGGATACCTGGGTGACGCCACGGCAGAGCGCCGGCACCGGTGTCAGCTTCGGGCTGCGGCGTACCCGGGCACTGAACGTGATCCTGCACGATGCGCAGGGTCGCCCGGTTGCAGTGGGCAGCAATGTGCACCTGCCCGATGGCCGCCAGGTCACGGTCGGCTACGACGGCGAGACCTACATGGAAGACGTGTCCAACGGCAGCCAACTACAGGTGGAAACCCCGCAGGGCCGCTGTAATGTCACCCTCGGCATGCAGCGCATGAACAGCACCGGCCCACAGCGCATCGGGCCGCTGCGCTGCCTGCCAGGTGCCGGCCGATGACCCTGCGCGCATGGCTGTCGGCGGGTCTTGTGCTGGCCGCGCTGCTGGGCAGCGGCGTGGCACGCGCAGACACCACCTGCACGGCCAGCGCGCCGACCACACTGCCATTCGGCACCATCACCAACGGTGCGAGCGGCGTCACCGATGCCAGCATGACCATCACCATCACCTGTTCCACCGCCGCACTGAGCCTGCTGGCCACCGCATCGGTGCGCATGTGCATCGGCCTGGGCACCGGCTCCACCGGCGCCACATTGCTGCCGGCCCGGAGCATGGCGATCAACGCTACACCACCGCAAGGCAACGGTGACACGCTGGCCTACCAGCTCTACAGCAATTCCAACCGCACCACGCCATGGGGACTTGCACCGGCGGGGAACCCGGCGGCAGTGGTCGCGGACCTGACCTACCCCGTGCCCCTGCTGGGCGGCTCGGGAAGCACCACCGTGACCCTTTACGGACGCATCCCAGCCGCCCAGACCCTGTCGGCCGGTACGTTTTCCAGCAGCTATGCCGGCGCCAACGTCGTCCTGCAGTACGCCTACAACGAGCGATTGGCCCTGAGCTCGCCGACACCGGCGACCTGCAATGCCGCCAGCGGCGTGACCGGCACCAAAAGCGCCAGCAATGCCTTCACCTTCACCACCAGCGCAACCGTTCTTCCCCAATGCAGCACCTACGTCACCACCGACATGGACTTCGGCAGCAACGCCGGCGCGATCACCGCCAACCTTGATCGCACCTCGACCATCGGCCTGACCTGCATCAATCGCACGGCCTACAGCATCGGCCTGGACAACGGGCAGAACGCGCTGGGCAATGTCCGGCGCATGCGGTTCACCGCGCCGGACAGCAGCGTCTATTACATCCCCTACGAGTTGTACCGCGACCCCGCGCGCTCGCAGCGCTGGGGCACCACCATCAACACCGACACCCTGGCAGGTACCGGCAATGGCGCGGCGCAGACGCTCACCGTGTACGGGCGGGCCCCGCCCACCGCCGGCGCGATTCCCGCCCAGGGCAGCTACAACGACGTGATCACGGTCACCATCACCTATTGAGGGGAGCACGCCCTCAAGACAGCGCCATCGCCGCCGTTAACAGTCGCATTCTCTGCCGTCCGATGTTCGATGCCCGCGCGCCCGCCCTCCCTCGTCCTCGCCAGCCTGCTGGCATGCGCCGCCGTGCCCGCCGTTGCACGTCCGGGTACCGGCGGCGGCGCGCTGCACATCGGCGTACGCATCATCGCCGACTGCCACGCCGCCGGGGCCCATGACACTGCGTGCCGTCGACCCGCCCGGCAGCGCAGCGATGGCGCACAGCCCGTGCCGGCGCAGGTCGCCGCGCTGAGTCCGGCGATCGAAAGCACTACCCGCGTGCATTCCCCGTCCCTCACCGTGACCTACTGATGCGCAGGCTGATCGCGGCAGTGCTGTCCGGCATATGCGCCCTGCCCGCTCACGCGCTGGACATCCGGCCGGTCAGCGTGTCTGTCCCGGCCGGCCCGGCGCACGCAGAGCTGTGGCTCGACAATCCCGGTCCCACCGCGTGGACCGGACAGGCCCGCCTGTATCGCTGGACCCAGGAAGGCGACGAGGAGCGCCTGGCAGCGGCCCAGGAGGTGGTGGTCAGCCCCGTACACCTTGCTGTCGCGGCCGGCCAGGGCCAGCGCCTGCGTGTGGTCCGGTTGGGCGATGCACCGCAGGACACGCAGCAGGCCTACCGCCTGATCCTCACCCCCGCCCCCACGGCGGGCGACGGGCTGGCGCGCTACTCACTGCCGGTCTTCCTGGAGCCGGCCACGGGCGCGCCACCGGCCTCCCGCCTGCATGGCGCTGCGAGTGGCAGCCCTGCCGCACCGCGGCTGCACCTTTATAATGACGGTGATGCCCATGCGCACCTGGCCGAGCTGGTGTTCGTGGATGCCCAGGGTCGGCGCCAGGTTCTGATCGAAGGGCTTGCAGGCTACGTCCTGCCACACAGCCACCGCAGCTGGGCCCTGCCCGCCCGCCCGGACGGGTACGCCGACGGCCGCTTCCGGGCCCGCATGGACCACGCAGAAGAGGCCGCTCTGCCCTCCTCTACACCCGAGATTGCAGCAGCAGCCCAGGCCGAGCTATAATCGACCGGATGTCCTGCCTCATCGAAGCGGGATATACGTCAACACCGGACGTCACCGGTGAATCCACACCTGCCGCCCATATCCGTGCCGGGGTGCTCCGCAAGGAGTTCGGTCACGGAAGCGACAGGGAAGCCAAACCCCGGAACCCCCCGCCTCACGGCGGACCGCCCAACTATTACCCGTGGCGGCCGGTTCCCTATCAGGAGTTACTGCAATGCCCCAGGTCACCATGCGTCAGATGCTGGAAGCCGGCGTTCATTTCGGCCACCAGACCCGTTACTGGAACCCCAAGATGGGCCAGTACATCTTCGGCGCCCGCGGCAAGATCCACATCATCAACCTGGAAAAGACCGTTCCGCTCTTCAATGACGCGATGAACTTCATTTCCAGCGTTGCGCAGAAGCGCGGCACCATCCTGTTCCTGGGCACCAAGCGCAGCGCCCGCGAGTCGATCCGTGAAGAAGCCGAGCGTTGCGGCATGCCCTTCATGAACCAGCGTTGGCTGGGCGGCACCCTGACCAACTTCCGTACCGTGAAGCAGTCGGTTGCCCGCCTGAAGGAACTGGAAGCCGGTGAGACCGACGGCAGCTTCGACAAGCTGGTCAAGCACGAAGTGCTGGGCCTGCGTCGCGAGCGCGACAAGCTGGAAGCCTCGCTGGGCGGCATCAAGGACATGAACCGTCTGCCCGACGCGATCTTCGTCATCGATATCGGCCACGAAGACATCGCCATCAAGGAAGCCAAGAAGCTCGGCATCCCGGTGATCGCCGTTGTCGATACCAACTACAACCCGGAACTGGTCGATTACGCGATCCCGGGCAACGACGACGCCATCCGCGCTGTGCAGCTGTACGCCCGCGCTGCTGCCGACGCCGTGCTGGAAGGCAAGGCCGCTGCTCCGCACGCTGCCACCGTCCGTGAAGAAGAGTTCGCCGACGCTGCCGCCACCGAAGAAGCCAAGCCGGCCCGCCGCGCTCCGGCCAAGAAGGCTGCTGCCGCTCCGGCCGCCGACGCTCCGGCGGCTGGCGAAGCCCAGGCCTGATCCAGGCCCGCGGTGGGCGCAGCGCGCCCACCGCTCCTGTCCGCTGCCGATGGCGCGACGACAGGACACCTGTCACACGGGCCGGCCACCATGCCGGCCCAACCCCTTTCTTTCGTGAGGAAATCCCGTGGAAATCACTGCTTCCCTGGTCAAGGAACTGCGCGAGCGCACTGGCGCCGGCATGATGGAGTGCAAGAAGGCACTCGTCGAAAACGGCGGCAACATCGACGCCTCGGCCGAATGGCTGCGCAAGTCCGGCCTGGCCAAGGCCGACAAGAAGGCTGACCGCGTGGCTGCCGAAGGCATCATCGTGGCGGCCCAGGACGGCGGCAAGGCCGTACTGGTCGAAGTCAACTCGGAAACCGACTTCGTCGCCAAGGACAGCAACTTCCTGGACTTCACCAAGGCGGTTGCTGCCACCGCGCTGAGCTCGGGCGCTGCCGACATCGACACCCTGAAGGCCGCCAAGCTGCCGTCCGGCGAGACGATCGAAGAAGCCCGCGCCGCCGTCATCGCCAAGGTCGGCGAGAAGGTCGACGTGCGTCGCATCGTGCGCCTGGAATCGACCAACAACGTCGCTGCCTACGTGCACGGCGGCCGCATCGGCGTGCTGGTTGAACTGGCCGGCGGCAACGAAGAGCTGGCCCGTGGCCTGGCCATGCACGTGGCTGCCATGAACCCGCCGCACAACAAGGCGGCCGATGTGCCGGCCGAGTTCGTCGCCAAGGAAAAGGAAATCGAACTGGCCAAGATGTCTGACAAGGACAAGTCCAAGCCGGCCGATATCCTGGAAAAGATCATCAGCGGCAAGATCGCCAAGATCGTCAACGAAGTGACCCTGTACGGCCAGCCGTACGTGCTGGACACCAACCAGTCGGTCGAGCAGGTCCTGAAGGCCGCCGGTGCCGACGTGGTCGGCTTCCAGCGTCTGGCGGTCGGCGAAGGCATCGAGAAGGTGGTGGAAGACTACGCCGCCGAAGTGATGAAGCAGGCCGGTCTGGCCTGATCTTCACCGCTTGAATGTGTTACGAAAGAAGCCGCGGACTCCGCGGCTTCTTTTTTTTGTCCATTGGCTTTGCTTTGTGTGCCGGATCAGGGCAATACTCCCAAACCGATCTGCCGCGTCAACGCAAGAAATCAAGGACGAAACTGTGATGCACCTCAGGTATTCTTGCCCCAACACACTGAAAACCCCGCCATGCCTCCCGAGCTGACAGCCGCCCTGGCGCTCTGCCGCAACCTCCCCTCCCCGCCCGGTATTGCCCTGCGCATCATCGAACTGGCGCAGGATCCGGAAGCGGACATCACCACCGCCGCCGACATCATCGCCATCGATATGGCGCTGAGCGCCCGCATGCTGCGCATCGCCAATTCGCCGCTGTATGCCAGCCGCCGCCGCATCGAGAATCTCGGCCAGGCGCTGACCATGCTCGGCCTGAATGCCACGGTCAGCCTCGCCCTGGGCTTCACCGTCACCCAGAACCTGACGGCAGCCGGCGACGGCCAGGACCTGCGTGAGCGCGCGTGGCGCCGCAGTATCCTCAGCGCCCTGGCCGCCAGCCTGCTTGGCCAGGCCCGTGGCCTGCGCAAGGCCGAAGAGCTGATGCTGGCCGGGCTGCTGCAGGACATCGGCGTGCTGGCCCTCGCCCAGGCGCAGCCGGAGACCTACCTGCCGCTGCTGCGCCAGGCCACCGACAACGACGCGCTGGTCGCGCTGGAGCGCGAACACCTGCAGTGCAGCCACGCTGATGTCGGCGCATGGGTCGCCGAGGAGTGGGGCCTGCCCCGCTACCTGGTGGACAGCATCGCGCACAGCGAATCGCCGGCCACCAGCGAAGACAATTTCCAGAACTGCGTCGCCCTCTCCGGCGCCGTGGCCGACATCTGGCTCGGCACCGATGCCGATGCCGCGCGCGAACACGCCCTGCAGCGCGTGCACGACACCCTCGGCCTGGACAGCGCCCAGTTCGACCAAGTGCTGGCCCGCATCGGCGAATCGCTGCCGGACATCAGCACCCTGTTCGAAACCCCGCTGTTCTCGCCCTCCCGCGTGCAGCAGCTGATCGACCATGCCCAGGAGCTGGCCACGCTGCGCAACCTGCGCGAGATGCAGGACGCCGCCCTGGCCCGCCAGCGCGCGGACGAATTCGAGGCGCGCGCCAACCGGCTGGCCGAACAGGCGCACCGCGATGCCCTGACCGGAGTACTCAACCGCCGCCAGCTCGAAGCTGTGCTCGAGCAGGAATTCCTGCGCGCTACCCGGCATGGCTGGCCGCTCTCGGTCGCCTTCATCGACCTGGACGATTTCAAGAAGATCAACGACGCCCACGGCCACCTGATGGGTGACCAGGTTCTGCGCATGTTCGCCAGCAAGCTGCAGGAACAGCTGCGCAACAGCGACACCGTGGCCCGCTTCGGCGGCGAGGAATTCATCGCGCTGCTGCCCAACACCACCGAGCCGGTCGCGCTCGAAGTGGTGCGGCGGGTGCTGGCCACCATCGTCAACACACCGATGGCCGAAGTCGCCAGCGGCCCCTTGTTCGTGACCTTCTCGGCCGGCGTGGCCACCCAGGGGGGCTACGAGCGTTTCGCCGATGTTCAGGACCTGCTGAAGGCCGCCGATGACGTGCTGTACCGCTCCAAGAACCTGGGGCGCAACCGGGTCATCGCCCGCTCCCCAAGCACCGCACCGGCCTGAGCCGAACCCCGCGCGCGGGGCCGGCATCGCGGCCGCCGCAGCGCCACCATACGCCGCAGTGCAGCAAATTTATGCTGCCCGATGGCCCGGCTTCCAGTAGAATCCGGGCGTTTTCCACGCACCCAGAGATCGCCATGTCAAAGCTCGCCTATCGCCGCATCCTGTTGAAAGTTTCCGGGGAGGCGCTGATGGGAGACGAGGACTACGGCATCGACCCCAAGGTGATCCACCGCCTGGCCCGTGAGGTGATGGAAGCCCAGGCGGCCGGTGCCGAAGTGGCGCTGGTGATCGGCGGCGGCAACATCTTCCGCGGTGCCGGCCTGGCCGCTGGCGGCATGGACCGGGTCACCGGTGACCAGATGGGGATGCTCGCCACCGTGATCAATGCGCTGGCCATGCAGGACGCCCTGGAAAAGCTGGGCGCCAAGGCCCGCGTGATGAGCGCGATCAAGATCAATGACGTCTGCGAGGATTACATCCGTCGCCGCGCCATCCGCCACCTGGAAAAGGGCCGCCTGGTGATCTTCGCCGCCGGCGTCGGCAGCCCGTTCTTCACCACCGATTCCGGCGCCGCCCTGCGCGCGATCGAGATCGGCGCGGACCTGCTGCTGAAGGCCACCAAGGTGGACGGCGTGTACGACAAGGACCCCAACAAGTACAGCGACGCGGTCCGCTTCGACAGCCTGACCTACGATGAAGTCATCCGCCGCGGGCTGGAAGTGATGGATACCGCCGCCTTCGCGCTGGCCCGCGACAGCGACCTGCCGCTGCGCGTGTTCGACATGGGCCAGCCGGGCGAGCTGCTCAAGATCCTGCACGGCGACAACATCGGCACCCTGGTCCAGGGCCGCGACAACGCCTGAGCCTGAGCGGCGCCCCACGCCGGGCGCCCTGAACGGCCCGGAAAGGGTCGGTATTCGCCTATAATCGCCCGATTCCCAGTTACATCCAGGATTCGGGCGATGCTCAACGAAATCAAGCAGGACGCGCAGACGCGCATGGCAAAGAGCATCGACGCTCTGAAGCACACCCTCACCTCCATCCGCACCGGCCGTGCTTCCCCGGCCCTGCTGGATCGCATCACCGTCAAGGCCTACGGCACTGACACCCCCTTGAACCAGGTCGCCTCGATCAGCGTTTCCGAAGGCCACTCGCTGGTCATCACGCTGTTCGACAAGGGCATGATCAAGGACGTGGAAAAGGCGATCTACGCCTCCGACCTCGGCCTGACCCCGAACGTCGCCGGCACCGTCATCCGCCTGAACCTGCCGCCGCCGACCGAAGAGCGCCGCAAGGAGCTGGGCAAGCAGGTGCAGAAGGAAGGCGAAGGCGCCAAGATCGCCATCCGCAACATCCGCCAGGACGCCAACAAGGCGATCGCCAACCTGATCAAGGACAAGGCGATCAGCGAAGACGACAAGAAGCGCGGCGAAGACGACATCCAGAAGCTGACCGACAAGTCCATCAAGGACGTCGACAGTGTCGTGGCCGAGAAAGAAAAGGAACTGATGGCGGTCTGAGCCCTATGTCCCAGGCCCCGACCAGCAGTTCCGACGCGCCCATGCCGCGCCACGTTGCCATCATCATGGATGGCAACGGGCGTTGGGCGCAGAAGCGTCGTCGCCCGCGCGTGATCGGCCATCGTGCCGGCGCGCGCGCGGTCAACCGCACCATCGATTTCTGCCTCGACCACGGTGTCGCCGCGCTGACCCTGTTCGCCTTCTCCAGTGAAAACTGGGGCCGGCCGACCGATGAGGTCGACGCGCTGATGAAACTGTTCCTCAATGCCCTCGACCGCGAAGTGGACGAGCTGCATCGGCGTGGCGTGCGCGTGCGTTTCATCGGCGAGCGTGAGCGCTTCGGCGCCGGGCTGGTCAGCCGCATGCAACTGGCCGAACAGCGCACCGCCGGCAACCGCGCGATGACACTGAACATCGCGGCCAGCTACGGCGGCCGCCAGGACATCGCCCGCGCCGCGCGCGAACTGGCCGCCGAGGTTGCGGCCGGCCGGCTGCTGCCCGAGCAGATCGACGAAGCGATGCTGAGCAGCCGCGTGGCCTTGGCCGACCTGCCGCCGCCGGATCTGTTCATCCGCACCGGTGGCGATACCCGCATCAGCAATTTCCTGCTCTGGCAGCTGGCCTACACCGAACTGTGGTTCACCGACGTACTGTGGCCCGAGTTCGACGCCGCCGTCCTGCAGCAGGCGTTCGACGCCTATGCCTCGCGTGAACGCCGTTTCGGCCTGACCAGTGCCCAGATCGCCGCCTTGGCCACCGAGACCTCTTCCCCATGACCAAGACCCGAGTCATCGCCGCGCTGATCATGGCGCCGGTCGCCATTCTCGCCATCCTGATGCTGCCCACCCAGTGGCTCGCCGCCGCCGCGGCCGCCGTGTTCCTGATCGGCCTGTGGGAATGGCTGAAGCTGGCCGATGTCGAGGACACCCTCGCCCGCACCGTGCTGCTGGTGCTGAACCTGGTGCTGATGGTCCTGATCGTGTGGGCCGATGCCGGCTCGCTGGTGCTGTACCAGATCGCTGCGCTGATCGGCATCGGCTGGTGGCTGATGGCCCTGCTGTGGCTGCGCTTCTTCAACTTCGGCGCCAGCCCGAGCAGCCCGGCGCGTGCGCTCAAGCTGTTGGCCGGCACCCTGGCGATCGTCCCGGCCTGGTCCTCGCTGGTGCTGATCCACGCCAGCGGCGAGAACGGCCACCTGTGGCTGCTGACCGCCCTGGCCGTGGTCTGGGCCGCCGATTCGGGCGCCTATTTCGCCGGGCGCACCTTCGGCCGCACCAAGCTGGCCCCGCGGATCAGCCCCAACAAGACCTGGGAAGGCCTGGGCGGCGGCATGGTCGCCGGCCTGATCGTCGCCCTGGGCTTTGGCTGGCTGGCCGGCGTGGACAGCGGCCACCTGGTCGGCCTGGTCATCACCGCCGTGGTGACGGTGTTCGCCTCGGTGCTGGGGGATCTCTACGAAAGCCTGATCAAGCGGCACGCCGGTGCCAAGGACTCGGGCCACATCATCCCGGGCCACGGTGGCGTGCTCGATCGCATCGACGGCGTGCTCGCCGCCCTGCCGGTGTTCGCACTCGGCAAGGAAATCTTCGGGTTCTAACCATGGCCAGCGCTTCCGCCCCCCGCCAGGTCGCCGTGTTCGGCGCCACCGGTTCGATCGGCGCATCCGCGCTGGACGTGATCGCGCGCCACCCGGACCGCTACCAGGTCAGCGTGCTGGCCGCCGGCCGCCAGGTCGATGCGCTGGTGGCCCTGTGCGCCGCGCACCGCCCGGCCCATGCCGTGATCGCCGACGAGGCGCTGTATGCCGCCCTGCGCGACGGCCTGCGTGATGCCGGCTTGACCACCCAGGCCCATGCGGGCGCCGTGGCACTGGACCAGCTGGCCGCCAGCAATGTCTGCGACACCCTGGTCGCGGCCATCGTGGGGGCCGCCGGGCTGTCCTCGACCCTGGCCGCCGCCGCGGCCGGCAAGCGGATCCTGCTGGCCAACAAGGAGTCGCTGGTGCTGGCCGGCGAGCTGCTGATGCGCCAGGCCGCTGCCGGCGGGGCGGAGATCATCCCGATCGACAGCGAGCACAGCGCGATCTTCCAGTGCCTGCGCTCGCGCGATGCCAGCCTGGACGGGGCCGGCGTGCGCCGGATCATCCTCACCGCCTCCGGCGGGCCGTTCCGTGGCCGCACCCGCGAGCAGCTGGCACAGGTCACCCCGGCCCAGGCCGTGGCCCACCCGAAGTGGTCCATGGGCCCGAAGATCTCGGTCGATTCGGCGACGTTGATGAACAAAGGGCTGGAAGTCATCGAGGCCCACCACCTGTTCGGCGTGCCCGGCGAGCGCATCGACGTGCTGGTCCACCCGCAGAGCCTGGTGCATTCCCTGGTCGAGTTTGTCGACGGCTCGACGCTGGCCCAGATGGGCCTGCCGGACATGCGCACCACCCTGGCCGTCGGCCTGGGCTGGCCGCAGCGGATCGACTCCGGGGTCGGCGGGCTGGATCTGCTGACCCAGGGCCGGCTGGATTTCGAAGCCCCGGACACCGAGGCCTTCCCCTGTCTGACGCTTGCCTGGCAGGCCATGGCCGCCGGCGGCACCGCGCCGGCGATCCTCAATGCCGCCAACGAAGTCGCGGTTTCAGCGTTTCTTCAGGGGCGGGCAGCTTTCCTTGCCATTCCAGCGCTGGTCGCTAACGCTCTGTCAACACTGTCGAGCGAGTCCGCCGATACACTGGAGGGCCTGCTGACCGCCGATCAGCGCGCCCGCCAGATCACCCAAGCCGCCATCGACCACGCCTGAATGCCCCACACGCCCCTTTACAGTGCTGATCACCATGGGTGATTTCATCGGATCCGTCTGGTGGATGATCGTCAGCCTTGGCCTGCTGGTGACCTTCCACGAATTCGGTCACTACTGGGTCGCCCGCCGTTGCGGGATCAAGGTGCTGCGCTTCTCTGTCGGTTTCGGCAAGCCGCTGTGGTCGCGCCGCAACCGCGCGGGCACCGAATTCGCGATCGCCGCCATTCCGCTGGGCGGCTACGTGAAGATGCTGGACGAGCGCGAGGTCGAGGTGCACCCGGCGGAGCGCGGCCAGGCCTTCAACCACAAGAGTGTGTGGCAGCGGATCGCGGTGGTCGCCGCGGGCCCGGCCGCCAACCTGATCCTGTGCATCGCCCTGCTCTGGGCGATGTTCGTGATCGGCAAACAGGATTACTCGGCCACCGTCGGCCGCACCACCGGCATGGCGCAGGCCGCCGGGCTGCAGGCCGGCGACCGCGTGGTCAAGGTCGACGGTCGCAGCGTGGCCACCGCCGGTGAAGCCAGCATGGCGCTGACCACCGCCGCGATGGATCGTCACGATGCCAAGGTCGAGGTGCTTGATGGCCTGGACCAGGTCCGGACCCGCACGCTGCCGCTGTCGCAGCTGCCCGCCGGCTTCGATGAACGCCGCGTCCCCCAGCTGACCGGGTTGAGCTGGCAGTTCTGGCTGCAGCCAGCGCTGGTGGACAAGGTCCTGCCCGACGCGGCCGCCCAGGGCGTGCTGGTGCCGGGCGACCTGATCGTGGCCGTGGACGGCCAGCGCATCGAAGGCGCCGACCAGGTGCCGGCGCAGATCGCCGCACTGGGCCAGCGCGGCGGCCCCGGCATGATCGACGTCCTGCGCGGTGGCGAGCGGCTGGCGCTGGAGATCACCCCCCGCCAGGGCGTGGACGGCCGCGGCCAGCCGACCTGGCAGATCGGCATCGGTTTCCCCGAGACCCATGCCCCGGCCTATGACGCCGAACTCAAGTTCGGGCCGTTTGCGGCAGTGCCGGTGGCCCTGCGTGAAACCGCCCGGATGGCCGGCGATTCGCTGGGGATGATGCGCCGCATCGTCACCGGCAACGCCTCGCTGCAGAACATCTCCGGCCCGGTCACCATTGCCCGGGTGGCCAATGTCTCGGCCAAGCGCGGCCTGGACTGGTTCCTGTATTTCCTGGCCCTGCTGTCGCTGAGCCTGTGCATCATCAACCTGTTGCCCATCCCCATCTTGGACGGCGGGCACCTGCTGTATTACCTTATCGAGTTGGTCAAGGGCAGCCCGCTGAGCGAGCGCGCCATGGCTGCCGGGCAGTATGTAGGCCTGGCGCTGCTGGCCGGGCTGATGGGATTGGCGTTCTACAACGACATCCTCGGCCTGGTCCCGCGATGAACTTTTTTCCTTTTGTCGTCGTCTTATGCGCCGGCATCCCGCAATGTTGAAATCGACTCCAACCGGACGTGACATGACGCGACTCCCCAATCGCCGCCTGCTGGCCCTCGCACTCGTTGCCGGTTTCGGCGCGCCCGCCCTGGCGCAGGCAGCCGAGCCCTTCACCGTCAGCGACATCCGCGTGGATGGTCTGCAGCGCATCACCTCCGGTACCGTGTTCACCTACCTGCCGGTGGAACGTGGCGACACCATCACCGACAACAAGGTCGGTGAAACCATCCGTGCGCTGTACAAGACCGGCTTCTTCGAAGACGTCCAGCTCGAACGCCAGGGCGACATCCTCGTGGTCACGGTCAAGGAGCGCCCGGCGATCAACAAGTTGACCGTCACCGGCAACAAGGACATCAAGAGCGATCAGCTGCTCAAGGGCCTGAGCGACATCGGCCTGACCGAGGGTGGCACCTTCGATCGCCTGAGCCTGGACCGCGTGACCCAGGAACTCCGCCGCCAGTACAACGACCGTGGCAAATACAACGTGGACATCACTCCGACGGTGAGCCCGCTGGACCGCAACCGCGTGGATATCGCGATCGCGATCAAGGAAGGCAAGGCCGCCAAGATCCAGCACGTGAACCTGGTCGGCACCGAGAAGTTCCCGGCCAAGGACATCCTGGAAACCTGGGAATCCAAGGAGCACAACTGGGCCTCGTGGTACCGCCGCGATGACCAGTACTCCAAGGAAAAGCTGTCCGGCGACCTGGAAAAGCTCAACGGCTGGTACCTGGACCGCGGCTACGTGGATTTCAGCATCGATTCCACGCAGGTCTCGATCAGCCCCGACAAGCGCGACATGTTCATCACCGCCGGCGTGACCGAGGGTGAGCAGTACAAGATCTCCGAGATCAAGGTCACCGGCGACACCATCCTCCCGCAGGAAGATGTCGAGCGCATGGTGATCCAGAAGTCCGGCGACACGTTCTCGCGTGCGCTGCTGGAATTCAGCTCGGACCAGATCACCAATTCGCTGTCCAACATCGGCTACGCCTTCGCCAAAGTGAACCCGATCCCGACCAGCAACCGTGCCGACCGCACGGTGGCCATCAACATGCAGGTCGTTCCCGGCCCGCGCGTGTCGGTGCGCCGCATCACCTTCAAGGGCAACACCCGCACCTCCGACGAAGTCCTGCGTCGTGAAATGCGCCAGTTCGAAAACAGCTGGTACTCGCAGGCCGCGATCGACCGTTCCAAGATCCGTCTGCAGCGCCTGGGCTACTTCGAATCGGTCGACGTGGAAACGCCGCCGGTCACCGGCAGCAACGACCAGGTCGACGTGGTCTACAACGTCAAGGAAACCACCTCGGGCAGCTTCGTGTTCGGCCTGGGCTATTCGCAGTCCTACGGCATGACCACCTCGGTGCAGCTGTCGCAGAACAACTTCCTGGGCGGCGGCAACCGCGTGTCGGTCGAAGCGTCGCGCAGCAGCTACCTGCAGCGTTACGGCTTCAGCTACACCAACCCGTACTTCACCGATGACGGCGTCTCGCTGGGCTACAACCTGTCCTGGCGCGAACTGGATTACTCCGACTTCAACACCGCGCAGTACAACAGCACCAACGGTGCCGCGCAGGTGGTGTTCGGCGTGCCGATCACCGAGAACGACACCGTCTCGCTGATGGTGGGCATCGACAGCAACCAGATCACCACCTACCAGGGCTCGACCCCGCAGGCGATCATCGATTACATCGACGCCATCGGCCAGCGCACGTTCCACTCCTGGCGCACCGAGCTGGGCTGGGCGCGCGATACCCGCAACGACTACTTCATGCCGACCCGTGGTACCTACCAGCGCGTCGGCCTGGAAACCACGCTGCCGGGTTCGACCGTCGAGTACTACAAGCTGAACTACCAGTTCTCCAAGTACTGGCCGATCATCCCGCAGCTGGTCATCAACACCCGCGCCGAAGTCGGCTACGGCGACAGCTACGGCAATGACACCACCCGCGTGATCACCAACCCGGATGGCAGCACCCGTGTGGTGACCGCCGCTGGCCTGCCGTTCTACGAGAACTTCTACGCCGGTGGTACCAACTCGGTGCGTGGCTTCGAGGACAACACCCTCGGCCCGCGTTCGGAACCGACCCTGAGCTACAACCGCGGCCAGCCGCTGGGTGGCTCGCTGAAGACCGTCGGTTCGGTCGAAGCCTACTTCCCGCGCCTGTTCGACAGCCCCTCGGCCCGCATCTCGGCCTTCGTGGACTTCGGCAACGTGTACACCGGCGTGGACAACTTCAAGGCCAACGAACTGCGCGTGTCCACCGGTGTGGCCCTGCTGTGGCGCGCCCCGGTCGGCCCGATCTCGATCAGCTACGCCTTCCCGCTCAAGAAGGAAGACGGCGACGAAGTCGAGCGTCTGCAATTCACCTTTGGCGGTCAGTTCTGACCGCCTAAGGTGAATTGCCCAAGGTTTGCGCAGCAAACCTTGGGGCCCAACGATTCCTCCTATCCCCCGCGCCGTCGGCGCGGCCCCCTTAACAGAAGGGGGCCTCTCCACCAGGCGCGGTACGCATTCGCCGGGCTTTGCCCGGCGTTTTCGTTTCTGGGTCAGGCCAGCGGCCGGCACCATCCTTCCGCGCTGGCGCTGAACCGTCGGGGGTCGTGGCGGGTGGCCCTGGCCAGGACCGTTGGGCCGCATGGATGCGGCCCACGAGCCCCGCCCCGCATGACCGTTTCGGCAGCACACGGTAAACTCCCCCGGTGAACACTCCTACCTATACCGCCCAGCAACTCGCCGAGCAGTTTGGCCTGCAGGTCCATGGTGATGGCAGCACCGCCATCCATGGCGTGGCTACGCTCGCCCATGCCGGCCCCGGCCAGCTCACCTTCCTGGCCAACCCGCGCTACCGCGCGCAGCTGGCCGACAGCCAGGCCGCCATCGTCGTGCTGCGCGCCGAGGATGCCGAGGCCGCGCCCGGCGCCGCCCTGGTCGCCAAGGACCCGTACACCACGTTCGCCAAGATCGCCGCCCTGTTCGACATCGCACCGCCGCGCGCCCCGGGCATCCACCCCAGCGCCTGCATCGATCCGGACGCCCAGGTCGCCGCCAGCGCCCATATCGGCCCGTTCGTCACCATCGGTGCCCGCAGCATCGTCGGTGAGAACTGCATCGTCGGCCCGGGCAGCGTCATCGGCGAAGACTGCATCCTGGAGACCGGCTGCGAACTGATCGCCCGCGTGACCCTGGTCACCCGCGTCAAGCTCGGCAAGCGCGTGCGCATCCATCCCGGCGCCGTGCTCGGTGCCGACGGCTTCGGCCTGGCCATGGATGCCGGCCACTGGATCAAGGTGCCCCAGTTGGGCGGCGTGCGCATTGGCGATGACTGCGAGATCGGTGCCAACACCTGCGTCGACCGCGGCGCCTTGGAAGACACCGTGCTCGAGAACGACGTGCGCCTGGACAACCTCGTGCAGGTCGCCCACAACGTCCAGATCGGCGCCCACTCGGCCATCGCCGGCTGCACCGGCATCGCCGGCAGCGCCAAGATCGGCCGTTACTGCCTGCTGGGCGGCGCCGTCGGCGTGGTCGGTCACCTCGAAATCTGCGACAAGGTCGTCATCACCGGCAAGTCGGTGGTGCGCAACTCCATTCATGAGCCGGGCGAGTACTCCTCCGGCACCCCACTGACCGACAACCGCACGTGGCGTAAGAATGCCGCGCGCTTCAAGCAGCTCGATGCGCTCGCCCGGCGCATCCTGTCTGTGAGCAAGGAGAAGGAATGAGCAACAACCAGAATCTGCCGGACATCAACCAGATCCAGCAGCTGATCCCGCACCGCTATCCGTTCCTGCTGGTGGACAAGGTGATCTCGCTCGATTTCGAGAACCGGAAGATCGTCGCCACCAAGAACGTCAGCATCAACGAGCCGTTCTTCCAGGGCCACTTCCCGGGGCAGCCGATCATGCCCGGCGTGCTGATCATCGAAGCGATGGCGCAGGCCGGCGGCGTGCTCACCCAGCTCACCCTGGGCCGCGATGCGCAGTCGAAACTGTTCTACATGGTGAAGGTCGACAAGGCCCGCTTCAGCAAGCAGGTCGTGCCTGGCGACGTGCTGGAAATGCACGTGGAAATCAAGCGCGTGATCCGCAACATGGCGGTGTACGACTGCGTGGCCAAGGTCGATGGCGAAATCGTCGCCTGCGCCGAAGTGCTGTGCGCCGGCACCCGCGAATGATCCTGGCAGGAGATCTGCAATGAGTGACAACGCCCCTCTCATCCACCCCACCGCGGTCATCGACCCGTCGGCGACGCTGGCTGCGGATGTGCGCGTGGGTGCGTTCTGCCTGATCGGTGCGGACGTGGAGATCGGTGCCGGCACCGAGATCGGTCCGCACTGCTCGATCCACGGCCCGACCCGGATCGGCCGCAACAACCGCTTCATCGGCCATGCCGCGATCGGTGGCGAGCCGCAGGACAAGAAGTACAAAGGCGAGCGCACCGAACTGGTGATCGGCGATGACAACGTCATCCGCGAGTTCGTCACCATCAATCGTGGCACCGCCGGCGGCGGTGGCATCACCACGGTCGGCAACGATAACTGGATGCTGGCCTACACCCATGTGGCGCACGACTGCCACGTCGGCGACCATTGCGTGTTCTCCAACAACACCACGCTGGCCGGCCACGTCACCGTGGGCGACTACGTGATCATCAGCGGCTTCGCCGGTGCCCACCAGTTCTGCCGCATCGGTGCCCACGCCTTCCTTGGCATGGGCGCGCTGACCAACGGCGACGTGCCGCCGTTCACCATGGTCGGCAGCGACACCCTGGGCCGCCCGCGCGGCATCAACAGCGAAGGCCTCAAGCGCCGTGGTTTCGATGCCGAGCGCATCGCCAGCATCAAGCGCGCCTACCGCACGCTGTACGTGGCCGGCCTGCCACTGGCCGAAGCCAAGCTGCAGCTGGCCGAACAGGCCACCCACAGCGCCGACGTGAAGGACCTGCTGGACTTCATCGAAAGCGCCGAGAGGCCCCTGCTGCGATGACGGGTCCAGGCGGGCACACCCCGGGCATGCCGACCGCCGAGATCATTCCGCTCGCTGCGATGGCCACCAGCGTCGAACAGACGCTGGCCGTGCGCAGCTCCGACCGCCCGGTGCGGATCGCCCTGGTCGCCGGTGAAGCCTCCGGCGACCTGCTCGGTGCCGGCCTGGTGCGCGAACTGCGCCTGCGCTTCCCGAACGCCGAGTTCGCCGGTATCGGCGGCGACGCCATGCGCAGCGCCGGCTGCCAGACCTGGTTCGATGCCAGCGAACTGGCCGTGATGGGCCTGACCGAAATCCTGCGCCACCTGCCGCGCCTGCTCAAACTGCGCCGCGAGTTCCGCGCGCGTGCGCTGGAGTGGCAGCCGGACGTGTTCATCGGTATCGACGCCCCCGACTTCAACCTCGGCGTGGAGCGCTGGCTGAAGGACCGCGGTGTCCGCACCGTCCATTACGTCAGCCCGTCGGTCTGGGCCTGGCGCGAGAAGCGCGCCGAGAAGATCGGGGCCAGCGCCGACCTGGTGCTGTGCCTGTTCCCGATGGAGCCGCCGATCTACGCCAGGCACGGGGTCGACGCCCGCTTCGTCGGCCACCCGATGGCCGATGACATTCCCTTGCACAACGACCGCGAACAGGCGCGTGCCGAGCTCGGCCTGCCCTCCAATGCCAAGGTGCTGGCGGTATTGCCCGGCAGCCGCCTGGGCGAGATCAGCAAACTCGGCGAACCGTTCTTCGAAGCCGCCTGGCAGGTCTCCGAGCGCATTCCCGGCTTGCACGTGGTGGTGCCGGCCGCCAACGCTGCCTGCCGCCAGCTGATCAGCGAACAGCTCTCCGCCTCTGCGCTGCCGGTCGCCCACTCGCACCTGCTCGACGGCAACGCGCGCACCGCGATGATCGCCGCCGACGTGGTCGTGCTCGCCTCCGGCACCGCGACGCTGGAGACCATGCTGGTCAAACGCCCGATGGTGGTCGGCTACCGCGTCGCCGAACTCACCTACCGCATCGTCAAGGCCCTGGGCCTGCTCAAGGTCGACCGCTTCGCCCTGCCCAACATCCTGGCCGGCAAGGATCTTGCCCCGGAACTGATGCAGCACGACTGCACCCCGGACAAACTGGCCGCCGCGATCCTGCAGTGGTTCGATCACCCCCAGCGCGTGACCGACCTGCAGGACACCTACGAACGCCTGCACCTGCAGCTGCGTCGCGATGCCTCGGCGCGCGCCGCTGATGCCGTCACCGAGCTGCTCGAACGCGGCGCCAGGCACGGCCGCGCCGCATGAGCCGTCGCCACGCCGCAGCCGCCTCGCTGGCCCTGTTCGACGGCGCCGCCCTGGCCACCGTAGCCCCGCGCTACGTGGCCGGCGTGGATGAAGCCGGCCGCGGCCCCCTGGCCGGCCCGGTCGCCGTGGCCGCCGTGGTGTTCTGCCCGGACCGCCCGCGCCTGAACGGGCTGGACGACTCCAAGCAGCTCACCGCCGCCCGCCGCGACCAGCTCTACGACAGGATCCTCGACCGCGCCCTGGCCTGGCACGTGGTGATGGTCGATGTCAGTGAAATCGACGCTCTCAACATCTACCAGGCCACGATGCTCGGCATGCGCCGCGCCGTCGAAGGTGTCGCCCACGTCGCCCAGTTCGCCCGCATCGACGGCAACGTCGTCCCCAAGGGCCTGCCCTGCCCGGCCCAGGCCCTGATCGGCGGCGACGCCCTCGACCGCGCCATCATGGCCGCCTCGATCCTCGCCAAAGTCAGCCGCGACCGCTTCATGCAGACCCTGCACGACGCCCACCCCGAATACGGCTTCGACCAGCACAAAGGCTACGGCACCCCCGCCCACCTCGCCGCCCTGCGCAACCACGGCCCCTGCCCCCAGCACCGCCGCAGCTTCGCCCCCGTGCGCGCTTGCTTGGAACCCGAACCCAGCCCCCTCCCCGCCTGAGCGCTGCGACGGCTGGGCACCGCCCGGCGCGCCACCCCTCAGCACGCGGCGGTAGCTCGCCACTGGGCATCACCAAGGGTGGAATGGTTGGCGGTTGCTCACCACCGTGTACCAGCTATCTCTCGAGGGGTGACGGTTGCCTGCCTCTGCGCACCAGCACCCTGTTGAACGGTCGGCTGTTGCTCACCCCAACGCACCGGCCATCTATCGAAGGGGTGGCCCGCAGCACCACATCGCCCGCCGCTCCTGCACCTGCTCCACCCGCGCCAAACCCTGCAATCGCCGCAATCGCTGCAACCGCCTCAAGAAACCTGAACCCCACCGCCAGCCCGCGCCCCCGCAATACCCCTGTCAAGCCTTGTTCGCGTCCACCGCCACCGCTACCCTGACCGGGCATCACATTGGTTCGGCATGTCCACTTCCCGTTTCGTACATCTCCACGTCCACACCGAATTTTCGCTGGCGGATTCGACCATCCGTGTCCCGGCGAAGCCGGATCAGGCTGACCCGAAAAAAGCAAAGCAGGCCAACCTGCTCAGCCGCGCGGTCGAACTGAAACTGCCCGCGCTGGCAGTGACGGATCTCAACAACCTGTTCGCGCTGGTCAAGTTCTACAAAGCCGCCGAAACCGTGGGCATCAAACCCATCGCTGGTGCCGACATCATGATCGCCGAAGAAGGCATGACGCCCTGGCGCATGACCCTGCTCTGCCGCGACCGCGAAGGCTACCTCAGCCTCTCCAGGCTGCTCACCCGCGCCTGGATGGAAGGCCACCGCCCCGAAGGCGGCGTCGCCGTTCACCCCGACTGGCTCAAGGCCGGCTGCCACAACCTGTTTGCACTGGCCGGCCGCGACAGCCTCGCCGGGCGCCTGGCCGGTGACGGCCGCCATGATCTGGCCGAGCAGCAGCTCGCCGACTGGCAGCGCGTGTTCGGCGATGGCCTGCACCTGGAACTGACCCGCACCGGCCGCGACGGCGAAGAAGCCTTCAACCAGTTCGCCCTGCAGGCCGCCGGCCAGCGCGGGCTCCCGGTGATCGCCAGCAACGATGTGCGCTTCCTGCAGCCGGAAGACTTCAACGCCCACGAAGCGCGCGTGTGCATTTCCTCCGGCCGCGTGCTGGACGACCCCAAGCGCCCGCGCGACTACAGCGACCAGCAGTACCTCAAGTCCGCCGAGGACATGTGCGCGCTGTTCGCCGACATCCCCGACGCGATCGACAACACGCTCGCGCTGGCCGAACGCTGCAACATCGAAATGCGTTTGGGCACCTACTTCCTGCCCAACTACCCGGTGCCCGAGGACGAAACCCTCGACAGCTGGATCTGCAGCGAATCGCGCAAGGGCCTGGAAGCACGCCTCGAAAAGAATCCGCTGGCGCCGGGCAAGACCCGTGCCGATTATGTCGAGCGCCTGGAATTCGAACTGGCCACCATCATCAAGATGGGCTTCCCCGGCTACTTCCTGATCGTGGCCGACTTCATCCAGTGGGGAAAGAACCAGGGCATTCCGATCGGCCCGGGCCGCGGTTCCGGTGCCGGCTCACTGGTCGCCTGGGCGCTGCAGATCACCGATCTGGATCCGATCCCGTACAACCTGCTGTTCGAGCGGTTCCTCAACCCCGAACGCGTGTCGATGCCCGACTTCGACATCGACTTCTGCATGGACCGCCGCGACGAAGTCATCGACTACGTCGCGCGTAAATACGGTCGCGACCGGGTCAGCCAGATCATCACCTACGGCACCATGGCAGCCAAGGCGGTGGTGCGCGATTCCGGCCGCGTGCTCGGCTTCCCGTACGGTCTGGTCGACGGCGTCTCCAAGCTGATCCCCAACATCCTGGGCATCTCGCTCAAGGATGCGATGGGCGAAGGCAAGGATTCGGAAATGGCCTCGCCGGAGCTGATCCAGCGCTACCAGAACGAAGACGATGTCCGCGACCTGATCGACCTGGCCCGCCAGCTCGAAGACCTCACCCGCAACGCCGGCAAGCACGCCGGTGGCGTGGTGATCGCGCCCGAACCGCTGGCCGAATTCTGCCCGCTGTTCGCCGAACATGACGAAGGCGGCCGCGGCCGCAACCCGGTCACCCAGTTCGACAAGAACGACGTCGAAGAAATCGGCCTGGTGAAGTTCGACTTCCTCGGCCTGCGCACGCTGACGATCATCGACTGGGCGGTCAAGGCGATCAACAAGCGCCACGAACGCGCCGGCATCCCGCCGGTGGACATCACCGCGCTGCCGCTCGATGACGTGCCCACCTACAAGGACATCTTCGCCAACGGCAACACCGGCGCAGTGTTCCAGTTCGAATCCTCGGGCATGCGCCGCCTGCTCAAAGACGCGCGTCCCGACCGCTTCGAAGACCTCATCGCGCTGGTGTCGCTGTACCGCCCCGGCCCGATGGACCTGATTCCCTCCTTCAACGCGCGTAAGCACGGGCAGGAAGAAATCATCTACCCCGATCCGCGCACCGAAGCGATCCTGAAAGACACCTACGGCATCATGGTGTATCAGGAGCAGGTGATGCAGATGGCGCAGATCGTGGGCGGTTACTCGCTCGGCGGCGCCGATCTGCTGCGCCGCGCGATGGGCAAAAAGGTGCCGGCCGAAATGGCCAAGCACCGCGAGATCTTCCGCGAAGGTGCGGCCAAGGACGGCGTCGTCGAAGCCAAGGCCGACGCGATCTTCGACCTGATGGAGAAGTTCGCCGGCTACGGCTTCAACAAGTCGCACGCCGCTGCCTACGCGCTGGTGAGCTACCAGACCGCCTGGCTCAAGCGTCATTACCCGGCCGAGTTCATGGCCGCGACGCTGTCCTCGGACATGGACAACACCGACAAGGTGGTCGGCTTCCTCGCCGAAGTGCGCAACCTCGGCCTGACCGTGCTGCCGCCGCGCGTGAACGAGTCGGCGTACATGTTCGAAGCCTCCAGCGCCGACACCATCGTGTACGGCCTGGGCGCGATCAAGGGCGTCGGCCAGGGGGCCTGCGAAGCGATCGTGGAAGAACGCCAGCGTGGCGGCCGCTACGCGTCGCTGCTGGATTTCTGCATGCGCGCCGAATCCGGCAAGCTCAACCGCCGCACGCTGGAAGCGATGATCAACTGCGGCGCGATGGACGGCCTCGGCAAGAACCGCGCCTCGCTGATGCTGCAGCTGCCCGAAGTGCTCAAGGCCACCGACCAGATGGCACGCGAGAAGGCCTCCGGCCAGAACTCGCTGTTCGGCGCACCCGATCCGGTCACGACGGCGATGCAGCTGGAACTGCCCGAAGCCAAAGAGTGGGCGCTGGGCCAGCTGCTGGAAGGCGAACGCGAAACGCTGGGCTTCTACCTCAGTGGTCATCCGTTCGATCCCTACGCCGATGACGTCAAGGATCTGGTCGGCACCGACCTGGGCATGCTCGAGAAGCTGATCCCGCCGGCACGGCCCAGCAAGGACGGCGAGAAGCGCGCCTGGCGCCAGGAAACGCCAGTGATTCTGGCCGGTCTGGTGGTCGGTGTACGACGCAAGGGCGAAAGCCAGATCTTCATGCAGCTCGAAGACGGCAAGGGCCGCGTGGAGTGCAGCGCCTTTACCGATGGCCTGGCCGAGTTCGGCCACCTGATGACCAAGGACCGCATCCTGGTGGTCAAGGGCGGCCTGCGCGAAGACGAGTTCAACGGCGGCTATGCGCTGCGCATCCGCCAGGTGTGGGACTACGAAGACATCTGCGCCAACTACGCCACGCGCCTGTCGCTGCGGCTGGATCTGCGCCAGGACAGCGCGGTGTGGAACCGCGTCAATGCCCTGCTTGACCGGCATCGGCCGGGCCGCACGCCGCTGCGCCTGGATATGCTGCTCGGCTCGGAACAGGGCCCGGTGGCCGGCATGCTCGATGTCGCCGGCGAGATCGCCGTGCGCGTGGACAGCCAGCTGGTCGACGCCCTGCGCGCCGATCCGGCGGTCCGCACGGTGAAAGTGCGTTACAGCCCGCCCTGGGCGAACTGATTTCCTTTTTTTCTGTTGCAACACAGGTGTTTTGTTTTGATCAAGCGTTTTACCGTGCTGCTGATCGCAGCTGCCGCCCTCACCGGCTGTTCCAGCCCCGCCCAGACCTTCGAGATCGACAACCCGGGCGATACGCCGCTGACCCTGCGCATCGATGGCAACGAACTGCCGATCGCCGCGCACGCTTCGCGCCCGGTCAAGCTCAAGCCCGGTGAACATCACCTGCAGACCGAACGCCTTGGCGACGTGCGCTTCATCGTCTACGCCAAGGGCAAGGGTGGCTTGATCAACCCGACCCTGGCCGAGTACGTGATCGCCAACGAAATCTACGTCACCGGCGAAGACAAGCTGAAGAACTTCGGCGACCTGAACAACCAGATCGAGCTGGGCGGCGTCAACTTCGAGGGCCCTTACCAGAGTACCCACGCGCTGTTCATCGACAAGACGTGGAACTTCGGCGTGCACGAGCCGTTCCCCGAAGAGCAGACCGTGATGCACGTGGACGCCAGCGGCGGCCGGATCAACGCCAAGATCTTCACGGCCCCGGCCTTCATCGACTATGTCGAAGACAACCTGGGCGACCCCGGCGTCTATGTGCGCCACCAGCCCAAGGGCTATGTCGCGCCCACCTACACGCTGGAAGCCGCCCCGACCGCCCTGCCTGCGCTGGACCCGGCCTTCGAGGCCCATGCCGGCCCGTTGCGCGAGCTGTACACCCGCTACCTGCATGCCACCACTGCCGATGCACAGCTGCAGCTCCAGCAGGAGGCCTTCCAGGCGCAGATGGCCTTCACCGCCGCGACCGCCACGCTGGGCTCGGGCCTGTCCAAGGAGGCCAACGAGGGCTACAACACCTTCGTGCAGACCCGCAGCACGCTGATGGGCAGCGCGGCGCTGGTCGTGCCCTGACCTGACTGGCGCCCCTGGCCCCGCTGCGCTACCGTCGGTTTCCAGACGACGGCGTACGGGGCTTTTCGGCGCATTCGGCTACACTTTCCCTCTTTTCTTCACGACGGTTTCCGATGAATCCGAACTACCTCGACTTCGAGCAACCCATCGCTGATCTGGAGGCGAAGATCCAGGAACTGCGCAGCGCCAGCGCCGGACCTGCGGTCAATGTCGAGGCCGAGGTCCATGCCCTGCAGGACAAGCTGCGGGTGCGCACCGCGCAGATCTTCCGCAACTTGACCTCCTGGCAGGTGCTGCAGCTGGCCCGGCATCCGTCCCGCCCGTACACCGAGGACTACATCCGCATCATCTGCGATGAGTTCCAGGAACTGGCTGGCGACCGCGCCTTCGCGGACGACAAGGCGATCATCGGCGGCCTGGCCCGTATCGGTGGCCGCTCGGTGATGCTGATCGGCCATCAGAAGGGCCGCGACACCAAGGAAAAGATCAAGCGCAACTTCGGCATGCCCAAGCCGGAGGGCTACCGCAAGGCGCTGCGCCTGATGAAGATGGCCGAACGCTTCGGCCTGCCGGTGCTGACCCTGATCGACACCGCCGGTGCCTGGCCGGGCATCGACGCCGAATCGCGCGGCCAGTCCGAAGCGATCGCACGCAACCTGATGGAAATGGCCGAACTGAAGGTGCCTGTGGTCTGCACCGTGATCGGTGAAGGCGGCTCGGGTGGCGCACTGGCACTGGGCGTGGGCGACCGCACCGTGATGCTGGAATACAGCGTGTACTCGACCATCAGCCCGGAGGGCTGCGCCTCGATCCTGTGGAAGGACCCGGCCAAGGCCAAGGACGCCGCCGAACAGCTCGGCCTGACCGCCCCGCGCCTGAAGAGCCTGGGCCTGGTGGACAAGGTGCTGCGTGAGCCGACCGGTGGCGCCCACCGCAACCCGAACCAGATGGCCAAGCGCCTGAAGGCCGTACTGCTCAACGAGCTGGACGTGCTGGAGAAGCTGCCGGTGGATGAGCTGCTGCAGAAGCGTTACGAGCGCCTGCGCAGCTACGGGACCTACGAAGTAGCCTGACCGGGCTGCGGCGCAAACGAAAAAGCCGGACGCGTGAGCGCCCGGCTTTTTTTTGTGCGGCACACCGGCGGCGTGGCCCGGCGACAGGGCCGGCCGCTGGCCGGCTCTGACCGACTCAGAACGGCTTGGCGATCACCAGCCATACCACGCCGATGAACAGCACCAGCGGCAGTTCGTTGAACCAGCGCAGCGCACGCGAGGACGGCAGCACCCTGCCCTTCACCGCGCCTTTCAGCAGCCGCCCGGTCCACGAGTAATACACCAGCAGCAGCACCACCAGGCCCAGCTTGGCATGCAGCCAGCCCGCCGCACCGGGGGCGACCATGGTCGGGAAGTCCGGAATCACGCGGTAGCCCAGCCACAGCACCACGCCCAGGATCAGCGCAAGGCCGAACATCATGTGGCCGAACTTGTACAGGCGCAGGCCCATCAGCTGCAGCCGCTCGGTCACCGGCAACTGGCCGGCGGTCTCGCTGAGGTTGACCAGGATCCGGGGCAGATAGAACACCGCCGCCATCCATGCCACCACGAACAACAGGTGGAAGGTCTTGACCCAGTAGTAGGACTGCATGTGCTTGCTCCGGCGGCTGGCATGGGTTGGCCGCCATTCTCGCATGCCCGGTAGAGACACCCCATGCGTGGCTGGTGCGACCCATCGCCACACCTCAACTACGCATCCGTGCGCCCACGCCGTACGATAAGCGCCGCTTTCCCCCACGTGCACATCCCCATGGACAAAACCTACGACGCCGCCTATTTCCAGCGCTGGTACCAGCCTGACCAGACCGGTGGTGCCGCGCGCCTGGCGCGCAAGGTGGCGCTCGCCGTGGCCAGCGCCGAGTACTACCTGGAACGCCCGATCCGCAGCGTGCTCGATATCGGCTGCGGCGAAGGCGCCTGGCGCGCGCCGCTGCTCAAGCTGCGCCCGCGCGTGCAGTACCTGGGCTTCGACAGCAGCGACTATGCCGTGCACCGCTATGGCCGCAGCCGCAACCTGCACCCGGCCAAGGTCGGCGATTTCGCCTGGTTGCGCCCGTGCGCGCCGGTCGATCTGTTGATCTGCTCGGATGTGATGCACTACGTGCCCAGCCGCGAACTGCGCCCGGCACTGGAAGGCTTCGCCGAGCTGACGGCCGGGGTGGCGTTCCTGGAGGCGTTCACCGCCGAAGATGACTTCGATGGCGACCACGAAGGCTTCCAGGCACGTCCGGCGCGCTGGTACCGCAGCCAGCTCAAGCGGGTCGGTTTCACCGCCTTGGGCTCGCATTGCTGGCTGTCCCCCACCTTGGCCGGGCATGCGGCCGCACTGGAACGCGGCGCGCCCTGAGTCTCGATAACAATTGAGACAGGACCCGCATTAACGCGCCCGCGCGACGGGTGCGCTATGCTGCGCGGCAACATAAGACCATACATATTGGACGTCATGCTATATCAGCTGCATGAGTTGACCCGCAACCTGCTCGCCCCGTGGGTGCACCAGGCCCAGGCCAACGCGAAGTTCTTCGCCAATCAAGGTCATTGGTGGTCGCAGATGCCCGGCGCGGATCGCCTGGCCGCTGTGAACGAGCTGTTCCACCGCATCGGCAAGGATTACGAGAAGCCCGAGTGGGGCATCAACGAGATCGACGTCGAGGGCGAGCGCGTGCCGATCGTCGTCCACGAAGAAATCAGCAAGCCGTTCTGCAAGCTGCTGCGCTTCAAACGCCACAGCAACGAAGCCGACCAGCTGCACACCATGCTCAACCAGCCGTTCGTGCTGGTGGTGGCGCCGTTGTCCGGCCACCACGCCACGCTGCTGCGCGATACCGTGCGCACCCTGCTGCGCGACCACCGCGTGTACGTGACCGACTGGGTCGATGCGCGCATGGTGCCCGGCAGCGAAGGCGAATTCGGGCTGGATGATTACATCGCCTATGTGCAGGAATTCATCCGCCACCTCGGTGCGGAGAAGCTGCACGTGGTCAGCGTCTGCCAGCCGACCGTACCGGTGCTTGCCGCTGTCTCGCTGATGGCCAGCCGCGGCGAAACCACGCCGCGTTCGCTGGTGATGATGGGCGGGCCGATCGATGCGCGCTGCAGCCCGACCGCGGTCAACAACCTGGCCACGCAGAACCCGATGTCGTGGTTCGAGAACAACGTCATCCACACCGTGCCGGCCACCTTCCCGGGCGCCGGCCGCCGCGTGTATCCGGGCTTCCTGCAGCACGCGGGGTTCCTGTCGATGAACCCGAGCCGCCATTTCAGTTCGCACTGGGATTTCTATGCCGACCTGGTCAAGGGCGACATGGAAGATGCCGACGCGCACCGCCGTTTCTATGACGAGTACAACGCCGTGCTCGACATGCCGGCCAAGTACTACCTGGATACGATCCGCGTGGTCTTCCAGGAATTCCTGCTGCCGCGCGGCGAGTGGTACGTGCAGGGTGAACGCGTGGATCCCAGCGCGATCACCGGCACGGCGCTGCTGAGCATCGAAGGCGAATTGGACGACATCGCCGGCCTCGGCCAGACCGAAGCGGCGCAGGAACTGTGCACCGGCATTCCGGCTGCGCACCGCGAGCACTTCATCGTCGAAGGCGCCGGCCACTACGGCATTTTCAGCGGCCGCCGCTGGCGCGAAACGGTCTACCCGAAGGTGCGCGATTTCTTCGCCGCCCATGCGCAGACCGTGACCAGCAAGCCGAAGAAAGCCGCGAAGATCGCCAGCAACGTGACGCCGCTGCGACGTAAAGCGGGCTGACGCCCGCTTCGCGGCCGAGCCCCCCTTGATGCGGGGCGCGTGCTGCAGATCGTGCCGGCCGCTGGCCGGCACTCGCAGAGGATCGACCTGTGCCCGCGGCTTACAGCCGCACCAGCAGATGCTTGGCCATTATCCCGTGCAGGCGGCCGATGCCGCGGGCCAGGTGCAGCGTGGCGAACAGCAGCAGCACCCCGACCACCGCCAGCAGCGGTGTCACCCAGACCGGCAGCAGCTGGCTGCCGTCGAACTGCAGCGCCACGTAGTCGCTGGAGAACAGCGCCGCCACCGGTGCCCAGATGAAGCCCATCGAGGTCGACAACAGCGTGGTGGCGATCGTGAAGTAGAGGATGCCCAGCGGCAGCATCATCACGAAGTACAGCAGGGTCAGCCAGGTACGGCCATCGGTGAACATGTCGCCGATGCGCTGCAGCCAGCTGCGGCTGCGGTCGGAATACGTCGGCCGGCGTGGCATGCGCTCGCCCAGCAGGGCTTCCACCAGGCGACCTTCCAGCAGCGACAACCCGCGCACCGAACCGAAGAACAACACCGCCACCGGGATGCCGATGATCAACACCATCAGGCCCAGCGACAGCGACAGGCCGGTGACCACCCAGGTGAAGAAGAAGGTGCCGGTGGCCAGCGACAGCAGCATGTAGAACAGCGCGCCGTAAGTGCGCGCCTCCAAGGCGACGCCGAAGAAGCTGGCCAGCGCCGAGCGCGGCTTGGGCGGCGATTGCGGCGGCGGTACGGCGCCCATGCCGGGGCTGCTGGCTGCGGCCTGACGCAGCGGCGCCGCGCCGGCGCTGGGCGTGCGCAGCGCGCGGTTCACCGTGATCTCGGTTTCGCGGTAGATCTCGGCCACCTCTTCCGGCGCCCCGTAGCTGCCGGCGACATCGGCGATCACCTCGGCCTCGCTGCGGCCCGACTGCGCGGCCAGCTCCGAGCGCAGGTATTCCTCGGCGTCGTAGAGTGCGTCCTGCACCATGGCCGGATCGGCGTCGTGCAACGCTGCGCGCAGCTGCGCCAGGTAGGCGGGAATGGTGGTCGGCAAGGCCCGACCGGCCACGGATTCGATGTTCATTCGGTTACCCCTTCCAGGACGGAATCGACGGAATCACGGGTGGCACGCCACGCGGCGGTCCAGTGCCGGAGCACTTCGCGCCCCGTGTCATTGATGCGGTAGTAGCGGCGCGGCGGACCGGCCACCGACGGTTCAACATGGCTTTCCAACAACCCGGCCCCTTCCAGGTTGCGCAGCACCGGGTACAGCGCGCTCTGCTTGCCGCTCAGCACGCCCTCGCCGACCCGCTCCAGCTCCTTGGCGATCAGGTAGCCGTACAGCGGCTCGCCGGCCTTGGCCAGTACCGCCAGCAGGGCCAGAGAGACCGTGCCGGAGCTGAGCTCTTTCTGGAACTTCTTGAGATGGACCTCGTGGTCGCTCATGGCGGTCTCCGCTAGCGTGGAGTCCACACTAGTCCGAAGTTCGCTATAGCGGATGTGTCGTTAGTCACCGTGCCGGTTGGGCATGGCCGGCTGGCGGTGGCCGGCGTGCTTCGCGCACAATCAGGGAACATCTTCCTGAACGGGTTTGCCATGTCGCCACGCCGTCCTGCCCTGCTCGCCCTCGCCCTGGCCTGCCTGCTGCCCAGCCTTGCCAGTGCGGCCACGCCATACCGCAGCCCGCAGCAGATCCTGGACGCCTCGCCGGACAGCGACTGGCGTACACCCGATCCGGCGAACCTGCTGTACATGAACCTGCCCGCCGGCCGGGTCATCATCGAACTGGCCCCGGCATTCGCGCCGCAGCACGTGGCCAACATCCAGACCCTGGCCCATGAGCATTTCTGGGATGGCGAGAGCATCTATCGCGCGCAGGACAATTTCGTGGTGCAGTTCGGCGATGCCGACGCCGATGATGCGGCCAAAGCAAAGCCGCTCGGCAGCGCCAAACCGAAGCTCCCAGCCGAATTCCAGCGCGACAGCAAGGGACTGAAGGTCAGCCTGCTGCCCGACCGTGACGGCTGGGCCGACCAGACCGGCTTCGTCGATGGCTTTCCGGTGGGCCAGGACCGCAAGGACGGCAAGACCTGGCTGGCGCATTGCTATGGCGCGCTGGGCGCCGGCCGCAACAACGAAGAAGACAGCAGCATCGGTGCCGAGCTGTACGTCGTGACCGGGCAGTCACCCCGCCAGCTGGACCGCAACATCACCGTGGTCGGCCGCGTGCTGCAGGGCATGGAACTGCTCAGCGCCCTGCCGCGTGGGCCGGCACCGATGGGCTTCTACGCCGACCCGGCGCAGCGCACCGCAATCCAGTCGATCCAGCGTGCCAGCGATGTACCGGCTGCGCAGCGCCCCAGACTGCAGGTGCTGCGCACCGACTCCAGGACCTTCGCCGATGCGACCGAAGCGCGCCGCAACCGTGTCGACGATTTCTACAAGCGCCCGGCCGGTCACATCGACCTGTGCAACATCCCGGTGCCGGTGCGATAAGCGCCGGATGAGCGCGCCGACTGGCGCGGGAATGTGGGGCATGGTGAGCGTGGCCTGCGGTTTGCGCCGTCCATCGTGGGGGCGCAGCCACGCATGTGGCTATCGCTGCGATGCCGCCACGCTGCCAAGAATCAGCACACCTGCAATCACCATCGCCCCGGTCACCGGTTCGCCCAGGAACAACCAGGCGAACAACGCGCCGAACATCGGCACCAGGTAGGTCACGGTCGAGGCGCGGGCCGGGCCGATGCGGGCGATCAGGCGGTAGAACATCAGGAACGCCAGGCCGGTGCAGACCACGCCCAGAGCGATCGCGCAGGCCCAGGACAGCATCGGGATCGGCGCGGTCGGCCAGTGGGTCAGCGCCATCGGCAGCAGCAGGATCGCCGCGCAGCCCAGCGTGGCACCGGCGGAGGCCGCCGGCGGCAGGCCGGTCATGTGGCGCTTCACCAGGTTGACGCCCAGGCCGTACAGCAGCGCCGCCAGCGCGCCGGCCACCACCGCGGCACCGATGCTCAGGCCAGCGACCTTGGCCGTGGCCAGCACTACCACGCCGGCGAAGCCGACCAGCAGGGCGATCGCGCGGCGCATGCCGATCTTTTCGCCGAAGAACAGGAAGGCGATCAGCGCAGCAAACAGCACGGTCATCGCGTTGCAGATCGCCCCGATCGCGGCTGGAGCGCGTTGCGCGGCCCAGGCGAACAGTACGAACGGGACGGCCGAATTGATCAGCCCGATCGGGGCCAGCCACCGCCAGCGCCGCGCCGGGAACTGCGCCCGCGCCTGCCACAGGAACGGCAGCAGCACGAGCGCACCGAGCAGGAGCCGTACCTCCACCAGCGCGTACGGGCCGAAGGCCGGCACGGCCACGCGCATGAACAGGAACGAGCAGCCCCAGATCGCGCCGAGCACGGTCAGTTCCAGCGGCGTGCGCCAGTCACGCGCCACGTTGCCAGCGGCCAGCGGTGCCCTGCTCACGGGGGGCCTCCACAGGGAAGCTGACACGCAGGGCGAGCGGTAAGGGACGGCAACATGCGCGTGAATCCGGGGAGGAAGGGCGACAGCATCCGCCTGCCGTCACGCGCCCACAAGCGCGTAGTATCCGTGCAAGCCACAAATATGATTTGGGTCTCGACCATGATCCTTCGCCCTGCCCTGCTGCCCGCGCTGGGGGTGTTCGCGGTTGCCGCACGCCACCAGAATTTCGCCCATGCCGCCCAGGAGCTGCACCTGACCGCCAGCGCGGTCAGCCACCATGTGCGCCGGCTCGAAGAGCTGCTCGGCACGGTCCTGTTCCAGCGCCACGCGCGCGGCGTGCGGCTGACCGCCGAGGGACGTCAATTGGCCGATGCGGCGGCCGCCGCGCTGAGCGATCTCAATGCCGTGGCCGGCAACCTGCACCCGCAGGCGGATGTGGTGCCGCTGCGGGTCACGACCATCCGCTCGCTGTCTTACTGCTGGCTGATTCCACGGTTGCCGCGCTTCACCCAGCTGCACCCCCGCATGCGCATCGAACTGCAGACCAGCACGGAGCTGGTGCGCTTCGACGAGACCGGGCCGGAACTGGGCATCCGCTACGGCCTGGGCCAATGGCCGGGCATGGCCGCGCACCACCTGATGGACGACGAACTCTGCCCGGTGGCCTCACCGGCCCTGGCGGGGGTGTCTGCGTTGCGCGAAGCGGCGCAGATCGCCGCCCTGCCCCTGCTCAGCGACATGTCCCCGCAGGGCTGGCGCGACTGGTTCCGCGCTGCCGGTGTGCGCGGCCTGGACCTGCCCTCGCTGCACACCTTCAGCGACAGCACCGATGCGATGCGCGCGGCGGTGTACGGCATCGGCGCGGTGCTGGCGCGCAAGCACATCGCCCAGCCTTATCTGCAGCGTTACGAACTGGTGCGCCTGCCCGGCCCCGCGCTCAAGGCACGCTACGCGTACTACGTGGTGCACGCCGAGCACCGTCCGCTCAGCCCGACCGCGCAGGCCTTCATGGATTGGCTCAAGCGCGAAGCACTGGAGGAGCGCACCCCGCTGCCGGCGCTGCCCGACGAACTGCTGGGGCTGCCACCGGCCGACCGCCCGCACGACTGAACCGGACGCCACGGCCCCACGCATCCTCACCCGACCTTTTCCGGCCGCTGGCTAGGCTGGAGTCCCTTTCCCCGAGGACCCGCCCATGGCCCTGTTGCGACTGCGAATCACCGGCACCGAAGACGATGCACGTGCCATCACCGACCTGCTGCAGAGCATCGAGGGGATCGAACACGTCGAGGAAACCGACGACCTGATGCCGCACATGGACGACGACGATTCCAGCTCGGCCGGTCTGTCCGATGACATCGGCCCGGGCACCCACGAACTGGAAGTGGAAGTGGGCAACGCGCTCGGCGCCCAGCGCGTGCGTGATGCCGTGCAGGAACTGGCGCTGGAGCTGGACGTCTTCGTGGAATACGAGCAGGACGAAGGCTGAGTCAACCGTCGTGCCGCGCGTTGATGCGCGGCACGACAGGCAAGGTCAGCGTGCGGACGCCGCTGCCTTGCGGCGCTTGCGACGGCGCCACAGCGCCACGCCCACGGCACCCACGGCCCATGCCACCACGCCCACCGGCAGCAGTGCCGCCACCGCACGGATCACAAACGCGATGCTGGTGGTGAAGATCGAGCCGAACTCACTGACCGCCTTGCCGATTTCACTGCGGCTGCGCTGGCCGGCCGGCCCTTCGAAGTGCAGGCTCACCAGCTGGGTATCGATCCGGCGACGCTGCTGCGCGGCCTCCTTGTTGGCCTGCTCCAGCCCGGCTTCGATCTCCGCCATGCGTTGGGATACCGCCAGCAGATCGGCCACCTTCATGTCGCTGCGCTGCTGATAGGCCTGCAACTGGGCGTGTTCTTTCTGCAGCCGTGCCTGGGTCAGCGCGGTATCGGCCACCTGCTGGGCCAGATCTTCGGCGTGGGTGTTGCGCGAGGCGACATCGCCGCCCTCGCCGGCCAGGGCGATGATCGGTTCGACCCCCTTCGGCGCGATGCGCACGCGGATCGAGCCGGAGCGGGTCTCACCGCCCTCCTCGCCGACCTGCAACACGGCGCAGTCTCCGAACCGGTTGCTCTGGCAGGCCTCGGACACTGCCTTGACCCGCTCGCTGATGCGCTTGGCGTCGAGCTGGATGCGGATATCGTGTTCATAGGCCAGGAACGCGCCTTCGGGGGAGGCCACCGCCCCGGCAGCCGCATCGGCGGCGTAGTCCTTCCCGCTGCGGCCGCAGGCCACCAGGCCCAGCAACAGCATCCCTGCCAGCCCGGCGCGGGCCCGTCCTGTCCATCCAGTCACAGTGCAACTCCATCCAAGGCGGTGATCTTCACGGCGCATGGTAATCCAATGGCACGGGGACAACGGGGGCCATCGGCTCTATGCTCGGGGATTGTCCCCAGTACAGGAACACCGATGCGCCAGCATCTGCTTGCCCTCGCCCTGATTGCCGCCCTCGGTGGCTGTCAGCAGGCCGACTCCCCTGCGCCCGCCACCGGCACCGAAGCGGCCACCCCGGCTGGCGATGCGGCGGTCGATGCCGCCTTCGCCGACCTGTCCAAGCGCGCCCTGGACACTTGGATGCAGCTGTCCCCGATCAGCGCCACGCAGATCGGCGACCACCGCTACGACAGCGAGATCGACGACCTGAGCGCGGCCGGCCAGCAGAAGGTGCTGACCGCGTACAAGGCGCTGCTCGCCGACCTGGACAAGATCGACGTCAGCAAGCTCTCGCGCGAGAACCAGGTGGACGCGGCGATCCTGCGCAACCAGCTGCAGTCCGAAGTCTGGACCGCCGAAGTACTGCAGTCGCCGAAGTGGGATCCGCAGATGTACAACGGCATGGCCGGCAGCGCGCTTTATGGCTTGATGGCGCGTGAGTTTGCGCCGCTGCCCGAGCGCCTGAAGTCGGCGACCGCGCGCATGGAGAAGCTGCCGCAGATCTTCGCCCAGGCCCGGGAGAACCTGGACCCGGCCCGCGTGCCGAAGATCCATGCTGAAACCGTGGCCAAGCAGAACCGCGGCATCCTGAGCATCGTCGATACCTTCATCACCCCGCATATCGGCGAGCTGCCGGCCGAAGACCAGAAGCGCCTGCAGGCTGCCATCGAAGGCCTGAAGAAGGCCGTCGACGAGCAGCAGACCTGGCTGGACAAGACCCTGGTGCCGAACGCCAAGGGCGACTTCCGCATCGGTGCGGAGCTGTATGACCAGAAGCTCAAGTTCGCCCTGAACTCCTCGCTCTCGCGCGCCGAGATCGGCGAGCGCGCGCGTGCCGAACTCAAGCGCGTGCGCCAGGACATGTACGGCATCGCGCAGACCGTGCTCAAGGACAAGCCGGGCGCCCCGGCGCTGCCGGCCAACCCGAGCGACGAGCAGCAGCAGGCCGCGATCGAAGCCGCGCTGGAGCTGGCCTATGCCGACAAGCCGGCACGCGACAAGGTCGTTGAAGATGCCAAGGCCGCGCTGGAGCAGTCCACCGAATTCGTGCGCAAGCATGACCTGATGACCCTGCCCGATTCGCCGGTCGACATCATCCTGATGCCGGAATTCCAGCGTGGCGTGGCCGTGGCCTACTGCGATTCGCCGGGCCCGCTCGACAAGAACCTGAAGACCTTCTATGCGGTCTCGCCGATTCCGGACGACTGGACCGACAAGCAGGTCGATTCGTTCCTGCGAGAATACAACAGCCGCATGATCCACCTGCTGAGCATCCACGAAGGCACCCCGGGCCATTACCTGGAAGGCTGGCACTCGGGCAAGTTCCCCTCCACGCTGCGCGCGGTGCTGCGTTCGGGCCTGTTCGCCGAAGGCTGGGCGGTCTACACCGAGCGGATGATGCAGGAGCAGGGTTACCTAGACAACGATCCGCTGTTCCACCTGGTGCAGCTGAAGTTCTACCTGCGCACCATCTCCAACGCGATCCTGGACCAGGGCGTGCACGTGGACAACTGGACGCGCGAGCAGGCGATGCACCTGATGACCCACGACGCCTTCCAGCAGGAAAGCGAAGCCTCAGGCAAGTGGGTGCGTGCGCAGCTGACCTCCGCGCAGCTGCCGACCTACTTCGTCGGTGCGCAGGAGCACTTCGACACCCGCAAGGCCGTGCAGGACAAGCAGGGGGCCAAGTTCAACCTGAAGGCCTACCACGACCAGATGCTGTCCTATGGCGCCCCGCCGGTGCGCTTCGCGCGCCAGCTGATGCTGGACCAGCCGATCGAGTAAGTACTGCCTCGTTCCTCGTCAGACAGGCAAACGGCCCGGGGTGACCCGGGCCGTTTCTTTGCCCCCCGCCGGGGTTACGCGTCGGCGGCCACGAAGCCACCGGTCTGCCGCGCCCACAGGCGCGCATACAACCCGCCCGCCTCGATCAGCTCGGCGTGCGTCCCGGTTTCCACGATGCGGCCCTGGTCCATCACCACCAGCCGGTCCATGCGCGCGATGGTGGACAGCCGGTGCGCGATCGCGATCACCGTCTTGCCGGTCATCAGTTCGTCCAGGTTGTCCTGGATCGCCGCTTCCACTTCCGAATCCAGCGCCGAGGTCGCCTCGTCCAGCACCAGGATCGGCGCGTCCTTGAGCAGCACCCGTGCGATCGCGATGCGCTGGCGCTGGCCACCGGACAGCTTCACCCCACGCTCGCCGACGTGCGCGTCGTAGCCGCGACGCCCTTCCCCATCGACCAGCGTGTCGATGAAGGCCGACGCCCGCGCCTTGGCGACTGCGGCGTGCAGCTGTTCCTCGGTCGCGTCCGGGCGGCCGTACAGCAGGTTGTCGCGGATCGAACGATGCAGCAGCGAGGTGTCCTGGGTGACCACGCCGATCTGGCGGCGCAGGCTTTCCTGGGTGACACCGGCGATGTCCTGCCCGTCGATGCGGATCTGCCCGGACTCCAGGTCGTACAGGCGCAGCAGCACGTTGACCAGGGTCGACTTGCCGGCCCCCGAGGGGCCGACCAGGCCGATCTTCTCACCGGGCTTCACCTGCAGGTCCAACCCGGCGATCACGCCACCGCTTTTGCCATAGTGGAAATGGATGTGATCGAAATGCACGGCGCCCTGGCTGACCACCAGCGGCACCGCATCGGCGCGGTCCTGCACGGTCAGCGGCTGGGAGATGGTGGTGATGCCGTCCTGCACCGTGCCGATATCCTCGAAGATGCCGTTGATCGTCCACATGATCCAGCCGGACATGTTGTGGATGCGGATCACCAGGCCGGTGGCCAGGGTGATCGCACCCACCGTGATGTGTCCGCCGTTCCACAGCCACAACGCCAGGCCGCAGGTGCCCACGATCAGGAAACCGTTGACGATGGCGATGGTCACTTCCAGTCCGGTGGTGACCCGGGTCTGGCCCCGGTGCTTGACCGCCAGTTCGTCGATCGCCTCGGCCACGTAGGCCTGCTCGCGGCCGCCATGGGCGAACAACTTCAGCGTAGGCACGTTGGTGTAGCCATCCACGATGCGGCCCATCGCCTTGGAGCGCGCCTCGGAGGCGATCCACGCGCGCTCTTTGGCCCGCGGCACGAAGTACCACATGATCACCGCATAGCCGGCCATCCACAGCCCCAGCGGAATCATCAGCCGCCAGTCGGCCTGCGCGAACAGGTACAGCGCGGTGCCGGTGTAGACGATGATGTACCAGAGCGAATCGACCATCTGCACGGCCGATTCGCGCAGCGAGGTACCGGTCTGCATCACCCGGTTGGCCATGCTGCCGGCGAAATCGTTCTGGAAGAAGCTCAGGCTTTGCCGCACCACGTAGTTGTGCATGAGCCAGCGCGAGCGGTTGCTCAGCCCCGGCACGATCGCCTGGTTGACCAGCAGGCTGTGCAGCGAGACCAGCAGCGGCCGCGCAATCAGGGTGATGCCGGCCATCCACATCAATGTGTTGGCGTGCCGCGCGAAGAAGCCGCTGCCAGGCTGCTCGGCGACCATGTCGACAATGCGGCCCAGGAAATCGAACATCGCCACTTCCACCAGCGCCAGCAGCAGGCCGGCGATCAACGTCGCCAGCAGCACCGGCCACACCGGGCGCAGATAGTGGATATAGAACGGCACCACCCTGCGCGGTGGCATGCGTCCATCGATCGGCGGAAAAACCGGAATCAGCGATTCGAACCAGCGGAACATCGCAGTGCACCGAAAACAAAACAGGCCGCGATTATCCCACCGCGGCCTGCTCTTTTACTCTCACCTCCATCACACGCTGGCGGCAGGGTTCAGCCCTTGGCCGCCGGTGCGATCGGGATCAGCAGCAGGTCCTGGAAATCGAAGCTGAAATCGGTGAGCGACGACGCCGCCTGCATGCGCACCTCGCGGACCTTGCCGTCCGGATCCAGACTGAAATTCACGAACGCATCGGCATTGAGCGAACGGTCGTCCCAGCGCACCAGGAAGGTGTCGTGCTGCCAATGTTCCAGCGTGCCGATCAACTGCGCGGTCTTGCCGAAGCGCAGGCGCAGTTTGCCGCCCTGCTGATCAACGAATACGTCGCCGTACCACGCGTCGCGGTAGCCGCCTGCATAGCGTGCCAGCGGCAGCGACGGTCTGGATTTCGCATCGCGTGCGGCCTGGTGCTTGGCCCAGCCCTCGTCCGCCTTCTCCTGCGACTTGGCCACGGCGGCCGCATACGCGGCCACCCAGTCGGTGGCGGGCGCCTGCAGATAGGCGTCCAGCGCTTCCATGGTGATCGCGTTGAATGCCGCGCCCACTTCCTGGTTGGTCAACACCACGATGCCGAGCTTCTGCTCGGGCACCAGGGTCACCCGCGAGACCATGCCGGGCCAGCCGCCGGTGTGCCAGACCAGCTTCTGGCCACGGTAATCGCTCAGGCTCCAGCCCTCGCCGTAACCGGCGAAATTCGGCCGCGCCGCTGCCAGCTGCGGCACGCTCGGCTCGGGCACCACTTGCGGGGTGATCATCTGCCACATCGCCTGCTGGGTCTTGGCGGTGAACAGCGGCTGGCCGTTCTCCAGCGTGCCCTGCGCCAGCTGCACGTTCATCCAGCGCGCCATGTCATGCACGTTGGAATAGATCCCGCCGGCGCCGGCATTGTTGGACCAGGTCAGCGGCGCGACGGTGCGCAGCTGGCTGAAATCGTACTTGGCGTGACCGACCGCGGCGTTGTCACCGGGCTGCAGATGATCGGCGTTGTAGCGGGTGCCGCGCATCCCGACCGGGGTGAAGATGTGCTGCTGCAGGAAGTCCGCGTACGTCTGCCCGGACACCTGCTCGATCACCTGCTGGGCGACCGCGTAGAGAATATTGTCGTAGGCGTAGCGATCGCGGAAGCCGGCCTTCAGCGGTACCTTGCCCAGCCGCTGCACGACCTCCTGGTTGCTGTAGGTGGTGGTCGGCCAGAACAGCAGATCGCCCGCGCCCAGGCTCAGGCCACTGCGATGGGAGAGCAGATCACGGATCCGCATTTCGCCGGTCACATACGGATCGGACATGCGGAAGCCGGGCAGATGATCGATCACGCGATCGTCCATCTTCAGCTTGCCCTGCTCGGCCAGCAGGTTCAGCGAGGTGGCGGTGAACGCCTTGGTGTTGGAGGCGATCGCGAACAGCGTATCGGCCTGGACCGGGTCCGGCTTGCCCAGCTCGCGCACACCGTAGCCGCGCTCCATCACCACCTTACCGTCCTTCACCACCGCCACGGCGATGCCGGGGATGTCGAACTCGGCGCGGGCGCGTTCGATGGTGGCGTCCAGCCGCTGCAGTTCGGCCGGCACGGCCGCCGATGCCAAGGGTGCGCATGCGAGCAGCACGGCGCCTCCGATCCAGGATGTCTTCAAGCAGTGTCTCCGGTTGCGTGTGGCGGGGGCGTCGAAGGTGCCGATGCCCCGGTTTCGCACGATGGTAACGCGGGCCGGATCAGGCTCGCCTGTGCCAGAAGGAGGCCCGCCATGACCGCGCCCGCGCAGACCACCGCCACCCTCATTCCCTGCCTGCGCTACCGCGATGCGCACGCCGCCATTGCCTGGCTGCAGCGCGCGTTCGGCTTCCAGCAACAGGCGGTGTATGCCGATGGCGATACCGTCCACCACGCCCAGCTGGTCTATGGCCACGGCATGATCATGCTCGGCTCGGTCGACAACGCCAGCGAATGGGGCCGCTACAGCGTGCACCCGGATGAGATCGGCGGCCGCCAGACCCAGACGGCCTGTGTGATCGTGGCCGATCCGGATGCCCACCATGCGCGCGCGGTGGCGGCCGGCGCCCGAATCGTGATCGACATCGCCGACCAGCCGTACGGTGGCCGCGGTTATGCCTGCCGCGATCTGGAGGGGTACCTGTGGTGGTTCGGCAGCTACGACCCGTGGGCCGACCACGCGGGCGGCGCATGAGCACCGCGCCCGGTACCATCCGGACCGGGATCGGCGGCTGGGTCTTTCCGGCATGGCGCGGCGGCACCTTCTATCCGGCCGGGCTGCCGCAACGCGAAGAGCTGGCGTATGCCAGCGGGCAGCTTGGCTGCATCGAAATCAACAGCACGTTCTACCGCGCGCAGAAGCCGGCCATCTATGCGCAGTGGCGCGAGCAGACGCCGAAGGGCTTCCGCTTCTCGGCCAAGGCGCCGCGCACCATCACCCAGACGCATGACCTGACCACCGTGGGTGAACGCGCCGAACGCTTCATCGAGGGCATCAGCGCGCTGGAGGACCGGCTGGGACCGTTGATCTGGCAGTTCGGGGAAAGCCATCCGGCCGCAGCGGCCGAGTTCGATGCGTTCCTGGGCATGCTCCCGCGCAGGCTCGCCGGCCACCGCCTGCAGCACGCCCTGGAAGTGCGCAATCCCGCCGCCTGGACGCCGGAACTGCTGGCCGCCGCCCGCGCCCACGGTGCCGCGCTGGTGTTCAGTGGGTCTGACGACTACCCCAGCTTTGCCGACCCCACGGCGGACTTCATCTATGCACGGCTGATGGGCTCGCGCGCCACCCTGCGCGCCGGCTACCCGGCCCGGGCCCTGGAGCAGTGGTGCCTGCGCGCGATGCGCTGGGCGCGCGGCGAAGACAATCCGGACCTTCCCCACCTCGCCGCCGAAGTGCCCGCGCAGTCGCCGCGCGAGGTCTATGTGCTGTTCATTGGCGCCGCCAAGCAGCGCAATCCGGGGGCGGCGATGGCCCTGCGCGACCAGTTGCAGCAGCTCGGCGAACGCTGAGCGTTCAGCGGTGCCGACGGCGCGCCGCCAGCGCCGCGTCCAGCCCCCATAGCAGGCCGCCGCTCACCACGAACACCACTCCTACGGCGAGCGCATTGCGCGCGACCCGCGCGATACCCAGCGTGTCCAGGTCCAGGAAGGGATACGGGTACTGGCCGCTCAGCCGCCCGACCAGCAGCGCCCAGCCGAGGTACACCGTGGGGAATGCCAGGGCGCCGAGCAGTCCACGCCGATGCAGGCCGCCGTGCGGTCCGGCCACCCAGCCCAGCAGATACAGCACCGGCACCGCGTAATGCAGGCCGCTATCGGCCCACCATTGCGCGCCCTGCGGGTGCCACAGCGGGCGCAGGATGGTCACGTAGATCACGCCGGTGATGCCGATGAACAACGCCACCGCCGCGCGTGGGACCGGCCCGGCAAGGCCATCGCGCCGACCCCGCGCCAGGGCAAGGCAGACCGCGGCCACCCCCATGTTGCTGAGGATGGTGAAGTAACCCAGGTAGCGCAGCGTCGCCGTCCCCGCCCCCAGGCCGGGGGTGCGCAGCAGCAGGTGGTACTGCAGCAGCAACGCGGCCACGGCGACCACGGCGGTCAGACCGGCCCAGGCACGTAGCGTGGGCGGCGTTGCGGGCGCGACGGAATCACTATGCGGACGGGTCATGGGCGCAGGATGCCACGGCCCTGCAAAGATCACGTGGAAGGCGTCCGCCACGTCCCGGCTTGCCGCACAATAGGCGGATGCCGATGACCGATACCCGCAGAGCCCTGCTGCAAATCCATTTCTGTGTGCTGCTGTGGGGCGTCACTGCCATCCTCGGCAAGCTGATCACCCTGCCCGCCCTGCCCCTGGTGTGGTGGCGCATGCTGCTGGTGGTGGCCATGCTGGCCCTGGTGCCGCGGGTGTGGCGCGGGCTGCGTCAGCTGTCGCCGCGATTGGTTGCCGGGTACTGCGGCGTGGGCGCGCTGGTCGCGCTGCATTGGCTCACCTTCTATGGCGCGGTGAAACTGGCCAATGCCTCGGTAGCGGCGACCTGCATCGCGCTGGCGCCGGTGTTCACCGCAGTGATCGAACCGTGGGTGGCCAAGCGGCCCTTCCAGTTCCGCGAACTGGCCTTCGGCCTCCTGGTCCTGCCCGGCGTCGCGCTGGTGGTGGGAGGCGTGCCCGATGGCATGCGCCTGGGCGTGCTCATCGGCGCGTTGTCGGCGCTGCTGGTGGCGATCTTCGGCTCGCTCAACAAGCGCCTGGTCAGCCATGCCGACCCGCTCACCGTGACCGCGCTGGAACTCGGTGCGGGCACGCTCACCCTGACCCTGCTGGCGCCGGTGCTGCCCTTCCTGCTGCCAGCCCTGGCCAGCGACCTGTGGGTGATTCCGGACCTGCACGATGGCCTGCTGCTGTTGGCTCTGGCCGGGCTGTGCACGCTGCTGCCGTTTGCGCTGGCGCTGGTCGCGCTGCGCCACATCAGCGCCTACACCTCGCAGCTGGTGACCAACCTGGAACCGGTCTATGCGATCCTGCTGGCGATGGTGCTGCTCAGCGAGCAGCGCGAACTGACGCCGCTGTTCTACGCCGGCGTGGCAATCATCGTCGGGGCGGTGTTCCTGCACCCGCTGCTGAACCGCCGCCGCAAGGTGCAGCACCCGGAACTCCTGGCGACGTCCGAGGCGCGCAACATCGCCGATTGAGCGCGCTTGCGGGCCAACGCGCGGTACCGGAATCACCCGATTTTCGATCCTTGCCCTAGTCGGCGCGGATGACCCGGTTGCGGCCCTCGCCCTTGGCCCGGTACAGCGCCGCGTCCGCGCGGGCCAGGGTCTGCTCGATCGCATCGCCATGGCGGTGCGCGGCCACCCCGATGCTGATCGTCAGCGGCAGACCCAGCGGCAGATCGGCCACGGCCATGCGCAGGAAATCGCACTGCAGTTCGGCAGTAGCCAGCGGGGTATCGGGCATCAACACCACGAACTCTTCGCCGCCATAACGCGCGGCCAGGCCATGCCCGGCGAAATGCGCACGCAGCAGCCTGGCCAGTTCGGCCAGCACGTGGTCGCCGGTGGCATGGCCGTAAAGATCGTTGACGGTCTTGAAGTGATCGATGTCGAGCAGCGCGACGGCGGTCGCGCGTGGCTGGCCGTCGGCATCCACCACCGCCGCTTCCAGTGCGGCGCTCATGGCGCGGCGGTTGGGCAGGCCGGTGAGCGGATCGGTGCGGCTCTGTTCGGCGAGGTCGGCGTTCTGCTGTTCCAGCAGTTCGTTGTACTCGGCCAGGCGCTGCTCGTACCAGGCGCGGTCGGTCATGTGCTGCTGTATTTCATGCGCGTAGCGGCGCAATTCCATCACCAGCGAGACCTGCCGGGACAAGGCCGCCAAGGCATCGCGCTGACCGCCGCTGAGCTGCCCTGGCGCTGCATCGAACACGCACAGCGTGCCCAGCGGCAGCCCATCGCTGCTCAACAACGGCGCACCGGCATAGAAGCGGATATGCGGCTCATCAACGACGATCGGGTTGTCGACGAAGCGCGGATCGGCTCGCGCGTCCTCGACCACCATCACCTGGTCCGGCTGCAGGATGGCATGGCCGCAGAAGGAGACGTCGCGATGGGTTTGGGTGGCCTCCAGCAGCTGTCGCGCCTTGAACCATTGCCGGCCCTGATCGACCAGGGTGACCGCGCCCATGCGGGTGCCACACAGCGCGGTGGCGATCGTGACCAGATCGTCGAAGGACCGCTCGCGCGGCGTATCCAGAATCTGATAACGCTGCAGCGCCAGCAGGCGCTGTGCTTCGTTGTCCGGCTTGGACGGCTTGATCATCGTGGCAGGCAGTAGCGTGTGCCTGCGCAGTCTAGCCCGAGTATCGCGCCATCACGTGACGCACAGCATCACCAGTCCAGCTGTTTGGGCAGCAGGCCCTTGAGCTCGGCATCGGTGAGGTTGCGCCACTGGCCCGGCTTGAGCGCGCCCAGCTTGATGTTGTCGATGCGCACGCGGCGCAGCTGGGTGACCCGGAAGCCGAACGCGGCGGCCATCAGGCGGATCTGCCGGTTCAGGCCCTGCTGCAGGGTGATCCGGAAGCCGAACTTGGCCAGCTTGCTGGTCCGGCACGGCAACGTGACTTCGTCACGGATGCGCACGCCGCGGGCCATGCCACGCAGGAACTCATCGGTGACGGCCTTGTTGACCGCCACCATGTATTCCTTCTGGTGGCCGTTCTCGGCGCGCAGGATCTGGTTGACGATGTTGCCGTTGCTGGTCAGCAGGATCAGGCCTTCGGAATCCTTGTCCAGGCGGCCGATCGGGAAGATGCGTTGCTCGTGGCCGACGAACTCCACGATGTTGCCCTTCACCGAACTTTCGGTGGTGCAGGTGATGCCCACTGGCTTGTTCAGCGCGATGTAGACGTGCTTGCGGCCACCGGCCTTCTTCGCTTCGCGCGCACGCAGCGGCTGGCCGTCGACCAGCACCACGTCCTGTTCGCCGACCACCGCACCGGTACCGGCCGGATGGCCATTGACGGTGACGCGGCGCTCGCCGATCAGGCGGTCGGCTTCGCGACGGGAACAGAAGCCGGTGTCGGCGATATGCTTGTTGAGTCGGGTTGTCATCGGCCCATTATCGGGCAAAAGGTGGCCGCCGCTGCGTTTTTCCGCGTGCCGGCGGTTCAGGCCGGCAGCGGATCGCCGGCGGTCGTGGTGCGCTCGCCGTCATGGATCTGGTTACGGCCGTTGCGCTTGGCGCAGTACATGGCGTGGTCGGCCCGGCGCAGCAGCCCGGCCAGGTCGTCGCTGCCGGGCTTGAGCACGGCCAGGCCGATGCTGGCCGACACCGTCAGGCCGGGGATCCCGAGCGCCTGGGTGACTGCCGCCACCTGTTGCCGCACCGTCTCCAGCCGTGCCACGGCGGCGGCATGACCGGCACCGGGCAGCAGCACCAGGAATTCTTCACCGCCCATCCGGATCACATCGTCGTGGTTGCGCACCGAGCCACGCAGCGCGCGCGCCACCGCGACCAGCACCTGGTCGCCCACTTCATGCCCGAACTGGTCGTTGATGTCCTTGAACAGGTCAATGTCCAGGAAGCCGATCGCCAGCGCATGCGGCTCCTGTCGCGCACGTTCCAGGTACTCCGCGAGCAGGCGCAGGCCGGCGCGGCGATTGGGCAGCCCCGTCAACACGTCGGTATCGGCCAGCTGGCGCATTTCGTCGCGCTGGCGACGCAGCCGGCCCAGCCGCAGGTTCAGGGCGTAGGCGGCCATCATCAGGAACCAGGTCGCCGAGAGCTGCAGTGCTTCGATCCGGTACGCCACCAGCCAGCGCGCATCCAGCGCATCGGCCCCGATCATGATCCACCAGGGCGCCAGCGCGGCCAGCCCCGGCAGCACATGCGCATCGCCCCGCCACAGCCCCCACAGCCCCGCACCAAGGCAGAGCGTGCAGACCCCGAGGAAACTCCACTCCAGCCCCCGCGCCACGATGCCCAGCCCGTCCAGCCCCCACAGCGGCACGCTCAGCCCGAGCGCGATCAATCCCCACAGCACCAGGTGCTGCGCCGGGCGCGAGCGCGGCCAGCGCCGGTCACCGCCATTGAGCCGCCAAAGGATGGGCAACAGCAGCGCCTGGCTGAACGCGGTGAGTGCGATCAGCCACCAGGAGGCGCGGTCCTGCACCGGCAGCCACGGTTCGGGATAGCCGCTCAGCCCGCCGAGCACCGCCTGCCAGAGCACGAACACCACACAGGCACCCACATAGATCAGGAACGAGCGGTCGCGGGTGGTGGCCCAGCCCATCAGCGCCGACAGCGCCAAGGCGATCGCCACCGCGATGCAGGCCGCGCGCATCAGCAACCGGGCGGTGTCGTTCTGCTGCACCGGGCTGGGCGCGCCGAGCTGGATGGTCGGCACCCAGCGGTCCTTCAGCGGGCGGGTCCAGGACACCACGATCGGCTCGTGATCGCCGGCCTCGGGCACCACCACCAGCCCGACCCCGGCCCGGAAGCGCGAATCGCGGGTGCGGGCATCGTGCATGCTGCCGCAGATCTCACGGTCGCCATGTCTGATCCGGACCTCGCCGGTGAGTACGCCGAACACATCCACGGCCTGGGGTTTGCCGGACCAGCCGGCGGCCGGGGCCGGGATCGACAGCACTTCCTGGTGGCGGGCCAGCACATCCGGTGTGCAGGCGCGCTGTGGCGTCACCTCATCGGTGGCGCCGCCCAGCAACAGGAAGTCCTGCCCCACGCGCGGCGCGGCCTGCAGGCTCCAGGGCAGCAGCCACAGCAGCATCAGCGCAAGCGCCATCCACCCGATCGAGTACCCGCCCCCGTTGCTCACACCTGCGCCCTGCCCGCCCGTGTCCGTCCGCGCACACCGTGTCCGCAACCGTCGGCGGGGATTATCGCATCATGGCATGCCCCGCCAGGACTCGGACGCGCGGCCCGCGCCGACCGGGCGTATCGCCAGCTGGGTCATCCGCTCCAGCGGGATCGGCCGTTCGATCGCGTACCCCTGCAGGCCCTCCACGCCCATCTGCGCCAGCTGGTCGGCCACTACCGCCGATTCCACCCACTCGGCCACCACCATCATGTGCAGCTCGCGGCCGACCTCGGTGATCGCCCGCACGGCAGCGCGGTTGACCGGATCCACGTTCATGTCGCGCACGAACACCCCATCGATCTTGAGCATGTCTGCCGGCAACTCGCGCAGATAGCCGAACGAGGACAGCCCCGAGCCGAAATCATCCAGCGCCATCCGGCAGCCACGCGCCTTGACCGCATCGATGAAGGCACGCGCCTGCTGCAGGTTGCTGACCGCGGCGGTTTCTGTGATTTCAAAGCAGAGCTTGCGGGCCAGTCCGTGGTTGCGTTCGAGCAGGTCGGTGACGAAGGCCAGGAAGCTGGGCTCGGCGATCGACTGTGCCGATACGTTGACGTTGCACAGGCCCAGCTGCTGCACGTGGCTCGGGCAGACCTGCAGATGCCGGAACAACAGCGAGAGCACATGGCGGTCCAGGGCCATGCCCATGCCATTGCGCTCCACCGCGCCCATGAACTCGGCCGGCCCCTGCAACGCCCCTTCCGGGCTGCGCATGCGCACCAGCACTTCGTAATGCAGGAACTCCGGATCGCCGACCCGCTCGATGCGCTGGGCATACAGCAGCAGGCGGTTCTCGGCCATCGCGCTGGAGACATTGGCCAACCGCTCTGCTTCGCGCCGACGCTCATCCAGCGCCATGCGGCTTTCGTTGTAGCAATGCACGCGGTTGCGGCCGGCCTCCTTGGCGGCATAGCACGCGCTGTCGGCCGCGCTCATCAGCCAGTTCACATCCGGTGCCTCGGCGGTCACTTCGACCACGCCGACGCTGCAGCTCACCCGGGGGGCGCCGTCGCCGTGGTGCAGGCTGACCTGGCCCAGCGTGCGGATCACCCGCTGCAGCACCTGTTTGGCTTCGTCCTGGCCGGCATTGGCCAGGAACAAGGCGAACTCGTCGCCGCCCAGGCGCCCCACCCAATCGCCGTCGCGCACCGCCCCCACCAGGTAGTCGGCGAAGCTGCGCAGCAGTTGGTCCCCGGCGGCATGGCCAAGCCCGTCGTTGACCAGCTTGAAGTAATCCAGATCGATGTAGCACAGCGAGTGGGTGCCGCCGTCCTCGCGGACCGTCACCAGTGCCTGTTCGAGCAGCCGTTCGATCTCGCGGCGATTGATCAGCCCGGTCAGCGGGTCGTGACTGGCGTGGTGTTCCACCTCCCGCGCCAAGGCATGGTTCTGCGAGACATCTTCGACCAGGGCGAACACCGCAGGCGCCCCCGCACGCGGGTGCACCACCGTCCCGCTCCAGCGCCCCCACATGAGGCTGCCGTCGGCGCGCAGGAAACGCAGCTCGCCCGGGCGCAGCTGGCGTGGCCAGTCGATCCGGCCGTGCTCGTCCAGGATCAGCTCGCCCTCCACCAGCAGATCGGCCAGGGACAAGCTGAGCAGTGCCTCCCGGCGGTGATCGAGGATATCGGCCATCGCCTGGTTGGCCTCGACGATGCCGCCTTCCTCGTCGAGTTTGAGCATGCCGACCGTGGCCTGGTAGAACGCGGCGCGGAAGCGGCTCTCCTGTTCGGTCAGGTCGTTGCGCACGCGGCGCGCCAGCAATACCGCGACCAGGGTGATCGCCAGCACCGACAACCCGCCCACGATGAAGGTCGTCATGCGCACCATCGCCGCGGTGTGCAGCAGCGCACTGGAGAAGGCGCGCGCCTGGTTCTGCATGCCCACATCCAGTGCCTGCACCCGGCGCAGCAGGGCCTGCTGCACCGCCGGTGTCAGGCTGCCGGCCGCATGCCCGGCCTGGACCCGGTCGGTGATGGCCACCAGCTGCAGCAGATCGTCATCGGTGTCGCGCCACAGGCGGACCGCATCGCGGAAATACGGTTGATCGCGCAGGAAGCGGTAGGACAGGATCAGGCGGTTGATGTCCCCGCGCGCATTGCCGCCTTCGATGAAGCCACGCCGTGCCGCGGCAGTGTCCGGCTCGGCCTGTTCGAGTGCGCGACGGGCGGCGAGATCGCCCAGCGGCACCCGCAGTGCCTGCCGGGTCACGGTCAGGTCGTCGGGGTTGCCCGAGGTGATATAGCGCGAGAGCGCGTGGGTGGCCTGCTGCTGACCACGCGACCAGTGGCTCTGGCCCATGATCCACGCGGTGGAGGCGGCCTGCAGCTCCTGGATCAACGCGGAAATCCCGACCAGGCCGATGGCCATGCCGGTCAACAGCACAAAGCGCAGGGTCAGACCCCGCATTGAATACGGTATCGCGGTGCCGCCACTCTCCCTGCGACCTCCAACCATCGCCGATCCCCCCGGGGCTGCGGATGTGGAAACTCATTCCATTGGAGCATGGTCCAACCTGCAGGCTAGGGCCAGTGTTGTTGAGACGGTGCGAAACCGGCGGGCCGGCTCGCGGGGGCCGGATACGACGACGCCAGCCCGGAGGCTGGCGTCGAGGCGATCACCCGGGGGCGATCAGAAGTTGCGCGGACCGCGCGGCTTGAAGCCGTCACGGCGCGGCGGGCGATCGTTGCCACCCGGGCCGCTGCGCGGGCCACCCGGACCACGCGGCTTGCCCTGGCCGAACTTCGGCTTGAACGCCGGACGCGGCGACGGGGTCAGGTCTTCACCCGGCTCGACCTTGCGCATCTGAAGCTGCTGGCCCGAGACCCACACCTTCTTCAGGTGGGTCAGCAGGTCCTGCGGCATTTCGGCCGGCAGGTCCAGCACCGAGAAGTCGTCATGGATGTCGATGCGGCCGATGAAACGGCTTTCCAGGCCGGCTTCGTTGGCGATCGCGCCGACGATGTTGCCCGGCTTCACGCCGTGCACGTGGCCCACTTCGATACGGAAGGTTTCCATGCCCGGCTCGGCGGCACCACGCGGGGCGATGTCACGGCGCGGGGCGCGCTCGAAGCCGCCTTCGCTGTTGCCGAAGTCGCCTTCCGGACGCGGCGGGCGCGGGCCGCGGTCGTCTTCACGGCGCGGGCCACGCTCGAAGCGCGGCTCGAAACGGGCCGGACGCTCGCCACGGTCGTTGCTGCGCTCGTTGCGCTGGTGCGGGGCACGCTCTTCACGGGCGCCACGGACCGGCGGGGTCAGCAGGAACGGCGAATCGCCCTGCAGCAGCTTGGCCAGCGCGGCGGCGATGTCGATCGCCGGCACGTTCTTCTCGCCTTCCAGGCGCTGCAGCAGGTCGCGGTAGAACTCGGTACCACCGGCATCGAGCGCATCGCTGATGCGGCTCATGAACTTGCTGATACGGGTGTCGTTGACCGCGTCCACGCTCGGCAGCTGCATTTCTTCGATCGGCTGACGGGTGGCGCGCTCGATCGCACGCAGCATGCCCTTTTCGCGCGGGGTGGCGAACAGGATCGCATCACCGGTGCGGCCGGCACGGCCGGTACGGCCGATGCGGTGCACGTAACTTTCGGTGTCGTACGGGATGTCGTAGTTCAGCACGTGGCTGATGCGCTCCACGTCCAGGCCACGGGCGGCCACGTCGGTGGCCACCAGGATGTCCAGCTTGCCTTCCTTGAGCATGCCGATGGTGCGCTCGCGCTGGGCCTGCTGCATGTCGCCATTGATGGCGGCCGCAGCCAGGCCGCGTGCCTGCAGCTTCTCGGCCAGCTCTTCGGTGGCCGCCTTGGTGCGCGAGAAGATGATCATCGCGTCGAACGGTTCCACTTCCAGGATCCGGGTCAGCGCGTCCAGCTTGTGCATGCCGCTCACCCACCAGTAACGCTGGCGGATGTTGGCCGAGGTCGTCGTCTTGCTGACGATGGTGACTTCGGCCGGGTTCTTCAGGTAGGTCTGCGCGATGCGGCGGATCTGCGAGGGCATGGTGGCCGAGAACAGGGCGACCTGGCGGGTCTCCGGCAGCTTCTTCAGCACGGCTTCGACGTCGTCGATGAAGCCCATGCGCAGCATTTCATCGGCTTCGTCGAGCACCAGCGTCTTCAGCTCGGACAGGTCCAGGGTGCCGCGCTCGAGGTGATCGATCACGCGGCCCGGGGTGCCCACGATGACGTGCACGCCACGGCGCAGGGCCTGCAGCTGCTGGCCGTAGGGCTGGCCGCCGTACACCGGCAGCACGCGGAAGCCGGGGATGCCGGAGGAATAGGTCTGGAACGCCTCGGCGACCTGGATGGCCAGTTCGCGGGTCGGCGCCAGCACCAGCACCTGCGGCTTGGTCTGGTTGAAATCGAGGTTGGACAGCACCGGCAGCGCGAAGGCGGCGGTCTTGCCGGTACCGGTCTGGGCCTGGCCCAGCACGTCGCGGCCTTCCAGCATGGCCGGAATGGTGGCGGCCTGGATCGGCGAGGGGGTTTCGTAACCGACGGTGGCGACGGCCTGCATCACAGCGTCGGACAGGCCGAGATCTGCGAACAGCAGCGGCGCGGGGGATTCTTGGGACATGGGGAACTCCGAAACACTGCCCTTTTGCGTGGCAGTGAGATAAAAAAGGGGGATGGTCCGCGCTTTGGGCGCCCTTTCTTATCGCGTGCCCTGGCGCTGCTCGGTCGGAGGAGAATTCACTCACTCAGGGGGCGATGATACCGCATCGTTCCTGAACAACGCGTACAGATTCCCGTACGGATGCCGTTGTGCCACGTGCTGGCGCACAATACGCGCCCTTTTCCGGCCCGGCCCCACCGCCGCGCCCTTTCCCAGGATACCGCGCCATGCAGACCCTCGAATTTGAACTGGACCGCGACTACGTCGAGCTCAAGCAGCTGCTCAAGCTGGCCGACCTGGTCACCAGCGGGGGCGAAGCCAAGACCGTGATCGGCGACGGCCAGGTCCTGGTCGATGGCGAGGTCGAGCTGCGCAAAGCCTGCAAGATCCGCGCGGGGCAGCAGGTCCAGTTCGCCGAGACCGTCATTCATGTGATCGCCGACAGCGACGCGCCCTGACCTGCCCGGCCCTGCTCAGCGCAGTGTATCGCGCTGGGTCAGGTGGGCGGTGATCAGCTGGCGGAACGGGGCCACCCCGTGCGCCAGCCGCAGCCCGGCCCGGCGCAGCAGCCGCGCCGGCAGGCGATCATCGGTGTACAGCGAGGCGATCGCATTGGTCGCCTCGTAGAGCGGGCGCGAGGCCAGGCGATGCCCGCGCTCGTAAGCGGCCAGGCCAGACGGTGTGGCGATATCGCGCCCCTGAGCCGCCGCCTTGCGCACGATCCCGGCCAGCCGATGCTGGCTCTGCAGCCCCAGGTTGAAGCCATGGGCCGTGACCGGATGCATGCCGACGGCGGCATCGCCGATCAACGCGCAGCGATCACCGGCGAACGCGTGGGCATAGACCCCCACCAACGGGTACGCGACCGGAGTGGCCACCCGCCGCATCGCGCCCAGGCGGTGTTCGAAGAAGGTACTGATGCTGCGGCCGAAGTCTGCGTCATCTTGGGCCATCAAGGCCGCGATCTGACGCGGTGGCAGGGTGATCACGGCCGAGGCCTGATCGCCGTTGAGCGGCAGCAGCGCCATCGTGCGGCCATAGCCGAACCACTCCCAGGCGGTGTGCTGGTGCGGCACTTCGATCTGCATCCGGCAGACCAGCATCGACTTGCCGAGGTCACGCATCTGCGCGCCGATGCCGAGCTGGCGGCGGGTGGCGGAGAAACGGCTGTCGGCGGCAACCACCAGGCGTGCGGCCAATTGGCGGCCGTCGGCCAGGGTGACGGTGCTGTGCGTGAGGCCGGGGACGACGGCGGTCACGCTGGCCTGGTCCAGGATGTCCAGCCCGGGCTGGCCCTGCACGCTTTGCCACGCGGCGCGGCGGATCAGATGATTGGGCACGAGCCAGCCCAGGTCATCCCCGGTGCGCGGGTGCGCGGCGAAGGTCAGCGCGAACGGCGAGCCGCCGTCCATCACCTTGGCATCGCGCAGCGGGGAAATCTCGGCCGGATCCAGCTGCGCCCACAGACCCAGCGATTCCAGGATCTGGCGCGATGCATGGGTCAGCGCGATCTCGCGGCCGTCGAACGCGGCCCGCGCCAACGCGGCACGCGGCTGCTGTTCGATTAGGGTGACGCTCAGGCCGGTATCGGCCAGCGCGCGTGCGAAGCACAACCCGGTCGGGCCCGCGCCCACCACCACCACATCCACTGACTGCATGATCCCATCCTGCCGTTACGTGTCCGCTGCAGCTTAACGCCGCCGCGCGGGCACCGTCCTTGATCTGGATCAGGCGCGCCAGCGCCGGTTCACAGCAGCGCCCACAGCAGCATCACGATGCCCAGCAGCGAGACCAGCCACACCAGGCTGCGCACATAAGGCACGCCGGCGGCGTACAGCGGCAGGTAGATCAGCCGCGCCCAGAAGTACAGCTGCACGGCCAGCGCGGTCAGCCCGTCCTGGCGCTGGGTCAGCACCACCGCCAGCACCGCCGCGGCGAAGAACGGGAAGGTTTCCATGAAGTTGCTCTGCGCCCGCTGCAGGCGCCCGGCCAGCGGGCTGGGCGGCGGCATCGGCTGATCGCGGGCGGAGGCATTCCAGCCGATGCCACGCTCGCGGGTGATCAGCGTGGAAGGCGCGAACACGTGCACCAGGCCGAGCACCATCGACCACACCAGCATCTGGATCTCGATACTCATCTGCGCAGTCTCCGGCGATCAGGGGGTGGCGGCACGCACGCTGTAACCGGCCAGGCGCCAGACGCGGTCTTCGTCGAACCGGAAGGAGACCAGTTCGCGCACCGGCTGGGCACTGTTGGCAAAGCGGGTGGGGAAGCTGACGTTGATGTACAGGCCTTCAGGCACGGTCGCACCGGCGGCGTACTTGACCCGGGTCACCACCGGTTGGCCGCGCGAGGCCAATGCACCCAGGCGCTGGCGGTCGGCAGTGAGCTGGCTGACGAAGGCCTGCTCGGTCACCGACTTCTTCGCCACGGCCGATGCGCCTTTCCATGCCTCGCCGGCACGGTTCGCATCGACCAGCTTGGCAACCTGCAGGGCAGCGGCGGTCATTTCCGCATCCTGCTTCTGCACCTGCGCCTGCTGCGCCGGGCTCAGTGCCGGACGTGCGGCAGGTGCAACGGCGGGCGCGGGGCGTGCCGGGGCCGGCGCTGGCGTGGCCGGCGGCGGCGGCGTCTGGGCCAGCGTGGCGAAAGGCAGCAGAGCGGACAACAGCAGCAGCGGAACACGCATCAGGACACCGTTGGCTGGAAGGAACTGCGCTCCAGTCTACGGGATGGACGTGAGTCCTCCGTCAGTTGCGCTCGGCCGCGTCCGCCGGCGCCGGGCGGGCGTCGCCGAGGGTGCGTTCGGCCGTGTCCGTCCGGTCCGGAGCGACCGTGGCCGGCAGCAGCGTGGAGACATCGATCTCCGACAGCGGGCTTTCGTCCGGGCAGGTTTCATCCGGGAAGCCGAAGCGCTGCTTGAGCGCCTGGCCGCAGCTGTTGACGGCTTCCAGCTCACTGCCCTCGCGCTTGCACTCCTGATCGAATGCGACCAGGAACGCATCCTTGCGGCGGACGAACGCATCGCCACATTTGCGCATCTGCTTGATCCGCTCCAGATCGTCCTGCACGGCGTTGGTGCCATCCAGTCCGAACTGACGCAGCTCCTCGGCGGTGAGCAGGCGCAGGCTGCGGTTGGGCACGGTCATCATCAGATCGGCCACGCCCACCGCCACACCGTTGCGCTGCAGGTAATCCTTGACGTTGTCGTAGACCTCGTGGAGTTCGCGGTTGAGCTCGGCGCGCGAGGTCGCCTTGGAACTGATCCGCATCATGCGGTGGATGCCGACCTTGCCCGACACCAGGCGATTGTCACCGGCGGCCAGCACGAACACGCAGGCGCTGTGGCAGACCGAGCCTTCGCGCACCCAGATCGTCCAGTTGGATTCGCCGATGCGGTCGCCGGCCACAATGGCGGCCTCGACCTGGCCACCGCTGGAATCCAGATCGAGGATGCGCCGGGAAATCCGCTGCGCATCGGCGACCACGGCCAGCCGGGCGACCAGCTCGGAGAAACCGGGATTGATCTTGCCCACGTAGCGCACCCGCAGCAGGCCGCGCTCGGCGCAGGGCTGCAATGCGGCATCGATGCTGGCCCGGTCCAACGCCTCCAGCGGCGCGCCATCCCCGGCCTCACCGGCATAGTCGGTATCGCAGCTGATCCACGCCTTGCCGTTTTCCAGTGCGGCCTGCGGCCAGCTGAGATCACCGCGCCTGGGCGCGGGCGGCGGCGGTGGCGGCGCATCGGCCGCGTTGATCGACACCATGTGGTCGCCATCGGCGGTCTGCGCCCGCACGGCCTTGTCGGCGGCGGTGACATTGCCCGGGTTTTCCAGCTGGCTGCAACCGGCCAGCCCCAGGCACAACAACGGCAACCACCACGACTTGAGCAACATGGACAACCCGGAATCCTTGCGAGGGGGAATGCGCGGCAAAAACCAACGCGGATGCACAGTCTAGTGCGCGACCGGCGCGGCGCGGCAACCTGTCCTGAACCGCGCGACCGGCGGCTGGCATTGCTGTCCGAAAATGGCGAGCCAGCACCCCGGCCCGGGCATAGACTGGCCCCCATGGAGACCGCCCTGCCCCTCGACCATGCTGCTTTCGAAAGCGCCCGCCTTGCCCGCGATGCGCGCTTTGACGGGGTGTTCTTCACTGCCGTGCGCAGCACCGGCATCTACTGCCGCCCCGTCTGCCCGGCGCCGGCGCCCAAGCCGTCCAACGTCACCTACTACCCCACGGCTGCCGCGGCCGCAGCGGCGGGGTTCCGCCCCTGCCTGCGCTGCCGCCCCGAACTGGCGCCCGAGGCGCAGGACACACTCAACAATGAAACCCTGCAGCGCGCGTTGGCGCTGATCCACGATGGCTATCTGCAGGACCAGCCGGTCGCCGAGCTGGCCGCGCACGTCGGCCTGAGTGCCCGCCAGCTGCAGCGCCTGTTCGTTGCCCGCCTCGGCGCCGCGCCGGCGCAGATCCACGCCACGCGGCGGCTGTTGCTGGCCAAGCAGTTGCTGACCGAGACCGCATTGCCTGTGACCGATGTCGCGATGGCTTCGGGCTACAACAGCCTGCGCCGCTTCAACGCGGCCTTCCTCGCTGGGTGCGGCATGCCGCCGACCGCGATCCGCCGCCAGCGCGGCACCCTCACCGATGGCGCGCTGACCCTGCGCCTGGGCTATCGGCCGCCGCTGGATTTCCCCGCGATGCTCGGCTTCCTGCGCCGTCGCGCGATTCCCGGCATCGAACAGATCGGCACGGACAGCTATCAGCGCGTGATCGGGCCGCCCGAGCGCCCCTCACTGCTGCGCGTGACCGCCGATCCACGGCGCCCGGAGCTGCTGCTGCAGCTGGGCCAGGTCGATCCGCGTGCAATACCGGGCATTGTCCGTCGCATGCGGCGCATCTTCGATCTTGATGCCGACCTGCGCATGGTGCACGCCACGCTCGCGCAGGACCCCCTGCTTGCCGCAGGTATCGCGCAACGCCCGGGGCTGCGTGTGCCGGGGGGCTGGGACGGTGTCGAGGTGGCCGTGCGCGCGGTGCTGGGCCAACAGGTCAGCGTCGCTGCAGCCGCCACGCTGGCACGCCGGGTGGTGGACCGCTTCGGGGCTACCCTGGAGGGCATGCCGGAGGGGCTGGACCGCCAGTTCCCCTCGGCACAGGTGCTGGCAGACGCGCCACTGGAAACCATCGGGCTGCCGCGCACCCGCGCCGCCACCGTGCGTGCTGTCGCGCAGGCGGTGGTCGATGGCCGGCTCGATTTCCGTGCCGGCCAGTCGCTGGCCGGCTTCGTTGAACGTTGCGTGGCCCTGCCCGGGATCGGCCCGTGGACCGCGCATTACATCGCGTTGCGCGCTCTGGCATTACCCGATGCGTTCCCTGCCGGTGACCTGGTCCTGCAACAGGTGCTCGGCGGTGGCACGCGCTTGAGCGAGCGCGCCACCGAGGCACGTTCGCAACCGTGGCGACCCTGGCGTGCCTACGCCGTTCTGCACCTGTGGCATCTGGCCCCCCCTGCTTCGGGAGTTACCTCATGAACCTGCTCTACGACACCTTCGACAGCCCCATCGGCGCCCTCACCGTGGCCGGTGACAGCCAGGGCATCCACCACATCCTGTTCGAGAACAACCGTTACGACGCCAAGGGCCGCGAGCACTGGCAGCGCGACGCCCACGCCTTGCGCGACGCACGCGGGCAACTGCTGGAGTACCTGCGCGGCGAACGCATGCGCTTCGATCTGCCGCTCGCCCCGCACGGAACACCGTTCCAGCTGCGCGTGTGGAAGGCGCTGGCCGATATTCCGTTCGGCCGGACCTGGAGCTACGTCGAACTGGCGCGGCACATCGACCATCCCACCGCCAGCCGCGCGGTCGGTGCCGCCAATGGCCGCAATCCGTTGCCGATCGTGCTGCCTTGCCACCGCGTGATCGGCGCCGGAGGCGCGTTGACCGGGTTCGGTGGCGGACTGGAAACCAAGGCGGCCCTGCTGCAGTTGGAAGCCCGGCGGGACGCACTGTTCGCGTAGCCGGTCACGACGTTCGAGGGGAAACGTGCCAACCCTTGTCTTTGGCGCGTCACCGCCGCGCACTATCATGGTGCGATGATTTCCGTCCGCCTTTCTCTGGCGCTCGCCGCCGCACTTTCGCTGGCCGCCTGCGCGACCCCACCTTCCACCCCGCCGCGCGCCGCCGCGGCGACCGCCGTCCCGGCACCGCCGGCCACCGCGCCAAAGCTGTTGCTGGTCTCCATCGACGGCCTGCGTGCGGACACGCTCGACCGTGGCCTCAGCCCCAACCTGTCGCGGATCATCGACAGCGGCGTGCGCGCACGATGGATGACGCCGTCGTATCCGGCACTGACCTTCCCCAACCACTACACGATCGTCACCGGGCTGCGCCCGGACCACCACGGCATCATCCACAACAGCATGGAAGAAGCGGAGCTGGGCAGTTTCCGCCTGAACCTGCGCGAGGCCGTCACCGATGCGCGCTGGTGGGGCGGCGAGCCGATCTGGGTCGGCGCGGAGAAGGCCGGCGTGCGGACCGCGACCTTGTCGTGGCCGGGCAGCGAAGCCGCCATCCAGGGCGTGCGCCCCAGTCAATGGCGGGAGTACGACAGCACGGTGAGCCTGCCCGACCGTGTCGATCAGGTGTTGAGCTGGCTCGGCCAGACCGACCCGCAGGCCCCGCGCTTGGTCACGCTGTACATGGAACAGGTCGATCACGCCGGTCACGACCATGGCCCGGAGTCGGCCGAATATGCCGCCGCCATCGGTGAGGTCGACACCGCCATCGGCCGCCTGCTGGACGGGCTGCAGGCACGCGGCCTGGCCGACAGCACCAATCTGATCGTCGTCTCCGACCACGGCATGGCCAGCGTGCCCGAAGGCCAGGTCATCGCCACCGAAGACATGGTCGACCCGTCCATCGCCAAGGACGTATCGGTGGGCCAGTCGGTCGGCTTTGCGCCGCTGCCGGGCAAGCAGCGCCAGGCCGAGAAGATCCTGCTCGGCGCGCACGCACACTACGACTGCTGGCGTCGCGATGCCCTGCCGCCGCGCTGGGCGTACGGCAGCCATCCGCGCATTCCGCCGATCCTGTGCCAGATGCACGAAGGCTGGGATGCGTTGACCCGCGAGCGCATCGCCACGCGCAAACCCGGCAACCGCGGTTCGCACGGTTACGACAATGCCCTGCCCTCGATGCGCGCGGTGTTCATCGCCCGTGGTCCGTCGTTCCAGCAGGGCAAGACCCTGCCCGGGTTCGACAACGTGGATGTCTATCCGCTGCTGACGCGTCTGCTGGGTGTCCCGGCCGCCCCCAACGATGGCGATCCCGAACGCCTGCTGCCCGCATTGCGCTGAGGCGATCCCGGCATGCAGGCAAAAAAAAACGCGGCGCAAGCGCCGCGTTTTTCATGACCCGCCTGGCTGGATCAGCCGGCCTTGGCCACCGCTTTCTTGGCAACGGCCTTCTTGGCCGGCGCCTTCGTCACGGTCTTCTTGGCAACCGGCGCAGCTGCGCCCACGGCCGCCTTGCTCACGACGTGCGAACGCGAATTGCCGTAGCTGGCATTGAAGCGCTTGCCCTTGGCGGTCTTGCGGTCACCCTTACCCATGTCGTAACTCCTTAGTCTGAATGCTGCGAAATCTGATTACCCCGTACTGACACGGGTTCGGCGGGGCCGCCCTCTCAGGCGCCCCCGCGCACGATCGGAAAGCCTACCATGCGCGCTCTCAATGAGCACAGCTGGCGTCATGGACGTGGCCGTGGTTCAGCCGCAGATTCACCAGATGGGCCACACCCACCAGCACGCCACCCAGGGTCATCACCACCGCATGCGGCACCGCCGAGTGGTGCAGCGGGCCGTACAGCAGCCCGGCCCACAACGCGGTCAGGCCCGGGATCAGGAAGCCCAGCGCGCGCAGCGCGCCATGGCGGCGCCAGCCCCAGACCAGGCTGAACAGGCCCAGCAGGGTGACGAAGCTGACCAGCGCCAGCTCTACCCCGTCACTCATCCAGACCGACAGGCCCAGCGACGGCGCAGCCGCCAGCAGCACCGGGAGCACAGCGCAGTGCACGGCGCACAGCAGCGAGCCGGTGGCACCGAAACGATCCAGCAGATGGCGAACACGAGCGAACAGGGGCATGACTTCCAGCAGGGTCGGCGAAGCGTTATGGAATAATATAACATCAATCCCGGCGCGCACCCTGCCTCCCCCTGACTTGCCCTTCCCCGTCCCGTTACGGGATTCGCGCGCCTCACCATTGATATATTGTAACAATTGACCGAAGGCCCTTGCCCTATGCGCTCCAGCTCCCTCCTGCTCAAACCCCACGCCCTGTCCCTGGCCCTTGCCGCGGCGATGCTGCCCTCGCTGGCGCTGGCCGCCGATGACGCCAGCAGCCACCGCGACCGCCATCTGACCGAGCTGTCCACCGTGAAGGTCACCGCCTCACCCCTGCAGGGCGATGCCGAATCGCTGGCCCGTCCGGTCGACGTGCTGGCCGGTGAGCGCCTGGACGAGCAGAAGGCCGGCACCCTCGGCGACACCGTGGCCAAGCTGCCCGGCGTGCAGAGCACGTTCTTCGGCCCCGGCGTCGGCCGCCCGATCATCCGCGGCCAGGAAGGCCCACGCGTGGCGGTGCTGTCCAACGGCATGGGCAACATGGATGCCTCCACCGTGAGCGCCGACCATGCCACCAGCATCGAGCCGTTCCTGGCCGATCAGATCGAGGTCCTGAAGGGCCCTGCCACCCTGCTGTTCGGCAGCGGCGCGATCGGCGGCGCGGTCAACGTGGTCGACGGCCGCATCGCCCGCGAATTGCCGGACCGTCCGCTCAGCGGCCGCGCCGAACTGCGTGGCAACTCGGTCAACGACGAGCGCAGCGGGATGTTCCGGCTGGACGGTGTCAGCGGCAACGTCGTGCTCCATGTCGATGGCCTGGTCCGCAACGGCGATGACTACCGCATTCCCGGCTACGCCGTGGTCGACGGCCTGGAAGACCACAGCGGCCACGATCATGAGGATGGCGACACCGACGAGCCGCGCCGCGGCCGGTTGGACAACAGCTCGGTCCGCACCCGCGCCGGCGGCGTCGGTGCCACCTGGCTCGGCGACGGGGGTTACTTCGGCGTGTCCGCCAGCACCTACCGCACCAACTACGGCATTCCCAACGGCGCACACGTGCATGCCGATGACGAGCATGGTCACGACCACGATCATGATCATGATCACGACCATGGCGACGAGGAAGAAGGCGACGAGCATGACGTCCGCATCGACATGGTGCAGAACCGCTTCGAAGCCAAGGGCGGCATCTACCAGCCGACCTCGTTCCTGAAGAACATCACCCTGCGCACCGCCTACACCGATTACGAGCACACCGAACTGGAAGCCGGCACGCCGGCCACCCGCTTCACCAACCGTGGCATCGAAGGCCGCCTGGAAGCCGTGCAGGAACAGATCGGCGGCTGGGACGGCGCCTTCGGCCTGCAGTTCGGCAACAGCGATTTCGGCGCCAAGGGTGAAGAAGCCTTCGTGCCGGATACCGGGACGAAGAACATCGGCCTGTTCGTGCTGCAGGAAAAGCAGTTCGGCCCGTTCAAGCTGGAACTCGGCGGCCGCCACGACCAGGTCAAGCTGGACCCGACCGGTGATTACCGCGCCCGCACGTTCGACGCCACCAACCTCTCCGCGGCCGGCATCTGGACGCTCAACGACGCCGTCGACCTGCGCTTCGGGATCGACAGTTCCGAGCGCGCCCCGACCAACGAAGAGCTCTACGCCGCGGGTGCGCACATCGCCACCCGTTCGCTGGAAATCGGCGATGCCAACCTGAAGACCGAGCGCGGCCAGCGCGTCGAACTGGGCATCCACACCCACAGCGACCGCGTCGACTTCTCCGCCTCGATCTACCAGACGAAGTTCAAGGACTTCATCTACCTGGCCGACACCGGCGTGGTCGAATCGCTGCCGGTCCGCCTGTGGACCCAGCAGGACGCCACCTTCAAGGGGGCCGAAGCCGAAGCCCTGTTCCATCTCTTCGAAGGCAACGCCGGCGACTGGGACCTGCGCGTGTTCGGCGATTACGTGAAAGCCGAACTGGACGGCAGCAGCAGCCGCAGCGTCGACATTGCCGTCCCGCACGGTGATCACAACCACAACTACACCGTGGATCTGGCCAACACCGGTTACCTGCCGCGGATCGCCCCGGCCCGCGTCGGCGCCGACCTGCGCTGGTCCAGGGACGGCTGGCGCGCCTCGGTCGGTGCGGTGCGCTACAGCAGCCAGAAGGATGTGGCCCAGAACGAGGAACCGAGCAACGGCTACACCTTGGTCGACGCGCATCTGGCGTACCGCTGGGACCGTACCGACAGCAACAGCTACGAAGTCTTCCTGGACGGCAGCAACCTGACCAACCGTGACGTCCGCCCGCATACCTCGCTGCTGCGCGACTACTCGCCGCTGCCGGGCCGCGGCGTGGCGTTCGGCATCCGCGCTTACTTCTGATCGTTTGATTGGGTAGCAATGTGACCCGAGGGGGCCGAAAGGCCCCCTTTTTTTCGCTTGACGAACTACGTGCATATGCACTTATCATCTCGCCATCCCACCCCGGCGTACCCCCGTGGACCCGCTGACCCAGAGCCCCTGCACCTGCTTCCGCCTGCGCCGCGCCGCCCGTCGGCTCTCGCAGATCTATGACGCCCACCTCGCCCCCGCCGGGCTCAGCCTCAATGCCTACTCCATCCTGCGCCGCGCCCCCGAACCGCGGCAGCTCGGCGAGCTCGCCGAGGCCCTCGGCATGGACCGCACCACCCTCACCCGCAACCTCAAGCCGCTGCTCACTGCCGGCTGGCTTGAACAACGTCGCGGCAGTGATGCCCGGCAACGCCTGATCGTCATCACCGCTGCCGGCAAGGCGTGCCTGCGCCGCGCGCGGCCTCTGTGGCAACGCGCGCAGAGCGAGGTGGAAACCACCTTCGGACCTACGCCCACCGCCCGCCTCAATGCCCTGCTCGATCAACTCGACCACGCCCTGCCTGCCGGAGCCGACGCATGAGCACGCCCACCCCCATGCCCCGTGCGCCCACAATGCACTGGGGCTTGCTGGTCGCCGCCTCCGCGATCCTCATGGTCACCATGGGCGTGCGCCAGACCTCCGGCCTGTATGTCGATCCCATCCACCGCGGTACCGGCGTCAGCATCGTCGAGATCAGCTTCGCGCTGGCCATCGGCCAGTTCGTCTGGGGCGCGGTGCAACCGGTGTTCGGGGCCGTCGCCGATCAGCGCGGCGCATTGCCCGTGCTCATCTTCGGCGCCCTGCTGCTGGCCGCCGGGCTGCTGCTCGCCCCGCTGCTGACCAGTCCGCTGGGGATGACCTTCACCCTCGGTCTGCTGATGGCCGCCGGTGCCGGTGCGGGCAGCTTCTCGGTCCTGATCGGCGCCACTGCCCACCGCCTGCCGGCCGAGAAGCGATCGTTCGCCGCCGGTCTCATCAACGCCGGCGGTTCGCTGGGTCAGTTCGTGTTCGCGCCGCTGGTCCAATGGATCATCGGCACCGCCGGCTGGGCGCGCGCCATGATCACCATGGCCGTCATCACCCTGCTCTCGCTGCCACTGGCCTGGCCGCTTCGGCGTCGCGCCGGGGACCACGCACACGGTACCGGCGCAACCGACGACGGGGGCCTGGGCGCACAACTGCGTATCGCCGCCCGCGACCGCAGCTACTGGTACCTGCACCTGGGCTTCTTCACCTGCGGCCTGCACATCGCTTTCCTGGTCACCCACCTGCCCGGCGAGATCGCCCTGTGCGGCCTCTCGCCCACCGTCGCCTCCTCGTCCATCGCCCTGATCGGCCTGTTCAACGTCGCCGGCAGCCTGATCGTCGGCGCACTCGGCCAGCGCTACCGCATGAAGTACCTGCTGTTCTGGATGTACGCCAGCCGCGCCGTGATGATCGGCGTCTATCTCGTCTCGCCGCCGACCCCACTGACCTTCTACCTCTTCTCCGCCGCGCTCGGTTTCACCTGGCTGGCAACCGTCCCGCCCACCGCCGGCCTGGTCGGCAAGCTGTTCGGCCCGCGCTACCTCGGCACGCTGTTCGGTCTGACCCTGCTCTCGCACCAGCTCGGTGGCTTCTTCGGGGCGTGGCTCGGCGGCCTGGCCCTGGCGCACACCGGCAACTACCTATGGATGTGGTACGCCGACATGGGCCTGGCCGTGCTCGCGGCACTGATCAACCTGCCGATCCGCGAAGCCAGGATGGGGGGCTGTCACGGCGTGGCCGCGCCGCGCTGAGCTCACCTGCCCTCGACATTGCCCAGCGCGCGCCAACCGGGGCGCGTTGAAAGCGACGCAGGCCCTTTCCCGCCGGACAGTTCTGTCCGATGATGCGCGCATGCCTACCCAACGTGCCGACGCGGCCGCCCGCCGCGCCCAGATCCTCGACGCTGCCGATGCCGTCTTCGGTCAGCATGGCGTGACCGCCCCGCTGGACCTGGTGGTCGAGCGCGCCCAGGTTGGCCGCGCCACGCTGTACCGCAACTTCCCCGACCGCACCGCACTGGTCGAGGCACTGCTCCAGCGCACGGTCAACCGCATCGCGCGGCAGGTGCAGACCCTCGGCGACCGGGACGACGCACTGTTCGAGGTGCTCGAAGGCATGGCCAACCGCATCGTCCAATCGCCGGCGCTCTCCGATTACTGGCGCGCGGTCGATCCCGATCAGATCCCGATCCGCGCCGCCCGCGAAACGATCTTCGAACTGCTGCGCGAGCCGATCGCCCGCGCGATCGCCGCCGGCCTGTGCCGCCCCGATCTGGAAACGACGGACATTTCACTCATCTCAGGCATGCTGGGAGCCGCGCTGCGTGGCAAGACGCGTGACGAACGCGCCCGGCTGGCCACGCGCGCCCTGCAATTGCTGCGTGGCGGATTGCGGGGGCCTGCCGACGGGGAGGGATGATGCCGCAGTACCTCAAGCCGGTTCCGGACTGGGAGGAGCACGAAAAACCGACCCTGCCGGGCTCGGCTTCGATGCCGTGGCATCCGCCGCACCGCCGCCTCGCCTACGCCCTGGTCGCGCTGCTGGTCGGCATCACCGGCGGCCTGGGCAATGCCCTGGTCAGCGCCAACCTGCCGTTCCTGCAGGGCCAGCTCGGGCTCACTCCGGCGCAGGGCAGCTGGCTGGTGGCCGCCTATGCGATGGTCAACGTCACCGCCAACCTGCTGGCCTTCAAGTTCCGCCAGCAATACGGCATCCGCCTGTTCGCCGAGATCGGGCTGGGCCTGTATGCCGCGCTGGCGGTGCTGCATCTGTTCGTCGGTACCTTCGAAACGACGGTGCTGATGCGCGCGGCCAGCGGCTTCGCCGGTGCCGCCTGCAGCACCTTGGGCACGCTGTACATGCTGCAGTCGCTGCCGCGCAAATACACTGGCAACCTGCTGGTGATCGGCGTGGGCATTTCCCAACTTGCGGTACCGATCGCCTGGCTGGTCTCGCCGGGCCTGGTCGACACCGGGCAGTGGCACAACCTGTATCTGTTCGAGGCCGGGCTGGCCCTGTGCGCGTTCGCTGCCGTGGTGGTGCTCAAGCTGCCACCCGGTGCGCAGATCAAGGCATTCGAACCGCTCGACTTCCTGACCTTCGCCCTGCTTGCGCCCGCCGTTGGCCTGCTGGTGGTCGTGCTGGCCCAGGGCTATACGCGCTGGTGGCTGGACACCCCGTGGCTGGGCTGGGCACTGGTCGCCTCGATCGCGCTGTCCACCACCGCGTTCATCATCGAACACTACCGCCGCAACCCACTGCTGCAGACGCGGTGGTTGGCCAGCCTGCCGGTGATCCACTTCATCATCGGCGCGTTCCTGATCCGCTTCCTGACCACCGAGCAGTCCTATGGTGTGGTCGGCCTGATGCGCACGCTCGGCATGGGCCCGGATCAGATGCGGCCGTTGTTCGCGGTGATCCTGGCCGGCGTGGTCACCGGCATCGCCGCCAGCTCGTTGACCTTCGGGCCGAAGCGGCTGATCCCGCAGCTGCTGATGGCGATCCTGCTGCTCGGCAGCGCGGCCCTGCTCGACCAGAGCCGCACCAGCCAGGACCGCCCGCACGACTTCTTTGCCAGCCAGTTCCTGGCCTCGGTCGGCGCCGGCATGTTCATGGGGCCGCTGATCATGCTCGGCATCACCCAGGCCCTGAAACAGGGCGTGGACCACATGATCACCTTCCTGGTCACCCTTTCCATCACCCAGACCCTGGGCGGCCTGGCCGGCTCGGCCGTACTGGGCACCTATCAGCTGCACCGCGAACAGGTGTACTCCGGTGCGCTGGTCAGCCAGTTGGATCCAGCCGACAACGTGGTTGCCCAGCGCTTGAAGCAGCAACAGCAGCTCTACGCCAGGCTGATCACCGACCCGGTGCAGCGCAGCGCGCAGGGCACCGCGCAGCTGGCGCAGATCACCCGCCGCGAAGCCAACGTGCGCGCGTTCAATGATGTGTTCGCACTCAGCGGCCGCGTCGCGCTGGTCTTCCTTGGCTGGTTGCTGCTGCTGGCGGTCCGTACCGCCGTGCTCAAGCAATGGCGCAAACGCCACGCGCCGACACCTCCCCTTTCCGCGCCGACGCCTGGCAGCGTCGCGCCCCGATGAGCCCGCCCATGTCGACCCAACCCCCACACGACGACACTGCCCCGGAAAACGTCAACCCGCCGCCGCCAACCGACGCCGCGCCCGCCCCTGCGCCGCCGCCCGCAGCCGCGCCCTCGGGCGTGCCCAAGTACCTCAAGCCGAGCCTGCGCAGCGTGATCATCATGATCGTGATCGCGCTGATCGGCATCGCGCTGATCCTGCGCGCGTGGTCGCTGTGGCCGTTCGAAACCTCGCGGGTCACGACCGACAACGCCTACGTCCGCGGTCAGATCACGGTGCTCGCGCCACAGGTCAACGGCTATGTCACCGAGGTACTGGTCAAGGACTTCCAGCACGTCAAGCAAGGCGAGCCACTGCTGCGCATCGACGACCGCATCTACCGCGAGAAAGTCGTCCAGGCCGAAGCCGACCTGGACAGCGCCAAGGCCGCGCTGGCCAACTCCGATCAATCGCAGGCGCAGAACCGCGCGCAGATCCAGGCCGCGCAGGCCAACCTCTCCGCCGGCCAGGCCGAGCTTTCGCGCTCGCGCACCGAACTCAAGCGCTACGAAGAACTTGCCGCCCAGCAACTGGTCGCCCTCAACGACCGCGACAAGTTCCGCACCACCACCCAGTCCGCGCAGGCCAGCGTGCTGCAGTCGCAGGCGCAGATCCGCATCGCCGAAGAAACCCTGACCTCCACCCAGGTCGCCCGCAAAGGCCTGGAAGCCCGCGTCGAAACCGCCCAGGCCCAGCTGGCGCTGGCGAAGATCGACCTGGCCAACACCGTGATCCAGGCGCCACGCGACGGCCAGGTCAGCGAAGCCTCGGTGCGCCTGGGCCAGTACGTCACCGCCGGTTCGCAGCTGCTGTTCCTGGTACCCGACGCACTGTGGGTGGTCGCCAACTTCAAGGAAGGCCAGACCTGGAAGATGCGCATCGGCCAACCGGCCACCTTCTCCGTGGACGCCTTCGACGGCGAGAAACTGCACGGCCACATCGAACAGATCGCCCCGGCCACCGGCTCCGAATTCAGCGTCCTGCGCCCGGACAACGCCAGCGGCAACTTCACCAAGGTCGTCCAGCGCCTGCCGATCCGCATCGCCATCGACCCCGACCAACCGCTGGCCCCGCGCCTGCGCCCCGGCATGTCGGTGATCGTCAAGGTGGATACCGCCGCCGAAGGACGCGAGCCTACCGGTGCGAAGCCGTAACGCGCCCGCGCGCAGAACGCCAACGCCTTTCCCCACCCCAGTCCGAAACCGTCGGAAGCGAGTCGGGCAGCCTGCAGCGGGACCGTTGGAGCGGCATGGATGCCGCTCACGAGCCCCCAAGGATGGGTTTACGGCGCGTCCTGCTCCAGGCTGCCCGGCTCGCTTCCGCAAATGGGAACAGAGTGGCCGCTTTACACCTGCTCTGGCGCAGAAACGAAAAAAGCCGCGCAGGGGCGCGGCTTTTCATCATCAACAGCGTACCGACCAACGGTCGGTACCTACCGGCGGATGCAGCACCCCATGTCGGTACCTACCAGCGGATGCCGCACCCCCGATCGGTACCTGCCCTACCCCGCACACCGCGCGCACAGCCCATGCACTTCCAGCGTCTGCGCCTGCGGCTGGAACCCCAGCTCCTTCGCCCGCTTCTCCAACTGGCTGACAATCTCCTTGTCCTCCAACTCCACCGCACTGTGGCAGCTGTTGCAGATCAGGAACGGCACCGAATGCTGCGCACTGCTCGGATGGTGGCAGGCCACGAATGCATTCACCGATTCCAGCTTGTGCACGAAGCCATTGGCCATCAGGAAATCCAGCGCGCGGTAGACCGTCGGCGGGGCGTCGGCACCGACGCCCTTGCCATTGCGCACCCACTCCAGCAACTCATACGCCTTGACCGGCTTGCCGGCCTCGGCGATCAGGCGCAGCACGTTCGCGCGGATCGGCGTCAGCCGCAGCCCGCGTTCCGAGCACACGCGTTCGACCACCTTCACGAAGTCGGAGGCGTCGTGAACGTGATGGTGCGGAGCGGTACAAGCGGTTTTAGCGGACATGCGCGGTCTCCTGTGGTCAGGCCGTCGGGACTTTAGTGAGTGCGACCTCGATGCGTTTCAAGGCCTCTTCACGCCCGGCCAGGAAGACCGTCTGCGAAATGTCCGGGCTCACCTGGGTGCCGGTGATGGCCACGCGCAGCGGCTGCGCCACCTTGCCCATGCCGATCTCCAGCGCCGCGGCGACGTCATGCAGTGCCGCCGAAACGCTCTCCACCGTCCACTCGCCGGCTGCGCCCAACAGTTCGCGGGCCTTGCCCAACGCCAGTTCCGCGCCCGGCTTGAAGTGCTTGGCCACTGCCGCTTCGTCGTACTCGGTCAGCGGCTGGTACCAGACCACCGCCTTCTCGGCCATTTCCTTCAGCGTCTGCACGCGGTCGCGCAGCGCCACGACCACGTCCGCCGGGGCCGGACCGGCGTTCAGATCCAGGCCGAGCTTGTTCAGCTGGTAGACCAGGTGCGGGGCGATATCGGCCGGCGCTTCAGTCTTCAGAAAGTGCTGGTTGACCCAGCCCAGCTTGGCCATGTCCAGGCGCGCAGCCTTGGAGTTGCAGTTGGTCACGTCGAACAGGTCGATCAGCTCCTGGCGGCTGAACAGCTCCTGGTCGCCATGCGACCAGCCCAGGCGGGCCAGGTAGCTGAGCAGTGCATCGGGCAGGTAGCCGGCGTCCTTGTACTGCATCACGTCGGCCGCGCCGGTGCGCTTGGATAGCTTGGCGCCCTGCTCGTCTAGGATCATCGGCATGTGGCCGAACTTCGGCACGGGGGCGCCGATGCCCTCGTACAGATTGATCTGGCGCGGGGTGTTGTTGATATGGTCGTCGCCGCGGATGACCTCGCTGATGCGCATGTCCCAATCGTCCACTACCACGGCGAAGTTGTAGGTGGGGAACCCGTCCGGACGGAAGATGACCATGTCGTCCAGTTCGCTGTTGGCGATCTCGATGCGGCCCTTGATCAGGTCGTCGAACACGACCGTGCCCTCCAGCGGATTCTTGAAGCGGATCACGCGGTTCGGGTCATCCTTGTACGGCAGGCCCAGATCGCGCGCGGCGCCGTTGTAACGCGGCTTTTCCTGCTTGGCCATGGCGGCCTCGCGCATCGCGTCCAGTTCTTCCTTGGTCTCGTAGGCGTAGTACGCCTTGCCCTGCGCGACCAGCTGCTCGGCCACTTCCTGGTAACGGGCCACGCGCTGGGTCTGGTAGATCGGGCCTTCGTCATAGCCCAGGCCCAGCCACTCCATCGCCTCCAGGATCGCGTCGATCGCGCCCTGGGTGCTGCGCTCGCGGTCGGTATCTTCGATGCGCAGCACGAACTCGCCACCACGGTGACGGGCCTCCAGCCAGCAGTACAGCGCTGTGCGGGCGCCACCAATGTGCAGGTAGCCGGTGGGACTGGGGGCAAAACGGGTGCGGCAGGTCATGGAGGGCTCAGGGCGGGAAACGGAATCCCGGCAATTTTACCCCGCCCCGGCCGCAAACCGGGCACTCCTTGCCCGGTCGGGCGCGGGCCGCCCGTTCCAGGCGGCCCACGCGGTGGCACTCAGGGGGTCAGCAACGGCTTGCGCGGCAGCTTTTCATCGCGCATCGCCGCGTTGTAGACGAACGAGGCCACGATCGCGGCGGCCTGTTTCAGGTCTTCCGGCTCGGCGTGATCCCAGGTGTCCAGGTTGCTGTGGTGGACGTTGGTGAAGTAATCCAGCCGGTCCTGGATGAACTGGAACCCGGGCAGGCCGACGCGGTCGAACGCGATATGGTCGGTGCTGCCGGTATTGCGGGTGGCCACGGTGGTTGCGCCCACGTCATGGAACGGCGCCAGCCAGGCTTCGAAGATCGGCACCGCGGCCAGGTTTTCCTGCGCATAGATGCCGCGGAACCGGCCCGAGCCGTTGTCCATGTTGAAGTACGCCGAGAACTTGTCGTAATCGCGCTGGCGCTGCAGGGCACCGGTCGGCTCACGCATCGAGGCCGGCAGCTTGAGCTGCGCCGGATCGGTCGGCTCAGGGTAACGCGCGAAGTGCTTGGACACATAGTCCTGCGAACCGATCAGGCCCTGCTCCTCGCCACTCCACAGCGCCACGCGGATGGTGCGCTTGGGCTTGGCACCCACCGCCTTGAGGATGCGCATGGCTTCCATCATCACCGCCACGCCGGCCGCGTTGTCGGCCGCACCGGTGCCGGTGTGCCAGGAATCCATGTGCGCGCCGAGCATCACGATCTCATCGGCCTTGCCACTGCCGCGGATCTCGGCCAGCGTGTTGTAGCCGGGCTGGTCCTGCGTATCGGTGAAGCGGGCGTCGACATTCACGCGCAGCTTGACTGCCTGCTTCTGGTCGACCGCGCGCACCAGCTGGTTGTAGTGCTCGGCCATCATCGCCAGCTCGGGCACACCGACCGGTTCACCGGCCTTGCGCGAGCCACCGCCGCCGACACGGATGATGCCGTTGTCCCAGCCGCTGATGCTGATCGTGGCCAGCACGCCCTGCTCGGCAAAGAAGGCGTTGGTGGCGCGGGTCAGCTCCTGCTTTTCCAGGTATTCCTTGGCCTTCTTGGCACGGTCGGCCTTGGCATCGGCGACGTCCTTGGGCACCGCGAACACCTGCAGCTCGGCCAGGCCGGCGTCGTCGTGGCGGTGCGAATCGGACTTGGTGGCCCGCTCGTAATCGCGTGCATCGTTGAGCAGCAGGATCTTGCCGGCAAGCTTGCCCTTGTACTGGTCCAGGTCGGCCAGCTTCTTGATCTCGACCTTGATCACCTCGCCTTCCACGGGGCCGTTGGTGCCCGGGGTCCAGGCTTTGGGCAGCGCATACAGCGGCGCCACGCGCGGACTCAGCAGCTCCACGCTGGCGTTGCTGAACTCCCAGCCGCGGCCGAAGGCATCGAAGGCCTCGTCATGCACGTTGACCAGGCCCCACTCGTTGAACTTGCTGCGGGTCCAGCTATTGGCTTCGCCCATCGCAGGCGAATTGGTCAGGCGCGGACCGATCTGCTCGGTCAGATGGCTGAAGGTCGCCATCACCTGCGACCGGTGGAAGGCTTCCTGGCGGATGCGGCTGACCATGTCCAGGTCCACCGTTTCCTTCGTCTGTGCATCGGCGACGCCGCTCAGTGCCAATGCCACGCTCAACATGCCCCACTTGAACACGATTACCCCCGCCTCTCGGCCAGACCACGAACAATCCCCGAGTCTATCGAGCACGGGCCCGGTGCCCCCGGGCCAAGAGTCATGGTCAGTCCATCCAGCCGTACCAGAGCTGGCCGCGGGTGGGCAGCACCAGCAACCAGCGGCTGCGGTCCACCGAGGCGCTGGCGTAGACCGTCGCATGCACCGGCCAGTCACCCGGCAGCCCGCGGATGCCGATCTCGCGCAGGGCCTGCGCGCCTGCGCGCCACGGTCGGTAGGCCCCACACCACTCGGGCAGCGGCAGGCGCCCGCGCGCCTGCCGTGCCTGTTCCAGAAAGCGCAGCCCGTGCAGCGCGATCGCCTCGCGGGTGGCCGGGGCCAGCCCGAAGCGCACCAGCCCCGGCGCGCCCTCCGCGCCGGGCAGCGCCAGCAGCGGTGACGGCCACCCCGAGGCTTCGCCGCCCAGCAGCGAAGCCACCTCCAGCCGGGCAGGCAGCGCCCGGCGCACACGTTCCTGCAGACAGCGGCGCAAGCTCATCAGCGTTCCTCAGCTCAGGCGTGCGCCAAGTTCGTACCAGTCGACCCGGCGGGTCACCCACATCACCGCGGCCAGCACGGCGAACAGCAGCAGCGAGCCCATCAGCAGCGCGTTGTTCTCCGAGATCAGCAGCCCATACAGCGCGCCGTACAGGGCGCTGAGCATCACCGCAAAGCCCAGGCCGCGTTTCCAGCTCTTCAGTACACCGGCCAGGTACACGGTCTGGATGCCGATGCACGCCAGTGCCGAGAGCGCGTAGGCCTGCCAGAACGCGATGTGCTCGGAGAGGCTGAGCAGCAGCAGGAAGAAGATCGCCAGCGCCAGGCCGACCATCAGGTACTGCAGCGGGTGGATGCGCAGCTGCTTGATCAGTTCGAACAGGATGAAGCCGACGAAGGTCAGCAGGATGAAGAGAATGCCGTACTTGCTGGCACGATCGGCCTGGGTATACACATCGACCGGATTGACCAGCTCCACGCTCACGGCTTCAGCATCGATGTCCGGGCGGTTGCGCAACTGGTGCTGGGCACGCGAGGCCAGCGAGGACACCGCCCACTGTGCATCGAAGCCCTGTGCGTCGACCTTGCGCTCGTTGGGCAGGAAACTGCCACCGAACAGCGGATGTGGCCACGGCGAGCGCAGCGCGATGCGGCTGTCATCGCCCACCGGCACCACCGACAGCGACCGGGTGCCATCGAGCACCAGCTCCAGCTCGACCTTGCTGCCCTTGAGCACGCCGCCACGCTCATCTTCCAGGCCGGGCAGGCCGACGTGCAGGCCGGTGCCGATGCCGTTGACGCCACCGGCATCGGGCAACAGGCTCATGGCGTTTCCATCCACGCGCAGGTTGGGCGAGCCGACCAGGCCGCGCACGTCGGCGATGCCCACGGTCAGGAACGGCGCGCCATACACACGGCCGGCCTTGATCGGGTAATCGTCATCGGCGAACGTGGCGCTGACCGTGGCCTTCCAGCTGTAGACCGGCACGCGGAACAGGCCGACGCGGCGCTCGTCCGGCTGCATCACGCCGTCCACCTTCAGCGTGGCCGGCATCTGCAGCCACTGGCCCTGCTCGACCTGCTTTTCCTTTTTCTTGGTGCCGGCGGCATCCACCACCTCGACCTCGCGGGTCTCCGTCCATGGCACTACCCGGATCGGGCCGGTCAGGATCTGCGCGCCGGCACGGCTCTGCGCCACGCGCTGGTAAGCCTCGTCGCGGTAGGCCTCGCGCTCGCGGATCACGCCCTTGATCAGGCTCAGCGGAATCAGCAACAACAGGATCAGCCCGCCCACGATGGCGAACCGCAACAGCATCTTCAGGGATTTCATGACCCGTCCTCGGTTGGGAGGGGGCCAGCTTCCCGCGCGCCGGTGTGCGGGGTTTGTGCCGAGTTTGAAGTCTGTGTGAAGTGCGGAAGCGATCAGCGCCGCGGTGGTAAGGAGGGCAGCCGCGACGGCAGCCACAACACCGCCTGCGCGCCACCGTCATCGCGGTTGCGCAGGCTCACACGGCCGCCATGCAGGCGGGCCACTTCCTGCACGAACGACAGGCCCAGGCCGGAGCTGCGCTGGCCGGTGCCCGGCCGCGCAAGGGAATAGAAGCGCTCGAACACGCGGTCGAGCGCGTAGTCCGGCACGCCACTGCCGCGATCGGCCACGGTCAGTGCGATGCCCTCGCCTTCTGCGTGCGCACCGAGCGCGATGACCGTGCCGGCCGGTGAGAAGGCCACGGCATTTTCCAGCAGGTTGTTGAGCGCCTGCCGCAGCAGATAGCCATCGCCCTGCACGCTCTCGGCCTGCGCCTCCACATGGATTGCTACGCCCGCCGCCTGCGCACGTACTGCCACCGCATCTGCGGCCGCCTGCAGCAAGGGCGCCAGGGCAAGCCGCTCGTGTTTCTGCAGCCAGCCGTACTGCTCCACCTCGGCCAGCGCCAGCAGCTTGTCGATGGTCTCGGTGAGGCGCTGCGCCTGGCCTTCGATGCTGCGCGCGAAATGCGCGCGGTCGGCCTCCGGCAGCGGCTCCTGCAGCAGTTCAGCCGCGCCGCGGATCGCTGCCAGCGGACTCTTCATTTCATGCGTCAACGACTGCACGTACTGCTCGACGTAGGCCTTGCCTTCCAGCTTGCGGCGCATGGTTTCCAGCGCCTGGCCCAGATCGCCGATCTCATCGCGGCGCGGCTTCGGCGGCGGCACCGGTTCACCAGCGCTGACCGCCTTGGCATAGCGGTTGAGCCGGTTCACCCCGTGCATCAGCCACGCGGTCATCAGCAGGCCGATCAGCGCTGACAACCCGATCAGCCACGCGCCGCGCTTGATGATGGCGCGCTGGCTGGCCGCGATGAAGGGATCGATGCTGCGGTTGGGCTGGGCCAGGCTGAGCACGCCGATCAGGGTGCGCCCATCGGCGGGATCGAAGATCGGGGCGGCCACGTGCATCACCGAGTGGGTGTCATCACCGGGCGTTTCCGGGCTGGAGCGCGCCCCGTACTCGCCGCGCAGGGTGCGGTAGACGTCGTTCCAGCGCGAGTTGTCGCGGCCGACATCGCGGCCGGTCGAGTCGTACACCACGATGCCCTTGGCATCGGTGATGGTGACCTGGTAATCCAGCGTGCGCTTGGGAAAGCGCCACACCATCGCCTTGGGGTCGCGCCGCTGCGCACGCGCCAGGTCAGAGACAAAGCGGCCGTCGCGGATATGCCCGGCCTTGAGATCGGCCGCCGCCATTTCCGCCAGCACGTTGGCCGCGTCGACCAGGGTCGACTCCATCGCCTGGCGCACCCCCGGCTTCACTTCATTGACGAAGATGCGCATCACGAAGAACGCGGCGATGCCCACGATCAGGAAGAAGCCCAGGAACAGTTTCAGGCCCAGCCGCATGCCTATACCTCCAGTGCGTAGCCCAGCCCACGGTGGGTGCGGATCGGGTCGCTTTCGGCGCCAGCGGCGCGCAGTTTGGCGCGCAGGGTTTTGACGTGGGTATCGACCGTGCGGTCAGCGCTGTCGGCATCGCTGTCCCAGCCGCGGTCCATCAGCTGGGCGCGGCTGAGGATCGCGCCGGGGCGCTGCAGCAGAGCCGCCATCAGTGCGTATTCGTAGCGGGTCAGATCCAGTAGTTGGTCACCGAAGCGGATCCGGCTGCCCTCACGGTCGATCGCGAAGCGGCCATGCTGCTGCCAGCCCGACGCCCCGACGGGCGCGGCGGACCGGCGAAGGCGCGCCCGGACCCGTGCCACCAGTTCACGCGGCGAGAAGGGCTTGGCCATGTAGTCGTCCGCCCCCAGCTCCAGGCCCAACACGCGGTCGAACTCGTCATTGCGGGCGGTCAGGAAGATCACCGGCACCTCGCTGAAGGTGCGCAGCGTGCGGCAGACCTCGAAGCCGCTCATGTCCGGCAGGCCGACATCCAGCACCACCACGTCGAAGGCCTGCTGGCGCAGCCGGGTCAACGCCTGCCCGCCAAGCAGGCAATGCTCGGCGCCATAGCCTTCGCTGCGCAGCGCATAGAGAACGGTGTCGGCAATGGCGGTTTCGTCCTCGACCACCAGGACGTTGTGCAGGGGGTGGCTCATGCGCGCAGCATAGCCGCTGGGCCCGCCGCCCCGTACACTGCGCCGATGAATTACCGCCACGCCTTCCATGCCGGCAACCATGCCGATGTGCTCAAGCACATCGTGCAGCTTGCCCTGCTCGACACCTTCAAGCGCAAGGACAGCCCGTTCTTCGTGCTGGACACCCACGGCGGCGCTGGCCGCTACCTGCTGGCCAGCGAGGAAAGCCGCAAGACGCTGGAGGCCGAAGACGGCGTGATGCGCCTGATGGCCCAGCCGCAGCTGCCGGCCGTGGTCGAGCGCTATCTCAAGGCGGTCCAGGCCGACAACCCGGTCGGGGCGATGATCAGCTACCCCGGTTCGCCGCTGTTGACCGCCCAGACCCTGCGCGAGCAGGACCGCATGGCCGTCTGCGAAGTGCAGGATGCCGAGGCCGCCGCGCTGAAGGCGCTGTTCGCCCATGACAGCCGGGTGGCCGTGTATCACGCCGACGGCTATGCCCAGAACAAGAAGCTGCTGCCGCCCAAGGCCAACGGCGTGAAGATCGGCCGCGGGCTGGTCCTGATCGACCCGCCCTACGAGGGTCAGGACGCCGAATACCAGGCCATCCTGGCCTCGGTGACCGAGATCCTGGGCCGCTGGCCGCAGGCCAGCTTTGCGATCTGGTTCCCGATCAAACAGCGCCGGACCATCCTGCATTTCCTGCGCAAGGCCTGCGCCCTGCCGGTGAAATCGGTGCTGACCGCCGAACTGCTGATCCGCCCGGACGACTCCCCGCTGCGGCTCAACGGCAGCGGCATGCTGCTGCTCAACCCGCCGTGGCAGTTCGACCAGGTACTGGCTCCGGCCATGCCGGCGCTCAAGCAGCATCTGGGCGAGGCAGGCGCCTCGACCCGCCTGCAGTGGCTCAAGCAGGCCGAATGACCCCCTGAATCCCAGGCCGGCACCCGGCCTGGCCGGCGCCTCCCGTCCGGCACGGCGTGAGTGATCCGTTCACGGAACGCTGCCCCCGGGATGCGAGAATCCGAAGACCACCAAGGAATCACCGGTATGGCTACCCGTAACCGCATGCCGCCCTGGCACGAGATTTTCAAGGCACCTAGTGGCCACGAGCTGCTGATCCGCCCCATCCGGCCGGAAGACGGCCCGCCGCTGCATGCCGCGTTCAGTCTGTTCGGGCCCGAAGAGATCCGCGACCGCTTCCTGCAGTCGGTCACTGAACTGTCGCCGGAAACGACGCAGCGCCTGACCCATCCCAATCCCAAGAGCGAAATCACCCTGGTCGCGGCCGAGTCCCTGCCCGCCGGTGAAGCCGTGGTGGGTGCGGTGGCGCGCGCCTCGATCATCCCCGGCACCCGCGAAGCCGAGTACGCGATTCTGGTCAGCCGCTTCCTGGTCGGCCAGGGCCTGGGCCGGCAGCTGATGCGCAAACTGGTGAAGTGGGCGCGCGGCAAGTATCTGGATCGGCTGTACGGCGATGTCGCCGAAGAGAACGAACCGATGAAGCAGCTGGCCGCTTCGCTGGGCTTCCAGCCGATCCCGCACCCCAACGGCACCCCGGGCCTGGTGCGCATGGTGCTCGAACTGGACAGCTGATGGGACGCCGGGCACTGCCCGGCTGATCCGGATGACGCGGCCGCCACGTGGCGGTCTGCTAAAATCGACGGTTCATGTCACGCACCTCCTATCCCGTTCCGCCGCTGCCACGTCCTGGACAGCTCCGCGCCTGGTGGCGCGCTCCCGCTTCGGCGACAGCGCTGGCGTGGTACATCGCCCGCGCGGCACAGTCGCACGACGGGCCGTTGCTGGTGGTCGCGCGCGACAACCACGGCGCCAACCAGATCGAAGCCGACCTGCACACCCTGCTGGGCAGTGTCGGCGACGTGCCGATCGTGGCCTTCCCGGATTGGGAAACCCTGCCCTACGACGCCTTCAGCCCGCACCCGGACATCATTTCCCAGCGCCTGGCCGCGCTGCACGCCTTGCCGTCGCTCAAGCGCGGCATCGTGGTGGTGCCCGTGCAGACGCTGCTGCAGCGGCTGGCCCCGCTCAAGTACGTCATCGGCGGCAGCTTCGACCTGACGGTGGGCCAGCGTCTGGATATGGACGCGGAAAAGCGCCGACTGGAATCAGCCGGCTACCGCAACGTGCCGCAGGTGATGGACCCGGGTGATTTCGCAGTGCGTGGCGGCCTGCTCGATGTCTACCCGATGGGCGCCGATGCGCCGCTGCGGGTGGAACTGCTCGACGAAGACATCGATTCGATCCGCGCCTTCGATCCGGAATCGCAGCGCTCGCTGGAGAAGGTCGAGGCGGTCCACATGCTGCCCGGCCGCGAAGTGCCGCTGGACGATCTCAGCGTCTCGCGCGTGCTCAACACGCTGCGCGAACGCTTCGACGTGGATACCCGGCGCAGCGCGCTGTACCAGGATCTCAAGGCCGGTATCGCACCGGCCGGCATCGAGTATTACCTGCCGCTGTTCTTCGACCAGACCGCCACGCTGCTCGATTACCTGCAGCCCAACGTGCTGCCGGTGCTGGCGCCGAACGTGTTCGACGCCGCGGCCGCCTTCTGGGCGCAGACGCAGAACCGCTACGAGCAGCGCCGCCATGATGTGGAGCGGCCGCTGCTGGCCCCGGAAGAGCTGTACGCCAGCCCCGAACAGCTGCGTGGCACGCTCAATGGCCTGGCCCGCGTGGAAGTCTGGCCGCCGGACCACGACCGCATCGCCGATGCGCAGCCGCTGGGCGACCAGCCACTGCCGCCGCTGCCGGTGGCGGCCCGCGACGCCCCGGCCGCCGAGGCACTCAAATCCTTCATCGGTCACTACCCCGGCCGCGTGCTGATCGCCGCCGATTCCGCCGGCCGCCGCGAAGCCCTGCTCGAAGTCCTGCTTGCCGCCGAGCTGAAACCGCCGGTGGTCGCCGACCTGCCCGGCTTCCTGGCCGATGACAGCGTGCGCTTCGGCATCACCGTGGCGCCGCTGGAGGATGGTTTCGCACTGGAGAGCCCGCCGATCGCGGTGCTCACCGAGCGCCAGCTGTTCCCCGAACGGGCCGGCCAGCAACGCCGCAGCCGCCGCGCCTCCCGTGAGCCCGAAGCGATCATCCGCGACCTCGGCGAGCTGAGCGAAGGCTCGCCGATCGTGCATGAGGACCACGGTGTCGGCCGTTACCGTGGCCTGATCGTGCTCGATGCCGGCGGCATGCCCGGCGAGTTCCTGGAGATCGAATACGCCAAGGGCGACCGCCTGTACGTGCCGGTCGCCCAGCTGCACCTGATCAGCCGCTATTCCGGCGCTTCGCCGGAAACCGCGCCGTTGCATTCGCTCGGTGGCGAACAATGGACCAAGGCCAAGCGCAAGGCGGCCGAGAAGGTCCGCGACGTCGCCGCCGAACTGCTGGAAATCCAGGCGCGTCGCCGTGCCCGTGCCGGCCTGGCGTTGCACGTGGACCGCGCAATGTACGAGCCGTTCGCGGCCGGCTTCCCGTTCGAGGAGACGCCCGACCAGCTCGCGGCGATCGACGCCACGCTGCGCGATCTGGCCAGCAGCCAGCCGATGGACCGCGTGGTCTGCGGCGACGTGGGTTTCGGCAAGACCGAGGTCGCCGTGCGCGCCGCGTTCGCCGCCGCCAGCGCCGGCAAGCAGGTCGCCGTACTGGTGCCCACCACCCTGCTGGCCGAACAGCATTACCGCAATTTCCGCGATCGCTTCGCCGATTGGCCGCTCAAGGTGGAAGTGCTTTCGCGCTTCAAATCCACCAAGGAGATCAAGGCCGAACTGGAGAAGGTCGCCGCCGGCACCATCGACGTCATCATCGGCACCCACCGCCTGCTGCAGCCGGACGTGAAGTTCAAGGACCTCGGCCTGGTCGTGGTCGATGAGGAGCAGCGCTTCGGTGTACGCCAGAAGGAAGCGCTCAAAGCGATGCGCGCCAACGTGCATCTGCTCACGCTGACCGCCACGCCCATCCCGCGCACGCTCAACATGGCCATGGCCGGGCTGCGTGACCTGTCGATCATCGCCACGCCGCCCCCGAACCGGCTAGCGGTCAAAACCTTCATTACCGCCTGGGACAACGCGCTGCTGCGCGAAGCATTCCAGCGCGAACTGGCCCGTGGTGGCCAGCTGTATTTCCTGCACAACGACGTGGAGAGCATCGGCCGCATGCAGCGCGAGCTGGCCGAGCTGGTGCCCGAAGCACGCATCGGCATCGCGCACGGGCAGATGCCCGAACGCGAGCTGGAGAGGGTGATGCTGGACTTCCAGAAGCAGCGCTTCAACGTGCTGCTGTCGACCACGATCATCGAATCGGGCATCGACATCCCCAACGCCAACACCATCATCATCAACCGCGCCGACCGCTTCGGCCTGGCCCAGCTGCACCAGCTGCGTGGCCGCGTGGGGCGTTCGCACCACCGTGCCTACGCCTACCTGGTGGTGCCGGACAAGCGCGCGATGACGCCCGATGCCGAAAAGCGCCTGGAGGCGATCGCCTCGATGGACGAACTCGGCGCCGGCTTCACCCTGGCCACCCACGATCTGGAAATCCGCGGTGCCGGCGAGCTGCTTGGCGAGGACCAGAGCGGCCAGATGGCCGAGGTCGGCTTCAGCCTGTACACCGAGCTGCTCGAACGCGCGGTGCGCAGCATCCGCCTGGGCAAACTGCCGGACCTGGATGCGGGCGAAGAGGCGCGCGGTGCCGAGGTCGAACTGCATGTGCCGGCATTGATCCCGGACGACTACCTGCCCGACGTGCACACCCGCCTGACCCTGTACAAGCGCATCAGCAGCGCGCGCGACACCGGTGAGCTGCGCGAACTGCAGGTGGAGATGATCGACCGTTTCGGCCTGCTGCCGGATCCGGCCAAGCACCTGTTCGCGATCGCCGAACTCAAGCTGCAGGCCAACGTGCTGGGTATCCGCAAGCTGGAACTGGGCGAGAACGGTGGCCGCATCGTGTTCAACCCCAAGCCGGAAATCGACCCGATGGCGGTGATCCAGCTGATCCAGAAGCAGCCCAAGCTGTACACGATGGATGGGCCGGACAAGCTGCGCATCAAGCATCCCCTGCCGCTGCCCGAAGACCGTTTCAGTGCCGCCAAGGCGTTGCTGCTGACCCTGTCTCCGCGCTGATTTCACGCCTGGCGCCGGTCGCCAGGCGGTATCTTTCCACCGGCACGGGCGGCATGCCGCCCTGCCAGGATGGCGGTCTTCCGGCCGCCCACCACCGGACGCCCCCATGTTCGACTCCCCCCGGTTCGACGATGCCCACCCGCAGGCGTGTTCCATCGATGCCCTGTCGATGTCGCTGCAGATGCGCGACCAGTACACCCGTTTCCACTGCGACCGTGTCGGCCTGCTGGGCGAGCAGCTCGGCCGCCTGTGCGATCTGGATGAGGCCCAGCGCGCGCATCTGGCGCTCGCCGCGCGCTTCCACGACATCGGCAAGATCGGTATTCCCGACAATGTGCTGCTGCACCCGGCCCGGCTGGATGACGAACAGCGCGCGATCATGCGCACCCATCCCGAGCGGGGCGAACGCATCTTCGCCGCGACCGGGCGCGCCGATGCGGCCGAGGTAGCGCGTCTGATCCGCGCCCATCACGAGGCCTTCGATGGCGGTGGCTATCCGGACGGCCTGAAGGGCAGCGAGATTCCGCTGGGCGCACGCGTGCTGACCATCGTAGATGGCTACGACGCGATGACCAGCACCCGTCCGTATCGCGGCCCGATGCCGCATGCCAAGGCGATGGGCATCCTTGCCGACCAGCAGGGCGGCCTGATCGACCCGGAGGTGTTCGGGCTGTTCACCCGGATGATGGCCGCCACTACCTAGTCTCGGCCTGGGTTTGCTGCGAGCGTGCTGGAAAAGAAAAACCCGGCTTTCGCCGGGTTTTCATGTATCACTCAACCGCGTGCGATCACCAGATCACAACGCGCTTGTCGTCGGCCCGCACCATCGCATCGCCGGCCTTGCACTCGAACGCCTGTGCGTACGCCGGCATGTTCGACGGCGCGCCGTTGGCACGGAAGTTGGCCGGGGCGTGCGGATCGGTGTTCAGGCGCACGCGCAGCTCGCCTTCATTGAAGTTGCGGCGCCACACGGTGGCCCAGTTCATGAAGAAGCGCTGGTCCTGCGAATAACCATCGACCTCGACGTTGGCCTTCGGGTCTTCCTTCAGCGCCATCTGCAGCGCGTCGTACGCCACGGTCAGGCCACCCAGGTCGCCGATGTTCTCGCCCAGGGTCAGCTTGCCCTTCACGTTCACGCCCGGCAGCGACTCATAGCCGTCGAACTGCGCGACCAGCTGGTCGGTACGCTGGGTGAAGGCCGCACGGTCGCTGTCGGTCCACCAGTTGTCGAAGTTGCCGTTGGCGGCGAACTGGCTGCCCGAATCGTCGTAGCCGTGCATCATTTCGTGGCCGATGACCGCACCGATGCCGCCGTAGTTGAGCGCCGGATCGGCCTTGGCGTCGAAGAACGGCGCCTGCAGGATCGCCGCCGGGAACACGATCTCGTTCTTGGTGGCGTTGTAGTAGGCGTTGACGGTCTGCGGGGTCATGCCCCACTCGGTCTTGTCGACCGGCTTGCCGATCTTGTTGAGCATGAAGCGGTAGTTGAACGTGCGCGCGGCCTGCATGTTGCCCAGGTAGCTGTCGCCGTTGGTTTCCAGGCCCGACCAGTCACGCCACTTGTCCGGATAGCCGATCTTCGGGGTGAAGCTGGCCCACTTTTCCAGTGCCTTCTTGCGGGTGTCTTCGCTCATCCACTCCAGCTTCTCCAGGCGCGCCTTCAGCGCCACCGAGAGGTTCTCCACCAGGTGCTGCATCTGCACCTTGGAGTCGGCCGGGAACACGGCATCGACATACAGCTGGCCCAGGCCTTCGCCGATGGCGCCGTTGACCGACTCCAGCACGCGCTTCCAACGCGGCTGCATTTCCTTCTGGCCACGCAGGGTGGTGCTGTAGAAATCGAAGTTGGCCTTCTCGAAGGCGCTGCTCAGGTACGGCGCGGCGTCATCGATGGTGTGGAAGCGCAGGTAGGCCTGCCAGGTGGCCGCCGGCACGTCGGCCAGCATCTTGTCCACTTCACCGAAGAAGCCCGGCTGGGCCATCGAGAACTTCTGCGCAGCCGGCACCTTCAGGGTGTCAAACAGCGCGGTCCAGCTGAAGTTCGGGGTCAGCTTGTCTGCGTCCGCCGCGCTGACCGGGTTGTAACGCTTGGCCGGGTCACGCATTTCGATGCGCGACATCGAGGCCTTGGCCAGACGCGTTTCGAAGTCCATCACGGCCTTGGCCTGGGTCTTGGCCTGCTCGGCGTCGACGCCGGACAGGGTCAGCACCTGGGCGATGTAGGCAACGTACGCATCGCGGATCTTGGCCTGCGAATCGTCGAAGTAATAGCCCTTCTCCGGCAGGCCGAGGCCGCCCTGGCCGACATAGGCGATGACGTTGGCCGAGTCCTTGTAATCGGCATTGGCGAACAGCGAGAACAGCACGCCCTGGCCCACCGCCTGGCTGTCGCGCAGGTACTGGGTGATGGCGGCGGTGTCGTTCAGCGCGGCGATCTTGTCCAGCTGCGGCTGCAGCGGGGTGATGCCGGCGGCCTCGATCTTGGCTTCGTCCGAACCGGTCTTCCAGATGTCGCCGATCTTGGCTTCCACCGTGCCGGCCTTGGCCTGGCTGGCGGCCGCCTGCTGCACCAGCGCGTGCTGCACTTCCAGCGAGCGCTCGCGCAGGATTTCGAAGCTGCCCCAGGTGGTCTGGTCGTTCGGGACCGGGTTGGCCTTGAGCCACTTGCTGTTCACGAACCCGTTGAGGTCGGTACAGGCGGCGATGGTGGTGTCCAGATCGGCATTGTTGAGCGAGATCAGCGCGGTCTTGATCTGCGACTGATCAAACGCCGGCTTGGCATCGGCGGTGGCGGCAGGCGCGGTATCGGTCTTGCCACAGGAGGCCAGCGACACGGCGATGGCGGCGGTCAGGCCCAGCGGGACCAGCTTGGAAAACTTCATTCGACTCTCCGGCTACAGATGGATGCATCACCCGGACCACGGGCAATCGGGCAGCGTAGCGCGGGAGGGGCCGGGACGGACCGGCCAAAGGTCACAGGGGGAGCGGGTCGTCACCGGTCGGTAGGTGCGGACCGTTGGCCCGCACTCGCCGGGCAGTGCATACCCACCAATGGTGGGTATCTACCGCGCCTTGCCCTGGTTCGCCACGGCTTCGGCCGCCTTGCGTGCCGCCTCCGGGTCGCCCAGGTAGCGGAACGACTGCACCGTCAGGTCGTCGTTGAGTTCGAACAGCAGCGGGATGCCGGTCGGGATGTTGAGCTCCAGGATCGCTTCCTGCGAAACGTTGTTGAGGTACTTGTACAGCGCGCGCAGCGAATTGCCGTGGGCGGTGACCAGCACGGTCTTGCCGTCCTTGAGCTGCGGGGCGATCGCATCGAACCAGTACGGCAGCACGCGGTCCAGCGTGGTGGCCAGCGATTCGGTGCCCGGCAGTGCATTGCGGTCCAAGCCGGCATAACGGCGGTCGTGGATCGGGTGGCCCGGGTCTTCGATGTCCATCGCCGGCGGCGGGATGTCGTAGGAGCGGCGCCATATCTTGACCTGGTCCTCGCCGTGCTTGGCCGCGGTCTCGGCCTTGTCCAGGCCCTGCAGCCCACCGTAATGACGTTCGTTCAAGCGCCAGCTCTTGCTGACCGGCAGCCAGTCCTGGTCCAGCTCGGCCAGGGCGCCCTGCAGGGTGTGGATGGCGCGCTTGAGCACCGAGGTGTGCGCGACATCGAACTGCAGCCCTTCTTCACGCATCAGGCGGCCGGCGGCGGCGGCCTCGCGGCGGCCCTGTTCGGTCAGTTCCACGTCCACCCAGCCGGTGAAGCGGTTGTCCAGGTTCCACTGGCTCTGGCCGTGGCGCAACAGTACGAGTTTCCGGGTCACTGCAGTATCTCCGACAGATGGCAAGGCAGACCCGCATTGTAGCGGCAACCCTGCCCTGCCCGTCCGCCGCCGGGCCGCCCCTGGCGCTCAGGGATGCGGATGCCCGTGGTGGCCCTGCGCGTCGGGTGCGGCGCGCCGGCGGCTGTCGCCGCTGCCGTGCGCATGGCTGCCGTGGGAGTGCGCGGCGTGATCGTGGGCCGCATGGCCATGCCCGGCATGGTCATCGGCATGCGGATCGCGCGGGCTGCCGACGCTGCAGGGATCGCCGCAATGGTCCGACTCGATCTGCAGCGTCACATGGTCGATGCCGTACTGCTCGTGCAACCGGGTGCCCAGCTCGCGCCGCAGGCGATCGGCATCCACGCCGGTGCCCATGACCACGTGCGCGCTCAGTGCCGGCGTACTGGACGCCAGCGCCCAGACGTGCAGGTCGTGCACATCCACCACGCCATCGTGGGCGCACAGGGTGCCGCGTACCGCCGTGACATCCATGCCCTTGGGCACGCCTTCCAGCAGCACGTTGATCGCCTCGCGCATCAACACCCAGGTGCGCGGCAGCACCCACAGGCCGATCAGCACGGCCAGGATCGGATCGATCGGCTTCCAGCCGGTCCAGCGGATCAGCAGCGCGCCCAGGATCACCGCGACCGAGCCGAGCATGTCAGCCCAGACTTCCAGGTAGGCCCCCTTGACGTTGAGGCTCTCGCCACTGCCCGCGCGCAGCAGGCGCATCGAAATCAGGTTGATGACCAGCCCGAACACCGCGATCACCAGCATGCCGGTGGAGGCGATCTCCTGCGGCGCGCGGAAACGCTGCACCGCCTCCCAGAGAATGTAGCCGGCGACCACGAACAGCATGCCACCGTTGATCATCGCGCCGATGGCTTCCAGCCGCGCATAGCCGTAGGTGCGCTTGGCGTCGGGCGGGCGCCGGCTGAGCCGGACCGCGACCAGCGCGATCATCAGCGCAAGCGTGTCGGTGGCCATGTGCGCGGCATCGGACAACAGCGCCAGGCTGTTGGTCCAGAACGCACCGGCCACCTCCACCAGCAGGAAGGTGGTGGTCAGCCCCAGCGCCCACCACAGGGGTTTCTCGTGGCGGATCTCGCTGGGCAGATGGTCGTGGTCGTGACCCATGGAAGCTCTCCTGGACAATGCCGGCAGGGTAAGCAGCGCCTCGCGCGGAGACTATTACACTTACCGCAGCGTTCAGTTTGCAACTCAATAACACCAGCGCCCGGCCGCTACCTCTCGACGGCCTGTGTGGCGGGAAGACAATCGTGCATAACGTTCCAAATCTTGATGAAGCCAGCCAACCGCTGGCGCTGGCCTGGGCACAGACGCTGACGCAGACGCCGGCCGCCGCGGCGACGCTGCTGGGCAGCCTCTCGGCGGAGAGCCCGCCCGGGCTGGCCCACCATTTCTACGATGTGCTGCTCGAAGACCCGCGCGCGGGCCGCTTCCTCTCGCACGACCAGGTACGCCTGCGCCTGAAACCGGCGATGCAGCGATGGCTGCAGCAGATCCTCACCGCCACGCCGGACAGCATCAACGCGCTGGTCGCCGCGCAGCGCGTGATCGGTGACGTGCATGCCCGCGTGGGCATTCCGGTGGATCTGGTGGCCCGCGGTGCGCGTGTCCTCAAGCATCGCCTGTTCGACCGCATCATCGCGCAGGCCGACGACAGTGCGACCGCGTTCGCGGCGATCCACTGCCTCAGCGCCTCGATGGATATCGCGCTGGAAGGCATGACTCTGGCCTACACGCACGCACGCGAACGCTCTTCACGGACCGATGCGGCCTACCGCCTGTTCTCGCTGGTACAGAACGTCAGCACCGAGCGCGAGCGTCAACGTGCCCTGCTGCTGGATTGGGAAAACGCGCTGCTCTATGCGATGGCCAGCCAGAATGCGGACGCCGAACTCACCGGGCTGGCCCAGTCCGAATTCGGCCTGTGGTTCACCCACAAGGGCATTCCCAGTTTCGGCGAAAGCAGCGAGACCGGCCAGGTCGGCGCCCTGGTGGCCGCAGTCGATACCCAGCTGCGCGAAGCGCTGGCGCATGTCGATTTCGCAGCGCGCTTCGGCGCGTTGCAGGGCATCCGCGAGCGGCTGGCGCAGATCCGCACGCTGATGGGGATGTTGTTCGAACGGATCGGCGAACTCGATGCCGGCAGCGACGCACTGACCAACCTGCTCAACCGTCGCTTCCTGCCGACCGTGCTACGCCGGGAAATCGAGCTGGCCAACGCCACGCAGACGCCGTTCTCGGTGCTGCTGCTGGATCTGGACCACTTCAAGGCGATCAACGATGCGCACGGCCATGACGGCGGCGACCGCGCCCTGCAGCACGTGGCCGCCCTGCTCGGCCAGCTCACCCGTGGCAGCGACTACCTGTTCCGTTATGGCGGTGAGGAGTTCGTGGTGGTGCTGGTGGCCGCCACGGCCGCCCAGGCCGAGGTCATCGCCGAGAATCTGCGCAAGCACATCGCGCAGAGCCCGGTGCAGCTGGCCAATGGCCAGCACCTGTCGCTGACCACCAGCATCGGCGTCGCCGCGCATGATGGCCATCCCGACTACGAGCGGCTGATGGCCCGCGCAGATGCGGCGATGTACCAGGCCAAGAAGCGCGGGCGCGACCAGGTGGTGCTGGCCACCGACGCACTCCCCGACGCCCCGGGCAGACAGGCCCTGCAGCGCGGATGATCCCCTCGGGGCGGATGCCGCCCCTCATCCGCCTGTTGCGGCAACGGTGGCTGACCAATGGCGCATGCCCGGCGCGCGCCGTGCGGCGTAGCATCGCAACACTGCCGTCCGTTACAGGAACACGCCGATGTCGATCCGCCGCACCCTGACCCGCCCCGCTCTGCTGCTGCTCCAGTCGGCGCTGCTGATGACGCCGCTGCTGGCCACGGCGCGCGAGGTGGCTGCGCCGGCCGAGCATGTGGAGGCCGACGGACCGTACGTATTCCGTACCGCCACGGGCCTGGAGGCATCGTGGGTGTGCAAGGACCACGTGATCCGCCGCGAGCTGCCGGCACGCGGGGAGGCCACGGTGGTCGCGCCCGAATGCGGCTATCGGCACCCGCTGACCGTGCTGCCGCCGCGCACGGCGGAGATCGCCCGGTTTCCGGCCACGCCGCGGATCGTCGCGCTGTCGGACATCCATGGCCAGTACGGCCTGCTGGTGACGCTGCTGCGCGCCCACCACGTGATCGACAGCGAAGACCGCTGGTCGCTGGGCGATGCCACGCTGGTGGTGGCCGGTGATGTCTTCGATCGCGGCCCGCAGGTCACCGAGGCGTTCTGGCTGCTCTACAGCCTGCAGCAGCAAGCGGCGGCGGCCGGTGGTGCGGTCCACTTCGTGCTCGGCAATCACGAGACGATGGTGCTCTACAACGACCTGCGCTACGTCCACCCGAAGTACCTCAAGAGCGCGCAGTTGCTTGGCCGCTCCTATCCCGCGCTGTACGGCCCGGACTCGGCGATCGGCCAGTGGCTGCGCACCCGGCCGGTGCTGCTGCGCATCGGCGATACCCTGTTCCTGCACGGCGGCATCGCACCGGAGAACCTGGACCTGGTGCGCGACATCGATGCCACCAATGCCGGCTACCAGGCGGCGGTCGGCCTGCCGAAGGCGCAGGTCAAGGCTGCACCGGACACCGCCCGCCTGTTCGATGGCAAGACCAGCCCCATCTGGTACCGCGGCTACTTCGATGGCCGCATGGACACCGCCCAGGTCGAGGCCCTGCTCAAACAGCTCGACCTCACCCGCATCGTGGTCGGCCACACCTCGATGCCGCATGTCAGCAGCTTCCACGGCGACCGCATCATCGCCGTCGACAGCAGCATCAAGAACGGTGAGAACGGCGAGCTGCTGTTCATCGAGAACGGCGCCCTCAGCCGTGGCCTGCTCGATGGCTCGCGGGTGCCGCTGGCCGAAGGCAGGATCGGCGAAAGCGACTGACCCGGTCGTGCCGACCGGTCAGGACGGCACCGATCAGCGCGGCTTGTAAATGCGCGAGACGATCCAGCCGCCGTGACTGCGGAAGCGGCCGCTGTCGCCGGTCAGGGCGAAGCGCAGCGCGACCACCGTGGCGCGCCCGCGGGAACAATGCCAGTCGCGTGCTTTGCCATAGGCCTTGCGGAAAGCCCGGAACGGGCCGCGGGCCTGCGTGTTGTCCAGTTCGCCCTCAGGCGGGTTCATGGCCTCGGCAGGGGCTGATGGCGGATGCGCTGCAGGGCGGGTGGCGTCCGGATGGAGATGGTTTGACATGGCGTCCCTTCGATCAACGAGGCCCGGAATCGGCCTCCTGATCGATAAACCGTCAGAACCATCGCAAACCTATCGCGCCCCCGTCATACCCGGTGCGCGACCGTCCAGGCGCTGCTCCAACGCCTTGATGCGGCTCAGGAACTCCGAGGTCGGCGCCAATTCCTGCAGGTGCGGGCGGGCCCGCGCGATCTGGGCACGGGCACCGGCGGGATCGCCGTTGGCGAACAATGCCTCGGCCAGCGGGATGCGCCACTTGGCGGTCGCGGTGGAATCGGCGCCATAGAAGCCGGCAAACGTATCCACCAGCTGCGCCGACAGTGGCACCGCCGCGGGATCGCCCCGGCGCTGGGCCAGCAGTGCCTGCTGCATCTGCAGGCGCAGTCCAAGCCACGGCGGCAGCTTGGGATGGGCCTGGCCGAACGCCGTCAGCACCCGCGCGGCCTCGGCATGCTGCCCAGCCCGGGTCAGCCATTCGATTTCAACCAGCTGCAGCACCAGCAACTGCGGTGACTCGGGCGGCAGTTCCTGGCGCCACAGCGCGGCCACCTGCTGCAGCGGTGCCTGCGCTTCGGCGGTGCGGTCGGTGCGCAGCAGCAACCGGGCCAGCACCATCTCCACGTCCAGCGTGTCGGCGTGCGCGGGCCCGAGCAACGCGCGATAGCGCGCCAGCGCAGCGCGGTAGTTCTGCTCGGCCTGCGCGTAGTCGCCGCGGGCCTCCTCCATCAGGCCATGCGCATACTGTTTGACCGCGTAGGCGCGGCTGTCCACGCCATCCACCGCGGCGCTGGTCTGCAGGCTGTTGCGGAAGTGCTGATCGGCGGCGTGGTAGCGGCCCAGATCAAGATATTGGCCCGCCAGCGCGGCCTCGGCCGAGGCGGTGTAGCTGCTGCCTGCGCCGAACATCTGCCGGGTCAGCGCGAAGCCCTGCTCGGCCAGCGCCAGGGCCTCGTCGATGCGGCCCTGGTTGAGCAGTGTGGAGGACAGCGCGCGCAGCACACGCTGGTACTCCGCCCCCTGCACACCGTGCTCGCGCGATGCCTCGGCCATGGCTTCGCGTAGGATCGCTTCGGCCTTGTCGAGCTCGCCCTGGGCGCGGTACAGATCGCCGAGGTTGGCCATCGCGGCCAGACCGCCGCGCTGCAGCGGTGCACCGGTCCCGCCCCGGCTCAGGGCCAGTGCCGCGCGGAAGGACTGCTCTGCCTCCCCGGGCTGCTCCAGCTGCGCCTGGGCCAGGCCACGTGCGTTCAAGGCCTTCACCCGCACCGCCGGGGCGTCGTCCTGATCGAGCAGCGCGAGCGCGCGCCCGGCACTGGACAACGCCTCCTGCTCACGCCCGGCGCTGAGCAGCTGGACGGCCAGACTGGCGCGGGCGTCGGCGATCTCATGCGGCGCGGCGCGCGTGCGCACCAGCCCATCCACACTGTCCCGCAGCAGGGCCTCGGCATCCTGAGGTTGGCCAAGGTTCTGATAGGCGCGCCCCAGCGCGGCCTGCATGCGCGCGCGCAGTGCGGGCGAGACGGTGCGGTCATGCTCGAGGCGGCGTGCACCCAGATCAAGCACCTCGCGCGCGGTCATCGGCGCGCCGTTGCGCAGGCCGGGATCGGCCGCATCGAAGGCGGCCACCAGCACATCGGCGATGCCGGCCGCGGCAACCGCATTGTGCTCGGCCTGCCGCCGCGCCTCGCTCAGCCGCAGCACGAAGGCCAGCACCATCACCGCCACCAAGGTGACCAACACGCTGGCGCGCCATTGCCGGCGCAGCAGCAGGCGCGCACGATGCCAACGGCTGGGGCGACGCGCGCGCACCGGGCGGTGTGCCAGGTAACGTTCAACATCTTCGGCCAACGCATCGGCGGAGGCGTAGCGCTCCGCCGGATCCGCGGCGCGGGCCTTGGCCGCGATCGCCAGCAGGTCGGCGGGCACGCTGCGCGCCGGTGCCGGCGCGGGCGTGGGCTGCAGGAGCGCTTCGAGCATCACGCCAAGACTGTAGACATCGCCCACCACGCTGGCCGGGCGTCCGGCCAGCCGCTCCGGGCTGGCGTAAGCCGGGGTCAGGAATGGCGCGGCATCATCGGCGTCGCCCAGCAGATGCGCGATGCCGAAATCCAGCAGTACCGGCTGGCCGTCGGGTCGCACCAGCACGTTGCCCGGCTTGAGATCGCAGTGGACCACCGATTGCGAATGCGCGGCCTGCACCGCGCGGCAGATCGTCACGAACAGCCGCAGGCGAGCGGGCAGATCCAGCGCCAGGGTGCGGCAGGCCTCGTCCAGCGGCTCGCCATGCACGTATTCCATCACCAGATAGGGCTGACCGCCCTCGGCCACGCCGACGTCATACAGCCGGGCGATATGCGGGTGCTGCAGGTCGGCCAGGATCTGGCTTTCACTGGCCAGCCGCGTGGCCAGCAGCGGGTCGTAGGCGCGCCGCATGAGCTTGATCGCCACCTCGCGCCGGTACAGCGCATCGGCACGCTCGGCCAGGAACACCACGCCCATGCCGCCCACGGCCAGCAAGCGGCTCAGCCGCCACGGACCCAGCCGCTGCCCGACCAGCGTGGACGGATCGTCCATCGCCGCCATCACGGCCGCCAGCGCGTGCTCGATACGGCCCAGGTCCGTCGTCTGCGCGCGCAGCAACTGCAGGGTTTCGTCGATCGCGCCCGGGTCATCGCACAGCTCACCCAGGGCCGGACGCCAACGCGCCTCGGGCAGATCACAGACCGCGTCGAACAGCCCGCGTACGCGCTGCCAGCGGCCTGCATCGCTCATGCGCGCGTGACCGGGCCGGCCAGGTGGCGGTTCAACCACGCCTTGGCGAACCGCAGATCGCGGTCCACCGTGGGCACCGAGACATCCAGCGCCAGGGCGATCTCGTCCCGGCTCATCCCGCCGAAGTACATCCATTCCACCGTCCGGGCGGCACGCTCATCCAGCGCGGCCAGCTCTTCCAGCGCGCGGTTGAGGGCCAGGACCTCGAAGGCGTCGTGGGCGGGACTGGCTTCCAGATCGGCATAGGACAGAGTCAGGTTGACCACCCCGCCGCCGCGCTTGGACGCGGCCATCGCGCGCGCATGATCGACCAGCACGCTGCGCATCTTCAGCGCGGCCAAGGAGAGGAAATGCACGCGGTCACGGTAGCCGATCTCGCCATCGAGCATGCGCAGCAGCGCTTCGTGCACGAGGACGGTCGGCTGCAGCACGCCGTCCTGGGGACTGCCCAGGCGCGCCACGGCCATGCCACGCAACTGCGTATACAGCAGCGCGAGCAGCTGATCGCGGGCGGCGATGTCCTGCTGCTCGCTCCAGCGGCGCAACAGGCAGGTGACATCCTGGCGTTCGGCGGCAGGAAGTGTCGCGTCAAAAGACATGTGGGGCGGGTCCGTGCATCACAGCAGGCGAGCAGCCTGCAGTATCGCCGATCCCCAACCGCATGGGGCGGGGGTGCTGCGGTGAGGTCGGTCACCGCGGCACCGGCACCGGGCTACTTCCCGCGCTTGGCCAGGTTCTCGCGCAGGGTTTCCAGCCGCGTGGAGAGATCCTTCAACGCGCTGCCGCCCTTGCCGACCAGCCAGGACACCTCTTCTTCCATGAAGCCGGTCCGGCTGCGCTCGTGGTCCGGCAGCGGCGGCAGGATGTGCGCGAAGTAGGTCTTGTCGAGCACGCGGCGAAGCAGTCGCTCGCCCGGGAAGGGCGCATTGTTGTTGAGCGCACGCGCGGCCTTGACCAGATTGCGGATGTCGTACTGGGTCGGGCTCAGGTCCGGCACCTGCTTGGGCAGGTCCAGCAGCGTGTACACCGCCACACGCGCGGTGCGTACCGAGCTTTCCATGGTGAACACCACATCGTTGTGCGTCTCCACGAACTGGCCGAGCAGGCCAAGGTTGGTGCAGCCCCGGGGCACGACATGCGGGCGGTCCCCGGCGGCGCGCGGCATGAACTGCGCGGTGATGTACGGCATCAGCGCGGTACGCACCTTGGTGTTGGCGGCGATCTCATCGAGCTGGTCGACAATGCCCAGGTGGTAGCTCAGTTCGGCCAGGATCTCGCGGCCGGTACAGGCCGGCATCGGCTTGGCCACGTGGTTCCCGTTCTGATCCATCAGCAGCGCATACACCCACACCACCAGCACGTCCTTGGGCTGGTCGACGAAGTGCGGCTGGCGGTTGACGGTGAAGCTCAGCACCCAGTTGGAGTCGGTGAAGGTGATCACACCACCGGTCACGGTCCTGCCCGAATAGGGATCGTTGACGGACAGTTCCCTGATCTTGTCCACCAGCGGCGAAGGGCGGCAGGTCAACGTGGCCGACTCCCACATCGAGCGGTCGATATCGCCGTGGAATTTTTCCGGTTTACCGAAGAGCGGCGACTGTGCGGCGAGGTTGCGCCACAGCGCCCAGTCGCTGTCCTGCCCGGGCGTTTCGCGCGGGCGCTGCAGCACCGGCACCGTGTCCATGTCGCCGTAGGCGGTGCCTTCGGTCATCGAGCCGGTCAGCGCGAACACCAGGTCTCCCTCGGCCACCGGCAACAACGTATCGTGACCATCCACGCGGCAGCGCAGGCCGGTGACCGTCCGCGTCTGTCCGTCCACGCGCATGTCCAGGTCGTACACACGGGTGCCGAAGGTGACCTGTACGCCCTGCTCGCGCAGCATCTTCACCAGCGGTTTGACGAAGCTTTCGTACTGGTTGTATTTCGGGAAGACCAGCGCGGACATGTCGTTCAATCCGTCGATGGCGTCCAGGAAGCGATGCATGTACAGCTTCATTTCCAGCAGACTCTGCCAGTTCTCGAACGCGAACATCGAGCGCCAGAAGAACCAGAAGTTGCTCTGCAGGAAGCCTGCGCTGAAGTAATCCTCGATGGTCACATCATCGAGGTCTTCCTTGCGCTTGAGCATCAGCTTGACCAGTTCCCACTGCTGCGGCTTGCTCAGCCCGAACGTGGAGAAGTCCTGGATCTTCCCCTGCTGGTGCATCAGCCGGGCCTTGGAATAGTTCGGGTCGTTGTCGTTCACCGCCCGGTACTCGTCGAGCACGCTGTAGCCGGCAGGCAGCTCCAGGGCCGGCACGTCCTGGAACAGGTCCCAGAAATTGTCGTAGTTCCAGTTCATCTCGCGGCCGCCGCGAACCAGATAGCCCTGCTCGGGGTCGCCGGCACCATCGAGCGAACCGCCTTCGATGTCCAGGCTGTCGATCAGGGTGATGTTCGCCGCCGGCATGCCGCCATCGCGGATCAGGTAGAACGCAGCGGCCAGGCCAGCGATGCCGGTGCCGATGATCCACGCCTTGCGCGCCGCCACGCCCTCCGGTGCCACCGGGCGGTTGCGCATGTAGGCGCCCATCATGTCCGGCGGCGGCAACGTGTTCTCGGGCCGGTTGCACCAGTAGGCCCCCGTGGCATCGGGTTCTTTATCGATCACCGGTGCCCGGCGCACGTTCGTTTCCTCGACAGCCATATCACTACTCCTTTTTCGATGGACCCACAGGAGGCGCCGGGCAGCCCGACGCCTGGCAGCACGGCTTCCCTACCGCCCGCGGCCCCCTCCTGGCACCGCGCTGCACACCACGATGGTACGCACCCCGCCTGTGACGGCATTGATCCGCATCAATGACCGTCGGGTTGCATCATGTGCGACACATGTCGCACACTTGCGACACCTCGCCAAACCGGGATTGCCATGTCCGTGCTGCCCACCCCCTCCAATGCCGAGCTGGAGCTGCTCAAGGCGCTCTGGCGCCAGGGCGCCTGCAGCGCGCGCGAAGTGCACAACGGCGCCGTGGCCGCGCTGGACTGGTCGTATTCCTCGACCCGCAAGACGCTGGAGCGGATGGTGGACAAGGGCCTGGTCGACGAATCCGTCGAGCACGGGCTGAACATGTACCGCGCCCGGGTCGGCAAGGTCGCCACGTTGGCCGCCCTCAGCACGGACTTCGCGCGCCGGGTACTGGAAATCGATGGGGCATTGCCGGCGCAGGCCTTCGCCGACAGCCGCCTGCTGAGCGAGCAGGAGCTGCAGCAGTTGGATGCCCTGCTGCGCGCACCCGCCAAGGACGATCCGGCATGAGCCTCACGTTGGGATTCTGGGCGGTGCAGGCCACCGGCGCCCTCGCGGCGGGCGGGCTGGCGTGGACGGTCGGCCGGCGCCTCCACCGGCGCCTGGGGCTCTCCCATGCGGCCTATGGTTACTGGATCGGGCTGTGGCTGCTGGCGGTGATGCCGGTGCTGCTGTCGACGCTGGTGGCGCTGTGGGCACCCGCCCCCTTCGTCGCGCTGGCACCTACATTGACGATGCCGCTGCCGGTCGCGCTGGAGCTGGGGGATGCTGGAACAGCCGGCGGTGCGGTGGCGGCGACGCTCTGGACCCGTCCCTCCGTCGCCACGCTGCTGGCGGCCGTGTATTGCGCGGGTCTGGGGATCGCAGTGCTGCGGGTCCTGTCGGGCGTCCGGGCGACTTCCCGGTTGTGCCGCGCCACGACGCGCGTCACGCCCGCCGCCTGGCCGGGGCCGCGCAGCCGAGCTTGCGCGCAGCGCTTGCAGTCGGCCGGTATCGTCTGCCGGCTCAGCACGTTGCCGGTGAGCCCGTTCGCGGTGCGCTGGCCACGGCCGGTGATCGTGCTGCCCGTCTCGGCGATGGAGCAACTGGAGGATCGTGCGCTGAGCCTGATCCTGGGCCATGAAGCCGCGCACCTGAAGCGCCGCGATCCGCAGCGCGCCGGCCTGATGGCGGTGATCAACGCCCTGCTTTGGTTCAACCCGTTCCTGCCCCGCCTCACGGCCCGCGTGCAGCTGGCAGCAGAACTGCGTTGCGATGCACAGGCACTCGCCGAAGATGCCCAGGGCGGGCGCGCGTTCGCCACGGCGTATGTGCGCACGCTGCGCCTGTCCGCCGCGGCCCACGCGCCTGCCACGGCACTGACCCACCGCGATCTGGCCGGCCATGAAATCCGCATCCGCCACATGCTGCACGGCGATGCCGCAGCGCCTCTGGCAGGATCGCGGCGCGCCATGTTGCTGGGCAGCGCGCTGCTGATCGGCAGTCTGCTGATGGCGATGCAGGCCAGCACGGCGCGACCGCTGCCTGATCCTGTCGTCGGCAGCGCGCCGTCCCCGGGCTCAACGACGCACGCCTTGCTGCCACTGCCGCTGCCACCGGTCAGCGAGCGCCCCATCGAGGTGCGGTTCCAGGCACCGCTGGCGACACCACGGGTCACCGGTCATTTCGGCGATACCGGCAGCATCCGGCAACGCGCGCACCGCGGCACCGATTTCGGTGCACGCCCCGGCACCCCGGTACTGGCGCCCGCGGACGGCCGCGTGGTGGCGGCAACGACCGCCTACCCTGACGGCCCCCAGTACGGCACGGTGGTGGTGATCGACCACGGCCAAGGCTGGCAGACGTTGTATGCGCACCTGCAGGGCGCCGATGTCGTGGTCGGCCAGCAGGTGCACGCCGGCGAGCAGATCGCCCGCGTCGGCAGCACCGGACGGGTGACCGGCCCGCACCTGCATCTGGAAATGCTCCGCCACGGCGAGCGCGTCGATCCGCAGGCGCATCTGCCGTGACCGGCTGACCCCGCCCCACACCTCACTCACTGCTGCATCTCGTTTTCCTGGCCACAGGAGCGGCGCGTGTTGCCCCGCGAAATGCGGCCCCTGCCCTTCTGCACGGATCGCCCATGTCACCCACGCTCCGCATCGTGTTTGCCCTGACCCCGCTGTGCGCCGCATTCTCCAGCGCTGCGCAGTCATTGCCCGTACCGCAGACGCCGCCTCCCACCGAACTGGACACCGTGCAGGTGCAGGGCCCGGCCTACGATGCACGCCGCGAGGACACGGCCACCCGGATCGTGGTCGGCGCTGAAGCGCTGCGCCAGCACGGCGATATCGGTCTGCTCGATGCGCTCAAACGCCTGCCCGGCATCACCGTCGGCACTGGTGCGCCCGGCCGAAGCGGCGCGCTGTCACTGCGCGGGTTGGGCGCGGGCTACACCCAGATCCTGCTCAATGGCCAGAAAGCGCCGGCCGGATTCGACCTGGACTCGCTCACGCCGGAGATGGTCGAACGGGTGGAGATCCTCCGTGCGCCGACGGCCGACCAGCGTGGCGAAGCGATCGCCGGTTCGATCAACATCGTGCTGGCCGCTGGCGCACGCAAGGACATCGAGCAGCTGTCGGTGACCTGGGGCAACAGCCAGGGCCGGAACACGCCCTCGGTCAGCTGGCAGCGCAACCGGCGCGCCGACCATCGCAGCAGCGCGATCACGGCCACCGCATCGCGCCGCGAATTCCTCGTTGAAGAAACCGGCACCGAACGTGCCTGGGACCCACAGGAAACGCCGACAGTGTTGCGCGACACCACCCTGCGCGCCAGCGGACACCGCGATGTGCTTTCACTGGCCCCGAGCCTGGAAACGACGCTGGAGAACGGCGACATTTTCGCGCTGCAGGGCTTTGCCGACGCGAGCCGGTTCAACCGCATCACCGACATCGACTGGACCACGACCCTCGGCGCGCCGCTGCAGACAACCCGCTATCAACAACGCACGCGCATCGACGTCGCGCAGGCCAATGGCAGCGTCACGTGGACGCGCGCGTTCGAACGCGGCGGCACGTTCACCACCAAGCTGCGCCTCGGCGGCAACCGTGAGCGCTATACCTACCGCGAACAGGGCCAGGCACCGGACGGGCAGCAGAACCTGGAGGATCACACCGATGCGCGGTTGACGGTGCGTGACCGCAACAGCACCGGCAAGTACACGCTGCCCGCCCGCGGGCGGCATGCGCTGCAGCTCGGTTGGGAAGGCAGCGAGGACCGCCGCGATGAAGCACGCGTGCAGCGCCTGCTGCCCGTCAGCGACGACCGCGAGATCTGGATCAGCGATCTGGCCTTCGATGCGCGCATCCGTCGGCTGGCGCTGTACGCACAGGATGACATCTCGCTGAGCGAGCGCTGGTCGTTGTATGCCGGTGCACGCTGGGAGCAGATCCAGACGCGCAGTGAGGGCAGCAGCTTCAGCGGCATCCATCGGCGTGACCAGGTGCTGTCGCCGGTGCTGCAGTCGCTCTGGAAGGTTCCCGGGACCCAGGGCGATCAGCTGCGCGTCGCACTGACACGCACCTATCGCTCGCCCTCGCTGGCCTCGCTGATCCCGCGACCGTACACCTCGACCAATAACCGCCCGCTCAACCCCGATGAGCGCGGCAACCCGGCGCTGCGCCCGGAGCTGGCCACCGGGGTGGATCTGTCCTACGAAACGTACGGCAAGGAGGGCGCCCAGCTCAGTGTCGGCGGCTATGCGCGCCGGATCAGCGACGTGATCCGCACTGAAACGCAGCTGCAGGACGGGCGTTGGGTCGCCTCGCCGGTGAACGGCGGCACCGCGATGACCTGGGGAGTGGAGATGGATGCGGCAGTCCGCCTGTCGCAGCTCCTTGCAGGCGCGCCGGCGGTAGCGCTCCGCGTCAATGCAACGGCCAACGATTCGCGGGTGGAGGATGTGCCCGGCCCGGACAACCGGCTCGACGAGCAGGTGCGTTTCAGCAGCACCCTGGGCGCGGATTACCAGATCCGCACCGGCTGGACGATTGGCGGCAGTTACACCTATCGCACCGGCGGCACCGTGCAGGTCAGCCCGGGGCAGTTCGAGATCAGCGCGTATGGGCGCGAATTGGACCTGTACTCGCTATGGTCGCTCGGCGCAGGCAGCAAACTGCGGGTGAGCCTCGCCAACGCACTGCACCGGTCCCTGTACACGGGGCAAGGGCGGATCAGTGCCGAAGGCACCGAGCAGCTGCGGCGGCAACGCAAGGCATCGCCGCTGCTGCGCGTGCAGCTTGAGCTCCCGCTCTGATCAGCCCGGCTGGCGGCTGGCCTGCCCGACCGCCGGCAGCGCGCGCGCACGGCCAGGCTTGCTCGGGAAGGCGTGGCGCACGATCCGCCACATCACCTGGCCGAACTGGCGCGGCAGCGAACCGGTGTTGTAGTGCTGGCCGTAGCGCGCGCAGATGTCCTTCACTTCCACCGCGATGGCGGCATAGCGGTTGGCCGGGATGTCCGGGAAGAAGTGATGCTCGATCTGGTGGCTGAGGTTGCCCGACATGACATTCATCAGCTTGCCGCCGGTCAGGTTGGACGAGCCACGCAGCTGGCGCAGGTACCAGTGGCCACGGCTCTCATCGCGCACGCATTCCTTCGGGAAGGTTTCGGCCTCGGCGGTGAAATGACCGCAGAAGATGATCACGTAGGTCCACACGTTGCGGATCAGGTTGGCGACCACGTTGCCCAGCAGCACCGGCAGGAAGAACGGGCCGGCCAGCGCCGGGAACAGCAGATAGTCCTTGAACATCTGCTTGCCCATCTTGCGGCCCACCGGGCGGAACTGCGCGCCCAGCTGCCGGAGGGTCATCTTGCCGGCGAACACGCGGCCCAGGCGCAGATCCTGTATGGCGATGCCCCATTCGAACAGCAGCGCGAACACCACCGCGACCACTGGCTGCATGAGATAGAACGGGCGCCAGCGCTGCTCGGGGAAAATGCGCAGCAGGCCGTAGCCGATATCGTCATCCAGCCCGCGCACGTTGGTATAGGTGTGGTGGCGGAAGTTGTGGGTCTTGCGCCAGGCGTCGGCGGTGCCGACGATGTCCCACTCGTAGGTGCTGCCCTGCAGCTGCGGATCGCCCATCCAGTCGTACTGGCCATGGATGACGTTGTGCGCCAGCTCCATGTTTTCCAGGATCTTGGACAGCGCCAGCATCACCACACCGGCGATCCAGGCCGGAATCAGCACACTGTGGACGAACGCCCCCAGGAACAGCAGCGCGCGGCCGGCCACACCGGTCCAGCGCACCGCAGCCACCACGCGGCGGATATAGCGCGCATCGCGCGCACCCAGCGTGGCCAGCTGGCGCGCGCGCAGTGCATCGAGTTCATCGCCGAAGGCCTGCAGTTCGGCCGGGGACAGCGCGCGGTTGTGCACGGAAGACATGGTCACAGCTCCAGGATCAGGTCGGTGCTGGCGCTGTTCACGCACAGCTTTACTTGCGTGGACGGTTCGGCCGCGTGTTCACCGGTGAGGGTGTGGCGGGTGACGCCGGACACCTTGCCGCAGACACAGGTATTGCAGATGCCCATCCGGCAGCCACTGGCCGGGCGCAGCCCTTCGGCCTCCAGCGCCTGCAGCAGCGAGGTGCCGCGTGGGAGGGCAAGCGTGCGGCCGCTGCGACGCAGTTCGACCTGCACGGTGCCGCCCTCCGCGTCCGGCAGTACCGGCGGGGTGAACGCTTCGGACTGCAGCGACGCGACCTGGCCGTGCAGGCGCGCCTGCGCCGCATCGACGAAGCCGCCCGGGCCGCATACCAGCGCGCGGGCGCCGCTCAGATCGCCCAGGGTGTCGAACGCGAAAGCATCGACCCGCGAGGCAGGCGCCGCCGGATCGCGGGTCAACGCGATGTGCAGCGTGAACGACGGATGGCGTGCCGCGAGGGCGGTCAGCTCATCGGCAAAACACAGTTCCTCGCGGCGGCGTGCCCAGTACACCAGGTCCACCTGGCCCGGCATGCCGGCGCCATCCAGCTGGCGCAGCAGCGCGCGCATCGGGGTGATGCCGCTGCCAGCGGCCAACAGCAGCAGGCGTTCGTGGGAGGCCGCCGGCAAGGTCATCTCACCGAACGCCTGGCCCAGTTCGAACACCTCACCGATCACCGCGGCACTGGCCAGATGCTGGCTGACAGCGCCGCCGGCAATCGCTTTGACGGTAATCGCCAGGCGGCCATCGGCCAGCCGCGTGGGGCTATAGCTGCGCGACAGCCGACGGCCGTCGACCTCCACGCCCAGGGTGACGTGCTGGCCCGGCAGCAGGCCACGGAAATGGCGATTGGGCTTGAGCACCAGGGTGACCGCATCCGCGCTCTCGGCAGTGCGCGAGACCAGGCGGGCCAAGGGACGGCGCAGGGTCCACAGCGGATGCAGGCGGGTGCCCCAGAAGTCGAACAGCTCCTCGGAGACCCAGCGACGGGGGCTGGCGGGGTGACGGCGGGCGGCAATGCGCGGGACGGTGCTCATGCTGCGCACTATACGGCCGAGCATACGACTGTGTATACAGTTGTATATGGCCGGGACGGGCTATGATTCAGGGACTTGACCGCGCTGCCCCTGATGACCTCCCCAGACCTGCCCCTGCCCGCCTCCGACGACGCCCATCCCGCGCGCAAAGCCTCGATCTCCCGCGAGGATCTGCTGGCCGCGGCATTGGCCCTGATCGGGCCGCACCGCAGCGTCTCCACGCTGAGCCTGCGCGAGGTCGCGCGTGAAGCCGGGATCGCCCCGAACTCGTTCTACCGCCAGTTCCGCGACATGGACGAGTTGACCGTGGCCCTGATCGACCTGGCCGGGCGCTCGCTGCGCACGATCATCGGCGAGGCGCGCCAGCGCGCGGCCTCCTCCGACCGCAGCGTGATCCGCCTCTCGGTGGAGACCTTCATGGAACAGCTGCGCGCCGACGATCGGTTGCTGCATGTGCTGCTGCGCGAAGGCACGGCGGGCTCGGACGCGTTCAAGCATGCGGTCGACCGCGAGCTGAACTACTTCGAAGACGAGTTGCGGGTGGACCTGATCCGCCTGGCCGCCGCCGACGGCGCGCGCCTGCACGAACCCGCGCTGGCGTCCAAGGCGATTACCCGGCTGGTGTTCGCCATGGGTGCCACTGCCGTGGATCTGCCCCCGGAGAAGGATCCGGAGCTGATCGAGCAGCTGACCCAGATGCTGCGGATGATCATCACCGGGGCGCGGACATTGGCAGGTAGTCCGCCGCTGCGCTAAGTGGCTGCCAACGGGCCACCGCAGGCGCATCAGGGTGCGACGCTGCGCCGCAGCATTTTTCGTTGACACCGCGCGCCAATCGCTAATAAATTGTGAAGCTCCTCACAATTCCGTCTGACGGCGGGCTTGGCTCACCGCGTCGGTGAGTGCGGACACATCACGCCCCGGGAAGGCGACGGACATCAATGGAGACAGTAGTGACAAGCATGGACGGCGGGCGTCGCGCGCGCGGTTTCACCCTGTTGGAACTGATGGTGGTCGTGGCGATCATCGCCATCCTCGCGGCGATCGCACTGCCGGCATATTCGCGCTATGTGCTGCGCTCCAAGATCCGGCTGGCGCAGAGCGACCTGCTCGCCCTCTCGGCCAATGTCGAGAATTTCCGCCAGCGCACCCTCAGCTACCCGCCCAGCGCCGAGGTCGCCCAGCGCGGCTGGACGCCGGCCGCCAGCAGCGCGGACTTCAGTTTCAGCTACACCAGCAAAGACGGCGGCTACACCTTGAGCGCCGAAGCCGGCACGACGATGGGCAAGGCCAGCGGCTGCGTGCTCAGCCTGGACGCGGCCAATACCCGCACGGTCGGCAGCGCCTGCAGCGCCGTCGGCATCGACAGCTGGTAACCCGATGCGGATGTCCCGTCCCCGAGGCGTGACCCTCATCGAACTGATGATCGGCTTGTTCATCATGGCGATGCTGCTGATGGCGGCCATGCCGTTCGGTGCGCATTGGGTCAGCAGCAACCGCCAGATGGAGGCGCGCAGCGTGCTGTGGGAAGGCGTCTCCCAGGCCCGCGCGATGGCACTGCGCAATCCGTCCGCGCGTCGGGCCACCGCCCCGGCCGCGATGCTGCGCCTGCGCGCCGGGTGGCTGGAAGTGATGGTCGCCGGGGTGGACACCCCCGCTTGGTCGGCGAAGCTGCGCCATGGCGTCCACCTCAAGCTGGCCGACCAGGACGGTTTCGCCAATGCCGACGCACTGGCCGCCAGCGACTACCCGGACTTCGACTGCGTCAGCTTCACTGCGCGCGGTCTGCGCCTGCCTGGTGCCGATGGCTGCACCGATAGCGACGTCGCACTGGGCCGCATCGCCGTCGGCCTCTCCAACCAGGATCCGCTGTATGTCGACATGCTCTGAGCCGCGCAGTCCGCGCCGGCAGCGTGGCGACATGCTGCTCGAAGCACTGGTTGCCGTGCTGATCACCTCGCTGATCGCCGCGGGCCTGGCGCATGTGCAGTCGCGCTTGATGGCCAACCAGCGCGCGACCAAGATCGAGCGGCTGGTGGTGAGCCAATTGCGTGAGCAGTTGCAGAACGCAGGCACGGGCCTGTGCGGCAGCAGCACGATTTCGCTCGCGCTGGCCGCCGATCTGAGCCGCGATGCCCAGGTCGCCTGCGGCACCGCACCGCAGATCAATGTCGGCCTGGGCGGCACCGTCCTGTCCGTCGAAGCACCCCGCGAAGTGGGCCTGAGCGTGCGTGCCGCCGATCTGGAGCTGGACGGGGACGACCCCGGCGAGTACGGCGCCGACCTGCTGCTGTCGAGCCACCAATGAGCCCGCCCATCACCGCCCGCCGCCAGCGTGGCCAGAGCCTGATCAGCATGATGGTCGGCCTGGTGATCTCACTGCTGACCATCGCCGCGATGCTGGTGCTCTACAAGAACATGATCGAGAGCACCGGCAATGCGTCGCGCGCTGCGCTGCGCGATGGGCAGGTCGCCTCCGCACTGCTGGCCGCGCAGATCGAACTGCAGGAAGCGGGCTTCGGCATTCCGGCCGCCGACACCCTGGACAGCCGGCTGGTGATCAGCAATGACGGCAAGCAGATCGCCTGGCGCTTCAAACAGGAGCTCGGCCAGGCCGACCTCTGTGCGGGCCTGCGCCTGGTGGATGCCGCCAACAGCGGGACCGCCCCACGCGGACTCTACCGCCTGCCACCCAAGCTCTGCGGCAGCGCGGCGGCGGCCACCTGGGCGGACACCGAATGGCACCCCGTCGCCGCCGAAGCCGCCTTCTTCGACCCGATCCAGAAGGATGGGAGCGCTTTCGCTGGTGCCGAACGCGAAGTCGGTGCGCTCACCCTGCGCGGCGCTGCGGATGGGGCGGGCTACCGGTTCGTCGCCGTGCCCGGTGCCTGCCTGCCCTACCAGCAGCAGGACAGCGTCGAACGCACCGGCCAACGCGTGATCCTGCGCCAGGCCAGCGACGACGTGCTGTTCTCCGTGTGCCTGCCCAACCTCACCGTCTCTCCTGCCGCATGACCAGGTCGTCCGCGATGCACCATCCTGCCCGGCAAGTGCCCGTCCGTTCCCGCCGCTCGCCCGGCCCCGCACGGCAGAAGGGCATGGCGACGCTGTGGATCGTGCTGATGGTGGGCCTGGCGGTCTCGGTCACGGTCGCCGCTTCGATCTACGCCCTGCGCGGCGACCAGCAACGCCAGGTCACCACGCACTCGGTGACCGCCGCGCAGGCTGCGGCCTGGCGGGGTGTCGAAGTCGTGCGGCGCTACCTGCTGGCGGTGGATCCAGCAACGATGGCCGGCTGGGCCAACGCGAGTGGCGGACTGGCCATGCCCGCCACCTTCAGCGGCATGGGCGCGATCGGCATCCCCGATGGCAACGCACAGATCACCGCGCTGAGCGGCGCCAGTGGCAACTATCAGGTCGCGGCCACGATCACTGCGCTGGCCGGCAGCGGATCGACCACCACCAGCGCCACGGTGGAAGTGTTGTACGACGTGACGCCCGGTGGCGGTGGCACACCCACCTCGCCCGTATGCGCCACGATTCCTGCGGCGCCGATGGTGTTCAACGGCGACCTCAACATCACCGGCGGCTCGCTCGGCGTCACCAACCCGACCGGCTTCGAGAACATCGCGGTGGCAGGCAGCATCACCCTGTCCGGTGCCAGCCAGGCCAGCATCTCCGGCTGCGCCAAGGGCGATGTCACGCTTAGCGGTGGCGGCATTCTCAGCGGCGGGCACGTGCACTCGCAGGGCACCATCCGCATCAACCAGATGGGCAACCCCAGCAACACCACGCTGTGGGGTCGCAATGTGACCATCGGCAGCGGCGTCAGTGGCGGCAACTACACTGCGGTCAAGGCCGGCGCCTACGCTGCCAGCGTTTACAGCGGCGGCACCCTGATCGGCACGACCGAAGTCGGCGGCAGGCTCATTGCCTCCACGGTGAGCGGCGGCCTGCCGTGGAGCGTGGGCACCGTGTTGCCGTCCACCAGTGGTCGGATCGTCGTGACCCTCGCCAGCGGCGATACCTGGCTGCTGGACCTGTCGGCACTGACCACCGACCCCGGCAGCGGGGCTGTCACCGGTGCAGCATCGGCCCAGCATCTCTCCGGAGCGTCTACCGATGCCTTGCCGGACCAGCTCACCTTCCGCTCGACCGGGATCGCCGGTGGCACCATCAACCTGGCAACGCTGACCATCGAGCAGCTGTGGGGCCACTATCTTTCGATCAGTGGCTGGGGCGGGCGCTACACCGCGGTCCTGGCCAATGGCGATGTGGATATCGTGACCGGCACCATCGGCAGTCTGGTCGGTGGCCGCGATATCACGGCCACCCAGGCCGGCCTGTATTGGAACTTCCCGACGGTCGGCAACGGTACCGTCGCCGGCGAACTGAAGTGGGGGGGCAGCCGGCAGACCGTACCCGATGTTGGCGCGGCGATGCCCGGCCTGCGCACCCGCCAGAGCGGCACCACCCCAGGTTTGCCGGGGATTCCGTTCTGCGACACCCGTGTCGATGCAATCGATGTGAGCACCTACCGCGACGGCGCCAACTATATCTTCGAATGGCTGGAAGGCGCGCCGCACCTGACCATCCGCAATGTACGCAACAAAGCGGGCCAATCGATGGACGGCGTCTACAACCTGGCAACCCAGGATGTGCGCCGGTTGCCTGCCAACGGTGCGCAGTTCCTGACCTGCAACTGGAACCAGGCCGACAATGGCGCTGCGCACTGCTTCCGCGACAAGACCGCCACCGGCGCATGGACGATCACCGGCCTGACCCACCTGCCACGCGGCGTGTTCTGGTTCGACGCTGCGCTGAAGATCGACGGCACACAGTTGCGTGACGACGATGGCAATCGCGATCTGCTCACCACGCTGATCGCCAAGGGCTACGTGACGCTGACCCAGTCCGGCCATGACCGGATGATCGCGCCGAACTTCTCCACCCCGGCCCGGATCTGCGACGGGGACTACTACCCGTCCAACCTGTGCGACAAGACCGGGGCATCATCGCAGTTCACCGAATGGACGGACGCCGCCGACACACGCCACCGCGGCCTGCCGATCGGCAACGTTGCGCTGGTCAGCGAAAGTGGCGCGCAGCTGTCCGGCTGGGAGATCCATGGCAACGTCATCCTCGGCTCCACCCTGGCGACCGCCGCGCAGACGACCGTGATCCACGGCAGCCTGACGGTGGGCACCAACAGCCCGGGCAGTGCGACAACCATTCAACAGGGCGGTGCACAGGTGATCGTGCCGCAGAACGGCGACAACCATTACAACCCGGGCATCTGCGAAGCACCGTCGGTCACGCCAGGCGGTCCGGCTGCGGCAACAGTGCGCTGGAGCCGCTACCGCTGAGGCCAGACCGGCGCACGAAAAAGGCGACCCCAGGGTCGCCTTTTTCGTGGATATGGGTGAACCGCAGCTGCGGCGCGCGACCGATCAGCGGTACTGACGCTCACAGCGACGCTCGACCACACGATCACCGTTCTTGGACTGCTGGTTGCCCTGGATCTGGCGACCTGCGGCACCACCGGCGACTGCACCGGCTACGGTAGCCAGCTTCTTGCCGTTGCCGCCGCCGACCTGGTTGCCAAGCAGACCGCCGACGACCGCACCAGTGGCGGTGCCGGTGATGCGGTTGGGATCCTTGGAGTTACGCTGGACCTCGACGTTGTGGCATACCACTTTGCTGCCGTCGTTGAATCGGCGTCCTTCGTCCTTGGGGCCGTAAGTCTGTGCGCCGGCAACCGCCGACACCGCCAGCAAACTGCCCAGGCACAACACGCGGATGCTCGTCTTCATGGTCGATCCCTGTTTATGGCACATGGCTGGAGTGTCTGCCTGACCGCGACAAGCCCGGGTGAATTCGCGTCCACACCGCGTCAAGACAGCCCGCGGCGTTCAGGCCGCAGCCATCCAGCGGCGAGCGCTTACAAGCGCTCGCGGATCGTCTGACGCAACGCCTCCAGATCCTTGGCGAACGCATCGATACCGCTCGCCAGCTTCTCCGTGGCCATCGGATCGGCCGCCAGATCGGCTGCAAACCGCGCCGCATCGATCGGCGTCGCCTGCACCGGCTCCGCCGCGCCGGCCACCAGCCTTCGCGGCAGTTCGCCATGATCGGCGTCCAGCTTCTCCAGCAGATCCGGCGAAATCGTCAGGCGATCGCAGCCTGCCAGGGCCTCGATCTGCGCCGTCGAACGGAACGAGGCGCCCATCACCACCGTCGGCGAACCGCGGCGCTTGAACTCGGCATACACCCCGCGCACGAACACCACGCCCGGGTCGTCATCGATGTTCGCCGGCGCCTGCCCGTTGGCCACGTACCAATCCAGGATGCGGCCCACGAACGGCGAAATCAGGAACGCCCCGGCCTCGCTGCAGGCCAGCGCCTGGGTCGGATTGAAGATCAAGGTCAGGTTGCAGTCGATCCCCTCGGCCTGCAGCTGGCGCGCGGCCTCCACGCCTGCCCAGGTCGCCGCGATCTTGATCAGCACCTTGCTGCGCGGCACACCGGCCGCTTCATACATCGCAATAAACTGGCGCGCCTTGGCCACCGTGGCGGCGGTGTCGTGCGCCTGGTCGGCATCGACCTCGGTCGAGACCCGGCCCGGCACCAGTGCGCTGAGCGTGGTGCCGACACCCACCGTCAGGCGATCGGCGACCGCGTGCACCACCGCCTCGCGTTCGCCGCCCTGTTCGCGGCCCCAGGCCAGCGCGCTCTCGATCAGATCGGCGTACACCGGCAGGTCCAGCGCTTTCTTCACCAGGGTAGGGTTGGTCGTGCAGTCGACCGGCTTCAAGCGCTTGATCGCCTCGACATCGCCGGTATCGGCCACCACGACGGACAGATCACGCAGCTGGGAGAGTCTGGACAGCGAAGCCATGCAGGGGTCCTTCACGTCAGTCATCAGAGGAAGCGTCGAGCAGCGCGCCGACCGCCGCGGTGTCCTGATCGAACACCGGCGCGGCGAACGGTGCCGGGCCGGGCGTGCGGCCGAACACGATCGGCCGCGTGATGCCGCGGTAGCTGCCCAGCAACGGGTGCGGCAGCGCGGTGATCATCTGCTCGGCCTGCACCTGTGGGTGGTCGAACATGTCCTCGACCTGGCGCGCGGCCGCGCACGGCACTTCTTCACCGAACAACGCCTCCCACGCCAGCGCACTGCGCGCAGCGAGCGCCGCGTGCAACTGCGGCAGCAGCACCTCGGCCTGCTCGGCGCGCTTGCGCACGGTGTCGTATCGCACGTCGGCTGCCAGCGCCGGCAGCCCGATCCGCTCGCACAACGCTTGCCAGAAGCGTGGCGTATTGGCCGAGATGTACAGATACCCCTCTGCGGTGGGATGGATGCCGGTGACACCGCCCGAGCGCATATCGCGGCCGACGCCCGCCGGCTCGCCCTCGGCCCAGATCATCCGCGCCGACTGCATCGTCAGCGCACTGCGCAGCAGCGACACGCCCACGAACTGGCCTTCGCCACTGCGCTCGCGCTCGTACAGGGCCGACGACACACCGGCCGCCACCAGGGCGGCGGCGTAATAGTCGACCACCGAGCCGTACAGGATCTCCGGGGCGCCGCCGGTCTTGCCCTGCATCGTGCACATGCCGGTCATGGTCTGCAGCACCTGATCGTAGCCGGCCTTGTCCTTCAGCGGGCCCTGCTCGCCATAACCGGTGACCGAGCAGTACACCAGGCGCGGATTGAGCTTGTGCAGGCTGTCGAAATCGATGCCCAGGCGCACCGGCACGCTGGGCCGGAAGTTGTGGACCAACACGTCCGCCTCGCGCACCAGGCGCATCAGCACGGCACGTTGATCGGGTTGTTTCAGGTCCAGCACCACCCCGCGCTTGGAGCGGTTCACGCCGAGGAATGCACGACTCTCGGCCTCCAGCGTGGAGGGATAGCGCCGCAGGTTGTCGCCGACCGGCGGCTCCACCTTGATCACCTCCGCGCCCTGGTCGGCCAGCAGCGTGCAGCCGTAGGGACCGGCGATGTAGGCGCTCAGGTCCAGCACACGGATACCGCTCAACGGCCCGGTGGCACCTTCCCGCTGGGCGATGGCGAATGGAGAACTGGGGTTGCTTCCGGTCATGGTCAATACACTCGATACCTTGCTGGAAGTTTCCTCCTGGCCAACGGGAAGAAACAGATCGTGTGGGTATGTTCTGCGTGGACAAAAAGCACGCTGCGGCGTCGGTAGCGCCTCGGCCGCCGAGGACAGCGGAGCGCTCAGTCCACCGGTGCGAGCGACAGCCAGCTCAACCGCCAGCTGCCGTCATCGCGGCCACCGCACCGGTAGTAGGGCTCGAATGTCAGTGGCGCCCGGCACTCCAACTGCAGCGTGATCGGCGCCCCCTCGCCCGCGTCTTCGCCCACCTGCAGCCACTGCGAGGGTGGGCGGTCCGGCACGCGCACCGTCTCGTCTGTCTTGTACCCGTCGATCAGGCCGGTGGCATATACCAGCGGCCCGTAGCTCAGGCCCACGTACTCCCAGCGCAGCACTTCCTGCGCCACTGGGGAGCCATCCGGTGCGCGCGATTCCTGCACGTTGATGTTGGCCGCCCGGTGCAGGCGCGGCTGCATCGGCAGGTGCACACCGATCGTGTCGCCGGACTGCCAGGTGCGCTGCACGTGCACGAACCCGTCAGCACCGACCTCGGCCGCGTAAGGCTGCCCATTGACCTCGATCCGCGCGCCCGCGGTCCAGCCCGGTAGCCGCACGCCGATGCTGAAGTCGGCGATGCACTCGGGCAGCACGGTGATGGTCACCGCGCCGTCGAAGGGGAACCGGGTCGCCTGCAGCAGGGTCACCGCACCGGCCTGCGCATGCACCAAGGTTGCTTCACCCGGCCCATACAGATTGACCCGCAGTCCGCCATCGGCCGCGATTCCGTAGGCCAACTGCGGCAGCTCTTCCACCGCCATCGCGCCGCTGGACTTGCAGCAGCGCCAATACGTGGTGTGTACACGCCGGCCATTGGGATAGGTGTAGTAACACCAGTCCTCGCCATTGGGCGCCATCGCCGCCAGCAGATCGTTGTAGGCGGTGCGCTCCAGTTCGTCGGCATAGCGTGCGTGGCCGGTGATGGCCAGCAGCTCGCGGTTGAGCTGCATCCATGCCAGCACCGAGCAGGTTTCCACATAGGCCTGGGGGAAAAACGTGCGCGGTGCGTTGAACACCTCGCGCGACCGGTGTGCCACCCCACCCCACGGCCCACCGCCCAGGGTGAGGTGCTGATCGCGGATGTTGTGCCAGAGATGATCAAGCGCCTGGCGGTGGTCGTCCTGCCCGGTAGCCTTGTACAACTTGGCCAGCCCGACCAGGTTCCAGCTCAGCTGATAGGCCTTGCCGGTAGCGATGAACGCCGCATCCTCACCGGCCAGTGCTTTGTCCAGCAGGGCCAGCCGCGGATTCGCGTTGGCCTGTGACAGGATGCGTTCGGCCAGCGCCAGGTAGCGCGGCTCGCCGGTGACCAGGTAAAGATCCGCCGCTGGATCCAGCAGCACCGTGGCGGACATGCCGTGGTGGTTGCCCAGCGTGGTGATGTCGATTCCCGATTCCAGCGCCTGCCAACACAGATCGGCGATCCGGCAGGCGGCCTGCAGATAAGCCGCATTGCCCAGTGCGCGCCACGTTTCCAGGAAGCCCAGGATCAGATAGCTGTGCGTCCAGATGTCCCAGGTGCGCAGCGCCGGCTCACCGTTCCAGCTCTCCGGCTTGGGCGGTTGCGGCACGGTGAAGCGGCGCTCGGGCGCATAGTTGCCAAGATACCCGTCATCGTCCTGCTGGCTGATTAACCAATCCGCAACGCGGCGCAACGCGGCCTCCAGCAGTGGTTGTCCACCCTGGGCCACGGCGCGTGCCGTGGCCGACAGCCACTTGCCGGCGTGCTCGCCGTACCAGTCGCCCTCATGATTCTGGTGTTTGTGCGCCTGGCCGAAGATGCTGATCGGCGCACTGTGCTCATCAACGATGAACGTGCTCAGGCGCCCATTGCGGTTGGCCGCCAGGGCGTCGCCCAGCAGACCCTGCAACGTGACCTGCTGTGGCGGGACCAACGTCATGCCGCGGGCGGCGGGATGCAGACGGTTCATGCCGCGTCCACCACGCAACGGAAGCCGACCGTGCCCGAGCGGTCCTTGGACGGCCCCATCAACAGGTACTTGCCGTGCTGGTCCAGGCGGTAGGCCTGCGGGAAGTACCAGTGCGAGGTCTGCGGCTGATAACTGCTGCCACCCCGGAGTACCGCTGCGCGGGTGTGCGCATCGCTGAATTCATCGGTCCACTGCCACACATTGCCGACCATGTCCTCCACGCCGAACGGGCTGGCCCCCTGCGGATGCGCATCGACATCGGCCGGCGGCGTCAGCCGACGGCCGCGATTGACCCGCGGCACGCAGCTGGCATCCCACGCGTTGCCCCACGGGTACAGGCGCTCGTCGGTCCCCTGCGCGGCGTACTGCCATTCCCACGCATGCGGCAGCCGCTTGCCGGCCCACGCCGCATACGCACGGGCGTCTTCGATCGAGACCCAGGTGACCGGCTTGTTGTCCCAGCCCGCACGCGGCGCGCCGTCCTTCCAGTCGGCCAGGAAGTTGTGATCATCGGCCGGGCGGTAACCGCTGGCATCGAGGAAGCGCTTGAACGCGGCATGGGTGACCGGGTGGCGGTCGATATGGAACGACGCCAGTGTCATGCGCCGGCGATGGTGGCGACGCGCGCAGTCTTCCCACGGGAACTGCACATCCAGCCCGGCCCAGGTGAAGCCTTCGATTTCGATACCCCCCACCTGGAACAGGAACTCCCCGGCGGGAATCGTGACCATGCCAGCGGGTGCCTCGGCCTGCGCGGGCGTGGCCGCGATGGCCAGCAGTTCCTGCGGGGCGGCCGTCCACGCCGCGGAGTAACTGCTCAGCGGCTGCTGGGCACGCTCGGCGGTCGCGGCCAGGAAGTCAGCCAGGCCCTCGATCACGGTGCCGGCGGCCACACTGAGGATCGCGCCGAAGCCGCGCGCTTCCATCGGCAGTTCGATGTACGCCGCGCCGTCGATGATCCGCGGCGCCAGCGCGCGGCCGTGCCACGCATCGTAGTACCGCATCCCTTCCGCGTGCGGCAGTGCGATCTGCTCACCGTCCACCGCATACTCGTTGCGGTTGATCAGCGTATGCAGCGTCACCCCCTCGCCCGGGAACCGACTGGCGAAGATGCCGCCCTGCAGGCAGACCTGGTACGGCTCCCAATCCATGGACACCACCAGCGCCGGGAACTGGCGGTACAGCGTGGCGATCCGGCGCAGGGTTTCGCCATCGCGTGGGGTGAACTGGTTCCAGACGCCCCAGATGTTTTCCCAGGCGTTGTAGCCGATGCCATTGAAGAAGCAATACTGCAGATCGTGATTGCGGTTGCGGCCCCAGCGGTTCTCGTAGTTGACCATGTGGCGCGGCTCCAGCCACTTCCACTTGGAGACCGGCGGCACCGGGCCATCGGGCGCCTTCTTGCCCCAGCTCTGCACGTTCCAGATCAGTTGTTCTTCGGAGCTGATGGTGGACTCAGGCTGCACCACCACCGGATTGCCACGTGCATCGCAGGCATCGAAGAACGCTCTCGGCACACCATTGAAGGTGTCGCCGTTGATGCCATCGGCACCGACTGCCTTGACGATCTCGGCCAGCCCGTCCCAATGCGTTACGCCGGGGTCGCGGGTGCCGTGGTCCCACGGCTTGGCTGGCAGGAACACCTTGACGCCGCGCTTCTGGAAGGCCTGTACGGCGGTTTTCAATCCCGCCAGGCCGCCGGGCATGTCGTGCGCCAGGTCGAACTGGTTGCGGTCGTCGATGCCGATGTTGGGGTAGATGTACCAGATCAGCACCGAATCCAGCCCGCCAAACCGCGCGGTCACATCGTCCAGATAGCGATCGACGGTGTACTGGCCGCTGGCGGCGTCGAAGAAGTAACGGTCCTCGACCATCATCTGCGCATGCACGAAGTTGCGCTGCGCCCACTGCAGTTCGGGGCGGCGGTAGTTGACGTCGGTATAGCCGATCCGGACCAGATGCTCGCGGCGCCAGTCCTTGAGCTCTTCCAGCCAGTCGCCGGCGCTGGCATTGGCGTCGATCATCCAGCTGCCGATGTCGGCGAACGGCCATGCCGGCGCCCTGCCCGGCGTCGGCAGGTAGCGCCCGGTGGTCACGTGCGAGAACTTGTACTCGGTACGGATGGCGTCACGCCCGTAATCGGCTGCGTCGGTGTCGTAGTCGGGGCTCTGATACGGCGTGGTCATGGGCAAGGCATCCAGCAGGAAACGAAAAAGGGGGACATCACCGCGCGCACACCGCTGCCAGCGCAGCATGGGCGGCGGCATCGGGAACACGCGCGGGGTCTGCCAGCAGCGCCAGCACCTCGGCGCGGCAGGGAATGCTCGACTGCGCGCCCAGGCGCGTACAGGTCAACGCGGAGGCAGCGGTGGCGGCCAGCAGTGCCTGGGCCATCGGCTGCTGCTCCGCCAGCGCGGCGATCAGGGCACCGCAGAACGTATCGCCGGCCGCGGTGGTGTCCGTGGGCTCGATACGGAACCCGGGCTGCAATAGGATCTGCCCGTCCACGCGGGCCAGGCTACCCCGCGCCCCCAGGGTCACGATCACACAGGGCACCGGCACGCGTGCCAGCCCGGTGGCCAGGTCCGGGGGATGACCGGCCACCACCTCGAGTTCCCCTTCGTTGACGATCAGCACGTCCAGCAGAGCGAGCAACGCGTCGGGCAGCACCTGCGCCGGCGCGGCGTTGAGCGCGACCTTGAGCCCGGCCGCGCGGGCGCGGCGGGCATAGGCAGTGATGGTGGGCACCGGGGTCTCGAGCTGCAGCAAGAGCCAGCCGATCCCGTCCAGCGCAGGCAGGTGTTCCTCGCGCAGGCCCAGGTTGGCGCCAGGTGCAACGGTAATCGCGTTCTCGGCGTTGTCGGCCAGGCAGATGAAGGCGGTGCCGGTAGGCAGCGCAGGATCGCGCACGGTCGACAGCGCCACACCGGCCTCGCGCAGGGACGCCTCGATCGGCGTGGCGAAGTCATCCTCGCCCAGGGCCAGCAGCATCCGCGTCGGCACACCACCGGCCCGCGCGCAGGCCACGGCCTGATTGGCGCCCTTGCCACCGGGGAAGGTGCTGAAACCACGGCCCAGCACGGTCTCTCCGGGCGCCGGCACGTGCGTGGCGCGCACCACGAAATCGAGATTGGCCGAGCCGGCAACGAGGACGGTGGAACGTGCCGCATTACTCATGGGTCTATCGCCTCATCAACGCGGTTGTAGAACGTCGTACTGATGCGCGGCAGATCGTCATTGCCACCGGGCAGATGCTGCAGCATCAGGATCGCGACCAGGCGGCGTGCCGGGTCGATCGTGTAGTAGGTCGAGGCAGCGCCCGACCATCCGAACGCCCCCACCGAGGCAGTGCGACCTTTCAGGGCCGGATCCAGCAACACCGAACCGCCCAGCCCGAAGCCTTCGGCATCACTGAACTCGGTCACCGGCCGCGGCAAGGCGGTGTGCACCAGCTGGTTCTGCATCATCAGGGCCACGGTGGAAGCTCGAAGCAACTGCACGTCGCCATGGCGGCCGCCGTCCAGCAGCATCTGCGCGAACCGGCCATAGTCGCCGGCGGTGGAATACAGGCCGCCGGCACCACTGGGATACGGGCGCAGCGCACTGCCAGGCGCCCGCGCGTGCGTCTCATCGGCGAGTACCAGATCACCGTGCTCACCCATGGTGGTCAGTTCGACCACCCGGGCGCGGTCGCGCGCCGGCACCACAAACCCGGTATCGCGCATATCCAGCGGGCGGAAGATACGCTGTTGCAGGAACTGCTCGAATGGCAGCTTCCCCACCACTTCCACCAACCGCGAGAGCACCTCGATGGACGTGCTGTCGTAACGGAAGCGCGTACCCGGCTCGCTCGCCAGCGGCACGCGTGCCAGCCGTGCGGTGTAGTCGGCCAGGCTGTCCGCGGCCTGCACCTGCTGTTGTTCCAGCAGCGCGGTGACGGTCTCGAATCCCTCCCCGCCCGCCGCGAAGCCGGCGGTGTGGGTGAGCAGATGTCGCACGGTCAGCGTCTGCGCTGCCGGGCGCAGCTGCGGTGCCGCGGCCGTACCACCGGCGAACAGCTGCAGCCGGGAAAATTCGGGGAGATGACGCGCCACTGGATCATCCAGATCCAGCCGGCCCTCCTCCACCAGCATCATGGCGGCCACCGAGGCCACCGTTTTGGTCATCGAGTAGATGCGGAAAATACTGTCACGCTGCATGGGCGTGGCATGGGCCAGGTCCTGCCAACCGTAGGCGGCTTCATGCACGACGCGGCCATCGTGGATCACCAGCGCGACCGCGCCGGTATAGCCCTGGCGGCCGGTCGAGTCGTGCAGGAAGGCATCGACTGCCGGCAAGCGCGCCGACGCCGCGGCCTGTCCCACCGCCAGCATCAGCCACGCGAGCACGACCAGGCGTGCCCCGGGGCGGCAATGACGGGCGTGGGCCGGTCCCTGCGATGGCCAGTACATCCGCTCTCCTGCTGTCAGTGGCGGTAACGCCATGACAGGGTAAGGCAATAAAAACGGACCGGCGCTGCAGTGCTCCGCAGCGCCGGTCCGCGGTGACGGTCAGAACGTGAAGGTATGGGTCAGCGACACCATGCGGCCACGGCCGGAGAAGAAGTTCTGCCAGCCCGGCAGCTGCGACCAGGTCAGCACGTACTGCTTGTCCAGCAGGTTCTCGATGCCCAGCGACAGCTTGCCGTAGGTCCCGGTGTCGTAGTTCATGCTGAGGTCCCACAGCGCGTAACCGTAGGTGTCCTCCTCGTTGAGATAGACCGCGCCGTTGGACGGATTGACGAAGGTCTCGCGCAGGTCGCGGCTGAAGGTGCGGCTCACGCCCAGCGTCGCATCGAAACGATCATTCGGTGTCCAGGTCAGCGAGGCATTGACCTTGTCCGGCGAGATGTCGAGGATGCCCATCTCCTTGTTCAGGCCCGAGCCGTCGTAGTACTGCGTCTGGCCGCGGATCCGCGAGTACAGCAGCGTCGCCTTCCACTGGTCGTTGAAGGTCCAGGCGCTGTTCATCTCAATGCCTTCGATCCGGGTCGGCGCGCGGGTGAGGATGAAGTCCTCGGTCACCTTGTCCACCGTCAGCGAAGACCCGAACTCGGAGGTCGAGCGGTAGCCCGAGATGCCGACCTGCGCCTGCTCGCCCCGCCAGTTGAACCCCACTTCCTTGTTCTTGGTGATCAGCGGCTGCAGATCGGCGATGCATGAAACCGCTTTGCATGGGCTGTTGGCCTGGATGTTGCGCAGCGGGATGCCCACGTTGGCGATACCGAAGCCCTCCGAGTACGAAGCAAAGACCGACCATGCATCGCTGATGCGCCAGATCGCACCGAAGTTGGGCAGGTTGGCTTTGTAGTCCAGCTTGCCGCCCTGCACCGGGGTGAAGTCGCGGTAGGCGGTGGTGGTGTAGCCATCGATCTCCAGCTCGCCGTCTTCGCGGCGGATGCCGGCATCGAGCGTCACCGGGCCGATATCCCAGCTCAGCTGCGCATACGGCGCCAGGCTGGTGTATTTCATCGGCGGCACCCAGACCCGATCGGTCAGCGCCAGGCGCTGTTCGGCGGTGTCTTCCACCAGGTCCAGGCCGGTGCGCAGGCGCAGCCCCTCCACCGCGAACAGACCGCTGTAAGCGTAGGCCAGGCGCAGGCCCTTCTTCTCGGAGTTGATCTCCGACTGGTCCCATATGCGGTCGGCTTCCGGCGGGGCCGGCTTGACCAGCTGGCGATCGGTGCCGTTCTCCGGCACATAGCGCATCGCCTGCTTTGCCCAGTACAGATCCACGCTCAGGTCACCGCCGAAGAAGTCGGCATGGGTGTACTTGGCAGCGAACTGCTCGAAGTCGTTGAACTCCGCCAGCGAATCCTTGATCGAGCCCTTCTCGGCGGTATTGGTGCTCGGAATCGGGCACTCCACGGCGTCGTAGCGGCAGCCTTCGACCGGGATGTAATTGTGTTTGCCGCCGATGTGGAAGTTGCTGTAACTGGCCTGGATGCGCTGCATCTGGCCCTCGCCGAAGTTGTAGCCGCCCTTCAGGAACAGGTTCTTGCTGTAGGAATCGGACAGCGAACCGGAGGTGTTCAAGCCCACCCGGCGACCGTCGCCGTCGTAGGCGATGCCGCGGTCGATGTAGGCGCCGCTGATCAGGAAGTCCGCCGCATCGCCCTTGAAGGTGTGGGTGATGCCGATCTTGGACTGCCCGCTGTCATCCTTGAACTGGGTGCCGTAGCGCGTGCTCACCGTGGTCTGGTGACCGTCCACTTCCGGATTCTTGGAGAGGTAGTTGATGACGCCGCCCGCGCCACCGATGCCCTCGGCGGCCGACGGGCCGTTGATGACCTCGATGCGGCCGATCACGCCCATGTCGGTGAAGGTGCCGTTGCGGCTGCCTTCGCGCAGTGGGGAGCCCTGCGGCACACCATCGAACAGACGCAGCGCGACGCGGCCACGCAGGGTCTCGCCGCTGTTGCTCATCGCTTGGGAGGACTCGGAGTAGCCCGGCACCATGCGCGCCAGCACCGCTGTCGCGTCTTCGGTCAGGTTGAGCGTGCGCTGCACCTGCTCCTGGTTCACCACCGTCACTGCCCCGGGGACTTTCTCGATCGAGATCGGGGTCCGGCTGCCGGTCACGATCACCTGGTCCAGATCGGTAGGCGTCGTGCTCTGCGCCATGGCAGGGCTGATGACACAGGCGAACAGTGCAGTGCTGATGGCCGCGGAAAGTGGCTTGATCATTCGTTTCTCCCCCCCAAAAAAGGAAATGCGGGACAGCCGGCCGGGGAGCCGTCGCCACCGATGACGCGCGTGGGCTTTCGCCCTTCCGCCGGTCGATGCGGTTCCCCTGCGGGTCTCCACGTCCTGTCCGGCAACGAGGCGAGAGCCTAGGCGCGGCTTCATGGCGATAGAACTGTGCTCAGGTATGTTCAAAGCCTAGGATTTGTTTCGCTTCGCACCGCGCACCGCGCGAAAACCCGTGGTGTCAGCGTTGCGGCTCGGTCAATGCGACGCGCGCTTCCTCCAGCAGCACGTTGACCAGGCGGATGCGCACCGACGAACGCGACCAGACCACCCCGATACGTCGCGGTTCGCTGCACTGCGGCAAGGGAATGCGCACGACGTTCAATCCCTCCGGCCAGGGCTTGGCCCAGTCCGGCACCAGGGACACGCCCAGCCCGCGGTCGACCATCACCGCGATGGCATTGAGTGCATTGAGCTCGAACCGCTCGCGCGGCACGATCCCGGCCTGCCGCAGGTAGTCATCAGCGAGGCGACCGCCCCATTCGTGGCGGTCGTAGCGGATCAACGGCTGCTCGCGCAGCAGCTCATGCGGGTCGCGGCTGCCCAGATGGGCTGGCGCCAGCACCACCAGGGGTTCTTCGCGCAGCTGCTGCCATTTGCAGGTCTTGGGCAGCGCGAACGGCGCCTGCAAGACCATCGCCGCGTCCAGATCGCCGGCCTCCACCGCCCGGTACAGATCGGCCGAGTAGCCCGGCTTGATGAAGACATTGATCTGCGGGAAGGTCGCCACCATCCGCGACAGGATGTCCGGCAACAGGCCGGCCAACGCGGTCGGACAGGCGCCCAGCCGCAGCTCGCCAGCGATATCGTTCTCATTGGCCACGCTGCGCAGGTCGGCGACCTGGCGCAGCAGATCGCGCGCCCGTTGCAGGATGCGGGCACCGTCCTCGGTGACGCTGACGGTGCGCCCGGCGCGGGCGATCAGCGGCGCGCCAAGTTCGCGTTCCAGCGTGCGGATCTGCTGGGCGACCGCCGCCGGGGTGATATGCAGCGTGCGGGCCGCGGCAGCCATCGAGCCGCGGTCCACGACCGTTACGAACGTACTCAGGAACTGGGTTTCCACGGATTACCTCTCAGCGCGTGAGCAACCTACACGAGCTACCGGCGCAATGCGATTGGACCAATGGCCCGCGCGCCGGCGCGCCAACGGTGCTGGTCATGGGGCTGCCGCCTCGGCCGGGGTATCGCTGTAGATGGTCAGCCCCTTCAGCGAGCGGGTCGGCGCCGGGAAGAACAGGCTGGCCACGTAGCCGATCACGATGCACAGCAGGATCGAGATCGCCAGGTAGAAGTACGGGTGCACCAGGTCCATGCTCCAGCAGATCAGCGTGATCAGGATCGAGCCGGCCACACCGATCGCCACGCCGGGCGCGTTGGCGCGGCGGGTGAACATGCCCAGCGTGTAGGCACCGGCAAAGCCACCACCGAGCAGGCCAGCCAGTTCGATGGAGACATCGAACAGCGAATGGATGTCATAGCGGCTCATCACCAGCGCGATGCCGATGCCGATCAGGCCCACGCCCACGCCGGACCATTCGGCCACGCGCACCGCGGTTTTCTCGTTCGGATCCTTGACCAGCTTCTGGTAGAAATCCACCGAAACCAGGGTGGAGATCGAGTTGATGATGCTCGACAGGGTCGACATCGCCGCGGCGAAGATGCCGGCGATGATCAGCCCGGTGACCCCGGCCGGCAGCTCGGCGGCAATGAAGAGCGGGAAGGTCGCATCGATCGGCAACAGTGGATTCAGGCGCTCAGGGTTGTTGCGGTAGTACATCCACAGTGCCGTGCCGATGCCGTAGAACACGAAGCCACCGGGGATCATGATCACCGCGAACGTCCAGATCGAGCGCCCGGCTTCTTTGTCCGAGCGCGTGGACAGTGCACGCTGCATCAGCACCTGGTCCTTCGGGAAGGTCAGCACCACATCGAACACGACGAGGAAGATGAAGCCCCATACCGTGGCCTTGGTCAGGTCGAAGCTGAAATCGAACAGTTTGGTCTTGTCTTCCGCGCCGACCGCGCTGAGCAGCTGCGGCAGGTCGCCACCGGTCTGCATGAAAATGAACCCGATCGCGAACAGCGCGCCGCCGAACATCACGATCACCTGCACCACGTCGGTCCAGATCACTGCCTTGGAACCGCCAACGGTGGAGTAGATGATGGTGAACACGCCCATCAGCATGATCGACCAGACCACATCCACACCGGTGATGGTGGAAATCGCCAGCGCCGGCAGGAACAGAATCACGCTCATGCGGCTGCCGATCTGCATCACGATGCACAGCGCGCTGGACAGCATGCGGATCGCCGGATGGAAGCGCGTTTCCAGGTAGGAAAACACGCTCATCAGGTCCAGCCGACGCAGCAGCGGCACGATCCAGATCGCCACGAACATCAACCCCATCACCGCGATCAGGTTGTTGGTCATGTATTGCCAGTTGGTATCGAAGGCTTTGGCCGGGATGGCGATGAAGCTGATCGAGCTGGTGTTGGTGGCATACAGGCTGATGCCGGCTGCCCAGAACGGAATCGAGCGCCCACCGACGAAGAAGTCCGCGGTGGAGGTGTTCTGGTCCTTCAGATAGAAGTAGAAACCCATGCCCAGCATGGCCAGCAGGTAGATGCCGATCACCGTCCAGTCCAGCCAGCGCAGCAGGTGCTTGCCGCCCTGCATTTCCGCGTACTGCAGCTGGCTGCCGCTGGCGCCCGCGGTTGCCCAGGCCAACCCGTTGCCCCACGCCGTCACCGCCTGCGGTGCGCCGGTGACCGGGGTCTCCAGCGTCGCCCACGCATCGGTGATGGTGTGGAACGTACGCGCCTGGGTGTGGCCGCTGCCGTCCTTCACCAGCATCAGCAGATGGGCCTGGCCCAGCGCGCGCATCGAGCCGGCAACGATCGTGCCGTCCGGCGAAGCGACCTGCTGCCAGCTGGCATCGGCATTGCGGCGCCACAGCTGGTCGCTGCCGGCCCCGGTACCCAGGCCCAGGTACAGCGCGCCTTTCTGCGCCTGCAACGCGCTGGCAACCCCCTGCTGCGGCAGATCCTCCAGAGGCTGCCAGGCGGCGGTGCTTGCCGTCGCGGTGCGGCGGTAGAGCTGGGCGCGGCCAGCCGCATCGGTGCCCACCAGATACAGCGCATCACCGAACGTCGCCGCCTGCGCGTTGCGCAGCGTCTCGGGCAGCGCAATCGCCGCGCCGAACACCAGCGCGCCATTGTCCAGCGCGACCGGTTGCAGACGGTCGCCGCGCACATCGGAACCCTGCAACAGGTAGGTGCGCCCGGCCGCGTTGACGCTGCCCTCGAGCCCGTCGAGCTGCCCTGCAGCTAGCGCCGACAACGCATCCCACGCCTTGTTGTCGGCGCGCAGTGCCCAGGCACTGTCATGGCTGAGCGCCACCAGGCGCCCGTCCACATGCACCAGCCCGCCCGGCGCGATCTGCGCCGGCAGTGCCGGCAGGTCGCCGGCTGCCACCGTGGTCAGGCTCTCGGCGGCCACCGCGCCACTGCCGGCAAGCAGGGCCGCGGCGGCGACCAGCCGGACGCTGCGCGCGCAGCGCCGGAGCACAGTGGAAAGGAACGCGGACGGTGCAGGCTTGTGCATGAAAGTACCCGGAAGAAGTGCGGCAACGCCGAAGCCGGCAAGAGCGCAGGTAGGAGACAGTGGTCGATGCATCCCGATACCGCAATCAGGCAAGCGGGGGAGAAGATGCGGCAAGCAGGGCTTGAGCACGGCGCAGGTACGGCAGGTCGATCATCCGGCCTTCAAACAGGAACGCGCCGTGCCCTTGCCCTTCGGCACCGGCGGCGGCGGCAACAATCCGCTGCGCCTCTGCGAGCATCGCCGGCGGCACGCTGAAGGTGGCATTGGCCAGGGCAACCTGGCGCGGGTGGATGCAGCTTTTACCGATGAAGCCCAACTGCCGGGCCATCTGCGCCTCGGCCAGGAAGCCGTCGCTGTCGGCCACGTCCGGAAACGCGCCGTCGCAGGCGAACACCTGGGCTTCAGCGGCCGCCAAGCGCAGCGCGAACAGCGTGGCATGCACGTTGCTCGGCTCACGGTCGATGCCGTTGGGCGAAAACAGGTCGCCCAGCCCCAGCTGCAGTCCGGCCACGCGCGGGTGCGCGCCGGCCAGTTCAGCGGCGATGCGCAGGGCCCTGGGGGTTTCGATGTTGATCAGCAGACCGATCGGGTGCGTCACGCCATTGCGCTGCTCGGCCTGTTCCAGCCGGGCGATGGCCGCCAGCAGCTGAGCCACCGATTCGATCTTGGGCAGATTGAGCAGGCTCACGCCGGGCAGTGCCACCGCATCCAGGTCCGCGCCGAAATGGGCGCTGTCAGTCCCGTTGCTGCGCACGATCAACTGCTTGTCGCCGGCACCTCCCTGCACGCGGCGCAGGAAGCCGGCGACCTGGTCACGGGCCTGCGCCTTGCCGGCCTCGGGAACCGAGTCTTCCAGGTCGAAAGAGAGCGCATCGGCCTCGCCGGCCATGGCCTTGTCGAACAGTTCCGGCCGGGCGCCGGGGACGAACAGCTTGCTACGCATGGTTTTCCCTCATCAACCCGCGCAGTCTGCAGAATTGGAAGCCCTTTAAAAGTGCGGTCCCGGACATTCATTGGATAGCATTTGTTTCGACCGCCCACTGCGCTGCAGTGCACCACGAGCAGAAGCGCGTGGGACATCACCGTGCTGCGCGCACAATCGATCGCTGCAACCTGCCGGGGTGACCGCCCACGTCGCGCCTCGGGAGGTCACCCACCAAACGCGTCACGAGGACTGCTGCCGATGCATGAACCCACCTTGCCGTCGACAACCACCGCCCGGTGCGCACCGCACCTGGACGCGCGGACCCGGGCATGACCGGCCCAACCCTGGTGCTGGACGGAAGCGCCATCCACGACATCCCCAGCTTTTACGCTGAGATCAACCGCGTGTTCATGGCCAGCGAGGACTGGCAACTGGCCCCAAGCCTAGATGCACTGGATGACCTGCTCTACGGCGGCTACGGCGCACTGGCCGGGCACGCATCCGCCACGGTGCACTGGACGCACATCGCACACAGCCGCGCCGCGCTCGGGGTGGCGGCCACCCGCGCCTGGCTGCAGGAAAAGCTGGCGCAGCCGGGCACGTTCAACGCCGCGAGAATCGGCGCCCAGTTGGACGCACTGGAACGCGGCGGCGGCCAGACCTACTTCGACATCATCATGGACGTATTCGCGGCCCACCCCACCCTGCAGCTGCGCACGGACTGACCGGCGGCGCATCGCGCACGCGCGGTACCGCCGCGGCAAGCCGAGCGGCCAGCCCGCATTGCATGGGCGCGTTGTTGCCCCCCTGCGCTGGCGCCCAGGCCGCCAGCGCCGGGCGCCCTTCGCCCTGCCCGCCCCCTCCCCTACAATGGCCGACCAGGCGGCCTTCCAGGCTGCCCCCGACTGTGATGGACCCCGCGTGACAGAGAAGCAGCCCGAACACACCCCGCTGATGAAGCAGTTTTTCGCCGCCAAGTCCGATTACCCGGACCTGCTGCTCTTCTTCCGGATGGGCGACTTCTACGAGCTGTTCTACGACGACGCCCGCAAGGCGGCGCGACTGCTGGACATCACCCTGACCCAGCGCGGCAGCTCTGGCGGTGCGCCGATCCCGATGGCCGGCGTGCCGGTGCATGCCTACGAAGGCTATCTGGCGCGTCTGGTCGCCTTGGGCGAGTCGGTGGCGATCTGCGAGCAGATCGGCGACCCGGCGCTGGCCAAGGGGCTAGTGGAACGCAAGGTGGTGCGCATCGTCACCCCCGGCACCGTGACCGACGAAGCGCTGCTGGACGAGCGCCGCGACACGCTGCTGATGGCGCTCTCGCGCGGCAAGCACGGCTACGGTCTGGCCTGGGCCGATCTGGCCGGTGGCCGCTTCCTGGTCAACGAGGTCGATTCGGACGATGCACTGGAAGCCGAGCTCGCGCGGCTGGAACCGGCCGAGCTGCTGGTGCCGGATGAGGAAAACTGGCCGGCCTTCCTGCAGTACCGCAGCGGCATCCGTCGCCGGGCGCCCTGGCTGTTCGATGCCGACAGCGGCCGCCGCCAGCTGCTGAATTTCTTCAAGCTGCACGACCTGACCGGCTTCGGCATCGACGACAAGCCGCGCGCCACTGCGGCGGCCGGCGCCCTGCTCGGCTATGTCGAAGAAACCCAGAAGCAACGCCTGCCGCACCTCACCGCGATCGCCACCGAAACCGCCAGCGAAGCCATCGCCATGAACGCGGCCACGCGCCGCCATCTGGAACTGGACACGCGCGTCGACGGCGATACCCGCAATACCCTGCTCGGCGTGCTGGATACCACGGTAACGCCGATGGGCGGCCGCCTGCTGCGACGTTGGCTGCATCGCCCGCTGCGCCTGCGCGAGGTGCTGGTGCATCGCCACGATGCGGTCGCCACGCTGATCGATCGCGGCGCCGAGGGCGACGTGCGCGATGCCTTCCGCGCACTGGGCGACCTGGAACGCATCCTCACCCGCGTGGCGCTGCGCTCGGCGCGCCCGCGTGATTTCTCCACGCTGCGCGATGGCCTGGGCCTGCTGCCCGAGGTGCGCGCGGTGCTCGCACCGCTGGACTCGCCGCGGCTGATCGCGCTGCACGATGCACTGGGCTCGCATGACGAATGCGCGCACCTGCTGGCCAGCGCGATCGCCCCGACCCCGCCGCTGAAGCTCAGCGATGGCGGCGTCATCGCTGAAGGCTACGACGCCGAGCTCGATGAGCTGCGCCGCCTCTCCACGCATGCGGACCAGTTCCTGATCGACCTGGAACAGCGCGAGCGGATCAGCAGCGGCATCGCCACGCTGAAGGTCGGCTACAACCGCGTGCACGGCTATTACATCGAAATCAGCAAGGGCCAGTCCGAGAAGGCGCCGGTGCATTACACGCGCCGCCAGACCCTGACCAATGCCGAGCGCTACATCACCGAAGAACTGAAGTCCTTCGAGGACAAGGTGCTGTCCGCACGCGAGCGTTCGCTGAGCCGCGAGAAGTTCCTGTACGAGCAGCTGCTGGACATCCTTGCCAGCGGGCTGGAGCCGCTCAAGCAGTGCGCTGCCGCGCTGAGCGAACTGGACGTGCTGGCCGGTTTTGCCGAGCGCGCGCAGGCCCTGGACTGGGCGCGCCCGGAACTGGAGACCGCGTCGTGCCTGAAGATCGAGCGCGGGCGTCATCCCGTGGTCGAAGCGGTGCGGGAGCAGCCGTTCGAACCGAACGACCTGGACCTGCATCCGGACCGCCGCATGCTGGTGATCACCGGCCCGAACATGGGCGGTAAATCGACCTACATGCGCCAGAACGCGCTGATCGTGCTGCTGGCGCATATCGGCAGTTTCGTGCCGGCCAGCCGCGCGGTGATCGGCCCGATCGACCGCATCCTGACCCGCATCGGCGCCGGCGATGATCTGGCCCGCGGGCAGTCGACCTTCATGGTCGAAATGGCCGAGACCAGCTACATCCTGCACCACGCCAGCGCGCAGTCGCTGGTGCTGATGGACGAGATCGGCCGCGGCACGTCCACCTACGATGGCCTGGCGCTTGCCGATGCGGTCGCACGGCATCTGGCGTATCAGAACCGCTGCTACACACTGTTTGCCACGCACTATTTCGAACTGACCGCGCTGGCCGACGAACAGCACGAAGGCGGCGCCAGCGGCATCGCCAACGTGCACCTGGATGCGGTGGAGCACGGCGACGCGCTGGTGTTCATGCACGCCGTGAAGGATGGCCCGGCCAACCGCAGCTTCGGCCTGCAGGTGGCCGCATTGGCCGGCCTGCCGAAATCGACCGTGGCGCAGGCACGCCGCCGCCTGGCCGAGCTGGAGCAGCGCAGCCACGAGACGCAGTCTGCGGTGGTCGCCGCGCAGGCACTGGATGCACCGCAGCAGTTCGGCCTGTTCAATTCGCCCAATACCGCCGCGCAGGACGCACTGGCCGCGATCGATCCGGACGAGCTGACCCCGAAGCAGGCACTGGAAGCGCTGTACCGGTTGAAGACGCTGCTCTGAGGGCGCGGCAGGGCCCGCGTGAATTCTTCGCATTCCCGTAGTGAACGCGGCGCTATGCTCGGGCAGTTCCCACCCCTGCCCTGGAGTCCGCCGTGAATACCGAATCACTTGCCGCGTCCCTCTTCCAGCAACTGCAGCAGGGCCAAGGCCTGCAGCAGGTGTCCCAGCAACTGGGCATCGACCCCAACCAGGCCAGTACCGCAGTCGGCGCTGCCCTGCCCCTGCTGCTCGGCGCGATGGGCCGCAACGCGCAGGAACCGCAGGGCGCGCAGGCGCTGCTCGGCGCCCTGCAGCGTGATCACGCCCCGGCCAGTGCCGGCGGCTTCGATCTGGGCGGGCTGCTGGGCAGCGTGCTGGGCGGCGGAGGCGGCAATGCGACCAATGGCGCCGGCATCCTCGGCCATGTCTTCGGCGGCAACACTGAGCGCGCCGCCCAGGGCCTGAGCCAGGCCACCGGGCTGGACAGCAGCAAGACCAGCCAGCTGCTCGCGATCCTCGCGCCCATCGTCATGTCCTATCTGGCCCAGCGCTTCGCCAGCGGCGGCAACGCCAGCCCCGGCCAGCTCAGCCAGGCCCTCGGCCAGGAAGCCCAGAGCGCCAACAGCGGTGGCCTGCTGACCTCTGTGCTGGACCAGGACGGGGATGGCCAACTGGGCGTCGGCGATCTGCTCAAGCTCGGTGGCGGGCTGTTCGGCAAACGCTGAGGCATCGCCTAGGAATAGCCCAGGCCTATCGCATTGGTTGATTCATTCGAATTTACTGAATGAACGGCTGTGCCTAACGTGGGCGTACGCCTTCACATCGCGCCGCCCCACACGCCGCATGTGCCGGTCCCACGTTCTCCGCCGTTGCCATCGCCTCCCCCGCGCCGGTGGTCTCCACGTTCGCCAGTCCACAGGTAGATACCCATGAAAAGCGAAGCCAAGTGTCCGTTCAACCACGCCCTTGTCGGCGATGCCACCACCAATCGCGATTGGTGGCCCAAGCAACTGCGGGTGGACCTGCTCAACCAGCACTCGACCCGCTCGCATCCGCTGGATGACACCTTCGATTACGCCGAGGCCTTCAAGGGCCTGGATTACGCCGGACTCAAGGCCGACCTCAAGGCCTTGATGACCGACTCGCAGGACTGGTGGCCGGCCGACTTCGGCCATTACGGTGGCCTGTTCGTGCGCATGGCCTGGCACAGCGCCGGCACTTACCGCATCGGCGATGGCCGTGGCGGCGCCGGCCGCGGCCAGCAGCGCTTCGCCCCGCTCAACAGCTGGCCGGACAACGTCAGCCTGGACAAGGCCCGCCGCCTGCTGTGGCCGATCAAGCAGAAGTACGGCCAGGCGATCTCCTGGGCGGACCTGCTGGTGCTCACCGGCAACGTCGCGCTCGAATCGATGGGCTTCAAGACGCTGGGCTTCGCCGGCGGCCGCCCGGATACCTGGGAACCCGACCAGGATGTGTACTGGGGCCGCGAAACCACCTGGCTCGGCGGCGACGTGCGCTATGCGCATGGCTCCGAAGGCGTGCAGGAAGACCACGGCGTGCTGGTCTCCGATGACGACGCAGACGGTGACATCCACTCGCGCGATCTGGAGAACCCGTTGGCCGCCGTGCAGATGGGCCTGATCTACGTCAATCCGGAAGGCCCGGACGGCAACCCCGATCCGCTCAAGGCGGCCTTCGACATCCGCGATACGTTCGGCCGCATGGCCATGGACGATGAGGAAACCGTCGCCCTGATCGCCGGTGGCCACAGCTTCGGCAAGACCCACGGCGCCGGCCCGGCCGACAACGTCGATGTGGAACCGGAAGCGGCCGGGCTGGAAAGCCAGGGCCTGGGCTGGGCCAACCGGTTCGGCACCGGCAAGGGCGGCGACACCATCACCAGCGGTCTGGAGGTCACCTGGACGCGCACGCCGGCGCAGTGGAGCCATGACTTCTTCGAGATCCTGTTCGGCCACGAGTGGGAGCTGACCAAGAGCCCCGCCGGGGCGCACCAGTGGGTGGCCAAAGACAGCGAGGCGATCATTCCCGACGCGCACGATCCGTCGAAGAAGCATCGCCCCACCATGCTCACCACCGATCTGTCGCTGCGGGTGGACCCGGCCTACGAAAAGATTTCCCGTCGTTTCCTGGCCGACCCGCAGGCCTTCGCCGATGCCTTCGCCCGCGCCTGGTTCAAGCTGACCCATCGCGACATGGGCGCGCGTGCACGCTACCTGGGCCCGGAAATCCCCGCCGAGGAATTCGTCTGGCAGGACCCGGTCCCGGCGGCCCCGCAGACCACGCTCAGTGCGCAGGACATCGCCTCGCTGAAACAGCAGATCGCCGCGGCCGGCCTGAGTGCGGGCGAACTGGTCTCCACCGCGTGGGCCTCGGCCTCGACCTTCCGCGGTTCGGACAAACGCGGGGGCGCCAACGGTGCGCGCGTGCGCCTGGCCCCACAGAAGGACTGGGCGGTCAACCAGCCGCAGCAGCTGGGCAAGGTGCTGGCCGCGCTGGAGAAGATCCAGAGCGGCTTCAAGGGCGATGGCGGTGCGCAGGTGTCGCTGGCCGATCTGATCGTGCTGGCCGGCAATGTCGGCGTCGAGCAGGCGGCCAAGGCCGGTGGCCATGAGGTCAGCGTGCCGTTCAATCCTGGCCGCACCGATGCCAGCCAGGACCAGACCGATGTGGCGTCCTTCGCGGTGCTGGAGCCGTATGCCGATGGCTTCCGCAATTACGTCAAGGGGCGCTACAGCGTGCCCACCGAGGCGCTGCTGATCGACCGCGCACAGCTGCTCACCCTGACCGCGCCGGAGATGACCGCACTGGTCGGCGGACTGCGGGTGATCGGCACCAATGTCGGCGGCAGCCAGGACGGCGTGTTCACTGATCGCGTCGGCACGTTGAGCAACGACTTCTTCGTCAACCTGCTCGACATGCGCACGCAATGGGTGGCCAATGGCGACAGCTACAGCGGACGCGACCGCAGCACCGGCGCGCAGCGCTGGAGCGGCAGCCGGGTGGACCTGGTGTTCGGCTCGAACTCGGTGCTGCGGGCACTGGCCGAGGTCTATGCCAGCGCGGACGGTGAGAAGAAGTTCGTTCGCGACTTCGTCGCTGCCTGGGCGCGGGTGATGGAGCTGGACCGTTACGATCTGCGCTGATTCAACACTGCGGGCACATACAAAGACCGGGCCGACTGGCCCGGTCTTTTCATGTCCACGGGGCGCGGATCACAGCGCGTCCAGATCGCCCAGCGCACGGATCAATCGACGCGCACGCTTGTCCGGCTTGTGTTCCGGCGGCTGGTAACCGTTCTTGGCCGCGGCGCGCTGCAGGCGCAGCTCCGCCCGGCGCGCACGTGACGCCTCACTCTCGGCATACAACTGCTGCGCCACGGGTGCGGGGCCGCGCATCTCGCTCAGGCCGCGCACCTCGATCTCGAATACTTCATCGCCACGGCTGATCTGCAGCGCTTCGCCTACGCGCACCGCGCGCGAGGATTTCGGCCGTTGCCCGGCCACATCCACTTTGCCCGTCTCCACCGCCTGTTTGGCCAGGCTGCGGGTGCGGAAAAACCGTGCGGCCCACAGCCACACGTCCAGCCGCACGGCGGCCACCGGTGTTGTGTCAGTCATGCTTCCTACCCAGCTCCACGGCGTTGGCCGGTTGTCGGTTAAGCGGTTGCGTCGCGTCCGGATTCCCGCGGCACCCTGTGCCGCCGATCAGCGCCGGCACCCCGGCATCCAGATCGCGGCGCTGGCTGCCGACCTGGCATTCCGGTCGGTCCATCGGCCGCACCTGGGCATCTCCCAGGCGCTCCGAAGTGGAACATGCGGCCAGGCCGGCGGCAATCAAGACCAGCACGCCCCTGCGCCACCACGGCCGTTGGGCAGCGGTTGCGGAACGATGGCGCAGCGTACGCGCCAGAGCCTGCCAATGACCTTGCATCGCCATATCCTGCACACGGGCTTGGTGCTAGTGTGCCGCTCTCTGAGCATGATCTCCAGCGCACATGGCCAAAGCGCCGCTTGACCTGACCACGGGCCCGATCGGGCGCAATCTGTTCCTGTTCGCCCTGCCCATCCTGGCCGGCAACATCGCCCAGTCGATGAACGGCTCGGTGAATGCGATCTGGGTCGGCCGCTTCCTCGGTGAAGCAGCGCTCACCGCCACCGCGAACGCCAACAACATCATGTTCTTCCTGATCGGCTCGGTGTTCGGCATCGGCATGGCGGCCTCGATCCTGATCGGCCAGTCGATGGGCGCACGCGACCTGCCGCAGGCGCGACGCGTCATGGGTACCAGCGCGACGTTCTTCATCGGCCTGTCGGTAGTGATCGCGGTTGCCGGCTGGTGGCTGTCGCATCCGCTGCTGGCCGCGATGGGCACACCGGCCGAATCCCTGCCGCTGGCCGAGGCGTACCTGCGCATCATCTTCCTGGCGATGCCGACGCTGTACGCCTTCGCGTTCCTGAGTTCGGCACTGCGCGGCGTCGGTGATTCCCGCACGCCGTTCCGCTTCCTGCTGCTCTCGGTGGTGCTGGACATCGGCTTCAACCCGCTGCTGATCTTCGGCATCGGCCCGTTCCCGCAGCTGGGCATCGCCGGCGCGGCCTGGGCCACGTTGATCGCACAGACCCTCTCGCTGCTCGGCCTGCTCTGGTACATGCGCAACAAGCGCCATGTTCTGTGGCTGGGGCGCAAGGACATGGCGCTGTTCAAGATCGATGGCGAGATCCTGCGCGCGCTCGTGGTCAAGGGCGTGCCGATGGGGCTGCAGATGGTGCTGATCTCGCTGTCGATGATCCTGATGATGACGATGGTCAACAGCTACGGCACCGACACCGCCGCCGCCTATGGAGCCTCGCTGCAGCTGTGGACCTATGTGCAGATGCCGGCGATGGCGATTGGTGCGGCCTGCTCGACCATGGCCGCGCAGAACGTCGGCGCGCAGCGCTGGGACCGCGTGCGTGGCACCGCACGCAGCGGCGTGCTCTACAACTTCCTGCTGACCGGCGTGCTGATCCTGCCGCTGATCCTGCTCGACCGCTACACGCTCGCCCTGTTCCTGCCCGAGGGCAGCCAGGCGCTGGAAGTGGCGCGCCACCTCAACCACATCGCGGTGTGGTCGTTCCTGTTCTTCGGCGTGAACTTCGTGATCTCCGGCGTGGTGCGCTCGACCGGCGCGGTGATTCCGCCGCTGCTGATCCTGGCCGCCTCGCTGTGGGGCATCCGCGTGCCGTTCGCCGAACTGCTGCAGGACCGCTGGGGCGCCGACGCGGTGTGGTGGAGCTTCCCGGTCAGTTCGTTCTGCGCGATGCTGATGTCGCTGGCATATTACCGCTGGGGTGGCTGGCGCAAGGCGCGCATGCTGCCCAGCCACCGCGAGGAACTGGCCGCGCCGGCCGAGGTCCCGGCCTCGCCGCCGTCGCCGGTGGCGGACCCGAACCCGACCACGCCGCTGCAGCCTGCCACTGCGGGCAGCGCCAAGCCGGATTAAGCCGGGCGCCCCTGCATCAGGGTTTTCCAGGCGGGCAGTTTGTAGCGCCGGCGCTGGTAGCGCATCAGCAGCGCCATCATCACGCCGAACAACAGCCCGGCCATGACCGCACTGCCGAGGGTGATGCCCAGCGTGAGCGAGCCAAGGTCAAGAACCAGCCCCATCAAGGCGCGCCACAACACGCCCCACAGCACCCCGAACAACCCGCCCATCACGAACAGGTTGGCACCGAAGCTGGCGAGCAGCGGGGGCGGCACGCGCAGCCCCAGGCGCCACAGCAGCCGATGCATCGGCGGTGCGCGCATGCCGGCAGGCACGTTGGCGTCGGCCATGGCCTGCAGCGCGTGACGAACATCAGCGGGATAACGGTCCATGTGCTTCTCCATCACGAGGCCACAAACGCAAACGGCCACCCGAAGGTGGCCGTTTGAGGCGACAACCGGAGTTGTCGGCCGGGAATTACTGGGCAGCCTTGGCAGCCAGGCGCGCGGCCTTGGCCTGCGCAGCAGCAGCCAGATCTTCCTTGATGCGGGCAGCCTTGCCTTCCAGGCCACGCAGGTAGTACAGCTTGCCGGCGCGGACCTTGCCACGACGCTTCACTTCGACCGAGTCGATGATGGCGCTGTGGGTCTGGAAGACGCGCTCGACGCCGTAGCCGTGCGAGATCTTGCGGACGGTGAACGCGGAGTTCAGGCCGGCGTTCTTGGTGCCGATGACGACGCCTTCGTAAGCCTGCACGCGCTCACGGTTGCCTTCCTTCACCTTCACGTTGACGACGACGGTGTCACCCTGGCTGAACTTCGGCAGCTCGCGGGTGATCTGGGCGGATTCGAAGTCCGAGAGGATGGATTTGTTCAGCTTGCTCATGGGTGCACCGATAGTGTTCGGGTGGTCGTGTCGTTCGACAACGTGGGCTCATGCAGTCACCGGACTGTGCTGCACGTTTTTTGTAGGGATTCCTACCAACGGGCCCCAAAAGGCCGATGGCAATCCCGAATTGTAAACAAGATCCCGCCCCCGCGCTAGGGGGTCGGATCCTTGGCAACGGCCTGCCGGGCCTGCTCCAGCAGGACGCGGTCGGCCTTGGACAACTGGCTTTCATCGAGCAGGTCCGGCCGCCGCAGCGCGGTGCGCAGCAGCGACTGCTGCCGGCGCCAACGGGCGATGGCGGCATGGTTGCCCGAGCGCAGCACGTCCGGGACAGTGCCCCATTCATGCTGGGCCGGATGGCTGTAATGCGGGCAGTCCAGCAGCCCCTGCGGGCCTTCGAAACTGTCCTGGGCGGCCGAGTCGGCATCGCCGAGAGCGCCCTCCTGCAGGCGGGTCACCGCATCCACGATCACCGCCGCGCCCAGCTCACCGCCGGACAGGACGTAATCGCCGAGGGAGATCTCCTCGGTGACCTCGGCCTCGAGGAAGCGCTCGTCGATGCCCTCATAGCGGCCGCAGAGCAGGATCATGCGCGGCAGTGCCGCCAGCTCCCGGACCTTGGCCTGGGTCAGCGGCGTGCCCTGCGGGCTGAGGTAGATCACCGGTGCGGGCGCCGGATCGGCGGCTTTGGCGGCCGCCAGACAGGCCCGCAACGGCTCGATCAGCATGACCATGCCCGGGCCACCCCCGAACGGACGGTCGTCCACCCGGCGGTAGTTGCCTTCGGCATAGTCACGCGGATTCCAGCCGTGCAGGTCCAGCAGACCGCGCTCGGCAGCACGGCCGACCACGCCCAGCGCGGCCGACTGCGCCATGAACTCGGGGAACAACGTGACGACGTCGATACGCATCCGGCTTAGAACTCCGGATCCCAGTCGACCACGATCAGGTTGGCCTCGAAATCCACCGAGACGACGAAGTCGGGCTGCACGAACGGAATCATCCGCTCACGGTCGCCCTGCACCACGAGTACGTCGTTGGAACCGGTCGAGAACAGGTGGGATGCCCGCCCCAGTTCGACACCATCGACGGTACGCACCTGCAAGCCCTCCAGATCGACCCAGTAATACTCATCGGGCTTCGGGGGCGGCAGCGCGCTGCGCGCGACATAGACTTCGGTCCCGTACATCGCCTCGACCACATCGCGGTCGGTGATGTCGGGAAACACGGCGACCAGATGCTTGCCGGACTGACGTCCGCGTGCACCGGTGAGCGTGCTCTCCTGGCCGGCGGGGGTCCGCAGGATCCAGGGCTGATAGTGGAAAATGGCGGTACGCGGCTCGGTCCAGGACTCGAGCTTGATCTCGCCTCGCACACCAAAAGCGCCGACAATCCTGCCCAGCAGGATGCGGCGCTCGGTATCTTTCATCTGTATAGACCGATGGGCCGCGGCAGGCGCGGCCCTTCAGGATCAGGCCGCGGAGGCCTGGGCCTTGGTCGCTTCCTTGTACAGGTTGCGGACCTTGTCGGTCATCTGGGCGCCGTTGGCGACCCACTTGTCGACCAGCGGCAGGTCCAGCACGATGCGGGACTCGGCACCCTGGGCAACCGGGTTGTAGTAACCGACGCGCTCGATGTTGCGGCCATCACGGGCGCTGCGCGAGTCGGTCACGATGATGTGGTAGAACGGACGCTTCTTGGCGCCGCCGCGGGTCAGTCGAATCTTGACCATGGTGTTGTTTCCTCAATTGCCCAGTCGCCAGGATGGCGCGGTAAGCCGGCGATTATAGCGGCGGCCTCCGTTCATTCCAAGCCTGTGAAGGGCGGGAAAGCTGAACAGGGGTTGCGCACCAATCGGTTCAGGCCAGGAGTGGCTGCCACGGGGCCTCGGCCAGCATCTGCCGGGCCTTGGCGCACAGCGCTTCCGAGTTCCCCAGTGCGACCCCATCGATCACTGCGATCGGCCAGATCCCGGCGGCGTTGCAGGCGATGGCGGCGTCGAATCCTTCCACCTCCGCCAGCGCGACCGGGCGCATCTGCTGATCGTCACCCCACCCCGCCTGCAGCAGACGCTCATGGGTACCGCGCAGCGCGGGCGCCTGCGGCCAGACCAGCGTGCTGCCCGAGGCGAAGGCGATGTTCCAGGTCGTACCTTCACTGATATGCCCATCGTCACCGACGAACAGCGCGTCGTCCACGCCAGCCTGCAACGCCTCGCGGCGATGCTGGAACAGCGCGAACGTGCCGACGTGCTTCACGTGCGGCAACTCGCGCTGGTAACGCACCGTGCGCAGCCGCCGCGCTATCGCCGGTAGCTCGCCCGGGGCCGCGACGGCGACAAGTACGTCGACCCCGACGGGCTGCAGTGGCCGGCGGAAATCGAACTGCCGCGAAAACACGGTCACCCGCAGCGACGCATCGGCCACACCTTCGGCCTGCAGCGCGTCGTGCATCCAGGCCCGCACCTGCAGCGGATCCAGCGCGGTGCCGAACAGCTCGGCCGTGCCCTCCTGCAAGCGCTGAAGATGCAGGTCCAGGCCCTGCACCGCACCGCCGCGCACCTGCAACGAGGTGAAGTGGCCGTAGTTGGTCAGCGCCCCGGCAAGATCATCGACCGTGGCCGGCCAGCCATTGCAGTACAGCGTCATCACAGCAACGCCTTCGCATCGGACCACATCTGCTGCAGCACGTCGGCCGCAGGGCGTGCCGGTGCCATCCACGCGGACTGCCCCGCCCAGGCCTGCATTGCGTCAAGAGTGTTGTCCCGGCCCGCCTGCGCGCGCATCGGCGCGGTCAGCCCGCGCTGCACCGGATACGGCCGCGGCGGTGGTGCGTCAGCAGACGCCGCGGCGCGCACATAGGCGGTGGCCAGGCCACGGCCGAGGCGACCGCTGAAAGCGCGCGTCGGCCAGGTGTCTTCGGGCTCAGCCTCGGCCAATGCCTGCGACCACGCCGGATTCAAGTGGCACTCCGGGGTACGCAGGAACGCGGTGCCCACCTGCACTGCACTCGCGCCCAGCGTCAGTGCCGCGGCGATGCCGCGCCCATCGGCGATGCCACCGGCCGCGATCACCGGAATATCCAGATGATCGGCCAGCCGCGGCAGCAGCGCGAACAACCCGACCAGCTGGCGCTCGGCTGCGTCGGGATCGAACGCGCCACGATGCCCGCCGGCCTCGAAACCCTGCGCGACCACCGCGTCGGCGCCGGCGGCCTGTGCGGCACGCGCTTCGGCCAAGGTGGTCGCACACGCGATCCAGGCGATGCCCACGTCTTTCAGGCGCTGCACCTGTGCCGCGGAGAACACGCCCATGATGGTCGAGGCCACCGCAGGGCGCGCCTCGATCAGGGCCTCGAACTGTGCATCGAAATCGGCCGGTCCTGCATCGGCCGCACTGGCCGCTACCTCAGGCCCCCACTGGGCCAGGAAACGACGTGTCGCGGCTTCCGCATCTGCATCGCGCCGGGGCAGCGGATCCGGAATCCAGACATTGACCTGCGCCGGCCCGGTGGACTGCGCACGGAAGTCAGTCATCCACGCCACGATGTCCTGCGGCTGGGAGAGCACCGCGCCCATCGCGCCCATGCTGCCGGCGTTGGCCAGCGCGGCTGACAGTGGCACGGGGCAGGCGCCGGCCATCGGCGCGAGCAGGATCGGGGCCTGCAATGCAAAACGCCGACAGAAGCTGTCGGCGCGTTCGAGAAGCGGAGAACCATTCACGCGCGGCGCACCTGTGGAAGGAGACGGTGCCAGCATACGCCGCACCGCCCCTGCCCGGAATGCACGCGCGCAGGACTCAGCGGAACGGCATGCCGCCGCGGCCGCCCATGGCGCCCATCATCCCCTTCATGCTGCGCATCATGCCCTTCATGCCGCCGCCGGCCATCTTGCTCATCATCTTTTCCATCTGCTGGAACTGCTTCATGAGCTTGTTGACGTCGGCCGGGGTCAGCCCGGAACCGCGCGCGATACGGGCGCGGCGCGAGCCGTTGAGCAGGCCCGGGTTGCGGCGCTCTTTCTTGGTCATCGAGTTGATGATCGCGATCATCCGCGGCACTTCCTTGCCCTGGCTGACCTGCGCCTTGAGGTGCTCGGGGATCTGGCCCAGGCCCGGCAGCTTGTCCATCAGGCCGCCGATGCCGCCCATGTTCTGCATCTGCTCGAGCTGGTCGCGCATGTCGTTCAGATCGAACTTCTTGCCCTTGGCGACCTTCTCGGCCAGCTTCTGCGCCTTGTCCTTGTCGACCTGCTGCTCGACCTGTTCCACCAGCGACAGCACGTCGCCCATGTCCAGGATGCGGCTGGCGATACGGTCGGGGTGGAACACATCCAGGCCGTCCGGCTTTTCGCTGACACCGACGAACTTGATCGGCTTGCCGGTGATGTAGCGTACGCTCAGCGCGGCGCCGCCGCGGGCGTCACCGTCGGTCTTGGTCAGCACCACGCCGGTCAGCGGCAGCGCGTCGCCGAAGGCCTTGGCGGTGTTGGCCGCATCCTGGCCGGTCATGGCATCGACCACGAACAGCGTTTCAGCCGGGTTGACCGCGGCGTGCAGCGCCTTGATCTCGGCCATCATCGCTTCATCGATGGCCAGGCGACCGGCGGTATCGACGATCAGCACGTCCACGAACGACTTGCGCGCGTCATCGATCGCGGCGCGGACGATGGCTTCCGGCTTCTGGTCGGCGGTGGACGGGAAGAACAGCACGCCCACCTGGTCGGCCAGGGTCTTGAGCTGCTCGATCGCGGCCGGACGGTAGACGTCGGCCGAGACCACCATCACCTTCTTCTTGCGCTTTTCCTTCAGGTGCTTGGCCAGCTTGCCCACCGTGGTGGTCTTGCCCGCACCCTGCAGGCCGGCCATCAGGATGATCGCCGGCGCCGGGACGTTGAGGTTCAGGTCCGAGGCGGCCGAACCCATCACCGCGGTCAGCTCGTCGCGCACGACCTTGATCAGCGCCTGGCCGGGGGTCAGCGACTTGAGCACTTCCTGGCCGACCGCACGCACCTTGATGCGTTCGACCAGCGCCTGCACCACCGGCAGCGCGACGTCGGCCTCGAGCAGCGCGATGCGGACTTCGCGGGTGGCCTCGCGGATGTTTTCCTCGGTCAGGCGACCGCGGCCGCGCAGCCGCTCGATGGTGCCGGAGAGGCGCTGGGTCAGGGACTCGAACATGGAAGCGACCTGTTCAGAACAAAAGACAATGAGACCGCCAGTATAACGGTTCCGCCCCGGCTCCCGGACCGGCCCTGACGGCGGCGCTGCGGGCATCGCCAGCACCCCGGGGGTATGCGAAACTGACACGATGACAATCGTTCTCATCGCGACGCTGCTGTACCTGACCGCGACCGGCCTGCTGGTGCGCGCGGTCGTCCGCGATGATGCAGTGACCTCCCCGGCCTGGCTGTGGCCGGCGCTTCCGGCGATGCTGCTGCACGGCGGCTATCACGTGCTGGTGGCGATGCGCACCAGTGGCGGCCCGGACATGCACTTCTTCGCGGCCCTGTCGCTGGTCGGCCTGGGCATGGCGTGGCTGACCTCGCTGGTGGCCGCGCGCGGGCGCATGGCGGCGCTTGGCGTGCTGGTGTTCCCGATGGCCGCTGCGGTGCTCTGGATCTATCACGCCTACGGCCACGAGCCGAGCAGGCCCCTGGGCTGGCAGCTGGCCACGCACGCGTGGATGGCCCTGCTCGCCTACGCCACCCTGAGCGTGGCCGCGCTGCTGGCGATCATGCTGTGGCTGCAGGAACGCGCCCTGCGCCGCCGGGATTTCCGCCCGTGGCTGCGTGCCCTGCCCCCGCTGGCCGACCTGGAAGCCCTGCTGTTCCGGGTGATCGCGGTCGGCTTTGCGCTGCTCACCCTGACCCTGGTCACCGGCGTGCTGTTCGTCGATGACCTGCTGGCGCAGAAGCTGGTGCACAAGACCGTGCTCAGCATCCTGTCCTGGATCGTCTTCGGCACCCTGCTGATCGGCCGCCGCCGCTATGGCTGGCGCGGCGCGAAGGCGGTGCACTGGACCCTCACCGCGATGGCGCTGCTTCTGCTGGCGTTCTTCGGCAGCCAGTTCGTGATCGAACTGGTGTTCGGCCGCACGCGATAGAGGCGTGCCGACCAACGGTCGGCACCTGCCCGAACCTCGCAGGGGAGCTGCCGACTGTTGGCCGGCAGGCCGCTGGCGGGCACCAACCCGCTATCGGCTGATCACAACCCGTACCGTTCGATCGCGTCCAGATGCGGCTGGCGGTCCTGGTCGCAGGCCTCAGCCAGGCGCAGCCAGCAGTGCGGGTGTGCCCAATCCGCCGTCACCTGCTGCAGAAAGCGATGCAGTGCCAGCGGCGCGTGATCCTGCGGCTGGGCGACAGTGAACAGCAGGCCCGGAAGCGTCCCGCCTTCCGCGTCCGGATCGGTCACGGTGTAGTCCGGCCGGCTGTGCGCCCACACCTTCCAGCCCTGTGCCTCTGCTGCTGCTACCAGAGCGTTCCACGCCTCCTCGCCCGGGTGCGCGCCGTCGACCAGCCAGCTCCGTGCGAAACCGCCCCGCTCCAGCACGTGCACCTGCGCATAGGTCGGAATGAAGTGCTCGCGCTCCGCTTCGTCCTCTGGGGCGGGATGCACCAGCCCGGCGTCGAACACCACCCAGTCCCCCACCTGCTGCGCGCGGTTGGCCGGTGCGTTCTCGACGATGCGCGCGGTCACCGGTCCGGTGCGGCGGCCGTAGTACTCCATCGGCTCGCCGCCTTCTTCGCTGCGGATGATCACCCAGCCCCAGGACTCTTCGACCACGCCCTGCTGGCTGGACAGTTCCATGCCGATCGCCGCCGCCGAGCGGCGCACCGCCTCCCAATCGCGCGCCGCGCTGGCCGCACTCATGTGGTCCCAGTGCGCGGCGTTGGGCTCATCCAGCGTCTCCACCAGCTGCGCGTAGCAGGCCTGCGCGTCGCTGAAGCGGCCGGTCTCCATGTACATGCGGGCAAGCGTCCCGCGTGCGCCGTTCGAGCCTGGCGACAGGGCCAGCAACGCCTGCGCGGCCTGTTCCAGCGCCGGCCAGTCGGACGCGCGCCGGGCACGCTGCACCTCGCACCAGTGCGCGAACACCGGCACGCTGTCGCGGTAGGTCGCGGCCAGCCGGCGCAGGCCATCGTCATCGCCCTGCTCGGCCAGCCACCGCATCAGCGTGTAGGCCGCTGCGCCATCTTCCTGCGCGTGGCCGCGCACGAAGTCCCACAGCAGCGCCTGCGCTTCGGTCTTCGCGCCACAGGCATGCAGCGCCGAGGCGGCAACGTCGGCCAGCGCGCCGTCGTCCGGCCGCTCGGCGTGCGCCTGCAGCAGCCACTGCGCTTCACGCTCGGGATCGCGCGACTGGTGCTGTTCGCCCTGGGCCTGCAGCCACGCCAGCAGTTCATCGGCCGGCACCGGCAACAGTGCCATCTCCGGCAGCGCTTCGATCCGTGCCGCCAATCCACCCACCAGCGCGGCAGCGCCACGATCCTGCCGCAGCTGCGCCAGGTGGGTACGGGCCAGACCAAGCTGGCGCTGCGCCACCCAGCGCGCACCACGCTGCAGGGCCAATTCAAGGCTCAACGCGGCGATCTCGATCACCAGGCGATGCGCGCCGACAGCGGCGAAGTGCTCGATGATCGTGTTGAAGCGCGTCCCCAGATCCCATGTATTGCGTGCGCCATCACGGCTGCACAGCGTCGAAGCGGCATTGGCCCACAGCCGCCAGTGATTCGGCGTCAGCTCGCTCCATGGCACCAGCTGCTGCAGCGCCTCTTCATCGCGGCCCAGCTGGGCCAGTGCCCAGGCCTTGGACAGCCGGCGCGGCACCGTGCAGTTGGCAGGCTCGTAGTCGCCCGCAGCGGCCACTTCGGCTTCTCGCTTCTCGATCAGCACCAGCGCTTCCTGCGCACGGCCGCTGGCCAGCAGGATCTTGATCTGCATTTCAGGGAAGCTGTCGAACACTTCCTTGCCGCGCGCCTGGATCGCCGCCGCCTGCACCTGCAGGTAATCCAGCGCGTCCTGGCCGCGGCCGTCGTCCAGCAGCGCGTCGGCCTTCTCGCAGCTCAGGCACTGGAAGCAGGCCCAGCTCGGGTCGATGCGGCCCAGCGTCTCGTCGCAGACCTCGATGCGTTCGGGCACCCAGCCCGGACCATCGATGTTGCCGTAGCAGGCGGCAAGATCCTGGGTGACGCAGATCGACTGCGGGCAGTCCAGGGTATCGGCGCGGTGCGCGCGCTCGAACAGCGCCACCGACTCGCCCAGCGCGCTTTCGCCTTCCATGCGGTTGCCGACGCGGTTGCGCAGGGCCCAGTGGCCGACATAGACGTCGACCCAGGGGTTGTCCAATGCCTTGCCCAGCGCGCGCGCTTCGGGCAGCAGTGCATCGACGCGGTCGACCTGCAGTTCACTGACGTCATCGGCAAGGCGGGTCAGCAGGTGGGCGTTCTGTGCCTGGCCTGCCTGGCGCAGGTCATCCTGCAGTTTTTCGACCCAGTTCCAGATATCCATGGGGGTTGAGGCTCCTGTCTAGCGAAGGCTTGATGAGAGAGGGGGCGGTACTCAGCGCAGCATCTGCTGCAGGGCACCGGCAATATCGGTAAATGCACCATTGAGATCGGGGCCCGGTGTCGCGGTGCTCCGCTGCAACGGCCGGCCCTGCGCGGACACGATGATCTTCAGCGAGCGCAGCAGGCGCGCGGCCGCCCCGGCCTGCGGGTGGCCCTCGCGCTGGGCCTGCAGCAACGCCTGCACCGCTGGATTGTCCAGGTTGAGGTACAGCCGCGACGGCGCACGTGCCTCGATGCGCGCGGTGAACTGGCGGGCCAGTCGCAATGCGGCCATCGATACGCGCTTGTCGTTCTCGTCGTCTTCCAGGCGCTGCTTCAGTTCGGCTTCGCGGTCGGGCACCACCACCACCGGGAGTGCCTCGGGGCTGAACCGCGCCGGCAGCAGCTGCTCGCCATCGCCCAGGTGCTCGCGCAGCCAACCCAGCTGCGCATCGTCGAGGCTGTCGTCGATACGGAACAGTGCGCGATTGCCCTGTTCGGTGCCCAGTTCGACCAGGCGCAGGCCCTTGGCCTGGGCCCAGCGCCGCAGGAACGGCACTACGGCATAGCGATGCCCATGCGCGACCGGCACGCCCATCGCGCGGAACAGCATTTCCTCGAAGCCACCACCGTTGTCGAGGATCACATGCACCGCACCGCGCGCCGGCAACGCGCTGGCCGGCAGGTCACCCTGCGAGGTCGGCACGCGCACGTGTTCCAGCAGCAGGTCGAACAGGCGCTCATCGCAAAGCGCCGCGCCCAGCAGGGCTTCATTGTGGCGGCTGAGCACGCGGCGCCAGGCCTCGGGCTGCTGTCGTGCGACGTCGGCCAGGCCATCGATCAGCGCTTCCAGCAGGGCGTGCTGCACGGCGCGATAGTGGTCATCGCGCTGCAGGTCCTCGCGGCTGGCGGTTGGAGTCAGCTTCGACGATTCGATCACCCCGCCGATGAAGCCGGCCCACGGCGGCAGCAGGTCGCGTGCGTCGTCGTCCAGCAGCATCCCGCGCACGAACACCGACAGGTTACGGTTGTCGCTGGTGCCATAGGTGGCGCCGTCCTGCACCCAGAGCATGCCGACGGCGTCGCTGCTGCCATCGGACTGCAGCGGCATCGTCACGATGGGCTCGAAATCGTGTTCGAAACGGGCAGCGAACTGCAGCGCCTGGCGGCGCGCCTGCACCGGATGCAGCGCGACGTCACCCTGCCCGCGCCACGGCGGCGGTTCGGGATTGATCGCGGCGGCCGCCGCACCGATGAAGATCGGCTCGGACAGCAACGCGCAGTAGCGGCCCAGCACCTCGTGCAGGCGCGCTTCGTTGGCCAGCGACAGGAAGTCCGGATGCAGCTCCAGCTCGACCTCGGTGCCGATCGCGCGCGCCGGCACGTCGCTGACGGTGTACTGCTCGGCGTTGCTGGACACGTACAGGTGGCCCAGCTCTGGTGTCTGGTAGGAGGTGGTGCGCACGCTGACGCGCCGTGCCAGCACGAAGGCCGACAGGAACCCCAGGCCGAACATGCCGATCAGTCCGTCATTGTCCTCCCCATCCTGGCGCAGCCCTCGGGTGTAACCCACACCAACCGTGGCCAGGTAATCGTGGATTTCCTGCCGGGTCAGGCCAGCACCGGTATCGGTGATGCGCAGCACGCCGGCGGCGGCATCGATCTGCACGTCGATGCGCGACAGACCCGGGATGCCGGGCTGCTCGATACGGCGACGGATGATCGAATCGTGCGCGTTCTGCACCAGTTCGCGCAGCGCCACCATCGGGGTGGAATACAGGTGCTTGCCCAGCACCGTCATCAATCCATTGAGATCGACCCCGGCGCGGCGGATTTCGGCGGCGGGGGCGCTGAACATCGGGTCCTGCATGTAATCGGTTACTCCTAGCCACGGAAAAGCGCCGGAGGGCGCCTTCGTCGAGCAGGGAAAACTAGCACAGGCCGGCTGAGCGCTGACTCACTTTCCCGTGGCAACCCACGCCGGCCCGGCCCCGCTTACAGCGCGTCGATCGCCTCGGACAGCCGCTCCACCGCGATCACTTCCATCCCCTTCACGCTGCCGGTCTTCGGCGCGTTCGCCTTGGGCACGATGGCGCGCTTGAAGCCATGCGTGGCCGCTTCGCGCAGGCGGTCCTCACCGTTGGGCACCGGGCGGATCTCCCCGGACAGGCCCACCTCGCCGAAGGCGATCGTCTTCTCGGCCAGGGGCCGGTCCTGCAGCGAGGACAGCACCGCCAGAAGGACCGGCAGATCGGCGGCGGTTTCCTGCACGCGGATGCCACCGACCACATTGACGAACACGTCCTGGTCGCCCACCAACACGCCGCCATGACGGTGCAGCACCGCCAGCAGCATCGCCAGGCGGTTCTGCTCCAGACCCACCGCCACGCGGCGCGGGTTGGACAGCGGTGAGGCGTCCACCAGTGCCTGCACTTCCACCAGCAGCGGACGGGTACCCTCGCGGGTGACCATCACGCAGCTGCCCGGCTGCTGGGTGCTGCCGCCGGAGAGGAAGATCGCCGAAGGATTGGAGACCTCTTTCAGGCCCTTCTCGCCCATGGCGAACACGCCCAGCTCGTTGACCGCGCCGAAGCGATTCTTGAACGCACGCAGCAGGCGGAAACGACTGCCGCTCTCGCCTTCGAAGTAGAGCACCGCGTCGACCATATGCTCGAGCACACGCGGGCCGGCAATGCCGCCTTCCTTGGTGACGTGACCCACCAGGAACACGGCAGTACCGGTTTCCTTGGCAAAGCGCACCAGCCGTGCGGCGCTTTCGCGCACCTGGCTGACCGAGCCGGGCGCGGCGGTCAGCGATTCGGTCCACAGCGTCTGCACGGAGTCGGCCACGATCAGCCGCGGCTTGGCCACGCTGGCGTGCTGCAGGATCGCCTCGACCTGGGTTTCAGCCAGCGCGTTGACGTTGTCCAGCGGAAGATCCAGGCGCACCGCGCGGCCGGCGACCTGCGACAGCGACTCCTCACCGGTGATGTACAGCACCGGCAGCGACGCGGCCATCTTCGCCACCGCCTGCAGCAGCAGGGTGGACTTGCCGATGCCCGGATCACCACCGACCAGCACCACCGCACCTTCAACTAGGCCACCGCCGAGCACGCGGTCGAACTCGCCGATGCCCGTGCTCACCCGCAGGTGCTCGGTCTGCTGTACGTCCTTGAGCGCCATGATCTTCGGCGCATCGACCTTGCCGGCCCAGCCGGAACGGCGCGACGCCGGTGAGGACTTGGCGGGCGTGGCGCTTTCCAGCGTGATTTCGCTGAGCGTGTTCCACACCCCGCACTCGGTGCACTGGCCCTGCCACTTGCTGTATTCGGCGCCACATTCACTGCAGACGTAAGCCGTGAGTCGCTTGGCCATGTCAACTTCCGCTTCAGAATCGATGGGGCAGGATAGCCGAGCCGCGTCGCAGCAACCGAGACGCCGAGCGCGCCCGCTCAAGAATCCGGCCCCGAGGCCGATACTCCGGCGGGCCACTGCCCCTCCTTCAATTCATTCCAGGCTTCTCCATGACCGGCACCTACAGCCAGAGTCTTGTCGTGTTCTCGCTGCTGGTCGCCATCCTCGCCTCGTATACCGCGCTGGACATGGCCGGTCGCCTGGCCAGCACCCGCGGCCGGGTCGCACGCTGGTGGCTGGCCGGTGGTGCCGGCGCGATGGGCCTGGGCATCTGGTCGATGCACTTCATCGGCATGCTCGCCTTCCACCTGCCGATACCGGTCGGCTACGACCTGGCGATCACCCTGTACTCGCTGGCGGTCTCGGTCAGTGCCTCGGCGTATGCGCTGTGGCTGGTCTCGCGCGCGGAACTGCCCTGGTCGCGGCTGTGCGCCGGCGCGGTGCTGATGGGGCTGGGTATCGCGGCCATGCACTACCTGGGCATGGCCGCACTGGAGATGCAGCCGGGCATCGACTACGACCCGCTGTGGTTTGCGGCCTCGATCCTGATCGCGATCGGCGCGGCCGGTGCTGCGCTGTGGATCGCCTTCCGGCTGCGCCTGGAGCAGCGCCGGCCGTTCCTGCTGCGCGGGCTGGCCTCGCTGGTGATGGGCCTGGCCATCGTCGGCATGCACTACACCGGCATGGCCGCGGCCAACTTCCCCGAGGGCGCGCTATGCGGCGCGGCCTACGGCCAGGGCATCGACACCAAATGGCTGGCGGTGCTGGTGATCGTAACCACGCTGGCCACGCTGGGCATCGCGCTGATCGCCTCGGTGTTCGACCGCCAGATGCGCACCCGCACCGGCCTGCTCGCCGATTCGCTGGCGCAGGCCAACGAGAAACTGATGCAGGCCGCCCTGCATGATCCGCTGCCCCAGCTGCCCAACCGCATGCTGCTGCAGGACCGGATCGAACAGGCCATCGAGAAAGCGCAACGCCGTCAGTTCAGCTTCGCGGTGATGTTCTGTGACCTGGATGGTTTCAAGGCGATCAACGATGCCTACGGCCACCAGCTCGGCGACAAACTGCTGATCCAGGTCAGCGAGCGGATCACCGCCCTGCTGCGTGCGCAGGACACCTTCGCACGGCTGGGCGGGGACGAGTTCGTCATCGTGTTCCAGGTGGAAGATCCGGAAGACGCGGCCGTCGTGGCCGAACGGATCATCGCCAGCGTGGCCGAGCCGTTCGAGATCGATGCGCTGGAACTGCAGGTCAGCGCCAGTCTGGGCATCGCCCTGTACCCGGCCGATGCCACCACCGAGCGCGACCTGATGGCCCACGCCGATGCGGCGATGTACCACACCAAGGATTCGGGCCGGAACGGCTATACCTTCTTCACCCAGTCGCTCAACGTCAGCGCCAACCGTCAGCTGAAGCTGCTGCAGGAACTGCGCAAGGCGGTCAGCCGCAGCGAGCTGGTGCTGCACTACCAGCCCAAGTTCCAGGCCAACGGACAATCGCTGAACGGGGCCGAGGCGCTGGTGCGCTGGCAGCATCCCGAACTTGGGCTGCTGTCGCCGGATGCGTTCATTCCGATCGCCGAACGCAGCGGGCTGATCCTCGCCATCGGTGACTGGGTGCTCGACCACGCCTGTGCGCAGCTGCGTCACTGGCACGACGCCGGCCACCCGGACTGGACGATGGCGGTGAACCTCTCACCACTGCAGTTCGGGTCCAGCACGCTGCTAGAGACCGTGCGGCGCACGCTGGACAAACACGGGCTGGACCCGAAGCGGCTGACCCTGGAGGTCACCGAGACCACCGCGATGCGCGATGTGGAAGCCAGCCTGCTGATCCTGCACGGGCTGACCGCGATGGGCGTGAACATCTCCATCGACGACTTCGGTACCGGTTACTCCAGCCTGCTCTACCTCAAGCGGATGCCGGCCACCGAGCTGAAGATCGACCGCGCCTTCGTGCACGATCTGGAAGACAACGCCGAAGACGCCGCCATCGTCTCCTCGATCATCGCGCTGGGCCGTTCGCTGCAGCTGCAGATCGTCGCCGAGGGCGTGGAAACCGCAGGGCAACGCCAATACCTGAGCGACATGGGCTGCGATCAGCTGCAGGGGTACCACCTGGGCCGGCCGGTGGATGCGGCGGAGTTCATGCGGTTGGCGAAAGCAGCGTAGCGCGCGGCAGCAGCGCTGCCGCATCGCAGGAAAGAAGGGCCGCTCGGGGCGTATCTGGAACAGCTCACCGCCCCACACCGCCCGCCGCGTCGTCATGTGTGCCATGCCAATGGAAGAAGCACCCAACAAAAAGGCCGCCCGAGGGCGGCCTTTCTGCGTGTGGCAACGTCGCGAAGACGTCAGTGCATCATGTGCACGTTCATGTTGTGCATGACCCACAGCGAACCGGCGACGATGATGCCGATCACCACGACGGTGAAGGCCGCCGCGCTGACGTTCCAGCGCTGTTCCGAAGAGCGGTCCAGGTGCAGGAAGAACACCAGGTGCACCAGGATCTGCAGCACCGCAGCCACCACGATGACGACGCCGGTGGTGAAGCGCGGCAGGTCGCCATGCATGACCGCCCAGAACGGGATGATGGTCAGCACCGCGGCCAGCAGGAAGCCGATCAGGTAGGACTTGACGCTGCCATGGCTTTCGCCGGCGGCGCCGTGGCCCTGATCGTGTGCGTGATTGTCATGTGCGGACATTACAGCGCTCCATTCAGATAGACGACGGAGAACACGCCGATCCAGATCAGATCCAGGAAGTGCCAGAACAGGCTCAGGCACGCCATGCGGGTCTTGTTGGTCTGGGTCAGGCCGTTCTGCTTGATCTGGATGAACATGATCAGCAGCCACAGCAGACCCGCGGTCACGTGCAGACCGTGGGTACCGACCAGCGCGAAGAACGCCGACAGGAAGGCACTGTGGTCCGGACCGTAGCCCTGATGGATCAGGTGGTTGAACTCCCACACTTCCATGCACATGAAGCCGAAGCCCAGCAGCCAGGTCAGTGCGAGCCATGCGTACATCTGGCCCACCTTCTGCTTGTGCATGGCGATCATGCCCAGGCCGAAGGTCAGCGAGGAGACCAGCAGCAGCGTGGTTTCCCAGGCGACGAAGGACAGTTCGAACAGATCCTTCGGGCCGGGGCCACCGTCGGTGCCGCCGGACAGCACGATGTAGGTCGCGAACAGGGTGGCGAAGATGAGGCAATCGCTCATCAGGTACACCCAGAAACCGAAGACGGTATTGCCGCCGGTGTCGTGGTGCTCGTGGTCGTCATGGCCGTGGGCCGCCGCGTGCGCGGCGTGCCCATGGTTCATGGTGTTGGGGATAGTGGTGCTCATGCCTTCAGCTCCGATTTCACCAGGCCCTGCGCCACCAGGTGGCGACGGTGCTCATTTTCGATCCGCTCCACTTCCGCGGCCGGCACGTAGTAATCCACGTCCTTGTCGAAGGTGCGCCAGATGAAGGTGCCGATCATGCCGACCAGACCCACGATGGCCAGCCACCAGATGTGCCAGATCATCGCAAAGCCGAACACCAGGCTGAAGGCGCCGATCACCACACCGGTGCCGGTGTTGCGCGGCATGTGGATGTCGGTGTACTTGGCCGGGCGTTCCCACGCCTCACCACGCTGCTTGCGCTCCCAGAACTCGTCCAGTTCGTTGACGCGCGGCAGCGAGCCGAAGTTGTAGAACGACGGCGGCGAAGAGGTTTCCCACTCCAGCGTACGGGCGTCCCACGGATCGCCGGTCAGGTCGGCGGTCTTCTTGCGGTCGCGGATCGACACGGCGATCTGGATGACCTGGCACAGGATGCCGGCACCGATGATGAAGGCACCGCACATGGCGATGATCAGCAGCGGCTGGTATTCCATGTTCGGGTAGCTCTGCATGCGGCGGGTCATGCCCATGAAGCCCAGGATGTACAGCGGCATGAAGGCCACATAGAAGCCGATGAACCAGCACCAGAACGCGCGCTTGCCCCAGGTTTCATTGAGACGGAAGCCGAACATCTTCGGCCACCAGTAGGTGATGCCGGCGAACATGCCGAACACCACGCCGCCGATGATGACGTTGTGGAAGTGGGCGATCAGGAACAGGCTGTTGTGCAGCACGAAGTCGATGGCCGGGATCGCCAGCATCACGCCGGTCATGCCGCCGATGGTGAAGGTGACCATGAAGCCGATCGTCCACAGCACTGGGGTCGTGAACTGCACGCGACCGCGGAACATGGTGAATAGCCAGTTGAAGATCTTCACGCCGGTCGGGATCGAGATGATCATCGTCGTGATGCCGAAGAAGGCATTGACGTTGGCACCCGAGCCCATGGTGAAGAAGTGGTGCAGCCACACGATGAACGACAGCACGCCGATGCAGGCGGTGGCGTAGACCATGCCCTTGTAGCCGAACAGCGCCTTGCGCGAGAACGTGGCGATGACCTCGGAGAACACGCCGAAGGCCGGCAGGACCAGGATGTAGACTTCCGGGTGACCCCAGATCCAGATCAGGTTGATGTACAGCATGGCGTTGCCGCCACCGTCATTGGTGAAGAAGTGCGTGCCCAGGTAACGGTCCAGGGTCAGCAGCACCAGGGTGATGGTCAGCACCGGGAAGGCAGCGATGATCAGCACGTTGGTGACCAGCGCGGTCCAGGTGAACACCGGCATCTGCATCAGCTTCATGCCGGGGGTACGCATCTTCAAGATGGTGATGAAGAAGTTGATGCCGCTCAGTGTGGTACCCAGGCCTGCTACCTGCAGGCCCCAGATGTAGTAATCGACACCTACCCCTGGACTGTATTCCTTGCCTGACAACGGCGGGAAGGCCAGCCAGCCGGTCTGCGCGAATTCACCGACACCCAGCGAGATCATCACCAGGCCCGCGCCCGCCACGAACAGCCAGAAGCTGAGCGAGTTGACGAACGGGAAGGCCACGTCGCGGGCGCCGATCTGCAGCGGCACGACCACGTTCATCAGGCCGGTGATCAGCGGCATCGCCACGAAGAAGATCATGATCACGCCGTGGGCGGTGAAGATCTGGTCGTAGTGATGGGGGGGCAGGACGCCCTCGTTGCCGCCAGCGGCCATGGCCTGCTGGACACGCATCATGATCGCGTCGGCGAAGCCGCGCAGCAGCATGACGAAGGCGACGATGAGGTACATCACGCCGATCTTCTTGTGGTCGACCGAGGTGAACCACTCTTTCCAGAGATAGCCCCACAGCTTGAACTTGGTGATCAGGGCCAACACCAGCAGGCCGCCGATACCCGCACCGATCAACGTGGTGATGATGATCGGGTCGTGCGGGATGTCGGCAAAGGTCAATTTACCCAACATATTCATGCTCATTCTCCCGAGCCGCCGTGACCGGTGTGACCGGCTGCGGCGTGCTCGTCTGCAGTGTGTTCGGCGTGTGCAGCAGCATCGCCTTCGGCCATCGCGTGGCCGTCGTGCGACTCACCGGCGGCCGGCATGGTGTGGCCTTCGTGGCTTTCGCCCTCGGCGCCGTCATGCTTCATGGCCTTGTGGTCGTGCTTCATGCCGTAGTGCTGGTTGTCGCCCATGTGCTTGGCGATGACCCAGTCGAACAGGCCGGCCTCGGTGGTACCGAAATAGGTCACCGGGTGCCAGTCATGGTTCTTCTCGGCGGTCAGCGCAGCGAAGGCGGTCTTGTCCAGGGTCGCGCTTTCGCCACGCACCTTGGTCAGCCACTGCTGGTACTCCGCCTCGGTCACCGAGTGCGCGGAGAAATGCATCTTGCTGAAGCCCGCGCCGCTGTAGTGCGAGGACATGCCCGGGAACTCACCGGTCTCGTTGGCGATCAGGTGGAGTTTGGTCTCCATGGCCGTCATCGAGTAGATCATGCTGCCCAGGTGCGGAATGAAGAACGCATTCATCACCGTATCGGACGTGATCTTGAAGTTCAGCGGGGTATCGACCGGGAAGGTGATCTCGTTGACGGTGGCGATGTTCTCTTCGGGATAGATGAAGAGCCACTTCCAGTCCAGCGAGATGGCTTCGATCACCACCGGCTTCTTGTCCGAGTCCAGCGGACGGTACGGATCCAGCGCGTGCGAGGAACGCCAGGTCAGCACGGCCAGCACCAGCACGATCATGCACGGGATCGACCAGACCACCACTTCGATGGCCGTGGAGTGCGACCACTTCGGCTCGTAACGGGCCTTGGTGTTGGTCGCACGGTACTTCCACGCGAAGGTGAGGGTCATGATGATGACCGGCACGACAACCAGCAGCATCAGCACGGTCGCCGTGATGAGCAGGGTCTTCTCGTCGTGGCCGATCTGGCCCTTGGGGTTGAGGATGGCCGAGTTGCAGCCCGTCAGGAACACGGACAACGCAAACAGCAGGCCCGGACGCAGGAAGCGTCCAAGGGGTTTCAACGGAATCATCGGTCGATCCAATTGCGTAGGGAATGCCAGTTCAAGCCCGCCTCCGTCCCAGCCAAAGCCGGTGGTGCCGGTCCAAGGGGACAGGCACGGAGGACGATCATGTCAGCCTTCTAATTTTAGGCCGTCACGCATCATTTAAGAAAGGCATTGACAATGATCCAGCGCAGGAAAGGCCTGTTTTGGGCTGCGACACGTTGTCGCAGTGCCGGGCAATGACCCGATTCGGCAACATTCCGGCCCTTGTATAGACATGAACGGGTCAGTTCCGGGGCCCGGTCAGCGCGGACGCCGCCGCCTCGTCACGGGCATCTCGCCGAGCATCCTGCGGGCGGCCACGGTACACGCACCGGCAGCGACCGTCTCACCCGCGGCGACGCTCAGGCAGCCCGTACCCGATTCGGGCAGTCCGCCCCAGCGGCGAAGTCGGCGATGTTGCGCAGCGTGATCGCGGAGATCTCCTGCAGTGCCTCGACCGTGAAGAAGCCCTGGTGCCCGGTCACCAGCACGTTGGGGAAGGTCATCAGGCGCTGGAACGCGTCATCGTCGATGATCTCGCCGGACCGGTCCTGGAAGAACAGCCCGCTCTCCTGCTCGTAGACATCGATGGCCAGGTGGCCGAGGCGCCGCGATTTCAGCGCGCGGATCACCGCATGGGTATCCACCAGCCCACCGCGCGAGGTGTTGACCAGCATCGCGCCGGGCTTCATCGCGGCAAGTGAGGCATCGTCGATCAGGTGATGGGTTTCCGGCGTCAGCGGGCAGTGCAGCGAAACGACATCCGAACGGGCCAGCAGATCCTCCAGCGTGACCGATGCGCCGATGGCGGCGAAGCCGGGCGATGGATACGGATCGTGGCCCAGCACCGTGCAGCCCATGCCCTTGAAGATGCGCGCGGTGGCCAGGCCGATCTGGCCGGTCCCCACGATGCCGACCGTCTTGCCATGCAGCGTGCGACCCAGCAGGCCATCGAGCATGAAGTTGCCCTCGCGCACCCGGTTGTAGGCGCGGTGGGTCTGCCGGTTGAGGGTCATCACCATGGCCAGGGCATGCTCTGCCACGGCTTCGGGGGAGTAAGCCGGCACGCGTGCCACGAACAGCCCCAACCCCTCCGCTGCGGCCAGGTCGACATTGTTGAAGCCCGCACAGCGCAGCAGGATCGCGCGCACCCCCAGTGCCTGCAACGCCTGCAGGACCGGCGCATCGAGCCGATCATTGACGAACACGCAGACCGCTTCGCACGCCTGCGCCAGTGCCGCGGTATTCACCTCCAGTGCGGCATCGAAATACACGAACTCAAACGACGGCCCTGCCCCGCGGCGTTGATTGGCTTCATCGAGAAACCGCTGGTCATACGGGCGGGCACTGAATACGGCGATCTTCATGGGGGCGATCCGCGGGAGTTCGACCATGACGATACCGCAGTACACTCCGGCCAACTGCCCGGAGCCCGCCGTGTCCCTGCCTGCCCGCCTTTTCCGCTGGACCGCCACGCCGATGGGCCGACGCGTCCTATTGGCGCTCACTGCCGCCATCGTGATCCTGATGGCCTGCAATCCATTGCTGGCGCCGCTGCTGCCGGTGGTGGACGCGCTGGGGCTGGATGTACTGGTCCTGTTGATGGGCGCGCAGGCGATGGCGTGGTTGCCGTGGGTGCGGCTGCATGCCGGCCGTGTCGCCCGCGTCTTCCTGAAGATTTTGAGCGGCCTCATCGCCGGTGCTGTTGGCTCGTATATGCGCGCACTACTCTTCTCGGGAGTGCGCGGCACAGCCTAAATTGATGCACGGAACCCGAAAAAATCCTTAAATCGGTGTGGCATACCCGAGCGAGATGAGTAAGGTGCTTTGCGCAGTAGTTGACTTTGGAAAAACCGGGCTTGGCTTAGGACCAAGCCCGGCATTATCAGGAATGGTGCGCGAGGCCAATCTGCATCAGTACGCTGTGCAGACCACCTTCACATTTGGCTCCCCCTCACTATTCTCAACACTTTGGGTGCAACGATAGCTCCAACCACTTGAGCTCAACGTTGCCCCCAACGACTGAACCCAGTGCTGCCACTTTGCAAGGTCCGAAGGATAGCCCGTAAAGTCGTAAAGAACCGTCTGGCCTACGCCCCCACTGATGTCGACAGGTGTCTCTGGCACCCAGTTTCCGATGCGGTCACGAACACTCCCCTTTTCATGCACTAACCGCTCCAGCGCAACATCGTAGTTCGCTCGAACGCGCGATCCATCAGGCAGCACCAGCGTGATAGAGACCACCTTTGGCGGCATGGAAAGAAAGTACTTGTCCAGCAACCCGCGTAGAACTTGCGCAGTTGTCTGCGCTACGGCGCCCTTGAAGTGAGCCTGAGCCATAACAGCCTCCCGACCTTGCGGATGGGAAACGTACTCGTAAGCACCCTGCGGGATACCCGGACCAGGATCTATGTAGATGACACTATTCCAAGCCTGCTGGATTACGATTCCACCTTGAATGAAATCCTGCTCCAACGGCATGGGAAATACAAACACCGCGCTATTGCAACCCCATGTCACCCAAGGTGTGCACGTCGCATCTGGTGCAGGCGGCTCCTTCATCACTTCAAACTTCCGAACTTCGCCGGTATGTCGATTGACATAGTACTTCTCGCCCCAGTAAGGAGCAGCTTCATCATTTGCGTCGAGCCAAGCCCGATCCTGCATTTGCGACGCACTACAGCTGTCACATACATCAAGCGTCGTTGATTGCGCGCTCGCCCATGGCGAGACTGCAAGCCCAATCAACACCGCCCCCAAAGACACAGAACAACGAATCAAAAACATCCATATACTCATCGCAACTCTCCCTATGCACCTCAGATCCTAGAGGCGGGATAGAATGTACCAAACAACCCGGACGGGTGCATTCCCCCATCCAGCGCATTGAATGAATAATTATCTATAGGCACCTCAGCAAGCTTCATTGCACATCGCGGCCTTCCTCAGTGAACAGTTTTGTCCAACTGAAAATAGAAATTTCTGAATGCATGAAGGGCAGCGCCTTCGCGAAACTCGCCATCTGCCGCATGCCATCCACCACCCAATCAATCGCCATTGCAACAGAATTGGACCGCATGGCTTGGCTCACCTAGTATTCGGTCCTTGCAGGACCCCATGGGTGGATGTGCGTGGAAAGTTTTGAACGGTTCAACGGTCGCCGCAGCGGTGAGGGCAAGGCGGTCGCGATCCTGTCACACGGCTTTGGTACCGATCAGAGCGCATGGAATGCCCTGCGCCCCTGGTTTGAATCACGGTATGACGTGATCTCCTTCGATCTGGCCGGCTGCGGCCCGCACGGTGCGCAGACGTACGATTTCGAGCGACATGGCTCGCTGTTCGGGTATGCCGACGATCTGCTCGACCTCCTCGACGAGCTGGACGTTCGCGACTGCACCTACATCGGCCATTCGATGAGCGGCATGATCGGCGCGGCCGCCGCTGTTGCACGGCCGGAGGTGTTCCAGCGCCTGGTCATCATCGGTGCGTCGCCGCGCTATCTCGACGATGACGGCTACACCGGCGGCTTCAAACCGCAGGACCTGGAGCAGCTGTTCGAGAGCATGCGGGCGAACTACCAAGCCTGGATCGCCGGCTTCGCCCCGATGGTCGTCGGCGTGGACGACAGCGCGGTGGTCGCCGATTTCTCCAATACCCTGTTCCAGATGCGCCCGGATATCGCACTCAATACCTCGCGCACGATATTCACCTCCGATCTGCGCAGCCTGGCCGCGCGGGTTTCCACGCCGGCCCACCTCATCCAGACCGCCCACGACGTGGCGGTACCGGTGGCGGTCGGCCACTGGCTGGCCAACGCGATCGACGGCGCGACCCTGGATGTGATCGATGCCTCCGGCCACTTGCCGCACATGACCGCGCCGGATGACGTCATGCGCATCCTCCAACAGCGACTGGCAGGCAGCGCGCGGTGACGACCTCCGACAGTGAAGCGCTCGCCGCGCTGTGCCAGTTCGCCCGCCTCGCCGCCCACGCCGACCTGGTCATGGCGGTGGAAGTGGACGCCGGTGGCAGGGCGACCTGGGCTGCTGCGGCCCCGGCGCTGCCCTCGTCGAGTTTCAACCTGGCCCGCAGCGGCCTCCTCGAATGCCACTGGAACGGTGTGGCCATGGACGCGGCCGGGTTCCTGCCCACGGCGATCATCCATGCCCTGGAAGGCCTCCCCACCCACCTGCTGTACGTTCCGGCCCCCTCGCATGGTGCGCCGCTGAGCGGCCTGCTGCTGCTCTGGCGAAGCGCACCTGCCCCCGCTGCGTTGACGGCGCAGGTGCCGCTGCTGGCCACGAGCGTGGCGCGGCTGCTATCCGCACGTCGGGAGGCCACGCGCGGCGCGATCGTCCGCAATCAGTTTCTGGATCTGTTTGAAAGCGTGCCGGCGGGTATCGTCCTGATCGACGGCGATGGCGTTGGCGCCGCCGTCAACGAGCATGCTGCGGAACTGCTGGGCTGCACAGCGGGCAATCATCGGGCAGCGGACCTGGCCGGCCCGATGCGCGCCCTGCGCCAACGCTGCGACAACCACGCCGAACTTGAGCTGGCCTACAGCGCCCAGATGAACAACGACCAGTTCGCCGCCAAGCAGCACTGGACCCTGGGCGAACGCACCTTCGAAGTGGATACCCACCCGGTGCGCGGCAACGGGGCACATGGGCGCATCTGGCTGTTCACCGATGTCACCGCCGATCTGCTGATGGCCGCCGAGCTGCGCCGCCTCGCCTCCTCCGATCCTTTGACCGGTGTCCCCAATCGCCGTCACTTCGAAGAATGCTCGGCGCAGATCATCGCCGCGCGCGAAGCCAACGGCCGCGCGGTGGCGGTGCTGATGGTGGACGTGGATCACTTCAAGAAGATCAACGATACCTACGGCCATCCGGTCGGCGATGAGGTCCTCAAAGTGGTCGCCAAGCGCTGCCGCGACGCGCTGCGGGAGCGCGATCTGTTCGCCCGCTTCGGCGGCGAAGAGTTCATCGCCCTGCTGGCGGCGTCCGCCGTGGATGAGATTCCCGCCGCCGCCGAGCGACTGCGCAGCGCGGTGGCGGCTGAACCCATCCTCGTGGATGGTGAGCGCATTGCCGTCTCCGTGAGCGTCGGCGGCGCGATCGGCGAGGCGCTGCCGGGCGGCGACCAGAAGCTGCTGGAGGAGCTGATCTCCCGTGCGGACGAGGCGCTGTATGACGCCAAGACCAGCGGGCGGAACCGGGTCCGGATGGCGGCCCTGCAGCCGGACCTGATCGACCTCTGAGCCAACCGGGGGGCCGGTGCCCTTCGGCGCCTCCGAACCCGGCAGCCACGTCCCGTGGGGCCATCCGGCCCCGCACACGGGCACTTGTCCGCGCCAGCCTAACACTGTTAGATTCGCCCCCTAACAACGTTAGGCCAGAGCACAGTGCGCCAACCCATTGCGCGGGAAAACATCGTCGAGGCGGCTTTCCGGATCCTCGACGAGGACGGTCTGGAGGGCATTACCCTGCGCAAGGTGGCCTGCTCGCTGGGTATCCGGGCGCCGTCGCTGTATTGGCACTTCAAGAGCAAGCAGGCGCTGATCGATGCCATGGCCGACGCCATGATCGGCGATGTCGCCCGGGTGATTCCCGACGGGCAGCCGTGGCGGCAAACGCTGCTGCAGATCGGGCGCGAATTCCGCCTGGCCTTCAAGGCCCGCCGCGACGGCGCGCGGGTCTATGCCGGCACCTTCCTGGCCACCGAGAACGTGCTGCGGGTGGGTGAAGCCAGCATCGCCGCGCTGATGGGCGCCGGCGCGCCAGCACGCTTTGCCGCGACCGCCGCGATGGACCTGGTGTATTACACGATGGGCTTCGTCATCGAGGAGCAGTCCTGGCCCGGCGACGGCAGCATGGAGGCGCTGGGTGAGGCGTTCATGGCGCTGGCCGAGTCACGTTTTCCCCATTGCTGGCAGGCCCGTGATGTATGGAGCGAGGTCGATTTCGACGCCCGCTTCGAGCAGGGGCTGGGCCTGATGCTCGATGGCATCGAACTCCGCCTGTCCCGCGAATCCTGATATCCCGATGCCTTTCTTTTTCCCGCTGTTCCGACCGGAAAGCCCCTCGATGCGCGCACCCTACCTCCGCAGTTTCTCCCTGATCCTGGCTGTCGCGCTGCTGTCCGCGTGTAGCGGCAAGGACGACAAGGCCACGGCCGACGCCGCGGCCGCCAGCTCGGCGCTGCCGGTCTCACTGGCGCCGGCGCAGCAGCAGACCATGGCGCGCACGGTGCTGGTCTCCGGGCCGGTGACCGCCTACGAGGAGATGCAGCTTGGCGTGGAAATCAGCGGCCAGCGCGTGACCGCGTTGCTGGTGGACGTGGGGCAATGGGTCAAGCAGGGCCAGGTGCTGCTGCAGGTAGACCATCGCACCCTGGACAGCGAACTGGCGCAGGCCGATGCCTCGCTGCGGCAGGCGCAGGCCTCGCAGGAACTGGCCCGCATGAACTACGAGCGCAGCGCCAAGCTGGCCGCCCAGCAACTGATCAGCGAAAGCAGCCTGGATGAACTGCGCGCCTCACGCATCAATGCCGAAGCGCAGACCTCCACCGCACGGGCCGCGCGCGACGCCGCCAAACTGCGCCGCGACTTCGCCGACCTGCGCGCGCCTGCCGATGGCCTGATTTCCAAGCGCCTGGTGCAGCCGGGCCAAGTGGTGTCCGCTGGTACCGAGCTGCTGCGCTTGATCCGCGATGGCCGCCTGGAATGGCGCGCGGAGCTGCCGGAAAACCAGCTGGCCGACGTGGCCGTCGGCAATACCGTGGAGCTGCCATACGCCGGCCAGGTGGTCAGCGGCCGCATCCGCGCGGTCACCCCGGGTGTCGATGGGCAGACCCGCACCGGCACGATCTACGCCGACCTGCCCGCGCCCGGCCCGCTCAAGCAGGGCATCTATGTGGATGGCCGCATCGTCACCGGCGACGGCCCGGTGCTGACCATCCCGACCGCGGCGATCGTGCAGCGCGACGGCCACAACTACGTGTTCACCGTGAACGACAAGCAGCAGGCCACCCGCCACCGCGTCAGCACCGGGCAGGCCGTCACGGGCCGCACCGCGATCCTTGACGGGCTGAAGGCGGGCGACCAGGTGGTGGTGGATGGCGCCGGCTTCCTCGGTGAGGGCGACCGCGTGCGCGTAGTGGCCGCGACCAAGGCCGCCGCACGATGAACATCTCTGCCTGGGCGATCAAGCGCCCCCTGCCTGCCCTGCTGATCTTCTTCGTGCTGTGCGTGGCGGGCCTGTGGGGCTTCCATCAGCTGCCGGTGGCGCGCTTCCCCGATATCGCCTTCCCGATGACCACGGTCACCGTCACCCAGCCGGGCGCATCGCCCAGCCAGCTGGAAGCCGAGGTGACCCGCAAGGTCGAGGACTCGGTGGCGACCGTCAACAACGTCAAGCGCGTGATGTCCTCGGTCAGCGAAGGCGTCAGCACCACCACCATCGAGTTCCAGCTGGAGGCCGATCTGGCCACCGCGCTGGACGACACGCGCGACGCGGTCACCCGCATCCGCACCGACCTGCCGCAGGACATCCAGGAGCCGGTCATCTCCAAGGTCGATATCGGCGGTTCGCTGATGACCTATGCGCTGGTCGCCCCGCACATGACCACCGATGAGGCCAGCTGGTTCGTCGACCGCGACATCTCGCGTGCGATGTATGGCGTACCCGGTGTCGCGCGCGTCACCCGCGTGGGCGGCGTGCAGCGCCAGGTGCGGGTGGACCTGGATCCCAATGCCCTGATCGCGATGGGCATCACCGCCGGCGATGTTTCCCAACAGCTGGCCCGCATCCAGGTCGAGCGTGCCGGCGGCAAGACCGAGGTCGAGGGCGCGCAGCAGACCATCCGCACGCTGGGCACCGTCGGTGACGCGCAGGCGTTGCGCGACTACTCCATCGCCCTGCCAGACGGGCGCGCGGTGCGGCTCTCCACGCTGGCCACCATCACCGATGCCGCCGCTGACCCCACCGAGGCCGCCCTGCTGGACGGCAAGGGTGTGGTGGCGTTCTCGATGTCGCGCACGCGCGGCTCCAGCGAGGTCAAGGTGGAAGCCGGCGTGCATGACGCGCTGGACAAGATCAAGGCCGAGCATCCCGGCATCGACTTCCGCCTGGTCACCACAGCGATCGACGAGACCCACCGCTCCTACGATTCCTCGATGACCATGCTCTGGGAGGGCGCGCTGCTGGCCTTGCTGGTGGTGTGGTTGTTCCTGCGCGACTGGCGCGCGACCTGGGTGTCCGCATTGGCGCTGCCGCTGTCGATCATTCCGACGTTCGCGGTGATGTACTTCTTCGGTTTCACCCTCAACATCATCACGCTGCTGGCGCTGTCGGTGGTGGTCGGCATCCTGGTGGACGATGCGATCGTGGAGATCGAGAACATCGTGCGCCACCTGCGCATGGGCAAGCCGCCCTTGGAAGCTGCGCGCGAAGCTGCGGGTGAAATCGGCAACGCGGTGATCGCCACCTCGCTGACCCTGGCTGCGGTGTTCGTGCCGGTGGCCTTCATGCCCGGCATCGCCGGCAAGTTCTTCCGCGAGTTCGGCTGGACCGCCGCCACTGCCGTGCTGTTCTCGCTGCTGGTGGCGCGCCTGCTCACCCCCATGATGGCTGCCTACCTGCTCAAACCACATGGCGAGGAGAAACCGGAATCCCGGCTGATGACCTGGTACCTGGGCTGGGTGGACGCCGCACTGCGCCATCGCGGCCGCACCCTGTGGATCGCCACCGGCCTGTTCGTGGCCTCACTGGCGCTGGTGCCGTTCATCCCGGCTACCTTCATTCCACAGTCCGATCTGGGCCGCAGCAACCTCAACCTCGAACTGCCGCCGGGCACCCGCCTGCAGGAGACCGTGGCCGTCGCCGAACGCGCGCGCGGCCTGCTCAGGGACATGCCCGAACTCAAGCAGGTCTACACCGCCGTCGGCAGCGTGTTGGACCTGGGCGACCCCGGTGCGACCGGCATCGGCGAACCGCGCAAGGCCACCCTGGTGCTCGACTGGGGCAGTGCGGACAAACGCGAACGCGACCAGCGCGTGCTGGAGCGGGAGGCGCGCGAGCGCCTGGCCGACCTGCCCGGCGTGCGCGTCAGCTACGTCAGCTCCGAGCCGGGCAACCTGCTGCAGCTGGTGCTCTCCGGTGACGACCCGCAGCGCCTGCAGGATGCCGCCACCGCACTGGAACGCGACCTGCGCGGCATCCAGGGCCTGGGCAGCGTCACCTCCACGGCTTCGCTGCTGCGCCCGGAACTCCAGATCATCCCCAACGCCGCCCGCGCCGCTGACCTCGGCGTGGCAACGGCCGATATCGCCGAAGCCGCCCGCATCGCCACGGCTGGCGATTACGAACAGCGCCTGGCCAAGCTCAACCTGCCCGACCGCCAGGTGCCGATCCGGGTCGGCTTCGCCGAAGCCACGCTGGCCAACCCGGGCTTGATCAGCCAGTTGCGCGTGCCCGGTCGCAATGGCCCGGTGCCGCTGGCCGCCGTCGCCGACATCCAGCAAGGCAGTGGCCCGTCGCAGATCTCGCGCTACCAGCGCCAGCGCAACGTGACCCTCACCGCCGAACTCAACGGTCGCCCGCTGGGCGATGTGATGACCGAAGTGCAGGCCCTGCCGGGCGTCAAGCAGCTGCCGCCGGGCGTGACCTTCCTCAACACCGGCGATGCGGAAGTGTTCGTCGAGCTGTTCATCGGTTTCATGCTGGCCATGGCGGCGGGGTTGATCTGCATCTACGTGGTGCTGTTGCTACTGTTCAACCATGCCCTGATGCCGATCACCATCCTCGCCGCGGTGCCGCTGTGCGCCGGCGGTGCGTTCGGTGCGCTGCTGATCACCCAGAACATGCTCTCGCTGCCGGCGCTGATCGGGCTGCTGATGCTGATCGGCATCGCCACCAAGAACTCCATCCTGCTGGTGGACTACGCGGTGATGGCCGAAGACGAACACGGCATGAGCCAGCACGACGCGCTGATCGATGCCTGCCGCAAGCGTGCACAGCCGATCATCATGACCACCCTGGCGATGGGCGCAGGCATGATGCCGATCGCGCTGGGCTTTGCGGGTGATTCCAGTTTCCGGGCCCCGATGGCGATTGCCGTCATCGGTGGCTTGATCACCTCCACGCTGCTGAGCCTGATTGTGATTCCGGCGGCCTTTACCGTGGTGGACGACGTCGGCAACTGGATGTCGCGCAAGTTCCATCGCCGCGCTTCGCACCCGGTGGGGAGTGGTGCGGAGTGAGGTGAGAGAAAGCGCCGCCACAAACAAAAAGCCCCGGCCAAGGCCGGGGCTTTTTGCTGTATCTGGTGCCGGAAATAGGAATCGAACCTACGACCTACGCATTACGAATGCGCCGCTCTACCAACTGAGCTATTCCGGCGAGGTCGTGAATTCTAGGGGGTGCGGGCCGCTTTGGTCAATCAGGGACGCGTCGCACCGTCGAACGGCACGCCCCCCAATGCCCCGGTCCGCTCCGCTGCAGCCGCACCAGCCCTTGACGCGCCGGCCCCTACAGTGGGTTCCCCACTTCCGGAGGCATCCCATGCGCCCCTGTCCCCGCCTGGCCGGCCTGCTGCTGTCATCCCTGTTGTTGAGCGCCGCTGCGCAGGCACAAGGCACGGTGCCGACGCCGCCGGACCAGCAGTGGCAGCCCCTGTTCCAGCAAGTCCAGGGCGCGCACCTGTTCAAAGATCAGAAGACCTTCGCCGATGCGGTGCCCCGCCAGGCGGCGGCGACCGTCCTGACCGAGTGGCAGCGCGCCAGGACGCAGCCCGGGTTCGACCTCGCCGGTTTCGTCACCGAGCACTTCGCGGTACCCAATGACGCCCCACCGTATGTGCCACCAACCGGGGAAACGCTGCGTGCGCACATCGAGGGGCTGTGGCCGGTGCTGACCCGCACCACCGGCGCCGTGGATCCGAACGGCTCGCTGCTGCCGCTGCCCAGGCCCTACGTGGTGCCCGGCGGCCGCTTCCGCGAGGTGTACTACTGGGACAGCTACTTCACCCTGCTTGGGCTGGCCTCCAGTGGCCGTTGGCAGCAGGTGCGCGACATGGTCGACAACTTCGCGTTCCAGCTCGACAGCTACGGCCACATTCCCAACGGCAACCGCAGCTACTACCTGAGCCGCTCGCAGCCGCCCTTCTTCAGTCTGATGGTGGACCTGCTCGCCACGCATGAAGGCGATGCAGCCTACCGCCGCTACCTGCCACAGCTGCGCATCGAGCATGCGTTCTGGATGCGCGGTGCGGAAACGCTGGCACCGGGCGAGGCGCGCGAGCGGGTGGTCCGGCTGGCGGATGGCCAGCTGCTCAACCGCTACTGGGACGACCGCGCCGTGCCGCGCACAGAGTCCTGGATGGATGATCTGGCCACCGCCGCGCAGGCGCCCCAGCGCGCGCCCTCGCAGGTGTATCGCGACCTGCGCGCCGGCGCGGAGTCGGGCTGGGATTTCAGTTCGCGCTGGCTGGCAGAGCCGACTGCATTGGCGAGCATCCACACCACGGCGGTCGTGCCGGTGGATCTGAACAGCCTGCTGTTCCATCTGGAGATGACCTTGGCCCGCGCCAGCAGGGCGGCCGGTGATCGTACCGCCTCACGCAGCTTCACCGGAGTGGCGAAGGCGCGCCAGCACGCCATCAACCAGCAGCTCTGGGATGACGAGCACGGCTGGTACGTCGACCGCGATCTGGAGCGAGGCCAGACCCGCCCTGCCCTGACCGCGGCGGCGCTGTTCCCCTTGTGGCTGGACGTGGCGGATCGCGCGCAGGCGCGCCGTACCGCCCAGGCGGTGGAGACACAGTTGCTGCGCGACGGCGGCCTGCTGACCACCACCGTGGTAACCGGCCAGCAATGGGATGCTCCCAATGGCTGGGCGCCGCTGCAGTGGGTCGCGGTGGACGGGCTGCAGCGCCATGGGCAGGACACCCTCGCCCGCCGGATCGGCGTGCGTTTCCTGCGCACCGTGCAGGTCGTGTATGAGCGCGAGGGCAAGCTGGTGGAGAAATATGTGGTCGACGGCGCGGCCACGGGCGGCGGTGGCGGCGAATACCCGCTGCAGGATGGGTTCGGCTGGAGCAACGGCGTCACGTTGGCGCTGCTGGATCGGCTGTGTGCGCCGAAGCGTAATTGCGAGAGCGCGCAGGATGTGGCAGCCGAGGACTGAGCTAGCCACCTATGTTCTGCGTACGTTTTTCGACGTTCACTCTCTGCCCCACTGCTGGAGAGCGCTGTAGCAGATGCACATTCCCATCCGCATCCACGGGTGCTCCTTGCTTGAGCGCATCTCAACGTGTGCGATACCTACATGGGATCCTTGCGTGGACATCTGGCGCCGTTTCGCCGACGTCACACACTTCGATACAGAGAAACTACTGCAGGCTAAGGTTTTTCGCGCCCGAGCCGTTACCAGTTCTGTTTATCCCCAAACCATGAAAGGAAGCATCAAATGAATCGTCGAGAGAGGGATCTCGTCAGTCTCTTCAATACCCTGTGGTTCCGCGACTTTCCAATCACTCCCGTGCACACCGATTTTGGGCGGCGGGCGGTGTGGACGACGCACATTGCATCAGTGATAAAGCAGGCTGCTGATCTGCTGGGCTACTTCACTTGTTTTGAAACGGGCAATCGAACGGATGCAGTCATCCAGACCGCAAAACGTCGGAGCTGGGCCAAGGTTGAGTGGGAATGGATCCAACCGCGCTTTGAAGCGCGCGTCAATGAGATACAGAAGTTGAGCAATGCCTCGAAGCTCGATCCGGAGGCGCTGTCCGTCTACGTCGGCTATAGCGACATTCGACACCATGATGCGAATCTGGAGAGCATCCAGCGCCAGTGGACGTCCGATGGGCAACTCATCGCATTCGTCATCCAGTTCGAGATCAGAGGCCGGACTCGACACTTCACGCAGTTGCGCACCTATGCATTCCGCGGCGGCGAATTCAGATTGTTGAGAAAGCAGGAGGCCCTTCCTTGGAATGTCAAGGATACCCGCTGGCAATTGGTCGCCACTGCAGCGCAGCTGGAAGATAGTGGTGCAGCAGAGCTGGGAGACGGTGACGACGAATGATGGTAACGGAGGGAGGACAGACTTGCTGCCCTCCCCGTCCGCTCCAGCATTGCCATGTCCTTCGATTCGGTGAGCCAGGTGGGCGACGGTAGCTTGACGATCTGCCAGAACCGCGCACGTCTCAGCCTGTACTGAAGTCCATTGCTGGATAAACGCGCCCGACGGTGAAGACGCCCCCCTGTCCACTCCGGACTGGCTGCAGAGGCGTGACCCATCGTGTGTCGAGCGATCACGGTCCAGCGCACTCACCGCGCTTTCCACAGCTCCGCCAAGCGATCGGGCTTGCCTGCGATGCGCTCCAGCGACGGGTACTTCAGCCCGTCGTGGTACTCCAGCGTCACCGTATCGATGCGATCAAAGCTCTTCACCAGCAGCGTCAGCGGCGCCTTGTCGGTCTTGGCCGCGGTGATCGCCTCCTTCAACTGCTCTGCCTTGAACACGCGGCCATTGAGCGCCACCACGCTCATGCCGGGAATCAGGCCGGCATTGAAGGCCGGGCTGTCCCACAGCACATCGCCGATGTAGCCGGTCTCGCTGACCGACAGGCCGATGGAGTACAGCAGGTTGCTGTTCTTGGCGCGGGTTTCCTGCGCCTTGAAGGCCGCGTTCGGCGTATCGGTGTAGACCAGTTTCCAGCCCGCCGCTTCCAGGCCGCCGGTCAGCGGCCCGTGCCCGTCCAGGCGCTCGCGCAGGAAGCGGGCCCAGTCGAAGGGCGCCACACCGTTGAGCGTGCTCACCACCTCCTCGAAGGTGTACGGATGGACGTTCCAGTCACCGTCGTTCATGCCGAAGAACGCTTTGGCGAAGTCGTCCAGGCCGCGCTTGTTGCCGGTCAGCGCGCGCAGCTTGCCGTCCACCTCCAGCCACACCATCTGGCCGCCGGAGTAGTAGTCCTCGCTCATCTGATAGTTGCGGAACGCCAGGGCGCGGCGCTGGGCGATGGTCGGGTCGTTGGTGGTGTCCTGCAGGTTGCGCCAGGCCAGGCCGGGGCGACCGCGATCATAGGTACCCGCCACATTGGCCAGTACATCGCGCGTCTGTTGCGGGCTCCACAGGCCGGAGCGCGCGGCCAGCACCTGGCCCCAGAACTGGGTCTGGCCTTCGTACAGCCACAGCAGGCTGTCGCCCATCGGCACGTTGAAGTTGGCCGTGGTCAGATCGGCGCCACGACGGTACTTGCCGTTCCAGGAGTGATTGAACTCGTGTGGCAGCAGATCGCGGCCCAGCCAGGTCTTGTCCCACTCGGTGAAGTAGCCGGTGTCGCCGCTGTTCTCGCTGGAGCGCTGGTGCTCCAGGCCGATACCGCCAAGCTTGTCGGTCAGCGCAAGCAGGAACTCGTAGCGGTCGAAGTGGCGTGCGCCGTAGAGCTTGTACATCTGCTGTACCAGCGCGCGATGCGCCTGGATCTGCTCGGGCTTGGCCGCCAGCGATGTGGCCTCATCGGCGAAGACATTCAGATGCACCGGTACCTTCGCACCGGGGTCCAGATCGAAGCGCTGGAAGTGGCGGCCGGCGAACAGCGGCGAGTCGACCAGATGGTCGTAGCTGATCGGCTTGAACACCACGGTGTCGCCTTCGCGGCGCTCGGTATCCAGCGCGGTGGCGTACGACCAGCCCGGCGGAAGCGTGACGGTGGCCTGCGCCTGGATGTTGCGCGTGATCACCCCGGCCGGGTACAGCGAATTGGCATTCCACTGCAGGTTGAGCATGTCCGGGGTCATCACCACGCGGCCCTGGTTGCCCTGCGAGGACAGGAACTTGAACTCGGCCACCACTTCGCTGGCGCCCTGCGGCACGTCCACGGTGAAGGCATAGACGTCGTACTGATCGCGCGTCCACTGCAGTGGCTTGCCATTGGCGGTGACAACCAGGCCGGCGAGCTTGTCGATCGGGCCACTCGGCGAGTGCGCCCCGGGCAGCCACTGCGGGTACAGCAGGGTCAGCGGGCCGGGTTTGGCCGGCACCGTGGCCTTGACCTTGAAGATGCGTCGGCCGATGTCGCGCGCGTCCACGTCGATGCGCAGCAGGCCCGGGAACGCCACGTCCTGCGGCGGCGGTGTCTGCGCCTGCACGCCGGTGGCGGACACGGCCAGCAACACGGACAGGGCAATGGCACGCATCTTCATCAGGCAGGCTCCAGCAGGGGAAGCCTCGATCCTAGTCCTCTGTTACCGCCCTGCCCCATGGCCAAAGGTAATGCAGGGGAAAGCAGCCACAACAGGCAAAGCGCAGGCCGTGCGCCACTTGGCCTGCGCTCTGCCTCGTTTTACGGCGTGGTGCCTGCCACCTGCGGGAGCTGTTGGGTGACGTTGCCCTTGTCATCCATGAACGCAAGCGACGGTTCACCGCTGGGGCTGACCGTCATCATGATGCGTGGCCGACCCGCGGCATCGGCCAGGATCAGCGCCGAGGAATCCCCGCGGGTGCGTCCAACGAACAGGCGCTGCGTCTGCTCGCCGCCGGCCTCTTTCCACTTCTGGCGAAGGGCCTGCTTCTCCGGCCCGGCCGGTGCATCCTTGTACTGCTGGTAGAGCGCGTCATACGCCTTGTGCAATCCGCGATCGTAGACCGACAGCCCGGTCTCCATGTGCCCGTTGGACTCGTAATGATGCACGGCCAGCTGCTGGTCGCCGCCGAAGCGGTCCATTGACAGGTGGACGCCACCGCTGGGCTTGCCCTTGTCATCCAGCTTGCCGTCGTAGATCAATCCGCCCACTTCATCGCCTACACCGTTGTAGAACAACATGCCTGGCATGGCACTACGGCTGCTGTGGACTTTTTTCCCATCAATGATCGGCTCGGGCAGCAGTCCGCGTGCTGCGATGACCATGGATCTGGCACCATCGGCGCCGACAATGTTGATTTTCGCCACATCGATCTCGTCGAACGCGACGCGCGACGGTGGCGTGCGTGCGCCCATCAATACCAGCGCCCCACCTACGGTCAGCACGCCGCCCAACACCAGTTTCAACAGGCGATTCTGGGCATGCAGTTGATCCACCAGACGGGCCGCGGCATCGTCCTGGGCGATGCCCTCATGGAGGGCACCGTTCATTGCCATCGGCCCATTCGCCGGTACGGCTTGCTTGCTCATCCTTCACTCCTTGTGTGGCTCGATCCATCGCGGCACAGCCGCTCCTTGCAACGCCATGCGGTACACGCTGCGTCGCAGAGGATGCTCAAGGGGAGCGAGCAACACCGTCAAGTGCCGTTCTTCAGGATGCCAAGCGGCCAGAGATGCCGCCATAGGCTGGCAGCAAGGATCGTGCAGCAAGCAGCCGCGGTGCAGCGTCAGTCGACCAACCGCAGCCGCAGTTCCTTCGGCAGCGCGAACACCATCGATTCCGGCTCGCCCTCCAGTTCGCCGACCCCGGTGGCACCGAGTTCCTTCAGCCGCGCGATCACGCCATCCACCAGCACCTGCGGGGCCGAGGCACCGGCGGTCAGGCCGATGTGCTTCTTGCCGGCGACCCATGCCGGATCGATCTCGTCGGCACCGTCGATCAGGTAGGACTCCACGCCATCACGGCGCGCCAGTTCACTCAGGCGGTTGGAGTTGGAGCTGTTCGGCGAGCCGACCACCAGCACCAGATCGCAACGCTTGGCCAGGTCGCGCACAGCGTCCTGGCGGTTCTGCGTGGCGTAGCAGATGTCATCGTTCTTCGGGCCCTGCATCGCCGGGAAGCGGGTGCGCAGCGCTTCGATGATGCCGCGGGTGTCATCCACCGAGAGCGTAGTCTGGGTGGTGTAGGCGAAGTTCTCCGGCTGGTCGATGACCAGCGTAGCGACGTCGTCCACATCCTCCACCAGGTAGATCTGGCCAGTACCGCGCTCGCGGCTCCACTGGCCCATCGTGCCTTCCACTTCCGGGTGGCCTGCGTGGCCGATCAGCACCACGTCGCGGCCGGCGCGGCAGTGCCGGGCCACTTCCAGGTGCACCTTGGTGACCAGCGGGCAGGTCGCGTCGAACACCTTCAGGCCGCGGCGGTCGGCTTCCTGGCGCACGGCCTGGGACACGCCGTGGGCGCTGAAGATCACCGTGTTGTCGTCCGGCACTTCGTCGAGTTCTTCGACGAAGATCGCGCCGCGGGCCTTGAGGTCATCGACCACGAACCGGTTGTGCACTACCTCGTGGCGCACGTAGATCGGCGCACCCAGGGTCTCGATCGCGCGCTTGACGATCTCGATCGCACGATCGACACCGGCACAGAAACCACGCGGATTGGCGAGCAACACATCCATCGGTCAGATACTCCGGCCGGCGTGAGCCGGGTTGTTACGGATACAGGAGGGAATTATCCCGCTTTTTTGGCAGCCTTGCCGTCGAACAGGCCGAACAGGGCGATACCCACCGCGCCCAGCACGATCGCCGAATCGGCGATGTTGAACGAGGGCCAGTAATGGTCCCCGATATGCCACTGGATGAAGTCGACCACATGACCGTGCATGAGGCGGTCGATCACGTTGCCGATCGCCCCGCCGATCACCAGCGCGTAAGGCACGGCGCTGCGCCAGGCACCGCGCGCGGTGCCCCACATCCAGTAGGCCATCAGGCCGCTGATGCCCACCGCCAGTGCGGTGAAGAACCACAGCTGCCAGCCACCGGCATCGCTCAGGAAGCTGAATGCGGCACCGGTGTTGTAGGTGCGGTACCAGTTCCAGAAGCCCTCGATGACCACCACCGGCTCGTACTCGGGCAGGCTGGACAGCACCCAGGCCTTGCTCCACTGGTCGGCGATGATGATCGCCGCCGACAGCAGCAGCCAGATCAGCGCGTTCGGACGCGGACGGGCGGCGGCCATCAGAACCACCGCCGGTCTTCGCCGGCCCCGTCGATGTTGGTCACGCAGCGGCCGCACAGTTCCGGATGCGCAGCGACCGAGCCGACATCGGCGCGGTAATGCCAGCAGCGCACGCACTTCTGTTTTCCGGTCCGCTGGGCGCTGACGAACACCTCGTCGGTGGTCGCCGGGCGCACCTGCACGTCACCGCTGATCAGCAGGAAGCGCAGCTCCTCGGCCAGCGGCTGCCAGCGCGAGGCGGTCTCCTCGTTGGCGGCGACGGTGATCTCCGCTTCCAGCGCCGCACCGATCGCACCGTTGGCGCGCATCGGCTCGAGCACCTTGGCGACCTGCTCGCGCAGGGCCAGCAGCTGGTCGAAATCGGCCGCGTTGAGTGGTGCGTCGGCCGGCAACGGCGCCAGACCCTCGTACCACGTGGCGAACAGCACGTTCTCCTTGCGCTCGCCCGGCAGGTAGCCCCACAGCTCGTCGGCGGTGAAGCTCAGGATCGGGGCGATCCAGCGCGTGAACGCCTCGGCGATGTGGTACATCGCGGTCTGCGCCGAGCGGCGGCCGCGCGAGTCCACCGGCATGGTGTACAGGCGGTCCTTGGTGACATCCAGATACACCGAGCCCAGATCCACGCTGCAGAAGTTCAGCAGCAGCTGCACGATCTCGGCCATGTTGTAGCCGGTGTACGCCGCCTTGATCTTCTCCTGCACCTCGAAGGCGCGATGCACGATCCAGCGGTCCAGCGCGACCATGTCGGCCGGGGCCACCCGATGCTGGGCCGGGTCGAAGCCGTCCAGGTTGCCGAGCAGGAAGCGCGCGGTATTGCGCAGGCGCCGGTAGGCATCCGCGTTGCGCTTGAGGATTTCCTGCGACAGCGACATTTCATTGCTGTAGTCGGCCGAGGCGATCCACAGGCGCAGGATGTCCGCGCCCAGGGTCTTCATGATGTCCTGCGGCTCGATGCCGTTGCCCAGCGACTTGGACATCTTGCGGCCCTTCTCATCCACGGTGAAGCCGTGGGTGAGGCACTGCTTGTACGGGGCCTGCTTGTCGATGGCCACGCCAGTCAGCAGCGAGGACTGGAACCAGCCGCGGTGCTGGTCCGAGCCTTCCAGGTACAGATCGGCCGGCTTGCCGAAGCCACGCGCCAGCAGCACGCCTTCATGGGTCACACCCGAGTCGAACCAGACATCGAGGATGTCGGTGACCTTCTCGTACTGCGGCGCTTCATCGCCCAGCAGCTCGGCGCTGTCCAGCGAGTACCACACGTCGATGCCTTCGGCCTGCACGCGGTCGGCGACCTGCTGCATCAGCTCGACGGTGCGCGGGTGCGGCTCACCGGTTTCGCGATGGGTGAACAGCGCGATCGGGACGCCCCAGGTGCGCTGGCGGCTGATGCACCAGTCCGGACGGCCATCGACCATCGAGCCGATGCGCGCCTTGCCCCAGCTCGGGAACCAGCCGACGTTGTCGATCGCGGCCATCGCATCGCGGCGCAGGTTGGCCTTGTCCATCGAGATGAACCACTGCGGAGTGGCACGGAACACCACCGGGGTCTTGTGGCGCCAGCAATGCGGGTAGCTGTGCACGATCTCAACGAAGGCCAGCAGCGCACCGGACGCACGCAGCACATCGACGATCAGCGGCTGCGCCTTCCACAGGTGCACGCCCGCCAGCTCGACATCGCCGGCCGGCGGGGTCGAGGACAGGTACACGCCACGGCCGTCGACCGGGTTGATCTGGCCGGCGTTGTACTTCTCCATCAGCCCGTACTGCTGGCTGACCACGAAGTCCTCCTGGCCGTGGCCCGGGGCGGTATGCACCGCACCGGTACCGTCTTCGTCGGAGACGTGCTCGCCGTTTAGCAGCGGGATGTCGCGCTGCGGGTAGAACGGATGGGCCAGCAGCAGGTTTTCCAGCGCGGCGCCGGTGGCACGGCCGTGCACGACCAGACCTTCAACGCCGTAGCGCTGCAGCGAACGCTCGGCCAGCGCGGCGGCCAGCACCAGCCAACGGCGCTTGCCGTGGTGGGCCGGGCCTTCGGCCAGCACGTACTCGATCTCCGCGCCGAGCGACACCGCCAGCGAGGCCGGCAGCGTCCACGGGGTGGTGGTCCAGATCGGCACGGCAACGTCTGCATCGGCCGGCAGCGTTGCGCCGAAGCGCGCGGCCAGCTGCTGCGAATCGCGCGACACGTACGCCACGTCGATCGCCGGCGAGGTCTTGTCCTGGTATTCGATCTCGGCCTCGGCCAGCGCCGAGCCACAGTCGAAGCACCAGTGCACCGGCTTGGCGCCGCGCACGATGTGACCGTTGGCGAACACCTTGGAGAGCGCGCGGATCTCGTTGGCTTCGAAATCGAAGCTCAGCGTCTTGTACGGGTTGTCCCAATCGCCGATCACGCCCAGGCGCTTGAAGTCGCGGCGCTGCAGCTCGATCTGCTCTTCGGCGAACTCGCGGCACTTCTGGCGGAACGCGACCGCATCAAGCTTGACGCCGACCTTGCCCCACTTCTTTTCGACCGCGATCTCGATCGGCAGGCCATGGCAATCCCAGCCCGGCACGTAGGGCGCATCGAAGCCGGCCAGGTAGCGCGACTTGACGATGATGTCCTTGAGGATCTTGTTGACCGCGTGGCCCAGGTGGATCTGGCCATTGGCGTAAGGCGGGCCGTCGTGCAGCACGAACAGCGGGCGGCCGTGCGCGTTGTCGCGCAGGCGGGCGTAAAGGCCCTCGTCCTCCCAGCGCGACAGAATGCCCGGTTCGCGCTTGGGCAGGTCGCCGCGCATGGGGAATTCGGTTGCCGGCAGATGAAGGGTGGCTTTGTAGTCCTGGCTCACGCAGTGGCTCGCAATCTGTGTTCGGAAAGGATGTGACGGGCCTGTTCGGCGTCACGGTGCATCTGGTCGGTCAACGCGGCCAGATCGTGGAACTTTTCTTCGTCGCGCAACTTGGCGACGAATTCGACATCGATGTGGCGACCGTACAGGTCGCCCTGGAAATCAAACAGGTGCGCTTCCAGCAGCGGCTCCACGCCATCCACGGTGGGGCGCGTACCGAAGCTGGAGACCGACGGCCACGGCTGGTCGAACACACCGTGGACCCAGGTGGCGTAGATCCCCGACAGCGCCGGCGTCTTCGGGAAGCGCAGGTTGGCCGTCGGGAAGCCCAGCGTACGGCCCAACTGGCGGCCGCGCACTACCCTGCCCCCAATCGTATACGGCCTGCCCAGCAGATCGCCGGCATGACGGAAATCACCGGCGCGCAGCAGCTGGCGGATGCGGGTGCTGGAGATGCGCTCACCGTGCAGATCCACCGGCTCGATCTCGCCCGCACTGAAGCCACGCTCGCGGCCCATCGCCTGCAGCAGGGCCAGATCGCCCTTGCGCCGGTTGCCGAAGCAGAACTCCGGCCCGATCCACACTTCACGCGCGCTCAGGCGCTGCACCAGCAACTGCTCGACGAATTCCTCGGCCTGCATCGCGGCCATGCGCGCATCGAAGCGCAGCAGGCCGATCGCATCCACGCCGAGTTCGCGCAGCATCGCGACCTTGTCACGGGCCAGGGTCAACCGCGGCGGCGGCTCGCCCTGGGCGAAGTACTCGCGCGGCAGCGGCTCGAAGGCCACCGCCACGGCGGCCACGCCCAGCGCGCGCGCGCGCGAAACGGCGTGGCGCACCAACGCACGATGACCCAGGTGCAGGCCGTCGAATGCGCCGATGCAGACCACGCTTCCGTGCGGGAACAACTGCCCGCCTTCGACGCTTCTAAACAGCCTGCTCATCTACGTGGAATGCGGCCCACCAGGGCCGATGCTTTGCAAGAGATAGCCATGAAGTATAGCCGGGCTGCCCCCGGATCAATGCTCCCGCAGGTGGCGCGGGCGGAAGCCCATCGCGATCAGGGCCACCAGGTAGGTCAGGCCGCCGCCACCGACCAGCAGCGCGAGGTTGCCGATCCGGTGCCATTTGTCCATGCCGGTGAAGTCCGCCATCCCGTAGCGCAGGCCCAGCAGCACCGCGACCATGGCCAGGCAGGCCAGCCCCAGCTTGGTGACATAGCCGCCCCAGCCCGGCTTGGGCTGGTAGACATCGGTCTTGCCCAGCCAATACCAGAGCAGGCCCAGGTTCAGATAACTGGACAGTGCGCTGGCGATACCCAGCGCCAGATGCAGGCCGGGCTGCTTGCCCAGCGCGACCCACACGCCCTGCGCCTTGAGCGCTTCGGGCACCATCACCTGGTACAGCACGGCCAGCAGGATGAAGTTGAACACCATGTTGGCCACCAGCGCCGCCACGCCGGCGCGGACCGGGGTACGGGTGTCCTGACGCGCGTAGAAGGCCGGCAGCACCACCTTGAGCAGTGCGAACGCCGGCAGCGCGAAGCTCAGGCCGTACACCGACAGCGCCGTCATCCGGGTATCGAACGCGGTAAAGCGCCCGTACTGGAAGACCGTGGCGATCAGCGGCTCGGCCAGCAGCAGCAGGCCCAGCATGGCCGGGATGGCGATCAGCAGCGTCGTGCGCAGGCCCCAGTCCAGCGCGCTGGAGAAGCCGGCCTTGTCAGTACTGACATGGTGGCGGGCCAGCGCCGGCAGGATCACCGTGCCCAGCGCCACCCCGAACACGCCCAGCGGCAGCTCAAGGAAGCGGTCGGCCAGCGACAGCCAGGACTGCGAGCCGTCGGTCAGCTTGGCGGCGATGATGGTATCCAGCAGCAGGTTGATCTGCGCGATGGAGGAGCCGAACAGGGTCGGCACCATCAGGGTCAGCACCTTGCGTACGCCCGGATGCCCCCAGCCCCAGCGCGGCAGGGTCAGCAGGTTGATCCCCTTCAGCGAGGGCAGCTGGAACAGCAGCTGCAGCAGGCCGGCCGCCAGGACCGCCCAGCCCAGGGCCAGGATCTGCTTCTCCGGGGTGCCGCCCAGCCGCGGGGCCAGCCACAGCGCACCGGCGATCATGCACAGGTTGAGGATGACCGGGGTCAGCGCCGGCATCGCGAACTTCTGGAAACTGTTGAGCGCCCCGCCCGCCAAGGCGGTCAACGAGACGAACAGCAGGAACGGGAAGGTCAGCCGGAACAGGTCCACCAGCAGGCCATGCTTGGCCGGGTCGGTATCCACCCCACTGGAGAAGAGGGTCGCCAGCTGCGGCGCGAAGATCAGCGCCAGCGCGGTGACCAGCAGCAGCACGCCGCCCAGGGTGCCGGCCACGCGCGACATCAGCTCGCGCAGTTCGGCATGCGAGCGGGTTTCCTTCACCTCCGTGAACACCGGGACGAACGCGGTGGCGAACGAGCCTTCGGCGAACAGCCGGCGCAGGAAATTGGGCACCCGGAAGGCGACCCAGAAGGCGTCGGTCACCGCATTGGTGCCGAACGTGGTGGTGATGACCAGGTCGCGAACCAGCCCCAACACCCGCGAAATCATGGTCATGCTGCTGAAAGACAGCAGGCCCCGCAACATCCTTGGTGAACTCACCCGTGTTCCCTCTTGACAATTGACTTGACGTACATTTTTCGAGCCATCATACTTTCCAGCTTGCTGTTCCCATTACACCGATTTTTCAGGAAACCACCACTGTGGCCAATATCAAGTCCGCCAAGAAGCGCGCCAAGCAGACCGTCGTGCGCAACGCGCGCAATACGGCTCAGCGTTCGATGCTGCGCACCGCTGTCAAGAAGGTGATCAAGGCTCTGGATGCCAATGACGCCGCCGGCGCCGAGGCAGCCTTCGCTGTTGCCCAGCCGATCCTCGACCGTTTCAGCTCGCGTGGTCTGATCCACAAGAACAAGGCTGCTCGCCACAAGAGCCGCCTGACCGCGCGCATCAAGGCCATCAAGGCCGCCTGATACGGCGCTGCGGGTGTCGTAGAGCCACGCCCCGCGTGGCTTCGATCCAGCCGCAGAGAAAAGCCCGGCCCCGGCCGGGTTTTTTGTTGCCTGCGATCCGGGGCGGCCAGCCCGGTCGGCGGTGACGACGGCACCACAGAAAAACCCGGCCGAAGCCGGGTTTCTCAAGGGCGCGCGGGCGCGCTCAGTACGCATCGCGCGCTTGCGCCTCATCTTCCTTCTGGCGGTCGAAGAAGGCCATCACGTTGTTCATGATCGGCCAGGTGCCCTCACGACCCAGGGCCGAGACCAGGTACCACGGCTGGGTCCAGCCCAGCTCGGCGACGATCTTCTCGGCGGCGGCCTTGGCCTCGTCCTCGAACATCAGGTCGGCCTTGTTCAGCACCAGCCAGCGCGGCTTGTCCAGCAGCTCCGGATCGTGCTTTTCCAGCTCGCGCTCGATTGCACGGACCTGCTCGATCGGTGAGACACCTTCCACGCCGCCCTCCATCGGGGAGATATCCACGAGGTGCAGCAGCAGGCGGGTGCGCTGCAGGTGGCGCAGGAACTGCGCGCCCAGGCCGGCACCATCGGCCGCGCCTTCGATCAGGCCGGGAATATCGGCGATCACGAAGCTGCGGTAGTTCTCCACGCGCACGACGCCCAGATTGGGGTACAGCGTGGTGAACGGGTAATCAGCGACCTTCGGGGTCGCGGCGGACACCGCGCGGATCAGCGTGCTCTTGCCGGCGTTCGGGAAGCCCAGCAGGCCCACGTCCGCCAGCAGCTTCAGCTCGAGCTTGAGCAGGCGCTCTTCGCCCTCTTCGCCCGGCAGCGCCTGGCGCGGCGAGCGGTTGGTGGAGCTCTTGAAATGCATGTTGCCCAGGCCGCCGCGGCCACCCTTGGCCACCAGCAGGCGGTCACCATGACTGGTCAGATCGCCGATCACTTCATCGGTGCTGACGTTCATGATCACGGTGCCGATCGGCACGGTGATGACCAGGTCTTCGCCGCCCTTGCCGTAGGCCTGGCGGCCCATACCATTCTCGCCGCGCTGCGCCTTGAAGATGCGGTCATGGCGGAAATCGACCAGGGTATTGAGGTTCTCGTCGGCGCGGATCCACACGCTGCCGCCATTACCGCCGTCGCCACCGTCCGGCCCGCCCAGCGGAATGAACTTCTCGCGACGGAAACCGATGCAGCCGTTGCCGCCATTGCCGGCGATCACCTGGATTTCTGCTTCGTCTACAAGTTTCATGATTCTGGATGCCAATCTGGAGGCGGCGGGCGCGAGGTGCACCCCACCGCAGAGTCTAACGGCCCCGGTGCGATCAGGGCCGGTGGCGGGAAATGTCCCGCCCGATCGTTGATACCAACGAAAAACCCCGCCGAAGCGGGGCTTTCGTCAGCGACCCCACGCCGTGGCGTGGGCGCCTGCGTACCGCTGAAGATCAGGCTTCGGCGACAACGCTGACGGTACGACGCTTCTTCGGGCCCTTGACCGAGAACTCCACCTTGCCGTCGACGAGCGCGAACAGGGTGTGGTCACGGCCGAGGCCAACGCCGGTACCCGGATGGAACTGGGTGCCGCGCTGACGCACGATGATGTTGCCGGCATCGATGGCCTGGCCACCGAAGATCTTGACGCCGAGGTACTTCGGGTTGGAGTCGCGACCGTTGCGCGATGAGCCTACGCCCTTCTTATGTGCCATGACTGCTTCTCCTTATTACTTGCTGCCACCGGCAATGCCGGTGATCTCGATTTCGGTGTAGTACTGACGGTGACCCTGGCGCTTCATGTGGTGCTTACGGCGACGGAACTTGATGATCCGGACCTTGTCGGCACGACCCTGGGACACGACCTTGGCAGTGACCGAAGCGCCGCTCAGCGCGTCGCCCAGCTTGATGCCATCGCTGTCGCCCAGCATCAGGATGTTGTCGAACTTGATCTCGTTGCCGACTTCGACTTCGAGCTTTTCAACGCGGAGCGTTTCGCCCTGCGCCACGCGGTATTGCTTACCGCCGGTTACCAGTACTGCGTACATGACCAGACTTCCTCTGTAGTTATTGTGGTCTATGGACTGCCGCCATCTGGGGCGGACAGAAGCGGAATTTTAATGACTTCAACCACTTCGGGTCAACCCACCCCCTGCTCTGACCCGGATTTGGCTGAATACGGTTCAGGAAACCGGCTGGCGGGGTCTCAGGGAATGAGACATGGGGGTGGCAAAGTCCGCGATTGCCCCCAAATCCCAAGCTCGGTAGGCTGACCGATTGCCGTTTCCGATTGCCCCACCCGCTTGCCGGCTCCCTGAGCCGAAGCCCCACAACGGATCCCCCATGGCGATGGATTTCATCCGCATCCGCGGCGCGCGGACGCACAATCTCAAGAACATCGATCTCGACCTGCCCCGCGACAAGCTCATTGTCATCACCGGCCTGTCCGGCTCGGGCAAGTCCTCGTTGGCGTTCGACACCATTTACGCGGAAGGCCAGCGTCGTTACGTGGAGTCGCTGTCGGCCTATGCCCGCCAGTTCCTCAGCGTGATGGAAAAGCCGGACCTGGACCACATCGAGGGCCTGTCCCCGGCGATCTCGATCGAGCAGAAGTCGACCTCGCACAACCCGCGTTCGACCGTCGGCACGATCACCGAGATCTACGACTATCTGCGCCTGCTGTACGCCCGCGTCGGCAGCCCGCGCTGCCCGGACCACGGCTACCCGCTGGAAGCGCAGACCGTCAGCCAGATGGTCGACCACGTGCTCACTCTGGACGCCGAGCAGCGCTACATGCTGCTGGCCCCGGTGATCCGCGAGCGCAAGGGCGAGCACGCCCAGGTCTTCGACCAGCTGCGCGCGCAGGGCTATGTGCGCGTGCGCGTGGACGGCCAACTGCATGAAATCGATGCGGTGCCGCCACTGGCGCTGCGCCAGAAGCACACCATCGAAGCGGTGATCGATCGCTTCCGTCCGCGCGAAGATATCAAGCAGCGCCTGGCCGAAAGCTTTGAAACCGCGCTGAAGCTGGGCGACGGCATGGTCTCGGTGCAGTCGCTGGATGTGGAGGATGCGCCTGCGCATCTGTTCTCGTCCAAGTACAGCTGCCCGGTCTGCGATTACTCGCTGCCGGAGCTGGAACCGCGCCTGTTCTCGTTCAACTCGCCGGTCGGCGCCTGCCCGGGCTGCGATGGCCTGGGCATGGCCGAGTTCTTCGATCCCTCGCGCGTGGTGGTGCACCCGGAGCTGTCGCTCTCGGCCGGTGCCGTGCGCGGCTGGGATCGCCGCAACGCCTATTATTTCCAGCTGATCGCCTCGCTGGCCAAGCACTACAAGTTCGACACCGACGCCCCGTGGCAGAGCCTGTCCGAAGACGTGCGCCAGGCCGTGCTGTACGGCAGCGGCGATGAAACCATCACCTTCACCTACTTCACCGAAGCCGGTGGCCGCACCCAGCGCAAGCATCGCTTCGAGGGCATCATTCCCAACCTCGAGCGCCGCTACAAAGAGACCGAATCGGCGGCGGTGCGCGAAGAGCTGGCCAAGTACATCAGCGAGCGCAACTGCCCCGAATGCAACGGCCAGCGCCTGAACAAGGCCGCGCGCAACGTGTTCGTGGCCGACCGCGCACTGCCCGAACTGGTGGTGATGCCGATCGACGATGCGCTGAAATTCTTCAGCGGTATGACCCTGCCCGGCTGGCGCGGCGAGATCGCCGGCAAGATCGTCAAGGAGATCGGCGAACGCCTGGGCTTCCTGGTCGATGTCGGCCTGGATTACCTCACCCTGGAGCGCAAGGCCGACACCCTCTCCGGCGGCGAAGCCCAGCGCATCCGGCTGGCCTCGCAGATCGGCGCCGGCCTGGTCGGCGTGATGTACGTGCTGGATGAACCGTCGATCGGCCTGCACCAGCGCGACAACGAGCGCCTGCTCGGCACCCTGACCCGCCTGCGCGACCTCGGCAACACGGTCATCGTGGTCGAGCATGACGAAGACGCGATCCGCCTGGCCGACTACGTGCTGGATATCGGTCCGGGCGCGGGCGTGCACGGCGGCGAGATCGTCGGCCAGGGCACGCTGCAGGACATCCTGGATGCCCCGCGTTCGCTGACCGGCCAGTACCTGTCGGGCAAGCGCGCCATCGAGATCCCGGCGCGCCGGCACAAGCCCAACCCGAAGATGACCCTGCACCTGCGCGGTGCCAGCGGCAACAACCTCAAGGGTGTGGACCTGGACATTCCCTCGGGCCTGCTGACCTGCATCACCGGCGTGTCCGGCTCGGGCAAGTCGACCCTGATCAACGACACCCTGTTCTCGCTGGCCGCCAACGAGATCAACGGCTCCTCGCACCCGATCGCTCCCTACAAGGAGGTCGATGGCCTGGATCTTTTCGACAAGGTGGTGGACATCGACCAGTCGCCGATCGGCCGGACCCCGCGCTCGAACCCGGCCACGTACACCGGCCTGTTCACGCCGCTGCGCGAGCTGTACGCGCAGGTGCCCGAAGCGCGCGCACGCGGCTATTCGCCGGGCCGTTTCAGCTTCAACGTGCGCGGTGGCCGCTGCGAAGCGTGCCAGGGCGATGGCCTGATCAAGGTGGAAATGCACTTCCTGCCGGACGTGTACGTGCCCTGCGATGTCTGCCACGGCAAGCGCTACAACCGCGAAACGCTGGAGATCCTCTACAAGGGCTACAACATCAACGACGTGCTGCAGATGACCGTCGAAGATGCGTTGAAGCTGTTCGAGCCGGTGCCGAGCATCGCGCGCAAGCTGGAAACGCTGGTCGATGTGGGCCTGAGCTACATCAAGCTGGGCCAGAGCGCGACCACGCTGTCCGGCGGTGAAGCGCAGCGCGTGAAGCTTTCCAAGGAACTGTCGCGCCGCGATACCGGGCGCACGCTGTACATCCTCGATGAGCCGACCACCGGCCTGCATTTCCACGACATCGAAGCGCTGCTCGGCGTGCTGCACAAGCTGCGCGACGAAGGCAACACGGTGGTGGTGATCGAGCACAACCTGGATGTGATCAAGACCGCCGACTGGATCGTCGATCTGGGGCCGGAAGGCGGCCACCGCGGCGGCACCATCCTGGTCACGGGCACACCGGAAGACGTGGCGGCCTGCCCGACCTCGTACACCGGCCAGTTCCTGGCCAAGATGCTGCCCTCCACCAGCGCGCGCCCGGAACAGCCGGCCGCCGTGGCCAACAAGCCCGACGCCCGCCCGCCACGCAAGGCCAAGCCGGAACCGAAGAAGGCCGTGCGCAAAACCGCCGCGACCAAAGCCCCCAGCAAGAGCAAGAAGAAGACCGCATGAGCAACGAGCACAAGATCCTCGCCCGCGTGCCGATCAGCGTCCGCTGGCGCGACATGGACAGCATGGGCCACGTGAACAACGCCAAGTACATCTCCTACCTGGAAGAGGCGCGCGTGCGCTGGATGCTGGGCGTGGAGGGCGTTTCGATGACCGACCGCATCGCACCGGTGGTGGCCGCGACGAACGTCAACTACCGCCTGCCGATCGTGTGGCCCAACGACATCGTGGTGGAGCTGTTCGTCGAGCGCCTCGGCAACAGCAGCGTGACCATCGGCCACCGCATCGTAGATGAGAAGAACGAGAGCACGCTGTATTCGGATGGCAACGTGGTGGTGGTCTGGATGGACACGCAGACCGGCAAGAGCGCACCGTTGCCCGAGGCGATCCGTACGGCATCGAGCTGAGCGACTGCAGAACCGATGGAACGAAAAGGCCGCCCATGGGGCGGCCTTTTTTTCGGGTGGGCGAACGCGCACCGCTACTTCACCGCGTTGCGCACCTGCAGCATGCCATCCACCTTGCGCCCGTCTTCCAGACTGAGCCGCAACGGCAGCTGGGCCCCTGCTTTCAGCGCCACCTCCGGCTGCATCAGCATCAGGTGCAGGCCACCGGGTTTGAGTTCGACCGTCGCCCCGGCCGCGATCGGCAGGCGTTCCACCGCGCGCATGCGGCTGACGCCGTCGACCAGCGTGGTTTCGTGCAGCGACACATCGCCGAACGCCTTGCTGCCGGCACCGACCACCACCACCGCGCGGCGGCAGTCATTGCGGATCTGCCCGTAACCGGCCGCCATCGGCATCGGCCCCGGTGGCAGGCGCACCCAGCCCTCACGCACCGACACGCAGGCCGGCTCGGCGGCAGCCGCCGATGCTGCGAACGCACACAGCCCCAACAATACGCACACGAATGGTTTGGTTATCATCGGCCTCGTTCCCTGTCCGCAACGAGACTGCAGCATGACGACGCTCATCGAGGTGATCAACCATGGCCCCATCCGCGAACTGCGGCTGGCGCGCCCCCCGGTCAATGCGTTGGACACCGAGCTGTGCCGGCACCTGATCCAGGCGATCAACCAGGCCATGGCCGAGGATGTGCACGGCATCGTGCTGTCCGGCAGCGAGCGCATCTTCAGCGCCGGCATGGACGTGCCGCACCTGCTCAGCCACGGCGAGGACAAGCACAAGCTCCTCGACAGCTGGCAGGCGTTCTTCGGCGCCGTGCGCACCCTGGCCGAATGCCGCGTGCCTGTGGTCGCCGCCCTGACCGGGCATGCCCCGGCCGGCGGCTGCGTGCTGGCCCTTTGCTGCGACTACCGGATCATCGCGCGCAGCCCGGACGCCGCCCATCCCACGGTGATCGGCCTGAACGAAGTGCAGGTCGGGCTGGTCGCGCCGGAAGGCATCCAGCGCCTGATGCGCCGCGTGGTCGGCCACCACCGGGCCACCACCCTGCTGGTCGGCGGCGAGATGGTGCCGGCCGAGCGTGCGCTGCAGATCGGGCTGGTCGATGAGGTGGTTGATGCCGACCTGGTCGTGGCCCGCGCCGTGGCCTGGCTGCAGAGCCTGCTCAAGCTGCCGCGGCAGCCGATGCTGTTGACCCGCACCATTGCCCGCGCCGACCTGCATGAGGCTCTGCACGCCGACCTGATCCAGCTCGACCGCTTCGTCGAGGCCTGGTACGCCCCCGACGCCCAGCAGGCGCTGCATGGGCTGGTCGCGAGGCTCGGAAAGGGCTGACCCGCGAACGCGGACACCCCCGCAAACACCGGTAATGCCGGCCGCTGGCCGGCGCCGCGTGCGCGTGGACATGACAAGGAGCCGGCCAGCGGCCGGCACTACCGGACCCCGTATAATCGGCGCCAGTCCAACCCAGGTTGCCGCCTTTGTCCGCCACGCACGAACCCGTCGTTTCCGAGCTGATCGACCTGCTCTCGCTTGAACGGCTGGAAGACAATCTGTTCCGCGGCCAGAGCCGCGACATCGGCACCAAGTACGTCTTCGGCGGCCAGGTGCTGGGCCAGGCGCTGTCGGCCGCCCAGAAGACGGTCGAGAACGGCCGCCACGTGCATTCGCTGCACGCTTACTTCCTGCGCGCCGGCAACATCGACCACCCCATCGTCTATGACGTGGACCGCACCCGCGACGGCGGCAGCTTCTCCGTGCGCCGGGTCACTGCGATCCAGCACGGCAAGGTGATCTTCTTCTGCGCGGCCTCGTTCCAGCAGGCCGAGACCGGCGCCGAGCACCAGCACAAGATGCCGGAAGTGCCGCAGCCGGAAGACATCGAGCCGAACCAGCCGCTGCCGCAGGCGGTCCTGGATCGCCTGCCGATCAAGGTGCAGCGCTGGCTCTCGCGCGGCGGCCCGTTCGAGTTCCGCCATGTCTACCCACGCGATGAACTCCATCCGCCCAAACGTCCGCCGTACCACCAGGTCTGGCTGCGCCTGAACGAGACCGTTGGCGATGCGCCCGAGCTGCACCAGGCGCTGCTCGCCTACGCCTCGGATTTCCACCTGCTCGGCACGGCGACCTTCCCGCACGGCATCAGCTACTACCAGCCGCATGTGCAGATGGCCTCGCTGGACCATGCGATCTGGTTCCACCGCCCGTTCCGCGCCGACGATTGGCTGCTGTATTCGCTGGACAGCCCCAGCGCGCAGGATTCGCGCGGGCTGGCGCGTGGCCAGTTCTTCACCCGCAACGGCATCCTGGTCGCCAGTACGGCCCAGGAAGGCCTGATCCGCGTGGTCGATGACAGTGCCGCGGCCGCCGCCGTACCGGCCAAGGACTGACATGAGACAGATCTTCAACAGCCAGCGCGTGGAAACCGTCGAAGGCGTGGCCCAGCTGCTGCGCGACGCCGGCATCGAAGTGCGCATCACCAACGGGCGCTCGTACCACAGCAAGCGCGGCAGCCAGTTCAGCTATCTGGACAAGGAAAAGGCCACCACTCACCCGACGCTGTGGGTGGTGCATGCCGACGATCAGCCGCGCGCGCGCGAGATCCTGCGCGATGCACGCCTGCTGGAAACCACCCGCCGCGATCACCCGACCGCGCAGTTCGCGTTCCGCGACGAGGTCGCCCAGGCCGACGCACCGCGCAACTGGGCCTGGCGCATCCGCATCGGCCTGCTGCTGGTGATCGCTGCCGTGGCGATGGTGGTGGTCATGCGCCACCGCGGCGCGCCGGTCGTGGCGCCCGCCCCGGCCCCGGCGGTACAGCCAGCCGCCTCGCCGACGGCGCCGGCTGCCACGCCGCCGGAAGAAGAGGAAGTGCGGGTCCGGATCCAGCCCACCGAGTAACCGGGGGTGCCGGCCGCTGCCGGCACTCTCCGGTCACATCCCGGCCCGGCACGCGTCATGATGGAACCATCCCCGGGGGAGGACACCATGACGCCGCATCCGCTGACCACCACGCTCGAACGCGAATTGCCGGCCGCGGCCGGCGGCTGCCAGCAGTCCTATGGACGCATTGTGCTGGCCTGCCAGAACACGGTCACCGCGATCGCACTGGCGATCACCCGCGACGTGCACGCCAGCGAAGACATCGCGCAGGAGGCGTTCATCAAGGCCTGGCAGCAGCTCAACCAGCTGCACAGCCATGCCAGCTTCCTGCCCTGGCTGCGCCAGATCACCCGCAATCTCGCCCGCGACTGGCTGCGGGCCAACCGCGGCCGTCCGCTTTCCGGAGAAGCGGCCGAGATCGCCATCAACATGGCTGCCGACCCCAGCCCAAGCGCGCCGGAGCACCTGCAGCGGGTGGAAGAGGAAGTGGCGGCCGAAGAGATCATCTCGGCGCTGCCCGAAGACAGCCGCGAGACCCTGCTGCTGTATTACCGCGAAGGCCAGAGCTCGCAGCAGGTCGCCGATCTGCTCGGCCTCAGTGATGCCGCCGTGCGCAAGCGCCTCTCGCGCGCACGTGCCACTGTCCGCGAGGAAATGATGCGCCGCTTCAGCGAGTTCGCGCGCAGCAGCGCGCCGAGTGCGGCGTTCGCCACGACGGTGGTCTCGATGGTGCTGGTCGCCGCGCCCGGCACGGCCAGTGCCGCGATCCTGCTCGGCACCGGGCTGGGTACCAGCAAGCTCGGGCTGGGCGGTGCCAGTGTTTCCGGCGGTGCCGCCTTGGGTTCACTGAGTGCAGCGGCCAGCCAGAGTCACGTGCTGCCGCCGGATTTCGCCTGGGGCGCGATCGCTGGCAGCGTGGTCGGGGGCGTGCTGGGCAGCTACCTGGGGGGCCGTTACCTGCTCTCGTACGCCGAGAACGAGAGTGAGCGAACCGCCATCCGCGGGTTCGTGCACTACAGCACGTTCACTGCAATGGTGACGTGTGTCGCCGTGTTCGCCTTGAGCTTCCTGCCGCTGGCCTGGTACTGGCCCGTGGTGGCGTTGGCGATCGGGCTGTCCATGGTCAACTATCAGTGTCTCGTTCCACTGCAGCGGATCATGGCCCCGATGATCGCGCGCGATGCGGCCCGCCATGGACGCACTGGCCCGAACTGGAAATACGAGTCGCTGTACGGCCGCAAGGCGCTGTGGGTGATGAACCTGTTCGTGGTCGGCACCATCGTCTGGGCGATGTACCGGAACGGCCGCATCTGAAACAGAAAAACGCCGGTCGATGACCGGCGCTTTCGTCCTGCAGCTACAGCGGACGGCTTACTTCGCCGCCGGTGCCTTCGGCGCCATCGGCGGCTTGCCGTCGCGGTGCTTGCCATCGCGATGATCGCCACGCGGGCCACCGAACGGGCCCTTGGCCGCATCGAACTCGGCCTTGCTCAGCTGGCCGTCCTTGTTGGTGTCGGCCGCGGCGAACCAGGCATCACGATGCTGCTTCATGCGCAGCTCGCGGTCGGCCTTGTCCAGGTAGCCATCCTTGTTGACGTCCATCTCATCGAAGCGCGCGGCCAGGCGCGGATCGGCCTTGGCCTCCTCACGGCTGATGCGGCCATCCTTGTTGGTGTCCAGCTTGGCCATCCAGTCGCCGCGGCCACCCGGGCCACGTCCGTGGCGCTTGCCGTGCCAGCGCGGCAGTTCCTCGCGGGAGAGCTTGCCGTCCTTGTTGGTATCCAGGGTATCGAACTGCGCGGCCAGACGCGGGGCCTTCGCCGCTTCGGCGCGGTCGATGAAGCCATCGCCATTGGTGTCCAGCTTGGCGCGGGCGGGCTTGTCGCCGGCGGCGGGCGTATCGGCAGCGACCGCCAGGCCGGCAGCACCAGTGGACAGCAGCAGGGCCAGCAGCAGGAGGGATTTGCGGTTGCGCATGGGTAACTCCGGTTCGTGAGGGAAACTGCGTGCGGTGCGTGGCACCCACACCGGTAACAACGCGCGGGCGCCAGCACCGTTGACAGCCCGGCCGGCCGTGTTCATTTGGCAGACAGTCGCGGCGGCTGCGACGGCGCGGGGCTATGCTGTAGGCATGGCAATACACGGCGACCGCGACGACGAGCTGCGACTGTTCCAGACCGGCGACCACCCCTGTGGCTACTGGCCGGAACGGGCCGCACGCGATCTGGTGCTCGACCCCAACGATCCGCGGCTGGGCACGCTGTACCCGATGGCGCTGGGCTGGGGCTTCCGCCGCTCCGGCGATCTGGTCTACCGCCCGCACTGCGCCGACTGCCACGCCTGCGTGGCGGTGCGCATCCCCGTGGCCCGCTTCGCACCGGACCGCAGCCAGCGCCGCTGCCTGGCCCGCAATGCGGATCTGGAAGTGCGGATCGTCGCGGCCGAGCAGACCGACGAGCAGTTCGCGCTGTACCACCGTTACCTGACCCATCGCCACGCGCAGGGCGGGATGGACGAGCACGGTCCGCACGAGTTCGACCAGTTCCTGATCGGGCGCTGGTCGCAGGGCCGTTTCATCGAGATCCGCGGCCCGGCCGTGGACGGCCATCGCGGCCTGCTGCTCGCGGTCGCCGTGACCGATGTCACCCCACAAGGGCTCTCGGCGGTCTATACCTTCTTCGACCCGGACCAGGCCCATCGCGGCCTGGGCACCTTCGCGATCCTGCAGCAGATCGCCTGGGCGCGGCGCGAGCAGTTGCCGCACCTGTACCTGGGCTACTGGATCCGCGACCACCGCAAGATGGACTACAAGCGCCGGTTCCGTCCGCTGGAGGCCTACGACGGCCGCCGCTGGCACGCCTTCGATGATGAACTGGACGGCCGCTGACGCAACACTGACACCGTGCCGGGTGCAAAATAGGCGGATGAAAGCCTATCCCCTGATCCTTGCCCTGGCCCTGCTCTGCGGCGCCTGTGCCCAGTCCCCCGCCAAGACCGCCACCATGCCGGATTCCGCTTCCGCACCGCTGCGGATCGCCACTTACAACACCTCGCTGTACAGCGATGAGACCGGCGGCCTGATCGCCGAGCTTGAAGGCGACAGCGAACACGCGCGCAAGATCGCCGCCGTCCTGCAGCAGGTCCGCCCGGATCTGGTGCTGCTCAACGAATTCGATTACGACGACGCCCACCGCGCCGCCGACCTGTTCCAGAAGCGCTACCTGGAAGCGGCCCAGCCCGGTGGCGGCGAGCCGCTGCACTACGCCTACCGCTACCTCGCCCCGGTCAATACCGGTGTGCAGAGCGGCCTGGACCTGGACAACAACGGCGAGATCGGCGGCGAAGGCCGCGCGCGTGGCAACGATGCCTGGGGCTACGGCCTGCACCCGGGCCAGTACGGCATGCTGGTGCTGTCGCGCTACCCGATCGACGAGGCCAAGGTCCGCAGCTTCCAGCTGCTGAAGTGGAGCACGATGCCCGGCGCCCTGCGCCCGATCGATCCGCGTACCGGTAAATCCTTCTACAACGATCACGTCTGGTCGCAGCTGCGCCTGTCCTCCAAATCCCATTGGGATGTGCCGGTGACCACCCCGAACGGCACCGTGCACGCGCTGGTTTCGCACCCGACCCCGCCGGTCTTCGACGGCCCGGAGAAGCGCAACGCCGCCCGCAACCACGACGAACTGCGCCTGTGGCAGGACTACCTCAAGGACCGCGACACCTCGTGGCTGTGCGATGACCGTGGCCACTGTGGCGGCCTCGCGCAGGATGCGCGCTTCGTGATCCTGGGCGATCTGAACAACGACCCGGTCGACGGCGACGGCCGCCACGAAGCCATCTTGGAACTGATCGAAAACCCCCGCGTGCTGCGCTACCCGACCCCGCGCAGCGTCGGCGCTGAACAGACCAGCCTGGCGTACGCCGAGAAGGGCATCGTCCGCAAGGGCGCCCCGTTCCATGCCACCGGCGACTTCGGCCCGAAATCCGGCACCATGCGCCTGGACTACGTCCTGCCCTCGGTCGGCTTCAGCTACATCGGCAGCGGCGTGTTCTGGCCGTCCAATGACAGCCCGGAAGCCAGGATTGCCGACGGCAGCGACCACCATCTGGTGTGGGTGGACGTGAAGTAAGTCACTCCGCTCAACAGCAACGAAAACGGCGAGCCAAGGCTCGCCGTTTTTTGTTACCGCCTCGTGCTGCCGAAGCGAACATTCCGGATCGACCCACCACCGACGTCGCGTTCAATCCGCCACGGATGCCAGAATACGGACACCATCACCGTCGCAGGAAGCGCTCAGATGCATCGAAACTTCATCATCATTCTCACGGTAGGCGCGCTGCTTGTGGCGTTCATGATCGGTTGGCCGGGCATTGCGATGAATGTCATTCCATTTCCCATGATCGGCGTGCTCCCTGCATGCGTGGCCTGGTACAAAGGCTACGGGGACAAGTTCGGAACCTGGTGGCTGTACGGTTCGGTCCTTGCCCCAGTCGCGCTCATCCACGTCACCATCCTGCCCTGGGCACAGCGTTGAGGCGATCCTCCGCTTGCCGGGCGACCCACCGCACGCTTACGAGCGCAGCTCGATCCCGATAGCCTCAGCAGCCTCACGCGCAATCTTCCGCGCTGCATCGATATCCGCACCACGCGCCAGGGTCACCCCCACCCGGCGGTGCCCGTGCACGCTCGGCTTGCCGAACAGGCGCAGCGCCGAATCCGGCTGCACCAACGCTGCGGCCACATTGCTGAAGAACGGCACGCCCTCGCCATGCGCCAAAAGCGCACACGATGCCGACGGACCGCTCTGGCGGATCACCGGAATCGGCAGCCCCAGAATCGCGCGCGCATGCAGCGCGAACTCGCTCAACTCCTGCGAGGCCAACGTCACCAGGCCCGTGTCATGCGGCCGCGGCGACACTTCGCTGAACCACACCTCGTCGCCCTTCACGAACAACTCGACCCCGAACAGGCCCCAGCCCCCCAGCTCGTCGGTGATCGCCTGCGAAATTTCCTCCGCCCGTGCCAGCGCGCGCGGCGACATCGGCTGCGGCTGCCAGCTCTCGCGGTAGTCACCGTCTTTCTGCCAATGCCCGATCGGCGCACAGAACGACGTCCCACCGGCATGACGCACGGTCAGCAGCGTGATCTCGTACTCGAAGTCGATGAAGCCTTCCACGATGCAGCGCCCGGCACCGGCACGGCCGCCGGTCTGCGCGTATTCCCAGGCCGGCGCGATGTCCGCGTCCTGGCGCAGCGTGCTCTGGCCCTTGCCCGAGGAGGACATCACCGGCTTGACCACGCACGGCAGCCCGATCGCGGCAACTGCCGCACGGTACTCGGCCTCGGTGTCGACGAACCGGTACGGCGAGGTCGGCAGGCCCAGGGTCTCGGCGGCGAGACGGCGGATGCCCTCGCGGTCCATGGTCAGGCGCGCGGCACGCGCCGTCGGCACGACCCGCAGGCCCTGCTCCTGTTCCAGCTGGACCAGCGTCTCGGTATGGATCGCCTCGATCTCCGGCACCACCAGATGCGGCTTCTCCAGCGCGATCAGCGCACGCAGCGCCATCGCGTCGAGCATGTCGATCACGTGCGAACGGTGCGCCACCTGCATTGCCGGTGCATCGGCATAGCGGTCGGCGGCAATCACTTCCACCCCCAGCCGCTGCAGTTCGATGGCGACCTCCTTGCCAAGCTCGCCGGACCCCAGCAGCAGCACACGGGTGGCGGAGGGAGACAGCGGCGTACCGAGCGTGGACATGGCGGCGTTCCGGGCAACAGGGGCGGGAGGGCATTTTAGCCGCTGCGGCCGCCCGGTGGCCGGCCGGCCCGGCACTTGCAGACTGATATCAATTTGATATCTTCCAATCAACTACCCAGGGACGCCCCGCCATGAAAGAGAAGTCGATCCGTTCGCTGTCCGGCCTGCCCTTCCTGCTGCTGGTGCTGGCCCTGACCGCCGTGGCCGTGTGGATGTTCGTGGTCGGGGTGGACAAGGGAAACCGCAACCCGGCGCTGATCGTCGGCAGCCTGGTGCTGGCCACCACCGCCCTGCTCAGCCTGGTCGGGCTTTACACCGTGCAGCCCAACCAGGCCGCCGTCGTCAGCCTGTTCGGCAAGTACGTCGGCACCGTGAAGGAGAACGGCCTGCGCTGGAACAACCCGTTCTTCACCAAGGTCAAGGTCAGCCAGCGCGTACGCAACTTCGAAAGCGGCAAGCTGAAGGTCAACGAGCTGGACGGCAGCCCGATCGAGATTGCCGCGGTGATCGTGTGGCAGGTGGTGGACGCGTCCGAGGCCGTCTACAACGTGGATGACTACGAGAGCTTCGTTCACATCCAGTCTGAATCGGCGCTGCGCGCGATGGCCACCAGCTATCCGTACGACCAGCACGAAGAAGGCCAGCTGTCGCTGCGCAGCCATGCCGCCGAGATTTCCCAGCACCTCAAGGACGAGCTGGCCGAGCGCCTGGCCGATGCCGGCGTGCAGGTGATCGATGCGCGCATCAGCCACCTCGCCTATGCGCCGGAAATTGCCCAGGCGATGCTGCAGCGCCAGCAGGCCAACGCGGTCATCGCCGCACGTACGCGGATCGTCGCTGGCGCGGTCGGCATGGTCGAAATGGCCCTGGCCGAACTGCAGAAGAACGGCGTGGTCCAGCTCGATGAAGAACGCAAGGCGCACATGGTCAGCAACCTGCTGACCGTACTGTGTTCGGACCGTGGCACCCAGCCGGTGGTCAACGCCGGTTCGCTGTATTGATGCAACAGCGTGCCGACCCGAGGCCGGCACCTACCAACGCAACGCGGCGCCGAGGGGACGGCACGCGCTGTAGATAAAGGACCCCCGCATGACCGAAAAGAAAGCGTACCCGCTGCGTATCAATGCCGACGTTCTGGCGGCGGCGCAGCGCTGGGCCGACGACGAGCTGCGCAGCCTCAATGCACAGATCGAATACGTGCTGCGCGATGCACTGCGCAAGGCCGGGCGCCTTCCCAGACCCACCACCGACAAGGAGAGCAGGACATGAGCAAGCGCTGGAGCTATCTGACCGTTGAAGTGAAGCCCAACCTGATGGGGATCGTCAAAGCCGAGCAGATCCAAGAGGAACTGACCAAGCACGGCCAGATGGGCTGGGAGCTGGTCAACGCGATCAGCCTGGTATCGGCCCCTCCCTTCACGGCCTCGGTGCTGATCTTCAAGAAGGAGGCGTGAGATGGGTGCAGCCCACCCCTTCGAGGTTGCCCCATCCCCGGTCTGGCGACTGCTGTGGCTGTGGGTTCCACTGCTGCTCGTGGCCGGGCTGATGGTGGGCACCGCGCTGGACGCGCCGGAGCGTTCACACACCGAACTGTTCATCACCCTGCCGTTCCTGGCGGTGCTGGCGGCCGCGCTGACCTGGGCGTACACCCGCCGCCGCATCGTGCTGCACGAGGACACGCTGGACGTGCAGTCGACCTTCTACCGCAAGCGCGTGCCGGTGAGCGACATGCGCCTGGACGAGGCGCGCATCGTCGATTTCGCCGAGCATGGCCGTTACAAGCCTTCGATCAAGACCAACGGCTACGGGGTACCGGGCTTCCAGTCCGGGCATTACCGGATGGCCGACCGCAGCAAGGCGTTCTGCCTGATCACCGACAGCAGCCGCATCCTGCACTTGCCGCTGCGCGATGGCAGCGCCCTGGTGATCAGCCCGGAACGCCCACGTGCACTGCTTGATGCCCTGCAGGCGCTGGCCGGACCGCCGCGCGCGCACTAAGCTGGCAGCATGCGCCGATCCCCTGCCCTGCTGATCAACACCGCCGAGATCGAACTGTGGCCCGGCGGGCTGCTGCGCGCGCGCAGCTCCGCCGATGCGCGCGCCCTGGCCCGTGCGCAGTGGGTACTGCGGCGCAAGCGCGATGGACGTTACCTCGCCGTAGCCACCGCTGATGGCGTGCTTCCCCTGGTGCCGCGCCTGATGCGCGAGCCGGGCATCGAGGAGGCGCTGGACGCGCTGGACCGTCAGCTGCTGGAGCGCCGCCGCGGCCGCGCGCCCGATACGATGCTGCCCCTGAGCGGGCTGCAGCACCGCTTGGAATCCCTCGGGATCGATGCCGATGCCTACCAGGCCGCCACCGGGCTGGCGCTGGAAGCCGAACCGGCCCAGCTGCACCTGGCCGGCGTCGACCGCTACCGGCGGCCACTGTGGCTGCAGCGTGACGCCGCCCGCGGCTGGCAACGCCTGCGCGCGCGGGCCGCTGCCGATGGCATCGCCCTGGATGCGATCTCCGGTTACCGCAGCCACGATTACCAGCTCGGGATCTTCGCCCGCAAACGCCACCGCGGGCTGAGCATGGAGGAGATCCTCAAGGTCAACGCCGCGCCCGGGTACAGCGAGCACCACAGCGGCTACGCGCTGGATATCGGTACCCCGGGCGAACCGCCGGCGGAGGAATCGTTCGAGTCGACGGCCGCGTTCGCGTGGCTGGGCGAGCACGCCGGTCGCTTCGGCTTCCAGCTGAGCTACCCGCGCGACAACCCGCATGGCATCGTCTACGAGCCGTGGCACTGGTGCTGGCGACAGCCCACGCCCTGACCGGCGCGAACCGCCTCACCCCTGCGAACGGTTGGTCGTCGCTTTCGGATCCACCGTGAAATCGGCGATCCGCCACAGGTACAGGCTCGCATAGGTCCGGAACGGCCCCCACTTCTCGCCGCGGGCGAGCAGCTGCCTCGGGGTCGGCATCAGCTCGGCCTTGTCCACGCGCTGGGCGCCCTTGCGCACGCCGAGGTCATCTACCGGCAGGATGTCCGGGCGGCCCAGCCGGAACATCAGCATCATCTCCACCGTCCAGCGGCCGATGCCGCGGATCGGCACCAGGGCCTCGATGATGGCGTCGTGGTCCATCAGCGACATCCGGCGCAGGTCGGGAATCTCGCCCGCTGCCTCGCGCCTGGCCAGGTCACGCAGGGCCAGCGCCTTGTTGCCCGACACCCCGCAGACCCGCAGCCCGGGATCATCGATCCGCGACAGGGTATCGGCGTGCAGGCGGGTGCTGCCGATGGCGGTCTCCACCCGCCCGACGATGGTCGAGGCGGCCTTGCCGCTGAGTTGCTGAAACAGGATCGCCCTGGCGAGCGCGTCGACCGGATCAAAGGTTTTCGCCCAGCCGGGCGGCGCCTGGATCGGGCCAAGCCGCTTCATCCAAGTGCCCAGCCGCCGGTCGCGCCGGCTGAGCCAGTCGTGCGCCTCATCGACATCGAAACCGCGGCGGTAGCGGGGCATGTCAGCGCCTCAGGGCATTCAGGCCGTAGGCCAGCCAGCCGACCATCAGCGCGGTGCCCCCGACCGGAGCCAACTGCGTGCTGAGCTTCCACAGCGCGCCAGCCACCAGGCTGCCGGAGAACAGCAGCGTGCCGATCAGCAGGACATACAGGGCCAGTCGGCCGAGGGTGTTCTGCTGGGTCGGGCCAAGCACCGCCAGCGCCACGCCATGCCCGAACGCGTACAGCGCCGCGGTGGTCACATGCGACTGCGCCTGTGGGTCGGCGATGCCATGCGAGGCGTAGGCCGACAGCCCGACCGCGGTGGCCGCCAGCAGGCCGCCCAGGCCGGCCAGCAGGGAGGGTTTGCGCGTGCGTCGTTCCAGGTTGAGCATGCTTGCGTCCTTCAGACAGTGCCCCGCTGCCGGAGCCAAAAAAAAACGCGCCGCAGGAAGCGGCGCGTTTCAGGTCGTGCGTTACATCACGGCAACCGTCGGATTACTTGACGGCCCAGTAGATGTCGTACGTGCCTTCCGGAGTGAACGACTTTTCCACGCCGTCCTTCCAGGACTCGTACGGACGGTCGATCACTTCGTTGCCGCCGGTCACCGACCACGCACGCAGAGCGTTGCGGGCGATGTCCAGGCCGGCCATGTGGCCGGTGTAGGCCGCGTGGGCCGAACGGTGCGGAGCAACATGCACGTACTTGACCGGTGCACCACCGTCGATCTTCACCGTCAGGGCTTCGGCAGTCGCGCCTTCAGCACCCTTCTTCTTGACCGGCTGGGCCACGTCGAAGGCGTACTTCTCGGCGCCGAAATCGGTGGTGATGATGCGGAACGGACCGGCGGCTTCGAGGTTGTTGGCCTCCATGACGCGCTTGATCCACTCCTGGTTGTCCTTGATGGACTTGGTGATGGTCTCCTGGCCGCGGTCCACGTTGCCGGCGGTGACGACCAGCAGGTCCTCGGCCGGGACGTCCACGATGGCCAGATCGGTCAGCGGGGCTTCGGCGGTGCGGTAGTCCACGTTCGGCACGGTGGCCAGCATGTTGGCCATGCGCGACAGACCCAGCTTCAGGTCGTCACCGGCGTGACGGCTGACGTACAGGCCCGCGTAGCGACCGAACAGGTTGAAACCGTACTTGACGCTGTAGTCCTGCGTGATCTTGACGTTGCGGCCACCCTTGCCGGTCGGCTCCAGGGTGAACTTGGTCACCTTGTCGTGACCCTTGCTCTGGTCCTCGATGGCGATCGCCACGTGCTTGTTCTGCTCGGACTCGGTGATCACCCAGCTACCCTCGCCCAAGGAGCTTTCCTTGGAGGCGTAGTCCAGGCGTGCGCCGACGCCGGCAGCCGGGCCGGAGTACTTCAGTTCAACGGCGGGATCGCGCAGCAAGAGCGGGTTCCAGTCCTTGAAGCGGCGCAGGCTGTTGACCGTGTCGTACACGATCGTCATCTTGCGGTTGGTCTCGATGCTTTCGGAAATATGGCGCTCGCCCGGCAGACATACGCCAATGATGACGAACAGGCCAGCCACGATCCCCAAGGCGATCAGGAACTCGATAATACGGGTCATTCAGGAGTCTCCGGGGCCGATCCCACGGCCGGGTTGATTGAAGCGAAGCGCCAATCCTAGCAGGCTTCGCCGGTGTTGTTGATCAGGGTTGGCACACCGGTTTCCATGTCGGCAGCGGTTTTGCATAGACAAGGAGCGGAAAGATAACGCATCGCGCGTGTCAGCACGTAGCGGATGGACAATATTTCTTTGCCGGATTCGGCCGCCGAACCCGAAAACACCCTCGCATCGCTTGCGCTGCAAGGGTTTCACGGGATTCAGAAATTACCTGCGAACCCGTGGCCGCCCAAGGGCCGCCGCCGGCTCCACCGGCTCAGACCAGCTGCAGCTCGAAGGCCTTGAGCACCGCCCGGGTGCGGTCGCGCACGCCCAGCTTGGACAGGATGTTGGACACGTGGTTCTTGATCGTGCCCTCGGCCACGCCCAATGAATTGGCGATCTCCTTGTTGGAGAAGCCGCTGGCCATCAGCCGCAGGATCTCGGTTTCACGGTCGGTCAGTGGGTCCGGCCGGTCCAGGCTCACGAACTCGTTGCGCATGTGCTCCAGGCCCGACAGCAGGCGCTGGGTGACCGCCGGCTGCACCAGCGAGCCACCCTCGGCCACGGTCCGGATCGCGCCCACCAGCTGATCCAGGGTCACGTCCTTGAGCAGGTAGCCCTTGGCGCCGGCCTTGAGCCCGGCCAGCACCAGCTGGTCGTCGTCGAAGGTGGTCAGGATGATGGTCGGCGGCAGCTGGTTCAGCCGCGACAGCATCTGCAGCGCCTCCAGGCCGGACATCACCGGCATGCGCATGTCCATCAGGACCACGTCCGGGCGGACCTGGGGAACCACCTCCACTGCCTGGCGGCCATCGGCGGCCTCGGCGACCACCTCGATGCCGTCATCGAGCGCCAGCAGTGAGCGGATCCCCTGCCGCACCAGGGTTTGGTCGTCGACCAGGCAGACGCGAATCATCAACGCACTCCTTCAATGACAGCGGTCAGCATCAATACTGGCACGCCGGGTACCGAGGCACGAAGGCGGAAGCCCTGTCCCCGGCGGGTTTCGATCTGCAGCTCACCACCGCATTGTTGCAGGCGCTCGCGCATCCCGCGCAACCCGTTGCCGACCACGATCCCGTCGGCGCCCACCCCGTCATCATGCGCTTCCAGCACCACGATGCCCGGGGCCTCGCGCCGGACCTTGATCCACAGGTTGCGCGCGCCGGCGTGGCGCACCGCATTGGTGATGATCTCCTGGGTGCAGCGCAGCAGCACGTGGGCCCGCTCGGGGTCTTCCACGCTCAGCGGCTCGTCGATGTCCAGGTGGATCTCCAGCGAGGGCACCTGCTCGGTCAGCGGCCGCAGGGCGGCAGCCAGGTCGATCGCGCCACTGTCGCGCAGCTGGCTGACCGCCTCGCGCACGTCGGTCAGCAACAGCTTGGCCAGCGTATGGGCCTGGTGCACATGCTCCTGGGCCTGACCTTCGGTGATGTGGCCGGCCACTTCCAGATTGAGGCTGAGCGCGGTCAGGTGATGGCCGAGCAGATCGTGCAGCTCGCGGGAAATGCGGGTGCGCTCGTTGACCCGGGCGCTCTCGGCCAGCAGCACGCGGGTGGCGCGCAGCTCGGTATTGAGCCGGCGCTGCTCCTCTCGGGCATCGGTCTGCTGCCGCGCGACCAGGCTGGTCACGAAGATGAACATGGAGAAGCCGCCATACAGCAGCGACTGCATCACCGCCTCGAACAGCGAGAAATTAAGGATCAGGTAGTAGACCGGCAGCACCGCCAGCTGGCTCAGCAGCAGCCAGATCACGCCACCGCGCACCGGCAGCATCCACGGGATGACGCCGGCGGCGACCATCATCAGGATGCTGCCCAGCCCGGAGCCGCTCAGGTAGCTCACACCCAGTGCCGAGGCGGTAAGCAGCACCAGCATGACCCGGTCGTACCAGCGCGAGTGCCCGCCGTTGCGCAGCCCGCGGGTCAGCCAGAAGTAGCCGGCGCCGAAGGCCAGGTACGCAGCGAACAGCCACAGCGCCCAGGCATCGACGCCACCGCCGCGGCGCAGCAGTGCTTCGTACTGCGAATAAACCAGAGGAAGTCCGACCATGACCCAGGTGAACAGGCCGGCCAGTCGCAGTACTCGGGTGTGGCTGAGGTATCCCAACATGGACGCATAGTAGGCTGAACCTGTTCCCCTGCACTCCCACAGAAGTCATGCCTGTCGGCTCGCGGGGGGAAGCCACCCATGCAATAATCGGACCGAGGGCCCCTTGATGGGCCAACCGCGTTACCCCACGGAGTCACAATGTCGATTGTCATCCGCGACGTGCGCGAGCACGAGCTCGATTCCGTCCTGGCCCTGAACAACAATGCCGGCCTGGCCATCCTGCCGTTGGATGCCGCCCGCCTGCGTCTGTTCTATGAAAGCGCTGAGTATTTCCGCGTCGCCGAGCGCGACGGCAACCTGGCCGGTTTCCTGATCGGCTTCGGCAGCGACAGCCAGCACGACAGCAGCAACTTCGCCTGGTTCAAGCAGCAACTGGACAGCAAATTCTTCTATATCGACCGCATCGTGGTCGCCAGCCGCCGCCGCGGCGGTGGCGTCGGCCGTGCGTTCTATGCCGATGCCCAGAGCTACGCCGAGCTGCGCTACCCGCAGCTGACCTGCGAAGTGTTCCTGGACCACGGTGCCGATGCCGCCCTGCTCTTCCACGGCAGCTTCGGCTTCCGCGAGGTCGGGCAGAACAACATGGCCCACGTCGATGTGCGTGCCAGCATGCTGCTCAAGGACCTGTGCAGTTACCAGTGGGTGCACGACACCTACGGCGATCAGCTGCCGGATGTGCCCTGGGTGGGCCATCGCCGTGAGCCGCTGCGCGTCCAGCAGCAGACGGGGACCTGATCGGTGGCAGCGAACATGGATTTTGAACAGGCCGGCGAACTGAAGATCGGCCAGGTCGGCATCGCCAATCTGCGCATCCGCACCCTGGACGTCGACCGCCTGACCCGTGAAATGCAGGAACGTGTGGCCCGCGCCCCGAAGCTGTTCGGGCGTGCCGCAGTGATCCTGGATTTCGGCGGGCTCAGCAGGATGCCGGACGTGGCCACCGCCAAAGCATTGTTGGACGGCCTGCGCCGCGCTGGCGTGCTGCCGGTCGCGCTGGCCTACGGCACCACGGAAACCGATCTGCTCTCCCAGCAGCTTGGCCTGCCGCTGCTGGCCAAGTTCCGCGCCCAGTACGAGCGTGCCGAGGCCGAGCCGGTTGCCGCCGCCCCTGCGCCGGTGGCTGAGCCGCCGCGCCGCACTCGGGCAGCCGCCGCCGTACCGGCGGCGCCCGCGCCCAGCGCCGTCGCCACCGGTGGCGCGCCCAAGCCGGGCCGCATGCAGACGGTCAACGTCCGCTCGGGCCAGCAGCTGTACGCGGAAAACTGCGACCTGACGGTCATGGCCACCGTCGGCGCGGGCGCCGAAGTGATCGCCGACGGCAGCATCCACATCTACGGTACGCTGCGGGGCCGCGCCCTGGCAGGTGCCCAAGGCAACACCACGGCGCGCATTTTCTGCCGTGAATTCCACGCTGAACTGGTCGCCATTGCCGGCCATTACAAGGTACTGGACGATGTCCCGGACACCCTGCGCGGCAAGGCCGTGCAGGTGTGGCTGGAACAGGACCAGATCAAGATCGCTGCGCTGGACTGACGCAGCCCCCAAACAGAAGAATCAGGAGAAATCCTTTGGCTGAAATCATCGTAGTCACCTCCGGCAAGGGCGGCGTCGGCAAGACCACCAGCAGCGCCAGCCTGGCCTGCGGGTTGGCACGTCGTGGCAAAAAGGTGGCGGTGATCGACTTCGACGTCGGCCTGCGCAACCTGGACCTGATCATGGGCTGCGAGCGCCGCGTGGTGTACGACTTCGTCAATGTCGTGCACGGCGAAGCGACCCTCAAGCAGGCCCTGATCAAGGACAAGCGCTTCGACAACCTGTACGTGCTGGCTGCCTCGCAGACCCGCGACAAGGACGCGCTGACCCAGGAAGGCGTGCGCAAGGTGCTCGACGACCTGATCGCCGACGGCTTCGAATACGTCATCTGCGACTCCCCGGCCGGCATCGAGAAGGGCGCGTTCCTGGCGATGTACTACGCCGACCGTGCGGTCGTGGTGGTGAACCCGGAAGTGTCTTCGGTGCGCGACTCGGACCGCATCATCGGCCTGCTCGATTCGAAGACCCACAAGGCCGAATCCGGCAAGAACGTACCGGCCTTCCTGCTGCTCACGCGCTACAGCCCGGTACGGGTGGAAAGCGGCGAGATGCTCAGCATCACCGACGTGGAAGAAGTGCTCGGCCTGAAGGCCATTGGCGTGGTGCCCGAATCGGGCGACGTGCTCAATGCCTCCAACAAGGGTGAGCCGGTCATTCTGGACCCCGAATCGGCGGCGGGCCAGGCATACGAAGATGCGGTTGGCCGCATCCTTGGCGAAGAGCGTCCGATGCGCTTCACCACCGTGGAGAAGAAAGGCTTCTTCAGCAAGCTGTTCGGAGGGTAAGCATGGGACTGTTCGATTTCCTGAACCGAAAGAAGACCACTGCCGAAACGGCCAAGAACCGCCTGCAGATCATCATCGCGCAGGAACGCAGCCACCGCGGCGGCCCGGACTACCTGCCCCTGCTGCAGCGCGAGCTGCTGGAAGTGATCAAGAAGTACGTCAACATCGACGCTGATGCGGTCAAGGTCGATCTGGTCAAGGATGGGGAGCACGATGTGCTCGATATCTCCGTCGCCTTGCCGGAAGGCCCGCAGCAGCCCTGATCGACATCGCCCCTTCCGCATTGGAAGGGGCGCTTGAGCGGCACCCCATGAACGACGCTGCCCCGACCGCCGAACCGCAGGTCACCCGACTCGGCGATATCCGTTTCGACGATGCCCATGCCCTGCTCGCCGCCCACGATCTGCACCTGCATCGTGTGACCGATGGCGCGCCGATTCCGGGCAGCTATTGGGGCGAACCCGAGGCCGGCATCATCGGCAGCGACGTCTACGTCCGCGATGACACCCCTGTGCACTCGATGCTGCACGAAGCCTGCCACCTGATCGTGCTGCCGCCGGAGCGGCGTGCGCTGGTGCACACCGATGCCACCGATTCAGTGCCCGAAGAAGACGCGACCTGTTACCTGCAGATCGTGCTGGCCGGGCAACTGCCGGGTGTAGGCAGCGCGCGATTGATGGCCGACATGGACGCGTGGGGGTATACGTATCGGTTGGGGTCGACGCAGGCGTGGTTCGAGCAGGATGCGGAAGACGCAAAGGCGTGGTTGGTCGAACGCGGCCTTCTTCCTGCGTAAATCCGCATGTGCGGCCAGTCCAGGGCGCGTGGCGACGCGCCAATCACATCGGCGCCTGGGGGTTCACACGGCCCGGTTCGAGCAGGACGGTGAAGATGCACTTGCCTGGTTGATTCAGCGCAGGTTGCTTCTGCCGTAGAGCCGACCGTTGGTCGGCTGTCGTGCGCTGTGACGCGACGTTACAGCTGCCGACCAACGGTCGGCGCTACCCCGCCATCGCGCGCAGCGTGATGCCCACGATGTACGCCAGATACGTGCCCGTCGCGTAGCCCATCGTGCCCAGCAGCACGCCGACCGGCGCCAACGAGGGATGGAAGGCGGCCGCGACCACCGGCGCCGAGGCCGGCCCACCGATGTTGGATTGGGAGCCGATCGCGAAGTAGAAGAACGGCACCTTCAGCGCGCGCGCCAGCGCCCACAGCAGCACGATGTGCACCGCGATCCAGATCAGGCCGAGCAGGAACAGCCACGGGCGGTCCAGCAGCGCCAGCAGGTCCATCTGCATGCCGATGCAGGCGATCAGGAAGTACAGCAGCAGCGAACCCAGCTTGGAGGCACCGGCGCCTTCCAGGTTGCGCGCACGGGTGAAGCTCAGCGCCAGCCCGCAGGTGGTGGAGATCACCACCACCCACACGAACGGCGCGTCCAGGCTGAACTGCGAGGCCCAGGCGACGTGGCCCTTGAACCACGCCGAGACAGGCCCGGCGATCGCGTGCGACAGCCCCACCACGCCGAAGGCAACGGCGACGATCAGCATCAGGTCGGTCAGGCTGGCCACGCGCTCGTGCTGCGCCTGGAAGGCCTGGATGCGCAGCTTGAGCGCATCGATGCCCGAGGTATCGGCACCGCTGCGCGCATCGATCTTCGCCGAACGCCCGGCCATGAAGATCAATACCGCCATCCAGACGTAACCGACACCCACATCGACCACCGCGAACTGCCCGAAGGTGGTCGCGTTGACGTCGAACACTTCGCGCATCGCCAGCATGTTGGCACCGCCGCCGATCCAGCTTCCTGCCAGCGCAGCCATGCCGGCCCAGGTGTCACCGGCGACGGTGGCCGGGTGCAGCCACTTCATCAACTGGAACGCGACCACCGCCCCGACCATGATGCTGAGCGAGGCGCCCAGGTACATCACGATCAGTTTGGGCCCCAGGCGCAGGATGCCCTTGATGTCCACGGCCAGGGTGAGCAGTACCAGCGCGGCGGGCAACAGGATGTCGCGGGCGACCGGGTTGTAGAGATGGGTGTTCTGGCCATCGATCAGGCCGACGGTGTTGTACACCCCGGGAATCAGGTAGCACAGCAGCAACGCTGGCACGTAGGTATAGAAGCGCTTCCACAGTCCCTGCTCGCGCGAGGCGGTCCAGAACACGGCGCCGAGTGTGGCGGCGATCAGGCCGAAGACGACGATGTCGTTCTGGATCAGGGCGGGTGCTTTCACGGGTGTGGAGTGCCTGGACGATGGGCGTGCGATTCGGCACGTTTCGGGAAACAATCACCGGTAGAGCCGACCGTTGGTCGGCTGCCGTAAAAGAGCAGCCGACCAACGGTCGGCTCTACCGGTCACACCGCCGACGATGGCCGGTTACGCCACGCCCAACGAGACCCGGTGCCATGAACAAGCGCCGCCCCTGGGGGCGGCGCTTCAAACCGGCTTATTCGCCGATGTGCTGCTTCAACCAGCCGTTGACGGTGTCATGCCACTGCACGCTGTTCTGCGGCTTGAGCACCCAGTGGTTCTCGTCCGGGAAGTACAGGAACTTCGATTCGATGCCCTGGCGCTGCGCAGCGGTGAACGCGGCCAGGCCCTGCTCCACCGGAATGCGGTAGTCGAGCTGGCCATGCACGATCAGGATCGGCTTCTTCCAGTCCGACACGTGGTTGACCGGATTGAACTTCTCGTAATTGGCGGCCTTCTCGTACGGCGTGCCGCCCTGCTCCCACTCGGTGAACCACAGCTCTTCGGTGGCGTAACCCATCATGCGCTGATCGAACACGCCGTCATGGTTGACCAGGCACTTCCACGGCTCGTTCCAGTTGCCGGCGATCCAGTTGACCATGAAGCCGCCATAGCTGGCGCCCAGGGCGCAGGCCTTGTCACCGTTGAGGAACGGGTACTGCTTCTGCGCCGCCGCCCAGCCCTTCTGCAGGTCTTCCAGCGGGCGGTCGCCCCAGTGCTGGCTGATCGCGTCGGTGAAGGCCTGGCCGTAACCCGTGGAGCCGTGGAAGTCGATCATGACCACCGCGTAGCCCTGACCGGCGTAGGTCTGCGGGTTCCAGCGGTAGCTCCAGCCATTGCCGAAGCTGCCCTGCGGGCCGCCGTGGATCAGGAATGCCACCGGGTATCGCTTGCCTTCCTGGTAGTTGTACGGCTTGACCACGTAACCGTGCACGGTCTCGTTGTTCCAGCCCTTGAACTGGAACTGCTCGTAATCGCCGAAGGCCACATCGGGCAGCATCTCGCCGGCGCTCGGCGTGATTTCGCGCGGGTTGGCACCATCGAAGGCGGCCACGACGATCTGGTCGCCGCTCTTCAGGCTGTTCTTCGTATAGGCCAGCGTGGTGCCAGCGATCACCGGCGAGCCGATGCTGCCGCCGTCGACCACGACCTCGGCCTCACCGGTGGCGATGTCGACGGCGAACAGGCGGTGCTCACCCATGTCATCGGCGCTGGTGTAGATCAGGGTGCCGTCACCGGACAGCACGATCTCGCCGGCCGAACGATCCCACTTCGGCGCGATCTCACGGGTCTTGCCGGTGGCCACGTCCATCGCCATCAGGCCGAAACGGTCGGCTTCGAAGCCCGGGCGCTTCATGGCGCGGTAGTACAGGGTCTTGCCGTCGGCGCTGAACACCGGGCCGGCATCCCAGGCCGGGTTGGCCGCGGTCAGGTTGACCGGTGCCTGCTTGCCCTCGGCATCCAGGCGGTACAGGTCGAAGTTGGTCGACCACGGCTCCTGCTTGCCGGCCACGCGGATCGCGGCAACCACGGTCTTGCCATCGGGCGACCAGGTGAAGTCGTCATTGCCACCGAACGGCTTGGACGGCGCATCGCCGGCCAGCGTCGCGCTGATCGCCGAGGCCCCCTTCACCGCAGCTGCCTTGGCGGTCGGCAGCGGCGCCACGAACAGCGTATTGCGGCGCCCATCGGCCCAGGTGTCCCAATGACGCACGAACAGAGTGTCGAATACTTCGCCGGTGTTCTTGCGCGCCTTGTGGGCGTCCAGCTTCTTGCTGGTGCAGGCCAGGTCCGAACCGCAGTCCTGGAACACGCCGCTGCTGAAGGCCACGCGGTCGCCCTGCGGCGAAACGTGGAAGCTGTCTACATCGACCGGGAAATCGGTCAGCTGGCGCGGGGTGCCGCCGGTGGTCGGCTGCGCGTAGAGCTGCTGGCTGCCGTTCTTGGCGCTCAGGAAATATACGGTCTGGCCATCGCCCGACAGCGCGGCGGAATTGACGTTCCAGCCGGCCGGAGTCAGCGGCTTGGGCGGCGCCAGGTCGCGCGTGCGCAGGTTGCGGATGAACAGGCCGGTGCTGGCCTTGCTGTCGCTGCCGACCACGCGTTTGGCGAAGATCACGTTGCCGCCATCGGCGGTGAGCAGCGGGCTGGAGACCCGATCCAGCGCGATCATGTCGCGCACATCCAGGCCACGCGTGGCCGCCAGCGAGGGCATCGCCGTCAGCAGGCACAACGGCAGCAGGGCGTAACGAAGTTTCATCGGGGTCTCCGCGGAACGGCAAAACGCCGATGTTAGGGCCGCAGGGCCCGCACATGCAAAGGCCATCGGTCATGCCGGCGCATCGGCGCAGCCCAGAAACGACACACCCCGCCGGGGCGGGGTGTGTCGTGACGCCGATCGGGTCGCTCGTTGCTTAGACCGAACCCACCGCGCGCTTGCCGGTGCGGTAGATCAGCCAGCCGACCAGGAACAGCACGGCCAGGCCGATCCACTGCGCGCCCGGCAGGTGGAACGGCAGCGCCAGCACATCGGCGCGGCTGCTGACCACGATCGGGATCGCGATGGCGATACCCATCAGGGCCTCACCGGTGATCAGGCCGGCGGCGAACAGCACGCCCGGCTTGTGCACGCGGTCGCGGCCTTCTTCATCATCGCCACGGATCTTGTGGAAGCGCTCCACCAGGTAGGCGATCAGGCCACCCAGGAAGATCGGCACCATCAGTTCCAGCGGCAGGTAGATACCGATCGCGGCGGCCAGCACCGGCACGCGGAAGCGGGCATTGCGCGACTTCAGCCAGCTGTCGAAGGCGATGATCGCCGCGCCCACCACGGCGCCGATGCCGATGAAGGTCCACGGCAGCTCGCCGCCGAACAGGCCCTTGGCCACCGAGGCCATGAGGTTGGCCTGCGGTGCGGCCAGCGCATTGGGATGCAGCTCGGACTTCACGCCGATGCCATATGCGGTCGCCAGCAGGTTCAGCACCGGGGCCATGATCAGCGCGCACGAGAACGCACCGATGCCCAGCATCAGCTGCTGCTTCCACGGGGTGGCGCCCACGATGTAGCCGGCCTTGAGATCCTGCAGGTTGTCACCGCCGACCGCAGCGGCGCAGCACACCACCGCGCCGATCATGATCGCGGCCACCGCACCCAGCGGTGCACCACCGACGCCGACCGGGGTCAGGCCGTCCTTGCCGAGCAGCAGTACCAGCACCGCCGAGGCGAACAGGATGGTGGAGATGGTGATGCCCGACACCGGGTTGTTGGACGAACCGATCAGGCCGGCCAGATAGGCCGACACCGAGACGAACAGGAAACCGGCCACGATCATGATGAGGGTCATCGGGATCGAGACATGCCACTGGCCCACGATGGCCTGGTACAGCGCCAGCAGCGGCAGGGTGAACACCACCAGCGCGACCAGCATCCACTTCATCGGCAGGTCGCGCTCGGTGTGCGCCAGCGCCGGGCCGCCGCTCTTGCGGGCCGCGGCAAAACCACTCTTGACGCCATTGAGCAGCGACTTGCGCAGCGAGATCAGGGTCCAGACGCCGCCGATCAGCATCGCGCCCACGCCCAGGTAACGCATCTTCGCGCCCCAGATGGCGAACGCGGCCTCGGTGGAGCTGGCCGTGGCGATCGAGGCGGCCAGCGCCGGGTCGGTGTTCATGAAGAACGACTGGTACAGCGGAATGGCGATGTGCCAGGTCAGGATCGAACCGGATACCACCACGATGCCGACGTTCAGGCCGACGATGTAGCCCACGCCCAGCAGCGCCGGGGACAGGTTGGTGCCGATGAAGGCGGTGATCTTCGAGCTGCCGACATAGGCCGAGGTGGCCCACGCATCGGGAATCAGGCGCAGGCCGCTTTCGGCCGCCAGCTTCACGAAGGCGCCGATCACCGCCGAGACGGCCAGGATCTTCAGGCCCGGGCCCGGGTTTTCACCGGCCTTGAGCACTTCGGCGGCGGCCTTGCCTTCCGGGAACGGAAGCGGATCTTCGACGATCATCGAACGGCGCAGCGGCACCGAGAACAGCACGCCCAGCAGGCCACCCAGACCGGCGATGCCCAGCACCCACCAGTATTTGAAGTCCGGCCAGTAGCCCATGATCACCAGCGCCGGGATGGTGAAGATCACGCCGGCGGCGATCGACGAACCGGCTGACGCACCGGTCTGGACGATGTTGTTTTCCAGGATCGTGCCACCGCCGAGCAGGCGCAGCACCCCCATGGAAATGACCGCGGCGGGAATGGCGGTGGCGATGGTCAGGCCTGCGAACAGACCGAGGTAGGCGTTGGCGGCCGACAGAATCACCGCCAGCACGATGGCAAGCACCACCGCGCGGAAAGTGAGCTGGCGTGGCGCAGCGTCGTTGTTCATGGAAGCCCCTGCTGGCAAAAAATCCCTGCCACGCTAGCGTTCATGTACGGGCAAGTCCAGTGTGAAACGTGCTGCAACCGCGATGACGCACGCCCGTCATCGCGATAGGTCATCGCTGCGGCCGCGACCCGCCGGACTCGGCAAGGTCGTGCAGCACGGCCATCCTTTTAGTTATGTTATATCCTATCGCACCGAACACCCGGCGCTGCTGTGACGCATTCCCCCGCCCCCCGCCTGACCTCCATCGACCAGCTGCGCGGCACCGTCATCGTGCTGATGCTGCTCGACCATGTGCGCGAAACCTTCTATCTGCATGCCCAGGTAGCCGACCCGATGGCGGTCGACCAGGTCGAACCGGCGTTGTTCATCAGCCGGCTGCTGGCCCACCTGTGTGCGCCGGTGTTCGTGCTGCTGACCGGCCTGTCGGCGTGGTTGTACGCCAGCGGCAAGCTGGACGGGCGCCGGGCCGCATCGGCCTTCCTGCTCAAGCGCGGCCTGTTCCTGGTGGTGCTGGAACTGCTGGTGGTCAATGTGGCCTGGACGCTGCAGTTCCCCCCCAGCGTGGTCTACCTGCAGGTGATCTGGGCGATCGGCATCAGCATGATCGCGCTGGCCGGTCTGCTATGGCTGCCACGCGGTGTGCTGGCGATGCTGGCGGTGGCCGTGATCGCCGGGCACAACCTGCTCGATGGCGTGCGCGTGGCGGGCGACGGTCCCCTGGCCGTGCTGTGGAAGGTGCTGCACCAGCGTGACTGGATCACGGTGACGGAGGGGCTGCGCCTGCGCACTTCCTATCCGGTGCTGCCGTGGATCGGCGTGATTGCGCTGGGCTGGGTGATCGGGCCGTGGTTCGCGCGCGGCGGCAACACCCGGCTGCGCCAGCGTCGCCTGTGGTGGGCCGGCGCCGGGGCGCTGCTGGCATTCGTGCTGTTGCGTGCGGCCAACGTTTACGGCGACAGCCCGTGGCAGTCGTTCGCCACGACGGGCAGCACGGCGATGAGCTTCTTCAACGTGACCAAGTACCCGCCTTCGCTGCTGTTCCTGCTGCTGACCCTGGGCATCGGCCTGCTGGTGCTGCGCCTGTACGAGCAGCCGCGCGTGGCACGGGCGCTGGCCCCGCTGGCCGACATCGGCGCGGCGCCGATGTTCTTCTACCTGCTGCACCTGTACGTGCTGAAGCTGCTGTACGTGCTGGCCGAAGCACGCTGGGGGCATACGCACGGCGCGTATTTCGCCGTGGACCACGTGGCGACCCTGTGGGTGATCACCGCGGTGCTGGCACTGGCGCTGTACTGGCCGACCCGGGCGTTCGCCCGGTTCAAGGCGCGGCGGCGGGATCTGGCCTGGCTCCGCTATCTGTAGGCGGAGCAGCCAGACCCGGCACGGATGCACCGTTCTCCCGGGCCTATACTCGCCCCCTTGTCCGCCCTGCCCTACCTCTCGATGACCGCAGCCGCCCTGCCCGCCTCCCCGGCAACCACTGCCACCGACGACTTCCTCGGCCACCCCAAGGGCGTCTACATCTGCTTCTTCACCGAGATGTGGGAGCGGTTCTCGTTCTACGGGATGAAGGCGCTGCTGCTGCTGTACCTCACCAAGTACCACCTGTTCGGCGACAAGGCCGGGCTGGACCTGCTCGGCGCCTACGGGGGTCTGGTCTACTGCATCCCGGTCTTTGGTGGCCTGCTCGCCGACCGCTGGCTGGGCATGCGCAAGGCGGTGGTGTTCGGCGGCGTGCTGCTGGTGCTCGGCCATCTGGGCATGGCCTTCGAAGGTCACGCCGCGGTCCGCGTGGATGGCGCGGTGGTGCGTGATGACGCCGCGCTGGGCATCACTTACCTGTCGCTTGCCCTGATCATCATGGGCGTGGGCTTTCTCAAGCCGAACATCTCCACCATCGTCGGCAAGCTGTACCCGGAAAACGATCCGCGCCGCGACTCGGGTTTTTCGCTGTTCTACGCCGGCATCAACCTGGGCGCGCTGTTCGCTTCGCTGGTGTGCGGCTTCCTCGGCGAAGCCTACGGCTGGAAGTATGGCTTCGGCGCGGCCGGCATCGGCATGGTGATCGGCCTGGGCATGTTCCTGTGGGGCCAGAAGTATCTGCAGGGCCATGCCGAACCGTCCGATCTGCCGGCGCTGCGCCAGCGCGTCCTGGGCCTCCGCCGCGAATGGCTGATCTATGCCGTGGCCGTGCTCGGCGTGATTCCGGTGGCCGCGCTGATGTGGGCCGCCGCCAATGGCGCCTTTGCGCTTGGCGGTGAAATCAGCCTGGCGCTGATGTTGATGATCGTCGTCCTCGGCGGCGTGCTGGTCTGGTTCGCCTGGTTCACCGGAAGCCGCTGCACGCCGGTGCAGCGCCAACAGATGATCGCGCTGATGGCGCTGATCTTCATGGCGCTGGTGTTCTTCACCCTGTACGAGCAGACCTACGGCTCCTGGGTGACCTTTACCGATCGCCTGCTGACCAAGGACCTGGTGCCCTCGCTGGTGATCCAGGGCGGCACCCCGCTGCCGTGGTCGATCGCCTCGCTGCTGTTGGCGCCACTGGGCTTCGTAGTGGCCGCGCGCCTGTCCGAGCGCCGCCCCGGCTCGACCGCGCCGCGCACTCTTTTCATCGCCATCGTCGCGCTGATGCTGGTGATGCTGATCCGCGACTGCCTGGTGATTCCGCAGACCGCCGGCTCGCTGACTTACCTGGGCGGCCTGTTCCTGGTCGTATTGGCGCCGTTGTTCGCGATGCTGTGGGCGTGGCTGGACCGACGCCGCATGGATCCCTCCAAGCCGGTGAAATCCTCGATCGGGCTGATCTTCGCCGCGCTGTCGTTCGTGCCGTTGGCCCTGGCTGCCCAACACGTGGGTGCGACCGGGCAGATGGCCAGCGTGTGGTGGCTGGTACTGGCGTATCTGATCCTGGAGATCGGCGAAATGTGCCTGTCACCGGTGGGCCTGTCGGCGGTCACCCAGCTGGCCGCGCCGCGCGTGGTCAGCCTGATGATGGGCACCTGGTTCCTGGCCACCGCGTTTTCGGAAACGCTGGCGGCGCTGTTCGGCAAGCTCGCCGCGATCGAGGTGCCGGAAGGCCAGACCATGGATATCGCCAGCGCCGCCGCCAGTTACGAACACCTGTTCTGGCTGCTGATGTGGATCGGCCTGGGCTGCGCGGCAGTCGCGCTGATCTGCTCGCCGCTGCTGAAGCGGATGATGCACGGGGTGAAATAAGCCGGGTGCCTTGCCCAGAGGACAGCGGCACCGTGCGGTGCCGTTGTCATTGAGGCCGGGTGGATCCGCGCCGTGCTCAGGGTTGGGCTGGCGTCGGCGCCGAGGCGGTCTGCCCGCCCAGGCTGTTGGACAAAAACGCCAGCAGCCTGGTGTAGTACTCACGGCGATGCGCATCGGTGTAGAAGCCATGGCCTTCGGTGGGGTAGTACAGCGCTTCCACCGGTACGCCTGCCTTCTTCAGCGCAGCTTCCATCCGCTTGGTATGCAGGATCGGCGCGCGTTCGTCTTCGCCGCCCGCAGCGAGGAACACCGGCACCTTGATGCGGTCGGCAAGATTGACCGGTGAAACGGCGCCTACCTGGGTGCGGTCGCCGATCCACTCCTTCAGGTAGGTTTCGCCCGAGCCGCGGCGCTGGATGTCACCGGTGGTGAACATGATCGGCAGATCGTAGACGCCCACGTAACCAGCGGCGCACTGGTACAGCGACGGCTCCTTGGCCACGCCCATCAGGGCGGCATAGCCACCGTAGCTCGCCCCGTACATGCAGATCTTCGCGCTATCGGCGATGCCCTCGGCCACCGCCCAGCGCGTGGCGTCGGTCAGGTCATCCTGCATCTTCCCGCCCCACTCCCGGCCACCGGCGTGGGCATGCATGCGGCCGTAGTTGGATGAGCCACGGAAGTTGACCTGCAGCACGGCATATCCGGCAGCCGCCAGCAGTTGGCTCTCCCTGTCGTAGGCACCATCGTCGTAAACGAAGAAGGGCCCACCATGCGGCATCACCACCATCGGCAGGCGCTTGCCTTCACTGCCTTTGGCCCGAGTGACAAACCCGTGCAGCGGCAATCCGTCGCGGGCCTTCAGGGCGATCGGCTGAACCACGGCGGCGCTCTCCGGGTCCACCCATTGGCTGCGGCTGACTACCAGATCGGCCTTCTTGGCCTGCGTATCGAATACGTAGAAATCACCCGGATTGCTGCCGGACCAGACCTGCACCATCGCCAGTCGACCATCGCGCGAGGACGAGGTGATGAACACCGCCTGGCCGCCGAAGGCCTGCTCCAGACTGCGCTGCAGGCGCGCGTCGGCCGAGGTTTCGTCGAAGAAGCGAGTGCGGGGTCTGTCCCCCAGGTACAACGCCCCGATCGGGATCGAGGTGCCTCGCTTGTAGATCACCTTGGCCGGATCGACCACCGCATCGCGCAGCAGCTCGCGGCGCTCGTCGGTTGCCGGGTTCCAGGACACGATCGCGTCCGGGCCACTGGGTTGCTCGACGAGCAGATACGCCAGTGCACCATCCTCGGAGAAACCCAATGCCCGCTCGATCCGCTGACTGACCCCCTGGTCGTTGATCATCTTCCAGGCGGCACCCGCACCCTCGCGGTAGTACAGCTTGTTGACGTTGTCGGCCCCCGCCCCATCGGCGAAGCGCACCTCTCCCTTGCCATCGGCGACGAAGTCGGCACGCTGCACTGGCGATCGCGCCACCGGCGTCCGTTTGCCGCTGTTGACGTCCAGGCGCTCGGCCGAAGTGAACGGATCGGCCGAGAACGGCATCACCTTGACCAGCACCCGGCGGTCCTGGTCCGGCAGCGCATCGATCACGAACGCAGCAACGGCTTCGACCTTCTTCGGTTGGATGCGGGTACCCGGGCCGTTGCCCTGCACCCGATAGCCGATCAGCAGTTCGCCTCGCCCCCCATCGGCGTTGATGCCGAACAGTTCGCCGGTCGGCTGCGGCTCGTCGAGCGATCCGAACTTCTCCGCCAGCCCGATCAGCACCCGCTGATCGTTGACCCAGTCGAAGTCATTGGCATGGTTGTTCCTGGGCGGAACGAACGAGCCGACCAGCTTGCCGTCATTGCGACGCATGATCGCCAGCCCGGTGCGGTCCTCCATCGGTATGGTGGCCGCGTAGAACTCACCGGTCGGCGAAATCTTGATATCAGTGAAAGCATCCCGGCGCAGATAGTGCTCCAGGTCCACCGCCCCGGCATGGCCTGTCATGGCCAGCAGCACGGTCATTCCCCACACGCGTACGCGCTTCATCCTTCCCCCCTGCTCCGTTGGACATCGTGTCCGGAAACGCGATTCTAGGCAAAAAAAATGGCACCGCGAACGGTGCCATTTCCAGGACCTGCATTGAGGAGAGAGTTCAATGCATGCCGCGGAACGCGAGGCTGAGCGCCAGGATCGACAGGATCACGGCAATCGTGCCGTCGAGGATGCGCCAGGTCTTGGGCTTGGTGAACAGCGGGGCCAGCAGGCGCGCCCCCAGGCCTTGGGCGGTCAGCCACAGGCAGCTGGCGGTGAACACGCCGGCGGCGAAGGCCATACGCGCATTGCCGAAGTTCTCAGCGATACCACCGATGACCATCATGTCCAGCCAGAAGTGCGGGTTGATCAGCGAAAAGCCGACCGCGGAGATCAGCACCGCGCGGCGCGAGGTGCTGTCGCCCTCGTCCACGTGCATGCCGCCGCCACCGGCCAGCGCGCGCCGCGCCGACTGCCAGGCGTACCAGGCCAGGAAAGCGACGCCGCCCCACAGCACCACGGTGGTGAGCCATGGCAGCGCCTGGGTCAGCGTACGCAGGCCGGCCACGCTGGCGAAGATGAAGATGCCATCGATGGCAGCACAGGTCGCCACCACGGGAATGATGTGCTTGCGCAGGATGCCCTGGCGCAGGATGAACGCGCTCTGCGCGCCGACCACCGCGAACAGGCCGATGCCGGTTGCGGCACCACTGAGCCACGCGCTCAGCCCGGCGCCGCCGGAAAGGATCGAAAACATGGGATACCACCTGTGTCTTGCTGGGGGGCGGTGCCTCGCCAAGGCGTACAGCACCGGATGGCGCGTATTGTCGCGCCGCAACATGAAAAAGTAGAGCTAAACTTACTTAACCATCTTTAGCGGAACTTAAGATCATGCGCATCGACCATGCCCAGCTCCGCGCCTTGGCGGCGGTGATCCGCGAAGGCAGCTTCGAACGTGCCGCTCAGTCGCTCAATGTCACCGCCTCGGCAGTCTCCCAGCGGGTCAAGGCGCTGGAGGACCGGGTGGGCCGCCTGCTGGTCAAGCGCTCCTCGCCGGCGGTGGCCACCACCGAGGGCCAGGTACTGGTGCAGCTGGCCGAGCAGACCGCCCTGCTCGAGCACGACGCGCTGCACCGGATGGGCATCGCCGATGAGGACCTGCCCCATGCCAGCATCCCGGTCGCGGTCAACCACGACAGTCTGGAAACCTGGTTCCCCGAGGCCGCCCTGCAGTTCGCCCGGCAGACCGGCACCACCCTGGACCTGCGCTCGGAAGACCAGGACCACACCGTGGCCCTGCTGCGCCAAGGGGCCGTGCTGGGCGCGGTGACCACCCTGGATGAGCCGGTGCAGGGCTGCCAGATCCATGCGCTGGGCAGTATCCGCTACGCCGCCACCTGCACCCCCGCTTTCCATGAGCAGCACTTCGCCAAGGGCGTCAATGCGCAGTCGCTGGCCCAGGCGCCGGTACTGGTGTTCAACCGCAAGGACGATATGCAGGCCCGTTTCGCCCGGCGCCTGGCCGGCAACGACCTGCCGCTGACCGCACCGACCTGGTGGATTCCCTCCACCCGTGCGTTCGTGCAGGCCAATCTCGGCGGGCTGGGCTGGACCATGAACCCGCTGCCGCTGGTCAAACGCCACCTCGATGCCGGCCGGCTGGTGCACATGAAGCAGCGCGCGTGGGAAGACGTGCCGCTGTACTGGCAGCACTGGAAGGGCGATGTGCAGACCATGGCGCTGCTGACCCGGGCAGTGCTGGCGGCCTCGGCGACGCTGGTGCGCAAAAAGCGATAACCCCGACCGGTAGAGCCGACCGTTGGTCGGCTGTCGTACCGGGGCCGCATGCAGCCCTACACGACCCGACGACCCGCCCCGATGCAGCATCGGCGCATTCCAGCCGCGGGCACGTCGATGGACACCGATCCGGTCTACCTGCACATCCGCGTGGTGCTCAGCATCATCCTCGGCCTGAGCATTACCACCCTGCTGCGGGGCCTGGCGGGCATCATCGAGCACCCCCGGCGCCGCGGCTGGTCGTGGATCCACCTGTGCTGGGTGGTCTGGGCGCTGATTTCGGTGGTGACCTTCTGGTGGTGGGAATTCCGCCTGGGCGAGGTGCGGCAGTGGACCTTCGAGCTGTACCTGTTCGTGATCGCCTACTGCGCAGCGTGGTACCTGCTCTGCGTGCTGCTGTTCCCCGACGATGTGCGCGAGTTCGGCAGCTATGAGAATTACCTGCTGCAGCGGCGCGCCGGCTTCTTCGGGATGCTGGCCCTGGTCACCCTGCTGGATCTGGGCGATACCGCCATCAAGGGCCACAGCCGCTGGCAGATGCTCGGCGAGGCCTACTGGGTCCATACCGCGGTGATGCTGGCGGTCGCCGGGATGGGCATCGCGCTGCGCCAGCGACGCGCCCACCTGGTGCTGGCCCTGATAGCGCTGGCCTATCAAGCCAGCTATTTCCTCCTGGAATACTTCACCCTCGCCAGCGATTGAGCCGGTCCGGCACACCCACCGGATGCTGCGTTGCACCAAATCCGTACCGGAAAGGGCTAAAATTGCGCTCAAGGTACCGCTGTGACGCCCGTCTTCACGGGCGTTCCCGGCAGCGGCGGCATCCTTCCCATGTCTCCCTACCTGAGATCCCCATGAAAAAACTAGCGAAGGTCGTCCTCGGCCTGCTCGTGGTGTTGCTGTTGGCAGCGGCACTGTTCCTGTACTGGCCGCTGCATCAGCGCTCGGTCCCGGCGGCCGGCAACGACAAGCCGGTCGACGTCGTCCTGGTCGGCGGCGGCATCATGAGCATCACGCTCGCCACCTTCCTGCAGGAGCTGCAACCGGACTGGAACATCCAGGTCTATGAGCGCCTGGACGGGGTTGCGCTGGAAAGCTCGGACGGCTGGAACAACGCCGGCACCGGCCATTCCGCGTTCGCCGAGTTGAATTACACCCCGGAACTGCCCGACGGCAGCATCGAGACCAAGCGTGCGGTCGGCATTGCCGAGCAGTTCGAGATCTCGCGCCAGTTCTGGTCCCACCAGGTGCGCGAAGGCCGCCTGAGCCAACCGAGTGATTTCATCAACCCGACCCCGCACATGAGCTTCGTATGGGGTGACGAGAACATCGCCTACCTGCACAAGCGCCAGCAGGCGCTGGTCAAGAACCCGCTGTTCTACGGCATGCAGTACTCCGAGGATGCCGCGCAGATCAAGCAGTGGGCGCCGCTGCTGATGGAAGGCCGCGACCCGAAGCAGAAAGTCGCCGCGACCTGGATGCCGCTGGGCACCGACGTGAACTTCGGCGTGATCACCCGCCAGCTGACCGCTGGCCTGCAGCGCAGCCCGAACTTCGCGCTGCACCTCAACCATGAAGTGCGTGCCCTGCGCCAGAACGACGACAAGAGCTGGAACGTGACCGTCAAGGACCTGAAGTCCGACAACGAATCCACCATCAAGTCGCGCTTCGTGTTCATCGGTGCCGGTGGCGCCGCGCTCAAGCTGCTGCAGCTGTCGGGCATTCCCGAATCGAAGAACTACGCCGGCTTCCCGGTCGGTGGCCAGTTCCTGGCGTTCCAGGACCCGGCGATCGCCAGCCGGCATTCGGTGAAGGCCTACGGCATGGCCGAAACCGGTTCCCCGCCGATGTCGGTGCCGCATCTGGATGCGCGCAAGCTCGATGGCAAGCCGGTGGTGCTGTTCGGGCCGTTCGCGCTGTACAGCACCAAGTTCCTCAAGCACGGCTCGTGGTTCGACCTGTATTCCTCGGTGAACCACAACAACGTAGCCGGGATGATGGGCGTGGGCCTGGAGAATCTGGACCTGGTGAAGTACCTGATGGGCCAGGCACGTCTGAACGATGACGACCGCCAGGCTGAACTGGTCAAATACTTCCCCAATGCCAAGCGCGAGGACTGGAAACTGGTCACCGCCGGGCAGCGCGTGCAGATCATCAAGAAGGACCCGGAGAAGGGCTCGATCCTGCAGTTCGGTACCGAGATCGTGACCGACCAGGACCACACGCTGGCCGCCCTGCTCGGCGCTTCGCCAGGTGCCTCGACCTCGCCGCCGATCATGCTGGACCTGCTCAAGAAGGCCTTCCCCCAGCAGATGGCCGCCGGCTGGGAAGCGCGCCTGAAGGAAATCGTGCCGTCCTATGGGCGCAAGCTCAACGACAGCCCGGCGCTGACCAATGAGATCCGCCGCCTGACCAGCGAAACCTTGAAGCTGCCGTACATGGACGTTCCCGTCGAAACCAGCCCGGCGGTGATGCTCACTCCGCCGCCGCCGGCCGCCAAGCCGGCCGAGGCCAAGCGCAACGCCAACGAAGAACTGCAGGCGCTGTAAGCCTACGCAGGCGGGGCCTTCGGTCTCCGCCTCGGTTTCCCTCCGGCCACCCTTGCGGTGGCCGGTTGCGTTTTGGGCTCCCCGCCGGTGCTCAGCCCTCTACGCCGACGCCGCCAATTGTTCAAGAATTGTAAAGCGACTGAGAACGATTTACATTTGCACACCGCAGGGTGGTCGCTTCGGGCGCTTGACGGTCTCAATGGACTGCCGTCGCCCCGCAGCTGCCCCGCCCCCTGCTTTCCCAGGATGGAACACCCCGTGCCTGGCGCCCGTGCGCCGGCGTTGCCTGCCTGTTGCCCTCATTTCCTCCTTGCCCGTCCAGAGACCCCCATGTCCCTCCGCGCCCACCCGCTCCGCTCCCGCCGTGCCCCGCTGGCCCTGGCCCTGCTTTCCGCCCTCTCGTTGACCGCCCCGCAGGCCTTTGCCGATGCATTGGCCGAGGCCGGCAGCGCCGCCGATGCCAAGACCCTGGACAAGGTCAGCGTGGTGGGTGACCGCGCCGCACCCTCGAGCACCACCCGCTTGCCGATCACCCTGCAGGAAACCCCGCAGTCGACCAGTGTGCTGGGGCTGGAGCGGCTGCAGACCGAATCGCTGTTCAGCATCAACGATGTGATGCGCAACATCACCGGCGTCAATGTGTCTTTCTACGACACCCAGCGCCCGCTGTACTACGCGCGCGGTTTCACCATCACCGATTTCCAGGTGGACGGCCTGCCAACCTATAGCGGTTCGACCAACCAGGAGTACGACACCGCCTTCTACGACCGCGTGGAAGTGATCCGCGGCGCCAACGGCCTGCTCAGCGGCGCGGGTATTCCTTCGGCCACGGTCAATCTGCTGCGCAAGCGCCCGGGCCGTGATTTCGATGCGTCCTTCGCCATCAGTGCCGGCAGCTGGGATTTCCGCCGCATGGAGGCCGACGTCAACGCGCCGCTGACCCGCGATGGCCGCTTCCGCAGCCGGGTGGTCGCCGCCTACCAGGACCGCGACTACTACTACGACCGCTACACCGAAGACAAAATGTCCGGCATGGCCGTGGTCGAAGGCGATCTGACCGACAGCACCACCGTCACCGTGGGCTACCAGCGCCAGGACAACAACCCGGTCGGCTCGACCTGGGGCACCGTGCCGTTCTTCAACAGCGACGGCAGCTTCGCCCACCTGCCGCGCTCGACCAACATGGCCCCGAAGTGGACGCGCTGGCAGCGCGAAACCAGCACCGCGTTCGCCAACCTGGAACAGCGCTTCGGTGAGACCTGGCTGCTGAAGGTCAATGCCGCGCACACCGAAGGCAATGTGCAGAACGTGCGCGTCTACGGCAGCGGCTACCCCGACCCGGTGACCGGCAGCGGCACCTACCTGCTGGCCGGTGCCGGCGATGCCGAAGACACCCGCAATGGCGTGGACGTGTTCCTGTCGGGCAAGTTCCCATTGTTCGGCCAGGAACACGACGTTGTCGTCGGTGGCAGCTGGTCGGACCTGGAATCGACCACCTGGACGCTGACCTCCGTCGCACGCTGGCGCTATGACATTCCCAACATCCACACCTGGAACGGCGACATCCCCGAGCTGACCGCCTCGCGCACCGGCGCCAGCCGCATCGCGCGCACCAAGCAGAGCGGTGTGTATGCCTCCACGCGTCTGCGCCTGGCCGATCCGCTCTCGCTGATCGCCGGTGCCCGCCTGAGCCGCTGGGAAACGATGACCCGTTCCTACAACACGGCTGGCGCGTACACCGCCACGAGCGGCCAGTACAAGGTGACCGATGAAGTCACCCCCTACGTCGGCGTGGTGTACGACATCGTGCCGGATTTCTCGGTGTATGCCAGCTATACCGAAATCTTCAATCCGCAGAATTACAAGGACAAGAACGAGAACCTGCTCGCCCCGGTGGAAGGTTCCAACCTGGAAGCAGGCATCAAGTCGCAGTGGTTCGACGGTCGCCTGACCGCCAACGCGGCGATCTTCGAAGCCAAGCAGGACAACTACGCTGTGCGTGACATGAGCCAGCCTGACGGATCGCTCAGCGACGGCACCTCGGCGTACGTGGGGGTCAACGGCACCAAGTCGCGTGGGTGGGAACTGGACGTCAACGGCGAGATCCGGCCGGGCTGGACGGTCAATGCCGGCTACACCCACGTCAAGGTCACCCGCGCCGCCACCGACCTGATCTACGCCAACCTGCCCGAAGACTTCCTGCAGTTGAACACCACGGTGCAGCTGCCGGGCAGCTGGGATCGGCTGAGCATCGGCGGCGGCTTCTCCTGGCAGAGCAAGGTGCAGGCCTTCAACGTGCCGCACCCGTCGGGCGTGGGCGTGACCGTGAACCAGCCGGCGTACATGCTGGTCAACCTCAACGCCAACTACCGCATCAGCGATAACTGGCTGGCCACGTTGAGCGTGCGCAACGCGCTGGACAAGACCTACTGGGCCAACCTGGACTACAACAACTACGGCGAGCCGCGCTTCGTCTCGGTGAGCCTGCGCTGGAAGTACTGAGGCGCGAAGAGCTCCATCGCGTTTGAGCAGACGGGTCGCCTTCGGGCGGCCCGTTCTGTTTGCGGCCGGCGCTACCGGGGCCGCGTCTCGCGCAGCGTCCACATCACCGGCAGCACCAGCACCGCCACCACCGCGATCATCGCGCCGGGCGCAGACGACCAGCCGGTATGCCGCACCAGGACCTCGGCCAGCAACGGCGTGGCGCCGCCAAAGAAGGCCGTTGCCATGGTGACGCCCAGCGCCAGGCCACTGAGCCGCCCTTCGCCGGGGAACTGCTCCGCCGTGGCGGGCGCTGCCACCGCACTTACTCCACCGGCCAGACACGCGAGCACCACCGCCGCCAGCCCGATCGCCACGGTGCTGCCGCCGGCCATTACCGAGAACATCGTCAACGGCAGCAATGCCGACAGCGCAGCCAACGCGATCAGCACCGGCCGGCGACCGACCCGGTCCGACAACGCGCCGGCCAGCGGCGTCACCACGATCACCGCCACCGCTGCGACCGTGGACAGCCACAGCGCTTCGGATTCACTCACCTGCTCCACCGAACCGAGGAAGGCAGGCACATAGGTAATGCCAACGTAATAGGTGATCGAGCCGAGTGCGGAGATCGCGAAGGTGCGTGCAATCGCGGCCTTGTGGTGCCGCCAGGTGTCGCGGATCGGCGACTCCGGCACGGTGCCTTCGGCCTGCTGCCGCTCGAACTCGGGCGATTCGTGCATCGTCGAGCGGGCCAGCAGGATCGCACCGGCCAAGACGGCACCGACGAAGAACGGAATCCGCCAGCCCCAGCCATCCAGCTGCGCCGTACTCAGCAACACGACCGTCAGCGCCGACAGCGCCACCGCCAACAGGGCCCCCACTTCGCTCGCGGCCGAGGCCAGCGAGGTCACCAGCCCGCGCCTGCGCACCGGTGCGGTTTCCAGCAGGTAGGCCACCACGCCGGTGTATTCGCCGCCGACCGAGAAAGCCATCAGGCAGCGCAGCAGCAACAGCAGCACGCCGGCAGTAGCGCCAATGCTTTCGAAGGTGGGCAACAGCGCGGTGGCGAGCATCGCCACGGTCATCAGCAGCATCGAGGCCAGCAGCATGTAGCGCCGCCCGAAGCGGTCCCCCAGATGGCCGAACACCAGTGCGCCAAGCGGCCGCATCAGGTACGACACCGCAAACCCGGCCAGTGTGGCCAGCAGCGCATTTTCGCCGCCGCCGAAGAACACCCGCGACAGCACCGTGGCCAGGTACAGATAGAGCGTGAAGTCGTACCACTCCACCACCGTGGACAGGCCGGCGATGATCATCGAGCGCGTCTGCGGTCGCGCGGCGTGCGCGGTGGTGGCCGCGCTCAAGCGTGCGTCCTGCCAACACACAGGCCATGGTGACTCGGCCGTGGAGCACATCGCATCAGGGTTCTCCCGGCCGCCTGGGCCGCATCTGGACGGCGACAGCCTACGACAGCCGATCTGCACGCCGCGTCACGGAGGGATGGCTGGATGTCGCAACGCGCCCGGCGCGCGCTCAGGCGACGGCCACTGCCCGCACGGTGCCGCGCCGATAGCTCAGCAGCCGGCCATTGCCGGGGGCATCGCCCTCATCCTCGAACAGACCCAGCTGCTCGGTCACATCGAAGCCCTGCAGGGCCATGCCGCGCGAAAAAGCGCCGACGTTGCCGCGCCCGGGATCGGTGATCAGCAGTTCGGCATCGGGCTTGGCATGCCGCAGCATCATCGCGGCAATCTGGTGGGCATGGCCACGCTCGTACAGGATGTCGCTGCCGATGATCAGGTCGAAGCGGCCCAGCGAGCCATCGGGCACCTCCCAGGGCAGGTCGCGGTAGGTCACCGCCGGCAGATCGTTGAGTCCTGCGTTGTAGGCCAGGAAGGACTCGGCCAGTGGATGGTGATCCGTCGCGACCACATCCGCGCCCCGATGCGCCAGCACCAGGCTGGACAGGCCCAGCCCGCAGCCCAGTTCGAGGATGCGCTTGCCGGCAATGTCGAAGTGACTCATGGTGTCGGCCAGCGCGCGGCCGGCCGGCCATATCTGGCCGAACAGGCTCCACAGTGAGGAGTGGATGCCGGCACGTTCGGCGCGACCCGTCGGATCGGAGAACTGCTGCAGGTCGCTGAGCGCGCGGATACGAAAGTCGTGACCGCCGACCGGGATGGTAAGGATGCGGGTGGTATAGCCCGGCATGAGCGCTCCGTGGGACACGGGAGCCTTCATCCCGCGGGCGGCATGAAGGACTCTGAAAAAGGAGCGAGGGCGATCGGACGTCGATCGCGCAGGACGCGCGTAGGTGCGTGTGACACCCCATCCTACGCCATGCGCGTGGTCCTGGCTGAACGCCCTGGCGCGGCCTTGCGCACAGCCTTGCGTGCCGTCGGGGCCGCACCGTAACGCACCTGGCAGACCGGGCAGAAGAACGTCCTTCGCCGGGTTGTTCCCGGGTAGGTCTTGCTGAGCGGGCCACCACACTGGGGGCAGGTGCGCTTGGTGTGGACCAGCCAGTGCTGGCGAAGCACGAATGCCTGCTTCCACGCCAGGAAATCAAAACTGTACTGCCGCGCCTGTTTGATGACCTCGCCCAGCTTGCGCGGTGGCAGCGCGCCCACCGTGGATTCAGGGTGCACGCGCGTACGGAACAGCACCTCGTTTTTGATGATGTTGCCGACGCCGGCAAAGATGTCCTGGTCCAGCAGCGCGTCGCAGATCAAGGTGTCGGGCATTTCCTTGAGTTTCCTGCGCGCCAGCCTGGGATCCCACGACGGGTCCATCACATCGCCCCGCCAGTCGTAGGTGTCCTCCAGCGCGCCTTCGATGTACTTCACCGACGAGGCATAGATGTTGAGCTCGCCGTTGTCGAACTGCAGCGATACCCGCGGCGGGGAAGGCTTGCGCTCATCGATGCGGTAGCTGCCGAACATCAGCATGTGCACGCGCAGGCTGAAGCCACGGAACTCGATCAGGAAGTGCTTGCCCCAGCTGCGCAGGGCGACCACGCGACGGCCCTCCATGCGGGTCAGATCGAGTGAGCTGTTGCCGGTGGCCAGGCGCACGGTCTTGCCGCGGAACTTGGCGGCGGCTTCGCGCAGGATGACGATGGAAGGACCTTCAGGCATGTGCGGGCTCCCGGGGGGTGGCGCCGCCCAGCAGGTCCTGCAGCCGCGCCGCGTTGGCGGTGGCGAACCCATGGGCGGTGTTGTCGAAGATCACCCAGCGCGCACCGGCTGTCCGCTGCGCGAGCGCCTGGGCCAGATCACGCAGTGCTGCGTCGTCATAGTCGCTGTAGTACATGCGGGGCGCGCCATGCCATCGCCAGTAGCGCCATCCGGCATCACCGCCCGGCTGGGCGGCCTGCGGAACCCGCGCAGGGTCCGCGCCGACACGCCCGACCGCATGCCGCTGCAGCATCGCATCGGCCTGCGGTGTGAACCAGCTGGCATGGCGTGGCTCGCAGACCACCGGTACAGCGGTGCGACGGCGCAGCATGCCGAAGAAGCCGGCCGCCACCCGCGCATCGAATGCATGGCTCGGCGGCAGCTGCAGCAACACCCCGCCGAGCTTGCGGCCCAGCCCGGCCGTCTCCTCGAGGAAGCGGTCCAACGCCGGACCGCAGCCGCGCAGGGCGGCCTCGTGCGAGATGGCTTTGGGCAGCTTCACTGAAAAGCGGAACGCGGCCGGCACGCTCGCCGCCCAGCGTTCATAGGTGCGCTGCTGGTGCGGACGATAGAAGGAGGAGTTGATCTCCACCACCGAAAAGCGTGTGGCATAACGCGCCAGCATGCTCTCGCCCTCACCGGTCAACGCCGCGTACCGGCCGGGAATGGACCAGCCTGCGCATCCGATCCTGACTGATGATGCGGGCATGGCTTACGGCCGGATTTCGCCCTCGTCCTCACCCGCCCAGTAATGGATGCGGGTTGCCTTCACCTGGATCAGCACGATTCCGGGCGTATCCACGCCCTGCGTGAACCAGCGTTCCAGATCCGGGACCCAATGCGCCTGCAGGGTCGCGCGGTCGCGGCTCGACGTCGCGTGGCCTTCCACGGCCACGAACAGCGGCGGCTTGCCCAGCAGCGACTTGCTGCCGGTGAAGGACAACGCGACCTTGGGGTCGCGTTCGATCTCGGCCACCATGTCGGCACTGTCGAAGGCGAAGAAATAACTGTCGCCGTCGTAATCCACATCACCGTTGTTGCTCATCGGCCGGCCGGCGATCTCGCCGCTGGCGGTGTGGGTCTGCAGCATCGCAAAATCGATGCCGGCCATCTTCTTGGCCAGTTCGGGCAGGGTCAGCGTGGTCATGGGGTCTCCGGGTGGGCGTAGCGTGTGCGCTCAGCCTCCGCGCTGCGCGGTGACCGAGGCGTGCACGCCCACTGGCGAAAATTTCACACGGCCAGGGCGGTGCTCCGGCTGGGGAACAGGGCCAGCAGCGCGCGGGTGAGCATCGCCGGGTAGACCGTCAGATGATCCTCATCGGCAACCACGCGTGTCTCCAGCCAAAGCCCTGGATAACCGCGCCCGCGCAGACGCTCGGCAAACGATCGCGTATGCGCGACCATGTCGTTGCGCGCCGCGAACGGCGCGTCGGACGCCGGGGTTTCGTGTGCGCCGATGGACAGCAGCACGCGCGCGTTCAGATCGGCATGGGCATCGGCGTAGTCCGCCTCGATCCGGTTGATCACGTGCTGGTCGAACCAGAGCGATGGGCTGGAGAGGATGTAACGCTGGAACATTGCCGGGCGGGTCAGCAGCGCGTACGCACCGAACAGCCCACCGTAGGAATGGCCGGCAAACGCACGCTGCGCGGGATCGGTGCGATAGCGCGCCTCGACCTGTGGCAGCACATGGTCCGCCAGGAAATCGCGGTAGTGCGCAGCGCCACCGTAGGTGATGCCATCGGTGTAATCGTCGCCTGTACGGCGCACCGGCTGGGTCGGCGTGTAATCACGCGAGCGGCTCTGCTGCGAGCTCAGCCCCTCCTGCGGCGGCAGCCCGACCAGGATGAAGGGCGCCAGGTGCGCACCACCCTGCCCCACCATGTTGCGCACGCTGCGTGCGAGCGGAAAGCTGTACAGCGCATCGGTGACATACAGCACCGGGTAGCGCAGGTGCGTGTCGCGCTCGTAGCCGGCCGGCAGGGCCACCCAGATCGGGTACTCCCGGCCCAGCGGATCGCGAACGGTCCAGGCCTCGGTATCCGGCAGCACCACCCCGGGCATGTCGTTTCCAGTCACCCTCATCCCCTCCGCAACGTGATCAGGGTGATCTCCGAGGGCACACCGATGCGCGCGGCGAAGCCCGGCCACAGCCCGGCGCCGTTGCTGACATACAGCGTCATGCCGTCCACCTCGTAGCGCCCGGAGACAAAACCGCCGTTGGCCCGCTTGACCAGCTGGTTCATGCCGAGGATGTGCCCGCCATGGGTGTGACCGGACAGCTGCAGCGCCACGCCCTGTGCGGCATTGGCGCGTGCCTCCACCGGGCGATGGTCGAGCAGGATCACCGGCGCCTGTGGGTCCGCGCCTGCCAAGGCTTTGCTCAGATCCGGCATGGGCAGACCATAGCGCGCCGCCACTGGATCGGTGACACCGGCAATGGTCAACGTCGCGCCGCCGCGCTGCACCCGGGTGTGGGTGTTCTCCAGCACCTGCATGCCCTGCCCGCGGAAGGCCTGCATCCAGTCGGCGTACTGCGCGTAGTACTCGTGGTTGCCGGTGATCGCGATGACGCCATCGGGCGCGTGCAGCCTGGCCAGCGGCGCGAAGTCGTTGGCACGGGCGCTGACAGTGCCGTCGATCAGATCCCCGGTGATCACTACCAGGTCCGGATCAAGGGCATTGCTTTCGGCGACCACCTTCTCCACCCAGGCCCCGGTGAGCAGGCGGTTGGCGTGGATGTCGGTGAGCTGCAGCACGCGGTAGCCCTCGAACGCGGCCGGCAGCCCCTTGATGGCCACCTCGATCTGGCGGGGCTTGGGCACGGCCATGCCCTGCCAGATGCCATACGTGGACAGCAGCAGCGCCAACGTGCCCGCCGCAGGGCGCAGCCACGGCGCGCGCAGCACAGGCAGCACGGGCCGCGCCCGGACCAGGCGTGCGATCAGCAGCAGCGCGTCCAGCAGGAGCACGAAGACCGCGCTCAACAGCAGCGTGGTGAAGCCGGTCGCGAGCACCGCGATCATCGCCTTGGGAATTTCCGGCGACGCCATGGTCCCGGCAAACTGCGCCACGATGCGGTGGTGCAGCGCCAGCGCCACCACCAGCAGGCCGAGCACGATCCGGACCGGACGCGACAATCGCAGTGGCCAGATCAGCCGCCACACCAGATACAACGCAAGCAAACCGCCGATCACACTCAGCACAGGCACATCCTGGAAACGTTGAGGGGGAGTGGGCCGGCCGCATCGCTGCCGCCTCGCCCAGCCCTTCATCGTTGCCGAATCGCGCGGCGTGTTCCAGTGCAGGAGGTCGTGATGATTCAGGCAGAGCGCTGGCTCGCCTTCGCACGCGCTGCAGCGGCGGGAGGCTTCGCTGCCCGGTTGCGCGCGATCGCTGCGCGGATCAGTGCCTTGAATGCCGTCGCGTTGAGCGTGTCGCCTTCATGCAGATCGATGGCGCGGCGGGTGTTGCCTTCCAGACTGGCGTTGAACAGCCCCTTGGGATCGGGAAGCGACGCGCCCCTGGCGAAGGTCAACTTCACGGCCGCCTTGTAGGTCTCGCCGGTACACAGGATGCCGTGATCCTCCCACACCGGTACCCCCCGCCACTTCCAGGTCTCCACCACGTCCGGAGCAGCTTTGCGGATCAAGGCGCGGACGTTCGATAACGCCTCGCCCCGCCAATCATCCAGCGACTGGATGCGCGCATCGATCTGCTGTGATGCGGACGGCTCGCTGGCCGCCGCAGCGCGCGGCGTTGAACGGGCGTTGGGCTGGATCATGGGAGCACCGATCACCATGGGCGGCCCGGACGGCTGCGCCCTTCGTGCGCGTTATAGACCCGATCGGCCGGGGCTTCAAGCTGGCGCTCACATCTGTTCGCCGGGCAGCCGGCTGGCCTGCGTCACCCACGCACGGACGCGGCCATGGTGCCGTTCCTGTGTGAGACCTGCCTGCGTCATAGACCGCGCCGGGCCCGGCAGCAATGCACGGTCGCGGACCGTTGAATATTCTTCCATGGCCTCGTTCGGGCGGTGGTCCGCCTGCTACGGAATCCCGGCCAGCATGCAGCATCACGTGCGGCCGGTCAGACCTGCGCGGGGCCGCCGTAGCGGTAGACCAGATCCGCCGGGTCGGCCCGTGCGGCCGCCGCATCCGGCACGCCGCCAAGGCGTCGCGCGACCTGCGCCGACGCGGTATTGGTCGGCGTCATGTAGCTGACCAGGGTCGGCAATGCCAGTGCGGCGAAGGCCCAATCACGCAGCGCTGCAGCGGCCTCGGTGGCATATCCCCGGCCCTCATGGCCGTCATACAGCAACCAGCCCAGTTCCTTCTCCGGGAACAGCGGCCCATGGTTGATTCCCACCTGTCCGATGCACGCGCCGGTCGCGGTCAGCTCGATCATCAGCGCGCCGTGTCCCAGCAGCGGCCACTGCGCCAGGTCATGACAGAACAGGCCCCAGGCCGCGCGCTCGTCCATGGGCCCACCCACGCCGACCGCACGGGGTGAGGACAGGAAGGCCGCATAGGCGGGGAAATCGGCCATGACCTGCGGGCGCAGGGTCAGGCGTGCGGTGGTGAGCGTGATGATGTCGTACGAGGGCATGGGACGTTGCTCGACTCAGATCCAGCGCTGATCCAGCAGTTCGCGCTTGATGTAGGCGTAGAACACCGGCGCCGCCACCAATCCGGGCAGACCGAACGCCGCTTCCATCACCAGCATCGCCAGCAGCAGCTCCCAGGCACGTGCCTGGATCTCACCCCCGACGATGCGGGCGTTGAGGAAGTACTCCAGCTTGTGGATGACCACCAGGTACAGCAGCGCGACCACGGCCACGTAGAACGAGACCGACAGTGCGACGATGGTGATGACGGTGTTGGAGATGATGTTGCCCACCACCGGCAGCAGGCCGGCCAGGAAGGTGATCAGCACCAGCGTCTTGGACAGCGGCACGTGCACGCCGAACAGCGGCAGCACGCCGAGCAGGAAGATGGCGGTGAACAGCGTATTGAGCAGCGAGATCTTCACCTGCGCGAACACCACCTGCCGGAAGGCGGTGGCCATGCGGCTGGTGCGGCCGATCAGTTCCTGCGCCAGCGGCCCCAGCTTCGGCAGCGGCAGTTCGTCGTACAGGGCGATCATCGCGCCCAGCACCATGCCGATCAGGATCCGCACGCTGATCTGCACCGCAGAGGTGCCGGCAATGCCGAGCTGCTGGCGGTGCGTCGCCGCCCAGTCGTTCATCGCCGTGCGCAGCGCCTGCAGGTCTTCCGGGATGTACGGCTGCAGCAGGTCCGGGACCTGGTGGCGGGAGGTATTGAGGATGTCCATCAGGCGCATCAACAGCGCATCCGGGCCACCGGTCTCGTTGCGGAAGAACGAGGCGATGCCGATTGCGGCCAGGGTCAGCGCGCCGATGATCAACGCCGACAGCACGATCACCGAATAGGCGCGGGCGCGACCGGGCGGCAGCCTGCCTTCGACGGTGGAGGCCAACAGATGGGTCAGGTGGAACACCAGCAGGCCCGACAGCAGCGTCACCACCAGGCCCAGCTTCAAGGTCAGCCACATCCCCAGCAGCATCAGCAGCCAGGCCGCGATGCGGGCGGTGGGCGGCTTGGGCAACACGGGGATCACGAGGGACATGCGGGCGCATCCTGACGGGTGGCCCATGGTAGTGGATCACGCTCGGAGGAACGTGGACCGCCGGCACGAACGGTTCATCCGGCTCAGCCGGGTTTAACGTTAAACCCGTTCCAATACCCGCTGTTCTCCAGCAGGCGTTTCGATGGCGCACCGTCCAGGCCCAGGCCAACCTCCGCATCGCCCTGCAACGCTGAAGACGGTTGCCGATCGCACCGGCGTCTCGACGATGACCGTATCCAACGTGATCAACGGCACGGGCAAGGTGGGCGCGGAAACGCGCGCGCGGGTCAGGGAAGCGATCCGTGCGACCGGCTACGTCCCCAATCTTGAGGCGCGGCGTCTCGCCGGTGCGGCGGGAACCCGTCTCGCACTGATCCATTCCGGTGACCGCTCGCCCTTCCTGACCGATGCACTGCTCGCGGTGCTGGCCAGCACCAACGCGGCAGGCGCCGGACTGATCGTCTGCGAAGGCACCTCGCCGACGCTTGAGCATGCCGAACAGCGGGTCATGGATGCGATCAAGTCCGGCGCCGAAGGCTTGATCCTCATCCCACCGTACGCCGAGCTGTTGTCCGGCTCGGACGCCTTCATGCGGCTCGGCATTCCCACCGTTGCCCTGGCCGGTGCACAGGTACTGCCGGGCATGCGGACGATCCGCATCGACAACCGCCTGGCGGCCGATCAGCTCACCTTGCACCTGATCGACAGCGGCCACCAACGGATCGCGTTCCTGGCCGGGCCCATGGAGCATGGCGACAGCCGGGAGCGCCTTGCCGGTTTCGAGGAGGCGATGGCGCGGGCCGGACTGCCGATCCCGCCGGAGCTGATCCGCCATGGCCGCTTTTCGTTCCAGTCGGGCTGCGACATCGGCGAAGCGCTGCTCGGCATGTCCTCAGCACCGACGGCCGTGCTGGCCAGCAATGACGACATGGCGCTGGGCGTGCTGTGGATAGCGCATCGCGCGGGCCTGCGGGTTCCGCAGGATCTGTCACTGGCCGCTTTCGATGACACTGCCGCTGCGCGGCGCGCCTGGCCACCGCTGACCGTGGCCAGCCAGCCGATGGCCGGGATGGCGGCCGCGGCAACCCGGGCACTGCTCGACTGCCTCACCGGAAATGCTGGCCTGCCCTGCGGCGAGCAGATCCTGCCCCACCAGCTGCTCATCCGGACCTCCTCGCAGTCGGCCCCCATCGCCTGCGACTGATCGCCGCGCTGGCGGTTTACCGATCAACCTCTTTTCATAGCCTCATGTAACCGATTTCATGAGGCTCCAATGACATCCCGTATCGATGCGCTGATGGCGCAGATGACCATCGAAGAAAAGGTCGGCCAGCTCAACGTCACGGCCGACATGGTTCGCCCCTTCGTTCCGGATATCAATCCGGTCGCCAATGAGCAGAACGCCGGACAGGTGCTCGAGCTCATCCGCCAGGGCAAGGTCGGCGCCCTGTTCAACGGCAGGGGCCGGCAGGGTGCGGTGGCGCTGCAGCGGGTGGCGGTGGAAGAGAGCCGCTTGGGCATTCCCCTGATCCTGGCCGCCGACGTGATCCATGGCATGGGCACGGTGTTTCCGATCCCGCTGGGCGAGACCGCGACCTTCGAACCGGACTTGGCGCGCCGGACTGCCCGCGCCACCGCCGTGGAAGCGACCGCCGCAGCGATTCACTGGACGTTCGCACCGGCCATTGACGTGACCCGCGACCAGCGCTGGAGCCGCGGCGCCGAAGGCACCGGCGAAGACACGCTGCTTGCGTGCCGGTTTGGTGCCGCACGCGTGCAGGGGTTCCAGGGCGACGACCTGCGCCGCGAGGATGCGCTGCTCGCCACGGCCAAGCACTACGTTGCCTACGGCGCCTGTCTGGCGGGCCTGGATTACAACACGGTCGATATCGCCCCGCAGACCTTGCAGGATGTACATCTGCCCCCGTTCAAGGCGGCAGTGGATGCCGGCGTCGGCAGCATCATGACCGCGTTCAACGATATCAACGGCGTACCAGTCAGTGCCAACAAGCCGTTGTTGACCGACCTTCTGCGCGGCGCGTGGCGGTTCGATGGCGTCACCATTTCCGATTACACCTCGGAAATGGAGCTGGTCGCACACGGCTATGCCGAGGACATGCAGGACGCGGTGCTCAAAGCCTTCATGGCCGGCCTCGACCTCAGCCTGCAGAGCGGCCTGTACCTGCAGCATCTCCCTTCGCTCGTCCGCGATGGCCGCGTGCCGATGTGGCGCCTGGACCAGGCGGTCCGGCGCATGCTGGAACTGAAGGAGCGCACCGGCCTGCTGGACAACCCGTATCGCTCGCTGGAGATGGACGATGTCTCCGACGCATGCCTTGCGCGGCATGAGGAGCTCGCGCGCGAGTCGGCGCGGCGCTCGATCGTGATGCTCAAGAATGCCGGTGACGTGCTGCCACTGGCCAGGACCGGGCAGCGCATCGCGCTGATCGGACCGTTCGCCCGTGACCGCGACAACATCGAAGGCTGCTGGACGCTGTTCGGCGATGCCGATCGGTACGTTTCGCTTGAAGAGGGCCTGCGCGACGCGCTTGGCGACATCACGCAGCTGGAGATTGTCGACGGGTGTGGCATGGAGGACGCGATCGACGGCGGTCTGGCACTCGCCGTCCAGGCCGCCCAGCGCGCGGACGTGGTGATCCTGGCCGTGGGCGAGCCGCAGCGCTACTCCGGCGAGGCGCAATCGCGCATCGAGATCGTGTTGCCTGCCGTCCAGCAACAGCTGGCCGATGCGGTCGCCGCCGCTGGCACCCCCGTGGTGGCCTTGGTCCGCAATGGCCGCGCGCTGGCCCTGCAGGGCGGCGTGCGGGATGCCGATGCCGTGCTGATCACCTGGTTCCTGGGCTCGCAGACCGGCCATGCCATCGCTGACGTGCTCTTTGGCGATTACAGCCCGTCAGGTCGCCTGCCGGTGTCCTTCCCGCTCGCGTCGGGGCAGCAACCTTACTATTACAACCATCCGCGCACCGGCCGTCCCGAACTGCCGGAGATGAAGGAATTCAAGACACGCTGGCGCGAGATCCCGCATGAAGCGCTGTACCCGTTCGGGCATGGCCTGACCTACGGCAAGGTTAAGTACGGCCCCACCCGGGTGGACGCCGCGGTGCTTCGGCGGGGCGAGTCGGTCCGGGTCAGCGCGCGCGTGCGCAACCTCGGGCAGCGGACCATCGAGGAGGTCGTGCAGTTGTATATCCACGACCGGGTCGCCAGCCGGGTCCGGCCGGTCCGTGAGCTCAAGGGCTTCGACAAGGTCACCCTGGCTGGTGGAGCGTCGCTGGACGTCGCTTTTCTGTTGAACGAATCGATGCTCGAGTTCACCGGCGTGGATGGCATCCGCCGTGCCGAAGCGGGTGTATTCGATGTGTGGATCGCGCCGTCCTGCACGAGCGGCGAGGCGGTGCAGGTCACCCTGGCCTGAGCCGAATCCATCCGGGCGCATCGCTACCCCTGCCTCTCATCCAACCGTGCGTGACACCACCGGCGCCACCGTGCCGCGGCAGCCGCATGCCGCATGCCGCTCTGCCTCAGCTCCGTCCGGGCGAAGCCGTCGAGCCCCGCAGCATCAGGCTGAAATCCAGCGTCTGCTGAAGCGGCACATCGACACGCTCGATGATGGCGAGCAGCAGGTTGACCGCGCGGGCACCGATCTCCCGCATCGGTTGCCTGATGGTCGTCAGCGGAGGCGTGAGATACCGCGACGATGCCAGGTCGTCGAAGCCGACGACAGACAGCTCACCCGGCACCTGGAGGCCCAGATCCCGGCAGGCCGCCAGCACGCCCAGCGCCATCTGGTCGCTGAAACAGAACATCGCGGTCGGCACGGGCGCGCGCGCCAACAGCGCCATCCCGGCCGCGTGACCGGATTCGACGGAAAAGTCGCCGGGCACGACGCTGAGCTGGCGCAGGCGGCCGCGCGCCTTGGCGGCGGCCCGGACGCCTTCCAGCCGTTGCTGGTGCAGGGGATTGTCCGGCGGCCCACCGACCACGGCAATCCGCTCGTGCCCCAGCCCGTACAGGTGCTCCATCACGGCGCGTGCGGCGGCCGCGTTGTCGATATGGACGCTGGGGATGCCAAGTGCGGGATCGAACTCGCAGCCATTGACCACCGGCGCGGCAGCCCCCTGCTGCTGGACGATCGCGCGTGCCGTGGGCGGCAGGCGATGGCCCAGCACGATCAGACCGTCGGCCTCGTTGCGCCGGAGCATCTGCGCGTAGCGTTCCTCGCGCTCGGGCAGGTTCTGGGTATCGCCCAGCAGGACGGCATAGCCAACCGCCTGCGCCGCCTCCTCCGCGCCCTGCAGGATCTGGGCGAAGAACGGATTGGCGATGTCCGGCACGGTGACCAGGATCTTGCCGCTGCGCTGGGTCTTGAGTGTCCTGGCAACCGTGTTGGGAACATAGCCCAGCGCGGCCGCCGCCTGTTCGATGCGCGCGCGCGTGGCCGGCAGGACTTTTTCCGGCCGGGACAGCGCCCGCGACACCGTGCCGGCGGAAACACCGACGTGCTTTGCAATGTCGTAGATGGTGGCCATGGCGTTACCTCTTCCTTCCGCTGTGCAGTGCACAACAGGTCTTTCGAATGCCCCTGCTAGGATAATGCAATCGATTGCATTGAGGGCGAATCATCTTGAAAACGCTCAAGGGTCCAGCACTGTTCCTGGCGCAGTTCATCGGCGACACACCTCCCTTCGATCGGCTGGACACGCTGGCCGGATGGGCCGCGGGGCTCGGCTATTCTGGCGTACAAGTGCCTACCAGCGCTCCGGCGCTGTTCGATCTGGCCGAAGCTGCGCGCAGCCAGACGTACTGTGACGATGTCACCGGCATGCTGGAAGGACATGGGCTGCGGATCACCGAGCTGTCCACCCACCTGCAGGGGCAGCTGGTCGCCGTCCATCCGGCCTATGACAGCCTGTTCGACGGATTCGCGCCACCGGACAAACGCGGTGATCCCGCGGCCCGCCAGGCCTGGGCGGTGGAGCAACTGCTGCTGGCCGCCAAGGCCAGCCAGCGCTTGGGCCTGACCGCGCACGCCACGTTCTCTGGCGCGCTGGCATGGCCCTACTTCTATCCCTGGCCGCAACGACCGCCGGGGTTGGTGGACGAAGCCTTCGCCGAACTCGGCCGCCGCTGGCGCCCGATTCTGGATGCGTTCGACACCTGCGGCGTGGACCTGTGCTTCGAGATCCACCCGGGCGAGGACCTGCATGACGGCGCGACGTTCGAGCGCTTCCTCGAGGTGGTGGATCACCATCCCCGCGCGAAGATCCTGTACGACCCCAGCCACCTGCTGCTGCAGCAGATGGACTACCTGGGCTTCATCGACCGCTACCACGATCGCATCGGCATCTTCCACGTCAAGGACGCGGAGTACCACCCCAGCGCGCGCAGTGGCGTGTATGGCGGTTACCAGGAGTGGATCGATCGTCCTGGGCGGTTCCGCTCGCTCGGGGACGGCCAGATCGACTTCAAGGCGATCTTCTCGAAGTTCGCGCAGTACGACTTTCCCGGCTGGGCAGTGCTGGAGTGGGAGTGCTGCCTGAAGCACCCGGAGGACGGCGCGCGCGAGGGCGCCGCCTTCATCCGCGACCACATCATCCACGTGACCGGGCGCGCTTTCGACGACTTTGCCGACAGCGGGACCGATCCGGAATCACTACGCCGCATGCTGGGGATCTGAGCCTTCACTGCCTGGGAGGGCAAACCATGACGCACACCATGTCGCGCTTGGGCGCGATGATGTTTCTGCAGTTCTTCATCTGGGGAGCATGGTTCGTCACCCTGGGAACCTATCTCGTCCAGGGCCCGCTTCAAGCCAGCGCCAGCCAGGTGGCGACAGCTTTCCTCAGCCAGTCCATCGGTGCCATCGTGGCGCCCTTTCTGGTCGGGCTGATCGCCGATCGCTACTTCGCGGCGCAGCGCATCCTCGCGGTCCTGCACCTGGCCGGCGCGGTGCTGATGTGGCTGGCGTCAACGGCAACCACCTTCAGCATGTTCTCCGCCTGCGTGATGGGCTACATGCTGCTGTTCATGCCGACACTGGCACTGGCCAACAGCGTGGCGATGCGGCACATGCAATCGCCCGAGAAACAGTTCCCGCTGGTGCGGGTGGCCGGCAGCGTCGGCTGGATCGTGGCCGGCGTGCTGATCGGCTGGCTGGGCTGGGAACAGGCGCACGGGCTCGAGCTGACCTTCCGGATGGCGGCGATGGCGTCGCTGGCCCTTGGCCTGTATGCGTTCACCCTGCCGCACACGCCACCCCTGGCGCAACAGCGTGATGCCGGGCTCGGGCAGATCCTGGGGCTGGATTCGCTGCGGCTGCTGAAGTCGCGATCCTATCTGGTGTTCTTCCTGGCATCCATCGCGATCTGCATCCCACTGGCGTTCTACTACAACTTCACCAACCCGTATCTCAATGACCTGGGCGTGCGCGGCGCAGCGGGCCTGCAGTCGCTGGGCCAGGTGTCCGAAGTGCTGCTGATGCTGGCGATGCCGCTGCTGTTCGTGCGGCTCGGGGTGAAGACCATGCTGGCGGTGGGCATGGCCGCGTGGGTGGTGCGTTACGTCATGTTCGCTTTTGGCGATGCGGGCGGCGGCTTCACCCTGCTGGTGATCGGCATTGTGCTGCACGGCATCTGCTACGACTTCTTCTTCGTCACCGGCCAGATCTATACCGATGCGCATGCCGGACCGGCCGCGCGCAGCAGCGCGCAGGGGTTCATCACGCTGGCCACGTATGGCGTGGGCATGTTGATCGGCACGTTCCTGTCCGGGGCGGTGGTGGAGCACTTCACCACCGACGCAGGGCCCGACTGGCAGCAGATCTGGCTGTTCCCGGCAGGCGTCGCGCTGGTCGTACTGATCGCCTTCCTGTTGCTGTTCCGCGACCGGCCAGTGGTCGCGGCCACATCGTCCACGCCCTGAGGACCGCAGCTGATGCCAAAACCTGGAATCGCCATCATCGGCACCGGCATGATCGGCGCGGTGCATCGTCGCGCGGCGCTGCTGGCCGGTGCCGAGATCCGCGGCGTGGCCGCCTCGTCACCGCAACGCGCACGCGACGTGGCGCAGGCATGGAATGTCCCGCGCGCCTATCGGGACATCGAGGAGGTGGTCGCCGATCCACAGGTACAGGTCGTGCATGTCTGCACGCCCAACCATCTGCACCGTCCCATGGCACAGGCCGCACTGGAAGCCGGCAAGCATGTGGTCTGCGAGAAGCCGCTGGCCACCACGCTGGAAGATGCCAGGGCGCTGGCGTCGCTGGCCGCGGCGGGCGGACTGGTCGCCACGGTGCCCTTCGTCTACCGCTACCACCCGGTGGTGCGCGAGGCGCGTGCACGCATCGCCGACGGCGAACTCGGGCCGTTGCACCTGATCCACGGCAGCTACCTGCAGGACTGGCTGCTGGACCCGGCCAGCAACAACTGGCGCGTCGATCCTGCGCTGGGTGGCGCGTCGCGCGTGTTCGCCGACATCGGCTCACACTGGTGCGACCTGGTGGAGTGGGTCAGCGGCGAGCGCTTCGCCGAGGTCAGCGCAGCATTCGACACGGTGATCGCCGAACGCAGCACCGGCACCGGGCAGAGCTTCACCACCGCGGTGGCCGGCAGCGCGATGCAGCCGGTCCGCAGCGAGGACGTGGCGGCGGCGATGTTCCGTACCGGCGCCGGTACGCTGGCGTCATTGACCGTCAGCCAGGTGTCGGCCGGACGCCACAACCGGCTCTGGTTCGAGATCGATGGCGCCAGGGCCAGCGTGGCATTCAACCAAGAAGATGCCGAGCGGCTGTGGATCGGCCGGCCCGACCAGCGCGAGGAAACCTTCGTGCGTGGGCCGGGTGGCGGCAGTGCCGAACAGCGGCGCCTCTCGGTGTTGCCGCCTGGCCATGCGCAGGGCTACGGCTACTGCTTCGAGGCGTTCGTCGCCGACACCTATCACGCCATCGACGGCGAGCGGCCACAGGGCCTGCCCACCTTCGAGGACGGCCTGCGTTCGGCGTTGATCGTCGACCGCGTGATTGCATCGGCCAGGTCCCGTGCCTGGACCACCATCGGTTGAATCCCGGGAGGATGTGTTGATGAAAATCGCTACGCGCAGGACCACCACCCTCGCACTGCTGCTGCTCGCTGCCCTGCCCGCCTTCGCAGGCGCCCCGGCCGGTCCACCGCAGCCCATCGCTGTGCAGATGTACACGCTGCGCGACGCCGGCACGCTCGACCAGCAATTGAAGATCGTGCATGACGCGGGCGTCGGCGCGGTGGAGACAGTGGGTACCCAGAACGTCAGCGCTGCCGAACTCAAGCAACTGCTGGACCGCTACTCGATCAAGGCAATTTCCTCGCACGTGCAACTGGCCGATCTGCGCAGCGACCTGGGCGGGGTAGTGGCCTTCAACCGCTCGATCGGAAACACCACCCTGGTGGTGCCGTACCTGGACAAGAAGGATCGGCCGACCGATGCCGCAGGCTGGACTGCACTGGGCCAGGAACTGGGCCGGATCGCGGCGCAGGCAAACGCCCAGGGGATGCGCCTGGCTTACCACAACCATGATTTCGAGCTGGTCGATTTCAACGGCAAAACCGGCCTGGAACTGCTGTTCGCTGCCGCCGGGCCCGACCTGAAGACCGAACTGGACCTGGCCTGGGTAGCCCGTGCGGGCCACGACCCGGTGGTGATGCTGGGCAGATTCCGTGGCCACGTGTTCGCGGTACACGCCAAGGACAACGCACCCACCGGCCAGGCCGAAGACGAAGGCGGCTTCGCCGCTGTTGGCCAGGGCGTGCTGGACTGGAACGCGATCCTGCCTGCCGCCGCGGCGGCGGGCGTGCAGTGGTACATCGTCGAGCACGACCAACCTCGTGATCCGGCCAAGGTCATCAAGACGGGCGCCGACTACCTGCGCCAGCACCTCACCGCTACGTTGCCCGCCAGCTCACCCCGCTAGCCCACCAAGGAGCCTCTCGTGAACAAGATCCTGACACTGGCCCTGGCGCTATGCGGCGCGGTGCTGGCCCCCGCAGCGTGGTCCAAGGATGACCCGGCCGCTGGTGCACAAGTCTATGCCGTGCACTGCACGGCCTGCCACGGCGCGAATCGGGCCGGCATTCCGCCGACGTTCCCCGCACTCACCGATGTCGCCAAGCGGCTGCAGCCGGCGCAGATCAAGGAAAAGATCAGCAAGGGCGGCGGCTTGATGCCGCCCTTTTCCCAGCTGTCGGCACAGGAAATCGACAATCTCGCCAGTTACCTGGCGAAATAGGCGTCCACTACAGCTCCCGCACCCAGATGTTGCGGTAGCTGACGTTGGAGTCGTGTTCCTGCAGGTAGATCGGCGCACACCCATGGGGTGCGTATGAAGGCGCGCCGATGTACTCGGTCTTGCCCGCCAGCACGGTGTCGTCCTGTACCAGCACGCCGTTGTGCAGGACCGTGATGCGCGCGGGCGACACCAGCCCACCGCCGGGTGAGAACCGAGGTGCCTTCCAGAGGATGTCGTAGGCCTGCCACTGCCCCGGTGCGCGCGAGGCGTTCACCAATGGCATGGCCTGCTTGTAGATGGAGCCGGCCTGGCCATTGGCATAGGTCGGGTTGTTGTAACTGTCGAGCACCTGCAGCTCGTAGAGCTCCTGCAGGAAGATGCCGCTGTTGCCCCGGTCCTGGCCCTCAAAGCCCGTAATCTCGACAGGCGTGCGCCATTCGACATGCAGCTGCACGTCGCAGAAGCGCTGCCGGGTGCGGATGCCCTTGCTGCCCGGAACCACCGTCAGTGCGCCATCGGCCAGGCGCCAGGGCACGCGTCCGCCCTGTTCCGACTCCCAGGCGGAGACATCCTTGCCATCAAACAGCACGATCGCATCGGAAGGGGCCTTTCCCGGGGGCGTGGCCACGCTCGCGGGCACCGGCGTCCAGACCTCGGTCTGCTTCGGATCGCGCGCCGGGTCGGCAGCGGCCTGCGCGAGCGCCGGTGCGGCAACCAGCACGGCGGCGGCGATCAGCACAGGCTGGATCATTCTGTTGCGCTCCATCAGCTGGTCCCCCACGCCGGCGTACCGGGAACATACGCCAGGTCGCCGTCATAGCACCCCGGCACGGCGACGTACTGCAGCACCTCGGTCGCGCCCACCTTCGAGGTGAAGAAACCGAAGATGGCCAGCTGCTTGAACATCGTGAAGTAGTGCGGCATCGGTTCTCCTTCCTCGGCGGTGCCGGTTTCGCTCACCTCGACCGCGTGCTTGCGGGCCTCTGCATCCAGCGCGCGCAGCAGCTCGGTGCGTGCCTGCGGCGCGAGCGAATCAAAGCGCCCGCCGGCGCGTTTGCTGATGTCGGCCAATCCCGCGCGGAACGTCGCCTGCTGCCGGGCGGTGTAGCAGTCGCTGACGAACGTCGCCATGAACGCACCGGCGCCTGCGTCTTTCGCTCCGGGCGTTTTCGTCCGCGGCAGGATGGTCTCAGCAATCTCATCCAGTGTGCCGACATCGGCATCGGAGAACAGGCCTTTCGCCGTCGCGGCCGGGGGCTGTGCCTGGCCGAGTGCGGGCAGGCCAATCATCGCCGCGCCGGTGGCGGCGACGATCATCTTCAGCAGTTCGCGGCGGTCCATCAGAGATTCCCCGCTTTCAGTTCGCGTACGGCATGGTCGGCGGCCCGCGCCGTCAGCGCCATGTAGGTCAGCGACGGATTCACACAGGCGCTGGAGGTCATGCAGGCACCGTCGGTCACATAGACGTTGGGCGCATCCCAGACCTGGTTGTGCTGGTTCAGCACGGACGTCCTGCGGTCACGTCCCATGCGCGCGGTCCCCATTTCGTGGATGCCCTTGCCGGGGGCGTAGTCGTTGTCGTGCATCTCCACGTCCTTGACGCCGGCGGCCTCGAGCATCTCGGCGGCATCGGCGGCCATGTCCTTGCGCATGGCCAGTTCGTTGGCGCGCAGGGAGACATCCATCGCCAGCACAGGCAGTCCCCACTTGTCCTTGCGGTCCCTGTCCAGGCGGATCGTGTTGTCGTGGTGCGGCAGCACTTCGCCGAAGCCGGTCATGCCGATGCGCCAGTCGCCCGGCACGGTCAGCGCCTCCTTCAGGTCGGCACCGATGTTCAGCTCGGCGATCTCGCGCGACCATCCCGTACGGCTGGCACCGCCCTGGTAGCCGAAGCCGCGCAGGTAGCCGCGTTTGTCCGCCGCCACGTTGCGGAAGCGGGGAATGTAGAAGCCGCAGGGACGACGGCCGAAGTAATACTTGTCCTCATAACCCTCGACCCGGCCCGAGGCGCCCGCACCGAAATGATGGTCCATCACGTTGTGGCCCAACTCGCCCGACGATGCGCCCAGCCCGCCCTCCCATACATCGGTGGCCGAGTTCATCAGCAGCCAGGTCGAGTTGAAGGAGGAGGCGTTGAGGAAGATGACCTTGGCCGTGTACTCATAGGTCTGCCCCGTCTCGGCATCGATGACCTCCACCCCGCGCGCACGCTTGCGGTCCTTGTCGTAGAGCACTTCCTTGACGATCGAGAACGGCCGCAAGGTCAGGTTGCCCGTCTTCATGGCCGCCGGCAGCGTCGCCGCCTGTGTCGAGAAATACGCGCCGAAGGGACAGCCGAGGATGCACTTGTTGCGGTACTGGCAGTTGACCCGGCCCTGCTCGGGCATCGGCTGGGTGATGTTGGCCGTGCGCGAGTGGATCATGTGCCGGGTGCCGCCGAAGGCTTTCCTGATCCGCGCGGCCACGTCCTTCTCGACGATGTTCAGCGGGATCGGTGGCAGGAACTGGCCGTCCGGCAGGACGTCCAGCCCTTCGCGGGTGCCGGCGATCCCGGCAAACTTCTCCACATGGTCATACCACGGCGCGATGTCGGCGTAGCGGATCGGCCAGTCGGTGGCGATGCCGTCCTTGAGGTTCGCTTCGAAATCCAGATCGGAGAAGCGATAGCTCTGCCGGCCCCACATCAGCGACCGCCCGCCGACGTGGTAGCCGCGGAACCAGTCGAAGCGCTTGGTCTCGATGTAGGGCGATTCCTGCTCGTCGGCCCACATGCCCTGGAGGTTCTCAGCCAGCGCGTAGTCGCGCATCAGCACCGGGAAGGCGGCCTTCATCGCCTGGGTTGGCCGGTTGCGGTGCGGGAAGTCCCACGGCTCCTTCATCGCATTGACGTAGTCCTTCACGTGCTCGATGTTGCGGCCACGTTCCAGCATCAGGACCTTGAGGCCCTTCTCGGTCAGTTCCTTCGCCGCCCAACCGCCACTGATTCCCGAGCCAACAACGATGGCGTCGTAATGATTGTCTGCCATGGATCTCTCACCTGGTGGATATCGTTTCAGACGTCGCAGAGGCGGATCGCCTCGCGCAGCGAGCCGACGGGATCCGGTGCGGCAGGCATGAATTCCTGCGCCAGATACCCATCGAAACCGGTGTCGCGGATCGCGCGACAGATGGCGGGGTAGTTGAGTTCCTGCTGGTCCCCGATCTCGTGCCGGCCAGGCACGCCCGCCGTGTGGTAATGCTTGAAACAGGCGTGATCCCTGCCGATGGTGGCGATGATGTCGCCCTCCATGATCTGCATGTGATAGATGTCGTAGAGCAGGCCAAAGTGGTCCGAGCCGAGCCGCTGGCACAGCGCCACGCCCCATGCGGAGGTGTCGCACAGGTAGTCGGGATGATCGACCTTGGAGTTCAGCAACTCCATCACCAGCACCACGCCGCGTTTCTCGGCGTGCCCCAGGATGCGCTTGAGGCCCGCTTCTGCATGGGCCATGCCCTCCTGGGGATCCATGCCGTTGCGGTTGCCGGAAAAACAGATGAGGTTGCGGTAGCCCGCATCGGCCACCAGATCGATGTGCCGCGTGTAGCGCTGCACCAGTTGGTCGTGGAACTCACGGCCGGCAAAGCCCTTGGTGAGGCCCAGCTCCGCGCCGTTGCACATCGAGCTGTATACGCCGTTGGCCTTCAGTGTGGGCCAATCCTCCGGGCCGACCAGGTCAATGGCGGCAAAACCAATCGTCTTCACCGTCGTGCAGAGCTGCGCGACCGACAGCTGCGGGAAGGTCCAGCGGGCGACCGAGTGCTTCAGATTGCCCTTGAGCGGCGCGGTGGCTGCAAATGCCGGCAGCATGGACACAGCGCCCAAGCCAAGGCTCCCGGCGACTGCCATGCGAAGCGCATCACGCCGCGTGAGCCCCGGCGCCGATGGCGGTCTGATGGAATGGATGGACATCCGCCTTCCTGCCTCCTGGTATCAAACGCTGACGAACTGCCGCGATGCAATCGATTGCACCATAGAGGAGGAACGGTTTTTTTTGCAAGACGCGGTGCACGAAAACGCATGCTGCGGGGCACAACGCGCGTGATGGCTGTCGTCGTGTTCGTGCGATGCGAGGGCGGCGTGCCACGCAATCACGCTCACCGGGCTGCGGGAGGACAGCTGCCGCCGCGCGGCAGGCACCTTCTCATCGCCAGCGATGCATCGCCTGGCGCAGCTGCTCGCGCGCCTCCGGGTCGGCCTCGATCATGCGTCGCAGCGAGCGATAGACATACGCGCGGCAGAGCCCCGGCCAGGCGACCAGCAGATAGACCGCGCCGGCGATCAGCCACGCATTCGGTGCCTGCTTCATCAGGCCGGTGTAATCACCGGTCGCGGCCACTGCCAGGATGACCAGCAGCACCCAGCGGAACCATCGCCAGAACCGCATTCCCCAGTCGACATTGACCACGTGCTTGAGTTCCTGGTCCGTCAGCCGCATGCCGTCACTCCTCCCTTGAGTTGTGACCCATCGTGCCATGGCTACGGGCAGAAGACAGGCCTCAAACCGGCAGGAAGCAGAGCTTCCCGTGCAAAAAAGAAAAACCCCAGCAAGCACAGCGGCTTACCGGGGTTTCTGTTTGCATCCGTAAAAATCAGAAATCAAAAGGGGTCTATCCACCAATGCTCCGGAAAGACACCATTTACCCCTTTGAAATCATTGGCTTAGATAAATAAACACCACAACTGGCTATACCCTTTTGTCACGAATCATCCCTTGGCGGCCCCACCGCGGCTTCAAACGCAACAAAATTGCTCCAATCATTAGGAGCCACCTATACAAAGCGTATGAGCCGCTCAGAGCTGTTGAACGCTCAACCACCCGCGCGATAGTCCGGCAGGTTGGGCTGGTGCCTCGACTGCCAGTCGCTACCGGAACAGACTCCGCACGTCCGCGCGTTGAATGTAACTAGACTCATGTCAGAACACTGGAGGAGCTCGCCCTGGATCGCTGACTGGATCCGAAGAGGCACACGCAGGAGGCGTCCCGCGGCGCCAAATTGGGGCTAGAGCTCCAGGGAGCTCAGATCGCGCGAGGTGAACCTTGCCGCCGTGGCATCATTGAGCCCGTCTTGTCACACAAAGATACGAAATGTCCATTATATTGGACATTTCGTATTCGTTGTGACGTATTACGGACCTTGACCTGACCGTTTTTACGGACACCTGGTCAATCATGTGTATAATAACGGACATGAAAGATGTCATCCTCCTCCGCCTTGCTCACCAGATCCGGAGCATGCGCGTCCAGCGTGGCCTAAGCCAATCGGCCTTAGCTGCCGCCGCCAGCGTGAACCGAAAAACGATCATCGAGCTGGAGAAGGGTGCAGCCGGGATCGCGCTCGGTACCGTGGTGGCGGTGTTGGAAAGCATGGGCGGCGAACTAAGCGTAGTGCCTGCCTCCAAGCCCACCACGGTAGAACTGCGGTCGCTGCTCGGGCTGGCGCCACCTCATGCCATGTACGGACATCACGCGCCTGGGAAGAAGGTGGCCGCAGACAGTGCCGTGCAAGGTCCCCGTCGGCGGCGCGTGACCGCTAGTGGCAAGACCGAGCCGGGCCAGCCGATAGGGAGCAAATGATGGTCAAGCGCACAAGCATGACGGTGTCCACGCCCCAGGGTCTATCGGGGCAGTTGGACTACGTGGGCTACTACGCCTTCAACTACGCGCCAAGTGCCCTACCCCCCTCCGCTGTCTCGTTGGGTATGCCCGTACGCATGGAGCCGTATGAAGACAACGAACTCATGTCCATCTTCCAAATGAACCTTCCGGAGGGCCATATGCTGGAGATGCTTCAGCGTCGGTTTGGGAAGACATCCACGCTTGATCCCATGCTCCTTTTGGCGATGGCGGGTGGTGAAGCTGGCATTGGCCGTGTCTTTGTCACAAGCCCTGAGTTCACCCCCGGTGCGGCGATGGGCATTGAACTTTCTCAGTTGCTGGCAGACCAAGGAACAGGCGATTTGTTCCAAGAACTGACCGACGCCTACCTGATGCGGTCAGGCGTCTCTGGCATGCAGCCGAAGCTTCTGGTCCCAGAGCAATCAGGGGCAGTATTCGGAAAGGCACTTCTGCCCACACGAGAACTCATCGTCAAGACCGAAGGCGCCCACTTCCCCGGTTTGGCCATCAACGAATACCTATGCATGTCCATCGCCAAGGAAGCTGGTATTCCGGTACCGGATTTTTTCCTTTCAGCAGACAATAAACGATTTGTCATGCGGCGATTTGATCGCACGCAGGCAGGGGCACCAATAGGCTTTGAGGACATTGCGGTCCTTGCGGGACTCAACGCAAGCTGGAAGTACAGCCTCAGCTATGAGCAGGTTGCCCAGATACTCAATGCCTACTGCTCGGTGGAGCATCGGCGGGCGGCGTTGGCGCAGCTATTCGACCAAGTCGCACTGTCAGTATTGGTCGGTAACGGTGATGCGCACCTGAAGAACTTCGGCGTGACCTACGAGAATCCTGCACAGGACACCGTGAAAATGTCGCCGGCCTACGATATCGTCTGTACCACCTGCTACCTTCCCAGTGATGTGTTAGCGCTGACCTTGAATCACCAGAAGGGTCTGTTGGCAGCAAGGGTGGATTTGGAAGATTTTGGGAAGAATAGCTGCAAGGTTGTCGACCCGCTCGCTCGGATCGCCCGGCTGGTGGAGGCTATGCATGTGGTCATGTACACCGAAAGCGATCGAATTGACCAGGTCCCAGGGTTACGACAATGCTTCGAACCTTCGCTAGCGCGGTTCGAAAAATTGGTGACCGGGCACCCCCCGTGCTTGCTCGACTCGTAGACCACCCACTGGCCGGCAACGATTGGCCTAGTTCCAATTACAACGCTGACACTATGCCGGTGCAGGTCCATTTGTGTATGAGGGCCTGCTACTAAACGGAGTGCGGCAGACGGAGGAGCCATGCAGTGCGCTTTCCGCTGCCGCGGCAGCTGGAAAAACTCCGAGCACCCGCTACCTGATCAACTCTCAGATGCTGTCTAGAGACATCCACAGCCCAGCGCGATCTACCATCGATCCTTTCTAGGCCAATACTCACTTTGCCCCTGAGCGCGGGTCAAGGCCTCTTTGAGCGCCTGAACTCTAGCCTCCGTAGCGCCGTCTTCAATCAGATCTTCGCAGGCGCTCTCAAGCGCCCAATACACGCGGGCCGCCTTGTTGATGTAGTCCAGCCAGCTGTCCAGCTCCTTGGACGCCGGGAGAGTTGAAGCGTGTACGTGTTTCGCAAGATCGGCGGACATATCTCGTAATGCAGTTGCCAAATCCCAGGAGTCAGCGTGCGTAGACATGAGCAGGGCACCTGTTTTAAAACGCTTGGAAGAATGTGCTACTTGAATCGCCCAGGGTTCCGTAGACACCTCGCAGCCATAAACTATGGCTTAGGCGGAGGTGGTTATGAGCACGAAGCGGTACACCGATGAGTTCAAGATCGAGGCGGTACGGCAGATTGTTGAGTACGGCCGTCCGGTAGCGGAGGTTGCCGAGCGACTGGGCGTGTCGATCCACAGTCTTTACGGCTGGAAGCGGCAACAAGGCAAAGGCGATGTTGGCCGGCGTGTCGAGCAGGACCAGAACGCGGAAGTGCGCCGCCTCAAGGCTGAGCTACGCAGGGTCACTGAAGAGCGAGACATCCTAAAAAAAGCCGCCGCGTACTTTGCAAAGGGGTAAGAGCAAAGTACGCCTTCATGAAGCAACACGCAGATGAGTTCGGCCTCGCGGCGATGTGTCGGATGCTTGGCGTCCATCGCAGTGGCTACTACGCCTGGCTAAAAGAGCCGGCAAGCGCTCGCGACAAGGACGATCAGCGATTGCTCGGCCTAATCAAGCACAGCTGGCTGGAAAGCGGCTCTGTGTATGGCCACCGCAAAGTGACCACAGATCTGCGCGAGCTTGGCGAGACGTGTAGTCGTCATCGCGTGGCACGCTTGATGAAGAGCGAGGGGCTGCGGGCAATGGTCGGCTACGGTCGGCGACCACGCCCATTGAGCGGCCCTGTTGGATCAGTCGCCAAGAACGTTCTGGCTCGCGGCTTCAAAGTCAATGAGCCAAATCGCGCGTGGGTCACGGACATCACCTACATCCGCACGTACGACGGCTTCCTGTACTTGGCGGTAGTGCTTGATCTGTTTTCGCGTCAGGTCGTTGGATGGGCAACCCGACCAACTCAACATACGGACCTGGTTTTGCAGGCGCTATTGGCCGCAGTGTGGCGGCGCAAGCCAAGCCCCGGGCTTCTGCTTCACTCCGACCAGGGAACCCAGTTCACCAGCGAAGACTGGCAGAGCTTCCTGCGCGAGCACGACATCGTGTGCAGCATGAGTCGACGAGGAAACTGCCATGACAACGCAGCGATGGAGAGCTTCTTCCAGCTACTGAAGCGGGAGCGTATTAAGCGGAGGATCTACAGCAATCACGACGAGGCACGGGCCGACGTCTTCCAGTACATCGAGATGTTCTACAACCCAAAACGGCGGCACAGTTCCAACGACGGGCTGTCCCCGGTAGAGTTCGAGAAGCAGTACGCACTAAACGGCTGACGACTGTCTACAAAACCCTGGGCGATTTAAACCAATCTAGGCCGTATCAGCATTTTTAACAGTCCCAGTGGAGAATCTGGTACAGCTCACGGTGTAGGAATCACGAACGTTGTACGCATCAGCGTGGATATGAGCGAACCAATTACGCTCAACGAAGCAGCTACCCGCATACTCGTGATCCTAAGATTCCTAACAATGCTAAGTGGTCGACACCAGACAGCACACCAGTTCACTGCACGAAGGTTCTCGCAGGACGAGCTTTCTTTGCCGGACACGGTTCACGTATGCATGGCACGCGCGTCTTCCGTCGAGAAGCTTCCCACATCGCTTCGATTTGACCTTCCACTAGACGCGGCAACGCGAACAGTAGAGTTCTGCAACGTCATGTCATCCTGGATCGCAAGGGATCCCAAGAGGCTCGCCGCACGGGTACAGCACGCTAACGGCATAGAGTACGGAAACCGTTACACCACCAATCGCCTCGTAGCAGCGGCCAACATGTTCGATCTTCTTCCCAAAGAAGACTGCCCACAACCGCCAGAGTTGCCTGACCGTCTACTGGCGGCTGCCAGTCAGACAAGGCTGCTATTCCGGGATCTCCCCGTCTCACCACAACGCGACTCAATGCTCCAGGCCCTCTCAAGGCTCGGCAGCTCGACACTTACATCAAAAGTTAAACATCGGGGCGAGATCTTACTAAACAGTCTGGAACCGTGGTTTCCGGAACTTCTGCAAGTTCTGAGACTGGCAGTGAAGTGCAGGAACTACTTCGTGCACGGCCCTTCCGGCGATCTCGACTATGAAAAAGTTTATCCCTTCCTCCCTTTCTTCACTGAGACACTGGAATTTACATTCTCTGTATCTGAGCTAGTAGAATGCGGCTGGGATGTCGAGAGGTGGTCTAGAGCAGGACATACAATGAGCCATTCCTTCACAGAGTTCCGTGCGTCCTATCGCGAGAGGGTTAAGGCACTAGAAGTAGCTGGACTTGTTAGAGGGAAATAGCGCACTTAGTTTAGGCGAGCGTGACTGAATCGCCCAAGGGGCCGAGGGTAGACACCGCCCACCCTCGGGGCCGGCTATCGGCCAGAACCGGACACCTTGGGCGACCACGCCTGAGGCAGGGTCGATCGGAGCGGGCTTGAGCGACGCGTTCCTCGAGAGGCGAGTCTATATTGGAGCAGGCCGCGCTCCCCCCCAACTCAACGCTCTCGACAACCCAGGTTCGGTACGACTATTCTTCATTTCATGTCCGCCTTCTCGGCCCGCCACCGTCGACTCATCCGGTTCAGCATTTTTGTGCTGATGCTGTTGAGCGTTGTTGTTCGGCCGATTGTGATCCAGCAGGGCGAGCTCCACACTGCCGAGCACGACATCGCTGCAACGGCGGAGCATGGGCACTCACACGCCCCTGGACATGGCGACAACGTAGATCCGAAGCATGCATCAGGCGTCCACAGCGTCCTTCACCAGGCTGATGTGAGCTTTGCCGGCATGCTGGTGTCCTCGAATCTGAACCTGGCTACGGTTCCGCCGGCATCTTTGTTGCCCGGCCTGCACTCCGTTGATGAGCCCTCCGGCCATCGCGGCTCACCTTTCAGACCTCCGATCGTCTAACGACTCCTGCCGCGCTGTAGCGGCCTGAGAGCGCTGTCCACCAAATGGTGGCCGGCAGCGCGTCGTCATGACCATTTGTCGGAGATTTTCCGTGAAATTACGTAGTTTGTGGGCGCTGGCCTTAGCCGGCGCCTGCGGTGTGGCCGTGCCTGGCCACGCCGCTGAAGTGCTGCGCCTGGAGGATGCGGTTGCCCGTGCCCTGGGCACTCATCCCCGCGTCCAGGCAGACGCCGCTCAACTGGAAGCTGTCAGAAGCCGTGCGGGCCGGGAGGCATTGCCTACGCCGCTCGTCCTTGGCGGCGAGCTTGAGAACGTGGCTGGCTCAGGTGGCCTGAGCGGCTTGGACGCCGCGGAATCCACCTTTCGCGTCTCCAAGGTTCTGGAACTAGGTGGGAAGCGGGCAGCGCGCCAAGCGCTCGGCGGCGCCGAGGTGGACGCCGCCCGAAGCGAAGCGGACGTCACCCGTATCGCTATCGCCACCTTGGCCGCGGGGCGCTTCGTCGACGTGCTGGCCGCTCAGGAGCATGTCGAGCACGCCGAAGAGCGCATCAAAATGGCCCAAGCCATGCGTCGTGAAGTGGCCCGCTGGGTAGCGGCCGCCCGCAATCCGGACTCGGACCTGAGATCCGCCGAGATCGCCCTGCTTGATGCCGAGTTGAAGCGGGAGCAGGCGTTGCAGGCCCTGGAAGGCGCGCGGATGTCGCTGGCGGCCATGTGGAGGGCGCCCAGCCCGGATTTCGGCTCGGTTGCAGGGGATACCGGGGTCCTTCCCCCTCTGGACGATTTTGATGATCTGAGCCTACGCCTCGCCACGACACCACAGCAGCGGGCCATGGAGGCCCAGGCCGGGGTTCTGGGTGCAAGAAGGGAGATCGCCCGGGCCAGCGCCAAGCCGGATGTCAGCGTTGGCCTCGGCATTCGCCGACTGGAAGCCACCAAAGACAGCGGCCTGGTGATGTCCATCGCTGTCCCGTTGGGGAGCCGGCGGCGATCGGACTTCTCCGTCGCCGAAGCAGACTACGAGCTGACCTCGCTCAAATACAGGCGCGAGGCGCAAATGCTGGAGGTGCGTCAGGAGCTGTTTGGCATCTACCAGCAGCTCAAGCAAGCGCAGTCCGAAGTGGAGTCAGTGCGCCAGCGCCAGTTGCCAAAGGCCAAGCAGGCCTTTGATCAGAGCCGCAGAGGCTTTGAGGAAGGACGCTTCTCCTTCCTGGTACTAAGCCAGGCGCAGCAGAGGCTCTTCGACCTTCGCGAACGGGAAGTCGAATCCGCCGCCCGCTATCTCCGTCTCCTGGTCGAGGCCGACCGCCTCACTGCTTCTGCCCTGGACATCCGCCCATGAACCGATACGTATTCTTGATCCTGCTCCCCTTCGCCTTGGCTGCATGTGGCGGCAACGAACCGTCGCAGGGAGACAAGCCTGAAGCCACTGCTGCGGCCGCAGGCGATTACGAACGAGGGCCGCATCGCGGGCGCATGCTTCGCGACGGCGACTTCGCCCTTGAAGTAACTGTTTACGAAACCAATACCCCGCCGCAGTTCCGGCTGTATGCCTATCGCAACGACAAGCCGCTGGCACCTGGCGAAGTCAAAGCGACGATGCAACTCAAGCGACTAGACGGCGAAATCAACAACTTCAGCTTTGTTCCAGAGAATGATTACCTGATGGGCAACGGGGAGGTGGTTGAACCGCACTCCTTTGACGTCAAAGCCGACGCGGTGGTGGGTGGGAAGAACTACACCTGGGCATACGCCTCGTACGAAGGGCGCACCACCATAGATCCGAAAGCGGCTGCCGACGCAGGTGTCGTGGTTGAGTCCGCTGAACCAGGGGTCATCCGGGACACTGTCGCCCTTATGGGGAACGTCGCAGTCGACACCGGTCGATTCGCTGCGGTGAAGGGACGCTTCCCGGGCGTGGTCCGCAGTGTGGCGGTCGAGATGGGACAACGCGTCTCGGCCGGTCAGACGCTGGCCACGGTGGAGGGCAATGACAGCATGCGGACCTACTCCGTCACGGCGCCTTTCAGTGGTGTCGTGCTCGCACGCAACACGGCGGTAGGAGATGTCGCTGCCGACAACACGTTGTTCGAGATTGCTGACCTTTCTGAGGTCTGGGTGGATCTGCGTGCGCTGGGAAGCGACGCCGAGCGCCTGTCCCCGGGCCAAGCGGTAACCATCCGTTCGGCAACAGGTGGTTTGGAAGCAACGGGAAAGCTGCAGGGCCTCCTGCCGCTGGCCAGCGCGAGCCAGACCGTGGTGGCACGCGTGGCCCTTGCCAACAGCGAAGGCAAGTGGCGACCGGGAATGGCCGTATCCGCCGAGGTCGTCATCGCGGAAACGGAGGTTCCTTTAACGGTAAAAGAATCGGGCCTTCAGCGTTTCCGGGACTTCACCGTGGTGTTCGCCCAAGTGGGCGACAGCTATGAGGTGCGGATGCTTGAACTGGGTAGGCGCGATGGCGAGCGCGTGGAGGTTCTGAATGGGCTCAAGCCGGGAACCCGGTACGTCTCCGAGCAGAGCTATCTGATTCGTGCCGACATCGAAAAGTCCGGCGCAAGCCACGACCACTAAGGACGCCCCATGCTAGAGCGAATCATTCGCGCGTCCATCGCGCACAGATGGCTTGTGCTCCTTCTGGTCCTGGCCTTCTCAGGCCTTGGGATCTGGAACTACAGCAAGCTTCCCATCGACGCCGTTCCTGACATCACCAATGTCCAGGTTCAGATCAACACCGAAGCTCCCGGCTACTCACCGCTGGAGGCCGAGCAACGGGTCACATTCCCCGTCGAAACAGCGTTAGCCGGGTTGGCAAAGCTGGAATACACCCGTTCCATCTCACGCTACGGACTGTCTCAGGTCACGGTGGTGTTTGAAGATGGCACGGACATCTACTTCGCCCGTCAGCAGGTCGCAGAGCGGCTTCAGCAAGCGGCATCCCAATTGCCCGAGGGACTCAAGCCCAGCCTTGGACCGGTAGCGACCGGCCTGGGCGAGATCTTCATGTACACCGTGGAAGCTGAGCCGGGTGCTGAGGAGACGTGGACGCCGATGGCGCTTCGTACGCTGCAGGACTGGGTGGTCCGACCGCAGATGCGCCACTTGAAGGGCGTAACGGAGGTCAACACCGTCGGGGGCTATGTCCGCCAGTTCCACATCACGCCGGACCCGAAGAAGCTCCAAGCCTACGGACTGACGTTGCAGGACGTGCTGGAAGCCGTGGCACGCAGCAACACCAACGTGGGCGCCGGCTACATCGAGAAGAGCGGTGAGCAGTACCTGGTCCGCGTGCCGGGGCAGGTGGCCGACATGGCGGGTTTGCGCAAGATCGTTGTGGCCAACCGTGATGGCATGCCATTGCGCGTTGGCGATCTGGCGGACGTTGTTGAAGGCACCGAACTTCGCACAGGCGCGGCAACCAAGGATGGCAAGGAAGTAGTCCTTGGTACGGCCTTCATGCTCATCGGTGAAAACAGCCGGGACGTGGCTCAGCGAACCGCCGCCAAGCTCAAGGACATCGATGCCACCTTGCCTGACGGCGTGCGGGCGCATCCCGTCTACGACAGAACCGAACTGGTGGACCGGACCATCGAGACGGTGAAGAAGAACCTTCTCGAAGGCGCCTTGCTCGTCATCGCGGTCCTCTTCCTGCTTCTGGGCAATCTTCGCGCGGCGCTGATCACTGCGGCGGTCATTCCATTGACGATGCTGCTGACGATCACAGGCATGGTCCAGAATCGTGTCTCCGCGAATCTGATGAGCCTGGGCGCACTGGATTTTGGCCTGATCGTGGATGGGGCGGTCATCATCGTGGAGAACTGCCTGCGCCGCTTTGGCGAACGGCAACACCTTCTGGGCCGTCTGTTAACCCGCGAAGAACGATTCTCCTTGGCGGCAAGCGCCAGTGCAGAAGTGATCAAGCCAAGCCTGTTCGGCCTTTTCATCATCGCGGCGGTCTACATCCCGATCTTTGCCCTCTCCGGCGTGGAAGGGAAGATGTTCCACCCGATGGCGCTTACCGTGGTGATCGCGCTTACCGGTGCCATGGCGCTGTCTCTGACATTCGTGCCGGCCGCTGTGGCTCAGTTCGTAACGGGGAAGGTTTCGGAGAAGGAAACCAAGGCCATGCGCGGTGTCACCAAGCTGTATGGCCCGATGCTTGAGCGAGCTGTCAACGCACGCAAGGTGGTGGTCGCCTCGGCCGCAGTGCTCACCGTCCTGGCGGGTCTGCTTGCAAGCCGCCTCGGCACTGAGTTCATTCCGAACCTGGATGAGGGCGATATCGCACTGCATGCGCTCCGAATTCCTGGGACCAGCTTGACTCAGGCCATCGGCATGCAACGTCAGCTGGAAGCGGCGATCAAGCAGTTCCCCGAGGTGGATGAAGTCGTCGCCAAAATCGGCACTGCCGAGGTGGCTAACGATCCCATGCCCCCCTCCGTAGCCGACACCTTCATCATGCTCAAAGATCGGGACCAATGGCCCGATCCGCGCAAGCCGAAGGCGCAGCTTGTTGCCGAGCTTGAGAAAGTGGTTCGCGCCATTCCCGGCAACAACTACGAGTTTACGCAGCCGGTGCAGATGCGGATGAACGAGCTCATTGCAGGCGTTCGGGCTGAGGTTGCCGTCAAGCTGTACGGCGACGACCTGGAGCAGCTAGCAGCCATCGGCGCTCAGGTGGAGGACGTTGCCAGCGGAATCCAGGGAGCGGCCGACGTGAAAATTGAGCAGATCACCGGTCTGCCCTTGATGACGATCACGCCGGACCTGGATGCACTTGCACGATACGGTGTAGCCATCGACGACGTGCAAAAGACCATCTCGGTGGCGCTGGGAGGTGAATCGGTCGGCCAGGTGTTCGAAGGCGATCGCCGCTTCGACATCGTGGTTCGTCTGCCGGAGAACCTGCGCCAGGACATCGGAACACTGGCGTCACTACCTGTAGCCGTCGCGCCAGGGGCGAGCACAGGCCAAGAGCGTAGCTTCGTGCCTTTGGGTCAGTTGGCCAAGGTCGAGATTGCGCCCGGTCCTAACCAGATCAGCCGCGAGAATGGCAAACGCAGGGTGGTAATCACCAGCAATGTGCGCGGACGCGATCTGGGGTCCTTTGTCGAGGAGCTGCGCAGCAAAGTCGGAAAAGAAGTCCAGCTGCCCGAAGGCTACTGGATCGAGTACGGCGGCACATTTGAGCAGTTGATCTCGGCAAGCAAGCGCCTGTCCATCGTCGTGCCAGTGGTTCTGGTAATGATCTTCGGATTGCTGTTCATGGCATTCGGCTCAGGAAAGGATGCTGCGATCGTGTTCAGTGGCGTGCCGCTCGCACTGACCGGGGGCGTGGTGGCGCTATGGCTGCGCGACATTCCCTTGTCCATCTCCGCAGGCGTGGGGTTCATCGCGCTTTCGGGCGTTGCCGTGCTCAACGGCTTGGTAATGATCAGCTTCATCAAGAACCTGCGGGAAGAAGGCATGCCCCTGCATAGGGCAGTCACCGAAGGTGCTCTTACTCGCCTCCGGCCAGTCCTGATGACGGCACTTGTGGCGAGCCTGGGCTTCCTTCCCATGGCCCTGAACGTCGGTGCTGGCGCGGAAGTTCAGCGCCCGCTCGCAACCGTGGTGATCGGCGGAATCATCTCTTCAACGCTGCTGACACTGCTCGTGCTGCCGGCGCTGTATCGACTGATCCACCGCGAAAAACCTGATCTGGAAAGTCGCTCCCCATGAATCATCCATCTCCTTTCCGCACAAGGAACTCGTCTTTGACTTCCCCCACCAAGCTCTTTGCATGGCTTTCGATGCTTGCCGCAGTCCTCCTGCCGTTTGCGGCGTTCGCGCACGGTGTCAGCGAGGGCGACCAGGCCTTCCTTGAAGAAAGCACCGGTAGGCAACTGATCGCGTTCACCTACCTCGGCGCCAAGCACATGGTGACTGGATACGACCACCTTCTGTTCCTGTTCGGGGTGATTTTCTTCCTTTACCGCATGCGGGACGTGAGCATCTACGTCACTTTGTTCGCCATTGGTCACAGCACGACGCTGCTGCTCGGTGTGCTCGGCGGCTTTCACGTCAACGCCTATCTGGTCGACGCGATCATCGGCCTGTCGGTGGTCTACAAGGCCTTGGACAACATGGGCGCGTTCAAGCGCTGGTTCGGCGTGCAACCCAACACCAAGATTGCGGTCCTTGTCTTCGGCTTCTTCCACGGCTTCGGCCTGGCCACGAAGCTTCAGGACTTCTCGATATCGCCGGACGGGCTGGTCCCCAACATGCTTGCGTTCAACGTGGGCGTTGAGCTCGGCCAACTGCTAGCGCTTGCCGGCATCCTGATTGTGATGGGCTTCTGGCGTCGACTGCCGTCCTTCAACCGTCAGGCCTACGGCGTTAACACCATCTTGATGATGGCCGGCTTCGTGCTCATCGGCATGCAGCTCACCGGCTACTTCGTTTCCTGATTTCTGACCGAGACCCATTATGTCGATCACCACCAATCAACCACTTCCCACCACTGGCCGCCTGCTGAAGTCGACCCTTCTTGCCGCTGCCATTGCCGGCGCGCTTCTCGTCACGGCCGTTCTGCCGGCGGAGTACGGCCTTGATCCCACAGGGATCGGCCGGGCGCTGGGCTTGACCGCCCTGGCGGACGGCGGAAGCACCGTCATCGACCCGTCCACGCCGACGTCCTCAACAGCATCGGGGGCAGAGGCCGCCTTGGCGGAGAAGGCCGCGGCCGCATTCGGGGCGAACAAAGGGCAATCGCTTGATCCAGGCGCGATATCGCTCACCAACGGTGAGCTTCGCCAGGACGCGATGACGATCACGCTGGAGCCGGGCAAGGGAAAAGAGGTCAAGTCCCACATGGTTGCTGGCGCGGGAATGCTGTTCCGCTGGAAGGCAACTGGTGAAGTGGCAGTCGATATGCACGGCGAGCGCCCCGACGTGAAGGGCGCATGGACCAGCTACGCCGTCGAAGGTGCGCAGCGGGAGTCTCACGGCACCTTCATCGCGCCATTTGAGGGAACTCATGGGTGGTACTGGCAGAACCGAAGCGACAAGCCGGTGACCGTGAGCATCGAACTTATTGGCTACCAAGCCGACATCTATCAGCCGTAACACCCCGGCACTTTGCCGATCCAAACCGAGGAGAAACAACATGAAAGCTCATAGCGCGGTAGTTGCCGGCCTGCTTCTCAGCATGTCCCTTTTCACCACGGCGTCCGCCCATGATCCGGCCCTTCATGCCGATCCAGCCCCCTCGGCTGCCCCCAAGGCCAAGCCGACAACCTGCGAGCAGCTTGCGGACCGTTCGAAGTTCAAGGTGGACCTAAATGATGCCCAGACCAAGGTGCTAAAGGAACGTTGCGAAGCGAAGGCAGCGCCGAAGAAGAAGTAAATCCACTCGCGTTTAGCGAACGACCCCGCCATGCCGGCGGGGTCGTCACCCCGACCCAAACAGTGGTGGGCGTACACTCCGCCCGTCTGCCGCCTCTGCCCTGAAGCCAGGCAGATGGTGTCCACGAGTTGGGGCCGTCAAAACGTTGCTACCAGGACAATTCCATGCTCGAAGTACTGAGTCACCCGACGTTTCGCCGCCTATTTGGTGCACAGATAGTCGCCCTGGTCGGAACCGGCTTGGCAACTGTCGCCCTTGCCCTCCTGGCCTACGACCTGGCGGGCGCCCAAGCGGGCGCGGTGCTGGGCACCGCACTGGCCATCAAGATGGTCGTGTACGTAACCTTGGCTCCCGTTTCAGGAGCGTTGGTCCCAGCACGGCTGCGCAAGCGGGTGCTGATCGCACTCGACCTGATTCGCGCCGCTGTGGCGATCTGTCTGCCCTTCGTCACCGAGATCTGGCAGGTGTATGTCCTTATCGCTGTGCTGCAGTCGGCGTCGGCATGCTTCATGCCGCTGTTTCAGTCCACAATCCCCGAAATTCTTAAGGAAGAGCGCGATTACACACGCGCGCTCTCGCTTTCCCGATTGGCATATGACCTTGAGAGCCTGCTGAGCCCGGCGCTTGCTGCCGCGCTGCTGGCGATCATCAGCTTCCACGGGCTGTTCGCTGGTACCTCGGTAGGTTTCATCCTCTCGGCGGTGCTAGTCGCGTCCACCACGTTCCCCGCCCTCGCTGCGGTCGCTTCCAAGGATGGTCCCTATGCGCGAGCCATCCGTGGAATGCGAATTTACCTTCGCACCCCGCGATTGCAGGGCCTGCTTGCATTGAACCTCTGTGCCGCAGCCGGCGGCGCGATGGTGTTCGTCAATACGGTGGTCATGGTCCGCACCGTTCTGGGCGGGGCTGAGGAACAGGTTGCGTGGGCGTTGGCGGCTTTCGGCGGCGGCTCCATGCTGGTAGCGCTTGTTCTTCCAAAGGTTCTTGACCGCATTTCGGACCGCACAGTGATGCTGACTGCAGGACTGTTCATGGCAGCTGTCCTGGTCACCTTCCTCGGCATTTGGTTTTTCCTGAAGGGAAATCTTGGATGGGCGGCGGTCATCCCGACCTGGACGCTGTTGGGCATGGCATATGCCGGTCTGGTTACCCCCGGCGGACGGCTGCTGCGACGTTCGGCTGAGTCCGCCGATCTGCCATTCCTCTTCGCCGCCCAGTTTTCCCTATCGCACGTTTGCTGGCTGATTGCCTATCCGCTGGCCGGCTGGGTCGGTGCCCGCTACGGCCTGCATGTTGCCTTGGCCGCCCTGGTGACTCTGGCCGCACTCGGTTTGGTCGCCGCGTGGCGCAGGTGGCCGGCGCACGATCCTGAGGAGATAGCGCATCAGCACGAGCATCTTGCTGAGGACGACCCGCACCTGTTGGCACACCGCGACACGGATGGCATGCACCGCCACCGGTTTGTCATCGATCAGCTTCACACGCGCTGGCCAGGCTGACCAGGGCGCCGGCAGGCGGACAGCACGGGCGCGCTGCTTACTTGCGAGTTTGATCGCACACGTACATGTCCACGTCGACGTCATATCGACAGGCAAGTCCACATTCGTAAGAGCCCACTTCCTCCGACCCGGGCACTGGAGGCTTATTTCTCAGGGCGGCTATTGCAACTGCCTGGCAATGTTTGAATCGCCCAGGGTTTTCTAGACAGTCGTCAGCCGTTTAGTGCGTACTGCTTCTCGAACTCTACCGGGGACAGCCCGTCGTTGGAACTGTGCCGCCGTTTTGGGTTGTAGAACATCTCGATGTACTGGAAGACGTCGGCCCGTGCCTCGTCGTGATTGCTGTAGATCCTCCGCTTAATACGCTCCCGCTTCAGTAGCTGGAAGAAGCTCTCCATCGCTGCGTTGTCATGGCAATTGCCTCGTCGACTCATGCTGCACACGATGTCGTGCTCGCGCAGGAAGCTCTGCCAGTCTTCGCTGGTGAACTGGGTTCCCTGGTCGGAGTGAAGCAGAAGCCCGGGGCTTGGCTTGCGCCGCCACACTGCGGCCAATAGCGCCTGCAAAACCAGGTCCGTATGTTGAGTTGGTCGGGTTGCCCATCCAACGACCTGACGCGAAAACAGATCAAACACTACCGCCAAGTACAGGAAGCCGTCGTACGTGCGGATGTAGGTGATGTCCGTGACCCACGCGCGATTTGGCTCACTGACTTTGAAGCCGCGAGCCAGAACGTTCTTGGCGACTGATCCAACAGGGCCGCTCAATGGGCGTGGTCGCCGACCGTAGCCGACCATTGCCCGCAGCCCCTCGCTCTTCATCAAGCGTGCCACGCGATGACGACTACACGTCTCGCCAAGCTCGCGCAGATCTGTGGTCACTTTGCGGTGGCCATACACAGAGCCGCTTTCCAGCCAGCTGTGCTTGATTAGGCCGAGCAACCGCTGATCGTCCTTGTCGCGAGCGCTTGCCGGCTCTTTTAGCCAGGCGTAGTAGCCACTGCGATGGACGCCAAGCATCCGACACATCGCCGCGAGGCCGAACTCATCTGCGTGTTGCTTCATGAAGGCGTACTTTGCTCTTACCCCTTTGCAAAGTACGCGGCGGCTTTTTTTAGGATGTCTCGCTCTTCAGTGACCCTGCGTAGCTCAGCCTTGAGGCGGCGCACTTCCGCGTTCTGGTCCTGCTCCACGCGCCGGCCAACCTCGCCTTTGCCTTGTTGCCGCTTCCAGCCGTAAAGGCTGTGGATCGAGACGCCCAATCGCTCGGCAACCTCCGCTACCGGACGGCCGTACTCAACGATCTGCCGGACCGCCTCGATCTTGAACTCATCGGTGTACCGCTTCGTGCTCATAACCACCTCCGCCTAAGCCATAGTTTATGGCTGCGAGGTGTCTACGGAACCCTGGGCGATTCATTCCCCGTTTGAGACTAAGCACGGTGTCAAGGGCGATCAGTTCGAGAATGTTCTGGTGGTCTTTGGGCGCGGATGGAACGACTACGACTTCAATCTCTATCTGCAGATGGCGACCAACGAGAGCTTGATCGCATCGCGCCAAGTCGCCTACGAGCGCTATAGGAATCTGTTCTACGTGGCGGTTTCAAGGCCGCGGAAGCGCCTTGCGCTTCTCTTCACTCATAAGCTCGATCCGGCGGCAGTCGCCACGCTGCAGCATTGGTTCTCCGGCCATTCAGTCGAGGATTTGGGCTTCAGCCTGTGAAGGCTGCCCGCCAGTCGGATCATCCTGATTGCTGTGCCGGCAGTTGCCAGTCATCTAGAAGCGTGCCCCGCACTAGTTCCGGCGGTTGCACCGGCCACTCTAGATGCCCTTGTGTGGACTCTTCTTTTTCTGCGTCAGCCCCAAGTCAACCTCCGGGAGCGGACAATTCAGTTCGGCCTCGGACATTCCTTTCAGATGCGCGTTGTACTGCCAGATGACGAACTGACCCATCAGTCCTTCATTCTCTCGCCTTAGGCGGCCGTTTTCCGCCTCCAAGCGAACAATCCGTTCGCCTGCTGCGCGCAACGAGGATGGCAAAGGCACTGGCAACGCATCTGACCGCACCCGCGCCTTGGCCAGTTCAAACGCTTCCCGGATTCTCATCGAACGATAGAGTGTCTGGCGCACCGGCTGAAGGCCTAGGCGCTTTTGGCAGGCCTCGACCAACGCCTCCCAGGTCAGGCCCGATTTCCACCCATCGAGAATCTCGACAACGCGCTGGACATCGCGATCTCGCAGATGTCTACCCATTGTCAAGCATCCCGGTCTGTCCGTCTGCAGGAGGCAGTGCGAGGGAGCGCTTTCGAAGCGCCCTGCGCACAGGACTGAACTCCTGGTTGGCCCTGAGCCTGATCAAGGTGCCATCTGGAACCTGCGCGGACTGCATAACCTCGATCAGTTGCGCGAGCCTTTGCTGCGTCATTTGGTGCGTCTCGAACCAGCGATCCGCTCCCGCGGTGCCATTGGCGATCTCGGACGAAGCGCGCTCCACCAGCGCGTTCACCTGCATCAGCCGCTCTTGCATTCTCGCCAACCGCCGATCGCCCTTCACGCACATCTGCTCACTGCAGTTCAGGCAGTCCCGGAAGCGCTGGCACGGCGCCATGACGAAATCGTGGACGCAATAGCCGTATTCGGTGACGTGCGCAGTCGGGACCAGCAAGAGGTCAAATTCCTGCCGGGTCATTGGAACCTTGTCCGCCAGCAGCTTCAGGTTGCTATCCACGACCGAATCTGTCTTTAGTACAGGGTCGTGGCGTTTGATCATCTCCACGACCTCAAACTCCGACAGGTGATCATAGACCCGGTTCTGCTCAATACTGGTTCGGCCGGACCAGTGTGCGATGTCTGCTTGGCTCATCCCCCCTCGCTGCGCCATGGTGTTGAGCAGGTGACGGAATTGGTGAGACGTCAACTTCTTTGAGCTCTTGTCGACCGACATCCCATGCCTTTCGAAGATCGACGCGGAGTTCTCCCGGCTTCCCACGTCGTCATTGAAGGTGTTGGACGTTGGCTTCTTCAAGACAAGGGGCATGACCCGTCGCTCTGTATCGAGCAAGTTTGACAGGCAACTAAACAGGGCGTCGGCGAAACGCAGGCCACGATCCTTGTCATACCAAGGGAACTCCTTGGGCAACTTTGACCGGACCCATTCGTTGAGCATTCTCAGTGTGATGGGCCCCTGCCTCAGAAAAAACCCTAGACGGTTGATTTCGCCCCTGATGTAGTTGGAATCCACATCCAGGCATCCCAGCGCCGCCCCGATCTGATCTAGGCTCAGCGCATCATCTTCTGCGACCCTAGGGCATTGCGCGTGTCTGGGAAACTGGTCGGGATTGCGCTCAAGCCAGGAAGCCAACCAGCGTGCATCCTGCGTCATGTGCCTTACGCGACCGATGGCCTCCTCCGCGAGCGGGGCCATGACGCCGGGAATCCACTTTACATAAGGCGCTGCGCCTTTTCCGGGCCAGAGTCGCCAGCCATATGAGATCGATCCGTCTTTGCAGGTCTCTCGCACCTCACACTCACTTTCCAATGCGAGCACTTCGGCGATGCGTGAAGGCGCGCAAAGCAGCATCGCCGACAACGAGGTTGTAAAGACGTCACGTGGCTCGGAAGGATGGGAGGCGAATAGCTCCGCCATCGCTTCCACGGCGGCCGCATCAGGCAACTTGCGCACCCGTTCCTCCCTCGCCTGCCGTCCGGTTCTGACTGTATCCGCTGGACGTGCTATCGGGCTCGCCCATTGCAGGCACCTAGGCACCAGACGCTCGTCCGAAAGGAACGTGGCGAGCTTGGCCAACTCCCTTCCCGCCTGATACGCCACCCCCGCAGAGTATGCTTCGCGTGCCAGCATCGCCGCCGCATCCAGGATGCACCCATCGACGTCGGCGATGCTGGCGCCGCCGGTTCGATTAACGAGCGCCCGTTCCAGCACTCGCAATGCCCGCATCTCCGTGAAGGCCTTGCGCTTGCCGGCGCGCTGCATGTAGCGAAAGTAGGCCTTGGCAAAAGTCAAGAAAGGCTCTTGCAGGACATTCTCAGGTTTCAGCACGCGGCTCGTCTGATCCAGGTTTCCAAACGAGACGCCAGGATTTGGCCATTGGTTCTCATCCCAGCTCAGGTCCATGCCGAATACCGTGAGCTTGTGTCTGCATGTCTCAATGAACGATGCACGATTCTGCGCGGCACTCTGCTGTCTTCTCGAACTAAACGGCAGCGGCCTAGTCATGGTCGCGCAACTCCGTCTTACGTTGCTCACACAGGCAAATGACCTGCGAAACCGCAATGATGGTCCGGTCATTGATCGCCGCAATCGAGTCGTCCATCGTGATGGTGCGGATGCGCCCACGCTCCTGGACGAGTCGATCCATGACTTCGCGGTGCGGCGCGTCAAGCCAAGGCTGGAAGGCCTTGCAGGTGTAGCAAGCCAGAGGTGCAATGGCGCCGCAAAAGCCAAACGAGCCGCAAGTGCCCACATTGGACCCGCTGTCACACCGAATCCGGCTGGCGATGTCATTCCCGCGCAGCGCCTCGGCTTCCTTGTCCACCAACATGCCGGAAAATGCCTGAACGATGGGCGCCAGCTGCGCAGCAACCGCCGCATCAATGGCCGCCACGTGTTCCGGCACATTCTCGGTGTACACACGTGCGTTTTGATCGTCGGTATGATCAAGTAGCTCTGCTATCACGACCGTCCCGAGCCCCTCCCTAGCGGCGCGGGTGGCAACCGTCCTCCTCAACCTTAGCGGAAAGACATGCAGACTCTTGCGTGTGCGCTCGGACGGGACCTCTAGACGCGCCACCGTCCGCTCTAGACGAGCGGTGATGGTTGCAGTCCGTATATGGAACGCCTCCGACCTTAGCCTTTGCCTCACCTCGGCGAGAGGGAGACCACGCGCACGCCGCACTGTGCGCCAAGAGGGGAACAGCGGCGCCTGGTCGATATCGTCTTTTGACAGTGCCGGCCAGAAGCGCCTCATGCGCCGGGTGGTGTGTTCCACCAGCTCCAACATCGGCGCCGCCTTCTCATGGGTGAGGTAGGCGGGCTTGAACTCCGATCTCCAAGTGCAGGCCTGCTTTCTCCGCGGAACCAGCACGACCAGGCCACACTCCTCTTGAACGCTCCCGTCTGGGCGTTTTATGTCGGCCAACTTGAGGTCTCCCAGCTGACTCGGCCTTCGGCCCGTGCTGACCAAGAAATCCGCCAGGACATAACTTCCCAGACTTACAGATCGATCGGAGAAAGCCTGTACCAAGCGATCTGTCAAACCCTCGTACTCCAACTGCGAGAGCGGACCCTTCTTCGAGCATCGCGTCCTGACCGCCACGCCTTTTGGCGAGCTCTTGTCCTTCCATGCGCAAATCGTGTTCAACACATCTCTGTCGATTCCCGGCGCTTTAAGCCGGACCCAGTGCCGGAGCAACGTCACAAACCCTGGCAGGTGACACCGTTCCCGCTCACTTAGGGTGTTTCGATAGTTGATCAGGTCTATAGAGTCCACGCACAACACACGATCGGCACGATGCGTCAGGAACGTGATGAATTTCCTGAACCCACCAAGGGCCGCCATCACCGTGCCAGGAGCGAATTTTGATGCATACCAAGATGCAACACTTAGGAATCCGTCGCGCAGTTCTCCATCAAGTGACTCCCGAACCCACTCCAAATGGATGGTCACATCCCGGGACAAAACCCATACGGCTTCTTCTACATCCAGCTCGTATCCCTCTCGGCTCAGGATCTTCATGCCCGTCCCTTGTCGCGCCTGGACTTTTGAAGCATCAAGGTCGCTTCCATGGCTTTGCGCTGGGTGTGACGTCGCGTGTAGGTGGCTGCCGAGCCCGAACCTTCCCGCCAGCCCATGATGTAAGACCGCATCTTCTCCTCCTGGGCAGGCGGTGTACCCAGCGAATCCATCTGCCGGGAGAAACGATCGTTCGCGGTGTGCCGAATCACGTGCGGCGATAATCCGTCGAGTCTTCCATGCGCAGCTTCGCGTAGCTTGGCGAATGCCTTGGACAGCGCCTGGTAGGACATGGGCTGTCCGTGATGCGGGCCCAACTTGTGCGTCACCAGCAGGAATGAATGCCGTCGCGACGCGGCGCAGCTTTTTCGTTCACTCGATACGTAGCCTAAAATCCGCCGCGCGAGTTCGTCCGTGATCGGCAGGACCCTGTCCCTTGTCTTTACGACCGGCTGGCTCCTGCGCGGGTCGGAGCTATCACCGTGCCGCCGCGCGACCGTGAAGGTGTTGGCCTGAAAGTCGAAGTCCGAGACCTTCAGGGAAAGCAGTTCACCCGCCCGGAGCCCCAGATCCAGTAGGTCGAGGATGACAGCGTTCCGGATCTGGACTTCAAGTGGAAACGGGTTGAGGGCGCTGCCGGTGCCCATCATTTCATCGAGCAACGATTTCTGCGGTTCATCCAGACCCATTCGCGCATTGATGCTGGACTTACGCTTCCGGCCTCGCTTGCATTTCAGGCGTTCTCCCATCAGCGCGATAGTCAGCGCTGCAGCCTGATCCATGCCTTTTGCTTCACGCTCTAAGAGGTACTTAGCGAGCCAGTCCAGATAGGATGCAACCGCCGTGATTCGGTTATAGGCCGTGTGCGGGTCTACCTGCCTACGCGCCGCACCGGGCGCGGCGCGGACGCGACTGGCATATCTCACCAACGATAAAGGCCGACTACTGAGCGCTGCCTTGGCTGCCCGCGTTCTGAGGAACGTAGCAAGCAGCTGTATCTCAATGTCTGAAAGAAACTGACGGTGAGCTAGCCTTGCTTCAAGGTTGATGCGTTCTGAGTCGGCCCACGCATTCAAGAGCTTGATTGCCTCCAGAGCTGCTTTCGTCGTCGAGGGCGCCAAGCTCGCGTTTCTGAGCTGGGTAGTCATATACAGCGTTGGATTCCACAGAGGAGTTCCCTGCTCGTCCATCAGTATCGGGAACCGCTCCCCATCCCTGAAAACGATGGTCGAAACAACGGGGCCAGTCCTTATGCTCACGGCTATGTACCAAAGCGGCAGGTGGTAGCGAGAACTCTACTCCGGAATGGCCTATACGCAACGGCGCCCAGGTACAGAAAAGCCCGCGCGAAGCGGGCTTTTCCTCTAAAACTAACGTTTAAGACCGTGGTACAACCTAGAACGGAATGTCGTCATCAGCGAAGTCGTCCATCGGCGGCGCTGACTGCTGCGGGGCCTGCTGCTGCGGGCGCTGCTGGCCGTAGCCACCACCACCGCCGCCGCGCTGACCGCCACCACCACCGCCGCCACCACCGCCGTACTCCTGGCGCGGGGCCTGCTGGCGCTGCGGGCGTTCGCCGCCGGCACCACCGCCACCGCCGCCTTCACGGCCGCCGAGCATCTGCATTTCATCGGCAATGATGTCGGTGGAGTACTTCTCCACGCCGTCCTGGCCGGTGTACTTGTCGTAACGCAGGCTGCCTTCGACGTACACCGAGCTGCCCTTGCGCAGGTATTCACCAGCGATCTCGCCGAGCTTGCCGAAGAACACCACGCGGTGCCATTCGGTACGCTCCTGCTGGTTGCCATCCTTGTCCTTGCGGACGCTGGTGGTGGCCAGGCTGATGCGGGTGATCGCCATACCGCCCTGGGTGTACTTCACGTCCGGGTCGTTGCCGAGGTTGCCGACCAGGATGACTTTATTGATGCCGCGCGCCATAGGGTTGCTCTTCCGTTGTCCGAGGGCAGGCCGCAGTCATATCACAGCCCCGGGCGGGGTGCAGATCTGCCGGGCCGCCCTTGGGAGAATTGGGGGGGATCCAGATTGCACCATCTTATCATTGCCGCCGTCCCCGACCCTGTCGGAATTCCGCCCGGAAGCGACCGGAAACCTGCTCGAGCCATATCCCACAAGGGTGACGGCGGTTACGCCGGACGCCGCCTCGCCCCGGCCGTTCGGGCCCTCCCGGCGCCCGGCCCCACCCTCCCGGCGCATGGCATGATGTCGCTTCACTGCCTCATCCCCTGCTGAAATGACCATCCGCGGTAAAGCCACCTCCCTCGATATCGCCCACCTGGCCGGGGTCTCCCAGCCCACGGTCTCGCGGGCGCTGCGCGGCAGCCCGATGGTCAATGCCGAAACCCGGCAGCGGATCCTGGCCATCGCCCGGGAGCTGAACTACAAGGTCGACAAGAACGCCTCCAGCCTGCGCCTGCGCAATGCCGGCACGCTGGCCCTGCTGTTCTTCGAAGACCCGACCAACGACGACTCGCTGATCAACCCGTTCTTCCACGCGATGCTCGGCTCGATCACCCGGGCCTGCGCGCTGCGCGGTTACGACCTGCTGGTCTCCTTCCAGCAGTTGTCCACCGACTGGCAGGCCGATTACGAGGACAGCAACAAGGCCGACGGCATCATCCTGCTCGGCTATGGCGACTACCACGAGTCGCGCGAGCGCCTGCAGCGGCTGGTCGAGCAAGGCACCCATTTCGTGCGCTGGGGCGCTTCCCTGCCCGACCAGCCCGGTGTCTCGATCGGCAGCGACAACTTCCAGGGCGGGTTCGATATCACCGCCCACCTGCTCGACCAGGGCTGCCGCCGGATCGCCTTCGTCGGCCACGCCTCCAGCCACTATCCCGAGTTCGAGCAGCGCTACCGCGGCCATGTCGAGGCGATGCAGGCGCGCGGCCTCACCGCCGAGCCCTCGCTGCAGCACGATGCGATCACCACCGAGCAGTCCGGCTTCGATGCCTGCCAGGCGTTGTTGGCGCGTGGCGAGCGCATCGATGGGCTGTGCGCGGCCAGCGACCTGATCGCGATCGGTGCGATGCGCGCCCTGCGCGAGCACGGCCTGCGCGTACCCGAGGACGTGGCGGTCACCGGCTTCGACGACATCCCGCTGGCCGCCTCGGTCTCCCCACCGCTGTCCACGGTGCAGCAGGACACCAAGCAGGCCGGGCATCTGCTGGTGGAGAAGCTGCTGGCACTGATCGACGGCCAACCGGTGGAAGGCCAGAGCATCGCGGTGAAGCAGGTGCTGCGGGACTCCTCGCTGCGCCGCTGACCGTCCACCGCTGTTGGCTTACTTCAAACGGCGATCCAGCACGAAGTACATCACGTTGCCCAGCCCGGTCGCCCCGAGCAGCAGTGCGATCGCGCCCGGCGTGACCCGGTCGATGCCGAGCAGATCGACCAGGCCGAAGGCCAGGGCCAGGGTCAACATCACGCAGCCCCAATGCAGCGCGGCCAGCCGCCGCTTGGTGGTGTCGCCGGCCAGCAGCGAGCGCACCAGCTCTTCCGAGCCGCGGGCTTCAACGATCCGACGGCGGGTGTGGCCATCGACCACGCTCTTGATGGCATACACGATGCCGAGGATCAGGACGACGGGCAGAATCAGGTTGTAATCCATGGTGCGTTCGTTCCGTTGAGGAGGGGCTTGTCCACTGAGATACGGCCACGGCGGGATCGGTTGCACGGCACACGGTTGCAACCGATGAGGCACTCGCCGTATCTCTATGGAACATGCGCACGTCGCCACCCCCTCCTGCCGACTGTCTCGATGCCGACCGGCTACTGGTCGCCGCCATTCTGTCGCGGCAGCCCGGCGCGTTCGAGCAGCTGGTGCGCGAGTATCAAGGCCTGTGCTGGCGCGTGGTCGATCGCATGGTCCGCCACCCCGAGGACACCCGCGAGCTGTGCCAGGAAGCCTTCCTGCGCATCCATCAGACGTTGCATCAGTACCGCGGCGAGAGCGCACTGAAATCCTGGGTGGCGCAGGTCGCCTATCCGATCGCCAAGCGGCACCTGGAACGGCGACGCATCCCGCTGGTGGAGAACACCGTCAGCGACGACGGCACCGCGTTGATCGATCGGGTCGGCGATGGCATCGATCTGGAAGCCCTGACCAGCGAGCAGGACATCAACGCCCACCTGCACGCTGCGATCGATGCCCTGCCCCCGCTGCAGCGCACCCTGCTCAGCCTCTATCATCTGGAAGAGATCTCCATCGCCGAGATCGCCATCCTCACCGAGCTGGCCGAAGGCACCATCAAGAGCCATCTGTTCCGCAGCCGGAAGCGGCTGCGTGAGCTGCTCGAATCCCGCATTGGAGTGCCCGCATGAGCAGCGCAGACGATCCCCGTATCGACCCGGACGAATGGCAGGCCCAGGAACGCGGCCTGCGTGCGGCGCTGAGCGGCCAACGCGCTGGACCGGACGCCCCCGATTACCTGCGCATTGCCCAGGCGATCGCCTCTGCCCCGCAGAGCGGGCCGCCGATGCGCTTTGCCCGCGATGTCGCCGCGCGCATCGCCCGGCATGACGCCGGGATCGAACGCTGGGTCTCCCGCGTCCTGCTGGCGGTGCTGGCGGTCGCGGTGCTGGGTTTGGGTGCCCTGTTCGGCCCCGCGTGGTGGAGCACGATCGAGCGGACCGCGGGCAGCGCGGCGACCGGGTGGCTGCTGGCTGGCGCAGCATGCGTGGCGCTGTCGTGGCTGGCGGCCCGCTGGCGGGCGTCCCGCCGGAAGCACCCATGACTTACGGCGGATGCAGGCTATCTGAATAGGGCGGATAACCGATCTATCGCCCAGGGGAAGCTGTCCGCATGCTTGAGATCCGCGCGCTGTCCAAGACGTACGCCAATGGGGTCCACGCCCTTGCCGGTGTCACCCTCGATATTCCCCGCGGCATGTTCGGGCTGCTCGGCCCGAATGGCGCCGGCAAGTCCTCGCTGATGCGCACCCTGTCCACGCTGCAGGAAGCGGACAGCGGCACCGCCACGTTGTCGATTCCGGGCGAGGCGAGCATCGATGTACTGCGCGACAAGGACGCCGTGCGCCGACGGCTGGGCTACCTGCCACAGGACTTCGGCGTGTACCCGAAGGTCAGCGCACTGGATCTGCTTGAGCATTTCGCAGTGCTCAAGGGCCTCACCGACAAGGCCCAGCGCCGCGAAGTGGTGGACGCCCTGCTGCAGCAGGTCAATCTGTGGGATGCGCGCAAGCGCAAACTGGGCACGTACTCCGGCGGCATGCGCCAGCGCTTCGGCATCGCACAGGCGCTGCTGGGCGACCCGCGCCTGGTGATCGTCGATGAACCCACCGCCGGTCTGGATCCGGAAGAGCGCAACCGCTTCCTCAACCTGCTTGCGGCGATCGGCGAGAACGTGGCGGTGATCCTGTCCACGCACATCGTCGAGGATGTCACCGACCTGTGCCCGAGCATGGCCATCATGAACAAGGGGCAGGTGCTGCTGACCGGCAAACCCAGCGATGCGATCGATGCGCTGCAGCACCAGGTCTGGCGCAAGCAGGTGGACGCCGCCGCGTTGCCCGCCTACGAAGCCAACCATGTGGTGCTGTCCACCCGCCTGGTGGGTGGCCGGCCGGTGATCCACGTGCACAGCGCCACCGACCCCGGCGACGGTTTCGTTGCCGTCGCGCCCGATCTGGAAGACGTCTATTTCCAGCGACTGCGCCTGCAGTCGCGGGCCGCCTGACCGGAGCCGCCCATGATCGCTGCCTTCTTCCGCTTCGAGCTGCGCGAGCAGCTCCGTTCCCCGCTGCTGTGGCTGCTGGCGGGCCTGTTCGCACTGATGGCCTTCGGTGCGGCCTCCTCCGATGCGGTGCAGATCGGCGGCGGCGCCGGCAACGTGCACAGCAATGCGCCCACCGTGATCGCCTCGATGCTGGGCATCTTCACCCTGCTCGGCATGCTGGTCTCCACGCTGTTCGTCAGCAACGCGCTGTTGCGCGACTTCGATCTGGGCACCGCCGAACTGATCTTCGCCAGCCCGATCAAACGCCGCGACTATCTGGCCGGGCGCATCGGTGCGGCCTTGGTCAGCGGGCTGCTGGTCTATGTGATCATCGCCCTGGGCCTGGCGCTCGGGCCGTTCATGCCCTGGGTGGATCCGGCCCGCATGGGGCCGGTCTCGCTCTACAGCTATGTCTGGGCATTCGGGGTGATCGTGATCCCGAACCTGGTGTTCACCACCGCGCTGCTGGCGTTGCTGGCGGCCACCACGCGCTCGATCCTGTGGGTGTACATCGGCGTGATCGGTTACTTCGTGCTGTACGGCGTCAGCGCCGCCCTGCTCAGTGACATCGACAACACCTGGGTGGCCGTGCTCAGCGAGCCGCTGGGCCTGCGCGCGCTGTCACGGACCATCCGCTACTGGTCGGTGGCCGAGCGCAACAGCGGCCTGCCTGCCCTGGCCGGTCAGCTGCTGGCCAACCGCGCGCTGTGGCTGGGCGTGGCAGCCGTGCTGTATGCCGCCACCTTCGCCCTGTTCCGTACCGAACGCAGCGGCAGCGCCGGCCGTCGCTGGGGCCGCAGAACCGCGGTCACTGCAAGCACGGCAGCGCTGCGGCCGGCCCAGGTCGTGGTGCCCCGCGTGGTGCCGGGCCATGGCGCCGGCACCGCCTGGCGCCAGTTCCTGCACCAGGTCCGCTTCGACACCCGCGGCGTGCTGCGCAGTGTGCCGTTCCTGGTGCTGCTGGTGCTGGGGCTGTGCAACTTCCTGCCCGGTGCGCTGTTCCGCCAGACGCTGTACGGCACGCCGATCTGGCCGGTCACCTCGGAGATGCTGACCGCCCTGCAGGGCGCCTACAGCTGGCTGCTGATCATCATCGTGCTGTTCTTCGCCGGAGAGCTGGTCTGGAAGGAACGTGCGGCACGGATCCATGAAGTCACCGATGCGATGCCCGTTCCCAACTGGGTCCCGCTGCTGGCCAAGTTCGCCACGCTGGTGGCGGTGATCGCCTGCTTCCAGGCAATCGGTGCGCTGGCCGCGATCGGGGTTCAGCTGAGCAAGGGCTACACCCAGATCGAGCCGCTGGTATACCTCAAGACGCTGGCACTGGATTCGGTCGTCTACCTGTTGATGGGCGGTCTGGCGCTGGTCCTGCAGGTGCTGACCAACAACAAGTTCGTGGGCTATGCACTGCTGATCGTGGTGATGATCGGGCAGGCCGTGCTCGGCATGCTCGACTACACGCAGAACCTGTACAACTTCGGCAGCTGGCCGATCGCGCCGTACTCGGACATGAACGGCTACGGCCACTTCCTGCCGGGGCAACTGGCTTTCCAAGGCTACTGGGCGCTGTTCCTGCTGGCGCTGCTGTGCGTCGCCTCGGCGTTCTGGGTGCGGGGTGTCGGCACCAGTCTGCGCCAGCGCCTGGTGCTGGCGGGCCGTCGCCTGCGCGGTCCGGCCGGGCTCGGCGCCGCCGCTGCAACACTGGCCTTCATCGGGCTGGGCGGCTGGTTGTACTGGAGCACCAACATCCGCAACGAATTCCTTTCACCAGACCAGCAGCTGGACCTGCAAGCCCGCTACGAGCGCGAGCTGTCGCGCTACCGCGACCTGCCGCAGCCGCGCATTGTCGCGGTGGACAACCGGATCGACCTGCATCCGGAGACCCAGTCGGTGGTCATCGATGCGTACTGGACCGTGCGCAACACCCACACCGCCCCCATCGCGCAGCTGCACGTGGCGATGAACGACGACAAGCAGCTGACCGCGGTCGACCTGGGTGGCCAGACCCTGGCGATGCATGACGCCGACCTGGGCTATCGCATCTACCAGCTGACCGCCCCGCTGCAGCCGGGCGAGGAACGCCGCATCCACTTCCGCGTCAACCAGCACCCGACCGGCATCACCGCCGATCAGGCGCCCACCAACCTGGTGGAGAACGGAACCTTCTTCAACAGCCGCCTGCTGCCCTCGTTCGGCTACGACCAGGGCGTGCAGATCACCGACCGCAACGAGCGCCGCAAGCGCGGCCTCGGCGAGCCCAGCCGCATGCCCAAGCTGGAAGACCAGGCCGCCCGCGCGAACAACTATGTGACCGACGATGCGGACTGGCTGGCCTTCCGCAGCACGATCTGCACCGCGCCGGACCAGATCGCGCTCGCGCCGGGCTACCTGCAGCACGAAGCGACCGTCAACGGCCGGCGCTGCTTCAGCTACGCCATGGACCGGCCGATGCTGAACTTCTATGCCTACCTGTCGGCCCGCTGGCAGGTGAAGCGGGCCACGTACCAGGGCGTGCCGATCGAGGTGTACTACGATGCCCGCCACGGCTACAACGTAGACCGCATGATCGAAGCCGTGCAGAAGTCGCTGGCGTATTACGAAGCCAACTTCACCCCATACCAGCATCGCCAGGTGCGCATCATCGAGTTCCCGGGTTACTCGCGTTTTGCCCAGTCGTTCGCCAACACCATCCCCTACTCCGAATCGATCGGCTTCATCGCCGACCTGCGCAACCGCGACAAGGTGGACTACGTGTTCTACGTGACCGCCCACGAGGTCGCACATCAGTGGTGGGCGCACCAGGTGATCGGTGCCAACGTGCAGGGGGCCACGATGCTGTCCGAATCGCTGTCGCAGTACTCGGCGCTGATGGTGATGGAGAAGGAGTACGGGCGGCAGCAGATGCGTCAGTTCCTGAAGACGGAACTGGATGGCTATCTGGCCGGCCGTGGCAGCGAGGGCATCGAGGAGCTGTCGCTGGCGCGGGTGGAGAACCAGCAGTACATCCACTACGAAAAGGGCTCACTGGCGTTCTACCGCCTGCGTGAGGAGATCGGCGAAGAAGCGCTCAACCGTGCGCTCAAACGCTTCCTGCAGGACAAGGGCTTCCAGCAACCGCCCTACACCACCTCGACCGAACTGCTGACCTACCTCCGGGCGGAAACGCCGGCCGACCGCCAGCAACTGGTGACCGATCTGTTCGAGAAAATCAGCTTCTACGACAACCGCGTGCTGGCCGCGACCGCGCGCAAGCGGGCGGACGGCAAGTACGACGTCACGCTGAAGCTGCATGCGGAAAAGCGCTATGCCGACGGTGACGGCAAGGAGACCGCCGGCACGATGGACGACTGGATCGAGATCGGCGTGTTCGCCAACGCCCCGTCGGGCAAGGAGCGCGACCAGAAGGTGCTGTACCTGCAGCGCCACCACGTCACCGAGGCCAACCCGTCGATCACCGTGACGGTGGACGGCAAGCCGGACGAGGCCGGATTCGATCCGTACAACAAGCTGATCGACCGGGTGTCGTCGGACAACCGGCGGAAAGTGACGCTGCCGTAAAACGCAGCGTCAGCGCGGGCCGTCGGCGAAGTCCTTCAGGATTTCGCCGACGCCGGACGGCGAGATCTCAAAGCCCAGCGACGTCCCCGGATTGATCACCACGCCGTAGCCGCCGGGGACGCGCTTGAGCACGTCCAGCATCAGCATGCGGAGGGTGTGCGGGGCCTGCTGGCTGTGGAAACCGACCCGGCTCATATCGGTGAACACGGACACGTGCAGGATGCCCTGCTTGTCGAACAGCAGCGGGTCGAAACCGCTGCCGTCCGGGGTCACCAGGCTCCCGGTGAGCAGCACCACTTCGGACGCCACGAAGGCCTTCATGAACAGGCCGATCGGCAGCTGACCGTCCATCGCGGTCTTGAGCAGGGTTTCGATCGGGGTCTGGGGGGCAGCGTCGTTCATCGGATACAGAGGGACGGGTGGGGTCCGTCATTGTACCGCCGGGGTGACCGTGAGCCGGCCGGCGGGCGGCCCTATGCAGCGGGCGGACCACCGATCAGGAACAGGTGGAAGGTCGGGTCATCCTCGGCCAGCGCGACATGCGGCAGGCCGAGGCGCGGCAGGGTCCGCCGCCAGTAGGCATGCGCCGTCACATCGCCGCGGAACACCGCGAGCAGCCACTGCCCCTCGCCGGGACGCACCAGTTCGTCGACCACATGAGCGGCCAGGCCTTGCCGCCGGTACCTGGGCAGCACGAAGAGGTCGGCCAGTTCGGGATAGTGGCGCCCGCCCCGTTCCACCTGGTCCACCAGCACGAAGCCGGCGAGTGCGTCGTCGACGAACAACAATCGCGCCCACTGAGGGTCGTCGCGCAGCGAGGCCTCGACATCGCACCGCTCACAGTCGAACAGGCCGTCGGGCCGTACCGCTTCCCCACTCCAGGCCGAGGCCTCGAAGTAGTAGAACTGCATCAGATGAAACAGGCGCTCGGCGTCGTCGGGCGTTGCGGGGCGCAGGGACAGGCGTGACATGGACACCGTACTCGGGAGGACTGCAATGGGCAGTCGCGAGCCCGATTGTACTGCCCGGCCCACCGCGGCGCGGCAGACCGGGCATCACCGCTTACTTCGCCAGGCGCTTGGTGCGTGCACGCTGGTCGTCGACCGCCGCCTTCAGCCGGTCCTGCAGCGCGGCCTGGTCGATCTGCGCGTCCAGCACGAACACGCGCACGCCGTGTGCAGGCACCACGGCCTTGAGTGAGCCGGTAACGGTCTGGCTGTCGCCACCCAGCGCGTCGCGCCAGGTGCCGGCCTGCAGGTAGCGGCGAACCTCAAAGGTACGCGCGGTGTCGCCCTTGTTGAGCAGGACCAGGGCGGTCTGGGCGGTATCGCCCTGCTGCAGCACGCGGAAGAACACGGCTTCATCACCCTGCAGGCGTTCATTGACCTGCAGGCCGCGCTGCAGGGCCGGCGTCGCCTCGCGCAGCTTGGCGATGCGCTGCAGCGGCGCAAAGATCGGGCTCTTCGGCGCGTCATTGACGCGCTCCTGGCCGAAGTAGGCACGGTTGCCGGCATGCTCGGCCCGGCTGCGCATGAAGCCGGTCTCCGAACCGTAGTAGATCACCGGGATGCCGCGCGCGGTGAACAGCCAGTTGTGGGCGTCGATGAACCCGACATCGTTCGCATCCAGCCGGGCCATGTCGTGGTTGTCGTAGAAACTCATCAGCTCATACGGATTCGCGTACGGCCCATCCAGCAGATGCAGCGGCTCGGCTAGGGTTTCAAAGCCTTTCTGCTCCTTGCCGAATACGGACGACAACGTACTACGCAGCGGGAAGTCGAGCACGCTGACGTTCGCGTTGGCCGGCCAGGTGTGCTCGGCGATCTTGCTGGCGTCGTAGTCGAACGCTTCGCCGAACATGAACATGCCCGGATGCTCGGCACGGATGCGGTTGACGAAGGCATGCCACCACGGGTGTGGCAGCCAGCCGATGGTGTCGATCCGCAACGCATCCACGCCCTGCGCGGTCCACTGCAGGTACGCGCCCACCAGGTAGTCCATCACCGCCGGGTTGTGCTCGTTGAAATCGGAGAGCTCGGCCAGGTTGCCATCGAAGATCGAGCCGTTCTTGCCGTCGACCGGGCCGATGTTGTTGTAGAAGGCGTGCAACGGGTTGTGGGCCGGGTCCAGCTGCTGCGGCGGCAGGTTCTGATGGTCGGCGATCAGGCGGCCGTCTTTGTCGAAGATCTGGCCGAACTGCGGCTGCGCCACCGGCATCGTCCACGCGGGCGAGCCATGGTTGCCCACGATATCCAGCACCACTTTCAGATCGGCGGCGTGCAGGCCGCGGGTGAAGGCAGCAAAGTCCAGGCCCTTGCTCGGCAGATGCTCGTCCAGCGTGTAGAAGTTGACGCCCCAGTAGCCGTGGTAGCCGGTCTTGCCGCGGTCGGTCAGCGTGCTGGTGCAGCTGATCGGCTTGCTGCCGGTGAAGGCCTGGTCCGGGTTGTCGATGATCGGGGTGATCCACACCGCGCCGAAACCCAGGTTGCGGATGTACGCGGCATTGTCGAGCACGCCCTTGAAGTCACCGCCGAGGTAGCCGATGTTGCCGTCCACTTTGTCCGGGCATGGCACCGGGATGTCGAAGGTGGGATGCGCGCCGCCCTGGTCGCGGTGATCGTTGGACGGATCACCGTTGACGAAGCGGTCGGTGACCACGAAGTAGACCGCCTGGCTGGCGAACGGCTCACGCGTGCCGACATAGTCCGGGCGCTCGACGGCCAGGGCGGGAGTGGCGGACAGCGCGAATGACAGGGCCAGCGACAACGACGAATACCGGGACATCAGACAACCTCCTGTTGGGATGGCACATACAGCACGCACAGGCCGGCCAGCAGCAGGCTGCCGCCACCGAGCGCAAGCACGTGCATCGGGTCGCCGCCCAGCCACGTGCGCAGCAGGAAGCCGAGTGCACTGGCCGCGACCAGCTGCGGAATCACGATGAAGAAATTGAACAGGCCCATATAGATACCCATCTTGGCCGCCGGCACGCTGTCGGACAGCAGCGCATACGGCAGCGACAGGATCGAGGCCCAGGCGAAGCCGACGCCGACCATCGACAGCAGCAGCCAGTGTGGGTCGCGGATGAACAGCATCGAGATCAACCCCAGTCCGCCCAGCCACAGGTTGACCAGGTGACTCCAGCGCAGGCCGAGCGCGCGCACCATCAACGGGATCAGCAACGCCGCCAGTGCGGCGAAGCCGTTGTAGGCACCGAACAGCACACCTACCCAGTTGGCGCCCTCGTTGTAGGCGGCCGAGGCGGTATCGGTCGAGCCGAAGTGGGTGCCGGCGACGGCGGCGGTGGTGTAGATCCACATCGCGAACAGCGCGAACCACGAGAAGAACTGTACCCAAGCCAGCCGACGCATGGTGCGCGGCATCGCACGCAGGTCGCCGACGATGGTGGCCAGCATGTTCGCGCCCGGCACGCAGCGCGCCACACCCAGCAGCACGCCATAGGAGATGCACAGGCCAGCCAGCACATACAGCATGCGGTCGCCCTGCTGCGACGCGATGGCGGCAGCGAGCACGATACCGACCGCCACCCAACCGCCGATCTGCGCCCACGGGGGCGGCCCGGCCACGCGCACATGCTGGTGCACGGCGGCCGGTTCGGCATCCTCGAAGCTGGCCAGCTCGGCCGGCGCGTACTCCCGGGTGCTGACCACGGTCCAGGTGATCGCCGCCAGCAGCACCGCCGCGCCGAAGTAGAACGCGTAACGCACGGTATCGGGCACCTGCCCGGCTGCCGCGGTGTTGGCGACGCCGAAGTGGGCCAGGATGAACGGCAGGAAGCTGGCGACGATCGCGCCGATGCCGATGAAGAAGCTCTGCATCGCAAAGCCGGTCGGCCGTTGCCGTGGCGCCAGCTGATCGCCGACGAACGCGCGGAATGGCTCCATCGATACGTTGATCGAGGCATCCAGCACCCATAGCGTGCCAGCGGCGATCCACAGCGTTGGCGAGTTCGGCATCACCAGCAGGGCGAGCGTGGTCAGCACCGCACCGATCATGAAGAACGGGCGGCGGCGGCCCCAGCGTGTCCAGGTGCGGTCGGACAGGTAGCCGATCACTGGCTGCACCAACAGGCCGGTCAGCGGCGCGGCAATCCACAGCCCGGGCACCGCATCCATTGGCGCGCCGAGCGTTTCGAAGATGCGGCTGGCGTTGGCGTTCTGCAGGGCAAAGCCGAACTGGATGCCGAGGAAGCCGAAGCACATGTTCCAGATCTGCCAGAACGACAGCGTCGGTTTGGGCGGACGGCTCATGGGCGCGGCTCCGGCGAGGCCGCCACCGGCATCAGGGTCAGTGCGGACACCTGGGCCTGGTTGAGCACGCCCTCACTGCCGCCCTTGCCGCCGTTGTACTGCGCGAAGTGGGTCAGCGCGCTCATGTTGAAGCCCTCGTCCAACGTGATGCGGCAGGCCCCTGCCGTCGCCTCGAATTCAACCGCCGTGGAATCCTGTTCGCCCACGCTGTGTGGCATGACCACGGGGCGGCGCTGGTCTGGCTGGCCCGCGCACTGCACCACCAGCGTTTTCACCGCCGCGGTCACGCCGGTGTTGATCGGGCCGTTCGGGTTGTCGTAGCGCAGGCGCGCACGCCAGCGGCCGGCGGTGGGTGCCGTCCATTGCCAATGCTGCGCACCGGCCAGTCGCTGTTGCGGCCCGACGCAGGTCATCGGGCTGTGCAGCGATTCCAGCGCACCCGCGCGGCGGGTCAGGCTCAGGCAGTGGCTGGCACCCTCCTTGGGCAGCGTAGCGACACCCTTTACGGGCAACAGCGGCTGGCCATCACGCCACAGCACATGGTCGGCGGGCACCGGGATCTGCCAGCCAGCAGTCGTTTCGCGTGGCACCGGTGCGGCCGGGGTTGCCGGGGCGAATACGGCTGACGGACGAAGGATGGCCGGTGACGGCGTGGCGCCACTGTCCTGCATTGGTACGAGCTGGACGGTGGTGGTGCTGCCATCGCGATGGACCTCGCCGGCCACCAGCAGTTCGCCGCTGAGCTGTTTCGGCCGCACCAGCACGTAACGCTGTCTGCCATCGTCCAGGCGGATGCGGTCATGCGCACCGAACAGGGTCGGCACCAGGGACACGGGCAGCTTCGGCGCGACGCGTCCGTCGTCCTCCACGCCGAACACACCTTCCAGCACCATCGAGAGGTACCCGGCCACCGACCACAGCTGGCGTGGCGAATTGACCACCGGGCCGCTGAGGGCACCTTCGTCGACATGCACCGCCAGGCTGCGCATCTCGTAGTTTTCCATGTTCGAACCGGCCAGCGCGGTGCCGCGCATCAGCGATTCGATCTCCAGGGCGATGCGCGGGGCATCGTCCAGCCGACGCGCGGCGCGCAGCGAATACGCGCTGACGAAAGGCCAGATGCCGCGGTTGTGATAGATCGGCTGCTGCGCTTCCTGCGGCCACACCACCGGGCTGCCACCGGCTACGGCGGGGTAGTTCGCCAGCGCGCGCCGTGCGCGGTCGGCCGGGAACACATCGGCCAGCACGCCCAGCGAGAGCGCGAGCAGGTCGTACTTGGCGTACGGCACCGGATGCGCCGCCTCGCCGATGTAGCTCATGTACTGACCGGCCTCCTCGCGCCAGAAGCGTACGTCGATCTGGCCAGCCAGTGCATCCGCCCACTGGCCGTAGGTGGCAGCACGCGCATCGCCGTGCTGGCGGGCCAGTTGCTCGGCCAGCCGCAGCGCCTGGTAATGCAGCACGTTGGTGGACAGCGCGAAGGACTCGCCGATGAAGCGCACGTCCTCGCGCGTCCAGTCCGGATAGGTTTGCTCACGCCAATCCAGGAACGAGGTTTCGCCGCGATACAGGCCGATCCGTGCATCGAACACCGCCTCGCGATCCTGCGCCAGGGTCGCCTGCAGTGCCTGCCAGACCTGGTCGGCGAAGGCCGCGTCATCCAGCAGCCCGCGTGCGGCCAGGAACCACACCACGCGGTCGCTGCTGATCGGCCAGCTGCCACCGGAGCCGGTGTCCTGGGCGACGAACAGGCCTGGCGTATGCCCATCGCGCGCGGTGGAAAGCTTGAACTGCAGCGACTGGCGTGTGCGTACCGGATCCAGACGCGACAGCGCCAGATCGGCGGCGAAGCTGACATCACGCGTCCACACATACGGCCAGCGCTCACCGGTCTGGAAGCATGCGCAGGGAACCGGCTTGCCGTGATTGAAGGCCGGGTCACGGATCGCCTCCACGCGGTCGGCCTCCATCTCCTGCTGGGCCAGCCCGAACAGCGCATCGAACAGCACGCTGCCGGTCTCGCTGCGCATCGGCTGCGCGCCGACGCGCACCTCGCCCTGCGGCGCATGCAGAAGGTAGCCACCTGCGGCGGCGGGCTCGGCGCGCGCATGGCGGCCGTCGAAATCCAGGTCGGCCGCGCGTGCGGTGGACCCCATCGCTGCCCCGAGGGCAACGGTCAGGCAGATCATCTTCAGCATCGAAGTGGCGAACCGGCTCACGCCCGTTGCCTCCCTCCCCTTTGCTCGCGTTGTAGGTCCGCACCGCCTCGCGGCAATGCGCTCGCGGCCCCCTCCCAGGGTGCCTTGGGCCCATGGTAGACGGCACGCCGCAGCCTGCATCGAGCTGCATACGTATTCATGGCCGATGCGGCCGGCAATCGTGACGGCGTCGCTATAGTCCGGGGGTGTTTTCGGCCGCCTTGGGAGGGGAAATGCCGTCACTGTCGCATTCAACTGACGGGTCTTCCGTTCGTCGTCGCCTACCTGTGCTGGGCTGGATTTTCTGCGCATTCAGCGCCACCGCCTTCGCCGAGCCGGTCACCGTGGCCAGCGTCGACTCGCCCGGCAAGGTGCTGCGCGTGTCGCTGCAACTGGATGGCGGGAATCCCAGCTACCGGGTGGACCGTTTTGGCGAGACCGTGGTGGACAACTCCAGGCTCGGCTTCCAACTGCGCGATGGCCGACTGGACCGTGATCTTGCCCTGGTCGGTCAGCAGTCGCGCAGCGTCGATGAAACCTGGGAGCAACCCTGGGGCGAGCGTCGCCTCACCCGCAATCACTTCAACGAAGTGGTGGTGCAGCTGGCCGAGCGCAGTGGCGCCAAACGTCGTATCGATGTGGTGTTCCGGGTCTACGACGACGGCCTGGGCTTCCGCTATCACTTCCCGCAGCAGCCCGGCATGCGCGAGGCCATCATCGATGATGAGCTGACCGAGTTCGCGATCGCCCCGACCTCCACCGCGTGGTGGATTCCGGCCGGCGAGCCGATCCACTACGAATACCTGTACCAGCGCACGCCGTTGGATCAGGTGCCGCTGGCACACACGCCGATGACGCTGCGCAGCCGCGATGGGTTGCATGTCTCCATTCACGAAGCCGCGCTGGTGGACTATGCCGGCATGTGGCTCCGCCGCACCGAGGGTCAGCGCCTGCGCGCGCAGTTGTCGCCGTCGGCGGAAGGCTGGAAGGTGCGGCGCAGCCTGCCTTTCGATACCCCATGGCGCACGCTGCAGATCAGCGACACCGCCGGCGGGCTGGTCGAATCGAGCCTGATCCTCAACCTCAACGAGCCCAATGTGCTGGGCGACGTGAGCTGGGTGAAGCCGTCCAAGTACCTGGGCGTGTGGTGGTCGATGCATCTGGACGAGGAGAGCTGGGCTACCGGCCCACGGCATGCCGCGACCACCGCCAAGACCAAGCGCGTGATCGACTTCGCCGCCCGGCGTGGCTTCCGTGGCGTGCTGGTGGAAGGCTGGAATCCCGGCTGGAACGGTGACTGGGTCGGCAATGGATATGCCTTCGATTTCACCCGGCCCACCGCGGACTTCGACATCGAGGCACTGTCGGCCTACGGCGCCAAGCAGGGCGTGCACCTGATCGGCCACCATGAAACCGGCTGCGCGATCGAACACTACGAGGATCAGCTCGGCGCGGCGCTGGATCTCTACGCGCGGCTGGGCGTGGATTCGTTCAAGAGCGGCTACGTGTGCGATGACGGCCAGGTCGACCGCCGCAACCCGGCCGGCGGGCCGCTGTGGCGCGAGTGGCACGACGGCCAGTTCATGGCCCGCCATCATCTCAAGGTGGTGCAGGAGGCGGCCAAGCGGCATATCGCGGTGAACCCGCATGAGCCGATCAAGGACACCGGCCTGCGCCGCACCTACCCGAACTGGATCACCCGCGAAGGCGCGCGTGGCATGGAGTACAACGCCTGGGGCCAGCCGCCGAATCCGCCCGAGCACGAGGTCAACCTGGTGTTCACCCGGATGCTGTCCGGGCCGATGGATTACACCCCCGGCATCCTCAGCCTGAAGGGCCGCGGCGGCCAGGCCATTCCCAGCACGCTGGCGCGCCAGCTCGCCCTGTACGTGACGATCTACAGCCCGATCCAGATGGCGGCCGACCTGCCCGAGCACTATGAGCAGCACCGTGAGGCCTTCCGCTTCATTGAAGACGTCGCGGTGGACTGGGACGACACCCGCGTGCTCAACGGCGAGGTGGGCGACTTCGTGACCATCGTACGCAAGGACCGCCACAGCCGCGACTGGTTCCTGGGCAGCATCACCGACGAACACGGCCGCGTGCTGCCCCTCTCGTTGGGCTTCCTTGAGGCGGGGGTGCGTTACCGCGCGGAGATCTATCGCGATGGCGACGGCGCCGATTTCCGCAGCAACCCCTTCGCCTTCGTGCGCGAAACGCGCGAGGTCACCCGCGTTGATGCGTTGGTGCTCAAGCTGGCACCGGGCGGGGGGCAGGCGATTCGCTTTACCCCGTTGTAATTGTCCCGGCGCACTGCGGAATACCAACCGTCGGCGCGTCTGGAGGAGTGCCCCCTGAGTCAGGCGGCGGTACCGAAGGCACGGGGGCATGGGTGTTGGTGAGACAGGGGCCCGCGGTTTGCGATGCAGACCGTGGAGCGGGAGCGCGAATGCGATACCGCACCTGTAATCGCTTCCAATGCTGCAAACGTCATTGAATACGTATGCAGGGTGATTCCCGCAGCAGGCGCGCTGCCTACCATAGCCACGCAGTCAACGGCCACCGCGCCGTGACGCTCCCGGGTCCTCCGGGCAACCACAAAATCGATTGGCAACATTGCCTGGGAGGGGAAAATGTTGAACCGCAAGCGCAGCGCGCTGAGTCTCGCGCTGGCCGTCGCCCTGACGCCGTTGATGGCGTCGGCGCAGACCGCCGAATCCAGTACCACCACCCCACCGGCCGGTAATACGGCAACCAACCTGGACACCGTACAGGTCACCGGTATCCGCCGCGGTATCGAGAACGCGATCGCGATCAAGCAGGACGCCACCTCGGTGGTCGAGGCGATCTCGGCCGAGGACATCGGCAAGCTGCCCGATGTGAGCATCGCAGAATCGCTGGGCCGCCTGCCCGGCCTGGCCGCCCAGCGCGTGGCCGGCCGCGCGCAGGTGATCAGCGTGCGCGGCCTGTCGCCGGATTTCGCCACTACCCTGCTCAATGGGCGTGAGGTGGTGAGCACCGGCGACAACCGCAGCGTCGAGTTCGACCAGTACCCCTCGGAACTGGTCAACGGCGTGACCGTCTACAAGACCCCGGATGCGGCGCTGGTCGGCCAGGGCCTGTCGGGCACCATCGACATGCAGACCGTGCGTCCGCTGAGCTTCGCCGAGCGCGTGATCGCCATCAGCGGCCGCTACCAGAAGAGCTCGCTGGGCAAGGCCGCCAACGTCGATCCGTACGGCAACCGTTTCAGCGCCAGCTACATCGACCAGTTCCTGGACAACACCCTGGGTATCTCGATCGGCTATGCGCACAGCGACATGCCCATCCAGGAAAACCAGGTCGGCCTGTACGAACCGTGGACCACCGAGCAGACCGACCAGGGCAACCGCCCCGGCTTGGCCCCGGGCACCGTGTTCTCCGATGGCATCAAGGCGCTGCGCCGCACCGGCAACAACGAGCGCGACGGCGTGATGGCGACCGTGCAGTTCCGCCCGTCCAACGTGTGGACCAGCACCCTGGATGCCTTCCATACCGAAGCCGAGCAGATCGATACGGCCAACCAGTTCGAGGTCAACCTCAGCAACTACAACGGCGGCTACACGCCGGGCCTGCTGATCACCAACCCGCAGATCAACCCCGACGGCACCTTTGCCGGCGGCGTGGCGACCGGCGTGTACCCGCTGGTGCGGGGCATGTACAACAAGCGCAAGGACAAGATCGACGCGTTCGGCTGGAACAACGAGTTCAACTTCGAGCGCGTCAAGGTCGTTGCCGACGTGAACTACTCCAAGGCCACGCGCGACGAGCTGAATCTGGAGAACAACCTGCAGCTCACCCCGATGCCGCAGCTGGATTCGGTCGGCGTGGTGGTCAAGCCGGACGGGTTCTCGCAGATCAGCCCGGGGCTGGACTATTCCAACCCGGACGCGCTGTTCCTGACCAATACCATCTACGGCTCCGGCTACGGCAAGGTGCCGATGGTCGAAGACCGCCTGAAGGGCGCCCGCCTGCAGGCCACCTTCGCCATGCCGGATTCGCTGCCATGGTTCTCCGACGTGGACGTGGGCGTGAACTACGCCGACCGCCGCAAGGACAAGACCCAGGCCGAGGGCAACATCCTGCTCGGCGACCAAGGCGATGCCAACATCGCCGGTGACCTGCAGTACGCACCGGTCAACCTGGGCTTCGCCGGTATCGGCTACATTCCCGCCTGGAACGTACCGGCCGCGGTGGACCGCTACATGGTCTTCAACCCGGTCACCAACCTGGACTACCTGATTCCCAAGGCCTGGACGGTGCAGGAAAAGACCAGCACCGCGTGGATCCGCGCCAACATCAACACCGATCTGGGCGAGGTCGGCCTGCGCGGCAACATCGGCGTACAGATGGTGCGCACCGACCAGAGCTCGCAGTCCAACTACTTCGACCGCTCGCGTCCGGACGGCCAGAACATCCTGCCGATCGATGACGGCAAGACGTACACCGATTGGCTGCCGAGTTTGAACCTGGCCTTCATGTTCCCGCACCAGCAGACGCTGCGCTTCGCCGTGGCCAAGCAGGTGGCACGCCCGCGCGTGGACCAGATGCGGGCCGGCCTGGAGTTCGGCGTGGACACCGCCACCGGCAAGCCGGGCGGCAGCGGTGGCAACCCGCTGCTGGATCCGTGGCGCGCCAACGCGATCGACCTCTCGTACGAAAAGTACTTCGGCGAAAAGGCCTACGTGGCCGCCGCGGTGTTCTTCAAGGACCTCAAGTCCTACGTCTACACGCAGTCGCGCGATGACTACGACTTCAGCGACCTGCTGGCCAGCTACGTGCCGCCGCCGGGCATGATCGTCCCGGCCCTGCCGACCGGCACCTTCTCGGCCCCGCAGAATGGTCAGGGTGGCAAGCTGAAAGGCCTGGAGCTGACCGCCTCGTTCCCGCTGGAGATGCTGACGGAGACCCTGCGTGGCTTCGGCGTGCAGGCCAGTGCCACGTTCAATGACAGCGACATCAAGATCCTGGATCCGGAAAGCGCATCCAGCGTCGGCAGTGACCCGATCAGCCTGCCCGGCCTGTCCGAGCGCGTGTACAACTTCACTGCGTACTACGAGCGCAGTGGGTTCGAGGCCCGCGTGAGCCAACGCCGTCGTTCGGATTTCATCGGTGAGATCGGCAATTTCAACGGCAACCGCACCCTGCGTTATGTGGTCGGTGAGAACGTGACGGATGCGCAGGTCAGCTACACCTTCGCCGACAGCAGCAGTCTGCATGGGCTGACGCTGTTGTTGCAGGGAAGCAATCTGACCAACGAGCCGTACCGCACCTACGCTGGCACGAAGGATCGTCCGCTGGAATATGTGGAGTGGGGCCGGACGTACATGCTGGGCGTGAACTACAAGTTCTGATTGAGCTGTCAGTAAAGATATTTGCAACATCGAAAACCCGCTGCCTGTGCAGCGGGTTTTTGTTGGTTTACCCCGCCCTCTCAAAAGCGTCAGTGCCGACTGTCCGTGGGCTGGTCGGGTGTGTGTGGGTTCGCGGGACGCGCCGTAAACCCATCCATGGGGGCTCGTGAGCCGCATCCATGCGGCACAACGGTCCCGCCAACCCACACACCCCCGCCCTTCGACAGTGGGTCGGTGACCATGGCAGTGCAACGCAACGCAACGCAACGCAAACCAGAGCAAACCAGAGCAAACCAGAGCAGGGCAAAGCAAAGGGAGATCGAACGAGGTATCTAGGGTTCGAACCAGCTCGAGCAGTTCCGCCGCCTCGATACTTTTGACCGTGCCGACCACGTCGAACGCCCCGATTGCCCTGACCGCCCGGACTGTTCCGCTCCCACCGACCACACCGATCAACCCGATCATCTCGACCGTGCTGGCCGATCCGACCATTGCGCATGCTTCAGCTGCTTCAGCTGCTTCAGCTGCTTCAGCTGCTTCAACTGTTTCAACACCTGAGACCAGCGCGACAGCTCAAGCCTTTCGATTTACGGTCGACATCAGCATTGCGGTTGCCATGACGCGCCGGCCCAGCGTCGCTTTTCCCTTGCGCACCAGCCCATTGTCGAAGGGCGGGCACGGGTGGGTTGGCGGGACCATGAGCGCCATGGATGGCGCGACATGAGCCTACACGGACGTACTTGCGGCGGGTCCCGCCAACCCACCCGTGCCCGCCCAAACCAGCACAAGTGCAGCCCAACGCGCAGTTGCCGTGGCTGTTGCTGTTGCTGTTGATATGCCCCAACGCACGAACGCAAGACAAAAAAAGGGCGAGGCACCCGGCCCCGCCCTCTCAATACCACCGGAAAACCCGATCAGCCGCGTCGCGCGCAATACACCGACTGCGCCGGCAACACCAGCTCACCTCCCACAACGTGCCCCACATCCGGACCCGGCACCTGCATCGCCTGCCAATCACCCACCGGCAGCGCAACACGAACAGTCTCAGCCGACAGATTGAACGCCAACAGTAGCGTCTCCTCCCCGTGCACCCGCTCGAACATCAACACCGGCTCAGCGGATTCAAGAAAACGGATATCGCCCACCAACAACGTCGGCATCGTCCGCCGCCATGCCAGGAACTGACGGAACGCAGTGAGCACCGAATGCGGATCATGCTCCTGCGTCGCCACCGATGCCGCCTGATGCTCCGCCGGAATCGGCAACCACGGCTCACCCGTCGTGAAGCCCGCCTTCGGCGCGTCCAGCCACGGCATCGGCGTGCGGCAGCCGTCGCGGCCCTTGAAGTTCGGCCAGAAGGTAATGCCGTACGGATCCTGCAGCGCCTCGAACGGCACCTCCGCCTCGCCCAGCCCCAGCTCCTCGCCCTGGTACAGGCAGATCGAGCCACGCAGCGAGCACAGCATCGCCACCAGCATCCGCGCCAACCGGGGTTGCGCCGGATGGCCACCCCAGCGCGTCACCGCACGCTCCACATCGTGGTTGGAGATCGCCCAGCACGGCCAGCCTTCGGTCATCGTCGCTTCCAGCCGCGACACGGTGTCGCGGATGTAGCCGGCGCTGAAATCCTTCACCAGCAGCTCGAAGCTGTAGCCCATGTGCAGGCGGCCCGGCGCGGTGTACTCGGCCGTGGTCGCCAGCGAATCTTCCGCGGAGATCTCGCCGAGGCTGACCGAGCCCGGGTACGCGTCCAGCAGCACGCGCAGTTGCTCGATGAAGCCGATGTTCTCCGGCTGGGTGTTGTTGTAGTAGTGGTACTGGTAGGCGTACGGGTTGTCCGCGCTGAAGCCACGGCCGAGGCGCTTCTCCAGCGGCTTGGCCGGGTTGTCGCGCAACTGTGCATCGTGGAAGCAGAAGTTGATCGAATCCAGGCGGAAGCCATCCACGCCACGGTCCAGCCAGAACCGCACGTAGTCCAGCGTGGCCTGCTGCACCGCCGGATGGTGGAAGTTCAGATCGGGCTGGTCGGCCAGGAAGTTGTGCAGGAAGTACTGCTCGCGCCGTGGCTCCCACTGCCAGGCCACGCCCCCGAAGATCGACATCCAGTTGTTGGGCGGGGTGCCGTCCTCGCGCGGGTCGGCCCACACGTACCAGTCCGCTTTGGGATTGGTGCGATCCTGCCGGCTCTGCTGGAACCAGGCATGGTCGATCGAGGTATGGCTGAAGACCTGGTCGATCATCACCTTCAGGCCCAGCGCATGCGCCTTGGCCAGCAGCCGGTCGAAGTCGGCCAGCGTGCCGAACATGGGGTCGACATCGCGGTGGTCGGCAATGTCATACCCGAAGTCGGCCATCGGCGATTTGAAGAACGGCGAGACCCAGATCGCGTCGACGCCGAGCGCGGCCACGTAATCCAGGCGCTCGATGATGCCGGGCAGGTCGCCCACGCCATCGCCGTTGGCATCCAGGAAACTGCGCGGGTAGATCTGATAGATGACGGCACCGCGCCACCATGGAGACTGCGACATTGAGGCCCCCCTTCGGGCTTCCACGGCACCCGCGAGGGGGCCAGAAACGAACCCGACAAGCTTAGCTGCGCGCTTCCAGCGGTGGGGTTGCATGCATACGTATTCACCTCGGATCGCGGCGTTCCATACCCCCGGCCCGGCACCCGGTCAGGCGGCGGCTCGCCCGGCCGGAGGGCGGCACCGCCGGCCAACGTCGGCCGGATACCGCCCCTGGCGCACCTCTGCGGCGCGCCTCGACCGAGCCACAGCCGCGTCTTCGCGGGCGGAATACGACGGCACCGCCTATAATTCCGCCCAAGCCTGAAAGTCAGACCGCATGACCATCACCGAAGACACCCGCCCCGCGCTGGGCTTGCCCCAGATCCAGACGCTCGCCGCGCCCGACATGGACGCCGTCGATGCGCTGATTCGTCGCCGACTGTCCTCGGATGTCGTGCTGATCAACCAGATCGCCGACCACATCATCTCGGCCGGTGGCAAGCGGCTGCGCCCGATGCTGGTGATGCTGGCCGGCCGCGCGGTCGGCCAGGCCGGCCCGGAACACCATCAGCTGGCGGCGATCATCGAGTTCATCCACACCTCGACCCTGCTGCATGACGATGTGGTGGACGAATCCAGCCTGCGGCGCGGCCGCAGCACCGCCAATGCGCTGTGGGGCAACGCCCCGAGCGTGCTGGTCGGCGATTTCCTGTACTCGCGCAGCTTCCAGCTGATGGTCGAACTGGACCGCATGCCGGTCATGCGGATCCTGGCCGACACCACCAACCGGATTGCCGAGGGTGAGGTGCTGCAGCTGCTGCACGTGCATAACCCGGATACGGACGAAGCTGCTTACCTGCGCGTGATCGAGCGCAAGACCGCGGTGCTGTTCGCCGCCGGCACCCGCCTGGGCGCGCTGGCCAGCGGCGTCGATGAGGCCACCCAACAGGCGCTGTACGACTACGGCATGGCCCTGGGTTACGCCTTCCAGATCGCGGATGACGTGCTGGACTACTCGGCCAATGCCGAGGAGCTCGGCAAGAACCTGGGCGATGACCTCGCCGAGGGCAAAGCCACCCTGCCGCTGATCCACGCGATGGCGCATTCCGATGCCACCACCCGCGAGCGCCTGCGCGAGATCGTGCAGAACGGCGATGCCGGGGCGATGCCCGAAGTGCTGGCTGCCATCCACGCCACCGGGGGCCTGGAATACAGCCGCGCCCGTGCCGAGGAATACGCCGAGGCCGCCGAGCGTGCGCTCGACAGCCTGGCCGACAACGATGCCGTGGCGGCCCTGCGCGGGCTGGCCCGTTACGCGGTGCAGCGCTCGCATTGAGGGGAAGGCGGGACGGCTGATGGCCGCCGCCCGCGCTTAATGTGAATCCCTCACCGGTAGAGCCGACCGTTGGTCGGCTGCTCGTCCTTCCGGCGCCGCGATCCCGATGAACGCACCACGCCATGCGCGGTGCAGCCGACCAACGGTCGGCTCTACCGGCCCTTGGTCTCGAACCGCTCCTCGAAGAACTCATCCAGCGCCTTCCACGCGCGCTTGGCCGCGCGCTCGTTGTACTGGCATCCCGGCGGGCTGTTCGCATCGGCTTCGGCGAAGCAGTGCACCGCGCCGCTGTAGTTGGTGAACTCCCAGTCGACCTGGGCCGCGTCCATCTCCTGCTCGAAGCTGGCGATGTCGTCCTTGCTCACGCTCTTGTCGTCGGCGCCATTGAGCACCAGCACGGACGGATGCGTTCCACCGGCCTTGGCCGGCAGCGGCGAACCCAGGCCGCCATGCAGGCTGACCACGCCGGCCAGCGGTGCGCCCGCACGCGCCATCTCCAGCACCGTGGTGCCGCCGAAGCAGAACCCGACCGCGCCGATCCGGCTGGCATCCAGCGGCGCCTTGCCAGCCTGGGCCTTGAGTACCTCGATTGCCTTGAGCGCCCGCGCCCGCAGTACCGGGCGGTCATTGCGCAGCTTGGTCGCCACCGGTCCGGCCTCGGCATCGGTCTTCGGACGCACGCCCTTGCCATACACATCGGCCACCAGCACCACGTAGTCATCGCCGGCCAGCTGCTTGGCCTTGGCGATGGCCGAGTCGTTGACGCCCTTCCAGTTGGGCACCATCACCAGGCCCGGGCGTTTGTCATTGTCACTGTCGTCGTAGACCAGCACCCCGCTGAAGGTGGTGCCATCCTGGGTCCACTCCACCGGCTTGGCCTGCATTGCCGCCAGCGCGGGCAATGCCGTCATGCCCAACAGCACCGCCGCACCCCACCGCCATTGCTTGTTCATGCGTCTGCTCCCGACAGAAAGAGCCCCGAGTGTATGACGGCCGGTTGACGGGACCGTGTAGAAGCGCCGGTCGACGTGCCCCCGTGATCCGGCAGACCGGCCGCGCCCGACCTCATCTGAATTAACCACCCCCGTCCCTGTTATTGAATTAACCACCTCCGTCCCTGTTATGGCAGGCTGGCCGCCCCCGTGCTTGGAACACCTCATGACCCTTGTCGACCGCTTCCTGTCCGGCCTGGTGCCGCGCCTGCCCGAAGAGGATGCGCGGATGCGGGCGTGGGTCGAGGGTGCCAGCACGGCCGATCTGCAGCGCCTGCGCGAGCGCTGGCCGCAGGTGCCCGAGAGCCTGGTCGCGTTGCTGGCGCGGGTGGATGGCACGCATTTCCGCGCCTACCCCGGTGGCGAGGTCGTGGTGCTGATGCTGGGTTCGGATGTCGAGGAGGGGCATTACCCCTACTACCTGCGTTCGGTGGAACAGGCCTTCGAAGACAGCGCGCAGTGGGATGACAGCATCCGCTCGATCTACGAGGAATGGCTGGAGGAAGACCCCGAGATTCTCGGCGAGGGCATCGATGCGGATCTGCCGATGGGCAAGCGCCTGTGCTTCTCGCATTGCATGAACAATGGCGGCAGCTCGATGCTGTACCTGGATTTCGATCCCGCGCCGGGCGGCACGGTCGGCCAGGTGGTGCGCTACCTGCACGACCCGGACAGCTACCGCGTGATTGCGCCGAGCTTCGACGCATACCTGCAGCAGCTTATCGATGGGGACTACGCGTTCATCGATGAAGAAGACGCCTGATCGCAGGATCCCAGGCAGCCGACCAACGGTCGGCTCTACCGTGGCACGTCATGCGATCCCGATGCCCGGGATCGCCGTGATCGCATCGGGATCGAACCCCGCCAGTTCGGCGAAATGACGGCCGCGTGCGACGTAGTCGCGGTACACGCCATAGCTGGGGGCACCCGGCGACAGCAGCACCACCCCGCCCTGCCCGCCGAGCGCAGCCTGCGCCAGTTGCATGGCCTCGGACAGATCAGCGGCCGCGTGCAGACCGAAACGGCCGGCGTCCGCCAACGGCTGCAGCAGCGCGTGGATGCGCGGGCCGTTGGCACCCATGGTGACGATCTCCACCGGCGGCACGTCATGTGCCATGTGCGCGACGAAGTCGTGCCAGTCCAGCCCACGGTCATGCCCGCCCACCAGCAGCGCGATGCGGCGCCCGGCGAAGCACTCCAGCGCCGCCAGACTCGCGTGCGGCGTGGTGCTGATGGAATCGTTGACGAAGGTGATCCCCTCGCGCGTCCCGAGGGTCTGGAGGCGATTGGGCAGCGGGCGGAAGTCCTGCACCGCCGGGGCCAGCGCCACCGCGTCCAGGCCCAGCGCCTCGATCGCCGCCAGCACCGCGCACAGGTTGCCGCGGTTGTGCCGGCCCGGCAGCGGGGTATGGGCGGTGTCGAACACTGGCTGCTCGCCGCGATGCACGACATCGCCGCGCATGTGCCAGCCCAGCGGCTGGTTGAACCACACGATCTCGCTCTTCGGCAGCGACAACCCGGCCAGATACGGGTCGGCCGCGTTGAGCACGGCGATCCGCGGCGCGGCCTCGGTGACCAGCCGAAGCTTGTCCTGGATGTAACGCGCCTGGCTGCCGTGCCAGTCCAGGTGTTCGGGGAACAGGTTCAGCACGATCGCGACCTGCGGGTGCGCGCCACTGCGCGCGACCTCACCGGTCTGGTAGCTGGACAGTTCCACCGCCCAGTACTTCGGCACCGGCTGCGGGTCCAGCACTTCCAGCAGCGGCAGGCCGATGTTGCCGATCAGCCCGGTGCGCTCGCCGGAGGCACGCAGCAGGTGCGCCAGCAGCGCGGTGGTGGTGCTCTTGCCCTTGGTGCCGGTCACGCACACGGTGTCGTGCACGATGCCATCGGCGGCAGCCTGCTCGGCGAACCACAACGAGGTACCGCCGATGAACTGCGTGCCCTGCGCGGAGGCCTGCAGCGCCGCCTCGCCATACGGGCTGATGCCCGGCGATTTGATCACCACCTCGAACGCCGCGAGCGCCGCGCCGGTGACATCCGAACGGACCGTCAGCGCCCCCTGGGTTTCCTCACGGGCCGCGGCAGTTTCGGCCTCCGGGCAGAACAGGGTCAGCGGCAGCGACGGTAGCCGCTGCTGCAGGACGCCGAACGCCGCGCGTCCCTCGCGTCCCCATCCCCATAACGCAACGCGCTTGCCCTCAAGCTGCGAAATTCGCACGCAGGCGCTCCCAGATTGCCGGCGGAATGCGGTGTTCGCCTTCCAGTACCAGCAGCGGTTCGATCTGCAGTTCGGTGGCCTCCAGTTGCGGGCGGATCTCGTGGACGAAGCGCTTCACCAGCGCATCTTCATTCCACTCCGGGCGCGTGGCCAGGGTCGCCATCGCCGCACGCGATTCGCGGCCTTCGCCGACACACTCGAACGGCTTGTGGTCCTGGAATTCCAGCAGCGCATCAAAGCCCGGGGCCTGCTCGATATCGTCGAGCAGGTTGCGGCCGAAGATCCCGACCAGGCGCATCTTCGGCATGAACGGGGCCAGCGCCAGGAACACGAAGTGGCACTTCGGGCAGACGCCGCACCAGCGGTTCACCGGGCGCTCGCCCAGGATGTGGAAGTTGCGGTTGCAGCTGGAGAAATGCGCGTCGTAGAAATCGCTCTTGGCGAACTGACGCGCCACCGCCAGCTCCGAGAGCGGGCGCAGCAGCGAGTAGTAGTGCAGGTCCGCCGCAACGTGCTGCTCCAGGTGCTCGCCGAAGGCCTGCTCGAACGCCCAGCCCTTCGACCACTGGTGGTTGACCTCGCCGGTGCCGGGAATCTGGCTGCCATAGCTGGCCGAGCGTTCGTTGGAGAACACCACCTGGTCCACACCCTGCAGCAGCGCGGCCAGCACCATGATCGCCGAGTTCACCGCGGTGACCGGGATATGGCCGTTCCACGCGCCCTGGCGGTTGAGCTCGAACAGCTCCGGGGCCAGGGTGCGGCCGATGTTGAGGATCGGCAGGCCGGTGCGCTCGGCGCAGGCGCGGATCAGCTGCGAGCCACCGATCCAGGTGACCGTCTCTTCGATGCCCAGGCTGCGCAGCGCTTCGATGCTGACCAGCGAATCCTTGCCGCCGCCGATGGCGACCAGCGCGTGTTCGCGCAGGCCCAGCGCCGGCGCGGCGAAGGCCTCGCCCTCGACCGGCAGGCGGAAGCGGCCACGCAGGTTCAGGCCATTGCGGTAGGCGAACTCGCCCAGGCCGTTGAGGTACACCGTCTCGACCAGCGCGGCGGTGGCCGCATCGATCGTGTAGCTGTCGATGCGCACCTGCTCGGGCACGCCGGCCTTGTAGTAGCTCACGCCGGCGATCAGGTGCAGCAGGCGCAGGGCGCGCTGCACCGCCTCGGCACGATCACCCTCAAGCACGAACGGCGCCCCCGGGATGGTCACCGTCTCGATCAGTTCCGGGCCGTCATCGAAGGCGTAGACCAGCTGCGCCACGCCGGTATCCGCGGCGAACGCGCAGCGGACGAAGCGGAAAACGGCAACCTGGTGTTTATCAAAAGCAGTCATGGTGTATCCGGTTTGGAAGGCGGCAGGCAGCGATCAAGGACCATCATCGATGACGTCCTCGCGCGGCAGCTCGCGCTGGTTGTAAGTGTTGGCCATGACGTAGCCATACGCGCCGGCGTCGGCGATCAGCATCACATCGTCCGGCGCGGTCGAGGCCGGCAGGCGGCGGCGCTTGCCGAACACATCGCTGGATTCGCAGATCGGGCCGACCACATCGAACATCGCCTCGGAGTAGCCACTCAGGCGGCTGAGGTTCTCGATGTCATGCCAGGCATCGTACAAAGCCGGGCGCATCAGCGTGTTCATGCCCGCATCCAGACCGACGCGCCGGATGCCGTCCTTCTCCACCACCTGGGTGGCACGCGCCAGCAGCACACCGGACTCGGCCACGAGATAGCGACCCGGCTCGATCGCCAGGCGGAACGCCGGATGCACCGCCTTCACTTCGGCCAGGCCGGCAGCCCAGGCCTCCAGATCGAACGGCTCGTCATCGGCACTGTACGGAATCGGCAGGCCACCGCCGATATCGATGGTCTGGATGCTGCCGATGCGGCGGGCGAACCCGGCCAGTTCATCGCACATCAGGCGCCAGTGCTGCGCGGTTTCCACGCCGCTGCCCAGGTGCGCATGCAGGCCGACCACGCGGGTGCCGAGCTCGCCGGCGATGCGCACGAATTCATCCACGCGCGCGATCGGCAGGCCGAACTTGGAGTCCTTGCCGCCGGTGCGGACCTTGGCATGGTGGCCTTCGCCACGGCCCAGGTCCACGCGCAGCCACAGCTCGCGGTTGCTGAACAGTTCCGGCCAGCGCTGCAGGGCTTCCACGTTGTCCAGGGTGACGGTGACACCCAGCGCGAACGCGGCATCGTATTCGGCATGCGGCGCGAAGCTGGGGGTGAACAGCACGCGCTTGGGCGACAGCGTCGGCAGGGTGTTGAACACATGCTTGAGCTCGCCGTGCGAGACGCACTCCAGGCCGAAGCCTTCCTGCTCCAGCACTTCCAGGATGGCCGGGTGCGAGTTGGCCTTGATCGCGTAGTAGCGCTGGTCGATCGCCTTGATGGCGTTCAACGCGCGCGCACGCGCCCGCACCGTCGGCAGGTTGTAGACGTAACGCGGCGTACCGGCCTGGGCGAGCGTCAGCAGGTGCTCGCGCTGGCCCCGCCACCAGGCGGTTTCACGCGGGCGGATGGTGCCGGCGATTTCGCGCCAGCGCGGGCCGAATACTTCGCCTTCCTCCACTGGCATCGCGCCGCTGTCGATCAGCTCGGCGTGCAAAATCGGCAGCAGGCCGTCGGCGTCCGCCTCGTCGATGACGAAGGTCAGGTTCAAGTCGTTGGACGACTGCGAAATCATGTGCACGCGCTCGCGGCCGAAGGTGGCCCACACGTCCGAGAGCTTGTGCAGCATCGAGCGCATGCCGCGCCCGACCAGGGTGATCGCCGCGCACGGCACGATGATCTTGACCTTGCAGATCTGCGACAGGTCCGCCGACAGCGCGGCCAGCACATCGGTGCTGACCAGGTTTTCGGAAGGATCCAGCGAGACGGTCACGTTGGTTTCGGCCGAACCGATGAGGTCCACGGACAGGCCATGCTTCTTGAACAGTCCGAACACGTCGGCCAGGAAGCCGACCTGCTGCCACATGCCGATGCCTTCCATCGAGACCAGCACGATGCCGTTGCGGCGGCTGATCGCCTTTACGCCCGGCACCGCCGCGGCATTGCCGTCGATGCTGGTGCCCGGCAGCTCGGGGCGCTCGGTGTCCAGGATCGCCATCGGCACACCGGCATCGCGGCACGGCTTGATCGAACGCGGGTGCAGCACCTTGGCGCCGGTCGTCGCGATTTCCTGCGCTTCGTAATAATCCAGGCGGGTCAGCAGGCGCGCGTCCGGCACGTCCTTCGGGTTGGCACTGAACATGCCCGGCACGTCCGTCCAGATCTCCACGCGGCTGGCACCGAGCAGCGCACCGAAGTACGCCGCCGAAGTATCCGAACCGCCGCGACCGAGGATGGCGGTGCCGCCATCGGCGTGGCGGGAGATGAAACCCTGAGTGATCAGCATGCGGGTCGGCTGGGCGCGGAAACGCGTGGCCCAATCCGACTCGGCACGCCACTGGCAGTTCACCGAGAGGCGCTGCGACCACTCGCTCTGGCTGGGCTGCGGCGGCAGCGCATCGAGCCACTCGCGTGCATCCATCCAGCCGAAATCCAGACCGCTGGCGCGCAGGTAGGCCGCACCGACGGTCGAGGAGAGCAGTTCGCCCTGGCCCAGCACCTCGGCCTGCCACTCCAGCGGCCGCCCGGCGGCGCGTGGATCGTCCAGCAGCCCGGCCAGCGCGTCCAGGCGGACGTCCAGCGCGGTGGCATCCAGCTCCAGTTCGGTCAGGAACTCACGGTGGCGCGCGACCAGCGCAGCGACACGGTCGCGGCTGTCGGCGGCGCCATCGGCGATCGCGGTGAGTTCATTGGTCACCCCGGACAGCGCCGATACCACCACCAGCACGCGCGAGCCCGTTTCTTCCGCCCGTTTTTTCGCCAGTTTGCCGATGGTGTCCCAGCGGTGACGACGCGACACGGAGGTGCCGCCGAACTTCAGTACGATCCAGCGATCGACAAGGGGGGAAGCTGACATGGAGGTGGAGGTTTGGGTAGTGAGGGGAATCGCCCGGCACGCCGGGCCGAACCCCCGATTCTATGCCAAGCCTGCCCGTTGCAGGGCCCGGGCGGCCCAGGCTGGGCAGATTTGGTTCGACGCCGGTGCGCGGGGCGCGGATCAGGGCCCGGAACCCGGCGCCGATTGATAAGCTGCCCGCCCGTTTTTCGTTGAGCGACCCGCCATGACCTCCCGTCGTTTCCTGCAGCTGGATGTGTTCTCGCCCTACCCCGGCGCCGGCAACCCGCTTGCCGTCGTGCTCGATGCACAGGGCCTGGACGAGGCGGCGATGCAGGCCATCGCCCGCTGGACCCGGCTGCCGGAGACCACCTTCGTCTTTCCGCCGCAGGCCCCGGGCGCCAGCTATGGCATCCGCATGTTCAGCCCGCAGAAGGAAGTCCCCTTCGCCGGGCATCCCAGCGTGGGCACCGCCCATGCTGTGCTGGAGTTGGGCGTGGCTGCGCCGGTGGAGGGCGTGCTGATCCAGGACGGCATCGCCGGGGCGCTGCCCCTGCGCGTGGACGGCAGCGGGGATGCCCGCACCATCGCGATCCGCACGCCGCGCGCCGCGGTGGCCGAAGTGACCACCGCCAACGATCCGCGCCTGCAGGCCGCGCTGGCCGGCTGGCCGCTGGGCCGCCTGCCGCCGGCGCGCATGGCCGGTGGCCGCAGCTGGTGGGTGGTCGAACTGGCTGACGAAGCCGCCCTGCGTGCGCTCACCCCGGATTGGGACGCCGTGGCCACCCTGGCCGAGGCGACCGACAGCATGGGGGTATTCGCCTATGCGCGCAGCCAGGGCCAGGACTGGGACCTGGCGGTACGCGCCTTCGTCGGCAACGGCCGGCGCTTTGAAGATGCCGCCTCCGGTGCGGCCAATGCGGTGTTGGCCGCATGGCTGGACAGCCGCGATGCACTGCCCGGCACCGCGCACGGCTATGTCGTCAGTCAGGGTCGCGAAGTCGGCCACGATGCGCGCCTGACCCTGCGCATCGATGACCACGGCGATGTCTGGTCCGGCGGCCAGGTGCAGACCGTCATCCGCGGCACGCTGGACTGGTAACCCTGACGCGGCGCCTCAGCGCGCCGCGTCGAACACCGGTGCGCCGTCGACCCAGGTCGAGCGCACCTGCAGATCGGCCAGCGCCGAAGGTGCAACGCTGAGCGGGTCGCGGTCGAGCACCACGAAGTCTGCGCGCAGGCCGGGCTGCAACCGGCCGACCTGGGCCTCGTCATGGCCTGCCCACGCCGCATCGGCGCTGAAACCGCGCAGCGCTTCGGCGGCCGTCAACCGCTGATCCGGCTGCCAGCCACCCGGCGGTTGGCCGGCACGGTCCTGGCGGGTGACCGCGGCATACAGGCCCAGGCGTGGATCCACCTGTTCCACCGGGAAGTCCGAGCCGAGTGCGAGCCGGGCACCGGAGGCCAGCATCCGCCGCCACGCATAGGCGCCGAGAATGCGCTCGGGGCCGACCCGGTCCTGTGCCCAGCCCATGTCCGAGGTGGCGTGGGTGGGTTGCATCGAGGCGATCACCCCGAGCTGGGCAAAACGCGGAATGTCCTCCAGCGCGACCACCTGCGCATGTTCGATCCGCCAGCGGTGGTCGCTGCTGCGGCGCTCGCCCAGTACCTTGGCATAGGTCTCCAGTGCGATCCGGTTGCCGCGATCCCCGATCGCATGGGTGGCGACCTGGACATGACAGGCATCGGCCTTGCGCACCGCCGTTTCAAAATCAGCCGGTGAGGTGACCAGCAGCCCGCGGTTGTGCGGGTCATCGCTGTAATCGGCCAGCAGCGCCGCACCACGACTACCCAGCGCGCCATCCATGAACAGTTTGACGCCGCGCATTTCCAGCCGGCCACCGGCGTGCTGGTAGGCCCCGTTCGCGCACAGATCGGCCAGCGCCTCGCCGTTGCCATCGGCATAGGCGTCGATGCGCAGTGGCAGCCGCCCGGCATCGGCGAAGCGCCGCATCAGGGCCAGATCGGCGCGCGATACGCCCATGTCGTGCACGCCGGTCAGGCCCTGGCTGACCGCTTTATCCAGCGCGCGGGTCAGCATCTGCTCGCGGGCGGCCTCGCCCGGCGCCGGGATCGCGGCCTGCACCAGCGTCATCGCTTCATCGACGAACACCCCGCTCGGCTGGCCCTTGGCATCGCGCACGATGCGTCCGCCTGCCGGCTGCCAGTTGCCCTTCAGCGCGCGCTGCCCCGGTTGCCCGGCGACCGCGCGCAATGCCGCGCTGTTGGCCCAGCCGGCGTGACCATCGATACGGCCCAACCAGACCGGCCGGTCCGGGAAGGCGCTGTCGAGGTCGGCCACGGTCGGGAACTGCTTGTCCGGCCAGCGGTTCTGGTCCCAGCCGCTGCCCAGCAGCCAGCCCTCGGGGTTGTCCGCCGCAAAGCGCTGCAGGCGCGCCACGATGTCCGCGGTGCTGGTGGCGCCGGTCAGATCGGCCTGCATCAGCGTGCCGCCGAGGAACATCAGATGGGCATGTGCGTCGATCAGGCCCGGGATCACCGTGGCCTCGCCGACGTCGGTCAGCGCCGCCAGTGGATACAGCTCGAGCATCGCCTGCCGGTCGCCGACGGCGAGCACGCGCCCGGTGTCGGTGTCCCAGGCCAGCGCTGTGGCTGTCGGCGCGTCCGGATTGCCCGTATGGATGGTAGCGGCGGTCAACAGGCGGACATCGGCCTGCGCGGTCCCGGCCAGCAGGCAGGCGACCAGGGCAGCGAGAGCAGTCGGACGCATGCACACACCCCACAAAAGGAAAGCGGCGACTATGCGGCCGCCGCTTTCCCATCACAATCTGCTGTGCACCAATCGTGGCGCCGATCAGCTGGCCAGTTCGGCCTCCAGCGTGATCGGCACGGCGCTGAGCGCCTTGGAGACCGGGCAGTTCTGCTTGGCGTCATCGGCGATGGCACGGAACTGGGTCGCCTCGATCTTCGGCACCACGGCCTTCACCTTCAACGTGATCTGCGACAGCTGCGGGCCACCTTCCATCGAGAGGTCGACCTTGGCTTCGGTATCCAGCGAGGTCGGCACGAAACCGGCCTCGGTGAGCTTGGCCGACAGTGCCATCGTGAAGCAGCCTGCGTGGGCGGCGGCGATCAGTTCTTCCGGGTTGGTGCCCTTCTCATCGCCGAAGCGGCTGCTGAAGGCATAGCGGGTTTTGTCCATCAAGCCGCTCTGGGGCGTGCTCAATTGTCCCTTGCCTGTCTTGAGGTCACCTTCCCAATGCGCGGTGGCATGACGCGAAATACCCATCGTTGATCTCCTGCGGGATGAATGGCCAGGCCAGCCTAGACCGGTTCGCGTTAGCGCCGTGTCTGGCTGCCGTCAGCGCAGCGGCAGGTGACGCGCCCAGCTGAATCGGCCATCAGGACCGATGCTGTTTTCAAGTGGTTTTCGTGCGACAGTCGGGGTGCGACGGTCCATGACCGATGGCCTCCGCCGCGAGGGCGGACCCTGTTTTTTGGCTATGACCTGATGCACTGCGGTAACGAAGGGCGTGGAAATCACGAATTTTTATGCGTTTGCCTATTGGCGGCGCCCCATAGTTGCCCTACATTTCGCTTGCCGACGGGGTTCGGCGCGACCAAACAACCAACCGTTCACGGAACAGGAAACCATGGCAAAGACCGCTAAGAAGGCTGCCCCGAAGAAGGCAGTAAAGAAAGTCGCTACGAAGGCAGCCGCGAAGCCGGCCGCTCCCAAGCCGATCAAGGAAGTGCTGAGCAAGTCTGGTCTGGTTGCACACATCGTTGAAGCGTCCGGCGTTGTCGCCAAGGACGTGCGCGCCGTGCTCGCCTCGCTGGAAGGCGCCGTCGCCGCTTCGGTGCACAAGAAGGGCGCTGGCAGCTTCACCCTGCCGGGCCTGCTGAAGATCTCCACCGTCAGCGTGCCGGCCAAGCCGAAGCGCAAGGGCATCAACCCGTTCACCAAGGAAGAGCAGTGGTTCGCCGCCAAGCCGGCGTCCACCAAGCTGAAGGTGCGTCCGCTCAAGAAGCTCAAGGACGCCGCGCTCTAATCTGCGCGCTTCCTGCAGCACCGAACGGGACGGCTCACGCCGTCCCGTTTTTTTTGTTCACCACCAGGCGCCGGCCGGGGACGTTTGCCGAGGGGCCTGCCGGCCGCTGCGGGGGCGCGCCGTGCGCAGCGAAACACAGCGTTGCCCAACGCGCGGCGGATAGCCGAGAAGCGCGCGGATGCCTGTCCTGCCGCGATCCACGGCCGAGCCGCCCCGACCGGAACGCACAGGGTGGAACACTGCGTGCGACCGCGCCTGTCGTCGCGGCACGCATCGCGCCCTATGGTGGCCCTGTCCCCCACCGCGCAGGCAGCCATGGCCAGCTCTTCTTCCCAGCGTTACCGCATTACCGTCACCCCGATCGAAAAGGACGGCCTGCAGTGCAGCGGGCGCTGCACCATCGAGCTGGAGCATCGCGCGCAGCAGGACTGGATGCGCCTGCTGGAAATCGCCCGGCGCAACACCGGGTTGAGCGGCGACGAACGTGCCGCGGCGATCGTCGCCACCCAGCTGCTGCGCGATCTTGCGCAGCGCCACGCCGACGAACCCAGCCACCCGCTGACCGTGCTGCAGCCGCAGCTGGACGAGGTGCTCGCCGCGCTGGAGTCCATCCAGGGCGCGCCCTGACCGTGCACCGGGTGTAGCGCTACACTCGGCGCTCTCCGGGGAGAGTCCTGCATGCGCCGCGCCATCCTGTTGCTTCCGCTGCTGTTCCTGCACGGGTGCTCCTGCCAGCAGCACCCGCCCGTGGCCGGGCCCACCACGCGCCCCGATGTCGCGGCGGACGCCGATGCCGTGCAGCCTGGTGACAGCCCACCGACGCCCCCACCCACCGCCGCGGCGTCGACCGCGCTCAGTGCAGTGGCCGCCGACGCACTGGATGAGCCCTCGGTGGTACATGCGTATCTCAGTGCCCTGGCACAGGGTGATCTCGCCACCGCTGACGCCCAGTGGACCAGCGAGAGCCCGGGCGGTCACCCGGATGATGCCGCCCTGCGCGCCCTGCCCGACTTCCGCGGCCTGCGCATCCAGACCGGCGCGCCCATCGCCCGGGACACCGCCGAGCCCTCCAGGCTGCGCGAAGTGCCGGTCCAGATCCGGGTCAGCACCGGGACCAACACGCTGCGTTTCGAGGGCTGGTATCGGCTGCAGCCGCGCGTGGATGGCAGCGGCTGGGAAATCCATGGGGCCTCCATCCAGCCGGTGCTGAACTGATTCCACCGGTGGCGTCACGCGGTGGCGCTGGCCATCGCACGTCAAAGCTGGATTCAGCCGCGCGCGCTATTGTTGGCATCTCATTCCCCACGGCCTGTCGCCATGAACGTTCGCCCGCTGTTGTCCCGCCTCGCCGCCTGCACCGTGCTGCTGGCCGCCGCCATCGGTGCGCAGGCTGCGCCCAGTGTGTCCGGCCGCCAGTTGTCGGTCGGCGCCACCGATGTGCAGCAGTATCTGGATGGCAGCTTCCCGCGCACCCAGAATGCGCTGGGCGGCCTGATCGCAATGACGATGAGCCATCCTCAGCTGACCCTTCCGCAGGGCAGCCGGCTGGACCTTGGCTTCGATGTCGCCATGGCGACCGCCGGCGGCAACCCGGCGCCACTGGGCAAGGTGAAACTGAGCAGCGGCCTGCGTTATGACGCGCAGACCCAGGGCTTCCACCTGCAGGAACCGACGGTCGATGATTTCACCCCGGCCAACAACGGCGGCAAGCTGGATTCACGCACGCGCGGGCTGCTCAATGCCTGGCTCACTGATTACGCCCAGCGCGAGCCGATCTACAAGATCGACCCGAGTGTGGCCGCAGTACTTGGCACGCTGCAGGTGCAGTCGGCGCAGGTGGAGAACGGCAAGCTGGTGGTCACCTTCAACCAGGATCTCGGCGCGCTGGTGCCGGCCGGGTTGCTGAGCAAATAACACGGTGGGCACCGACCGACGGTCGGTGCCCCCACCCGATCAGCCGGCCAATGCCTTGGCCACCGCATCGGCGAAGGCGGGAATATCGCCCGGCTTGCGGCTGGTGATCAGGCCGCCATCGACCACCACCTCGGCATCGGTCCATTCGGCCCCGGCATTGCCGAGATCGCTTTTCAGCGACGGCCAGGAGGTCACCTTGCGGCCCTTGGCCAGCCCGGACTCCACCAGCAGCCACGGGCCGTGGCAGATGGCGGCGACCGGCTTGCCGGCCGCGCCGAACGCCTTGATCAGCGCGATCGCATCCGTGTCGATGCGCAGTTTGTCCGGATTGATCACGCCGCCGGGCAGTACCAGCGCGTCGTAATCTTCGGCCTTGGCGCCTTTCAGCGGCGTATCGACCTTCACGTTCTCGCCCCAATCCTTGTCTTTCCAGCCACGGATCTGGCTGGCGTCACCGGGTGCGATCACCTTGACCGAGGCGCCCCAGGATTCCAGCAGTCGCTTGGGATCCTGCAGCTCGGACTGTTCGAAGCCATCGGTCGCGAGGATGGCGATGTGCTTGCCGTTGAGTGCATGTGCCATGAGCGGCTCCAATAAGTAGGAGCGCTCAGTGTGGCCACGGGCGCATTGGGCGACGGTGACCAGGATGTGCACAGCGTGTCGGCGCGGTCACCGGCACGCGCGGCCGGTGACTTCCGGCGCGATCAGCGCTTGGGCTGCAGCATGGTACCGGTGCACTTCTTCGAGCCGCAGCGGCATTCCCAGATCTTCTTCAGGCGCGCGGTGTGACGCTCGGCCAGGGTGATGCCGTAGTTGTAGGTCAGCTCGTCGCCCGGCTGGATGTCCTTGATCGCCTCAATGAACACTTTGTCCTCGCGGCGGTTGTCGCCCTCGGCTTCCTCGATCACCGCTTCGCAGTTGGGATCGCAGCTGTGGTTGAGCCAGCGCGCGTCATTGCCCTTGTAGTTCGCGTCGATGACGTAGTCGTCATTGAGGGTGAACAGGAAGGTATGGCCGCTCTCCACATCCCCGGTGTCGTCGGCGTCCACGTCGGCGTGGCTGCGCAGCAGACCCTTGTACTGGATGACCCGCTCACCTTTCTTGATCGGCGCCAGCGCGAACACGCCATTGCCATGGATGGTGGACTTGCGGGCCTGGATCTTCTTGGGCATCTGGCTGACCGTTGCGGTGGGAAGCCCCGATTCTCGCTTAATCTTTGTGATTGCCAAAGCGATGCGGTTCAATACGCGCCGAGGGCCGCCCTGCGGGTGCCTGAACGGGCGGGTTGGATGCCGCCGGAGAAAAGCGTACAATTTCAGTCCGCTTTATGGTTCTGCACCCCACATGCTCCGCGTCACCAAACTCACCGATTACGCCACCGTCGTGTTGACCGTGCTCGCCGCCCGCCCGGGCGAGGTGCTCAGTGCGACTGAACTGGCCGAGTTCGCCCGTCTGGAACCGCCGACCGTCAGCAAACTGCTCAAGCCGCTGGCCCAGGCCGGGCTGGTGGAAGGCCTGCGCGGCGTCCGCGGCGGCTACCGCCTGACCCGCGCGGCGGACCAGATCACGCTGTTCGAGATCGTGGAAGCCATGGAAGGGCCGCTGGGCCTGACCGAATGCGCCCACGACCACAGCCAGTGCGGCCGCGAGCTGCAGTGTGGCGCGCGCAGCAGCTGGCGGATGATCAACGACGTGGTGTCCGAAGCGCTGCGCGCGGTCACCCTGGCGCAGATCCTGCCCCCTCTTCCCCTTGTTGACGCCCACCGCCGCGCGATCGCGGCGGATGTCGTCTCCTGATCAGGCAGCCCCCATGGCCACCGATACCCTCGACACCGTCGCCACCGGCGATACCCCCAACCGCGAGATCCACGAGCAGCTCGGCCGCAAATACTCGGCAGGCTTCATCACGGATATCGAATCGGACTCGTTGCCGCCCGGCCTGGACGAAGACACCATCCGTGCCCTGTCGGCCAAGAAGGACGAGCCGGAGTGGATGACGCAGTGGCGCCTGGACGCCTACCGCCACTTCCTGACCATGCCGATGCCGGACTGGGCCAAGCTGCAGATCGCACAGATCGACCTGCAGGCACTGAGCTATTACTCCGCGCCGAAGGGCCCGAAGTACGCCTCGCTGGACGAGGTGCCCAAGGAACTGCTGGACACCTACGACAAGCTCGGCGTGCCGCTGCATGAGCGTGCCAAGCTGGCCGGCGTCGCCGTGGATGCGGTGTTCGATTCGGTTTCCGTCGGCACCACGTTCCGCAAGGAACTGGCCGAGAAGGGCGTGATCTTCTGCTCGATGTCCGAAGCGATCAAGGAGCACCCGGAGCTGGTCAAACAGTACCTGGGCACCGTGGTCCCGGTCGGCGACAACTACTTCGCCGCGCTCAACTCGGCGGTGTTCTCCGATGGCAGCTTCGTGTTCATCCCCAAGGGCGTGCGTTGCCCGATGGAACTGAGCACCTACTTCCGCATCAACGCCGGCCACACCGGCCAGTTCGAGCGCACGCTGATCATCTGCGAAGACAAGGCGTACGTGTCCTACCTGGAAGGCTGCACCGCGCCGATGCGCGATGAGAACCAGCTGCATGCCGCGGTGGTCGAGCTGGTCGCGCTGGAAGAAGCCGAGATCAAGTACTCCACGGTGCAGAACTGGTACCCGGGCGATGAAAACGGCGTGGGCGGCATCTACAACTTCGTCACCAAGCGTGCCGAATGCCGTGGCGCGCGCAGCAAGGTCACCTGGACCCAGGTCGAGACCGGCTCGGCGATCACCTGGAAGTACCCGTCCTGCGTGCTGCTCGGCGACGATTCGGTCGGCGAATTCCATTCGGTCGCGCTGACCCACCATCGTCAGCAGGCCGACACCGGCACCAAGATGATCCACATCGGCAAGCGCACCAAGAGCAAGATCGTCAGCAAGGGCATCAGTGCCGGCCATGGGCAGAACACCTACCGCGGCCTGGTGAAGATGGACCGTGGCGCCGAGGGTGCGCGCAACTACACCCAGTGCGACTCGCTGCTGATCGGCAAGAAATCCGGCGCGCACACTTTCCCCTATATCGAGGTGAAGAATCCCACCGCGACGGTCGAGCACGAAGCGACCACCTCCAAGATCTCCGACGACCAGCTGTTCTATTGCCGCGCCCGCGGCATCGACCAGGAAAATGCGGTGTCGATGATCGTCGATGGCTTCTGCAAGCAGGTCTTCCGCGAGCTGCCGATGGAGTTCGCGGTGGAAGCCAAGAAGCTGCTGGACGTCAGCCTGGAAGGCTCAGTCGGATGAAGACCGTGCTGACCCTGGCCCTGGTGCTGTCCGCGGCGGCCCCGGCGTTCGCGCAGGAGGTGGCGTGCAACCCCGACGGCAATCAGCTCGAACTCAATGCTTGCGCCGATCAGGATTTCAAGAAGGCCGATGCCGAATTGAATACCGTCTACCGCCAGATCGTGACCAAGCTGGCCGGCGAGCCCGTGGCGTTGGCGAAGATGAAAGCGGCACAGCGGCTGTGGATCCAGCTGCGTGACGCCGACCTGGAAGCGCGCTACCCGGTGGGCGAGGATGAGAATCCGCGTTTCCTGTACGGCTCGATGTACCCGATGCTGTATTCCAGCGCCAAGGCGGCATTGACCACCGCGCGTACCGCCTACCTGCGCAACGAATTCCTCGAGCGCAGCGAATACGACCTCTGAGTCGCGCTGCCTCCAGTTCCCCTATCTGACAAGACGATTATCGACATGTTGAAGATCGACAACCTCCACGCACGCATCGGCGAAAAAGAGATTCTCAAGGGCCTCTCGCTCGACGTGAAGCCCGGCCAGGTGCACGCCATCATGGGCCCCAACGGCGCCGGCAAGTCCACCCTGGGCAATGTCCTGGCCGGCCGCGACGGCTATGACGTGAGCGAAGGCAGCGTGCAGTTCGAAGGCCGTGATCTGCTCGAGCTGGCGCCGGAAGAACGCGCCGCCGCCGGCCTGTTCCTGGCCTTCCAGTACCCGGTGGAGATCCCGGGCGTGAACAACACCTACTTCCTGCGCGCCGCGCTCAACGCCCAGCGCAAGGCGCGCGGCGAGGAAGAACTGGATTCGATGCAGTTCCTCAAGCTCGTGCGCCAGAAGCTGGCCGTACTGCACCTGAAGGACGAACTGCTGCACCGCGGCGTCAACGAAGGCTTCTCCGGTGGCGAGAAGAAGCGCAACGAGATCTTCCAGCTGGCCGTGCTCGAGCCGAAGCTGGCGATCCTGGATGAAACCGACTCGGGCCTGGATATCGACGCGCTCAAGAGCGTGGCCGACGGCGTCAACGCGCTGCGTTCGCCGGACCGTTCCTTCATCGTGATCACTCATTACCAGCGCCTGCTCGACTACATCAAGCCGGACGTGGTGCACGTGCTGGCCGATGGCAAGATCGTGCAGAGCGGCGGCCCGGAACTGGCCCTGGAACTGGAAGCCCACGGCTACCACTTCCTGAAGGACCGCGTGGTGCCGGAGGCAGCGGTCTGATGAGCGCCCTGCTCGATTCCCTCGCCAGCGGCTTCTGCGGCAGCGATGCACGTCGCGCCGAGCTGGATGCCGCCCTGCAGGCCGGCCTGCCCGGCCCGCGTACCGAAGCCTGGAAATACACCTCGCTGCGCCAGTTGGAGCGTCGCAGCTTCCAGCCCGCCCCGCTCGCCCCGGCCGTGGTCGATGCCGCCCTGCTGGCCGACATTCCGTCGCCGCGGCTGGTGTTCGTCAATGGCCGCCCGTCCGGTGCGCTGAGCGATGTCGCGGCGGTGCCGGCCGGTGTGCAGCTGGCCACGCTGTCCTCAGCGCTGGCCGCCGGCGATGAAGCCGCCCGTTTCCTCGGTCGTCGCTTCGAGCGCAGCGAGGAAGTGTTTGCCCGCCTCAACGCTGCACTCGCCGATGAAGGCGTGCTGCTGCGCGTGGAAGAAGGCGTGCAGGTCGAGGCGCCGCTGCAGCTGGTCTTCATCAGCGTGGCCGGCGAGACCGATCTGTCCTGGCACCATCGCCACCTGATCGAACTGCGCGGCGGTGCCGCGCTGGGCGTGGTCGAACATCACCTGCATGTCGGTGATGCCGCGCACCTGCACAACACCCTGGTGCACGTCCACCTCGCGCAGGATGCCGAGCTCTCGCACGCCCGCGTGCAGGCCGACGCCACCCGCGCCACCTCGCTGCTGCGCACCGACGCGGTGCTGGCCCGCAACGCGCAGTACCGCCGCGTGGATCTGGAACTGGGTGCCGCGCTGAGCCGCCATGAGCTCAACGTCCGCCTGGAAGGCGACAACGCCCAGCTGACCGCCAACGGCGTGCTGCTCGGCAATGGCCGCCGCCATGTCGATACCCGCCTGGGCATCGAGCACATCGCGCGCGATACCGCCTCGGAGATGGTCTGGCGAGGCGTGGCGGCCAACCGCAGCCGCGTGGTCTTCCACGGTGGCATCCACATCCGCGAAGGCGCCGATGGCACCGACGCCAACCTCTCCAACAAGAACCTGCTGCTTTCGGCCGATGCCGAGATCGATACCCAGCCCACGCTGGTGATCGACGCCGACGAAGTGAAGGCCGCGCACGGTGCTACGGTCGGCCAGCTCGACGCGAACGCGCTGTTCTACCTGCGTTCGCGTGGCCTGCCGGCCGATCGCGCGCAGCAGCTGCTGAGCGCCGCGTTCTGCCATGAACCGCTGAACGTCCTCGACGCACGCCTGACCGAGCAGCTCACCGCCCAGCTCAGCCGTGCGCTGGCCGTGGCGGGCGTGGCATGAACCTGTCCACGCCGCGCCCGGTCGCCGATACCGGCGCCGCGCCCGATTGGGACCGCGTGCGCCTGGACTTCCCGCTGTTGATGCGCGAAGTGCACGGCAAGCCGCTGGTGTATTTCGACAACGCCAACACCGGCCAGAAGCCGGTGCAGGTGATCGGCGCGGTGGACGAGTTCTACCGCCGCTACAACGCCAACGTCAGCCGTGCGGTGCATGCGCTCGGCACCGAAGCGACCGATGCCTACGAAGGCGCGCGCAACAAGCTGGCGCGCTTCCTCAACGTGCGCGCCAGCGAGCTGGTGCTGTGCAGTGGCACCACCTTCGCGATCAATCTGGTCGCGTATTCGTGGGCGTTGCCACGGCTCAAGGCCGGTGATGTCATCCTGGTCTCGCGCATGGAACACCATGCCAACATCGTGCCGTGGCAGCTGGTCGCCCAGCGCACCGGCGCCACGATCCGCGTGGCCGAGATCACCCCGGAGGGTGCATTGGATCTGGATGCGCTGCGCGCGGCGATGACCCCCGAGGTCAAGCTGCTCGCGGTTGCCCACGTCTCCAACGTGCTGGGCACGGTCAATCCGGTCCGCGAGATCTGCCGTGAGGCCCGCAAGCGCGGCATCATCACCGTGGTCGACGGCTCGCAGGCCGTCCCGCACCGCAAGGTCGACATCCCCGCGATCGGCTGCGACTTCTATGCCATCACCGGCCACAAGATGTGCGGCCCGACCGGCACGGGCGCCCTGTGGGCCAGGCGCGAACACCTCGAGGCCATGCCGCCCTTCCTCGGCGGTGGCGAGATGATCAAGGAAGTCAGCTTCGAAGGCACGGTGTTCAACGACGCGCCACACAAGTTCGAAGCCGGTACCCCGAACATCGCCGGCTTCATCGGCCTGGGCGTGGCGGTGGACTACCTGGAGTCACTGGGCCTGGAGCACGTGGAAGCCCGCGAAGGCGAGTTGCTGGCGCACTTCACCGAAGAACTGAACAAGATCGACGGCCTGCGCATCTTCGGCACCACGCCGGACAAGGCGGCGGTGGTCTCCTTCCTGGTGGACGGCGCGCATTCGCACGATCTGGCCACCCTGCTGGATCTGGAAGGTGTCGCCGTGCGCTCGGGCCAGCACTGTGCGCACCCGCTGCTGCAGTACTACGGCGTCGCCGCGACCTGCCGCGCCTCGCTGGCGTTCTACAACACGCATGAGGAAATCGAGCGCTTCATCGTGGCGCTGAACAAAGTGCGCAAGCTGCTGGGCTGAGCCCGCGCCAACCTGCGCCCCACCGGAACGCCGTGGCTTGCCACGGCGTTTTTTTCATGGCCCGCCCCGCTCATTTCCGTCGTGGCCCCTGGCGGCCTAAAATGGCGCCATGAGCACCCTGACCTTCCGCGCGGCCACTGCCGCCGACATCCCCGCCCTGATCGCCCTGGTCACCTCCGCCTACCGTGGCGATGCCAGCCGGGCCGGCTGGACCACCGAGGCCGACCTGCTGGACGGCGCCCGCATCGACGCCGACGGCCTGCAGGCCGATCTCGCCAAGCCACGCTCCACCATCCTGCTCGCCGAGCGCGATGGTCAACTGCTGGCCTGCGCGCACGTGGCCGATGACCACGGCAAGGGCTACTTCGGCATGTTCTCAGTAGACCCGGCCCAGCAGGGCGGCGGCATCGGCAAGCAGCTGATGCTGGCGGCCGAGGCCCACGCCGCACGCGAGTGGGGCGTGCCGGTCATGCAGATGACGGTGATCGACGTCCGCGATGAGCTGATCGCCTTCTACGAGCGCCGCGGCTACCAGCGCACCGGCATCAAGAAGCCCTTTCCGTACGGTGATGAGCGCTTCGGCATCCCCAAGCGCGACGATCTGCGCTTTGAAATCCTGGAAAAGCCGCTGGCGGTGCCGGCGTGAGCGAGACCTGGACCTTCGTCTGCGCCAGCGCCGAGCTGCTGCCCGGCGAGATGAAGAGCACCTTCGACGAGGTGACCGGCACGCCGATCGTGGTGTTCAACCTGGACGGCGAACTGTACGCGCTGGAAGACCAGTGCACCCACGATGAGTTCGAACTGTCTTCGGGCACCTTCGACACCGGCGAGGCCAGTATCGAGTGCGTCCTGCACGGGGCCCGCTTCGACATCCGCGATGGTGCCGCGCTGTGCGCCCCGGCCTACTCGCCGGTGGCGAAATTTCCGGTCAAGCGCGAACACGACGCCGTCTGGGCCCGCGACGACCGCGACTGAGCCGGGCTGAACGTCGGCGTTTTGAAAACGCGAATTGTTCCTATTACCATAGGCATTGCGGTCACTTTGCCGCCTCTGCCCGGTAAGCCGTGTCCGCCAACCGCTCCGCCCTTGGTATCGCCGCCCTGTGGGCCACGTTCTGCGTGGTGCTGCTGGGCTGCGGCTGGCTGGGCGCGGGTAGCGGTAACGCCGGGTCATTGCCGGCAGCGGGCACAGCCCCGGCCTTGTTGAATACCGGCAGCGCCGAGTCCTGCGCGCCCACCGCGCCCGCACCGGAGCGTCCGGCCGCCGAGCCCAGCCTGAGCGCCGAAACCGGCCCAGACCCCGAGCCAAGCGCTCCGGCCCTGCCGGCTCGCGCGCATCGCGCGCCCTGGGTCGCCGTCGTCCCGCTGTGGCGCTCCGACGCGCTGCGCTGGCAGCGGCTGGAACCTTCGCTGCGGCTCAACCCCGGCCACGCCCCTCCCCACGCCTGATTCCAGCGGCGACGCTGCGCGTCGCTGCCCGCCCACGCCCGTGCCATCGCGGCGCCGTCGGCATCTGCCCGTTTCCCCACCTGCCTCCGCTCCGCCGTGACCGCCACACGCTGTCCGGCCTTCGTCCGTCCTCCAGGAATCACCATGACCGTCCGCCCGACTCCGTTGTCGTCCGCCCTGCTGCTGGCCATCGCCGCCCCCGCCATCGCCCATGCCGAGACCGACGCTGCCGCCGATCCGCAGCGCGCCACCGAACTGGATGGCGTGGATGTCCACGGCGAGCGCGTGCGTGCGCAGTCCTCAAAATTCACCGCACCGCTGCTGGATACGCCCAAGTCGGTCAGCGTGATCTCCCAGCAGGTGATCGAGCAGACCGCCGCCACCACCCTGCTCGATGCGCTGCGCACCGTGCCGGGCATCACCTTCGGCGCCGGCGAAGGCGGCAACCCGACCGGTGACCGCCCCTTCATCCGCGGCTTCGATTCGGCCTCGGACATCTATGTGGATGGCATCCGCGACGCCGGCAGCCAGACCCGTGAAGTGTTCGCCATCGAGCAGATCGACGTGGTCAAAGGCCCCAGCTCGGCCTACTCCGGCCGCGGTTCGGCCGGCGGCACCATCAGCCTGGTCAGCAAGACGCCCAAGCTGGAGAACTTCGTGTCCGGCAGCCTGGCCGCCGGCACCGACAGCTACCGCCGCGGCACCCTGGATGCCAACGAGGTGATCGGCGACGGCATCGCCGCGCGCATCAACCTCATGAAGCACGATGCCGACGTGGCCGGCCGCGATGAGGTCAACAGCAGCCGCTGGGGCATCGCACCATCACTGGCGTTCGGCCTCAACGGCCCGACGCAGGTGGTGATCAGCCACTACCACATGGAAACCGACGACCTGCTCGATGCCGGCGGCTTCCCGTACAACAACCCGTTCACCAGCGGCCCCAACCTGTCGCTCAATGGCGACGGCAGTCCGATCGTGACCAACCGCGACGCGTTCTACGGCCTGGTCGACCGCGACTTCCAGAAGACCAAGGCGGACATCACCACCTTGAACCTGTCGCATGATTTCGGCGGCATCGTGCTGCGCAACATCACCCGCTACGGCGATACCCGCAACGATTACCTGTGGACCCAGCCGGACGACAGCAAGGGCAACCCGAACCTGTTCGGCACCGTCTGGCGCCGCACCAACGCGCGCGCCACGCAGACCGACAGCGTCGTCAACCAGACCAGCGTGACCGGTGAGCTGGAAACCGGCCCGCTGCGCCACAGCTTCAACGCCGGCGTGGAGTACAGCAGCGAAAAGACCGTACGCGGCACCTACGCGATCGCCGACGTGCGCCGTCCCAATGGCCAGACCACCGCAGGCACCAACAACCCGCTGACCGGCAACCAGAGCTGCCCGACCACCGGCGCGGCCACGGGCTACAACTGCACCGACCTGACCAACCCCAACCCGAACGATCCGTGGTCGGCCACGCATACCGTCACCCGCAGCGATCCGGCCCGCGATGTGCGCCAGACCACCCGCACCAAGTCGGCCTATGTGTTCGACACGATCAGCTTCAGCGAGCAGTGGATGCTGAACCTGGGTGCGCGCTTCGACGACTACAACACGCATCAGTTCAACCCGACGGCGGCGGCCAACCTGCAGCACCTGCGCAATGACACCTCGTTCTGGAACGGCCAGGCCGGCCTGGTGTTCAAGCCGGTCGCCAACGGCAGCATCTACCTGTCCTGGGGCACCTCCTCCACCCCGGTCGGCGTGGACGGCGGCGACGGCGCCGACGGCATCAGCGCGACCATCCAGGATCTCAAGCCGCAGCGCAGCCGCAACATCGAGCTGGGCACGAAGTGGGATCTGTTCGATGCCCGCCTGTCGCTGACCGGTGCGATCTTCCAGACCGAGATGAGCAACGCGCGCGTGACCAGCGATGCAGGCACCACGCAGAACGCCGGTACCAAAAAGGTCAAGGGCGCCGAGCTGGGCTTCAGCGGCACGATCGTGGAGGGCTGGCAGGTCTTCGGTGGTTACACCTACCTGGATGCCGTGGTCGAGGACAACGGTTTTGCGCTGGTCAACGGGGTCTACGTGCCATCGCCGTTCAACGGCAACGCGTTCCCCAACACCGCCAAGCACAGTGCCAGCCTGTGGACCACCTGGGCGCCGTCGTTCGTGCCGGGCCTGAGCCTGGGTGCTGGTGCGAACTATGTGGACAAGGTCTACGGCAACGTCAACAACACCAAGTGGGTGCCGTCCTACACCCGTTGGGACGCGATGGTCGGCTACGCCTTCAGCCAGCGCTACAGCCTGCAGTTGAACGTACAGAACCTGACCAACAAAACCTACTTCACCAAGGCGTACGCTTCGCACTACGCCGCCATCGCGCCGGGTCGTTCGGCCACGCTGGCCTTCAACTTCAAGTTCTAAGCGATACGCCCCCTCCCGCGCGCTCGTGCGGGAGGGGCTGGAGCCCGCCATGCTGCTGCACATTCCCGACGTCCTCACCGCCGAGCAGGTCACCCAGGCCCGCCAGCAGCTGGCCACGGCCGGCTGGACCGACGGTCGCCTGACCGCGGGCTACCAGTCCGCGCAGGCCAAACACAACCTGCAGTTGCCCGAGTCCGATCCGGCCGCGCGTGCGGTCGGCTCGGCCATCCTCGATGCACTCGGGCGCAACAGCACCTTCTTCTCGGCTGCATTGCCGCGTCGCATTTTCCCGCCGCTGTTCAACTGCTATCAGCCGGGGCAGACCTTCGGGTTCCATGTCGACAACGCAGTGCGCTACGACTACACCGCCCCGGGCCAACCGCAGCCGGTGCGCACCGATCTGTCGGCCACGTTGTTCCTGAGCGATCCGGACGAGTACGAGGGCGGCGAGCTGGTGATCGAAGACACCTACGGCAACCAGCGGGTCAAACTGCCGGCCGGCCACATGGTGTTGTACCCGGGCACCAGCCTGCACCAGGTCACCCCGGTCACCGCCGGCACGCGGCTGGCCTCGTTCTTCTGGATCCAGAGCATGCTGCGCGATGACGGCCAGCGGCGCCTGATGTGGGATCTGGATGTCTCGATCCGCCGCCTCACCCATGACCACCCCGAACACCCCGCGCTGGTGAACCTCACCGGCGTGTATCACAACCTGTTGCGGCAGTGGGCCGATGTCTGAGGCAGCCCTGCCCGCGCTCGACGTGGCGCAACTGGCTGACCAGCTGCAGCACGATCCGGCCGCCGCGCTCGCCACCCTGGAAGCCACCGCGCAACGCGGCGACCCACAGGCGCAGTACCTGCTCGGCCAGGCCCGCATGGAAGGCCGCGGCATCGCGCCCGATGCCGCCGCGGCCGTGCTCTGGTTCGAGCGCGCCGCCAACGGTGGCCTGGCCATCGCCATGAACATGCTCGGGCGCTGTCACGAACTCGGCACCGGAACGCCGGTCAACCTGGCGCTGGCCGCGGTCTGGTATCGCAAGGCGGCCGATGCCGGGCTGGACTGGGGCCTGTACAACTTGGCCAACCTGCTGGGCACCGGCCGCGGGCTGCCGCGCGATGAACGCGCCGCGTTCGCCCTGTACCTGCGCGCCGCGCGCCTCGGCCATGCCAAATCGATGAATCTGGTCGGTCGCTGCCTGGAAGACGGGATCGGCGTAGCCGCCGATCCTGCCGCGGCACCGGCGTGGTATCGACGCTCGGCCGAGGCCGGCGACTTCCGCGGCCAGGCCAGCCATGCTTCGTTGCTGCTCGCTGCCGGGGACATCGACGGTGCAGCAGACTGGCTGCGTCGCGCACTGGCGCACGGCAGTCCGTCGTTTCTGGCCCATCTGCGGCCTGCATTGGCCGCCTCGCCACACCCGGCGATCCGGGCGCTGGTCGCGTGATGGCAAGGGCTGCCGCCTATGAGTGCCCCGAATCATTAATCATTCTCATTTGCGTCCGCTAACGCATCTCACCTACAATCCCGCCGCGATGCTGGTCGGCTCATCGACCGGCCGTTCACAGGGGTCTGCCTTGCGCCATCCACACCGCCACCGCAGCTTTGCTCCCGCCATGCGCGGGCGGCAGCAGGCGTTGTCGACCGTGCTGGCATGGCTGGGCGTGTTCTCGCTGCTGCTGGCCGGCCTGCCGGTGCTGGAGCGGGCGGCTCCGGGCAGCACCGTGATGGTCCTGCAGATGCCGATGGACGAGGGCCTGGGCAGCGGTGGTGAGACCACTCCCCAGGAAGAAGCCCCGGCCAAGCCGCGCCGGGTCGCCAGCGCGCGCCCTGCCCCGCCCCCCCGGCAACCGCCTTCGCTGCCGCCGGTCGTGGAATCGCTGGATGCGTTGATGGCCACCCTGGTGGCGCAGCCACCGCGGATCGTGCCCGCCATCGATTCGGCACCGGCCACGCCGCTGCCTGCTGCACCCGGCCTGCGCGTCCAGCGCGGCCAAGCCCCACCGCAGGGCTGAGTCCGGCCGCCGGCGGCGCCATCGCGCCTGCCTGCGGTCCTGCGCGTTCTGCCCGCTTCGGGCCTTCCTGATTCCTGCGCGTGCTGCCGCCCTGCGGCCAGCCATGTCGCGTCCGCGTTCTCCTTTCCGAGGTTACCCCCATGGCCCAGCGCCATCGTCGTCGCACGTCCCTGTCCCGCTGCACCCTGTCCATCGCCCTGCTCGGCGCGCTGAGCGCCCCGGCCTTCGCCCACGGCGAGGTCGCCGGCCCGACCACGCTGGACAAGGTGGTCGTCACCGCCGCCGGCTTCGAACAGAAGATCGCCGATGCGCCAGCCAGCATCAGCGTGATCAGCCGCGAAGAGCTGAGCAAGCGCCCCTACACCAGCCTGGTGGATGCACTGCGCGACGTGGAAGGCATCGACGTGGGCATGGAGCCGACCGACAAGAACGGCCGTGCCACCATCTCCATGCGCGGCATGCCGTCGGACTACACCCTGGTACTTATCGACGGCCGCCGCCAGAGCAACGCCGGCAATCTGTACCCGAACAACTTCGGCGGTGGCCAGTTCTCGTACATGCCGCCGCTGGATGCGATCGAACGCATCGAAGTGGTCCGCGGCCCGATGTCCACCCTGTACGGCTCGGATGCGATGGGCGGGGTCATCAACATCATCACCCGCCGCAACCAGACCGAGTGGCACGGCGCGGTCACCCAGGGCTTCACGGTGCAGCAGGACGACCAGTTCGGTGATGCACGCAGCACCGATGTCTACCTGAGCGGCCCGCTGATCAAGGACCGCCTGGGCGTGTCGGTGCGCGGCAGCTATTACGACGCCAAAGCCTCCAACCCGGAGTGGGACGACCTGCCGCTGCCGGACGGCACGCTGTGGTCGCGCACCATCGGTTTCGGTGCCGGCGGCAAGGCCGTGGCCAACACCAACTGGAACACCGGCCTGCGCCTGAACTTCAACGTCAACGACGACCACGAGCTGTGGCTGGACTACGACGTGTCGCGCCAGAAGTACGACAACAGCGAAGGCCAGACCGGTACTCTGGACAGCCTGGCCAGCCTGTGGCGCGTAGGCAATGCCACGATCCCCAACCCGAACGGCACCGGCACCCTCACCCGCCGCGTGGTGCAGCCGCGCGTGGGCTACACCGCCTACCAGCGTTACGAGCGCGACCAGCTGGCGCTGACCCATCAGGGCCGCTATGAATTCGGCACTTGGCAGACCACGCTGACCCACATCACCAGCAACAACCTCGGCCGCTCGCTGCCGCTGACGCTGGACGAGCGTGCCGACCTGCAGACGCTGTGGAACGATGTCTGCCGCCGCACTGGTGCCGCCGCCAACTGCGCGGCCAGCGCACGCAACGGGCTGGCTGCGCTCAACCCGGCCGAGATGGCCCGCCTGCAGGCCTTCCTGCCGCGCCCGCTGCGTACGATGGAGCTGAAGGGCAACGTGCTGGACACCATGCTCGACCTGACCTTCGGCGCGCACAAGCTGACCGTCGGTGGCCAGTACAACGACACCGACATGATCGACGGCGTGTTCGGCATGGACGGCGCCGGCTACAAGAACAACGTGAAGCAGCAGCACCGCATGTGGGCGCTGTTCGCCGAGGACAACTGGTCGCTGACCGACACCCTGACCGCCACGGTCGGCGTGCGCTATGACGACCACAACATCTTCGGCAGCCACGTCAGCCCGCGCGCCTACCTGGTGTGGAACGCCAACGATGCCTGGACCGTCAAGGGCGGCGTCAGCACCGGCTACAAGACCCCGCGTCCGGACCAGCTGTTCCCCGGCATCGTCGGCTTCGGTGGCCAGGGCGTGATCCCGCTGGTCGGCTCGCCCAACCTCAAGCCGGAAACCAGCACCAACTATGAGATCGCTGCGTACTACGAAGGCGATCGCTGGGGCTTCAACCTCACCGGCTTCCTCAACAAGTTCGACGACAAGATCGCCAGCGGCGGTACCTTCGCCAACTGCGAAGTCGCCCCGAACGATGGCAGCTACTGCGTGGACATCGGCCCGGGCTGGGCCGAGCTGGGCTACAGCACCTTTGGCCAGAGCGTGAACATCGACAAGGCCGAAACCCGTGGCGTCGAAGCGGCCGCCCAGGTCGATCTGCTGGACAACCTGCAGCTGCGCGGCAACTACACCTGGACCAGGAGCGAGCAGACCAGCGGCACCGGCAAGGGCCTGCCGATCACCGGCAACCCGGCCAGGCACATGGCCAATGCCAGCCTGAACTGGCAGATCAGCGAGGCGGTGAGCCTGTCGCTGATCGGCGAAGGCCGCTACGACCGCTACCGCGACACGCTGGTCAGCAATGTCGGCGGCGTCAGCAGCTCGCAGACCCGCTACTACGAGGACTACACGATCTTCCACCTCGGCGGCAGCTGGGATATCAACCCGTGGCTGACCCTCAACGCACGGGTCAACAACCTGTTCGACAAGAACTTCGTCTCGCAGTCCTGCGTGCTGATCAGCGACAGCGACTACAGCTGCGTGGATGACTATTCCACCAAGGACCAGCGCCGCAGCTACTGGATCTCGTTGAACGCCAAGTTCTGAGGCGCACCGGCGCGGCGTCCCAGGTGACGTCGCGCCCGGCCTTGACCTCGGGCAGCGGGCCGGCAACGGAACGCTGCCTTTTTTGTCTACAAATTGCGAATCATTCTCATCAATGGTGTAATTCGCCCCTCAGTACTCTCTCCTGCGACCGTGGCCACCAGCGCTCCCTCTTCCAGCGTGCAACAACAACGCCGCGGCTTCTGGCTGCGCACGCTGCACCAGTGGCACTGGATCAGCTCGGCGGTGTGCCTGATCGGCATGCTGCTGTTCGCCGCGACCGGCATCACCTTGAACCATGCCTCCCGGATCGAAGCCACGCCGGAGGTAGTCAGCCGTCAGCTGGAACTGCCTGCCGAGCTGCTCGGCAAGCTCAGCGACCGCACCGATGGCAAGGCACCGATCCCGCGCGTGGCCAGCCGCTGGCTGGAGACGCAGCTCGGTATCTCGATCGGGCGCCGCCCGGCCGAATGGTCCGATGGCGAAATCTATCTCTCCATGCCCAGCCCGGGCGCGGACGCGTGGCTCAGCATCGACCGGGAATCCGGCGCGGTGGAATACGAATCCACGGCGCGCGGCTGGGTCTCCTATTTCAACGATCTGCACAAAGGGCGCAATGCCGGGCCGGCCTGGGGTTGGTTCCTGGATATCTTCGCCGTGGCCTGCCTGGTGTTCTGCATCACCGGCCTGTTCCTGCTGCACCTGCATGCCCGCCAGCGCCGCATGACCTGGCCGCTGGTCGGCCTGGGGCTGCTGATCCCGCTGCTGATCGCCCTGATCCTCATTCACTGACCGTCCCCTTCCGGAGCCGCACCATGCGCGTCACCCTGACCATCGCCCTGAGCGGCCTGCTGGCCACCTCGCCGGCCTATGCCACCACCCTGGACATCAACGTCGAAGTACCCAAGCTCAACGTGGCCGAGTACCACCGCCCGTATGTGGCCGTGTGGCTGGAAGGCGCCGACCAGAAGGTGGCCGCCAACCTGTCGGTCTGGTACCAGCAGACCGGCAACGCCGAAGGCCATGGCACCAAGTGGCTGCCCGACCTGCGCCAGTGGTGGCGCAAGAGCGGCCGCACGCTGGAGGTGCCGGTGGACGGCGTGACCGGCCCGACCCGTCCGGTTGGCAAGCACGCGTTGTCATTCAACGACAAGCAGCCCGCACTCAAGGCGCTGGCACCGGGCAATTACACCCTCGTGGTAGAAGCGGTGCGCGAAGTCGGCGGCCGCGAACTGCTCAAGATCCCCTTCACCTGGCCGGTCACGTCCGCACAGTCGGGCAAGGCCCAGGGCGCGACCGAACTCGGTCTGGTCACCCTGACCGCCAAGCCCTGATCCCTCATCCACCTGGAGTTTTTCGATGAAGCGCACGCTCGTCCTCGCCGCCGCCATGGCCGCCGCACTTCCGTTCTCCGCCCTGGCCCACAAGGCCTGGCTGCAGCCCTCGCAGACCGTGATCGCGGGTACCAACCCGTGGATCACCGTCGATGCGGCTGTTTCCAACGACCTGTTCTACTTCAACCATGTGCCGCTGCGCCTGGACAACCTGGTCATCACCGCGCCGGACGGCAGCACCGTGCAGCCGCAGAACGCGGCGACCGGCAAGTTCCGCAGCGTGTTCGATGTCGAACTGACCCAGCAGGGCACCTACCGCCTGGCCACGATCAACAATGGGCTGTCGGCCAGCTGGGAAGAAGACGGCAAGCCCAAGCGCTGGCGCGGCACCCCTGCCACCTTCGCCACCGAGGTACCGAAGAACGCGAAGAACCTGCAGGTCTCGCAGTCGGTCGGCCGCGTGGAAACCTTCGTCACCAATGGCACCCCGAACGACACCGCGCTCAAGCCGACCAACCAGGGCATCGAGATGATCGCGCTGGCCCACCCGAACGATCTGGTCGCCGGTGAAGCCGCGCGCTTCCGCGTGCTGGTCGACGGCAAGCCGACCGCCGGGCTGGACTTCGAGATCACCCGTGGCGGTACCCGGTACCGCAATGCGCAGGAAGAGATCGAGGTCAGCACCGATGCCAAGGGCGAGTTTGCCGTCACCTGGCCCGAAGCGGGCATGTACTGGCTGGAGACCGGCACCGAGGACAGCAAGACGTCGATCAAGGAAGCCAAGAAGCGTCGCCTGAGCTACGTGGCCACGCTGGAAGTGCTGCCGGAGTAACCGCCTTCGGCGTGCATTGCAACGTCCACCTCATCCCGCCCCGGTCGGACCCGACAGGGGCTTTTCACCTGACGCAGTCCGGCCATCGGGCTTACTGGTCCCGACGTGCCCACCCCCATGAACAACCCGGTTCTCGACATCGCCAGCCTAGGTGGCCACACCATGGGCACCACCTGGCAGGTAAAACTGGCCGTGGCGCCCACCCGCGACCTGCACCCGCTGCACGTCGGCATCCAGGCACAGCTCGACACCGTGGTCGCGCAGATGAGTACGTGGGAAGCCGACAGCGATATCTCACGCTTCAACCGTGCGGCCGCCGGTGAATGGCAGACGCTGCCACCGCTGTTCGACACGGTGATGCAGTGCGCACTGGACATCGCACAGCGCAGCGGCGGCGCCTTCGATCCCACCGTGGGCCCGTTGGTGGCGCTGTGGGGGTTCGGTGCGCAGGCACAGGCACAGCGCATTCCCGACGCTGCCACCCTCGCCGCGACCCGCGCGCGGTGTGGCTGGGACCGTCTGCAGTGGCAGCCCGGTCGCCTGCGCCAACCCGGCGGACTGGCACTGGATCTCTCAGCGATCGCCAAGGGCTTTGGTGTCGATCAGGTCAGCGCGTGGCTGCGCCGGAACGGGGTGCACGCGGCGCTGGTGGACGTGGGGGGCGAGCTGCATGGGTTTGGCCACAAGCCCGATGGGCAGCCGTGGCGCGTGCTGGTGGAATCCTCGCCGGAAGACGATGCACAGGCAGACCATCCGCCGCGCGTGCTGGCGCTGAGCGAGCGCGCCGTGGCCACTTCCGGCGATCGTTGGCACCACTTCGAACACGGCGGCGAGCAGTTCAGCCACACGCTGGATCCGCGCATCGGGGCACCGGTCACGCGCGCGGCGGCGGCGGTCACCGTGGTCGCCGCCAGCGCCATGCACGCCGACGCCTGGGCCACGGCGTTGACCGTGATGGGCCGCGACGACGGCATGGCATTTGCACGCACCCATGCGCTGGCCGCACGCTTTGTCAGCCGTGGTGCGCACGGCATCGAGGAATCCATGAGTCCCGCATTCGAGCAGTTGCTTGCCGATGACCGCGTGGGCGCGGCATGAGTCTGCGTCCCTCGCGTTCCTGGTGGGGCAATGTCGTGGTCATGGTGCTGCTGGGCGCCATTGCCTGGGCGCTGCTGCGCCTGCATCTGGGCGACGCCTGGTGGCAAAGCGCGCCGCTGGCCTCGCACTGGCGCTGGGCAGCGGGCAGCCTGGTGCTCTACGCCGCGCTCTGCACCCTGATCTGGTGGCGTGGACGACCGCGGCGGGAGCGTGTGGCCGACAACGGACCCACACCAATTCTGCTGGTCTGGGCCAGCCAGACCGGCTTCGCACAGCAGCTGTGCGAACGCAGCGCGGAGGCATTGCGCGCTGCTGGGCTGCCAGTGCGCATCCGTGCGCTGCATGCGGTGACGGCTGAGCTTCTGCAGCGCAGTGCGCAGGTGCTGTTCGTGGTCAGTACCACCGGCGAAGGCGACGCGCCGGATCATGCCCTGCCGTTCCTGCGCAAGGTGATGCCACAGGCGCTGGCACTGCCACAGCTGCAGTACGGCGTGCTGGCGCTGGGCGATCGCAGCTACGGGCACTTCTGCGCGTTCGGCCATCGGTTCGATGCGTGGCTGCGCCAGCGCGGTGCGCACCCGCTGTTCGATACGGTCGAGGTGGACAACGCCGATCCGGGGGCGCTGCGTCACTGGCAGCAGCTGCTCGGCCAGCTCGGCGGTGAAGCCACCGAACTGCCGGACTGGACGCCGGCCGAGTACCTGCCGTGGCAATTGCAGGCGCGGCATCTGGAAAACCCGGGCAGCCCGGGCGCCCCGACCTACCGCGTCACGCTGGTGCCTGCCGATGGCGTGCTGCCGGTGTGGCAGGCCGGCGACGTGGTGGAGATCGGGCCGCAGCATGCCGCGGCCGATGTCGAGGCCTGGCTGGGTGCGACGCCGTGGGACGGCGATACGCTCATCGATGGGCAGCCGCTGCGGGTGCATCTCGCCCGTGCGCATCTGCCCAGTGAAGAGGAACGCCCGGCGTTTGCCGACGCCGCCGCGCTGGTCACTGCGTTACGCCCGCTGCCGCATCGCGAGTACTCCATCGCCAGCCTGCCCGCCGAAGGCCAGGTGCAGCTGCTGCTGCGCCGTCAGCTGCGCCCTGATGGCACGCCGGGGCTGGGCAGCGGTTGGCTCTGCGATCACGCCGCGATCGAGGGCCGCATCGATCTGCGTTTCCGCAGCAACCCGAATTTCCACGGTGTGCCTGCGGCAACGCCGCTGATCCTGATCGGCAACGGCACCGGCATCGCTGGCCTGCGCGCGCACCTGCGCGAGCGGATCAGCGCCGGCGCGCGCCGCAACTGGCTGCTGTTCGGCGAACGCACCGCCGCGCATGATTTCTTCTTCGGCGACGACCTGCGCGCCTGGCAGCGCGACGGCTGGATCGCGCGCCTGGATACCGTCTTCAGTCGCGACGGGGGCGAGCATCACTACGTGCAGGACCGGCTGCAGGCGCAGATCCACACGCTGCAGCAGTGGGTGCATGACGGTGCCACGATCCTGGTCTGCGGCAGCCTGCAGGGCATGGCCCCGGCGGTGGATGCGGTGATCGTGCAGGCGCTGGGCCGCGACGGAAAAGAAGCGTTGATCGTGGCCGGGCGCTACCGGCGCGACGTGTACTGAGGGCTACCTACGGCCGATCAGGCCTTGCTGCCACCCACACTCACGCGGATCGCCAGCAACTCCCCGCCGCCATGCAGGGCGAACCGGCGGCGCTCACCGGCGCCCAACCAGGCGGTGTCACCGGCGGCCAGCGGCGCCAGCGACGGTTCCCCTTCGAACGCGGCCTGGCCGGCAAGCAGATGCACCGCCCATGCCGCCTGGGGTTCGGTAAAGAAGAACATGCTGCCCACCAAGGGCCGATGCAGCAGTTCGGCCTGGACGGCATCACGCCGCCACATCAGATTGAAATCGTGGGTCACGCCGTCGACCAGTTCGCCGGTCACCTGCGCTTCGCCGGCAAACCGCAGGCGATCATGCGGCGGCATCAGTGTATGCAGCGTGCCATCGGCGAAACGCAACCGCAGGCCCTCGCCACGCAGCAGCACCAGTTCGCGGTCGATGCCGGGAAACGCGGAGAACGCGGCGTCCTGCTCGATCTCGGCGATGGACAGGCGCACCTGCCAGTCATCGTTGTCGGGCACGCGCAGGATCTCGCGGGTCCAGCCCAGGCCGTTGCGCCAGCGTTCGCGGCGGTATTCGAAGGAGGGAATGACGCGGCTGGCCGCGCTCAGGACGGTATCGGTCGACATGCCTCTAGTGTGCCTGAGCCGACCTGCCGCAGTCCTGTCAGGACACGCCACCGCAGTCGGGTTCGAGCAGACGCGAACGGGCCAGCCAATCCTTGTCCGGGTAGTACGCGAACACCATCGTGCCGCCACGCAGGCTGTCGATCAGCGGCCGGGCCACCGACAGGCGCACCGCCGGGCAGCCCAGGCTGCGGCCCAGGCGCCCCTGCAGGCGCGCGATCGCGGGATTCACGTACGGCGCGCCGTGGATGACGATCGCGCGGTCGCGGGCATGATCGTTGAAGCCCGGCTCCAGTCCCTCCAGGCGCAACGAATAGCCGTTGCCGCCCATATAGGTTTCCTTGGCGGTGAACGCGCCAAGGCTGGACATGAAGCTGCCGTCCTTGTTGGAGAAATGCTGGGTGCGGTTGTCCCCGCTGTTGCGCCCGTGCGCGACCCACTCTTCGAACAGCAGCCGCTGCCGCGTGAGATCGAAAATCCACATGCGCGGTTCGGTCGACGGCCGCGAGTAATCGATCACGCTCAACTTGCCCGGATCGACGCCCAGCTCCGGCCGGCGCAGCGCACAGCGCATCGCACGCGCCGCCAGCTGCAGGACGTGCTTGTCCGCCGCCGGGGCGGCCTTGGCCAGCATCTCGGCCATCTGCACCGGGCTGCTGGTCGGCGCCGGCGCAGGGCTGGCCGCGCCCGCGGTGGCGGATGCAATCAGGCCGCAGAACGCGGCAGGCAGCAATTTCAGAACGGGCACGGGCACCTCACCAAGCGCAGGCAACCCTTACAAAGTGGACCCACCGGCATCGGATTCCAAGACAGGCTGCAGGTTCTGTTCATCGGCCACCGGGCGTACTGCCGGCAGGCTGGTCACCAGCAGCGTGGTGCCGGGCACCAGCACGCTGTACAGCTGTTCGGCGAATTCCGGCGGCAGCGCCATCGGCAGGCTCGGCGTGGCCAGCAGGTCCGGGGTCGCATTGGCGGCGGTCTGGCCGAGCAGCGGGTAGGCGGTCCAACGGTGCAGCGGACGGTGCGGGTCCAGCGGGCTGGGGTTGTCCTGGTAGCCCTGCCCCATCACGAACAGGGTCGTGCCCTCGAAGGCCGGCAGCGCCTTGGCTTCCAGCCGCGACTCACCGATCAGCACGCCATCGCGCAGCACGTACAGGCGCTGGTCGTGCAGGCTGACCAGGATGCCCACCTGGCCCGCCGGTGCGGCCGCATCATTCCAGTAGTGCGCGGGTGCGTCGGTGCTCTCCACCAGGGGCTTGCCGGTGCTGCTGACCGGCGCCAGCACGGCCGGATAGGCCAGGGTCATCGGCGCGCTCTTGGCATCGGCCACCACCACGGTGTCGCCGCGATGGGTCTCGCCGAACAGCTTCTGCGCGAACGCCTGGGGCAACCGCACGCAGCCGTGCGAGGCCGGGTGCCCGGGCAGGCTGCCGCCGTGCAGGGCGATGCCGTCCCACGTCAGGCGCTGCATGTAAGGCATGGGCGCGCTGTTGTAGAGGTTGGATTTGTGGTCCTTGTCCTTCTGCAGGATGGTGAACACACCGGTCGGGGTTTCATGCCCGGTCTTGCCCGAGCTGATCGTGCTCATGCCGATCGCGATGCCGTTGCGGTACACGTAGGCGCGCTGCTCATCGAGGCTGACCACCAGCACGATCGGGCCGGACGGCGATATCTCAGGATGCCAGAGGAATTCACCGGGCTTGAGATCGGTCGGGCCACGCGGGGCCTCGGTCGTCGTGTTGGCCGTCGGCGCACTGTTGGCGGCGGCGGCGGGGAGCATCCCGGTCGCCAGCAGCGTCCCGAGCGCCAGACTCAACAGCGTGCTGCGTACTGCCATGTCGTGCATCCATTCAAAGAGATGCCGCCACGCTACACGAAGTGCCTGCATGCGTTCGCGAAAACCACGCGCGGCCACCGGCCGGTTTTCGTCCGCCCCAAACAGTAATTGCCCGGCCACACCTCCCTGTGCAGACCGGGCAATCGATACATCCTTGTCGGCATCCCGCCTTCCCCCTGTGCGTCCTGCCCAGTCTGGGTGCCGGCCATGCTCCGTGCACTCGGCCGTATATGCTTCCGCCATCTCAGCCCTTCCCGGGGTCTGGATGCCACCGTCCTGGTGGGTCCGCGCCACTCCTTCCGCGCCGCGTCCGTGCGTGCTGCCTCCCTGCAGCGGTCGGTGCCGCCGCGGCATCCTGCCGTGGCAACCAGTGACTGGCCTCCTGCCGGTCCCGACGTGTCCTGTTGTTCAGCGCCTTGGTACGGTGGCCGGCGCTGCCCTCCTGGGCGGTGCCTGGACCGGCGCCTGCCTGGCCCCGGTGGTCATCCGTTGTCGATTCCGTTCGACGGTAGCTGTCCCTATCCCCTTCACCCGCGCCAGATCCTCGACGTGTTCGAAGGGGCCGTGTTGTCGCCGGTACGCGACGATCGCTTCGGCCTTCATCGGCCCCACGTTCGCCAATCCCTGCTGCAGCGTCGACGCATCCGCCGTATTGATGTTGATCCGATCGGCCGCGAAGGCCATTCCGCTCAACAGCAGTCCCAGCACCAGCGCCCTGCACGAAAACCAAGGTCCCACTGTGTAGCTCCTTGTGGCTCGGAACCGGCCCCTGCCGGCAATCCTGTCGAAGGTTCCAGCGTCCCTCGCCACATACACACAGCCTATCGTCCACAGCGCCTTCACACAGCAGGCCTAACACCCGACGTGGTGTAGGGAAATACCTACCCCACCGCAGGCGTAGAATGGGCGGACTTGTCAAAAGCACTCCGGAGTTCAGATGGACAGCGCCAAGCTCGGCCAATTCGTCAGTGAAAAGTGGGACAACGAGATCGTCCCGCAATTGGTCGATTACATCCGTATCCCCAACAAATCGCCGATGTTCGACGCCGATTGGGTCGCCAACGGCTACATGGAACAGGCCGTCACCCTGATGGAAACCTGGGCCAAGGCGCAGAACCTGCCCGGCCTGACCGTGGAGGTCGTGCGCCTGGAAGGCCGCACCCCGCTGCTGCTGCTGGAAATCCCGGCGTCCGGCGCCGAGACCGGCGACGACACCATCCTGCTCTACGGTCATCTGGACAAGCAGCCGGAAATGACCGGCTGGGACGACGATCTGGGCCCGTGGATCCCGGTCCTGCGCGGCGACAAGCTGTACGGCCGCGGCGGCGCCGATGACGGCTACGCGATGTTCGGTTCGCTGGCCGCCGTGCTGGCGCTGCAGGAACAGGGCCTGCCGCACGCGCGCTGCGTGATCCTGATCGAAGCCTGCGAAGAATCCGGCAGCTACGACCTGCCCGCCTATGTCGATCATCTGGCCGAGCGCATCGGCAAGCCGTCGCTGGTGGTCTGCCTGGATTCGGGCTGCGCCAACTACGACCAGCTGTGGTGCACCACCTCGCTGCGCGGCCTGACCGGCGGCAACTTCTCGGTCAAGGTGCTCAACGAAGGCGTGCATTCCGGCGATGCCTCCGGCGTGATCCCATCCAGCTTCCGTCTGCTGCGCCAGCTGATCTCGCGCATCGAGGACGAGAACACCGGCCGCATCCTGATCGACGGCATGAACGTCGAGATCCCGGCCGAGCGCCAGGAACAGGCCAAGCGCGCCGCCGAAGTGGTGGACACGGCGATCTTCGAGAAATTCCCGATGGTCGACGGCCTGCGCCCGATGAACGATGACCTGGCCGAACTGGTGCTCAACCGCACCTGGCGCCCGGCGCTGTCGGTCACCGGTGTGGACGGCCTGCCGCCGCTGGCCTCGGCCGGCAACGTGCTGCGCCCGCATACCGCGGTGAAGCTGTCGCTGCGCCTGCCCCCGACCGCTGACGGCAAGGCCTGTGGCGAACTGCTCAAGGAAGCCCTGCTGCGCGATCCGCCGAACGGCGCGGAAGTGAAGCTGGACCTGGAAAAAGCCTCCAGCGGCTGGAATGCCCCGGCCATGGCGCCGTGGCTGACCCAGGCGATCGACGATGCCAGCCAGACCTTCTTCGGCAAGCCGGCGATGTACATGGGCGAAGGTGGCTCGATCCCGTTCATGGGCATGCTCGGCGAGAAGTTCCCGGGCGCGCAGTTCATGATCACCGGTGTGCTCGGCCCGCACTCCAACGCGCACGGCCCGAACGAGTTCCTGCACATCCCGATGGGCAAGCGCGTGACCTCGTGCGTGTCCAAGGTGATCAGCGAGCACTACGCCGCCAGCCTGCGCGGCGAGACCAGCGGTTCGCCGGTCGCTGCCGACAGCGGCACCCGTCACGGCGGCCACGGCTGCTGCTGACGTTGGCGGACGCAGCCTGGCCTTGCTAGGCTGCGTCCACCTACTACTGACGTCTTTGGCATGAACGGACTGTTTGGCAGCACCAGCTGGCTCTACATCATCCTGGTCGGCTTCGTCGTCGGTCTGCTCGGGCGTTTCTTCATGCCCGGCAACAACCGCATGGGCTGCCTGCTGACCATCGTGCTCGGCATCGCCGGTGCCTTGCTGGCCGGCTGGTTCGGCCAGTACATGGGCTGGTATGCGCGCGGCGAGCCTGCCGGTTTCATCGGCGCCATCCTCGGTGCGGTCGCGGTCCTGGCCGTGCTGCGGCTGTTCAGCAGCAAGCGCTGAGCATCGCCCCCCTTTTCTTTCCCGCGCGCCCTACGGCGCCGCTTCGACGTACCCGTCCATGAACGATCCTGCTTCCGACCCGCTGCGCGCCGAACACCGCCGCCAGTGGACCTGCGCCGCTCTCGGCGACCCGGCCACCGCGCTTGACCGTGCCTCGGTCGATGCCGGGTTCCGCAGCTACTGGCGCGCCACCAGCGCGCGCGGCAGCCACATCGTGATGGATTCCCCGCCCGGGCTGGAGGATGTGCGGCCGTGGCTGCGCATGCACGACCTGCTCGAGCCCAATGGTGTGCGCGTGCCGCAGGTCCTGGCCCGCGATGAGGACAACGGCTTTCTGCTGCTGGAAGACCTGGGCGGCCCGACGCTGGCCCGCCATATCGACAACGACAACGCCGATGCCTGGTTCGATGCCGCCTTCGCGCAGCTGATCCGGCTGCAGTCGATCCCGGTGCCCGAGGGCATGGGCAGCTTCGGCGAGGCGCTGCTGCAGCGGGATGCCGGGCTGTTCGACGAGTGGTTCCTGCAACGTCACCTCGGCCTGGAACTGGACTGCGGCGAGATCGAGAATCTGCAGCGCATGCACCGCCTGCTGATGGACAACGCACTGCAGCAGCCGCAGGTGCTGACCCACCGCGATTTCATGCCGCGCAACCTGATGCCGATCGAGGGTGGCCCGGCGGTGCTGGATTTCCAGGACCTGGTGCGCGGGCCGATCGCCTACGACCCGGTCAGCCTGTTCAAGGATGCGTTCCTGAGCTGGCCGATCGAACGCGTGGATGCGTGGCTGGCGCGGTATCACGCGCTTGCCTTGGCCGCCGGCCTGCCGGTGCGGCCGTGGCCGCAGTTCCTGCGCGACGCCGACTGGATGGGCGTACAGCGCCACCTCAAGATCCTCGGCCTGTTCGTGCGCCTGCGCGACCGCGATGGCAAGGGGCACTATTTCGACGATGCACCCCGCTTCATCCGCTACCTGGATGAAGTGCTGCCGCGCCATCCGCAGCTCGCGCCACTGCATGATCTGTTCGAACTGCGCATCAAACCGGCGTTGGCCCGCATCGCCGAACCGGTGCTGGCACGCCCATGAAGGCGATGATCTTCGCGGCCGGCAAAGGCGAGCGCATGCGCCCGCTGACCCTGCACACGCCCAAGCCGCTGCTGGTGGCCGGTGGCAAGCCGCTGATCGTGTGGCACCTGGAACGGCTGGCCGCCGCCGGCATCGATGAGGTGGTGATCAACACTGCGTGGCTGGGTGATCAGTTCGCGCCCGCGCTGGGCGACGGTGCGCGCTGGGGCCTGCGCCTGCACGTCCTCCACGAAGGTGACGTGCCGCTGGAAACCGGCGGTGGCATTCTCAACGCGCTGCCGATGCTTGGTGAGGCACCGTTTTTGGTGATCAACGGCGATGTGTGGACCGACCTGGATCTCGCCACGCTGCCGCGCACGCCCGCCGGCGATGCGCATCTGGTGCTGGTCGACAATCCGGCGCAGCACCCGCGCGGTGATTTCCTCCTGCACGCCGATGGCCGCGTCAGCGATGACGGCGACAGCGCGCGGCTCACCTATGCCGGTATCGGCGTGTACCGCCCGGCGATCCTCGACGGTTGGCGCGCGGTGATCGGCGCTGCTGCCGGGGCCAACGCGACCCCGCCGCAGTTCGGCCTCACCCCGCTGCTGCGGCATGCGATGACGCAGGGCCGCGTGACCGGCCAGCATCACGCGGGCCGATGGACGGATGTGGGCACGCCGGAACGATTGGCGCAGCTGGACGCGCAGCTACGCTGACGCCACGGGCAACAGGGCGGGCGCCAACCCTGATCGAGGCGATGGTAGAGCCGACCGTTGGTCGGCTGCGCTTCGCCCGGCCCAGCCAGAGCAGCCGACCAACGGTCGGCTCTACAACAGGTGCGGACCGTCTTCCAGGACCTGGCGCAGGAATGGCACGGTGATGCGGCGCTGCGCTGCCAGTGACTCGCGATCCAGCCAGTCCAGCAGGCTGACCAGGCTGCCCAGCTCGCGACCGGTACGGGTCAGCAACCATTCGATTGCCGCTTCGTCGATCGCCAGGCCACGGCGCGCCGCACGCTCGCGCAGCACCGCCGCACGGCCTTCGTCATCCAGCGGCTGCAGCACCACGCGCACACACTGCTGCAGGCGTGAGCGCAGGTCCGGCAATACCAGCCCAAGCTGATCCGGCGCGTGCTGCGCGGTGTACAGCAGGGTGATCCCGGCCGCGCGCGCACGGTTGTGGAAATCGAACAGCGCCACTTCGTCCTCACGCTGCCCGGCGATGGCATCCAGCCCGTCCAGCGCGACCAGGTCGCGCCCTTCCAGCGATTCCAGCGCGGCGCGGGTGCGCCCGACCACCGCCTTCAGTGGCAGGTAGGTCGGCTGGCGGCCGGCCTGTTCGGCCAGCGAGCACATCGCCAGCGCCTGATGGGTCTTGCCGGTGCCCGGCGCGCCTTCCAGATACACCCAGTCGTGCGCAGCGCCCACGGCAATGGCGCGCAGCTGCGCCAGCGCGCCATCCGGCGCACCGATGAAGGTCTCCAGCCGCTCGTCCTGCGGGTAGCGCAGGGCAAGCGGCAACTGCGGGACGACACTCACTGCGCGTCCGGCCCCTTCGGGTTGCCCACGATCACGATCTCGGTCTTGTCGACGTAGGCATCGAGCACGATCGCCGACTTGTCACCGGCATACAGATCGCTCTGGCGATAGCGCTGGTGCGCATAGCGCAGCAGCACGTTGCTGACCGCCGCCACCGGCAACGCCAGCAGCATGCCCAGGAAGCCGAACAGCTGGCCACCGGCCATCACCGCGAAGATCACCGCCACCGGGTGCAGGCCGATCTTGTCGCCCACGATGCGCGGGGTCAGCACGTAGCTTTCCAACAGCTGGCCCACGGTGAACACCACGCCGACCAGGATCAGCAGCTTCAGATCGAAGCCCTGCGCCTGCACCAGCGCGGCCACCACGGCCATCACGATGCCGGTGGTCGCGCCCAGGTACGGGATGAAGCTGATCAGGCCGGCCACCAGGCCGATCAACAGGCCCAGCTTCAGACCGACCAGCGACAGGCCGGCGGCGTACACCACGCCCAGCGCGATCATCACCAGGAACTGGCCACGGATGAATGCACCGAGCACCTCGTCCGATTCACGCGCCAGGTTGGTGATGGTGCCGACATGGTTGCGCGGAATCATCGAGGCCACGCGCTCGACCAGCTTGTCCCAGTCACGCAGAAAGTAGAACGCCAGGATCGGCAGCAGCAGAATGTTGACCACCCAGGTCACCATCGTGAAGCCCGAGCGCTGCACGTAGCCGAAGAAGGTCTTGGCGAAACCGCCGGCCTGCTGCCAGTGGCTGCGCACCCACTCGATCAGCCGGTCCGGATCCATCCACTGCATGATCTCCAGCCCGGTCTTCTGCTCGAACCACGGGATGCCGATCTGCATCAGCCATTGCTGAGCCTGCGGGATTGCCGCGACCAGGGTGGCGATCTGGCGTTCGATCATCGGCACCAGGATCAACAGCGCGGCGGTGATCAGCAGGATCATCGCCACGAACACCAGCACCACGCCGGTGTTGCGCGAGCGGCCGGTGGCCTCGATCCGGTCGACCAGCGGGTCGCCCAGCCACGCCAGCGCCAGGGCCAGCACGAACGGGGTCAGGATCGGGCCCAGCAGCCAGATCACCCAGCCGGCGGCCAGCGCCACCAGCACGTATTTCAACCGCCTGAGGAACTGCGCGATTTCCGCTTCGGGGGTGAGGATCATCGCAGGCGGTACTCGTTGCTGGCGGGCGGCGGCGGCGCCGAGGGGTTGGTCTCATCGATCGGCACCGGCAGTGCCAGTGGCGCGGTCGGGGCGATCACGCCGTTGTCGCCGAGCATGCGGTTCAGGCCGGCCAGGCCGGTGGTCAGTTCCAGCGACAGCTCCAGGCGATCACCGGACGCGCGCACCGGGGTGACATTGCGGACCACAGGAGTTTCGCGCAGGCCGGCGGACAGACGCATGTAGTCCTCGGCGCTGTTCAGGCCCAGCACCACGATCGTGTAGGTCCCGGCGGCACCGGTGGCGGCACCGGCCTTGGCGTAACGGCGCACCAGCGCATCGGCGGCGCCGTCAGCACCGCTGGCCATCGCGCGGCGGGCGTCGCTGTCCTTGGTGGTCCACTTGTTCAGTTCCTTGCCGCCATCGACGAACACCCAGTCGGCGACCCAGCCGCTGCCCTGGCGGTACAGCTTGCCGATCAGCTGCATCGGCGGGGCATAGCGCGCCGAGGCGCGGGCCACGGCAGCAGTGTCCTGGCGCCAGATCGCGCCGACCAGCGCCTGCTCGGCGGCGCTGCCGGAGGGCAGGCCCAGCTTGTAGCCGCGCTCGATGGCGCGGTTGAGCAGCGGGCGGGCCGCATTGGCCTGCTGGACGGTGACCAGACGCGGGCCGGAGCCATCGTCGATCGCCAGCCAGATCACCGGCTTGGGGCGGGGCTGCGGCCACAGCGGCAGGCCCAGGGCCGAGATCAGTCCGTCAACGTCATCCTCGCGGAAGCGCGCCACCAGGATCGTCCTGTAGCTGGGCGCGCCACCGGCCGAGGTGCTCTGGTCCTGGCGGTAGTCATAGCTGGCCACGTAATCCTTGGCGTTGCGCAGAGCCTGCATCACCCCGGGGCGGCTCATCACGCTGCGGTCGCCCGAGAGTTTGGCCAGCACATTGCCCAGCGCCCTGGCCAGGGCACCGTTGCGGTCCGAATCGGCCTGGCTGTTGACCGGGACCTCGGCCTCGTAAGCGCCACTGGCACTGGCCACATCGCCTTCGGTGCGCAGGCCGCTCTGGGCCATCGAGGCCACCGGCAGGCACAGCGCGAGGAACATCATGAAAAAGAGGCTGCGGCGCATCAGGACTTCCATTGAGCGTATCCGGGGGGAATTGTTGCCCGAATAGGGCCTGCGCGCCAACGTGGCCTGTTAAAATCGCGCTTTCACCCCAGCGCAGCGCCGACGCCCGTGACCAATTCCCCGTCCAATCCCTCTCCCCTGACCTACCGCGACGCCGGTGTCGATATCGACGCGGGCAATGAGCTGGTCGAGCGCATCAAGCCGCTGGTGAAGCGCAGTTTCCGCCCGGAAGTCATGGGCGGCCTGGGGGGCTTCGGCGCCCTGTTCGACCTCTCCAACAAGTACCGCGAGCCGGTCCTGGTCTCGGGCACGGACGGCGTGGGCACCAAGCTGAAGCTTGCACAACAGCTGGGCCGCCACGACACGATCGGCATCGATCTGGTCGCCATGTGCGTGAACGACGTGCTGGTCCAGGGGGCCGAGCCGCTGTTCTTCCTGGATTATTTCGCCACCGGCAAGCTGGACATCGATACCGCTGCGGCGGTCGTGGGCGGCATCGCCAACGGCTGCACCGAGGCCGGTTGCGCGCTGATCGGCGGTGAAACCGCTGAAATGCCCGACATGTATGCCCCGGGCGAGTACGACCTGGCCGGCTTCACCGTCGCCGGCGTCGAGAAGAGCGAGATGAAGGACGGCGCCAGCGTGGCCGCCGGCGATGTGCTGATCGGCATCGCCTCCTCCGGCCCGCATTCCAACGGCTACTCGCTGGTGCGCCGCATCTACGAGCGCGCCGGTCAGCCGGCCGAGCTGGAGCTGGAGGGTGGGGTCAAGCTGGTCGACGCACTGATGGCCCCGACCCGCCTGTACGTCAAGCCGATCCTGGCACTGCTCAAGACCCACGGCGCGGCAATCCACGGCATGGCCCACATCACCGGCGGTGGCCTGACCGAGAACATCATCCGTGTGGTGCCCGAAGGCCTGGGCCTGGACATCCAGGCCGATGCCTGGACCCTGCCGCCGGTGTTCCAGTGGCTGCAGAAGGAAGGCGCCGTGGCCGACAGCGAAATGTGGCGTACCTTCAACTGCGGCATCGGCTTCGTGCTGATCGTCGCCGCCGACCAGGTCGAGGCGGTGTCCGCAGCGGTCACCGCACAGGGCCTGGAGCACTGGACCATCGGCGCGGTCACCGTCGCCGACGGTGCCGAGCGCGTCAAGATCGGTTGATCACGCCCATGGAGCCCCGCATGGATGCCACTGCTCCCCCGCCGTCGCTGCCCGGCGCGACGGCGCCGGCCGTGCCGGCCCCTGCGGGGGACACCTCGCAGCTGCAGCTGCTGTCGGTCTTCCACTATGTCGTGGCCGGCCTGACCGCGCTGTTCTCGCTGTTCCCGCTGATCTACCTGTTGATGGGCCTGGCGGTGATCTTCGCCGCGCCGCCGCCGTTGGCGCCCGGTGAGGCACCGCCGCCGTTCGATCCCCGCCTGCTCGGCTGGGTGTTCGTGCTGATCGGTGGGCTGGGCTGCGCTGCCGGGCTGGTGCTGGCCGGTTACATGGCCTATGCCGGGCGCTGCCTGGCGCAGCGCCGGCGTTACCTGCTGTGCATGGTAGTGGCGGGTATCGCCTGCATCTTCATGCCATTCGGTACCGCGCTGGGCGTGTTCACGCTGGTGGTGCTGTCGCGCCCGGCAGTCAAGGCGGCCTTCGAAACCGCATGAGCAGCCGTATCGCCGTACTCGCCTCCGGCCGGGGCAGCAATCTGCAGGCCATCCTCGACGCCATCGCCGCGCAGCGGCTGGATGCGCAGGTCGTGGCCGTGCTGTCGGACAAACCCGAGGCCTCGGCCCTGCTCAAGGTTGGCCCGGCCCAGCGCTGGGCGCGTTCGCCCAAGGATTTCCCGGACCGCGCCGCCTTCGATACGGCGATGGCCGATGCACTGGACGCGTTCGCCCCGGACTGGATCGTCTGCGCCGGTTACATGCGCATCCTCGGCGCCGACTTCGTGGCGCGCTTCGATGGCCGGCTGGTCAATATCCATCCCTCGCTGCTGCCGCTGTACAAGGGCCTGCATACGCATGCGCGCGCGCTGGAGGCCGGTGACGCCGAGCACGGCGCCAGCGTGCACTTCGTGGTGCCCGAACTGGATGCCGGCACCGTGCTGGCCCAGGCCCGCGTGCCGGTGCTGGCCGGCGACACCGCCGAAGCGCTGGCCCTGCGGGTGCTGGCCGTGGAGCATCCGCTGCTCATCGCCAGCCTGGCATTGCTGGTCAGCGGCCGCGTAACTGAACAGGCAGGTCAGCTCCAGCTCGATGGTCACCCCCTGTTTAGCCCGCTGCGCCTAGATTGCGCCGGACAGCTGAACCGATAAGCGTCGCGCACACACGCCGCTGATCCCGGCGCTGGCATTCTTCCCCCTCCTCCACCGACCGGCCCGCATGAGAACGCCTTTGTTCAAGCCCGTGCTGCTGATGGCATCCCTGCTGTGCACCGCCGCCCTTGCCCACGCGCAGGAGACGGCGACGCCGCCGTTGCCCGCCCTGCCTGCGATGGACTGGGAAGCGCCGCCGCTGCAGCCGTTCACCGCAACCTACCAGGCCCTTTACAAGGGCAAGCAGGCCGGCGATGCGACCATGCGCGTCACCCACACCGGTGGCGACCAGTGGCGGGTGGACATGCAGGTGGTGGGCCGCAGTGGCTTTGCCAGCGTGCTCGGCCTGAACCTGGAGCAGAGCACCGTGTTCGAGAACCGCAACGGTACCTATGTGCCGTTGAGCCAGAGCACGGTGCGCAAAGGCCTGTTCCTCGGCAAGAAGGTCACCGGCACCTACAACTGGCAGGCCGGCACCGCGCAGTGGCTGGGCGATCTGAAGAAGGAACGCCGCGAGCCGATCCCGCTGCAGCCCGGCGACCAGAGCGCGCTGCTGCTGAACCTGGCGATCATGCGCGATGCCCGCCCCGGCGGGCAGATGCACTACCGCTATGTGGACGTGGGCCGCGTCCGCCAGCACGACTACCAGGCCGCGCCGGACACTGAGAACGTGGCTGTGGGCGATCTGTCCTACAACGCGCTGCGGGTGTATCGCACCAACGGCGGCAATGACGAAACCATCCTCTGGATCGCCAACGGTGTCCCCACGCCGGTGCGCATCCTGCAACGCGAAGATGGCGAAGATCGGATTGATCTGCGCCTGATCGAATACCAAGGAGTCTGAGCATGACCACACTGAACCGTCCGCTGACCTGGATCGCCGCCGGCGCTCTTGCCGTGGTGAGCCTGCCGGCCATGGCGCTGCAGCCGTTCAAGGCCGATTACCAGGCCAGCTACATGGGCATGCAGGCCAACGGCACCATGACCCTGGCCAGCGAAGGCGCCAACAAATGGCGCTACAGCCTGAACGTGAAGAACCAGCTGGCCGATCTCAGCCAGACCACCGTGTTCGAAGAGGCCAACGGCCGCCTGCGCCCGCTCACCAGCAACGACCGCTCGGTGCTGCTGGTCAAGAAGCGCAACGTGGACGCCAACTACAACTGGACCAGCAACCAGGCTACCTGGACCGGCGACGTGAAGCCGGACCGCCGTGGCCCGGTCGCACTCAAGGCCGGCGACATGGACGCCCTGCTGATCAACCTGGCGATCGCGCGCGATCTGGCCGCCGGCAAGCCGCTGAACTACCGCATGGTCGACGAAGGCCGGATCAAGCCGATGTCCTACAAGGTGGTCGGCAAGGAAAAGATCACCGTGGCGGGCAAGTCCTACGACGCGACCAAGGTCTCGCGCGTGGACGGCAACAAGGAACTGATCGCCTGGATCGTGCCCGAGTTCCCGGTGCCGGCGCGCCTGCTGCAGCGTGAGAGCGGCAAGGATGCGCTGGATCTGACGATCAAAGGGATGAACTGACGAACGAGCGGTGTACCCACCCACGGTGGGTGCCTGCCTGACAAGAAAAACGCCCGCTTGCGCGGGCGTTTTTTCATTCCGGCTTGGCTTCGCCGAACACCGTCTTGCAGTCCACCCGGATCTGCTGCCGGGTGTCGCGCCAGTAGTAGGTGCTGCAATGGCGGTTGCCGTCGACGCTCTTGTCCACGCCCACCGCATAGAACGACTGGAACACTTCGGTACGGCTGACCGTGCCATCGGCGTTCCAGTCCATGTCTTCCTGCTGGATGCCCTGGGTGATGGCGATGCCGGCGTACCAGGCATAGCCCAGCCACGCCAGCACGATCAGCACCAGCACCAGCAGCGCCTTGCGGCGGCGGGTGAACCGGCCGCGCAGGATCATGCCGCGACGCGCCGGATGGTGGCGCCCAGCGAGGACAGCTTCTCTTCGATGTTCTCGTAGCCGCGGTCCAGGTGGTAGATGCGGTCGATGGTGGTGTCACCCTCGGCCATCAGGCCGGCCAGGATCAGCGAGGCCGACGCGCGCAGATCGGTCGCCATCACCGGCGCGCCGCTGAGCTGCTCGGCACCGCGCACGATCGCGGTGTGGCCTTCCACCTGGATGTCCGCGCCCAGGCGCAGCAGTTCGTTGACGTGCATGAAACGGTTTTCGAAGATCGTTTCGTTGATCACGCCGACGCCGTCGGCCACACAGTTGAGCGCCATGAACTGCGCCTGCATGTCGGTCGGGAACGCCGGGTACGGCGCAGTGGTCAGGTTGACCGCACGCGGCCGCTTGCCACCCATGTCCAAGGTGATGCTGTCTTCGGTGGTCTCGATATGCGCACCGGCCTCGACCAGCTTGGAGAGCACCGCGTCCATGGTGTTCGGGCGGGCCCGGTTGACCGTGACCTTGCCGCCGGTCATCGCCGCGGCGACCAGGAAGGTGCCGGTTTCGATGCGGTCGGGCAGCACTTCATGACGCCCGCCGGACAGCTTCTCCACGCCTTCGATCACCAGGCGGGCGGTGCCCAGGCCTTCGATCTTCGCGCCGAGTGCGATCAGGCAGTGCGCCAGGTCGGTGACTTCCGGCTCCATCGCCGCGTTGTCCAGCACGGTGGTGCCCTCGGCCAGCACGGCGGCCATCAGCACGTTCTCGGTGCCGGTGACGCTGACCATGTCGAAGGTGAAGTGGGCACCCTTCAGGCGCTTGGCCTGGGCCTTGATGAAGCCGTTTTCGACGGTGATCTCCGCACCGAGAGCCTGCAGGCCCTTGATGTGCTGGTCGACCGGACGCGAGCCGATCGCGCAGCCGCCCGGCAGCGACACTTCGGCCGCGCCGAAGCGGGCCAGCAGCGGGCCAAGCACCAGGATCGAGGCGCGCATGGTCTTGACCAGCTCGTACGGGGCCACGTGCTGGTCCACCGAACGCGGGTCGACCACGATCGCGCTGCCGCGCGAGAGCGTGCCCTGGTCGATGGTGACCTTGGCACCCAGCTCACCGAGCAGCTTCACGGTGGTGACCACGTCGTGCAGGTGCGGCACGTTGGTGATCTCCACCGGCGCATCGGCCAGCAGGGTCGCGCACAGGATGGGGAGGACAGCGTTCTTCGCGCCGGAAATGTTCACTTCACCGTGCAGCGGCTTGCCGCCGGTCACTACGATCTTGGCCATGGAATCTACTTGGGGTGAGGTAGAGCCGACCGTTGGCCGGCTGAATGGTCTGGGTAGAGCCGACCGTGGGTCGGCTGAAACGATAACCGTGAGGGGGGCGCGGGGATCAACCCGCTTCGGCCGGGGTGACGGTCTTCAGCGCCAGCGCGTGGATCGCCCCGCCCATCAGATCGCCCAGGGTCGCGTAGACCATGCGGTGGCGCGCCAGCGGCATTTTGCCGGCAAAGGCGTCGCAGACCACGGTGGCCTCGAAGTGCACGCCGTCGTCACCCTGCACGTCCGCGCGGGCGCCAGGCAGGCCGGTTTCGATCAGATTGCGGATGGTCTCGGCGTCCAACGGGCTTTCCTAATAAAATGAGCGCTCATTCTACTCTTCCACGTGGCGCTCGCATGGCTGTCTCGCCCCAACTCCCCCATCCGGCCGACGCTGCGGCACTGGTCGCCAGCGGCCGCCGCGTGTTCGAGATCGAGCGCGATGCGCTGGGCGCGGTCGCCGAACGGCTGGGCGAGGCGTTCAGCCAGGCCTGCCAGCTGGTCCTGCAGAGCAAGGGCCGCGTGGTCGCCACCGGGATGGGCAAGTCCGGCCATGTGGCCCGCAAGATCGCCGCCACGCTGGCCTCGACCGGCACCCCGGCCTTCTACGTCCACCCCGGTGAAGCCGGGCACGGCGATCTGGGCATGATCACCGAGGCCGACGTGGTGCTGGCGCTGTCCTATTCGGGCGAATCCGACGAACTGCTGATGCTGCTGCCGGTGCTCAAGCGCCAGGGCAACCGTTTGATCGCCATGACCGGGCGGCCGCAGTCCAGCCTGGCCAGCGCCGCCGACGTTCACCTGGATGTCAGCGTGCCGGCCGAGGCCTGCCCGCTGGCGCTGGCCCCGACCTCCAGCACTACCGCCTCGCTGGCCATGGGCGACGCACTGGCCGTGGCCCTGCTCGATGCCCGCGGCTTCACCGCCGACGATTTCGCCCGCTCGCACCCGGCCGGCAGCCTCGGCCGCCGCCTGCTGCTGCACATCACCGACGTCATGCACAGTGGCGACGAACTGCCGCGCGTGGACGTCGGCGCCAGCCTCAGCGAGGCCTTGGTGGAGATGAGCCGCAAGCGCTTGGGCATGACCGCGGTGGTGGATGCCGACAACCGCCTGATCGGCCTGTTCACCGACGGCGACCTGCGCCGCGCGCTGGACACCGACCTGGACGTGCGCAGCGCGCGGATCGCCGATGTGATGACCCGTGGCCCGCGCACCATCGGTGCCGATCAGCTCGCCGCCGAAGCGGCGCAGCTGATGGAAGCCCACAAGATCAATGGCTTGATGGTGGTCGATGGCGAGGGGCATCTGGTCGGCGCGCTCAACATTCATGACCTGTTGCGGGCCCGGGTGGTTTAAACCACAGTTGCCTTCCTCCATTCAGCTGAGCTGCCCCCAGACGATGCCCTACTCCCCGTTGCCCGGTTTCCCGTCCCATCTGCATGCCGTCGCCGGCCGTATCCGGCTGGCCTGCTTCGACGTGGACGGCACGCTCACCGACGGTCGGCTTTACTACGACAAGGACGGCAACGAGAGCAAGGCGTACTACGTGCAGGACGGACTCGGCCTGAAACTGCTGCAACACCACGGTATCCACCCGGTGCTGATCACCGCGCGCAACAGCCAATCCGCGCTCAAGCGCGGCGCGGACCTGGGCATCGATACCCAGATCGCGGTCGGCGACAAGCTGGCCAGCGTCAAGGCGCTGTGCGAGCAGCACGGCATCGGCCTGGACCAGGTGGCCTTCATGGGCGACGACCTGCCCGATCTCGGCCCGCTGTGCGCGGTCGGCCTGGCGGTCGCGCCGGCCAATGCCCACCCGTGGATCGCCGAACGCGTGCACTGGCAGACCCGCAGCGACGGTGGCCAGGGTGCCGCGCGTGAGCTGTGCGATGTCCTGCTGGCCGCACAGGGTCATGTGGACGCCGTGCTGGCGAGGTTCGGCGCATGAACGTGCGTACCGCCATCGGCGGCCTGCTGCTGGTCGCCGCACTGCTGACCGGCTGGCTGGCCCTGCACCATCGCGACAAGGCCCCCGTGGCCGAGGGCGACGATGCCACCAAGGATTACGTGCTGCACGATTTCCAGATCGTGGCGCTGGACGAACAGGGCAAGGAATCCACCACCCTGCGCGCGCCGCTGCTGGAGCGCGCGCGCAGCGATGAAACCATGACCCTGACCACGCCCGTGTTCCTGCTGCCCGACCAGGACGGCAACCACTGGGAAATGCGTGGCGACAGCGGCTGGGTCAGCGCCAAGGGCGACCAGCTCAAGCTCATCGGCAACGTCAGCGGCGACAGCCCCAAGGTCGCCGGCGTGGTGCCCACCACCTTCCGCACCGATCATCTGGACGTGTTCCCGAAAGAGAACCGTGCCAGGACCGATGCCCGGGTCACCATGACCCGCCCGGGCCTGTCGCAGACAGGGGTCGGCTTTGAAGCCGACATGAAAACCCGGCAGTACAAACTCCTTTCACAGGTCAAGACCCGCTATGAACCGAACGCTGCCCGCTAAGCTCGCGCTGCTCGCCCTGCTGCTGCCCGGCGTGGCGCTGGCCAAGTCGTCCGACCGCAACCAGCCGATGAATCTGGAATCCAACAGCAACGACTGCAACCTGACCGATGATGCGGGCAAGTGCACGTTCACCGGCAACGTGGTGATCACCCAGGGCACCCTGGTGATCCACGCGGCCAACGCCGATCTGTTCCGCAAGAACGGCGATATCGAACGCGTCGTGCTGACCGGCAAGCAGGCCACGCTGGAGCAGGAAATGGATGACGGCTCCAAGATGAACGCCTGGGCCGACAACATGGATTACAACGTCAACAGCGAAGTGATCGTCCTCACCGGCAACTACAAGGTCGAGTCGCCGCGCGGCACCAACAGCGGTCAGAAAATGACCTACAACACCCGCACCGGCAACATGCAGAGCGGTGGCGATGGCACCCGCGTGCGGACCGTGATCCAGCCCAAGAACAAGGGCGCTGCCCCGGCCGCTCCGGCGGCCAAGCCGGCCACGCCCACCACTGCGCCCGCCGCCGGGAGCAAGAAGTAATGCTCGTCGCCAAAGGCCTGCGCAAGCGCTACAAGCAGCGTGAAGTCGTCAAGGATTTCGGGCTGACCCTGGAGGCCGGTGAAGTGGTCGGCCTGCTCGGCCCCAACGGCGCCGGCAAGACCACCTGCTTCTACATGATCGTCGGCCTGGTCGAGACCGACGCCGGCAGCATCGTGCTGGACGGCAAGGACATCACCAGCGACCCGATGTACACCCGCGCCAAGCAGGGCGTGGGCTACCTGCCGCAGGAACCCTCGGTATTCCGCAAGCTGACCGTGGCCGACAACCTGCGCTTGGTGCTGGAGCTGCGCGAAGACCTGGACAAGGCCGGCCGCGAGAAGGAACTGGCCAGCCTGCTGGACGAACTGCAGATCAACCACGTGGCCGACCAGCTCGGCGCCAGCCTCTCCGGCGGTGAGCGCCGCCGCTGTGAAATCGCCCGGGCGCTGGCCGCCAAACCGCGCCTGATCCTGCTCGATGAACCCTTCGCCGGTGTCGACCCGATCTCGGTCGGTGAAATCCAGCGCATCGTCACCCACCTCAAGCAGCGCGGGATCGGGGTGCTGATCACCGACCACAATGTCCGCGAAACCTTGGGAATCTGCGACCGCGCGTATATCCTCAACGAGGGCAGCGTGCTGGCACAGGGCGCGCCGGACGAGATCCTGGCCAACGCCGACGTCCGCCGCGTCTACCTTGGGGACACCTTCAAGCTCTGATCCAGCGGCCGCCGCAACGCCTTCCTTCCGTTCGGCACAGGCATGAAAGCACGGCTGCAGACATCGATGGGGCAACACCTGGTCATGACGCCGCAGCTGCGTCAGGCGATCAAGCTGTTGCAGATGTCCAGCGCCGAGCTGGAGCTGGAAATCAACGAGGCGGTGGAGACCAACCCGCTGCTGGACTGGGCCGAGAACGCTGAACCGGCGCTCGAGGCCAGCCCCGGCGAGGACACGCCCCCGCCCGCGCCCACCGATACCCACGCCGATGGCGAGCACCAGGTCTCGGCCAGCGATGACTGGTCGCCCGGTGAAGGCGACTGGACCAGCGGCAGCAGTGGCGGCTCCTTCGACGATGACGACAACGGCAGCGCCGCCGAGCGCGTGGCCGAGACCGAATCGCTGGCCGACCATCTGCTCTGGCAGCTGCACCTGTCGCACCTGTCGGCCCGCGACCGCAGCATCGGCGCGGCCCTGATCGATGCCTTCGAAGATGACGGCTACCTGCGCGAGCCACTGGCGACCATCGCCGAGACCCTGCGCCCGGCCATCCAGGCCGACGAGGCCGAAATCCTGACCGTGCTGCACCAGATCCAGCGCTTCGACCCGGTCGGGGTCGGGGCGCGCTCGCTGGGCGAATGCCTGGACCTGCAGCTGCTGGTGCTGCCCGCCGACACCCCCGGCCTGGCCCTGGCCCGGCGCATCGCCGATGGCCCGCTGGAGCGCCTGCCACGCAGTGGTGTGGCCGGGATCGCCCATGAGCTGCGCGAACCGCTGGCCGAGGTCGAGGTCGCGGTGCAGCTGCTGCGCTCGCTTGACCCGCGCCCCGGCACCCAGATCGGCGAGCTCTCCCACGACAGCTACGTGGTGCCCGACTGCGTGGTCTGGCGCCAGAACGGCGTCTGGCGCGCAGCCCTGGCCGGCCATGCCGGGCCCCGGGTGGTGATCCACCGCGGCTACGAACAGATGATCCGGCGCTGCGGCGAAGCCGACGCCGGCTACATGCGCGCCCACCTGCAGGAGGCGCGCTGGCTGCTCAAGGGCCTGGAGGCGCGCGGCGAGACCCTGCTGCGGGTGATGCGTTGCCTGCTCGACCAGCAGGCCGCCTTCCTGGAGTTCGGCGAACAGGCGCTGCGCCCGCTGACCCTGCGTGAAGTGGCCGGCGAGCTCGGCCTGCACGAATCGACCATTTCACGCGCGATCGCCCGCAAGTACGTACGCACCCCGCGCGGCACCCTGCCGCTGCGCGCGTTCTTCGCCTCCGGCATCGATACCGACAGCGGCGGCGAAGCCTCCAGCACCGCCATCCAGGCGATGCTGCGCCGCCTGATCGATGACGAGAACCCGCGCAAGCCGCTTTCTGACGCCAAGCTGGCTGACCTGCTCAAAACGTCGGGAATACCGGTGGCGCGACGCACCGTGGCGAAGTATCGTGAAGCCATGAACATTTCCGCCTCGCACGAAAGGGTAAGAATCGTCTGACGCTCCACCGCGCCCGGCGGGAAGGTTCATTGGCACATCCGAACAAAGGAGAAACCCGATGCACATCGAGACGTTTGGCAAGGACCACCTTGAGATCACCCCGGCTCTGAACGAGTACGTGGAGACCAAGCTGGAACGGCTGAGGAAGCATTTCGACCAGCACTGCGAAGTCCGCGTGCAACTGTCGATCCGCAAGCCGGAGCACCATGCCGATGCGAGTGTGAATGTTCCCGGGCAGACTCTGCACGCGGACGCCAGCGGCCCCACCATGTATGCGGCAATCGACATCCTGGCCGACAAGCTCGACCGCCTGGTCATCAAGCACAAAGAGAAAAAGCAGCAGCACGCTCCGCAACCCCTGCCGGTGGGCGACAATGAGGGCTGATGCCCTCGTTTCCACCCCGACATGCCTCTGACTGATCTTCTGGCGGCCGTCCGCACGCAAGTGCTGCCGGCCGCCGATCGCGACAGCGTGCTGAAGGCCGCAGCCCGTCTGCTGGCCTGCCGCGAAGCCAACGCCGAGCTGCTGTACCAGAACCTGTGCCAGCGCGAGACGCTCGGCAGCACCGCCATCGGCCACGGCATCGCCATTCCGCACGGCCGCGCCCCATTGCTTGAACGCCCCCGCGGCGCCCTGCTGCGGCTGGAATCGCCGGTGGAATTCGGCGGCGACGAGCCGGTCGATCTGGTCTTTGCGATTGCCGTGCCCGCGCACTACACCCATCAACACCTGATGCTGCTCTCCGAGCTGGCCGAGCTGTTCTCCGAGCCGGCCATCCGCCAGGCGCTGCGCGAAGCGCGCGACGGCGATGCGCTGCGTCGGGTCATCGAATTCCCCCCGCCGGCGAGTGCCGCATGAATACCAGCATCACCGCGCGCGAACTGTTCGAACAGCAGCGTGATCGCCTCAGCCTGCGTTGGGTCGCCGGCCAGCAGGGCGAGCGCCGTGAGCTGGAGGCCGGCAACAAGGTGTCCCGCCGCCCCTCGCTGGCCGGTTACCTCAACGCGATCTACCCCAACAAGGTGCAGATCCTGGGCACCGAGGAACTGTCCTGGCTGGATTCGCTGGACTCGCGCCAGCGCTGGGAAACCATCGAGCGGATCATGCAGTCGCATCCGCTGGCGCTGGTGATCACCCGCAACCAGTCCTGCCCGGAAGACCTGCGCGCGGCCGCGGACGAATCCCAGACCCCGCTGTGGATCTCGCCCAAGCGCGGCCACGAACTGCTCAACCACCTGTCCTACCACCTGGCGCGAACATTGGCGCCGCGGGTGATCCTGCATGGCGTGTTCATGGAGATCTACTCCATCGGCGTACTGATCACCGGCGAAGCAGGCTCGGGCAAGAGCGAGCTGGCGCTGGAACTGCTCAGCCGCGGCCACCGCCTGGTCGCCGACGATGCTCCCGAGTTCACCCAGATCGCCCCGGACGTGCTCGACGGCACCTGCCCGGAGCTGCTGCAGGACCTGCTGGAAGTGCGCGGCCTGGGCGTGCTCAATGTGCGCGAGATGTTCGGTGACACGGCTGTAAAGAAGAACAAGTACCTTCGGCTGATCGTCCACCTGACCAAGCCGATGACCGAGCCCACCCCCTACGGCTATGAACGCCTGACCGGCGACTCGGGTACCCGCCACGTGCTGGACCTGGATGTGCCGCTGATCACCCTGCCGGTGATGCCCGGCCGCAACCTGGCCGTGCTGACCGAAGCCGCCACGCGCCTGCACATCCTGCGGACCAAGGGCATCGACCCGGCCGCGATGTTCATCGCCCGCCACAGCAACATGTTGGAACGCCGCACGCCATGACCACGCCCGCCCCCGCCTCCGCCCCGACCGCCGCCACCCTGATCATCGTCAGTGGCCTGTCCGGTTCCGGCAAGACGGTCGCGCTGAAGACCTTCGAAGACCTGGATTACTACTGCTCGGACAACCTGCCGATCGACCTGCTGCCGGATTTCGTGCGCAGCCTGCTCGGGGATCCGGGCCGTGAAGCACCGCGCCGGCTCGCAGTGGGCATCGACGTGCGTGCGCAGAGCGATCTGACCCAGCTCTCGCACTGGCGCGAAGACGCCAAGGCCGCCGGCCTGGATGCGCAGTTGCTGTTCTTCGATGCCACCGATGAAACCCTGCTCAAGCGCTACGCCGATACCCGTCGCCGCCATCCGCTGAGCCAGCTTGGCCTGTCGCTGCCCGAAGCGATCGCCCGCGAACGCGAACTCACCGCGCCGCTGCGCGCCGCCGCCGATGCGGTGATCGACACCAGCCACCTCAACGTGCACCAGCTGCGCCGCAAGGTGGTGACCGAATTCGCACTGGCCCACGGCAACAAACTCTCGTTGCTGTTCGAATCGTTCGCCTACAAGCGCGGCGTGCCCGCAGAAGCGGATTTCGTGTTCGACGTGCGCGTGCTGCCCAACCCGCATTGGGACCCGGAACTGCGCCCGCTGTCCGGTCGCGATGCCGGGGTGCGCGAGCATCTGGATGCGCAGCCGGATGTGCAGCGCTATGCCGGCCAGCTGGTCGATTTCCTCGACACCTGGCTGCCGCGGCTGGGCAATGACACCCGCAGCTACGTGACCGTCGCCTTCGGCTGCACCGGTGGCAAGCACCGCTCGGTGTACATGGCCGAGCGCATGGCCCGCCATGCCCGTGACCAGGGCTGGCCGGAAGTGGCTACGTTCCATCGCGAACTGGACTGAAAACGGCACCGCCGGCGGTGCCCGGCCCCCACCGCGGTTGGGGTTGGCGACGCGCCTGTCCGGCCCCCGCGGCGGTGTCTCGCCATCGCCTTGTCCTGCACCGACCCGGGACAGGTCATCGACACGCTGAACCGCGGAACACAGCAGTCTTTCACGCGTGCTATCGCCAATTCATGTTGACCTGTTAACGTTCGGGAATGACCTGTGGCATTCTCCTCGTAACTCATCCCGGTGTCGGCACGGCCCTGCTGGACGTGGCGACCCGTCTGCTGCGGCACCTGCCGCTGAAGACCGAAGCTTTCGAAGTACCGTTCGACGCAGATATGGACGTCCTGCTCCCGCTCGCCTCGGCCGCCTTGCGCCGGGTGGACAGTGGCCAGGGCGTGCTGATCCTGACCGACCTGTACGGCGCCAGCCCCAGCAATCTGGCCGGGCAACTGGCTCGTCTGGGCACCCCGGCTCGCCGGGTTTCGGCGCTGAGCCTGCCGATGTTGATGCGGGTGATGAATTATCCGGAACAGGGACTGGATCAACTGCCTGCCACAGCCGCGGCAGGCACTCGCAATGGAGCGATTGTCGACGATGCTTGAACGTGAACTCACTGTTTCCAACCGCCTGGGCCTGCATGCCCGCGCCACTGCCAAGCTGGTGCAGGAGCTGGCGCCGTTCCGCTGCAACGTGACCATGGCCGCCAAAGGCCGTGAAATCAATGCCAAGAGCATCATGGGCGTCATGCTGCTGGCCGCTGGCCAGGGCACCCCGGTCACCGTGCGCATCGAGGGCGAAGACGAAGCCGCCGCGATGGACGCGGTGGTGGCCCTGTTCGAACGGCGTTTCGACGAGGACAACTGAGGATGGGGGGGCAACCGCGACCGGGATCCTCCGCACCGGCCCGGACCGCGTCCGGGGCGATGCTGTTGTCCGGCCACGGTGCCTCGCGCGGCAACGCCCTGGGCCGCGCCCGGGTGCGCCTGCCGCATGCCCTGGAAGTGGCCGAACAGCGCATCCCCCCGGCCAAGATCGAGGCCGAGCTGGAGCGCCTGCACGTGGCCGTGGAAGCGGCTCGCGGCGAAATGCATGACCTGCGCCAGCGCCTGCATGGCGCGCTCAACCAGGAGGTCGGCGAGTTCCTCGACCTGCATGCCCTGCTGCTCGATGACCCCGAGCTGCTGTTCGGGCTGGACGAGCTGATCCGCAGTGGCCCATACAGCGCCGGCTACGCCTTGCGTGTGCAGCGCGACCGCCTGGCCAAGGTCTTCGACGGCATGGACGATGCCTACCTGAAGAGCCGCATGGACGACCTGGACCATGTGATCGGGCGCATCCATGCCTTCCTGCAGAAGCGCCCGCCGGACGTCAAAGGCATGGCCGGCGAAATCCTGATCTGCGACAACATCGCCCCTTCCGAGCTGGCCCAGCTGCAGGCCCACGGCGTGGTCGGCATCGTCACCGCCGGTGGCAGCGCGCTCTCGCACAGCGCGATCCTGGCGCGCAGCCTGCACCTGCCGTTGATCGTCAACGTGCCGAACGTGCTGCAGAAGGTCGCCGACGGCGACGTGCTGATCATGGACGGCAGCGACGGCACGGTCACGATCAACCCGCAGGCACCGGACCTGCGCGATTACCGCGTGCGGCTGCGCGAGCACGCGCGCGAACAGCGCGAACTCGGCCGCCTGCGCACCAAACCCAGCCGCACCCGCGACAACGTCGATATCGCCCTGCTCGCCAATGCCGAGTCCAGCGAAGACGTCACCCAGGCGCATGCGCTGGGCGCACACGGGCTGGGCCTGTACCGCACCGAATTCCTGTTCCTGCAGCGTAACGAGCTGCCGGACGAGCAGGAGCAGTTCGAGACCTACCGCGATGCCGCGCTCGGCATGAGCGGGCGGCCGGTCACCATCCGCACCCTGGACCTGGGCGCGGACAAGGCCGACCGCACCGGGCTGACCCTGAGCAACGAAGAAAACCCGGCCCTGGGCCTGCGCGGTGTGCGCCTGTCGCTGGCGCGGCCGAAAGTGGCCGACACCCAGCTGCGCGCGATCCTGCGCGCCTCGGCCTACGGCAAGCTGCGCATCCTGATTCCGATGGTCAGCACCCGCGAGGAGATCCTCGCCGTCCGCCGGCGCCTGGCCAAGCAGGCCGAGCTGCTGCGCGCCGAAGGCCACGAGGTGGCCGAACACATCCCGTTCGGCGCGATGATCGAAGTCCCGGCGGCGGCGATCGCGCTGGAGAGCTTCATCGATCTGGTCGACTTCCTCTCGATCGGCACCAACGATCTGGTCCAGTACCTGCTCGCCGCCGACCGCAACAACGAGGCAGTTGGCGAGCTGTATTCGCCGCTGCACCCGGCGGTAGTGCGCCTGCTGGCGCATATCCTGCGAACCGGGCAGGCCTACAACATCCCGGTGGCAGTGTGCGGCGAGATCGCTGGCGATCCGCTGATGACGCGTCTGCTACTGGCGCTGGGGCTGACGGAGTTCAGCCTGCACCCGGGCACGCTGCTGGAAGTACGCCGCGCGGTGCGCGACAGTGACCTGTCCGTACTGCAGGCGATGGCCCCCAAGCTGCTGCAGGCGCGCGACCGCCGCGGCATTGAACGCTGGATCGAGAAGGCGAGCCTGGCGACCGCGTGACCGCTGGCATCGCCTGCGGTGATGGCCTACCGGATTGACATGTAAGCGCGCGATAATGACGCGGTGACCACCGCCCATGCCGCATCCTCTACCGGATAGCGGCCTTTTTCTTTTTCCGCAGGAGCTGCGCATGGCCGAAGCCGTACGCCACGACAAGACGGCGCGCCAGCTGCGGCTGTTGTCCGATGCACTGGACAGCGGGCGGTTGGGTCCGGTCCGTCGGTTGGTCAATACCCTGGCGCCGGCGGAAATCGGCAACCTGCTCGAATCGCTGCCCCCGGGCAAGCGCGAGATTGTCTGGGGCCTGGTCGATCCGGAAGACGACGGCGAGGTGCTGGTCCACGTCGGCGAGGAAGTGCGCGAAAGCCTGCTGGCCGACATGGACCCGGACGAGATCATCGCCGCGGTCGAAGACCTGGACATCGATGACCTTGCCGACCTGGTCGAGGATCTGCCGGACACGGTCATCGATGAAGTGCTCAAGTCGATGGACCGCGAGAACCGCGAGCGGCTCGAGCAGGTGCTGTCGTACCCCGAGGACAGCGCCGGCCGCCTGATGAACCCGGACGTGGTGACCGTGCGCGCCGACGTCAACGTGGATGTGGTGCTGCGTTACCTGCGCCTGCGTGGCGAACTGCCCGACCACACCGATCACCTGTTCGTGGTCAGCCGCCGCCATCAGTACCTCGGCCGCCTCTCGCTGGCCGCACTGGTGACGCATGAGGACAACACCCCGATCAACCGCCTGATCGACGACGAGCAGCCGGCGATCGATGTCGGCGAGAGCGCCGATGAAGTCGCGCGCCAGTTCTCCGATCATGACTGGGTCTCCGCGCCGGTAGTGGACGACAACAACATCCTGCTCGGCCGCATCACCATCGATGACGTGGTCGACATCATCCGGTCGCAGGCCGAGCACCAGGCGCTGGGCGCCGCCGGTCTGGACGAAGAAGAAGATCTGTTCTCGCCGATCAAGCGCGCCGTGCGCGGCCGCGTGGTGTGGCTGGGCATCAACCTGTGCACCGCGTTCCTGGCGGCCAGCGTGATCGGCCAGTTCGAGCTGACCCTGCAGAAAGTGGTGGCGCTGGCCGTGCTGATGCCGATCGTGGCCGGCGTCGGCGGCAATGCGGCCGTGCAGGTGCTGACGCTGATGGTGCGCGGCATCGCGCTGGGCCAGGTTGGCCAGAGCAATGCGCGCATCCTGCTGTGGAAGGAATCGCGGGTCGCGCTGATCAACGGCACCCTGATCGGCACCGTGGTCGGCATCATCGCCTACCTCTGGTTCCACAGTTTCCTGCTCTCGCTGGTGATCACGATGGCGCTGATCATCAACTTCTGCGCCGCGGCCCTGGCCGGCGTCCTGCTGCCGTTGCTGCTCAAGCGCATGAACGTGGACCCGGCCGTGGCCGGCACCGTGGTGGTGACTGCCGTCACCGACGTCATGGGCTTCTTCAGCTTCCTCGGCCTGGCCAGCCTGATCCTGCTGCACTGACCCTGGACCCCGCATGGCCGTGACCCTCGACAATTACTTCGTCCCCGGTTGGCGCGACGCGACCTATACCTGCGCTGCCTGCGAATGGCAGGGCAGCGCGCGGCAGATGCCGATGGAACTGCACGAAGACGAAGCGCAGTTCGACTGCCCACAGTGCGAGAACCCGATCCTGCTGGTGGTCCACCCCAGCCTGGCCCAGGTGCAGGCGGCCGCTGCGGGTGGCCACCCCGAGGCGATCGAACAGCTGGACATCCTCGCCGCGGCGCCGCGCCCGGACTGATGCACTGCACGATGCTCCGGCGCGCTACCGGGCCTAGACTGAAATCGATTTCAGACAAGGCACGACAATGGCGCGACGCTGGGGAAGCTGGCTGCTGTGGGCGGTGGCGATGATGACGGTGGCCGGATGCGCGAGCACGCCGGAAACATCCGGGGGCCAGTTCGTCGGCCGCGCGGTCAAGGTGGAGGGGCAGACTGCGTATTACCAGGTATTCGTGCCTCGCAACGCAGCGGCCTCGCGCGGCGAACTGCCGGTGGTGCTGTTCCTGCACGGCTCCGGCGAACGGGGCCGCGACGGCCGCCGCCAGACCCAGGCCGGGCTCGGCCCGTACCTGCGCCAGCACCCCTCCACTTTCCCGGCGCTGGTCGTGTTGCCGCAGACGCCGGATGACCAGGAGTGGTCCGGCGAGAACAATCGCATCGCCTTGGCGGCGCTGGATGCCGCCATCGCCGAGTTCGGCGCCGACCCGCAACGCCAGTACCTGACCGGCATGTCGATGGGCGGCTATGGCAGCTGGAACATCGCGCTGGCCGAACCGGCCCGCTTCGCCGCGATCGTACCGGTCTGCGGCGCGGTGCTGTCGCCGCGTGCGGTGCGCCCCACCCTGTTCGTGGAGGACGTCGCCCACGAAGCCGATCCGTACGCAGCCATCGCCCAGCGGCTGAAGCACGTCCCGATCTGGATGTTCCATGGCGCGCTGGACGACGTGGTGCCGCCGGAGGACGACCGCAAGCTGCACGCCGCGTTCCAGCAGACCGGCGCGAGGGATGTGCGTTACACCGAGTATCCCGATGGCAACCACAACGCGTGGGACGCGACGTATGCCGATGCCGCGATGTGGGCATGGCTGTTCGCGCAGCAGCGGTGATTGGATGACCGGCAGGTACCCACCGCGGGTGGGCCACACGCCCGTATCAACCAACGGGCGGCACCTGCCGTGTTGAAAGGCTGCTTACCCCAGCAACGTTTCCAGCACCGCCATGCGCACGGCCACGCCATTGGCGACCTGGCGCAGCACCCACGACTGCGGGCCGTCGGCCACCTCGTCGGTGACTTCCACGCCGCGGTTGATCGGGCCCGGGTGCAGTACGGCGGCATCGGTGCCGGCACGCTTGAGGCGCGCGGCATCCAGGCCGTACTGCGCGTGGTACTGCTCCAGCGAGGGCACCAGGCCTTCCTCCATGCGCTCGCGCTGCAGGCGCAGCATCATCAGCGCATCGGCGCCTTCCAGCATGGCGTCGAAATCGTCGCCGACGATGCAGCCCTTCAGGGTGTCATCGTCCGGTAGCAGCGACTGCGGGCCGCACACGCGGATCTCGCCGACACCCAGCGTGCGCAGCGCATGCAGGTCGGTGCGGGCCACGCGCGAGTGCTTCACGTCGCCGACGATGATCACTTTCATCTTCGAGAAATCGCTGCCCTTGGCCTGGCGCAGGGTCAGCATGTCCAGCAGGCCCTGGGTCGGGTGCGCGCTGCGGCCGTCACCGGCGTTGACCAGCGCCGTGCCCTCGCCGGCCGCCGCGGCCAGCGCCGCCACCGCACCATCCTCGGGATGGCGGACGACGAAGCCGCGCACACCCATGGCTTCCAGGTTCTTCAGCGTGTCGCAGGCGGTCTCGCCCTTGCGCGTGGAGGAGGTGGAGGCATCGAAGTTCAGCACGTCCGCGCCCAGCCGCTGGGCGGCCAGCTGGAACGAGCTGCGGGTGCGCGTGGAGGGTTCAAAGAACAGCGTGCAGACCGCCGAGCCGCCGAGCACGTGGCGCTTGTTGCCGACCCGGCCAACCGCCGCGTCGCGGATCTGGCCGGCGCGGTCGAGCAGCTGCAGCAGGGTTTCGCGGGGCAGACCTTCCAGGGTCAGCAGGTGGCGCAGGCGTCCATCGGAATCGAGTTGCGAGGCGGTCATGGGCAGGGTCTGAGGGTCAGGAAACGGGGGTGGCGTCATCCGGGCAGGAGAGCCAGCGTTCGATGATCACCGCCGCGGCCACGGCATCCAGTGCCGCGGCATCACGGCGGCGTTTGCGGCCTTCGGCGCGCTCGACCGCGAACCGGCGTGCCGCCTCGACCGAGCTGGAGCGCTCGTCGACCAGCACCACCGGCAGTTTGAAACGTTCCCGCAGCTGGCGGGCAAAGCCCTGCGCGCGCTTGCGGTTGGGCTGGTCCTGGCCATCCAGGGTCAGCGGATCGCCGACCACCAGGCCGTCCGGCCGCCACTCTTTGATCAGGCGCTCCACGGCGGTCCAGTCCGGGCCGTTGCCGTGGACATCGACCACGGCGATCGCACGCGCATGGGTGCCGAACGAGCTGCCGATGGCCACGCCGATGCGGCGCGAACCGACATCGAAGCCGAGCACGGTGCCGTCGCGACGGATGGTCGGCGGTGCGGCCGCGGCGGGCGCGGGCGTGACCGGCTCAGACATGGCCGCTGTAATCAGTGAGGCGGAACAGGTCCACGCCGATGCGTGCCGCCGCGCCCTGCCAGCGCTCGTCCAGCGGCGTGCTGAACAGCAGATCTGCATCCGCGGGCACGGCCAGCCAGGTGTTCTCGGCCAGTTCGGATTCCAGCTGCCCCTCGCTCCAGCCGGCGCAGCCCAGGGTGACCAGCGCATTGCGCGGGCCTTCGCCGCGGGCCATCGCTTCGAGGATGTCGCGCGAGGTGGTGAGGAACACGCCCTCGCCCACCGCCAGACTGGAATCCCAGCCGCGCGCATCGTCATGGATCACGAAGCCGCGCTCGGGATGCACCGGGCCGCCGTTGAGCACGATCTGGCCGGGCAGCGTATCGCTGGTGGTGGTGATCTCCATCTGGGCCAGCACATCGCCGAGGGTGTACTCGGAGGGCTGGTTGACCAGCACGCCCATCGCGCCGTTCTCGTCGTGCTGGCAGATCAGCGCCACGGTACGGGCAAAGGTGGGGTCGGTCAGCGACGGCAGCGCGACCAGCAGGTGGTGGGCAAGCGAAGTGGACAATTCAGACATGGGCCCATTCTAGCCGCTGGCCGTGATGTGCGCTTTCGCGCTGACATAATGCAGCCCTGCGTGTGCCCTGGCCCGCGCGCCTGATCCGCCATCGCAAGGAGCTGCACGTGTCCGGTTACTGCCTCATCGCCCCCGGCCATCCGGTCCACGGCCACTACCATGACCACGAATACGGCTTTCCGCAGCGCGAGGAGCGTGAGCTGTTCGAGCGCCTGATCCTGGAGATCAACCAGGCCGGCCTGAGCTGGGAGACGATCCTGAAGAAACGCGAGGGCTTCCGTGTCGCCTACGACGGCTTCGACGTGGACACCGTGGCCGCCTACGGCGAGCGCGATATCGAGCGTCTGCTCAACGATGCCCGCATCATCCGCAACCGGCTCAAGGTGCACGCCGCCGTCCACAACGCCCAGGTAATCCAGCAGCTGCGGGCCAGCCATGGCAGCTTCGCAGGGTGGCTGGATGCCCACCATCCGCTGGACAAGGCCGGGTGGGTGAAGCTGTTCAAGAAGACCTTCCGCTTCACTGGCGGAGAGATCACCGGCGAGTTCCTGATGAGCCTGGGTTACCTGCCCGGTGCCCACAGCCCGGACTGCCCCGTGTTCAAGCGCATCGACACGCTCAAGCCGGCCTGGCGCCAGAGGTGACCCACCCCGTCGTGCGGGCTGCGCTGCTCGCTGCCCTGAGCCTGCCCCCGCTGGCTGCCGCAAGCGACCTGGATGGCGTGCTGGAGCGCCTGCGCGCGGAGATCGCCGCGGTGCCGGCCGACGACCCGGCCCCGATCGACACCGTCCTGGCCCGTTACCGCGACGAGACCGGCATCGACCTGCAGATTCCGGTGGCCGGCGATAGCGATGCCCCGCTACCGGCACTGGTGCGCCCGGCCACGGTCGCCCCGGCCGATTGGGACGCGGTGACCCGCTATCTGCACCAGACCGATGCCCAGCACACCGTGCCGGTGGAGATGGGCGAGCTGTCGCTCTCCCTGCTCGATCTGGACGGCGACGGGCAGCGCGACCTGGTGCAGAGCGCGTACAGCGGCGGCACCGGCCTGTACACGCAGGTGGACCTGCTGCGGCGCGATCCGCAGCGCGGCTTCGTGGTGCCCGACAGCCTGGACCCGCAGCGCCCCTGGGCGCAGGGCCAGTACGGCATCAGCGGGCGCGGCAGCGACCAGGGGCTGTACTGGCTGCGCATCGACGGGGTCAGCTACATCGCCTACCGCGATGGCGACTATTACGGCGATACCCTGCTGCTGAACCGGCCGCTGTCGGCCGATCCCCGCGAGCGCAGCCCGGCGGTGCAGTTGCAGGTGCGCTACGGCCGCCAGCACCGGCTGGCCGACCCGGTGATGCATCTCGACGGCGAACCGCTGGATGCCCAGGCCACCGCGATCGCAGGGGACCGGCGCCTGCTCAAGCACATCGACCACCTGCTGGCCGCGCTGACCCTCGATGGCGACGGCGTGGCGCACTTTGGCGACGAACAGGCGCGTTGCCCGGTGCCACCCGGCACCGATCCGGGCGAGGCCGAGATCTGGCCGTGGCGCGGCGCGGGCAGCTACACCTTCGATACCGCCGCCGACACCGTGATCCGCTCAGGCAAGCAGTGCTACAGCGCCACGCTCATCGCCCTGCGCAGCAGCTATGCCGGCGACCATGCGCTGTGCTGCCAGCTGTGGCTGTACCGCGGCCCCGGCGAGCAGGCGGCCACGCTGGACCTGCGCAGCCGCCGCTGGGTCTCCGGCGTGACGCTCGTGCCGGTCCCGCCGCAGGGTGAGTAGCGGGCGTCAGACGCCCATGTAGCGGCCCGGGCGGTGGTTGAACATCAGCACCAGGCTGAGCACCACCGCGCCGATCGCCGAGTACATCACCTTGGAGGGGGACAGGACCGAGAAGGCCACGCACATCAGCAGGGTGTCGAACGACATCTGCACCTTGCCGGCGCTCCAGCCACGCGTGCGCTGCAGGTACACCGCCAGGATGCCGATGCCGCCCAGGCTGGCCCGGTGGCGGATGTAGAACAGGATGCCCAGGCCGGCCAGCGCCCCGCCCACGATGGCCGAGTACAGCGAGCTCATGTGGGCGAAATCGGCCCAGCGCGGCAGCAGGTCGGTCAGCACGCCGCAGGCGGTGACCGCCGCAAAGGTCTTCAGGGTGAATTCCCAGCCCATGCGCCGCACGGCCACCCAGTAGAACGGCAGGTTGACCAGCACGAACACCACGCCGAAGTTCCAGCCGAAGGCGTAGTGCGCCAGGAAGGCGAGCCCGGCCATGCCGCCGATCATCAGCCCGCCCTTGGCGAAGATCGCCAGGCCGAGCGAGGCGACCAGCGTCGCCAGGACCATGCCCTGCACGTCCTCGGCCACGGAATGGCGCAGGGCTTTCTCGTCGGCCATGGTACCGGCGCTGTCCGGTGGCGGGGTCAGCGGACCTGCGGTGACCAGGTGGCCGTCAGCGTCGTCGCACGGCGCGGGGCCATGGGAATCAAGGGACATGGGGGTGGGGGTGTGACGTGGGGAGCGGTATTAGACACGATCGGCGTGACAGTTGCTGGTGAAATTGATTCAGCCACCGCCGGTGCAGGGGCTGGGCCACCGACGCCAGACCGACATCCGCCGTTCATCGCGGCTGAACACCCTGCGGCCGCAGCATGCACGGGTACCCCGCCGTGCCCTTCCCCTCCCTCAGGAGTTGCGTGCCATGCCTTACGTCACCACCGCAGACAAGACCGAGATCTTCTACAAGGACTGGGGCAAGGGACAGCCCCTCGTGTTCCATCACGGCTGGCCGCTCAGCGCCGATGACTGGGACACCCAGCTGCAGTTCTTCCTGCTGCAGGGCTACCGCGTGATCGCGCACGACCGCCGCGGCCATGGTCGCTCCTCGCAGACCAGCGGCGGGCATGAGATGGACACCTACGCTGCGGACGTCAACGCGCTGGCCGATCACCTTGACCTGCGCGATGCCATCCACATCGGACACTCCACCGGCGGTGGTGAGGTCGCCCATTACGTGGCGCAGGCCAAACCCGGGCGCGTGGCCAAGGCGGTGCTGATCGGCGCGGTGCCGCCGATCATGGTCAAAAGCGAGACCAACCCGGGCGGCACGCCGAAGGAGGTCTTCGATGGCTTCCGCCAGGCACTGGTCGCGGGCCGTGCGGCGTTCTACCGCGAGGTGCCGATTCCGTTCTACGGCTTCAACCGCGAGGGCACGCCCCCGCAACAGGGCATCGTCGATAACTGGTGGCGGCAGGGCATGATGGGCGCGATCAACGCGCACTACGATTGCATCAAGGCGTTTTCGGAAACCGACTTCACCGACGACCTGAAAAAAATCGACGTGCCGGTGCTGGTGATGCACGGCGACGACGATCAGATCGTGCCGATCGCCGATTCGGCGGAACTGGCCATCAAGCTGCTCAGGCACGGCACGCTGAAGGTCTACAAAGGGTATCCACATGGCATGTGCACCACCCATGCGGACGTGATCAACGCGGATCTGTTGGCGTTCATTCGCGGGTGAGGTGTGTACCGACCCACGGTCGGCACCTACCCGAGATGTGTGGGACGGGTAGCGCACGACCGTTGGTCGTGCGCCCCATCGCCCCGCTCAGCGCGCGACCAGCTTCTGCCGCTCGGCGTTGTAGCGATCCCCGACGATGGCGATGCTGTCCAGCGCCGCTCCGATCTGCTGCAGCTCCGCATCGCTCAACACCACGGCCACCGCGCCCAGGTTCTCCGTCAGGCGATGCAGCTTGGTCGTGCCGGGAATCGGCACGATCCACGGCTTGCGCGCCAGCAGCCAGGCCAAGGCGATCTGGGCAGGCGTCGCGCCCTTGTCAGCGGCAATGGCGCTGATGCGATCCACCAGCGCCTGATTGGCCTGGCGGGCTTCGGCCGCAAACCGCGGCACGCTGTTGCGGAAGTCATCCGCCGCGAACTGCGTGTCCACGTTGATGGCACCGGTCAGGAAGCCCTTGCCCAGCGGGCTGAACGGCACGAAGCCGATACCCAGTTCTTCCAACACTGGCAGCACCGCCTGTTCCGGCTCGCGCCACCACAGGGAGTATTCGCTCTGCAGCGCCGTCACCGGCTGAACGGCGTGCGCCCGGCGGATGGCATCGACGCCGGCCTCGGACAACCCGAAGTGCTTCACCTTGCCCTCGGCGATCAGGTCCTTGACCGTACCGGCCACATCCTCGATCGGCACGTTCGGGTCGACCCGGTGCTGGTAGAACAGATCGATGCGGTCGGTCTTCAAGCGCGACAGGCTGGCCTCGGCCACCGCGCGGATACGCTCGGGGCGGCTGTCCAGGCCCGCATCGGCATGGCCGTCCTTGAAGCCGAACTTGGTGGCGATCACCAGCTGGTCGCGGAACGGCGCGAGCGCCTCGCCCAGCAGTTCCTCGTTGAAGAACGGGCCATAGGCCTCGGCGGTATCAAAGAAGGTCACGCCCTGCTCGACGGCGGCGCGCAGCAGCGCGATCGCCTCGCTGCGGCCGGTCGCCGGACCATAGCCGTAGCTCAGCCCCATGCAGCCCAGGCCTAGGGCGGAAACCCGCAGGCCGCTGCGGCCCAGTTCACGTGTCTGCATGGTGGTGCTCCTGCCGGTGGGACCGGCGTCATGGGGGACAGCCACGATAGCCCTGTCGGCTGGGGAGATTGGATAGTGCGGGGTGCTGTCGGTGATGAGCGTGGCTCATCAATGCGGCGTCCCAATGCCGTTCGTACGGCCATGGAAATCACGCCAGCAAGCGCGGCACCACCCAGCCCATGCCACCGATGACGATCACCAGTAACAGACCCAGCTCCAGATACTGATACGCGAGCACGAAGGCCACCGCACCGCCGTTTCGCTGACGTGACTGCAGCACCAACCGGGGTGCCAGGATCGCCACATAGCCCAAGAAGACCAACAGCATCGCGACCGTGCCCATCAGCTTACCGAACAGCGCACCGACCATTGTCGACGCCGCGACGGCGAGCAACACCGCGCAGGCGCGGCCCAGCAAGCCATAGCCAACGAAGGTGTCGCGCGCGGACACCGCCTTCTCCGCTGCCAGCCTGCCACGCGCCGACGCCAAGGACGCCAGCTCGGCTGGGGCGATCCCACGCTCGGCCAACTCGGCAGCGAGGATCGTCTCGGCCCAGTCGAGCCGCTCGTGATTCGCCCACAGCTCCAACAGCGTGTCCGTCTCCGTGCCGGCGAAACGCGCCTTCAATGCCGCTTCCTGTGTCACCGACATTCCTCCTTGAATGACGTACAAGCCAGCGCAATGCGCTGCTGAAATGAAGCGGGCCGCAAGGTTTTTGCGGCCCGTGAACGCACTGCGGAACTCGTTGCTCAGCGGACTTCCGAAATCTCCACCCCATCCAGCCCCTGCGACAGCGTGCGTGCATCGCCGCCCTGCGAGAGCTTGATGCGCAGGCGCACTTCGTTCTGCGAATCGGCGTAGCGCAGTGCGTCTTCGTAGCTGATCTCGCCGGCCTGATAGAGCTCGAACAGGCTCTGATCGAAGGTCCGCATGCCCAGCTGGACCGAGTCCTTCATCACTTCCTTGAGCTTGTGGATCTCGCCGTCGCGGATGTAATCCTGCACCAGCGGCGTACCCAGCATGATTTCCATCGCGACCTTGCGCGTCTTGCCATCCGGCGAGGGAATCAGCTGCTGGGCGACCACGCCCTTGAGGTTCAGCGAGAGATCCATCAGCAGCTGGTTGCGCCGGTCTTCCGGGAAGAAGTTGATGATGCGGTCCATCGCCTGGTTGGCGTTGTTGGCGTGCAGCGTGCACAGCACCAGGTGGCCGGTTTCAGCGAAGGCGATGGCGTGGTCCATGCCCTCGCGGGTGCGCACCTCGCCGATCATGATCACATCCGGGGCCTGGCGCAGGGTGTTCTTCAGCGCTGCTTCCCAGCTGTCGGTATCGATGCCGACTTCGCGCTGGGTGATGATGCAGCCTTCGTGCTTGTGCACGAACTCGATCGGGTCTTCGATGGTGATGATGTGGCCGGTCGAGTTGTGGTTGCGGTAGCCGATCATCGCCGCCAGCGAGGTCGATTTACCGGTACCGGTCGCGCCGACGAACAGGATGATGCCGCGCTTGGTCATCGCCAGCGTCTTGACGATCGGCGGCAGGCTCAGCTCTTCCACGGTGGGAATGCGCGTCTCGATCCGGCGCAGCACCATGCCGACCTGGTTGCGCTGGTAGAAGCAGCTCACGCGGAAGCGGCCGACACCGGACAGGCCGATGGCGAAGTTGCATTCGTGGGTCTTTTCGAACTCTTCGCGCTGCGCCGGCGTCATCACGTTCAACACCAGGTCGCGGCTCTGCTGCGGCGTCAACGGTGTCTGGGTGATCGGCGAGATCTTGCCGTTGACCTTGATCGCTGGCGGCATGCCCGCGGTGATGAACAGGTCCGACGCCTTCTGGTGCGCCATCAGCTTGAGGAACGAGGTGAAGTCGATGGTGGTGGTGCTCATCGCGGTGTACTCCGAAGGTTGCCTGGAGCCGGCCTGCGGCCGGCACTGCCCTGATTCGAAACTTATTCGAAGATCCGCTTGTCCTTGGCGTACTCGCGCGCCTGGTTGCGGGTGATCAGGCTGCGCTTGACCAGGTCCTGCAGGTGCTGGTCCAGGGTCATCATGCCCATCTGCTGGCCGGTCTGGATCGCCGAGTACATCTGCGCCACCTTGTCCTCGCGGATCAGGTTGCGGATGGCCGGGGTGCCGACCATGATTTCCCATGCGGCGGTACGCCCACCACCGACCTTTTTCAGCAGGGCCTGCGAGATCACCGCGCGCAGCGACTCGGACAACATCGAGCGCACCATCGGCTTCTCGCCGGCGGGGAACACGTCGATGATGCGGTCGATGGTCTTGGCCGCCGAGCTGGTGTGCAGCGTGCCGAACACCAGGTGACCGGTTTCTGCCGCGGTCAGCGCCAGCCGGATCGTTTCCAGATCGCGCAGTTCGCCGACCAGGATGATGTCCGGATCTTCACGCAGGGCCGAACGCAGCGCTTCGTTGAAGCCGTGCGTGTCGCGATGCACTTCGCGCTGGTTGATCAGGCACTTCTGCGAGGTGTGCACGAATTCGATCGGATCCTCGACGGTGAGGATATGGCCGTATTCGTTCTTGTTGATGTGGTCGATCATCGCCGCCAGCGTGGTCGACTTGCCCGAACCGGTCGGCCCGGTGACCAGGATCAGGCCCTGCGGCTGATCGATCAGCTCGCGGAAGATCGGCGGGCAGGCCAGGTCTTCCAGCGTGAGCACCTCGGAGGGAATGGTACGGAACACCGCACCCGCGCCGCGGTTCTGGTTGAAGGCGTTGACGCGGAAGCGTGCCAGCGAGGGAATCTCGAACGAGAAATCGACCTCGAGGAACTCTTCGTAATCGCGACGCTGTTTGTCCGACATGATGTCGTACACCAGCGCGTGGACCTGCTTGTGGTCCAGGGCCGGAATATTGATGCGACGGACATCGCCGTCAACGCGGATCATCGGCGGCAGGCCGGCCGACAGATGAAGATCCGACGCTTTGTTCTTTACAGAAAACGCCAACAGCTCGGCGATATCCATGCGCTGCTACTCCCCATGACTGCTGCGACTGGAAGGTTCTTTCCCCGGGCGGCAGTATAGATCGAGATGTGCACAATACGCTTCAGCCCCTGATCCACCGGACCCGCCGTGACCGCCCAGCCCCTGCCCACCCTCCTGACGAACCTGCACAACGCGGCCGCTGCCGCCGGGCGGCCAGATCCGGTGCTGCTGGCGGTCTCCAAGACGCAGCCGGCCGAGGCCGTGCAGGCCCTGGCCGCGCAGGGCCAGCGCGCCTTCGGCGAAAACTACGTGCAGGAGGCGGTGGCCAAGATCGAGGCGTTGGCCGCGCTGGGCCTGGAGTGGCACCTGATCGGTCATCTGCAGTCCAACAAGGCCGACCTGGCGGCCCGCCATTTCGACTGGGTGCAGAGCGTGGACCGCCTCAAGCTGGTCACCGCGCTGGCCACGCATCGCCCGGCCGGCCAGCCGCCATTGAACGTGCTGATCCAGGTCAACATCGATGACGAGGACAGCAAGCACGGCTGCGCGCCGGAGGACATTCCCCCCCTCGCCGCCGCCATCGCTGCCGCGCCGCAGCTGCGCCTGCGCGGGCTGATGGCGATTCCAGCCCCGTGGCCTGACGCCGAACGCCGGCAGGCCGCCTTCACCCGCATGGGTGCGTTGTTTGCCGCGCTGGCGGCAACGTATCCGCATGTGGATACGCTGTCGATGGGGATGAGCAGCGATTACCCTGAAGCCATCGCCCATGGCGCCACCCTGGTCCGCATCGGCACCGCGCTGTTCGGCGCCCGCCCGCGGCCGGCCTGAGCGCCCCGCCCGTTCCAAGGAGAGTTCATGAGCACGTCCCCCATCACCTTCATCGGCGGCGGCAACATGGCCCGCAGCCTGATCGCCGGTCTGGTCCGCCAGGGCGTGGCCCCCGCCAGCCTGCATGTCGCCGAGCCGGTCACCGCGCTGCGTGAAGCGCTGACCGCCGAGTTCGGCATAAAGACCTACGCCAGCGCGACCGAAGCCGCCGCACAAGGCACGGTCTGGGTGCTGGCAGTGAAACCGCAGGTGCTGCGCGATGTCTGCGCCTCGCTGACCGATATCGCCCGGAGCAAGCAGCCGCTGGTGGTCTCCATCGCCGCCGGCATCACCAGTGGCCAGCTGGATCGCTGGTTGGGCGGTGGCCAGGCCGTGGTCCGCGCGATGCCCAACACCCCCGCCCTGCTCGGCGCCGGTGTAACCGGACTGTTCGCCACCGCGGCCGTCAACGCCGCACAGCGCGCGCAGGCCGACACCGTACTGGCCAGCGCGGGGCGCACCGTATGGATCGATGACGAAGCGCGCATGGATGCCGTCACCGCCGTCTCTGGCAGTGGCCCGGCCTACGTGTTCCTGCTGGCAGAAGCAATGGAAGCGGCCGGCATCGCCCAGGGCCTGCCCGCCGACGCGGCCCGCACGCTGGTCGTACAGACCCTGCTGGGCGCCTCGCGCATGCTGGACGAGTCCGGCGAAGCCCCGGCCGAGCTGCGTCGCCGCGTGACCTCGCCGAACGGCACCACCCAGGCCGCGATCGAGCGTTTCCAGGCCGACGGCTTTGAAGCCATGGTCGCGCGCGCGATCGACGCGGCGACGACGCGCGGGCAGGCATTGTCGGCGGCGAATGATTGACGACCAAGCGCAGCCACACATGGCGTGGCTCCGCCCCTTACGTTTACGGGAGACATGCACATGAAGATCCTTCTTGTCGGTGCCAGCGGCACCCTGGGCCAGGCGGTCGCCAGCACGCTTGGGGTCCACCATGAACTGATCCGCGCCGGTCGCCACGGCGGCGATGTGCAGGTCGATCTCACTGACGACGCCAGCGTGCACGCGCTGTTCGCCAAGGTGGGCAAGGTCGATGCGGTCATCGCGACCACCGGCCAGGTTCACTTCGGTCCACTGGCGCAGATGCGGGCCGCCGACTTCAACCTGGGGCTGCAGGACAAGCTGCTCGGCCAGGTGCGGCTGAGCCTGACCGCCCAGCATCACCTCAACACCGGCGGCTCGATCACCCTGACCAGCGGCATCATCAGCGCCCAGCCGATCCGGGATGGCGCCAACGCCACGGCGGCCAACGCCGCGCTGGAGGGTTTCGTGCGCGCCGCGGCGTGTGAACTGCTGCCGCGCGGGCTGCGCATCAATGCGGTCAGCCCGAACGTGCTGGCCGAATCGATGGACGACTACGGTGCGTACTTCCCGGGCTTTGAACCGGTGACGGCGCAGCGCGCGTCGCTGGCCTACCAGCGCAGCGTGGAAGGCATCCAGAGCGGACAGGTGTTCACCGTCTGGTGAGGCGGGCGCCGGCCGGCACTACTCCCAGCGGCGCGGGCCGTCGCCCTGATCGCCCAGCGTGTCGCCGGGGTTGGTCAGGCGGCAGCGCTTCAACGACAGGCAGCCGCAGCCGATGCAGTCGGTGAGCTGGTCGCGCAGCAGCAGCAACTGCTCGATGCGCTGGTCCAGCTCACTGCGCCACAGCGCCGACATCTTCGCCCACTCGGCCTTGGTCGGCGTTTTGTTTTCCGGCAGCGCCGCGAACGCACTCGCCACCGCTTCCAGCGGCATGCCGACTCGCTGCGCCACCCGGATCACCGCCAGCCGGCGCAGTACATCGCGGGCAAAGCGGCGCTGGTTGCCGGCGGTGCGCAGGCTGCGGATCAGGCCCTTGCGCTCGTAGAAATGCAACGCCGATACGGCCACGCCGCTCCGTTTGGCGACTTCGCCTACACTCAGTTCCTGCGCGATCACTGCTTGACCTCAACCATGGTTCAGGTGGCATCCTGCGCGCCGCCGGAATGCACTGCAAGCCCGGCCCTCCCCCGATGTCTGGAATCCGCATGTCCGCTGACGCCTCCACACCACCCGCCACCGCTCCGGTGGAGGATGCCCCGATCCCCTCGATCCTGTCGCCGGCCTACCGCGCGACCACGATCGGCATGGTCGCGCTGGTCTCCCTGCATGGCTTTGAAGCCCTGGCGGTAGCCGCGGCGATGCCGACCGTCGCCCATGACCTGGACGGGCTGCGCCTGTATGCGCTGGCCTTCGGCGGCACGCTGGCGACCAGTGTGATCGGGATGACGCTGTCCGGGCGCTGGAGCGACCTGCAGGGCCCGGCGCGGCCGCTGTGGCTGGGCCTGGCCTGCTTCATCGCCGGCCTGCTGGTGGCCGGCTTCGCCCAGCATATGCCGGTGCTGGTGCTCGGGCGGTTGATGCAGGGCCTGGGTGCCGGCGCGATTTCCGTGGCGCTGTATGTGCTGGTCGGGCGCTCATTCCCCGAGCCGATGCGGCCGCGCGTGTTCGCCGCATTCTCTGCCGGCTGGGTGGTGCCCTCGCTGATCGGCCCCAGCATCAGCGGCCTGATCGTGCAGCACCTGGGCTGGCGCTGGGTGTTCCTGATCGTGCCGCTGCTGGCGATCCCGGCGGCACTGCTGCTGCGCCCGGCGCTGCGCCAGGTCGGCACGGTGACCGCCGGCACCCGTGGCCGCAACGTGGTGCCTTGGGCGGTGGGGGCCTCCTTCGGCGCGCTGGCGCTGTACATCGGCGGCCAGCAACAGGGCTGGCTCGCCATCGCACTGCTGGCGCCCGCCCTGGCCCTGCTCGCCCTGTGCAGCTGGAAGCTGCTGCCGACCGGCACGCTGCGCCTGCGCCGCGGCCTGCCCAGCGTGATCGCGCTGCGCGGTATCGCCGCCTCGGCGTTCTTCGGTTGCGAAGCCTTCCTGCCGCTGCTGCTGCAGCGCGAGCGGGGTCTGACGCCGGTCGTGGCCGGCGTGGCGCTGAGCCTGGGTGCGCTGGGCTGGTTCTCCGGCTCCTGGCTGCAGGGCCACCAGCGGCGTGGCTGGTCGCGCCGGCAACTGCTGCAGGCCGGCGCCCTGTTGATGTGCGTGGGCATCCTGGCAACCTCGCTGGCGATACAGCCGGGCATCCCGCTGTGGTCGGCGATGGTCGGTTGGGTGCTGACCGGCCTCGGCATGGGCCTGATCTACCCCAGCCTGTCGGTGCTGACCCTGTCACTCTCCCCGCCGGCGCAGCAGGGCGCCAACACCTCCGCCCTGCAGCTCAGCGAGGCCCTCGGCGTGGCGACCACGCTGGCCGTCTCCGGCTCACTGTTCGCGCTGTTCCTGGAGGGCCGTGAGGCGCTGGGCTACCTGCTGACCTTCGCGATCATGCTGGTGCTGGCGATGCTCAGCGTGGTGGTGGCGCGGCGCATCTGAAGCAGGGGCTGCCACGCATCCTCACGGATGCGTGTCGCCAACCTCTTTGAGGTCCTCGCGCAGGATGCGGCGGATCTCCAGCACGGCCTGCGGGGTCTCCTGCACGCTGTGCCCGGAGATGATCACCTTCTCCGATACCGCACCGTCCAGGTGCGCACTCCAGTACGGCACCAGGCCATCATCGGACTGCTGCAACGGCACCTCCGGTTTGCGCTGGGCGATGATCGAGTGGTACTTCAGGCCCGGCGTGATCGGCAGCGCGCCGGCGGCCTTCACGAACGGATCGCTGGCCTTGAGGTTGTCGATGCTGTTGGGAATCTGCAGCTTGGTGGTGCTGTTGGCCGACTCGGATTCCTGCAGGGTCAGGAACACGTCCTCGAACTTGCCCAGGATCGTGATCGGCAACCGCACCAGCCGGCCGATCAGCCGCCCCAGCCGGTTGCCCGCGATGTCGGTGCCCTTGTGCGGGGCGGCGATGAAGATCACCCGCTCCACGTTCGGTTCGGCGGTGAAATGCAGCAGCGGGCCCAGCTTGGCCTCCACCCGCTTCAGGCGTTCGCCCTTGAGGTCGTAGTTGGCCAGCAGGTCGTTCCACAGCACGTCGCCGGAAGAGGTCACCAACAGGCGCGCGAGCACGCCGCCCATGCTGTGCCCGATGAACACCATGTCCTTGGCCGCTGGCGTGCTGCCAGTCGGGTCGAAGTGCTTGAGCGTGTTGTTGAAGGCCTGGTTGATCTCGTAGCGGTTCAGCGCGATCGGGGCATTGGTCGGGTAATACACCTGCCAGACCTGGAAGTGCCGGCGCAGCTCGGGATCGCCCATGATCTCGTTGGCCACGTTGACCCAGGCTTCCGGGCTGCTGCCCAGGCCGTGCAGCATGAAGATGATGCGACGGTTCGGGTCCCACGGCTGCATCAGGTACATGTGCGGCGCGCCGATGCCTTCGCTCATGCCGAACAGCGTGCGCAGCGACTGCGTGGCAAAGCCGGACTGCGCCAGCCACAAGCCGTAGGCCGCGGTGAAGTTGCCGGCCAGCGGCACCTTCTCACCGTGCAGGTCCACGCTCTCGGTGGACTCGGGCGAGTACACATCGAACAGCACCTGGGTGGTATCGAGCACCTGCTGCAGGTTGTCGCCCTTGAAGCGCAGCAGCGCGGTGGCATTGATCGCCGACATCTCGCTGTACTGCGGAATCTCCGCTTTCTCGCCATCGGCCGGGGCGACCAGCTTGGGCGGGTCCATGATCACCACCAGCTCGGCGCCGAAGCCATCGCGGCGATAGGTGCTGCGCAGGCCGGCGAAACTCACCGCCGAGGCGGACACCATCCGGGTCGGGATGCTCTGCATGCGCAGCTCATCGAAATCGGAGGTCAGCGTCCAGCGCTCACCGGCCACCGCGGCATTGTAGTCCTCGCCTTCCAGCGCGCTCTCGCGGCTGCGCTTGAACACCACCGAGGCGGTCTGCTCGGCAGCGTAGTTGTAGTAATCGCGAACCTGGGTCTGGCGATCCTCGAAGGCACGGTCCGAAGGCGTTCGCCCGCTGAAGAACAGGTAGGCGTACGCATAGCGCGCAGCTTCCAGCCACGCATCCAGCGCCGCGTCGGACATCGGCGTTTTCTCGCGGTCCTTGGGCTTGGGGGTCAGCGCCAGCGCGGTTTTCACCCACAGCTCGGACTGCGCCGACAGCCGCTGCTCCTCGGGCAGGACATCGGTGTCTTCCAGCGTCTTCTGGCAGGTGGCCACGTCCTTTTCGCACTGGGCCACGTCCATGCCGATCACGCTCAGCGTTTCCTGCGAGGCCGCGCTGAGCTTGCCCGAGGTCAGCACGTCGCCGCGCTTGTTGGCCAGGTACTCGGTCGGGGCCACCTGCTTCATGGTGACCATCGCGCAGCCGCTGGAGAGCAGCAGCGAAAGCACCACGGCCAGCAGCGGCAACGCGCGGTGCGGGAACAACTTCACTATGGACATCATGGAACGCTTCCCTGCCCTGTCCCCGGGACGTCCCGGCGGATCACCCGTGAAAAATCATCGTTTTCATTGCTCGCCCGCGCACGTTCGGTGATCCGCCCGCGGGCCTTCAGCGTTTCGAACGGCACGCCCGGCATGAGCACGCCCAGATCGCGCGCGTATTCGGCGAAGTAGCCCGAGGCCAGCAGCCGGTAATCCATCGGCAGGCCCGGCGCGATCTGCTTGGCCAGTTCGTACACGATGGTGGTGCAGTTGCTGGTCAACGTGTTGTAGAACGCCGGCGCAGCGTCGAGCTTGCGCGCCTCGCCAAGGTAGGACACGAACAGCGCCTTGAGCTGCTCCTGGGTCATGCCGTGCAGGCGGTACAGATACACATCCTCGCCCCGCGCATTGGTGCGGGTGCGCACGATGTCGGTTTCCTCCGAAGCGACCAGGGTCATCTCGAACTTGCGGAAAAACCCGCCCAGCGCAGAGAACGACTCGCCGCGCTCCTTGCGGATCTCCAGCGAGAACACCAAGTAGCGGCCGTCGTCGAAGCCGAAGGAAATCAGCGTGTGCGCGATCGCCGGACCCATCCAGTAGGACAGGATCAGATCGGCCGAGCGCAGCTGGTCCAGGTTGTACTCGCGGCGTACCCAGCGCGCGTCGTAGTCGGTCTCGCTGCGCCAGGTGAAATCACGCACGTTCTCGAGCACCACCCGCGGGCCGTCCACCTCGACGACCTTCAGCCGCTGGGCGACATCATCGGCCCAGATGCGATCCTGGCGCGGGGTGAGCAGCAACCACCAGATGCCCGAGACCACCAGCGCCACGCCGTACAGCACGCCCGGCCAGCGCCCGGCGCGCGCACGCGCCACCCCGATCGCACCGGTGACGGCAAATACCGCCCACAGGCCGACCAGCAGATACCGCAACCAGCCCGGTCCGGGCAACTGGTAGGCCAGCAAACCGGTGATCCACAGCGCTGCCAGCAGCATCAGCAACGCCAGCCCCCATCGTCCTGCCTTCTTCACGCATCGATCCGTCGTCTATCCGGGGCGCTAGTTAGCCATAACCCCTGTGTGCGCCGCATGTCGAGCCTGTTCAGCTTCGGCCGGCGTTCACCCCCGGACCCGGCACCATCTGGCTCAGCCCGCCTGCGGGATCGCATACTTGCCGCACCATTGGCTACCCGGAAGCGTCTCCCATGCAGGGACTCACCACCATCGGCGGGGTGCCCATCCAGCGCCACCATCTGCTGCGCTGCCACTGCGGCGCGGTAGTCCTGCGCCTGCATCTGCCGGACGGCGTGGTCTCGCCCCGCCGCTGCGACTGTTCGATGTGCCGGCGACGCGGCGCGATCGCGGCCTCGGTGAAGCTGGCCGATCTGGAGATCGTGCAGGGCCACGACGCACTGCGCCTGTACCAGTTCAACACGCATGTGGCCCGACACCACTTCTGCGGCGTATGCGGCATCTACACGCATCATCAGCGCCGCTCTTCACCGGACGAATACGGCTACAACGTCGGCTGTCTGGACGGGGTAAATCCGTTTGATATCGGCCAGGTGCCGGTCAACGACGGGGTCAACCACCCCGCCGATGCCAAGCGCCCTTAGCGGCGGCCCGGTCCGATCTTCTGCCAAGGGGCCATGCCCTTGCGCCCATGCAGCAGCGGGCGCTTGAGCGGCAACCGGCGCGGCATCGGGATGCCCACGCCGGGCGCGGCGGTGTCGTCCTGGCGGAGCGACTCGGCGCGTTGGCCAACCAGCAGCGCCGCCACTTCTTCCAATCCGTTTCGCATGGTGCGAGCGACCGTCTGCAGGGGATTCATGGCGTGTCTCCAAGCGCTGTGGGGACGATCTACGCTAATGGCCCAGCGGCATGGACACCGTGAACGGAATGGGTCAAAAAGATGAAATCGGGGGTGCGGGGCCTCCCTTGGTTCAGGATTGTGCCTGCGGATCGGGTCGGGCCCTGCCCAGGCGCCGCACCAGCACGAAGAACAGCGGCACCAGCAGGATCGCCAGCAGCGTGCCGGAGAGCATGCCGCCGATCACGCTGACCCCAATCTCACGCCGGCTGACCGCACCGGCGCCGGTCGCCAGCGCCAGCGGGATCACGCCGGCCACGAAGGCCAGGGAAGTCATCACGATCGGCCGCAGACGCAGGCGGGCGCCCTTCAGCGCCGCCTCCACCGCCGAACTGCCCGCGCGGTACTCGGCCTCGGCGAACTCCACGATCAGGATCGCGTTCTTGGCCGATAGGCCGATCGTGGTCAGCAGCCCCACCTGGAAGTAGATGTCGTTGACGAAGCCGGCCGCGGTGGTGGCGATCACCGTGCCGATCACGCCCAGCGGGATCACCAGCATCACCGCCATCGGCACCGTCCAGCTCTCGTAGAGCGCGGCCAGGCACAGGAAGATGAAGGCAATGGACGCCGCATACAGCCACAGCGTCTGATTGCTGGAGAGCTGTTCCTGGTAGGAGAGCCCGCTCCACTGCAGTTCAAAACCGGGCTGATCGGCCACCAGGGACTGCATGGTCTGCATCGCCTCGCCCGAGCTGCGCCCTTCGGCGGCACTGCCCTGGATCTGCATCGCCGGCAGGCCGTTGAAGCGCTGCTGCAGCTGCGGCCCGCGCGACCAGTGGCTGCTGGCGAAGCTGGCGAACGAGGCCATCTGCCCGTTGCTGCCGCGCACGTACCACTGGCCGATGTCGTCGGGCACGCTGCGGTAGGGCTGGTCGCCCTGCACGTACACACGCTTGACCCGGCCGCGGTCCAGGAAGTCGTTGACGTAGGTGCCGCCCCACGCCGAGGACAGCGTTGAATTGATGTCGGCCTGGGCCAGGCCCAGTGCGCTGGCCTGCGCCTGGTCGATGTCCAGATGCAGCTCGGCCTTGTCGCCAAGACCGTTCAACCGCACCGAGGTCAGCCGCTCGTCATCACTGGCGGCCTGCACCACTTTTTCCTGCGCGGCCTGCAGGGCCGGACGGCCGGCCGCGCTGTTGTCCTGCAGCCACAACTCGAACCCGCTGGACTGCCCCAGCCCGCGCACCGCCGGTGGTGCCAGCACGTTGACCTTCGCATCGGGCAGATTGCGGAACAAGGCGTTGGCGCGGGCGATGATCGCGCCGGCGCTGTGCTGTGCATCGCGTTCGGACCACGGTTTGAGCGCCATGAACCCCTGCCCCGCGTTCTGGCCGGTGCCGGCGTTGTTGCGGCCGACCACCACGAACACGACGTCCAGGCTGTCCTTCTCGTGCTCCATGAAATAGCGGCTGATCTGCTCGCCCAGCGCCTCGGTGCGCGCCATCGGCGTGCCTTCCGGGGTGGAGAACTGGAAGGTCACCTGGCCCTGGTCTTCCACCGGCAGGAAGCCGGTCGGCATGCGCGCATACAACGCGACCACAGCGATCACCAGCAGCACATAGAAGGCCATCCAGCGCCGCGGGTGCGCCACGATTCCACCCAGCCTGGCGCGGTAGCCGTTCTGGCTGCGCTCCACGCCGCGGTTGAACCAGGCGAAGAAACGACCTGGCGGCTTCTGCGCGCTGGACGGCTTGAGCAGCGTCGCGCACAGCGCCGGAGTCAGCGTCAGTGCGACCAGCGCCGACAGCGCCATTGCAGAGGCGATGGTGATCGAGAACTGCCGATAGATGATGCCGGTGGAACCGCCGAACAAGGCCATCGGCAGGAACACCGCGCCGAGCACCACGGTGATGCCGACCAGCGCACCGGTGATCTCACCCATCGATTTCTCGGTCGCCTCGCGCGGTGGCAGATGCTCCTCGTGGATGATGCGCTCCACGTTCTCCACCACCACGATCGCATCGTCCACCAGCAGGCCGATCGCCAGCACCATCGCAAACAGGGTCAGTGTGTTGATGGTGAAGCCGGCCACCGCCAGCACGCCGAATGTGCCCAGCAGCACCACCGGCACGGTGATCGCCGGGATTAGTGTCGCGCGCAGGTTCTGCAGGAACAGGAACATTACCACCACGACCAGCACGATCGCCTCGATCAGGGTGTGGATGACACCCTCGATGGAGACCCGCACGAACGGCGTGCTGTCGCGTGGATAGGCTACTTCCAGGCCCGGTGGGAAGCTGGGACGCAGGCGCTCGATCTCCGCGCGCACCGCATCGGCGGTTTCCAGTGCGTTGGCGCCGGAGGCCAGCGTCACCGAAAAGCCGGCGGCGGGATAGCCGTTGAGGAAGCTGCTGGTCTGGTAGTTCTCCGCACCGATCTCCACCCGCGCCACGTCGCCCAGGTGCACCGCCGCGCCACTGGGCAGCGTGCGCAGGATGATTGCGCGGAACTGCTCGGCGGTCTGCAGTCGCGACTGTGCGGTGACGGTGGCGTTGAGCGCCTGTTCCGGGCCGGTCGGGAGGGCCCCCAGCTCACCGGCGGTGACCTGGGTGTTCTGCGCCTGGATCGCAGTGCGCACATCCGAGGGCATCAGATCGAACGCGCGCAGCTTGTGCGGGTCCAGCCAGATGCGCATCGCATACGGCGAACCGAACACATTGATTTCGCCCACGCCGGGAATGCGGCTGATCGGGTCCTGCACATTGCTGACCAGGAAATCGGAGACGTCCACCCGCTCCATGCGCCGATGGGTGTCATACAGCGACACCACCATCAGCGAATCGCCCTGCGATTTGGCCACGGTCACGCCCTGCTGCTGCACTTCCTGCGGCAGCCGGTTGATCGCCTGGTTGACGCTGTTCTGCACCTGCACCTGGGCGATGTCCGGGTTGGCGCGCTGGTCGAAGGTGACCGTGATCCGCGCCTGGCCCGAGGACGAACTGGTGGAAGAGAAATACAGCAGGTGGTCGATGCCCTTGATCTGCTGCTCGATCACCTGGGTGACGCTGTCTTCCACGGTCTGCGCCGAGGCGCCGGTGTAGTTGGCGGTGATGTTGACCTGCGGTGGCGCGATATCCGGGTACTGCTCCACCGGCAGCTGGGTGACCGCGATCGTGCCCAGCGCCATGATGCAGATGGCCAGGACCCAGGCAAAGACTGGGCGGTGGATGAAAAAGCGCGGCAGCATCGGCGGCTCAGCCTTCGCCGGCCGGCACGGCGGCGGGCGCCGTGGCCGGTGCGGCGGCGCCCGCGGGTTTGATCCGCACCGTGGCGCCCTCGCTCAGGCCCTGGCGGCCACTGAGCACGACCTGCTCACCGGCACGCAGGCCCTCGAGCACCAGCCACTGATCGCCGACCGCGCGCGCGGTCGTGAAAGTCCGTTGATGCACGCGGCCGTCCGGGCCCACCACCCATGCCAGCGCCTCGCCCTTCGGGCTGCGGTCCACCGCTGCCTGCGGCACCAGCAGGGCCTGCTGGCGCGTACCCTGCCCGACCCGGGCGCGCACGTACATGCCCGGCAACAATTGGCCCTGAGGATTCGGGAACTGTGCGCGCAGGGTGATGCTGCCGGTCTCCTGGTCCACGTCGATATCGGCGAATTCCAACGTGCCGGTCACGGCGTAATCTGTGCCATCAGACAACTTGAGCTGCACCGGCGCGGTCGTCGCTTCCACGCCGCCGTCGGCGATCGCGCGCCGCAGCGCGAGATACTCGTTGCTGGACTGGGTGATATCCACGTTCATCGGATCCACCTGCTGGATGCGCGCCAGCGGTTCGGCCTGGCCGTTGGTCACCAGCGCGCCCGGGGTGAACAGCGCGCGGCCGATCCGCCCGCTGATCGGGGCGGTCACCCGCGCAAAGCCCAGGTTGGTGCGTGCGGTATCGCGCACCGCCTGCGCCGCCTGCACCGCCGCCTCGGCCTGCTGATGGGTGGCCACCGCATCATCCACGTCCTGCTGCGCCGCCAGCTGACCGGCACCGAGCTGCTGCATGCGCTTTGCACGCAACCCCGCCGCCACCGCACTGGCCTCGGCCGTGCGCAGGTTGGCCTGCGCTTCGTTCACCGAGGCCTGGTACAGCGCCGGTTCGATCTGGAACAGTGGCTGTCCGGCCTTCACCATCTCGCCCTGCTCGAACAACCGCGCCTGCAGCACCCCGGAGACCTGCGGGCGCACATCGGATTCCTGCGAGGCCACCGTGCGCCCGGGCAACTCCTGGGCCAGCGCCAGCGACTGCGTCTGCAGGGTCAGCACCGTCACTTCCGGCGCCGGTCCCTTTGCCTTTGGCGCTTCCTTGCCGCAGGCAGCCAGCCCCAACGCCACGGCCAGCCCCAGCAGCGGCAGGCGCCAAGGGCCGGACAACAGGCCGGGGGCCGGGAAGGACGGGAGCGGATCGGTCATGGGGGACGGTATTCCAGGCGTGAACGGGGCACATGACCCCGGGCGGCAGGGCCACTGCTCGGGGGGAATATAGGAGAAGCGGGGGGAGGATCCGGCGAAAACCGCATGAAACATTTTTCATTTGCAGTCCCCACAGGGGGTTGCGACGATGCACCGGTCCCAATCGTCAAAGTGGCCCATGCCGCGCGTACTCACCATCGAGGACGACCTCGTCACCGCCGAGGAAATCGCCACGGAACTGCGCAGCCACGGCTTCGAGGTGGACCGGGTGGGCAACGGCGAGGACGGCCTGGCCATGGCCTGCCGCGGCGACTACGCCGTGATCACCCTGGACCGCATGCTGCCGGGCATGGATGGGCTGGCCCTGGTCACCGCCCTGCGGCGCCAGGGCATCACCACCCCGGTGCTGATGATCAGTGCCCTTTCCGATGTGGATGAGCGGGTCCGTGGCCTGCGCGCCGGCGGCGATGATTACCTGACCAAACCCTTCGCCTCCGATGAGATGGCCGCCCGCGTGGAAGTCTTGATCCGTCGCCATGGGCAGCCTGCCGTGGCGGAGAACCAACTGCGTGCCGGCGACCTGGAGCTGGACCTGATGACCCGCACCGCGCGCCGCGCCGGCGAAGAGATCTCCCTGCTGCCGACCGAGTTCAAACTGCTGGAATTCCTCGTGCGCAACGCCGGCCAGGTGGTCACCCGCACGATGTTGTTCCAGGAGGTATGGGGCTACCACTTCGATCCTGGCACCAACCTGATCGACGTCCACATCGGCCGCCTGCGCAAACGCATCGACCAGCCTGGCCGTGCCCAGCCGATCCGCACCGTGCGTGGCACCGGCTATGTCCTGGACGAGCATGTCTGATCACTGGCGTTCCTCCAGCAGCCGTCTGCTTGGGCTGTACTGCGTGCTGTTCGTTGCCTGGTCCAGCGTGCTGCTGGGGGTGATGTACTGGCGCGTCTCGGACTACCTCAACGACCTCGCCGAATCCGGCCTGCAGCAGCGCGCGCACCTGTTCGAGAAGTTCGAAGGCCAGGCGCTGGACGATGCGCTGCGCGACAGCCTGCGCTACGACCTGCACGGTGCTTACGCCTACGGCATCTTCAGCCGCAGCGGGCAGCCACTGGCCGGTCCGTTGCTGGCGATTCCCGGCGACCTGCGCATGGATGGACATGCACAGGCAGTGGACCGCTGGTCATTGCGCAGCGGCCCGATCAACGCCCCCGGGCGTGCGCTTGGCGTGGAAACCCAGGACGGCCGCCTACTGGTGTTCGTACGCCAGAGCGGCAAGCTCACCGCGGTCAACAGCATCATCCTGGACGCGCTGCTGTGGGGCGTCTCGCTGACCATCATCCCCGGCCTGGCCGGTTGGCACATCCTGCGCCGGCGGCCCCTGAAACGGATCCAGGAGATCGAAGCAGCCACCAAGCGGATCATCGCCGGCGATCTCGGCCAGCGCCTGCCGGTGTCCGGTCGCCCGGATGAGATCGACCGCCTGTCGAGCATCGTCAATGCCATGCTCGAACGCATCGAGCAGTTGATGACGGAGGTCAAAGGCGTGTGCGACAGCATCGCCCACGATCTGCGCACGCCGCTTACCCGCCTGCGCGCACATCTGTACCGCACCCGTGTCGGGCTGGAGGAAGATGACCCGCGCGCGGCGCAGCTGGACAAGGCGCTGACCGAAACCGACCGGCTGATGGCACGCTTTGGTGCACTGCTGCGCGTCTCCGAACTGGAAAGCCACCAGCGCCGCTCCGCCTTCGTCGAACTGGATGCGGGCGAGCTGCTGCAGGAACTGCATGCGTTCTACCTGCCGCTGGCCGAGGAGAAGGACCAGCAACTGCTGCTGGAAATCGACCCGCAGGCAGGCACGTTGTGGGGGGACCGCGAGCTGCTGTTCGAAGCGCTGGCCAACCTGCTCTCCAACGCGCTGCATTTCACCCCGGCCCAAGGCCGGATCGTGCTGCGCGCGGTGGAGGATCACGGCGCGCCGCGCATCGATGTGATCGACAACGGCCCGGGCATTCCCGCGCAGGACCGCAGCCTGATCTACCAGCGTTTCTTCCGCGGCGGCAGCGGCGGCGAGACGACCGAGGGCTTCGGGCTTGGGCTGTCGATCGTGGCCGCCATCGCCGGCCTGCACGGGTTCCGGGTCCGCGCCGGAGACGCGCCGGGCGGCGGCGCATGGCTGAGCATCCGCTGCGCGGCCGAGGGGCTTCGCTGACATCCGGGGCCCGTGCACATCGAGGCGATGCGCAACGCACTAGCATCGGACGCGACGTTTAATTCGCTGCAAGGTGTACCCCTCGATGTCCGCATTGCCTGGCCCGCGCTTCCTCAACACCGTCCTGCTTGGCGGCAGCACCCCCGAGAACCTCGATGCCGCGGCGGCGGCAGGGTTCGCGCAGGTTGAGCTATGGCGCGAAGACGTGGCGTCCTCATCGGTCGCCGATGTACGCGCCGTGCTCGCGCGCACCGGCCTTCAGCTCACCGATGTGCAGGTACTGCTGGATTTCGACGGCGCTTCGGCCGCCACCCGCGAGGGCAAGCGTGCAGAGGCGATGTCATTGCTTGCGCTGGCGAACGCCATGGGCGCAGGCACCATACTGGTGCCCGCCTGCACGGCGACCGACTACGCACCCGAACGTGTCACGGATGATCTGCGCTGGTTGTGCGCGCGTGCCGCCGGGCACGGCCTGCGGATCGCCTACGAAGGCATGGCCTGGAGTCGCCTGCACTCCACCCTGCCCTCGGCGTGGCAGCAGATCGAGCAGGTCGGTGCACCGAACCTGGACATCGTGGTGGATGCGTTCCATTTGTTCGCCGCCGGGCGTACGGCCGATGACCTGTGGGATATCCCGGTGGAGCGCATCGCGCTGGTGCAGCTCTCGGATGTACTGGCCCAGCCGTTGCCCGGACAGGTGACGGCGCAGGCGCGGCATCACCGCTGCCTGCCGGGTGAGGGCATCTGGCCGCTGGACACGCTGATCCATGCGCTGGCGAAGAGGGGCTATGCCGGCCCGATCGGGTTGGAGGTGTTCAACGATGCGCTCAAGGCACGTGATCCGCATGAGGTGGCGCGTGAGGCGATGGCGGCGCTGGAGGCTGTGCTGGCGCGTTGATACGGTTTCGGCCGCCACCCGCAGCGACATCTTCGGTACTGCGGGCGAACACTGCCCGCAGATCACGTGGGTAACGCACGTCCGTGGCCTCGGTCAGCCGGGTGGCAGGGAACGGTCCCTTGCTGGCGCGCAGGTCATGTCCACAGCATCGGTCCTGCGTTGCCGCCGCCCCATACCATTGGAGGGCCGCGCAGCGCGCCCAATCTCTATAGCGGCAGCCGGTTCGCCACGAAGTTCACTACGTTGCCCATCGCATCCGGATCCACATTGGCCAACCCGACCAGCACTACCGCCTGTTCGGGAAGCACGTAGAACACCGCGTTGGCGCCCAGGGCGCCCCCCTCGTGGCCGTACACGCGCTCCTTGCCCTGTCCGCGCACCATGAAGCCATACCCGTACCAAGCCTTGTGGTTCTGCGGCGAGGTGGCAGCCGCCAGCGATGACGGGGACAACAGCTTGCCACTGCGCAGCGCCTCGCCGAACTTCAGCAGATCGCCCACAGTGCTGTAGCCGCCACCGGCCGACGTACCACGCCACGGCAGCGACCTGGTCTCGCGCTGCCACTGATCATCAACTCGGGTATACGCCTTGGCCAGGCCCGGCACGCGGCTGGATTCCGGCGCGGAGCCCGTCGCGGTCATGCCGGCCACGCGGTAGATGTGCGCATCCACGTAGTCGTAATACGACTGCCCGGAGACGGCCTCGATTACCGTCCCCAGCAGGATGAAGCCGTAGTTGGAGTACTGATCCTTGCTGCCCGGCGGGAACACCGGCGCCGCATCGGAAAACACCGCCCAGTAATCCTGCAGTGTCTTGAGCGAACCGGCATTGGCATCCGCCTTCTCACCGAAAATGTCGCCCAGCCCGCTGGTGTGGGTCAGCAGCTGCCGGAGGGTCACGCCGCGCAGGTTCTGTGGTGCCGGATAGTCCGGCAAATGTTGGGCCACGGGATCGTCCAGCGACAGCTTGCCTTTCTCCTGCAACTGCAGGATCGCCACCGCAGTGAACATTTTGTTGAGCGAGGCCAGGCGGAAGGGTGTATCGACGCCGACAGGTACCACGCTCTCGCGGTCGGCCATCCCGCCGTGCCACGCCATCTGCACCTCGCCCGCCTTCGCGACCAGGAACGTACCAGCGACGGCATCCGAGGCTACCAGCGCATCCAGGCGCTGCTTTGCCTCGGCCAGCAGGGCGGTGGTCTCCATCCGCTTCGGCTTGAACCGATCCGGCGTTTCCGCGCCTTCAAACTGGAATGTGGCCGCGTGTTCCACCGGATCCAGCGTGGTGGTCACCAGCATGGTGCGATCATTGGAGCGTGGCTGCACCAGCAGCTGCGCTCTGCCCGGCGTACTCTCCCTGACCTCCAGCACCTGCAGGCCGCCGGTGTCCGCGCGGAACTCCAGGTCCCCCTGCGCTTCCGGGCGCATCTTATAGCCGGCACGGAAAGCCATGAGCGCTTCGCGGTCGGCATCGTTGAACGCGTTGATCCACGCGCGCAACGCCTGCTCAGCCTGATCCGGCGCCGCCGGCGCTTTGGCGTGCAGAGCCATCGAAACCAACAGCACACTCAACATCACCCATCTGAACAGCCTCATGCTTTCCACCTCGTCCATTGGAGAATGTGCAGCGCATAAAAAGCGATGCGTTGCAGGAGCACAGCCAGCATTACCTGAAACGTCAGAGGTGCGTGGGCTCGACGATCACCGCCGTCCCGTAGCAAAGCACTTCAGTCAAGCCGGTCATCACATCGGTAGCGTCATAGCGCATCGCGATGATCGCATTGGCGCCGAGCAGCCGCGCATGGTTGGACATGTCCCGGTAGGTCTCTTCGCGCGCCTGCTCGCACAGCTGCGTGTAGATGGTGATGTTGCCGCCGAAGATGGTCTGCAGCCCGCCGAGGAAGTTGCCCACGATGGAACGCGAACGCACGGTGATGCCGCGTACCACGCCCAGGCTGCGCACCACGCGGAAGCCGGGCAGCTCCATCGCCGTGGTCACCATGGAATCGTCGAGCCGGGTTGCGGGGCCGGCGCGGCCACCGCTGTTGTAAGGATCTGCCATTGCTGCCTCTAGCCAGGTTGGAAAACGGGAGGGTCGGACGCGCAGTGCGTCCGACGGTGATCATGGGGAATCCGGCGCTTGCGATACAACGGTGAGCGTGCCGGTTCGCCGGGGTCGGGACGGCCAACGCCACAGCAGCCAGACCAGGGCTGCCAGCGTCAGCCACACCAACGCAGAAAGGATGACCGCCACCGCCGGAAGAAGAGGCTCGTCGTGAGTGGTCTGCGGCCAGACCCGCCGAGTGTCCACGTACGCGACACCGATACCGGCAAGCAGGATCGGGACAGCGACAACCGTCCCCACGACACGTATATAGCGATGACGACGGAAGATCAGCAGGACCCCAAGCAGCAGCCCGGTGAGTGCGAAGATCGGCATGGCAATGTACAGGGTCAGAAACCCGGTGAAATCAGATGCCATCGCAGGCAGCGGGAGAAACAACAGCGCAGTTGCTGCCCATCGGACTGGTGCGGCTACTGAATCGCGGGCTGACTTACACATGGTCGTCCTTGGGGTGCAGCCGGTTGCCCGGGATGACGGCCATCTTAGCCGAGGCGGTCATGCGCAGGTTATGCCAACGGCCCCCTGTCCCGGGCCAACGGCATGCAGATCAGACACCGCCGAGCCGGACCACCTGGTACACCGCCATATTCTGCTCGGCCAGCGCCCGCACCACCTCGGGAATCAGCTGCATCGGCAGGTCCACTTCGTAGCCGTGTGGACGCGCGTGCAGCAGAGAGGCGTCGAAATCAAAGGCAGGGTGGTCCCGGGCCCGTTCGACGAGGAACGTGGTGATCGCCTCGCGCGCAATGCCCTCCCACTCGCCCACTTCGAAGTAGACGCGGTACAGGGTGTCGCCGTAGTCATCGGGTGTGCCGTGAATGGATGCCACCGTTGAATCGGTCATCGCGTCCTCCTGTGTTGGCGCAAGCGCCGGGGCCAGCCGAAACCATACACCCCGGTCGGTCCACAGCGCCTGCACACAGTCGCACTTCCGGCAGCCCTCAGCGCCCCCGCGGATCCACCAGATCGCTCTTGCTACGCGCAAACACCGGTGCCCCCACATCCAGCTCCGCATCACCCACCGGCCGACCCGTCAGGAAGTCCGTGATGCCTGCGGCGATGGCAGGGTTCCCGAGCCACAGCTCGTTGTCGTGGCTGGCCCCGCGCACCCGCAATGTGCGGCTGTCGCTGAAGCCCGGCCGCAGCGCCTCGGCGTTGGCCGGCGGCGTGCGCCCATCCAGCGTGCCACTAATGAACAGCACCGGGACGTTGCTGTGCAGCGGACCACGGAAAGCATCGCCAAGATCGACCAGTCCCAAGCCATCCCCAAGCGCCGGGAACGGGAAGTTCAGCGCATCGCCGAACAGGCTCTCGCGTGCCTGCGCCTCGGCCAGTGCGCGGCGCTGCGGAGTCTGGCCCGAGGCCACATCCATCGCCAGCGACATCGCGCGGTAGCTGCCGTACTCACTGCGCAGCAGCAGGACCATCGCCGCCAGCAGATCATAGTCACCGTTCTCGGCCTCGCGCAGGATCAGCGGCAGCCACTGCTGGGTCATGCGGCGCCCGAGACAGGCACTGATCGCCAATTGCGCGTCGTACTCGCCGATCATCACGGGCTTGCCGCCATGCATGACACTGTGGCCCTGGCGCGGCTGCTCGCGCAGGTCGGCCAGCACGCGCGTCGCCGAGCCGGTCAGATCATCGAATCCGGCCGCCTTGGCCAACACGCTCAGCTCCGCCAGCAGCGCATCGGCCGACAGCGGCAGCTTCAGGGTGTCATCGGGCCCTTCGGTACCCATCAGCACCACGCGGTCCAGACCGGCGCCGTGCAGGCGCACCGTGGCCAGCGCCAGATGCGTGCCGTAGCTCATGCCCCACAGGCTGATCTTCGGCACCTTCAGCGCACGCCGCAGGTCCTCCAGGTCACCAGCACTCTCGGCAGTGGTGTAGGCACCCAGATCCACACCGGCCTTCCGCCAGTACGTCACGCAGCGGGCGGCAACGTCGTGCAGCGCCGCGAGCGCGGCATCGCGCTGCAGCGGCTGTGCATCGTCGAACGTGTGCTGGTGCGGGCACGGCGGCGGCGGCTCGGACTCGCCCGCCCCGCGCTGGTCGAGCAGCAGCACGTCCGTCTCGCGCCGGACCTGATCGAACACCGGCCAGCGCGGGCCGCGCCCGGTACCGATCCCTGAGCCACCCGGACCGCCGGCCAGATACACCACCGGTGCCACACGGCCATCGCCACCCGTTGCCGGAAGGCGCACCACCCGCAGACGCATGCGCGGCCCGTTCGGATCGGCATGCCGACGCGGCACCTCCAGATAGCCCGCCTCGGCGTCGATGGTGCCGTGCTTCTGCGTCTCGAACGCATAGGGAGTGAACACCAGCGGCGCCGAGGCATCGCCTGCCAGGAGGGGTGGCGCCCCAACAAGGGCCAGACACAGCAACGCCAACCGCATGCACCGCGGGCTCCGGCCAGAGGGAGAAGAACGGAACAGGAACAGCGGGGCGTTGGACATGACGGACTCCGGGTAGAAGGGAGGGCGAACCGGGCGCCGAGGGACGGCGCATGCACCACGCCGCCAGCATCACCTTCCCCACGGCAGCCGAGGACGGTCCGTCCGCCGAACAGCTCCAGCCGGGGGTCCAGTGACTCCGTGCAACCGATACGATGGGGCCATGCAGATCCTACGCACCCTGACCGCCCTCGCCGTCCTGCTCATCGCGGTTGCCGCGTGGCTGCTGTTGGTCGCGCCTGCACCAGGCGTGCGCTACTACGAAGCCCAGGAAATGGCGATTGCCACGCTGGGCGCTGATGGCGCATTGCCCACCGCACCACCGACGACACTGGAGTGGCAACCGGCCAACCAACGCGAGTTGGTGCAGTGGCGCGGCCCTTACTGGCTGCGCTGGCGCGTGCCTGCGCCGGCAGCCCACGACGCGGCCGACCGTGCACTGCGCATCTCGGTGCGCGCCGCCAGCCAGCCCTTCTGGAACGGCCAGCCATTGGCTGCCAATGGCACCGTCGGCCGCGACGCGGACGAAGAGCAGCCCGGACAGGTGGACATCATCCGCGTGCTGCCACCCTCCTCACCCAGCGGTACCGACGAGGTGGTGCTGCTCGCCTCCAGCCATCACCAGTGGATCAAGCCGCGCGGTGCGGATGCCTTCGTTGCCACGGGGCCGGCCGCCTCGATCTACGGCCACGGCTTTGGACCGTGGTTGATCGCCGCGCTTGCCACCGGTGCACTCGGTGCGGCGTGCCTGTACTTGCTCGCCGCACAGCGTGGCCGCCCACGGGTGCCGGGTGCGCGCCTGCTGCTGGCGCTGGGTGTGGTCGGCCTTGCGCTACCCATGGTCGAAGCATGGCGGCCGCTGGTCGGGTATGCCTACCCGTGGCACGGCCCGCGACTGCTCATGCTGCTTCTGCTGCACCTCGCCGCAGCGATACTGCTGCCGGCTTACCTGGCGCGTCGTTTCGGCGTCGCGATGCCGCAGACAGCCCGCATCGCCTATCTCGCCACATTGCTGGCGCTGGCGGCCTTCATGCCCAGCTTCGATGCCCGCGGCGCCGCGCTGCTGCTGCTCAGCCTGCTGACCTCCGCCTACGTGCTGCTGCGCGCCCGTGGTGAGCCCGACGAGCGCTGGCCGATCCTGACGTTGGTCGTGGCAGGCGCGCTGGCCGTGCCCTTCGCCGGCGGCATCTTCCTGGACGGCCCTTACTTCCTGTTCCTGGCCGTGCTGATGGGCTTTCTGCTGATCCGTCACGCCGCCCAGCTGCGCGCCTTGGACCATCACAACGCGCTTTTACGGGAAGAGCGCGCCCGCCTCTCGCTGCAGTTGCTGCAGCGAGGGATTCACCCGCATTGGCTGATGAACACCCTCACCGGCCTGCAGGAGCTGATCGAACAGGCACCGATGCGCGCGAGCCGCTTGGTCGAATCGTTGGCTGAGCAGTTCGACCGCCTGCGCGAGAGCAGCACCCGCCCCAGCGTACCGCTGGACGAAGAGCTGGCGCTGTGCCGCAACCACCTGGATATCGTCGGCCTGGCGCTCGATCGCCACATCGGTTTCGAGATCGAGGGCGAGCACACCGGCCTGTGGCTGCCGCCCGGCGTGCTGCATGCCCAGGTCGAGAATGCGCTGACTCATGCAGGAGCCGTCGCGTGTGCCGAGCATCCCTTCCGCCTGCGTATCCAACGCGAGGGCGACCGTTGGATGCTGGAACTGCGCAGCGCATGTGGCACCGCCCCGCATCGCGGGCAAGGCACGGGCACTCGCTACATTGAGGCAAACCTGGCGGCCACCTGTCCCGAGAGCTGGCGCTTTGAACAAGGTCCCGATGGCAACGACTGGTACGGCCGCATGGAGCTGACATGCGCATCCTGATCGTCGAAGACGAACTGCTGGTTCGCCAGCGGCTGCTGCGGATGTGTACCGAACTGGCTGGCAGCCGCGCGCGCTTCGATGCCGTGGCCGACCTGGACGCTGCCGGTGACCGGCTGCAGCGGAGCGTGTATGACGGCCTGCTGCTGGATTTGAACCTGGGTGGTGAGGATGGCTTCGACCTGCTGAAGCGCGTCGTGGCTGGGCGATACCACTGCGTGGTGGTCTCCGCGCATCGGAAGCGGGCGCTGCAGGCGTTTGAGCATGGGGTGCTGGATTTCGTGCCGAAGCCCTTCTCACGCGAACGACTGGGGCAGGCGCTGGAACGGCTGCTGGATGTTGGGCGGTATCGGTCTGGCGCCGCGCGCTACCTGGGCGTCTGGCATGCACAGGGGACGGCGATGGTTGAGCTGGCCGATGTGATCTGGATTCGTGCTGATGGGGACTACAGCGAAGTACGTATGCGCGATGGGCGCAGTGAGCTGCACGACAAATCGCTGGCGAGTCTTACTGCCGTGCTACCGCCGGACTTTGTGCGCTGCCATCGGTCGTATCTGGTCAATCTGACGCATGTGCGGACGTTGCATGCTGCTTCAGGGAGCCGGTATTGGCTGGTGTTGAATGACGGGGCTGAGGTGCCGGTGGGGCGGGCGTTTGTTGAGGAGATTCGTAGGATCATCGGGTCGACCGGTTGAATCCAGGTCCACAACGCGGCATGTAGCGCACGAGCACAATTTCCCCATGCATCGCTGGTTTGACTTCACGCTCCGGCGACCGGTAAGTCTACGGCGCGAAAGCCACTTCCCACTTGCCGTACGGCGTCAGCCCGAGCGATTGTGCAAGTGCATTCGATGCGACGTTGTCACGCTGGCAGCGGTACTGCGCCCCATATCCACGGCTCTCAGCATGACCAACCATGGCTCGCACCAACGAAGTTGCCAGGCCCCTACCTCGCGCGCGAGGCATGGTCAGTACGCCCATATCCGCAATGGCTGCGCCGCCCCATGGGTAGATGCTGGCCACCGCCAATAGTTGCGACTCAACGAACGCGCCGAATGTCGCCCAATGCCCTAGCTCTACAGACGCGTCATTCTGGTCATCTACCGAGATCTGCGACATGAATTCATCGAACAGCGACGCATCATCAGAGGCCAACTGGCGAACCTCAACCGCGTTGACGCTGCCCGCGGGCGGCAATCCGGTAGCTGCCACGTGGTAGATGACATCTGGCGCATGCAGTTCGACGCCAGCAGTGTGAAGCGCCTCGCGTAGCCATTGCAGTGAGACCGGCGGGCTGCCCGAAGCAACTCCCAATGTGGAGGCCGTGTTTGGGGAAATGGCAGCGCGCGTGCTGCCATTGGCAAGCATCACGATCATTGCCCGTCACTCGTCGGTGAGGCTGGGGTTTATGACGAGACTGAAGCTGTCCCGAGTAGACACACGGATGCCCGACTCAAAGAGTCCATTCCAATATAGAGCAACGGCGGAAGCACGTTGGTACATTTTTGACTCCACAGTTTGCTTGAAGAGTTCGATTCTGCATCGTTGGAAGCAGTTGCTAACATTGCAAGCTACTCCTCCCTGAAAGGGCGTGGCCGCATGCCTTTCCTCCCGGCGTTTCGCCGAGTCGCAGCGCTGACACTCGTGGCATTGCCGGTCTGTCCGTTTGCTACCTTATCAGCGGCGGAGCCTGCTTCCGAGACCCGCGCCTTCATCCACCCCATCAACAATGCCGAAGACGCCCCCTTGATAGAACTGGGCAGCAACGGCCTGCTGCGCTATGCCTTGTATTCCGAACGCGGTAGCGATCACGCCCGCAACATCGTCCCGGACTTCTCCCGCGCCGGCTATCAAGGCGGCGGCGTCAGTCTGCCCACGCGCTCCAGCATTCCTGTTATCGAGGTCCTTGAGCCAAACGTGGAGGGTGACGACTATCCCCGCATCCAGGCAGCCATCGACGCGGTCGCCGTCCGTGCCCAGGACAGCCGGGGCATACGTGGCGCAGTCCTGCTCCGGCGCGGCGGCTATAGGTTGAGCAAGACGCTGACCATCCAGGCCAACGGCGTGGTGTTGCGCGGTGAAGGTCGAGGTGCCGACGGCACGGTAATCCGCTCCGGAGTCAGCGAGCGACAGGGCAGAATTCTTGAAGTGGGCAGCAGCGAATCCGCGGTTCCCCGCGCCGCTCTGGATCCACGCCGGACCGCCATCACCATGGACTACGTGCCGGTGGGAGCGACGCGGATCACGGTGCAGTCCGCAGCCGGCTATCGCGTGGGCGATACGGTGTCGATCGCGAGGGAACCCAATGCCCGCTGGGTCGGCCCCGAGGGTATCGATACCGCACGATACCGCTGGACGGCCAGCGACTACGCCACGTACAGCGAACGCGTCGTCACCGCGGTAGATCGTGACACGATCACTCTCGATGCCCCGATCATGGATGCCATCGGGTCGCGCTTTGGTGGCGGCAGCGTCTATCGCACGGATCCGGTCCGTATCTCGCAGGTTGGCATCGAAGACCTCCGCCTTGAAGGTGACCCCCAGACCGGTACGGTCAACGGCACCGCCGATTCCGGCCCCTTTACCGCACTCCGCCTGGGTGCAACGTACAACTCATGGGTTCGCGATGTAACCGTGCGTTATGTATCGCATGGCTTCGTGACCCGTAATGGCGCGCAGTTCAATACCCTCCAGGACATCGCCTATCTCGACCCCAGGTATGGCGAAACCCAGGGCGCCCGCCGCTATGTGTTCCTGTACGAGGGCAACGCCGCCTTCAATCTGATCCAGCGCTGCTACAACCAGGGCGGCCGGCATACCTTCGTCATCGGTGCACGGGTACCCGGCCCCAACGTGTTTCTGGACTGCCTGGCCGTGGGCGACAGCAACGACAGCGGCCCCCATCATCGTTGGTCCACCGGCACGCTGTACGACAACACCAAGGGATACATGCTGCGGGCACAGAACCGCCGGTACAGCGGAACGGGGCACGGGTGGGCGGGCGCGCAGCAGATGTTCTGGAACACCGAGCACGACATCTACGTCGTCCAGGCGCCGCCCTTCGCGATGAACTGGAGCGTAGGACAGGTGGGCGCTACTGCACCGGGGAAATTCCCGCCTGAGGAGCCTGCGGGGATCGTGCAGTCCATGGGCCAGGTGGTGACACCTCGCAGCCTGTATCTGCAGCAGTTGCGTGATCGTCTCGGCGTACAGGCGGTGATCAACGTCACCACTGAAGCACAACGTGACGGACGTATCTGGGACAGTCTGGCAGCTGGTGCGGGGGAATAGCGCTCGCATCAGAGAGAGCTGGCAGCCATCGCTTTGACGATCGGCTCTGCGGTAAGCGGTAGGTGGAGGGCACAACCCAACAAAAAAGCCCCCGTTTCCGGAGGCTTTTTCGACTGAATCATGGTGGGCGGTACAAGGTTCGAACTTGTGACCCTTGCCGTGTGAAGGCAATGCTCTACCGCTGAGCTAACCGCCCGATGCTGCTGAGCCGCTCATTATAGGGCGGCAAATTTTGACGTCAACGGTTTCGCCGAAATTTCTTCACATCGTGTGCGTGGGCTTGTCCGCGGTCAGGATGCCGGCCAGCAGGGTCTCGATCCGGTGGCGGACGGTCTCCCCTTCCGCGCCATCGGCCAGCTGTACACCGATGCCTGCCGCGCGGTTGCCTTGGGCACCGGCGGGGGTCACCCAGATCACCTTGCCGGCCACCGGCAGGCGCTCGCTGGAGTCCGGCAGGGTGAGCAGCAGGAACACCTCATCGCCTAGGAAGTAGCGCTTGGGCGTAGGCACGAAGATGCCGCCGTTCTTCACGAACGGCATGTAGGCGCTGTACAGCGCGGCCTTGTCCTTGACGGCAAGGGACAGGATGCCCTGTCGGGCGTTGGTGGCGCTCATGCTCTATTCCCCTTGGCGTGCCGTTCGTTGACCTTTCCCCAGGCCAGCAGCAGCTCCACCACCGCAAGATCGGCGCGCACCGTGGTGCGCAGCAGGTCGCGGGTGCGGTTGGCCGCATCGAACCAGGCGGCCAGCTTGTGCAATCGATCGGGATCGGTCAAGCCACCGCCGGTGGCCTGGGCCAGGGCGAGATCGGCGGCGTGGCGAAGGCGCAGGGCGGCGTTGTCGTCGGCGGTCCAGCGCTGGGCCAGTTCCACCGCGCCGGATCGCCCGGCAACGAGCGCTTCCAGGTCGGTGGCGACCTGACGGCGCAGGGTCAGGCCATCCTCGCGCAGCCACTGGTCGGCCAGGCCGGGGTGGCCACGGGCGGCGTCCAGGGCTTCACGGGCGCTCGCTTCGCTGTGACCGAGGGTCTGCAGCCAGGCGAGGGCTTCCTCGCGCGGCGGCAGCTTGAACTCCAGGCGCTGGCAGCGGCTGCGGATGGTGGCCGGCAGGCGCGCGGGGTCGGCGCTGATCAGCCACAGGTAGCGGCCGGGCTGCGGCTCTTCCAGGGTCTTGAGCAGGGCGTTGCAGGCGGCGCGGTTGATGGCATCGGCGGGATCGACGATCACCACCTGGGCCACGCCGTACTGCGGGGTCAGCGAGAGTTTCTGCGAGACCTCGCGGATCTGCTCGATCACGATCTCGGTGCGCAGCTTGTCGCCGGATTTGTTGGGAATGAACGAGATCCGCTGCAGGTCCGGGTGGGTCCCGGCGGCCAGCAGCTGGGCGCTGCGCTTGGCCGCGGCAGGCTCGCCCTGCCCCAGCACGTGCTCGGCCAGTCGCAGTGCGACGCCCAGCTTGCCCAGGCCGGCCGGGCCGCAGAACAGCAGGCCATGGCCGAGGCGACCGGCGTCGAGCGCGGCCACGGTCTGGTCATAGGCGCGCTGCTGCCAGGGGGAAAAGGGTTCAGCCACGTTCCGGCTCCTGTGCCAACCATGCCTCCACGGCCGCCACCACCGCGCCGGCGACGCCGGCCTGGTCCTGGCTGGCATCGATCAGGCGGTAACGTGCGGGGTCTTCGCTGGCACGCTGGCGGAACACCGCGCGCACCCGCTGGAAGAAATCATCGTGCTCGCTTTCAATACGGTCCGGCCACATGTCGCGGCCATTGGCGCGCGCACGGCCGACCGCCACGTCCACATCCAGCAGCAGGGTCAGGCCGGGCAGCAGGCCGACGGCGCGGCGCTCCAGATCGGCGATCCACGCCGGGTCCAGGCCGCGGCCACCGCCCTGGTAGGCGTAGCTGGAATCGGTGAAGCGGTCACACAGCACATAGGCACCGCGCTGCAGCGCAGGGGCGATCACCTGGCGCACGTGCTGGGCGCGGGCGGCGAAAACCAGCAGCAGCTCGGCCTCGGCCGAGAGTGGCTCGGCGGCGATCTCCGCGTCCGGCTTGAGCACCAGCGCGCGGATGCGCTCGGCCAGTGCGGTGCCGCCGGGTTCGCGGGTCAGCACCACCTCATGGCCGCGGGCCTGCAGGGCCTCGCGGATCGCGTTGATGGCGGTAGTCTTGCCGGCGCCCTCGCCCCCTTCCAGGCTGACGAAATGCGGGTGCCGGTGCAGCGCGGGACTCATTGGGGTGCGGCCTCGTTGGTGCGTTTGCTGCGCAGTTGCTGCAGGTAGCGGGCAACGGCGGCGTTGTGATCGGTGTAGTTGGCCGAGAAGATGTGCGCGCCACTGCCATCGCCCACGGCCACGAAGTACAGCGCGTCGCCCTTGGCCGGCTGCGCGGCGGCATGCAGCGCGTCGCGCCCGGGCATGGCGATCGGGGTCGGGGTCAGGCCGGCACGCGTGTACGTGTTGTACGGCGTATCGGTGGTGAGGTCGCGCTTGCGGATGTTGCCGTCGTAGCTGCTGCCGATGCCGTAGATCACGGTCGGGTCGGTCTGCAGCCGCATGCCGATCTTCAGGCGGCGCATGAACACCCCGGCGATCTGCGGGCGCTCGCTGGGCAGCGCGGTTTCCTTCTCGATGATCGAGGCGAGGATCAGCAGCTCATACGGCGAGTTCAGCGGCAGGTCGTCCACGCGGCTGTCCCACGCGGCGGTGAGTTCTTTTTCCATCGCCGCATGCGCACGCTTGAGCACGTCGATGTCGCTGTCGCCACGCTGGTAGACGTAGGTCTCGGGCAGGAAGCGGCCTTCCGGGTGTTCGCCGGGGAAGCCGACCGCCTTCATCAGGGCGGCATCGTCCAGTTCGTCGGTGGTGTGCACCAGCGGATCGGCACGCTTGAGCGCAGCACGCAGCTGACGGATGTTCCAGCCTTCCACGATGGTGACGCGGTGCTGCAGGACACGGCCCTGGCGCATGCGGGTCAGCAACTCGCGCGGGGTCAGCGCGGGATCGAGCGCGTATTCACCCACCTTGAGCTTGCCGGCGGCATCGAGCTGGCGCGCCAGCAGCTGCCACTGGGTGTCGCTGCCTTCGTCCACGCCGGCCTGGCGCAGCTTGCCGAGCACGGTGCTGAAGCCGTCACCGGAGGCGATCACCACGCTCTCCGCGCTGGGGGTGAGCGGTGCATCGGCGAACGCGCCCTGGCGATGCCAGAACCATGCGCCTGCGGCCGCGACCAGCAGGGCCAGCACCAGCAACACGGCCAGTACGGCCAGACATCCCCGTTTCGCACCCGCCATGGTCACCTCGAATCAAATTCTTCGCCGCGCAGCATACCGCGCGGGTACTGCACACCGCCAAACGGCTCAGGCATCGCTGCCCAGCGCCCGCAGCAGGCCACGGGCCTTGGCGCGGGTCTCATCCAGTTCCTTGTCGGCCACCGAATCGACCACGATCCCGGCGCCGGTGCGGAAGCTGGCGGTGTCGCCGGCCACTTCGGCGGTGCGGATCAGGATGTTCAGGTCCAGGTCGCCATCGCGGTTCAGCCAGCCGAACGCACCGGTGTAGGCGCCGCGCGCGGTCTGCTCCAGCTCGGCGATGATCTGCATGCAGCGCACCTTGGGGCAACCGGTGATGGTGCCGCCGGGGAAGGTCGCGGCGATCACCTGGCCCGGGCTCACGTCCTCGCGCAGGCGGCCACGCACGTTGCTGACGATGTGGTGCACGTGGGCGTAGCTCTCCACGGTCATCAGCTCATCCACCTCCACGCTGCCCGGCGCGCAGATGCGGCCGAGGTCGTTGCGCTCCAGATCGATCAGCATCACGTGCTCGGCGCGTTCCTTGGGATGGCCAACCAGTTCCTGGATCCGCGCGGCATCGTCATCGCCGACAAAGCGCGGGCGGGTGCCGGCGATCGGGCGGGTCTGTACGTCATCGCCATGCACCGAGACCAGGCGCTCGGGCGAAGAGCTGACCACCGCCCTGCCCTGCGCCATGAACAGCCCGGCGAACGGTGCGGGGTTGGCCACGCGCAGCTGCGCGTACAGCGCCTGTGGCGAAAGCACCTCGGCGAACTGCGCGTTCCAGCGGCGCGACAGGTTCACCTGGAACACGTCGCCTGCGCGCAGGTAATCGATCACCTTGCCGACGCCCTCGGTGAAGCGCGGTGGCGCGTCTTCGCCGATGGCCACCGGTGGCTGCCACGTCGGCAACGGGGCCAGCGCGGCGGCCGCGGCAAGGTCGTCCTGCAGGGTCTGCAACAGCGTGGCCTGACCGGTCTCGCATAGGGCATGGAACTGGCCGAGCACGCGGTCGTGCAGCACGGCCGCGGGGCAGCGCAGCGCCAGCGCCGACGGCAGCCCATCGGCGCGCGCAGGCAAGGCCAGCACGTCCTCGATCTGTCCGGCCAGTTCGTAATCCAGCATCAGCGCCCAGCCACCGCGGAACGGCAGTGTGGTTTCTTCGCGCGGCAGCCGCAGCGCAGCCCAGTCCGCGTCCAGCACCTCCAGGAAACGGCCGTCATGCGCCACGCCATCGGCATCACGCACCACGCCATCGGCGTGCAGCGCGAGCGCTTCACCGTTGCCCATCAGCAGCAGGTCCCAGCGCCCCTGTGCGGTGCCCGAGGCGGTGGACTCCATCAGCAGCGGGTAGCGCTGCGGGGCCAGGCGCTGCAGGGCCAGCAGGTCGGTGGTGGCGGGCAGCGGAAGCGTCTGGAACATGACAGGACACCGGAAGGGCGCGCAGCGTGCGCGGGGGCCAGATACACCAAGGCCGCCATGATGGCGGCCCGGGTGGGAATACACGGAACGGGCGGTCAGACGCGCTTGAACACCAGCGTGCCGTTGGTGCCGCCGAAGCCGAAGCCGTTGGACATCACCACATCGACCTTGGCTTCGCGTGCCGTGTTGGGCACGTAATCCAGGTCGCAGCCCTCGCCCGCTTCATGCAGGTTGATGGTCGGCGGGATGATGTTGTCGCGCAGCGCCAGCACCGAGAAGATCGCTTCCACGCCGCCGGCCGCGCCGAGCAGGTGGCCGGTCATCGACTTGGTGGAGCTGACCATCATCTTGTAGGCGTGGTCGCCGAAGGCGGTCTTCATGGCCATGGTTTCGCCCAGGTCGCCCAGCGGCGTGGAGGTGCCGTGCGCGTTGAGGTAACCGACCTGCTCCGGGGTCACGCCGGCATCCTTCAACGCCATGGTCATGCAGCGTGCCGCGCCTTCGCCGTTCTCGCTCGGGGCGGTCATGTGGTACGCATCCGAGCTGGCGCCGAAACCGGCAAGCTCGGCATAGATGCGCGCGCCACGCGCCTTGGCGTGTTCGTACTCTTCCAGGATCAGGATGCCGGCACCGTCGCCGAGCACGAAGCCGTCGCGTTCCTTGTCCCACGGGCGCGAGGCTTCTGCCGGCGCATCGTTGCGGGTGCTCATCGCCTTCATCGCGCAGAAGCCGCCCAGGGCGGTCGGCGAGGAGCCACGCTCGGCACCGCCGACCACCATCACGTCCGCATCGCCGTACTGGATCATGCGCATCGCGGTGCCGATCGAGTGGTTCGAGGTCGCGCAGGCGGAGACCGCCGAGAACGACGGACCCTTCAGGCCGGTGATGATGCTCAGCTGGCCCGGGAGCATGTTGATGATGGTCTTGGGCACGTAGAAGGGCGAAATCTTCTTGCCCTCGTGGAAATCGATGGTCTGCTCTTCGATGCCCAGCAGGCCGCCGATGCCCGCGCCCACGATGGCGCCGACGCGCTCGGCGTTGCCGTCGGTGATCTCCAGGCCCGAATCGTTCAAGGCCATGAAGGCGGCACCGAGGCCGTAATGAATGAACGGGTCCATCTTCTTGGCATCCTTGCCAGTGACCCGGAATTTGCCGAACTGTTCGTTGTCGGCGGTGATGTCGAAGTCCCTGACCTCACCTGCGATCTTGGTGGTGAAACGGTCCAGGTAGGACTGCGAAACGTTGGTCAGCGGACCGATGCCGGAACGGCCTTCGGTGATGCCCTTCCAACTGCTGGCCATATCATTGCCCAATGGCGAGACCATGCCCATGCCGGTAACGACGACGCGACGCTTCATTGCAGATTCTCCTGACCCGGGTGTTGCGGGTATCACGCGGTAAAACGCTCAAAAGCACAGGGCCGCAAGCGCGGCCCCATGGGTTTGCCGCACGCGGTCGCAGCAATCGCCACGGCCGCGCGCGAGCCGCCTGACATCAAGCCTTGACGTGGGCGTTGATGTAGTCGATCGCAGCCTGCACGGTGCTGATCTTTTCGGCTTCTTCGTCCGGGATTTCGCACTCGAACTCTTCTTCCAGCGCCATCACCAGTTCAACGGTGTCCAGCGAGTCAGCGCCCAGGTCATCGACGAACGATGCGCTGTTGGTGACTTCCTCTTCCTTGACGCCAAGCTGTTCGACGACGATTTTCTTGACGCGTTCTTCGATGGTGCTCATTGGATATCGCTCCAGATGGAGTAGTGGTTCAAAAATGACGCCATCCGGTGAGGGATGACCGTGGGATAGTGTAGTGGAAACCAGCGACACCTTGCATTGCAGCAAAACATCAAACGGATCAACCACTTGCGGCGCAATCCATGCGCCACATGCTTACGGCATGTACATGCCGCCGTTCACATGGAGGGTTTCGCCGGTGATGTAGCTGGCCGAAGGACCGGCCAGGAACGCCACCGCGTTGGCGATATCGGACGGCTCGCCGAGCCGCTCCAGGGCGATCGACTTGACCAGGCCGGTGCGCTGCTCTTCCGGCAGGGCCTTGGTCATGTCGGTGTCGATGAAGCCCGGCGCGACCACGTTGACGGTGATCCCGCGCGAGCCGATTTCCTTGGCCAGCGACTTGGAGAAGGCAATGATGCCGGCCTTGGCCGCGGCGTAGTTGGCCTGGCCGGCATTGCCGGTCACGCCGATCACCGAGGCGATGTTGATGATGCGGCCCTTGCGCGCCTTCATCATGCCGCGCATGACGGCCTTGGAGGTGCGGAAGACGCTGGTCAGGTTGGTGTCCAGGATCGCCTGCCAGTCTTCTTCCTTCATCCGCAGCAACAGGTTGTCGCGGGTGATGCCGGCGTTGTTGACCAGGATGCTGATGGCGCCGAATTCCTTGGCGATACCGTCCAGCACGGCCTCCAGCGCAGCAGCGTCGGTGACGTTCAGCGCGCGGCCGTGGCCACCCACGGCCGCCAGGCGCTCGCCAATGGCGGCGGCACCGGCATCGGTGGTGGCGGTGCCGATGACGGTCGCGCCCTGCGCGGCCAGTGCATCGGCGATCGCGGCACCGATACCCCGGCTGGCGCCGGTGACCAGTGCGATTTCACCCTGAAGGGGCTTGCTCATCTCATTTCCTCAAACGGGACCGGCCTGGCCGGTCTGGCGCGAAGCCATTCCAGCACGGGCGCGATCGGAAGACATCAGGCGGCCCAGGTCTCGCGGGCCGTCTCGAAATCGGCGGGCGTGGACAGTGTGCGCGCGTCCAGCGATTTGTCGATGCGCTTGATCAACCCGCTCAGCACCTTGCCCGGGCCGCATTCGGCCACGCGGGTAACGCCGCGGGCGGCCAGCGCCTGCACGCAGCCGGTCCACTGGACGGGCAGGTACAGCTGCTGGACCAGCGCCTGGCGGATCGCATCCACGCCGTCATGCACGCGGGCATCCACGTTCTGCACCACCGGCAGGGCCGGGGCGCGCCAGTCCAGGCCGGCCATGGTTTCGGCCAGGCGGTTGGCGGCTTCGCGCATCAGCGGGGTGTGCGAAGGCACGCTGACAGCCAGCTTGACGGCCTTGCGGACGCCCTTCTCGGCCAGCAGTGCCAGCGCGCGATCCACGGCAGCAGCGTCGCCACCGATGACGATCTGGCCGGGCGAGTTGTAGTTGGCGGGGACGACGATCTGGCTGCCGGCGGCCTGCTCGCAGACCTCCACGACCAGGGCGTCTTCGGCGCCGAGGACGGCGGCCATCGCACCCACGCCAGTCGGGGCGGCTTCCTGCATCAGCTGACCACGCAGGCGCACCAGGTGGGCGCCGTCACGCAGGGTCAGCGCACCGGCCGCCACCAGGGCGGTGTATTCGCCGAGGCTGTGGCCAGCCAGGACGGCCGGCTGGGCGCCACCCACGGCGTTCCAGGCACGCCAGACGCCGATGCTGGCGGCCAGCAGGGCCGGCTGCGTGTATTCGGTACGGTTGAGCATTTCCTCCGGACCGCCCTGCGACAGCGCCCACAGGTCGACACCGGCGCCGTCGGAGGCTTCGGTGAAGGCCTCGCGGATCTGCGGGTGCAGCTCGGCCAGTTCGGCCAGCATGCCCAGCGACTGCGAGCCCTGGCCCGGGAACACGAATGCGAGATTGGTATCGGTCACGCGATCATCCGCCTGCAAAAATCGAACGGCGAATGATAAAGGGGAACGTCGCCCTTCGTCTGTACTGCCGCGTATGTGGGGGTGGCCCGTCAGGTGAACAGCTGGAGGATGTCCAGGTCGCCGTCGCTGAAGAAGTCGATGCAGATCACGGCCAGCATCAGCACGCCCAAGGTGGTGGCGCCATGGACGATCAGAATGGAGTGGGCCAGTGCGCGGGCGGAGCGGCCCATCTTCATGCTGGCGCGGGCGAGCCCCTGCAGGCGGCCGGTGACGTCGTGGGCATGGGCCAGCACCGGAGCTTCTGCACCGTCCATCGCCTGCGCCATGAGGGTCTGCAGCTGTTGCGGGCGGTCTTCGTAGTACTTGGCGACACCGTAGCCGAACATCAGCCAGTCGCGGGCCTGGGCCTGGGCGAGGTCCATGACTTCCAGGGGATCTTCTTCGAAATCGATGAAGCCGATCTCCTTGCCATCCCAGGTGAGGTTGCGCGGGAGCGGCTGGCCGAAATACGCGCCTTTGCTGTGCGCCTGGGCGATGGCATTCATCGCGGCGGACACGAGGCGGTCACGGCCGGCATCATCGGCTTCGCGCAGGCAGGTATTGAACGAGGAGCCGTTGTCGCCCAGCACCAGGGCAGCGTGACCGCTGCCGATCACGTTGGGGACGTTGACCCCTTGCGCCTGCAGTTCGGACAGGCGGCGGGCTTCGGTTTCGCGGGCGGCGTCGCCGCCACGGTGCGGCGGTGGGCGCAGGGCATCGAGCTGGAAGCGGCGGGCGATGAAGTTCAGCAGGCCCAGCGCGACCACGCGGCTTCCTTCGCCGTACTGCTTCAGCCAGGCGCGCTGCCCTTCAATGACGATGGGCTCAACCATGACAGTTCTCCTGAAATGCTTACGGCCCCGTAATGGGGCCGTAACGACAGCGTCACGTTGTCGTAACTGACACTATCAATAGCGCAGCAGAGCAGAACCCCACGTGAAGCCGCCGCCGAAGGCTTCCAGCAGCAGCAGCTGGCCGCGCTCCACGCGGCCGGAGCGGACCGCGTGATCCAGCGCCATCGGCACCGAGGCCGAGGAGGTGTTGCCGTGCTTGTCCACCGTCACCACTACCTGGTCCATGGACATCTCCAGGCGCTTGGCGGTGGCTTCGATAATGCGCAGGTTGGCCTGGTGCGGGATCAGCCAGTCCAGGTCGTCCTTGGTCAGCGCATTGGCTTCCAGGGTTTCGTCGACGACCGAGTCCAGCGCCTTGACGGCGTACTTGAACACGTCGTTGCCCTTCATCAGGATCGCGCCGCGGGCATTGTCGCCCTCGCCGAAACCGGCCGAGACGCCCACCGGGTTCCACAGCAGCTCTTTCTTGCTGCCATCCGAATGCAGGTGGGTGCTGAGGATGCCGGTCTCTTCGTCGGCCTTGAGCACGACGGCGCCCGCGCCATCGCCGAACAGCACGCAGGTGGTGCGCTCGGTCCAGTCGACGATACGGGTCAGGGTTTCCGCACCGATGACCAGCACATGGCGTGCATCACCGGAACGAATGAATTTGTCGGCCACGCTCAACGCGAACACGAAGCCCGAACAGGCCGCATTGACGTCGAAGGCGGGGCAACCGCTCGCACCGAGCTTGGCCTGGATCAGGCACGCGGTGGACGGGAAAATCAGATCAGGCGTGGTGGTGCCCACCACGATCATGTCGAGCTGCGAAGCGTCGATACCGGCCGCTTCAAGCGCACGTACCGCGGCGTGGTAGCCGAGGTCGCTGGTGGTCTCGCCTTCGGCCGCAATGTGCCGTTCGCGGATACCAGTGCGCGATTGAATCCACTCATCGCTGGTGTCGACCATTTTCTCCAGATCCTGGTTGGTCAACACTTTTTCGGGCAAATAACTACCGGTGCCCGCGATCCTCGAGTAGATCCGCTTGCTCATTGCATGTCCTGTAGCTCGATCGCCAAACGTGACGATCGGGAAGAATGGGGTAAAGGCCGCCGCCCGACCGGGCAGCGGCCTTCACAAATCAATCTTCTTCGACGGCCGAGTTCGACTTGGTCGTGATCACCTTCTTGCCGCGGTAGAAACCGTCAGCGGTGATGTGGTGACGCAGATGCACTTCACCGGTGGTCGGATCGGTGGACAGCTGCTTGGCGCTCAGGGCGTCATGCGCACGGCGCATACCGCGGCGGGACGGGGTGACACGGGATTTCTGCACAGCCATGGGATTGCTCCAAACTCGGTTCGTTTTGCTTCGTCGTATCGTCGCGCAGGACGCCAGCGCCCAGCACAGTTTTCGCTTTCGCCGCAGCCGCCGACGACAATCCGGCTGCTATTGTTTTTTCAGTGCCGCCAACGCCGCGAACGGATTGGCCTTGCTGATTTCTTCTTCGGTCGGTGCCCAGTCCTTGTCCACGGCCTCACCATCGGGAGACAGCGGCACGACGGGCACGGCCAGGACGAGTTCGTCCTCGACCAGTTCCAGCGGTCGCAGCATGCCGTCTTCCGGCACCAGCCACGGTTCCCAACCTTCCGGCAACGAGGACTCTTCCTCTTCGCTGCGGATCAGGCCGAGCCGCTGCACCATCGAAACCGGCAACAGGAAACGCTGCAGGCTGCGCTGACAGATCAGCGGCAGCGCGGTGTCGATGGACAGTTCAACATAGGATACCTGCAGGATGTCGTCGTGCGCGAATTCCAGTGCATAGGTGCACGTTCCTTCGGTATCGGCGACAAGGCCCTGGAGGCGGGTCAATTCCGCTAGATTCACCTGGCCGTCGAAGCACCTGCGCGCTGCGACCATCCGCCAAGCATCCAGCATTTCGGGCACGTTTGCGGACATAAGCCGCTGAATGTTAAGGATCGCCCGGCCCGCTGTCAAATGCCTGCGCAGTCAGGTTGCCGATCCTTGCCCCGAGGGGCCAGACTGCCGCCCTTCCGTGCCCGGTATTGTCGCATGACCCCGCTGCTGCTTGCTTCCACCTCCCGCTACCGCCGTGAATTGCTGGAGCGGCTCGGCCTGCCCCTGGAGACCGCCCGCCCTGAGGTGGATGAGACGCCGGGCCCCGGCGAAGCCCCACAGGCCGTGGCGGTTCGCCTGGCGCGGGCGAAGGCCGAGGCCGTCGCCCGCCTGCACCCCGGCCGATGGGTGATCGGCTCGGACCAGGTGGCGGAACTGAACGGCGCCCCGCTGGGCAAGCCGGGCACCGTGGAGGGTGCGCAGGCGCAGCTGGCCGCGATGTCCGGGCAGGTGGTCGCCTTCCACACGGCCGTGAGCCTTGTGCGCGACGGCGAAGCCCTGGAAACCTGTGATCTGACCCGGGTCCACTTCCGGGCGCTGAGCCCGGCCGAGATCGCCCGCTATGTGGCCGCCGAGCAGCCGCTGGACTGCGCTGGCAGCTTCAAGTGCGAAGGCCTGGGCATCACCCTGTTCGACGCGATCGAGAACCGCGACCCGACCGCGCTGATCGGGCTGCCGCTGATCGCAGTGAGCCAGTTGCTGCGGCAGGCCGGCTACACCCTGCCTTGAGGCTCAGCGCAGCTGCAGTGCTTCCAGGCAGCCGGCATCGAGGTGACCGGTGGCCCAGCCGACCCAGCGCCCTGCCAGCGGCATGGCCAGGCCCACGGGGCGTCCACTGCATTGAAGAACCAGCCGCGGTGCGTTGCTCTGGGCGCTGAAATCGATACGCCAGGCCGAGCCACCGAGGGTATTGCGCACCGCCACGAGGGACACATCGCCGATCGGGACGGCCACGCTGGTTGCTGTCGTCGCCCCGCCTTGCAGATACCGGGCCTCAGGCCAAGCGAACATGGCCACCCCATGCGCGCGCAGGCTCGGTAGTGCCGCCTGCACTTCGCCGGGCACGCTCTCGCCATGGGTCTGGTCCGGATCGACCACGCCGGCCGCGGCAGCCGTGGCGGTCATGTTCGCCACCCGCTGCATGCTGGCGCCGAGGTAGGCCATCCACGCTGTACTCGGCACGGCCACCAGCGCAAGCAGGAGTGCGCCCCAGGCCGCCCACCGCGGGCGGCGCAGGCCGATCCGTATGGTCGCCCACAGCACCAGGCCGGACCAGAACAGCCACGACCAGGGCACATACCGCGGCGCGGCCAACTGCGTCGGGTAGTCGGCGAAATAGGTCCAGCGACTGAGCGCGACCAGCCCGCCCACTGCCACGCCAAACCACGCCATCGCCAGCGCCACCGACTCCCCTGCCCCGGCGCTGCGGCCGCGCTGCCAGGTTCGCCAGGTCATACCGCAGAGCGCGGCCAGCCCGGCCGCACCGATCAGCAGATGCGGCCAGCGCGAGGTCAACACCGGTCCGAACAGCGCCTGATAACTGCTCGCCACGGCATGCACTACATCGCGCACCGGCGCGAACGGCAATTGCTGCGCCGCGGCCGGATCCAGTGCCGGCCAGGCCAGATAGATGAAGGGCGAGGCCAGCCAGCGCAGCAACACGTCCAGCTGCGGCAGCGGGGCCACCGCCATCTGCGCAGGCATCCCGGTCCGCCCCATGCCCAGGTGCAACCCGACCGCCACGAGCAGCCCGGCGATCCATGGCACCCAATGCGACAACGGCGCACGCCGCGCCACCAGCACCGCCGCCAGCCCCACGAACACGGCCACGCCGCTGCCGAAGGAGAATGTCGCTGCCACGCCGCACACGGCGGCCAATACGGCACCGCGACGGTCCCCACGCAGCAGCAGGGCGGCGCCTGCCATCAGCGCCACGGTGATCAGGTACGCGTGGACCGATTCGTTGGCATGGGTGAGCGCCCGCTGGCTGCCCAGCCAGAAGATCGACAGCGCTGCGACCACGGTCGCGGCGGCGCGCACCGGCGGTGCCAAGGCATCGGACCTGATGATCCGGGCCAGCAGCCAGACCGTCGCCAGTGCCAAGGCCACACCGGTACCGATCTGCAGCCATTGATTGCCATGCAGCCACTCCAGCTCGGCATGGCGCACCAGGTTCGGCAGGATTTCGCGGTGGCCGTTGTCTGACACCAGCACATTGGCCGGCCACGGCATTTCCAGCAGCTTCTGGGTGAAGCGCCACGGATCGGCGTACAGCACGCGCGGCGAGAGCCACACCATCGCTGCAACGCCCACCGCGATGATTGCAGCCACCGCCAACCACAGCAGGCGAATCAGCGCAGGCGACACCGGCGTGGCAGCCTGGGACACGGGCAACGGGGGAGATTCCTGCGAGGCATTGCGCATGACGTGGTCATCCATAAAGACACATGCGCTCAGCGCGCGGGGACGGTGAAGGCCTGTTCCTGCCACTGCTCCACGCTGCCGTCCTTGCCGTACAGCGTCATGCCGAGCCAATGACGACCGGGCGTGAGGTGGTGGGTCTTCAACGTGGCATCGAAGGCCACGTTCGGGTGCTGCGGGTCGGTGGAGATCTTCCACGCGCCGGTAATGTCGTAGGGCCGGCCGTAGACCGCATCGCCCACCGGCGCACCATCGATGAGCAGCTCGACACGTTCGATGCCCACGCCGTCCTTGAAGGCCCAGCCGCGCACGTCCAGCGTGCCACCCACCTTCGCATCCGGCTGCGGCGTATCCAGCCAGGCCATCGCCGGGGTCACGCACGGGCCTGCCACGCGCTCGGCCGGCAGCTTGAACAGCAGGAACCGCTGATAGCCATGATCGTTGCTGACCACGCGCGGCGGCGGCAGCGGCCCGACCTGCTCGCAGACCGCGTGGTAACGCGCCAGCAGATCGCGGTAGCGCTGGTCGCTGGGCGACAGCACCAGCAGCATCGGCGCGTCGCGCTGGCCATCGTGGAGCAGCCCCCACAGCCCCAGCTGCGCACTGCGGCCATGTTTGTCGTTCAACGGGTGGCGCAGCACCTCGATCGAAGGATCGCGCAGCTGGAAGCCCAGCTCCGCGCCCACCTTGAAGTTGCCGGCCAGCACGCGGGTGCCGGGCGGCATGCTTTTCAGCTCGTCGCGCACGGCGCCTGCCAGGGGTTCCCAGCCGGCAAAGTTGCGCGGGTAGTACTTGTAGCCGGCCAGCTGCTCGCGCACGCTCGGGATGGAGACCGTCAGGTAATAGCCGAAGGCCAGGGCGAGCCCGGCACCGGCCAACCACCAGCCGGTACGGCGCAGCCAGCGCGGCCAGCCGTTGAGTACCACCGGCACTGCGATCAGCAGGGCGAGATAGCCGGGCAGCGGCCAATGGAAACTGATGCGCTCCACATCGGTGAAGAAGCCCAGGCCGAAGATGGACAGCGTCGACACCGCGCCGATCAGGCCGAAGTAGCGCCACTGCGCGCGCGCGCCGCCGCCGGAGCGGGTGCCGGCCAGGGCCACCTTCCACATCGCGATGCACAGGATCGGGGTGACCAGCATCGGCTGGATCACCAGGAACCACAGCCCGCTCCACTCGAACGCCCACGGGTGGCGCTCGACCACCTGGAATTTCAGGCCCGCATCATGGTTGTCGGCATTCCACGACAACAGCGGCAGCCACGCCACCACACCGACGGCCAGGGCCACCCAGACGCGCGGATCGCGCAGCATGCGCCGGCCCTGCGGCAGCACCAGCAGCGCAATGAAGCCGACCACGATCACCCCGATGAAGCGATAGTGGCTCAGCGCGCCGATCGACAAGCCGGCCGCCAGCTTCACCGCCGCGGCGGCATCGACACTGCGCAGCAACCGCGCGCCGGCGTCCAGACACAGCACCGCAGCCAACGCCATCGGCACATCGGGCACGGCCAGCATGCCCAGCGTGGCCGACAGCGGCATCAACAAGGTGAGACTGCCCGCCTGCCAACCGGCCACCGCGCCGAACCAGCGCGTGGCGATCCGCGAGACCAGCCACGGCAGCCACGCACCGATCGCCAGGAACGGCAGGCGCAGCGCCAGTACATGGTTGCCGCCCACTTCCACGCCCAGGCGCGCCAGCCATGCAGTCAGCCCGGGCAGGTCCGAATAGGCCGCGGCCAGATGCTGGCCTTCCTGCCAGTAAAAAGCTTCGTCCACGAACAAGGGCAGACGTGCGGCCACCACCAATTTGACGGCGGTGACCAGCGTCCACAACAACAGGAATATGGTGCGTGCGCGTTGTTCGCCCTGCATTGCTCTATAGAATCAGTGGAATCATCGAATCGAGACGGACATGGATCATTCGCCCCCCGTGCCAGCCATGCTAACCGATGTACTGCGACAGTCCCTGCGCGCGGCCCAGGATCAGGTCAACGGGCTGGTGCTGGGCAAGGCGCAGGAGGTGCGGCTGGCCTTCGTGGCGCTGCTCTCCGGCGGCCATCTGCTGATCGAGGACCTGCCCGGGCTGGGCAAGACCACCCTCGCCCACGCCATGGCCTCCAGCCTCGGGCTGGGCTTCCAGCGGGTGCAGTTCACCTCCGACCTGCTGCCTGCCGACGTGCTCGGCGTCTCGGTCTACGACGCCGGCAGTCGGCACTTCCAGTTCCATCCCGGCCCCGTCTTCACCCACGTGCTGCTCGCCGATGAGATCAACCGCGCGCCGCCGCGCACCCAGAGCGCACTGCTGGAAGCGATGGCCGAGCAGCAGGTCACCCTGGATGGCGTGACCCATCCCCTGCCCGATCCGTTCTTCGTCATCGCCACCCAGAACCCGGTCGACCTGTCCGGTACCTTCCCGTTGCCGGACTCGCAGCTGGACCGCTTCCTGCTGCGGTTGGCGCTGGGCTACCCCAATCCCGAATCCGAGCGCGAGCTGCTGCGCGGCACCGATCGCCGCCACCTGATCGCGCAGGCCACCGCGCGTTTGAGCGACGTGGAAGTACGCACACTGCGCGAGGCGGTCGGCCAGGTGCATGCCAGCGAGGCGTTGATCACCTACGTGCAGGCGCTGCTGGCCCGCAGCCGCCAGCATGCAGGCGTCCGCGTCGGCCTGTCGCCGCGCGCCGGCCTGGCCTTGCTGCGCGCCGCCAAGGCACATGCGTTGCTGCTGGGCCGCGCGCATGTAGTGCCGGAAGACGTGCAGACGCTGTTCGTCGCGGTGGCCGGGCATCGCCTGGTGCCAGAGGCCGAAGCCGGCAACGGGCCTGCACTGGCCCGCGCGATCCTCCAGACCGTGCAGGTCGACTGAGATGCGCCGCGGCTGGGGAGCCCGCTGGCAGCAACTGCAACATCTGGCGCGACCGCGCCGACCGGAGCACCTGCCGTGCCGGTTCGACCGGCGCCGCATCTATGTGCTGCCGACGCGCTTCGGGCTGTTCGTCGCCGCGCTGCTCTCGGCGATGCTGCTCGGCGCACTGAACTACAACAACAATCCGGCCCTGCTGCTGGCCCTGCTGCTGGCGACCGTCAGCATCGCCAGTGCGATCAGCGCGCATCTGCAGCTTTCCGGATTGCAGGTGGATGCCGTGTCCGCCGAGCCGGTCACCGCAGGCGCGCCGTTGCGGCTGCGTATCAGCCTCTCGCGCGCCGACACCCGTGCACGCCGCGGCCTGCAGGTGGAGCACGATGGCGTGGCCGCGTTCGGGCATCTGATCGACAGTGACCAGATCGAAGTGGATCTGGATCTGCCCACACATCGACGCGGCTGGTTCGATCTGGCCCGTATCCGCATCGCCACCACCCAGCCACTCGGCCTGGTGCGTGCATGGTCGTGGGTGTGGCCGGAGACGCCGTTGCTGGTCTATGCCGCGCCGGAAGCGCACGCACCGTCCCTGCCTGAAAGCGGCGGCGATCCGTTGCACACCCGCGTGCACGCCAGTGGCGACGAGCTGCATCAGCTGCGTCCGTATCGCCCTGGCGACCCGACGCGCAGCATCGCGTGGAAACACTCGGCGCGGCGGGACACCCTGCTGGTGCGTGAGTACGAGAAGCCGGTGGGGGTGGAGATCGTGCTGGACTGGTGGCGCCTGGCTCCGCTGGGCACCGAAACGCGGATCGCGCGCATGGCGCGCTGGGTCGACCTGGCCGAGCGCGAAGGCCGGCGCTATACGCTCAAGCTGCCCGGTCAACCGGTACTCGGGCCCGGCAACGGCAGCGCCCATCACCATCTGTGCCAGCGCGCGTTGGCGCTGTTGCCCCATGACTGACCGCCCCGTCTGCCTGCTCAACGCCGGCGCGCGCTACTGGACGCTGGCCAGCGCGGCGCTGGGCCTGCTGCCGCTGCTGCTGCAGCTGCCCACCGTGCTGGCCGTCGTCATCGCCGGGGTCGCCGTGCTCACCGCGCTGGCCTCGCGCCAGCGTCTGTTGCCGGGCGCCCTGCGCCTGCTGCTGGTGCTTGGCATGCTCGCCGCCATCTACTGGCAGATGGGCCCACGCCCGGGCCGCGATACCGGCTGCGCGCTGCTGGCCGCGATGCTGGCGTTGAAGTCCAGCGAACTGCGCAGCCTGCGCGATGCCCGCAGCCTGGTCGGCTTCGGGCTGTTCGGCCCGTTCGCGGCGTTCCTGCTTGACCAGGGGCCACTGACCATGACGCTGGCGGTGCTGGCGGGTCTGGTCGCCCTGCTCGCCCTGCAACGCCTGGCACATCTGGAGGGCCAGGCGCCGCCGGCACCACTCAAGCGCCAGCTGCATGGCATCGGGCGGCTGGTCCTGCTCGGCCTGCCGCTGGCGCTGGCCGGTTTCTGGTTGTTCCCACGGCTGAGTGAACCGCTCTGGGGCATCCCGGACCGCGCGGTCGGCAAACCCGGCCTGTCCGACACGATGGAGCCCGGGCAGTGGCTGGACCTGATGGCCGACGACACCCCGGCGCTGCGCGTGCAGTTTTTTGGCTCGGTTCCGGAACCGCAGCAGCGCTATTGGCGCGGGCCGGTACTGACCCATTTCGATGGCCAGCGCTGGGAGCAGGACCGACGACAGATCGAGCGTGCGCCTGCGGCGGTCACCCATGCCACCACCCGGTGGGAGTACCAGATCGACTACGAGCCGACCGATCGCCGGCAACTGGTCGCCCTGGACCTTCCGCTGCAGGCACCGCCCGGCAGCGATCTGGATGCCAACCACAGCCTGCGCAGCCGCGCGGCGTTGAACGCGCTGACCCGTTGGCGACTGACCTCCGCACCGGCCGTGGCCTATACCGACGCATTGACGCCTTACGAGCACCGGCAGGCCCTGCAGCTTCCCGAAGGCCTGAATCCGCGCACGGCAGCGCTGGCCCGGCAGTGGCGGCAGGAGGCGGGCCGCGATGATGCGGCGATCGTGCAGCGCGCGCTTGACTGGGTGCGGGCGAGTTTCGTCTACACCCTGGATACGCCCGAGCCCGGCCGCGATGGCGCGGACGAGTTCCTGTTCGATCAGCAGGCCGGCTTCTGCCAGCATTTCAGCTCCGCGTTCGTGGTGCTGATGCGCAACGCGGGCATCCCGGCGCGGGTGGTGACCGGCTTCGCCGGTGGCCTCCGCAACCCGTATGGCGACTATTGGGTGCTGCGCCGGATGGACGCGCATGCGTGGGCCGAAGTGTGGCTGCCCGGGCGCGGCTGGGTGCGGGTGGACCCGACCGCTGCAGTGGCGCCGGAACGCATCTACGACACTCTCGAAGACCGGCTGGGGACCGGCGCCGCCGGTACCACACTGGACAGCCGCTGGCTGCAGATCGGGCAGATGGGCGACTGGCTGCGCCGGGGCTGGAACGACCTGATCCTGTCCTTCGATGCCAATCGCCAGCAGCAGCTTCTTAAACCGTTTGGTTTCGAGCGGCTGGATCCGACACAACTGGTCGGCATTTTCATTGTCTTCGCACTGGCCGCGCTAGGGTGGATGGCATGGCTGCTGGCCCGCGGCGAACGCGAGCGCGACCCGCTGCTACGGGCCTGGCACCGGCTGGGACGCCGCTACGCACGCTATGGGCTGGCCCGTGCCAGCGCTGAACCGGCTGGCGAGTGGGCACGCCGGGTGGACCGGCAGCGACCCGATCCTGCGCTGCTGTCGCTCAGCGCGCGTTTCGTCCAGGCGCGCTACGCTGGCGCTGACGTCGACCTCACTTCATTATTGCGCGACCTGCGCAGGCATCGCCCGACCTCCGGAGCATCCCCATGAAGATTCAAATCCTGCTTCCCCTTGCTGCCTCTCTGGCACTGGCTGCCTGCGCCACCGCGCCCAAGCCGCTGCAGGGGCAGTTCAGTATGGTCAGCCCACGCGACGCGGTTCCCACCCAGCAGGTGGGCACCCCGGTACGCTGGGGTGGCCGCATCATCGAAACCAATCCGGGCCAGGGCCAGACCTGCTTCCAGATGATTTCGCGCCCGCTCAACGGCAGTGGCCGCCCGAGCACCACCTCGGCCGACGCGAGCGACGGCCGCTTCATCGCCTGCCGCGCCGGCTTCTACGACCCGGCGGTGTTCGAGCCGGGCCGCGACGTGACCTTCATCGGCAAGATCGGCGGCTACGAGAACACCCGCATCGGCGAGTACGACTATCGCCTGCCGAAGCTGGATGCCGACGTCATCTACCTGTGGCCGGAACAGCGCCAGGTGGAGGTGGTGCCTGCCTACCCGTACGGCCCGTGGGGCCCGGGCTGGGGTCCGGGCTGGGGCTACCGCGGCTGGGGCTGGTGGTAACACGCTGACGCAGAAACGCCGCCCTCGGGCGGCGTTTTTGTTTGCGCCGGGTCCGCTCAGCCGTTCGGCGTACCGAAGTGACCCAGCTGCGCGCCGGCCAGCAGGTGCAGGTGGATATGGAACACGGTCTGCCCGGCATGCTCGCGGCAGTTCATGACGATCCGGTAGCCCTCCTGCGCGAAACCTTCGCGGCGCGCGTACTCGGCCGCCGCCATCGCCAGCTTGCCGATCAGGTGCGCCTGGTCCGGCCGCACGTCATCCAGGGTCGGGATCGCCTCGTGCTTGGGAATGAACAGCACGTGCACCGGCGCCTGCGGAGCGATGTCCTTGAAGCCGAGCACCTCGTCGTCTTCGTAGACGATGGTGGCCGGAATTTCGCGGCGAATGATCTTGCCGAACAGGGTGTCGTGGCTCATGAGGGCACCTCGTGGAACAGGGCCTTGGAGAGTAGCGCGGATGCGCCCCGGGTTTCGATCACCCGCGCGCGGCGCGCGGCATCATTCCTGGACTTCGGTACGCGTGCCGAAGGCGTGAGACAGCGTGCCGCGATCCACGTATTCCAGTTCGCCCCCCAGCGGCAGCCCCTGCGCGAGGCGACTCGGCCGCACCTTGTGGCTGCGCGCCATCTGCGCCAGGTAATGCGCGGTCGCTTCGCCTTCCACGGTGGCGCTGGTGGCGATGATCAACTCGTTGACCTCGCCCTGCTTCAGGCGCGCCTCCAGCTGATCCAGCCCGAGTTCGCGTGGGCCGATGCCATCCAGCGGCGACAGCCGCCCCTGCAGTACGAAGTACACCCCGCGGAAGCCGGTGGCCATTTCGATCGCCAGGCGATCGGCCGGTGATTCCACCGCGCACAGCTGCTGGCGCTCGCGGCTGCCGTTGGCACAGACCGCGCAGATCTCGGTCTCGCTGAAATCCCGGCATTGCTCGCAGTGCCCGATCCGCTCTATCGCCTTGGCCAACACCTCGGCCAGCTTCTGGCCGCCCTCGCGCTCGCGCTCCAGCACGTGATACGCCATGCGCTGGGCAGTCTTCTGGCCCACGCCGGGCAACACGCGGAAGGCCTCGATCAATTGTTCGAGCAGGGGCAGGCTCATGGCGGATCGCTCATCTCAGAAACAAGCGCGCGAAGCCCGAAGGCTTCGCGGCGCGGTCACCACGGTCGCGCCAGGCAGGCACCCGGCGCAGGCGGTGGGTCAGAACGGCAGCTTCATGCCCGGGGGCAGCTGCATGCCGGCGGTCGCCGAACCCATGCGGTTCTTCGACTCGGCATCGATCTTGTTGGAGGCATCGTTGAACGCCGCGGCCACCAGGTCTTCGGTCATTTCCGCATCGGACAGCACCGACGGATCGATGCGCACCTTGCGGCATTCCTTGGTGCCGGTCAGGGTCACGCTGACCATGCCGCCGCCGGCGCTGCCGGTCACTTCCAGCTTGGCGAGGTCTTCCTGGGCCTTCTGCAGGTTTTCCTGCATCTTCTGGGCCTGCTGCATCAGTTGGGCGATATTGCCGCGCATGGTTCTTTACTCTTCAAAAGGACGAATGGAATCGGCGACGACCCGGGCACCGTGTTGCTGGACCAGCAACTGCACCGAGGGGTCGGCCATGAAAGCGGCTTCCGCCGCCGTTTGGCGTTCGCCACGCTGGCGGTCAGCGCGCTGATGCAGGGTCTCGGCACCGGCCGCGCCGGTATCGATCACCAGACGCGGCGCCTGGCCCAAGGGGCCGGTCAACGCCGCGATCAGCGCCGCCTGCGAGCGGTCCGAACTCAAGTACTCAAATCCGGGCGAAATCGCCAGTTTCAAGACGCCGTGCTGGTAGCTGATGAACGCCGAGTGCGCGGCCAGCTGCTTGGACGGGCCATTGAGCTGGCTGCCGGCCACCAGTTCCAGCCAGGCATCGGCGGTCAGGTCGCCTGTCTCGCCCGCCGGCGCATCCCCCGCGTGGGTGGGTGCGATGGCGATGCCCTGCGGGCGAGCCGCCGGAGTGGGTGCGGCCGGCGCCGGGGTGGCAGCGCGGGCCACGGCCCGCTCGGGCGGCGCTTCCCACGGCGCAACCATGGCCGCATCCGGGGTGGCCATCTCAGCGGCCAGCGCTTCGTCGCGATCGGCTGCGTCGTTTTCCTGGTGCCACGGCGGCAGATCGTCGTCCGCGGCGGGGGCCACGACGGTGGACTTGGCCGGTTTCACCGGTTCGGCGGCGGCGGGTGCGGGAGCAGCTTGTTTCAGCGGCGAGGCTGCGGCCTGGGAGGGCGCGACGACCGGGGCTGCGGCCGGCGCCTCAGACGCCACCGGGGCTGCCTGAGCGACAGGCGCGCTGACCTTGGCGGGCGCTGCGGGCGGAGCCGGAGCAGCGGTCGCGGCAGCAGCAGCCATGCCGGTGCCCTGGCCGCTGGCCTGGCCACCGCTGTTCACTTCGGTGCCGGTGCCCGGATCGCGGGGCACCGGCGGTACAGCCGCCGCCGGCCGGAACGCCAGCATGCGCAGCACGGCCATCTCGAACCCGGCACGCGGGCTAGGGGCCAGGTGCAGGTCACGGCGGCCGCCCAGGGCCATCTGGTACCAGAGCTGGACCACTTCCGGGCGCAGGCGCTGGGCGAAGGCTTCGGCATCGATCCCCTCGCCCGCCGTTGCCGCACCCGGCACCAGCTGCTGCACCTGGATCCGGTGCAGGGCCTCGGCCAGGGCGTCGAGCACCCCGCTCCAGTCCGGCGAGAACTCGGCCAGCAGGGCCACGGTCTGCAGCAGGCGCGGACCATCGCCATCGGCCAGCGCATCCAGCATCGCGGCGACCTGGGTGCGGTCGACCGTACCCAGCATCGCGCGCACCACATCCTCGCGCAGCGCACCGCCGGCATAGGCGATCGCCTGGTCCAGCAGCGACAGACCATCACGCAGGCTGCCATCGGCGGCCTTGGCCAACTGCACGATAGCGGTCGGATCGGACTCGATCTCCTCGGCGGCCAGGATCTTCGTCATCTGGCCCTGGATCTGCTCCTCGTCCAACCGCTTCAGGTTGAACTGCAGGCAGCGCGAGAGCACCGTCACCGGCAGCTTCTGCGGATCGGTGGTGGCCAGCAGGAACTTCACATGCTCCGGCGGCTCTTCCAGCGTCTTGAGCAGCGCATTGAACGCCGCCTTGGACAGCATGTGCACTTCGTCGATCAGGTAGACCTTGTACTTGCCCCGGGAGGGCATGTACTGGGCGTTCTCGATCACCTCGCGGACATCATCCACACCGGTATTGGACGCGGCATCGATCTCGAGCAGATCAATGTAGCGGCCGGAGTCGATATCCAGGCAGGCCGGGCACTGGCCACACGGATCGGCGCTGGTGCCCTGCTCGCAGTTCAGCGACTTGGCGAAAATACGGGCAATGGTGGTCTTGCCGACCCCGCGGGTGCCGGTAAACAGGAACGCATGGTGCACCCGGCCGCTGTCCAGCGCATTGCTGAGCGCACGGACCACGTGTTCCTGGCCCACCAGCTCGGCAAAACGCTTCGGACGCCACTTGCGGGCAAGGACGAGATAGGACATCAGGCCACCGTCTTCATCGGGACGACCATTGTGCCACGCCTGTCCAGCCCCCCTGCCCTCCGTGACGAACCGCTTGTGCGATTCCGATTCCCCCGCTAGAATCTGCGCCCCTGCAGCGGGTTGTGTGCGGCAGGTCCGGAGAGGTGTCCGAGTGGTTGAAGGAGCACGCCTGGAAAGTGTGTAAGCGTCTAAACCGCGCTTCGGGGGTTCGAATCCCCCTCTCTCCGCCAGACAAATAAAAAGGCCGCCCCCAGGGGCGGCCTTTTTATTTGTCTTCCGGAAAGCATGGGGGCCGAGAACCCCAACGGGTTCGACGGATTCGCCAGGAGCGAATCCGGACAGCCGAACGGCTGGCCCTGGAGCGCGCGAGCGCGGAAGGGCTGGGTGCATGGATGCACCCAGCAATCGCAATGAAGCGGCCACCCACCGGCCCACCCCGCTGCATGCCGTCGAGATGGCACTCGACCTGGCGCCACACTAAGCGGCGCCAGCGCAACGAGCGCGTCAGCCACGCATGGCGTGGCTCTACCCCCTAGCGCGCAGACGGCGTTTTGAACGCCTCAGCTGCTCGACAACTTCATCAACACCAACCCGCTCACGATCAGCACCGCCGCCGCGATCCGCATCGCGCTGACCTGCTCGCCGAGGAAGGTAATGCCGATCACGAACGCGCCGACCGCGCCAATGCCGGTCCAGATCGTGTACGCGGTACCCAGCGGCAACGTGCGCATCGCCAAGGACAGCAGCCAGAAGCTGGCGATCATGGTGACGAGGGTGATGATCGAGGGGGTGAGCTTGCTGAACCCCTCGGATTGCTTCATCGAGAACGCCCAGACGATTTCCAGTACACCGGCTGCCAACAGATAGATCCAGGCCATGCGGCCCTCCTTGATGGGGGCCAGGCCGTCCTGGTCAGTAGTTCCCGAAATGGGGGAGGCCGTTCCTCCTGTGCCGCGTATTTTAGCAATCCGCCCGCCGGATGGCCGCTTCCGGCGGCATCGGGCTACACGGGATTCAGCCTTCGCGTCTGGCACTGCATGCCGCGCATGCGCTAGAATGCGCGACTGCACTGCCGGACCTGCTCCTGCGATGCACCTTCCGCCTGCGGCCGGCTGATCCCTGATCGCCCTGCAGCCGGAACGTCTCTATGGTGGCCCCGTCGGCCCCTCGCGACGCTAGGTCGAAAATCCCGCCAGGGCCGGAAGGCAGCAACGGTATCGATCGACGCGGGCGCCGAGGTCAGCCGGCGGGGCCGCCACCTTTTTGGGCGCCCGGTTTTCCCTCCAGCGATGCTGCCGCTCAAGGCGCCGCGGGCGTGCCCTGATGGAACACCACCCGCCATGCCTCGCCGTGCCGACGCCACAACGAACTGCGCAACACCTCGCGCTGGCGCTCACCGTCGATCACATACCAGCTGCGATAGCGCACCTGTGCCAGCGTGGGAACGAGCAGTACGCAGTCGTAGTCGGTGGAGACAATCTCAACCTGCGCACGTTCGCGCGGAATCTCGGCCAACGCAGCAGCCCGGTCGAAGCAGACGCCCGAGCTGCCGATCTCGCGGAAGTCGTCATCCAACAAGGCAGCCAACTGCGCGACATCACCGCGGACCACCGGGTCATGCAACGCGCGTTCGAGCGCCTGCAGATGGGCGGCCAGCGCGTCGTCCATGCTCAGGGAGGATCCTGCGCCAGCACGTGCATCGCGGTCGGGGTGGCCAGCGACACACGTTCGCCGGGCAGGGCCACACGATGGCCACGCTGGCGCAGCGCCTCGCCGTCGCTCTCGCTGGCATAGTGGTACAGCATCATCCGCGCCTGCAGCTCGGCCGTGTACTCACGCTCCAGGTCGTCCACGCCGGTATGCGATGGGTTGCCGTGCAGGCCGCAATCGTGGGCGATCAGTTCGTTGTCGTCGGCGTAGCGCGCCAGCATTTCCGGAATCGGGCGGGTATCGCCGCTCCAGGTGACCGCGCCCTTCAGGCGCAGGCCATAGGCGGTTTCCGGCCAGTGATGGCGCACCGGGAACACCTCCAGGCGCACGCCGTCATGCCAGAACGCATCGCCGACCACGATCAGCTGGAACGCATCCCAGAAGTTCGCACCGCCCTCGGCCAGCACGTTGGGGTAATCGGCCACGCGCTTGTGCAGCAGCGGCACGACCGTTGCCGGCACGTACACGCGAATACGCCCACGGCGCTGTGGCGAGAAATACGCATCCACGAACAGGCGTTCGAAACCGGCGACATGGTCCAGGTGCACATGGGTAACGAACAACGCCTGCGGCACATGGCCGTAGTGCGCCTGGAACGCCGTGAGCCCTTCCCCGCCGCAATCAATGGTCAGCCACGGGCGGCCATCGCGCTCGATCACCGCCATCGGCGAGCCAAGCTGCACGGCCGACGCATTGCCGACCCCCATGAAGCGCAATGCCCAGTCCATCAGTAACCCCGGTTCCAGGCCAGATCGTAGGCGCGGCGCAGCCGCGCATAGTCCTTTTCGACGTCGTCATGACTGCGCTCACCACGCAGCTTGATCAGCGAGCGCAGCAGCCGCTTGAGGTTGCGCTCACGCCAGCGGGTGGCCGGGATGCGCAGCACGCCGCGATCGAAATCGATCAACCAGCCATGGCCGTTGGCATCGAACAGAATGTTGTGGGCGTTGAGATCGGCATGATCCAGCCCGGCACGATGGAACCGTGCGATCAGCCGGCCGGTCTCTTCCCAGGGGGCGCCGCGCCCGGCCACCAGCGCACGGTCGGCCAGCGAGCGCACGCCTTCCAGCCGCTCCATCAGGATCGCCGCCTTGTAGCGCAGCCCCTCGCGCATGTAGAACGCGGCGATCGGCCGCGGCACCGGCAGCTTCTGCGCGCGCAGGGCACGCATCAGCCGGAACTCGGCAAAACTGCGGGTGCGGTTGGCGCCCCGCCAGATGTAGTGATCCCGGCTGAGCTTGGCCGCCAGCCCGCCCCGCAGATACTGGCGCAGCACGGCATGACCGAAGGGCGCATCAACGAACCACGCGCCGCCACGGCCGCCATCTCCGACCGGCCGCGCCCGCTCGCCCCAGTGGGCCGGCGCGAACAGGCTCATCTCGGCTTGCCGCAGGGCTTCGCGGTCGAACAGAATGGCACCGATACCGCGTCCATCGCGGCAGGGCGTCAGCGCTTCAGTGGCGTCGAATGCGACCATTCCTTCGAGTCTAACAACACCATGGCACCAACGTCCTCTTCCTTGTGTCTTTTGCGTTTGTCCGCGCTGGGGGACGTGACCCATGTGGTGCCGCTGGTGCGCACCCTGCAGCAGGCCGATCCCGGGGTGTCCCTGCACTGGATCATCGACAAGGCCGGCCACAAGCTGCTCGACGGGCTGCCCGGCGTGACCTTCCACAGCTACGACAAGAAGACCGGCTTGGCCGGCATGCGGGCGCTGCGCGACAGCCTTCCCGACGGGCGTTTCGATGCGCTGCTGCAGATGCAGGTCGCCTTCCGCGCCAATGTGCTCTCGGCATTCGTACCGGCCAAGCGCCGCATCGGCTACGACAGATCCCGCTCCAAGGACCTTCACGGGCTTTTCATCAATGAGCGCATCCCCGACCGCCCCGGCATCCACGTACTGGATGCGATCGGCAGCTTCTGCGAACCGCTGGGCCTGAAGCAGACCGAGGTCAGCTGGGACCTGGCCGTGCCGACGGCGGCATTCGAGTGGGCCGCTGCCCAGTGGACCGACGACGGCCGCCCGGTGCTGATGATCTCGCCCTGCTCCAGCCACGTGCGCCGCAACTGGTACGCCGAGCGCTATGCGGCCGTGGCCAACCACGCCACCTCACGCGGCTGGCGGGTAGTGCTGTGTGGCGGACGCAGCGAGCTGGAGCGCGGCATGGCCGATGCCATCCAGGCGCAGCTGACCACCCCGGCGCTGGACCTGGTCGGCAAGGACACGCTGAAGCAGCTGCCGGCGCTGCTGGCGCGCGCCGCGCTGGTGATGACGCCCGACTCTGGCCCGATGCACATCGCCAACGCGATGGGCACCAAGGTGCTGGGCCTGCATGCGGCGAGCAACCCGCACCGCAGCGGCCCCTACTCCGACCGCCGCTACTGCGTGGACCGCTACGACGATGCCGCGCGCAAGTTCCTGGGCAAACCGGCCAGCGACCTGAAGTGGGGCGCGAAGGTCGAGTTCGACGACGTGATGCAGCTGATCACGGTCGAAGACGGCATTGCCGCCTTCGAGCGGTACGTCGCCGATTACGCGCCGCGCGGCGCGTAATCCTTGTACGACTTCTCTTCCACGTAGAGCGAGCCCAGCGCCAGGTTGATGTCCTTCTTGATGCGGGCGCGCTCGTCGTTCTGCTGGTAGACGCTGCGGGCCAGTTCGACGAAATGGTCGTCGAAGGCCTGCGCCTTGTCCTGCAGGCGGATGTTGTCTTCGATGTCCCAAAGACGCTCGTTGACCGCCTTGAGCTCGGCACGCAGGCGGGCGATGTCCTTGACCCCGGCCGGGTGCGCCATCCAGGTCTTTTCCAGCGCGCTCAGCTCGGTACGGATGTTGGCCAGCTTGGCCTCGTCGCTGATGCGCTCGGATTTGATCTGCAGGATCGAGATCTTGTCGAGCAGTTCACCGAAGGACACGGGGACGAGGATTTCAGCGGTCATGGTGGAGTGATTCCGGGGCGGGTGCTTCAGTTTACTGGAGGCGCGTTGCCGGGGTTTGAAGGTAGCCGTGCGCAGGTTCATCCATCACGTGATGGTGGCGCGCGGTGGCTGTCTTCGGTTGAACGGGCCTCACCGAGGAGGCCCGCTCGGTATGCCTCAGATCATCGCTCAGGGGATATGGCAGTGTGCCAGGCCGTAGAGAAGCACCCGGCCACCAGGATTGGTGGTTTCCACGACCTCCACCACCACACGACCGCCCATGGCATTGCAGATCGCGCGGGCCTGGTTCTCGGCATCTGTACGTGCGTCTGCGAAATTGATGCCTTCGCCATAAACGTCGAACACTTCGACCGTGGCGGCTGCAGCCGCGCCAGTGAATGAAAGAAGTACAGCTGCTGCTGCAAACAAACGCTTCCTCATTACATCCTCCTTGATGGGCCGGAACGCCCGGGCCAAGTAGTAGCACAACTCCGCGCGGGTTTCCTTCTTCGGGCCGGGCAACCGGACAAGCCAGGCGCATTCGGACGAGGGGGCACCTTGGTCACTTCATCGTCCAGGGATTGCGGGGTGCATCCATGCACCCCGCCCTTCCGCGCTTGCGCGCTCCAGGGCCGCGCCTGCTGGCGCTGGAAACGCCGATGGGATAAACGCGTCGCCACGCGCCCGGGAATGTCGGCGGTGGTGCTGAGGGCTTTGGAAACAGGGTGGCCGCTTCATTGGGATTGCGGGGTGCATCCATGCACCCCGCCCTTCCGCGCTGCGCGCTCCAGGGCCAGCCATTCGGCTGTCCGGATCTGCTCCTACAGATCCGTCGAACCCCCGTCGGGGGTTCTCGTCCGCCCATCAGGCCAGATAAAAAGAAAAGGGCCGCCCGATGGGCAGCCCTTTTCTTTTTATCTGGCGGAGAGGGGGGGATTCGAACCCCCGAGGCGCTATAAACGCCTGCCTGATTTCGAGTCAGGTACATTCAACCGCTCTGCCACCTCTCCAGATGGTCCCGGCGAACCGGGACGCGAATGATACGGGTAGGACGCGCTGCCGACAAGTCATTGCGGGCAAAGAAGTGAATTTCTTCTGTATGGATGCCTTGCCGGATGTCCGGCGGGCCGCGATCATGCCGTTATCCCTCGCAATCCTCACCGGCACGCGCCTTCATGATCGAATTTGGACACCTGACCCACCCCGGCCTGCGCCGTGACCTCAATGAGGATACGTATTACGGCGATGGCGAACTGGCGCTGTGGCTGGTCGCCGATGGCATGGGCGGGCACGCCTGCGGCGAGGTGGCCAGTGCGCTGGCGCGCGAGACCATCGTGCGGGAGATCCGCCGCGGGGCGACGCTGGCGCATGCGATCCGGATCGCCGATGAAGAGATCATCCGCACCTCCCGCCGCCGCAATGACAGCCTGCCGATGGGCACCACCGTGGTCGCCGCCCGTGTGCAGGGCAATCGCTACGAGGTGGCGTGGGTCGGCGACAGCCGCGCGTATCTGTGGCGCGATGGAAAGCTGGCCCAGCTCAGCCAGGATCACAGCGTGGTCCAGGAACTGGTCGCGCAGGGCAATCTGACCGCCGAACAGGCGCGCGCGCATCCGCACCGCAATGTGGTGACCCAGGCGCTGGGCGTGACCGATCCGGCGCACCTGAATGTGGCGACCACCACCGGCGAGCTGCGCCCGGGCATGCAGTTGCTGCTGTGCAGTGACGGGCTGACCGAGGAGGTCGAGGACAAGGGCATTGCCCGTACCCTCGCCTTCGACGATGCCAGTGCGCAGGAGTGCGTGGATACCCTGGTCGCCGCCGCGCTGGACGGCGGTGGCTCGGACAACATCACCGTGATCCTGGTGCGGTGCCACTGAGGCGGGCTTCCCGACCGACGGTCGGGACCTGCCGGCGGGAGGGTTGCTTCAGGCGCTGACCGCTTCCACTGCTTCAGGCTCACCATCCCAGATCGCGCGGCCGGCCTTCTTGCGCAGCTTGGCCAGGCGCGCTTCGTGCGCTTCCAGCTCCGAGGCGGTCGCGACAACGCGCGGGCGTGGCAGCAGGCGCGAGGTGTCGAAGGTCTGTGCGTGGGTGCTGCCGGGCTTGTTGTCGTCAGCCGAGCCGAAGCCGATTTCTTCCTGGCCCGAGGTCAGCGCGATGTACACGTCGCCCAGGATCTGGGCATCGAGCAGGCCGCCGTGCAGCTGGCGGTGCGCGTTGTCCACGCCCAGGCGCCGGCACAGCGCGTCCAGCGAATTGCGCTGGCCCGGGAAGCGCTCGCGCGCCATCTTCAGCGTATCGATCACCGTGCAGCGGTCGGTGATCTTGCCGTAGTGGTCGCCGAGCAGCGACAGCTCGTTGTCCAGGAAGCCCAGATCGAACGCCGCGTTGTGGATGATCAGCTCGGCGCCGTCGATGTAGGCCAGGAACTCGTCGACGACCTGGGCGAAGTCCGGCTTGTCGGCGAGGAATTCCAGGGTCAGGCCGGTGACTTCCTGCGCGCCCTGTTCGAACTCGCAGTCCGGCTTGAGGTACTGGTGGTAGTTGTTGCCACTGGGGCGGCGCTCGAGCAGTTCCACACAGCCGATTTCGACGATGCGGTTGCCCTTCCGCCATTCCAGGCCGGTGGTTTCGGTATCAAGGATGATCTGACGCATGGGCTCAGTGTACCGGGCCGGCGGCGCGGATCCGGATGGCAGCGTCGCGCGCCAGTTGATCCACGCGCTCGTTGTCCGGGTCGCCGGAGTGACCCTTGACCCAGCGCCAGTCGATGGTGTGCTTGAGCGTGGCCGCATGCAGGCGCTCCCACAGCTCCCGGTTCTTGACCGGCGTACCGCCGGCGGTCTTCCAGTTCTTGCGGATCCAGCCGGGCATCCATTCGGTCAGGCCCTGGCGCACGTACTGCGAATCGGTGAACAGCACGATGTTGCACGGCTCGGTGAGGGCTTCCAGCCCCGAGATGGCGGCCATCAGTTCCATTCGGTTGTTGGTGGTATGCGCTTCACCACCGCTCAGCTCGCGCTCGTGCGCGTTGTAGCGCAGCAGCGCCGCCCAGCCGCCGGGGCCAGGATTGCCGAGGCAGGAACCGTCGGTGTGGATTTCTATCGTCTTCATTCCATTCCAGATCAGGTGGCCACGGTCCCATGCCAGCGTGGTACGGCCACGGGCGTCGGTCCCGGCAAGGCCAGAGTGCGTTTTTCAGCGGTGAACAGACAGGCGGCCCGCAGCGGCGCCAGATCGCGCCGGGCCGGCGAGCGGTCACGCCACATCGGGCCGAGGTACTGCAGGTCTTCGCAGCTCAGACCCGCCTGCGTGAGGGTGTGGCGCAGCCGCTGCGGGCTGCGCACGACCAGCCCGTGGTGGCGCCACTGGCGGCGGTACGGGCTGAACGGGTTGAGCGTGGACAACCACAGGCGGCCGCCCGGCATCAGCACCCGGGCGCAGTCGCCGATCAGCTGCTCCGCATCACGGGCAGTGACGTGCTGCAGGATGATCGCATTGACGCTCTCGTCCGGCAGTGGCAACGGCAGGCCGCAGTGCACGTCCCCGGCGTAGGCCGCCCCGTCCCGGAACAGGCGCAGGCCGCGACCGGGCAGTTCGATACGCTCCAGCCAGCCCGGCGTCGGTGCCACCCACAGCCAGGGGTTCACCGGGCGCTCGGTGAGCAGGCTGCGCAACCGCTCGGATTCCAGACGGCACAAGGCTTGCGCCGGTTCAGTATCAAACCAGGATGCGACTGTCGCTTGACGGGGGCTCGGCGCGGGGGGCATGGTCCAATTCTATGCGACTGACCGCCCTACCCGCGTTTGCGGACAATTACATCTGGGCGCTGGTCGCCGACGACGGCCGCGCCGTCGTCATCGACCCCGGCCAGGCCGCCCCCGTTCTGGCTGCCGCGGCGCAGCAGGGATGGGCCCCGCACAGCATTCTGTTGACCCATCACCACGATGACCACATCGGCGGCGTGGCCGAGCTGCAGGCCCGTTTTCCGGCGGTTGAGGTGTACGCACCGGAGGAAACGCGCATCCAGGTCGCCGCCCACCGGGTGACTGAAGGTGAATGCGTTCAGGCACTGGGGCTGGGGTTCCACGTAGTATCCGTGCCCGGGCACACCCGGAGCCATATTGCGTTTCACACCGCTGAACACCTTTTCAGTGGCGATGCGTTGTTCAGCCTGGGCTGTGGGCGCATGTTCGAAGGTACGCCTCCCCAGCTTCTGGCATCCCTGCGGAAGCTGGCGTCCCTGCCAGCGCAACTGATGGTCTGTTGCGCCCACGAGTACACCCTGTCCAATGCCGTCTTCGCGCGGCATGTAGACCCCACCAACGCTGCGCTGTCGCAGCGCCATGAGGAGGCCTTGGCCATGCGCCGCGATGACCTGCCCACGCTGCCGGTTTCACTGGCAAGCGAGCTGGAATGCAACCCGTTCCTGCGTACCAACACCCCCGCCATCCAGGCGGCTGTCAGCGCCCATCTCGGGCGTCCCGTCACCGATGAAGTCGATGTTGTCGCAGGGCTGCGACACTGGAAAGACGGATTTCGAACATGAGTCGGCGATTGTTGCCGCTCGCGCTTGGCCTGGCGATCACCGTGGCCGGCAGCGCGGGCGCCCAGTCGTTGACCGCCGGCATGTCGCAGAACGTGGCCGGCCTGTCCTCCCTCCCCCTGACCGCTGCGGCGCTGCCGCCGGCCTCGGTGCGCAACGGGCAGGACATCTTCGCCAGCTTCCGCGAGGGTCTGGCCGAACCCACCTGCAACGCCGAGGCGACCAGCCCGCGTTGGCAGAAGCAGTTCGCGCATGCGCCCTCGCGGCTGGCCAACCAGGACGATGACGCCTTGGTGCTGTTCGGCTATGTGGTTGAAGAGCTGCGCAAATCCGACCTGCCGACCGAATTTGCGCTGATTCCCTTCGTGGAAAGCGGCTACCGGCCCAACGCCCGCAACGGCGGCGGCCCGGCCGGTCTGTGGCAGTTCATCGCCACCACCGCCAAGAACCACCGCGTGCAGATGACCCCGGGCTATGACGGCCGCCTCTCGGCGGTGGATTCCACCCAGGCCGCGGTGCGCTACCTCAAGACCCTGCACGGCATGTTCGGCGGCGATTGGCGCCTGGCCACGATGGCCTACAACGCCGGCGAGTACCGGGTGCTGCAATCGCTGCGCAAGGCCGGGATGAACGCGCAGAACGCGCGTCCGGCTGAACTGCCGGGGCTCTCGCCGGTCACCTACGCCTATGTCGAGAAGCTGCACGCCCTGGCCTGCGTGCTGGAAGACGCGGAAACCGAGCCGGCGGTGATGGCTTCGCTGGACCGCACCGTGCCTGTGCTGAGGGGCCACACCCTGCCGGCCGGCACCAGCGTGCAGCAGTGGGCCCAGCAGCGTGATCTGGATCCGGCCCGGATTGCCCGCCTCAACCCGGCCCTGGCCAGCGGCAAGGGCCGCCCGGCCGGTCAGGTGACGGTTCTGGCCCCGACCGCGCATGCGCCGGTGGATGCCAGCGCCAGCGTGGCCGCCATTGCCGTGGCTCCCAGCGCGCCGGTGGATACCACCTCGGCCCGTACGGCGCCTGCGCCGGCCGCCACCCGCACGGTGGCCAGCGCGGATCGCCCGCGCAGCCGCCGCCACACCGTGCGCGATGGCGAATCGCCCTGGACCATCGCCCGCCGTTACGGGATGCCGTTGAAGGCCCTGCTGTCGCTCAATGGGCTCAGCGGCAGCAGCGTGCTGAAGCCGGGTGCGGTGTTGCGCGTCGAAGACTGACTCCGCGTCCGCATTGCAGGTAACGACAATGCCCGGTTCTGCCGGGCATTGTCGTTTCCGGGCATCGTTCGCCGGCGCCGGCGAAACCCGCATGGCGGACGGGGCGCGCACAACAAAAAGCCCGGCATTGCCGGGCTGTTTGTTTTCCAGCAGAAGCCGCCCCCGTTAGAGGTTGGCTTCTTCGGTCTGCACCTTGAAGTGCTTGCGCATCGCCTCGACGTAGGCCTTGGCGGCAGCCATGCCGTCGATCTGGCTCAGCTGCTCCTTGAGCTGCTGTTGCTGGGCGGCATCCACTTCGGCCACGTTGCCCGGGGTGACCTTGGTCACCGCGTAGATGACGTAGCGGCCCTGCACGGCGACCTTGCCGTAGCTGGGCTTGCCTTCGGCCGGCAGCGGCGCGCTGAACACGGCGCGGTTGATCTCCGGGGTCGGCACCGGCTGGGTGCGCGGCAGGCCCGGCAGCGGGCTGATCTGCAGCTTGTCGCTGGTTGCCAGCGCCTGCAGGGTCTGACCGGCCTTCAGCTTGGCGAGCACGACGTCCACGGCCTTCTCCGAGGCCTGGCGGGTGCGATCGGCGTGGATCGCGGCGATCACCTGCTCACGCGCCTTGTCCAGCGGCAGTGCCTGTTCCGGGCTGTGCTCGGTCACGCGGATCATCACGCTGTGGTTCGGGCCCAGCTCGATCGGGTCGCTGACGGTGCCATCCTGGGTCAGCACGTCCGAGAACGCCGCGCGCAGCACGGCCGGATTGGCGGCGATGCCACTGGCGGTAGTGCGGGTGAACGGACCGATCGTCTGCACCGGCAGGCTCATGTCCTTGGCCGGGCCTTCCAGCGAGGTCGGGTTCTTGTAGACCAGGTCGACCAGGCGGCCACTGAGTTCGGTGAACACGCGGTCGGTGTCGGCCTTGAGCTGCTCGGCCGCCAGCTGGTCACGCACCTCTTCAAACGAACGGCCTTCGCCGCCCTTGGTCTCACGCAGCTTGAGCACGTGGAAACCGAAGTCGGTCTTGACCGGACCGGTGACCTCGCCCGCCTTCATGGCGAACAGGGCGTCTTCGAACGGCTTCACCATCGCGCCGCGCTCCACCCAGCCCAGGTCGCCGCCGGTGTCCTTGGAACCCGGATCTTCGGAGTTGGCTTTGGCCAGGGCAGCGAAATCGGCGCCCGGTGCCTTGGCTTCCGCGGCCAGGCGCGTGGCCTTCTCTTCAGCGGCCTTGAGCTTGGCCGGATCGCTGCCATCGGCGGTGATCAGGATGTGCGAGGCCAGACGCTGTTCCGGCGTGGCAAAGCGTGCCTTCTCATCTTCATAGCGCTTGCGCAGGGTGGCTTCATCGGCGGCCGCAGGCGCAGGCAGGTTCGCGCCGTTGATCTCGACGTATTCGAGCGACACGGTTTCCGGCTGGCGGAAATCCTTGGTGTGGCTGTCATACCACTGCTTGATCTGGGCGTCGGTCACTTCGGCGGTGTCGGCCGGGGTTTCCGGCAGCGCGGCCAGTTCGACGTCACGGGTTTCGCCCAGCAGCTTCATCAGGCGCTCGGCTTCGCTCTGGGTGGTGAACCCGGAACGCTGCAGGGCCGACGGAATGATCGACTGCTGGATGCTTTCGCGCACCAGCGCTTCGAACTGCGTCGGGGTGCGCGGCGGATTGCCGCTGGCCAGCGCGATGCGGTAGTTGTCCTGGTTGAACTTGCCATCGGCACCGAGGAAGGCCGGGATCGAGGCGATGTACTCGCGTACCGCGCCATCACCGATCACGATGCCGGACTGTTCGCCGGCCAGGCGCACGACCTGCTCATCGATCATCTGATCGAGCACGGCCAGCTTGCTCTCCGTGCTTTCGAACTGGCGCGGATCGAAATCCTCGCCCTGTTCCTGGCGTGCCTGCTGGCGCGCCTGCTCGAAGCGCACGCGGAAATCATTGGAGCTGATCTCATGGTGCTGCCACAGGAACGAGACCGGCCACCACGACGGGGCGGACTTCCACCAGGTCGGCGGTGCGGCCACTTTGGCCACGTTCTGCGAGCCGACGCCACCGAGGTAGCTGGAGTCGATCACGAACAGGAACGGAATCATCAGCAGCCCCAGGATCACGGTAACGATCCAGCCCGAGGTCTTGTCGCGAAGTTTCTGCAGCATGGGAAAAATCAAGGCCTGATTGGCGAGCCCGGCAGTGTAACCCGCTTCGCGGCAGGCTCCAAAAGTGCCCGCGCCCCGCCCCTGCGCGCGATCCTCCCGCCGGCGCACCGGGCGATCGTGGCGGGCGAACGGTGTGCGCCGCACTGTCGATTGATCGGCTGAATTGGAAACAAAAAAAAAGCCCTTGGTTTTCACCAAGGACTTTTCAAAGATTGGCGGAGCGGACGGGACTTGAACCCGCGACCTCCGGCGTGACAGGCCAGCATTCTAACCAGCTGAACTACCGCTCCGCACTTGAACTTTGCAGGCGCTCATTCTATCCGAAGATATTCAGATTGCCCACCCCGAAATGCTGCTTTTTTCGAGGTTTTTTAAAACTGGCGGAGCGGACGGGACTTGAACCCGCGACCTCCGGCGTGACAGGCCAGCATTCTAACCAGCTGAACTACCGCTCCGCACTAAACCGCTTTTGTTTCCACCGCGACGTACATCGCTGGAGAAAACAAGGCCCCCGATCGCTCAGGGGCCCTATTGAAACTGGCGGAGCGGACGGGACTTGAACCCGCGACCTCCGGCGTGACAGGCCAGCATTCTAACCAGCTGAACTACCGCTCCACATTTCAAAACTTTTACTGGCAGTGCCTGGTGGGTGCTGAGGGTTTCGAACCCCCGACCCTCTCCGTGTAAAGGAGACGCTCTACCGCTGAGCTAAGCACCCCAGCAAGCCGCTTAGTTTACGGCATCCTTCAGGGCTTTGCCAGCCTTGAACGACGGATTCTTCGACGCAGCGATCTTGATGGTGTCGCCGGTCTTCGGGTTGCGGCCGGTACGGGCAGCGCGGTCGCGGACCTGGAACGTGCCGAAGCCCACCAGCGTCACCGCGTCACCGCCCTTCAGGGCCTTGGTGACGGAAGCGATGACGGCATCAACGGCGCGGCTGGACTCGGCCTTGGTCAGGTCGGCGGCTTCAGCAACGGCGTCGATCAATTCGGTCTTGTTCATTCTCTACAGCTCCTTTGGCGGGGATTCCGCGGATTCAACATTGAGACACCCGACGACGATACGCCGTCGAATGCCAGTGAAGTTCTCAGTTCGCCGAATTCAGATTTACGCTGACTCGCGAGTGGTGCTTTTATACCAGTGCCCCCCTACCCGCGCAAGCTGAAAAGCCAATAACGACGCGGGTTTCGGGCATTTCCACAGGACGCGTCAGTGCTTGACGCGCGTCGTGGAAGCTGTCTTGGACTTGCCGCGTACCGTGACACGCTGCCCAACTTTCTTGGGCTTCGGTGCAGTCAGTGGCGTCTCCAGCGCCAGGTCGAGCACTTCCTCGATCCACTTCACCGGCACGATCTTCAGATCACGGGTGACATTGGCGGGGATATCGGCCAGATCCTTGCGGTTCTCCTCGGGGATGATGACCGTGGTGATCCCGCCACGCAGTGCCGCCAACAGCTTCTCCTTGAGGCCGCCGATGGCCGTGACGCGGCCACGCAGGGTGATCTCACCGGTCATCGCCACTTCGGCCCGGATCGGCACCTTGGTCAGCGTGGACACCAGCGAGGTGACCATCGCGATGCCCGCACTCGGGCCATCCTTGGGGGTGGCACCATCGGGCACGTGAACGTGCACGTCGTGCTTCTGCAGGAACTCGTTGTCGATGCCCAGCCGCTCGGCGCGCGAACGCACCACCGACAGGGCCGCGGAGGCGGATTCCTTCATCACGTTGCCCAGCTGCCCGGTGAGGATCAGCTGGCCCTTGCCCGGTACCAGGGTGGACTCGATCTGCAGCAGATCGCCGCCGACTTCCGTCCAGGCCAGGCCGGTGACCAGGCCCACTTCGTTCTGCTCTTCGGCACGACCGAAGTCGACGCGGCGCACACCGAGGTACTTGTCCAGGTTCTTGCCGTTGACCACCACCAGCGCCTTCTTCTTTGCGCTGGCCTTCTTGCCGGCCTTGGCCGGCTTGGCCGTCTTGGCGGGGGCGACCGGCCCAGCAAGCGCGATCTCCTTGACCACCTTGCGGCAGATCTTGGCCACTTCGCGCTCGAGGTTGCGCACGCCGGATTCGCGCGTGTAGTAGCGCACGATGTCCTGGATGGCGTCAGCCTCGATCTCCAGCTCTTCCGGCTTCAGGCCGTTGGCCTTGATCTGCTTGGGCACCAGGTAACGCATGGCGATGTTGAGCTTCTCATCCTCGGTGTAGCCGGGGATGCGGATCACTTCCATGCGGTCCAGCAGCGGGCCGGGGATGTTGAGCGAGTTGGAGGTCGCCACGAACATCACTTCGGACAGGTCCAGGTCCACTTCCAGGTAGTGATCGTTGAACGCGTTGTTCTGCTCCGGATCGAGCACTTCCAGCAGCGCCGAGGACGGATCGCCACGGAAATCCATCGACATCTTGTCGATTTCATCGAGCACGAACAGCGCGTTCTTGCTGCCCACCTTGTTGAGGTTCTGCACGATGCGGCCCGGCATCGAGCCGACATAGGTGCGGCGATGCCCACGGATCTCGGCCTCGTCGCGCACGCCACCCAGGCTCATGCGCACGAACTTGCGGTTGGTCGCCTTGGCGATGGACTGGCCCAGCGAGGTCTTGCCCACGCCGGGCGGGCCGACCAGGCACAGGATCGGGCCCTTCATCTGCTTCACGCGCGACTGCACCGCCAGGTATTCCAGGATGCGGTCCTTGACCTTGTCCAGGCCGAAGTGATCGGCGTCCAGCGTGTCCTGCGCGGCCTTCAGATCCTTGCGGACCTTGGTGCGCTTCTTCCACGGCACGCCCAGCAGCCAATCCAGATAGTTGCGCACCACGGCGGCTTCGGCCGACATCGGCGACATCTGCTTGAGCTTGTTGAGCTCGGCCTTGGCCTTGGTCTCCACCGGCTTGGGCATGCCCGCCTCGGCGATCTTGCGCGCCAGCTCGTCCATCTCGCCCGGCGCATCGTCCAGGTCACCCAGTTCTTTCTGAATGGCCTTCATCTGCTCGTTGAGGTAGTACTCGCGCTGGCTCTTTTCCATCTGCGATTTGACGCGGCCGCGGATGCGCTTTTCCATCTGCTGCACATCGATCTCGCCATCGACCAGGCCGACCAGCATTTCCAGGCGGTCGCCGATCTGCAGCGTTTCCAGCAGGCGCTGCTTGTCGGCCAGGCGCACGCTGATGTGCGCGGCAATGGTGTCGGCCAGGCGCGCGGGCTCATCGATGCCGGCCAGGGTCTGCAGCAACTCCGGCGGCAGTTTGCGGTTGGTTTTGACGTACTGCTCGAACAGCGACATCAGCGAGCGGGCGATCGCCTCGATCTCGCGCGGCTCGCGCGATTCGTCCGATTCGATTTCCATGCCCACGCCGTGCAGCGAGCCATCGCGCTCGGTGACTTCGGTGACGTTGACGCGCGACAGGCCTTCGACCAGCACCTTGATGGTGCCGTCGGGCAGCTTCAGCAGCTGCAGGACCTGGGCGAGTGTACCGACCTGGTACAGATCGGCGGCGGACGGATCATCCGTCTCGGCGGACTTCTGCGCGAGCAGCAGGATGCGCTTGTCCGCTTCCATCGCCTGCTCCAGCGCATGCATGGACTTGTCACGGCCGACGAACAGCGGAATGACCATGTGCGGGAACACCACCACGTCACGCAGCGGCAGTACCGGCAGGTCGAGAGTCTCAGTTGGGGAACGGGCCATGTGGGCTCCAGTGGAACAGTGGGGATGGCCTCCGGGCGCCTCGCCCGGATACAAAAAAAGCCGATGGCCTCGTTATGGGGCCATCGGCTTCTAGATGCAAGCTGTTCTGAAAAATTTCTTTCAATTCAATTACTTGAACTGATTATTCAGCGCCAGCCGCCTTCTGTTCAGGCGCCGGGGGCGTCTGGTAGATCAGGTACGGTTCGGACTTGTGTTCGATCACCGATTCGTCCACCACCACCTTGCTCACGTTCTCTGCCGAGGGCAGGTCGTACATGGTGTCCAGCAGGACCGATTCGACGATCGTACGCAGGCCACGGGCACCGGTCTTGCGCTTGAGCGCCTTGCGGGCGATCGCGGCCAGGGCGTCCGGACGGAACTCCAGCTCGACGTGCTCCATCTCGAACAGCTTCTTGAACTGCTTGGTGATGGCGTTCTTCGGCTCGGTCAGGATGCGCACCAGGGCGGCCTCGTCCAGCTCTTCCAGGGTCGCCACGACCGGCAGGCGGCCGACGAACTCCGGAATCAGGCCGAACTTGATCAGATCTTCCGGCTCGACTTCGGCCAGGATCTTGCCCACTTCCTGCTTGCGCTCGGAACTCTTCACCTTGGCACCGAACCCGATGCCGCCCGAATCGTTGGAACGCTGCTGGATCACCTTGTCCAGGCCGGCAAACGCGCCGCCACAGATGAACAGGATGTTCTTGGTGTCCACCTGCAGGAATTCCTGCTGCGGGTGCTTGCGGCCGCCCTGCGGCGGCACGCTGGCCACGGTGCCTTCGATCAGCTTCAGCAGGGCCTGCTGGACGCCTTCGCCGGACACATCGCGGGTGATCGACGGGTTCTCGCTCTTGCGCGAGATCTTGTCGATTTCATCGATGTAGACGATGCCCTGCTGTGCCTTCTCGACATCGTAGTCGCACTTCTGCAGCAGCTTCTGGATGATGTTCTCCACGTCCTCGCCCACGTAACCGGCTTCGGTCAGCGTGGTGGCGTCGGCCATGGTGAACGGCACGTTGAGCAGGCGGGCCAGGGTCTCGGCCAGCAGCGTCTTGCCCGAACCGGTCGGACCGACCAGCAGGATGTTCGACTTCGCCAGTTCGACTTCGTCGTTCTTCTGGCGGCTCTCGATGCGCTTGTAGTGGTTGTATACGGCCACGGCCAGGGTCCGCTTGGCGCGGTTCTGCCCGATCACGTACTGGTCAAGGACCTCGAGGATCTCGCGCGGCTTGGGCAGCGAACTGCGGGCCGACTGCGCCTTCTCCTCCAGCTCCTCACGGATGATGTCGTTGCACAGCTCGACGCATTCATCGCAGATGAACACGCTCGGACCCGCAATCAGCTTGCGCACCTCATGCTGGCTCTTTCCACAGAAAGAGCAGTAGAGGATCTTGCCGGTGTCCGTGGAACGACCTTGGCGGTCTTCGCTCATGCTTCGCTTACCCAGTTACCCCACCCGACTGAACGGGGGTTCGATTCGAGAATAGCACAGGGTCAGGAGGACGCCAGTCCTGCCCGACCCGGTGGAAACAAGCCGGTTTCCCGGCCTGGCACAACCTTACGCCGGCTGGATCGACTCTTCCGGACGACGCTCCAGGACCTGGTCGACCAGACCGTAGGCCACGGCATCGGCCGCGCTCTTGAAGTTGTCGCGCTCGGTGTCCCGGGCGATGGTCTCCAGCGACTGGCCGGTGTGCTTGGCCAGCACTTCGTTCAGGCGCGAACGCAGGGTCAGGATTTCACGGGCATGGATGTCGATGTCCGTGGCCTGGCCCTGGAAGCCGCCCAGCGGCTGGTGGATCATCACGCGCGAGTTCGGCAGCGCATAACGCTTGCCGGCCGCGCCGGACGCCAGCAGCAGGGCGCCCATCGAGGCCGCCTGGCCGACGCAGATGGTGCTCACGTCCGGCTTGATGTACTGCATGGTGTCGTAGATCGCCATGCCGGCGGTGACCACGCCACCGGGCGAGTTGATGTAGATGCTGATGTCCTTTTCCGGGTTGTCCGCTTCCAGGAACAGCAGCTGCGCCACCACCACGTTGGCCATGTGATCGTCGATTGGGCCCACGAGGAAGATCAGACGCTCCTTCAACAGGCGCGAATAGATGTCATAGGCGCGCTCGCCGCGGCTGGTCTGTTCGACCACCATCGGAACCATGTTCAGGGCTGTGGTTCGGTTGTCCATTAGTGAGGCACCTATTTTAGGGGGAACGACCCCGCGCCAGGGCGCGGGGCGTAAAACACGAGCCGCTTACTGGCGGATCGCGTCCTGGAACGACAGCTTCTCTTCGGTGTGCTGGGCGCGCTCGGCGATCCAGTCGATCACCTGCTCTTCCATCACACGATTCTGCAGCCCACTCATCAGCTGGGGGTCGTTGCGGTACATCTCAATGACCTGCTCCGGCTCTTCATAGGTGGAGGCGATCAGGCGCATGGTTTCATTCAGGCGCTTCGGGTCCAGGCGCAGGTCGTTCCTGCGGGCCACTTCACCGACCAGCAGGCCGACCAGCACGCGCTTGGCGGCGGCGTCCTTGAAGCCTTCGTGGGCGTCGGCCGGGACGTCGCCCGGGTTGCGGCCGCTGCGGCGGATCTGCTCGAGCTGCTGGTCCAGCATGGCGCGGGCTTCGTTCTCGACCAGGCGCGGCGGCATTTCCACCGAGGCGTAGGCAGCGATCAGCTGCTCGCCGACTTCGCGGCGCAGGCGGTTCATCAGGGCACCCTTGAGCTCACGCTCCAGGTTGGCGCGGATGTCCTTGCGGAACTGCTCCACGTCGCCGCCCTTCACACCGAAGCTCTTGATGAACTCGGCATCCACCTCCGGCAGCACCGGTGCGGACACGTCCACCGCCTTGACGGTGACCTTGACCTGCTTGCCGGCCAGCGCGGGGACGCGCCAATCGGCCGGGAATTCGACGTCCAGGGTCTTTTCTTCACCGGCGGTCAGACCGACCAGGCCCTGTTCGATCTGCTCGAACATCATGCCCTGGCCCACGATCACGCTGCCCTTCTCGGTGCCTTCGGCCGGCAGGCGCTCATCGCCGGCCTGCGACCAGGTTTCCAGCGCCACCAGATCGCCGTCCTGGGCGCCGCGGGTGACCGGGCTCCAGCTGCGGCGCTGTTCGCGCAGGTTGGTGATCATCTGATCGATGTCGGCATCGTTGATTTCAGCGGTGTGGCGGACCACGGTCAGCTTGCTGACGTCCACGTCGCCGAAGTCCGGCACCAGCTCGACGGTGGCCACGAAGGACAGCTCGCCCTCGCCCTTGTCGATGCGCGGCGTGCCGGCGATGCGCAGTTCGTGCTCGCGCAGGGCGGCGTCGAAGGTCTCACGCAGCAGGCCGTCGACGGCTTCGCTGCGGACCTGCTGGCCGAAACGCTGCTCGATCACCTTGGCCGGCACCTTGCCCGGGCGGAAGCCCTTGATGCGCGTGGTGCGGGCGATTTCGCCCAGACGGCCGCTGATGTGCGTCTGCAGACGGTCTTCCGGCAGCGAGAAGGTCAGGCGGCGTTCCAGATTGCCAGTGGATTCGATCGAAGCTTGCATGTTGACTCCTGCCACCGGCGGCATGGGCCCCGGCACGATGTGATGGATGAAACGGGTTTTGGACGCGGGGTCGTGGACGCGCATGCCCGCCGCAGCCCTGTAGTTTCGCCGATAAACGCCAGCGCCGCCAGCGCGGACCGAGAACGCTCGGGGGCCGCCAGGGCCCAGCATGTGACCGTCTCCCCGATCGGGGACGTGCCCATGGTCATGGTGCCGGCGAAAACGCCCTGCACTGGTGCGAAAGGGGGGACTCGAACCCCCACGCCTTGCGGCACTGGAACCTAAATCCAGGGCGTCTACCAATTCCGCCACTTTCGCGAGCCTGCAAGCTCAGGCGCACATTGTTGCAGGCGGGGCGGGAAAGCGGAAGGTCGTCATGTCGCTAAATGGGGTGAAGCGCGTGCCCCACCCCGCGGATCAGGGGCTATTGCGCAGGCAGCGCCACGCCGGAGGGCGATGGCCCTTTCGCCAGCGCATGGCGCTCCTCGCCCTGAGGAGTGCCCTGCACGGAGACACGGACAAGTGGCTTGGCCGGCTGGAAATCGCCGACAGGAAGATTGTTGCGGATCACGGTCGTGGCATAACCGGCCAGGACCGTGTCGAGCGACGCGTGGGAGGGCGTTTCGGCAGCCGTGGCAGCAGTAGCCGCGCAGGCAGTCAATGCCACGGCGGCAAGGATCCGGAGAGTCATGATGGGCGTACCTCGATGAGCGCCTTGGGCGCGGTCCATCGAGTGAAACCGGATTGCCGGGTGCGATCCGTGCGCTGTCGCGCAGGTTGGAAACGCAGGGTGTCGCGTTCGACCCCGGTTTCAGGAGGCTTTCAGATACGCCCTCCCTGAAAAGAAAAAACCGCCTGGCGGACCAGGCGGCTTTTGTCTTGGTGGGCTGTCAAGGATTCGAACCTTGGACCTATTGATTAAGAGTCAACTGCTCTACCAACTGAGCTAACAGCCCGAAAATCGGGAGGCGAATTATGCAGGGTTTTCTGCGCGCGACGCAAGCATTTTGTTTGAATGGATGGCCAATAGCGCCAGCGGACCGTCAACGACCCACCTGTTCAACATGTGGCCTGGCGATGTCCTGGAAAAGAAAAAAGCCACCGGGCGGACCCGATGGCTTCTGTCTTGGTGGGCTGTCAAGGATTCGAACCTTGGACCTATTGATTAAGAGTCAACTGCTCTACCAACTGAGCTAACAGCCCTGAAAAACTCAGGCGCACATTGTAGCGTGTGTGCTGCCTTTTGCAACCCTGATTCACTTTCGGTGAACCAGTTGAATCAGTGGGGTGGCTGAGGGGACTCGAACCCCCGACCACCGGAATCACAATCCGGAACTCTAACCAACTGAGCTACAGCCACCACTGAAAACCTTGTTTCCTACCGCTTGCACCGAATGGCGCGCCCGACAGGAATCGAACCTGTAACCGCCGGCTTAGAAGGCCGGTGCTCTATCCAGTTGAGCTACGGGCGCTCGATCCGGATTGTCGCATTCCAATCCCGATTTGAGCAGCGGGCTTGGTCGGGGTAGAGGGATTCGAACCCCCGACATCCTGCTCCCAAAGCAGGCGCGCTACCAGACTGCGCTATACCCCGGCGGTTTGTTTCCCTCCGGGGTTCCCCCCGAAAGAGCCGCCTATTGTGGGAATCGACAGGGCATCTGTCAACGGTTTTCACACATCAATTCACATGTCGCCGTCGACGATGGCCGCTTCGGCTATGCTCGGGTCAGCGGCCGGATGGCCGGACCCCTACCCCATCAAGGAGATTGGCAATGCGCAGCGGCAATCCCGCACTTTCCGAGTCGACCTTCCTCGACCTGGCCAGCGGCTCGGTCGTGGCCCGCCCCGACCAGGCGATGACCATCAACGGCACCGTCAACAAGACCGGCATCCTGCTGCTGCTCACTGTGCTGACGGCCGCGTTCGCGTGGAGCCAATCGGTCGATGCGAGCGGCCTGCCCACCTCCAGCGCCATGCCGTACACGCTGGTTGGCGCAATCGGTGGCCTGGTGCTGGCCCTGGTGACCGTGTTCAAGAAGGAATGGTCGCCGGTCACGGCACCGATGTATGCGCTCGTCGAAGGCCTGTTCCTCGGGGCGATCTCGGCGGTGTTCAACGCCAAGTTCCCCGGCATCGTGATGCAGGCGGTGATGCTGACCTTCGGCACGATGTTCGTGATGCTGGCGGTGTACCGCAGCGGCCTGATCAAGGTCACCGAGAACTTCAAGCTGGGCGTGGTGGCGGCAACCGGCGGCATCGCGCTGCTGTACCTGGCCTCGTTCGTGCTGAGCTTCTTCAACATCAACATCCCGATGATCCACGAGGGCGGCTGGATGGGGATCGCTTTCAGCCTGTTCGTGGTCGTGGTGGCGGCACTGAACCTGGTGCTGGATTTCGACTTCATCGAAACCGGTGCCGAGGCGCGCGCGCCGAAGTTCATGGAGTGGTACGGCGCCTTCGGCCTGATGGTCACGCTGGTGTGGCTGTACGTGGAATTCCTGCGCCTGCTGTCCAAGATCCAGCAGCGCTGAGCCACGTTGCGACGTGATATGACGAAGGCGCCGCAAGGCGCCTTTTTCATGCCTCGGGAATCACCGGGCGGACTTGCTGGAGTGCCGCGTAGTGGCGCGCCATGAACCCGGCCAGCGCGCGGACTTTGGGCGCCAGCTGGCGAGCGTGCGGGTACACCGCGTAATAGTGCCGGCGGCCCGCATGGTGCTGGGGCAGCACGCGCACCAGTCGCCCGTGCAGCAGATCCTCCTGCACGGTCAGGCGGGTGAACGCGGCAATGCCCTGCCCGGCCAGCACAGCGGCGTGCAGTGTCGGAATCGCATCCACACGCAGCCGCCCGCGGGGGGAGACCTCCACCTGCGCGCCGCGCGCCGAGGTCAACGACCACGCCGACAGCGCACGCGCGCCCGCAAAGCCGATCAGCGCATGCCGGGCCAGATCCGCCGGCTGACGGGGCAGCCCCCACTGCGCGATGTAGCGTGGCGATGCCACCAAGACCATGTCGGTAACGGCCAGTTCGCGCGCCACCAAGGTGCTGTCGGCCAAGGGCCCGGCAATACGCAGGGCCATGTCGAAACCGCCACCGATCAGATCCACCAGGCGATCATCGCAGGACAGATCCAGCTCGATGCCGGGGTATTGTTCCAGGAAGGCAGGCAGCCACTGCGACAGCTCCAGGGTGCCGATCACCAGCGGTGCACTGACCCGCAGCAGCCCGCTGGGTGCGTCGTGATCGGCCTGCAGGCGCTGCTCGGCCACCTCCAGCCGGTCCAGGATATCCACACAGTCCTGGTAGTAGGCTCGCCCGGCTTCGGTCAACGTCAGCCGGCGGCTGTTGCGATCCAGCAGGCGTGCCCCCAGGTGCGCTTCCAGCTGGCGCAGCTGCCGCGACATCGACGAATGGGTGGTGTCCAGGCGCTCGGCGGCGGCGGTAAAACTGCCGGCGTCGACAATGCTGCGAAACGCCTTCATGGCGGAGAACTGGTCCATCACGCTCCCGTGCAGCGGCCGGCACCTGTGGCGGTGCCGGCAGCATACCAAGGCCGGTGCAGCTCAGCGGACCGGCAGCGCCAGGATCTGATCGGTGGCCAGCACGGTGCCGTAGGTGTCCTCGATGCTGGCCAGCGCGGCGGCGTGCAGGCTGGCGTGCGCGACCCGGCTGCCGTCGTGCAGGTCCAGATCACGGGTGGCGGTGGCATCGGAGGACACGATCACGCTCAGGCCCTTCGGCGCGGCATCGCGGGCGGCGCCGGCGACACAGGCATGGGTCTGCAGCCCGGCGATGATCAGCGTGTCGATCCCGGCGTTCTTCAGCGCCTGCTCCAGCACCGGGCCGGACGCCCCGGCGAACACGCTGACGTTGTCCTTGGCGATCACCCGCTCGCCCTTGCGCGGCTGCATCTGCGGGTGGAACTGGACCGTGCGGCCGCCTTCGGCGAACAGCGGCGCCCCGGCCGGAAGCACATGCTGGACGTGGATGACCGGGATCTTGTGGGCATCGGCGAAGTCCACCAGGCGGCGGGTCTGGGTCAGGGCGGCATCGCCATCGGGAATGGGCATGCGGCCGCCGGCGAAATACTCATTCTGGAAATCGATCACCAGCAGCGCGGTCTTGCCGGCCGGCAATGCGCTTGCGTCCTGCGCGCCAGCCATGTGGCGGATGGTCGGGTGGGCCGGCTCGGCGGCGGGCTGGGCGGACGCGGTGGCGACGCCGAGGATGCCGGCCAGGCCGATCAGGGAGGCGAAATTCATGGGAAAGCTCCTGCTGTGGTTGGGATGGCGTGCATGGTGCTTGCCGGATCCGTGCACCAACAGCCAGCCACCCGCACACCATCTGTGCGTTTCTTGCACAGATCGACGGAAACCCCTGTTGATCGCCGAAGAATTCGCCATCGAACCGGCAATAAAAAAGCGGGGCGCCGAAGCGCCCCGCTTTCTGGACAACCGCCCCGCGCGCTTACAGGCGGCTGGCGATGGCCTGGGCGAAGCCCATGGTGTTGCCGGTGCCGCCCAGATCGCCGGTCAGCGAATCCTTGGCTTCCAGCGTGGCCACGATGGCCTTGCGCAGGCGCTCGGCGTTCTCGACCTGGCCGACATGGTCCAGCATCTGCGCGGCAGCCAGCAGCAGCGCGCACGGGTTGGCCTTGCCCTGGCCGGCGATGTCCGGCGCGGTGCCGTGAACGGCTTCGAAGATCGCCGCGTTCTCACCGATGTTGGCGCCCGGGGCCAGGCCCAGGCCGCCGACCAGACCAGCACACAGGTCGGAGATGATGTCGCCGAACAGGTTGGTGGTCACGATCACGTCGAACTGTTCCGGACGCATCACCAGCTGCATGCAGCAGTTGTCGACGATCATTTCCTGGAACTCGATGTCCGGGTACTTGGCCGCCACTTCGCGCGCCACGGCCAGGAACAGGCCCGAGGTCGACTTGATGATGTTGGCCTTGTGCACGGCGGTGACCTTCTTGCGGCCGGTGCTGCGGGCCAGCTCGAAGGCATAGCGCACGATGCGCTCGGAGCCCTTGCGGGTGATGCGGGTGCCGGAGAAGGCGGTTTCGCCGTCGGCCGACACTTCCTGGCCTTCGGCCAGGTACGCGCCTTCGGTGTTCTCACGGACGGTGATCAGGTCCACGCCGTCGCCGAAACGCGACTTGGTATTCGGGAAGGACACCGCCGGACGCACGTTGGCGTACAGGTCGAAGTGGCGACGCAGGCTGACGTTGATCGAGGTGAAGCCACCACCGACCGGCGTGGTCAGCGGGCTCTTCAGCGCGATCTTGTTGCGTGCGATCGATTCCAGCGTGGCCGCCGGCATCAGATCGCCGTGCTTTTCCAGCGCGACCAGGCCCGCATCGGCGTCTTCGTATTCAAAGCCGGTGTCCAGCTTGCCGAGCACGAACAGGGTAGCGTCCATGATCTCCGGGCCGATGCCGTCACCGCGGATGACCGTGATTTTCTGCGTCATTGATGTGTATTCCGAACCGAGGGGGGAGCGCCATCCGTGAGGTGCGCGAAGCGCGGGCGCAAGGGAAGTTTCATCGGCAATTATGCCTTACCCGCCCGATGGACCCCAAATGGGCCATTGGTCTAAGGCGGGAAAGGCAGAATTGCCCGCGCATACCTCCTCCACCCTGGGCCGTTGGCGTACCGAGAGCGTTGGGGGCCAACGGGGCCGACCAACGGTCGGCTCTACCGCGGCGGGGCCATCACGGCCCCGACTTCAATGCTCGTGGACGGCCGGCGCTTCGGCGCCACCTTCGAGCTGGTCCAGGAAGTCCACCGCGCGGCGCAGGTGCGGGATCACGATCGAGCCGCCGACCACCAGGCCGACCGAGAAGGTCTCGAAGAACTCCTCGCGGGTCACGCCGGCGTCCTTGCACTGGGCCACGTGGTAGCTGATGCAGTCATCGCAGCGCAGCACCATCGAGGCGACCAGACCGAGCAGCTCCTTGGTCTTCACATCAAGCGCGCCGGCCTGGTAGGTCTGGGTATCGAGCGCGAAAAAGCGCCGCACGACCTGGTTGGGCTCGCCCAGGATGCGCTGGTTCATGCGCTGGCGGAACTCGGTGAATTCGGCAATGCGGTCCTTGCTGCCGTCGTCGGCCGCGCTCATGCCGGGTCCTGCCCGGCCAGCAACGGCTCCAGCTTGCCGGCGCGGTGCAGGGCCATCATGTCGTCGTAGCCGCCCACATGGACCTCGCCGACGAAGATCTGCGGCACGCTGGTGCGGCGGGTCTTGGCCATCATCTTCTCGCGCTCGACCGGGTCCAGGTCGATCCGGACCTCGGTCCAGTCGCGGCCCTTGCTCTTCAGGAAGTTCTTGGCGGCCACGCAGTACGGGCACACCGCGGTCGAGTAGATGGTGATGGCGGGTGCGCCACCGGAGGTGGAAACAGCATCTTGGCTCACGGGAAACTCCACAGCGGAACGTTGGTCTGTATATGGTAGCGGTCCGCTGGATTTTCCACGTCACCGTCGCAACACTGTGGTTTAACTGCAGGTTGCACTGGCCCTGTCACGCTGTCGTCCGTCTTCCCCCCAGGAGCTCCGTTTGCGCCCCTTGCTGCTCTCTGCCGCGTTGACCCTGGCCTTGGCCGTGCCGCTGGCCGGGGCCCAGGAAAGCAAGCTGCCGGACATCGGCTCCTCGGCCGGCGAGCTGCTGACTCCAGCCCGGCAGGCCGAGTACGGCGGGATGATGCTGCGCGAACTGCGCAATTACGGTTATCTGCTGGACGACCCGCTGGTCGATGACTGGCTGCAGACCATGGGCGCGCGGTTGGGCTCCAACAGTGCCCAGCCCCGCCAGTCCTATACCTTCTTCATGCTCAAGGACCGGCAGATCAACGCCTTCGCCACCCTGGGCGGCTTCATCGGGGTCAACGCCGGGCTGGTGCTGACCGCCGAGCGCGAAGATGAGGTGGCTGCGGTGCTGTCGCATGAAATCGCCCACGTCACCCAGCAGCACGTGCTGCGCGGTGTCGAGCGCGCCCAGCGCGACCAGATCCCGATCCTGCTCGGCATGCTCGCCGCGATCGTGGCCGCGCAGCAGGCCGGCGGCAATTCCTCCGGTGACGCCACCATGGCCGCGATCACCTCGGGCATGGGCCTGATGCAGCAGCGCCAGATCAACTACACCCGCTCCAACGAATCCGAGGCCGACCGGCTGGGCATCCGCACCCTGGCCCGCAGCGGCTACGACGTGGATGCCATGGCCGGCTTCTTCGAGCGGATGTCGGCCTCGATGCGGGGCAACCAGGGGGGCTACAGCGTCCCGGACTTCCTGCAGACGCACCCGGTCACCACCACCCGCATCAGCGAGGCCAAGGCGCGCGCCGAGCAGATGAAGAAGGACACGGTGCTGCTGACCACCGAGGTGCCCGGCGGCGTCCGCCAGGAGCGGGTGAACCCGGCCGACCCGGCCCTGTCCGATCCGCTGGTGCGGCGGAGCAACCCACTGCTGCCGGCCTCGATGCAGATTTCAGTCACCTCGCTCAGCCGCGGCAGCACCGGCCAGTTCGAATGGGCGCGCGAGCGACTGCGTGTGCTCAGTGCCGACACCCCGGGCGATGTGATTCGTGAATACGAAAGCCTGCAGCGCGCGCAGAAGAACGGGCTGACCGAGCCGCAGCGCTACGGGCTGGCCCTGGGCCGGCTGCGCAACAGTGCCGCCGCGCAGGCAAGCCGCGATCTGGGCGAGCTGCTGCGCGACCACCCGGACAACGTCTGGGTGGCGCTGGCGCTGGCCGAGGCGGAGTCGCGCAGTGGGCAGCCGGCGCAGGCCAACGCCCGGTTCGAGAGCCTGATGCGCCAGCACCCCGGCAGCCGCCCGGTCGCATTGACCTATGCCGCCATCCTCAATGAACAGGGGGGACGCGAGGCCGGCCAGCGCGCGCAGGCGATGCTGCGCCCGATGCTGTCGCAAAGTGGCAATGATCCGGTCTTCCAGCAGCGCTTCGCCCGTGCCAGCGAACTGGCCGGGGATACCACCCGGGCCAGCGAAGCCTATGCCGAGGCCGCGTTCCTGAGTGGCCGCCCGGAGCAGGCACTGATCCAGCTGCAGGCACTGAAGCGGCAACCGGACCTGGATTATGTCGGCCGCGCCCGGGTCGATGCCCGGATCGAGAGCATCACGCCCACGGTGCTGGAAATGCGCCGGCAGGGAATCGACGACCCGGAGCTGGACCGCCGCTGAGCCGCTCCCGGATGACGGTGGGATGGCCGCGCACGACGGCAACGGCTACCCCGTCACAAACCTGTCATGAAACCGTAGTCTACTGAGCTCAATCCCGATCTGATGAGCAATACGGTGGGCACGTGCAGAAACGCATCCTGATCGTCGATGACGAACCCGCGATCCGCGAAATGGTCGCCTTTGCCCTGCGCAAGGGCGACTACGACCCGATCCATGCCGGCGATGCCCGCGAGGCGCAGACCGCCATCGCCGATCGCGTCCCGGACCTGATCCTGCTGGACTGGATGCTTCCGGGCACCAGCGGCCTGGATCTGGCCCGGCGCTGGCGCAAAGAAGCCCTCACCCGCGAAGTGCCGATCATCATGCTGACCGCGCGCGGGGAAGAAAACGACCGCGTCGGTGGCCTGGAAGCCGGCGTCGACGACTACGTGGTCAAGCCGTTCTCGGCGCGCGAACTGCTGGCCCGCATCCGTGCGGTAATGCGCCGCGCCCGCGACGATGACGAAGATGGCAGCGTGGCGGTCGGCACGATCCGCATCGACGGGGCCGCGCACCGCGTGTTCGCCGGCGACCAGCCGGTGCCGATCGGCCCGACCGAATACCGCCTGCTGCATTTCTTCATGACCCACCCTGAGCGTGTGTACACCCGTGCCCAGCTGCTGGATCACGTGTGGGGCGGCAGCGTGTATGTGGAGGAGCGCACCATCGATGTGCACATCCGCCGCCTGCGCAAGACGCTGGAACCGTTCGGCGCGGAGAACATGGTGCAGACCGTGCGCGGCGCCGGCTACCGGTTCTCGACCTCGACCTGAGTCTCGTCGGGCCGGTGCCGGGCGCGCATGCCCGGTTCCGGCCACTCCTGCTATAACCTTGGATCGAGTCCGAGGACCGCACTTTCTGCGAGACCGCAATGCCGCGCCACATCCGTTCTGCCTGGTTGAAAACGCTCGCCACCCTCGCCGCCCTGCTGATCGCGGCCGGCTTGCTGGGCCTGGCGGTCGGACATGTCTGGATGTGCATCGCCCTGGCCTCCATCGGCGCACTCGCCTGGCACTACTGGCGGCTGCGCCGGGTGTTGCGCGGGCTGACCGCGCGTCATCGCTGGGACATGGGCGACGGCACCGGCGTATGGAATGAGCTGGACCGCCTGCTCTACCGCAATCAATGGGAAATGCGCACGCGCAAGCGCCGGCTGCTCGACATGCTGCGCAGTTATCGCGCCGCCGCCGCCGCGTTGCCCGATGCCGTGGTGGTGGTGGACCGCAACAGCCAGCGCGTGCAGTGGTTCAACGAAGCGGCAACGTCGCTGCTGGGCCTGCACCATCCGGGCGATCTGGGCGAAGCGCTGGTCGAGCGCCTGCAGCCGATGCCGCTGGCGCACTGGCTGGCCGGCGGCCGCAACGCCGAGCCGATCCTGGATGTGCCCTCGCCGGTCGATCCGGCGATCCGCCTCAACCTGCGCCTGATCCCCTACTCGCCGGACTACTGGCTGCTGATCGCGCGTGACGTCAGCAAGCTGCTGCGGCTGGAACAGGTCCGCCGCGACTTCGTCGCCAACGTTTCGCACGAGCTGCGCACGCCACTGACGGTGGTGCATGGCTACCTGGACATGATGGACCCGGAGGATTTCCCCGGCACCGGCCCGATGCTGGAGGAGATGCGCAAGCAATCCCAGCGCATGGCGCAGCTGGTGGAAGACCTGCTCACCCTGTCGCGGCTGGAATCGCAGGAACATACCGAAGCCGAAGCCGTGGCGATGACCCCGATGCTGGCCACGCTGCGCCGCGAGGCCGAAGCGCACAGCCAGGGCCGTCACCAGATCAGCATCATCGATACCGCCGGGGTGGACCTGCAGGGTTCCAACAAGGAACTGCACAGCGCGTTCTCCAACCTGGTCACCAATGCCGTGCGCTACACGCCGGCCGGTGGCCGCGTGGAAGTGGAGTTCGCCTGCGAAGGGGATGGCGTAGTGCTGTCGGTGCGTGACACCGGCTACGGCATCCCGGCCAACCACCTGCCGCGCCTGACCGAACGCTTCTACCGCGTCTCCAGCAGCCGCTCGCGCGAGAGCGGCGGCACCGGGCTGGGCCTGTCGATCGTCAAGCACATTCTCGGCCTGCACCATGCCCGCCTGGAAATCCAGAGCGAGGTCGGCAAGGGCAGCACGTTCTCCTGCCATTTCGATGCCGACCAGGTGCGTGCGCGCACCGAGGTCGCCTCCCTTCCTTCAGCCGAAGACTTTTCCGCATGAGTACTCCTGTTCCCGTCGCCGTACCCGTGGACGGCGATCCGCTGCGCGACCCGGCGCTGTACATCAACCGTGAACTGTCGCAGCTGGATTTCAATTTCCGCGTGCTGGCCCAGGCCATGGACCCGCAGGTGCCGCTGCTGGAGCGCCTGCGCTTCATGTGCATTTCCTGCACCAACCTGGACGAATTCTTCGAGATCCGCGCGGCCGCCGTGCGCCATGCGCAGGAGTTCGGCCTGCCGCCGGCGCCAGACGGCATGACGCCGCAGGCGATCCTCAATGCGATCCACGACCGCGCCGCACAACTGGTGGACCAGCAGTACCGCTGCTGGAACGAGACCCTGCGCCCGGCACTGCATGACGCCGGCATCGACGTGCTTGGCCGGCACTCCTGGAATCACCGGCAGAAGCGCTGGCTGCGCGCGTATTTCCGCAACGAGATCATGCCGGTGCTGTCGCCGCTCGGCCTGGATCCGTCGCACCCGTTCCCCAAGATCCTCAACAAGTCGCTGAACATCGTGGTGGTGCTCAAGGGCACCGATGCCTTCGGCCGCGCCGGACATCTGGCGATCGTGCGAGCACCGCGCTCGCTGCCGCGCATCATCCAGCTGCCGGAGAAACTCGGCGGCCCGCAGACCTTCGTGTTCCTCTCCTCAGTGCTGTCGACCTTCGTCGATGAAATGTTCCCGGGCATGGAAGTCCAGGGCGCCTACCAGTTCCGCGTGACCCGCAATTCCGAGCTGGTGGTGGACGAGGAAGAAGTCGAAAACCTTGCGCTTGCGCTGCGCGATGAACTGGTCGACCGCGGCTACCGCCCGGCGGTGCGGCTGGAGATCGCGCAGGACTGCCCGCGCGACATCGTGCGTACCCTGCTGCAGAACTTCGGCCTGACCGAGAATGCGGTCTACCGGATCGACGGCCCGGTCAACCTCAACCGCGTGATCCAGCTGTACGACGTGATCCAGCGGCCGGAACTGAAGTACCCCTCGCTGAGCCCGCGCACCCTGCGCGACAGCGATGGCATCTTCGAGATCGTCGCGCGCCGGGATGTGCTGCTGCACCATCCCTTCGATGCGTTCACCGCCGTGCTGGATGTGATCAAGCAGGCCGCGGTCGACCCCAACGTGCTGGCGATCAAACAGACCCTGTACCGCACCGGCAAGGATTCGCTGATCGTCGATGCGCTGATCCAGGCCGCACGCAACGGCAAGGACGTCACCGTGGTGGTCGAACTGCGCGCGCGCTTCGACGAGGAAGCCAACCTTGGCCTCGCCGACCGCCTGCAGGAAGCCGGCGTGCAGGTCGTCTACGGCGTGGTCGGGTTCAAGACCCACGCCAAGATGCTGCTGATCGTGCGTCGCGAAGGCCGCAAACTGCGCCGTTACGTGCACCTGGGCACCGGCAACTACCACAGCGGCACCGCACGCGCGTACACCGACCTGAGCCTGATCACCGCCGATGCGGACATCGGCAACGATGTGCATCTGCTGTTCCAGCAGCTGTCCGGGCTGGCGCCGCGGATGAAGCTCAAGCGCCTGCTGCAGTCGCCCTTCACCCTGCACCCGGGCCTGCTGCAGCGGATCGAGCGCGAGACGCGGCTGGCGGCCAGTGGCCGCGCCGGGCGGATCATTGCCAAGATGAACGCCCTCAACGAACCGCAGATGATCCGCGCGCTGTATGCGGCCTCGCAGGCGGGCGTGCAGATCGACCTGATCGTGCGCGGCGCCTGCACCCTGCGCCCCGGCGTGCCCGGCGTCTCGGACAACATCCGGGTGCGCTCGATCGTCGGCCGCTTCCTGGAGCACAGCCGGGTCTACTGGTTTGGCAACGACGGCGCCTCGGAGCTGTTCTGCGCCAGCGCGGACTGGCTGGAGCGCAACCTGCTGCGCCGGGTCGAGACCTGCTTCCCCATCCTGGATCCGGAGCTGGCGCGCAAGGTCTACCGCGACGTGCTGCAGAACTACCTGGACGACAACCTCAACGCCTGGGAACTGCAGGCCGACGGCAGCTACATCAAGTGCACGCCGGGCCACGACGAGCCGCCGCACGCGGCGCAGATGGCCCTGCTGCAGGGTCTGTAGCCTGCGACCCCGCGTCGCATCCGCTGTGAAGGCGGTGCGGTGACGCGGGGGCCCTGCCTTCGGCTAACATTCGTCCATGCCGCATACCTCCACGACTCCGCCCGCTCTGCAGGATGGCGACCTGCTCGCCGCCATCGACCTGGGATCCAACAGTTTCCATATGGTCATCGCGCGATACACCCTCGGGCAGTTGCGGGTGGTCGACCGCCTGCGCGAGACCGTGCGCATGGCCGACGGTCTGGATGGCAAAGGTGGCCTGTCCGCCGAGGCCCGCCAGCGCGCGCTGGAATGCCTGGCCCGGTTCGGCCAGCGCATCCGTGCGATCCCCTCGGTGCGGGTCCGTGCCCTGGCCACCAACACGGTCCGGCAGCTGCGCTCGCCGCAGGCCTTCCTGATGCCGGCCGAAACCGCGCTGGGGCATGCGATTGAAGTGGTCAGTGGCCGCGAAGAGGCCCGCCTGATCTACCTGGGCGTGGCCCACGCGCAGCCGCCCAAGGCAGACCAGCGCCGGCTGGTGATCGACATCGGCGGCGGTTCCACGGAATTCATCATCGGCCAGGGCATGCAGACGCTAGAGCGCGAGAGCCTGCAGGCCGGCTGCATCGCCAGCACGCGGCGCTTCTTCCCCGGCGGCAAGCTGAGCAAGAAGCGCTGGAAGGACGCCCTGACCGAGATCGGCGCGGAATTCCAGCAGTTCGCCAACAAGTACCGCGCACTGGGCTGGCATGAAGCACTGGGCTCGTCGGGCACGCACAAGGCGATCAGCGAAATCTGCGCCACCATGAAACTGAGCAAGGGCGCGATCACCGCCGAAGCCTTGCCGCAGCTGCGCGATGAACTGCTCAAGGCCAAGCGCATCGAAGACATCAACCTGCCCGGCCTGTCCGCCGATCGCCGCCCGATCATCGCCGGCGGGATCCTGGTGCTGGAGGCGGCCTTCCAGGCGCTGGGGCTGCAGAAACTGCTGGTCAGCAAGGCGGCGATGCGCGAAGGCATCCTGTACGACATCCTCGGCCGCGCCAGCGAAAACGACCTGCGTGATGAGTCGGTCGCGGCACTGACCCAGCGTTACGGCATTGATACCGTGCAGGCCGATCGTGTGGAAAGCACGGCGATGAACCTGCTCGGCCAGGTCGAAGAGAGCTGGCAGCTGGACCCGGACGATGCCCGCATGCTCGGCTGGTCCGCGCGCCTGCATGAGCTTGGCCTGATGATCGCGCACAGCGGTTACCACGTGCACGGCAGCTACGTGCTGGAGAACTCGGACATCGCCGGCTTCTCACGGCAGGAACAGCAGTTGCTGGCCGCGCTGGTACGCAGCCATCGCCGCAACATTTCCAAGTCCGCCTTCGAGGCGCTGCCCGAGCGCCTGCTGCAGCCGGCACGGCGCATGACTGCGCTGCTGCGCCTGGCGGTGCTGCTCAACCGCGCGCACGAAGACACGCCGATGCCGGCACTGGAACTGACCGCCGATGACGCGCGCCTGTCGCTGATCCTGCCGCAGGCCTACATCGATGCACGTCCACTGCTGCGCGCGGATCTGATCGGGGAAACCGAGGGCATGGCAGGACTCGGTGTGCAGTTCCGCCCCTTCGTTGCCTGACGCTTTTTGCGCGCTTCCAAACGTGCACCTGCAGCAATTCATGGGCTGAATTCGCAGAACGCGTGACGCATGATGTATTTGTGAGAACGCCCTCACATGTTCTTCATGAGTACTTAACGAATCGATCTACTCTCGGGACACCGGCCTTCACACGGCTGGATTTTTGAGGAAGGCGGTACTTGGGTCCGCCGACTTCTTGGACGTCGTTCCGATTAGAGAGAGAGTCGATCATGTCTTCATCCATCACCCCGCTGGGGCAGGCGGTCCGCCTTGCCCTGGTTGCCGGCACCGCTGGCCTGGCCTCCACTGCCGCCCTTGCCCAGGACGCCACCCCGACCACGCTGGACCGCATCGAGATCACCGGGTCACGCATCCGCCAGGTCGATGTGGAATCGGCCCAGCCGGTGCTGTCGATCAGCCGCGCCGACATCGAGCGCCAGGGCTTCAGTTCTGTGGCCGACATTCTGCAGAACCTGACCGCCGTGGGCAGCCCCGCGATCAGCCGCTCCAACGTACTGGCCGCTGGCGAGAACGCCGGTGGCACCTACATCGACATGCGCAACCTGGGCGCACAGCGCACCCTGGTGCTGATCAACGGCAAGCGCCTGGGCATCAACACCGGCGGCTACCAGGACATCTCCAGCGTGCCGGTCTCGGCGATCGAACGCATGGAAGTGCTGAAAGACGGCGCGTCGGCGATCTACGGCTCCGACGCCATGGCCGGCGTGATCAACATCATCACCCGCAGCAACGTCGACGGCGTCACCGCCAATGTCTACCACGGCCAGTACAGCCAGGGCGATGGCGCGCGCAACAGCGTGGATGTCGTGGCCGGCTGGTCCAATGACCGCGCGTCGCTGACCTTCTCGGCCGAGCACACCGAAGAGAAGGGCGTCTGGGCACGCGATCGCTGGTTCAGCGAGTCCCAGAACACCAGCCGCCATCCCGGCGATGGCTGGACCCAGATCAGCCAGTGGGGCCAGATCAACGGCCTGAAAGGGCCCGGCTGTACCGCCGCGGCGGGCTGCAACTATTCGCTGGACCGCGGCACCGACCCGACCAACCCGGCCAACTACCATCTCAGCGACCTGACCCCGATCACCGGCGATGTCAGCAACGCGCAGGAACAGATGCACCTGATCTCGCCGCTCAAGCGCGATTCGCTGTTCCTGGATGGCCGGGTGGAGTTGACCGATGACATCCGCCTGACCACTCAGCTGGGTTACAACAAGCGCACGTCCACCCGCCAGATCGCCGGCTATCCGCTGCAGTCCTCCACCGCCGGCATCGGGCGGATGTCGGCCGACAGCTGGTTCAATCCGTTCGGCAATCACCATGGATATGAGAAACCCACCGACATCGCCTGGAATCGTCGCACCTGGGAAGTCCCCCGGGTCAGCACCAGCGACCTGACCACCTGGCGCGCCGTAGCGGCGCTGGAAGGCAGCTTCGAGGTGGGCGAGCGCTACTTCGATTGGGAAGTGGGCTACCAGTACAACCGCAGCGAACTGGTGCAGTCCGCCACCGGCAACCTCAACAAGGAACGCGTCAAGAACGCGGTCGGCCCGTCGTACTACAACGAGGCCACCGGCAAGGTGGAATGTGGCGTTCCGGGTGCGCCGATTGCCGGCTGCATCCCCTGGAACCCGCTGGCGCCCTACGGTAGCAACGATCCCAATGGGCTGACCGGCAACCCGGCGCTGATCGACTATCTGTTCCCACCCGAAGTTTCCCGCGGCAAAACCACCACCCGCAACGCCTTCGCCAGCATCGCCGGCACGGTGATGACGCTGCCGGCCGGCGACCTGGGCTTCGCCTTTGGCGTGGAAACCCGCAAGGAGGCCGGTGAGTTCATCCCCGATCCGCTGGCCCAGAGCGGCGCCACCACCAACCTGGCCGCTGGCCCGACCGGCGGCGACTACAAGGTCAACGAGGCCTACCTGGAGGTGAGCGTGCCGATCCTGGCCGACCTGCCGGGTGCGCGCGAGCTGAGCCTGAGCGCCGCCACCCGCCACTCGGACTACAGCACCTTCGGCGCCACCCTCAACAGCAAGTTCGGCTTCAAGTGGAAGCCGATCGAGCAGTTGCTGGTGCGTGGCACCTGGGCGCAGGGCTTCCGCGCGCCGACCATCTCTGATCTGTATGGTGGCGGTTCGGAAACCTTCACCACCGGTTACCGTGATCCCTGTGACACCGTCTACGGTGCGTCGGCCAGCAGTGCCGAGGTGCGCGCCCGCTGCGCCGCGGTCATCACCAATGCGGACACCTACCGCCAGCTGCGTCAGGGCGGCGTCCCGATCACCAGCAGCAGCGACCAGACCCCGGTGCCGTTCACCAACGGCTCCAACCCCGACCTGCAGCCGGAAACCTCGACCAGCCGCACCCTGGGCCTGGTCTGGAGCCCGTCCTTCGTGCCCAATCTCAACGTGGCACTGGACTGGTGGAAGATCCGCATCGACAACACCATCGTCAACGATCACCCCAACGACATGCTGCGCGACTGCTATGAGCTGGGCATCGCCTCGCGCTGCAACGACTTCACCCGCGATCCAGTCACCGGCATCGTGGACAATCTGAAGTACGGCAAGCGCAACTCCGGCTTCATGGAAACCGAAGGCTACGACCTGGAGCTCAGCCACCACCTGGATACCGGGTATGGCAAGTTCAGCACGGGGTGGACGACGACCTACGTGAGCTCCTACCTGTCGCGCACGACCAATGAGCTAGATGTGGTGCCCGAAACGAAAAATGGCATCGGCAGCGGCTTCCGCGTGCGCTCCAACCTGACCCTGGGCTGGGACCTGGAGAACTTCGGGGTGAGCTGGACCGCCCGCTACTACTCCGGCGTGAAGGAGCGCTGCATCAACGCCAAGACCCGGCCGGACGAATGCTCCGACCCGGGTGTGCAGGCGCCGTGGTATGCCGGCTCGCGCGACTACAACCGGCGCGGCTCGGTCACCTTCCACGACATACAGTTCCGTTACACCCTGCCGTGGGACGCCACCGTCTCGGTCGGCGCCAACAACGTGTTCGAGAAATACGGGCCGATCATGTACAGCCAGCCGAACTCGGCCTTCTCGTATTACGGCGGCTATGACATCGGCCGTTTCATGTACATGAAGTACCAGCAGCGCTTCTGATCGCCGCCGGGTAACACTGCTGATCGCCACGGCCCTTCGGGGCCGTGGCTTTTTTTTGCCGGCGCGCGCGTCATCCGGGCGTCATACGGCGGTCATGTCGGCTACATCGCCCGGCCCCAGCATGCGTGGCATACCGGAGGCCCGCCATGCGCTATGCCATCGTCACCGAAACCTATCCCCCGGAAGTCAACGGCGTCGCCTTGACCGTGCAGGGCCTGGAACTGGGCCTGCGTGCCGCCGGCCACCAGGTCGATCTGGTCCGGCCCCGGCAGCCGTGCGATGTCGATGCCGCCGAAGGCACCGTGCTGGTCAGCGGTGCCAGCCTGCCGCGCTACCCCGGCCTGCGCTTCGGTCTGCCCGCGCCGTCCCGCCTGAGCCGCCAGTGGCAGCAGCAGCGTCCGGACGCGATCTACATCGCCACCGAAGGTCCACTGGGCTGGTCGGCCCTGCGGACCGCACGGCGCCTCGGCATTCCGGTCGCGACCGGCTTCCATACCCGCTTCGACGAGTACCTGCCCGACTACGGCGTGGCCTGGCTGCAGGCAGCCGCACTGCGCTGGATGCGGCGCTTCCACAACCAGGCCGATGCCACCCTGGTGCCGACCCAGGAGCTGCAGCAATTCCTCGGCGAGCAGGGCTTCGACCGGGTCCGCCTGCTGGCGCGCGCGGTGGACAGCAGCCAGTTCGAGCCCGAGCGGCGCGACCCGGCGCTGCGCGAGGAATGGGGCATCGACGGTAACGGCTTCGCGGCGATCTACGTCGGCCGCATCGCGCCGGAGAAGAACCTCGGCCTGGCGGTCAAGGCCTTCCGGCGCCTGCAGCAGGTACGGCCGAAGGCGCGCTTCGTCTTCGTCGGCGATGGCCCAGCGCGCGCCAAGCTGGCCCACGACAACCCGGATTTCATCTTCTGCGGTGTGCAGCGCGGGGACGCGCTGGCGCGGCATTTCGCCAGCGGCGATCTGTTCCTTTTCCCCAGCCGCAGCGAAACCTTCGGCAACGTGACCCTTGAAGCCATGGCCAGTGGCCTGGCCACGGTCGCCTTCGACTACGGCGCCGCCCGCGAATACCTGCGTACCGATGAGAACGGCATCGCCGTGAATGACGACAGCGAATTTGTGACCGCCGCCGTGCAGCTGGCCGGCGACGATGCAGTGCGCCATCGGCTCGGCCGCAATGCCGCCACCGCGATGAAACGGCTGCATCCGCAGCACGTGGTCGCCGAGTTCGATGCCCTGCTTGCCGAACTGGCCCAGGCCCGGAGGCCGCATGCCGACCACGCCGCTTGACGCACTGCGCGGCCACGAAACCCGCTGGTGCCGCCGCGCCAACCACTATTGCCGGCACCGCCGGATCCGCCATGCCTTCGCGGTGATCAGCCGCCTGGGGGATGGCGCATTCTGGTACGCGCTGATGGGCGCGCTGGTGCTGCTGGACGGCTTCGACGGCCTGCGCGCTTCGTTGCACATGGCCGCCACCGGCTTGATGGCACTGCTGCTGTACAAGGGCCTCAAGCGCTGGACGCGACGCCCGCGGCCATTTGCCGCGGATCTGCGCATCCGGGCCTGGGTGGCGCCGCTGGACGAGTTCAGCTTCCCGTCCGGGCACACCCTGCACGCGGTGTCCTTCACGATCGTCGCGCTGGCCTACTACCCGTGGCTGGCCCCGGTGCTGGTGCCCTTCACCGTCCTGATCGGGCTGTCGCGGGTGGTGCTGGGCCTGCACTACCCCAGCGATGTGCTGGCCGCGACCGGGATCGCCGGTCTGCTGGCGGCTGCCAGTCTTCAATGGCTGCCGTTGCCGGTCTGAGAAACCGGCACGCGCGCATCGCGCACCTGCGTTTTACAATGCGTGCATGACCACGCTGTTCATCTCCGATCTGCACCTGGACCCGAGTCGTCCAGCCATCACCGACCTGTTCCTGGCGTTCCTGCGCGATGAAGCGATGCAGGCCGATGCCCTGTACATCCTGGGCGATCTGTTCGAAGCCTGGATCGGCGATGACACGCCCTCCCCGGCCGCCGATGCGGTCGCGATGGCGCTGCATGCCGTGGCCGATGCCGGCGTGCCGGTGTATTTCATCCGCGGCAACCGCGACTTCCTGGTCGGCGAGGACTACGCGCGGCGCGCCGGGTTCACGATCCTGCCCGACCCCAGCGTCATCGATCTGTACGGCCGCCCGGTGCTGCTGCAGCACGGCGACCTGCTGTGCACCGATGACATCGCCTACCAGCAGTTCCGCGCGCAGACCCGCGACCCGGTGTTCCAGGCGCAGTTCCTGTCGCAGCCGCTGGCCGCGCGCATCGCCTTCGCGCAGAAGGCGCGCGATGCCAGCCAGGCGCGCCAGTCGGAGATGAAGCAGGGTGACCGCGCCCAGTTCGAGACCGTCACCGATGTTGCCCCTGCAGAAGTGGACGCCACGTTTGGTCGCTACGGCGTGGACACCCTGATCCACGGCCATACCCACCGCCCCGCCATCCACGCCCTGCAGGTCAGCGGCCGCGACTGCACGCGCATCGTGCTCGGCGACTGGTACGAACAGGGTTCGGTACTGCGCGTCACGCCGGAAGGCTGGACGCTGGATTCGCTGGCGAACTGACCCCGCGGCGGCGTGGCGATGTCATGCCGCGCCCGCTGCAGAGACACGGACGGGATCCCGGAACGGCGCTCGACCGCATCCTGGTTCAGCCTTTTGGACTGTCCTGCAGCGCCGGATGCAGCCCGGTCGGCCAGACGCGCTGCAAGCGATCCCGTACCTGCCTGTCCAGTGCGACGGGCGCGGTCGGCTCGTCGAGCTGGAAGCCGAACATGCAGCCGGACAGAACCCCACCATAGCCGGCGGCCGTGCCGAACCCGATGACGCTGGACAAGTGGTGACCCGGGAAGGCCAGCCGGGTGGCCGGGCGCGGATCCGGATAGCCGCGGTCGCCCCCCACCTGTTCCGAACGGCTGCCATCGCCGTACTCCAGCGCGACGGTATCCACCGCGTACCCATTTCGGACCTGTACGGCGCGCACGTGACCGCGCTGCACGATGTCATCATGCTGGAAGACTGCCCCGCCACGCCCGCCCACGCGCACCGCGTCAACGCCGTCGGGGCCTTGGCCCGGACCGTACGACACCGTCAGACCATCCACGAACACGTAGCCCTGCAGGGTGATCCGGCGAATGGGCCCGGTCGGCGGTGCAGGCAGCACGATCCTGCTGGGCTCGGCCACGCTGTCATCGAAGTACGAGCCGATCAGCAGGCTGAACAGTTCGCGGTCCAGGTGCACCTTTACTTCCCCGGGGTACAGCCCCGTATCGAAAGAGGGCCAGCAATCGCGTGTATCGCCCAAGCTGCCCTGCAATTGGCTGCGCAGTGTGTAGACCGCCGCCAAGGGCTCGTTGCGATGCTCCCAGGCATCATGCGGATGCGCCTTGGCGGCCGCCTGCAGCTGCAGTTCCACCACATCGTCATAGTACTGCCCGTAATCGACGATGCTGGCCTGCAGCTGGTTCTGGTAATCGACGATCACCGCCGGCGGAAACTGGCGCAGGCGCCCCTGCTGGACGGCCTGGCGGAGCAGCCCCAGATGCATGTTCGCTACCGGCACGAACAGGGGCAGCAGGCGTGCTTCGTGTCCCTTCAGCATGAAGCCGGCGATGGAAGCGGAGAAGCTGACGTTCAGTGCATCGATGATGCTGCGGATGTGCTGCGCGTCCCCTGTCTCCAGTGCGGACAGGAACAACCGCGTCGCACGCGAGAATCCGGCCAGTGAGGCCTGCACCTGCAGATAGATCGCGTCGTCCAGCTTTTCATCGACAATCCGGTTGACCGCCTCGATGTACTGCCGCCATTGCGCGTCGTCGCTGTCGAACAGGTGGGCGGGAATGAACAGCCCGCCGAAGAACGACAGAATCCCGCCGACTTCAGGGACGGCCGCCAAGGCGGTCAGCGTGAGCTCCCTGAACGCTCCCCACCACCAGTCAGCATCGAAAGTGGCCGCAAGTGCGCCATCCAGATGCTGAGAGAAAGCGTGCCTGGGAAGGGCAAGCGCGGTGCCCCCCAGCGCCGCCAGGCCGAGGAAACGACGCCGGTTCAAGACCGGTGGGCGAAGCATCATGGGAAAGCCCGTTTGAGCGGAAACGGCCTGCAGAATAGGCACCGGTCGGCACGGCGAGGCAAACCTTGCGTTACGCGGGCCTGGTTATCAAAACAAAATGCCGATCACGACATCTCGATCATTGCTGCGTATTGAATTATCGTCATGCCGAAGGCGCCTCCCCGGCCATCCGGCCGGAGGATCGAGCGGACGCGGTGGATCCGATTCCACGGGTGCGAGCATGGCCGGACACAGGGGGATGTGCATGCGGACCGAGAACAGGCGCCAGCGATGAGCCCACCCGATCGCGCTCGCCTCGACAGCACGCTGCATATCGGCCTGTTCTTCGACGGCACCCGCAACAACGCCGACAACCTGCAGCGTGCCTCACGTCCGCCCGGCGCCACCACGCCCGCGCCGCGGCCGCCGGCCGTGGTCGCCGATGATGCCTCCCCGTACCAGAGCCGCTTGACCAGCAGTTACAGCAACGGCCTGACCAACATCGCGCGGCTGCACGCGATGTACCCGGACCATCGGCAGATGCCGCCCGCCGGCGACACGGTCGCAGTGTCGATCTACATCGAGGGCGTGGGCACGCGCACCGGCGAGGAAGACGACCTGCTGGGGCTGGCGTTCGGCATCGGCCGTACCGGCGTGCGCGCGAAACGACGCCGCGCGCTGGAGCAGTTGCTGCCCGAGGCGCTGCGCCAGCTCGCCCGCGCGCACCCGGGCCGCGTGCTCGGCAGCGTGCGGGTGGATCTGTTCGGCTACTCGCGTGGCGCGGCCAGCGCGCGCGACGCGGTGAACGTGCTCAACGCGCCCGGCGGCGCCGCGTGGCTGCGCGAACAGTTGCTGCGCTCGGGGTGGTCGCTGGCATCGGGATTTCCCGGCGCCGCGCGGCCGGTGCGCTTCGTCGGGCTGCTCGATACGGTGGTGGCGATCGGCCGCCAGCACCGCGATGAGATGCCCGCCGTGGCGCTGCCCGCCGGCTGTGCGGACACGGTGGTGCAGCTGGTCGCGCGCGATGAGCACCGCGAGCATTTCGCGCTGACCAGCGTGGCTCCCGAGCACGAAGAGATCGCCCTGCCAGGCGTGCACGCCAACATCGGCGGCGGCTACGACCAGCGCATCGAAGGGCCCAAGCTGCTCAGCCGGCCCCAGGGTCAGCTGCTGCGCGGTACCGGGCTGGCACCAGGCGAGGTACCGCCGCTGGCGCTGCTGCGCGCGAGCACGGTGTACCGCACCGCGCAGGCGACGTGCCGTCGCTGGCAGCGCGCGCTCGGCCTGGGCGATGACGCGATCTGGGTCGACGTCTGGCACCAGTGGCAGCCGCAGCGCATCGCCGGCAGCCGCAGCGTGCTGCCGCAACTCACGTTGCGTGCCTACGCGGCGGTGGTGCTGCGCCGGGAGATCGATGCGCGCTACCAGTTCATCGCCTTGCGGGTGCTGCACCAGCACGCCGCCGCAGCGGGCGTAGCCTGGACAACTTCGCCCGACCAGCTGCCTGCACTGGCGTTGCCGGCGGCGCTGCAGCCGATCGCGGCGCGACTGCTGGCGGGGCTGCCGCTGGACGCCGCGCAGGAGCTGCTGCTGCGCCAGCACTACCTGATGCAGTCGGCACATTGGAACTTCGATGCACTGGGTGATACCGCCCTGCTCTACGCCGCCGATGAAGGCACGCGGGAGCTGCCGTATCGGCCGGGGCCAGGCCTGTTCTACGTCAATCGACCGACCGAGAGCGGTCAGCGCGTGGTGCTGGCCAACACCTGACCGCGCAGCTCGGTCTGTTCGATCAGCTCGGCCAGTTCTTCCTCATCGAAGCCCGCCAGCAGGCGCGCTTCGAGATTGAACGGACCATAGAGGAAGCCACCGGCGTATTCCTTGAGCAGTGCCATGAAGCGCGGGCGCGGTTCGACGTTCTCGCGCGTGCAATACCAGCGGTACCAGCGCGAGCCGGCGGCCACGTGGGCCACCTCTTCGCGCAGGATGATCTCCAGCACATCGGCGGTGGCATGATCGCCCCCGGCGCGCAGCTTCACGATCATGCCCGGGGTGACATCCAGCCCGCGCGCTTCGAGCACGCGCGGCACCAGTGCCATCCGGGCGAGGCCGTCGTGCGCGGTTTTCTCGCACATTTCCCACAGGCCGTTGTGCGCGTCGAAATCGCCGTAGGCATAGCCGTTGGCCTGCAGCCGATCGTGCAGCAGCATGAAGTGGCGCGATTCGTCATCGGCCACGGCCACCCAATCGGCATGGAACGAGGTCGGCAGGCCGCGGAAGCGATACACCGCATCCCAGGCCAGGTCGATCGCGTTGAGTTCGATATGCGCGATGGCGTGCACGAAGGCGGCACGCCCTTCCACACTGCCCAGGCCACGCCGCGGCAGATCGCGCGGGTGGACCAGCGTGGGCTTGGCCGGACGGCCCGGCATCCGGATCGGCTCCGGTGCCGGCGCATCGGCCGGTGCCTTCAGGCGACCGGCGCGGAACTGCACGGCGTAGTGCTGGGTCAACGCGACCTTGCGCAACGGATCCGGTTCGGCCAGGCACTGCTGCGCGGCCTGCAGCAGATCGCCGGCCGCGCTGTCCAACACATCACTCATGCCCTGTCCTCAGGCGCGGCGCTTGTGCTTGGCATCGTCCGAACGCAGCTGCTGGATGCGCTCGAAATAGCCCGGCTCGATCCCGGTCGGGTAGACACCGTTGAAGCACGAGGAATCGAACGACTTCAGCTCCGGGTTGCCTTCGCTCACCGCCGCTTCCATGTCCTCGATGTCCTGGTAGATCAGCCAGTCGCAGCCCAGGTGCTTCTCGATTTCCTCAATGCTGCGGTTGTGCGCGACCAGCTCTTCGGCCGCCGGCATGTCGATGCCGTAGATGTTCGGGTAGCGTACCGGCGGCGCGGCGCTGGCCAGGTAGACCTTGCGGGCACCGGCGTCGCGCGCCATCTGCACGATCTGCTGGCTGGTGGTGCCGCGCACGATCGAGTCGTCCACCAGCAGCACCACGCGGTTGCGGAATTCCAGGTGGATCGGGTTGAGCTTGCGGCGCACCGACTTCACCCGCTCCCCCTGGCCCGGCATGATGAAGGTGCGGCCGATGTAGCGGTTCTTGATGAAGCCTTCGCGGTACTTCACGCCGAGCGTGTTGGAGATCTCCAGCGCGGCATCGCGCGAGGTATCCGGGATCGGAATGATGGTGTCGATGTCGTGGTCCGGGCGCAGGCGCAGGATCTTCTCGCCCAGCTTGATGCCCATGCGCATGCGCGCCTTGTGCACCGAGACGTTGTCGATCATCGAATCCGGGCGCGCGAAGTACACGTACTCGAAGATGCACGGGCTGTGCTCGACCGGCTCGGCGCAGACTTCGGAGAACAGCTCGCCGCGCGCGGTGATGACCAGCGCTTCACCCGGGCGCACGTCGCGCACGCGCTGGAAACCGAGCACGTCCAGTGCGGCCGATTCGGAGGCCACGATGTATTCGTCGCCCTCGGCGTGGGCGCGCTTGCCCAGCACCAGCGGACGGATGCCGTGCGGATCGCGGAAGGCGACCAGGCCCAGGCCCAGCACCACGCTGATCACCGCGTAGCCGCCCTTGACCCGGCGGTGCACGGCGGCCACGGCGCGGATCGCCGCTTCCGGGGTCAGCTGGCGCTGCGCGTCCAGTTCGAAGGCGAACACGTTCAGCAGTACTTCGCTGTCCGAATCGGTGTTGACGTTGCGGCGGTCCTGCTCGAACACCTGCTGGCGCAGAGCTTCGGTATTGATCAGGTTGCCGTTGTGGGCCAGCGCGATGCCGTACGGCGAGTTCACGTAGAACGGCTGCGCCTCGTCCATGCCTTCCGAACCGGCGGTGGGATAGCGCACATGCGCGATGCCGACGCGGCCTTCCAGCGTGGACATCCGCTTGGCATCGAACACATCGCGCACCAGGCCATTGGCCTTCTGCACGCGCAGGCGGGTGCCATCGGCGGTGGCGATGCCGGCCGCGTCCTGGCCACGATGCTGGAGGACGGTCAGGCCGTCATACAACTGCCCGGCGACGTTCTGGTTGCCGACGATTCCGACGATGCCACACATGGTGCGAGTTCTCCGCTGGGCTGCGCCCATCTACAGTGAAGGTGGCCGTGCCTGGCCGGGGGTACCGTTCCGTGCCGGAGCGGTGTCGTCCGGACGCGGGTGCGCCGGCTCGATATTGACTGGCAGTGTGGAAGCCGGCCCGCGCGCCGCAGCGTCGGCAGGTGCCCTCTCCCTCCCCTCGTCAACGGGACGCGGCCATCCGCGCCCTGCCACTACCTCGCCAAGGACGCCATTATCGCCTGTCGCGAGCGGCTTGCCCAAATCCATCGTTGGCAGTTGCGGCAGATTCACCTCCGGCAACGCCATCTCGGGCAGCTGCGCCTGCATCCAGCGCACGCCGGGCTGCAGCAGCGGCCGCACCTGCGAGGTCTGCCAGGCCGGCTCCTGCGGCAACGATGTGAAGGCGGCCAGCATCAACAGCACGCAGCCCAGGAAAGCCCCGCGGACCAGGCCGAGCGCGCCGCCCAGCAGGCGGTCGGCACCGGTGAGACAGGTGACCTTCACGGCCGCCTTGATCAGCATGCCGATCAGGCCCACCGCGATCATCACGATCAGGAACACGCCCAGGTAGCCGGCAACGTAGTGACCGGTGCCCGGTTCCAACGGGGCGGCCCACCAGTGCGCCGCATCGTTGCCGAACAGGAACGCAGCCCAGCCGGCCAGCAGCCAGGACAGCGTGCCGACCACGATGCCGACGAAGCCGCGCATCAGGCCCAGCAGGACCGAGGCGGCGATCAGGACCAGCAGGACGATGTCGATCATGCCGGCAGGCCGCGCGCGCGCGGCAGGCGCCGTCCAGCGGGTGCGGGGCGGCGCAGCTCAGGCATCAGGGATGCGGGCGGACCATGCCGGCCACACCGACCTTGGCGGCCACCTGGGCCTTGAGGTTCTCGGCATCGGCGCGGTTGGCGACCGGCCCGACGCGGACCCGGTTGAGGGTGCCCTTGTCGGTACGGACCTGCTCCACGAAGGCACTGAAGCCTGCGGCGCGGACCTTGTCGCGCAGCGCGTTGGCTTCGGCCGCCTGGCCGAAGGCACCCAGCTGCACGGCGAAGCCGACGCTGCTGGCGGCCGGCGCGGCCGGGGCGGTCACGGGTGCAGCAGCGGCGGTGTCGGGCTTTGGGGCCGGCGCCGGCTTGGGCTCCGGCTTGGGCGCGGCCGGCTTCGGTTCCGGCTTGGCGGCCGCGACCGGCTCGGCCGGCAGCGATTCGGTTTTCACCGTGTTGCCCGACGGCGCCGCGGCAGCACTGGAGGCCGCCGGTGCAGCCGAGGGGCTCGGTGCGGTGGCGGCCGGGGTGGCGGCAACCGCGGTATCGGCGCGGGCATCCAGGGTGATGACCTCGGCCTTGACGTCGTTGCGCACCTTCACCGCCTGCAGGCGGCCGGCTTCGGCCAGCGCACGATCAGCGTAAGGGCCGACACGCACGCGCCAGGCCTGGCGGCCGTTGATGGTGGCCGGCTCGCGGAAGCCCGCCAACTGGGCGCTCTTCAGCGAGGCGATGACGCGGTCGGCATCGGCTTCGCTGGCGTAGGCGCCAAAGCTCACGGCGTAGTTGCCGGCGGCGACAGCCGGCGAGGTATCGGCCGGGGCCGGATCGGCGGCGACGGCAGCGCTGTCGGCCAGCGGCTGGGTGGTCGATGCGCCGCTCTGCAGGCCGGTGGCACCACCGGTCGGTGCGACCAGCGGCAGCTCTCGGGTTTCGAACTGGCCATCCGATGGCGCGGCCGGTGCACTGATCGGCACGTTGGCGACACCACTATCAGGTGCGGGACCCTTGACCAGCATGGGCAGGAAAATCACGGCCAACGCCACCAGGACGATGGCACCAATCAGTCGCTGTTTCAGAGGAGTATCCACGTGAAGGCAGGCAGGCGGCGCGGCGGAATGCCACGGCGATTATACGGGTGCGCGCGTGTGCGGCGGCTGATGCGGCTGAACGGCGCTGCAAAGCCCTCTTCAGACGCGGGGGTCGAGCATCTGCAGCGCCTGCGCGGCGGTGTGGAAGGAGCCGAACACCAGCACGCGGTCACCGGCCTTGGCCTGCGTCAGGGCATGCTGCAGGGCGTCCACGACGCTGGCGTGTGGCGTAGCGGCGGCGGCAGCCGTACCGGCCAGACGTGCCTGCAGTTCCCCGGCGCTCTGGGCGCGTGCGCCCTCCAGGCCGGCCAGATGCCACTGCTGGACCTGGTCGGCCAGGGCGTCGACCACCCCGGCGGCATCCTTGTCCTGCAGCGCGGCGAACACCGCGATGGTGTCGCCCGTGACGCGACTGGCCTTCAGTGCGGTGGCCAGTTCGCGCGCGGCCTGCGGGTTGTGACCAACGTCGACCAGCACCTCCACGCCGTCGTGGTCAAAGGCCTGCAGGCGGCCGCGGATGCGCGCGGCGGCGACGCCTTCGATGAAGGCGGTGCGCGGCAGCGGACGATCCAGCGCGCGCAGCGCGGCGATCGCGGTGGCGGCATTGGCGCGTTGGATCGGGCCACGCAGCGCCGGCTGCGGCAGTTCGATGCGGAAGCCGACGTCGCGCCAGCGCCAACGTTCGCCATCGATGGCCTCGGCAAAGAAATCACTGCCGCCCCGGATGGCATTGGCACCGACCAGGTAAGCGCGCGCGAGCACGCTCGAAGGCGGATCGATTTCGCCCAGGATGACCGGCTTCCAGCCCCGGATGATGCCGGCCTTCTCGGTGCCGATCGCTTCGCGATCCTCGCCCAGCCAGTCGCTGTGATCGATGTCCACCGTGGTGATCACCGCAACGTCGCCGTCGACGATGTTGACCGCGTCCAGGCGCCCGCCGAGGCCGACCTCCAGCACGGCCAGATCCAGACCGGCCTGCGCGAACAGCTGCAGCGCGGCCAGGGTGCCGTATTCGAAATAGGTCAGCGTGGTGTCGCCACGCGCGTCTTCGATGGCGTTGAAGACGGCCATGAGTGCTTCATCGCTGGCGTCCTGGCCGTCGATGCGCACGCGCTCGTTGTAGCGCAGCAGGTGCGGGGAGGTATACGCGCCGACCTTCCAGCCCGCCGCACGGGCGATCGCCTCGATGAAGGCCACCGTGGAGCCCTTGCCGTTGGTGCCCCCCACCACGATGCTGCGCTCGGCCGGTGCGCCCAGCCCCATCGCCTGCGCCACGGTACGCACCCGGTCCAGCCCCATGTCGATGGTGGCGGGGTGCTGCTGCTCGATGTAGCCGAGCCAATCGGAGAGGGTCTGCGGGCGGGCGATGGTGGTCATGGGCGTTGGATCGGAATCATTGGGGCGGACGGCAGGATGGGACGCAGTGCGTTACAGCGCGCGGTGCTTGGCTTCGCCGAAGAACGGGGTGTGGTGGGCACAGTCGTTGAGGCGGACCAGTTCGAGCTGATCCAGGTCGGGGCCTTCGAGCAGGTTGAGGGTGGTCGGGGCCTGGCGGAAGGTCCACAGCCGCGAGATCGGCAGCCCGAGGATGCGGCACAGGATCACGCGGTTGACGGCGTCATGGGCGACCACCAGCAGGGTGTCGTGCTCGCCCAGGCCTTCGGCAGCGCGGGCCAGGCCACGCCAGCTGCGCTCGAGCACCAGCCGCAGCGATTCGCCGCCGGGCATCAGCACGGTGTCCGGCTCTTCGCGCCAGGCGCGCAGGCGGGAGGGATCCTTCTCGTGGATTTCGCTGGCCAGCAGGCCTTCCCACTCGCCGTGGGCGATTTCCTGCAGGTCCGGTTCGGTCAGCAGCATCGGGGCGCGTTCGGCACCGAGGGCGAGCTGGGCGGTGAGCTGGGCGCGCGCGAGCGGTGAGGCGACGGCGCGGGTGATGTCGACGGACTTCAGACGTTCCCCGAGTGCCTTGGCCTGGGCTTCGCCGATCGGCGACAACGGGATATCGATCTGGCCTTGGTAGCGGCCTTCGGCGTTCCACGGCGTTTCGCCGTGACGGGCAAGCAGGATGCGCATGCGGACAAGGGGTCCTTGGGGGGAGGAGGTTCCGGCGTTTCGTTCACGTCCTGTGAAACCACGCCGAACAGGGATCATACCCGGTCACGGCGGTGAAGCTGTGCGGCTGCTTGCTGTTCGTGGTCTGCTCGCTCGGCGACTTGCTGACGGATGGCTCCTAGAGCCTGGCGCCCGACTGGTCAGCGCCGGCTGAGGCCGGCAGCCTCTGGCAGGACGCGCCGTGAACCCATCCCTGCCCGGCGCGCTCCCACGGGGGAAAACAAGACGCCACGCGGTTGACTTGAAGCCGACCCCAAAAAAAACCCCGCAGATTTCGCTGCGGGGTTATCGAAACCGACGTGTCGGTTTACTTGCTGAGGTTCAGTTCTTTCAGCAACTGCGGCGCCGGCGCCACTTCCTGCATGATCCACTGCATGTAACGGCTGTCGACCGCGATCATGCGGGTCATCACCGGATCGAACACCCAGTTCGAGCTCACCGACTCCCAGTTGCCATCGAAGGCCAGGCCGACCAGCTTGCCGTTGGCATCGAGCACCGGCGAACCGGAATTGCCGCCGGTGATGTCCAGGTTGGACAGGAAGTTCACCGGCACCGAGCCGATGCGCTTGTCTTCCAGACCGCCGTAACGCTTGGCCTTGACCGCCTCCAGCAGTGCCTTGGGCGAATCGAACGGGTCTTCGCCGGTTTCCTTCGCCGCCACCCCTTCCAGGGTGGTGAACGGGGTGTAGTTCACGCCGTCCTTGCCGTAGCCCATGACGTTGCCGAAGGTGATGCGCAGCGACAGGTTGGCGTCCGGATAGACGAACTCGCCCTTGCTCTTTTTGTAGTCGGCCACGGCCTGCAGGTACAGCGGACGCGACACCAGCGACTCGCCTTCGCGGGTCTTCTTCTGCTCTTCCTGCTGCAGCAGCGCAGGCATCACCGCCACCGCGTACTGGATCGCCGGATCGGTGCTGGCCTCGAAGGCGGCGCGATCGGCCTTGAACCACTTCAGGCGCTCATCCAGGCTGCCCAGCTTGGTGCCCGAGAGCTTGCCGACCAGGCCCTGCACGGCCGCCGCATCGCTGCCCGCCAGCCACTGGTTGAGCACCTCGTTGCTGCGCTGCGCGGCCGGCAGGGCCACGTACTGGCTCAGCCAGTAGGTCTGCAGCTGCTGGTCCATGCGCGGCACGTAACGGCGGTCCATCTGCTTCAGGCCGCCTTCGATCGAGGGCAGATCGCGTTCCTGGTAGCCGACTTCGCGCTCGGCATCGGCCTTGCTGCGTTCGATCGACAGGCGATACAGAGTGATCGCCGAGCCCACTGCGGACGTACTGTTGAACTGGCTGACGAACAGGTCGCGCTCACGCGTGGTCTTGCTGGTGTCCAGGTGCTGGACCAGCTGCGCATGCGCAGCCAGGGCCGGCTTGCCGGCGGCACCGCGCTTCTTCAGCCAGGCCAGCACGGCGGCTTCTTCGGCCTGCTTCTGGCCGGCTGCGTCGATACGTTTGAAACCTTCCAGCTGGCCGGCATAGTTCTTGGCCACGTTGTTCATGCTGGCCGCAGTGGCGGCGTACTTCACCTTGACGTCGGGGTCGGCCTTGCCGGCCTCGTCGATCATCTTCAGCACCGCGTTGTAGTGGCGCGCGATGGTCGGGTAGGTCCAGCTGGCGGTTTCATTGAACTCGCCGGCCAAGGCGTAGCGGTTGGTGCGGCCCGGGTAGCCGGCCACCATCACGAAGTCGTCGGCGCCCAGCGGCTGGTCGGCGAACTTCAGGAAGTGCTTGGGCTGGTAAGGCACGTTGTCGGCCGAGAAGGCGGCCGGCTTGCCGTCCTTGCCCACGTAGGCGCGGTAGAACGAGAAATCGCCGGTGTGGCGCGGCCACATCCAGTTGTCGATGTCGCCGCCGAACTTGCCGACGCTGCCCGGGGGCGCGTAGACCAGGCGCACGTCCTTGATTTCCATGTTGCGGAACAGGCGGTAGGTGTTGCCACCGGAGAAGCTGTACAGGCGGCAGCGGAAGCCGGCATCGGCTTCACAGGCGGCCGTCTGGGCCTTGTCGAAGGCGTCCAGCGCGCGGGTCCGGGCCAGCGGGTTCTTGCCGGCGGCGGCGATGGCGGCCTTGGCCTGGTCGGTGACGTCGGTGATCTGGTCCAGCACGAACACGCGGGCGTTCGGGCCGGCGCTCAGTTCATCTTTCAGGGTCGGGGCGTTGAAGCCATCCTTGATCAGGTTCTTCTCGGCGGTCGAGTTCAGCTGGATCGCGCCATAGGCGCAGTGGTGGTTGGTGACCACCAGGCCTTGCGGGGAGACGAAGCTGGCGGTGCAGCCGCCCAATGCCACGACCGCACCCATCGGGTCGCCGGTCAGGTTGGAGATCTGCTCCGGGGACAGCTTCAGGCCGGCCTGCTTGAGCGGGCCGGCGATTTCCGGCAGCTGCTGCGGCACCCACATGCCTTCAGCGGCATGGGCGACCTGGACCAGCCCAAGGCTGGCGACGACGGAGAAGGCAAGCAGGTTCGAGCGCATTGAGCAGCCCCTGGTGAAAGAACCGCCGAGTGTAGCCCAGCCCCTGCCCCAGCCCGATCCCCGGAAGTCATGGGCCGGGCCATGCCGCCGTCCGCCGGGCATGGCCCGGCGAGCGCAGCGGCGCCGTTCGAAACGCCCCTGCACGCCCGCCTTTCGTTCCGCCAGCGCACCCGCAGCGCAACATGGGAATTCCGCGCAGCCCTCTATAATCCGCGTTTTCCCCCAGACGAGTTCCACCCCGATGGCGCAGCAAACAATGAAGGCCCTGGTCAAACGCGAAGCCGCCAAGGGCATCTGGCTGGAAGAGGTTCCGGTCCCCACCCCCGGCCCGAACCAGGTCCTGATCAAGCTGGAAAAGACCGCCATCTGCGGTACCGACCTGCACATCTATCTGTGGGACGAGTGGAGCCAGCGCACGATCAAGCCGGGCCTGACCATCGGCCACGAGTTCGTCGGCCGCATCGCCGAGATCGGCCCGGGCGTAACCGGCTATGAGATCGGCCAGCGCGTCTCTGCCGAAGGCCACATCGTCTGCGGCCATTGCCGCAATTGCCGCGGTGGCCGCCAGCACCTGTGCCCGAACACCGTGGGCATCGGCGTGAACGTCAACGGCGCCTTCGCCGAATACATGGTGATGCCGGCGAGCAACCTGTGGCCGATCCCTGACCAGATCCCGTCCGAGCTGGCCGCCTTCTTCGATCCATACGGCAACGCCGCGCACTGCGCGCTGGAGTTCAACGTGATCGGCGAGGACGTTCTGATCACCGGCGCCGGCCCGATCGGCATCATCGCCGCGGGCATCTGCAAGCACATCGGTGCGCGCAACGTGGTGGTCACCGACGTCAACGATTTCCGCCTGAAGCTGGCCGCCGACATGGGCGCCACCCGCGTGGTCAACGTGTCCAACACCTCGCTCAAGGACGTGATGAAGGAACTGCACATGGAGGGCTTCGATGTGGGCCTGGAAATGAGCGGCAACCCGCGCGCGTTCAACGACATGCTCGACTGCATGTACCACGGCGGCAAGATCGCCATGCTCGGCATCATGCCCAAGGGCGCTGGCTGCGACTGGGACAAGATCATCTTCAAGGGCCTGACCGTGCAGGGCATCTACGGCCGCAAGATGTACGAGACCTGGTACAAGATGACCCAGCTGGTGCTGTCCGGCTTCCCGCTGGGCAAGGTGATGACCCACCAGCTGCCGATCGATGAGTTCCAGAAGGGCTTCGACCTGATGGAACAGGGCAAGGCCGGCAAGGTGGTGTTGAGCTGGAACTGATCTGCTGTGCCTTCGGCACAGGTGATCAACGGACCATTCCACCTTCTCCCCGCGCCGTTGGCGCGCCCCTTGAACAACAGGGGGTGGTTCTCCAGCAAGGGTGCCGGTGTGAGGCCAGCATTGAAAAGGCGCCCATCCGGGCGCCTTTTTTGTTCGCGAGGTGGCCGGCGGTGCGCGGTGCCGGCCAGTGGCCGGCTACTTGCCCACTGCCACGGTGAACACCACGCGGTTGTCGGCCAGCTTGCCGGAGTTGTCGCGGCCGTTGCCGTCGGTGCCGTAGTAGCCCAGGCCCAGGTTGAACAGGCCGAGCTGGCGGCTCACGCCGACATTCCAGTCGGTGTAATCCTTGGAAATGCCTTCCTCGAAGGTGCTGCGGCCGACGTTCGCGCTCAGGGTGAACTCCTGCGGCAGTGCCCACTCGCCGCCCACGGCGTAGTACCACGCATCGGTGCCCGAATTGAACACGTCGTTGGTGTAGGTCACGGTCAGGCTGTACTGCTTGGCGAACGTGGTCTTGGTGATGAACTCGTTATAGGCCAGCTCGCTGGAGCCCGGGTAGGTGTAGCGATTGAGCAGCAGGTCCAGGTTGACGTTGTCGGTCACGTCGAAGGCGTAGCCGATCAGGTAGTCGACCTCGGCATCCGGGCCGCCATCGCCGAAGTCCACACCCGAGCCCCAGACACCGGCGTACAGGCCGACCGGCGAGGTATAGGTGAAACCGGCCTGGATCGTCGGATCCTCGTCGGTCTGGGACACACCACGGAACACGTAGTCCGAGACGCCGGTGACGTTCCAGCTGAAGGGAGAGGCGGCCTCGTCCTGGGCACTGGCGGCGAACGGGGCAAGCAGGGCGGCGCAGAGCACAACGGCGGCGGTACAGCGCGTGGCGTGGTTCATGCGGGGTCTCTCCAGACGTGGGGGTGGGCGGAACGGCGCGGTTTACAGTTTTTTAACCTGATTGATATTGCGACGCAACAATCACGTCTGCAACCGTCCCTCGCCCTGCCCCGCCCGGATCACCCGGCGGCGCAACCCGGCCGTTGCCTGCGACAGGTAAAATCCCCGGTTTCCCGTGCCGAAGACTGCCTGCCATGACCGACGCCACCACCGCCTCGTTGACCCAGCATTACGTTGAAGAACTGGAGGCGATCCGCGCCCAGGGCCTGTTCAAGTCCGAACGCATCATCACCAGCCCGCAGTCGGCCGAGATCACCCTGGACGACGGGCGCACCGTGCTCAACTTCTGCGCCAACAACTACTTGGGCCTGGCCGATCACCCGGACCTGATCCAGGCCGCCAAGGACGCGCTGGATACCCACGGCTTCGGCATGGCATCGGTGCGCTTCATCTGCGGTACCCAGGACCTGCACAAGCAGCTGGAAAAGCAGATCGCCGGGTTCTTCGGCAAGCAGGACACCATCCTGTACGCGGCCTGTTTCGATGCCAACGGCGGCCTGTTCGAGCCGCTGCTGGGCGAGCACGACGCGATCATTTCCGATGCGCTCAACCATGCCTCGATCATCGACGGCGTGCGCCTGTGCAAGGCCAAGCGTTTCCGCTACGCCAACTGCGACATGGCCGATCTGGAAGCCCAGCTGCAGGCGGCCGATGCGGCCGGCTGCAAGACCAAGCTGATCACCACCGACGGCGTGTTCTCGATGGACGGCTTCATCGCCCCGCTCGATGAGATCACCGCACTGGCCAAGAAGTACAACGCGCTGGTGCACATCGACGAATGCCATGCCACCGGCTTCCTCGGTGCGACCGGCCGCGGCTCGGCCGAGGTCAAGGGCGTGCTGGAGAAGATCGACATCATCACCGGCACCCTGGGCAAGGCCATGGGCGGTGCACTGGGCGGTTTCACCTGCGCCAGCGCCGAAGTGATCGAACTGCTGCGCCAGCGCTCGCGCCCGTATCTGTTCTCCAACTCGCTGCCGCCGCACGTGGTCGCCGCCGGCATCAAGGCCTTCGAGATGCTGGCTGCCGCCGATGACCTGCGCGATACGCTGGCACAGAACACCGCCTACTTCCGCGAGAAGATGACCGCCGCCGGTTTCGATGTGAAGCCCGGTGTGCACCCGATCAGCCCGGTGATGCTGTACGACGCGCCGCTCGCGCAGAAGTTCGCCGAGCGCCTGCTCGAGGAAGGCATCTACGCGATCGGCTTCTTCTTCCCGGTGGTGCCCAAGGGGCAGGCCCGCATCCGCACCCAGATCAGCGCCGCGCACACTCGGGCGCACCTAGACCGGGCGATCGATGCCTTTACCCGGATCGGCCTGGAGCTGGGCGTGATCAAGGCCTGAGTGCCCCAGCCGACCCACGGTCCGGCATGGCCGTCGCACCCGCGCGTCACGGAGGTAGAGCCGACCGTTGGTCGGCTGCCTCTCGTCGCAGGCCATGAACATCCGACACGGGGGGCACGCCTTGCGTGCCCAGCCGACCAACGGTCGGCTCTACCGTCGGTGCGACGCGCGCGGCGGGGTTACTTTTTCTTTTTCTTCTTGTCCTGGGCCTGTTCTTTGCTGGCCACCACCACCGGTGCGGCGACCGGACCATCCTGGCCGTTGCCCTTTGCCACGCGGATACCGTTGGCCTTCATCCAGGCATCGAACTCATCGGCGCTCATGCGCTTGTCGCCATCGCTCATCAGAAAGCGGTAGCTGCCGCGGCCATCCAGCTCGGGAACCTTGACCTCCACGACCTTGTCGGTCACCGGCGGATCCTGCTTGGCGATCTGCTTGTGGCCGCCGCAGGCGGTCAGCAGCGCGGCCGGCAACAGCAGGCAGGCGCCACGGAAGAGGGAACGGTTGAGGGTACTGACGTGCATGGTCTTACTCCCGGTATTGAACGGAACATCCCTTCGAAGGCCATCCATTGCCCGGGTCGAATGGCCTGCCACATGCCGGCAGGCCACGAGGTCACGGTGTGGCCGCGGCGCTGTCGGCCGCGGCATGAAGCAGATCCAGATCGTGTTGACTGAGCTCGCGCCAGGCGCCCTTGCCCAGGTCGCCCAGCGGCAGCTGGCCGATCGCCACGCGCACCAGGCGCAGGACGTTGATGTCGAATGCGGCCAGCAGGCGGCGGATATGACGGTTGCGGCCTTCCTCCAGCACCACTTCCAGCCAGGCGGTCTTGTCGCCGCTGCGCAGCAGCGTGGCGCGTCGCGCGCGCAACCACTCCCCTTCGTCCTCGATCCCTGCGCACAACGCCTGAAGCTGCGCGGCGTCGGGAATGGCATCGATCTGGACGTGATAGGTCTTGTCCGGGCCGGTGGCCGGGTCGGTCAGGCGCGCGGCCCACTGCGGATCATTGCTGAACAGCAGCAGGCCTTCGCTGGCCTTGTCCAGGCGCCCAACGGGCGCGATCCACGGCAGCCCGGCGTCGTCGAAGCAGCGGTAGACCGTGTCGCGGCCGCGCTCGTCCTGCGCGGTGGTGACCAGCCCGCGCGGCTTGTTGAGCAGCAGATACACGCGCTTGGGGGCATCCAGCGGCTGGCCATCGACGCGCACGTGATGACGCCCGTCGATGATCGGAAATTCGGGGTTGTTGATGACACGGCCATCGACCGTGACCCGGCCGTCGGCGATCCAGCGCGCGGCTTCGGTGCGCGAACACAGCCCGGCCTTGGAGAGCACCCGCGCCAGGCCATGGCGCGGTGCGCTTGCAGGGGCGTTCGGGGCGGTGCTGCGGGTGCCTGTTGCGGGGCTCGCACGCCGCTCGGGGCGGCGTGGTCGGGACGCGGTCGCGGCGGGTGGCCGGCGTGTCGTCATCGTGCTCCGCTCAGGCGGCTTACTTCTTGTCCGCCGGCTTGGTTTCAGCCGGTGCTTCGGTGGTGGCGGCGGGCACGGCCGCCGGTGCCGGGCGCGCCTTGACCACGCGCACACCGCGGGCCTTCATCCAGGCGTCGAATTCTTCGGCGGTCATGCGCTTGCCGTTCTGGCTCATGTCAAAGCGCCACGGCGTGTTGTCGAACTCGGTCTGCGGCTTGTAGGCGGCCGGATCATTCGGGTTGATCACCGGTGCGCTGGGGATTGCCTTGGCAATGTTCTGGCAGCCATCGATGCGCAGGCGCTGCAGCACGCGGTCCAGCGACTGTTCCTGGTCGAAGTTGGAGGTCAGCACGCCAGCGGGCATGCCCAGCTGCACGTTGCGGATGTACAGCTCTTCGGCAACCGGTGCGATCGCGGTGGCCGGCAGCGGCAGCGGCGATGCGCTGACAGGTGCCGAACAGTCCACGGCAGCGTGGGCGGCGGGAACCAGGGCCAGGCCAAGCGCGGCGGCCAGTGCAAAACGCTGCATGGGATGCATCCAGGAAGGGGTCGACGCGGCGAGTTTAACAGCGCCACAACGTCTTTCAAGCGCCACCTTCAATGAATACGGCAACTTGTTGGATTTATTGTTGATTTCCGGGTTTCGGGACAACCAGGGACAAAAAAAAACAGGGCCCGGCAATGCCGGGCCCTGCTTATGAGACTGTACTGCCAGAAGGATTAGTTCTGGACGTTCAGCTCGGTACGACGGTTCTTGGCGCGACCTTCCGGGTTGTCCGAACCATCCGGGTTGGTGTTCGGCGCAATCGGGCGGCTCTCGCCGTAACCGATCGGACCGACCAGACGCGAAGCGTCAACGCCGTTCTGGGTCAGGTAGTTGTACACCGAGGTGGCACGACGCTCGGACAGCTTCTGGTTGTAAGCGTCGGTACCCTTGGAATCGGTGTGACCGGCCACTTCAACGCGCAGATCCGGGTAACGCTTCAGGATTTCCGAAGCTTCGCTCAGGATCGCAACCGCGTCCGGACGCAGGTTCGACTTATCGAAGTCGAAGTTCACGCCCTTCAGATCGATCGACACCGGGACCGGGCAACCGTCCGGACCGATGGTCTGACCCGGCTGCGAGTTCGGGCACTTGTCGTCGCAGTTGTTGACGCCGTCACCGTCGTCATCCAGATCGGCGCAGCTCGGCGCAACCGGAGCCGGAGCCGGCACGGCAGCAACCGGGGCCGGACCCAGCGGGATCACGACGCCGACCGAAGCCAGCACGTCGCCGAACCAGTCTTCGCTCGGAGCAGCAATGCTCTGGTCGTCGAAGTCAGCGCGGTAGGCCACTTCGGCACGCACAGCGACGCGCTTTTCGAAGGTGGTCTGCAGACCGACGCCGAGCTTGGCGGCGAAGTTGCCGTCCTTGCGCTCACGCGGACCGTTGGTGTTCAGCGCTGCGTACTCTTCTTCCGACTTCTGGTAGCCCAGGCCGAACAGCAGGTACGGGTTCCAGCCGCGGCCTTCCTGGATGAAGTGGCGACGCAGGTCGAGCGAGGCGCCGTACTGGCTCCAGTTCAGATCCTGGTTGGCATCGAAGTTCGGGTTCTGGTAGTTCAGCTCGCCGTCCAGCGACCAGTTGGGGCTGATGAACTTACCGAGGCCCAGGGTAACGAACGGAGCGTCGTTGGTCAGACGGTCGCTATCCTGGAAGTTGAAGCCGGCCGAACCGGTCAGGTACCAGCGGTCGTCAAAATCCTGCGCCGATGCAGCCTGGGCGAAAGCCAGACCGCCCAGCAGCGCGGCAGTGAGGATCTTCTTGTTCATTGAGTACAGCTCCTATTTCGGGGGTATGAAACCGGTAGAGGCATGGGCCAGCACTACTGCGTCGTTTTCAGACTGCCGATTCAGCACGCCACCGCCGCGAACATTATGCTCAGGCGAGTGAAGGTGATGTTAACAGTCCCGTAACATGTGAAGACGACCGCCAGACCTCTACCGGGTCCAGCTGGTGGCACCCTATACAGGTTGATGAAATTCCGCAAGACCCAGCAATGACAAGGGTTTTGCCTAATTCAGGCGACGTCGCGACACATTTTTCACGTTAGGGTTCAAATCGCGTAAGCGCCTTGATTCAGCGCAAAAACAGCCACGTCGTGATCCGTATGATGGAGAGGATTCCCCCGATCCGGAGCCGACATGAAAGCCGTGGGACTGACCCGATATCTGCCGATCGAAGACCCCTCTGCGCTGCAGGACGTGAGTATCGCAACACCGGGCGAGCCGCAGGGACGCGACCTGCTGGTCCGAATCCATGCTGCTTCCGTCAATCCCGTGGATACCAAACAGCGTGCGCCGCGCGCGCAGCAGGAGCATCCGCCGCGGATACTGGGCTACGACGCCGCTGGTGTCGTGGAAGCGGTGGGCCCGGAAGTCACCGCCTTCGCACCCGGCGATGAGGTGTATTACGCGGGCGACGTGACCCGCCCCGGTTGCAATGCGCAGTATCAGTGGGTGGACGAGCGCCTGGTCGGGCGCAAACCCACCACGCTGGATTTCGCCGAGGCCGCGGCGTTGCCGCTGACCACGCTGACCGCTTGGGAACTGCTGTTCCAGCGCATGCCGCTGCACTTTGAAGACCGCCGTCATCGTGGCCAGCACCTGCTGATCATCGGCGGCGCCGGCGGTGTCGGTTCGATCGCCATCCAGCTGGCACGGCATGCCGGCTTCACCGTGATCGCCACCGCCTCGCGTGAGCAAACCCGTGCGTGGTGCCTGCAGATGGGCGCCGACCACGTGATCGATCATCGCCAACCGCTGGCCGCGCAACTGCAGGCATTGGGCGTCGCGCAGGTGCAGGTCGCACTGAATCTGGCCGACACCGACCACTACTGGGACGCGCTGGGCGAGCTGCTGGCCCCGCAGGGACATGTAGGGCTGATCGTCGAGCCGCGCGGACCGCTGCGCATCGGCGATCCGTACAAGGCCAAGTGCATTGGCATCCATTGGGAATTCATGTTCGCCCGCTCGCGCTTCCAGACCGCCGACATGATCGAGCAGCACTGCATCCTGAGCCGCGCTGCCAGCCTGATCGACGCCGGCGAACTGCGCACCACCGCGCACACGCACCTGGGCATCATCAATGCGGCGAATCTGCGCGAGGCACACCGGCGACTGGAAGGCGGCGGCGTGATCGGCAAACTGGTGCTGTCCGGCTGGGAGTAATCGCGCGGCAACGTGTCAGCGCACTTTCGCGCGCATCTGTATCTGTCGGCGGTGCGCAGTGCCGCCTACAGTCAGTGGCCCTTCCGGTGATACCCGTCATGCCCACCTCCCTGCCCCTGCGCCTGCTGCAACTTCTGCTCGGTCTGTTCCTGTATGGCTTCGGCGCGGCGGTGATGATCCGCGCGGCGATCGGCGTGGCGCCCTGGGATGTGCTTTCCCAGGGCATCGCGCTGCAGACGCCGCTGTCCTTCGGCGTGGCCACCAATGTGATCGGCGCGCTGGTGCTGCTGCTGTGGTGGCCGATCCGGCAGAAGCCGGGCCTGGGCACGGTACTTAACGTGATGCTGATCGGCCCCAGCGCGCAATTCGGGCTGTGGCTGCTGCCGGAGGTGCATGGCCTGGCCTGGCAGATCCCGATGTTTGCCTGCGGTTTGCTGCTGGTCGCGCTCGCCACCGGCCTGTATATCGGCGCGCGCTTCGGCCCCGGCCCGCGCGATGGCCTGATGACCGGCCTGCACGCTCGCACCGGCTGGCCGATCTGGATCGTGCGCAGCGCGATCGAAGGCACGGTGTTGCTGATCGGCTGGTGGCTGGGCGGCAACGTCGGGGTGGGCACCCTTGCTTTCGCGCTGCTGATCGGCCCGCTGTGTGGGCTCACCCTGCCGCTGTTCGGCATCCGCAAGCCCGCCCCGGCCGCCGCCACACCCTGACGGGCGTCCGTGCCGACCGGCGGTCGGCATCTGGCGGGACACATGCGCTTGCTCTTCAGGGCCTTTCGCGGCACCCTGCGGGCTTCCGTACGCAAGCGTATCCACATGTCGCCAGCCGCCGAATCCACCGCCTATCCGCACCTGTTCGCCCCGCTCGATCTGGGCTTCACCCAGCTGCGCAACCGGGTCCTGATGGGGTCCATGCACACCGGCCTGGAAGACCGCGCGCGCGATTTCCCGCGGCTGGCGGCGTATTTCGCCGAGCGGGCGGCCGGCGGCGTCGGGCTGATCGTCACCGGCGGCTTCGCGCCCAACGTGGTCGGCTGGCTCAAGCCGTTCGGCGGCAAGCTGTCCTGGCCGTGGGAGGTCCGCCCGCATCGCCAGGTCACCCGGGCCGTGCACGACAACGGCAGCAGGATCTGCCTGCAGCTGCTGCATGCCGGCCGCTACGCCTACCACCCCCTCTCGGTAGCGCCCTCCAAGCTGAAGGCGCCGATCAACCCGTTCACCCCGCGGGCGCTGTCGGCGCGCGGCGTGGACCGCCATATCGCCGATTACGCGCGCAGCGCGCGGCTGGCGCGCGAGGCCGGCTACGACGGCGTGGAGGTGATGGGCTCGGAAGGCTATCTGATCAATGAGTTCATCGCCCCACGTACCAACCAGCGTACCGACCGTTGGGGCGGCGACGCGGCGCAGCGCATGCGCTTCGCGGTGGAAATCGTTCGCCGCATCCGCGAGGCCTGTGGGCCGGACTTCATCATCATCTACCGGCTTTCCCTGGTAGACCTGGTGCCCGACGGCAGCAACTGGGCCGAGATCGTGCAGCAGGCCCAGGCCATCGAGGCAGCGGGCGCGACCCTGATCAACTCCGGCATCGGCTGGCACGAGGCGCGCATCCCGACCATCGCCACCTCGGTGCCACGCGGTGCTTTTGCGGGAGTCACCGCCAAGCTCAAGCCGCATGTGGGCGTGCCGGTGATCGCTACCAACCGCATCAACATGCCCGACGTGGCCGAGCGCATCCTCGCCGCGGGCGGTGCCGACATGGTATCGCTGGCGCGGCCGCTGCTGGCCGACCCGCAGTGGGCCAACAAGTCGCGCGCCGGCCGTCCGGAGGCGATCAACACCTGCATCGCCTGCAACCAGGCCTGCCTGGACCACGTCTTCGAGAACAAGACGGCCAGCTGCCTGGTCAACCCGCGCGCCGTGCACGAGACCGAGCTGGTCTACCGCCCGATCACCACCCCGCGCCGCATCGCCGTGGTCGGCGCCGGTCCGGCCGGACTGGCCTGCGCGACCGTGGCTGCCGAGCGTGGCCACGTGGTGACGCTGTTCGACGCCGGCAGCGAGATCGGTGGCCAGTTCAACGTCGCCAAGCGGATCCCGGGCAAGGAGGAATTCCACGAGACGCTGCGCTATTTCCGCCACAAGCTGGACGAGACCGGTGTCGAGGTGAAGCTGGGCACCGTGGCCGACGTGACCACCCTGGCAGGTTTCGACGAGGTGGTGATCGCCACCGGCATCACCCCGCGCCGGGTCGATTTCCCCGGCGCCGACCACCCCAAGGTCGTCACCTACCTGGATGTGCTGCTCGGCAAGGTCCAGGTGGGCGAGCAGGTCGCGATCATCGGCGCCGGCGGCATCGGCTTCGATGTCGGCGAGTTCCTGGTCCACGAGGGGCCCTCCAGCGCGCTGGACCCGGCGCGCTGGATGGCCGAGTGGGGCGTGGACCCCAGCTTCGAGGGCCGGGGCGCGCTGGCCAAACCGGCACCTGAAGCGCCCGCCCGCAAGGTCTGGCTGCTGCAGCGCAGCCCGGGCAAGCCCGGCGCCCGCCTGGGCAAGACCACCGGCTGGATCCACCGTGCCACGCTCAAGGCCAAGGGCGTGAGCATGCTCGGTGGCGTGACCTACCTGGGCGTAGATGACGCCGGCCTGCGCATCCGCGTGGACGGCCAGGAACAGCTGCTGCCGGTAAGCCATGTGGTGGTCTGCGCTGGCCAGGAACCGCGCCGTGATCTACACGCCGCGCTGCAGGCCGCCGGCATCCAGGCACAACTGATCGGCGGCGCGGATGTCGCCGCCGAACTCGATGCCAAGCGCGCGATCGATCAGGGCAGCCGGGTCGCCGCTGCGCTCTGATCCGGGTCGAAACCGACCTGAATACGGGGCTAAACCGCCGATTCAGCCCCACCTCCGAACCTGAATGTCAAGCTTTCGGGTTCAGGATGTATTGGGAAATCCCCCCCTATCGTGCGCCAACTTTCCCGCTCACCACCCAGTTCGAGTGAGCGCGCGGACCCCACGTCTTCTTCGGGTCCGCCCCCGGGCGGCCCCGATGGCCGCCTCCCCATGACGCCAAGTCGTACCCACGCCCCGTCCGCACGATCGGATGGAACAGCCAGGTGCGGCCCACACGGAGCAAGGAGATTTATGAAACTGGCCTGGATTCTCTGGCTGTCACAGTTGTTGCCGCAGCCTGCCGCCGATTCGTTGTGCCTGAGCACGACCGTCTACCTCGAAGCGCGTGACCAGACCCTGCGCGGCCAGCAAGCCGTCGCGGAAGTGGCCCTGCGCCGCCTGGACAGCGGCCTCTGGGGCGACTCGATGTGCCAGGTGGTGACCGCGCGCAAGCAGTTCGCCCCGACCATCGTCGCGCCCGGCACCCAGCTCGGCAACGCCGATGCCTGGCAGGAAGCGATGACGGTGGCCTTCGATGCCGAGCGAAACTGGGCCCTGCCGGCCGGTGAGCGCAAGGAGATCGTGCCTGGCGCGAGCCACTTCGCCGCCATGGCAATCGCCAACCCGAGCTGGCGCAATGCCTACCAGGTGGCCACGATCGGCGATCACACCTTCTACCGCGTGCAGAAACTCAAGCCGCGCGCGTCGTAACGATCTGTTACGGCCATACCGTTGAGGATGAAGGGCCGGCTCTGGAATAGTGGGCGGCTCACCTTCCACCCATCCGCAACGGAGTTCCCATGAAGCTGTACAGCAAGCCCGGAGCCTGCTCCACCGCCGACCACATCGCCCTGCAGTGGACCGGCCAGCCGTTCGAGGTGGAACTGCTCGACAAGGACACCCTGAAGGCGCCGCCGTTTCTGGCCCTCAATCCGGCCGGCTCGGTGCCGGTGGTGGTCGATGGCGATTTCGTGCTGACCCAGAACGCGGCCATCATGGGCTACATCGCCGATACCCACCCGCAGGCCGGCCTGACCGGTGACGGCAGCCCGAAGCAGCGCGCCGAAGCCACCCGTTGGCTGTCCTTCGTCAACTCGGATCTGCACCCGGCGTTCAAGCCGCTGTTCGCGCCGGGTGCCTTCATCGAAGACGACACCCAGTACGACGCGCTCCGCGCCGCCGCCCGCAAGCGCCTGCGCGCCCTGTTCGAGCGCGCCGATGCGCAGTTGGCCGACCGCCCCTGGCTGGCCGGCTTCCGCAGCTTCGCCGATCCGTACTTCTACATCACCCTGCGCTGGGCGGCGGGCGCGAAGATCGACCTGAGCGGCCTGGACAACCTCGCCGCCTTCAAGCAGCGCATGGAAGCCGATACCGGCGTGCAGACGGTCCTGAGGGCCGAAGGCCTGAGCTGACCGGCGCGGCTGACCTGGACGTATAAGAAGAAGCCCGGCAGTGCCGGGCTTTTTCGTTTCCAGCGCGCGCGGCGATCAGCCAACGACCTCGACTACGTTGCCCTCGGCATCGCGCAGTTCGCTCGGCTCCACCACCACCTGCAGCGCCGGCCAGCCCGGGATCGTATATGTCCCGCGGCGTGGCAGGACCGTGGCGACCAGCGCCTGCACCGTGGCCGGGGCCAGCTGGCAGTCCAGCGCATCTGCCTCGACCACCAGCGCATTGACCGCGGCCGGCGACAGCGTGATCTGCCGATCGTTGCTGACCAGCGTCAACGGCTGCCCGAACAGCAACCGCGCCGGCAGCAGCGCGAGCAGCGATTCCACCTGGCGCGCGCCCAGCGTCAGGGTCAACTGCTGGTCGGCACCCTCGCCCTGCACCGCCCCGCCCAGCTTCTCCAGGAACAGATAGGCCGTCTGCGAGCCTTCGCGTGCCGCGCCCTCGGCCACCGCAGCAGCGAGCGCGGGGTCGTCCAGCAACGAGCCACGCGCGATATCGGTGATCCACAGCGGCATCTTCGGCAGCAGCGCCTCGAGCACGCCGGTGGTCGACCAGCGCTTCACCGCATCCATCTCGTCATCGGTCAGCCCGATCACCTGCAGGAACTCCAGCGACCCGTTGGGCGTCTCGCGCGGCGGCAGCTGCGGGTCGCGCATGAAGGCGATGTGCCGCAGCAGCGTATCGGTGTCGGCGGCGATCGGCCCGCCTGCGTTGAGGTAGTGACCCTGCTGGAACACCTTGCCGTTGGCGAACACGTAGCGCGCCAGGTTCTGCAGGAAGTTCATCGCCCACGCCGGCGGCTCGCTGCCCGCCGCAGCGGCAACCCGGAAGCTCAGCTCGAAGCCGTAGCCACTGGTGGCCGGGTCATCGCTCTCCTTTTCATACAGCTCGGAGAAGCCGTAGCTGACGAAGTGCCAGTGCGGCAGCGGCGCATCGTTCCAGTACGCGCTGATGCCGTCCAGCGGATCCTCGCCACCGAGCAGCGAGCGCAGCACCGGGCCGTAATGCTGCGGCGCCTGCGTGGGATACACCGCCTTCAACGCGGCATCGATGGCATCCCACCCGGGTGCGCCGTCGTCCTCGATCTCATCCACCATCGCTACTCTCCCGCACACGAAACAGCACGCATTCTAAACAGCGTGCTGCCTGGCCGCCGTCGACGTACCGTCTCAGGCGATCACGGGCTCGCTCTGCAGCAGCGCGCGCGTCTCTTCCAGCCAGCGATTCGCCAGCGCCGGGCTTTTCGCCTTGCTGATCGCGGCGGCCATGTCCGGCCACAGTTTCTCCAGGCTGCCAGCATCGGTGCAACGCTCGACTTTCAACTGCATGAAATAGCCCTTGAGACCGAGGTGCCTGCGCACCGATTCGCTCATCCAGTCGTACAGACGCTTGTAGAGCTCCGGATCCTGCTCGCGCCCGGCGGTCAGCGCCGCGGCGACGACCGGTGCGGCACTGCCGCCGACGATCTCGATCAGGCCCATCGCCGAGAGCTGCGCCAGCGCATCGTCCGGCGCACGCAGGCCCGGCAACAGCGCGGTCAACGCGGTGTCATCGCGCTGACCATCGACCATCAGCAGAATGGACCGCAACGCCGGCGGCAGGCGCCGTGCACGATCCTCGATTTCCTGACGGCCAGCCGCCGTCTTGGCATGGATGTACGCCATGTGCCTCCCCTTTCACGTGGTGCCGTGCTGCGCCGCTTCGACCCACGGCCGATACGCGTACGCCCCCTTGCGATTACTCGACGGACATCCCGGGGGCCGCCCTGGCCGTATCCCACGGCGCCGGCCCTTCCCCCCTCTGCGGGCAGGCGTAGACGCCGATCGGTGGCTGCCATGGACCTCCGCCTGCCTCCTCAGACTAAAAACTCAAGAACAACGCGACATCACTCTTGAGCAGCAACACCATTATTTCCCAAGGTCCTCCATGTCAAGAATCACGTCTCCGAACGTGCGCTTTGCTGGTGGACCAAGAGATCGCAGGGGCCGAACTACCAGCGGCGCGTGCACCTCACCCAAAAGAAGATCCTCTGTTGTTCCATCAGTTTGCCTAGCCATGAACTTTCCCACCAGCGAGACCCAGGAATAGGCATGCTGATTGAATATCCTCTCTTGAGCTTCAATGGGACCTCGCAACTTGACAGCCACCTCTTCCTGGACTCCCGCCTCGAACAACTCCTTCGACGAATAAAGAACGAACGTCTCTCGCTCTACCGTCAGATACCCCTCTAATCGAACCACCCTTTCTTCGTAAGACGAAGGACTTGCCGCAAGTGATCGAAAACTCGCGCGACATGGCGTTTCGACTGTACTACCGCAATCCTGGTTTTCCCCGATGGGGGCGGCTCGCTGCTGACATCCCAGCAGTACGACTGCAAACAGCATGAGTCCCACACCCACGAACTTTTCCATGAACATCGATTCCTCCAAGCTACGGGATCCCTGCAGAAGTACTCCCTTAGTCATCTGCGCGAGACGATGAGGATGCAGCGATATCGGAAATATGGATTGCGCCACCGTCACGATGCACTATCTCCGCACTGATCTCCCAGCCATGGTCTGCAGAGTATTTCTGACACACCTTACTGGTATACCCCACTCCGGCCTTTGCGGCCCCCATGCCAGCGCCGTACAGCGTATACGCAGCTCGCCACCAGACAGTCAACTGGATCCACTGCGCGCGCCCGCCCGTCCCCTGATCCCATAAATACGCCAGTGCACCACCCTGGCTGTACAGGTAGTGCCGATTCTTGCCGCTGCCCGCATCGATCACCGAACTGCGGCGGCCGTCGCCGTCGTACCGGTAGCGCTCCAGCGAGGTTGCCACGCGCAGCCGGTTACCGAAGTCAAACTGGTAGCCCTGCCCGTTCTTGAGCGACAGGTTGCCCTGCACGTCGTAGCCCAGGCCGATGATGGCCGCACCGCCGGCGTTGCGCACGACGGTGAGGCGGTTGCTGCCGTCGTAGTCATAGCGGCGCTGACCTTTGCCCGGCTGGGTCCAAGTGCGCAGGTTGTCCAGCGCGTCGTGCGACCCCACCTTCCTCTTCGCCAAGCTTCGGTGGAAACTGGATTCTGATCCACCGGACGTAGGCACGAATCCCGACCATCGTCTCTAGTCGGATGACGATGCTTGCCACGCGCACGGATGTAGACCGGATCAAGGTAACCCGAGAAACCGCACGCCCTTCGGATTCTCGTGAGAGCAGATAGCGATAAAACGGCGACGGCGTCTCTTCCGAGCCCAGCGGCAGGCCGGTCAGTCGGAGGTCACTTCAATCAGTAGCCAGTCCAACTGGTCCAATGCGATCACATACTCGCCATCCTGCCTCTCAAGAAGCGCGTGATCGAACGGCGGCCCCTCTTTGTACCAAGCTCCCGACATGGATACGAACCTGTCCAAGGCGTAGCCCTGTCCATCTCCTGGGTAAGGTAACAGCTTACCTGACAAGCAGTCGACGACGTTGTCCCCCACCGGTTGGCATCTTATTTGATGCGTAGCCTTATCGCTCGGAAAAGAGAATCGGCTGCTTCCGCCATGCAGATCGGCGCCATTCCCATAGACAACAAGTCTGACCGGCTGTCCCGAAAACGGGATCGTCCCCTCGACAATCGCTTCCCAGGATGCCTGCGCCCAATCATCCAGAAGGCTGGGCTGGTTTGTTCCCACCTGAAGGCTGCTCACATCTGTCCAACCAGCGTTGAGCAGCTTGAGGAAAGCTCTTACCGAGACTTCTAATTCGTTCATTTTATCCCAGCATCCTTTAGGGCTTGTTCCTCTTGGTCATGCTTGTAGCCGCCAGCGCAGCGGTCAATCAGGATACGGTACAGAATAGAGTGGGGCAGAAGGCGGCGACAATCAGAGTCGGAACCCCGCAGACTGGGCTGCCCTGCCAATGATGCGATAGGCGCCAGCCGAATCGAGCTGCGGGATCACTGTCGCCGCTAGCTAGCGATCGTGAGTACATACTCCCCCCCGCCAGTTGCCACACAGGCAACAGACGCTGGAAACGGGAGTGGATGGGGTTTTCGAACATCCACCTTAACTTCCCACACCGAGCTATCCTGCTCTAAATCTTCTTGTGAGAGTTGCAATTCAACAACTGATTTTCCGATAGAGATCAATAACGCCCCCCCAGCACCCAAATAGACGCCTTCAACATCCATCCCAATGAAAGAATATATATCCGCCAGAAACTTCGACCTACCATAAAAGAAGTCTTGCTCCGATATGCCAGTCAAACTATCGCCTGCGCGAACCTCAGCGGCACACGAAAAGACTACATCCACATACACTGAAGATTCCAGAGAATTCACACGCCTTATAAACCTAAGCGCCACTTCAATACTACTTACCCAGAACGAATCAAACTGCGCTTCCGCCAACATCTTCTTTAGCGCATCACTTGCCGAATCCGGGTCCGCCCAAGCCACCTCAGTCAATCCACCCATTATTATTTCTTCCTATAGAAAATGTGACTACCCGTACGCTGCTCAGCCCTTGGGATATTTCCAAAATTCCTACCATTCTCTGGATTTACAGGCTGATGGGGATGACCTTCGCGCGTTACTGACACTCTTGGCTCATGTTTGGGCCCACCATCCATAACTCGCACATCCATCTTCATGGATGGAACATTATGAAGAGTACCCGACTCGGTCCCTGAGTCGTTGGATATCTTCACACCCTTGTATCCCGCGCCCTCCAGGGCTGACCTGGTGTCGGCCGGACTATTTCCGACTCTTACCCCTCCAACGGTAGGACCTCCAATCTCCGACCCCATCGCTCTCGTGAAGGGCGCCGCGATTGATCTGATGATGCCTGGCAAAGTGAAGCCACCTAAAGCCACAGTTGCAAGAGCCGTCCCATTGTAGTGAAAGGCATCATCTCCGAGCTCATTCCCGAATCCTGGATTCCCCATTTGATCAACGTTCGAGAACCACTCTTCATCACGGCCGTCAGGGTCGGTAAATTTATATGGGTTACCTAATACATAAGAGTATCGGTTGAATTTTCCGCCAGCCTTTAAGTCCACGGCTACCGGATCCACCGACAAGAACACCCCCACCGTCGGATCCATATACCGCTGCTGCATGTACGTCAGCCCGGTACTGCCATCCATCACGTGCCCGGTATACCCCACCCCGTCCTGTGCGGCACCGATGCTCGCGCCATACGGCGTGTACGCCGTCCGCAGCACCACCGCCGCCTGCTCATTGGTCTCTGCCACCGGGCTACCCAGTGCATCGGTGTGCTGGTAGCGCACACTGACTGCCCCACTGCCAGCAACCTTGCGCGCTGCCACCAGGCTGCCCGCCAGCTGGATGTACTGGGTGCGCTCACCCGTCCCCTGATCCCATAGATATGCCAGTGCACCACCCTGGCTGTACAGGTAGTGCCGGTGCTTGCCGCTGCCCGCATCGATCACCGAACTGCGGCGGCCGTGGCCGTCGTACCGGTAGCGCTCCAGCGAGGTTGCCGCGCGCAGCCGGTTGCCGAAGTCGAACTGGAACAACCAATCGCTTTTCTGGGCACCCCTTTAGTTCAGCATCCAGTGTCACCACCTGAAATGCCTGTTTTAGCGCAAAACAAAGCTCATTGGTTTGAACTTCAATCGGTGCCTCAGCAACCTTGCGCCAGAAATCACCCAGTGGCAAAGAGGGGGCGTGCGACAACGTTTCAATTGAGCGCAAAATCCAGACGTCGCAATTGGAGGCTGCAACTCCTCCAATAATTTTCACCACAGCCGCGCCGGTCACAGATTGATCATTGTTCACAAAACCCCCTTAACTGCCATCGATTGGTTGTGTAGGCCCTCTACCGGGAGTTCCTCCAGTGGAGTTCGGCTGATAGCGGTGTTGATGAGGATTCGGATGGGTGCCAGGGCGTCCATGATCTGTGGTGCCCCCGCTTCATGTAGCTCCGCGCACTGTGCCGCCTTCGACTAAGTACCGACACGCGGACGCCCCCTTGCGATTACTCGAAAGACATCACAGGTAGTCCCTGCCGTACACCCCGGGCTGGCACCTTCCCCTCTGCGGGCAATCACGTCGGGAGCTTACTCTAGGGCGGCGGCGCATGAGGATGCGGCGCAGCATTAGTGGACAGCACGTATGGGGAGGCAGCAGGCTAGAACTGGTAGCGAGCACGAGCACCGATCGCCAGCGCTATCAGTGGACCAGCGATTATCCGCAACGCATCCACCAACGCCGCTCGCACAGGCTGCCCCATCTTCCGCGACATCCTCGAATAGCCAAAGAAGCCGGAAAAACGTCCTTTCAGCGCCGCTCTGAGGTAGTAAGACTTAGCCTTCGATGCGTCCATTGGCACGCTTTCCTCAAAGTACTGCGCAAACCCCAACAGAACCTCAGGAGTCAATTCATGATCCGCAGCGATCTGGAGAAACCGAAGTGACTCTGCGTACGCGCGCCGCTTGAGAGATACCCGCGCAAGACTCGTGAAAGTGATGGAATTTGGTGCGATCAACGATGCGCGCCTATAGCTATCCAGAGCTTTATCAAGATCAACGCAGAGATCCGGTCCGCCCTCCTCAAATATCATCCCTCGGCACATGTAGCCGTCCAATCGATGCCTCTCATCCATCGAACTGGTCAGTGAGTCAGCCAAGCGCAGCGCCTGGTGCGCTTGCCCATGCTCCAAAAGCTGGACTGCCTGTTTAAAATCCGCATGCACATTCTTCATGGATTCGGAATCTCCCGCATCTTCGCCTTAGTTTCCCGCATCGCACCATCCTTTACTTGCTGTATTCTCTCCTGTTGCTGAATGCGCTGCATGCTTGGTCTTTCGCCATTGTATAGGCCGATGCCAACGCAGGCATAATACAGGGTTTCCCTGGCCGCCTTGGACTTCTGCAGCGCGCTCCCCGTGCCTAATGCCGTCTCCCAGAGGACAGGTGTCGCACTTGCGGAAAGGGCAGCAGCAGAGGGAGCTGCAGTGACTGTTACCGCAGGCAGAGTTACTGTTCTGGTCAACTCACCAGCTCGAACTGCTTGGTCAATTGAAGTGTCGCGGCGCAGCGCCTCCACGGTCGTCAATTTGAAGAAACTCGGCTGCGGCCCTAGCACCGGCTTGGGCGCACTTACTGTCACCGTCGGAAGGGTTTTTGGGAGAGGTGCTGGTTTCGGCATATTTGAATCCACCGCTTCGCGACCATCAGGGTCTACATAACCGTGAGGACTACGATCCGCGTACCAATATCTATGGAAAGCACCTATAGGGCTCTGGAGTGTTGATACCGGGTCAATCGACAAGAACTGACCGAGACCCGAATCGTAGTACCGCTGCTGCATATACGTCAGCCCGGTACTGCCATCCATCACGTGCCCGGTATACCCCACCCCGTCCTGTGCGGCACCGATGCTCGCGCCATACGGCGTGTACGCCGTCCGCAGCACCACCGCCGCCTGCTCATTGGTCTCTGCCACCGGGCTGCCCAGCGCATCGGTGTGCTGGTAGCGCACATTGACTGCCCCACTGCCAGCAACCTTGCGCGCTGCCACCAGACTGCCCGCCAGCTGGATGTACTGGGTGCGCTCGCCCGCCCCCTGATCCCATAGATATGCCAGTGCACCACCCTGGCTGTACAGGTAATGCCGGTTCTTGCCGCTGCCCGCATCGATCACCGAGCTGCGCCGGCCGTGGCCGTCGTATCGATAGCGCTCCAGGCTGGTCGCCTGCCGCAGCCGGTTGCCGAAGTCGAACTGGTAGCCCTGCCCGTTCTTGATCGAAACGCCAAGCAGAAGATGTTAAGCGAGGTGCTGGACTCGTTTTTTAGAACAGACTGGACGCTAGCAAAGCGATTGCAACCCTCACAAACGCAAAGCCCGCTGATGCGGGCCTTGTGGCTCATCGACTCCGGAGCCCCACCCATTAGCTGGACGTCTCTAGTTCGAGCTCTTATGTTGGTTTCCATTCATTCCATACTAACTCGTCAGCATCGCGCCAAAGGGCCTCGCCCACTCTAAGCTGCATCACTGGCTCTAACGACCTATCAATCGCAACCAATGTCCGCAGTGGGATTTTCCGCACATCTTCTGGAGAGACATCGGGCCCAGCCCCTGCAAACATCTCCCACAATCCCTCTTCCCATCGAGCGGCCTCGGTCACTGGATGCCCGCGTAGCGCATCCAAGTTGGTAACCGCGACAGCAGCCATGGGCACCGCCGCGTGCCTTGCCTGCTTATCACCCCAGGCAGGAGACCTTTCCTCGTCATACGGCCGCGAAAGATCGGGGATGTCGGCAGTCCAGCAGACACCAACCGGCAATATCTGTCTGGCACTTACATCACCATAGAAATCAACTGCGCCGAGCATCAACTTCTGAACCCAAGAGCTATCCACTAGTCCAAGCCGGAATTCGCCTAATCGCTCCAATACGATCTCTTCGCTACTCGTACTCTTGATAGGTAGCGCCTCCACCATGGCGTTAATGATTCGCCCAGCCTCGGCATCCGAATAATAGGCTGCTCCCGCCAGGATCACCTCATAGCCCGCACATGGACTGGCACCTACGGAATACGCAAATCTCGGTGTATCGCTCGCAGCCACAACGTAGACATGACAACCATCTCTTGCGATGTTCTCCCTGATCTTCTCAAGGGCCTCACTTCTATTGCTCACTTGTCCGCCCCGTGCAGTTCCTTGTGACAATCCTTACATACCACAGCCATGTTCTCCGGCTTGGTAGCGCCTCCATCGGTATGACGCTGTACATGATGCGCGTCAGAGTTAGCCAAGTCGGTTGGCTTGCCGCAATTGGCGCAGTTTCCGCCTTGATTACTTCGACCTTCTGCTTTTTCGCGATGCCGTGCTCGCCCTGCCAGTGCGCGACAGGTGCCAGCCCAGCAATTGACGCGTGCTGCAATCGATCACCAGCGCCAAGCTCAGCCAGCCATCCTTGCCTCCCCATACGCGGCACAGATCCGTCGCCTAGCGTTGATCAGGCAACTCTGCCCGGGATACTTTGGCCTCGAACCGCGGGCGTTGCCCAAGCGGGCGCTTGCGCACCTGCCAGCCCTTGAGCTGGAAGATCCGCTGCACCGGGTTCTTGTTCATGCCCAGCAGGGCGGACACGGCCCTGTAGCCGAACGATGGCTCAGCTTCAATTATGGTTTTGATCGGCTCGGCCAACTCGGGGTTCACCCGCGCCGGTGCCTTCGTCGGCTTGTAGTACACGCTACGTCGGGCCACGCCGGACCACTGGCACGGCTTGGCCATCGACACTACGAAACCCTCGTCCTTGAGTCCCTGCTGGATCGAGAGCATCAGCTCGTCCTTGCCCAGCAGGGAGGCCAGTTTCTTTCGGGCGCGGATCTCCAGCATCGCCTCGCCGTAGGCCTCCTGCAGATCCCTCAGCTGGCGCTCGTACTGCTCGCGTACGTCCTCAGGCTTGGCCCGCAGGGCGTTCTCCATGCCTCGCTTGCCATCGTCCACCCAGCTCTCGATCTCTGCCGGCGTCAGGTCGAACGGGCGGCTCGCAGCGGCCACCGTCGTCTTGCCTTGGATGACCTCAAGGACCAGGGCTGACTTGCGCCGGGCCGTCCAACGCTTGATCTCTTCTTCCATCACTTCGCTCATCGGTGTCTTCTTGGAGGAAAACAACACCTGAGCAGGAAATCAGTAGGTCATTACACCCTAACTTGGACAAACAATTATTTCACCATCATCGACAACCAATCGCTTTTCTGGGCACCCCTTTAGTTCAGCATCCAATGTCACCACCTGAAATGCCTGTTTTAGCGCAAAACAAAGCTCATTGGTTTGAACTTCAATCGGCGCCTCAGCAACCTTGCGCCAGAAATCACCCAGTGGCAAAGAGGGGGCGTGCGACAACGTTTCAATTGAGCGCAAAATCCAGACGTCGCAATTGGAGGCTGCAACTCCTCCAATAATTCTCACCACAGCCGCGCCGGTCACAGATTTATCATTGTTCACAAAACCCCCTTAACTGCCATCGATTGGTTGTGTAGGTCCTCTACTGGGAGTTCCTCCAGTGGAGTTCGGCTGATAGCGGTGTTGATGAGGATTCGGCTGGGTACCAGGGCGTCCATGATCTGTGAAGTCAATATCCCGAACCGGCTTGCCGTCCCCATCAAACTCCCTTGCTTGATCATACCGCCCGTTACGCCCATCCTTCTGACCCAGTTGAGTATGCGGCCCGTTAGCATCAGCATCAGGCTTCGGATTTCCATGCCGGTCACGTGGCAAATCTCTATCCGGAAGCCTGCGCGATTGTTCAGAACTGCTCGAATTTTGATCTTGTTTCGAAGTCGATTGTTTCGGCTCAGGCCTCGGCTGAGAATTTGGTTGACTTCGCGGGGCCGCTTTTGGCCCACCCTTTGGCGCAGCACGAGGAATAATTTTAGGCACAATCCGACGAATTACCTCAACAATTAATTTACCCCATCTCCCATCCGGATCGTTGAACCTGTACGGATTGTTGTTTGCATACAAATACCGATTAAAAGCTGCAATCGGGTTGCTATATGCCGTCACCGGATCCACCGACAAGAACATCCCCACCGTCGGGTCCATATACCGCTGCTGCATATACGTCAGCCCGGTACTGCCATCCATCACGTGCCCGGTATACCCCACCCCGTCCTGCGCGGCACCGATGCTCGCGCCATACGGCGTGTACGCCGTCCGCAGCACCACCGCCGCCTGCTCATTGGTCTCCGCCACCGGGCTGCCCAGTGCATCGGTGTGCTGGTAGCGCACACCCCCACTGCCAGCAACCTTGCGCGCTGCCACCAGGCTGCCCGCCAGCTGGATGTACTGGGTGCGCTCACCCGTCCCCTGATCCCATAGATATGCCAGTGCACCACCCTGGCTGTACAGGTAGTGCCGGTTCTTGCCGCTGCCCGCATCGATCACCGAGCTGCGCCGGCCGTGGCCGTCGTACCGGTAGCGCTCCAGCGACGTTGCCACGCGCAGCCGGTTGCCGAAGTCGAACTGGTAGCCCTGCCCGTTCTTGGTCGACAGGTTGCCCTGCACGTCGTAGCGCGTCTGGGGGTCGTGCCCGCCACTGCAGAACAGGTCCCGGTCACTGGATGCCCGCGTAGCGCATCCAAGTTTGTAACCGCGACAGCAGCCATTGGCACCGCCGTGTAACTTGCCTGCCTATCACCCCAGGCAGGAGACCTTTCCTCGTCAAACGGTCGCGAAAGATCGGGGATGTCGGCAGTCCAGAAGACACCAACCGGCAATATCTGTCTGGCGCTTACATCGCCATAGAAATCAACTGCGCCGAGCATCAACTTCTGAACCCAAGAGCTGTCCACTGGTCCAAACTGGAATACGCCTAATCGCTCCAATACGATCTCTTCGCTACTCGTACTCTTGATGGGTAGCACCTCCACTATGGCGCTAGTGATTCGCCCAGCCTCGGCATCCGAGTAATAGGCTGCTTCCGCCAGGATCACCTCATAGCCCGCACATGGACTGGCACCTACGGAATACGCAAACCTCGGTGTATCACTCGCAGCCACAACGTAGACATGGCAACCATCTCTTTCGATGTTCTCCCTGATCTTCTCAAGGGCCCCGCTTCTACTGCTCATTTGTCCGCCCCGTGCACTTCCTTGTGAAAATCCTTACATACCACAGCCATGTTCTCCGACTTGGTAGCGCTCCATCGGCATGACGCTGTACATGATGCGCATCAGAGTTAGCCAAATCGGTAGGCTTGCCGCAATTGGCGCAGTTGCCGCCTTGATTACTTAGACCTTCTGCTTTTTCTGCCCGCCTTCGCACTCAATAGTGGAACCGGCGGGGAGGATGTGCCCTCGCTGTCCGCCCCCCTATTTGTCAGGCATTGGATGGGATGATGGACGAGCTACCAAGTCGGCAAGATCTTTACCCCACTCGCCACGAGAAGGGCACATCAAGGTATCCGCAGTTGCATTTCGCTTGAATCTGCACGTGCGAAGTCCTCCCAGCACTACAGCGAGCTCATCGCGTTCTCCAAGAGTTGATGTAATCGCGCTTAGATGAACTGAACCCGTCCCTGAACTTTTCGAATTAATATAAACATCGTAGTAATTTCGACCATCCAATTCCCGCTCGTAGACAGAAACTGAGCTACCAAGACGCGTCAACTCCAGCTTAGGAATCAAGCCTTGTGAAGGCCGCTGCGGAGAGTCACCTTCGTAAATCGTCAGGACATCACCAGCACCCGATCGAACACGATGAATAGAATAGTCTGCTGGATTCTCATAACTTACTGACATTCCATTTGGGACGCGCAAACATGCACCGTACATGAAGTAATCACACCCATAGCGCCATAACTCAGAGCTTTGAGCATTCACATTTAACGGGACCAGAGCAAGTAAGGCAAAAATAAATCGACCCGTGATGATCATATTATCGCTCCTGTCTCTTTATGCTTGAGTTCGCACCAATAATTCCATCGATAGTATGATCGTCGACCATGCCCGGAACCATATTCATTATTCCACGCCCCATTTCCGGAACAGGCATTCCAGTTGCTGAATTGTATAAATCCTCGACCCCGCCAAGGTGAGAAACCTCATGAGGAACGACACCTTTATCAAATCTATCTAGCACGTTGATCTCACTTCTTTTTCCGCCCAGTTCAGCAAAGCTCCGACCAGTGGCATGTGATGTTGGACCAATTGTTAACTTTACGGAGTTCCTCGCGGCACGGGGAGTATCCCTGGTTACATCGACGACCTCAACCGTCACCTTTGTCTCCCTCCCCCCTACGTTGTAAGTCCCGGACATCGATGCCACTTGTTCCTTAAAGGTGTTTATGTTCTCCGGGCTTGCACCATCACCAGAGAATTTAGTCGGAAAGCTGATTTTTACGGAGCCATCTTTCATTTCAGTCACGACTGGAACTCGTCCATCCGGGTCTATGTAGGCGTAAGGACTATTTTTGGCGTAACGGTAACGATTGAACTGCGACAGCTTCCCGTCCCTTGCAGTCACCGGATCCACCGACAAGAACATCCCCACCGTCGGGTCCATATACCGCTGCTGCATATACGTCAGCCCGGTACTGCCATCCATCACGTGCCCGGTATACCCCACCCCGTCCTGTGCGGCACCGATGCTCGCGCCATACGGCGTGTACGCCGTCCGCAGCACCACCGCCGCCTGCTCATTGGTCTCTGCCACCGGGCTGCCCGCCAGCTGGATGTACTGGGTGCGCTCGCCCGTCCCCTGATCCCATAGATATGCCAATGCACCACCTTGGCTGTACAGGTAGTGCCGGTTCTTGCCGCTGCCCGCATCGATCACCGAACTGCGGCGGCCGTGGCCGTCGTACCGGTAGCGCTCCAGCGAGGTTGCCACGCGCAGCCGGTTGCCGAAGTCGAACTGGTAGCCCTGCCCGTTCTTGATCGACAGGGCGCCCTGCACGTCGTAGCGCGTCTGGGGGTCGTGCCCGCCACCGCAGATCAGGTCGCTGACCGCGGCCACGTTCCCGTTTGTATCACAGCTGGTCTTCAGTCCAGCGCGCCGGTGTCGGGGCTACGCGCCGGCAGTGTCGTTTTTGTCGCAGACGTCGTGTCGACTCCGGAGCCCCACCCATTAGCTGGACGTCTCTAGTTCGAGCTCTTATGTTGGTTTCCATTCATTCCATACTAACTCGTCAGCATCGCGCCAAAGGGCCTCGCCCACTCTAAGCTGCATAACTGGCTCTAACGACCCGTCAATCGCAACCAATGTCCGCAGTGGGACTTTCCGCACATCTTCTGGAGAGACATCGGGCCCAGCCCCTGCAAACATCTCCCACAATCCCTCTTCCCATCGAGCGGCCTCGGTCACTGGATGCCCGCGTAGCGCATCCAAGTTAGTAACCGCGACAGCAGTCATTGGCACCATCGTATAACTTGCCTGCTTACCACCCCAGGCAGGAGATCTTTCCTCGTCATACGGTCGCGAAAGATCGGGGATGTCGGCAGTCCAGCAGACACCAACCGGCAATATCTGTCTGGCGCTTACATTGCCATAGAAATCAACTGCGCCGAGCATCAACTTCTGAACCCAAGAGCTATCCACTGGTCCAAGCCGGAATTCGCCTAATCGCTCCAATACGATCTCTTCGCTACTCGTACTCTTGATAGGTAACGCCTCCACCATGGCGTCAATGATTCGCCCAGCCTCGGCATCCGAATAATAGGCCGCTCCCGCCAGGATCACCTCATAGCCCGCACATGGACTGGCACCTACGGAGTACGCAAATCTCGGTGTATCGTTCGCAGCCACAACGTAGACATGACAACCATCTCTTGCGATGTTCTCCCTGATCTTCTCAAGGGCCTCACTGCTATTGCTCATTTGTCCGCCCCGTGCAGTTCCTTGTGACAATCCTTACATACCACAGCCATGTTCTCCGACTTGGTATCCCCCCCCCCATCGGCATGACGCTGTACATGATGCGCATCAGAGTTAGCCAAGTCGGTTGGCTTGCCGCAATTGGCGCAGTTTCCGCCTTGATTACTTAGACCTTCTGCTTTTTCTTCCCGCCTTCGCACTCAATAGTGGAACCGGCGGGGAGGATGTGCCCTCGCTGCCCCGCCCCCCCCCCAATTTGTCAGGCATTGGATGGGATGATGGACGAGCTACCAAGTCGGCAAGATCTTTACCCCACTCGCCACGAGAAGGGCACATTAAGGTATCCGCAGTTGCATTTCGCTTGAATCTGCACGTGCGAAGTCCTCCCAGCACTACAGCGAGCTCATCGCGTTCGCCAAGAGTTGATGTAATCGCGCTCAGATGAACTGAACCCGCCCATGCTCACACCATACGGCGTGTACGCCATCCGCAGCACCACCGCCGCCTGCTCATTGGTCTCCGCCACCGAGCTGTCCAGCGCATCGTTGTGCTGGTAGCGCACACTGACGGCCCACTGCCAGCAACCTTGCGCGCTGCCACCAGGCTGCCCGCCAGCTGGATGTACTGGGTGCGCTCACCCGTTCCCTGGTCCCACAGGTACGCCAGCGCACCGCCCTGGCAGTAGAGGTAGTGCTGGTTCTTGCCGCTGTCGGCATCGATCACCGCACTAGGCGGGCGTGCCTGTCATACCGGTAGCGCTCCAGCGACGTTGCCACCCGCAGACGACTACCGAAGTCGGCCTGGTAGCCATGCCGGCTCCTGATAGAAAGTTTTGCGCGACATTCACGAAGGCACTATTTTTCAACCATCCCCTCAGAAGTTTGTCCATTGATCGAATCAAATATAGCCTTAAACAGGAGAAGTGCGAAAATCAACACCACCAACAATCTTACAAGCAGCGACACATCAAAGGAGAATCCATGAAAGAAATGAAGGTGCCTGACGCCCCCAGCCAAACTAATCCAGTAAGGTACGGGCGGGACTGAAATAAGAAGCGATGAGACGATGGCGACGATCCACTTAATCTTGGGAGCCCATACTGCAGCACTGATGGCAGCCAATATGGCCAACGCGGCAACCTCGACGTTCAGCGAACTCCTCCATGCAATTGCCATCAGAACGCCTGGCAGGAGGAGAAGCGCGACCCCGACAACTACCATGAGCACTCTCAAGAAGATCCTAGTGCGCGTCATCAATATTCCTTTGATTGTGACCAACCCAAACATCATTAATATACCCAGAAAGCACAGGGACGGCCTGGGGAGCCGCCCACCCCTCCCCAATTGAGATGACCTCCCCATTCACGGAGCCTCTCAGAACGTAGCCAAAATGCAATCCGTGACCCGGCTGAGTAACATTAATTACCCACACATTCCCAATGCGATCATTTGTCGTATAGCTCTTTACAGGACTTTTCGGATCGTTTCCCAAGAGTGCCGATGCCCGGGCCAAAAGACCCCGGCCGCCTTTTGGAGTTGCCGCATTAAGTGTCCCCGCAGGAGTCGCAGGAGTCGCAGGAGTCGCAGGAGCATCCTCCCCTGGGGTGGGATCGTTCACAATCGAGCGCTGTACTGCAGCATCCGATTTCTGATGGGCAGTGCGCCTATCATAAACATGATTAGTTGGACTACCCGTCCTATAGGTTCCAGTGAGTCCAGGCGGAGTCTCGAACTGAATTCGACTTAGAATCTTGCTTCCGGTTACGGGGATAGTGCAAGTTGTAATTCCATCCTTAGAGACGCAGTCCCTGCCGTCCGGGTCTATGAATTTGTATGGATTGCGGGCCGCATAGCCAGATCTATTGAAGTTGTGTCCGGCAGTTGCCATCACCGGATCCACCGACAAGAACACCCCCACTGTCGGATCCATATACCGCTGCTGCATGTACGTCAGCCCGGTACTGCCATCCATCACTTCGCTCATCGGTGTCTCCCTGGAGGAAAACAACACCTGAGCAGGAAATCAGTAGGTCATTACACCCTATCTTGGACAAACAGTTATTTCACCATCATCAACAACCAATCGCTTTTCTGGGCACCCCTTTAGTTCAGCATCCAATGTCACCACCTGAAATGCCTGTTTTAGCGCAGAACAAAGCTCATCGGTTTGAACTTCAATCGGTACCTCAGCAACCTTGCGCCAGAAGTCACCCAGTGGCAAAGAAGGGGCGTGGGACAACGTCTCAATTGAGCGCAAAATCCAGACGTCGAAATTGGAGGCTGCAACTCCTCCAAGAATTTTCACCACAGCCGCGCCGGTCACAGATTGATCATTTTTCACAGAATCCCCTCAACTGCCATCGATTGGCTGTGTAGGCGTACTTCGCGGTGCCGTCTTTGGGCCACCCTTTGCTGCAGCCCTCATACTGGCGAGGATCCGCCAGAATTCTTGAGAACGACGTCATACAGACAGGGAAACGGCGCTATTTCCGCGAATCTTGCATGCCGCGGGGATGGACGCATTCCCCTGGCTAACTGAAGAGTCGCCGCAACCGCCGAGTGCAAGCAAAACAGAGGAAATTGCCAAAGAACAACGGTATGACCTCAACACTTCAGCTCAAAGAAGTAGCTTTCAGCTGAGATGCATGCATTCGGACTAGACCTTCGAGAGTTCATCTCTTTTATCCCAGCATCCTTCAGGTCTTGTTCCGCTGGGTGACGCTTGTAGCCAACGCCGAAAACGATATCTCAACAGGGAGCCCCAACTCCCCTAATGCAACTACAGAAGAGTGATTGATAGCCAAATGGCAATCAGCCCCTCCACTGGGCAGCGCCGGCACCATCACCAAAAAATCGATAAAAGCTTCACTGACTCCAGGTAACTGTAGAACAGGGCGACAGGACTTTTCGATGATTGCATGGAGCCGCAGGATGAGTGATGACACATCTGATAGCCCTCCAGTCAAAGAAAGCATCCAAAGACCATTTCTATCCGTTACTTCAGTGCCCGCAGAGGTGGTCCATACGCGCCCCTTCGCGTGCGCCTTCGTTGGCTGCACGCCCAATAGATCTGTCAGAAGGCGGGGGTCAAGCGCATCTCCCTTCAAGAACAACGTCAAATCGCATGTCATTCGTTCGGCGCTCAAGAGCCTAATCTCCCAGGTTTTCGACTGTCCCGCCTTGAGGACTCACCACGTCACCCGTGCCAGGGCATGCTTGAAAATCTTGAGAGATCCGTCGGGTCAACGGCAAGTGACATATCATTAAATATGAACTCCTGCCTAGGCAGACCAGCAATATAAAGGCGCCCCGCAAACACCATGAGCACCGAGATCATCAACATCACTTCCCCAGAAACAGTAAAAAACGTCATTCCCGGGGTGATACACAAGCCAATACCCATCTTTTCGCGCGACACACCACCCCTCGATAAAGCTCCCTTCTGCCAGATCAGGAAAACCAGGCGCCACAACTACAGCTTTAGCCAAGAACGGTTCGCACTGATTTTTAATGATGTCATCCGACAGGCATTGCAAATAGAATTTCGCATCCGTGCCCGGGGCAATGTAGACGCCGGTAGAATCCGACAGCTCCGACATCATTTTTTCATTAGCATTCACTGTAACTCCACAGTTTTCTCGCAGATTGCTTGAGCGCCGTTACCGCAGGGTGGTCAAATTACCGCGACCACTTGGGAACCAAGACAATGAACAAGCGCAACCCCTTGCTCAACTCCTCTTTTGGCGCAGCTAGTTGAGATCTTCCAAGTCAACCGCCACTTCACTAAAGCTCGCCCGTTTGAGAGGGCCGATGGGCCGCAAGGACTGAACGTCAAGCGGAGCGTGAATTTCACCAATCAGCAAGTCGTCCGTTGTGCCGCCCTTCCCTTTCACGCGGAAGGTACCCACCACGGAGACCCACGTATAGGCGTGCTTCTCAAAAATGTCACGTTGAGTGTCGATGGGCCCTCTTATCCGAACAGATACTTCATCGGTCACTCCAGCCTCGAGAAGTTCTCGACTCGAACTCAGCAAAAAAAGCTCGCGCGCAAGACTGAGATACCCCTCAACGCGCACCAGCTTACCGTCAAACTGAATCGGCTTTTCAGCAAGCGCTAGTCCGACATGGCAACTGACGGTCAGCCCCACATTTCAGCGCGGGCGACACAGCGTCGCCTCCCCAGTTCTCACAACCAGTCAAGATGATCAAGCACACGAAGACCAGAAACATCCCCCGAATCAACTTCATTCAACCTCCTCAGCCTCGTTCGCGCAAGGAAGCATCTCTGCGTTCTGTTCTGCTTAAGAACTAAATGCACGCCACGGCCATCAGTGTACTGATTGACCCACCCCAATCATCGGGTGCTGCATCCTGTGCTGCCTATAGCAATATTCGACCACATCGGCCGCAATCCCAGCGCAACCGATGCACGCTCGCCGGTGACTGCACTCAGCAGCTCGAGGCTCTCCCGCTGGAAACAGAGCTCATTCTGCATCAGGCCACTTCCCAAGATGGTTTCTTCAAGAGATGGATCATTTGCATCCAGACCGGAACGTAGTTGGACGAAGACATCAACTGTATCTCGAGATAAGGAAGCCACGTCCAGAAGATTTTCACTTCTAAAAATCGCTGTCGCGCTTGCTGTAATTGCTATTGCGGCCGCGGCATCAAGTGCTGCGGAAGTGTAGTCGGAACTGAACATCTCGGTATCTGGAGCCTGATACTCACATGCAGCTACTATATCTGCGATGTCAGGGGGCAAGTCTCCCGTCTCTATCCATGCCCAAATTCCATCCAAGGCCTGCCGAAGCGTCTGTTCGTCACCGAAGTGAGACTCGAGGGAGAAGCACCGATAGTTCGGGATCATCCGCTCACAGCAATACACCATGAACATCACCTGCTTCCAAGCTGGCAACTTGGCAGCGCGCAACAGAAGACCGCCAGCGTTGAATTCCTCCATTAACCGACCTCACTTATCCTTGATGGGAATTTCCATCTGGTTCATTGTTTTTTGACACGAAGGGCACGCAGGACGACTCGGAGAGACACTCGTCGGGGTCAATCCCATTTTCTTCGCCGCAGTGACGCCGTTCACTTCCGCGTGCGTGCGTGGAGCTCCGTTCGCAGCTATTTCTCCAGCCTGCAAAGCTGCTCGTTGGGCTGGTCGCAAAGCCCCCTCGCTTGAGCTTACAACACGGATACCTTCAGCGGTTTCCGTCACTGCGGTCGTAACTTTAGTCTGTGTCACCGAGTTAAGGGTTGATTGAATTTCCTTCGCCCTTGTCAGCGCGCTCACTGCCTTCGCTTCGGCAGCGACGCTCTTCAGGCCGATGACGACTGGCCCAACTACCGCATGTTCCATCTGTCCCTGCGGCACCGCCATCATCAACTGATCAACTGCGTCTAAGCCATCAGCCACCCAGCTGATGATCTGCACTGACTGCTCCAGGGTGACTGGATGCGCCATATCATTTGGGCTACCCATTGCCTGTCGACCGTCTGGATCGGTGAACTTGTATGGATTGCTGGTTGCGTAGCGATAGCGATGGAATTGCCCCAAAGGCTGCTCATGGGCCGTCACCGGATCCACCGACAAGAACACCCCCACCGTCGGATCCATATACCGCTGCTGCATATACGTCAGCCCGGTACTGCCATCCATCACGTGCCCGGTATACCCCACCCCGTCCTGTGAGGCACCAATGCTGGCGCCATACGGCGTGTACGCCGTCCGCAGCACCACCGCCGCCTGCTCATTGGTCTCCGCCACCGGACTGCCCAGCGCATCGGTGTGCTGGTAGCGCACACTGACTGCCCCACTGCCAGCAACCTTGCGCGCTGCCACCAGGCTGCCCGCCAGCTGGATGTACTGGGTACGCTCGCCCGTCCCCTGATCCCATAGATATGCCAGTGCACCACCCTGGCTGTACAGGTAATGCCGGTTCTTGCCGCTGCCCGCATCGATCACCGAACTGCGCCGGCCGTGGCCGTCGTATCGATAGCGCTCCAGGCTGGTCGCCTGCCGCAGCCGGTTGCCGAAGTCGAACTGGTAGCCCTGCCCGTTCTTGATCGACAGGTTGCCTTGCACGTCGTAGCCCAAGCCGATGATGGCCGCACCGCCGGCGTTGCGCACAACGGTGAGGCGGTTGCTGCCGTCGTAGTCATAGCGGCGCTGGCCCTCGCCCGGCTGGGTCCAGGTGCGCAGGTTGTCCAGCGCGTCGTAACCGAAGCGGTACCAGCCGTCACCGCCGAAGGCCGGTGAGTACGCCGCCGTAAGACGGTCCTGCGCGTCGTACTGCATCTGTCGATTGTGACCACTGCCGCGGACCAGGTCGTTGATCGCGGTGACGTTTCCGTTGGTATCGAAGCTGGTCTGCAGATCCAACGTGCCGGTATCGGTACTGCGTGACGGCAACAGCCGGGCGTTCTGCTGCATCTGGTGAACGATGCCGTTGCCATACACGAACTGCTTCACTGCGCCGTTGGGGTAGTACTGCACGCCGGTCGCAAAGGTGCCGGCCTGGCTCGGTTGACCGAGCGCATTGGGCGCATACGTTACCTGCAGGCCTTGCGGGAAGGTCTGCACGGCAAGGTGGCCATTGCTGTTGTAACCCTGCCCCAGGCTCAGGTCGAGCACGCCCTGCTGGGTGAGCGTTTCGCCCGTCAGCAAGCGGCGCTTGTTGTAGACATAGGTATTGACCACCGCCGGCGTACCGTCGCCGTTCTGGGTGGTGATCTGCGCTGGCAGTCCGTCGGGCGTATACGCCCAGCTCTGGTTGCCGCGCCCGTCCGGGAAGGTGAGCGTGCTGGGGCGGTTGCGTGCGTCGTAGGTACGGCGCACGACGCGGCCGCTGGCCTCGGCGGCCGCGCGATCGCAACTCTGCGTATTCGGCAGCGACAGGCCCGACGCACTCCAGGTGAGATTGCCTGCCGCGTCGTAGCCCATCACGGTGGCGCCGGTTTCCGGCTCGATCACTTTGCACAGACGTTGCTGGGCATCGTAGACGTAGCGGCGGGCGAGCTGTAGTGGCGGCGGGATGCGGAATACGCCTGAGTTGCTCAACAGATCGTTGCCTGCGCCTGCAGGGGAGATTCCGTGCACATACAGCAGTGCGTTGGCATGTGCCTGGCGGATGGCGTCTGTCAGCGCAAAGCGGAACTGGTAGCGCGTCCCGGTCGACTGGCATGCCGCTGCATGAGCCGGCTCACTGGGGACGTCCGCACGCAGGGGCGCGAGCACCTGGCCCACACCTGCCGCACCCCCGGCATAGATGTGGACATCGACCGGATCCACTCGCCCACTGGAACAGGCCCACCCGCGCAGGTAGTAAATACCGTCCGCCCCCTGCTCCATCCCGTCCACAGAGCCCCGTATCACGGACTGCGCCACAACGGCAGAGACGGCACCGGAGGTGGCAGTCTTGCCGTTGTTGTCGGTGGCCACGCCCGTGATCTGGTAGCTGCCCGGTCCTGCCCCACCCCAGGTGAAGGCAAAGGGCGCCGCGGTGCTGCTGCCGATGTGCCCACCGTTGGCGTAGTAATCCACACGCACGACGTGGCCGTCAGGATCGCTGGCGTTGGCACTCAGGCCGATGCTTGCCGGCCCGATGAACGGCTGGCCGGTAGGCGCGTTGAGGCTGATGGTGGGGGGTTTGTCCCCCGCAGGCACCACGGTGAAGGTGGCGCTGGCGCTGCGTGTGCCTCCTAGATTGGATCGAGCGTTGGCAAAAACGGTATATGACCCTGCCGGCAAATTGGAGAACACATAGCTCAGCGACTCGCCTGACCCACTTGCCACCACTGCACCTGCATACGTGATGCTCAGTTGGCTGACGTAGACCCCGTCGTCGATGGTGAAGGCGACGAGGTTGACGTGGACAGTGGCCGGCGCGGTGTAGACCGCGCCCTGCGACGGACTGTCAATCTGAACCCAAACATACGGGTTGGCCTTTTGTGCCATGACCGGCCACGCCAGCACGACCCAGAACAGCAGCAGGTATTTCAGAAGATGCTTGTGCATGCCAACGACTCCTTGTCTGCGCCTGCTCATCGGTCCGGACCCGAACGGGAGATTTCGACCGGGTTGCCAAACACGTTGCGGGTGATCTGGGTGGAAACACCCTCCGGCGCGTCGATGCGCACTGGCAGGTCGTAGCCGGGTACATCCCACGCCTGGAAGCTCTCCACCGTGGCGAAGCCACGCGGATTGATCACCTGCCGGCGCAGCCCGTTGAGATAGTTGGTGGTGGTGGTCAGGCGGCCATGCTCGGAATCCACGCCCACGCTGCTGATCCGATCCAGTGCGTCATAGCTGGTGAACGTACCGGGCAACGCTGCGCGGAAATCGGTCACGCTGCGCGACGGGTAGGACTGGAAGGTCTTGCGGCCCAACCTGTCATACCGGCTGACCACCTGGGTCAAGGTCTGCTGCGGGTTGGACAGGTCCCGGCTTTCTTCCACGACCGGGCGCCAGAAGGCATCAAAGTAGAGACGCCGCTGGCGATTGCCCTCGGTCTCCGTCAGCCGCCAATGCCCGGCCGCCAAGCCAAGTTCGGCACCGGCCACCCGTTCGAACTGCCGGCCTATCGCGTTCCATGCCACCGTGTCGGCAGTGGGATAGGTTCGCTGGGAAAGGCGACCCATGGCGTCATAGGCGAAGGTGGAACTGAAGCCGTTCTCGTCGGTGGTCCGGGTCACCCGGCCAAGATCGTCCACAGCCGCCGATTCAGCGTTTCCATCGGCGTAGCCGACAACCCGGGGAATGCCGCGACGCCAGTCGGAGGCGATGGTGATGTTGCCTTTTCCATCGGTAACGCTCTCCACCTGACCATCGGCGTAGTAGGACAGGCGCATCTGCAGCTCGCCGAAGGCGTACTGCTCGATCGGCAAAGCGGTGTTGGCGTCGAATACCGTACGCGCTGTCTCCGCACCGGTTTCAACATTGACCGTGCGGGCGGTCTGGCCCAGCACCCAGCGCGCGGTGTTGTCGTGGTACTGGCGACTCTCCGTGCGCGCGAAGCCCAGGCTGCTGTTGGAGAGCGTCGATAGCGGGCGTCCCATTCCATCCAGCGCGGTGACGGTGCTGCTGAACGTTGCACCATCACGGCTGGTCGTTGTTTGAATGCCGGGGCGAAGGTACTCGGCGGTGTAGCCTCCGGTGCGTACCTGCTGGGTGCTACCCAGACGCGCCGCGAACTGCGTGCCCGCCAAAGGCCACTGATAGCGCTGCACTGTGGTCTGCAACACCGCCTGCGCGCTGCTTCCCTGTTCAACCTTGAGCAGCTTCCCTTCGTTGTAGCGGTAGCTGTTGCCGTAGGTATGCCGCGTCCAGCTGCCTTCCGGCCCCGTAATCGTGGTCACGGCAACGCCCGCACAGCTGTCGTCCAGGCATCGCGGCAGCGAGCAGTCGCCACTGGTGCAGACCGGGCCCGTACCGGGTGCGAAGGAGATATTTGCGCCGTAGCTGTAGGTCCATTCGGCGGTATCCACGCCCGGGCCCGACAAACGCTTCGTGCGCAGCACCACGCCGTCGTAAGCGAGCGGATACATGGCTACGTCGTCGTTGGGATCGTTGTTGGGGCGCGAGTAACCATTGCACACCATGGGCACGTTGCTGCGGCCGCGCATGCTGTAGCCCACGGTGAACTCGCCCACGGCGCCGGACGGATGCACGAAGCGGCCCACGCCGCCTGGCTCGTTGTTCAACAGCCCCGGATAGCCGCAGGTGCGGATGATGTCGCCGGCACCGGTGGAACGGTCGTACTGGAAATAGATGTGCGACAGCGCGTAAGCATCGATGGACCAGCTGCTGCCATCGGGCAGATCCACCCCTACCAGCGTGCCGGTCAGATCATTGGGATACGTGTAGCGATAGGTCCAGGTTTGCGACCCGTTGCTGATCTGCTGCACATGGCCGCGGGCGTTGTAGCTGAAGCTGATCTGCCGGCCGTCGCTGGAGGTGATCGCCTCCAGCCGCACCGGCGCGTTGGCCGCATTGCTGTAGCGGTAGCTTACCCAGTTGCCGAAGCGGTCCTCCACGCGCGTGGCATAAAGCTCGGACCTTATGCGGTTGGCGTTGGCCGGGTTGATGAGGTTGCCCGCGGCCACGCGGGGCTCGTAGAAGCCAGCCTGCCAGTCGAAGGTGTAGCGCATGCCGTCGGGTGTGTGGGCCACGAAGCCCTCCCCCACGGCATTCTGGCGCGACGGCGTGCAGGAGAACCAGGTGAAATCCGCCGTCAGCCATGGATACGGACCGCCAGTGGTGGGCCGTTGCACAGCGTTGGCTTCGGCCACGAGCATTTCCTGACTGCCGCGACCCGGGATGACCAGGCGGTTCCCCTGCCAATAGTCAGTCGGGCGGTAGTTGTTGCCGTTGACGTTGACCGTCGGGGGCGCCCCAAGGCCATTGATGGTCGTGCAGGCGCTTGCCCAGCCGGTCGCGCCCATGAAAACGCCGGACAATCGCGGCAGCTCCAGGTTCCAGTCGGCCATGGGCAGATCGTCGTAGTAGTAATCGGCACGATTGCTCGGTGTCATCGAGCGGCTCACGTCGATCGGAATTCCGGTTCCCGGCAGCGACAGATCCGTGGCCGAGAAACCGACGCTGCCGCTGTACATGTCCACGCTGTCGCCGAGCAGACCGCTTTCCAGCGCGGTCATGTCAGTCTTGCGCTGGATCAGCTTGTCGTACTCCTCCCAGGGATAACGCATGCCCTGGGCCTGGACGACGCCCGGCAGCAACAGGGCGACAAGGATCAACCGATAACCGCGCATGCTCACTCCTTCGAGACCTGGACTTCCTTGTCAGGCAGCGCTTCTCCCTATACCGGACAAGAACCTATGGACACACACCCACGACCCGTCGCAACTACACAGGTGCAGGCGATCAAGAACATTCAATAGTCGTACTGCGGCATCTACGGATATCCCCGCGCACTTCCCAGGTGCGCTATCCGCCACCGGTCTCCCGGCCGGCCGAGTATGTCACGCCGTCGCGACGACGGCACGCATCACCAACGGCCACGTCGGCCAGCCGCCCGGAAGGCGGCTGGCACTCCCTCAACTGCCCAGCGCGCGGCGGATCTCGTCCAACGCCGCAGGGTCATCCAGGGTCGACAGATCGCCCGGGTCACGCTCCTCGGCCAGCGCCTGCAGCGAGCGCCGCAGCAGCTTGCCCGAACGCGTCTTGGGCAGCGCGTTGACGATATGGATGTGGGCCGGCCGCGCGACCGCGCCGAGGGTGTTGGTCACCCGCTGCATCATCTCGGCCGCCACGGCACTGCCGTCTCCCTGCAGGGCCTGCTTGAGGGTGACGAACACCAGCGGCACCTGGCCCTTGAGTTCATCCTTGACCCCGATCACGGCGGCCTCGGCCACCAGCGGATGGCCGGCGATGCATTCTTCGATCTCGCGCGTGCCCAGGCGGTGCCCGGCCACGTTGATGACATCGTCGGTGCGGCCCAGGATGAAGGTGTAGCCGTCTTCGTCCTGGATCGCCCAGTCGAGCGAGCTGTACAGCAGCTCCTTGAAGTGGCTGAAATAACTCTGGATGAAGCGCGCATCGTCTTTCCAGACGGTGGTCATGCACCCCGGCGGCAATGGCGGGATCATCACCAGCACGCCCTTCTGCCCCGGCGCGACGGTCTCGCCGGTGTTCTCGTCGATGACCTTCATCCGGTAGCCGAGGTTCGGGAAACCGGGCGAGCCGAAGCGCACCGGTTTCATGTCCACGCCCGGCAACAAGGTCAGTGCCGGCCAGCCGGTTTCGGTCTGCCAGTAGTTATCGATGATCGGCTTGCCGAGTGCGTCGTTGATCCAGTGTGCAGTCGGTTCGTCGAGCGGTTCGCCGGCAAGGAAGACGTACTTCAGCGACGCCAGATCGTGGCGGCGGATGAAGTCCGCGTCGTGCTTCTTGAGCACGCGGATCGCCGTGGGCGAGGAGAACAGCGTGCGCACGCCGTACTGTTCGCACAGTGCCCACCAGATGCCCGGGTCCGGGTTGGTCGGCAGCCCTTCGTACAGCAGCGAGGTGCAGCCGCCGATCAATGGGCCGTAGACGTTGTAGGAATGCCCGACCGCCCAGCCCACATCCGAGGTGGAGAACATCACCTGGCCGGGCTTGCAGTCGAATACGGTCTCCATCGACTGCGCCATCGCGACCGCGTAGCCGCCGACATCGCGCTGCACGCCCTTGGGCTTGCCGGTGGTGCCGGAGGTGTAGAGCAGATAGCTCGGCTCGCTGGATTCCAGCCACACCACCGGTACATCCTGGTCGCCCACTTCGGCACGCAGCGTGGCGTAGTCGACGTCGCGGCCGGGCACCTTGGGTTCGGCCGGGTCCAGACCGCGCGAGACGATCAGCACGTGCGGTGGCGGCGAAGCGGCTTCGGCGCAGGCGGCATCGACCATCGCCTTGTACGGAATCACTTTGCCGCCGCGCTTGCCGGCATCGGCGGCGATCAGCAGCTTCGGTTCGGCGTCATCGATGCGCAGGGCCAGGTTGTGCGCGGCGAAGCCGCCGAACACCACCGAATGGATCGCCCCGATGCGCGCGCAGGCCAGCATCGCGAACACGGCCTCGGCCATGTTCGGCATGTAGATCACCACACGGTCGCCACGGTGTACGTCCAGCCGCTGCAACACGGCGGCGAAGGCATTCACTTCGCGGTGCAGCTCGCGGTAGGTGATCTCGCGGGTGACGCCGGTTTCGCTGGAGATGGCGACCAGCGCGAGCTGGTCCGGGCGATCGACCAGGTGGCGGTCGACCGCGTTGTAGCAGAGGTTGGTTTCACCGCCGACGAACCAGCGCCGGAACGGCGGGTTGCTGTAATCGAGGATCTGCTGCGGCGGTGTATGCCAGTAGATGCGCTGGGCCTCTTCGCCCCAGAACGCCTCGGGTTCATCGACCGAACGTCGATAGACATCTTCGTAATGCATGACAGCCCTCCCAGACAAAGCCATGGGGTCGAGCATAGTCCGATGGCCGTTGGCCGGCCGCACGACCTTGGTCGTAGGGACACCAAAAAAAACGCCGGGCAAGCCCGGCGTTTCTTCGTTCGGCGACCGGCCAACGGCCGGCACCCGACAGCGCGTGCGATCAACCCAGCAGGTGGGCGACGCCGGAGCGCTCTTCTTCCAGCTCGGCCAGGGTCTTGTCGATGTACTTCTGGCTGAAGTCGTCGACCGGCAGATCCTTGACCAGGGTGTACTCGCCGTTCTCGGTGGTGACCGCAAAGCCGAAGATCACGCCTTCCGGGATGCCGTAGGAGCCGTCGGACGGCACGCCCATGGTCACCCACTTGCCGTTGCTGCCCAGCACCCAGTCACGGATGTGGTCGACGGCGGCATTGGCGGCCGAGGCGGCCGAGGACGAGCCACGGGCTTCGATGATCGCCGCGCCGCGCTTGCCCACGGTCGGGATGAAGGTCGATGCGTTCCATTCCTGGTCGTTGATCGCCTCGGCGATGGAGGCACCATCGGCGGTGGCGAAACGGTAATCCGGGTACATGGTCGGGCTGTGGTTGCCCCACACGATCAGCTTCTCCATGCCACCGACCGGCTTGCCGAGCTTGGTCGACAACTGGCTCAGCGCACGGTTGTGGTCCAGGCGCAGCATGGCGGTGAAGTTGCGCGGGTTCAGGTCCGGTGCCGACTTCATGGCGATGTAGGCATTGGTGTTGGCCGGGTTGCCGACCACCAGCACCTTGACGTCACGCTTGGCGACCTTGTTCAGCGCCGCGCCCTGGGCGGTGAAGATCTTGGCGTTTTCCAGCAGCAGATCCTTGCGCTCCATGCCCGGGCCGCGCGGACGCGCGCCGACCAGCAGGGCGATATCGGCATCCTTGAAGGCCACTTCGGCGTCATCGGTACCGACCATGCCGGCCAGCAGCGGGAAGGCGCAGTCTTCCAGTTCCATCATCACGCCGCGCAGGGCGGCCTGGGCCTTGTCGACCGGCAGCTCGAGCAGCTGCAGGATGACCGGCTGGTCCTTGCCCAGCATGTCGCCGGAGGCGATGCGGAACAGCAGGGCGTAGCCGATCTGGCCGGCGGCGCCGGTCACGGCAACACGAACAGGTGCTTTCATGGGGATTTCCTCTGCTAAGAAGCGTAAAAACGGCCCCCTTCACAGGGGGCCGTCGGGATCGGATCAGGCGGTGGGGATGAGCTTGTTCCACTCCGCCACGCGCTCGGCCTGGGCGGCCAGCACGGCGTCGGTGTCGCCTTCCAGGGTGATCGAATGGATCACGTCGCCCTGCTTGACCGAGTCGACGATGGCCTGGCCGTCGAGGACCTGGCCGAACACGGTGTGCTTGCCATCCAGCCAATCGGTCTTGATGTGGGTGATGAAGAACTGGCTGCCGTTCGTGTTCGGGCCGGCATTGGCCATCGACAGCGAACCGACCTGGTGCTTCACGCCGTTCTTTTCATCTTCGAACTTGTAGCCCGGGCCGCCGGTGCCCTGGCCCTTGGGGCAGCCGCCCTGGATCATGAAGTCCGGGATCACGCGGTGGAAGACCAGGCCGTCATAGAAGCCGTGCTTGACCAGGTTGACGAAGTTGGCAACCGTCAGCGGGGCCTTGTCGGCGAACAGCTCGACCTTGATCGGGCCCTGGGTGGTGTCGAAGGTGGCGATGAGGGACATGCGGATCCTTGATATACGGGGTTATCGTCAGCCCATAAGGATACACCCGTGGTCCGGCGTCGGCCTGCCTGACGATGGTCGAACACCCCCTCCCCAGCGCGCGCCAGGCCGCCCGGACAGGCGCCCCTCACACAGCTGAATGCCTGTCCGGCAAGGCTTGCGAGGCACTTTTCGCGATTGGTCATCTTGGCCGTATAATGTTGGACTTCTTTTTCCAAATCCGGCGCCGACTGGCCCCCTTTCGCATGTCTATCGAAAATCTTCGCAACATCGCCATCGTCGCCCACGTCGACCACGGTAAGACCACCCTCGTCGACCAGCTGCTCAAGCAGTCCGGCACCCTCTCCGAGCGCACCGTGCTCGCCGAGCGCGTGATGGACAGCAATGACCAGGAAAAGGAACGCGGCATCACCATCCTGGCCAAGAACACGGCCATCACCTGGGAAGACAAGAAGACCGGTATCAAGAACCGGATCAACATCGTCGACACCCCGGGACACGCCGATTTCGGCGGCGAAGTGGAGCGCGTGCTGTCGATGGTCGACACCGTGCTGATCCTCGTCGATGCGATGGACGGCCCGATGCCGCAGACCCGCTTCGTGACCCAGAAGGCCTTCGCGATGGGCTTCAAGCCGATCGTCGTGGTCAACAAGGTCGACCGTCCGGGCTCGCGTCCGGATTGGGTGATCGACCAGGTCTTCGACCTGTTCGACAAGCTCGGCGCCACCAATGAGCAGCTCGACTTCCCGATCGTCTACGCCTCGGCCCTGAACGGCTACGCCGGCCTGGAAGACACCGTGCGCGACGGCGACATGACCCCGCTGTACGAAGCGATCATGCAGCACGCGCCGAAGCCGGAAGTGGACCCGGACGGCCCGTTCCAGATGCGCATCAGCCAGCTGGACTACAACAACTTCGTGGGCGTGATCGGCATCGGTCGCGTGCAGCGCGGCACCCTGAAGAAGAACATGCAGGTCGCGGTGATCGACCGTGAAGGCAAGAAGCGCAACGGCAAGGTCGCGCAGGTGCTGGGCTTCCTGGGCCTGGAGCGCATCGAGCAGGACACCGCCGAGGCCGGCGACATCATCGCCATTTCCGGCATTCCGGAACTGACCATCTCCGACACCCTGTGCCACCCGGATACCCCGGAAGCGCTGCCGGCGCTGACCGTCGATGAACCGACGATCTCGATGACCTTCCAGGTCAACAACTCGCCGTTCGCCGGCAACAAGGACCTGTCCGGTGGCAAGTTCCTGACCAGCCGCCAGATCAAGGACCGCCTGGATCGCGAGCAGGTCCACAACGTGGCCCTGAAGGTCGAACAGCTGGAAGACGCCGACAAGTTCCTGGTCTCCGGCCGTGGCGAACTGCACCTGTCGGTGCTGATCGAGAACATGCGTCGTGAAGGCTACGAGCTGGCCGTGTCGCGCCCGGAAGTCATCATCAAGCAGATCGACGGCCAGGCCATGGAGCCGATCGAGCAGCTGGTGGTGGACATCGAAGAGCAGCACCAGGGCGGCGTGATGGAAAAGCTGGGTACCCGCAAGGGCCAGCTGAAGAACATGGAGCCGGACGGCAAGGGCCGTGTGCGCCTGGAATACCAGATCCCGGCCCGTGGCCTGATCGGCTTCCAGAACGAGTTCAAGACCCTGACCCAGGGTTCGGGCCTGCTGTTCCACGTGTTCGACCATTACGGCCCGAAGGAACAGGGCGCGATCGCCAAGCGCCAGAACGGCGTGATGATCGCCAATGCCCCGGGTGCCACCCCGGCGTACTCCCTGGGGCCGCTGCAGGAACGCGGCAAGCTGTTCGCTGCTGAAGGCGACAACGTGTATGAAGGCCAGCTGGTCGGCATCCACTCCAAGGACAACGACCTGACCGTCAACGCGATCAAGACCAAGCCGCTGACCAACATGCGCGCTTCGGGCAAGGACGATGCGATCCAGCTGACCCCGGCGATCAAGTACTCGCTGGAGCAGGCCCTGGACTTCATCGAAGACGATGAGCTGGTCGAGATCACCCCGAAGGAAATCCGCCTGCGCAAGAAGGGCCTGACCGAAAGCGACCGCAAGAAGGCCTCGCGCGGCGGCTGATCGGACTCATTGTCGTGATCGACAAGCCCTACAACCCGGATCCTCACAAGCATCCGGGGCTTCACCTGATCGCCTTGCTGGAAGCCAGCAAGGCGGTTCTGGCGCTGTTGGCTGCGACCGGGCTGGAAATGCTCGGTCCGCAGCCCCTGCGCGATGCGGTCAATGCCCTGATCCGCCGGTTCAGCCTGGACCCGGATCACGGCACTCTGCCCTCGCTGCTCAACATGATCAGCCCCGATGCGGTGCATCTGGCGGCTGCTGCGATGGTCGCCTACGGCGTCCTGCACCTTTTCGAGGCCTGGGGCCTCTGGCGCGCCAAGGCCTGGGCCTCCTGGCTGGGCTGCGTCACCGCCGGCATCTACCTGCCGTTCGATATCTACGCCATCCTCCGTCACCCGGGCTGGGCCTCGTGGTCGGTGCTGGTGATCAATCTGATCGTGGTCGGCGTGCTCGCCCGCGATATCCGCAAACGCCATGGCAAGGCCGCCAGAACGGCTTGAGTTGCCAAGCGCCGCCTGGGCTGGTTAGCCTGTCGGCCGGTTCGGGGGGACAGGCATGCGCCTGACACTGACATCACTGATGCTCATCGCACTGGCCGGCTGCAGCCCGGGCCCGGCGCCCCTGCATGCCCGCGAGTCGCCTGCCCCGGTCCCGCCCACCAGCGCGCCCATGCCCTTCGCATACGCCGAAGCGGACATCAGCGATCTGCAGTCGCGCATGGCCAGCGGCGAGCTGGACAGCGTCACCCTGGCCCGCGCCTACCTGGACCGCATCGCCCGCCTCGACCGGGCCGGCCCGCGCCTGCGCGCGGTGATCGAGCTCAATCCCGATGCACTGCGCGAGGCCGCCCAGCTGGACACCGAGCGCCGTCAGGGCCAGTTGCGGGGTCCGCTGCACGGTATCCCGCTGCTGCTCAAGGACAACATCGGCGCCAGCCCCATGAGTACCACCGCCGGCTCGCTGGCCCTGGAAGGCTTCCGCCCCGACGATGCATTCCTGGTCAAGCGGCTGCGCGCGGCCGGTGCGCTGATCCTGGGCAAGACCAACCTCAGCGAATGGGCCAATTTCCGCTCCAGCCAATCGATCTCCGGCTGGAGTGCGCGTGGCGGGCAGACGCGTAATCCCTACCGGCTCAGCCATAACCCGTGCGGCTCCAGCAGCGGCAGCGCGGTGGCGGTCTCGGCCAATCTGGCGGTGGCAGCCATCGGCACCGAAACCGATGGCAGCATTGTCTGCCCGGCCGCGGTCAACGGCGTGGTCGGGCTGAAGCCGACGGTCGGCCTGGTCAGCCGCGAAGGCATCGTCCCGATTTCGTTCAGCCAGGACACCGCCGGCCCGATGACGCGCAGCGTGGCTGACGCGGCTGCCCTGCTGACCGCCATGGCCGGGCGAGACGAGTCCGACCCGGCCACCGCGACCATGCCCGGGCGCGCGGTCTACGACTACACCTCACGCCTGAATGCCGATGCCCTGCGCGGCGCGCGGATCGGCGTACTGTATGGCGACCTGATGCAGAAGCCGGGCATCGCCCCGGCCCTGCAGCATGCCGTGGCCGTGCTGCGCGATGCCGGTGCCACCGTAGTGCCGGTGCAGCTGCCCACCCAGGGCCAGTGGCAGGAGGCCGAGCGCATCGTGCTGATGCACGAGTTCAAGGCCGGGCTGCAGCGGTACTTCACTACCTACCAAGCCCCGGTGCGCAGCCTGGAGGACGTCATCGCCTGGAATCGCTCACATGCGGGCAAGGAACTGGCGATGTTCGACCAGGACCTGATGGAAACCGCCGCCACCATGGGTGGCCTCGGCAGCCCGGCGTACATCCGCGCCCGCAGTGATGCGCGGCGTCTGGCCGGTCCGGAAGGTATCGATGCGGTGCTGCGCGAGCAGAAACTGGACGCGCTGGTGGCGCCGACCACCGGCACGGCCTGGCCGATCCGACCCGGCAGCGGCGATGACTTTCCGGGCGAGAGTTACAGCGCCGCTGCGGTGGCCGGCTATCCGAGCCTGACCGTACCCATGGCGCACGTGGACGGCCTGCCGCTCGGCCTGCTGTTCATGGGCACCGCCTGGAGCGAGCCGCGCCTGATCGAGCTGGGCTACGCCTACGAGCAACGGACCCGCGCACGCCGCCCGCCGCGGTTCCAGACCGACAGTCTGCTGCCGCACAGCGTCGCGCCCTGAGGGCGTGTACCGACCAACGGTCGGTACCTACCCGGGAACGTACGCCCCGCGTTGGTAGTGCCGGCCGCCGGGCGGCATTACCGGGATACGTCACCCGAGTCCGGCAGGATCGCCGGCTCACCATCCTCGGCACCAGGCGAGCGCACATCCTCGGCCGGCTGCGACCGCGCCCGGCGCGTTGGCGTGACTTCCTGATTGAGCTCGGCGCGGGTGCGCGGCAATGCCTGCGGATGCTCGCGGGCGAGGAAATCGAGCATGCGTTCGCGCACGATGCAGCGTAGATCGAACGCATCACCGGAGTTGCGCGCACTCACCAGCAGGCGCACCTGCAGGGTGTGCTCCGTGGTTTCGGTCACCTGGGTCACGCAGACCTGGCCGTCCCACAGCGCCTCGCCTTTGCAGATGCGCTCCAGCTCGGCGCGGATCGCCGGGATCGGGGCGGTGTAGTCCAGCCACAGGAACGCGGTACCGAGCAGATCGGCGCTGCGGCGCGTCCAGTTCTGGAACGGGTGTTCGATGAACCACGTCAGGGGCACCACCATCCGCCGCGCATCCCAGATCCGCACCACCACGTAGCTGCTGTTGATCTCCTCCACCCGGCCCCACTCGCCTTCAACGATCACCACATCGTCCAGCCGGATCGGCTGGGTCAGCGCTATCTGCAGGCCCGCGATCAGGTTGCCGAATACCGGCTTGGCCGCGATACCGGCGACCAGACCGATGATGCCGGCCGAGGCCAGCAGTGCGGTGCCGATCTGGCGCACCATCGGGAAGGTCAGCAGGATCAGCGAAACCCCGACCAGGATGATCGCGCCCATCAATACCCGGCTCAGCACGCGTGTCTGTGTCTGGATCCGGCGCGCCTCGAGGTTGTCGGCCACTTCCATCGGGTGATCGCGCAGGATCGCCTGCTCGCCGGCGGCCACCGCGCGCACCAGCAGCCAGATGAAGCAGCCGGTCAGGCCGATGTGCAGCAGGCGCAGTGACTGATCCAGCCATCGCCCGTGCAGCGGAGTGGCTTCCAGCGCAGGAATCAAGAGCAGCAGCGGCAGTGCGAACGCCAGCGGCCGGCTGATCACGCGGGCGATGCGGGCGCGGCGGTAATCGCGGTTTTTCAACCGTCGCGTCAACGCCATCAGCAACCACCAGCCGCTGATCCCGATCGCCAGTGCGATCGAGATCGGCCATAGATACAACGCTGCCTGCTGCCAGTCCACGGTCACTGCACGCTCCTGTGTTCTTCGCGAGGAAGTCCACAGGATGCCGGTGCGGCCATGACCATCGTGTCAGGCGGATGTAAGGTGCGTGTCGAGGACACGCACCAGGTCAGGCGGCGTAGTGCGCCTGCTTGCGCACGATCGCCATCGCGATCTCCAGCGACTGCTCGTAGTTCAGGCGCGGGTCCACCGAGGAGCGATAGGCGCGTTCCAGGTCGCGCTCGGTCAACTCGCGCGCACCGCCGGTGCATTCGGTCACGTCCTCGCCGGTCAGCTCCAGGTGCACGCCCCCCAACCGTGTGCCGGCCGCGGCATGCAGATCGAAGGACATCTCTACCTCACCACGTACGTTGTCGAAACGACGCGTCTTGTAGCCGTTGCTGGTGCTCTCGGTGTTGCCATGCATCGCATCGCACACCCACAGCACACGCCGGCCATCGCGCTTGACCGCATTCAACAGCGGCGGCAGCTTCTCGGCGATCTGTGCAGCCCCCATGCGGTGGATGAAGCTCAGCCGGCCCGGCTCGTCTTCGGGGTTGAGCACATCGATCAGGCGCAGCAACTGGTCCGGCTGCACTGACGGGCCGACCTTGATCGCGATCGGGTTGCGCACGCCGCGCAGGTACTCCACATGCGCGCCATCCAGCGCGGCGGTGCGCATGCCGATCCACGGGTAGTGCGTGCTCAGGTTCAACCAGCCCTGCTGGCGCGGCACCTGGCGGGTCAGCGCCTGCTCGTAGGGCAGCAGCAGCGCTTCGTGCGAGGTGTAGAAGTCGATCCGGTTGAGGTTGTACACCTGCGTGCCGGACAGCGTTTCCATGAAACGCACCGCATCGCCGATCGAAGACACCATCTTCTGGTAATCGGTGGCCAGCGGCGAATGCCGCACCCACTCCAGGTTCCAGTATTCGGGGTGGTGCAGATCGGCGAAACCGCCATCGATCAGCGCCCGCACGAAGTTCATCGTCATCGCCGAGTGCGCATGCGCCTGCAGCATCCGGCGCGGGTCCGGCAGGCGGGCAGCTTCGGTGAACTCCGGCGCATTGATCACGTCGCCGCGGTAGCTCGGCAGGGTCACGCCGTCGCGGGTTTCGGTATCGGCCGAACGCGGCTTGGCGTACTGCCCGGCGAAGCGCCCGACCCGGATCACCGGTTTACGCATGCCGTGCACCAGCACCAGGCTCATCTGCAGCAGCACCTTGAGCCGGTTGGAGATGGTGGTGGATTCGCAGTCGCTGAAGTTCTCCGCGCAGTCACCGCCCTGCAGCAGGAAGCGCTTGCCTTCCTGGGCATCGGCCAGCTGCTGCTTGAGCGCCAGGATCTCCCAAGAGGTCACCAGCGGCGGCAGCCGCTTGAGCTCATGCAACGCCGCATCCAGCGCCAGCGGGTCCGGGTAGGTCGGCATCTGCAGCGCCGGCTTGCCACGCCAGCTCTCCGGCGACCAGGCAGCGGCGACGGCGGTCGCGGCGGGATCGGCTACAGGCGGGGCGGACAGGCTCATCACGGACTTCCGGGGTGTGGGGCCGGTCATGGTCGCAGAGCGCGCCGCCGGCGCAAAGGGCTGGGCCGCTTTACCAGGCTGAACGCCGAGCAAAGGACGCGGTGATCGGCCAGATCACGCATGGTCCAGCGTCCGTGGACAGGCGCATGATTTGTTACGGAGTAACACTCGCCAGGCCGGCCCCTTCCCCCTTTGCCCAGCCAAGCCATCCTCATGAAGCCCTCCCTGCTTGCTACCGGTATTGCTGTTTCCCTGGCCGTCACCGGCCTGCCCGCCCTCGCCGCCGCCCCTTCCAGCGCTCCGGCCGTCACCGATCTGGACGCGGTCACCGTCAGCGCCCAGCTCGACCAGGCGCGCAACGCGCTGTCGCCGGATATCGGCAGCAGCCAGTACCAGATTACCGCCGAAGACATCCAGAACCTGCCACTGGGCGCCTCCACCCCGTTGAACCAGGTGCTGCTGCAGGCGCCTGGCGTGGTCCAGGACTCCTACGGCGGCGTGCACGTGCGGGGCGACCACGCCAACCTCCAGTACCGCCTCAACGGCGTGCTGCTGCCCGAATCGATCTCCGGCTTCGGCCAGACCCTGGACGCCCGTGCCATCAAGCGCATCCGCCTGATGGATGGCGCCCTGCCAGCACAGTTCGGCGAGCGTACCGCCGCCGTGGTCGACATCACCACCCGCAGCGGCGCCGAGCTGGGCAATGGCGGCAGCGCCGGCCTCACCGCCGGCTCCTACGGCAAGATCAACCCCAACGCCTCGTGGTGGGGCAGCCAGGGCCGCTGGAGCTGGTACCTGACCGGCAACTACGACCAGAACCAGGTCGGCATGGAAAACCCCACCGCCTCGCGCCGGCCGGACCACGATGACACCCACCAGGGCAAGGCGTTCGCGGACCTGACCTACCTGGTCAACGAAGACACCCGCCTGAGCCTGTTCGCCGGCTTCTCCAACAACCGCTTCCAGATCCCGGTCAACCCCGGCCAGACCCCGCAGTTCGGCTATCTGGATACGGTCAACGCCGACTCGGCCGCGCTGGACGAGAACCAGCGCGAGACCACCCGCTTCGGCATGCTGGTGCTGCAGGGTTCTCTGGGCAGCACCGCCTACCAGGTCTCGGCCGGGCAACGGTACAGCGACCTGTCCTTCAACCCGGACCTGGCCGGCGACCTCATCTTCAACGGCGTGGCCTCGCAGGTGGAGCGCAGCAATCGCGCCAACAGCGTGCAGGCCGATTTCTCCACGCCGCTGGGTGAGAACCACACACTGCGCTATGGCCTGTACGTCAACGCCGAACGCGCCCGCGCCGGCAGCGACACCTGGGTGTTCCCGGTCAACGGCGACGGCCAGCAGGCCAGCACCACCCCGCTGCGCATTCCCGATGCGAGCGCCTTCAACGCCACCACCACCGCGGTTTATCTGCAGGACGAATGGCGCCTCGGCGAGGACTGGACGGTCAATTACGGCCTGCGCGGTGACCGCTACAGGGCCTTCGGCGGTACCGAAGGGCAACTGAGCCCTCGCCTGGGCGTGGTCTGGACTGCCAGCGACAGCACCACGGTGCACGCCGGCTACTCGCGCTACTTCACCCCGCCGGCCAGCGAACTGGTGGCCAGCAGCGACATCGCGCTGTACGAGGGCACCACCAACCAGCAACCGGCCGGTGGCAGCACCATCCCGCTGTCCGAGCGCAGCGACTATTACGACATCGGCGTCTCCCAGCAAGTGGGCGACCACCTCACCCTCGGCCTGGACGCCTACGATCGCAAGGTCGACCGCCTGCAGGACGAGGGCCAGTTCGGCGCTGCCTACATCTATTCCACGTTCAACTACCGCCAAGGCCACATCCACGGCGTGGAATTCAGCGCCGACTACAGCAACGGGCCGCTCAGCGCTTACGTCAACGCTGCCTACAACAAGGCGATGGGCAAGCAGGTCATCACCGGCCAGTACAACCTCGATCCCGAGGCACTCGCCTACGTCCAGACCCACTGGATCCACTTGGACCACGACCAGAAACTGACCTCTTCCGGCGGCATCAGCTACGCCTTCGCCGGCCACAATCGTCTGGGCGCCGACTACGTCTTCGGCAGCGGCCTGCGCTCGGACGCCGATGGCATTCCCAACGGCGGCGAACTCCCCGCCTACCTGCAACTCAACCTCAGCGCAGCCCACGACTTCAACGCCGACAGCGGCCACCCACTGCATGCACAGCTCGCCCTGGTCAACGCACTGGACCGCAGCTACCAACTGCGCGACGGCGGCGGCATCGGCGTCTTCGCCCCGCAATGGGGTCCCCGCCGCGGCGCCTATCTGAGCCTGCAGCAGGACTTCTGAGCGGCGCCCTGAAGCCTTGCGACCCGGATCAGGCCGGCAACAGCCAGACCTGACCGCACCATCCGGCCTGGCCGCGCAACGCGTGCCAGGCCGGCGACTGCCGGATGCGACCTCAGTGGCGCCGACGCGCGCGGAACGCCGTCACCAGCGCCCACACCGCCAGTGCCGCGAACCACACCAGGCTCCACATCGGCATCGTCAGGCCCAGGAACTGCCAATCGATGTTGCCGCAGTTGCCGGTACCCGTCAGCACCGTGCGGAACACCTCGAACGGCCCCATCGTCTCACTGAGGAAGCTCAACGGCGGCCCACAGCTCGAGCCCATGTCCTGCGGCAGCAACTGCACATACACGTGCCGGCCGGCAATGCCGATACCGACCGCCGCCGCGATGAAGGCCAGCACCCCATACGTCTTGCGCCCAGCCGGATCACGCGGACCATGCAGCGCCCCGATCAGGAACAGCAGCCCCAGCGCCGCAAACGCAATCCGCTGGAAGATGCACAACGGGCAAGGCTCCAGCCCCATCTTCAACTGCAGGAAGATCGCGTACCCCAACAGTGCCGCGCAGACCAGAAACCCCAACAGGAACTGGGCGCGGAAACTCCAACGCAATGGATTCATTGCCAACACTCGTGAAAGTCCAGGCGCCAAGATTAACAGGGCTGTGACCACCAACGTCCATGCGCACCTGCCGACCATCGGCGTAGCGGACAGGACAGCGTGTTCCGTGCAGTCGGCGCAGGAATCCACCCGAGCGAAGCGACCACGCGCCACGCAGCCGGGCAATGGCCGGCTCTACCTGTGCGGCGCACAGGCTCCGCTCTCCTCCAAGCGCGCCGACCCAGTGTGCAGGTGTTGGCGCGGGTGGGTTGTCGGGACCATGAGCGCCATGGATGGCGCGACATGAGCCTCCGTGGACGGATTTACGGCGTGTCCCGCCAACCTACCCGCGCCGACGCCCCACCCTCACCCGCAGCGCCATGCTCTTGCCTTGGCCTTGCCCTTGGCCTTGGCCGTTCAACCCCCATAAACGGAAAAACCCGGCACAAGGCCGGGTTCTTCACCGAATAACAGGTACAGCTCGAAGATTACTCTTCGACGGCTTCAGCCACGGCAGCCGGACGATCGACCAGCTCCACATAGGCCATCGGCGCATTGTCGCCAGCGCGGAAACCGCACTTCAGCAGACGCAGGTAGCCGCCCGGACGGTTCGCGTAACGCGGGCCCAGGGTGGTGAACAGATTGCCGACGGCTTCGTTGTCGCGCAGGCGAGCGAACGCCAGACGACGGTTGGCAACCGAATCAACCTTGGCCAGGGTGATCAGCGGCTCGGCAACGCGGCGCAGTTCCTTGGCCTTCGGCAGGGTGGTCTTGATCAGCTCGTGCTTGAACAGCGACGCGGCCATGTTCTTGAACATTGCTTCGCGATGGGCGCTGGTGCGGTTGAACTTACGACCGGACTTCATATGACGCATGACGGTGATTCCTGAAGTGAATGTTGGATCGGTTGGGTATCGCTGTCGCCATCCTGGCGTTGCTGCTTGGACTGCGGATGGTCCGGTGCCAGCCGTCCTGGCTGGCCGTCACCGCAGGCTATCGACCTGTCGGTGCGGGGTGTTGCCGGTGAAGCCCCCGCACCCGAAGGTGCGGGGTCAAGCATCTTGCGTAGCGCTGGATCAGCCGAGCATGCCGTGCTGGGCGACACCGGCCGGCGGCCAGTTCTCCAGCTTCATGCCGAGCGAAAGGCCGCGCTGTGCGAGGACTTCCTTGATCTCGGTCAGCGACTTCTTGCCGAGGTTCGGGGTCTTGAGCAGCTCCACTTCGGTCTTCTGGATCAGATCGCCGATGTAATAGATGCTCTCTGCCTTGAGGCAGTTGGCCGAACGCACGGTCAGTTCCAGATCGTCGATCGGGCGCAGCAGCACCGGATCCACGCCGTTGTTGGCCGGCTTGGCCGCACCGCGGTCGCGGTGGGTGAAGTCACCGAAGACCGACAGCTGATCGCTGAGGATGTCGGCGGCAGTGCGCACGGCTTCCTCGGCATCGATCGTGCCGTTGGTTTCGATGTCCAGCACCAGCTTGTCCAGATCGGTACGCTGCTCAACGCGGGCCGCTTCCACCGAATAGGCGACGCGACGGACCGGCGAGAACGACGCGTCCAGAACCAGACGGCCGATGGCACGGGTTTCTTCATCCGGACGACGACGAGCAGCGGCCGGCTGGTAGCCGAAACCACGCTCGATCTTCAAACGCATATTGATTGCCGTGTCCTTGGTCAGGTGGCAAATGATATGGTCGTTGTTCAGGACTTCGACGTTGTGGTCCAGCTTGATATCAGCAGCGGTCACGACACCCGGACCCTGCTTGGACAGCGACAACGTAGCGTTGTCACCGGTATGCATGCGGATGGCCACGTCCTTCAGGTTGAGCAGGACTTCCAGCACGTCCTCCTGCAAGCCTTCGAGCGTGGTGTACTCGTGCAGTACGCCATCGATTTCGACTTCCGTGATGGCGAAGCCCGGGATGGACGACAGCAGCACGCGACGCAGGGCGTTGCCCAGCGTATGCCCGTAACCACGCTCCAAGGGTTCGATGACGACCTTGGCGCGGGTATCGGTAAGGCGTTCGATCTGCGGACCGCGAGGACGCAGAACCTGGTTGGCGGTAACCGTCATGTTGCGGGTTCTCCTGCGAACCTCCGGTGTGACCCGGAGGTTCTCCAATGTGAATTACTTCGAATACAACTCGACGATCAGCGCTTCGTTGATATCCGCAGGCAGGTCCGAACGATCCGGCACGGCCTTGAAGATGCCGGCGAACTTGCCGGAATCAACTTCAACCCACGACGGACGCAGGTCATGCGTAGCGGACACGGTCAGGGCTTCCTGAACGCGCAGCTGCTTGGCAGCCTTCTCGGACAGAGCGACGGCGTCGCCAGCCTTGACCTGGTACGAAGCCAGGTTGACCGACTTGCCGTTCACGGTGACACCGCGGTGCGAGACCAGCTGACGGGCAGCCGGACGGGTCACTGCGAAGCCCATGCGGTAAACGACGTTGTCAAGACGGGTTTCCAGCAACTGCAGCAGGTTCTCGCCGGTGTTGCCCTTCTTGGTCGAGGCCTTCTTGTAGTAGTTGCGGAACTGACGCTCCAGCAGACCGTAGATACGCTTGACCTTCTGCTTTTCACGCAGCTGGGTAGCGTAGTCGGACAGCTTGCCCTTACGGGCAGTGGCGCCGTGCTGGCCGGGCTTCTGCTCCAGCTTGCACTTGGAGTCCAGCGCACGGGCCGGGCTCTTGAGGGAAAGGTCGGCGCCTTCGCGGCGGGCGAGCTTACAGGTAGGACCGATATAACGAGCCATTTCTTATCGCTCCTTTAGACGCGACGCTTCTTCGGCGGACGGCACCCGTTGTGCGGGATTGGCGTCACGTCGATGATGTTGGTGATCTTGTAGCCCACGTTGTTCAGCGAGCGCACGGCCGACTCACGACCCGGACCCGGGCCCTTGATGCGGACTTCCAGGGACTTGACGCCGTAGTCGAGCGCGGCACGGCCGGCCTTCTCGGCAGCCACCTGGGCAGCGAACGGGGTGGACTTACGCGAACCGCGGAAGCCAGCGCCACCGGAGGTCGCCCACGACAGAGCGTTGCCCTGACGGTCGGTGATGGTCACGATGGTGTTGTTGAAAGAAGCATGGACGTGGGCGACGCCGTCAGTGACGACGCGCTTGATCTTCTTCTTGGTCTTAGCGACGGGCTTAGCCATTTCTTAGGTCCCTTACTTCCTGATCGCCTTGCGCGGGCCCTTGCGGGTGCGGGCGTTGGTACGGGTGCGCTGGCCACGAAGCGGCAGACCGCGACGGTGACGCAGACCGCGGTAGCAGCCCAGGTCCATCAGGCGCTTGATCGCGATACCGATTTCACGGCGCAGATCGCCTTCCACGATGTACTTGCCGACTTCGAGACGCAGACGCTCGATTTCCGGCTCCGACAGATCGCGGATCTTGGTGGTCGAGGTCACGCCTGCGGCGTCGCAGACCTTCTTCGAACGGGTACGGCCGATGCCGTAAATGCTTTGCAACCCGACCCAGACGTGCTTCTGGGCTGGCAGGTTGACGCCTGCAATACGCGCCATGACGCGGTTCTCCAGCTGAGTGATGGCCGACAGCGCACCATGGGCGCGCCAATCCGGCAGGATGGATCAAAAAAGTGAACTAGCGATTCTATCAAGGTCTCGGTTTACTTGGAAGCCCGTGGAACCTTGAGGTTCCATGGACCCGGCGTGGGGAGTGTGCCCATGCTCCGGCGCCGGATGTCGTTGACTGCAGAGGTTGCCCTCGCCGCCGCCCGCGCTACTCCCGCGCGGGACCACCACATCACACCCCCACCCGAAACCGCTGCAGGGGCCGCCCTTCGATTTGGAAGGCCAGTCCGGGAACCGGAGGGCCTTCGCAACAAGAAGACTAGTGTAACAGGTCAATCAGCCGCGGGCAAAACCGCCGCGGTTGCCGCCCTTCAGGTTGGCCTTCTTCAACAGGCTCTCATACTGGTGCGACATCAGGTGCGCCTGGATCTGGGCAATGAAGTCCATCACCACCACCACCACGATCAGCAGCGAGGTGCCGCCGAAGTAGAACGAGGCGCCGAGCTGGGTGCGCAGGATTTCCGGCAGCAGACAGACGATCACCAGGTACAGCGAACCGGCCGCGGTCAGACGGGTCAGCACGGCATCCACGTAGTCGGCGGTGGCCTTGCCCGGACGGATGCCCGGAATCAGCGCGCCCGACTTCTTCAGGTTGTCGGCGGTTTCCTGCGAGTTGAACACCAGCGCGGTGTAGAAGAACGCGAAACCACTGATCAGCGCAGCGAACACGATCATGTGCAGCGGCTCGCCCGGCCCGAGGGCGTTGGCGACCTTCTGCAGCCACGTGGCCGAACTGGCCTGGCCGGACCACATGGCCAGCGTCGTCGGGAATGCCAGGATGCTCGAGGCGAAAATGGCCGGGATCACGCCCGCCATGTTCAGCTTCAGCGGCAGGAACGAGGTCTGGTTCATGTACGCGTTGCGGCCACCCTGGCGACGTGCGTAGTTCACCGTGATGCGGCGTTGGCCGCGCTCGACGAACACCACGAAGTAGGTGAAGGCCAGCACCACCAGCACGATCAGCAGCAGGGCGATGAAGCTCATGTTGCCGTCGCGGTAGGCTTCCACGGTGTGGATGACCGCGCCCGGCAGACCGGCCACGATGCCGGCGAAGATGATCAGCGACACACCGTTGCCGATGCCACGCTCGGTAACCTGCTCACCGACCCACATCAGGAAGATGGTACCGGCGGTCAGCGCGACGATGGCAGTGAGCACGAAGCCCATGCCGGGTGCGTAGACGACCGGAGCACCGCCCGGGGAGACCTGGTTCTGCAGCGCCAGCGCGATGCTGCCGCCCTGCACCACCGCCAGCAACACGGCGCCGATGCGGGAATATTGAGTGATCTTGCGACGACCCGATTCACCTTCCTTCTGCATCGATTTCAATGCCGGGAAGATGTGGACCGCCAGCTGCATCACGATGGATGCCGAGATGTACGGCATCACGTTCAGCGCGAAAATGCTGAAACGGTGCAGGGCGCCGCCCGAGAACATGTTGAACATGTCCACGATGCCGCCGCCCTGCGCCTGCATGAGCGCAAGCATGGCATCGGGATTGACGCCAGGCACCGGCACATAACAGCCGATGCGGTAGACGATCAATGCCCCGATGACGAACAGCAGTCGCTGGCGGAGTTCCGTGAACTTGCCGAGCCCGCCGCCGAGGTTACCAATGCCAGCTTGCGCCATGTCTTACTCCTGTACGCTGCCGCCGGCAGCTTCGATCGCGGCCTTGGCACTGGCCGTTGCAGCGACGCCCTTCAGGGTGAAGGCCTTGGTCAGGTCACCCTTCATGACGATCTTGGCACGCTTAGCGGTGCTCGGGACCAGCTTGGCAGCGCGCAGCGCGGCAAAGTCGATCTCGCCAGCTTCCAGACGCTCAAGCTGGTAGGACAGCACTTCAGCAGTGTCCTTGGCGATCTTGGAACGGAAACCGACCTTCGGCAGACGACGCTGCATGGGGGTCTGGCCGCCTTCGAAGCCCGCCTTGATCTTGCCGCCACCCTTACGGGCGAACGAACCCTTGTGGCCGCGGCCGCAGGTCTTGCCCAGGCCGGAGCCGATACCACGACCGACGCGGGTACGCTCTTTACGAGCGCCCGGTGCCGGGCTCAATTCATTCAGATGCATGGTCATTGGATTATTCCTCAACCTTGACGAGGTAGTGGACCTTGTTGATCAGGCCGCGAACCTGCGGGCTGTCCTTCAGTTCACGCACATCGTTGAGCTTGTTCAGGCCCAGGGCACGCACCGACAGGCGGTGACGCGACTGGGTGCCACGCAGGCCAGCCACCAGGCGGACCTTGACGGTCTTGACGGTTTCATTAGCCATGGTTGAGATCCTCCACCTTCTTGCCGCGCTTGGCCGCGATGCGGACCGGCGACTGCATTTCGGTCAGACCCTTCAGCGTGGCGCGAACCAGGTTGATCGGGTTACGCGAACCGACGGCCTTGGCCAGCACGTTCTTGACGCCAACGGCTTCCAGGACGGCGCGCATGGCACCACCGGCGATCACACCGGTACCTTCGGAGGCCGGCATCATGAACACGCGGGCTGCGCCGTGGCCGGACTTCACCGGGTGCCACAACGTGCCGTTGTTCAGATCCACGGTGGCCAGGTTCTTGCGAGCCTGTTCCATCGACTTCTGGATGGCGACCGGCACTTCACGCGCCTTGCCGTAACCGAAGCCGACCTTGCCTGCGCCGTCACCGACCACGGTCAGTGCGGTGAAGGTGAACTGGCGACCGCCCTTGACGGTCTTGCTGACGCGGTTGACCGCGACCAGCTTTTCGATCATGCCGTCGTCGACTTTCTCTTCGCGGCGATCGCGATCGCGACCCCGCTGCTGACGTTCTTCTGCCATGTTGATTCCTTGATTGATTGAGTATGTACGGCTCAATGCCGCTTATAGCTGTGAGATGAAGCGGTGATTCGAGCGCCCCTGCAGAAGAAGGACGTCGCCCGGCGCAACCCGCGCCGGCAGGCAGGCGGAAGCGGGGACCAGCCCCGCTTCCTTATCCCTTAGAACTGCAGGCCGCCTTCGCGGGCTGCATCAGCCAGTGCCTTGATGCGGCCGTGGTAGCGGTAGCCCGAGCGGTCGAAAGCGACCTTCTCGATGCCCGCAGCCTTGGCGCGCTCGGCGACCAGCTTGCCAACCTTGGCAGCGGCGTCGCTGTTCTTGCCGTTCTTCAGGCCTTCCTTGACGTCGGCCTGGGTGGTGTTGGCAGCCGCCAGCACCTTGGAGCCGTCGGCGGTGAAGACCTGGGCGTACAGGTGCTGACCGGTGCGCAGCACCGACAGACGCGGCACGCCGAGCACACGAATGTGGGCACGGGTCGACTTGGCACGACGCAGACGAGCGATGTTCTTGTTCATGATCTTTTTCCTTGAAAGCTGAGGGCGTGAGTTACGCCTTCTTGGCTTCCTTACGAATGATGACTTCGCCGGCGTACTTCACACCCTTGCCCTTGTAGGGCTCCGGCGGACGGAAGCCACGGATCTTGGCGGCAACTTCGCCAACGCGCTGCTTGTCGGTGCCCTGGACCAGCACTTCGGTCTGGGTCGGGGTCGAGATGGTGATGCCTTCCGGCGCCACGAACAGGACCGGATGCGAGAACCCGAGCGACAGGTTCAGATCCTTGCCCTGCATGGCGGCACGGTAACCGACGCCGACCAGCTCAAGCTTGCGCTCGAAGCCTTCGGTCACGCCGTGGACCATGTTGGCCAGGATGGCGCGCACGGTGCCGGTGAGGGCGACCAGCGAGGCATCGTTGGCGGCCAGGGTGGCAACGCCGTTGTCGACAGTGATTTCAACGCCAGCAACCTTGGCAAGCGACAGGGTGCCCTTCGGGCCCTTCACGCTGACGGATTCCGGCTGGATGTTCAGTTCAACGCCCTTGGGCAGGTTGACTGGCTTCTTGGCTACGCGGGACATAGTTGTTTCCTTCTCGCCTTAGGCCACGAAGCACAGGACTTCGCCGCCGACGCCCAACTGGCGCGCCTGCGCATCAGTCATGATGCCCTTGGAGGTGGAGATGATGGAGATACCCAGGCCGTTGAGGACCTTCGGCAGCTCGGACTTGCCACGGTACTGGCGCAGACCCGAACGCGAGAAGCGCTTCAGGGTCTCGATGACCGGCTTGCCCTCGAAATACTTCAGGACGATTTCAAGCTCGGCCTTGTTGTTCTCGATCTTGGTCACGCGCAGATCGGTGATGTAGCCTTCGGCCTTCAACACCTCTGCGATTGCCACCTTGATCTTGGACGACGGTGCTTTCACCGTCTGCTTGCCAACCGCGGCCGCATTCTTGATGCGTACCAGCAGGTCGGCGATGGGATCAGTCATGCTCATAGTCGATACCTTTGAGTGCACCGATATCCGCTTTCGCGAAAATCTTGTGTCTACCTGGGATGGGCCAGGGCCCGTCTTCACACACTGCTCACGCCTTGCGGGCGAGCAAGACGCGGGAGTATACGGCAAAAAGAGCCCGACTTGCGTCGGGCTCCCTTAATCCGGGATCAGAGCCGGAAAACCGGCCCCTCTCCCCTGCCCCGCGCCGTGAAGGCCCCGGGCAGTTGAAGGGACGAATCCCTTACCAGCTGGCCTTGCGCAGGCCCGGCACGTCGCCACGCATGGTGGCTTCACGCAGCTTGTTACGGCCCAGGCCGAACTTGCTGTACACGCCACGCGGGCGGCCCGAGAGCTCGCAACGGTTGCGGTGACGGCTCGGCGACGAATCGCGCGGCAGCTTCTGCAGCTTGATGACGGCCTCGGCCTTTTCGTCGTACGACGCGGTCGTGCTGGAGATGATCTTCTTCAGCTCTTCACGCTTGCCGGCGTACTTGACGGCCAGCTTCGCACGCTTGAGGTCGCGGTTGACCATGGAGGTCTTTGCCATTTCGGATTCCTCGACGTATCAGTTACGGAACGGGAACTTGAACGCTGCGAGCAGCGCCTTCGCTTCCGCATCGGTCTTGGCGGTGGTGGTGATGGCGATATCCATGCCGCGGATCGCGTCGACAGCGTCGAAGTCGATTTCCGGGAAGATGATCTGTTCCTTCACACCCATGTTGAAGTTGCCACGACCGTCGAAGGAACGACCCGAGACACCACGGAAGTCGCGCACGCGCGGCAACGAGATGTTGATCAGACGGTCCATGAACTCGTACATCTTTTCACGACGCAGCGTGGTCTTGCAGCCGATCGGCCAACCATCGCGGATCTTGAACGATGCCACCGAGACGCGGGACTTGGTCACGATCGGCTTCTGACCGGAGACCTTGGCCATATCGGCGACGGCATTTTCCAGGATCTTCTTGTTCGTGGCTGCTTCGCCGACACCCATGTTCAGGGTGACCTTGACCAGCTTCGGAACCTGCATCGGATTGGTGTAGCCGAACTGCTTCATCAGCGCCGGCACCACTTCTTCCTTGTAAAACTTTTCGAGACGGGAATTCATCTGCTCATTCCTCAGGCGTCGAGCGCCTCACCGCTGGAGCGGAACACACGCAGTTTGCGTCCATCCTCCAGCACCTTGAAGCCAACGCGCTCGCCCTTGCCCGAAGCCGGGTTCAGCACATTCACGTTGGAGATATGGATCGAAGCTTCACGCTCGACCACGCCGCCGGCAACGCCTGCCTGCGGGTTCGGCTTGGTGTGGCGCTTGACGATGTTCACGTTGGCGACGATCACACGATCGCCGTCGACGCGGACGACTTCGCCCTGCTTGCCCTTGTCCTTGCCGGTGTTGACGACGACCTGGTCGCCCTTCTTGATACGGTTAGCCATGATTATCTCCTGGCGCTCACAGAACTTCGGGAGCGAGCGAGACGATCTTCATGAACTTCTCGGAACGAAGTTCACGGGTCACCGGTCCGAAGATGCGGGTGCCGATCGGCTCTTGCTTGTTGTTGAGCAGGACCGCGGCGTTGCCGTCGAAACGGATCAGCGAGCCATCGGCGCGACGCACACCCTTGCGGGTACGCACCACGACGGCGTCATACACTTCACCCTTCTTGACTTTGCCGCGCGGAATTGCGTCCTTCACGGTGACCTTGATGATGTCGCCGATGTGGGCATAACGGCGCTTGGAACCACCCAGCACCTTGATGCACATCAGTTCCTTGGCACCGGAGTTGTCCGCGGCGTCGAGGTAGCTCTGCATCTGGATCATGATTCAGATCTCCTTATTCAGCCGCACGCGTGATGACTTCCACCACGCGCCAGTTCTTGGTCTTGGACATCGGAGCAATCTCGGCCACACGGACGACATCACCTTCGTTGCAGGCGTTGTCGGCGTCGTGTGCGTGCAGCTTGGTCGAACGCTTGATGTACTTGCCGTACAGGGCGTGCTTGACCAGGCGCTCCACCAACACGGTGACCGTCTTGTCCATCTTGTTGCTGACGACACGGCCTTCGACCGTGCGCAGCGTCTTGCTGTCGTTGTTATCGCTCATCGCGGCCATCCTTACTTGGTGCTGCCGAGCAGGGTCTTGACGCGAGCGATCTCGCGGCGAACCCGGCGGGTTTCGTGGGTCTTCGGCAGCTGGCCAGTGACCTGCTGCATACGGAGCGAGAACTGCTCCTTACGCAGGTCGATCAGGTGGCTCTTCAGGTCGTCAGCCGACTTTTCGCGAAGTTGTTTGATATCCATCAGAGCACCGTCCGGGTCACGAAAGTGGTGGTCACGGAGAGCTTGGCGGCAGCCAGGCGGAACGCCTCACGTGCCACGTCTTCCGCGACGCCTTCGATTTCATAGATCATGCGGCCGGGCTGGATCTGGGCTACCCAGTACTCCACGTTGCCCTTACCAGAACCCATTCGGACTTCGATGGGCTTCTTGGTGATCGGCTTGTCGGGGAACACTCGGATCCACATCTTGCCGCCGCGCTTGACGTAGCGGCTGATCGAGCGGCGAGCCGCTTCGATCTGACGCGCGGTCAGCTGACCATGAGCGGTTGCCTTCAGGCCGTATTCGCCGAAGCTGACAGCGTTGCCGCTCCAGCTCAGACCATCGTTACGGCCCTTGTGTACCTTGCGGTATTTGGTTCGCTTGGGTTGCAACATTGTCGTTACCTCGCTTCACGAGCCGGGCGCGACGGACGGTCACCGCGGTCGCCGCGATCGTTACGATCGTTGCGCGGGGAGTCGTCCTGCTTTTCCTGGCCAACCTGGGAGAAATCGAAGACTTCGCCCTTGTAGATCCAGACCTTGATGCCGATGATGCCGTAGGTCGTCTTGGCTTCAGCGAAGCCATAGTCGATGTCGGCACGCAGCGTATGCAGCGGCACGCGGCCTTCGCGGTACCACTCCGAACGGGCGATTTCTGCGCCGTTCAAGCGGCCACCGACGTTGACCTTGATGCCCAGGGCACCGAGGCGCATCGCGTTGCCGACCGAGCGCTTCATCGCGCGGCGGAACATGATGCGACGCTCCAGCTGCTGCGCGATCGACTCGGCAACCAGCTGTGCGTCCAGCTCGGGTTTACGCACTTCGGTGACGTTGATGTGCGCCGGGACGCCCATCATTTCGCTCACTTCCTTGCGCAGCTTCTCGATGTCCTCACCGCGCTTGCCGATCACCACGCCCGGACGGGCGGTGTGGATCGTCACGCGAGCGGTCTTTGCCGGACGCTCGATCAGGATCTTGCTGATGCCGGCCTGCGCAAGCTTCTTGCGCAGCATGTCCCGCACCTTCAGGTCGGCTGCCAGATAACCAGCGAACTCGGCCTTGTTGGCGTACCACTTGGAGTTCCAGTCCTTGGAAATGCCGAGGCGGATACCAATCGGATGAACTTTATGACCCATGGTGTTTTCCTTTCCGCTTACTTGCCGGCGCCCACAACCACAGTGATGTGGCTGGTGCGCTTGAGGATGCGGGTGCCGCGGCCTTTCGCCCGCGCCATGAAACGCTTCAGGGTCGGACCTTCATCTACCATGATGGTCTGTACCTTCAGCTCGTCGACGTCGGCGCCCTGGTTGTTCTCGGCGTTTGCAATAGCCGACTCCACCACCTTCTTGATCAGGTGGGCAGCCTTCTTGTCCGAGAACTTCAGCAGGTTGACCGCACGCTCGGCCGGCAGGCCACGCACCTGGTCAGCGACCAGGCGGGCTTTCTGCGCAGAGATGCGCGCGGAGCGCAGGATTGCTTTCGCTTCCATTGTCATCTCTCCTTACTTGCCCGACTTCTTGTCACCACCGTGACCCTTGAAGGTCCGGGTGATGGCAAATTCGCCGAGCTTGTGGCCGACCATGTTCTCGTTGACGAGCACCGGAACGTGGTTCTTACCGTTATGAACGGCGATGGTGACGCCTACCATTTCCGGCAGGATCATCGAACGGCGCGACCAGGTCTTGATCGGCTTCTTGCTACCCGCAGCGGCTTCCACCTTCTTGATGAGGTGGTGATCGACAAACGGGCCCTTCTTGAGTGAACGTGCCATGGTCGATTAGCCCCTACGATCGCGGACGATGAATTGCTGGGTGCGCTTGTTATGGCGCGTCTTGTAACCCTTGGTCGGGACACCCCACGGGGTGACCGGATGCGGGTTGCCCTGGCCGGCCTTCGCCTCACCACCACCGTGCGGATGGTCAACCGGGTTCATGGCAGCACCACGAACGGTCGGGCGGACACCACGCCAGCGCTTGGCGCCAGCCTTGCCCAGCTTTTCCAGGTTGTGTTCGTCGTTACCGACTTCACCGATGGTGGCGCGGCACTCGACCGGCACCTTGCGCATTTCACCCGAGCGCAGGCGCAGGGTGGCGTAGATGCCTTCACGAGCGACGAGCTGCACGGCAGCGCCGGCGGCACGCGCGATCTGAGCACCCTTGCCCGGCTTCAGTTCGATGCCGTGGACAGTGGTACCGACCGGGATGTTGCGCAGCGGCAGCGTGTTGCCGGTCTTGATCGGCGCATCCGAACCCGCGATCACCTGGTCACCGGCCTTCAGGCCCTTCGGTGCGATGATGTAGCGGCGCTCGCCGTCGACGTAGCACAGCAGGGCGATATGGGCGGTGCGGTTCGGATCGTATTCGATGCGTTCCACGCGCGCCGGAATGCCTTCCTTGTTGCGCTTGAAGTCGATGACACGGTAGTGCTGCTTGTGACCACCACCCACGTGACGGGTGGTGATGCGGCCGTGGTGGTTACGACCACCGGACTTGCTCTGCGGCTCCAGCAGCGCAGCATGCGGCGCGCCTTTGTGCAGATCGGGCGTGACCACGCGCACGGCCGAACGACGGCCGGGAGAAGTGGGTTTGAATTTCATCAATGGCATGGGATGTACCTCAGGCCTTGGCCGTTACATCGATGGACTGGCCATCGGCGAGACGCACGTACGCCTTGCGCCAATCGCCGCGGCGGCCGGTGCGGTTACGGAAGGACTTGTTCTTGCCCTTCACGTTCAGCACGTTGACCGACTCGACCTTGACGTCGAACAGCTGCTCAACCGCGGCCTTTACATCGGCCTTGGTGGCTTCGTTCGAAACTTCGAAGACATACTGGTTGGAATGTTCCTGCAGGCGCGCGGTCTTTTCGGAGACTCGCGGAGCGCGCAGCACGCTGAAGACTTTTTCGTTGCTGCTCATGCCAGCCACTCCTCGACCTTCTTGACCGCATCAGCGGTGATGACGACCGTGTCGGCACCGACCAGCGACACCGGGTCCAGGCCCTGCACGTCACGCACTTCCACGTAGGGAATGTTGCGCGCCGACAGGTACAGGTGCTCGGAAGCATCTTCGGTGACGATCAGCGGACGCTTGCCCACTTCCAGGCCGGCCAGCTTGGCGATCAACGACTTGGTGTTGGTCGCTTCGACATCGAAGGACTCCACGATCGTCAGACGGCCCTGGCGGTTCAGCTCGGACAGGATCGCGCACATGGCTGCACGGTACTGCTTACGGTTGACCTTCTGCTCGAAGCTGCGCGGCTTGGCCGCGAAGGTGACACCGCCGCCGATGAAGATCGGAGCCGTCAGTGCGCCATGACGCGCGCCGCCGCCCTTCTGCTTCTTCGACTTCTTGGTGGTACCAGCCACTTCAGAGCGAGTCTTCTGTGCCTTGGTGCCGGCGCGACCGGCGTTGCGGTAAGCAACGACGACCTGGTGAACCAGATCTTCGCTGAAATCGCGACCGAACACGGCATCGGAGACCGAGACCTTGTTGTTGCTACCCGTGATAACGAGTTCCATCGTCATCTCTCCTTATGCCTTGCTAGCCGGACGAACGATCACGTCACCACCCGCTGCGCCCGGAACGGCACCACGGATCGCGATCAGACCACGCTCGACATCGACCTTCACCACTTCAAGGTTCTGGGTGCTCTGCTGCACCGAACCCATGTGGCCGGACATCTTCTTACCCGGGAAAACGCGACCCGGGGTCTGGCGCTGGCCCAAGGAACCCGGCGCGCGATGCGACAGCGAGTTACCGTGGGTTGCATCGCCCATACGGAAGTTGTAGCGCTTGATGGTGCCCTGGAAGCCCTTACCCTTGGTGACACCCTGGACGTCGACCTTCTGGCCAACTTCAAAGATGTCCGCCTTGACTTCGCCGCCGACGGCGAAATCGCCGAGCTGCGCGTCTTCAACGCGGAATTCCCACAGGCCACGGCCCGCGTCGACCTTCGCCTTGGCGAAGTGACCGGCTTCCGGCTTGTTGACCAGGGCAGCGCGACGCGCGCCGACGGTCACCTGCACGGCGCTGTAGCCGTCAGCTTCGACGGTCTTGATCTGCGCGATGCGGTTCGGGGTAGCTTCAATCAGGGTTACCGGGATGGCCTGGCCATCTTCGGTGAACACGCGGCTCATGCCAGCCTTGCGGCCCACGAAGCCCAACGAATATTTCTTCGTCATGGTCGTAGTCCTCAGGTCAGCTTGATCTGAACGTCGACGCCGGCAGCCAGTTCGAGCTTCATCAGCGCGTCCACGGTCTTGTCGTTCGGGTCAACGATATCGAGCACGCGCTTATGCGTGCGGGTCTCGTACTGGTCACGCGCGTCTTTGTCGACGTGCGGCGAGACGAGAATGGTGTAACGCTCGATCTTGGTCGGCAGGGGGATCGGGCCACGCACTTGCGCGCCGGTCCGCTTTGCCGTTTCTACGATCTCGCTGGCCGAACGGTCGATCAAACGATGATCGAACGCCTTCAGCCGAATCCGGATCTTTTGGTCCGCCATGACGGTGGGTTCCTTCGTTAAAAGAGCGACGGACAAGGCCTCTGGGTTGCCTTGTCCCATGAATATCCTGAATGCAGACGCCGCACATTCCTGCGCGGCGACAAGATCTTTCCGTAGACCTCAAAAATCGAGGCAGACCGGTTTCCCGATCTGCCCAGACAAAAAGTATAGCGCGCATACAAGTTGGCAGTCAACAGGGGTACTGTTGACAAAGCCTGAATGGCGCGACCCTTCCTGGTCTGGGGAACACGAGGAGCATCCTGCGCCTCTTTTCCCATTTGGTTACGCCCCGATGCCCTACCCAGGCAACATCGGGGCGCAGATTCTAGCAGATTACTCGAGGATCTTGGAGACCACGCCGGCGCCGACGGTACGACCGCCTTCACGGATGGCGAAGCGCAGACCTTCGTCCATCGCGACCGGGTTGATCAGGGTGACAACCATCTTCACGTTGTCGCCCGGCATCACCATTTCCACACCTTCCGGCAGTTCGCAAGCGCCGGTGATGTCGGTGGTACGGAAGTAGAACTGCGGACGGTAGCCCTTGAAGAACGGGGTGTGGCGGCCGCCTTCATCCTTGGACAGGACGTACACTTCGGCGTCGAACTTGGTGTGCGGCTTGATCGAACCCGGCTTGGCCAGGACCTGGCCACGCTCGACGTCGTCACGCTTGGTGCCGCGCAGCAGCAGACCGGCGTTGTCGCCTGCCTGACCCTGGTCGAGCAGCTTGCGGAACATTTCCACGCCGGTGACGGTGGTCTTCTGGACCGGACGGATACCGACGATTTCGATTTCTTCGCCGACCTTGATCACGCCGCGCTCGATACGACCGGTCACGACGGTGCCGCGGCCCGAGATCGAGAACACGTCTTCGACCGGCATCAGGAAGGGCTTGTCGACGTCACGCTCCGGGGTCGGGATCCAGCTGTCGAGAGCTTCGACCAGCTTGATCACGGCCGGCACGCCGATGTCGCTCTGGTCGCCTTCCAGCGCCAGGCGGGCCGAACCCGAGATGATCGGGGTGTCGTCGCCCGGGAAGTCGTACTTGCTCAGCAGCTCGCGGACTTCCATTTCGACCAGTTCCAGCAGCTCGGCGTCATCGACCATGTCTGCCTTGTTCAGGAAGACGACGATGTACGGCACGCCGACCTGACGCGAGAGCAGGATGTGCTCACGGGTCTGCGGCATCGGGCCGTCAGCAGCCGAACAGACCAGGATCGCGCCGTCCATCTGGGCAGCACCGGTGATCATGTTCTTGACGTAGTCAGCATGGCCCGGGCAATCGACGTGGGCGTAGTGACGAACGGTGGATTCGTATTCGACGTGCGCGGTCGAGATCGTGATGCCACGTGCCTTTTCTTCCGGCGCGGCGTCGATCGCGGAGTAATCCTTGAACTCGCCACCGAAGCGCTCGGCACCGATCTTGGTCAGTGCAGCGGTCAGCGTGGTCTTGCCGTGATCGACGTGACCGATGGTGCCGACGTTGACGTGCGGCTTGGTGCGCTCGAACTTACCCTTTGCCATTGTTGTATACCTTGGATATCAGAAAAGAATGAGGTGGAGTCCTGAGCTTACGCTCAGGACTTCTTGATCACGGTTTCGGCGATGTTGTTCGGCGCCGGCTCGTAGTGGTCGAACTCCATCGTGAACGTTGCGCGACCCTGGGTCTGCGAACGCAGCGAGGTGGCGTAACCGAACATTTCACCCAGCGGGATCATCGCGTTGATGATGCTGGCCGAACCGTCACCGGTGGTGCTCGAACCCTGCAGCACGCCGCGACGACGGCTGACGTCGCCCATCACGTCACCCTGGTAATCCTCCGGGGTCACGATCTCGACCTTCATGATCGGCTCCAGCAGAACCGGCTTGGCCTTCTGGAAGCCCTGCTTGAAGGCCATCGAGGACGCCAGCTTGAACGCCATTTCCGAGGAGTCGACGTCATGGTAGGAGCCGAAGACCAGCTTCACCTTGACGTCCACGACCGGGAAGCCCGCCAGCGGACCGCTGGTGATGGTTTCGCGCAGGCCCTTTTCGATCGACGGAATGAATTCCTTCGGAATCACGCCACCGGTGATGTCGTTGATGAACAGGAAGTCGTCCTTGATCATCGGCGCGATCTTCGGGTCGGCACGGTCTGCTTCGGTGATCGGCGACAGCTCGATCACGACGTGACCGTACTGACCCTTACCACCGGACTGCTTGGCGTGCTTGTAGTCCGACTTCACGTCCGCCATCTGGATCGTTTCGCGGTACGCAACCTGCGGCTTGCCCACGTTGGCTTCAACGTTGAACTCGCGCTTCATGCGATCCACGATGATGTCCAGGTGCAGCTCGCCCATGCCCGAGATGATGGTCTGGCCGGATTCTTCGTCGGTCTTGACGCGGAACGACGGATCTTCCTGGGCCAGACGGCCCAGCGCCAGACCCATCTTTTCCTGGTCGGACTTGGTCTTCGGTTCGACGGCCATCGAGATGACCGGCTCCGGGAACACCATGCGCTCCAGGATGATCGGGTGGTCCTGCGAGCACAGGGTGTCACCAGTGGTGGTGTCCTTCAGGCCCACAGCCGCCGCGATGTCACCGGCCAGCACTTCCTTGATCTCTTCGCGATCGTTGGAATGCATCTGCAGGATGCGGCCGATGCGCTCCTTCTTGCCCTTGACCGAGTTCAGCAGCTGGTCGCCGGCATTCAGGGTGCCCGAGTAGACGCGGAAGAAGGTCAGCGCGCCCACGAACGGATCGGTGATGATCTTGAACGCCAGCGCCGAGAACGGTGCCTTGTCGTCGGACTTGCGGCTCAGCGGAATGGTTTCGTCATCGACGTCGGTACCGGTCACGTCCGGCACGTCGATCGGCGACGGCAGCAGCTGCACCACGCCGTCCAGCATGGCCTGCACGCCCTTGTTCTTGAACGCCGAGCCGCAGTACATCGGCACGATGTCGGTGGCCAGGGTGCGCACGCGCAGGGCTTCGACGATTTCGGCCTCGGTCAGCTCTTCGCCGCCCAGGTACTTTTCCATCAGCTCTTCGCTGGCTTCAGCCGCGGCTTCGATCATGTAGGTGCGGGCCTCTTCGGCCTCCGCCTGCATGTCCGCCGGGATGTCCAGGTACTCGAACTTCATGCCCTGCGAGGCTTCATCCCAATGGATGGCCTTCATCTTGATCAGGTCGACCACGCCCTTGAAGCCGTCTTCAGCGCCGATCGGCAGCTGCATCGGCACGGCGGTGGCGCCGAGCTTGGCCTTCAGCTGGCCGACGACCTTGGTGAAGTTGGCACCGGTGCGGTCCATCTTGTTGACGAACGCGATGCGCGGCACCTTGTAACGGTTGGCCTGGCGCCACACGGTTTCCGACTGCGGCTGCACGCCACCGACGGCGCACAACACGAAGACGGCACCGTCGAGCACGCGCAGCGAGCGCTCCACTTCGATGGTGAAGTCGACGTGTCCGGGGGTGTCGATGATGTTGAAGCGGTGCTCCGGCAGGGACTTGTCCATGCCCTTCCAGAACGCGGTGGTGGCAGCGGACTGGATCGTGATGCCACGCTCCTGCTCCTGCTCCATCCAGTCCATGGTGGCAGCGCCGTCATGCACTTCACCGATCTTGTGGCTCTTGCCGGTGTAGAACAGGATGCGCTCGGACGTGGTGGTCTTGCCGGCATCGATGTGGGCCATGATGCCGAAATTGCGGTAACGCTCGATGGGAGTGGTGCGGGCCACGGGAGCCTCTCAATTTCTTGGAATTCGGATGGCCGAACGCCGCCTTTCGGCGGCCTTCGGATTGGCGCGGCACCCCAGGTGCCGCGGGGCAGCACCTAGATGGTGCTGCCGTGCCTGTTTTGCAAGGCCGTCAAACTCACCAGCGGTAGTGCGCGAAGGCCTTGTTGGCTTCGGCCATGCGGTGGGTTTCTTCGCGCTTCTTGATGGCGCCACCACGATTTTCCGAGGCGTCCAGCAGTTCGGCAGCCAGCTTCTTCGGCATGGTGTTCTCACCACGCTTGCGCGCCGAGTCGATCAGCCAACGCATGGCCAGGGCCATCTTGCGCGACGAACGCACTTCGACCGGCACCTGGTAGGTCGCACCACCGACACGGCGGGACTTGACTTCGACCGACGGAGCCACGTTTTCCAGAGCCTTCTGAACCAGCTCGACGGAATTCGGGTTCTTTTCGCCGATCACGTCCATGGCGCCGTAGACGATCTTTTCAGCGACCGACTTCTTGCCGCTCAGCATCACCATATTGATGAAACGAGCGATGGTTTCACTTCCGTGCTTCGGATCCGGCAGGACAGAGCGCTGCGGCGTATTACCTTTACGAGACATGTGTACTTTCCCTTAGCTCTTCGGACGCTTGGCGCCGTACTTGGAACGGCCCTGGCGACGCTTGGCAACGCCGGAGGCGTCCAGCGAGCCACGCACGGTGTGGTAACGCACACCCGGCAGATCCTTGACGCGACCGCCACGGATGAGGACCACGGAGTGCTCCTGCAGGTTGTGGCCTTCGCCGCCGATGTAGCTAATCACTTCTTCCTGGTTGGTCAGGCGAACCTTGGCAACCTTGCGAAGCGCCGAGTTCGGCTTCTTCGGAGTGGTGGTGTACACGCGCGTGCAGACACCACGGCGCTGGGGGCACTTATCGAGCGCCGGGGAGGCACTCTTATAAGTGGTTGCCTGCCGCGGCTTGCGGACAAGCTGATTGATCGTCGCCATCAGTATGTTCTTCTGAGAGAGGCCAATGAAAAGACTGGCCATGAATGCGGAAATGTGCGAGCAGGCGAAAGACCGGCCTGCTGAGACAGACGATTGTAGCAACCCGGCGAAAACGCAGTCAAATGCGCACGCGCCAAGCCAGCCCTGATCCCGGGCCGTTACAGGGGAGCCTTTTCCATGCCCCCCGTTCAGGTTGTCAAGCCGGTCCGTTGAAAGACCGGCGGGCATCCTACCTCATCGGCAGGCAGACGACCAGTGGCCGGTGCCTGCTGATTTGCCGGGAGGGCCACCGACCGGAGTCGGCACCCTGCCCTGCCGCGGGCCCGGCCGGAGCCGGGCCCGCGTATTACTCGTCGCTGCCCGGAGCCTGTTCAGCTTCGGTCGATTCCACCGCCACGGCGGCCACCGGGGCCACCTCAGCCACGGCCGGCGCGCTGCCGGACAGGGTCTGCATTTCCGAGTCGGTCAGCCCGGAGGCGTTGCGACGACGGTTGGCGTGGTAAGCCAGGCCCGTACCGGCCGGGATCAGACGGCCGACGATGACGTTTTCCTTCAGGCCGCGCAGGTTGTCCGAGGTGCCGCGAACGGCCGCTTCGGTCAGCACGCGGGTGGTTTCCTGGAACGATGCCGCCGAGATGAACGACTCGGTCGCCAGCGATGCCTTGGTGATACCCAGCAGGACCGGATCGAAACGGGCCGGCAGCTCGTTGCGGGTGGCCAGGCGGGCATTTTCCTCGATGACGCGCTGACGCTCGGCCTGCTCGCCATTCAGGAACTTGCTGGTGCCCTGGTCGGTGATCTCGACCTTGCGCAGCATCTGGCGGGTGATCACCTCGATGTGCTTGTCGTTGATCTTCACGCCCTGCAGGCGGTACACGTCCTGGATTTCCTTGACCAGGTAGGCCGCCAGCGGTTCGACACCCAGCAGACGCAGGATGTCCTGCGGGCTCGGCTCGCCGTCCACGATGGTTTCGCCCTTGGTCACGTGCTCGCCTTCGAACACGATCACCTGACGGTACTTCGGGATCAGCTCTTCGTGCTCGGAACCATCAGTGTCCTTGATGATCAGGCGCTGCTTGCCCTTGGTGTCCTTGCCGAAGCTGATGATGCCCGAACGCTCGGCCAGGATCGCCGGATCCTTCGGCTTGCGTGCTTCGAACAGATCGGCCACGCGCGGCAGACCACCGGTGATGTCGCGGGTCTTGGACGCTTCCTGCGGGATCTTGGCGACCACGTCACCCACGCCGACGGCGGCGCCGTCCTGCAGGTTGACGATCGAGCGCGGCGGCAGCAGGTACTGTGCCGGCAGATCCGTGTTCGGAATGGTCAGGTCGTTGCCGTTCTTGTCCACGATGCGGACGATCGGGCGCAGATCCTTCGCCTGCGAACCACGACGCTTCGGATCGGTGATTTCACGCGACGCCAGGCCGGTCAGTTCGTCGGTCTTCTCGATGACGGTGACGCCGTCGATGAAGTCGATGAAGCGGATGAAACCGGCCACTTCCGACACGATCGGGTGGTTATGCGGGTCCCAGTTGGCCACGGTCTGGCCAGCCTTGACCGCATCGCCGTCCTTGGACGTGATGGTCGCGCCGTACGGCAGCTTGTAACGCTCACGCTCACGGCCGTGGGCATCGAGCACCGACATTTCACCCGAACGCGAGACTGCCACCAGCGAACCGCTGGCGTGCTCGACCGACTTCAGGTTGTTGAACTTCACCGAACCGGTGGTCTTGACGGTGATGTTGTCCACCGCAGCCGCTCGCGATGCCGCACCACCGATGTGGAACGTACGCATGGTCAGCTGGGTACCCGGCTCACCGATCGACTGTGCGGCGATGACGCCGACCGCTTCACCGATGTTGACGATGTGGCCACGGGCCAGATCGCGACCGTAGCAGTGTGCGCAGACGCCGAACGGCGAGGCGCAGCTGATGGTCGAACGGACCTTGACCGACTGCACCGACGCATCTTCCAGCTTGGCCACCCACTGCTCGTCGAGCAGAGTGTTGCGGGTCACGATCGGATCTTCGTCGTTGCCCGGCAGGAACACGTCCTCGGCCACGACACGACCCAGCACGCGGTCCTTCAACGGCTCCACGACGTCGCCACCTTCCACGATCGGGGTCATGGTCAGGCCTTCGGTGGTACCGCAATCCACCTCGGTGATGACCACGTCCTGCGCCACGTCGACCAGACGACGGGTCAGGTAACCCGAGTTCGCCGTCTTCAGCGCGGTATCGGCCAGACCCTTACGGGCACCGTGGGTGGAGTTGAAGTACTCCTGCACGTTCAGGCCTTCACGGAAGTTCGCCTTGATGGGCGTTTCGATGATCGAGCCATCCGGACGCGCCATCAGGCCACGCATACCGGCCAGCTGACGGATCTGCGCCTGGGAACCACGCGCACCGGAGTCGGCCATGATGTACAGCGAGTTCATCGACTTCTGGTCGATGGTCTCGCCTTCGGCATTGACCACCTTCTCGGTACCGATGGTGTCCATCATCGCCTTGGCGATGCGTTCGTTGGTGCGCGACCAGATGTCGACCACCTTGTTGTAGCGCTCGCCGGCGGTGACCAGGCCCGACTGGTACTGCTCCTGGATTTCCAGCACTTCGGCTTCGGCCTCGGTGAGGATGCCGCGCTTTTCGTCCGGGATCAGCATGTCGTCGATGCCGATCGACACGCCTGCACGGGTTGCGTAGGCGAAGCCGGTGTACATCAGCTTGTCGGCGAACACGACCGTGTCCTTCAAGCCCAGCTGACGGTAGCTGGAGTTGATCAGGCGGCTGATGTTCTTCTTGGTCAGCTCGGTGTTGGCCAGCGCGAACGGCAGGCCTTCCGGCAGGATTTCAGCCAGCAGGGCGCGACCGATCGTGGTGTCCACGATCGAGGTCTTGTTCCGCTTGTTGCCTTCCTCGTCGGTCACCACTTCGGTGATGCGGACCTTGACGCGTGCGTGCAGTTCCACCACGCGGTTGTCGTAGGCGCGCTTGACTTCGGCGATGTTGGCGAAGGCCATGCCCTCGCCCTTCTTGTTCACCAGCGAGCGGGTCATGTAGTACAGACCCAGCACGACGTCCTGCGACGGCACGATGATCGGCTCACCGTTGGCCGGCGACAGGATGTTGTTGGTGGACATCATCAGCGCACGCGCTTCCAGCTGGGCTTCCAGCGAGAGCGGCACGTGGACGGCCATCTGGTCACCGTCGAAGTCGGCGTTGAACGCGGTGCAGACCAGCGGATGCAGCTGGATGGCCTTGCCTTCGATCAGGACCGGCTCGAAGGCCTGGATGCCGAGACGGTGCAGGGTCGGCGCACGGTTCAGCATCACCGGATGTTCGCGGATGACCTCTTCCAGGATGTCCCAGACTTCGGCTTCTTCGCGCTCGACCAGCTTCTTGGCGGCTTTGATGGTGGTGGCCAGGCCACGACGCTGCAGCTTGGCGAACACGAACGGCTTGAACAGTTCCAGCGCCATCTTCTTCGGCAGGCCGCACTGGTGCAGGCGCAGGTACGGACCGACCACGATGACCGAACGGCCCGAGTAGTCCACGCGCTTGCCCAGCAGGTTCTGACGGAAGCGACCCTGCTTGCCCTTGATCATGTCGGCCAGCGACTTGAGCGGGCGCTTGTTGGTACCGGTGATGGCACGGCCACGACGGCCGTTGTCCAGCAGCGCATCGACCGATTCCTGCAGCATGCGCTTTTCATTGCGCACGATGATGTCCGGCGCGTTCAGCTCGAGCAGGCGGCGCAGGCGGTTGTTGCGGTTGATGACGCGGCGGTACAGGTCGTTCAGATCGGAGGTCGCGAAGCGGCCACCGTCCAGCGGCACCAGCGGACGCAGGTCCGGCGGCAGCACCGGCAGCACGGTCATGACCATCCACTCCGGACGGTTGCCCGACTCGAGGAAGGCCTCGACCAGCTTGATGCGCTTGGTCAGTCGCTTGAGCTTGGTTTCCGAACCGGTGCTGGCGATTTCTTCGCGCAGGCGGGTCATTTCCGACTGCAGGTCGATGGTGCGCAGCAGCTCGTAAACGGCCTCGGCGCCCATGGCGGCATCGAAGTCGTCGCCATGTTCCTGGCGGGCCTGCAGGTACTGTTCTTCGGTCAGCAGCTGGCGGCGTTCCAGGGCGGTCAGGCCCGGCTCGGTCACCACGTAGGCTTCGAAGTACAGCACGCGCTCGATGTCACGCAGGGTCATGTCCAGCATCAGGCCGATGCGCGACGGCAGCGACTTGAGGAACCAGATGTGCGCGACCGGCGAGGCCAGGTCGATGTGACCCATGCGCTCGCGGCGCACCTTGGCCAGGGTGACTTCGGTGCCGCACTTTTCGCAGACCACGCCGCGGTGCTTCATGCGCTTGTACTTGCCGCACAGGCACTCGTAGTCCTTGACCGGTCCGAAGATGGCGGCGCAGAACAGGCCGTCACGTTCCGGCTTGAACGTACGGTAGTTGATGGTTTCCGGCTTCTTCACTTCGCCGAAGGACCACGAACGGATCAGGTCCGGCGAGGCCAGCGCGATCTTGATCGCGTCGAAGTCCAGCGTCTGACGCTGCTGGTTGAAGAGGTTGAGCAAGTCTTTCATGGTGTTTCTCCGAAAGGAGGAAATCTTGTCGATGGGGCTGTCGGTTCAGATGTGGCGGCGCGGCTGCCGGGGCAGCCGCGCCTGCGCGATCAGTTGCCGTCCAGTTCCATGTTGATGGCCAGCGAGCGGATTTCCTTCACGAGCACGTTGAAGGATTCCGGCATGCCCGCGACCATCTCGTGCTCACCGTCGACGATGTTCTTGTACATCTGGTTGCGGCCCTGCACGTCATCGGACTTCACCGTCAGCATTTCCTGCAGGGTGTAGGCCGCGCCGTAGGCTTCCAGCGCCCAGACTTCCATTTCACCGAAGCGCTGGCCGCCGAACTGCGCCTTGCCGCCCAGCGGCTGCTGGGTAACGAGCGAGTACGGGCCGGTCGAACGGGCGTGCATCTTGTCGTCGACCAGGTGGTTCAGCTTCAGGTAGTGCATGTAGCCCACGGTGGTGTGGCGATCGAATGCCTCACCGGTGCGGCCGTCATACAGCTGGGTCTGGCCGCTCAGCGGCAGGTCGGCCAGGGCAAGCATGTGCTTGATCTCGGCTTCGGTGGCACCGTCGAACACCGGCGTCGCCATCGGCACGCCGTCGGTCAGGTTGGCGGCCAGGCGCAGCAGCTCCTCGTCGCTGAACTGGGTCAGGTCGACATGGTTGGCGTGCTGGGTCTTGTCGTGGTTGTACACCTCGTCCAGGAACTTGCGCAGGTCGTTGATCGCAGCCTGGGCTTCCAGCATGCCCTGGATCTTGCGACCCAGGCCCTTGGCGGCCCAGCCCAGATGCACTTCCAGAATCTGGCCGATGTTCATACGCGACGGCACGCCCAGCGGGTTCAGCACGATGTCCACGGTTTCGCCCGAGGCCATGTACGGCATGTCTTCGACCGGCACCACGTTGGAGACCACACCCTTGTTGCCGTGGCGGCCTGCCATCTTGTCACCCGGCTGGATGCGACGCTTCACGGCCAGGAACACCTTGACCATCTTCAGCACGCCCGGGGCCAGATCGTCGCCCGCGGTGATCTTGCCGCGCTTGTCGGCGAAGCGACGCTCGAATTCCTTCTCGTGCGCCTGGATCTGCTTCTGGGCGCGTTCGATGGCTTCGGAGGCGTCCTCGTCCTTCATGCGCAGCACGAACCAGTCGGCCTTCTTCAGGCCGTCCAGGTAGGCGTCGGTAACGGTGTCGCCCTTCTTCAGGTTGGCACCGCCGTTGACCACCTTGCCCACGATCTGCGAACGCAGACGGGCGTAGATGGCGCCTTCCAGGATGCGGAACTGGTCGTCGAAGTCCTTCTTGACGCGCTTGATTTCAGACTCTTCGATCTGACGGGCGCGCTTGTCCTTCTCGATGCCGTCGCGGGTGAAGACCTGCACGTCGATGACGGTGCCGTCCATGCCCGGCGGCACGCGCAGCGAGCTGTCCTTCACGTCCGAAGCCTTTTCGCCGAAGATCGCGCGCAGCAGCTTCTCTTCCGGGGTCAGCTGGCTTTCGCCCTTCGGGGTGACCTTGCCAACCATGATGTCGCCGGCGCGGACTTCGGCACCGATGTACACCACGCCGCTCTCGTCCAGGCGATTCAGGGCCTGCTCGGAGACGTTCGGGATGTCGGCGGAGATTTCCTCCGGCCCGAGCTTGGTGTCGCGTGCAACGCAGGTCAGCTCTTCGATGTGGATCGTGGTGTAGCGATCCTCTTCCACCACACGCTCGGAGAGCAGGATGGAGTCTTCGAAGTTGTAGCCGTTCCACGGCATGAAGGCGATCAGCATGTTCTGGCCCAGGGCCAGTTCACCGATGTCGGTGGACGGACCGTCAGCCAGCACGTCGCCACGCGCCACCACGTTGCCCACTTCCACCAGCGGACGCTGGTTGATGCAGGTGTTCTGGTTGGAGCGGGTGTACTTGATCAGGTTGTAGATATCCACGCCGGCGTCGGTCGCGTCGGTGATCTCCACTTCGTTGACCTTGACCACGATGCGGCCGGCGTCGATCTGCACGATCTCGCCGCCACGACGGGCGTTCACGGTCACACCCGAGTCACGGGCCACGGCGCGTTCGATACCGGTACCCACCAGCGGCTTCTGGGCACGCAGGGTCGGCACGGCCTGGCGCTGCATGTTGGCGCCCATCAGTGCGCGGTTGGCGTCATCGTGCTCCAGGAACGGGACGAGCGCGGCAGCGATCGACACGGTCTGCATCGGCGAGACGTCCATGAAGTGGACTTCTGCCGGCGGCTTGAGCAGCGACTCACCCTGGAAGCGGCACGGCACGAACTGCTCGGTGAGCATGCTCTTGGCATCGGTCAGGGCGTTGGCCTGGGCGATGACGTACTCGTTTTCTTCGATGGCCGACAGGAATTCGATCTCGTCGGAGACCTTGCCGTCGGCAACCTTGCGGTACGGGGTCTCGAGGAAGCCGTACTGGTTGGTGCGGGCGTACACGGCCAGCGAGTTGATCAGGCCGATGTTCGGGCCTTCCGGCGTTTCGATGGTGCAGACGCGGCCGTAATGGGTCGGGTGCACGTCGCGCACTTCGAAGCCGGCGCGTTCGCGGGTCAGACCGCCCGGGCCCAGGGCCGAGACGCGACGCTTGTGCGTCACTTCCGACAGCGGGTTGTTCTGATCCATGAACTGGGACAGCTGCGAGGAGCCGAAGAACTCCTTGATGGCCGCGGCGACCGGCTTGGCGTTGATCAGCTCCTGCGGGGTCAGGCCTTCGGATTCGGCCATCGACAGGCGTTCCTTGACCGCGCGCTCGACGCGGACCAGGCCCACGCGGAACACGTTCTCGGCCATTTCACCGACCGAACGCACGCGACGGTTGCCCAGGTGATCGATGTCATCGACCACGCCACGACCGTTGCGGATCTCGGTCAGGACCTTGATCACTTCCAGGATGTCGGACGTGTCGGCGTGCTCGGCGACCAGGCGCTTGGACTCTTCGTCGTTGCGCTCACCGAAGTACTTGCGGTCGTACAGCACGGCTTCGCCGGTGACAGCCTTGCGGCCGACACGGCGGTTGAACTTCATGCGGCCGACCGTGGACAGGTCGTAGCGCTCGAAGGTGAAGAACAGGTTGTGGAACAGGTTCTGCGCGGCATCCTTGGTCGGCGGCTCGCCCGGACGCATCATGCGGTAGATTTCGACCAGGGCTTCCAGCTGGGTCTTGGTCGGATCGATGCGCAGGGTGTTGGACAGGTACGGGCCACGATCCAGATCGTTCACCCACAGGGTGCCCACGGCATCCACACCGGCCTTGCGGAAGGCCTGCAGCTGCTCGTCGGTGATTTCGTCGTTGGCCTGGGCCAGCAGTTCACCGGTGTTGGCATCGACCACGTCGTGCGACAGGATGCGGCCGACCATGTACTCGTCCGGCACGGCAAGGGCGGCGATGCCCGAGGCTTCCAGCTGCTTGACGTGGCGCGCGGTGATGCGCTTGCCGGCTTCCACGATGACCTTGTCACCGTCGGCCAGGTCGAAGTTCAGGGTCTCGCCACGCAGGCGCTCGGAGACCAGCTCCAGCTGCACGCCTTCATCGGGGTTGATGTGGAACGTATTGATCTCGAAGAACTCGGCCAGCATCTCTTCGTTGCTGTAACCCAGCGCACGCAGCAGGATCGACACCGGTAGCTTGCGGCGACGATCGATACGGGTGAACAGGGCGTCCTTCGGGTCGAACTCGAAGTCCAGCCAGGAGCCGCGGTACGGGATGATGCGGGCGCTGTACAGCAGCTTGCCCGAGCTGTGGGTCTTGCCACGGTCGTGGTCGAAGAACACACCCGGCGAACGGTGCAGCTGCGAGACGATCACGCGCTCGGTACCGTTCACGATGAAGGTGCCGTTGTCGGTCATCAGCGGGATTTCGCCGAGGTAGACCTCCTGCTCCTTCACGTACTTGATGGCCTTGGTCGACGACTCACGGTCGTAGATCACCAGGCGCACGGTCACGCGCAGCGGCGCGCCGTAGCTCATGCCGCGCTGACGGCATTCGCGCTCGTCGAACACGGGATCGCCGAGCTTGTAGCCGACGTATTCCAGGGCAGCATTGCCGCTGTAGCTGGAAATCGGGAACACCGACTTCAGGGCCGCATGCAGGCCGTGGTCCGTGCGCTTGGCCGGATCGACGTTTTCCTGCAGGAATTCACGGTAGGAATCGACCTGGATGGCAAGCAGGAACGGCACTTCGAGGATCGAGCGCTGCTTGCCGAAATCCTTGCGGATACGCTTCTTTTCGGTGAACGAATAAGACGTCATGAGGTATCACCTTGGCTGTGCGGATCGTGCGTCCACGACCCGAGGGGAAACTGAAATTGTCAGTTGGAAGTCGCTGGTATTGCCGGCACCAGCACGCCTTCTCCCGCTACTTCCAACTGCCAACTCGTCTGCATCCACTCCCCTGCCCGCGCGCCTGGGCGCCGCTGTAGCAGAGGATGACCGCAGCCCGTGTTGGGCTCGTATTTCGGGTGTTGCGTGAAACGACCAAAGGCCGGGGGCTTACGCCCCCAGCCTTGGCTGCATCGCCGTGTTTCGATGGCGAGGCAAGGAACTGCTTACTTGACTTCGACAGTCGCGCCAGCAGCTTCCAGGTCCTTCTTGAACTTGGCAGCGTCGTCCTTCGAAGCGGCTTCCTTGATCATGCCGCCGGCTTCTGCCAGATCCTTCGCTTCCTTCAGGCCCAGGCCGGTGATGGCGCGGACAGCCTTGATGACTTCGACCTTCTTGTCGCCGGCCGACTTCAGGATGACGTCGAATTCGGTCTGCTCTTCAACAGCGGCAGCCGGGCCAGCAGCAGCAGCTGCGGCGACCGGAGCAGCGGCGGAGACGCCGAACTTCTCTTCGATGGCCTTGACCAGCTCCATCACTTCCATCAGGGACTTCTCGGCGATGGCGTCGACGATCTGTTCGTTGGTAAGGGACATTTTGATTACCTTTGGATAATTTTCTGGGTTGAGGTTCCGTTCGGAACCACGGAAACGTCGACTCAGGCGGTTTCGGCGACCGGCTCGGCAGCGTCAGCGGTTTCACCGCCACCCTGCTTGTCGGCCACGGCCTTGACGGCGCGGGCGAACATGGCAGCCGGCTCGGACAGGACGCGGGCCAGCATGGCCAGGGCCTGATCACGGGTCGGCAGCGAGGCCAGCACGTCGACATGACCGGCCGGGAACAGTTCCCCGCCGATGGCCACGACTTTTGCCTGCAGCTTGTCGTTGGTCTTGGCAAAATCCTTGATCAGGCGACCGGCTGCGCCGGGCTCCTCGAGCGAGAACGCGTACAGCAGCGGACCGACGAGTGCGTCTTTGGCGCATTCGTATTCGGTACCTTCCACTGCACGTGCCGCCAGCGTGTTCTTGACAACTTTCAAGAAAACGCCGGTTTCGCGTGCCTGCTTGCGCATCGCGGTCATCTGGGAGACCGTGGTGCCAGCGTATTCGGCTGCGATCAAGGAGTGAGCCTTGGCGGCGACGTCTGCCAGCTCGGCGACTACTTCTTGCTTCTGGGACAGATTGAGAGCCATTGCACTCCTCCAATTGAACTCCGCTTACGGCTCCTGCCGTGTGCGGTCCTGGGCGGCATCCGTCCTGGACGCCGGGAACATCAGGTGATGTTCCAAGGGTGGGCCGTTCTAGACCTGGATGGCCAACCTGGGAGAACCCAGACGTGCGTAAACCAGAAAAACTCCAGAAGGGCACCATCTACGCAGGGTGATTCCCGAAAGAATCGATTAAGCGTTCGGTACTGCGCCGGCGGCGACTCCCTGCCAATGCGAGCATCCCTGCCCGTCGCCGGTATGTACTGACCGCGCCTGCGGTCTTTGACGGCTATCTCTGCAGGGCGGACCCCACTCGGATTGCCTTCAAATATCGCGGGTGCCGGACCGAGGCGCGGCACCCGCTTGAAACGATTACTTCAGCGACAGCGAGGACTGATCGACGGTGACGCCCGGGCCCATCGTCGAGCTGACCGAAACCTTCTGCAGGTAGGTGCCCTTCGAGGTGGCCGGCTTGGCCTTGATCAGGTCCATCAGCAGCGCCTGCAGGTTCGACTTCAGCGCGTCTTCGGCGAAGTCGGCCTTGCCGATGGTGCAATGGATGATGCCGGCCTTGTCGGTGCGGTAACGCACCTGACCCGACTTGGCATTCTTGACGGCTTCGCCCGGGTTGGCCGAGACGGTGCCGACCTTCGGGTTCGGCATCAGGCCGCGCGGGCCGAGCACGGTGCCCAGCTTACCCACGACGCGCATGGCGTCCGGGGTCGCGATGACGACGTCGTAGTTCAGATCGCCGGCCTGCATCTTCTCGGCCAGATCATCCATACCGACGGCTTCGGCGCCAGCGGCCAGAGCTTCGTCAGCCTTGGCACCGGCCGGTGCGAAGACGGCAACGCGCACGCTCTTGCCGGTACCGGCCGGCAGCACGGTGGAACCGCGCACCTGCTGGTCGGACTTCTTGGCGTCCACGCCCAAGCGCACAGCAACGTCGAAAGACTCGACGAACTTGGCCTTGGTAGCGGTCTTCAGGATCTTGATGGCGTCCTCGAAGGCATATGCCTTGCCCGGGACGACGGCGGCCTTGATGGCCTTCTCACGCTTGGTCTGTGCCATCTTCTTAACCCTCTACCACGAGGCCCATGGAACGGGCAGAACCGGCGATGGTGCGCACCGCGGCATCCAGATCGGCAGCCGTCAGGTCTGCTTCCTTGGTCTTGGCGATCTCTTCGAGCTGCTTGCGGGTCACCTTGCCCACCTTCTCGGTGTTCGGGCGCTTGGAGCCCGACGAGATGCCTGCAGCCTTCTTGAGCAGCACGGCAGCCGGGGTGCTCTTGGTGATGAAGGTGAAGGTACGGTCCGAGTAGGCCGTGATGATGACCGGCACCGGCAGACCCGGCTCCAGCTTCTGCGTGGCGGCATTGAAGGCCTTGCAGAATTCCATGATGTTCAGGCCACGCTGACCCAGCGCAGGACCGACCGGCGGCGAGGGGTTGGCCTGACCGGCCTTCACCTGCAGCTTGATATAACCGACAACTTTCTTTGCCATGAGTATGCTCTCCGGGTGCTAGCGCCTTGCGACAACAGGCTCCCCATCGGACCGGGAATCACGCGTCCCGGCATCGCGTTTTGAATTCACGCAGAAGGCCACCTCGCGGCGGCCCTTGCTTTTTGCCAGCTTCCTGGCAGGAAGCCGCGCACTATATCAGGTTTTTCCCGCCCTTGCCTCAAGGCTGAGGGGCGCAGGCTGTTCAGGTTCCGGGCGGCCGCCCGGAACCCGCTGCCTTCAGGCTCAGACGGCCTTTTCGACCTGGCCGAACTCGAGCTCGACCGGGGTGGCGCGACCGAAGATCAGCACCGAGACGCGCAGACGGCTCTTCTCGTAGTTGACTTCCTCGACCACACCGTTGAAGTCGTTGAACGGACCTTCGGTGACGCGGACCATCTGGCCCGGCTCGAACAGCACCTTCGGACGGGGCTTCTCCACACCTTCCTGAACGCGGTCCAGGATGGCGGCAGCCTCTTCATCACGGATCGGCAGCGGACGATCGGCGGTGCCGCCGATGAAGCCCATCACCTTGGAGGTGTCCTTGACCAGATGCCAGCTTTCGTTGTCGATGCGCGGGATACCGTTTTCTTCGTGGGTCTCGATCTGGACCAGCACGTAACCCGGGAAGAACTTGCGCTCGGAACGGCGCTTCTGGCCGGCGCGCATTTCAACCACTTCCTCGGTCGGGACCAGGACGTCACCGAAGCGCTCCTGCATCTCGTCACGCACGATGCGATCGCGCAGAGCCTGCGCAACCGACTTTTCGAAGCCCGAATAGGCGTGAACGACGTACCAACGCTTCACTGGTTTCTCCTTATCGACCCAGGAACCACTGGGTCAATTTCTGAATCACGAAGTCAAATCCGCCCAGCAGCAGGCTGAGGATGATCACCACAACGATCACCACCCAGGTCATGCGAATGGCTTCCTGGCGCGTCGGCCAGACCACCTTGCGCAGTTCGAAACGCGATTCGGAAAGGAATTCCCGCGTGTCGCGACCCTTGCCGGTCAGCAGGAACACGCCGAGGCCGGCCACCAGGCCAACGACAACGGCCAGACCGCGAAGCGGACCGGCCCATGCACTCTGTGAGGCGTGCTCAGGAGCACCGAACCAATACCAAGCAAAAAGACCCGCCAGCACGAGGATCGCTGCGGCGGCGTACTTGACGATGTCACCTCCAGTGGAGGCGTTGTCTTTGGAATGCTCGATCTTGCTGTTCATCCGGCTCTGGCTGCTGTGGCGGCATAGCCGCTGGAAGGGAGAAGTGGCACGCCAGGAGGGACTCGAACCCCCAACCTGCGGTTTTGGAGACCGCTGCTCTGCCAATTGAGCTACTGGCGTACTGAAAAAACTTGCCTTCCCTAAGACGGCGAAGGCGGACCGAGGTTCCCGGCCCGCCACTCGCGAGACCGGCAGCAGCGCAATGCAACCGCCGGTATTGCTCTATTACTCGAGGATCTTGGAGACCACGCCGGCGCCGACGGTACGACCGCCTTCACGGATGGCGAAGCGCAGACCTTCGTCCATCGCGACCGGGTTGATCAGGGTGACAACCATCTTCACGTTGTCGCCCGGCATCACCATTTCCACACCTTCCGGCAGTTCGCAAGCGCCGGTGATGTCGGTGGTACGGAAGTAGAACTGCGGACGGTAGCCCTTGAAGAACGGGGTGTGGCGGCCGCCTTCATCCTTGGACAGGACGTACACTTCGGCGTCGAACTTGGTGTGCGGCTTGATCGAACCCGGCTTGGCCAGGACCTGGCCACGCTCGACGTCGTCACGCTTGGTGCCGCGCAGCAGCAGACCGGCGTTGTCGCCTGCCTGACCCTGGTCGAGCAGCTTGCGGAACATTTCCACGCCGGTGACGGTGGTCTTCTGGACCGGACGGATACCGACGATTTCGATTTCTTCGCCGACCTTGATCACGCCGCGCTCGATACGACCGGTCACGACGGTGCCGCGGCCCGAGATCGAGAACACGTCTTCGACCGGCATCAGGAAGGGCTTGTCGACGTCACGCTCCGGGGTCGGGATCCAGCTGTCGAGGGCTTCGACCAGCTTGATCACGGCCGGCACGCCGATGTCGCTCTGGTCGCCTTCCAGCGCCAGGCGGGCCGAACCCGAGATGATCGGGGTGTCGTCGCCCGGGAAGTCGTACTTGCTCAGCAGCTCGCGGACTTCCATTTCGACCAGTTCCAGCAGCTCGGCGTCATCGACCATGTCTGCCTTGTTCAGGAAGACGACGATGTACGGCACGCCGACCTGACGCGAGAGCAGGATGTGCTCGCGGGTCTGCGGCATCGGGCCGTCAGCAGCCGAACAGACCAGGATCGCGCCGTCCATCTGGGCAGCGCCGGTGATCATGTTCTTGACGTAGTCAGCATGGCCCGGGCAATCGACGTGGGCGTAGTGACGAACGGTGGATTCGTATTCGACGTGCGCGGTCGAGATCGTGATGCCACGTGCCTTTTCTTCCGGCGCGGCGTCGATCGCGGAGTAGTCCTTGAACTCACCGCCAAAGCGCTCGGCACCGATCTTGGTCAGTGCGGCGGTCAGCGTGGTCTTGCCGTGGTCAACGTGACCGATGGTGCCGACATTGACGTGCGGCTTGGTGCGCTCGAACTTACCCTTGGCCATGGCTGCTTATCTCGAAATCGTCTGAATTGGTAGCACTTAGATGGTGCTCACGAAAGGAATCGAACCTTCGACCTCCTCCTTACCAAGGAGGTGCTCTACCGACTGAGCTACGTGAGCGAGTTTTGTATTATGGCACGAATTTGAATATATTCAAACTCATTCAATGGAGCGGGAGACGGGGATCGAACCCGCACCATCAGCTTGGAAGGCTGAGGTTCTACCATTGAACTACTCCCGCATCGGAAGCTCTTGCCACAACATGAAACTGGTGGAGGGAGGTGGATTCGAACCACCGAAGGCGTAAGCCAGCAGATTTACAGTCTGCCCCCGTTGGCCGCTTGGGTATCCCTCCTTACCACCCTGTCCCGTGGCGCCGAAGCGTTTTCGGTGTGGGGTGGAAGAGCCGTGAATTTTGGGGATAAACGGGGGTTCTGTCAACAACCTTTTTGAATTTTTTCACACGAATCCCGAATTGCCTTGCCGGGACGGGCTATTGACCCGGCAGCGGCAGGGTTTCGCTGGCGAAGATCGCCACATGCGGTACGCCATCGGCACCAATCCAGCCGCGATACATGCCCTGGGTGTTGAACGGCGTTGCCGCGCGACCGTCGGCGGAGAGCACGATCGCCCCGCCATCACCGCCGAGCGCCGGAATGCGCTCGTTGATCACCGCGCGCCCCGCTTCCACCGGCCCCTGCTTGAGGTACTGCATGCGCGCGCAGATATCGTGCGCGGCCGCGGTACGGATGTAGTACTCGCCCCAGCCGGTGCCGGACACCGCGCACCCTGCATCGGCATAGGTGCCGGCGCCGATGATCGGTGAATCGCCGACGCGGCCATAGCGCTTGTTGGTCATGCCGCCGGTGGAGGTGCCCGCGGCGAGCTTGCCCTCCTTGTCCAACGCGACCGCACCGACCGTGCCGAAGTGGCGCGCCGTTTCCAGATCCGCATGGGCCTGTCCGCCAGCTTCTTCCTTCAGTGCTTTCTGCAGCTGCTGCCAGCGCTTGTCGGTACGGAAGTAGGACGGATCCACCAGAGTGATCCCCTGGCTCGTGGCGAAGGCTTCGGCGCCCTGCCCGACCATCATCACGTGCGGGGAATGCTGCATCACCGCTTCGGCGAGCAGGATCGGATTGCGCACGCGCTGCACCCCGGCCACTGCGCCGGCCTTGAGCGTGGCGCCATCCATCAGCGAGGCATCCAGTTCGTTGCGGCCATCGTGGGTGAATACCGCGCCCTTGCCTGCATTGAAGGTGGGATCGTCTTCCAGCACGGTGATCGCAGCGGTGACCGCCTCCAGCGCCGGCCTGCCGGCGGCCAGTGCCGCGTGCCCTTTCAGCAGCGCCTGCTGCAGGGCCGCGCGCGCTGCCTTTTCCTCGGCGGGCGACAGATCCTTGCGCTCCACCCCGGCACCGCCGTGGATCACCAGCACCGGCTCGGCAGCGGATGCCGCCAGCGGGAAGGACAGACACAGCGACAGCAGCAACGCGCGGGGACGGGGCATGGGCAACGCACTCTGATCGGACGAGGCCCCCATCATGGCGACACGGGCGCACCGTGGGTAGTCCGCCGCGCACGGCAGAGGGTCGTGCGCTACCGCAGCTGCAGGCGTCCTTTACGGATGTCGGCTGTCATCTCGAACGCCGCGTCGTCCACCTGGAACCCATCCAGATGCAGGCGGCTGCCCTCGCCCACCCCGGTGACCGGAATGGCGCGGAAATCCAGCGGCTGGCCGCCGCGCAGGCGATCGGCGGTGCGCTGGGGCATCACCAGCCAGGCATAGCCGCCAGCGCGGCTGAACACCTGGCCGGTGCCGTCGGCCTCCACGCACAGCGCGGTGTCTTCGTCCACGCCGAGGCCGACCATGTCCTGCTGTCCGCTGCGCTGGGCCGCGCGGGCCACGAATACGATCAGGCGGCCGAGCCGGTCGCGCTTGCCGAAATGGGTATCGGTGACCACGTTGGCCAGGTACGGCATGGCCAGGAAATCGCTGTCCAGAGTGACCGCCTTGCCCATCGGATCGCGCAGGGCGCGCCGGGACGTGACGCTGCCGCCGTCCAGGGCGCCATAGCTGTAGCCCCCCAGGATGGCCAGCCCGGCACTGGTGCCAGCGATCGGCCGGCCGGCACGGACGTGCGCATTGAGCGCTTCGTTCACCGCCGTGCCCTTCCAGAAACGGATGTAGCGTGACTGGTCGCCGCCGGCGATGAAGATGGCATCGGCTGCGGCGATCACCCCCAGCACCGCCGGGTCGTCGGCCGCGCGCCGGCTGTTGAACACCAGGGTCTGTACCGACGCGGCCCCGCCGATCTCCCGATACAGGCGGTTCTGCAGCTCATCGGCACCGGAGGCGCGCAGGATCACCACCCGGCCATGGCCGGCGCGCGCCAGCCACCATTGGAAGGCGGCCGGCACCCACTCGCCGCCGCCCATCAGCATCATTGCCGGCTCGGTGCGGGCGGCCCGTGGCGCGTCCAGGGCCCCAACCTCGTAATAGCGGTAACCCTGGTCCTGCAGACTGCGCGGATTCTGGGCATGGAGGGGGAGCGAGAGGGCCGCAAGCAGCAGCCACAGCAGGCATGGGACCGGCCGGAAACCCTTGTGCACGTTGACCTCCCTGAATAAAACGGGCGTGTAAGCGCTTTCACTCTTTGCCAGAGAAATTGGCAGTGGTCAACCCCGTAAAAAAGGCGTTAAATGCGCGCCGTCCATTCGCGAAATGTGAATGGGGGACAGGCCTCCCTCGAGGCCGACACTTTCTTCTCGAGAATTCTCATGCGTAAACAGGCGATGGCGTGGTCGATCCAGCTGGCGTTGATGGGTGTGGCCGCAGCCGCGGGCGCCCAGACGCCCGCCCCCGGGGTGCAGCAACTGGATACGGTGCAGGTCACCGGCTCGCGGATTCCGCGCGCGCAGGTGGAGGGCCCGGCCCCGGTCACCGTCATCACCGCCGAGCAGATCCAGGCCAGCGGCTTCACCAGCGTGCCGGACGTGCTGCGCTCGATGACCCAGAACGGCGGTGAGACCCAGAGCCAGCAGTCCTCCAGCGGCGCCGACTTTTCCCCCGGCGCGCAGCAGGTCGACCTGCGCGGCCTAGGCCCCAACCACACCCTGGTGCTGGTCAATGGCCGCCGCATCGCCGATTTCCCGATGCCCTTCCAGGGCCGCAGCAACTTCACCGATGTCTCCAACATTCCGATCGGGATGATCGAGCGCATCGAAGTGCTGACCGGCAGCGCCTCGGCGATCTACGGCTCTGACGCGATCGCCGGCGTGGTCAACTTCATCTTGAAGAAGCAGGTGGATGGCACCACGGTCGACATGCGCATGGGCACCACCAGCGAAGGCGGCGGTGAGTCCTTCGACATGAGCATCGCCAGCGGTTTCGATGCCGGCCGTTTCAGCGCGGTCTACAGCCTGGAACTGCAGTCGCAGACGCCGTTGTGGGCATATGAGCGCAGCCAGCAGGATTCCACCCTGGACGCGCCGACCGAGAGCGCCCGCGCCGCGCGTCGCGCCTACCTGCGCACCGACTACAACGACGACTACCTCGATCCGGGCCAGGCCACCTGCGATGCGCTGGCCGGCCAGAACAACGGCAGCACCCAGTACGCCGAACGGGCGCGCTATGGCTTCTATTGCGGCAGCGACCGCTCGATCGGCTACGGCACGATCCTGAGCAAGCGCCGCGGTGCCAACGGCTATGCCTCGCTGCGCTACGCCTTCGACAATGGCGCGGAATGGTTTGCTGACGTGCAGATGGGCTACCACGACCTGGCGCTGATGCGCGACGTCACCCAGTGGGGCCGCATGGCCGCCGACGGCAACGAAGACGGCTACTTCTACAACCAGGCCACCGACCAGGTGGAGTTCTGGCAGCGCCAGTTCTCGCCCGAGGAAATGGGCGGGCTGAACAACGGCATGGTACGCAGCACGCAGAAGACCTTCAGCGTGACCACCGGCTTCAAGGGCGCCCTCGGTGCAGACTGGGAATACGAGGCCTCGCTGAGCCATTCACAGTACCAGTCCAGCATCCGCTGGCCGCAGATCATCGCCGCCAAGGCCAACGCCCTGTTCCTGGGCGAGCAGCTGGGCGAGTACACCGATGACGACGACAACGTGTTCCCGGTGTTCAACGCCGACCCGGCGCGCCTGTACCGGCCACTGAGCCGCAGCGAGTACGATTCGATCGCCGCACGTACCACCTACACCCCGAAGTCGCGTACCGATACCGCCGCGCTGACCCTGACCAACGGCGAGCTGTTCGAGCTGCCGGGCGGCAAGGCCGGCTTCGCGGCGACGGCCGAGTTCGGCAATCAGTCCTACGCGCTCAATCCCGACCCGCTGGCGACGCAGTACTACTACTACAGCTGGAAGGATTCGGACGGTCACGGCAGCCGCAACCGCTGGGCGACCGCGGCCGAGCTGCGCCTGCCGCTGCATGACACATTCAACGTAAGCGTAGCCGGTCGTTTCGACCAGTACCGCTATTCCGGCAACACCATCGGCAAGGCGACCTGGAGCGGCGGCCTGGAGTGGCGCCCGATCGACACGCTGCTGGTGCGCGGCTCCTACGGCACCGCGTTCCGCGCGCCGGACCTGCACTACGTGTATGCCGGCCCGGGCAACGATGAAACCAGTGCCAACGACTACTACACCTGCGCGGTGGACGGCGGCGATGACTGCTCGGATTACGAAGAGAACCTGATCCGCACGCGCGAGGGCAACCGCAAGCTGGATCCGGAAACCAGCACCTCGTGGAGCGCTGGCTTCGTGTGGTCGCCGGCGGTGGGGCTGGACCTGTCGGTGGACTGGTTCGACATCGACATGCGCGACCAGGTGCAGGACATGGACGTGAGCACGATCCTGCGCGATGAGGCAGCGTGCCGCTTGGGCGACGCGGACGCGGCGTCGCCGACCTGCGTGGATGCCATCAGCCGGGTGACCCGCACCAGCGATGGCCGCCTGTACGGCGTGCACGTGAGCCCGATCAACATCGCCCGCGAAACCACCCGCGGCATCGATGTGGGCCTGCGCTACCGCTTGAGCACCGGGATCGGTGACTTCATCCTCAGTGGCAACCACACCTGGGTGAAGACGCACGATTTCCAGCAGTTTGAAGGCGATGTGGTCGAGGACCAGTTCGCCATCAACAGTGGTTTCGACATTCCCCGCACCAAGACCAGTGCGAGCGTGACCTGGGAGAACGCGGCGTGGTCGGCCACGCTGTATGGCTCGCGCCTGGGCAGGCTGCCGACCTATGACAGCTACGACCAGAGCTTTGATCCGGACAGCGGCGACAGCCCATGGATCGGCGCGACCTACCGCTACAACGTTTCGCTGCAGTACCGCTTCGACGATCATTCGCGCCTGTCGCTGTCGGTGGTCAACATCGCCAACAAGCTGCCGCCGAAGGATGTGACGTATACGCCGTATCCGTACTACGACGTGTCCTGGTTCGACACCGTGGGCCGGACGATCAATCTGCAGTACACGCACAAGTTTGGCGGTACGGCGCTGTAAGCGCCGCTTCCGCTGGTCAGGTGGGATCAAGGACGGAGGCAGTGCCTCCGTCTTTTTTTTTAGGGTGCCGGCTGACCTCTTGACGGTTCATCGCCAGCGGCAGAAAACCCACCGCAGGTACGGGTAGCGCCGGGCGCAGGCACGCTTCACACACGCTCCGGATGTGCCTCCTTGTTTTCCACACTGCACGTGGAAAGCCATGGGGGCTTTCTGTGGACAAGTGCATGCAAGCCATGCAGCACAACGCCTTCATGGCATGGCTGTTTTTTATCCATGCGGCAACCGCGGTTTTCCACACACTCCGTGGAAAGCGATGGGGGTTTGCTGTGGACAACCCTGTGTGAGCGATGCACGGCAACGGTTTCCAGCGGTGGTCATAAATTGTCCACGTCGCTGCGCGGCGGGTGCGCCAGGGTGCCGGCCAGCGGCCTGCACTACCGTGCGCGGGTTTTCCACATGGTGCGTGGAGAGGCGTGGGAGTTTGTTGTGGACAAGTGAGGCGGAGGCATACCAGGCAAGCGTTTCGAGACCTGGTCATTTTTTGTCCAGCCTGTCCAAAGGCGCGGATCACTCGCGCCAGAAACGCAAACGCCCCGCGCGAGGCGGGGCGTTGCGGGCATCAACGTGCGAAGAACTCAGACGTTGAAGCGGAAGTGCAGGATGTCGCCTTCCTGGACACGGTATTCCTTGCCTTCCAGGCGCAGACGTCCCGCTTCCTTGGCACCAGCTTCGCCCTTGTACTTGATGAAGTCGTCATACGCGATGGTTTCGGCGCGGATGAAGCCCTTCTCGAAGTCGGTGTGGATCACGGCGGCGGCCTGCGGGGCGGTGGCGCCCTTGCGCACGGTCCATGCGCGGACCTCCTTCACACCCGCAGTGAAGTAGGTCTGCAGACCCAGCAGCTGGTACGCGGCGTAGATGACGCGGTTCAAGCCCGGCTCGGACAGGCCGAGGTCGGCCAGGAACGTATCGCGGTCTTCGTCGTCGAGCTGGGACAGCTCTTCCTCGATCGCCGCCGAGACCGGCACCACCTGCGCGCCTTCCTCGGCGGCACGGGCACGCACGGCATCCAGGTGCGGGTTGTTCTCGAAGCCGTCTTCCAGCACGTTGGCGATGTACATCACCGGCTTGAGGGTCAGCAGGAACAGGTCGCGGACCAGTGCCTTCTCTTCCTCGTCCAGGCCGGCGGTACGCCCCGCCTTGCCGTCGGCCAGCGCGGCCTGCAGCTTGGCCAGCACCGGTTTGCGGGCCGCGGCTTCCTTGTCACCGCCCTTGGCAGCGCGCTCGGCGCGGTTCAGCGCCTTCTCGACGCTGTCCAGGTCGGCCAGGGCCAGCTCGGTATCGATGGTATCGATATCCGACAGCGGGTCGACCTTGTTGTTGACGTGGATGACGTCGGCGTTCTCGAAGCAGCGCACCACGTGGGTGATCGCATCCACTTCGCGGATGTGGGCCAGGAACTTGTTGCCCAGGCCTTCACCACTGGCCGCGCCGGCAACGAGGCCGGCGATGTCGACGAACTCGACCGCGGTCGGGATGACCTTCTGCGGGTTGATGATCGCGGCCAGCTCGTTCAGGCGCGGATCCGGCACCGGCACGATGCCGACGTTCGGTTCGATCGTGCAGAACGGGAAGTTGGCCGCCGCGATGCCCGCCTTGGTCAGCGCATTGAACAGGGTCGATTTGCCGACGTTGGGCAGACCGACGATGCCGCATTTGATACCCATCTTTGACAACCTCTGGGGTGAAAGTGATTGGAAAAAAGGCGCGGTGTGTTCGCCGTTTTACCAATCATTCTCCGTACCGACCAACGGTCGGTACCTACTTGGGGGTGTGCAGCCGCTTCATCGCTTCGCTGAAATCGCCCTTCACTGCCAGCGGCAGGACGTCGATCGCATCGTTGACGGCATGACCGATCAGCACATCATCCTCCTTGCTGGCGCGCCCCAGCACCCACGGGACCACGCGGTCCTTGTGGCCGGGATGGCCGATGCCGATGCGCAGGCGGTGGAACCCGCCATGGCCGAGCAGACGGATGGTGTCGCGCAGGCCATTCTGGCCGCCGTGGCCACCGTCGAACTTGAGCCGTGCCACACCGGGCGGCAGGTCGAGCTCGTCGTGCGCCAGCAGGGTTTCTTCCGGTTCGATCTTCCAGAAACGCTGCGCCGCGGTGACCGATTTGCCACTGAGGTTCATGAAGGTGGCGGGCTTGAGCAGCCACACCGGCTGGCCAGCGATATCGACCTTGGCGGTCTCGCCGAACAATTTACTGTCCACGCTCCAGCGCGCGCCGGCCTGTTCCACCAGGGCGTCAATGAAACGAAACCCGGCATTGTGCCGGGTCTGGGCGTGCTCGGGTCCGGGGTTGCCCAGACCGACGATCAATCGCAATCCTGTCATCACTCTTCTTCGTCGGTACCCGCGCTGTGCCGGTACATACAGAAACGGCGCCTGCCCCGAAGGACAGGCGCCGCAATCACTTACTCTGCGGCCGGCGCTTCGTCGGCAGCATCTTCCTTGCCGAGCTTGGCGGTGACGATCGCGTCGTCATGGTCCTTGCCCTGGGCCAGGGCCGGGATCTCGACGCCCTTCGGCAGCTTGATGTCCGACAGGTAGATCACATCGCCGGCCTTCAGGTCGGCCAGATCGACGTCGATCGATTCCGGCAGGTCCTTCGGCAGGCAGGTGATGGTCACTTCCTTCAGTTCGTGGGTGACCACGACGTCGGCAGCCTTGCCGGCGGCCGAGGTGTCTTCATTGATGAAGTGCAGCGGGACGCTGGCGGTCAGCGCTTCGTTCTCGTTCACGCGCAGGAAATCCAGGTGCAGGATCAGCTGCTTGAACGGGTGGCGCTGCATGTCACGCAGCAGCACCTTGGTGATCTGGCCGTCCAGGTTCAGGTCCAGGATGGACGAGTAGAACCACTCGTTCTGCTGGGCCAGCCAGATTTCGTTGTGGTTGAGCTGGATGACGCTCGGCTCGACGTCGCCGCCGTAGATGATCGCCGGGATCTGGCCAGCGCCACGCAGGCGGCGGCTCGCACCCTTGCCTTGCAGTTCGCGCTGGACGACCTTGATTTCATGATTCTTGGCCATGCTGATTTACTACCTTCGTTGTTTGCCGCGCCATGATGGCGAAGCGATGAGGGAAGATCCGCGACCAGATCTCCCCGGGAAACCACCCACCGTTGCCGGTGGGCGGAAAAATCAATCCACGTACAGCGAGCTGACCGACTCACCGAAGGCGATGCGGCGCATCGTCTCGGCCAGCATTTCCGCCACGCTGAGCTGACGGATCTTGCTGCACACCCGCGCCTCTTCACGCAGCGGGATGGTGTCGGTCACCACCAGCTCATCGAGCTGGGAGTTGTTGATGTTGTCCACCGCCGGGCCCGAGAGCACGGCGTGGGTGCAGTACGCGGCAACCTTGAGGGCGCCACGCGCCTTCAGGGCCGCAGCCGCCGCACACAGGGTGCCGGCGGTATCGACGATGTCATCGACCATCACGCAGGTCTTGCCTTCGACGTCACCGATGATGTTCATCACGGTGGAGACGTTGGCGCGCGGGCGGCGCTTGTCGATGATCGCCAGATCGGCATCGTCCAGGCGCTTGGCGACGGCGCGCGCGCGCACCACACCGCCCACGTCCGGGGACACCACGATCAGGTTTTCCGTGCCGTAGGCGCGCCAGATATCGGCGAGCAGCAGCGGCGAGGCGTATACGTTGTCCACCGGCATGTCGAAGAAGCCCTGGATCTGATCGGCATGCAGATCCACCGTCAGGACCCGGTCAGCCCCGACAGCGCTGAACATCTTTGCGGCCACCTTGGCGGTGATCGGCACGCGCGAGGAGCGCATGCGGCGATCCTGGCGCGAGTAGCCGAAATACGGCACCACGGCGGTGACACTGTTGACCGAAGCGCGCTTGAGCGCATCGATCAGGACCAGCAGTTCCATCAGGTTCTCTGCGCTGGGCGCGCAGGTCGGCTGGATCACGAACACGTCCTGCTTGCGGACGTTCTCCTCGATCTCGACCTGCACTTCACCATCGGAGAAGCGCGACACCAATGCCTTGCCAGGCCGCACCCCCAGTTCCTTGCAGATGCTCTGCGCAAGGCGCTTGTTGGCGTTGCCGGAAAATACCAGCAGGTTGGGGTGTTCTTGCATCATGACGGTCTCGGGCGGGAGCGATTGGCGGAGAACTGGGCCGCCGGCACCCGGAGGTGTCTGCGGTGACAACACCGCGGCGTATGCACCGCGCCCGCGCAGACATGCGCATGGAGTCGCGGCAGATATCCGCTAGTGGCAGGGGCGGGAGGATTCGAACCTCCGAATGCCAGGATCAAAACCTGGTGCCTTGGGCCTCTTGGCGACGCCCCTGCATCAAAATCAGTAACGCTCGAGTACATCAAGCAGTGGCGAGCGCTCCACGCCCGCAGCCACCCATGCCCGCAGTTCCTTCGGCAATTGCGCCAGGCCCTGCTCTGCAGCAGCGCGCGTGGCGAACTCGACGAAACAACCGCTTCCCGACCCGGTGAGTCGTGCCCGGCCGATACTGCTCAACGCTGCGAGCGCTGCCTCTACGGCAGGTTCGCGGCGGCGCAGGACCGGCTCGAACGCATTCCCGAGCAAAGACCCGGAAGCGAAGTCCGCTATTTTCGCCACTGGGGCATCCCGCGTCAAATCCGGTGATGCGAAAAGTGCGGGCGTGGGCACGTGAACGCCCGGGTGGACCAGCACGAACCAGGCCGGCGGGAGCGCGATCGGGGTGAGCAGTTCCCCCACGCCTTCGGCCCAGGCGTTGTGCCCCCGCACGAATACCGGCACGTCCGCGCCCAGCTGCAGGCCCAGCGCGGCCAGCGCGTCGACGTCCAGGCCGGCGTTCCAGAGGCGGTTGAGCGCGAGCAGGACGGTGGCGGCATCGGACGACCCGCCACCGAACCCACCGCCCGCAGGGACGACCTTTTCGACGCTGATGTCAGCACCTTGAGCGATATTCGCTGCGCGCTTCAACAACCGGGCGGCACGCACCGCCAGGTCATCGTCCTCGGCGACGCCGGCCACGGAGGTGCCTTCACGACGGATCCGGCCGTCCTCACGCAGGCGCAGGCCGATCCGGTCACCCCAGTCGAGCAGGCGGAACACGGTCTGGAGCTGGTGGTAGCCATCCGGGCGCCGCCCGGTGATGTGCAGGAACAGGTTCAGCTTGGCCGGGGCCGGCCAGGTCGACCAGCCGTCGGCCGTCTCCAGCATGCTCATGGGCCGGCCAACACCCAGCTGTCGACCACCAGGCGGACCTTGGCATCGCCGTTGACCGCTTCGATCCTGCGCGGCAGCACCGGGCGGCCGGCTTCGGCGGGGTACCAGTCCAGATACTGGATCTCCCAGCCCAGCTGCTGCACACGGCGCGGACGACCTTCGCCGTCGCGCTCGATCCGCTCGGCCGGGGCAGCGTCGGCCACCAGGCCGCGCACCCAGTCGGGCAGCTGGTTGACCGGGATATCCCAGCCGGTGGCCTCCAGCAGGACCTGCTGGGCATCGGCACCTTCGCGCGTGCCGCCTTCCAGGCCTTCCAGCCGCCCGCCCTGGTGATGGCTGTCGCCGGTCAGCTTCCAGCTCTGCCGGGTGACCGGGGCACTGAGCTCGACCACGTAGCCCTGGGCCTGCTGCTGCCAGTCGATGCGGCCGTTGCCGCCGTTCTTGCCCTTGCTGATCGCGACCCGGCCCTGGAACGACCAGGCCGGCGACGCACGCACGGCGGCGACGCGCTCGGCCTCGGCCTGCTGCGCTGCGGGCGAGACGGTGGCGACCACGGTCGGGGCGGAGGGCGCCTTGCGCTCATCCAGCGAGACACAGGCCGAGAGTGACAACGCGACGGCCACGGCCAACGCGGCCTTCAGGGACAGCAGATTCATACGCCGTATTTCTCGATCACGCGCTGCAGGGCGCGGTTGTCCGGGTCGAGCTTGCGGGCCTCTTCAAAGAAGTGGCGCGCCTCGTCCTTCTTGTTCAATACCCACAGCACCTCGCCCACATGCGCGGCGATCTCCGGGTCCTTGGCCAGGGTCCAGGCGCGGCGCAGCTGCACCAGCGCTTCTTCCGTGCGGCCCAGGCGATACAGCACCCAGCCGTAGCTGTCGACGATGGCGGCGTTGTCCGGCTCGGCCACGCGCGCGCGGTCGATCAGTTCCAGAGCCTCCTGGTAACGCTGGGTGCGGTCGGCCAGGGTGTAGCCCAGCGCGTTGAGCGCGGCGATGTTCTCCGGATCGGTGACCAGCACCTTGCGCAGATCGGCCTCGGCACGCGGAATGTCGTCGCGGCGCTCCCAGGCCAGGGCGCGGGCATACAGCAGCGCGTTCTCGTCGGGATACGCGGCCAGGCCACGGGCCAGCGCATCGAGCTCGCCGGCATCGTCGTTGCCGCGCTGGCGCAGCTCGGCTTCCAGCAGATAGGCATCGCGGCGGGCATCGTCGTCGACGGTGGCATCGGACTGGATCGCGTGCACTTCGGCCAGGGCCTTGTCGGTGCGGCCCAGTTCGTTCTGCGCATTGGCCGCACGCAGGCGCGATTCATCGCGCTCCGGGCCGCCCGGCACGCTGTGGTACCAGTCGACCGCCTCGTCATAGCGCTTGAGGTACTCGGCGATCTTGCCCAGCAACAGGCGCTGGGCCGGATCCGGCTTGGTCGCCTGGCCGGAGAGCTCGGTATACAGGGCCAGCAGGCCCGGGTCGTCCTTCTGCTTGGCCAGCAGCGAGGCGCGCATGCCGTAGGTCTGCACATCCTGCGGGCCGACCGCCAGCACCCGCTCGGCCGCGGCGGGCTGCCCCATCAGGTCGTAGGAAATGGCCACCGCGTTGCGCAGCTCCGGATCCTGCGTGGTCCTGGGCTCCACGCCCTTCAACAGGGCCAGCGCCTCATCGGTCTTGCCAGCCTGGTTGAGCTGGCTGGCATGCAACAGGGCCACACGCGGCTCATCGGGGAAGCGCTTGACCACTTCATCGACCATGCGCCGGGCCAGCTCGGGCTGTTCCATGCGCATCGCCAGGCGGCCGAACTCCTGCCAGACCTCCAGGCGGTCGGGGATCGCATTGGCATCGACCAGCTCGTTCAGGACCTGCGCGGGCACCTTGGGATCGCTGCCGCCGCCGATCAGGGCACCGATCGCGAACTTCCAGGCGGTGGGATCGGGATCCTTGAGCAGGGCCTGCAGCTCGGTGCGGGCCGCCTTCACCTTGTTCTGGCGCATGTCCAGCGCGGCGGTGCTGCTGCGCATGGCCAGCGAGCGCGGCGCACGCTGCTCCCACAACGCCAGCGCACGGGCAGCACGCTTGTCATCGTTGGCCAGCATGGCGATCCGGGCGGCGCGCTCGGCCAGGCCGGCGTCGCCTTCACTGGCTTCGGCCGCCTCCAGGTACCAGCGTGCGGCATCGCCCAGTTTGCCGGCCTGCAGGGCGAATTCGCCCGCCATGACCGGGGCCAGGGGGATCGCCTCGGCCGTGCTGTCCTTGGCCTTCGCCGGGGCCGCCGGAGGGGCTGCCAGGGCGTTGGCGGTGAACAAAGACAGCAGCAGAACGCTGGAGATGCGAATCAATGCGGGCATCGGGGGCATCTGAGCCTTAAAATGACGACTTGAATGGCCAGCAGCTTATCGCAAGCAACTGAACAATGACCCTGTGGGTGCTCGGACTGAATCACCAGACCGCGCCGGTGGAACTGCGCGAACGCGCGTCCTTTGGCGGCGACGCCCTGCCCCAGGCATTGGCGTCGCTGCGCGATACCCCGCAGGTGGCCGAGGCGGTCCTGCTCTCCACCTGCAACCGCACCGAGCTGTACGCCGTCGCCGAATCCGGTGATGCGCTGGCGCAGTGGCTGGAGTCGCATGCCGGCACGCTGCACGGGTACCTCTATCAGCACGCCGACGCCGACGCGGTCCGCCACCTGTTCCGGGTCGCCACCGGGCTGGACTCGATGGTGCTGGGCGAACCGCAGATCCTGGGCCAGGTGAAGGATGCCTGGGCTCTGGCCCGCGACCACGGCCTGCTCGGCCAGCGCCTGGACCGGCTGTTCCAGCAGACCTTCTCGGTGGCCAAGCGCGCGCGGACCGATACCCGCGTGGGCGCCAACCCGGTGTCGGTGGCCTCCACCGCGGTGCGGCTGGCGCAGAACTCGTTCGCACGGCTGGAAGATTCCACCGTGCTGCTGGTCGGCGCCGGCGAGACCATCGAACTGGCCGCACGCCATCTCAGCGAAGGGCGCGTGCGCCGGCTGCTGATCGCCAACCGCACCCTCGCCCATGCGCAGGAGCTGGCCAGCCGGCATGGCGGCGTGGCCCTGCCGCTGAGCGAACTGGACCGTCATCTCGGCGAAGCCGACGTGGTGTTCTCGGCCACCGCCGCGCGCGAGCCAGTGATCACCCGGGCGCACGTCGCTGCCGCGCTGAAGACGCGCAAGCACAAGCCGATGCTGCTGTTCGATCTGGCCGTGCCGCGCGATATCGAGGCTGGCGTGGGCGAACTGTCCGATGCCTTCCTGTACACCGTGGACGATCTGGAGCGGGCGGTCGAAGACAACCGCCGCAGCCGCCGTGAAGCCGCGGCCGAGGCGGAAGCGATCATCGAACTGCAGGTCGCCCGGTTCGTGGAAACCCTGCAGGCCAGCGTGCACCAGGCCCCGCTGCGACAGCTGCGCGCCTATGGCGAAGCGACCCGCGTGGAGATGCTGGAGAAGGCCCGCCAGCAGCTGGCCCACGGTAAATCCCCCGAGGAAGTGCTCGAACTGCTCGCGCACGGCCTGACCAACCGCCTGCTGCACCCGCCGACCGCCGCCCTGCGCGCGGCCGCGCTCAGCGGCGATACTGAACTTACCCGCGCCGCCGAGCGCCTGTTCCCGGCCAAGCCGGGTTACCAGCACCCTGCCGTGCGTACCGAAGTAGCGAGGAACGATGACGCCGACCCTGCGCCGTAAGCTGGAAGCGCTGGCCGAGCGCCGCGAAGAACTTGAACGCCTGTTGTCCGACCCGACCGTGGTGGGCGACAACGACCGGTTCCGCGCGCTCTCGCGTGAGTTCTCGCAGCTGGAGCCGGTCGCCACGGCGCTGGCCGACGAAGCCCGTGCCAAGGCCGATCTGGCGGCCGCCGAGGCCATGCGCGAAGACCCCGACCTGCGCGAACTGGCCGACGAGGAAATCACGGCCGCGCAGCAGCGCCTGCAGCAGCTGGACGAAGAACTCGCCCTGCTGCTGGTGCCGCGCGATCCGCGCGACGACGGCAACCTGTTCCTGGAAGTACGCGCCGGCACCGGCGGTGACGAGGCGGCGATCTTCGCCGGCGATCTGTTCCGCATGTACGCCCGCTATGCAGAGCGTCAGGGCTGGAAGGTCGAGATCGAATCGGACAACCCCGGCGAACATGGCGGCTACAAGGAAGTCGTGGCGCGCGTGGTCGGCCGTGGCGCGTTCTCGCGGCTGAAGTTCGAATCGGGCACGCACCGCGTGCAGCGCGTGCCGGCGACCGAGTCGCAGGGGCGCATCCACACCTCTGCGGCGACCGTGGCGATCATCCCCGAGGCGGACGACGTCGAAGACGTGGTGATCAACCCGGCCGACCTGCGCGTGGACACCTACCGCTCCTCCGGCGCCGGTGGCCAGCACGTCAACAAGACCGAATCGGCGATCCGCATCACCCACCTGCCGACCGGCGTGGTGGTGGAATGCCAGACCGAGCGCAGCCAGCACGCCAACCGCGACAAGGCGATGAAGCGCCTGAAAGCGCAGCTGCTCGATACCGAGCGCAGCAAGCAGGCCGCCGCGCAGGCCGAAAGCCGCCGGCTGCAGGTCGGCAGTGGCGACCGCAGCCAGCGCATCCGCACCTACAGTTTCCCGCAGGGCCGGATCACCGACCACCGCGTGGAAGGGCTGACCCTGTACGACCTGCCCAACATCCTGACCGGCGACCTGGATGCACTGGTCAGCCGCCTGACCCACGAACACCAGGCCGACGAGCTGGCCCGGCTCGCGGAAGGCAACTGAGCATGCCCGCCCCGGCGCGGCCGCGATGAGTGCCGATCCGCAGCGCCTGCAGCTGCGCCAGGCCGTGCAGCGGCAACCGGCCGATTTCATTGCCTGGGTGATGCTGGCCGATGCCGAGCTGGAGGCCGGTGATGTGCCTGCCGGCGAACAGGCTGCAACGCGCGCGCTGCAGCTGCGCGGCGACCATCCCGAGGCACTGGCGCGGCTCGGCCGCGCGCGCTGGATGCAGGGTCGCCATGGCGAAGCGGCCACGCTGCTGCGCCAGGCCGCCGATCGCGCGCCTCAGCATCCCGGCATCACCCTGTGGCTTGGTCACGCCCTGGAAGACGCCGGTCAGCCCGAAGCGGCGGCCGATGCCTATCGCCACGCGCATCGCCTGCTGCCGAGCGAGCCCTATATCACCGCGCAGCTGCTCAACTGGCAACGCCGCCTGTGCGACTGGCGCGATCTGGAGCGGCTGTCGGCGCGGGTCCGCCAGGCCGTCGCCCAGGGCCAGGCCGTGGTCGAGCCGTTCGCCTTCCTCAGCGAAGACAGCAGCGCCGCCGAGCAGCTGGCCTGCGCCCGTCAGCGCGCGGCGGCGCTGGCCGAAGGCATTCCCCGGTTGCCGCCTTCCGCGGTGCGTCCGCACGGCAGGTTGCGGGTCGGCTTCCTTTCCAATGGCTTCGGTGCGCATCCGACCGGCCTGCTGACCGTAGCGCTGTTCGAACAGCTGCGCGCACAGGCCACGTTGGAGCTGCATCTGTTCGCGCTCACCGGCGACGACGGCAGCCCCATCCGCCAACGCCTGCAGCAGGCGGCCAACACGCTGCACGATGTCAGCGCGCAACCGCATCAGCACATCGCCCGGCGCATCCGCGAGACCGGCATCGACGTGTTGTTCGATCTGCGCGGCTGGGGCGGCGGCGGCACCCCGCAGGTGCTGGCGATGCGGCCGGCGCCGGTACAGGTCAACTGGCTGGCCTACCCGGGGACCTCCGGCGCGCCGTGGATCGACCATGTGCTGGCCGATGCCTTCGTGCTGCCCCGCGCGCTGGAACCGGCGTTCAGTGAGAACGTGCGGCGCCTGCCGCGTGCGTTCCAGCCTTCGGACAACACCCGCGTTCTGGAACCGGTGCCCTCGCGTGAGGACTGCGGCCTGCCCGCGCAGGGCGTGGTGCTGTGCTGTTTCAACAACAGCTACAAGCTCAACCCGCGCAGCGTGCAGCGCTTGTTTGCGGTGCTGCAGGGCGTGCCCGGCAGCGTGCTGTGGCTGCTCTCCGGCCCGGGCAATGCCGACGCGCGCCTGCGCAGCGCGGCACGCCAGGCGCAGCTGGATCCGGCGCGGCTGGTATTCATGCCGCGCCTGCCCCACCCGCAATACCTGGCGCGCTACCAGCACGCCGACCTGTTCCTGGACACGCATCCCTACAACGCCCACACCACCGCCTCCGATGCGCTGTGGGCCGGCTGCCCGGTGCTGACCTGCCCCGGCACGACGTTCGCCTCGCGCGTGGCCGGCAGCCTGAATCATCACCTGGGCATGCACGATTTCAACGTGGCCGATGACGCCGCGTTCGTAGCCACCGCAGTGCGCCTGGGCAACGACCCGGCCGCGCTGCAGGCCGCGCGCGCCACGCTGGCCCAGCGTCGTGAGGACAGCGGGCTGTTCGACATGGCCGGCTTCGCGCGCGATGTCAGTGCAGTGGTCGAAGGGCTCGCACGTGAGCGCGGTTGGCAGGGCCCACACATCGCCTGAGCATCGGCTGCGCTAGGCTCGGGCTCTCTGTGGATGACCGAGGCACGCCGATGGGCAAGCTCAAGCGCAAGGACTACCAGGCCCTGCTGGAACCGATGCAACTGGAACTGGCGGCGATGGCGCGCTGGGTGCAGCACACCGGTCAACGCGTGCTGGTGTTGTTCGAAGGCCGCGACACCGCCGGCAAGGGCGGCGCGATCCAGGCCATCGCCGAGCATCTCAACCCGCGCCAGTGCAAGGTGGTCGCGCTGCCCAAACCGACCGACCGCGAGAGCACCCAATGGTATTTCCAGCGCTACGTCTCGCACCTGCCGGCAGCCGGTGAGATCGTGCTGATGGACCGCAGCTGGTACAACCGTGCCGGGGTCGAGCATGTGATGGGCTACTGCACCGAAGCGCAGTACCGCAGCTTCCTGGCGCAGGCGCCGGTGTTCGAGAGGCTGCTGATCGACGACGGCATCGTGCTGTTCAAGTACTGGCTCAGCGTGGACCAGGCGCAGCAGGAAAAGCGTTTCGCCGAACGCCACCTCGATCCGCTCAAGGGCTGGAAGCTCTCGCCGGTGGACCTGAAATCGCGCAGCAAGTACAGCGCTTACACCGAGAGCCGCGAAGCGATGCTGCGCGCGACGCACAACGACGATGCACCGTGGACGCTGGTGGACTTCAATGACCAGAAGCGCGGGCGCCTCGGCCTGATCCGCAACCTGCTCGATCGCCTGCCCGATACCCGCGTGGACGAACCGGTGCTGGCGCTGCCGCCGTTGAAGGGCAAGCTGCACAAGGAGCACTTCGGGGTGCTCAAGCCGATCGAACCTTTCGCTGTTCCCTAGGTCCAGGCCATGCGTGGGTGCTGTGCTGCATGGCCTGCCCACGCAGCGCCTGGATCGACGTGAGGCTCAGCCTTCCTTGATCCGCGCCTCGATGTCATGCGCGGTGACCGGGCCGAGGAATTCCTTAGCGACCTTGCCATCCGGCGCGATCAGGTAGGTCATCGGCAGGCCGCGCGGAATCGCGAAGTCTTCCGGCGGGTTGTAGGTGTCCACGATCACGATCGGGTAGGTGACCGGACGCTTTTCCAGGAAGGCCTTCATCTCGGCCGGCTCGATGTCCTCGAAGGCCAGCCCGACCACTTCGATCTCATTGCGCATCGCGTGCAGCGCCGAGAGCTCGGGCATTTCCTTGCGGCACGGCGCGCACCAGGTCGCCCAGAAGTTCACCACCACCCACTTGCCGCGGTGCGCGGCCAGATCGTAGTCGGTGCCATCCAGCGCCTTGGCCTTGAGCGTGGGCTGTTCGACGGTCTTGCGCTCGGTGGCCGGCAGCGCTTCGGTCGGCGGCACGGCCGGTTCATCGATCGGGGCCGGGGCGGCGGGCGCGGTGGCCTCGCTTTGTGCGACGGGCTTGTTGCAGGCGGCCAGCGTCAGCAGGCCCAGGGCCAGCAGCAGGGGCTTGGCGGTCATGGTTTGTCTCCGGGGGTCGAATAGATATCGCTGACGCGGCGTTTGAGCAGCTCGCGCAGCGGCAGGCGCAGCGTGTCCAGCGCGGCCACCGAGGCCGTGCCCAGGCTGTCGTCGCGATACGGCAGATAGGCTTCCTTGATCGGGATCCGCATCTGCGTGGTCTCGTACAGGTCGGCCAGGGTGAGTTTGTCCAGGTCGCGTGCCAGCAGCCACTCGCCCTGCTCGTCACGGCGGACCACGCGGATCGCTTCCAGGTCGCAGAGCAGGGTCTGCAGTAGCGAGTCGGTCAGCATCGGCTCCAGGCGCAGGATCTCGTCGTCGTCCAGGCTGCGGCCATCGGCACGCGCCTGGTGGAAGCGGCCGATCAGGCGCAGCAGGCCGTAGATCTCATACCCGACCGGCAGGCGCAGGTCGGCCGGCTGGTAGCGGAATGCAGCGATCGAGGACGCGAGCGAGGCACCCAGCAGCACCGACACCCAGCACAGGTAGATCCACAGCAGCAGGATCGGCACGAAGGCCACCGTGCCGTAAAGCTTCTGGTAAGACTGGAAGCTGCCCAGGTAAGCGCCCATGCCCCACTTCACCAGCTCCAGCATGATCGCGGCCAGGATCGCCCCGGGGATGGCATGCCGCCATTTGACCGTGTGGTGCGGCACCACGCGGTAGACCAGCATGATGCACACGAACTCGATCAGGATCGGAGCGACGGTCAGCGACACGTTGGCCAGCCAGCGGCCTTCGCTGGTGCCGAACAGCGGCAGCGCGAACACGCGTGCCGAGACCGCCAGCGAGGCCGCCGCGAGCATCGCGCCGAGGGTGAGCACGGTCCAATAGACCAGGAAACGGGTCAGCTTCGGGCGAGTCGAACTCACCCGCCAGATCTGGTTGAAGGTTTCCTCCACGCTGTTGAGGGTGATCAGCAACGACACCACCAGGGCGATGAAGCCGGCGGCGGTCAGCTGCCCGGCGCTGGCCGAGAACTGACGCAGGTAGCCTTCGGCCGCGCGCGCGGCGTTGGGCACGAAGTTGGAGAACACGTAGTCGCTGAGGGTATCGCTCCAGCGGTCGAACACCGGGAACGCGGAGAGCACCCCGAACACGACGATCGCCAGCGGCACCAGCGCGAACACCGTGGTGTAGGCCAGCGAGGCGGCCGCCTGGAACAGGCGGTCATCGAGGAAACGGCGCCACAGGAAGCGGCCGAAGCTGATCGTGCGCGCACGGTCCCGGACGCGTTCGATCCACAGGTTGATCGTATCGAGAGGTTCCATCGGCGCAAGGGTACCCGATGACGGGTATGGGGCATGCACGCCTGCTCACGGCGGCCGGCCCGGCACGGACCTCGCCCTGAGCGGGCTGCGTTGCCATACTGCCTGCATCGGACGCAACGAGATGAAAGCGAAATGGCGGAGATCCTGGTGCTGTATTACAGCCGTGGCGGTTCAGTAGCACGGCTTGCCCGCCAGATTGCGCGCGGCATCGGCGAGGTGCCGGGCATGAGCGCGCGGCTGCGCACGGTGCCGCCGGTGGCCGCGGTGACACAGACGGCCCTGCCCCCGGTGCCCGAAGACGGTGCGCCGTATGTGAGCGTGGCCGATCTGGCCGAATGCACGGGGCTGCTGCTGGGCAGCCCGACCCGGTTCGGCAACATGGCCGCGCCGGTGAAGCACTTCCTGGATGGGCTGGGCGCGGAATGGGTCAACGGCACCCTGGCCGGCAAGCCGGCCGGGGTGTTCACCTCCACCGCCTCGCTGCACGGCGGGCAGGAGTCGACCCTGCTGTCCATGCAGGTACCGCTGCTGCACCACGGCTGCCTGATCGTGGGCATCCCGTTCACCGAGCCGGCGCTGAGCCACACCACCACCGGTGGCACGCCGTATGGCGCCAGCCATGTGGCCGGGGCGGACGACAACCCGGTGCCGAGCGAGGATGAAAGCATCCTGGCGCGGGCGCTGGGGCGGCGGGTGGCCGATATCGCACGGCGGCTGGCGTGAGGACCCGGGCGCAGGAGATCGTGCTGGCCCTGCTGCTGGTGGCGCTGGCGGTGCTGTTCGCGGTCTGGTTCGCGCAGGACAAGCATTGGCTGGCCACCCAGCTGGTCTTTACCCTGCCGCCGCTGCTGCTGGCGCTGGGCGTACTGGTGCGGCGGGGCAAGGCGATGTTCTGGGCCGGGGTGCTGGCGCTGTTCTGGTTCAGCCACGGGGTGATGAGCGCCTGGAGCCATCCGGAGGTGGCACTGTGGGCCTGGCTCGAGCTGGGGCTGGCGCTGGCGGTGATCGGCGTGGCCAGCACGCCGGGCCTGCGACGACGCTTCGGGCGGAAGACGACAGCCGGCTGACCGTGCGGTGCCGCGGGCCTGCACCGAGCGGGCGGCGGCCGTATCATCTACCGGTCGGCGCGGCGGTTCCGTGCCCTTCTGTCTGGTACCCAGGATGCTTGCAATGGAAGAACTACTGATCATCACCACCGGTGGCACGATCGACAAGATCTACTTCGACGACAAGTCGGACTATCAGATCGGTGATCCGCAGATCGGGATGATCCTGCGCGAGCTGGGCGTGACCTTCCGTTTCAACGTGATTCCGATCCTGCGCAAGGATTCGCTGCACATCACCGACGAGGATCGCGAGTTGATCCGGGCAACGATCGCCGCGCAGCCGACCCGGCATGTGCTGGTCACGCACGGCACCGACTCGATGGTGCAGACGGGCCAGGTGCTAAAGTCGATCACCGACAAGACCATCGTGATGACCGGTGCGCTGAGCCCGGCACGCTTCCGTGGCTCGGATGCGGAGTTCAATATCGGGTGTGCGATCGGTGCGGTGCAGTCCTTGCCCAGCGGTGTGTACATCGCGATGAACGGCCGGATCTGGAATCCGGAGCAGGTGCGCAAGAACGTGGCAGCCAACCGGTTCGAAGCGGCGTAATCATTGGCGCAGCGTGTAGGTCCACGCCATGCGTGGGTGCTTCCCGCGCAGACGCCGTGTTGATTGAACGAACGCCCCGGCATGCCGGGGCGTTCTTCGTTGGGGCGTTGGAACGCGATCAGTACTGCGCGGTCAGGGTCACCCCGGAGAAGGTCGAGTAGGCCTTTACCCGCACGTGCCAGGTGCCTGCCGCCGGCGAAGCGATGGTGCAGGTTTCGTTGTTGCCGCTGAGGTACGGGCGGCAGGTGTAGACGGTGTCGGTCGGCGCGCTGCCATTGCGGACATAGAGGTCGGCATCGCCGCTGCCGCCGGCGATGCTGACCTTCAGCTGGCTGCGGCCGGATGGCACGGTCACGGTGTAGGCCAGCGAAGCACCACTGGCGGCGCCAAGCCCGGTGACCGGCACGTTGTTCTGCAGCACGTTGCCGGTGCCCGGGCCCGGGCCGGTGCCGTTGAGCGCGGCGGTCACCGCGGCATCGGCATCGACGATGCCCGCGCCGCAGCCGCCAGAGCAGGCGCCCGGCAACGGACGGGCGGTGCTCTTGAGCAGGCTTTCGATGGCGGCCGGGCTCAGCGCCGTGGGCGCGACGGACTGGATCAGCGCGACCACGCCGGCCACATGCGGCGCCGCCATCGAGGTACCGTTGTAAGACGCATACGAGGCGCTGCCCGGGACTGTGGTGCCGGTGTTGAGGGTGGAGAGAATCCCCTGCCCCGGCGCGGAGATGTCGATGCCGGTGCCGTAGTTGGAGAAGCTGGCGCGGGCGCCGGCCGAGGTGGTCGCGGCCACCGCGATCACGTTGGCGCAGTTGGCCGGGACCGATGAGGACACGTTGGTGTTGCTGTTGCCCGCCGCGACCACCACGGTGGTCCCGCGCGAGACGGCGCCGTTGATCGCGGTCTGGTAGGTGGTGGAGCAGCTGCCACCGCCACCGAGCGACATGTTGATCACTTCGGCCGGGTTGGCGTTGGCCGGGACGCCGCTGACGGTACCGCCGGACGCCCAGACGATCGCATCGGCGATATCGGAGGTATACCCGCCGCACTTGCCCAGCACGCGCACCGGCACGACCTTGGCATTGAACGCGGTGCCGGCCACGCCGGTGCTGTTGTTGGTGACCGCCGCGACGGTGCCGGCCACATGGGTGCCGTGCCAGCTGGAATTGGACGCGGGAATGCCGGCGCCACACTCGTTGGCGGCGTACCAGTCGCCTTCGTCGTTGGGGTTGTTGTCACGGCCACCGCCATCGCGCGCCATCGCCGCATCGCTGATGAAATCGTAGCCGGGCAGGATATTGGCATTGAGATCGGGGTGGTTGGTGATGCCGGTGTCGATCACCGCCACCACCACGCCGGTGCCGGTGGCCTTGTCCCAGGCCGGGCGTACGTTGATCGAGGCATTGCTGGTGCCAAAGCCCCACTGTTCGGAGAAGCGGGTGTCGTTGGGCACCAGGGTGGCCTGCATCAGCTGGTCCACTTCGACGTATTCCACGCTGGGGTCGGCGGCCAGGCGACGCATCAGCAGCTCGGCTTCGGCGCGGTCCAGCGGCCGGTCGGCCTTGACCACGGTCGGGCCGATCGCCAGCTGGCGCAGCTTCTGCAGCCCCAGCGCGCGGCCCTGGGCGGCCGGCACCGCCGCCGCGGCGGCCTTGAGCGAGCTGGCCAGCGCGGTCGGGGTGGCGACCTCGGTGCTGCCATCCTTGTACTTCACGATGAAGCGCTGGTGGGTCGGCGCCGAGGACAGGCCGCTCAACTGCACATCACCGGCGAACGCCGGGGTGGCCAGCAGCAAGGTGGACAGAACGGACGCGCCCAGTACCACCAATGCACGCTGACGCAAACGGTGTTGCGAGACATGAGACATCGGATTTCCCTTTCAGACAGTGAGTGCCGTCGTTGCGGCTGAGAATCCGGGTCCGATCCTGGGGCTGCAGAAGCGATGGCGCGGGTCGGCCCGGTGAGTGAGTCGACGCTAATAGCTTGCTGGCGGATGAACAATGTTTCAGCCGTGCTTCCATGACATGAAATGTCGGATCTGAGACTTCGCGGGTCGAGGGTTTGTGAAAGTGAAGGCCCTCGGGAGGTTTTGAACGGCCTGTTTGCGGCAGCGAATGTCCGAAATGGCTGTCAATGTCCGCCAGAGCAGGACAACGCTTGCGCATCAAGGGCTTGCGGCATTGCCACCGCGGGACATGACGTGCCGAAGTGCCCCGCGGCCGGCCCTGGCGACGGAGGCAGTGAACAGGCAACAAAAAACCCGCCTGTCGCCAGGCGGGTTTCGATGCTTCAGCGCGGATCCGCGGGCATCAGGCGTCGAGGCGGACCAGCCAGCCATGACGGTCCGGCAGGCGGCCGTACTGGATGTCGGTCAGTTCCTTGCGCAGCGACATCGTCACTTCGCCGGCCGGTGCGTTGATGTCGCCCACCGAGAAGCCTTCGCCCTTGAGCTGGCCGATCGGGGTGACCACCGCCGCGGTACCGCAGGCGAACGCTTCCACGATCTCGCCGGAGGTCACGCCGTCCTTCCACTCTTCGAGGGTGACCTTGCGCTCTTCGACCTTCATGCCGCGGTCGCGGGCGAGCTGCAGGATGCTCTCACGGGTGATGCCTTCCAGGATGCTGCCCGACAGCGCCGGGGTCACCAGGGTGCCGTCCTTGTAGACCAGGAACACATTCATGCCACCCAGTTCTTCCAGGTACTTGCCTTCGACCGGATCCAGGAACAGCACCTGCGAGCAACCCTGCGCCTGCGCCTTCTGCTGTGGCAGCAGCGAGGCGGCGTAGTTGCCACCGCACTTGGCCGCGCCGGTACCGCCCTTGCCTGCGCGCGCGTACTCGGTGGACAGCCAGATCGCCACCGGCGCCACGCCCTTGGCGAAATACGGGCCCGCCGGGCTGGCGATCACGTAGTAGCCGGCCTTGTGCGCGCCGCGCACGCCGAGGAAGGCTTCATCGCCGATCATGAACGGACGGAAGTACAGGCTGGATTCGTCGGCCGAGGGAACCCACGACGCGTCCACGGCGATCAGCTGCTTGAGCGATTCGACGAAGATCTCCACCGGCAATTCCGGCAGCGCCAGGCGCTGGGCCGAACGCTGCAGGCGACGGCCGTTGGCGTCCGGACGGAAGGTCCAGATCGAGCCGTCGGCGTGGCGGTAGGCCTTGATGCCTTCGAAGATTTCCTGGCCGTAATGCAGCACCGCGGCGGCCGGGTCCAGCTGCAGCGGGCCGTACGGGCGTACCACGGCATCGTGCCAGCCGGTGTCCTTGTCCCAGCGCACTTCCACCATGTGGTCGGTGAAGTGCAGACCAAAACCGGGGGCGGCCAGGATGCGCTCACGCTCCTCGCTGCTGCGCGGCTGGGCGGAACGGGTGGTGTTGAAGCTCACGGAAGACTGGGACACCGGATATTTCCTGTTCTGGTTACGGGGAACGCCGTGACGCCGGCTGGCGATGGGCGGTTACAGCATGCCGGTTTCGAGCCGGGCGGCCTCGGACATCATGTGACGGCCCCACGGCGGGTCGAACACCAGCTCGACGTCGGCCTCGGCCACCGTCGGGATCATTTCCAGCTTGCTGCGCACGTCATCGACGAGGATCTCGCCCATGCCGCAGCCGGGCGCGGTCAGGGTCATCTTGATGTCGACCTCGCGCTGGCCATCGTCCAGGTGCTTGAGGTCCACTTCATAGACCAGCCCCAGATCGACGATGTTGAAGGGGATTTCCGGATCGAAACAGGTGCGCAGCTGCTGCCACACCAGTTTTTCGACCTCCTCGTCGGAGGCATCGGCGGGCAGTTCCAGCGCCGGGGGCGCTTCCTTGCCGATGGCATCGCCATCCTTGCCGGCGATGCGGAACAGATTGCCTTCGACAAAGACGGTATAGCTGCCACCCAGGGCCTGGGTGATGTAGCCATAGCTGCCAGCGGGCAGCGTGACCGTTTCGCCCTGCGGGACCATGACGGCCTCGCAGTCGCGTTCGAAGTGGACAGGTTCACTGCTACGGGAATACATGTGGATCGATATGGGGGTCGCGGCCAATTCCCGCAAGGCGACCATTTTAGCCCAGTGGCCGCCCACGCGCCGGTCACCCCGCAAGCCGGTATCCTGTGAGGACTTACAGGAAGATTGCATGTCGCCCACGTCCGTGCCTGTCCGGAGCCGCCACTGGCTCTGGCCCCCGCTGTTTCTGCTTGGTGTCGTCACGGCCACGCTGGCCTGGTTGTTCATCGCCCTGCTCACCGGCCGCCAGGCCAGCTGGATGGCGGTTGTGGCCGCGCTGGAGATCGCGTTCATGCTGCGCCTGGGTACCCTGCGCGCGGGTGCCCCCCGGGTGGTGCTGACGGTGCTGGCCACCGTGCTGGTTGCGCTGGCGGCCAACTGGGGGATCGCCTCGGCGTACCTCGGCGGCTCCATGGGGCTCACCCCGTGGGAATCAGCGTTGCGCATGGGGCCCTATCTGGCCTGGACCCTAAGCGGCCTGGCCAACGGCGCGGTCGAATGGCTGTGGATGGGCGTGGCGCTGGTCGTGGGTTGGTGGGTGGCGAAGTAACTGTCTCTGCATGCTGCCGCCGAATGCCATCGGTAGTGGCGGCCCGCTGGCCGGCTCCTCATGACGTCGGTACGGCAACGCGCTGGCAATCACGTATCGCATTGAGCCGGCCAGCGGCCGGCACTATCGCAGATCCGGTTTCGCCGCAGATCCGGTGTCTGCGCAGGTCACGACCGTGGGCCGTGACCGTTGCATCCACCCCTCAATGTCCTCCGTCTAGCGCCTTCAGTTCGCTGACCAGCGCGCTCGCCGCACCGGCACCATCGCCGTACAGCATGCGGGCGTTGTCGGCATAGAACAGCGCATTCTCGATGCCGGCAAAACCGGTGCCCTTGCCGCGCTTGATCACCACCACGTTGCGGGCGTTGACCACGTCCAGGATCGGCATGCCGTAGATCGGGCTGGCCGGATCCGTGCGCGCGACCGGGTTGACCACGTCGTTGGCGCCGATCACCAGCACCACGTCGGTGTTGGGGAACTCCAGGTTGATGTCGTCCATGTCGGCGATCAGGTCGTAGGGCACGCCCGCTTCGGCCAGCAGCACGTTCATGTGCCCGGGCATGCGCCCGGCCACCGGGTGGATCGCGAACTTCACCTTGATGCCGCGATCGATCAGGCGCTGCGCCAGCTCCCACACCTTGTGCTGCGCCTGGGCCACGGCCATGCCGTAGCCGGGCACGATCACCACGCGCTCGGCGAAGGCCAGCATCGCGGCGACATCGCTGGCCTCGATCGGCTTCTGCGCACCGGTGATTTCCTGCGCCACGCCGCTGCCCCCGAAGTTGGAGAACAGCACGCCGCTGATCGGGCGGTTCATCGCCTTGGCCATCAACCGCGTCAGCAGAATGCCGGCCGCGCCGACCATCATGCCGGCGATGATCAGTGCTTCGTTGCCGAGCACATAGCCTTCGAAGGCCACGGCCAGGCCGGTAAACGCGTTGTACAGCGAGATCACCACCGGCATGTCGGCGCCGCCGATCGGCAGCGTCATCAGCACGCCCAGCGCGAGCGCCACCACGAAGAAGCTGATGATCGCCACCGGGCTCAGCGTGACCGCGGCCCAGATGCCCAGCACCACCATCGCCAGCGCGACCAGCAGGTTGAACACCTGCTGCCCCGGGAAGGTGACCCGGCGGTCCAGCCGCCCGTCCAGCTTGGCCCAGGCGACGATCGATCCGGACAGCGACACCGCGCCGATCGCCGAGCCGATCACGGCCAGCGCCAGCACCGTTGCCGACGGCTGGCGCGCGGCCAGATCGGCCAGCGCCTGCTCGCTCCAGTGCGTGGTATCGCGGTTGGCCAGGAACGAGAAGCGCAGCAGTTCCACCGCACCGATCGCTGCGGCCGAGCCGCCGCCCATGCCGTTGTACAGCGCCACCATCTGCGGCATGTCGGTGATCGCCACCCGCTTGGCCGACCACCACGCCACGCCCGTGCCGATCACCACGGCCGCCAGGATCAGCGGAATGTTGTGCAGCTCGGGCAGGAAGAACGTCGCCACCGTGGCGATCAGCATGCCCAGCCCGGCCCAGCGGATGCCGCTGCGCGCGGTCATCGGCGAGGCCATGCGCTGCAGGCCGAGCAGGAACAGGGTCGCGGCGACCAGGTAGCTCACCTGGACCAGCCACTGCAGCAGTTGCGCGGTGGTCACGTTCAAGGTGCCTTCTCCCCGGCGTCGCGCTTGGCGCTGGGCTTGAACATGTCGAGCATGCGTTCGGTCACCACGTAGCCACCGGCCGCGTTGCCCGCGCCAAGGACCACCGCGATGAACCCGATGATCTTCTCCAGCGGGGTCTGCGCGTGCCCCAGCACCACCATCGCGCCGATCAGCACGATGCCGTGGATGAAGTTGGAGCCGGACATCAAAGGGGTATGCAGGATCACCGGCACCCGCGAAATGATCACGTGGCCGGCAATGGCGGCCAGCATGAAGATATACAACGCCACGAACCCGTCGCTCATTGCAGTCACTCTCCCAGGCGGTCATCCCGTCCCCTGCATCATAACCATGCGCTGAACCAATCGGGCAGGCCGGTCAACCGCGCCTGCCCTGGTGCGTTCTCACGGTATCCCCCTGCCGGAACGCTACCCTGTGCTGGTGAGCTCTCCCCTACCGTCGACGGATGCCGACCTGCCCGCCACGCCCGCGGCGGCGTTGCCGGTATCGCTGGATGCCTTCCTGGCCGGGATCGGCCCGCGCGCGTTCCGCTTCGCCGAGGCCGGCCTGCGTCAGCGCGAGGACGCGCTGGATGCGGTGCAGGACAGCATGTTGAAGATGCTCGGCTACCGCGACAAACCTGCCGCCGAATGGGCGCCGTTGTTCTGGAGCATCCTGCGCCGCCGCGTGGTGGATCTGCAGCGCCGCCGCGGCTTCCGCCTGAAGTTCTGGCGCAGCAGCGACGAGGCCGGTGGCGAGCATGACATCGACTGGGCCGACAGCGCTCCCGGCCCGGCCCAGGCGCATGAGCAGCGCGATCAGTACGCGCAGCTGGTACAGGCGCTGCGGGAGCTGCCGGCGCGCCAGCGCGAGGCCTTCACCCTGCGGGTGCTGCAGGACCTGAACGGCGCCACCACGGCCAAGGCCATGGGCTGCAGCGAAGGCGCGGTCAAAACCCATCTTTCGCGCGCCCGCCAGGCGCTGCAGCAGTCTCTGGAGATCGCCCTGTGAACCGCCCCCTGTCCCCTTCGATGCCTGACGATGCCGCCCTGCGGCAGCTGCATGCGCAGGCACTGGATACGCTCTCGCCGACGACGCTGGCGCGGCTGCGCAGCGCGCGCCATGCGGCCTCGCCGGCCAAGCGGCATGCTCCGTCCTGGTGGATGGCGACCGCCTGTTCGGCGGTGGTCGGGCTCGCCTTGGGCTACAGTTTCCTCCTCGGCGAATCGAACGCCCCGCCGGCACCGGTGACGGCGAGCGCCACCGACGACGGCAGCGATGTCCTTGACGAGAATCCCGATCTGTATTTGTGGCTGGGCGGTACCGACCTGGCAATGGAGTAATGATGAAACTGCGACTGTCCCTGGGGCTGCTGTTGCTGACGTTGAGTGCGACCGGCTGGGCCCAGACTGCCCCGCTGCCGGACTGGGACGCACTCAGCCCGCAGCAGCGCGAGGCGTTGATCGCGCCCGTCCGTGATCGTTGGAACGATGCGCCTGCCCCGCAGCGCGAGCGGATGCTGCAGCACGGCCAGCGCTGGCTGACCATGACCCCGGAACAGCGTGCGCAGGCGCACCGCGGCCGCCACCGTTTCGAGAACATGACGCCGGAGCAGCGCGAGCAGGCGCGCGCGCTGTTCGGTCAGATGCGCAGCATGAGCCCCGAGCAGCGCCAGGACCTGCGCGACCGCTGGGCGCGGATGACCCCGGACGAACGCAAGGCGTGGCTGAAGGCCAACCCGGCCCCCACGGCGCCACCGCCGAAGCGCTGACGCAATAACGGGGACGGGGGTAGTTATTAACTACCCCCAATAACGGGGACGGGGGTAGTTATTAACTACCCCCGTCCCCGTTTTCTCAGGCGGCGACCCAGCGGGTTTTGGCGAGCAGTTCGTCGTCCCAGTCGAAGGTGACGGCGCCGTCTTTCAGGAACAGCGCGACGAAGTTGTAGACGTTGCGGGCGTACATCTCACTGGCATGCACCGCGCCCTGGCTGGCCAGGTTGAGCGGACCGTCGATGAGCACCCCGTCCAGATCCACCACCTCGCCCGGTTGGGTGGCTTCGCAGTTGCCGCCGGTTTCCGCGGCCAGATCGACGATCACGCTGCCCGGTTTCATGCCGCGTGCCATCGCAGTGCTGACGATCTTAGGCGCTGGCCGACCCGGCACCGCGGCGGTACAGATCACCACGTCCACCGTGCGCAGGTGCTCGCCGAGGCGGCGCTGCTGCTCGGCGCGTTCCTCATCGGTCAACGGCCGCGCGTAACCGCCCTCGCCCACGGCGCTGACCCCCAGATCCAGGAATTTGCCGCCCAGCGATTCGATCTGCTCGCGGGTTTCCGGGCGTACATCGAAGCCTTCCACCTGCGCGCCGAGACGGCGCGCGGTCGCGATGGCCTGCAGGCCGGCCACGCCGGCGCCGACCACCAGTACCTTGGAGGGGCGGATCGTGCCGGCGGCGGTGGTGAGCATCGGGAAGAAGCGCGGCGCGCGCTGGGCGGCGATCAGGGTGGCCTTGTAACCGGCCATGCCGGCCTGCGAACTGAGGACATCCATCGATTGGGCGCGCGTGGTGCGCGGCAAGCGTTCCAGCGGGAACGCCTGCAGGCCACGTGACTGGATCAGGCCCGCGCGTTCGGCATCGGCCTGCGGGTGCAGCATGCCGATCAGACTGGCACCGGACTTCAACCGGGCAAGGCGGTCATTGGACAGTGGCTGCACGCACAGCACGATGTCGGCCTGGGCCAGGCGCGTGTCATCGGCTGGCTGGGCCCCGACGTCCTGATACAACGCATCCGGGAAACCGGCAGCCAACCCGGCGCCGGGTTCGAATGACACGCCCGCGCCGAGCGCGATCAGCTTGCGCGCCGTTTCCGGCGTCATCGCCACGCGCCGTTCCCCCGGCGCGTGTTCCTTTACCACCAACACCTCGACAGCCATGCCTGTCCCCGACGATCAGCGGATTGTGGGCTGATCGTAACCTGATCGTCAGGCCAAGGTGGCCCCCGGGGGTCAATGCACGGTGGCGTTCTTGGTATCCAGCCGATCAATCACGCCCTGCATGGCGCTGTCGAAGGCACCATCGTCGATATGCGCCCGCAGACGCCCCAGGCGCACCATCACCGCCAGTTCTTCCGGCGAGGCGACGCAGAAGCGCACCCCGCGCCGGTTGACGAACAGCAGGCGCTGGGAAATCGGGCTCACCCAGGACAGCTTGCCGGCCTGGACCTTGCCATCCTTGTCGACGAAATCCAGCCAGCTGCCGATCTCCAGACCGCGGAAGCGGTCGGCATCGGCGTTGTCGAAATCGCTGACATCCACCTTGCTGCCCAGCTCCACCGACGCCGATTCCTGGGCCGGTGGCGAAGGCAGCGCGACCTGCGGCAGTTCGGGCAGCGCGCGTTCGAGCTCGGGGCGCGATTCGGCGATGCCCTGCAGGGTGTCGTGCAATGCATCGATGGCGCTGGTGGCCGCATCGGCATGCACACCGACGCTGGCGAACACCTTGCGCAGCGCGGGATGCCAGGCCTGCAGCCACGGCTTGCCGACGATATGCCGGCGCGCCTCGGCAACTTCATCCAACAGGCCATCGGCCAGGCTCAGCGCCTCCCCGACCGACGCCCCGTCTTCGCCTTCGCGCAGCACGGTCAGGGTCAGGTGGTGCTGCCAGGGCTGGCGCAGGAACTCGCCGATCGCCTGTGGCAGCGTGGCATCGCCAATGCGGCGGTCCAATTCGGTACTGGCGCGCTGGCGCGCCATCTCGAGCTTTTCCTGGCCGCGCTGGGTCTCGGCGGCCCGGCGCTCGGCGATCTCGATCCGGCGCCGGTGCTGGGTCAGGAACTCGCGGAATTCTTCTTCCAGGGTGAGGAAGATCGCCAGGTTCTCGTTGAACTCGGCGACCAGCCGCTCGATGATTTCCTCGACCTTGCCCATCAGCACGCGCTCGGCCTGGCTCTCGCCGGTGTTGCCTTCGCAGGCTTCGGCCAGCGAGTTGAGCAGCTTGCGCGCCGGGTGGGTCTTCTGCACGAACATGCGGCGGTCAAGCATGGCGACCTTGACGAAGGGCACCACCAGCCGGCCGATCAGCTCGCGCGAGCGGCCCTCCAGGTCGCGCTCATCGAGCATCACATCGAACAGCATGCCGACCAGATCGATCGCGTCCTCGTCCTGCGGGTCCAGCCGCGCCTGCGCGGGATCCACCCCGAGCCGGGTCGCGCCGGACAGCACCTCGCTCTTCAACCGCTGCGCCAGCGATTCGCCGTCTTCACCGATCGCTGCGCGCAGGGTCGCACTCGGCGTGGCCTGCAGCAGCGACAGCACCGACATCATTTCGCGCTGGCTCAGGGGGCGCTGCTGGCCCACCGCGACGCTGGCCGCCGAGGTGGCGTCCTCACGCACGTGGCGGGTCTGCTGCAGCAGCTCATGCAGCGCATCGAGCAGCATGCCCTGGTTGCCGCCAAGGCTGTCACCGCCCTCGCCCGGGCCTTCGTGTGCTGCATGCGATCCGCCCTGGAGGCGACCACGGCTCTCGGCCCAGCGGTCGGCGAAACGGCGGGCCCAAGCCGGTGCCTGGCCCTCGTCGCCCGCCGGTCCCATGCCGGCCTCGGGCTCGAACCCATCGAAGGTGTCGCGGTCTTCGCGCGGCGGCGGCGAGGGTGCGCGCGGCGGGGGCCGACGCGCGGCCATCTGCGGCATCACGCCCGCAGCGGCCAGTTGTTCATCCAGATACTCATAGCGCTTGCCGATCGGCTGCTGCAGATCGCGCTCGCACAGCTTGATCAGCACCAGCCGTACTTCCGGGGCCAGTTCACAATCGGCGAAGGCCTCGTGGATGGCCACACCGAGGTGCTCGGGGCTGATCGGATTGGTGTCGGCCTGCAGGTCCAGCCCACCGGCGATCATGCCCAGGCGGCGATCCAGCCGCGACAGCACCGGCTTGAAATCACGCAGCAGCACGGTGGCGAAGTTGCGCACCGCCAGCCGGGATTCCAGCACGTGTTCGGGCACCAGGCTCAGGCCATCCTCGATCTGGCCGGCCAGGGTGGCCTCGGCCGACAGCGGTTCACCCCGCTCCAGCGCCTCCCAGGCCTGGGTCAGATGCGTGCGGAAGCCGGCCACGATGTCGTCCCGGCGGCGGCGCAGCTCGCGCATGCCATCCAGGAACAGCAACTGCGACGCGCCGGCAGTCCCGGCACGGTCGAACAACACATCATCAAAGCGCGCCAGCACCGTCGAGAACGACTCGACCAGCCCCGGCAGCACGGCCTCACGGGCCATCTTCAACAACGCCGGGTCACGGCCCGGGTGCCCCCCTACATTGGGCGTGGCGATCATGCGAAAAGGCTCCCCACCCTCGCAGGCACTGAGTACAACATGGATACAACGAACGCCGGCGCACCCCATGCGCCCACGCTCGGATGGTAGGCCGGCCGACCGGTCAGAGACAGTGAAACAGTCGACACTTTAAACCTCGTTACCGGTGACCCGGCAGGCTTTGTATCGTAAGCGCAGCAGGCCGTGGAAGCGAGTACAGCCACGTGAAGGAAGTCCGCTGATTAGGTGATGTTCATCACGTTTTGTCGCAAATTGCACCGAGATAGCCCACGGCCGTGTCACGAACGGTGGCGACTATAATCGGGGCACCGTGAAGCCAGATTGAGAGCCCATGTCCGTCCCCCCCGCTCTGCACGCCCTGGACGCCCGCCGTTCGGTCCCCGCCAAGCAACTCGGCGAGCCCGGCCCTGACGCAGCCACCCTGATGCGGATGCTGACCTCGGCGGTGCGCGTGCCGGACCACGGCAAGCTGGTGCCCTACCGCTTCCTGCGGTTGGCCGGCGATGCGCGTCACAGTCTGGGCGCCTTCCTGGCCGAACGCGCCCTCCAGCGTGATCCCCAGGTGTCGCCGGCCCAGCTGGACAAGGACCGCCAGCGCTTTTCCCATGCGCCGCTGATCATCACTGTCATCGCCAGCCCGCGCCCGAGCCCCAAAGTGCCCGAGGCCGAGCAGCTGATGACCGCCGGCTGCGTCTGCTTCGCGCTGCTGCAGGCCGCCCAGGCGCTGGGCTTCGGGGCGCAGTGGCTGACCGCCTGGATGGCGTTCGACCCGGCCGTGCATGCCCACCTGGGCCTGGCCGAGGGCGAGCAGATCGCCGGCTTCATCCATATCGGCACGCCGAAGACCGAGGTGCCCGAACGCGAGCGCCCGGACCCGGCCGCCCTGCTGCAGGACTGGGAGGGCTGAGATGTCCGCCCTTTCTGCTGGCCCGGGCCTGGCCCCGCCGCCGCTGCGTGCGCCGTTGTATCTGGTCGATGCCAGCCTGTACGTGTTCCGCGCGTGGCACTCGATGCCCGACGAATTCCAGGACCAGCAGGGCTGGCCGACCAATGCCGTGCACGGCTTCGCGCGTTTCCTGCTGGATCTGCTTGAGCGCGAGCGCCCGGCCAACATCGCCATCGCCTTCGATGAAGCACTGGACAGCTGCTTCCGGCACCGGATCTACGCTGCCTACAAGGCCAACCGCGATCCCGCACCCGACGCGCTGCGCCGCCAGTTCGCCCACTGCAAGGCGTTGTGTACCGCGCTTGGCCTGGCCGTGCTGGCCCACCACGAATACGAGGCCGACGACCTGATCGGCAGCGCCCTGCATGCACGCCGCGATGCCGGCATGCGCGGGGTGATCATCTCCGCCGACAAGGATCTGTCGCAGTTGCTGTTCGAGCATGACGAACAATGGGATTACGCCCGCAACCAGCGCTGGGGCATGGCCGGTGTCAAAGCCCGCCACGGCGTGCATGCGCACCAGATCGCCGACTACCTGGCGCTGTGCGGCGATGCGGTGGACAACATCCCCGGCGTGACCGGCGTGGGGGCCAAATCCGCGGCAGTGCTGCTGGCCCACTTCGGCAGCCTGGATGTGCTCTACGAGCGCCTGGATGAAGTGCCGTTCCTGCGCCTGCGTGGCGCGGCGCAGATGGCGGTGCGCCTGCGCGAACAGCGCGAGCATGCGCTGCTGTGGCGCCAGCTGACCACCATTGCGCTGGATGCACCGCTGGACGGCGCCGCCGCCGACTTCAGCCGTGGCGTCGCCGATGCACAGATGCTGCAGGGCCTGTGCGATGCACTGCGGTTCGGGCCGCTGACCCGGCGCCGCCTGTTCACCGCCGCCGGCCTGTCCGATTCCTCTTCCGTTGCCAGCGAGTTCGCATGAGCCCCAATACGCAAGCCCCGAAGGTCGTTTTTGAAGGCAAGTACCAGCGCATGGTCGTGCGCGGCACGTGGGAGTACAGCGAGCGCACCCACGCCGGTGGCCTGGCCGCGATCATCATCGCGGTCACGCCCGACGACACGGTGCTGTTCGTCGAGCAGTTCCGCGTCCCGCTGCAGGCCAAGACCATCGAGATGCCGGCCGGCCTGGTCGGCGACATCGATGCCGGTGAATCGATCGAGGTCTCGGCGGTGCGCGAACTCGAAGAAGAAACCGGTTGGACCGCCGCGCATGCCGAAGTGCTGATGATCGGGCCCACCTCCTCCGGCGCCAGCAGCGAGAAGATCGCCTTCGTGCGCGCCACCGGCCTGCGCAAGGTCGGTGAGGGCGGTGGCGATGCCAGCGAAGACATCACCGTGCACGAGATTCCGCGTGCCCGCGCCGCCGCGTGGCTGGTCGAGAAGATGGGCCAGGGCTACGAACTGGACGCCAAGTTGTGGGCCGGGCTGTGGATGATCGAACACCATCTGGACGGTACCCCGCGTGGCTGATGCGTCGATCCATCCGCACACCGGTACATCGCTGCTGGGGCCGGCCGATCCGGCGCCGTTCACCGTGCATCAGGCGCAGGGCCGCTCGTCCTATCTGCTGATCGCCGACCATGCCGGCCAGCAGGTGCCGGCGTCACTGGCCGGCCTCGGCCTGCCGCAGCACGAACTGGACCGCCACATCGGCTGGGACATCGGCATCGCCGGGGTCACCGTTGAACTGGCACGCCTGCTGGATGCGTGGGCGATCACGCAGACGTATTCGCGGCTGGTGATCGACTGCAACCGGCCGTTGGCCTCGCCCACGTTGATGCCAGAGGTCAGCGACCTCACCGTCGTACCCGGCAATCAGCGCCTGTCAGCGCTGCAGCGTCAGCAGCGCATCGACGCGATCCATGCGCCCTACCATGCACGCATCGATGCCGAGCTCGATACCCGCCAGGCGCAGGCCCGGCCGACGGTGCTGGTGATGATGCACAGCTTCACCCCGGTGATGAACGACGCTGCGCGGCCTTGGCATGCCGGCGTGCTGTACCACCGCGACACGCGGTTTGCGCATCGCCTGCTGGAGGCGCTGCGCGATGAAGGCGACCTGGTGGTGGGCGACAACCAGCCCTACGCCGTCAGCAGCACCAGCGACTACGCCGTGCCGGTGCATGGCGAAGGCCGCGGGCTGGTGCACGTGGAGCTGGAGATCCGCCAGGACCTGATTGCCGATGCCGCCGGCCAGCAGGCCTGGGCGCAGCGCCTGGCGCGCATCTTCACCGCCCTGCAGCCGCAGCTGGAGGCATTGCCGCCTGGGTGATGCCGGCCGCCAGCCGGCTGACGATCGAGGCGGGGTTCATTCGAGGCACGGTCGGGCAGGCACGGCCTCCTGCTGCGGCCGCAGCCACAGCGCCACGCCCACACCTACCAGCGCGAACAACGCCGCGCCGTACTGCGCATGGATCATGCCCTGCAGCGCCGCTTCACTGCCTGCGCCGGCGCTGCCGCGCCCGGCATTGGCCAGCATCACCAGCAGCGCCAGGCCCAGCGCGCCACCGATCTGCTGCGCCGTGGCGGCCATGCCCGAGGCCACGCCCTGCTGCGCGGCCGGCACGCCCTGCCCGGCCACGATCCACATCGAGGTCCAGGTGATGCCCTGGCCGAGGCTGAGCACCACGATGCCCGGCAGCAGTGCCCAGTAGGTCGCGCCATACGGCAGCGCAACCGCGACCGCGGCGATGCCGATCGCACCGGCCAGCATGCCCACCGTCAGTACCTGGCGCGGCGAACGCCGCGCGAGCATGCGCTCGGCGATGCGGATGCCGAAGGTGCAGACCAGGGTCGGCGGCAGGAACGCCAGGCCAGCCTGCAGCGCACTCCAGCCGTAGCCATCCTGGTAGTACAGCGCCAGGAAGTAGTACTGGACGCCGTAGCTGCTCATGAACAGCATCGTCAGCAGCATCGCCGCACGCAGGCTGCGCAGGCGCAGCAGCGAGAACTGCATCAGCGGGTCGCGGCTGCGGCGCTCGATCTGCACGAAGGCGGCCAGCATCACCGCCGACACGGCCAGGCAGATCAGCGTGCGCGGGGCCGACCACCCCCATTCCGGGCCCTGCACCAGCGTCGTCACCAGCAGGCTGCCGCCGAGGGTCACCGTGACACAGCCGGCCAGATCGAATGAGCGGCCCGCCAGCGGCGCGGGATCCCGGGGCAGCCACCAGCCGCCCAGCAGCGCGCAGCCCCCGGCGAACGGCACGATCACCAGCAGTACCGAGGCCCACCCGAAGCTCTGGGTCAGCACGCCCCCCAGCAGCGTGCCCAAGGCCAGGCCGCCAGCGCTGGCCATCGACCAGATCGCCAGCGCGCGGTTGCGCGGCGCGCCTTCGGCATAGATCGTATTGATCAGCGCCAGCGTGGCCGGGAACAGCAGCGCCGCGCCGATGCCCTGCACCGCGCGGGCGGCGATCAGCAGCCACGCACTGTCACTGAACCCACCCACCAGCGAAGCCAGCGCGAACAGCGCCATGCCGAGCCGATAGACCCGGCGGCGACCGAGCAGATCCGCCGCACGGCCGCCCAGCAGCAGGCACCCGCCGAAGGCCACCGTATAGCCGCTGACGATCCACTGCAGCTGCTGGGCATTGATGTGCAGCTGCGCGCCCATCTCGTGCAGGGCGACGAAGATGATCGTGGAATCCAGCGCGATGATCAGCTGGGCGGTGGCCAGCAAGGCCAGGGCCAGGCGTGGAAATGCGGGCGCCGGCGCGCCAGCGGGAGACAGGGGGGAGGTCATGCCGACTCGGTACTGCGTAAGAAGGTGGGCAGTCTCATTGATGACGCTGCAGAAATAAACCCGGATACTTCGATATCTGTCATGCATATCCGCATGAATCGGAGACATCCATGGACCTCAACGCCGTGCGCATGCTGGTGCAGGTGGCCGACGCGCGCAGCTTCACCCTCGCCGCCGGGCAGCTGGGGATCAGCCAATCCGGGTTGTCGCGGGCGATCAGCCGGCTGGAGAGCGCCCTGGGGGTGCGGTTGCTCCACCGCAATACCCGCAATGTCAGCCTGACCCCGGACGGCCGCCAGTTCGTCGAGCACTGCGCGCCGCTGCTGAGTGGGCTGGAGGATGCCGAGCGCCGGCTGGGCGATCGCCCCTCCACGCCCTCGGGCGTGTTGAAGCTGACCGCGCCGTCGATGTTCGGGCGCAAGGTGCTGGTGCCGCTGGCCGGGCAGTTGATGGCGGCGCACCCACAGCTGCAGTTCGAGCTGGTGCTCAACGACCGTCTGGTCGATCTGGTTGAAGAAGGCTTCGATGCCGCGCTGCGCACCGGGCCGATCAGTGACGTGCGCATGGTGGCGCGCCCGCTGCGGCCGTTGAACTGGGTCACGGTCGCCTCGCCGGCCTACATCGCGCAGCACGGAGAACCGGCCACGGTGGATGCACTGCACGATCACGCCTGCCTGGCGGTGCGCAATCTGCGCAGCGGACGGCTGGTGGATTGGCAGTTCCGCGAGGGCGACGGCCAATTGCGTGAATTCACTCCACCGGCGCGGATGGTGTTCGACAGCGGCGACCCGTTGGTGGAAGGCGCGCTGGCCGGGATCGGCATCGTGCAGGTGATGGATTTCGCGGTCGCCGATGCGCTGGCCGACGGGCGGCTGCAGCGGGTGCTGCAGCCCTTCGAAGGCCGCAGCCGGGTGCTGTCGTTGGTGTACCCGCCTTCGCGGCAGGCCTCACCGAAGCTGCAGGTGTTGGCCGAAGCGTTGCTGGCCGGGAACTGGTGACCGGCCGATCACGACCAACGGTCGTGATCTACCGTGTGCTGCACGGGGCGATGGCGATCACGACCAACGTCGTTATCCACCGCGCGATGCCCGGGGGTTGCACGGGAGGTGGCGACCGTGGGGTCGGTCGGCACCCCTCCATCAACCCGCGAAGCGATCCGTCGCACGCACCAGTGCGTCGACATTCTCCGCTTCAAACGCGGAATGACCCGAAGCCGGGCTGATCTCCAGCGTCGATTTCGGCCACGCCTTGTGCAGTTCCCACGCACTCTGCAGCGGGCAGACCACGTCGTAGCGGCCGTGCACGATCACGCCCGGAATGTCGGCGATGCGGTGCGCGTCGCGCAGCAGCTGTTCTTCCACCTCGAAGAAACCGCCGTTGACGAAGTAGTGGTTCTCGATGCGGGCGAAGGCCAGCGCGAACTGCGGGTCCTGATGGCTGTTCACGAAATCGTCGTCCACGTGCAGGAAGCTGGTCGCGCCTTCCCACACGCTCCATGCCTTGGCCGCGGCCAGGCGGGTGGCTTCATCATCACTGGTCAGGCGGCGGTGGAAGGCCGAAATCAGGTCGTGGCGCTCTACCGCCGGGATCGGCTTGAGGTAGTGCTCCCACGCATCCGGGAACAGGCGGTTGGCGCCTTCCTGGTAGAACCACTCCAGCTCCCAGCGGCGCAGCATGAAGATGCCGCGCAGGACCAGCTCGGTCACGCGCTGCGGGTGGGTCTGCGCGTAGGCCAGCGCCAGGGTCGAGCCCCAGCTGCCGCCGAACACCTGCCAGCGATCCACCTTGAGGTGCTCGCGCAGCGTTTCGATATCGGCGACCAGGTCCCAGGTGGTGTTGTCGACCAGGTCCGCATGCGGCGTGGAACGGCCGGCACCGCGCTGGTCGAACAGAATGATCCGGTACTTGGCCGGGTCGTGGAACTGGCGCATTTTGTCGCTGCAGCCGCCGCCCGGGCCACCGTGCAGCATCACCACCGGCTTGCCGTCGGGATTGCCGCACTGCTCGAAATACAGCGTGTGGCGGTCATCGACCTTCAGGGTGCCGACGTCGTAAGGGGTGATGGCGGGATACAGCTTACGCATGACAGGAACTCCATGTGGAATGACAGTCGCCGCATCACGCTGCGCGGCGGCCCGGTGGACAGGTCATTCTAGCCCCGGGGTCCCCGCAGCGATGGCGCGCGGTCAGCCGGGCAGACAGCCCAGGCTTATCCGGTCGCGCTGTTCCAGATCGCGCTCTGTGGCAACCGCGTGGAAACCGGCCTGCTGCAGCAGTGCGCGGATCGCTTCGCCCTGGTCCCAGCCGTGCTCGATCAGCAGCCAACCGCCCGGCCGCAGATGCGCTGCCGCGCCGTCGATGATCAGGCGGATGTCGTCCAGCCCATCGTGGCCGGAGGCCAGCGCGGTGAGGGGTTCGAAACGCAGATCGCCCTGCGCCAGGTGCGGGTCGTCGCTGGCGATGTACGGGGGATTGGTGGCGATCAGATCGAAGCGCTCACCGGCCAGTGGCGCGTACCACGCACCCTGCCGGAACTGGACGTCGCCCAGTGCGTGGCGCTGCGCGTTGCGTGCGGCGACCGCCAGGGCCGCTTGGCTGAGGTCGGTTGCGACCACCTGCGCCTGCGGGCGCTCGCTGGCCAGCGCCAGCGCGATCGCGCCACTGCCAGTGCCAAGGTCGGCGACCCGCAGCCCGCTGTTTTCGGGCAACCGCGCCAGCGCCAGCTCGACCAGCAGCTCGGTCTCCGGGCGCGGGATCAAGGTGGCCGGGCTGACCTCCAGATCGAGGGTCCAGAAGCCGCGGCGGCCCAGCAGATACGCCACCGGCTCACCAGCCAGGCGTTTGGCGAGCAGCGCCTCGAACGCCGCCACGTGTGCCGGCTCGACCGGATCGGTGGCATGCGCGAACAGCCAGCTGCGTTCACGCTCCAGCACATGCAGCAACAGCAGTTCGGCTTCATGCCGGCCTTCCACACCCGGCAGGCGGGTGGCGGCATCGGCGAGCAGCTGGCGGACGTCTGGCGGGGCGGCAGTCATGGCGGGACGGGGCAGCATCGGGGCGCGCAGTGTAGTGCACCGGCCCCTGCGGGCCGGGCGCGCGCGACGCGTAGTTGCGACCGGGCGGGCGATTGAATCCACCCATCGCTACTCATATATGGGTTTGTGCCAGCTATCGATTTCCGGCTGAAATCCGGGCGCACCAGTAACACCGTGCCCGCCATCGTTCAGCTTCCCGGGGCAACGGATATGCAGAAACTATTGCACCCATCACCTGGCTTGGTGCGCCGGTCATTGCGCTGCAACGGTTCTGACGGATGTGGCCATCACCATTCATCACAGGATCAGACCATTTTGATAGTCTGTGACTATCGCATAGATGCAATCAATGGATTGTCCTTATGGGAACGGAGCCGCTAACCTGTGTTGGTCGCTTCACCCACCCCCTTCACCAAGAGGAACAACGATGTCGCTCATCAACACCCAGATCCAGCCGTTCGAAGCCAACGCCTACCAGAACGGCGAGTTCATCAAGGTCTCCGACAGCACCCTGAAGGGTCACTGGTCCGTGCTGATCTTCATGCCGGCCGCGTTCACCTTCAACTGCCCGACCGAGATTGAAGACGCCGCCGATCATTACGCCGAGTTCCAGAAGGCCGGCGCCGAGGTCTACATCGTCACCACCGACACGCACTTCTCGCACAAGGTGTGGCACGAAACCTCGCCGGCTGTCGGCAAGGCCCAGTTCCCGCTGGTCGGCGATCCGACCCACCAGCTGACCCGCGCCTTCGGCGTGCACATCGAAGAAGAAGGCCTGGCCCTGCGCGGCACCTTCATCATCAACCCGGAAGGCGTGATCAAGACCCTGGAGATTCACTCCAACGAGATCGCCCGTGACGTCTCCGAGACCCTGCGCAAGCTGAAGGCTGCCCAGTTCACCGCCGCCAACCCGAACCAGGTGTGCCCGGCCAAGTGGAAGGAAGGCGAGAAGACCCTGACCCCGTCGCTGGACCTGGTCGGCAAGATCTAAGCCGCTCCTCATCCCCATCCCCGCCCGCCGGGGGTGGGGGTGAACCCAAGCCGGTGCCCCACGCGCCGGTTTCGGTTCACCCCCATGTCGCGCAGATGCACCCGCGGGGTTCGTCGACGCTGTTCCCTTGCCTGAATCAAGGAGTTTTTCGATGTTGGATGCCAACCTCCAGTCCCAGCTGAAGACCTATCTGGAACGTGTCACCCGTCCGATCCAGATCACGGCGCACGTGGATGACGGCGCCAAGTCGCAGGAAATGCTCGAGCTGCTCAACACGCTGACCACGCTCTCCACGCAGATCCGCCTGGACGTGCGTCGCGACAGCAGCGAGCGCACGCCCTCCTTCGCGCTGACCACCCCGGGCCAGGACATCCACTTGGTGTTCGCGGGCCTGCCGATGGGCCATGAGTTCACCTCGCTGGTGCTGGCCCTGCTGCAGGTCGGTGGTCACCCGTCCAAGGCCACCGCCGAGCTGATCGAGCAGGTGCGCAATCTCGAGGGCGAGTACCGCTTCGAAACCTACTTCTCGCTGTCCTGCCAGAACTGCCCGGATGTGGTCCAGGCACTGAACCTGGCCGCCGTGTTGAACCCGCGCATCCAGCACGTGGCCATCGATGGCGGCTTGTTCCCGGCCGAGGTCGAGGCGCGCCAGATCATGTCCGTGCCGACCGTGTATCTCAACGGCGAGGTGTTCGATCAGGGCCGCATGACGCTGGAGCAGATCGTGGCTAAGCTGGACACCGGCGCCAGCAAGCGCGATGCCGAAAAGCTGAGCACCAAGGCACCGTTCGATGTGCTGGTGGTGGGCGGTGGACCGGCCGGCGCGGCCGCGGCGATCTATGCCGCACGCAAGGGCATCCGCACCGGTGTGGCGGCCGAACGCTTCGGTGGCCAGGTGCTGGATACGATGGCGATCGAGAACTTCATTTCCGTCAAGGAAACTGAAGGTCCGAAGCTCGCCGCCGCGCTGGAACAGCATGTGCGCGAGTACGAGGTGGACATCATGAACCTGCAGCGCGCCACCGCGCTGGTGCCCGCCGGCGATGACGGTCTGGTCGAGATCAAACTGGAGAACGGCGCGTCGCTGAAGTCGCGTTCGGTGATCCTGTCCACCGGTGCACGCTGGCGCCAGATGAACGTGCCCGGCGAAGATCAGTACCGCAACAAGGGCGTGGCGTACTGCCCGCATTGCGACGGTCCGTTGTTCAAGGGCAAGCGCGTGGCGGTGATCGGCGGTGGCAACTCCGGCGTGGAAGCGGCGATCGATCTGGCGGGCCTTGTGACGCATGTGACCCTTCTGGAATTTGATGACAAACTGCGGGCCGATGAAGTACTGCAGAAGAAGCTGCGCAGTCTGGGCAACGTCACCATCATCACCAGCGCCCTCACCCAGGAAGTGCTGGGCGATGGCCAGAAAGTGACGGGTCTGGTCTATCAGGACCGCGTCGGTGGCGATTCGCACCGGGTGGAACTGGAAGGCATCTTCGTGCAGATCGGTCTTCTGCCGAATACCGAATGGTTGAAGGACACGGTGGCCCTGTCACCGCGTGGCGAGATCCTGATCGACGACCGCGGCCAGACCAGCGTGCCGGGTGTCTTCGCCGCAGGCGATTGCACGACCGTTCCGTACAAGCAGATCGTCATCGCGATGGGCGCCGGTTCCACTGCGGCACTGAGCGCCTTTGATCACCTGATCCGCACCTCCGTTCCCAAGAGCAGCGGCGCTGTCGCCGAAGCTGCCTGAAACGTCCGGTTCCCGGTTCGCCGGGAACCTTGTCTGTCTGCTGGGTAAGCCACGCCATCACCCGGTCCATTGCCGTGAGAGGTCCAAGGAAATGAACCTACGTGATTTGAAGTATCTGGTGGCGTTGGCCGACCACCGCCATTTCGGCAAGGCGGCCGCCGCCTGCTTCGTCAGCCAGCCCACCCTGTCCACCCAGATCCGCAAGCTCGAGGACGAGCTGGGATTGCCGTTGGTGGAACGCGCCCCGCGCAAGGTGATGCTCACCCCGGCCGGGGTAGAAGCGGCCGCGCGCGCACGCACCATCGTGGCCGAAGTGGAACAGATGAAAGAAGCCGCGCGGCGCAGTCGCGATCCCGAAGCCGGCACCGTCCGGCTCGGCATCTTCCCGACGCTGGGCCCGTACCTGCTGCCGCATGTGATTCCCAACATCCGCGAGCGTTTCCCGCAGCTGGAGCTGCTGCTGGTCGAGGAAAAGAGCGATGAGCTGCTGACCCGCCTGCGCGAAGGCAAACTGGATGCCGCCCTGCTGGCGCTGCCGCTGGACGATGACCAGCTGCATGCCGAGTTCCTGTTCGAAGAGCCCTTCCTGCTGGCGGTCTCCCGGCAGCATCCGCTGGCGCGCCGCCAGCATCTGGATGTGCAGGAGCTGTCCTCGCAGAAGCTGCTGCTGCTCGAGGATGGGCACTGCCTGCGCGACCAGGCGCTGGCGGTCTGCCGGCTGTTTGGTGCCAACGAAAAGTCGGAGTTCCGCGCGACCAGCCTGGAAACGCTGCGGCAGATGGTCGCCGCCGATGTGGGCATCACCCTGCTGCCGACGCTGTCGGTCAAGCCACCGGTGCCGCGCTCGGACAACATCCGCCTGCTGGATTTCAGTGGCGATGACCGCCCCAGCCGCCGCATCGCGATGGCCTGGCGCCGCAGTTCAGCGATGACCGGCTTCCTGGAGCAGCTGGCCCAGCAGTTCAAACGGCTGCCGCAGGGCCTGTTCGCGCTGGAGTCGACCGATGTCCCGGGTGTCGCCGCCACGCCGCTGCCACGCGCTGGCTGAGCCTGACTGAACCGGCCGGCGGGGCCGATACGCCGGACGGGTCGCATCCGTCTACGATTGTCAGCACAATAGGATGAGGCGGTGCCAGCAGGCGCCGCCTTTTTGCATGGGTCTTCCACAAACGCAAGGAGCTACACCATGTCCACTTCCAGCGGACTGCCCCCCTCGATCATCGTTTCAAGCCACGACATGGACCGCCTGGATGCCATGCTCGAGTCTCCCACTGTCAGCCAGACCCCCGCCGGGATCGCCCTGGCCGAGGAACTCAACCGCGCGACCGTTGTGGCGCCGGACCAGGTTCCCGAGGGCACCGTCATGATGCATTCGCGCGTGGAGTGCGAAGATGAGCTGCAGAACGAAAAGCACGTTCTGACGCTGGTCTATCCGCGTGAAGCCGATGTTGAACAGGGCAAGGTATCGATCCTGGCACCGGTGGGCACCGCCCTGCTCGGCCTGTCGATCGGCCAGACCATGGATTGGGTGGCACCGGGCGGGCGCAAGCTGCGCCTGCGGGTGACCGCCGTCCATCACCAGCCCCACGCCTGACCCCGCCTGCCGCGTCATCGCGCAGGTTCCACCGTTCGTCCCAGGAGTTGCAATGAGCACCGTTTCGCTGTCCAAACTCTCCCAGCTGCGTGATCTGTCCGTCGTGGTTGCCGATACCGGCGATGTCGAGGCGATCAAGCGCTTGAAGCCGGTCGACTGCACGACCAACCCTACCCTGGTGAAGAAAGCGCTGGACCTGCCGGTGTACGCCGATCTGATCGAGAGTGCGCTGGCCTGGGGCCGCGAACAGGGCGGCGAACGCGAGGCGGTGGTGCACGCGGTCGCCGATCGCCTGACGGTGGGTGTCGGCACCACGCTCAGCGCACTGGTGCCGGGCCGGGTCTCGACCGAGGTCGATGCCGACCAGGCGCACGATACCGCCGCCACGGTGGCCAAGGCGCGCCAGTTCATTGCGATGTATGAAGCGGCCGGTGTGCCGCGCAGCAAGGTGCTGATCAAGATCGCGGCGACCTGGGCAGGCGTGGAGGCCGCGCGCCAGCTGCAGGCCGAGGGGATCGACTGCAACCTGACCTTGATCTTCAATCCGACCCAGGCGCTGGCCTGCAGCGAGGCCGGGGCGTTCCTGATTTCGCCGTTCGTGGGCCGCATCCTGGATTGGTACGTGGCCAACGGGCAGGCGCCGGCGAACATCGATGACGACCCGGGCGTGGTGTTCGTGCGCGGGGTGTATGCCGAGTTCAAGCGCCGCGGTTCGCCGACGGTGGTGATGGGCGCCTCGTTCCGTTCGACGGCGCAGATCGAGGCCCTGGCAGGCTGTGATCGCCTGACGATTTCGCCGGATCTGCTGGAGAAGCTGGACGCCGATCATGGCGAACTGCCGCGCAGGCTGGTGGCCGGCGCGGCGGAGCCGGTGCAGGCGACGCCGATCGATGCGGCGCGGTTTGCAGCCGATCTGGCGGCCGATCCGATGGCCACGGAGAAGCTGGCGAGCGGTATCGATGCGTTCGCCAAGGATCTGGAGGCGTTGCGTCAGACGATCCGCGAGCGCTTGTAAGCGCTGGCGGTTGGTTCGCTATGCAAAAGGCCCCGTTCTGCGGGGCCTTTTGCGTTGGCGCTCACGGCAACGGCAACCGCTCACTTTCGTCGGGGTCGGCGCGGTGTGGGCGCGTTTGCTGGACGCGCCGTCGACACGTGGCTGGTGCGTTGGGGAGAGCAGTAGAGCATCGAACCCTTTGCTGTCCGTTGGGCTTGGTAGAGCCGACCGTTGGTCGGCTCTGGGGTATCAGGCGTCCACGCCGATGGGGCAGCTGACGCCGGTGCCGCCGATGCCGCAGTAGCCGTTGGGGTTCTTGGCGAGGTACTGCTGGTGGTAGTCCTCGGCGTAGTAGTACTCGGGCGCGGGGAAGACGATATCGGTGGTGATGGGGCCGTAGCCGCTGTCGTTGAGGCGCTGCTGATAGGCGTCGCGGCTGGCCAGGGCGGCGTCGAGCTGGGCCTGGGTGGTGGCGTGGATCGCGGAGCGGTACTGGGTGCCGGTGTCGTTGCCCTGGCGCATGCCCTGGGTCGGGTCGTGGCTTTCCCAGAAGACCTGCAGGAGGCGTTCCAGGGGGACGATGGCGGGGTCGTAGACGACCTCGACGATTTCGGTGTGCCCGGTCAGGCCGGAACAGACTTCTTCGTAGGTGGGGTTCGGGGTGACGCCGCCGGCGTAGCCGACCGAGGTCGAGTAGACCCCGGGGATCGTCCAGAATTTGCGCTCGGCGCCCCAGAAGCAGCCCATGGCAAAGCGGATGCGCGCCAGGCCGGTGAAGCTGTCTTTCAGGGGGTGGCTGTTGACGTAATGCTGGTTGTGCAGCAGCGGCAGGGGTTGTTCGCGGCCGGGCAACGCCTCTTCCGGGCGCGGCAGGCGCTGCTTTAAGGCGCCGATGCCCAACAGACCGTTTGCAATACCCAACATGGCGTTCTCCTAGGCCGGCAACAGGCCGGCGCTTTCGTCTCCGTCGAATATGGGGGCGTCCGGGGCCGCGCCCAAGTCCAGTTGGGCGACGATGTCTTCCGCCTCGGGACGGGCCAGGTCGGGCACGCACACGCGCAGGACGCCGAACAGCGGGAGTTCGCCCATGCCGCCCAGCAGGGATTCGCCGAACACGAAGGCGGGGATGCCGGCGTCCTCCAGGGCGTGTTTGACCAGATGGGCGTCGAACAGGTTGTCGGCCTGGTAGATCACGTGCATGGGGCGGCTCCGGAGGGCATGGGCCCAGCATACGCCGGGGGCTGAAGGCGTGCCGACCAACGGTCGGCACCTACCGTTTAGCCTGTCGCCCTGCGACAGGCTAAACTGTTGGTCTTTCTGCCTTTTAACTGCGACCGCGCATCATGTCCGAGTCTACCGCCGCCCCCACCGACGCCCTTCCGGAAACCCAGGAAAAACGGGATTTCATCCGTCAGATCGTCCGCGAGGACCTGGCCGCCGGCAAGCATGCCGCGATCAAGACGCGCTTCCCGCCCGAGCCCAATGGCTACCTGCACATCGGCCACGCCAAGTCGATCTGCCTGAACTTCGGCATCGCCGGTGAGTTCAACGGCGTGTGCAACCTGCGCTTCGACGACACCAACCCGGCCAAGGAAGATCCGGAGTACGTGACCGCGATCCAGGATGACGTGCGCTGGCTGGGCTTTGAGTGGAACGAGCTGCGCCATGCCTCGGATTACTTCGATGCCTATTACCTGGCCGCGCAGAAGCTGATCACCGATGGCAAGGCGTATGTGTGCGACCTGTCGGCCGAGGAAGTGCGCGCCTACCGCGGCACCCTGACCGAGCCGGGCCGTCCGTCGCCGTTCCGCGACCGCAGCGTCGAAGAAAACCTGGACCTGTTCCGCCGCATGCGCGCGGGCGAGTTCCCGGATGGTGCGCGCACCGTGCGCGCCAAGATCGACATGGCCAGCGGCAACATCAACCTGCGCGACCCGGCCCTGTACCGGATCAAGCACGTCGAACACCAGAACACCGGCAACGCATGGCCGATCTACCCGATGTACGACTTCGCGCATGCACTGGGCGATTCCATCGAGGGCATCACCCACTCGCTGTGCACGCTGGAGTTCGAAGACCACCGCCCGCTGTACGACTGGTGCGTGGACAACGTCGATTTCGCCCACCACGATGCGCTGACCCAGCCGCTGGTCGATCGCGGCCTGGCGCGTGAAGCCGCCAAGCCGCGCCAGATCGAATTCTCGCGCTTGAACATCAACTACACGGTGATGAGCAAGCGCAAGCTGATGGCGCTGGTCACCGAGCAGCTGGTGGATGGCTGGGAAGACCCGCGCATGCCGACCCTGCAGGGCTTGCGTCGCCGTGGCTATACCCCGGCGGCGATGCGTCTGTTCGCCGAACGCGTGGGCATCAGCAAGCAGAACTCGCTGATCGATTTCAGCGTGCTGGAAGGCGCGCTGCGCGAAGACCTCGACAGTGCCGCCGCGCGCCGCATGGCGGTGGTCGATCCGGTCAAGCTGGTGCTGACCAATCTGCCCGAGGGGCACGAGGAAACCCTGAGCTTCTCCAACCATCCCAAGGACGAAGCGTTCGGGACCCGCGAGGTGCCGTTCGCACGTGAGCTGTGGATCGAGCGCGAGGATTTCGCCGAGGTTCCGCCGAAGGGCTGGAAGCGTCTGGTGCCGGGCGGCGAAGTGCGCCTGCGCGGCGCCGGCATCATCCGCTGCGATGAAGTGATCAAGGACGCCGACGGCACCATCACCGAACTGCGTGGCTGGCTGGATCCGGAATCGCGCCCGGGCATGGAAGGCGCCAACCGCAAGGTCAAGGGCACCATCCATTGGGTCAGCGCCGTGCATGCGGTGCCGGCCGAGATCCGCCTGTACGACCGTCTGTTCTCGGTGCCCAACCCGGACGACGAATCCGACGGCAAGACCTACCGCGATTACCTCAATCCGGACTCGCGTCGCACCGTTACCGGGTATGTCGAGCCGGCCGCGGCCACTGCGGCCCCGGAACAGTCGTTCCAGTTCGAGCGGACCGGCTACTTCGTGGCCGACCGCCGCGATCACACCGCCGCCAAGCCGGTGTTCAACCGCAGCGTGACCCTGCGCGATACCTGGTCGGCGTAAGCTGCACCCGGCCGGTGCCAGGCACCGGCCGACGCGTGACCCCTGCGCGGCCGTGCATCGGCAGGGCCTGCGCTCCAGATTCCCTGCGACCGGCGCCGCCCTGCGCCGGCGTGCGCGTGGCCGCGTTCAGCGCGGGCACGGCATCCCCGGGCGCGGCCCGATACACTGCCGTTGCTTCATCTTTGAAGAGGTTCATGTCCCGATGCTGTACGCGCAAGTCCATCTCACCCTGCCCGCCTGGATCCACGACCAGATCGATCTGGGCCGTGTCTATCCCGAGGACGCCGACAAGGTCGCGCTGGCGATCGAACTGTCGCGCCTGAATGTCGAGGCGCAGAGCGGCGGCCCGTTCGGCGCCGTGGTGTTTGGGCCGGATCATCGCGTGATCGCCGCCGGCGTGAACCGCGTGGTCCCGCATACGACCTCGCTGGCGCATGCCGAAAACATGGCCTACATGCTGGCCCAGCAGCGCCTGCAGACCCCGCGCCTGAACGATGTGCTGTCGCCGATCACCCTGGCCACCTCCTCGCAGCCGTGCTGCCAGTGCTACGGCGCCACCATCTGGGCCGGCATCGACCGCCTGTTGATCGGTGCCAGTGCACAGGACGTGGAAGAACTGACCCCGTTCGACGAGGGTCCGCTGCCGGCGGACTGGATCGGCGAACTCAACAAGCGTGGCATCGAGGTCGTGCGCGACATCGAGCGCGACGCCGCGCGTGCGGTGCTGCGCCAGTACGGAGAGATCAACGGTGCCCATTACTGATATCCGCGCTTCGGGCGCGATGCGATGAGCGGCCTGCTGTGTCTGTGCCGCCAGGGGTTTGAACCGGAGCTGGCCGCCGAACTGTCCGAACGCGCCGCGTATGCCAACGTGGCCGGCTATGCGCGCACCCAGCGCAATGACGGCTACGTGGTGTTCGTCACCGAGGAAGGCGCGGCGCTGTCCAAGGCCCTGTCCTGGCGCTCGCTGATCTTCGCCCGGCAGAAGCTGCAGGTGCTGGCCGAGCTGCCGCAGCTGGATGCCGCTGATCGCATCACCCCGATCATCGCCGCGCTGCAGGGGCAGCAGCGCTTCGGCGACATGTGGGTGGAACATCCGGACTCGGACGAAGGCAAGCCGCTGGCCGGCCTGGCCCGCGCGTTCGGCAACGCACTGCGCCCTGCGCTGCGCAAGGCCGGCCTGCTGACCGACAAGCCGAACACCGGCCTGCCGCGCCTGCACATCGTGTTCGTCGATGGTCGTCATGCGTTTGTGTGCGTAGCCGATACCCGCGACAGCGCACCGTGGCCGCTAGGCATTCCGCGCCTGAAGCTGCTGCCCGACGCGCCTTCGCGCTCGGCGCTGAAGCTGGATGAAGCCCTGCTCACCCTGATGACGCCGGAAGAGCGCGAACTGCTGGTCAAGCCGGGCATGCGCGCGGCCGACCTGGGCGCTGCACCGGGCGGCTGGACCTGGGTGTTGACCCGCCAGCACCTGAAGGTGATCAGCGTGGACAACGGCCCGCTGCGCGAGCACGTGCTGGAGACCGGACTGGTGGAACATCTGCGCGCCGACGGCTTCCACTGGCAGCCGGAGACCCCGCTGGACTGGATGGTCTGCGACATGGTGGAACAGCCGCGCCGCGTGGCCGAGCGCATGGCCACCTGGTTCCGCGAGGGCTGGTGCAAGCACGCGATCTTCAACCTCAAGCTGCCGATGAAAAAGCGCTGGGATGAAACCCGCCTGTGCCTGGACCTGTTCCAGGAACAGGCCGGCAAGCCGCTGCACCTGCGCGCCAAGCAGCTGTACCACGACCGCGAAGAAATCACGGTGCTGGCTTCGCCCTTGAAGTGATCGGCCGGGCATCGCCCGGCGCTACCCCACGTCATTCACGGAGTTTCCATGCTAAGCCGATCCGGTCTTTTCCTGCTGCTGTCCCTGCTGCCCGCGCTCGCGCTGGCCCAGGTCCGCCCCCCGTCACCGGCGGTCAGCGAACCGCTGCGCGAGGTGCCGGCCAGCGTGCGTGCGCAGCCGCTCTCCCAGGGTGAAGTCACCCACCAGGTGACGCTGGCCGCACCGGCCGGCGAAGCCGCGGTGACGGTGCGTTCGGTGCAGCCGGTGAGCGTGGTCGGTCAGTACCGCATCGCGTTCGCGGCGCTGGATGTCGACGGCGACGGCTTCATCAGCCGGGCCGAGGCGCAGGCCAACCCGACGCTGGCCGATGAATTCAATGCGCTGGACGTGAAGCGGCGCGGCAAGCTGGACCGCGCCGACCTGGCCGGCTGGCTGATCGACTGAGCGGGCCGGTCACAGCCCCGCCGCGCGCTTCCAGAACATCGACACCAGTGGCGGCAGCTTGCCGGCGCACCCCAGCGCGCGCCCGCGCGCCAGGGTCAGGTGCATTTCATCGTTGGAGAACACCGTGTTGATCGCATCGAAGCTGTACGCAGCGACGGTGTTCTCGCTGCGGCGTTCGCGCGCCCAGCGCTGCAGGCGGTGCGGTGACATCCAGTCCTGGCGACGCTGCTGCGCAGCCAGCACCATCGCCCGCAGCGCGGCGACATCACGCAGGCCCAGATTGACGCCCTGCCCGGCCAACGGATGCACCACGTGGGCGGCGTCGCCGAGCGCAAGCACGCGGCCAGCGACGTAGGCGGTGGCCAGCTGCCGGCGCAGCGGGAAGGCCGCGCGCCGGGAGGCCAGCGTCATCGCGCCGAGGCGGCCGGCAAAGGCGTGAGTGAGCTCGCGGCCGAACGCGGCATCCTCCAGCGCCAGCACGCGTTCGGCCTCCGCGTCGGGCAGCGTCCACACGATTGAACTGCGGTGCGCGCTGATCGGCAGTACCGCCAGCGGGCCGGTGACCAAGAAGCGCTGCCATGCGGTGGCTTCGTTGGCTTTTTCGGTATCCACGTAGGCCACCACGCCGCGCTGGGCATAGTCGTGGCGGCTGACCTCAAGACCTGCCAGACGGCGCAGGGTGGATTCGGCACCGTCGGCGGCGATCGCCAGCGACGCTTCCAGCCGACGGCCGTCATCCAGGCGCAGTCGCACCCCGTGGGTGTCCTGCTCGAGTGCTTCCACCCGTGCCGGGCAGCACAGCTGCACGCCGGCGGCCGGCAGCGCCGCCCACAGGCGGTCCACCAGCAGATCGTTCTCCACGATCCAGCCCAGTTGTTCACGGCCGAGCGTATCGGCATCGAAACGCAGTTCATCGCCACCGGCCGCATCCCAGACCCGCATCCGGCGGTAGGCGCAGGCACGCGCGGCAGTCACCGCCGGCCACACGCCGAGCGCGGCCAGCAGCTGGGCGTTGTCCGGCGCGAAGGCATACACACGCAGATCCGGCTGCTGCGGCTGCCAGGCGGCCGGCTCGCGGCCTTCGACCAGCGTCACCGACAGCCCGGCATCGGCCAGCGCCAAGGCACAGGCCGCACCGACCACACCGCCACCCACCACCACCACGTCCTGCGGGCGCCGGCTCACAGGCCTGCTCCGCGGCACAGCGCCGGCACTTGGCCGCGGAAGCCCATCGCGCCGCCCACCAGCATCGATTGCATCGGCGTCGCCTGTGCGGCCAGCAGGCCAAGCGACCGCAGCGGCCGCATCAGCGGTGCCGGGTTGCTGGTCAAGCGCGCCAGCCCACCGGAGAACGCGATGGTCTGCTCGCGGTCGTCAAGACGCCGTGCCACGTGTTCGCGCAGCAGCGCATCGCTGCCGGCATCCTCGGCGTCGGCCACGAGTTCGGCCAGGGTCAGCGCATCGCGCAGGCCCAGGTTGAAGCCCTGTGCGCCCAGCGGGTGAATGGTCTGCGCGGCATTGCCGAGCAGCACGGCACGTTCGCCGATCAACGCGCGCGACAGCACCTGGATCAAGGGGTATGCGCTGCGTGGCCCACTCTCCAGCAACCGGCCGGCACGCCAGCCGATGGCCCCCTGCAGCCTGCTCACCCAGGCGGCATCGTCCAGCGCCATCACCGCATCGGCCTGGTCGCGGGCAACACCGTGCACCGCACCGAAGTGGCGATCGCCGCGCGGCAACAGCGCGGTCGGGCCGGTGTCGGTGAAGCGCTCATACGCAGTGCCGTCCGGTGCACGTGCGGCGCGCACCCGCGAAACGAACAGGGTCTGCTCGAAATCATGCTCATCCACCTCGATCCCCAGCGCCTCGCGCACGCCGCTGCGGGTCCCGTCGGCACCGACCACCAGGCGCGCCAGCAGGCAGCGCTCACCGCGGTCGTCGGCGATGAAGACCTGGCGATAACCGTCCACCGTCGCGCCCAGGCGCACGAACCGCGCCGGGCGATAGCGGGTCAGCCGGGTCAGCGTGTCCAGCCGCGCTTCCAGCGCCTGGCCGAAATCGCGGGCCACCACCACTTGGCCGAACCACGGGCGCTGATACTGCGCGGCCTCCATCTGCACGCGGCCGAAGTCACCGGCGCGGCTTACATGGATGCGGGTGATCGCCCCCGGCGCGCCGGCCAGCTTCTGCATCACGCCCAGCGCGGTCAACGCGTTGACCGTGGCGGCCGCGAAACTGAGGTTGCGCTGGTCGAACACCGCCGGCAGCGTGCCCAGCGGCGAGGCCTCGACCAGGCCGACATCGCGGCCGGCACGGTCCAGGGCGATGGCCAGGCTGGCACCGACCAGCCCGCCGCCTACGATCACTACATTATGTCGTTCACTCATGCCCGCCATGATAAGGGTTCGCCCGTTCCGGCGGCGTGCGGCGGGCTGCCGCAGCAGGCGCTAGAATGAATGCCTGCCCCCACCCGTCACCGTCATGACCTCCACTGCCCAACGCGCCTTCGTCCTGTCCGTGCTCGTGCTGCTGATGGCGGCGACCCGCGTCAACCATTTCGCGGCGATTCCGGATGCGTCCTGGGCGGTGTTCTTCATCGGTGGCTTCTACCTGCGCCAGTGGACCCGCTGGGCGTTCCCGCTGCTGATGGCGCTGGCGGTGCTGGTCGACTGGATCGTGATCCGCCGCAGCGGCCTGGATTTCTGGCAGCACTACTGTGTCTCGCCGGGCTACTGGATGCTGCTGCCGGCCTACTTTGCGATGTGGGGCGGCGGCCTGCTGCTGCGCCGCGGCTACCAGGGCGCCAACTGGGCCGCGCTGGGCAAGGGCGCGCTGCTGCTGGTGGCGGCGGTGGCGGTCTGCCACCTGTTCGCCCAGGGCGGCTTCTACTGGACCAGCGACAACGTGGCCGCGCCCACCCTCGGCGGCTGGGCGAAGAATTACAGCGACTGGTTCCTGCCCTACCTGCGCACCGCCGCGGTCTACGTCGGCCTGGCCGCCGCGCTGCAGCTGGCGACCGAACAGGTCGGCAAGCTGCTGCAGGAGCGCCGCGACGTCCTGCACTGAGCGCGGCCAGGCTCCCCGATGGGCAACCGCCTTTCCCGCATCTATACACGCACCGGTGACGATGGCAGCACCGGCCTCGGCGATGGCAGCCGCGTGACCAAGGACGACGCCCGCGTCGCCGCCTATGGCACCGTCGATGAGGCCAACTCGGCGCTCGGCGTCCTGCTGGCGGTGCCGTTGCCCGAGCAGGTCCGTGCCCTGCTGACGGTGCTGCAGCACCAGCTGTTCGACCTCGGCGGCGAGCTGTGCATCCCCGGCCACGCCGCGATCCACGCGGCCGACATCGAGGCGCTGGAGCAACAGCTGGACCACTACAACGCTGATCTGCCGGTCCTGAAGGAGTTCATCCTGCCAGCCGGTGGCGAAGCGGCGGCGCGCTGCCACCTGGCCCGTACCATCGTGCGCCGCGCCGAGCGCGAGACGGTCACGCTGGCCCGCCAGGAGACGGTCCGCCCGGAAGCCCTGCACTACCTCAACCGCCTGTCGGACCTGCTGTTCGTGCTCGCGCGCGTGCTGGCTCGTGCTGACGGCCACGGCGAGGTGCTCTGGCGCCACGAGCGCCGCCACGCCTGAGCGGCCCTGCCGCCCCACCGGATATCCTGCCCGCATGCTGGTTTTCACCCACCCCGCCTGTCTGCAACACGATCCCGGCCGCGGCCACCCCGAATGCCCGGCCCGTCTGCAGGGGGTGATCGATGCGCTCAAGGCCGCCTACCCCGACCAGCTGGACTGGCGCGAAGCGCCGCCGGCCAAGCTCGGCGAGCTGGCCCGGGTCCATGACAGCGAACTGATCGACCTGGTGCTCAAGCCGCAGACCGAAGCACTGCGCCTGATCGATATGGACACCATGACCTCGCCCGGCTCGGCCAGCGCGGCCCTGCATGCGGCCGGTGCCGGCGTGGCGGCGGTCGATGCGGTGATGCTCGGCCAGGACCCGGTCGCCTTCTGCGCGGTGCGCCCGCCGGGCCACCATGCCAGCGCCAACACGGCGATGGGCTTCTGCCTGTTCAACAACATCGCCATCGCCGCGGCCTACGCCCGTGACCGTTATGGGCTGGAGCGGATCGCCATCGTCGATTTCGACGTGCACCACGGCAACGGCACCCAGGACATCTTCATCGCCGATCCTGGCGTGGCCTACTACAGCACCCACCAGGCCGGGCTGTTCCCCAACTCGGGGCTGCGCCGCGACCGCGGGGCGGGCAACCTGATGAACATCCTGCTGCCGCCGGGCAGCGGCGGCTTCCGCTTCCGCAACACCTGGGCCGACGAGATGCTGCCGGCCATCGATGATTTCCGCCCGCAGCTGCTGCTGATCTCGGCCGGCTTCGATGCACACATGCGCGACCCGCAGGCCGATCTGATGCTGGAAACCGAGGATTTCGCCTGGATCACCGCCGAGCTGCGCGGGCTGGCCCGCCGCCACGGGGCCGGCCGCATCGTCTCGATGCTTGAGGGCGGTTACGACCTGCAGGCCCTGGCCGAGTGCAGCGTGGCCCACGTCGGCCAGCTGCGCTGAGGCAGCCCGGTCCGGGTTGCGAATGAACCCGGCCCCCTGCGTGGGCCGGACCTTCATTGCCCCTATGCAAGGGATGGGGCAAGCTACGATCCGTTTTCGTCCGAATCCGATACCGCGTGCGCCGAGCCCTCCGCCTGCTGCCCCTCCCCCTCAGTATCGCCATCTGCCTGCCGGCCCTGGCCGACGACAAGCCGGTGAACTGGGGCCTGTGCCCGGTGACCGACGTGCTGCCCGTGTTCGACGACGCGCCCAAGGCCGACAAAGCCGCGGCCGCGACGCGTGACCAGCAGCCGACGGACATCGAAGGCGACCAACTGACCGGTACCTCCGTGGTGCCCAACTACCAGGGCAATGTCGCGCTCAAGCGCGGCGACCAGTTCCTGGGCACCGACAACCTGAGCTTCGACACCGAAACCGGCAACTACATCGCCGAGGGCAACGTCCGGTACCAGGACTCCTCGATCCGGATGAAGGCCCGCCGCGCCGAAGGCAACCAGGAAAGCGACACCCACAAGATCTCCGACATCCAGTACCAGCTGGTGTCCCGCCGCGGCAACGGTGGCGCCGAGTCGATCGACCTGCAGGGTGCGGTGGGTCAGATGCACCGCTCCACCTACACCACCTGCGACCCCTCCCAGCCGGTGTGGAAGCTCTCGGCACCGCAGATCGAGGTCGATAACGACGCCGGCTTCGGTACCGCACGCAACGCCGTGCTGCGTATCGGCAAGGTGCCGGTGCTGTGGGCACCGTATTTCAAGTTCCCGATCGACGACCGCCGCCAGACCGGTCTTCTGTATCCGCAGGTGGGCCTGTCCGGCCGCAACGGCTTCGACTACACCCAGCCGATCTACCTGAACCTGGCGCCGAACTTCGACGACACCCTGATGCCGCGCTACATGAGCAAGCGCGGCTTCATGCTCGACAACGAATTCCGCTATCTCTACGACGGTGGCCGCGGCGAGCTGCTGACCGCCTACCTGCCCAACGACAAGCTGCGCGACAAGGATCGCGGCCGCGTGGAGTTCAGCGGGTACCACAACATCAACGCCAACTGGCAGGCCCGTGCCAACCTGGCCTGGGTCAGCGATGAGCGTTACCTGGAGGATTTCTCCAATAAGCTGCTCGGCGTGACCACGTCCAACCTGCAGAGCCAGATCGGCATCTACGGCACGGGTGAGAACTGGACCGGCGGCCTGATGGCCGACTATTGGCAGCTCACCGATTACACCCTGACCGAAGCGTCCCTGCCGTACGCGCGCCAGCCGCGCCTGTTCGTCAACTGGGACAAGCCGCTGCTGCCGTGGCTGGAAACCGGTGTGTACGCCGAAGCGGTGAACTTCACCCATCTGGATGTGCATGAGAAGTTCGGCGCCGACCAGGAATACGAGCGCACCGGCGTGTCACGCAGCATGGACGGCGGCTCGCGACTGGACGTGAAACCGTATGTCTCGATGCCGTTCAGCGGCGCGGCCTGGTACGTCACCCCGACCTTGGCCTACCGCTATACCGGGTATGACCTCGAGCGCGGGCTGGCCGACGACATCCGCAGGCAGAATCTGATCGCCGCCGGGATCGACCCGGCCACCGCGACCCCGGAACAGCTGCGCGGCAACACCTCGCCGAGCCGCAGCCTGCCCATCGGCACCATCGACGCCGGGCTGTTCTTCGACCGCGAGACCACCATCGGCGACACGCGCTTCCTGCACACGCTGGAACCGCGCCTGTTCTATCTGCGTACGCCGTACCGCGACCAGAGCGATCTGCCGGTGTTCGATACGCGTGACTTCACCTTCAGCTGGGGCCAGCTGTTCCGCGATTCGCGCTATTCCGGTGCTGACCGCCAGAACGATGCCAACCAGCTGACCATGGCGGTGAGCACCCGCTTCATCGACCAGGACACCGGCAAGGAGCGCTTCTCGGGCAGCATCGGCCAGATCCTGTACTTCGACGATTCACGGGTCACGCTCAACAGCAGCGAAACCCCGGTCGAGCAGGGCAAGTCGGCTTGGATCGCCGATACGAACTACATGATCAACGATCGCTGGACGCTTGGCGCCACCTATCAGTGGGATCCCAAGTACAAGCGCGAGGACCTGGCCAGCGTGCGCGCGCGCTACCTGATGTCCAACGACGGCATCGTCAACCTGACCTACCGCAGCCGTTTGAATCCGCAGGCTTCGACCACGGCGACCCGCCGCGACCGGACCCTGCTGGAGCAGGCCGACCTGTCCTTCCTCTACCCGCTCAACGAGCGCTGGAGCCTGGTCGGCCGGTACTACTACTCCATCCAGGACCGTGCCCCGCTGGAAATCATCGGCGGTGTGCAGTGGGACAGCTGCTGCCTGGCCGTTCGCGCCATCGCCCGCCGCTACGTGCGCAACCGCGAGGGTGAACTCAACAACTCCTTCCAGATCGAGTTCGTGCTCAAGGGCCTGAGCTCCATCGGCCAGAACACGGACCGCACCTTGCGCCGTGCTATTCTCGGGTACTACCGAGACGACCTCTATCTGGTGCCGCCCAGCAACACCGGTGCAGCCCGCGACGACTACGATCCGAATCAGATCCCATGACCAAGACCCTTCCCGTACTCCTCGCCTCCCTGCTGGCGGTCTCCTCCGCGACGGCCCCGTTGCAGGTGCTGGCCCAGCAGAGTCAGCAGCTGGACCGCATCGCGGCGATCGTCGATGAGGACGTCGTGCTGCAGAGCGAACTGGACCGCGCCGTCCAGAACATCAAGGCGCAGTACGCCGGTCGTGAGAACCAGCTGCCGCCCGATGACGTGCTCAGCCGCCAGGTGCTCGAGCGCCTGGTGCTGGTGAAGCTGCAGGTGGCGCGTGCCGAGAGCAGCGGCATCAAGGTCAGCGATCAGGAACTGAACCAGGCCATCAACGCCATCGCCCAGCAGAACGGCTCCACCCTGGATGCCCTGCGCCAGCGTCTGGCCAGCGACGGTCTGGATTTCAACGACTTCCGCAATTCGGTGCGTGACGAGATCACCGTCCAGCGCCTGCGCCAGAGCTTCGCGCAGAGCCGCATCACCGTCAGCGAAGGCGAAGTGGATGGCGCGCTCAAGCAGCAGGCCACCGCCGGCACCCAGTACCACCTGGCCCACATCCTGATCGGCCTGCCCGAAGGCGCCACCGCCGAGCAGATCACCACCGGCCAGAAGAAGGCCGATGGCGTCAAGGCACTGCTGGACAAGGGTGAGCTCGACTTCAACGCCGCGGCGGTCCGTTATTCGGATAGCCCGAACGCGCTGGAAGGCGGCGACCTGGGCTGGCGTTCGCTGGACGAGATCCCGAATGCGTTCGCGCAGATGATGAAGGAAATGAAGGCCGGCGATGTGGTCGGTCCGCTGCGTGGCCCCAGTGGCTTCCAGCTGCTGAAGCTGGTGGAGGTGCGTGATGCCAGCGCGGCCGCTGCCGGCGGCCACACCATCACCGAGTACCACGCCCGTCATATCCTGGTCCGCATCACCGACCAGCAGGACAATGCCGCGGCCAAGGCCAAGATCGACACTCTGCGCGCCCGCATCGCCGGTGGCGCCGAGTTCGATGCCGTCGCCAAGGAATCCTCGGAAGACAACAACAGCAAGGGCCAGGGCGGCGATCTGGGCTGGTTCCCGGCCGATGCCTTCGGTCCGGATTTCGGCAAGCAGGTGGAAGGCGTCGCCGACGGCGGCGTGAGCCAGCCGTTCCGCACCGATGCCGGCTGGCACATCGTCCAGCGCGTTGCCACGCGCCAGACCGATGCCACCACCGACAACCAGCGCGCCCAGATCCGTGAAACGATCGGCCGCCGCAAGCTGGAGGAAGAGTACAACCGCTTCCTGCAGGAACTGCGTGGCGAAGCCTACGTGGACATGCGCGCCTATGCGCCGGGTGCCGCGGCGACCACGCCGCCGCAGTCCTGATCCATGCTCCCGCAGCTCGCGCTGGTACCGGGCGAGCCGGCGGGGATCGGCCCGGAGCTCTGCCTCCGCCTGATCCAGCAGCCGCGCACCGACTGCCGGCTGCTCGCGTTTGCCGACCCCGACACGCTGCAGGCCGCCGCCGCAGCGCTGTCGCTGCCGCTGCAGCTCCTGCCTGAAGACGCCATCGCCCGCCAGCCGGGCGATCTGCCGTTGCGCGTGGTTCCCAATGCTGTTCCGTCCCGCTTCGGCACCCCGGACCCGGCCAATGCCGGCGCGGTGATCGGCGCGCTGCGCCAGGCCGGCCAGGCCTGCCTGTCCGGTGAACTGGCCGGCGTGGTTACCGGCCCGGTGCACAAGGCGGTCATCAACGAGGGCGGCATCGCCTACAGCGGCACCACCGAACTGCTGGCCGACCAGGCCCGCACCCCGGTGGTGATGATGCTCGCCAACGAGATCGTGCGGGTCGCGCTGGCGACCACCCACCTGCCACTGCGGTCGGTGGCCGATGCGATCACCGCCGATGGCCTGGCCCTGACCCTGCAGATCGTCCACGACGCCCTGCGGCGCGATTTCGGCCTGGCCTCGCCGCGTATCGCCGTGCTCGGGCTCAACCCGCACGCCGGCGAAGACGGCCACCTGGGGCGCGAGGAGCTGGACCTGATCATTCCGCTGCTGGAGCGCCTGCGCGCCCGCGGCATGGACCTGGTCGGGCCGCTGCCGGCCGATACCGCCTTCCTGCCGGCCAAGCTGGCCGGGTTCGACACCGTGCTGGCCATGTACCACGACCAGGGCCTGCCGGTGCTCAAATACAGCGGCTTCGAACAGGCCGTCAACATCACCCTGGGGCTGCCCTACCCGCGCGTCGCGGTCGACCACGGCACCGCCCTGGATCTGGCCGGCCGCGGCATCGCCGACCCCTCCAGCCTCCTCGCTGCCACCGCGCTGTGTGCCCGGCTGGCGCGCCAACGTACACTGGTGCCATGACTTCTTCGTATTCCTCCTCCGGCGCGCCCGGTTTCTCCGGCCCCGCCAAGAAGCAGCTCGGCCAGCACTTCCTCGCCGACCGCAGCTATATCGACAAGATCGTCCTGGCGGTCAACCCGAAAGACGGCGACCGCCTGGTCGAAATCGGCCCGGGTCAGGGCGCCATCACCCTGCCGCTGCTGCGCCGCCACCCGAAACTGACCGTGATCGAGTTCGATCGTGACCTGGTCGGGCCGCTGGCCGCCGCCGCCGAACCGCTGGGCGAGATGACCATCATCCACCGCGACGTGCTGCAGGTGGATTTCACCGAACTGGCCGCCGGCAGCCCGATCCGCCTGGTCGGCAACCTGCCCTACAACATCTCCTCGCCGATCCTGTTCCATGCGCTGGACCACGCGGCGGTGATCACCGACATGCACTTCATGCTGCAGAAGGAAGTGGTCGACCGCATGGCCGCCGATCCGGGCAGCAAGGTCTACGGCCGGCTCAGCGTGATGCTGCAGGCGTTCTGCAAGGTCACCTCGCTGTTCGTGGTGCCGCCGGGTGCGTTCCGGCCGCCGCCGAAGGTCGATTCAGCCGTGGTGCGGCTGGTGCCGCGCGACCCGGCCACGGTCGGCATCCTGGACCGCAAGCGCTTTGCCCATGTGGTCAAGGCCGCCTTCGGCCAGCGCCGCAAGACCCTGCGCAACGCGCTGCAGAACGTGTGCACGCCCGAACAGTTCGAAGCAGCCGGGGTGCGCAGCGATGCCCGTGCCGAGCAGCTGGACGTGGCGCAGTTCATCGCGCTGGCGAACGTGCCGTACACCGACGGTGACGACGCCGCGCAGGGATGAGCGCCTCGCCTGCGGCCCCGAACGGCCGCACGCACGTGGAAACCGCCTGACCTTCATGACGGGAGCGCTGCCAGCTTGGGCAGCACTCATCTCATCGTGCACAACATTCACTAAACTGCCTGCATGAACGACGCTGCAAATTACGCGATCTCCGTCGAGGTCGCCCCCCGCTTCCTCGATGACCAGTCCACGCCGGAGGACGGCCGCTACGCGTTCGCGTACACGATCCGCATCCTCAACCAGGGCCGTGTGGCCGCGCGCCTGGTGGCCCGCCACTGGCGGATCACCGATGCCAACGGCCGCACCGAGCGCGTCGACGGCGACGGGGTGATCGGCGAGCAGCCGCGGCTGCGCCCCGGTGAAGACTTCCGTTACACCTCCGGTGTCATGCTGGAGACCGAGCACGGCACGATGCAGGGGCACTACGACATGGTGGCCGATGACGGCACCGAGTTCGCCGCCCCCATCGCACCGTTCGTCCTGACCGTTCCGCGCACACTGCACTGATGGAGGCGCACGCATGAGTGTCTGGGCCATCGGCGACCTGCAGGGCTGCTACGACGTCACCCAGCGGTTGCTGGAAAAGATCAACTTCGACCCCGCGGTCGACAAACTATGGTTCTGCGGTGACCTGGTCAACCGCGGTGGGCAGTCGCTGGAGACCCTGCGCCTGGTCCATTCGCTGCGCGAGAGCAGCGTGATCGTGCTGGGCAACCATGATCTGTCGCTGCTCGCGGTCGGTGCACGCACCGAAGAAGAGCAGCGCAAGGTCAACCCGGACCTGCTGCGCATCGTGCAGGCCGAGGACCGCGACGAACTGCTGGAATGGCTGCGCATGCAGAAGCTGGCCCATGTGGACCGTGAGCTGGGCTGGATGATGATCCACGCCGGGCTGGCCCCGAAGTGGACCACCCAGCTGGCCGAGAAGCACGCCCGCGAGGTCGAGCAGCAGCTGCACGGCAGCGGCTACCGCAAGCTGTTCCGCAACATGTACGGCGACAAGCCGAGCTGGTCCCCCGGGCTGGCCGGCTACGACCGCTCACGCGCGATCATCAATCTGTTCACCCGCATGCGCTACTGCACGCCGCGTGGCCGGATCGGGATCGAAGACAAAGGCACGCCGGGTACGCAGGAACAGGGCTTGTACCCCTGGTTCGAGGTCCCGGGCCGCGCCGAGCGCGACCTGAAGATCGTCTGTGGGCACTGGTCCGCCCTCGGCCTGACCATCACCCAGGGCGTGCACGCGATCGATACCGGCGCGGTCTGGGGGGGCAAGCTCACCGCACTGCAGCTGGATACCGACGAGCTGCGCGTGGTGCAGGTGCCGGGCCGCGATGTGCCCAAGCCGGTGTCCGCGCCGCGTCCGCCGGCCCGCCGGCCGGCCGCCGAAGGGGTGCAGGCGAACGGGCGTCCGCCGCGCCAAGGTCAAGGCCAGGGGCGTGACCGTGGCCGGGGAGGCCAGGGCCGCCAGGGAGGCGGTGCGAAACCCGCGCAGAACGCCCAGCCGCAATCTCAGCCGCAGAACAGCGACGTCACCAGCGACGCGGAATGAGCCACAGGCCGGTCAGCACGACCGGCCTGCCTGCACCGCCGGCTCAGGCGCGGCGGTAATCCACGAAATCGAACGCGAACGCGTGCCGCTCGTCGGCCGCGTGGTGCTCGCGTGCCACTTCCACCCACCGCGCCGGATCGACGGCAGGGAAATGGGTATCGGCCGACACGGTGGTGTCCACCCAGGTCAGGTGCAGATCGGTAGCCTGGTCCATGGCCAGGCGATAGATCTCGCCGCCACCGATGACGCACAGCTCTTCTGCCCCCGCATCGCCTGCAGCCGCCAGCGCCTGCTCGATCGAGGCCACCGCCTGCATGCCCTCGAACGGCACCTGCCCACTGCGGGTCAGCACCAGGTTCAGGCGGCCCGGCAAGGCACGGCCGAGCGACTGTGCGGTCCTGCGCCCCATCAGGATCGGCTTGCCGACGGTCAGCGCCTTGAAGCGCTTGAGATCGTCCGGCAGCTTCCACGGCAGGTCGTTGTCACGGCCGATGCCGTGGTCGGTGTCGAGCGCGGCGATCAGCGAGAGCTTCATGCGCGTGCCACTCACACCGCCACCGCGGCCTTGATCGCCGGGTGCGGGTCGTACCCATCAATGCGGATGTCGTCGAACTGGAACCCGAACAGATCGGTCACCTCGGGATTCAGCCAGAGCGTCGGCAGCGCGCGCGGCGCACGGGTGAGCTGTTCGCGGGCCTGCTCGACGTGGTTCGAGTACAGATGCGCATCGCCCAGGGTGTGCACGAAATCGCCGACGCCCAGCCCGGTCGCCTGCGCCACCATGTGGGTCAGCAGCGCGTAGCTGGCGATGTTGAACGGCACGCCGAGGAAGATGTCGCCGCTGCGCTGGTACAGCTGGCAGCTGAGCTTGCCGTCCACCACGTAGAACTGGAACAGGTTGTGACACGGCATCAACGCCATCTGCGACAGCTCGCCCACGTTCCAGGCGCTGACCACCAGCCGGCGCGAATCCGGGTTGCGCTTGATCTCGTCGACCAGCCACTGCATCTGGTCGATCGCCCCGCCATCGGCGGTGGCCCAGCTGCGCCACTGCTTGCCGTAAATCGGGCCGAGCTCGCCGTTGGCATCGGCCCATTCGTCCCAGATCCGCACCTGGTGCTCCTTGAGATACCCGATGTTGGTATCGCCCTTCAGGAACCACAGCAGCTCATGGATGATCGAGCGCAGGTGCAGCTTCTTGGTGGTGACCAGCGGGAAGCCGTCATTGAGATTGAAGCGCATCTGCCAGCCGAACACGCTGCGCGTGCCGGTGCCGGTGCGGTCGGACTTTTCCGTGCCGTGCTCGAGCACATGCTCGAGCAGTTCCAGATAGGCCTTCATGCCTTGGCGCCCGCGGTAGCGACCGGCAGCACCGGCTGCAGCACCGGCGCACGGCGCGACAGCGCCAGCAACACCAGGCCGAAGGCCACCAGCGGCAGGCTGAGCAGCTGGCCACGGGTGAACCAGTCGAAGGCGAGGTAGACGCCGTTGTCGGGCATGCGCACGAACTCCACCGCGAAGCGGAAGATGCCGTACATCAGCGCGAACAGGCCGGCGATCACGTAGCGATGGCGCGGCTTGGCCGACACCGCCCACAGCACCACGAACATCACCAGGCCTTCCAGCAGCGCTTCATACAACTGCGAGGGATGACGGGCGTACTGGTTGAGCGCGCCGGTGGCGAACTCGGCCTTGAGCGTGGCCAGGTCCAGCCCGTTCAACGGCGCCGGCAGGCCGCTCGGGAACACCACGCCCCAGGTGCCATCGGTGTACTTGCCCCACAGCTCGGCGCCGATGAAGTTGCCGATGCGGCCGAAGCCCAGGCCCAGCGGCACCAGCGGGGACATGAAATCGAGGGTATCGAACAGGTGCAGGCGATGCTTGCGCGACCACCACCACGAGGCGAACAGCACACCGAGCAGGCCGCCGTGGAAGCTCATGCCGCCGTCCCAGACCTTGAACAGCAACAGTGGGTTATGCAGGAATTCGGCGGTCGCGTAGAACAGCATGTAGCCCACCCGGCCACCGACGACCACGCCGAGCATCGCGTAGAACAACAGGTCGGAGAAGCCGTTGGCATCGACCCCGGGCAGGCGCCCAGCCGCGATCCGCTTGCGCCCCAGCCACCAGGCGGCGGTGAAGCCAAGCAGGTACATGATGCCGTACCAATGCACCTTGATCGGCCCAAGCGAGATGGCGATGGGGTCGATGTCGTGGAAATAGATCATGGGCGATGCCTTGCAGGGATGCAGATATTCTAGCGCCGCCCGGGAGCGGCCTCGCGGCGGCCCCGATCACGCGATTGCCAGGCTTCAGCCCAGAATCTGCGGCGTGTCCGGCAGGCCGTCCTCCTGTGACCCCGGAACCGGCGGATAGTGCCCGGCCAACAGCGCCGAGACCTCGTCAATGGCCAGCAGCACGGCGTCCTGCAGGGCGCCCTCACGCAGCCGCTGCTGCATGTGCGCGCAGATCGCCTGCCATTGCGCCTCGCCGATCCGCCCGCGCAGGCCGCGGTCGGCGATCAGCTCGATGGCATGGTCGGCCAGCAGCAGGTAGATCAACACGCCGTTGTTGTGTTCGGTATCCCAGGTGCGCAGTTGGGCGAAGGCATGTTCGGCGCGCTGTTGGGGCGTGACGCCCTGCCACAACGCGGCCAGCGGCAGATCCGCTTCCACCGCGAACATCACCTGGCCACCGTGGCGCCGCTCGCCGGCGCTGATCGCATCGGTGATCGCCTGCAGATGTGCCGGTGGGAAGGCGCGCCGCACCGAAGGAGAAAACACGTGCCGCAGCCAGCGCATCACCAGCCTCCCGAGGCGCCACCGCCTCCCGAACGCCCACCACCACCGCCCCAGCCACCACCGCCGCCGAAGCCACCGCCACCACCGAACCCTCCGCCACCGCCCCAGCCACCGCCACCCCAGCCGCCACTGCGCGCGAACACGCCGCCGCGGCCGGCCGACGTCAGGCCGACCAGCAGGCCCACCAAGGCGGCCGCGCCACTGGCGACAACCAGCGAGGTGAACAGGAACGCGGCCATCCCGGCCCCGGCACCGCTGGCCAGCGCGCGCAGCGGTCGCGGCAGCCAGCCTAGGATGCCGCGCAGGAACAGGCCGGCAAACAGGCCGATGCCCAGCGCCATCGTCCAGTTGCCTCCCGCCGGTGCGTCCTGGGCGCGATGCGTGCTGACCGGCGCGGGCAAGGCCTCGCCGTCGATCAGCTTGACCAGCGCGGCGCTGGCGTCGGTCAGGCCACCGGCGTAATCGTTGCTGCGGAAACGCGGGGCCAGGTACTCCTGGATCACCCGGTTGGCGATCGCATCCGGGATCGCGCCTTCCAGCCCGTAGCCCGGTTCGATGCGGACCCGCCGATCATCCTTGGCCACCACCAGCAGTACGCCGTCATCCACGCCCTTGCGGCCGATGGACCACTGCTCGAACACGCGCTGGGTGTACTGCTCGATCGTTTCCGGCGCGGTGGTCGGCACCATCAGGATCTGCAGCTGGCTGCCCTTGCGCTGCTGCAACGCCAACGCCTGCGCCTCCAGCGCCTGGATCTGCGCCGCGTCCAGGGTGCCGGTGGTGTCCACCACCGGCGAGGACATCGGCGGGATCGCCGCCTGGCTCTGCGCCCAGGCAGGCAGCCCCAGCGCCAGGCAGAACAGCAGCAGGCAACGCAGCAGGCGCGTGGTCACGGGCTCAGTTCGCCGGCTGCGGCTGCGGCGCCTGCGGTGCGGGTGCCGGAGCCGGTGGCTGCGAACCGAACTTGACCGCCGGCGGCTGCGAGATCTGCGCTTCGTTCTCCACCGTGAAGTTCGGCTTGGTCGCATAGCCGAACAGCTTGGCGGTGATCACCTGCGGGAACTGGCGGATGTAGGTGTTGTAGTCCTGCACCATCTGGATGTAGCGGCCGCGCGCCACGGTGATGCGGTTCTCGGTGCCTTCCAGCTGCGCCTGCAGATCACGGAAGCCCTGGTCGGACTTGAGGTTCGGGTAGTTCTCGGTGACCACCAGCAGGCGTGACAGCGCACCGCTCAGCTCGCCCTGGGCCTGCTGGAACTGCTTGAGGGAATCGGCATCGTCGGCGTTGACGTTGACCTGCCCCACGCGCGCACGGGCGTTGGTGACATCGGTCAGGACCTGGCGTTCCTGGTTGGCATAGCCTTCTACGGTCTGCACCAGGTTGGGGATCAGATCGGCGCGGCGCTTGTACTGGTTGAGCACCTCGGCCCACCCGGCCTTGACCTGCTCATCCTTCTGCTGGATGGCGTTGTAGCCGCAACCGGACAACAGGGAGGCCAGCACGGCCAGGCACAACAAACGGGAGAACGATCGCATGGCCGGCTCCGGATCTCGATGAACGGGATCCGGAGCATGCCACGTCTGCAGTAAAGCCCGCGTAACCACCCACGCCCCCTGGGTCAGGGGGTTGCCGCGCACCCCTTACCAGTTGCCGGCACCCGGCACGTTGTGCGCCACGGCGCGGCGGCGCATCAGCAGGTTCAGCCACTCCACCAGCACCGAGAAGCCCATCGCGGCATAGATGTAGGGCTTGGGCACGTGCACGCTCAGGCCGTCCAGGATCAGCACCACGCCGATCAGCAGGATGAAGGCCAGGGCCAGCATCTTCACGGTCGGGTTGGCGTCGATGAAGCGGCCCAGCGGGTTGGCGGCCAGCAGCATGACCGCCACCGACAGCAGGATCGCGGCGACCATCACCGGGATGTGGTCGGCGATGCCGACGGCGGTGATCACCGAGTCCAGCGAGAACACGATGTCGATCACGGCGATCTGCGCGATCACCATGCCGAACACGGCCGAGGCCTTGGTGGTGGTCGGGTCTTCGTCTTCGCCGCCGGTGATCAGCTCGCGGATCTCCATGGTGCCCTTGATGATCAGGAACAGGCCACCGAGGATCAGCACCAGGTCGCGGATGGAAATGCCCATGCCGGCGATGGTGAACAGGTTGGCTTCCATGTGCGCCAGGTAGGCCAGCGAGACCAGCAGCAGGATGCGCGTGATGCAGGCCACCGCGATGCCGAGCTTGCGCGCGAACGGACGGCGCGCCTCGGGCAGCTTGCTCACCGCGATCGAGATGAAGACCAGGTTGTCGATGCCCAGCACGATTTCCAGCGCGCTCAGCGTGAACAGGGTCAACCAGACATTGGGGTCGGACAACAACTCAAGGAACATGGACTTCCATCCTTACAGGGGGGATGACGCGCGTGATGCGTCAGAAGTTTTACGTCAGAAGATCTGCGGCAGCAGGATCAGGACCCAGCACACCAGTACGTTCATCATCAGCACGAATACAGCAGCCGAGCCCATGTCCTTGGCGCGGCCGGCGAGCTCGTGGAACTCTGCGCCGTAGCGTTCGATCACCGCCTCGATCGCCGAGTTGGCCAGCTCCATCGCCAGCACCAGCAGCAGCGAGCCGATCATCAGCGCGCGCTCCACCGGGGTCTGGCCGAGCCAGAGCGCCAGCGGCGCGAGCACGATCAGCAGGTAGACCTCCAGCCGGAACGAGGACTCGTGCAGCCAGGCCGCACGCAGCCCCTGCCAGGACCACACCGCGGCCTTGAAGATGCGCTTGGGGCCGCGCGGCAGGTGCCCGATTTCATCGGCCATGGGCAGGTACCCCGGTCGGCAACGCGGGCCGGAACGGCAGGAACAGCACACGGCAGACAGTCATGGGCATCGCTGAATGGGGCAGGCAATCCCTCATTTTGCCATAAGCCGGCCGGGGCATTGTCGAAGGCGGCCAACGCCCGTCCGTGGTAAAGCGCGGCCGGGCCGCAACTTCTATGATGAACGCCTACCCGTCCGGGCGCCCCAGGGTGCCCCATTACAGGAGTCGTCCATGCTGCACCGTCGTGCCCGCCCCCTTCTGCTCGCCCTTGCCCTGAGCGCTGCCCTGCCCGCACTGGCGCGCACGCCAGCCCCTGCCGCACCGCAGGTGCCGAGCCAGGTCTCCAACGTGGCCTGGGCCGGCGACATGGCGCAGTTCGCGGCCCAGGACGCGGCCACTCCGCCCCCGCGCGGCGGCATCGAGTTCATCGGCAGCTCGTCGATCCGGATGTGGGAGAGCCTGGCCACCGATTTCCCGGGCCAGCCGGTATTCAACCGCGGCTTCGGCGGCTCGGAAGTGCGCGACAGCACCTGGTATGCCGACCGCATCGTGATCCCGTATGCGCCGTGCAAGGTGTTCTTCTACGCCGGCGACAACGACCTCAACAGCGGCCGCAGCCCGGCCCAGGTCCACGACGACGTGGTGGCCTTCGTCAACCGCGTGCACCGCGACCTGCCCAGGACCACGGTGGAGTACATCTCGATCAAGCCCAGCCCGTCGCGCGCCAACCTGCTGCCGGCGATTAACGACGCCAACGCGAGGATCAAGGCCACGCTGGCTACGTTGCCCAACACCGGCTACACCGATGTCTACACGCCAATGCTCGGCGCCGACGGCCAGCCGCGTGCGGCGCTGTTCCGCGAGGACATGCTGCACATGACGCCGGAAGGCTATGCGATCTGGCGCAAGGCACTGGCGCCCAAGGTGCAGTGCGACTGAGCCATGCGGGGAGGCACAGCGCCTCCCCGACTCAACGGTAGTGGATCGTGGCCTGGGTGCCCTGCCCGGGCTCACTGGTCAGGCCGATCGTCCAGCCGAAGCGGTCGCACAGCCGGCGCACGATCGACAGCCCCAGCCCGGTGCCCTGCGGGCGGCTGGGTTCGGCGCGGTAGAACGGCTCGAAGGCGCGGCCCAGCGCTTCGGCGGACATGCCAATGCCGGTATCGCGCACGACCACCCGGTCTTCTTCGACATCGACATCGATCCGGCCTTCGTCGGTATAGCTGCAGGCATTGCGCAGCAGGTTGCTGACCACCACCTGCAACACGCGCGGCGGGGCGTGCAGCATCACCGGGCCGTGGCTGTGCAGATGGATCTCGACCGGTCGCCCGGCGATCAGCTCGCGCGCGTTGTCGACTTCATAACGGACGATCTCATTGACGTCGAACAGCTCGATCTGCGGCTCGACATCGGCCTCGCGGGCCAGGATCAGGAAGGCATCGATCACCGCTTCCATGTCGCGCCCCGCGCGTTGGATGCGCTGCAGGCCGCGGCGCAGGCGCGGGGTCATGTCCTGGTCGCCCAGCGCCATGTCGCTGGCCACGCGGATCACGGTGAGCGGGGTGCGCAGCTCGTGGCTGGCATCGCGGGTGAAGTTGCGTTCGCGCGCGACGTGCGCGGTGACCTTGGTCGCCAGCGAATGCAGCGCGGCGGCCAGCTGGCGGGTCTCGCCCTGCATGTCGGCCGGTAGTTTGGCCGGCGCCAGGTCGGCCGCTTCCGGGTGCCCGGGGTCCCAGCGCGAGACGCGCCGGGCCAGCCAGTTGACCGGTGAGACCAGGCGTTTGGAGGCGCGGTAGGTGATCCAGGAAGCCCCGTAGACGGCGAGCAGGGTCAGCAGCACCGGCACGATGCCGAACCAGAAGGCCAGCATCTCCGCGCGTGAACGCAGGAACACCAGATACAGGCGGCCTTCCGGACGCGCATCGACCAGCACCAGCTGGTCGTCGTCCTTGAGCTCATGGAAGCCGGGGGTCAACGTGCGCAGGTTGGCCGGCAGGCTCAGTGGCGACTGACCGGTCTCGAGCAGATACCCGCGGATGTTCTGGGTATTGGGGGGCGGCTGCACCGGCGAGGCCTCGTGCAGTTGCCAGTAATAGCTGGCCTCTTCCTGCAGCGCGCTGCTGACCAGGCTGTGCTTGATCACCAACGACACCAGCCACGCACCCAGCAGGATGCCCAGGCTGGCGAGCACGGCTTGGAGGATGAAGACGATACGGATCTTGCGCGGCAGACCGTGCGGCATTACGGGGTCCAGGGCGGTTCGCGGCGATTATAGGAAAGCTTGCCGTGATTCCATCGTGCAAACCATGACAACGGCCCGGCAAGCGCCGGGCCGTCATGCTCCAGAGGGTGCCGGAGGATCGCCGCTGCGCCGCCCGATGAAGGCGGCCGCGCGGCGATCAACCGCCCATCAGCTCATCGGCTGGGCGATATCGGCAATGCGGTAACCGGCGCTCTGCACGGTATGCAGCAGCGGACGGTCGAACGGCTTGTCGATGATCTTGCGCAGGTTGTACAGATGGCTGCGCAGGGTGTCCGAGTCGGGCAGGCCATTGCCCCAGATCTCGCGTTCGATTTCCTGGCGGGTCACCACACGCGGCGATTCGCGCATGAGGATCGTCAGCAGGCGCAAGCCGATCGGCGAGAGCTGCAGTTCGGTCCCGGCACGGGTGGCGCGCATGCTGACCGGATCGAGCACGAGGTCGGCGACCTTGAGCACTTCCGAGCCGACCTGGCGACGCTCGCGGCGGATCAGCGCGCGCAGGCGGGCTTCCAGTTCCTGGATGGCGAACGGCTTGGTCAGGTAGTCATCGGCGCCGAACCCCAGGCCGGTGAGCTTGTCGTCCAGCGTGTCGCGCGCGGTCAGCATCAGCACCGGCGTGGACTTGCGGGCGTCGTTGCGCAGGCGGCGACAGACTTCGATGCCGTCCAGACGCGGCAGCATCAGGTCCAGCACGACCACGTCGTAACTGTTCTCGGCCGCCAGGCGATAACCGTCCAGCCCATCCTGGGCGTAGTCGACTTCAAAGCCGCGCCCTTCCAGGTACTCGCCGATCATCTCGGAAATATTACGGTTGTCTTCGACCACCAGCACCAGGCCGGAGGTCTCCTTTGTCTGACGCATGGGATTCCCTCTTTCTTCAGCTTTGTGAAACATGCCGCATCGCCAGTGGACGCGGTGTGAAGTTCCTCACACACCGATCAAAGCAGGGGTTTGAGCAGCGGCCAGACGTTGTCCAGCACCTGCGGCTGCGCAGCTGCGGTGGGGTGCAGCCCGTCGGCCTGCATCAGGTCGGGCTTCAGCGCCACGCCCTCGAGCAGGAACGGCAGCAGTGGCACCTTGTACTGGCTGGCCAGCTCGGCGTAGGTCTGCTTCAGCCGTTGGCGGTAGGCCGGGCCGTAGTTGGGCGGCACGTCGATGCCCAGCAGCAGCACCTTGGCGCCGGCCTTCTGGCTGGCCACGATCATCTTTTCCAGGTTGCCGCGCAGTTGGGCCGGGGTGAGCCCGCGCAGCGCATCGTTGCCGCCCAGTTCGATCACCACCACGGAGGGGCGGTGCTTTTCCAGCAGCCCCGGCAGGCGGGTCAGCGCGCCGGCCGTGGTTTCACCGCTGATGCTGGCATTGATGATCGCTGGCGGCGGCTTGATCTGTTGTTTGACCCGTTGCTGAAGCAGGTTTACCCAGCCCGACGCGGCCGGGATATTGTGGGCGGCACTGAGGCTGTCGCCGACCACCAGCACCGCCGCACGGGTGTCCGGACCTTTGGCACAGGCCAGCATCGGCATCAGCAGCAACCATGCCAGCAGCCAGCCCATCGGGGCCGCGCGGCCCTTTCCACTTGCTTGGTTCATTGGAGAATCCTCATCGACAGCCTGTCCCCCCGCAGCGCGCCGGTCGCCATCGCCGCCCACAACGTGGGCAAGTCCGCACGTGGCCCGGAGGGTGAAGTCCACATACTGGACAACATTGACATGACCGTCCATGAAGGCGAGAGCGTGGCGATCGTCGGCGCTTCAGGTTCGGGCAAGACCACCCTGCTCGGGCTGCTGGCCGGGCTGGACCTGCCCAGCCACGGCACCATCGCGCTGGCCGGTGCCGATCTCAACGCGCTGGATGAGGAAGCCCGCGCGCAGCTGCGTGCACGCGAAGTCGGCTTCGTGTTCCAGAGTTTCCATCTGCTGCCGGCACTGACCGCCGAAGAGAACATCGCGCTGCCGCTGGAACTGGCCGGCCGCGAGGATCCCGCGCGGGTGCGCGAGGTGCTGGAGCAGGTCGGCCTGGGCCACCGTGCGCGGCATTACCCGCGCCAGCTTTCCGGTGGCGAGCAGCAGCGTGTGGCGCTCGCCCGCGCGTTCGTGGCGCGGCCGCGCATCCTGTTCGCCGATGAGCCGACCGGCAGCCTGGACCAGGCCACCGGGCAGCAGATCAGCGACCTGCTGTTCGCGCTCAACGCCACCAGCGATACCACCCTGGTGCTGGTCACCCATGACCTGCGCCTGGCCCAGCGCTGCGAGCGCATCTACCAGCTCGACGGTGGGCGCCTGGCCGATACCGTTGCCGGCGTGGGCGCATGAACGTCGTGCGCCACGCGGCGCGTGCGCTGCGCCGCGAGTTCCTGGCCGGCGATCTGCTGACCGTGTTCGCCGCCCTGGTGCTGGGCGTGGCGGTGATGACCGCGGTCGGCACGCTGGTCAACCGGGTCACGCTGGCACTGACCAGCAGCGCAGCGGAGATGCTCGGCGGCGACCTCGGCCTGAGCGGCCGCGAGGATATCCCCCGGACCTTCGCCGATGCAGCGCGCGAGCGCGGTCTGGCCAACACACGCATGGTCAGCTTCCCCAGCGTGCTGTTCCATGGCGATGACAGCCAGATGGCCAACATCAAGGCGGTGGGCGATGGCTACCCGCTGCGCGGCGAGCTGCGGGTCAGCCGCACCCTGCATGACAGCACCAGCGAGACCGCAGGAACACCGCCGCCCGGTGAAGCCTATGCCGATCCGCGGCTGATGCAGGCGCTCGGGCTGCAGGTGGGCGATGCGCTGGAATTCGGCGCGGGCACGTTGACCGTGACGCGGGTGCTGCAGGCCGAACCGGATACCTCCGGCGAGCTGATGCAGTTGTCGCCGCCGCTGCTGGTCAACCGCCTCGATGTGGATCGCGCCGGCCTGCTCGGGCCGGGCAGCCGCGCGTCGTACCGGATGATGTTCGCCGGTGAGCCGGCGCAGATCGAGGCCTTCCGCGAGTGGCTCACGCCGCAGGCCAAGGGCTATCGCATTGTCGGCATCGCCGACGCCCAGCGCGGCGTGCGCGGCGCGTTCGATCTGGCCGGGCGCTTCCTGTCGCTGGCCGCATTGCTGGCGGTGCTGCTGGCCGGTGTCGCCACGGCACTGGCTGCCAACCGCTTCGCGATGCGTCGCATCGACCAGGTCGCCATCCTGCGCTGCCTGGGCGCGCGCCAGCGCGACATCCTCAGCGCGATGGCGCTGCAGCTGGTGATGCTGGCGGTGCCTGCCTGTCTGGTCGGCATCGGCCTGGGCATGGCCGCGCAGGCCGGGCTGGTGCAGGCACTGGGCGGATTGATTCCGAACCGCCTGCCCCTGCCGCAGGCGACGCCGGCACTGAGTGGTGCCGGCATCGGGCTGGTGCTGCTGCTGGGCTTCGGCCTGCCGCCACTGCTGCGCCTGCGCAGCGTGCCGCCGATGCGTGTGCTCAACCGCAGCTTCGCGGCGCTGCCGCCGAGTTCGATGCTGGTCTATGCTGCGGCGCTGGCGGCCACCGTGGCGCTGACCGTGCAGGCCACCGGCGATGTAAAGCTGGCCGCGTGGGTGCTGGGCGGGCTGGCCGCGCTGGCGGCCCTGGCCGGTGCGCTCGGTGCACTGCTGCTGTGGCTGCTGCGTGGGTTGCAGCCACGCCTGCGTGGGCGTTGGAAGCTGGGGCTGGCCTCGTTGACGCGGCGGCGCGGGCTGGCGGTGATGCAGCTGGTCGGCCTGTCGCTGTCGCTGTGCTCGTTGTTGCTGCTGTCGGTGATCGGCCCGGGGTTGCTGGCGCAGTGGCGCGACCGCCTGCCGAGCGACACGCCGAACTACTTCCTGATGAACATCCAGCCGGAGCAGCGCGATGCGGTGCTGGCCACGCTGGGCGGGCTGGGCGTGGTGTCACCCGGGATCGAGCCGTTCAGTACCGGTCGCCTGCTGGCGGTCAACGACCGTCCGCCGCAGCGGCAGGCGCGCGAGGACAACAGCAACGAAGACGACGATGCCAACCGGCCGGTCAACTTCTCGTGGCGGCATGATTTCCCGCCGGCCAACACACTGCTCAGCGGCACCTTCTGGAAGGCCGGCAGTAGGGCGGCGGAAGCCTCGATCGAACAGGGCTGGGCCGAACGCTACGGGATGACGCTGGGCGACACGGTGACCCTGCAGATGGGCGACCAGGAGCGCAGCTTCACGATCACCAGCATCCGCAAGGCGGACTGGGATTCGTTCCGGGTCAATTTCTTCCTGCTGCTCAACGAGGGCGCGGTGGCCGATGCCCCGTACAACCTGATCACGGCCTTCCATCTGCCGCGCGCGCAGGCGCCGGCGCTGGCCGGGCTGACCCGGGAGTACCCGAACATTTCGCTGTTGGATATCGATGGGATCCTGGAGCGGGTGCGCGAAGTGGTGGATCGGGTGAGCCAAGCGGTGCAGCTGGTGATGGGCTTCAGTCTGCTGGCCGGGCTTCTGGTACTGCTGGCAGCGCTGCAGGCCACGGCCGGTGAGCGCCGCTATGACAGTGCGGTGCTGCGCACGCTGGGGGCCACGCGCAGCCAGCTGCGGGGCGCGGTGCTGGTCGAGTTCGGGGCGCTGGGCCTGTTGTCGGGGCTGCTGGCGGTGGGTACCGCCGCGCTGCTGGGCAGCGTGGTGGCGCGGCAGGTGTTCGAATTGACGCTGAGTCCGCCGTGGGGGCCGCTGCTGGTCGGCGGTGGCCTGGGCGTGCTGTTGAGCATGCTGGCCGGCTGGTGGGGCACGCGCCGGATTCTGCATACGCCGCCGGCGCTGGCGCTGCGGGAGGCATGAGCACGCGGCGATGACACGGGAACGGGGTGTGCCTCGGTATGCTGCACGCCCCTGCCCCCTGAGATCGCCCGGATGCCCGGCACCCCGTTCACTGCCTATCTGTATCCCGTGTTGCTGCTGCTGGGCAGCAACATCTTCATGACCTTCGCCTGGTATGGGCATCTGAAGTACAAGAGCGCGCCGTTGATCACGGTGATCCTGGTCAGCTGGGGCATCGCGTTTTTCGAATACTGCCTGCAGGTGCCGGGCAACCGGTTGGGCAGTGCGGTGTATTCGGCGCCGCAGCTCAAAGGCATGCAGGAGGTGATCACGCTGGTGGTGTTCGCGGCATTCTCGGCGTTCTATCTGGATCAGCCGCTGAAGTGGAATCACTGGGCCGCGTTCGGGTTGATCCTGGTGGCGGCGTTCCTGATGTTCAAGGAATGAGCTGACGCCTTCATTCCGGTCGCCACTGGCCGTGTCCTATCTGCACCGCTCCCACGGTGGCGGCTGGATCAGCGCCGGGTGTCGGCCGGGGCCTGTTCCACCCACTGCTTGAATACCACGTCGATCTCGGCATCCTGGACCTGCTTGCCGTCCTGGATCGCCTGCGCCTGGGTGAACAGCGGGATGATCATGGCCATCCCGTCGGGCTTGGTGTTGAGATGCACCCCCGGCGCTTTGTCGAGGACGCTGCTCCAGCGTTGGCGCACCCTGGCCCAGTAGCCCGCGGTGGCGGTCCAGTAGGCGTAGGCCGGGGTGAAATCCACCTCGGTGGTGCGGCTGTAATCGTTGAAGCCGAACTCCCGCGCGATCGGTGTCTGGCTGCCGTCGCGGTTGCGCTGGATCTTGGTGTTGAACTGCTCGTGGGTCCAGCCGTTGGGCGTGAGCGTGTGGCGGTTGATCACGACCAGGGCGTTGTAGTCGCTGCGGCGGGTGTATTCGCGACGGGGCAGCGGGCGCCAGCTGAGATCGCTGGTCCATTCGGCGATGCCGTTGTCGTAGGTCCAGGCTCCGGTACCGCAGTAGCGCGGTGCGTCGCTGACTTCATACACGCATTGGGTCCACGCGCCGGTGGTGAGCGCTGCGGGAACCGCGCGGACCTGCCAGGTCTGCTCGGCGCTGAATTCGAACCGGGTCGGCGCCTGAAACACCCAGTCCTGGCGCCAGTGCTTGGTCACGTGGCCGCTCTTCGGGTCGACCAGCAGGTGCTGGAGCACGATCCGCGCCGGGCTGTCTTCGACCACGATCACCACCTCGTTGCCGCCGGTGCGCACGGCCGGGGCGCGTTCGTAGCCGGGCTTGAGCAGCACGGTTTCGTCGAAGGCGAAATCGACCGTGTATTGGCCCTGCATGGCCAGGATGCTGGCGCGGTCACGCGCGGGATCGGCCGGCGCGGCGTGCGCGCTGGCGGTGAGCGCGAGCAGCAGCCCGGCGAGAGCGAGGGAGTGCGTCATCAGGCGTCCTTGTGCGTGCTGCGGTCAGCTGGCCCCCCTCGGCGCCGGGCGGGCCCGTCGTTTCAGATTACAGCTGGATCACCGGCATGCCATCGGCCGTCCACGATCCGCCGTGGCGGGCGGCGGTGGCGCAGCAGCAGTCGTCTACCCAGAGCTCGCCTTCGGCGCCTTCGACGTGGCCGATCCGGCGCGCGGTGGTGGCGCCCAAGGCCGACAACGAGGCCAGGCTGGCCGCAAGTTCGCGGCCTTCGCCGACCTGCAGGCGCAGGGCGCACATGCGCCAGGCGTCGTTGCCCAGGCGCACGGCGAGGCGCCGCCACAAGCGTTCGGCAACGCCGGCGTCGTTGACCGGTTCGGGCCGTGCCGGGAACGCGGAGACCAGCCGATCCCAGGCAAGGAAGTCGCTGTCCGGCAGCAGGTACAGGCGCCAGCAGCAGCGGCCGCGGGCGTCGACGAAGCACAGACTTTCGCGGATGCCTTCGCTGTCCATGCCCTGGCAGGCGTGGGCCGAGACGGCATGTTTCCAGCCACCGAGCTCGCTGCTGTCCGGACGGTACAGGCACAGCACGGTGCCCAGCGAAGCCAACTGTGCAGCCGATGGCAGACCAGCGATGGGAGGGCGGCCCGGTGGGCGGCCGACGGAAAGGGCGCGGCTCATGGCGATCTACCTGCAATCGGCGGTTGCGAAGGGAGACCCTCGACCAACGCCGCGGACCGGAGTCGACGGCGGAGTGTCGAGGGGGAGAGAGCTGGGGGAGGCAGCGCGGTTACTTGGTCAGGATCAGCTTGTCGTTGCTGGTATGACGCAGGCGATAGAAGCGGTCGCCGTGCTGGATCAGGATTTCGCGGCGGCCCTTGAGCAGGGCTTCGCTGTCGATCACTTCTTCGGGCGGGACCACACGGACCGGGCGGTCGCGCAGGGTCAGTGTTTCGGGGCGCAGCAGTACAGCAGCTTGAGTGTTCATCGTCTGGACTCGTTGCGAGGGGCGAGTCAAATGATAATGATTCTCAGTTGACAATCAACAACCATTCTCACTTTGATAGATGGCATTAATGATCGAATGCGGATCTTCGATAGTTATTGTGAATCGCAATGGGCGAATGGACGGGGCCGCCGAGCCGTAGCGCAGCCTGCGGTGGGCAGCCTGCGGTGGGCAGCCTGCAGCCTGCAGCGGGCAGCCGCCGCTATCTTCCGGCGCCCGGCATCCCTGTTCCACTGTCATGCCGTGATGGGCAGGGCCGGCCGCTGGCCGGCTCCCGCAGGTCCCGCAGATTCCCGCCGAAGGGCTCAGGCAAAGACCGCGTCCACCTGCTGCCAGACGCTCTCATCAAGCTGCTCGAACAGCGCCAGCGCGCCCAGGTTCTCTTCCAGCTGGCTGACCCGGCTGGCGCCGAGGATCACGCTGGAGACGTTGGGATTGCGCAGGCACCAGGCGATCGCCAGCTGCGCCGGCGAGACGCCCAGTTGCGCGGCCAGCGCGGTGTAGCGGCGGACCCGTTCCAGGCGGTCGCTGCCATCGTCCAGCACCTGCGCCTTCAGCCAGCCCAGCTGCTCCTGGCCCAGCCGCGACTGCGGGTCGATGCCGGCGTTGTACTTGCCGGTCAGCAGGCCCGAGGCCAGTGGCGACCAGATCGTGGTGCCGAGCCCGGCCTCCGCATACAACGGCGCGTACTCGCGCTCCACCCGCTCGCGGTGCAGCAGGTTGTACTGCGGCTGCTCCATCGAAGGCGCATGCAGGTTGCGCGCGCGGGCGATGTCCACCGCCTCCTGGATCTGCGCGGCCGACCATTCCGAGGTGCCCCAATACAGCACCTTGCCCTGGCGGATCAGGGTATCCATGGCCTGCACGGTTTCGGCGATCGGGGTATCCGGGTCCGGGCGATGGCAATAGTAAAGGTCCAGATACTCCACCCGCAGGCGCTTGAGCGCGGCGTGGCAGGCGTCGGTGACATGCTTGCGCGACAGCCCGTGCTGGGTCGGGCGCGGGTCGTCGACGGCGCCGAAGAACACCTTGCTGGAGACGCAGAAGCCATCGCGCGGCAGGCGCAGGTCGGCGATCACATCGCCCATCACCTGCTCGGCGCGGCCGCGGGCATAGCCCTCGGCGTTGTCGAAGAAGTTGACCCCGGCATCCCAGGCGGTGGCGATCAGCTTGCGGGCCTCATCGCGGCCGATCTGGTCGCCGAAGGTCACCCAGGCCCCGAAGGACAGGGCCGAGAGCTTCAGGCCGGTGGAGCCGAGACGGCGATAGAGCATGTGGTTCTCCTGCTGCGGGCCCGCAACCGGGCCGGATCGATGCCGGTTAGTGTAGAGCGCGGCGGCGCAGTTCCGCGCGGCCTGCCGTGGCGGCGGTCTCACAGCCCGTGACACGCCGCGCGGAACCGCGGCCGTGCCTTGCCGATACAGGCCCGATCACGACCGATCGCCTCGCAGACGCTGCTTTTCCTTGCCCCGCCCCTGCCGCTGCTCTAGGCTTCCCGTTTTTCGCGGCGCCCCAAGGGAAGTCTCATGGTCGAAGGTTTGGGCAGGATTGGCTTCGGCCTGTTCGGGTTGGCAGTGCTGATCGGCATTGCCTGGTTGTTCTCGAACAACAAGCGGGCTGTCGACTGGCGCCTGGTGGTCACCGGTATCGCACTGCAGATCGCCTTCGCGGCGGTGGTGCTGCTGGTCCCGGGTGGCCGTGATGTGTTCGACGCGCTGGGCAAGGGCTTCGTCAAGATCCTGGAGTTCGTCAATGCCGGCTCTGGTTTCATCTTCGGCAGCCTGATGGACACCAGCCAGTTCGGTTTCATCTTCGCCTTCCAGGTGCTGCCGACCATCATCTTCTTCTCGGCGCTGATGGGGGTCATGTACCACCTCAACGTGATGCAGATGATCGTGCGCGGCATGGCCTGGGCGATCACCAAGATCATGCGCGTGTCCGGTGCTGAAACCACCAGCGTCTGCGCCAGCGTCTTCATCGGCCAGACCGAAGCCCCGCTGACGGTGCGTCCGTACATCGCCAAGATGACCCAGTCCGAACTGATCACCATGATGATCGGCGGCATGGCGCACATCGCCGGCGGCGTGCTGGCCGCGTACGTGGGCATGCTCGGTGCCGGCGATCCGGTCGAACAGGCCTTCTATGCCAAGCATCTGCTGGCCGCGAGCATCATGGCGGCGCCGGCGACCCTGGTGGTGGCCAAGCTGCTGGTGCCTGAAACCGGCACCCCGCTGACCCGCGGTACGGTCAAGATGGAAGTGGAGAAGACCTCCAGCAACATCATCGATGCCGCTGCTGCCGGTGCCGGCGACGGCCTCAAGCTGGCGCTGAACATCGGTGCGATGCTGCTGGCCTTCATCGCCCTGATCGCCCTGATCAACGCTCCGCTGACCTGGCTGGGCGACGTCACCGGCCTGGCCTCGCTCATCGGCCGCCCGACCGACCTGTCCACCCTGTTCGGCTTCCTGCTGGCCCCGATCGCCTGGGTGATCGGCACCCCGTGGGCCGATGCCACCACCGTGGGCTCGCTGATCGGCCAGAAGGTGGTGATCAACGAGTTCGTGGCGTATTCGGAGCTGGCCAAGATCATCCGAGGCGAGGTGCCCGGCACGGTGCTGTCCGCCGAGGGCCGCCTGGTCGCCACCTACGCGCTGTGCGGTTTTGCCAACTTCAGCTCCATCGCGATCCAGATCGGTGGTATTGGTGGCCTGGCGCCGGAGCGTCGCCACGATCTGGCCAAGTTCGGCCTGCGCGCGGTGCTCGGCGGTACCATTGCCACCTTCATGACGGCGACCATCGCCGGCGTGCTGACGCATTTCAGCTGATATCCGTTCCCTGAGAAACAGTCTTTATGAGTAGCAGTGTCGTCGTAATCGGTTCCTTCAATGTGGATCATGTCTGGCGTTGTGAGTCGCTCCCGGCCCCGGGCGCGACCATTGCCGGCCGCTACAGCACCGGTCCCGGCGGCAAGGGCTTCAATCAGGCCGTGGCCGCCCGCCGCGCCGGCGCGCCGACCACGTTCCTGTGCGCGCTGGGCGATGACGCCGGCGGTGCCATGGCCCGTGGGCTGGCCGAGCAGGACGGCTTCGCGCTGACCGCCGAGGCCAGCAGCGAGCCGACCGGTACCGGTGGCATCTATGTCGACAGCCGCGGCCGCAACACCATCGTGATCGGCCCGGGCGCCAACGCCGCGCTGAGCCTGGACTTCGTCGAACAGCAGCGCGCGCTGCTGGCCGGCGCCAAGGTGGTGCTGGCGCAGCTGGAATCGCCGGTGGAAACCATCGAAGCGGCGCTGGCGATCGCACGTGAGGCCGGTGCCACCACCGTGCTCAACGTGGCGCCTGCCGATGCGCCGTCCAGCATCGGCCTGCTCAAGCTGGCCGATGTGCTGACCCCGAACGAGACCGAGTTCGCTGCCCTGCTCGGCCGTCACGTCGGCGAGCGCGTGGATGCCAACGATGTGGCCGCGCTGGATGGCGCCAGCCTGCATGCGCTGTGCCGCAAGCTGGTCGGCAACGGCACCGTGGTGGTGACGCTGGGCTCGGTGGGTGTGTTCGTGTCGCACGCCGAAGAGAACCTGCGTGGCGATACCCAGCCGTACTACCGCGTCGGTGCCGAGCAGGTGCAGGTGCTGGACACCACCGGCGCCGGCGATGCGTTCAACGGTGCGCTGGTGGCCTCGATCGCGCAGGATCCGGACGCGGCGTTCGCCCGCCACGTGCGTTTCGCCAACCAGTTCGCCGGTCGTTCGACCGAGAAGGAAGGCGCCGCCGCGGCGATGCCGCACTTCACCCCGGGTGATGCCGAGAACAAGTAAGCGTCACCGGTGTGGATACCAAGGCCAGCGTTCGCGCTGGCCTTTTTTTTGTCCTGCTCCCCTCTGCATGAAATCGAGAGGCGCCCTCTGAGCCTTTCCGGGCGAGGCGTCGAGTAGGTCGAGCGCTGGCGCTGCGCAGCGGCGGCCGGGGGACATTTGCCGAGGGGCCTACCGGTCGCTACGGGGCCCTTGAGCTCGCGGTGCGCCCCAGCGACATTGGTATGCAGCGCGTGATCCACAGCGCCAGCGCGCCGACCAGCAGTCCGGCAAGCACATCCAACAGATCGTGCTGCCAGGTGGTGAGCGTCGACACCAGGATCAGGCCGCAGGCGCCATGCCACAGCCAGCGCAACGCCGCCGTATCGGCCAGCAGCCAGCGGCGCCATGCCTGCCAGACCACCACCAATACCGCGGCATGCAGCGACGGCGCCATGTTGAATGGCGCCTCGAACGCGCGTAGCTGGGCGAACAGCAGTCCGCTCGCGCCTTCCGGCTGCGGCAAGACACGCACGTTGCCGGTCGGCCAGCACACGAACGCAAGCATGCAGGCGGCCTGCACCAGCGCGATGGCCAGGGCATGGCGGCGCAGCGCCGACCGGGTCGGGCAGAGGAAGAACGTCAGCGGGTACAGCAGGTTCAGCGCCAGATACGGCCAGATCGTCCATGCCCAGAACGGGATCGCCTCGTCCCAGCGACCGTGCAGGCTGTAGCTATGGGGCTGGCTGGCGGCCCATTGGTTGGTCCAGCTGTAGCCATGGATGAACATCGCGCCGAGCAGCAGCATCCACAGCATGGCCTCGCGCCAGGGCGGATGCGGGACCGGAGCGTTGGCATGAGGCGGTGTGGGCACGCGCGCACGGTAGCAGAACGTGGCAGGCCTGTTTGCCGCTATCCTTGCGCTTTCGCGGATACAGGGACTGTACGCAGTGGCAGCAGGCAGTCAGCAACACGCAGGCACGCACGCGGATGCACCGCGCTGGACGCGCAATCCGGCCTGGGCCCTGTTTTCGCAGCCCCATGCGCAGCGCCAACTGCTGCTGGTGTCCGGTGGCGCCGACGAGCTCTACGTGGTCGATGAGGCGGATACCCCGGCCATCATCGAACGCATCCTCGGCCACTGGCAGGACGACACGCTGGCGATACTCCAGGACGATCCGGACGGTGGCCCGGCGGTCCGCCAGTTGATGCGCCTGGGCGTGTTGGTGCCGTCGCAGGCGATGCGCCCTGTGCGCCGCTATGCACTGGATTGGCTCGGCGAACCGCTGCCCGGGTTGGCCGACGCGTTCGACCAGCATGCCAGCGCGGATCTGCAGCGCGTCGATGCCGTGGCCGATGCCGACCTCCTCGTGCTGGTCCGCCATGGGCTCGGCTGGGAGCAGGCCTTGGCGCGCTACCGCACGCAGATGCCGGTACAGCCGCACGTGCTGCTGGACCTCAGCTATCACCACACGATCGCGCTTGGGCCCTATGTGGTGCCCGGCCAGAGCGCCTGCGTGTATTGCCTGGGCAACCGGGTGCTGCGTCGCTGGGGCGAAGCAGTGGTGCCGGCGCTGCCGGAAGTCGCAACGCAACCGGCGCGGATCGCTGCGCTGGTCGCGCCGTTGCTGGATCAGCCGCACCTGTTGCTGGGCTATCTCGAACGCAGCGTCTGGCTCGACCTGCATCGCCTGCATGGGGAGCGCGACCGGGTGCTGCGGCTGCCGTGGTGCCCCGCCTGCCACGGCGGTGAAGCGTCACTGCCTGCACCGCTGCCACTGCCCTGGGACCCCGGGCGCCCGTGATAATGTGCGCCACGCGCCGGGCGTTTCCGCCCTGGTCAAGGGAGTGACCCCATGTATCGCCTGCCGACCCAGTTCGATGCCAGTGCCTCGCGCCAGGACCTTGCCGCGGCAGGCGGCGGCTCGACGTCGACCACCTGCAGTTCCTGCGTCGTCACCCTGCTCGGCACCTCGGTGCTGTCGGCGGTGGTGCTTGGCAGGCTGGAACCGGTTGCGCCTGCCGCCCATCCCGGCGCCGCGGCCATCACGCCCGTCACCGTCGATACCCCCACCGAGCGCCACGGCCAGCCGCCTGCGTTGCCGCAGGAACCACCCAGCGCCGTCACTCCGGATCACCCGGCGACACCCGCACCGGTGATGCCGGCAGCCGGCATGAGCCGCCCCAGCCGGATCCTGCTGGGGCTGTTCGCCTTGCCGCTGGCCGCGATCGGCGGTGGCATTTTCATGAGCACTTCCAATCCGATATTCGGGCTGTTCGTCGCCGTCGGGCTGTATCTCGGCATCTACGCCCTCGTCTACGAGCGCGCGGGGCGTTCGCTCGGGCGCGGCATCGGCATCGCCATCGGGCTGCTGCTGGGCCTGTTCGCCGTGGGCGCGCTCGAGATGATGCTCTGGCTGAGCGTGTTGAAATGAGCCACGCCGCCGTGCAGGCGGCGGTGCCGGAAACGCCCACGCTGTCGTCGCACCTGCTGCATGGCGCAGCGCGTCCGCGCTGCGGTCTGGTGCGCCCGGCGCAACCGATCGAGGCCAACCCGTGCGATGCAACCGGCCCCTTGTTCCAGGGACGGCGCGTGCACAATGCCGCCACGCCAGCCGACCCGGCCAATCCCTGGCAGGGCGTCTCGGGCGCAGTCGCGCTGGAGGCCGCTGCGGCCGCCGACGGCGCGGTCGCCGAGGCCCTGGAGCGGCTGGCGGCGGCGCAGGCGAGTCTGGAGGTGCGTCGCCGCGATGCGCTGACGCCCACACAACGTCTGGACGAATCGGCGTTCGCGCTGTTCTCGGCGAGCCAACGCGCCATGCCGGACTTCCCGTGGCCGATGCCCGAACGCGACGAGGACCTGTTCGCAGCGGTACATGCGCTGGACAACAACCGGGTCGCCTGGGTGCCGCAGGAGCTGGTTGGGCTGGGGCCGCGCAGCGGCCAGGCGCGGTTGCCGTCGACGTCCAGTGGTCTGGCGGCTTGGCGGGATGGGCGCGATGGCGCCTGGCTGGCGCTGCTGCGCGCGGCGCAGGAGCTGCTGGAGCGCGATGCGCTGGCGGTCACCTGGCTCAATGGCGTGGCCGGCCGGCGAATCGCGCTGCCGGCCCAATGGCAGGCCTTCGCGCACGAGCGCGGTGGCGAACTGCACGTCTTCGACCTCACCCAGCACTGGAACCCGCACCCGGTGATCGCGGTCGCCGGTGGCATCCCGTTTGAAGGCCGCCCGCGGCACGTCCTCGGCATCGCCTGCCGCGCCGATCCGGGTGAGGCGCTGCACAAGGCGCTGCTGGAATGGCAGCAGGCGCTGACCTTCGCCGCCCATCTGTGTGGCCGCGAACGTGCACGGCTTCCGCGTGAACCGTCAGCGCTGCGCAGCTTCGACGAACATGCCGCCTTTTACACCCTGCGCCCGGAGCTGTGGCCGCAGTTGCCGCTGCTACGGAAGGCAGGCGACAGTACCTTGCAGCTGCCACCACCGGGCGCGGCGATCCCGCCCGCCGCGCCGCGCGCGGTCATCGAGCTTGATCAGCTGCGACGCCGGCTGGGCCGTGCTGGCATCGCGCTGTACTACCGCGAGTTGACCACCGCCGATGTGGCCGCGGCCGGCCTGCGGGTGATGCGGGTGCTGTCGCCAGCGCTCGTCGGCCTGCATGCCGACGAACGTGCGCCCTTCCTGGGTGGCCGCTGCCGGGACGTGGCATGGCGCTATCCCGGCGTGCCGCACGGCGGCGCGTTTCCCAACCCCTTCCCGCATCCATTGGGCTGATCCCCGAGAACCGCATGCCGTCACCGCCTTCCCCTTGGGACGATGCCCCGCTGTTCCATCTGTTCTGGCACAACGGCGAGCTCAATCCCGCGCGCGCAGACGTGATGCGCGCGCGGATCGCCGAAGATGCCGCACGTGCCTGGTCGCCGCCACGGCCGTTGCATGCAGCAGCCGGCGTCGCCTTGCCGGACCCGGTACACCCCGGCGATGCCCTCGCGCAGCGCCGCAGTGGCCGCCGTTTCGGTGATGCACCGTGGGGCGCGCAGGAACTGGGGCGCGTGCTGGCCCCGCTGCGGGCCCGCCCCGGCGACAGTGACACGCGGCGTCTGCCGTCCGGTGGGGCCAAGTACCCGATCCAGGCCTATGCCGCGCTGTACGGCAACGACGATGCGCCCGCGGTAGCGCCGGGCATCCAGTGGTACGACCCGCTCGAGCACGCCCTGGTGCCGGTAGCGCCCTGCCCTGCATGGCCGGCGCTGTCCAGGCTGCTGGGCGTGGACTGGCCGGAGCGGCCGGCGGCCGTGCTGTTCCTGATCGCCGAGCCGGGTGGGACGCTGGCCAAGTACGGCGAGCGCGGCGGCCGCTTCGTGTTGATCGAGGCCGGGGTCTGGCTGGGCGCGCTGGGGCAGCAGGTGGCCGCGATGAACGCCGCCGGCTGCGCGATCGGCTCATTCGAGGACGCCGCCGTGCTGGCCCTGCTCGGGCTCGACCCGCAGCGGCATCTGGCGGTGTTGGCCTATGCATGTGGTCCGGCGCCCTGACCATCGCCGGAATCGCGGCAGGCTCCACCTGATCATGCGATTCCCAGCCAGCGTCCGGCGCGACCGGTAACCAGCCAGCATCCGCCGCCGCTGGGGGCGGCGGAACCAATCGTCAAGCATATGCTCATGACCGGAGCGCATCAGGCTCTTCCGGATCGGCCTGAACGGGCTGGCCGCCAGCGCGGCCGGCGCCGGCCGGGCGCTCTACAATGCGCCTATGCAGATTGGCCCCTACAACATCCAGCCCAACGTGGTGCTGGCACCGATGGCCGGTGTCACCGACAAGCCCTTCCGCCTGCTGTGCAAACAGCTGGGCGCGGGCCTGGCCGCCTCGGAGATGACCATCTCCGACCCGCGCTTCTGGAATACCCGCAAATCGCTGCACCGCATGGACCATGCCGGTGAGCCGGACCCGATCAGCGTGCAGATCGCCGGCACCGAGCCGCAGCAGCTGGCCGAGGCGGCCCGCTACAACGTGGACAACGGTGCGCAGATCATCGACATCAACATGGGCTGCCCGGCCAAGAAAGTCTGCAACGCCTGGGCCGGCTCGGCGCTGATGCGCGATGAGGACCTGGTCGCCCGCATCCTCGGCGCGGTGGTCAGTGCGGTGGACGTGCCGGTCACGCTCAAGATCCGCACCGGGTGGGACTGCGACCACCGCAATGGCCCGCTGATCGCCCGCATCGCCGAAGACAGCGGCATCGCCGCGCTGGCCGTGCATGGCCGTACCCGCGACCAGCATTACACCGGCACCGCCGAGTACGACACCATCGCCGCGATCAAGGCAGCGCTGCGTATTCCGGTGATCGCCAACGGCGACATCGACTCACCGCAGAAAGCCGCGCAGGTGTTGAAGCAGACCGGCGTGGACGCGGTGATGATCGGCCGCGCCGCCCAGGGCCGGCCCTGGATCTTCCGCGAGGTGGCGCACTACCTGGCCACCGGCGAGCTGCTGGCGCCGCCCTCGGTGACCGAGGTGCGCGACCTGCTGCTGGGGCACCTGCACGCGCTGCACGATTTCTATGGCGAGCAGCAGGGGGTGCGCATCGCGCGCAAACACCTGGGCTGGTACGCCAAGGACCGGCCGGAGAACGCCGCCTTCCGTGCGGTGGTCAACCGCGCCGAAGATGCCGCCAGCCAAGTCGCCCTGACCACTGACTATTTCGACGCCCTCGCCGCCGGCGAGCCGTTGTCGTCCGCTGCCTGAGCCTTCCGCCATGACTCCGCCGATCACCGCACCGACCTACCTCCACGGCTTCTCCGATACCGAGCAGCATCGCCTGGTCACCCAGTCGCGCCTGTTCGAATCGAGCATCTTCAGCGGCATTGACTACGGCGGCGCCACGCGCCTGCTGGAAGTCGGCAGCGGCGTTGGCGCGCAGACGGACATCCTGCTGCGGCGGTTCCCGGAGCTGCACGTCACCGGCGTGGACCTGAGCGAGGCGCAGCTGGCCACCGCCGCCACCAACCTGGCCAGGACACCGTGGTGCCGCGAGCGCTACACCCTGCTGCAGGCCGACGCCGGCAACCTGCCGTTCGGCGCGCGCGAATTCGATTCGGCCTTCCTGTGCTGGGTGCTGGAGCACGTGCCCTCGCCGGCGCGGGTGCTCAACGAAGTGCGCCGCGTGCTGGTGCCGGGCTCGCCCGTGTATGTCACCGAAGTGATGAACGCCTCGTTCCTGCTCGATCCGTATTCACCGCATATCTGGCGCTACTGGATGGCCTTCAACGATTTCCAGTACGACCACGGTGGCGATCCGTTCGTCGGTGCCAAGCTCGGCAACCTGCTGCTGGCCGGCGGCTTCCGCGACGTGCACACCGAGATCAAGACCATCCACCTGGACAACCGCGAGCCGGCACGTCGCAAGACGATGATCGCGTTCTGGGAGCAACTGCTGTTGTCGGCGGCCGATCCGCTGCTGGACGCCGGCCTGGTCGACCAGGAGACGGTGGATGGCATGCGCCGCGAGTTCAGCCTGGTCCAGAACGATCCGAACGCGGTGTTCTTCTTCTCCTTCGTGCAGGCGCGCGCGACGGTGTATTGATCGGCAGCACGCCCTACCCGATGAGCCACGCCACCAGGCTGGCCACGACCACCCCTGCCAGCACCACCCACAGACCCAGCCCGCCCCGATCACCCGGGGCGACCGTTGCACCACCGGCGGTGAGGCGGGCGCCTTCGCGCGGCCGCGCGGTGGGCGTGTTGCCCACCTCCAGGGTGCCGGTGGCCGGCCGCTGGTTACGCTCGGTGAGCTTGTTCTGCATGCGCCGCGCCCGCTCGGGGTCGACCTTGTGCAGTTCCTCCAGCAGCACCTGCTGCTGACGCGCGCGGTCCGGCTGCGCCTTGGCCTTGTGCAGGATCTCGCGCAACGGCACCGCTGGCTGCTCGGCGGAGCGGCCCGGGGTCACATCCAGCAACAGCGCGCGGTACTCCGGCGGCACATCGGCCAGCCGGGTGTAGCGCGTGCCATTGATCTCCATGTCGAACCGTTCGGTCACGGTGCCTCCGTCCAACCTGCCTTCGGTGCGATCACCTCGGGATGCGCCGGCGCGTGCCAGATGCGTTGCCACATCGCCGAGAACCGGCGCTTCACCATCGCCCTGCCCTGCTCCCCTTCATACGCCGGGCGCAGCTGTCGTGGCGTGATCGCCGCCCAGCCCTGGCCCTCGGCCCGGGCCACCGCGAAGGTGAAGGTGTAGTCCGGCTCCAGGCCCATGCGCAGGTCGCTGAGCTGCAGTTCGCCATCGACCACCTGGGCCCGCATGAAGCCGCGGTTGAACCAGTTCAGCCGCTGCACGGCCGGCAGCGTGGCCGCCTGGCGCAAGGCCTGCACGTTGGAAGGATGCCCTTCGAAGGTCATCGCGCCGCGGTCGGCGATCAGCGAGCGCTCGCCGATCACGTACCCGCTGGGCGTCATCGCCACCACCTGCCAGAGCAGCGTGTTGAACGGCATCGCCACCGAGAAGCGCGGGGCGTCACCCAACCCCATGGCGGCCAGCGCGCGGTCGGCCTCGCGGTCGACGCTGTGCTTGGCCAGCAGCGACCAGCCCAGGTAACCACTGCTGAGCACCAGCCCCGCCACCAGCGCTTTCTGCGCCAGCGGCCGCGCACGGGCGAACCACGCCACCGCACAGGCGAGCAGCAGCCACACCGTATACAGCGGGTCGATGATGAAGACGCTGGCCCACATCGTCGGAGGCGGCGTGAACGGCCACCACAGCTGGGTGCCGTAAACGGTAAAGGCATCCAGCAGCGGATGGGTGATCAGCGCCAGCGCGATCGCCCAGAACCAGCGGCCCGGCGCCTGTGCCACCCGGCCATGACCAAAGCGTTTGAACAGCCACCAGATCAACGCCGCCACCCACGGCAGCACCAGCAGGGAATGACTGAAGCTGCGGTGCTCGACCATCAGCGCCACCGGATCGGCGGCGGTGAACGCCAGCAGCAGCGCGTCCAGGTCCGGCAGGGTGCCGAGCGCGGCACCGGCCAACAGGGCGGCGCGGCGATGGCCGGCCGGGGCAATGGCGGCGGCCACCGCGCCGCCGAGTACGATCTGGGTAAGGGAGTCCATCGGCCGATGCTAGCAGCCGGGCCTGGCCCTGCGCCCCTGCCGTTCTGCTCAGGCCGCTCTGGCCAGTGCAGCGTTGCCGGGCAGCGCCGCCAGGGTCTGCCCGGTGTGATCGAGCAGCCGCAGGCTGCCATCCGGGTCTTCGGCCAGCGCGGTCAGGCTTTCCACCCAGTCGCCGTCGTTGGCATAGATCAACCCGTCGCGCTCGACCAGCGCGGCGCGATGGATATGCCCGCAGACGATCCCGTCCAGACCGCGCCGCCGCACATCCTCGAGTCCGGCCTGGACGAAGCGTTCGATGTAGCGCTCGGCCGCGCCGCTGCGCTTCTTGAGGAATTCGGAGAGCGACCAGTAGCGCTGGCCGAGCCGCCGCCGCGCGGCATTGAGCAGGCGGTTGCCGGTGAGGATGCGGTAGTACAGCCAGTCCCCGAACTGCTCCTGCAGCCCGCCAAAATGGGTGATGCCGTCGTAGTCATCGCCATGGACGACCAGCAGCCGGCGTCCGTCGGCGGTCACGTGGATCGCCCGCCGGCGGACCTGCATGGCCGGCAGCATCAGTCCGCAGACCTTGCGCAGCGAAGCATCGTGGTTGCCAGGAATGTAGATGATCCCGGTGCCGGCCCGCTGCAGCGCGTGCAGGGCCTGGATCACTTCGCTGTGCGCCGGCCGCCAGCTGGCCCGGCGGTGCGCCATCCACCACAGGTCGATGATGTCGCCCACCAGATACAGGCGCTCGCAGCGCAGCTCGGCCAGGAACCGGGCCAGTTCAGCGGCGTGGCAGTGGCGCGAGCCCAGGTGGACATCGGAGAGGAAGACCGCCCGCCGATGGGGCGCCAGGGTCGTCACGGGCCGCGTGGCGGCCTCCCGCGCGTCGCGCTGCTCGAGTTCGTGCATGGCGTGCTCCTCAGGTCCGGCGGCCGGATGCGCCGAAGCCTGCACGGCCCCGGCGACAGCCCGATGGCGGTTTGACGACGGGCCGATGACGCGCGCGGGGTCCGGATGCCCGTCGCACCCATCGTGAGAGCGCGTGCGGCTGGCGGGCCTGTCGGGGGGCTGCCGCTGCGGGCGCCCGGTTGTCACGCTGGTGGAACACTGCGCGGTGACGCTGGGCCTCAATCCCGTCACACGGGGCCCTGCGACGGGCACGCGGGCTTAACCACGGGCAACCCGTGCTGGCGCACAATGCAAGCGCGCGACTTGCCGTGTATCATTCGCGCCCATCTTTCCATCCGAATCAAAGGATATTACGCCTGATGTCCAGCTACCTGTTCACCTCCGAATCGGTCTCCGAAGGCCATCCGGACAAGATTGCCGACCAGATCTCCGATGCGGTGCTGGACGCGATCCTGACCCAGGACAAGCGTGCGCGCGTGGCCTGCGAAACCATGGTCAAGACTGGCGTGGCAATCGTCGCCGGTGAAATCACCACCAGCGCCTGGATCGACCTGGAAGCCTTGACCCGCAAGGTGATCCTGGACATCGGCTACGACAGCTCCGACGTCGGCTTCGACGGCGCGACCTGCGGCGTGCTGAACCTGATCGGCAAGCAGTCGCCGCACATTGCCCAGGGCGTGGACCGCAAGAAGCCCGAAGAAATGGGCGCTGGCGACCAGGGCCTGATGTTCGGCTATGCCACCAACGAGACCGACAGCTACATGCCGGCCGCGATCCACCTGTCGCACCGCCTGGTCGAGCAGCAGGCCAAGATCCGCAAGAAGAAGAACTCGCCGCTGTCCTGGCTGCGCCCGGATGCCAAGAGCCAGGTCACCCTGCGCTATGAGAACGGTGCCGTCTCGGCCATCGACGCGGTGGTGCTGTCGACCCAGCACGCCCCGGGCGTGAAGCAGAAGGACCTGATCGAGGCCGTCCGCGAAGAGATCATCAAGCCGGTGCTGCCGGCCAAGTGGCTGCACAAGGGCACCAAGTTCCACATCAACCCGACCGGCAAGTTCGAGATCGGCGGCCCGGTGGGCGACTGCGGCCTGACCGGCCGCAAGATCATCGTCGACACCTACGGCGGCTGGGCCCGTCATGGTGGTGGTGCGTTCTCGGGCAAGGATCCGTCCAAGGTCGACCGTTCGGCGGCTTACGCTGCCCGTTACGTCGCCAAGAACGTCGTTGCCGCCGGCCTGGCCGACCGTTGCGAAGTGCAGGTCTCCTACGCCATCGGCGTGGCCGAGCCGACCTCGATCTCGGTCACCACCTTCGGCACCGGCAAGATCAGCGATGACAAGATCGAAAAGCTGATCCGCAAGCATTTCGACCTGCGCCCGTACGGCATCATCCAGATGCTGGATCTGATCCACCCGATGTACCAGCAGACCGCGGCCTACGGCCACTTCGGCCGCAAGGCCAAGGAGTTCAGCTACACCAACGGTGCTGGCGAACAGGTCAACGCGACCGCCTTCTCCTGGGAGAAGACCGATCGCGCCGCCGCCCTGCGCGCGGATGCGAAGTTGAAGTAAGAAATGGGCCGCGAAAGCGGCCCTTTTCTTACCGGTAGAGCCGACCGTTGGTCGGCTGGCCGCGCGCAGCGCGGCAATGATCGGCCAAACAAATGACGGGTCGCGAAAGCGGCCCGTCGTCGTTTTGCCGTACCTGGCCCGTCTCGCCGCGCGCGACAAGCCGACCAACGGTCGGCTCTACCAATGGGTCAAGCGGCGCTACACTCCCGCCATGCCCGAATTCAAATCCAACCAGCTCTCCATGACGGTGCTGATGTCGCCGGACATGGCCAACTTCTCCGGCAAGGTGCACGGCGGTGCGGTGCTGCGCCTGCTCGACCAGGTCGCCTACGCGTGTGCGAGCCGCTATGCCGGCAGCTACGTGGTCACCCTCTCGGTGGACCAGGTGATGTTCCGCCAGCCGATCGCGGTTGGCGAGCTGGTCACCTTCCTGGCCTCGGTCAACTACACCGGCACCTCCTCGATGGAAATCGGGGTCAAGGTGGTGGCCGAGGACATCCTCAAGCGTAGCGTGCGCCACGCCAACAGCTGCTTCTTCACCATGGTCGCGGTGGATGACGAGGGCAAGCCGACCCCGGTGCCGCCGCTGGTACTGGAAACTGCCGACGAACGCCGCCGGCATGCGGCCGCATTGATCCGCCGCCAGCTGCGCGAGGAGATGGAGCAGCGTCACCTGGAGCTGCTGGCGTCCAATCCGCCCGCGCCGGGCGATCTGGTCGAGCGGGTCTGAGGAGCGCTGCCGGCCAGCGGCCGGCACTGCCCCGTCATGGCCTACCCGGTGTTCTGTACGCCCTGCGAAACACCGTTCACGCAGGCCACCAGCGCGCGCAGCACATCGTCGTCTTCGCCCCCGCTCTCACGCCAGCGGCGCAGCAGGTCCACCTGCAGCACGCTGATCGGATCGATGTAGGGGTTGCGCAGGCGGATCGACAGCGCCAGGCGCTGGTCGTGCTGCAGCAGTGCGTCCTGGCCGGTAAGCGCCAGGATCCACTGTGAGGTGAGCTCAAGCTCGCCCTGGATCTGCGGGAAGAAGCGGCCATGCAACGCACCGGACAGCTGCGAGAACTGCTCGGCGATGGTCAGGTCGCCCTTGGACAGCACCATCGCGATGTCGTCCAGGAAGGTGCTGAAGAACGGCCAGTCGCGCGCCATCTCTTTCAGGAGGCCTTCGTGGCCGGCATCGATCGCCGCCTGCAGGCCGCTACCCACGCCATACCAGCCCGGAATCACGGCACGCGCCTGGCTCCAGGCGAACACCCACGGAATCGCGCGCAGATTGGTCAGCGCCGCATCTTCGCCCAACCGGCGCGAGGGGCGTGAGCCCAGCGTCATCCGCTCGATCACGTCGATCGGCGTGGCCAGGCGGAAGTACTGCATGAAGTCTTTCTGGCCGACGAAGGCGCGGTAGGCATCGGCACTCTTCTGCGCGATCAGGTCCATGACCGGGCGCCACTGTTCCTCGCGCGGTTCCGCGGCGCGCGGGCGCAGGCTGGAGCGCAGCACCGCACCGGTGGACTGCTCCAGCGAGCGCAGCGCCAGTGCACGGATGCCGTACTTGCGATGGATCACTTCGCCCTGCTCGGTCACGCGCAGACGGCCGTCGATGCTGCCACGCGGCGAGGCATCCACGGCGTGCGTGGTCTTGCCGCCACCGCGGCTGATCGAGCCGCCACGGCCGTGGAAGAACGTCAGGCGGATGTCGTTCTCGGCAGCGACCTCCAACAGCTCCACCTGGGCGCGCTGAAGGCCCCAGCGCGACGCTGCGATACCCCCGTCCTTGCCGCTGTCCGAATAACCGAGCATCACCATCTGCACATCGCCGCGCGAGGCCAGGTGGGTGCGGTACACGGGGTCGGCCAGCAGATCGCGCAGGGTGTCGGTCCCGCGCTTGAGATCGTCCACGGTTTCGAACAACGGGGCGATGTCGAGCGGCACCGCGCCGGCGTCATCCACCAGGCCGCCGCGACGCGCCAAGGCGAGCACGGCGAGCACATCGCTGCGGTCGTGCGCCATTGAAATGATGTAACTCCCCAGCGCGTCGGCACCGTGCCGGTGGCGTGCATCGGCCAGCGCCGCGAACACCGCGTCCAGGCGCTCACCGCCTTCTTCGTTGCTCGCCGGCAGCGCCTGCTCGCCACTGGCGAACGGGGCAAGGCGCGCCGCGCGGGTGACCGCATCGGCGCCGTCCCAGGCCTCCTGCCCATCCAGCACGCTGGCCAGCGCGCGGCCATGCACGCTCGATTCCTGACGTACATCCAGGCGCGCCAGATGGAAGCCGAAGGTGCGCACCCGCCACAGCAGGCGACGCACCGCGAAGCCGCCGGCATGGTCGCCCTTGTTCTCGTGCAGGCTGCGCAGGATCAGTTCGATGTCGTCGGTCAGTTCCTGCGGCGACGCATAGGCGCCTTCCGCATCCTCCATCGTCGCCTGCACGCGCGCGCGCATGCGGTCGTTGAGCAGGCGGTACGGCATGTCGGCATGACGCGGGCGCGAGGTGACCTTGGGCAACAGGACCTTGTAATGCTCCACGCGTGCCTGCAGTTCATCGCTGACCGCCACCCGTTCGGTGGACTGGCTGAGCAGGCTGGCCAGCTGCAGCAGGTCTTTCTGGTAGCGGCCGAGCACGGCCTGGCGCTGCGCATCCAGGGTGTTGCGGATGGTGCCGGCGTCCACGTTCGGATTGCCATCCATGTCGCCGCCCACCCACGTGCCGAAGCGCAGCAGGCGCGGCAGCGGCAGTTCCTCGCCATAGGTATCCAGCAGTGCCTGCTGCAGCGATTCGTACAGCACCGGAATCACCCGGTACAGCACCTGCACCAGATAGAAGCCGACATGCTCGCGCTCGTCTTCCACGGTCGGGCGCACGGGCGAGGAATCGGTGGTCTGCCACGAGGCGGTCAGGGCCATGCGGAACCGCGCGGCATCGGCGGCCGCTTCGCCCGGGGTGCGCTGGCCGTCGAGGTTGTCGACCAGGCTGGCCACCATCAACTGCTCTTTTTCCAGCAGCGCGCGGCGCACCGCTTCGGTCGGGTGCGCAGTGAACACCGGCTCGATGTCGATCCGCGGCAGCCACTCGGCCAGCTCGTCCAGGGTGACGCCCTGCGCTTTGAGATTGACCAGTGCGTCCTGCAGGCCATCGGGCTGCGGCGTGGCGGTACCGGCACGCTGGTAGTCGCGGCGGCGGCGGATGCGGTGCACGCGCTCGGCGATGTTCACCACCTGGAAATAGGTACTGAACGCACGCACCATCGCTTCGGCGCGCGCCGGCGGCAGGCCGGTCAGCGCATCGTTGAGATCGGACAGGGGAGCGTCGCTTTCGCGGCGGGCGATGGCGCGCGTACGCACCTGTTCCACATCATCGAAAAACTGCGTGGCGACCTGCTCGGCGAGCAGGTCGCCGACCAGTGCGCCGAGTCGGCGTACATCGTCACGCAGGGGAATATCGGGAGTGGCAAAAACGATGCTGCTTCGGTACTCGTTCATCTGCGACGCACTGGCCTCGGGAACGGAATCCGCTCAAGCCTACCCCACATTGGGGTCATTGCTGCGTCGCGCAAATAGTTACATCTGGTAGCGCCGGCCAGCGGCCGGCACGACTGCATGCCGAGCAGACGGTGGCCGGCCCCATCGCGATGGGTGCCGGCCACGGCCGGTCAGCGCGTCTTCTTGACCGGCTTCCCCTCGCCCACGGTCTGCTCCAGCCAACGCTCGCTCTCGGCCAGCATGGTCATGATCGATTCGCGCGCGCGGTAGGCATGCGATTCGTTGGGCAGCATCACCAGCCGCGAAGTACCGCCCAGCCCCTTCACCGCGGCGAACATGCGCTCGCTCTGGATCGGGAACGTGCCGGAGTTGTTGTCGTCCACGCCGTGGATGAAGAGGATCGGGTCCTTGATCTTGTCGGCGTAGTTGAACGGCGACATCTTCTGGTAGACGTCCTGCGCCTGCCAGTAGTTGCGCTCTTCGGCCTGGAAGCCGAACGGGGTCAGCGTACGGTTGTACGCACCACTGCGCGCGATGCCGGCCTTGAACAGGCGGGTATGTGCGAGCAGGTTGGCGGTCATGAATGCACCGTAGGAGTGACCACCGATCGCGATGTGCTCACGGTCGGTCACGCCACGGCGCACCACTTCATTCACCGCCGCCTCGGCATTGGCGATCAGCTGCGGCAGGTAGGTGTCGTTCGGTTCCTTGTCGCCCTCGCCGATGATCGGCATCGACGGGCTGACCAGCACCGCGTAGCCCTTGGCCAGGAATGCCTGCGGGCCCCAGTAGCTGATCGCGTTGAAGCGGTACGGCGAATCGGTGACCTGGCTGGCGGCTTCGGCGGTCTTGAACTCGCCCGGGTAGGCCCACATCAGCAGCGGCAACGGGCCGTCCTTCTTCGCGTTGTAGCCCGGCGGCAGCATGAGCGTGGCGGTCAGGTCGACACCGTCGTTGCGCTTGTAGCGGATCTGCTCCTTGCTCACCCCACGCAGCTGCGGCAGCGGGTGCTGGAAGTGGGTCAGCGCCTTCGGTGCAGCCGTGGCATCGGTCAGCGACTGTACGTAGAAGTTGGCCGGCTCGTCGGGCGATTCACGGGTCAACAGCAGCGAGCTGCCTTCCTGGTCGAGCAGCGCCACCGGCGCGGCGTACGACGGGGCCTGCGAGTGGAACAGGCGCGTGGTCTGCTTGCTGTCCAGATCAAGACGATCCACGAACGGACGGTCGCCCTCCGGCGAGGCACCCAGGCCGTACAGGAAGATGCTGCGGCCATCGGCACTCACCTGCAGACGCGAGCGTCCGTTGACGTCGCGCACCAGCCCCGGCCGGCCTGGGTCGTTGTAACGGTCCTGCGAGGAACGCGCGGACAGCAGCTCGGCCGCCTTCTCCGGCTGGTCGGGCGCGATCCGCCACTGCTTGACCTCACGGTTCTTCCACCACGATTCGTTGAGCAGTGCCAGGTCGCCACGGCCCCACTGGATACCGGCATAGCGGCTGCCCAGTTGCGCCAGGGTCACCGGCGGCTTGTCGAAGGGGGCGGCCTGCATCAGCACGGCATCGCGCACCTTGGCCTCGCGGTTCGGGTCGCCGCCGTCCTGCGCTTCGGCCCAGACCAGGGTCGCCGGAGCATCGGCGCGCCAGTCGATCCGGCGCACGCCGGTGGCCACCGCGTCGTTGCCGGTCGGCAGGCCTTCCTTCAACGGCAGGTTGGCCACGGTGTGCTCGAGCGTGCCATCCACGGCGGACAGCACTTCGATGCGACGCGCGAATGCGCTGGCCGGCACCAGGTAGGAGTACGGACGCACCACCCGCTCGCTGAGCAGGTAACGGCCATCGGGTGAAAGTGTGACATCCCAGTAAACACCGCCGGTGGACAGCGGCGTGGTCACGCCGTTGAGCGCGACCTTGGCCGGCTGCGCGCTGGCGTAGTAGTCGAAGAGACGGGCATCGGCCTCGTTCTTGAGCATGTCCTGGTAGGTGCGGATGGTGCGGACGCCGGCATCGGCCTCGGTCTGCTGGATGGCCGGACCGGTCGGGATACCGCCGGCGGACGGTGCCGGCCCTTGCCCCTTGAGCTGCTGCATCACCAGCAGGCCCCGGCTGTCCGGCTGCCAGCTGTAGCCATCGCCCATCACCGTGTTCAGATCACCGACGAGGCGGCGCGCCGAACCGGCGTCGACATCGACGATCCACAGTTCATTGGTGCCGGTGGCGGCGTGCACCTGGTTGAAGGCGATGTACTTCTGGTCCGGCGACCACGCAAAGGTGGCGATCGACAACGGCTGCGGCAGCCCGCTGATCTGGCGCTCCTTGCCGTCGGCCACGCTCATCAGCCACAGCTTGTCGGCGAAGCTGAAGCGGCTGGCCGAATGCGTGGCCGGGTGGATGCGCAGGCCGGCCAGCTTCAGTTCGGGCTGGGCGACCTCGTTGATCGACGGCAGCGGCGGGGTCTGCAGCAGCGCGGCGAGGTCACGGCGCGGGGACAGGCTCAGGGTCGGCGCACGTGGCGCGTCGACCACGGCCTGCAGGGCCGGCGACGGCAGCTCGTAGCCGCCCGGGTCGCTTTTGGCGGCCACGGTCTGCGGCGGGCGCTTGGCGGCCGGGGCCGCGGCCAGCGCCAACGGTGGCACCGCCAGCAGGGCCAGCCCAAGGATCAAGGTATGGCGCCAATGTGGCGCGCGTGCACCGTGGTTGCGTGTCATGTTCGGTCCCTATGCGGATACAAACCCCCGACCTTAACAGCCGGGCGCCGATCGCCCCCCTGCCGATGGTTGGGGGCGGGTACTGATTCATGCCAATGCAGCGGGCCGCGATATAATGGGCGACCCTCCACCGAGGGGCGCTGCGACCGTTCCGGACCTTGTCCGGGGGCGGCCAGGCTCGGTGGCCAGGATTGGTTCCAACGGCGCCCGGCGAACACGAGTATCGACTCGTCATTACACCGGAGCTTTGAATGAACGCTGTTGCCAAGACCTTCTCCACCGAAGGCGATTACAAGATTGCCGATATCTCCCTGGCCGATTGGGGCCGCAAGGAGCTGGACATCGCCGAGCATGAAATGCCGGGCCTGATGTCGATCCGCCGCAAGCACGCCGCCACCCTGCCGCTGAAGGGCGTGCGCGTGACCGGCTCGCTGCACATGACCATCCAGACCGCAGTACTGATCGAGACCCTGAAGGACATCGGCGCCGACGTGCGCTGGGCCTCGTGCAATATCTTCTCGACCCAGGACCACGCTGCCGCCGCGATCGCCAAGTCCGGCACCCCGGTGTTCGCCTGGAAGGGCGAGTCGCTGGAGGAATACTGGGACTGCACCCTGGATGCGCTGACCTTCACCCTGCCCGACGGCACCCTGACCGGCCCGGAGCTGGTGGTGGACGACGGTGGCGACGTGACCCTGCTGATCCACAAGGGCTATGAGCTCGAGAACGGCAGCACCTGGGTCGATGAAAAGGCCGCCTCGCACGAAGAGCAGGTCATCAAGAACCTGCTCAAGCGCGTGGCCAAGGAGCGTCCGGGTTACTGGGCCCGCGTGGTCAAGGATTGGAAGGGCGTCTCCGAAGAGACCACCACCGGCGTGCACCGCCTGTATCAGCTGGCCCAGGCCGGCACCCTGCTGATCCCGGCGATCAACGTCAACGACTCGGTCACCAAGAGCAAGTTCGACAACCTGTACGGCTGCCGCGAGTCGCTGGCCGATGGCCTCAAGCGCGCGATGGACGTGATGCTGGCCGGCAAGGTTGCCGTGGTCTGCGGCTACGGTGACGTGGGCAAGGGCTGCGCCGCTTCGCTGCGTGCCTACGGCGCACGCGTGGTGGTCACCGAGATCGATCCGATCTGCGCCCTGCAGGCCGCGATGGAAGGCTTCGAGGTCAACACCATCGAATCCACCCTGGGCCGTGGCGACATCTACGTCACCACCACCGGCAACAAGGACATCATCCGCATCGAGCACCTGAGCGCGATGAAGGACCAGGCCATCGTCTGCAACATCGGCCACTTCGACAACGAGATCCAGGTCGATGCGCTGAACGCGCTGGCCGGCGTGCAGAAGATCAACATCAAGCCGCAGGTCGACAAATACATCTTCGACAACGGCAATGCGATCTTCCTGCTGGCCGACGGCCGTCTGGTCAACCTGGGCTGCGCCACCGGCCACCCGAGCTTCGTGATGTCCAACTCGTTCGCCAACCAGACGCTCGCCCAGATCGACCTGTGGGCGAACAAGGACAGCTACGAGAAGAAGGTGTACCTGCTGCCGAAGAAGCTGGACGAGGAAGTGGCGCGTCTGCACCTGGAAAAGATCGGCGTGAAGCTGACCACCCTGAGCCAGGAACAGGCCGATTACATCGGCGTGCCGGTGGACGGTCCGTTCAAGCCGGAGCATTACCGCTACTGATCGGCGTGCCGGTCCCGTTGCGTTGAGATGAAACGGGCGCCGAAAGGCGCCCGTTTTTTTGTGGCGCGATGCCCTTCAGTCATGGCTGAAACCCCTGCGGTCGTCGTTGAGGACAGCCTGGCACTGCCCGGCGAAGTCCGCTTGCCAGCGCGAAAGCAAGAACCCTTCGCGCTCCTGAAAAGAGACCGTTTCGCCAGCAAGCACGTAGCAGCGGTTCTGCGACAGTCGCAGCGCCGTCAGGGTGTCACCGGCAGCCCAGCATTCATCGATGCAGGCCTGCATCAGCGCGTAATCCGGATTGGTCTTGGCGCCGCCAAACGCGAAGCCCATCCGCTGCACCATCGCGATCACCGGGTCAGTGCTGGCCGGGGCAGCGCGCAGGATGCGCAGCACGCCCGCCTCGGGAATGCCAAACGCCCAGTTGGCCAGCACCGCCGAACGTGCCGCATCGATCGCCGCATCGCGCTGCCCCTGCCGCATATACTGGCTTGCCAGCAGCGCCCAGCCCTGCTGAAGCTCCGGGAACGCGGTGCAGGCTGCGCGCAGCAGCTCAATGGCCTGCTCGACCTCCGCTGCCAGCACCTGCGCACGCGCCTGCTCCAACCGCTCGGAGGGCGAACCGGGATCTTCGACCTCATGCTCGCCATACTCGCCTTCGTTCAGCTCCAGCCAGCGCGAGAACACCTGCACCGAGGAATGGCGCAGTTCCATACGCCATTCGTCATGGAACATCTCGCAGACGAAGGGCGCGTCTCCCTCGCGCCCCAACGGCCAATACAGCCCGAAACAATCGCCATTGCCGAGCGCGCCTTCCGCGATCGACACAAATCCCTGAGGGGGATACGGTCCGCGCGCCACATCACCATCGAAGCTGAGCGCGTTGAATTGGCCAGAGAGGCGCATCGGAACTTTCCAGACGGGAACGCCGCCATTATCGCAGCGACCGCAGTAGCTTCGGTCAAGGCAGCGGGTCCGCACCGCGCTAGGATGCCGCCATGACCCCGGCCATCAATCTGCTGAAGACATCCGGCATCGCGCACAGCGTGCTGTCCTATCGCCATGACGCCGCCGCCGAATCCTACGGTGGCGAAGCGGTGCAGCAGCTCGGGCTGGATCCGGCGCAGGTGTTCAAGACGCTGCTGGCAAGCACCGAGACGCACGAGTTGCTGGTGGCGATCGTACCGGTGAGCGGCACCCTGGACCTCAAGGCACTCGCCGCAGCGGCCGGCTGCCGGAAATGCGAAATGGCCAACGCCGAGGTGGCGCAGCGCGCGACCGGTTACCTGGTCGGGGGCATCAGCCCATTGGGGCAGAAAAAGAAACACCGCACCTTCCTCGATACCAGCGCACGGGCGCTGCCCGTGCTGCACGTCAGCGCCGGGCGGCGTGGACTGGAGGTGGCGCTGGCACCGGCCGATCTGCTGCAGCTCACCGGCGGATGCCATGCCGCCATCGGAAAGGCCCGGTAATGCGGTGGCCTTTCAACCGGGACCCATCCACCCCCACCGAGAGACCTGGCGCGCAGCACCTGCAGGCGCTGCTGTCGTCAGAGCCTGACCGCATCTACAGCGCGGCCTGCGCCATCGCCCAGCTCCGTGATCCGGCCGAACTGGACGCGCTTTCGCCGTGGGTCGAACGGATCGAGCGCGCCACCGCGCACATCGCGCTGGGTGGTGCCCTGTTCGCCAATAACCATCACCTGCAGTTCGCCCTGCGCCGGCTGCGCTTCTGGCGGGACCGGGCCGGCTGCCTGTGTGCGCTTTACCCGCACTACCCTTTCTTCGATCCGCGTCGGGAAGCCACGCGCGGGCATGTGGTCATCGATGCCGTGGGGGAAGCCGAGGACGGCTGGGGCGAGGCGCATGCCGTCACCTGCGTGGACTGTGCAACGCACTGGTTGGCCACCGACCGCGAGTATCACTACCCTTGGTGGGAGTGGACCGTGGCCGGGCCGACCGTCGCGGCGGAACCCGCGCAGGGGCATCGGCTGGGCGCCTGATCGGGATGTTCCCCGCCCGCTCGCTCAGGGCCTCCAGTTGGCGTTGCGGTCCCAGAACGTCACGGCGCGCTGATACGCCTCACGATCCAGCGGCACGCCCGAGCCCCCCTCTTCCACGCCCAGCGCATTGCGCATCATGGTGATCGGCGCCATGGGCACTTCTTCCGGTTCGGCGGTGTAGATGCAGCCGACGATGCCCCAGTCCGCATCGATGGGTGAGCCCTCTTTGGCCAGCTGCTCGGCGCTGTACAGGATCACCACCAGGTAGTTCGCGCGCGGTGATTCCACGCCTTCGAACCAGCGCACCAGCACCGGCAGCTCTTCGCGGTTGCGCGCCTCATAACCGCTGCGCAGCTGGTGGCGGTTGGCCTCGGTGATCGGCACGGTCAGGCAGCGTGTGGAGGTCCAGTTCTCGTACACATGCAGCTTGCAGAACGGCGCGTAGCCATCCAGCACCTTGAACGGTGCGTGCGTGTTGAGGTGCTGTTCGAACTGTTCGGCGCTGCAGTCCTGGATGGTGTTGCCGCGCGGCACGCGGGGGAACAGGCGGGGACGGGCGAACGCGGTAAGGACGATGGACATGGGCAGCATCAGGCGGTGGATATCCCGCACAGGGTAACGCGTGCGGCACGCGCCCTACAGCGCCAGCCGCTCACGTAGCTCGCGCGCTTGACGTCGCGAGACCTCGACCTGGCTGCCGTCATCCAGGGTCAGGTCGTAGCCATCGCCGAGCGACGGTTCGATCGCACGTACGCGGCGCAGATTGACCAACGTGTTGCGGTTGGCGCGGAAGAACAGCGCCGGCGACAGCCGTCCCTCCAGCGTGCTGAGGCTGCGCGCCAGCACCGCGTTCTGGTCGCGGAACCACAACCGTGCGTAGTTGCCGTCGACGACGACCTTGCGGATCTCGCCGAGCGCCACGAACCAGCAACGCTCGCCATCGCGCAGGAACACCTGATCCTCGGCGCCCAGCGAGTCGCGGCCGCTGTTCATCGCAACAGGGGCCGCCGGTGCCGGGAGGCGCTCGCGGCCGCGTTCCAGCGCCGCCTGCAGGCGGCCCGCTTCCACCGGCTTGACCAGATAGTCCAGTGCGTTGGTTTCGAAGGCGCGCACCGCGTACTGGTCGTAGGCGGTGACGAACACCACCATCGGTACGGTCTCCAGCCCATCGAGCACGTCGAAGCCCTCGCCTGAGGGCATCTGCACATCGAGCAGCACCAGATCGGGCTGCTCGCGCAGGATCGCCTCGCGGGCCGCCGGTACATCGTCCGCCTCACCGACACATTCCACCCACGGGATCGCCGCCAACAGAGTGCGCAGCTCGCGACGCGCCAGCCGCGCGTCATCCACGATCAACACGCGCAATGAAGCGCTCATTGCTGCACCTCCAACCGGGCCCGCATGCGCTCGCCGTGACGTTCCAGCATGAAGGTGCCCCGACCGATGGATGATGCCGCCGCGTCAATGCCAAGCTGCGCGCGCAGATAGGCCAACCCGATGCCATGGCCTGGGCTGCTGGCGTCGTGCGGGGCAGGATTGTCCACCTCCACCCGCAGCCAGCCGCCATCGAGCTGCACACGGATCGTCAGCTCGCCGCCGCCCGGGTGCACCGCGATACCGTGCTTGATGGCGTTTTCCACCAGCAGCTGCAGCGCCATCGGCGGCAGCCGTGCGGACAACGCGGCCGGATCGATGTCGGTGCGTACCCGCAGGCGGTCTTCGTAATGGATCGCCTCCACCGCCAGGTAGTCCTGCACCACGCGCCACTCCTCGGCCACGGTGACCCAATCGCCATCGGTGTGCACCAGCGCGTGGCGCAGCGTGCTGGACAGATGGGTGACCATGTCGCGTGCACGCGCCGGGTCTTCATTGATCAGCGCACGCAGGTTGTTGAGGGCATTGAACACGAAGTGGGGATTGAGCCGCGCACGCAGCGCCTGGTGCTCCAGCGTCGCCCGCTGCGCTTCGGCGCGCAGGTGCGCCATCTCGCTGTGCCGCGCACGCTGCAGCGCGCGGCGGCCGGTCCACAGCGCGCACCATACGCTCAGCACGATGGCGGTGCTGAGCCAATAGTTGAACGTGTCGATCGGCCTGTAAGAGGCGCGCTGGCCCGGCAATGCCACCCAATCCCACGCAAGCGCGGGGAGCAGCACTGCGGCGGTGAAAAGCTGGATGGCGGCAGCGACGATTACCACCGCCAGCGCCATCCGCCACGTCAACCCGAGCAGATCACGCTGCAGCCATGCATGCCGAAGTGCCCAGCTGCGTATCGATGCACTGCCGACGAATAGGCCAACCGCGACCGTCACATAGATCAGCGTCCCGCCCGACCAGTTGCCCCGGTAGGCGATGCCCATGCCCAGGTTCAAGCCCAGGTAGCCGGACCATAGACCAGCATTTGCCCACCAGAAACCGGTATCGCGTGCTGTCCGCTTCTCGCTCATCGTCTCCACGCCGCTATCGATCATTTCGCCACAGGCAGATCGAGGAACTCCCGGATCTGCGTCTGCAGCCAGCGCGGATCATCCCACATCAGGAAGTGGTAGCCGGCGCGGCTCATCTCGATCCGTACGCCGGGCAGCGCGGCGTACTGCGTGGCGAACAGCTGCCGCGTGCTGGCTTCGGTCTCACCGAAGGGCTGGTAGGCGGCCCACGCGCCCAGCACCAGCACCGGCGTGGTGATGCCGGCGATCGGCTGGCGCAGGTCGGTCATCGTCATCGAGTACATCGCGCTGGCGGTGGTGGTGCGATCGCTGTCGCGTCCCCACTGCTTCAAGGTCGTCACATGCTCAGGGGCCTGCACCATGTTGGCGACGGCCGCATCCGTCTGCGCCGCGTACTGGCTGGCGTTGGCGGCGAGCATGCCGGCCCGCATCTGCTCGGCCATCGGCTTGAGCGTGGCCGGCGTCGCGTCCGGATTCCGAACGGCACCGAAGTACGGCAGGGCATCGACGATCACCAATGGGCCGATTTTCTGCGGCGCCGCGATCGCCATCTGCAGCGCCAGCACCCCACCGAGGCTGTGGCCGATCACGGCCGGATGATCCAGCTTGCGGTCCACGCTGTAGGCCAGCAGCCGGTCACGCATGGCGCTGAGGAAATCATCGTTGGCCACAGCGGGCGCACCGGCGAAGCCCGGCAGCTGGATCAGGTGGCATTGCACCTGCGGCTGCAGCGCGGCGCAGGTCTCGCGCCAGACGTCGGCACCGCTGTTGAGGCCTGGGATCATCAGCACCGGCCGGCCGCTGCCGATCACCTCGACCTGCAGATCCTGGAACTGCCCGGTGGCCGCGTGGGCGGGGCTGACCAAGGTGGCCCATGCGGTCAGCGCGAGCGCAGCCAACGGGGCGATGGAGTAGATGCGGCGGGGACGGGCGATCGACATGGCTGACTCCTGCTGGGTGAGCATGGAGCGTGGCGCGGGGCGAGGCGGCATGGGCAATTACATGAGCAGCGGCCGCCGACCGGCGGTGAGCGGTCGGCAGCGGCGGATGAACATCGGCGCCTCAGCGATCCGGCGCGCCCACGATGGCCTGCAAGGCCGCTTCCAGCGACGGATACTGGAAGACAAACCCCTCGGCCAATGCGTGCGCCGGCTGCACGTTCTGCCCGGTCAGCAGCAGCCCGCTCATTTCCCCGAAGCCCAGCTTCAGCGCGAAGGCCGGGGTCGTCAGCCGCGCTGGGCGGTGCAGCACATCGCCCAGCGTGGTGGCGAAGGTGCGGTTGGTGACCGTGCCGGGCGCCGTGCCGTTGTAGGCGCCGCGTGCCTGATCGCGAGTGAGCAGCCACAGAATCATGCCGACCAGGTCCTCGCGATGGATCCAGCTCATCCACTGCCGGCCATCGCCCATCGGGCCACCGAGCCCCATCCGGAACGGCGGCAGCATCTTCTGCAGTGCCCCGCCCCCGCGTTCGAGCACGATCCCGGTCCGCAGCACACAGGTGCGCACGCCAAGCGCCTCGGCCTTGAACGCTTCGGCTTCCCACTGACGGCACAGCATCGCCGCGAAGTCGTGGCCGGGCGAGGCGGTCTCGTCCAATGGCGCGCTGTCGCGCGGGCCATACCAGCCGATCGCCGAGCCGGACACCAGCACCCGCGGCCGTTCGGGTAGCGCGGCCATCCAGGCGAGCAGTGCCTGTGTGGTGCCGATCCGGGAGTCGCGCAGGGCCTGCTTGCGCTCGTCCGTCCAGCGGCCCTCCATGAGCGGCTCGCCCGCCAGGTTGACCACTGCCTGGACAGGGCCGACCTCGTCCAGCGCGGCAACGCAGCGTACGCCGGGCTGCGGGTTCCGGCCCGGCCGGCGGGTCAGCACGATGGGATCGTGGCCCTCGGCCAACAGGCGTGTGCACAGGCGGCTGCCGATGAAGCCGGTGCCACCGGTGACGAGAATCTGCATGGCGGGTGCTCCGTTGAAATCACGGACAGTGTAGGCGGCGCGATGTGCAGACCGCATGCCACGTACTTCACATTCATCGCGATGAAGAGATATGATTGATCCACATCCGCCGACGCGCCCCGCCCATGACCGCCATCAGCTTCGAGTTCTATCCGCCCAAGACCGACGAGCAGCGTGCCCAGCTGGACCGGACCGCGGCCAAGCTGAAGGTGTTCGCGCCGGAGTATGTGTCCTGTACGTTCGGCGCCGGTGGCTCGACCCTCAGTTATACCTCCGAGACCGTGCGCCACCTCAAACAGCACCATGGCTTCGACGCGGCCCCGCACCTGTCCTGCGTCGGTGGCAGCCGCGAGGAGATCCGCGAGCTGCTCAAGCTGTACCGCGCGATCGGCTGCCGGCGGATCGTCGCCCTGCGCGGTGACCTGCCCTCCGGCATGGGCCACCCCGGTGACCTGCGCTATGCCTCCGAACTGATCAGCTTCATCCGCGCCGAGCATGGCGATGCGTTCCGCATCGAAGTGGGCGCGTATCCGGAGACCCACCCGCAGGCCAACGATGCGCTGCTGGACCTGAAGCACTTCAAGACCAAGATCGACGCCGGCGCCGATGCGGCGATCACGCAGTACTTCTTCAACGCCGACGCCTACTTCCACTTCGTCGATGCTGTGCGCAAGCTGGGCGTCACCGTACCGATCGTGCCGGGCATCATGCCCATCTCCAATTTCAGCCAGCTGCGCCGCTTCTCCGAACAGTGCGGCGCCGAGATTCCGCGCTGGATCGGCAAACGCATGCAGGCCTACGGCGACGATGCCGAATCGGTGCGCGCATTCGGTGCCGAGGTCGTGGCCAGCCTGTGCGAACGCCTGGTCGCTGGCGGTGCGCCGGGCCTGCACTTCTACACGCTCAACCTGGCCAAGCCGACCACCCAGGTGCTGAAACTGCTGCGCAGCTGAGGCCGCCACGCATCGCTTGCAGATAACGCCAGCGCCGCTACGCTGCTGCGATGAAACCGCTCGTGTGGCTCCTGCTGTGTGCGCTGTGCCTGCCCTCGCCACCTGCCCTGGCGCAGGCGCCGCAGCGCGTGAACCGCTGCACCAACGCGCAGGGCGAAACCGTCTTCACCGACCGCCGCTGCGAGGCCCTGGGCGCCACCTCCCGCGTGCCCCCGCGCACGGCGAGCGTCGGCAACACCGGTATCTATCGCGCCGGCTGCGCGCGCCGGCTCAGTGAACTGACCGGGCAGATCCGCGACGCGGTCAGCGCGCAGGACGTCAACCGGCTGTCCTCGATCTACCTCTGGAGCAATGTCTCCAACGCCACCGCGAACCACATCATCGGGCGGCTGGAATCGGTGGTGCAGCGCCCCCTGATCGACATCGCGCCGATCTATCCGGAAAGCGCCCCGGCACCGCTGGACCCTGCGCTTGCCGCCGGGGACGCACCCCAGGCACCGGCACGTCCGCGTCCGGTCGGCCTGCGCATCGAGCAGACCCTGGGCAGCACCGCCACCCCCGCACGCACGGTGTTCGGCCTGCGCCATCAGTACGGCTGCTTCTGGATCACGCTGTAGCCGGCCACAGCGACCGGATCGCGGCGATACCCTGCGCCCCGTGGCGTCGTGCCTGCTCGATATCGCCAGGGCCCATCCCGCCCAGCGCATACAGCGGCAGCGACACCTGCTCGCGCAGCGCTTCGAACGCGTCCCAACCCAGCGGCACCGCCCCTGGATGGCTGTCGGTGGCCTGCACCGGCCCCAGCACCGCGAAGTCACAGCCCAGCCGCTGCGCCGCCTGCAGCTGCGTCAGATCGTGGCAGGACGCCGCCACCAGCTGGCCAGCCGGCAACGGCCGCTCGCCCAGCGCCAGCAGTTGCTCACTGCCCAGATGCACCCCGACGCCCAACCGTCCGGCCAGGTCGATATCCCGGTTCACCAACCACTGCGTGCGCGGCCCGTGCTGCTGGATCACCCGCTCGGCCAGCGCCACCCGCGCCGGGCTGGACGGCGTGCGCAGCTGCACCCGCCGCACACCACTCTCCAGCGCCTGCGCCAGGCGCCCCAGCCAGGCCTGGTGGACGCTGTCCTCCTCGCCCTCCGGCTCGGGCGTGATCAGATACCGGTCCGGCTGCCGCAGCGCCGCCACCACCGGCAGATCCGCCGGCGGCATCGAATAGCGGTGCAGCTTGTCCGGCGCCACCCAGGTGATCGCCTGCCCCTCGCGGCCGCGCGGCGAGCCCTTCCAGCTCTGGATCCGGCGGACCTCGAGGCGCAGCCGCTTGTCCGGATAGATCTGCGGCACGTCCATGATCCACTCACCGACCTCCGCCTCGATCCCCAGCTCCTCGCGCAGCTCGCGCACCAGCGCCTGCTCGGAGGTCTCGCCGGGCTCGCGCTTGCCGCCCGGGAATTCCCACAGGCCGGCCATATCGCGGTTCTCGGTGCGACGGTTGAGCAGAATGCGGCCACGGGCATCGGTGATGACGCCGGCCACGACATGGATCGAACGAAGGGGAGATGACATACCCGGAGGATGCCCAAACCGGGCCGGGTGGCGCAATGCCCTCGCGGCTGTCGTCGAGGCGCGGTGTGGATCGTCGCGGTGTCTCCGCGCGGGGTTGCCGCGAGCGTGAGGGCCCCGCAGCCTGCTGTCACGAGGCGACCGGGCTGCTCCGGGAAGGACCGTCACCCGCATGGATGCGGGTGTCGAGCCTACAAGGATGTATTTACGGCGCGTCCTGGACGGGGCTGCCCGGTCGCCTCACGCCATGAACATTCGAAGCGCCGCGCCGTTGGCGAAGAACCACAAAAAAAGCCCCGCACAAGGCGGGGCTTCTTCAGCACTTCCAATCAGCCGATCCGTCGATCAGCCAATCAACCGATCAGCTCAGCTGACCATGGCAGTGCTTGTACTTCTTGCCGCTGCCGCACGGGCACGGATCATTGCGGCCGACCTTCGGCTCATCGCGGGTGACCTGCGGCACGCCGTTCTGCGCCGCTTCCACCTGCGCGGCCTCTTCGTCCGCGCCGTAACCGCCGGCGTCCTGGTGCTGGAACTGCGACTGCAGCAGGCGCGCTTCGGCCTGCTGGCGCTCGGCCTGTTCCAGTGCCGCCACTTCCTCTTCGCTGCGGATACGCACACGCGCCAGCAACGTCACCACTTCGCGCTTCACGTTCTCCAGCATTTCCGAGAACAGCTCGAAGGCTTCCTTCTTGTATTCCTGCTTCGGCTGCTTCTGCGCATAACCACGCAGGTAGATGCCCTGGCGCAGGTAATCCATGCGCGCCAGGTGCTCCTTCCAGCTCTGGTCCAGCACGGTCAGCATCACGTGCTTCTCCAGCGCGCGCATGGTCTCGTCGCCCACGCCGGCTTCCTTCGCGGCGAAGTGCTCGTCGACCTTGGCCTGCACCTTTTCGGCGATGCCTTCGGCATCCAGCTCTTCGTGCGCCTTGACCAGCTCGGTCAGCGACATGTCGATGCCGAAGTCCGAGGCCAGCGTCGCTTCCAGACCCTGCAGGTCCCACTGCTCATCGATCGAGTTCGGCGGCACGAAGCGGGCCACCACATCGAAGATCACGTCGCCGCGGATGCCATCGACGTTCTCCTTCACCGACTCCGCATCCAGCAGCTCGTCGCGCTGGCTGTAGATCACCTTGCGCTGATCGTTGTTGACGTCGTCGAAGTCCAGCAGGTTCTTGCGGATATCGAAGTTGTGCGCTTCGACCTTGCGCTGCGCTTTCTCGATCTGGCGGCTGACCAGACGATCCTCGATGACGTCGTCTTCCTTCATGCCCATCATGCGCATCGCCTTCTGGACCCAGTCCGAGGCGAAGATGCGCATCAGGTTGTCTTCCAGCGACAGGTAGAAACGGGACGAGCCCGGATCACCCTGGCGGCCCGAACGGCCACGCAGCTGGTTGTCGATACGGCGCGATTCATGGCGCTCGGTGCCGACGATGTGCAGGCCACCGGCGGCCTTGACCGCGTCGTGGCGCTTCTGCCACTCGGCCTTGACCTGGGCACGCTGTTCCGGCGTCGCGTCTTCGCCCAGCTCATGCAGCTGCGCTTCCAGCGAACCGCCCAGCACGATGTCGGTACCACGGCCGGCCATGTTGGTGGCGATGGTCACCGCACCCGGCATGCCGGCGTTGGCGATGATGGTCGCTTCGCGGTCATGCTGCTTGGCGTTGAGCACTTCGTGGTGCACACCGGCCTTGGTCAGATGCTCGGACAGCATCTCCGAGGTTTCGATCGAGGTGGTACCCACCAGCACTGGCTGGCCGCGCTCGTTGCAGGCCTGGATATCGGCCAGCACGGCGTTGAACTTGCCGTTGCGGTTGAGGAACACCTGGTCTGAACCGTCCTTGCGGATGGTCGGGCGGTTGGTCGGGATCACCACCACTTCCAGGTTGTAGATGCTCTGGAACTCGTAGGCTTCCGTATCGGCCGTACCGGTCATGCCGGACAGCTTCTTGTACATGCGGAACAGGTTCTGGAAGGTGATGCTCGCCAGCGTCTGGTTCTCGCGCTGGACCGGCACGCCTTCCTTCGCTTCCACTGCCTGGTGCAGGCCATCGGACCAGCGGCGGCCGGCCAGGGTACGGCCGGTGAATTCGTCGACGATCACCACTTCGCCATCGCGCACGATGTAATCCACGTCGCGCTGGTAGATCGCATGCGCACGCAGGGCGGCATTGAGGTGATGCACCACGGTCAGGTTCTGCGCGGCGTACAGGCCTTCGGTCTCGGCATTGAGGATGCCGGCTTCGACCAGCAGCTTCTCGGCATGCTCCATGCCGGCCTCGGACAGATGGACCTGCTTGCCCTTCTCGTCGACCCAGAAATCGCCCTCGCCTTCCTCGGCGTCCTGCTTGATCAGGTGCGGGACGACGCGGTTGACGCGGATGTACAGCTCCGGGGAATCATCGGCCGGGCCGGAAATGATCAGCGGGGTACGGGCTTCATCGATCAGGATGGAGTCGACTTCGTCGACGATCGCGTAGTGCAGGCCGCGCTGGTAGCGGTCCGCACGCGACAGCGCCATGTTGTCGCGCAGGTAATCGAAGCCGAATTCGTTGTTGGTGCCGTAGGTGATGTCGCTGGCATACGCCTCGCGCTTGTCGCCGTGCGGCATGCCCGGGTAGACCACGCCCACGCTCAGGCCCAGCCAGTTGTAGAGCTTGCCCATCTGCGCCGAGTCACGGCGGGCCAGGTAGTCGTTCACGGTGACCACGTGGACGCCCTTGCCTTCCAGCGCGTTGAGGTACACCGGCAGCGTGGCGACCAGGGTCTTGCCTTCACCGGTGCGCATTTCGGCGATCTTGCCCAGGTGCAGGACCATGCCGCCGATCAGCTGGACATCGTAATGGCGCATGCCGAGCACGCGGCGGCTGGCTTCACGGCAGACCGCGAACGCTTCGGGCAGCACCTTGTCCAGGGCTTCACCGTCAGCGATGCGCTGCTTGAACTCCGGGGTCTTGGCCTTGAGCTGCTCGTCGGAGAGCTTTTCGATTTCCGGCTCCAACGCATTGACCTTGGCGACGATGCGGTTGAGCTGGCGCAGCTGTCGTTCATTACGACTGCCGAAGACGCGGGTAAGCAGGCTGTTGATCATTGAAGGAACCGGTTGGAATGAGACGCCCCAACGGCGGCGCTCTCCCCGGGGGATGCGCGCGCCGCAAACGAAACAGGGCGCACCGCGCCCTGTCTATGGCAACACCCATTGTAGCTTGGGACGGGGGTCCGGCGTTTCAAGCACCCCCGTTCAAGTTCGTTACCGTGATCAGCCCCGCGAAACGCGGCCGACCGGGGTGTTGCCGCCATCACCGAGGAACTTGCGCGGATTGACCACCTGGCCGCGTTCCCAGACCTCGAAGTGCACGTGGGCACCGGTGGAACGGCCCGTGGAACCGGCCTTGGCCACTTGCTGGCCGGCCCGGACCAGATCGCCCGGCTTCACCACCAGGCGCGAATTGTGCGCATAGCGGGTCACATAGCCATTGCCATGGTCAACATCGACCACGTTGCCGTACCCACCCTTCACACCGGCGAAGCTGACCACGCCATCGGCCACCGACATCACCGGGTCACCGACCTTGGCGTGGAAATCCATGCCCTTGTGGGTGGCGGCACCGCGACCGAACGGATCGCTGCGGGTACCGAAGTTGGAGGTGATGTAGGTGTTGCGGATCGGCATGCGCGAGGGCACGGCGTTCTGCTCGAGCTGGTGGTCGAACATCAGCGATTCCATCACCGACAGCTGGCGGCCTGAAGCAGCGAAGCGCTGCTCCAGCACCTGTAAGTCGGCGTTGACCGCGCTGACCGGGATGTCCTGGGTCGGGCCGGGCTCGCCTTCACCGAGGCCGGGGGTCTCGTTGAAGTCGAATTCGCCGTCTTCCAGTTTGCCCATCTGGGTGAGTCGTTCGCCCAGGGCATTGAGACGGGTGGCCTGCGCCTGCAGCTCGCCCATCCGCGCAGCCAGCGCGTTGACCTGGGTCTGAGCGTCCTTCTGGGCCTGCGCCAGTTCGCGTTCCTGCTGTGCGACCTTGGCGTGGAGGCGGGAATCGTTGAACATGCTGCCACCGATACCGGCACCGAAGCCGATCAGGCAGCCCACCCCCAGCACACTGCCCAGCAGGGCACGGGGGGAATCTTCGAAGTAGAAACGCAAACGCGCCAGCGGCGTCTTGGCCTGTCCTTCACGCGTTTTGATTACGATCTTTTTGAATGCCATCAGTGAGTTTTCATGTCTGAGCCGAAATCCAGTGCCCGTTCCCCATCCACGCCGAAGCCGGCGCTGGATGCGGTCATGGCGGACAAAGCCGGTAACCCGCTGCGTCGTGCCTTGTGGCTCGACGCGCTGGACCGTCAATTGCGCCCCCATTTGCCGCCTGCACTGGCCACCCGTTGCCGGCTGGCGAATGTAAACGGCGAGCACCTCGTTTTTCTCGTCGAATCTCCCGTGTGGCATGCCAAGGTCCGGCTTGCCGAAGCACAGTTGATCGACGCGGCCCGGTCCATCGGGCTGAAGGTCACCAAGGTGACCGTCAAAACAGCGTCTGCCCCTCCCCCACGCTCCCCAGCGATCAACAACAGGAATGGCCCCCACGCTGTTTCAGCCGCCACGCACAAAGGGCTACGCGACGCGTTGGCTTGTCTGCGCGACGTGGATTCCTCCAAGTCGTGAAGCCATCGGGGCATCCCGCCCCTTCCCGGCCGCGTCACGATCACGTGAACTTTGGCTGGGAGCCGGTCTGCACTGTAGCGGCGTCAGTGCCGCCAGTCGTTAGTGTTTTATTAAATTAACGTTAAATTCCGCACAAACCTTGATGAGGTTCACAAATCTGTGCGCTGTGCACCCCTACGGTTCATTGACGTCAAGATCACGCCGCTTTCAGCCCGATCAGACGTCCAGACACAGAAACGGCGCCGTGGGCGCCGTTTTGTTTTCTTTCAAATCAATGGCTTGCGCGATGGCGGGGCTCAGGCGTAGGCCGGCAGGCCATAGACCACCGGCGCCGCCGCGGCAGGCGAGTCATAGCTAACCCACTCCCACGCGCTGGCATCGGCCAGCAGCGCCCGCACCAGCTTGTTGTTGAGCGCATGGCCCGACTTGAAGCCTTCGTACGCGCCCAGCACCTGGCCGCCGGCCAGATATAGATCGCCGATCGCATCGAGGATCTTGTGGCGCACGAATTCGTCGGCGTAGCGCAGCCCGTCGTCGTTGAGCACGCGGAACTCGTCCAGCACGATGGCATTGTCCATCGAGCCGCCCAGGCCCAGGTTGCGCTCGCGCATGTACTCCAGATCCCGCATGAAACCGAAGGTCCGGGCGCGCGAGATTTCCTTGGTATAGGCCAGCGTAGAGAACTCGATTTCCGCCCGCGACTGCTTGGCCGGGATCATCGGGTGGTTGAACTGGATGGTGAAGCCGAGCTTGTAGCCTTCGTACGGCTCGAAGCGGGCGACCTTGTCGCCGTCGGTGACTTCCACCGTCTTGAGAATGCGGATGAAGCGTTTCGGCGCGTCCTGTTCGGCGATGCCCGCCGACTGCAGCAGGAACACGAACGGGCCGGAGGAACCGTCCATGATCGGCAGCTCGGCCGAGGACAGCTCCACGATGATGTTGTCCACACCCAGGCCGGCCAGGGCCGACATCAGGTGTTCGACGGTCTGGATCTTGGCCTCGTGGTAGGTCAGCCCGGTGCACAGGGTGACCTCGGTGACCAGGTCCGCACGCGCGGGTACTTCCACCACCGGGTCCATATCGACGCGGCGGAACACGATGCCATGGTTGACCGGGGCCGGGCGCAGGGTCATGTAGACCTTGTCACCACTGTGAAGGCCGACGCCGGTAGCGCGGATCGTGTTCTTGAGGGTGCGTTGCGGAATCATCGGGGGGCAGGACCAGAAAGCGCGCGGTCAGCGCGGCTGTGACAAACAAGAATAACACGCACTACCGCTGTCCCTTCCGTGAACCGTGGTGCGTCGACAGCACTGCCCGGACGTGCGTGGTGCACGACGGCGGTCAGACTGCCGGGCCGATCCTGGCCCGGCAGCATGGGACATGGAGGTGCTTACCGGGGAGGACAAGGCCCCGACACGCAATACTCAGTCCGCCTGGCGGCGCAGGAAGGCCGGGATATCCAGGTAATCGTTCGGCAGTTCAGCGGCCGCCGGGCCCGATGCGCTCGGGGCCGAGGGTGCCACGGTGTCGGCGCTGGGACGACGCAGGCCCATGCCCATGCCCATCCCGCCCACGGCCTTGGACACCGCATCACCGCCGTTGTCGAACTCGCCGAACTCCGGCTGGCCGGTGGTGGCATTGCGGACCAGCTTGATCGGTGCACGCTCGCCCGGACGCTGGGTCTTGGCGGTGACGGCGCGGTTCAGGCCGGTGGCGACCACGGTCACGCGGACTTCGTCCTGCATGTCCGGATCCAGCACGGTACCCACGACCACGGTGGCATCTTCGGAAGCGAAGCCATCGATGGTGCGGCCGATCTCGTCGAACTCGGCCATCGTGAAGTCGGCGCCGGCGGTGATGTTGACCAGGATGCCGTTGGCACCGGCCAGGTTCACATCGTCCAGCAGCGGGTTCTGGATGGCGGCTTCGGCGGCGGCCTGGGCGCGGTCATCGCCACGGGCGGTGCCGGTGCCCATCATCGCCAGGCCCATTTCGGACATGACGGTGCGCACGTCGGCGAAGTCGACGTTGATCAGGCCCGGGCGCACGATCAGGTCGGCGATGCCCTGCACGGCGCCCTGGAGGACGTCGTTGGCGGCACGGAAGGCCTGGATCATGGTGGCGTTGCGGCCCAGCACGGTGATCAGCTTTTCGTTCGGGATGGTGATCAGCGAGTCGCAATGCTGGCTCAGCTCTTCGATGCCCTTCAGCGCGACCTGCATGCGGCGACGGCCTTCGAACGGGAACGGCTTGGTGACCACGGCGACGGTCAGGATGCCCATCTCCTTGGCCAGCTGTGCCACGACCGGGGCGGCACCGGTGCCGGTGCCACCGCCCATGCCGGCGGTGATGAACACCATGTCCGCACCCTGCAGCGCGTCCATGATGCGCTCACGGTCTTCCAGCGCGGCCTGGCGGCCGACTTCCGGGTTCGCGCCTGCGCCCAGGCCCTTGGTGACGTTGGTACCCAACTGCAGCTGCAGCTTGGCACCGCAATTCTTGATGGCCTGCGAATCGGTGTTGGCGGTGATGAATTCCACACCGTCCACACTGGTACTGACCATGTGCGCCACGGCGTTTCCGCCGCCGCCGCCCACGCCGATCACCTTGATCACCGCATTGGGTGCCATCTTTTCAATCAGTTCGAAATGCGCCATGTCCGTGTCCTCGTGTTGCCGTTTACGCGGGACGGGGGCTTCGGAGATTCCTTCTCCTGTCCTCCCCACCGTCGTGCCGGCGAGTTGTAGTTGGTATGCCGGGCTGGATAGAGCCAACCGCGGCGGTGTTGCCTGCTTCAATGAACGACCCGGGGGCCGGTGTTGCTACATCGCACTGCGGGGTGTTGCGGGTACTGCATGGACTACGTGGATTTTTCGGGAACTGCTTATCGCGTATTGCATGTGTACTGCGTGTTGCGAACCGCGGTCAGAACTCACCGCGGAACCAGGTTTTGAGCTTCTTGAACATGCTGCCGGCGCGGCCGGTGGGCAGCGACGGGCGACGCGGGTGTTCGATCTGGCTGCCCATCAGCAGCAGGCCCACACCGGTGGCATGCACCGGGTTGCCGACCACTTCGCCCAGGCCGGTGACGTGCTGCGGAATGCCCACGCGTACCGGCATCTGCAGCATTTCCTCGGCCAGTTCGACCACGCCTTCCATCTTCGAAGCGCCGCCGGTGAGCACCATGCCGGCGCGCACCAGTTCCTCGAAGCCGGAGCGGCGCAGTTCGGCCTGCACCATCTCGAAGATCTCTTCGTAGCGCCCCTGCACCGCCTGCGCGAGTGCATGGCGCGGCATCCGGCGCGGCGGACGATCGCCGACGCTGGGCACCTGGATGCTTTCCTCGGCGGTGGCCAGCTGGGCCAGGGCGCAGGCGTAGCGCACCTTGATCTGCTCGGCTTCCGGGGTCGGCGTGCGCAGCATGTGCGCGATGTCATTGGTGACGTGGTCGCCGGCGATCGGCAGCGAGGCGGTGTGGCAGATCGCACCCTGCACGAACACGGCCAGGTCGGTGGTGCCGGCGCCCATGTCGACCAGCACCACGCCGAGCTCGCGCTCATCGGCGGTCAGCACGGCCACGCTGGAGGCCAGCGAGGACAGCACCAGGTCGTCGACCTGCAGGCCGCAGCGCTGCACGCACTTGGAAATGTTGGCCGCGGCCGACTGCGCACACACCACCAGGTGGGCATGCACTTCCAGGCGCACGCCGGTCATGCCGACCGGATTGCGGATGCCTTCCTGCGAATCGTCCAGCACGTACTCGCGCGGGATCGCATGCAGGATCTTCTGGTCGGCCGGGATCGCCACCGCCTTGGCCGCGTCCAGCACGCGATCCAGGTCGCCCCAGGTCACTTCTCCGTCGCGGATCGGCACGATGCCGGGCGAGTTCTTGCACTGCACATGGTTGCCGGAGATCGAGGCATACACCGAGCGGATCTCGCAGCCGGCCATCAGCTCGGCTTCTTCGACCGCGCGCTGGATCGACTGCACGGTCGATTCGATATCGACCACCACGCCGCGCTTGAGACCGCGCGATTCGTGCGAGCCGATGCCGATGACCTCGATCGGATTGCCCGGCGAATACTCGCCGACCAGCGCCACCACCTTGGAGGTGCCGATATCCAGACCGACGATCAGTGATTTGTCACCCTTGCGATTCATGTCCTGTCCTGCGTCCTGTGCGCCACATTGGCCGGTGCGGCCGGTGCGGCCGGTGCGGCCGGTGCGGCCGGAGCCGGGGTACCCCAGCTCAGCGTGAAACCATTGGTGTATCGGAGGTCCGCGCGCTCGATCGGCGCCGCCTGGTTGGCCAGCTGCGGCAGCACGCGCACGAAGCGCTGCAGGCGCGAGCGGGCATCGTCGCGGCCGACGACCACCTCGGTGCCGTTGCTCAGCACCAGCGACCAGCTGCCGCGTGCGTCCATGGTGACCCGCTTGACGTCCACCCCGGCCGGCGCGAACAGCGCGCGCGCATCGTTGTAGAGCGCCACGACTTCTTCGGTCTGGCTGTCCGGCCCATCCAGGTCGGGCAGTTCCAGGTCCTGCAGCTTCTTGGGCGTAGCGAACAACTTGCCTTGCTCGGAAAGCAGGCGGTCGTTGCCCCAGCGCGCGAACGGCTTGTGCTCGACCAGGGTGATTTCCAGCACGTCGGGCCACTGCTTGCGCACCTGGGCGCTTTCCACCCACGGCAGCGTTTCGATCGCGTCCTGGGCATCCTGCAGCTTGACCGCGAAGAAGCCGGACTTCGCGTACGGCAGCACGACCTGCTGCAGCTGCTCGGCCGGAACCCGCTTGAACTCACCGTGCACGCGCAGCTTGGCCAACGGCCACCGCTCGGCACCGACCCAGCCATTGAGCACCGCCACCACGGGCAGTGCCACGACCGACAGGGCCAGCAACCAGACGAAGATGCGCAGCACCGCGTTCATGCGTGGCTGTTCTCCTGCGCTGCGTGACCCGGCAGGGTCTGCTCGAGCACGCGCCAGACCAGCTCTTCGAAGCCGATCCCGGCCTGGCTGGCCGACTTGGGCACCAGCGAATGGCTGGTCATGCCCGGCGCGGTGTTCACTTCCAGCAGGTAGAAGCGGCCCGTGCTGCGGTCGCGCATCACGTCCACCCGGCCCCAGCCGCGGCAACCGGCAGCGCGGAACGCGGCCAGTGCGAGGCGGCGGATCTCGATTTCGTCCTCGCCCTCCAGCCCCGGGCACAGGTACTGGGTGTCTTCGGCGATGTACTTGGCGTTGTAGTCGTACCACTGGCCCTTGGGCACGATGCGGATCGACGGCAGCGCCTGGTCGCCCAGGATCGCCACGGTCAACTCGTCGCCGACCACCATCTGCTCCATCAGCAGCTGGCCGTCATAGCGCACCGCCAGTGCGACCGCGTCGTCCAGGCCGGCATCTTCGGTGACCCGGCTGATGCCCACGCTGGAACCTTCGTTGGCCGGCTTGACCACCACCGGCAGGCCCAGTTCGGCCGCAGCGGCATGGACATTGGAGGCCTGGTCCAGCGCGATGAAGCGCGGGGTCGGCAGGCCGTGCGAGATCCACACCTGCTTGGTGCGGATTTTGTCCATGCTCAGCGCCGAGCCGAGCACGTCCGAACCGGTGTACGGCACCCCGAAGGCCTCCATCAGGCCCTGCACGATGCCGTCCTCGCCACCGCCGTTGTGGCCGTGGAGGATATTGAACACGCGATCGAAGCGCTTCTCGACCAGCGCCAGTGCCAGCGCCGGGATGCCATCGACCGCGATCGCGTCGACGCCGCGCGCGCGCAGCGCTTCGATCACGTTGCGGCCGGAATCCAGCGAGACGTTGCGCTCGCTGGAAGTGCCGCCCAGCAGCACGGCGACACGGCCGAACAGGGCCGGGTCGGTGATGCGCAGCGGCGGGAAGGTCAGCGTGCTCATGCCGCCGGGGCCTCCTGGAAGCCTTCGCCGGCGATCTGCTGGGCGATGTAACCGATGTCGCCCGCGCCCATCATCAGCAGCAGGTCGCCGTCCTGCAGGACGTCGGGCAGCACATGCGCCAGCTCGGCGGCATTGCCGACCACGACCGGCTCGCTGCGGCCACGCGCGCGGATGGCACGCGCCAGCGAACGCGAATCGGCGCCCGGGATCGGGGCTTCGCCGGCCGGGTAGACCTCGCTCAGCACCAGCGCGTCCACTTCGGACAGCACCGCGGCGAAGGCATCGAACTGGTCACGGGTGCGGCTGTAGCGGTGTGGCTGGAACGCCACCACCAGGCGCTGGCTCGGCCAGCCACCGCGGGCGGCGGCAAACACGGCCGCCAGTTCACGCGGGTGGTGACCGTAGTCGTCGATCACGCGGACCTTGGCACCGGTATGCGTGGTGACGATGCCCAGATCGTTGAAACGGCGGCCGATGCCGGCAAAGCTTTCCAGCGCACGCGCGATCGCGTCCGGCGCCACGCCCAGCTGCCAGCCCACGGCCGCGGCGGCCAGGGCGTTGAGCACGTTGTGCGCACCGGGCAGGGCCAGCGTCACCGGGTGGCTGCTGCCTTCCGGCAGGCGCAGGGTGAAACGCATGCGCGGGCCATCCTGGACCACATCTTCGGCACGCACGTCGGCGTTGCTGCTCATGCCATAGCTCATGACATGGCGCGGCGTCTGCGCGGCCAGTGCGGCCACCTCCGGATCATCGATGCACAGCACCGCCAGCCCGTAGAACGGCAGGCGCTGCAGGAACTCGGCGAACGCGGCCTGGACCCGGGCGAAATCGTTACCGTAGTTTTCCAGATGGTCCGAGTCGATGTTGGTGATCACCGAGACCAGCGGGTTCAGGCGCAGGAAGCTGCCATCGCTTTCGTCGGCCTCGGCCACCAGCCACTGGCCACTACCGAGCTTGGCGTTGGCACCGGCGGCGAGCAGCTGGCCGCCGATCACGAAGGTCGGGTCCAGCCCGCCTTCGCTCAGTACGGCGGCAGTGAGGCTGGTGGTGGTGGTCTTGCCGTGCGTGCCGGCCACCGCGATGCCGCGGCGGAAGCGCATCAGCTCGGCCAGCATCGCCGCGCGCGGCATGATCGGAATGCGCTGGCTGCGCGCTTCCATCAGTTCCGGGTTGTCATCGCGGATCGCGCTGGAGACGACCACGCAGTCGGTGCCGAGCACGTTGGCGGCCGAGTGGCCACGCATCACGCGCGCACCCAGGCCGGCCAGGCGACGGGTCGCGGCGTTGTCGGCGTTGTCCGACCCGGACACTTCATAGCCCAGCGTCAGCATCACTTCGGCAATGCCGCTCATGCCGGTGCCGCCGATGCCGACGAAGTGCACGCGCGGGAACGCGCGTACCAGGTCGTTGGTGTCGTGGAGGCGGCGGATCATGCGCGGCCTCGCGCCAGGCTGGCGCGCGTAGCGGTGTTCATTTGGATTCCTCGAGAATGATGTCGGCGATGCGCTCTGCGGCATCGACCTTGGCCAGGGCACGCGCGGCGTTGGCCATCTGCATGCGTCGGGCGGAATTTTCGGACAAATCGCGCAATACGCCTTCCAGCTGCGTCGCCAGCGTTTCATCCTGCTTCAGCAACACCGCGGCGCCGCGCTCGACCAGATACTCCGCATTGCGGGTCTGGTGATCGTCGACGGCCGCAGCGAACGGCACCAGCACGCTGCCCACACCCACTGCGCAGAGCTCGGCCAGGGTGGAGGCGCCGGAGCGGCACACGACCAGATCGGCCCAGGCGAACGCCTCGGCCATGTCCGCGATGAAGGGTTCCACGCTCGCCTGCACGCCAGCATCGGCATACGCCTGCAGCGCTTCGGCGTGCAGCTTCTCGCCGCTCTGGTGACGCACCTGCACCGGCATGCCGGCGCCCAGTGCCGCCAGCGCCTTGGGCACCGCGTTGTTGAGCACGCGTGCGCCCTGGCTGCCGCCCAGCACCAGCAGGCGCAGCGGCCCCTGGCGGTTGGCCAGGCGCAGCTCGGGCGGGGTGATGGCGGCGATCTCGGCACGTACCGGATTGCCGACCGCTTCCTCGCGCTGGGCGAAGCTGCCCGGGAACCCGGCCAGCACGCGGCGCGCGAAGCGCGACAGCACGCGATTGGTCATGCCCGGTGCGCGGTTCTGCTCGTGCACCAGCAGCGGCAGGCCGTGCAGGCGCGCGGCGATACCGCCCGGGCCGGAGGCAAAGCCACCGAAGGCGATCACCGCACGGGGCTGACGATCGCGGATCAGGAAGCCGGCCGCACGGATCGCACGCAGCAGCCGCAGCGGCGCACCGATCAGGGCCAGCTTGCCCTTGCCGCGCAGGCCGCCGATGGCCAGGGTGTCGATCGGGATGTCGTGCTGCGGCACCAGGCGCGTTTCCATCGCGCCATCGGCACCGAGCCAGGTGACCGGCACGCCGCGCTCGCGAAGCACCTTGGCCACGGCCAGGCCGGGGAAGATGTGCCCGCCGGTGCCGCCGGCCATGATCATGACCGGGCGCTGGGACGGATCGAGGCGAGGCGTGCTCATCCCATCCTCCCCAGCGTCGGTTCGATACGCTGCTGCATGCGGCTGGTGCCACGGGTGGCGCTGTCACGGGGTGCGGTATCGCGCGCGGCGCTGTCCTGCATCGCTGCCGCAACCGCGCTGGCGCTGTCGGCCTTGGGAACATCGCCGGGCAGCGGGCCATCCTGGTCGGCGCCCATGCGCACAGCCTGGCGGCGCTCGGCGCGATCCAGTTCGTAGGAGACGCGCAGCAGCAGGCCCATGGCCACGCAGGTCATCAGCACGCTCGAGCCGCCCGAGGAAATCAGCGGCAGGGTCAGGCCCTTGGTCGGCAGGATGCCGAGGTTGACCCCGATCGAGACGAAGCTCTGCATGCTGATCCACAGGCCGATGCCGAAGGCGATGTAGCCGGAGAAGTGGCGCTTCATTTCCACGCAGCGCATGCCCAGCCAGAAGGTGCGGCCAACCAGCAGCGCGTACAGCGAAATGATCAGGCAGGTGCCGAGGAAGCCCAGCTCCTCGGCGGTGACCGAGAAGATGAAGTCGGTGTGCGCTTCGGGCAGGTAATAGAGCTTCTGCACCGAGTTGCCCAGGCCCACGCCGGTCCACTCGCCACGGCCCACGGCCATCAGCGCGTTGGACAGCTGGTAGCCGTCGCCCTGCTGATCGGCCCACGGGTCCAGGAAGGAGGTGATGCGGCGCATGCGGTACGGCTCGATGATCGCCAGCGCGCTCATGCCGACCATGCCGATGATCACCGGCATGGACATGCGCGGCATGTTGACTCCGCCCAGCACCAGCATGCCGGCGGTGATCGCCAGCAGCAGGGTGGACGAGCCGAAGTCCGGCTGCAGCAGCAGCAGCACCACCAGCGCGCCGGCCACGCCGAGCGGCTTGAGCATCGCCGGCCAGGTGGCATTGACCTCATCGCGGAAGCGGACCAGATAGCTGGACAGCCACACGATGTAGAGCACCTTGACCGCTTCGACGGTCTGGAACTTGGAGATGCCCAGGTTGATCCAGCGGCGGGCACCGTTGACGCTGCTGCCCAGGCCCGGGATGAACACCACTACCAGCAGCGCGAAGCAGCCCAGCAGCAGGATCTGGTTGTACTGCTCGATGCTCTTGAGCTCGGTGCGCATGGCGATGATCGCCAGGCCGATGCCCACCGCCAGGAAGATCAGGTGGCGGTTGAGGTAGTAGAACGGGCTGCTCATCAGCGCGATCGAGCTCGACGCGACCATCACCACGCCCAGCCCGGTGAGCGCGATGATCGCGCCCAGCAGCCACTTGTCGAAGTGGCCTCCGATGGCTTCCAGGCGGGTGGCTTGGCGCGACAGGTCGTTCATCAGCGGACCTTCAACGTGGCCAGGCCGATCAGGACCAGCACCACCGAGATGATCCAGAAGCGCACGATCACGCGCGGCTCCGGCCAGCCCTTCAGTTCGAAGTGGTGGTGGATCGGGGCCATGCGGAACACGCGCTTGCCGGTCAGCTTGAACGAGGCGACCTGGATCATCACCGACAGCGTCTCGATCACGAACACGCCACCCATCACCACCAGCACCAGTTCCTGGCGGGTGATCACCGCGATCGTGCCCAGTACCGCACCCAGCGCCAGCGCGCCGATGTCGCCCATGAAGACCATGGCCGGGTAGGTGTTGAACCAGAGGAAACCCAGGCCCGCGCCGGCGATCGCCGCGCAGATGATGACCAGCTCACCGGCGCCCGGGATCTGCGGGATCTGCAGGTAGCTGGAGAACACCACGTTGCCCGACGCGTAAGCGAACACGCCCAGCGCGCAGGCGACCAGCACCGTCGGCATGATCGCCAGCCCGTCCAGGCCGTCGGTCAGGTTGACCGCGTTGGAGAAGCCGACGATCCAGAAGTACGCGATGGCCACGAAGCTGATGCCGGCCAGCGGCAGCGCGATCGACTTGAACATCGGGATGTAGAAGGTCATCGCCGCCGGGACATCGGCGGTGTAGAACAGAAACAGACCCGCGGCCAGGCCGAAGATCGACTGCAGCAGATACTTCCAGCGCGACTTCAGGCCGTTCGGATCGCGGCGGACGATCTTGATCCAGTCGTCGTACCAGCCGATCGCGCCGAAGCACAGCATCACCGCCAGCACCAGCCAGACATAACGGTTGCGCAGGTCGGCCCACAGCAGCACCGACAGCGTGATCGTCAGCAGGATCAGCGAACCGCCCATGGTCGGCGTGCCGGCCTTGGCGAAATGGGTCTGCGGGCCATCGGTACGGATCGGCTGGCCGCCCTTGAACTGGGCGAGCTTGCGGATCATCGCCGGGCCGAGCCACAGCGACAGGAACAGGGCGGTCAGCGCCGCGAGGATGCCGCGCAGGGTCAGGTAGCCGAACAGCCCGAACAGGCTCTCCAACTGCTGCAGCCATCGGGCCAGTTCAAGCAACATTGGGGGTTTCCTCTCCTTGCGCGAGCAGCGCTTTGACGATCGTGTCCATGGCGCTGCCACGCGAGCCCTTGACCAGGCAGCGCACGCCGGCATGCAGTTCGGTGGCGAGTGCGGCGGCCAGGGCCTGGTGGCTCTGGAAATGCTGGCCGCCTTCACCGAAGGCGGTCGAAGCGGCGGCGCTCAGCGGGCCGAGCGTATACAGCCGCTTCAGGCCCGCCTCGCGGGCGCGGCGGCCGGCCTGGGCATGCAGCGCCTCGCCGTCCGGGCCGAGTTCGCGCATGTCACCCAGCACCAGCCAGCCCTCGTCCTGCGAGGCAGCCAGGGCATCGATGGCCGCGGCCAGCGAACCGGGGTTGGCGTTGTAGCTGTCATCGATCAGCACCGCGCCGTTGGGCAGCTGGTGGGCGATCTGGCGGCCCGGCACCGGCTCGGCACGGGCCAGGCCGGCGGCGATCTGCGCCACCGTGATGCCCGCCGCCAGTGCCAGCGAAGCAGCGGCCAGCGCATTGCTGATGTTGTGCCGGCCCGGCAGGCCCAGCGTGATCTCTGCGTCGCCGGCCGGCGTGGACAGCACGAACTGACTGCCCTGCGCGGCCGGACGGATCGCACGTGCGGTGACATCGGCGCTGTGGTCCAGGCCGTAGCGCAGCACGCGGCAACGCGGCGGCTGGCCGACGATGTGCTGCTCGAACCAGATCCCGAAGGCATCATCGGCATTGATCACGGCGACCCCATCGGAGGGCAGCGCCGCATAGATCGCGCCCTTGGTGGTGGCCACGCCCTGCAGGCTGCCCATGCGCTCCAGATGCGCTGGCGCGATGTTGTTCACCAGCGCGTAGTGCGGGCGCACGATCTCGGTCAGGTAGGCGATGTCACCCGGCTTGCCGGCGCCCATCTCGTAGACGGCGTAGTCGGCATCTTCCGGCGCATCGAGCACCGCCAGGGGCAGGCCGATCTCGTTGTTGCGGTTGCCCGGGTTGGCGTAGACCACCTTGCGGTCGTCCCGCGCGACCTGCTCCAGGATCGCCAGCAGCAAGCTCTTGACGCTGGTCTTGCCGTTACTGCCGGTGATCGCGAACACCACGGTGCCGCGGTCGCGCTGCATGCCGGCGGCGATACGGCCCAGCGCGTGCTCGCTGTCGGCCACCACGATCTGCGGCAGGGCCACATCCAGCAGGCGCTCGACCAGCATCGCCGAGGCGCCGCGCGCCAGGGCGTCGGCCGCGAAGTCGTGGCCATCGAAACGCTCGCCACGCAGCGCCACATACAGGCTGCCGGGGGCCAGCGTGCGGGTGTCATTGCTGATGGCGTCGATCGCGGTGTCTTCACCGTGGATCTCGCCACCGGCCCAGTGGGCGATCAGCGACAGCGGGGTGCGCTTCATGGTGCCTCCATGCGCGGCGTACCCGCTTTATCTACGCGCGCGGCCAGTACACGGCCAGCTACGTCAGTGTCGTCGAACGCGTGCTTGACTCCGTGGATCTCCTGGTAGGGCTCATGGCCCTTGCCAGCGATCAGCACGATATCGCCCGCACCGGCCTGGCCGATCGCGGTGGCGATCGCGGCGGCGCGGTCGCGCTGCACGGTGACCGCGGCAGGTGCGTCAAAGCCCTTGAGGATGTCGGCCACGATCACGTCGCCGTCTTCGCCGCGCGGATTGTCGTCGGTGACGATCACCACGTCGGCATGCTGTTCGGCGATGGCGGCCATCTGCGGGCGCTTGCCGGTATCGCGCTCGCCGCCGCAGCCGAACACGCAGACCAGGCGCCCGGCCAGATGGCCCTGCACGCTGGTCAGGGCCTGTTCCAGTGCATCCGGCGTGTGGGCGTAATCGACCACGACGGTGGGCAGGCCACCCTCGCCGCCCAGGCGGTTCATGCGGCCGGCGATCGGCTGCAGCTGCGAGAGCAGCGCGGCGATCGCGGCCGGGGCGTGCCCCAGCGCATACAACGCACCGGCCACGGCCAGCAGGTTGTCCACGTTGAAGCGGCCGAGCAGCGGCGACTGCACCGGATGGCGCTGGCCGTCGACCACCAGGTCGAAGGCGATGCCGCGGCCGTCCTGGGTGAGCGAATCGGCGCGCAGGGTGGCCTGCGCGGCACCGCGCGAACTCACCCCGATCGGGCGCACGGTCTCGCCGACGGTGCGCAGCAGTTCGCTGCCGAAGCTGTCATCGAGATTGACCACGGCGGCCTTGAGCCCGTCGCGATGGAACAGCTTGGCCTTGGCCGCACCGTACTGCGCCATGTCGCCGTGATAGTCGAGATGGTCGCGGGTGAGATTGGTGAACACCGCCACGTCGTAATGCACGGCATCCACGCGGCCCTGGTCAAGCGCGTGCGAGCTGACTTCCATCGCCACGGCCTGGGCACCGCCGTCGCGCAGCTGGGCCAGCACTTCATGCATCTGCAGCACCAGCGGCGTGGTGAAGCCGGTCGGCACGACATCGCCATAAAGGCCGACGCCCAACGTGCCGATACTGCCACTGCGGGTGCCGAGCAGGTGCCAGGCCTGGGCCAGCAACTGCACGGTGGAGGTCTTGCCGTTGGTGCCGGTCACACCGACCATCGTCATCGCGCGCGACGGATGGCCGTGGAACTGGTCGGCCATCGCGCCCATCCGGTTGCGCAGGCCGGGCACGGCGATCGCATCGGTTGGCGCCGGCAGCTCGACCGGCGCAGGCGGATCGAACAGGATCGCCGCAGCACCATTGGCGCGCGCCTGATCGACAAAGCCCAGCCCGTGCGCGCCGAAGCCGGCGATCGCCACGAAGGCATTGCCCGGGCGCACCGCGCGGCTGTCCAGCACCAGGCCGGTGATGGACGGGTCGTGGCTCAGCGCCACATCGGGAAGCAACTGCGAAAGCAACATCGTCTGGCTCATTGCGTGCCTCCCTGCGCGGGCGGCACTGTGGCGTGCGCGCTGGGCAGCGCGGCATCGAATTCTGCGGCGGCGTCGGGCGCGATCACCGTTTCCGGCGGCGGCATCGGCAGCACCGAGGCCGAGTGGCCCATCTTTCCGGACTGCTGTGCGGCCAGCCACGACTCGATGTCATCCGGCGGCACGTCCATCAGGCGCAGCGCGCCCTCCATAACGTTGTGGAACACCGGCGCGGACACCAGGCCGCCGTAATACTTGCCCGCCTGCGGATCGTTGATCACGATCACCGTGGCGAAGCGCGGGTTGGTGGCCGGCACCACGCCGGCGAACAGCGCGTTGTAATGCCCGCGCTCGTAGCCGCCCGGACCGGCCTTGCGTGCGGTACCGGTCTTGCCGGCCACGTGGTAACCCAGTACCGCGGCCTGCTTGGCGCCGCCCTGGGTGACCACGGTTTCCATCATCGCCACCACGTCCTTGGCGATGTTCTCGTCGATGATCTGCTTGCCCTCGTTGCGCTGGCCCTTGACGAAGGTCGGCGCGATCAGCTTGCCACCGTTGCCCAGCGCCGAGTACGCCGTGGCGATCTGCAGCGGGGTGACGTTGAGGCCGTAGCCGTAGGACATCGTGGTCTTGGACGACCCGCTCCAGCGCGCCGGGCGCGGCAGCACGCCGGCCGATTCGCCGGGGAAACCACTGTGCGGCGACACGCCGTAGCCGAAGCTGTGGACGTGGTCGTAGAAGACCTGGTCCGGCATCTTGGCGGCGATCTTGGCCGCGCCGATGTTCGAGCTGCGGGTGATCACGCCGGTGACGTTTAGCACGCCGTTGTTGCGCGGCACGTCCTTGATGGTGAACCGGCCCACAGCCATGTAGCCCGGGTTGGTATCCACCGTGGTGTCCTTGGTGACCACGCCGGACTGCAGCGCCGAGGCGATGGTCAGCGGCTTCATGGTCGAACCCGGCTCGACCAGGTCGGTCACCGCGCGGTTGCGACGGGTGTCCGGTGCTGCGCCACCCACGGCATTGGGGTTGTAGGTCGGCAGGTTGACCATGGCCAGCACTTCGCCGGTGGCCACATCCATGATCACCATCGAGCCACCGGCCGCCTTGTTGGCGATCAGCGCGTTGCGCAGCTCCTTGAAGGCCAGGAACTGGATGCGACGGTCGATGCTGAGGGTGAGGTCCTTGCCCGGCTCGGCGGCGCGCAGCAGATCGCTTTCGACCGTGTCGCCCTTGCGGTTGCGGATCACGCGCTTGGCGCCGGCCTTGCCGCGCAGCCACTCATCGAAGGCCAGCTCCAGCCCTTCCTGGCCGCGGTCGTCGATGTTGGTGAAGCCGAGCACGTGCGCCATCGCCTCACCCTGCGGGTAGAAGCGGCGGAACTCGCGCTGCGAGGCCACGCCCGGAATCTTCAGCGCGACCACTTTCTCCGCGTCGTCCGGATTGATCCGGCGGCGCAGGTACATGAATTCTTTATCGGCCTTCTGCGAGAGCTTGGAGGTCAGCTCGTCCAGCGGCATGCCCAGCGCGGCGGCCAGCTCGGGGATGCGGTCCGGCGCGCGCAGCAGTTCCTGCGGGTTGACCCAGATCGAGGCGACCGGGGTCGACACCGCGACCGGTTCACCATTGCGGTCGGTGATCATGCCGCGCGAGGTATTGATCGGCAGCTCGCGCAGGTAACGGGCTTCGCCCTGGCGCTGGTAGAACTCGCTGTTGATGATCTGCACGTAGGCGGCGCGACCGACCAGCGAGACCGAACACAGGCCGAGTGCCAGCCCCACCCACTTCAGGCGCTGGCGGAGGTTGAAGCTGTTGCGCGCACGGTTGCGGCCGGACTTGTTCATGGCCGGATCACCACGACATCAGCCGCTTCGGGGAACTTCATGCCCAGGCGTTCGCGGGCCACCCGGTCGACCCGGGTGGACTCGGCCAGGGTGGCCTGCTCGAGCTGCAGGCGACCGAACTCGATGTTGATCTCATCGCGCGCACGCTCGACCCGGGACAGCTCCACAAAGGTCTGGCGGTGACGATGGCGCATGAACACCACCCCGATCGCCGAAGCGACGGTGCAGGCCAGCAGCACGATCAACAGCAGGCGGCTCATCCGGCCACCCCGCACTTCTCGGCGACGCGCAGCACGGCGCTGCGCGAGCGCGGGTTGACCGCCAGCTCGTCGTCTTCAGCCTTGATGGCGCCGCCATGCAGGACCAGGGTCGGCACGAACGGCTGCGCTTCGGGCAACCGGCGATTGCTCGGCGGCGCTTTGGCATGGCGGTTCATGAACTGCTTGACGATGCGGTCTTCCAGCGAATGGAAGCTGATGACGGCCAGGCGACCGCCGGGCTTGAGGCGCGCCAGTGCCGCGTCCAGCCCGGCTTCAAGGTCGGCCAGTTCGCGGTTGATGTGGATGCGGATCGCCTGGAAGCTGCGCGTGGCCGGGTTGATCTTGTCCTTGCCACGCGGCATCACTGCGGCGATGGCGTCGGCCAGTTCAGCGGTGCGGCTGAACGGCTGCTTCTCGCGGCGGGCCACCAGAGCGCGGGCGATGCGCCGGCTCTGGCGTTCTTCGCCATACGTCCACAGGATGTCGGCGATCTCGCGTTCTTCGGCCCGGTTGAGCCACTGCGCCGCGCTTTCGCCGCTGTCCGGGTCCATGCGCATGTCCAGCGGGCCGTCCTTGCCGAAGCTGAAACCGCGCTCGGCGACATCCAGCTGGGGCGAGGACACGCCCAGGTCGAACAGCACGCCATCCAGGCCTTCGGCGGTGGCGTCCCAGTGCAGCAGATCGGCGAAGCTGCCACGGAAGATCGAGACGCGCGGGTCCGGCGCGAAATCACGCTCGGCTACCGCAATCGCCTCGGGATCCTTGTCCATGACCAGCAGCCGGCCTCCGGGACCGAGTTGCTCGAGCACGCCGCGGGCGTGACCGCCACGACCAAACGTGCCATCGAGATACACTCCGTTTTCGATCACCTTCAGGCCTTCCAGGACCTGCGTGTACAGGACCGGCAGGTGGCCTGCCGGCGACTGCGACACCGGAAGGTGACCGGTCTGCGCTGCTCCGCGCATCCGGGCACCCCGGCTCACAACTTCAGGTCGAGCAACCCATCGCCGAGATCCTCGTCAGACAACGTCTGCTGGATCAACGCGCGATGAGCCTGCTCGCTCCACAATTCGAATTTGTCGCCCATACCGAGCAGCACCGCCTTCTTTTCAATGCCAACGGCACCACGGTGGCTGGCGGGAATACTGATGCGGCCGTTGCCGTCCAGCTCCAGATGCGCGGCCGAACCGACCAGCTTCTGTTGCAGGAGGCGCACGACGCGCTGTGTGTTGGGCTTGGACATGACGTCATCACGGACGCGTTCCCATTCCTGTTCGGCGTACAGCCAGAGGCAGCCGGACTCGAACGGGTTGTAGGTCAGGACCAGACGGTTGTTGCTCACACGCGCGACAAGGTCGCGATGCGCGGTCGGAACCGCCATGCGCCCTTTGTCGTCAACAGTGATGGCCGTCTCGCCTTGAAACACGACGTTTTCACCTTTCCTTCGCCCGGTGAAACATTGAACCACGAAAAACCACAAAAAACCCGGTTTCCCCTCTGATGCCCACCTTAGCAGTGCCGATTGGGTTGTCAACAACTTTGCGAAGGGGAAATCACTTTGAACATCAAGGGCTTGCAGCAATGTTTAGAGACTTGTTCAAGGCTTATCCACAAGTTGCTGTTTCGTCTCATTTTTTGAGATTTCGCCGAAGTTCAGGCCTGTGGAGGCCGCGTGAAACATCCGCCCGTATTCAGTCCTGGCGGGGTCGCCAACGCCTCGACACTGCGCAGAACCGGCACAATGTGAGGCATGTGTCTGCTCGCCCTCGCCTGGAAAACACACCCCCGGTGGCAGCTGGTCATGGCCGGCAACCGCGATGAGTTCCACGCGCGGCCGACGGCTGGACTCAGCCGCTGGCCCGCGCCTGACGACGGCATCGCTGCCGGCCGCGACCTGCGCTCGGGCGGGACCTGGGCCGGGATCGGCCCGGACGGGCGGATGGCGGTGGTGACCAATGTGCGCGACCCGCTGGCCCGGCAGACCGGCCCCTCACGCGGCGCCCTGGTCGCCGACTACCTGCGCGATGCAGCGCCCGCCGCGTTGTTCGCCGAGCAGCTCGCCCGGCGCGCGGTCGAGTTCGCCCCGTTCAATCTCCTGCTGGCCGACCACGTCAGCTGCCAGTTCCTCGGCAACCATCCCCTGCACCGCCACTCCTTGGCGCCCGGCGTCCACGGGATGTCCAACGGGCCACTGGATGCGCCCTGGCCGAAAACCGTTACATTGAACGCAGCGCTGCGCGCATGGGTGGACCGGGGCAACGATGATCTGGCGCCACTGTGGGATGCCCTGCGCGATGAGACCCGCGCTGACGACAGCGCCCTGCCGGAGACCGGCATCGGGCTGGAGCGCGAGCGCTGGCTCTCCTCCGCCTTCATCCGCAGCCCCGACTACGGCACCCGCGCCAGCACGATCATCGCACTGGACGCCAACGGCCACGGCTTCATCGCCGAGCGCCGGTTCGATGCGGAAGGTGTCTGCGTGGGTGAAACGACGCTGGCAACGCACGACTGATCGTGGTCGGGACTGTGCCGTGATCGGCGAGCACCCAAACCCCAGGACACTCAAGCGGAGCAACAGCCCCCTTCAGTAAAGGGGGCGCGCCGTCAGGCGCGGAGAATGGGAGGCTGGTAGCCCGGGCCCCAAGGTTTGCGCTGCAAACCTTGGGGCTTTTTTCGCGAGTCGCGAAAAAAGCGGCGGAGCCGGCCGATAAGCCGGGTTTTGTCGTGGACAGTCATTCTTCTAGGCGCTGCGTCACCGCAGCGCTCAAGCAACCTACCCGGACCCGACGCGGGCCACGCCATTAGGTCCCTATTTGGTCTTGCTCCAGGTGGGGTTTGCCGTGCCGGTCTGTTACCAGACTCGCGGTGCGCTCTTACCGCACCATTTCACCCTTACCGGCTTCCCGAAGGAAACGTAGGCGGTATCTTTCTGTTGCACTTTCCGTCGGCTCGCGCCGCCCAGGCGTTACCTGGCACCTTGCCCTGTGGAGCCCGGACTTTCCTCGGCATCCGCAAGGGATGACGCGACTGTCTGGCCGACTCCGCCGCGCGCATTGTCCCACAAAACAGGCCGGATCGCGGGTTATCCGCCGTACAACGCCTTGCGCGGGGCCCCGGTGATTTCCGCCGCCAGCTTGGCTGCGGTGGAGGGCGGCAGATGCTCGCTCAGCTTGGCGTACAGGCGCCGGCCCTGGACCAGCTGGGCTTGGTCATCGTCGGCTGCGCCCTGCACCATCACCACGAACTCGCCCTTGCGCTGGTTGTCGTCGGCCTCGACCTGCTGCAGCAGCGAGGCCAGGTCGCCATCCAGCACGGTTTCAAACAGCTTGGTCAGCTCGCGCGCCAGCACTGCCGGGCGTTCGGGCCCGAACGCGGCGACCATGTCCGCCAGCGATTCGCTGATCCGGTGCGAGGATTCGTAGAACACCAGGGTGCGGGTTTCGCCGCCCAGCGCATTGAGGCGCTCACGGCGACCGGAGGCCTTGGCCGGCAGGAAGCCCTCGAAGGTGAAGCGGTCGCTGGGCAGGCCGGCCACACTGAGCGCGGCGATCGCGGCGCAGGCGCCGGGAATCGGGCTGACCTTGATCCCGGCCTCGCGCGCGGCGCGGACCAGGCGGTAGCCAGGATCGCTGACCAGCGGGGTGCCGGCATCACTGACCAGCGCCAGCGACTCGCCCGCCAACAGGCGCGCGACGATCCGCTGCGACAACGCTTCTTCATTGTGGTCATGCAGGGCCACCAGCGGCTGCTGGATGCCGAAGTGGGCCAGCAGCTGCCCGCTGCGGCGGGTGTCCTCGGCGCAGATCGCGGCCACCGAACGCAGCACGTCCTGCGCACGCGGGGTCAGATCGGCGAGGTTGCCGATCGGGGTGGCAACGACATACAGCGTGGGGACAGCACTCATCAGCGGCTCTTCCGTGGTCAAGGGTAGAATCGTACCGTTCCCCGGCCACGGCCGCTGCCCCCATCGAATGGACCTGATCATGAACAAGCCCGTCGTACGGATCTCCGCCCTTTCGTTGTCGCTGATGCTGCTTGCCGGCTGCGCCACGACCAGCTTCACCAGTGCGCCGGAATCGCCGGCCCAGAGCCAGGCCCTGGCCCTGATCGAGCAGGGCAAGCCGCGCGATGCGGCGGTCCAGCTGGAAGCGCTGGCCAACACCCTGCGCGGCAGTGCCCGCAGCGCCGCGCTGGCCGACGCCGCGTTTGCCTGGCACGAAGCCGGCGATGCCACCCGCGCCCGCACCCTGCTGGCCCAGGTCACCGCGCGCCAGCTCAGTGGCGCCAGCCTGCAGCGCTATCAGTTGACCACCGCCGAGCTGGCCCTGGCCGACAAGCAGCCGGCACAGGCGCTGGCGGTGCTGAAGGAATCGGCCGACTCGGTCACTCCGTCGCTGCGGACCCGCTGGCAGCTGGCCCGCGCCAACGCACTGCAGGCCACCGGCGACAACCTCGGTGCCGCGCTCGAGCGCGCCCGTGCGCACGCCGCGCTGAACGGCAAGGCGCGCACCGACAACCAGCAGGCCATCGCCGGCCTGCTCGGCACGCTGGACGATGCCACGCTGCGCGCGCGTGCCGCCGCACTGCCGGCCAATGAGCCGCTGTACAACTTCGCCGGCCGTGCGCTGATCGCCCGCGGCCTGCCGCTGCCGCGTCCGTTCGATCGCGAAGGCGCCTCGCAGTTCGATACCAGCAAGCGCCCGCCGGCGATGAGCGATGGCTACCGCCCACCGGTGAAGATGGCCGTGCTGCTGCCGCTCAGCGGCCGCCTGGCCACCGCCGCGCAGCCGGTCCGCGATGGCCTGCTCAGCGGCTACTACGGTGAAACCCGCCGCCGCCCGGACATCCAGTTCATCGATACCGCCGGCACTGCCGCCGGTGCCGTGGCCGCCTACGACAAGGCGGTAACCGCCGGGGCCGATTTCATCGTCGGCCCGCTCGGCCGCGATGAAGTGGATGCCGTGTTCGGCCGCCGCGAACTGCCGGTGCCGGTGCTGGCACTGAACCGCGGCAAGGACACCCCGCCGGCCGGCAGCGCCGGTTTCTCGCTGGCCCCGGAAGACGACGGCATCATCGCCGCCGAATACCTGCGCGGCCGCGAGCGCAGCAAGGTACTGGTGATCCACAGCAATGATGACAACGGCCGCCGCGCCGCCGCTGCGTTCCGCGAGCGCTTCGCGCAGCGCGGTGGCCAGGTGGTGGCGACGATCGGTGTGAGCGACACGGTCGGCGACATCGGTGCACAGGTGCGTGCCGCGGGTGCCATCGACGGCGTGCTGCTGGCGGTCAAGGCGCCGCAGGCGCGTGCGCTGACCCCGCAGCTGGCGCTGGCCGGTGCGGGCGGCGCCACCCGCGTCGGCACCTCGCAGCTGACCGTCGGTGCCGGCAAGCCGGAAGAAGACATGGCGCTGGACGGCATCGTCTACCCGAACGAAGCCTGGAACGTGCGCGGCGTGCCGGGCCTGCCGGCCGCTTCCACCGCCGGGCAGATCCTGCCTTCGGCGCGTGGCGCCTCCGGTCGTCTGTTCGCGTTCGGTTTCGATGCCTGGAAGATCAGCGCCTACCTGGACAAGGTCGCCACCGAAGGCGGCCTGGCCGGCGCCACCGGCACGCTGTTCCTGGACAGCAACGGCAACGTGCTGCGGGTGCCGGCATGGTCGACCTTCAGCGGCGGCCGGCCGATGCCGATCGCCAGCAGCAACTGATCCGCGTGCCGACAGGGCGCGCGATACGTGGCGCGGCGGTCGAAGCCGCCGCGCAGCACCATCTCCAAGAGGCCGGGCTGCGCCCGGTCACCACCAACGCGCGTTATCGCCGCGGTGAGATCGACCTGATCATGCGCGACGGCGATGTCGTCGTCTTCGTGGAAGTCCGCTACCGCGCCAGTGCCCGCTTCGGCGGCGGCGCGGCCTCGGTGGACCTGCGCAAGCGACGCAAGCTGGTGATCGCCGCGCAGTTGTTCCTGCAATCCCATCCCTGGCTGGCCGAGCAGCCCTGCCGCTTCGATGTGGTCGAAGCCAGTGGCGAACCCCCGCAGCTGAACTGGTTGCGCGACGCGTTCCGGCTGGAAGACTGCTGATGCCCTCCCTCTTCACCCACACCGCCATTCCGCGGGCGCTGTGGTGCGCCGCTGATCGTGGCGCGCGATCCTGCTGATTCCCGGACCTGATGATGACCCCTGTCCTGCCCACGGCCTTCGTTGCCACCCTGCATGCCCTGCTCGGTGAGGACGGCTGGCGCACCGATGACCGCGCGCTCGAGGCACATGCGCAGGACAACTCGTGGCGGCACACGCGCCCGGCCGGTGTCGCCTTCCCCCGCGATCGCGAGCAGGTCGTCGCCCTGGTCCGCGCCTGCCGCGACCACCGCATCGCCCTGGTCGCGCGGGGCGCGGGCACCGGCACCACCGGCGCGGCGGTGCCGATCGAAGGCAGCATCGTGCTGTCCTTCGCACGCATGAACCGCATCCTCGCCATCCAGCCGGGCGACCGCTGCGCCGTGGTCGAACCGGGCGTGCTCAACGGCGACCTGCAGCAGGCGCTGATGCCGCATGGTCTGTTCTGGCCACCGGACCCCTCCAGCGCGGAGATCTGCAGCATCGCTGGCAACCTGGCCTGCAATGCCGGCGGCCCACGCGCGGTGAAATACGGCACCAGCCGCGACAACGTGCTCGGCCTGGTCGCGGTCACCGGCGCCGGTGAACTGATCACCTGCGGCGGCCCGTATACGAAGGATGCCACCGGCTACGACCTGACCCATCTGCTGGTCGGCAGCGAAGGCACGCTGGCGCTGATCGTGGAAGCCACGTTGAAGCTCACGCCGCTGCCGGTGACCCAGGCCGGGCTGCGCGTGCTGTACCGCGATGCAGATGCCGCCGCGCAGGCGGTCTCGCGGCTGATGGCGCAGCCGGTGGTGCCCACGCGCCTGGAATTCATGGATGCGCGCAGCCTCGAACTGCTGCGTCGCAATGGTGCTGACGTGCCAGAGGCCGGCGCGATGTTGCTGGTGGAAGCCGATGGCGACCACGACACCCTGCCCTACCTGCTGCAGGCCCTCGCGGCGGCCGCCGAAGGCGATGGCCTGATCGCGCTGGATGTGGCGATGGAAGGCAGCGCGCGCGAAACCCTGTGGGCCGCGCGCAAGGCGCTGTCACCAGCGCTGCGCAGCATCGCACCGGGCAAGATCAACGAAGACGTGGTGGTGCCGGTCTCGCGCATTCCCGCGCTGGTGGCGGGAGTGCAGGCATTGTCGGCCGAGTTCGAGCTGCCGATCGTCACCTTCGGCCATGCCGGCAACGGCAACCTGCACGTCAACATCCTCTACCACCCCGACGATGCCGGCGAGAACGCACGCGCGCATGCGGCGCTGCCGCGCGTGTTCGCGCTGACCCTGGCCCTCGGCGGTACGCTCTCGGGCGAGCACGGCATCGGCCTGGCCAAGCGTGATTTCATGGCGCAGGCATTCACCCCGGCCACGCTGGCGGCGATGCGCGCGATCAAGGCGGCGCTGGATCCGGACGGGATTCTCAACCCCGGCAAGGTGCTGCCGCCGGTGTGAGCGGACGCTACCGGCGTTCGGCGAAATGCTCGTAGCCACCATCGCTGGCGGCCACATCGGCGCAATGCACGCCCTGGCCTTCGACGATCCGCCCGATCCGGGTCAGTGGCAGGTCCAAGGATGCCGACAACGCATGGATCGCGTCGCGCTGCGACGGCGCGACGGTGAAGCACAGCTCGTAATCGTCGCCGCCCCGCAGCGCACAGTCGCGGGCACCCTCACGCCCGAGCTGCGCGCGCAGCGCCGAGGAGATCGGCAACGCATCCGCCTCCACGTCGGCGCGCACACCGCTGCGTGCGGCAATGTGGCCGAGATCGGAAAGCAGGCCGTCGGAGATATCCACGGCAGCATGCGCGTAGGCCCGCAGGCGCAGGCCCAGCGTGACCCGCGGGACCGGGCGCAGCAGGCGCTGACGCAGCGTTTCGTCATCGTTGAGCAGCGTGGCGACCGCCACCTTCAACCGGTTCTGCTGCCACAGGCGCAGGGCACCGGCGGCATCGCCCAGCGTGCCGCTGACCCAGATGTCATCGCCGACCTGCGCACGATCGCGGCGCAGGGCCTGGCCGGGCGCCACCTGCCCCATCGCGGTCACCGACAGCGACAGCGGGCCACGCGTGGTGTCGCCACCGACCAGCACGATGTCGTGCTCGTCAGCCAGGGCGAAGAAGCCATCGGCGAATCCCTCGATCCAGTCCGCGTCGGCCTGCGGCAAGGACAGCGCCAAGGTGCACCACGCCGGGCGGGCGCCCATCGCGGCGAGGTCGGACAGGTTCACCGCCAGGGTTTTCCAGCCAATATCGAAGGCCGGGGTTTCCGCCGGGAAATGCACGCCGCTGTTGAGCGTGTCGGCGGTGATCACCAGCTGTTCGCCAGCGCGCGGCTGCAGCAACGCGGCATCATCGCCGATGCCGAGCACGACATCGGCGCGCACGGTGGTGCGCGCACGGATGCGGTCGATCAGATCAAATTCGGCAAGGGACATGGGGCCGATCAGCCCCCGTTTTCGACCTTGCGCCACTCGACGGAGGCACGGTCCAGCACGCCATTCACGTAGGTGTGGCCATGTTCGGACCCGAAGCGCTTGGCCGATTCGATCGCTTCGTTGATCACCACGCGATACGGCACATCCAGGCGATAACGCATTTCATAGGCGGCCACGCGCAGCGCGGCCCGCTCGATCGCGTCCACTTCCTCGATGCCGCGATCCAGATACGGGTCCAGCGCCGCGTCCAGGTCCTTGCGGTTGTCGAGCACGCCGTGCACCAGCGCTTCGAAGTAGGCCAGATCGGCGATTTCGCGGGCCTGCTCGTGGGCGAACTGGGCGATCACGCTCTGCGCGTTGCCGCCGGAGATCTGCCACGCATAAATCGCCTGCAGCGCACGACGACGGGCGCGCGAGCGCAGCACCGGGTCGACGCCATCACGGCGGACGGGTTTACCGGAGGGCTTGCCCTGGTTTGACTTGTTCATGGCAGCTGCTCCAGAAGATTGACCATTTCCAACGCCGTCAGTGCGGCTTCCTCACCTTTGTTGCCGTGGTTGCCACCCGCGCGGGCTTCGGCATCTTCGACCCGTTCCACCGCCAGCACGCCATTGAGCACCGGCACGCCGAAATCCAGCTGCACGCGCATCAGGCCCTCGGCGCAGCGGTCGGCCACGTGTTCGTAATGACGGGTGTCGCCGCGGATCACGCAGCCCAGGGTGATGATCGCGGCATGCTGATGGGCCGCGGCCAGGCGCGCGGCGACCAGCGGCAGTTCCCACGCGCCGGGCACGCGGATCACATCGATGGCGGACTCGTCGATCCCGTTGCCGGCCAGGCTCTGGCGCGCACCGGCCACCAGCACGTCGGTGATGCGGGCATTCCAGCGGCTGGCGAGGATGGCGAAACGGGCCTTTTCCGGAGTACGGAGGTCGCCTTCGTAATGGCTCATGTTCGGCGTGGGGTCCATTTAATAGGGGAATATTCTAGCGCATGGCTGCGCGTAGCCGGGTCGCCGTGCGTTACGGGACGGCTCGGGTGCACCAGCCCCCTGCGTCAGGGGGCTTCTGCGAAGCGGCGGGGGCCTGGGTGATGATAAGAGGGGCCCCCGGTTTGCGAAGCCGATCGTGAGCCGTCAGCGCGCATGCGATGACGTGTTGCCCACCGTCTCCACCACTTCCAGGCCATACCCGGCCAGGCCGATCTGGCGCCGGGGGGTGCCCAGCACGCGCAGCTTGCCCAGGCCCAGGTCGGAGAGGATCTGCGCCCCGGCCCCGTTGCGGCGCCACTGGCTCACATCCTTGTCCTTGCCCGGCACGATCGGTTGCGGCTGCTGGCGCAGGCGGGCCAGCAGGCTGTTGGTGTCGCGCGGGGCGGACAGCACCACCATCACACCACGTTCGGCGGCCGCGATCGCGCGCAGGGCATCGGTGGAGGCCACGCCGAAATCATCGCGGCGCCAGTGCAGCAGATCGGCCAGCGGGTTTTCCACCTGCACGCGGACCAGGGTCGGCTCGGTATCCGGGGTGCCACGGACCAGTGCGAAGTGCAGGTCGTGGGCGATCCGGTCGCGATAGGTCACCAGCGTGAACGGCCCGAACTCGGTCTCGATCTCGCGCTCATCCACGCGCTCGACCGTCTTCTCGGTGGCCAGGCGGTACGCGATCAGGTCGGCGATGGAGCCCATCTTCAGGCCGTGCTCGCGGGCGAACACCTCCAGCTCCGGGCGGCGCGCCATGCTGCCGTCCGGATTCAGGATTTCCACCAGCACACCGGCAGGCTCCAGCCCGGCCAGCATGGCCAGGTCGACGGCGGCCTCGGTATGCCCGGCGCGGGTCAGCACCCCACCGGGCTGGGCGATCAGCGGGAAGATATGGCCCGGCTGGTGCAGGTCGGCCGGCTTGGCGTCCGGCTTCACCGCGGTGCGGATGGTGTGCGCACGGTCGTAGGCCGAGATGCCCGTGGTGACGCCTTCGGCGGCTTCGATGCTCACGGTGAAATTGGTCTGGAACTGCGCGGTATTGGCCTGCACCATCGGTGCCAGGCCCAGATCGGCCGCACGCTCGCGGGTCAGCGGCAGGCACACCAGGCCTCGGCCGTGGGTGACCATGAAGTTGATGTCCGACGGCTTGACCAACTCGGCGGCCATGATCAGGTCGCCTTCGTTCTCGCGGTCTTCGTCATCGACGATGACGACCATGCGGCCGAGGCGGATGTCCTCGAGGATGTCGGGAATGGGGGCGAAATTCATGCGCGTGCTCCTGCACCCAGCAACCGTTCGACGTAACGGGCGACCAGATCGATTTCAAGATTGACCGCGCTGCCCACGGCAGTCGCGGCGAAGGCGGTGTTGGCGACGGTGTGCGGGATGAGGGCGACTTCGAAGCCCTGCTCGTCCACCTCGTTGACGGTCAGACTGACCCCGTCCACGCAGATCGAGCCCTTCTTGGCGATGTAGCGCAGCAGTGCGGCCGGTGCGGCGAAGCGCCAGCGCTGGGCGCGGGCGTCGTCATGCACCGACAGCACCTGGCCCAGGCCATCGACATGGCCGCTGACCAGATGGCCGCCCAGGCGATCGGTCGGGCGCATGGCGCGTTCGAGATTGATGACGGCGCCGTCGCTCAGCTGACCCAGCGTGGTCAGGCCCAGCGTCTCGGTCGAGGCGTCGGCCTGGAAGCTGGTGGCGTCATGGGCGATGACGGTGAGGCAGACCCCGTTGATGGCGATGCTCTCGCCCATCTGCACGTTATCGAACGGCAGGGTGCCCACGTTGAAGGTGAAGCGGACATCGCCGCCAAGGGATTCGCGTGCGGCCAGACGGCCGACGCCTTCGATGATTCCAGTAAACACGTAACGTTCTCCGCGGAAAGTGAGCGAAAAACGCCGCAAGGCATATAGGTGCACGCCGAGCACAAGGCCCGGCAGCACCGTCTTCTTTCATCCGGACTATACCGTCGGCTCCGGCATCGGACCGGATCTGCTGACCTTCCCGGGGAACGGGAAGCGCTCGCGGGCTCGTGCTTGCGCACCTACCGCCGGTGGGGAATCGCACCCCGCCCTGAAGACGTTTGTGTACCGGCGAACCGGCGCGCGTAGTGTAACAGGGCACCCTGACTGGGGGCTTTAAGTTAAATAAGTGTTAAGCTATCCCACTGAGTGCTGCGCCCCGTGGATATGAGGGCGCATACGTCGGTTACTGATCGAGCTGCAGCGTCCGCGCCGCGCCATGATCGAACGGGTCCCGCAAGGGGCCCGTTTTTTATGGGCGCTGCCAGCCTGCGGCGCTCGCATGCGGCCGGATGCGTCAGGGCCACCAGCCAGGTTGCGGTGAATGCGCTAGCCTTCCGCGCCCTGCATTGGACGCTGAGAATGATCACCTACCTCCTGCCGCTTGCCATCGCCCTTTCCGCTCCGTTGGCCGTCCATGCCGCTGCGCCGACACCCTTGACCCCCGAGCAGACCGTCGACCTGTATGCACGGGTGTTGCTGGAAGACGATGCCGCGGCTGCCCACACATTGAATGACGCACTGCGCCCGGCATTCAATGGCCAGGACCCGGTGGAATTCAGCAAAGGCGCCTTCGCCGCGGGGCTCGCCGCCCCGCTGCAGAGCATGCTTGCGCTGGCGGGCAGCGATGCTGCCAGCATCGAGGCGGTGCCCTCCGTCGTGGCCCAGAACCTGGGCGGCACGCACTGCCGCGCCACGCACAGCACCGTGCGCGACAACGCTTACGTGGACGGCGCGAAGGTGGCCAATGTCGCGTTCACCTGCAGCGTCACGGCGCTGGACAGTCTGCGCCCGCTGTTTGATGCCAGCGCTGAGGAGAACACCCCGGCCAGCCTGAAACGCTTCCTGGAGACGTACCTCGTGGCCCTGCGCACGGGGCCGCGGCGCGAACTGACCGGCAGCATCGACCTGTATCCGGCCAAGGACAACGGCTATTGGTACAGCGGCAACCCGGACGCGCTGCTGCGCCCGGTGATGGCGGCACTGTTGCCATTCGAGGCCTGGCAGCAGGAGACCACGGCACAGGGTGCGCCGGCGATCACCGGTGTTGCGGCCTGCGATGCGTTGCTGCAGCAGCACCGCCGTTGCGTGGTCAGGACCGCGCCCGAGCAGGTGCCAGGCGTCGATGCGATGGCCGCGGCGTTGAGCGCGAAGGCCGCAGTCGCAACACCGGAGGCGATGGCACAGGAATGCAGGGCGCTGCGGCCGGTGGCCGAAGCGATGTGGGACACGAGCTGCCGCTGAGGGGCCGCGCTGGGGTCAAGGACGCAGCAACAGCCGCAGGTCTGCCCCGACGTGCCGCTGGTCCACCACACGCAGCCGACGCTGCTGCTCCATCGCGTGGATGCCCAGGCCGGACAGCAGCGGCCGGCCATGTTCGCCGAGCAGCGTGGGCGCCTGGTACAGCAGCAGTTCGTCGACCCAGCCGCCAGCCAGCAGCGCACCGGCCAGGGTGGCGCCGGCCTCGGTATGCACCTCGTTGACCCCACGTTCGGCGAGCAGCGCCAATACCGCGCCCAGATCCAGACGACCGTCATGGCTGGGCACGCAGGCGAACTCGGCATCGGCCGCATCCGGTGGACTGACCGCGGCGTCATGCACATACAGCGTCGGCGCCCCACCCTCGCGCACGCGCGCGCATTCCAGCGAGCGCAGCCGTGCATCGAGCACCACGCGCAACGGCGGCAGCACCTCGGTATCGGCCAGCCGCACGGTCAACATCGGGTCATCGGCCAACACGGTGGCCGCGCCGGTGAGAATCGCGCCAGCCCGTGCGCGCCAGTGCTGCACATCCTCGCGGGCGGCCGCGCCGGTGATCCACTTGGAACGGCCATCGGCCATCGCCGTGCGCCCGTCCAGGCTAGCAGCGAGCTTCACCCGCACCCAGGGGCGGCCGCGCTCGATGCGTGAGAGGAAGCCCTGGTTGAGCTCGCGCGCCTGCGCGGCCATCAGCCCTTCGGCGACCTCGATGCCGGCCTCGCGCAGCAGCACGAAGCCGCCGCCGTCGACCTTCGGGAAAGGATCACGCATCGCCGCCACCACGCGCGCCACGCCCGCCTCGATCAACGCGAGCGCACACGGTGGCGTGCGACCGTGGTGCGCGCAGGGTTCCAGGGTGACGTAGGCGGTGGCGCCGCGCGCCTGCGCGCCAGCCTGGCGCAGCGCGAAGACTTCCGCATGCGGGCCACCCGTGCGCTGGTGCCAGCCCTCGCCGACCACGACCTCATCACGCGCGATCACGCAGCCGACCATGGGATTGGGCCGCGCGGTATACGCGGCGCGCTCGGCCAGGCGCAGCGCATGCGCCATGTGCTGATGGTCGAGAGCGGAAAATTCGGTCATGGCGGAGCTCTTCTGGCGGCAGTCGTGCAGCCGCGATGGTAGCCCAGCCGGGGTGGCCGCGATGCGGCGGGGCTCAGCCCTTTTTCTTCTTGGTCAGCGCGATCACATCGCCCAGCAGCTGCAGCTGTTCGGTGCTGGAGGGCAGCTCGCGTTCAAGCTTCTCGATCTCCTCGCGGAAATCGGCCACGTCCTCGAAGCTGCGATACACCGAGGCGAAGCGCACGTACCCGACATGGTCCAGCTTGCGCAGTTCGTTCATCACGAACTCGCCGACCTTGATCGACGGAATTTCGCGTTCGCCACAGACGCGCGCCTGCTGCATCACCGCGCGCACCGCCAGCTCGATCTTGTCTTCAGGCACCGGGCGCTTCTGCAGCGCGCGGTCGAAGCCGCTGCGGACCTTGCGGGCATCGAAGGCCTCGCGGCTGCCGTCGCTTTTGACGATCGCCGGCAGTTTCAGTTCGATGGTTTCCAGGGTGCTGAAGCGCTCGTTGCAGGCCTCGCACTCGCGGCGACGCCGGATCGTCGCGCCGTCTTCAGAGACGCGCGAATCGATCACACGGGTGTCGGCATGCTGGCAGAACGGACAATACATGGAACGCCTTGCATCAGGAAAACGTCATGCCGTGGTCACGGCAGCGTCGCAACGGTACCTGAGAGGGACCGACTACAGCAAATGGCCGGTGCCAGAGGCCAGCCCCGTCTAGGTGGACTGCCGACGCAGCCACAGCAGGTGCGCCGCGCAGGAGAGCATCGGCACGCCGGGCAGCAGCAGGATCAGGGCGGCAGCCGGCGCCGACGGCGCGGCGCCATCCGGTCAGGTTCCCGGAGTCCGCCGCAGTTGCACCAGCCGGACAGCAGGCCATGCCATCGGCGGCCCGGCCAGCAGCAGGATCAGCCCCATCGGGCTCTCAGCGGCGTGCCAGAACGCCATCCCCACGACCGGAACCGAAGCAAGCATGCCCATCCACAGCGCGGTCCACGCCCAAGGGCCACTCGCGCGCAGCCCGTCGCGGCCATGACGCAGGTAACGGCCACTCAACCACAGCCAGCCCACGATCCCGATCAGGCCGGCCGCCCCCCAGCCGCCAATCACCAGGCGCGAGGCCCGGTCCAGATAGGCCGGCTCGACGAATGCGACCCAGACCCCGATGGCGGCGAAGGTGCCACCGCCAGCCATCCCCACGATGCCGCAGACCAGGGCCAGCACGGCGTACGTACGCCGTTGCCGGCCCTCGTCCATGTCAACCGTAGACCGGGTACTTGCGGCACTGCGCGCTGACGGCATCGCGCACGCGGGCGATCACGGCCTCGTCAGCCGGGGCGTCGAGCACGTCGGCGATCCAGTTGGCCAGGTCCACGCAGTCCTGTTCCAGGTAACCACGCGTGGTGACCGCCGGGGTGCCCAGGCGCAGGCCCGAGGTCACAAACGGCGAACGCGGATCGTTCGGCACCGAGTTCTTGTTGACGGTGATGTGGGCCAGGCCGAGCGCAGCCTCCGCATCCTTGCCGGAGACATCCTTGCCGATCATGTCGACCAGCATGAGGTGGTTCTGGGTGCCGCCGGAGACGATCTTGTAGCCGCGCGCGATCAGCGTGCCGGCCATCGCCTGGGCGTTCTTCACCACCTGCTGCTGGTAGGCCTTGAAGCCCGGCTCCAGCGCTTCCTTGAAGGCCACGGCCTTGCCGGCGATGACGTGCATCAGCGGGCCGCCCTGGATGCCCGGGAACACGATGGACTGCAGCTTCTTCTGCAGCTCTTCGCTGGCGCCCTTGGCGATGATGATGCCGCCACGCGGGCCACGCAGGGTCTTGTGGGTGGTGGAGGTGACCACGTGGGCGTGCGGCAGCGGGCTCGGGTAGACGCCGGCGGCGACCAGACCGGCCACGTGCGCCATGTCCACGAACAGGTAGGCACCGACCTTGTCGGCGATGGCACGGAAGCGTGCCCAGTCCACCACCTGCGAGTAAGCCGAGAAGCCGGCCACGACCATCTTCGGCTTGTGCTCCAGGGCCAGGCGCTCGACTTCGTCATAGTCGATCAGGCCGGCTTCGTCGACACCGTACTGGATGGCGTTGAACAGCTTGCCCGAGGCATTGACCTTGGCACCGTGGGTCAGGTGACCGCCGTGGGCCAGGCTCATGCCCAGGATGGTGTCGCCCGGCTGCAGCAGCGCGAAGTACACGGCCTGGTTGGCCTGCGAGCCGCTGTGCGGCTGCACGTTGGCGTAGTCGGCGTCGAACAGCTGCTTGAGGCGGTCGATGGCCAGCTGCTCGGCGATATCCACGTATTCGCAGCCACCGTAGTAGCGCTTGCCCGGGTAGCCTTCGGCGTACTTGTTGGTCAGCTGGCTGCCCTGGGCTTCCATCACCGCCGGGCTGGTGTAGTTCTCGCTGGCGATCAGCTCGACATGGTCTTCCTGGCGCTGGGTTTCGGCGGCGATGGCCTTGGCCAGTTCGGGATCGTAGGTTTCGATGCGGACGTCACGCGGGAACATCGGTTACTCCAGGCAGGGAGGGGACAGCAGAGCCCCTGATTGTAAGCGGGCTGGCCGGCCGGGGCGACCGCTGGCCGCCGGGCGCGCCCCGGCCCATGGCACAGCCGCCTGATTCCCGAACCGTGACGCAATTCCTTGTGAAACTGAATTATTTAGCTTTCCACCCTAAAGACCCGCATTTCGACGCCGATACGCCCTGTCCAAATCAGGGGATTTCGCGTGATTCATCCGTACCATGTCTGCTCGCCGGCCACGACGCTGGCCAAGCGTCGCACCACCTCCACTACCTCCACCAGCGCACGCCGCGCATCGTTGCTTGCGCTCGCCGTCGGCCTGGCCGTCAGCGCCGGCGCACAGGCCGTCAATACCTCCCGCACGGGCAATGGCGACTGGTATGACGCGACCCGCTGGAACAACGGTGTTCCGACCGCCACCAACAGCTGGGCCTACGTCGATGGGTACACACTGAGCCTGCAGACGGCCGGGGCACGATCCTGGCATCTGTACCTGGGGAACTCGGCCGATGCCCACTTCGACATGAGCAACGGCGCCACCCTGGACACCGCAACGGCCACCCTGGGTGCCGTCGCCGGCCACAGGGGCTCTGCCGTGCTGAGCGGTGCCGGGACCTCCTGGGACATCCAGTACGACATCGGCGTAGGCCACCTGGGCCGCGGCGAACTGTCCGTGCTCGGCGGCGCGCACCTGTATACGAACAACGCCTGGGTCGGCTCGATGCCGGGCAGCACCGGCTTTGTGCAGGTGGATGGCGCCACCAGCCGCTGGGATGCCGGCACGATCTATGCCGGCGCTCAAGGCACCGGGCGGGTGGAGATCACCAACGGCGCAAAGACCGTCAGTGACAAGACCATCCTGGGATGGACCAACACCGGCGTGGGCACGGTGGTCGTCAGCGGCACCGGTTCGCATCTGACGGCCACCGACCTGCAGGTGGGCGCGGCCGGCATGGGCGAGCTGATCGTCCAGGGGGGCGCGGGCCTGCTGAGTACCACGGCGGTCCTCGGCGCCGGCGGCACCGGCGTGGCCACCATCAACAATGCCACCTCGCAGTGGATCAACGATGGCCTGCTGACCATCGGCAGCCGCGGTCATGGCGACCTGCAGGTCTACAACGGGGCCAGCGTGGTCACCCACGGCCTGCTGGTGGCTACGCAGGGCGGCAGCGGCATGCTGACCATCGGCGCGGATGCGGGCGTCGACAACAGCGGTGCCACGGCCACCTTCGGCGATAGCAACGCGGCCACGATCAACGTGGGCGGTCTGCTGGTCACCGACACGGCCATTCTGGGTCGTGCCGTGGGCAGCTTCGGCGAGGTGCTCGTGAACGGCCCCACCGCCCGCTGGATCAGCAACACGTTGCAGGTGGGCCAGGAAGGCATCGGCACCTTCAGCGTCGACAACGGCGCAACCGCCTCCGTCAGCGGGTCGATCCTGCTGGCCGCGGACGGTACTGCCCGTGGCTCGCTGCTGGTCGGCAACAACGCGACGCTGGCGGTCGGCAACAGCACCGGCATCGAAAGCATCCGTACCGGCGATGGCACCGGCAGCGTTGAACTGGCCGGCGGCCTGCTTCGCAGCAATGGCTGGGTGAACCTCGACAGCGACGTGCTGGTGAGCGTGTCCTCGCAGCTGGATACCGTGGGCAACCTGGGCATCCAGGGCGATATCAGCGGCACCGGCGCGCTGCGCAAGACCGGCGCGGGCGTGCTGATGCTCAGCGGCGCAAACAGCTTCAGCGGCGGCCTGCAGATCGACGCCGGCACGTTGTCGCTGAACGGCGCGGCCTCGGCGGGCCGCGGCGGGGTGACACTGGGTGATGGCACCTCGCTGGGCCTGGTCAACATGACCACCCTGGTCAACAGCGTGCGCCTGCTGGGCAATGCGGGGGTGTGGGTGCCCAACGGCACCAGCGTGACCTTCGGCGGCGGACTGAGCGGCGTCACCGGTGCCGTGCTGGAAAAGAACGATGGCGGTGAGCTGGTCCTGAGCAGCGGCGCCTTCAGCGGCCTGACCCGGGTCAACGGCGGCACCGTGCGCGCGATCGGCAATGCCATGCCGAGCGGCGACATCGAGATCGGCAGCGCCGGGCGCTTCCAGACCGATACCACCCGCGTGGTCACCTACGCGGGCCGCTTCAGTGGCAATGGTCAGCTGCAGCAGGGGCGTCATTTCCTGACCCTGACCGGCGACAGCAGCGCGTTCACCGGCACCACCGTGGTCGATGGCGGCCAACTGGCTGTGGAGGGGGCGCTGGGCGGCACCGTGCAGGTGGGCAACACGGCCTGGCTCACCGGTAACGGGCGCCTGGGCGACGTGGAGATCCGGGGCGGCAGCACCCTGTCACCGGGCAGCAATCTGACCGGGCCGGTGGGCCGTCTGTCGATCACCGGCAATCTGGTGTTCGACAGCAGCGCGATCTTCAACGTGGACGTGGCAGCCAACGGCAGCAGTGACCATGTCGACGTGGCCGGCACCGCCACCCTGGGCCAGGCCAACACCGTGGCCCTGGCCTCGGCCGGTGAGTGGGCGCCGTCCACCCGCTACACCCTGTTGACGGCGAACGATGGCGTGGAGGGCCGCTTTGCCGGCGCCACCAGTACGCTGGCCTTCCTTGCACCCACGCTGGATTACGACGCCAACCACGTCTACCTGACCCTGGCGCGCAACGATGTTGCGATGCCGGACATCGAGCTGGCCTTCCCGGACGTGGTGGTCAACACCAACCAGAAGCAGGTCGCCGGCGCGGTGGAAGCGCTGGGCGCGGGCAATGCGGTGTACGACGCCGTGGTACGCCTGGAAGTGCCGCAGGTCGTACCGGCCTTCGACAGCCTGGGCGGTGAGATCCACGCCGCCGCGCGCACCGCGCTGCTGCAGGATCGCTTCCTGCGCGATGGCATCCACCAGCGCCTGGACGGCGCGGCGATGAGTGGCGTCCTCGCCGGCAACACCGGCGTGTGGGTGGCCGGCAGCGGCAACTCGCTGCGCCTGGACGCCGATGGCGTGGGCGCGCGTTCGCGCGTGCAGCAGCAGGGCCTGATGGCCGGTGCCGACTGGCGCATCAGCGAGCGTGTGCTGTTGGGCGTGGCCGTGGGCGAGCAGACCTTGACCAATCGATTGGACGAGCGCCAGGCCAAGGCCGACGCGGACGCCACCGAATACGGCGTCTACGGCCAGTTCCAGGGCGAACACCTCAGCCTGCGCGGTGGCGTCAGCCGCACCGACTACCGCATCGACACCACCCGCGAGGTGACCGTCGGCAGCACGATGTCGCAGTCGTTGGCAGCACGTTCGGATGCGACCGCCGACCGCATGTTCGCCCGGGCGGGCTGGGACTTCACCGCCCGCACCGTGACGTTGACCCCGGAGATCGAGCTGGCACACGTGCGTCTGCGCAGTGAGCAGGTCGCTGAAACCGGCGGCAGCAGTGCACTGCAGGTGCAGGCCAACCGCGATGAACTGAGCACCGGCGTGGCAGCTCTGCGCGCGGTGTGGGACATCAGCGGCGGGCAGCGTGACCGTGCGGCGCTCACTGCACGGGTTGGCTGGCAGTATGCCGATGGTGATCTGGGGGCAGCGACGCGTGCGCGCTTCGAGAACGGCGATACGACCTTTGCGATGCAGTCCGTGCCGCTGGCACGCAGCATGGGTCTTGCCGAGCTGGGCGTGGCGGTCAGCCCGACGACGGCAAGCCGCCTGTCGCTGCAGGCACAGACCAGCGCCGGCGACGGCCAGCGCGATGTGGGGGTGCAGCTGAACTGGTCCGTCCAGTTCTGATGCAGCGCGTTGCTTCAAACAAAGGGCCCGCTTGCGCGGGCCCTTTGTCATGGTGCCTTTCGAACACTAACGGTCAGCGTGTCAGTGCGATGCCAGGCCTGCTTATCGGTTGATCACGTAGTCGGCAATGATCCCGGTGGCGATGGCGACCAGCAGCAGGTTGCCGCGATCATCGCGAATCCACTGGTGATCGCGCGGCGGGCGGCGCACCGAGTAGCGGCTGTAATCGTTGACCACGTAGACCGGGCCGCCGTAGTACTCACGGTAGCGGTGGCCGCGCGCCCAGCCGTACGAGCCATACCCCGGCGCCGGGCGATACACCACACGCGGCGGCGGCGGGGCGTAGTAACGGCGGTCGTTGTAGCGGGCGTCGCGGTACCCCTCCCGGTAGCCGTTGCTGTAATGGCGGCGGTCGTCACGACGGTTGTCGTGGCGGTCATGACGGTCATGGCCGCGGCCACGGTCATCACGCCACTCGCGGCGGTCGTGACCGCGCCCACGATGGTCATCGGCAAAGGCCGGGGCCACCGTGCCCAAGGCCAGCAGCGAGGCGACCGCCCCTACTACAAATCGATTCATGCGCATGACTGGCCTCGCTTGGTGGGTGGATGACTCCATCATGCGCACGGCATCTGAACGGTCTCCGGCTGGAAACGGTTTCCAATTCAAGGGCTTTGACCCCGCATTCAGGCGGCGGCAAGCCCCGGAGCCCTTGGCTCCCGGCGGCACTGATCGCTTCCGGCTATAATCGGGGCATCCTTTTCTTCCATCTGTTCCTGTTCCGTCTGGAACGGGCGCAGGGTTGCGCCTTCGGAGACCTCATGTCCTCGCAATACATCTACACCATGAACCGCGTCAGCAAGGTGGTCCCGCCCAAGCGGCAGATCATCAAGGACATCTCGCTGTCGTTCTTCCCGGGTGCCAAGATCGGCCTGCTGGGCCTGAACGGCGCCGGCAAGTCCACGGTGCTCAAGATCATGGCCGGCGTGGATACCGATTTCGAGGGCGAAGCCCGCCCGCAGGCCGGCATCAAGGTCGGCTACCTGGCCCAGGAACCGGAGCTGGACCCGACCAAGACCGTGCGTGAAGCGGTCGAGGAAGGCGTCGGCGAAGTGCTGCAGGCCCAGGCCCAGCTGGACGCCGTCTACCTGGCCTATGCAGAGGAAGGCGCCGACTTCGACAAGCTGGCCAAGGAACAGGAGCGCCTGGAGGCGATCCTCGCCGCTGGCGATGCGCACACCCTGGAAAACCAGCTGGACGTGGCCGCCGATGCGCTGCGCCTGCCGCCGTGGGATGCCGTGATCGGCAAGCTCTCCGGTGGTGAAAAGCGCCGCGTGGCGCTGTGCCGCCTGCTGCTGCAGAAGCCGGACATGCTGCTGCTCGACGAACCGACCAACCATCTGGATGCCGAGTCCGTGGAATGGCTGGAGCAGTTCCTGGCGCGCTACACCGGCACCGTCGTGGCAGTCACCCATGATCGCTACTTCCTGGACAACGCCGCCGAGTGGATCCTGGAACTGGATCGCGGCCGCGGCATTCCGTGGAAGGGCAACTACACCGACTGGCTGATGCAGAAGGACGAGCGCCTGAAGCAGGAAGACAACCAGGAGAAGTCCCGCCAGAAGGCGATCCAGAAGGAATTGGAGTGGTCGCGCCAGAACGCCAAGGGCGGCCGCACCAAGGGCAAGGCCCGTCTGGCCCGCCTGGAAGAGCTGCAGTCGGTGGATTACCAGAAGCGCAACGAGACCAATGAAATCTTCATCCCGCCGGGCGAGCGTCTGGGCGCCTCGGTGATGGAGTTCAAGAACGTCTCCAAGAAGTTCGGCGACCGTCTGCTGTTCGACGAGCTGAGCTTCCTGGTGCCCGGTGGCGCGATCGTGGGCATCATCGGCCCCAACGGCGCCGGCAAGTCGACCCTGTTCAAGATGATCACCGGCCAGGAAAAGCCGGATTCGGGCGAAATCACCGTCGGCCCGACCGTCAAGCTGTCCTACGTGGACCAGAGCCGCGACGCGCTGGAGGGCAACCACAACGTCTTCCAGGAAATCGCCGGCGGTCTGGACATCCTCAACATCAACGGCATCGAGATCCAGTCGCGCGCCTACATCGGCCGCTTCAACTTCAAGGGCCAGGATCAGCAGAAGCTGGTCGGTTCGCTGTCCGGTGGTGAGCGTGGCCGCCTGCACATGGCCAAGACCCTGCTGCAGGGTGGCAACGTGCTGCTGCTCGATGAACCGTCCAACGATCTGGACATCGAAACCCTGCGTGCATTGGAAGATGCGCTGCTGGAGTTCCCGGGCAACACCTTCGTGATTTCGCATGACCGCTGGTTCCTGGATCGCATCGCGACCCACATCCTGGCGTTCGAAGGCAACTCGCACGTGGAGTTCTTCCAGGGCAACTACCGCGAGTACGAAGAAGACAAGCGCCGCCGCATGGGCGACGACGCCGCGCCGAAGCGCCTGCGCTTCAAGGCGCTGAAGTAAGAAAGCAAAAACGGCCGCGCACTGCGCGGCCGTTTGCATTCCGGTAGGTCACGACCGTTGGTCGTGACGCCTTATCGTCGCGAGATAACCAGCATGTCCCTTCCCGAGCGCCTGTTCCAGCTGCAGCAGCACGGCACCTCCGTGCGCACCGAACTGCTGGCCGGCCTGACCACCTTCCTGACGATGTCCTACATCGTCTTCGTCAACCCGGACATCCTGGGTACCACCGGCATGGACCCGGGCGCGGTATTTGTCGCCACCTGCCTGGCTGCCGCACTGGGCTCGCTGGTGATGGCCTTCGCGGCCAACTTCCCGGTCGGCATGGCCCCGGGCATGGGCTTGAATGCGTTCTTTGCCTTCACCGTGGTCGGCGCCGCCGGCCTGCCCTGGCAGCAGGCACTGGCCGCCGTCTTCATTTCCGGCCTGGTGTTCCTGGTGTTGTCGCTCACCGGCGTGCGCGCGTGGCTGGTGGCCGGCATTCCGCCCTCGCTGCGCGCCTCGATCGTGGCCGGCATCGGCCTGTTCCTGGCGATCATCGCGCTGCAGAAATCCGGCGTGATCATCGCCAACACCGACACCCTGGTTGCACTCGGCCCGCTCAATACCGCGCCGCCGCTGCTGGCCCTGGCCGGCTTCCTGCTGATCGCCATTCTGGAAGTACGCAAGGTGCGCGGGGCGATCCTGATCGGGATTCTGGCCGTCACCGGTGCCGCCTGGCTGCTCGGCGATGTGCAGTTCCATGGACTGATCTCGCTGCCCCCGAGCCTGGCCCCGACCTTCCTGCAGCTGGACCTGCCCGGCCTGCTGCACCACGACGGCGGCGCGCCGATCGCAGTGCTGCTGCAGGTGGTGCTGGTGTTCGTGCTGGTGGAGGTGTTCGATGCCACCGGCACGCTGTACGGCGTGGTCGGCCGCGCGGGGCTGCTGAAGCTGCCGGGCGCGCAGAAGCGCTTCGGCCGTGCGCTGCTGGCCGACAGCACCGCGATCGTGGCCGGCTCGCTGCTCGGGACCAGCAGCACCACCGCCTTCGCTGAAAGCGCCTCGGGCGTGCAGGCCGGTGGCCGTACCGGTCTGACCGCGCTGGTGGTGGCCGCCCTGTTCCTGGCCGCGCTGCTGTTCTCGCCGCTGGCGGCGATGGTGCCCGGCTACGCCACCGCCCCGGCCCTGCTGTTCGTGGCCGGGCTGATGCTGCGCGAGCTGGTGGATGTGGACTGGGGCGACCTGACCGAATCGGTGCCGGCCGCGCTGTGCGCGCTGGCGATGCCGTTCACCTACTCCATCGCCAATGGCCTGGCCTTCGGCTTCATCGCCTACGCCGTGCTCAAGGCCGGCACCGGGCGCTGGCGTGAGGTGCACCCGGCGGTGTGGCTGGTGGCCGGGCTGTTCGTGCTGCGTTACGCGCTGGAGTGAGGGCGCACGCGCCTACCGACCGGTAGTCGGTAGGCGGCGCATCACGCCCAGGACGGCCGCAGTTGGCCGTCTGCGGCGAAGCGATAGCGGCCTTCGTACCAACCGATGGCAAACAGGCTGAGCACCTGCTCGTAATAGCGTGGCGGTGCGGCGCGTTGCTGCTCCGGGGTGGGCAGCGAGGCAGCCATCGCCTTTGCCCGGTCTGCCTCACCCTGCGCCTGCAGATACGGCACCAGGGCCGCCTGGAAGCCGTAGTTGCCCGTGCCTTCGCGTGTACCGGTGAGCGTGTTGACCTTCTCCGGCATCGGCTGCCCTTCGCGCAGCGTGCTCAACGGGCCGTGCAGCGCATCCAGCAGCGAGCGGAAACTGGGATCGTTCACGGCGGTCATGCCCGCCCATAGGTAGCAGCGGATGGCGTCGTAACTGCCGAGCGGGCCCTTATCCGGATCGGCGATGAAGGCACCATCGCGCCACGCCGTCCAATCGGGCGCAAAGCCGTGGGGTGCGGTGTCGCGCAACAGGCGCACGCTGTTGCCGATCACGGTGGTCCACGGGCCGGTCGGGTCGAGCGCGGCAAACCGGCGCAGCAACGGCAGCGGCACGTAGCTGGGATTGAAGCGCCAGGTATCTTCGGTCGCAAATCCTTTCGGGCCGGGCATCAGCATCGTGCCCAGGCCGGGCACATCGACCAGCTCCTGCACCTGGACCGCGGCCAGCATCGCCTCGGCGGTCTGGCGCAGCGCCGGGCGTTTCCACAACCGCGCAGCTTCGTGCAGGGTGTAGGCCAGCCAGACGTCCGAATCGCTGGCGGGATTGTCGTCGAGCACCTTCCACGCATTGGCCGTGGTGTCGCGCCCCCACAGCCAGGCCGGCAGGCGCTGGGCCATGCTGCCGCCGGCGAGGTTGTCCTCGGTCCAGCGCAGGATGCGGTCGAACAGTGGCTGGTCGTTGTCCACCAGCGCGAAGAACAGTGCGTAGGACTGGCCTTCGGAGGTGGAGCGCTGATCGGTGTTGTTGTGGTCGACCATGCGCCCGTCCGGGGTCACGCTGGAAGCACGCATCACCTGCCATGCCGTCCATGGGCCGGGGCCGCGTGCCGGGCCGTTGGCCGAGCAGGCCAGCAGCGGAGTAACGGCCAGCGCCTGCAGCAGGCGGCGGCGCATCCGATGGAACGATGGGGAATCAGTCACGGACGTCAGCCTCTTCGCAGCAGTAACCCGGCAAGCCTGCGGGACGCCCGCGGCCAGGTAAAGCCTGGCAGCGGGCCGGTCATCAGCGCATGACGGCGATCATTCACCCGAGGCGTACGGCGAGCGCAGCGGCTGCGGCTGCTTGCCCAGCCCGGCGCCGAGCCGGTCGAGCAGGAAGCGCAGGTACAGGCTGGTACCGAACTGGCGGTAATCGCGCGCATTGTTGAACTCCATGCGCCCGCCCAGGAACAGCTGCGAAGACAGCTGCCATTCGGCGGCGGCACTGAGGTTGTAGGACACGCCGGTCTTGGTCTGGCCGGTGTAGACCGGTTCCACGTACTCGGTGGTCAGACCCAGCAGCGCGGCCATCGAGGCCGCCTCGTAGGCGGCCTGCTGCATCGCCGGGTCGGTCGGGAAGTACGGCGCGGCGTCTTCCTTGAAGTGTTGCACGCCGACGCTGGTATCGAGCTGCCACGCGACGCGGCCGCTGGAGGTGCGGCCGTTCCAGTGCACCGGGAAGCCGACATCCACGTAGCGTTGCGGGCTGAAGTAACCGCCATGGCCATAGGTGAAGCCACTGAGGTTGCGGTCGTACTGCATCGCGGTCAGGTTCAGGCCGGCGGTCAGCGACTGGTTGTCGGTTTCCAGGGCATGCACGTAGACGCCCACGCCCACTTCCTGGCGATCATTGTCGGCCACGTTCTCGCCTTCCAGGCGATGCCAGGACAGGCTCGCGTAGCCGCCAAGCTGGCCGTTGTCGACCGTCGCTGCGAGCTTGGCACCGCTGGCGGTCACCCCGCCCCAGCGCAGGCCGCTGCGCGCATCTTCCACACCGGCGAAGGACAGCAGGCTGTCGGTCACCGCGCGGCGCGAGGCTTCGCCGGACCAGGTCAGCGCATCGCCGATCTGACCGCGGTAGCCAATGCCGCCGACGATCTGTGTGTCATCGAAGCCCAGTGGCGTGCTGCCGACATCGGCACGGAAACCACCGCGCTCGTAGCCGACCGAGACGCCGGCACCGCTGGCATCCTGAGAACTCATTCGGCGCGCACCGGCGGCGTTGGCCACCATCGCGTAGAGAGTGTCCTGGAACGCCTGCGGGGTCTGCGAGCCACCCCCGCCCTGGGCCAGCGTTTTGAGCTGGGCCTGCTCGGCGGCGCTCAGCCCGCGTACCAGGCCGGCATTGCCCAGCACCTGGGTGGCGATGTCGCTGATCGGGGTGTTGGCCAGATCACGGCTGAGGATGTAGCTCGGCAGTGGATCAGCGAACAGCAGCGCACGTGCGGCAGCGGCACGTTCTGCCTGGGTGAGCGAACCGTCGGTCTGGTTGAACAGTTCCTGGTAGCGGCCGTTGTCCAGCGCGCGGTCGTAGATCAGATTGCGGGTCGCGTTGCTTTCGCCACGGGTCAACAGCGTCTGGTACAGCGACGAGCCAACCAGATCATCGACCGGCGTGCGGTCCGCGGCCAGCGCCCCGGCCAGGGCGGCCTGCGGGCCACCACCGAAGCGGCTGGCGCTGGTGTACTCGGGATCCGGGCGCCCCGCATCGAGCACGGTCGGGGTGATGGCCACCTTGAGCTTGCCGTCGCCCACCGCGAACTGCCCTTCCAGCGGCACCTGCAGGTCGTCGAGCTGCCCCATGCCCGCTTCGCCCGCACGGGTGCGATACGCCGCGCCCACGGCCAGGCTGCTGCTGTTCTCGGCCTTGAGCGCGCGCAGTTCATCAAGCACGCCATTGCCAGTGGTGGCCGGTGGCAGCGGGCCAAGCGCGGTGTTGCGCGACGCGCGCGGCACGCTCGCCTGGCTCGGCACCTGGCGCGAGCCTGGCACCGGCAACGGCAGGGCGACCCCGCCACTGGCGGCGGCCGTGGCCATGACCGGTTCGGGCAGGCCATCGGCATCGATCACCGGGGTGACGCCCGCCAGTCCCGTGCTCATGCCCATCGACGGCGCTGCATCCATCGGCAGCGGTTCGGCAGCCAGACGTGCGGCCGCGGTCGGCAACGGCAGGCCACCATCGCGCAGCGCCGCGGTGCGGGTGCCACCGCCACGGTTGAGACCGGCGAACGGGTTGAAGCTGCCACCGCTTGCCAGCATCGCGGTGCTGGCCTGCGGGTAGCCGTTGTCGAGCTGGCCACTGCCCTTCGCGGCAGCGGCCAGGGAGGCACGGAAGTAGCTTTCGGCGCGGCGGTTCTTGCCCGCGGCGCGATACACACGTCCTGCGGCGGCCAACACATCCGGCGACTGCGGCGCCTGTTTGAGCGCGCGCTCCAGATACTGTTCGGCCAGGTCCATGTCGCGCATCGCCGCGGCACTGCCGGCAGCGGCGACCATCGCATCCAGATCGCCCGGGGCCAGCTGCAGCTGCTGCTGGTACAACGCCAACGCCTGGCCGTTGTCTCCCGCGGCGGCATACAGCCGTGCCAGGGCAGCGATGTTGCGCGGATCCTGCGGGCGCTCGGCCAACGCCGGGGCCAATACCGCGTATGCACCTTCGAGATTGCCGAGCTCGCGCAGCGCATCGACCTGGCGCAGCACGTAGCCGCTGCGCAGATCGTTCAACCGGGTCTGCTGGCTGGCCGACAATGGCACATCGGCCAGCTGGCGCAGAATCGCGGCGACCTCACCATCACGACCTGCGCGCAGCAGCACCGAGGCATATTCCAGGCGGTTGTCCACGCTGGGCGAGCCGCCTTCGATCAGGCGCTGCGCGAGCACCAGCGCGCGCTGCTGGCTGCCGATGTCGGCGTAGGCACCGGCCAACGCGGCCACGATGGCCGGGTTCTTGACCCGGTCGCCAAGGGCGGCTTCGGCGCGGGCCAGCAGGAGCTGCGCTTCCCCACTGCGCTGGCGCTGCATGAGGGAACGGGCCTGGGCGGCCTGCACCTGCACCCAAGCGGTGTCGTGCAGGGCGGTCATTTCCGAATCGCGCGAGGCGGCGGGAATGCGTTCGAGCAGCGCATACGCGCGCGGCCAATCGCTGTTTTCCTGCGCGAACAGGGCCTGGGCATACAGCGAGGTCGCCGAGCTGTCATCCAGCGCGCGCAGGCCTTCGATCACGCCGTTGGCCTGGTCGGGGCGGCCGGCACGCTTGTACAGCCGCGCCAGTTCCAACCGCAGCCATGGATCACGCGGCTGTACCAGCAATGCATCTTCCAGCTCGATCTGCGCCATCTCGATGCTGCCCTCGGCCAGCGCCTGCTGCGCGCGGGCACGGGCCAGGTTGGCGCGCAGCACGGACTGGCCACCGGCGCTTTCCTGCTGGGCCGGGGTCAGGCGGTCGAACAGCGCGGCCGCCTCATCGGCGCGGCCCAGGCGACCCAGCAGACCGACCAGGCCCTGCAGGGCGCCGGCGTTGCCGGCATCCAGTTCCAGCGCCTTGCGGTAGCTGCGTTCAGCCGCAGCCGGATCGCTGCCACTCTGCAGGTCGGCCAGCGCGACATAGCCGGCCGGTTCTTTGGGCTGCAGCGCGATGACCTGCTGCACGCGGGTGATGGCATCGGCGCCGGGCTGGCGACGCACCTCCTGCAGGGTCAGCCAGTAGCGCGCGGCATCTGCCGCGCTGCGCCACTTGCCGTTGATCGCAGCCGCCGGGCGCAGCAGTTCATTGGCCTCGCCAAAGCGCTCCTGGCGCAGGCGCACCGAGCCCAGGCCACCGAGTGCCTCGGCATCGCGCGGACGCGCGCGCAGCACCTGGGCGAAACGGGCTTCAGCCTGGGCCAGGTTGTTGCCGTCCAAAGCACGGAAGCCTTCGCCCAGCAGTCGCTGGTTCGGGTCCTGCGGCACCGGGCGGTTGGCGATGGCCTGTTCGCGCAGCTGCGCCTGCTTGGCCGCCACCTCGCGGTCATTCGGCACCACCTCCAGGAAGGCCTGGTACAGCGGCGCATCGGCGGTGGTGGCGTTGAGCCACAGCAGCGCCTGGCGCCAGGCCGCGCGTGCGGGGCCGGCGGTGTCGTTGGCCTGGCTGAGCGTGCGCAGCTGGGCGATGCCTTCGCGGCGGGTCGGCTCGCGGTAGGTCAGCACCTGCGCCAGCGCGAGCTTGGCCGGGTTGTTGTTGCCGGTGGCGATGCGGCGCAGGCCATCGCGCGCACGCGTCCAGCCTTCCGGCGTGCCGGCCAGCACCTGGTAGTACTCCAGCGCCAGATCATTGGGCGGGCCGCCCGCACCGAACGCTTCGTCGTAGGCGCGCACCGCTTCGACATAGCGACCGGCCGCCGCCGCGCGACGCGCGGTCTGCAGCTGGTTGCCACCACCGCCACCGCCGAGCGCCATGCGCAGGCGCGTGGTCTGCGCCGAGGACGGATGACGTGCCTGCAGTTGCTGCAGTCGCTTCTGCGCCTCGGCACGGCGGCCCTGGTTGAGGTCGATCAGGCCCAGGCCGAGCAGTGCGTCGGCCTGGTTGGGATCGGTCGCCAGCAGTTTGCGCCAGGCATCGGCCGCCAGATCCTCACGGCCCTGGTCCTGCCAGTAATTGCCCTGGCTGACCAGCTGCTGCGTCGACGACGCGTTCTGCGCGAAGGCCGGCACGGTCAACACACACAGGCCGACCAGGCAAAGGGGGGTCAGGGTCTTGCGGAACATGGCGAACTCCACGCGGGCAGCAGTCGCCCATCGGCAGAAAAACGGTAGCGGCGATCCATCCAGCCCTTGCCGAACAGCACCAGGGCACGATCGTAATAGTTGAGGGTGCCGGCCGCGGGAATCCGTGCCAGCTGCGCCTTGGCCAGCGCGGGCTGCCCGAGGGCACTGAGGTAGGGCAGCAGCGCAGCGGCAAAGCCCGGCGACGGTGCGCCGGTGCCGACGCCGCGACGCGTATCGATCTTCTCGGCAAAGCCGGTCTGTGCACGCAGCAGGGATGCCGGGCCGGACAAGCCGTCCAGCAGCGTGCGCCGCAATGGATCGGCCGGATCGGTCATCCCCGCCCACAGATAGCAGCGGATGGCATCGTAGCTGCCGTTCGCGCCTTTGCCCGGGTCGACCACGAAGGCCTTGCCGTTCCAGGCGATCCAGTCCGGCGCGAAACCAACCGGTGCACTGGCCCGCGTCATCGCCACGCTGCGTTCGGCCAGCCGCGCCCACGGGCCGCGCGCATCAACGGCGGCAAAGCGGCGCAGCACGAACAGCGGCAGGTAGCTGGGGTTGAGCGTCCAGCGGTCGGCATGGACGAAGCCGCGGTTTCCTGGCAGCAGCATCGGTCCGAAGCCGGGCAGCTCGACGACTTCGGCCGTACGCATCAGCGCCAGCGTCTGCCGGCCGGCTTCGACCAGGCCGGGGCGGTTCCACAACCGTCCGGCTTCAAGCAGTGCGTAGGCGATCCACAGCTCACCGTCGGAGGCGGTGTTGGTATCGAGCACGCGGAACTGGCCATCGGCGGCCCGGCCCCACAGCCACGCCGGCAGATTGAGATCGGCACGGCCACGGCAGAGATGGCGGCGGGTCCAGGCCAGAATCCGATCAAACAGGATCGGATCATTGTCCACCAGGGCGAAGAACAACCCGTAGGACTGCGATTCGGAGGTGCTGCGCAGGTCGGTATTGAGATGATCGACCACGCGGCCGTCCGGCTCGATATGCCGATCGACAAACGCGCGCCACTCGCGCCAAGGCGTGCCGCAGGCCTGTGCCAGGGCAGTGAGCGGCAGCACGGCGGCGGCACCGGCCGCCGCCATCGCCTGCAGAAAGCGCCGGCGCGCGGGCGCCAGCACGGGGACGGACGGGTCGCGCATGCTCAGCCGGACATCCCGATGCGGGCCTTGGCATTGCGCTTGAGCAGCCACCGCGCGATCAGCGCCAGCAACAGGCAGGCCAGGCCGACGAACGCCCCCAGGAGCAGCGGGCTCTGCGAGAAATACCAGCGCAGCCAGGTCAGCGGCGGCAGGTGACCGACGTAGTAACTCTGGTTACCGGCGAGGCTGCGCACTTTGTCCTTCTGCAGCAGCACCACACTGCCCTGGAAATCGCGCAGGCGGTCCGGATCGAACCACGCTTCAAACAGGCGGTTCACCTGGGCCGGGTCGTCGGCCATCACCGCGATCACGCTGCGACCCTTGCGTAGCGGCGACTCGAAGCCCATCAGTACGACGTCACCGGCATCCGGGCGCACGGAGACTTCGGCGGTGGTCGGCAGATCGGTGCGGCGCGCATCCGGCGACAGGAACGAGGGCATGCGTTCGAATACCCAGTCCGAGAGCTGGACACGGCGTGACTGCCCCGCCTCGCCGATCGGCAGGTGCGCGGCCCATTCGCCGAACAGCGGCTGGCTGCGGCGCGAGCCGAGCACCACCAGATCCTGGTCGGCATGCTCGCCAACCTGGCGCGCGGCGATGATGCGGTTGCGCAGTGCGGGATAACCGGTCGAGGCGCCCATGCGGCCGAGCAGGGTCAACACGTTGCCGACATCATCGGCGTTGGGGTTGTCCGGCAGAACCAGCACCGTCTCGGACAGATCGGCCAGGCGCGTGAACGGATACCCGGCATTGCCGAAGGCGGCCAGGTTGGGCATCGCCATGTAGTGGTCGAAACCGCTCAGGTCGATGCTGGTGTCGCCATCGATCGCCGCGGAGACATCCGGGAAGGTGTTCTTGCACTCGGCCGCCTGCGGGCGGTCGAAGAAGAAGTGGAAGCGCAGCTGGCTGTTGGACGAGAACGGCCCGGTGGGCAGCATCACCTTCTGCTGGATCGGCATCGCACCCGGTGCCTTGAGCTTGTTCCACAGCATGTCCGACACCGAACGCGGTGCCGGTCGACCGTTCAATGGCAGCGTGGTAACGAAGGCATCGTTGATGCTGATGTTCAGCGCCGACTTGTCCGCCCCTTCGGGCAGCGTATAGCGGTAGCGCAGGTCCAGCGGAATGCCGTCGCGGCGCCACACGAACAGGTCCGGCGGCAGCTGCAGGCCGATCCGGATCAGGTCCGGGTGGTAGCCAACCACGTTCAACTCGCTGGTCTGCCGCACCAGTTCGGACACGCGCACGGGCCGATCGCTGGGAATCCAGTTCGGCGCGTCGTACGGCTTGCGCGGCGCGATCTCCTTGAAGTCGCCGATGCTCGCGGTCGGGCCGGACAGCGGCGCGCCCAGGGTCAGTGCGGTAGCGGCGATGCGCAGTTCGCCATCGTCGCGGCCGAGCACCAGCAGCAGCTTGCCGTTGGCATCATTCGGGTTGGCAATCACAGCCAGGGTCGGCCCGCTGATGTCGGGCAGCACCAGACCGGCAGGCGGATTGCGCGGGGTGGCCACGACCACTGCGTTGCCTTCCAGCGGCACGGTGTCGATCGACGCGGGGAACAGCGCACCGCGGTAACCGGCCAGCGCGCCGAACCACGACGACACGATGCCGGCCGACTGCAGCAGGCCCTGCCCCGGCTGCCCGGTGAACACGAACGGCAGTTCCAGCCGGTTGGTGTCGCGGGCATCGAAGAACGGTACCGGCAGCAGCGACAGATCATTGGTCAGCTGCAGCGGCGCCCAACCCAGCTCCAGGTAGCTGGCGCTGTCGATGTTCGCCCACAGACTGGTGTGATCGGGATCTTCGCACTCGCGCGTGTAGTGGCCGATCAACTGCAGGTTGATCCGGTTGTAGTCGATGATCATGCGCGGATCGATATCGATATCGCGCTCGATCATCCGCCCGGCCTGGTCGACCGGGGTCGGCAGGGTCGCCACGGTGACGTCGTTGACGGTCACCTTCAGGTGAGACAGGTCCGGCAGCAGCGCGGGCGAATAGCTGTACTTCAGGTGCAGCAAGGCCCGATCCACCACCTGGTCGTTGCGGATCGAGAACGGCACGCCGGCCGTACCCTGGATGCCGCGCAGGGTGATCTCGTAATCGATGCCGAGCTGCTTGAGTGTGGAGCGGCTCTGCCGGGTCCCCGCGGCCGGGGCGGTGGGCAGCACGGCGGCGGGCGCGGCGTCGGCAGGTGCGGCCATCGGTTCAGCGGCCGCTGCCGTCGTGGGCACGGGCGGGCTCTGCGCGTAGACGGCCCCGCACAGCAAAGTCAGGGTGAACGCCACCGCTGCGGCGGACGGGCGCGGCAGGCGCACCGGGCGGAACAGGGAACGGTGACGACGGGTCATGCGGAATCTCCGGTGCGCGGCGGCGTGGGGGCATCCTTGCGGCCGCCCGCGAAAACGAACTGGCCCAGGCGGTGGAAGCCGCGCATGCTGGCCTTGAGGACGTCGGTGGTGGAACGCAGGAAGGTGTCGCGGTCGTGGCGACCCCACAGCTTCACCCAGATATCGGCGCGGGCGAAGGTGGAGGTGACCAGCCAGCGCTCCTGTTCCAGGGTGAGCTCACCGAACTGGATGCTGATGCCCTGGTCGTCGCGGTCATGCCGTACTTCGGCCGGCAAGCGCTGGCTGCGTTGGCGATGGGCCAGCTCGACCTCCACGCGCGTGCCCGGCTGCACCGGCTGGGACTGGTCCAGGCGGATCGCCATGCCACCGGTGGAGAAATTCAGCGTGCGACACGGTAATGCCTGCCCATCGGGCAGGTGCAGCACGGCGCGCATGTTGAGCGGCACGCGGTGCGCGCGGCGGATCTGGCGCTGTTCGCTGGAGGTGGCGATCACCGCGCCCAGCATGATCATGTTGTAAACGGTCCAACCCAGGTTCAACCAGATCGTATTGACCTCGCCGCTGGTCTCGGCCATCACCATCCGTACGATGCCGGCGATCACGCCGGCCAGGTTCAACAGCAGCAGCAACAGGTACGGGCGGGCAATCTGTGCATCGAAGTAGCTGCGCTGCACCAGGCCGCCCTTGGCGGTGACGTTGAACTTGCCGAGCTTGGGGTTGATCACCGCCATCAACGTCGGGCGCAGGATGTACCAGGCCAGCGTGGTCTCGTACACCTCGTTCCACAGCAGATGGCGGTGCTTGCCCTGCACGCGCAGGTTGGTCAGGTTGGCCATCACGATGTGCGGCAGCGCGTAGGCCAGGATCATCAGCGCCGAGGCGTGGATGACGTGCGCACCGAAAAACAGGAAGGCCAGCGGCGCGGTCAGGAAGATGATCCGCGGCAGGCCATAGAAGAAGTGCAACATCGCGTTGGTGTAGCAGAGCCGCTGCACGAAGCTCAGGCCCTTGCCGAACATCGGGTTGTCCACCCGCAGGATCTGCGCCATGCCACGCGCCCAGCGGATGCGCTGGCCGACGTGGGCCGAGAGGCTTTCGGTGGCCAGGCCAGCGGCCTGCGGCACCGGGATGTAGGCGCTGCGGTAGCCGGCACGGTGCAGGCGGATCGCGGTGTGCGCATCCTCGGTCACCGTCTCGATCGCCACACCGCCCACCTCTTCCAGCGGGCCGCGCTTGATCACCGCGCAGGAGCCACAGAAGAAGGTGGCGTTCCACTGATCGTTGCCATCCTGCAGCAGCCCGTAGAACAATTCGCCCTCGTTGGGCACGCGGCCGAAGTTGCCCAGGTTGCGCTCGAACGGATCCGCGGAGAAGAAGTAATGCGGGGTCTGCACCACCGCCATCTTCTCGTCGTGCAGGAACCAGCCCATCGACATCTGCAGGAACGAGCGGGTCGGCATGTGGTCGCAGTCGAAGATGGCCACGTAGTCGCCCGTGGTCTTCTTCAGCGCCGCGTTGATGTTGCCGGCCTTGGCGTGGTTGTTGTTGGTCCGGGTGATGTACTGCACCCCGACCTCTTCGCAGAATTCACGGAATTCTTCGCGGCGGCCGTCATCGAGCAGGTAGATGTTGAGCTTGTCGGCGGGCCAGTCCAGCACGGTCGCCGCCAGCACCGTGGTGCGCACCACCGAGAGCGGTTCGTTGTAGGTGGGGATGAAGACATCCACGCTGGGCCACAACGACTGGTCCTCGGGCAGCGGCATCGGCTTGCGGTGCAGCGGCCAGGCCACCTGGAAGTAGCCCAGCACCAGCACGATGAACGAGTACACCTCGGCCGCCACCAGGCCAAGGCCCAGGGTCAAATCCACGAAGCTGCTCATGCCCATGGTGTCGGTCAGGCGCCAGTACATGTAGCGCGTGGACATCACCAGCGACAGGCCCATCAGCACCAGCGGGATCAACCGGTTCTCGCGGTTGCGCAGGCACAGGGCGATCAGGAACACCACGGCCGAGAACAGGAACTGCTGGCCGATCTCCATCGGAACTGTGACCACGAAGGCCAGCAGCATGGCACCGCCGACCGCCAGCGCAAGCAGCGCCAGGCGGGCCAGAACGGCATCCCCTCTCGGGGTGGAAGACTTGCTCATGATGTTCCCCAACACGGCCGCTTGCAGCGGCATCCCCTTGCATCAGCCGGCCCCGTCGCCCCGCCCCGGGAGGCGCGAGGGACGATCACCGGCTACGTTTCAACCCTGCCGCAACCGGCTCAGCGGGCTGTGCCCCGGCGTTGCGCTGCGCGCGCCCGCCAGGCGCTGGAACAACTGCTCCAGCGGTGTCTTCTGCGCCGGTGCGGCGCTGACCGGCGTCTCCACCGGGGTCGTCTGCACCGGCGCGGTCACCGCTGCGGCATTGACCACCGGCGGCGCTACCACGGCTGGAATCGGCGGCGGTGTCTCGTCGCGCGGCTTGACCACCGTGCTGACGCGGGACTGGCTGTGGGAGAAATCCCGGTAAGCCCGCGTGTCATCGCGGTCACCCAGGCGGTTGAAGAGACCGGCCACGTCGTCGTGGCTCTCTGAATCGGCAGGTTGCTGAAGCTTGCTCATGGCACCATCGAAAGGGGGAGAGATTCAGAACACACGCGAGAGCGTGTACGTGGCTACATCGGGATGATCGCTCTGCAGATAGCGCACATCCAGCACCGACATCATCCCGGCGGCGCGGAACCACTGCCGGTACACACCTTCCAGAAACCCGGTATCCCAGCCGGCGCGGGCGCCGAGTACCGCCGACAACGGCGAGGCGGCGTGATGGATGCGCACCTGCTCGGGCGCTTCCTCGAATACGACCTGTCCCCATTCCGTCGCCGACCACACGGCGTTGGCCGCATGCTGCAGTTCCTCCAGCGTGGCGGCCGCCGGCAGCGCATGATCACGGCCGAAGCGCTCACCGATGCGCGCCATCAGCCGAGACAGCTCGGCATCGGGCAGCGCACTGTCGAACTCTTCGCAGAGCGCGAGCAGGAAGCCGCGCCACTGACGAGAGCACGCGTGGGCACGGTAGTAATCAAGCAATGCTGATGAATTCATCTGGAAAGCCTAGACGAACCACGATGCAGAGGCGGTATACGGGCAGTTACCGGCATCGATGTCGGTCAAAAGTGTGAACTACGCCTCACAATATTGTGGCACATCTGGCTTTCCTGCATAGCGAGCGCCCTGCGTCGCTTCCTGACCCGCCGCGTCACCCCCACCCGCCATGCTGAACGAAACACGTGGAGCGCGCGGGGTAAAGTGTGACGGCGCGGCGGGTGGAGCCGGCCGTGACGCCACTCAGCCCTCGGCCGGCAACTCGAACACCTGCCGCAGATACGCCAGATACCCGGGGTCATCACACATGCTCTTGCCCGGCGAATCGCTCAGCTTGGCGACCGGCTGGCCGTTGCAGCGGACCATCTTGATGACGATGTTGAGCGGCGTCGGCCCCAGGTCGTTGGTCAGGTGCGTGCCGACCCCGAAGGCGACCTGGCAGCGGCCGCGGAAGTAGTCGAACAGCTGCATGACCTTTTCGATGTTCAGCCCGTCGCTGAAGACCAGCACCTTGCTGCGTGGGTCCACGCGGCGGCTGTGGAAGTGCGCCAGCATCCGGTCGCCCCAGGTGAAGGGGTCACCGGAATCGTGCCGGACGCCGTCGAACAGCTTGCAGAAGTACATGTCGAAGTCGCGCAGGAAGGCCTCCAGCCCGACCACATCCGACAGCGCGATGCCCAGGTCACCGCGGTACTCGCGTGCCCAGGATTCCAGCGCGGCCACCTGCGAATCGCGCAGCCGCGGGCCCAGCGCCTGGAAGGCCTGCAGGTACTCGTGGGCCATGGTGCCGTGCGGGGTCATGCCGTACAGGCGGGCGAAATGCACGTTGCTGGTGCCCACGAACTGCGCGCCCAGCGCGTCGCGCAGCATCGGCAGCATGCGCCCGTGCCACTCGCGCGAGTAACGGCGGCGGCTGCCGTAATCGGCGATCCGGCACAGTTCGAACCCCGGGGTATCGCGCAGCAGCGCGGTCTTGGCCTGCAGGCGGCGCTCGCCCTCGCTGAAGTCCGAATCGGTGGTGTTGCGGAACCAGACCTCGTTGATGATCGCCAGCAGCGGCACCTCGAACAGGATGGTGTGCAGCCACGGACCGGTGATGTCCAGGTCGATCTCGTCCGCGACGGTGGTCGAGGGGCGCAGCGCGATGTACTTGCGGTCCAGGTGGAACAGGCCGAGGAAATCGGCGAAATCCGGTTTGACGAAGCGCAGGCCGCGCACGTAGTCCAGCTCTTCGGCGCTGAAGCGCAGGCTGCACAGGTGATCGATCTCGGCGTTGATCTGGTCGATGAACTGCGCCAGGTCGATGCCCGGGGTCCGGCACTTGAACCGGTACTGCACCTGCGCGCCGGGGTACTGATGCAGCACCGCCTGCATCATGGTGAATTTGTACAGGTCGGTGTCGAGCAGGGACTGGATGATCATGCTGAGGATTATGCGCCTGCCACCGTGTACGACCAACGGCCGACGGGCTCGGCGTGGAATGCGTTCACGGCACGTATCGCCCCCGGTGCGGACCCGGGTGCGCGGGCATCTAGCGGCGGCGGAGCAGGCGCGGGACCTGCACCAGCGCATGCGCCCAGATTGCGCCCCATACCGCGCAGCGCACCGGCCACGCACGCTGCGCTGCCTCGAATTTCCGGAAGTACCGCCACAACCCGCGGTGCTTGTGCCATTCCACGAAGAACGGCCGCGAGCGGCTGGAGACACCGCGCACATGGGTGACCTGCAGGTCGTTGGCGATCGCGATCACCGCGCCGGCCTCGCGTGCGCGGCGGCACAGGTCCAGATCCTCGGCGTGCAGGCGGTAGCCCGCATCCCAGCCACCGATCCGGTCGAACAGCGCCCGCGGCATCAGCAGCAAGGCCCCGGACAGGGCCGGCACGACCTGCAGTGGCTGGCTGCGGTCCACCGGGATGGCCAGCTTGCCGCCCTGCCCGGGGCTGCGCAGCATCGCGGCGAAATCCGGATCGCGGCGGCGCACTGCATCGTCGGGGCGGCCATCCTCGTCCACCTGCTCGACCCCCAGCAGGCAGTCACCCAGCGGCAGCGCGCGTTCGCGCAACAGGGCCAGGGTATCCGGGCCGACCATCAGGTCCGGATTGATGAAGGCCAGCCACGGCGCTTGGCTGTCGGCCACGCCCTGGTTGTTGGCCGCAGCAAAGCCGGGGTTGTCCGGATTGGCGATGAAGCGCACCCGCGGGTCGGCGCTGGCATGGCGCTGCACGATCTCCAGGGTGCCATCGGTGGAATCGTTGTCGACCACGCGGATCTCGGCGATGTCGCGCGCCTCGCGCAGGCGCAGCAGGCAGGCATCCAGCGTGCTGGCGCTCTGGTAGCTGACGATGATGGCGGCGATGGCAGGGCTCAAGCGGGCGACTCCGGGGCAGCAGTGACAGGGGGCGCGAACAGATCGCCCTGCGCCTTGGGCATTATCGCCTGCCGGTGATGCTGCTGGAGGTCGTGGCGCGCCTGCTGCAGGGGATCGGCCATCAGGAAGCCGGCCAACCGTGGCGGCCAGCCCGGCCAGCGCGTGGCCAGCGCCTCCATGTCGCCTTCGCCGGTCAGCCCTTCGGCGACGCGGGCGATAAAGGCGCTCTCGCACAGCGCGTTGCGCCAGCCGAGCCCGGCCATGCGCAGGCTCAGGTCGATCAGCGCCGCATTCCACGAAGCATAGCTGTGCATGTCCAGCCCGCCGGCCTTGCGTCGCGCATTGCCACGCAGCATGACGGCATGCGTGACCGCCGAGGGCAGCTCGGGATGCAGTGGCGGCATCGCCGCGCAGGCCTGCGCCAACGGGGCCAGATCCAGGTCATCGGGCAGCGGATTGATCTCGCCCAGGCGCGGCCAGGCCGCCGTCTCGCCAGCATTGCACCATGGCGTGGCCGAGCCGATCGAGGCGTCGCGCGCCAGGCAGGCCTCCAACTGCTGCAGCCACCCCGGGGCCGGGATCGCGTCCGGTGCCAGCACCACCACATCGGCGCCGGCGCACGCGGTCAGCATTTCATCCAGATGGGCGATTTCGCCGATGGCCCGGGCGCGGCGGGTGTACTCGGCCTGCAGCGGCGTGTGCGTGAGCCAGTGCTCGATCACGGCCTGGGCACGCGGCCCGGCCTGCCCATCATCGGCCAGCCAGATCGCCGTGCCTGGCGCGGTACCGGCATCGAGCGCGGCCAGGCAACGGTCCAGGGCGGCATCGTCGACCCCGATCGGCAGCAGGATGACCGTGCTCATGGGGACCTCTGCGTACTGCCGTCTTCGCCGTGTCGCTGTGTCATCGCAGGCTCCCTTGGGCGCGGCCAGCGTAACAAGATCGGCCCCTGCGGTGACAGCAGGGGCCGGGCCACCCTCAGCGCTTGCCCTTGTGCTCGGGGAACGGCTCCATCGCGCGGAAGCGGCTGCTGTACTCGTCGGTCAGGTTTCGCGACTCCTGCGCGTTGCGCACGATGGTCGGGGTCAGCAGCACGATCACTTCGGAACGCCCGGACTTCTTCGTCTTGCTGCCGAACAGCGCGCCGATGACCGGGATCCTGCTCAGGCCAGGCACGCCGTTGGCACCATCGTCATCGGAGTTGGTGATCAACCCTGCGAGCATGATGGTGTCGCCACTCTGCACCGCCGCTTCAGTGGAGATCTTGCGGGTATTGATCGGCGGGTTGCAGGTGGTGCGGGTCGGGTCGCAGCCGCTGGGGATCGCGCCGGCCGAGCTCACCTCCTGCACGATGTCCAGGAAGACCACGCCATCGCGGGTGATCCGCGGGCGCACCTTGAGGATCACGCCGGTATCCAGGTACTGGACCTGGCTGTAGGTGTTGTCGCCGCCGATGCCGGTATTGACCGAGACCGAGTTGATCGGGATCTGGGTGCCCACGTTGAGGGTAGCTTCGGCGTTGTTGCGCACGAACAGCGACGGTGTCTGCAGCAACCGCAGGTTGCTGACTTTGTCCAGCGCGCTGACCACGGCGGCCGCGTTCTTGCCGAGGAAGGTCCAGCCCACGCCGTCGTTGCCCACGGTGCCGGAGATGCTGCCCCAGATCGATCGGCCCAGCGCGCTGGGCAGGTCGATGCCGCTCTCGGTCTTGCCGGTGGTCACGGCCTGTTCGAAGAACCAGTTCACGCCGTAGCTGAGGTCACCGGTCAGCGCGACCTCGGCCACCTGCGCTTCGATGTGGACCTGCATCGGCATCACATCGAGCTTTTCGATCACTTCGCGGATCGAGCGCCAGGCCTGCGGCGTGGAGCGCACCAGCAAGGTGTTGGTTTCCTCCACTGCCGAAACGCCGACCGTATCGCCCTGCACTTCCAGGCTGAAGCTGGCGTTGCCGGACTGGCGCTGTGGCAGGCTCATCGTGCCATCGCCAAGCCCGCCGCGACTGCTCCCATTGCTGCTGCCGCTATTGGAGAAATTGTTGTTGCTGCTGTTGCCATCACGGCTGCCGAGGTCCATCGGCGAGGCACCGGGCGCCAACGCGCTGCTGCTACGGCCGCTGCGGCCGTTCTCGTTGGCAAAGGCCTCGGCCAGTCGCTCGGCCAGGTCCTTGGCCTTGACGTAACGCAGCTCGTAGGAGAACAGCCGGGCGCTGCCGCCAGCGGTATCGATGCGGTCCAGCCATTGCTGGATCTGATCCAGGTAACGCACCTGCGGGGTGATCACCAGCACCGCGTTGGCATTCTCCAACGGCAGGAAGCGGAACATGCCGGCGCTGGGGGTTTTGCTCTCCTCACCAAACACTTTTTCCAGATCGGCGGCGACCTGCTCGGCCTTGCCGGACTGGATCGGGAACACCCCCACGGACATGCCCGAAAGCCAGTCCACATCGAAGATCTCCACCGTGCGCAGGTAGTTCTCCAGCTCGCTGCGGGTGCCGCCGAGGGTGATCACGTTGCGGCCGTTGTCGACGTTGACGATGGCATTCGGGCGCGCGTACGGCTCCAGCACCTTCTTCATTTCGGTGGCCGAGATGTACTGCAGCGGCACCACGCGTACCTCGAAGCCGCGCGCGTTGGCCGGCGAGGCGGTGCTCGGCGAAACCGTCCCGGCCAGTGCCTGGTCGGCGGGCACGATGTTGTAGCGGCCTGCGCTGTAGACCATCCGCGCGTTGTTCCAGCCCAGCACCATTTCCAGCAGGTTCAACGCCTGCGCCGAGGAGACCGGCTTGGGCGTAGCCAGGGTCACGGTGCCCTGCACGCCCGGCGCAATCACATAGTTCTGGCCGAGGAAGTCACCGAGGATCGCCTTGACCACCGCATGCACCGATTCGCCTTCGAAATTGAAGGTGGCATTGCCGGTGGAGGCATTGCCCAGCGACGGCTGCGGGGCGGCGGCCGCACTGCGGTTGATCATGGTCCCGGTGCCGCGGCGTATCACCGCCTGCGGCGTGCCGCTGCTGCCCAACGGCTCGGCGTCGATGCCCTCGCGGGACCCATCGCCGGCGACCACCTGGTGACTGCCGAGGACTGCATCACGGCGCACCTCCGGCGCAGGCACGGTGGTGCAGCCCACCAGCAGGGCGACAAGGAACGAGACGGGAAAAAGGCGCAGGGTCATGCTGTCACTCTAAGGGTTTTGGCCGGAGCCGCCCGCGGGCGGTTGCTGCGACTGCTGCTGTTGCTGTTGCTGCTGCAATTGCTGGCGACGCGCCTGGATGCGCTCGCGGATCGCCTTCATCTGGTCTTCGCTGGGGCCCTGCGCGTTCTGCGCAGGAGCCGCCGCATTCGACGGCGTCCCTGCCTGGGGCGCAGGGGGTGCGGACGGCGGTGGGACGGGCATCGGTACGGCTGCGCCATTGATCGGACGGGCACCGGCCCCGGCCGGGGGAACCGTGGTGAGCGGCGTAGCGCCCAGCACCGTGGGTGGTTCACCGCCCTGCCCATTGAACACCGGCAATTCCAGGACCTGCGTGCCACCGGGGCCGCTGACGGTGGCGCGGCGCGGTTCCAGCGCCAGCAGTTGCCACCCGTTCACCGCTTCACCATTCAAACGCAACCGCAGCGACTGGCGCTGATCGGTGGTCAGGATCGCCATGCCGAAGCCGGGAGTCAGCAGCACCCCGGTCAGCGAGACGCTGCTGGCGGCGCCCTGCTCGCTGCCGCCGAGCAGATAGGGCCGCGGTTGGCGGTCTTCGGCAAACAGCGGGCGCGCGCCGATCTGTGCATAGGTGCTGGCCGAGGCCATGCGCTCCGGTGCGGCAGGCGCTAGGCTGGGCAACGGCGCAGGACCGGCATCGCCATGCGTGGCCGGTGCGATGCGGCCGCCAAGGCCGAACAACGTGGCAATCCAGATCGCCAACGCCCACAGGGCGATGCCTCCCAGCCACCACGTGCGCAGGCCGGCTGCTTCAAGCTTCATGCTCGACCTCCTCGGCAGCGTCGGGTGCAGGCGCCGGTTCGGCCGCATCGCTGGGCGGCGCCGTGCCCGGGTCGGAATGCTGCCCGGCATTCTGCTCGGCCGGCAGCGCCAGGGGTGCCGGGGCAGGAGTTCCGGGCTCCAGCGCGGCGCCGGGGCGCAGATAGCCGACCAGTTCAAACGAGACATCCAGGCCGGTGCCGGTTTCGCTGGGCGATTGCTGGAAGCGCTGCGCAAGCAGGTTGAGGTTGTCCACGAACAGGCGCGGGCTGCCGGTCTCCAGCGTGTGCAGTACGGCCGCCATCTCGGGCACCCCGCAGCGCAGACGCACCTGCAGTGCCACGCGCGGGAAGGCCGGCTCGCGGTTGGTATCGGGCAGCGGGGTGCGGTTGCTGATCGTGCAGCTGCGATTGCCCGGGCTGGCGGACGCCACCGCATCCTGCAGACGGCTGGAGAGCGCAGCAGCGGCCGATTCGGCCGTGGCCTCGCGCAGGAAGCCGGGGCGGCCCTCGAGCGCCGCCTGTACCTCGCGCAGCTGCGTGGCGATCTGCCCGCGCTGCGCCAGCTGCGCCTCCACGCGCTGCTGGCGTTCCTGCACGGCGGTGATGTCGGCGTTGATCGCCAGCAGTGGGCGGGTCAACCACGGATGCACGAGCAGCAGGTAGGCCACGGCGATCACCGCCAGCAGCAGCCCCAGCGCCAGCCAGCGATCACGGCGCGTCGGTTGTGCTGCCATCGGCAACCTCCTTGGCAGGGGGCGTCGCACCGGGCAGCGGCTGCAGCTCTGCGGTGAGCGTGAAGCGGTCGCGGCCGCTGGTCGCTCCATCAGCCTGCAGCACGCCGGTCAGGTTGACCTTGCGCCACAACGGCGAGTCCTGCAGCAGCGGCACCAGTTGCGAGGCTTCGCGGCTGAGCCCGATCAACTGCAGCGTGTTGCCTTCGATGGAGAGTTTTTCCAGGTAAGTGCCATCGGGCAGCAGGCGGGTCAGCTCGTTCCACAGCTCAACGGTACTGGCATGCTCGGCGCGCTTGCCCTCCAGGAACGCAGCGCCTTCGACCAAGCTCTGCAACTGTTGTCGCTCGGCCGCGACCCGGCGCGCATCACGCGCGGCGTCATCCACCTGCGTGCGCAGCTGGTCGGCCGCCGCCTGGCGGTTGTCCAGGAGTTGATGGCCGGCCAGCGCGAGCAGCACGATCGCGCCCACGGCCAGGAGCCAGTTCCAGCGCGCCATCGGGTCGCGATACGGCTGCCGCTGCCCGATCGGAAGCAGATTGACGTCCAGCGGCTGACCCGTGGCATCCACTGCATCGACGCCGGCCACCGCCTGCGCCCACGGCCCGGCCTGCAGCGCCCACTGCTCCAGCTGCGCGCGCGGGATCACCACCAGCTCGACCTGCAGCTGACCATCCGGCAAGGCCCCGAGCTCGCGCACGTCATAGCTGACCTGGCTGGCATCGAAGGGCGTCTGCCGATCGATTTCAAAACCGACCACATCGCGCAGCCGTTCGGCGGCCGCCGCGGGCAAGCGCAGCGGACGGCGCAGCACGCTCCCGGCGGGGAGCAGCCAGTGCCGGGGCAGGCTGCGCAGGCGCGCGTCCAGCACACCCTCCAGCGCGGCTGGCGCTACCGGCCACGGCAGCTCGGCGATCGCCTCGATCTGCTCGCCGGTCTGGCGCTGCAGCCGCAGAACGTCGCCTGCGCGTTGCAACAGCAGGCGCGAACGCGACCACCCCATCGCCCATTGCCACCGCACCGGCAGCCAGGCCAGCAACGACTGCCGCCACCAGCGCAGGCTGCTGCCCACGCCGGGCGACAAGCGCCCGCGGGCCCGCACCAGACTGTCACGCCATGCCGTCATCTTGCTGCCATTCCCTGTTCCCAGCGAAGTACTGTGTATGCCGTTCCCGGCGTGCCTGCCGACCCCATCCTCACCACGGCGCGCAGTACCGATACCCGGCCGCGTTCGTCCGTGGCGCGACTCTCGATACTATAGGTGCCACTGCCACCTGCAAGCGGCGTGACCGGCAAACCGGCCTCATCAGCGGCGGCAGCACGTTCGCGCTCGGCCAGCAGGCGCTCAGCGTCCAGCCCCAGTGCCGTCAGCACCGGGCCCGCCGCAAAGCGCGGGTCGGGGCGTGCCTGGCGACTGTACAGGGTCAGCATCGGCTCGATCCGCGCATACAGGTCTGCCTCCATGCCGAGCACGCGCTGCAGTTCACCCACGGTCTCGAAGCGCGCATTGCGTGCGCCGTACGGAAGGCCCGCAGCGACGTAATCGGGCGTCTCCGCGCCGCCACCGGGTTGTTTGAGACTGTCGGCATCGCGCCAGTCGACGATAGCGCCGGCCAGCTGCTGGGCGTGGTCAGGCGCCTCTCCCATCGCGCGCAGGAATGCGCTGAGCAGGCTCACGTCGGCCAGATTCAGATTGATCTTGCCGTTCTCGTCAAGAATCGTCAGATCGATCCGACGCGTATCGAAGGTCCACCGGTAGCGGCGGCCATCGGCTACCCAGGCCGGCTGGGCGGCACGCGGCTGCAGCCGATGCAGCGCATATTCCAGGCCGGCACGGGCGTACTCCTGGCCGATGGCATCGTCGCCGATCACGCGCTGCTGCATATGCTCCACGCGTGCGCTCAGCGCGAACGCGCCGATCACCGCGGTCAGCAGGGCGATCATCCACAGCACCAGCACCAGTGCGGCACCCCGCGCCGGCCTCATGGGCGATCCCCACGGGCCGGCGGCAGCGCCGCGATCATCGGGGGCCACGCCGGTCCCTGCAGCGGCATGATCTCGATCGAGACCAGCAGCGGTAGACGGCGGGTGTCGTCCCAGCGGTCCAGCCACTGTGTCAGCTGGCCCGTGCGCGGATCGGTGCCGCGATAGCGGAAGCGCACCTCGCGCAGCTGATCGGCCAGCATCTCCGGCGGGCGCGGCGGATTCTCGTCGATCGCCTCGCCGTTCTGCAGCAGGGTCAACGCGACCTCCAACTGCTCTGCCCCCCCGGCACGGCGGACCTGCAGTTCATGCGCATACGGCCCGCCGCGACCGAGATAGCCCGGCAGATCGGACACAAACAGCATGCGCTGCGGCTCGCCGACGAAATACACCGGATCACGGGTCGGGTCCGGTGGCGAGGTCGCAATCACCAGCGCGGTCGACAAACGCCGGCGCAGGAAGCCTTCGACCGCGCGCATGCGCTCGTTCTGTGCGGCCATGCGTTCGCCACGCTGGCTGATCGCCATGGCCGAGCGCACGGTGGCGAAGGCCAGCGCGAGGCCACCGACCAGCAACGCAGTCGCCAGCAGGATCTCGATCAGGGTGAAGCCGCGGGCACGGCGGACGCGTAATGTCATCGCGGCGCGCCCGGTACCGGCGGCAACAGGCGCAGGCTGCGCCACTGCAGCTGCTCGCCATTGCCCGGGCCCCAGCGCACCTGCAGGGTGATCTGCGCCAGGGTCGGCCCGCCGACGTCCTGCGTCACCGGCCCCGTGGTGTTGCGTGGTTCCTGATACGGCGCCACCTGCAGCTGCCAGCGGTACCTGCCCTGCTCCCACTCGCCCTGCGTGCTGCCCTCCTGCAACGGGGCCTCCACACCGGTGCTGGCCAGCAGTGACTGCGCATACAGCGTCGCGCGGCTGCGCACATCGGCCTGCCCGACCTGGCGCGCCGCGCCGGACAGACTGCCCAGCAACAGCGTCAACGCCAACGCCAGCAGCGCGAAGGCGATGATCACCTCCAGCAGCGAATACCCACGCTGGCGCTTCATCGTCCCTCCCGGCGCGGGCCGGCGCGGACTTCGCCGGTGATCCAGCCCACGTGGATCTCCCACACTGCACCGCGCGTGCTCAGGTCGATGCTGCCGCCACTGGCGGCGCCGTCGGCGAAGAAGGCGATCGCCCCCTGCCCGGGCGCAGTGCTGAGCTGGCCGGCGCCGCGGAACCGCACGTCCAGCGCGGCGGGAATCTGCCCGTGGCGGCCGTTGGCGGCCTGCCACGTGCGTTGGCGTGGGTCGATCAGAAAACGCTGAGTCTGCCCGGTGGCGATGGCCTGGGTGCGCGTGTAGCGCAGCTGGCTGGCGATCTCCTTGCCGGCGTTGCGCAGGCGCATGCCATCGATGCCGCCGTTCATCGCGGTGGCGGTGACCACCCCGATGATCGCGATCAGCGCGACCACCAGCAGCATTTCCAGCAACGACAGACCACGCGCATGCGCGCCCGTGGGCACGCGGCGCGGCGGTCTGCCTGGCATGGGCCACAGTGCTCCCACTGCCGATTACTCGTACCGGATGTCCGCGTCGTAACTGCTGCCACCCACCTTGCCGTCCTTGCCGAGGCTGATCAGGTCATACGGCTGACCTTCGCCCGGCACGCGGTATTCCAGCGCATGGCCCCACGGGTCGTTGAGGTCGGCCGGCTTGGCATACGGCCCGAGCCAGCCCGCGCTGCCGCTGGGCTGGGTGACCAGATCCTCCAGCTTGGCCGGCAGCTTGCCGGTATCGAGCTGGTAGTTGTCGATCTTGCCGGCCATGGTCTGCACCTGCGCCTTGGCGATGTTGGCCTTGCCGCGGTCGGCGCCGCCAAGCACACGGCTGCCGACCAGGGTCAGCACCGCGCCGATCAGCACGATGACGATGATGATTTCCAGCAGGCTCATGCCGGACTGGTGGCGCGCGGAAGAGAAGCGGGTCAGGCGGCGGCGTTGCATGTGGCGGGCTCCTTGCATCGAAACATAGGGGTATTGACCAGCGGCCGGTCAGCCGATGGCATTGGTCAGGTCGTACAGCGGCACCAGCACGGCCACGATCACCAGGCCGACCACCGAGGCCAGCACCAGGGTGATCACCGGCACCAGTGCCGACAGCAGACGGTCGATTGCGCGGGCGCTTTCCTGCTCGAACGTATCGGCGGTCTTGAGCAGCATCGTATCCAGCGCGCCGGATTCCTCGCCGACCTGGATCATCTGCAGTGCCAGGCGCGGAAAACGCTTGCCACGCGACAACGATGCCGACAGCCCGTTGCCGTTCTTGACCTCGTCGCTGGCGGCATCCACATCGGCCGCCAGCGCGCGGTTGCTCAACACGTTGCGCGCGATGCCCAGGCCGGACAGCAGCGGCACCCCGTTGCGCAGCAATGTGCCCAGGGTGCGGGCCAGACGCGCGGTTTCCAGCTTGCCCAGCAACGGGCCGATGCCTTTGCGCTGCAGCAGCCAGCTATCCACGGCCAGGCGCGTGGCTGGTTGCCGCAGCCGCCGCTCCACCACCAGTGCGGCCACGGCCGGCACCACGATCATGATGAGCCAGCCTTCGCGCACGACCAGCCCGGCGGTGAGCACCCACTGGGTGAACCACGGCAGCGCGACATCCAGGCTCTCGTACATCAGCGCGAACTGCGGCACCACATAGCCGAGCAGGAACAGCAGTGCGCCACCCACCACCGCGAGCAGGATCGCCGGATAGATCAGCGCGTTGATCACGCGCCCTTTCAGCTCGGCGCTGCGCTCCAGGTAATCCGACAGCCGCTGCAGGGTGTCGTGCAGGCTGCCACCGGCTTCACCGGCACGCACCATGTTGATGTACAGCCGCGAGAACAATCCGTGCTGGCGTTCCAGCGCGGTCGAGAGCGGCGCGCCGCCGCGCACGATGTCGCGGATGTCGGTGATGACCCGGCGCGTGCGCTCGTCTTCGGGCAGCTCCAGCAGGATGCTCAGCGCGCGATCCAGCGGCTGGCCGGCGCCGAGCAGCGTGGCCAGCTGCTGGGTGAACTGCACCAGCGCCCCGCCGTCGAACGGCTTGCGGCGCAGCAGCGCCATCCAGGTCGATGCCCCTGCGACACCTTCGCTGGCAAGCCGTGCTTCCATCGGCATGTGCCCCTGGTCCTGCAGGCGCGCGGCCACCTCGGCCTCGCTGGCCGCCTCCATCTGGCCATCGAACAGTTCGCCGTGGGCGTTCAGTGCCTTGTAGCGGTACTGGGGCATGCTCAGTCGCCCACCCGGTGTTGGCCGCAGGCACGCATCAGGATTCCTCCGTCACGCGTAGTACTTCTTCCAATGTGGTGTGGCCCTGCAGCGCTTTGGACAGCCCATCTTCGTACATGGTGCGCATACCCGCAGCACGTGCGATCTGCTCGATCTCGCCCATGCCGGCGCGCCGCATCACCGCGCTGCGCAGCGCGTCGTTCATCACCAGGAATTCGACGATGGTGGTGCGCCCCAGATACCCGGTGGGCGCGATCGCCGACGGTTGCGCGCGGTACAGGAAAATCTCGCCCTCCGGCTGCAGCCGGCGCAGGCCGAATTTCTCGATCTCTTCGGGCGAGGCGCGGTAGCGCTGCGCATGCTGCGGCTCCAGCCGACGGACCAGGCGCTGGGCCAGGATGCCGTTGATGGTGGAGGTCAGCAGATAATCTTCCACGCCCATGTCGAGCAGGCGGGTGATGCCGCCAGCGGCGTTGTTGGTGTGCAGCGTGGACAGCACCAGGTGGCCGGTGAGCGCGGACTGGATCGCAATGCGCGCGGTTTCCAGATCGCGCATCTCGCCGATCATGATGATGTCCGGATCCTGGCGCACGATGCTGCGCAGCGCATTGGCGAAATCCAGCCCGATCTGCGGCTTGGCCTGGATCTGGTTGATGCCTTCGATCTGGTACTCGACCGGGTCCTCGACCGTGATGATCTTGACGTCGGCGGTGTTGAGCTGGCTCAGCGCGGTGTACAGCGTGGTGGTCTTGCCCGAACCGGTCGGGCCAGTGACCAGCAGGATGCCGTGCGGCTGTTCAAGCACTTTGCGGAACTGCGGCAGGAAGGCATCGGTGAACCCCAACCGATGGAAATCGAACACCACCGTATCGCGATCAAGCAGGCGCATCACGACGCTTTCGCCGTGCGCGGTCGGCACCGTGCTGACGCGCAGGTCCAGTTCCTTGCCCTGCACGCGCAGCATGATGCGGCCGTCCTGCGGCAGCCGGCGCTCGGCGATGTTCAGCCGCGCCATGATCTTGATGCGGCTGATCACTGCGGCGGTGAGATTGACCGGCGGGCTTTCGCCTTCGATCAGCACGCCGTCCACGCGGTAACGCACCTTCAGGCGATTCTCGAACGGTTCGATATGGATATCCGAGGCGCGCAGTTCTACCGCCCGCTGGATCACTAGGTTGACCAGCCGGATCACCGGTGCTTCGGAGGCCAGATCGCGCAGGTGTTCGATGTCGTCGACCGCAGCGCCTTCGCCGTCGGCGGTTTCGATGATCGCGCCCATCGCGCTGCGGCCCTGGCCGAACCAGCGCTCGATCAGATCATCGATCTCCGAGCGCAGGCCCACGTGCAGGCGCACCGGCAGCCCCATGGCCAGCTGCACGGCGTCGGCCGCGTAGGGATCCTGCGGGTCGGACAGCCACAGATCCAGCACGTCGTCATGCAACGCCAACGGGCAGACATGGAATTGTTTGAGGAAACGCAGCGTCAGCGGCAACCCATCCAGCAGCGCTTCGGGCGGCGACTCGGGCACCGCCTTGGCATCCAGCAGCGGCAGGCCGAGCACCTCGGCACAGGTCTGTGCATGGTCGCGCTCGGAGACCAGGCCCAGGCGGACCAGCAGACCCAGCAGGCTGCCACCGGATTCGCGGTGCAGCGGACGCGCGCGGGCCAGGTCGCTGTCCTTGAGCCGACCTTTCTCCAGCAACACCCCGACGATGCGGGATTCAGCGGTGGATTCTTCAGTGGGATCCGGGGCGACCGCGTTCAAGAATCTTCTCCTGGCAACCGCTGCGACTTTAGCAGTTCACCGCGTCCGTACGCGGGATTGCACGACGTCCAGATGTAAAAACGGGAGCCCGTCACATGACGGACTCCCGTTGGCGGTTTACCCGTATTACTGGTTGGCGAGGATGCTCACGCCGCTGAACGCGGACTCGCCCACCACCTTGATGTAGTACGTGCCGGCCACCGGCGCGGTGAAGCGCACCGTTTCACTGTTGCCCGGACGGGTGGACTTGGCGTCGAACGCGGTCGCGGTCGGCTCCTTGCCCTGGCTCACGTAGACCGACACGTTACCGCTGCCACCGTAGGTGAGCAGGCTCAGCACCTTGCCGGCCTGCGCCTCGAAGCTGTACAGCACTTCGCTGCCACCGGCACCGCTCAGGCCACCGACGGCGACCTTGTTGGTCAGCGGCGTGGCCACCGGGCCGCAGTTCTCGGTGCACTCTTCTTCCAGCGCCTTGTCCAGGGCGGCCTTGGCATCGACGATGCCGGTGCCGATCGGCGTGGCGGTCGGAATGGTGACCGGGAAGGGACGCGAGGTCTGCTTGAGCAGGGCTTCCAGCGCCGCCGGGGTGAGCGGATCCTTGCCGGCCGCGGCGACCGCGCCCTGCACCAGTGCCGCCACCGCCGCCACATGCGGGGAGGCCATCGAGGTACCGGCCATGCCCATGTAGCTGTAGGCGCCGGAAGTCGGCGTGGTCAAGCCGTTGTAGCCGGACTGCCAGACGTAACCGCCCGGGTTGCCGTCCACGCTGCCACCGCCGCCCGGGCCGGACAGGTCCACCACCGTGCCGAAGTTGGAGTAGTAGGCGATGCCGCCGGTGATGCGGGTCGCACCGACCGCCACCACGTTGGCGCAGCTGGCCGGGCGGAAGTTGGCCGCGTTGGAGGCCGAGTTGCCGGCCGCGACCACTACGGTGGTGCCGCGCGACACGGCACCGTTGATGGCGTCCTGGTAGAGCGCATCGCATGCGCCGCCACCGCCCAGGCTCATGTTGATGACCTCGGCCGGATTGGCGTTGGCCGGGATGCCGGCCACGGTGCCGCCAGAGGCCCAGGTGATCGCGTCGGCGATGTCGGACAGGTACCCGCCGCACTTGCCGAGCACGCGCACCGGCAGCACGCGTGCCTTGTACGCCACGCCCGCCATGCCCACCCCGTTATTGGTGGACTCGGCGATCGTGCCGGCGACGTGGGTACCGTGCCAGGAGCTGTCATCGGCCAGCGAGCCGGCATAGCACTCGTTGTCGTTCTCGACCCAGTCGCCGTAATCCAGCGCACCCGGCACGCGCTCGTCGGTCGGACGACGCGAGGTTTCCGCATCGCTGATGAAGTCATAACCGGCCAGCAGGTTGCCGGAGAAATCCGGATGCTGCGGCAGGATGCCGGTATCCAGCACCGCCACCACCACGCCTTCGCCCTGGGCGATGTCCCATGCGGCCGGCGCGTTGATGCCGCCGGTGGCGCTGTTCAGATGCCACTGGTACTGCGCGTAGTAGGGATCGTTCGGCACCAGCTGCGGCGTGGCATCACGCGGGCGCACATCGGTGCGCTGCAGCTTTACGTCCACTTCGGCGTACTGCACGGAGGGGTCGGCCTTGATCTCGGCCAGCACCTTCTGCAGTTCGGCCGGGCTCAAGCGGCCCTGCAGGCGGATCAGATCGGCACCGACACCGAGCTTGCGCACGATCTGCGGGCTCACCGCGCTGGCACGCCCGGCGGCGGAGCCACCGACACTGGCACGGGCGACCGCCGACTGCACGGCCGTCAGCTTGGCCGAACGATCCGTCGCCGCAGCGCTGCCGGCGCGGTACTTGACGATGATGCGCTCTGCGCCCTGGGCGGCAGCCGGCTGGCGCACCGGCTCCTTGGCCGGCAGGCCCGCGGCATAGGCGCTGGCGCCTGCGGACAACGACAGCACGGCGGCTGCCAGCACATTGATGCGAAGGTTCTGCTTACTGGTCACGTTGACGTCCTCTTCAAGGTCATGGATCAAACGACTGTTCAGGCCAACACTCCATGCGAGCTCCCTGGCCGGCCCTGGCCAGGGTTCCCGTGACCCGCCCCCTCAGGCCTTGCATTGCGTTGCGGCGGGGCCGCGCACGGCCCCGCGTTGAAACGGCTTACCAACCGAAGCCGGCACCCACGCCGACCGAGCTGTCATCACTGCTGAAGGCACCGCCCAGGGTCACCGTGGCGCGCTCGCTGAGCGCACGCTGGTAGCCCAGCGACAGCGCCGATTCGCCGCCCTGGAAACCGACGCCCACACCGACGCGGTTCTGGGTGCGCACACCGGCGGCGCTGGTGGCCATGTTGAGCATGGCCGCGCTCATCGCGCCCTGGCGATCAATGCGACGGTCTTGGTGACGCAGGCGCTGATCGATCTCGCCCTTGTAGATATCGAAGCTGTCGGCCATCGAGGTGAAGCGTTGGTCGGTATAGCTGTTGGCAGTCGCGATGCCGCCATCCAGCTGGCCCTTGTTGACCGCATCGGTGGCCTGCGTACCGGCCGCTACGTTGGCGACCTGGCGTTCATTGCCGACGCTGCCGACGGAGACCGTATCGGCACGATCGGCCACCGAGCCCTGGCCCAGTGCCACCGAGTTGGCGGCCGAGGCGGTCGCACCCTGGCCGATGGCCGTTGCCGAGGCCCCGCTGGCCACGGCACCGTCGCCCATCACCACCGCATTGACTGCCGCCGGTGCCGCGGCCGGTGCGCTGAGCGGCTGGCTGCCGCCCACGCTGGCGGCGGTGGGCGTGCCCTGCACCGAGGCGATGGCGTCGTCGCTGGTGGCACTCATCACACTGGCCTCCGGTGCGACACTGGCCGTAGCGAGCGCGGCGGTACGTGCCCGTGCACCGCTGCTGCTGCCACCGGCCACGCGCTGATCGAGATCGCTGACCTTGCGGTCGAGCGCGCCCAGTGCATCGCCCACGTTGCTGTACGTCGCGCCTTGGATCACATAGTTCGGCGCGACGAACACGCCCTGCATGCCGACGCTGGCCCCGCCGCCGAGGAAGGTGGCGACATCGGTCAGCGACTGGAACAACTGCCCGCCGTTGATCGCCTGGCGGCTGCCGGACGCGATCGAACCGCCGCCGACGTTGTCCAGCGTGGTGCCCTGCAGACCCGAGAGGGTCAGCGTGTCGCGGCTGCTGTCGTCATAGGTGAGCGCATTGGCGGTGACGTTCTCGACCGAGCCGATGCGGGTGTCGATGTCGCCGACCTGGGTTTCCACCGCGCCGACCCGCTGGTTGGTGGTGTTGAGCTGGCCGCCGGTCACCGCATCGGTGCTGCCGGCGGCGATGCGGCCGGCACCCACATTGACGATGCGGCGCGTGGCCGGACCGTCCGTCCCGTTGCCGCCGCCGACCGAGACCACATTGGCTTCCACCGCGCGCGAGCCGGCGCCCAAGGCCACAGCGTTGGCACCGGAGACGCCTGCCGCCGAACCGATTGCGATGCTGTTGGCACCGTTGCTGGCGAACGCCCCGTTGCCGATCGCCACGCCGTTGGTGGCACTGGTGGAGGCCTGGCGACCGAGCACCGTACTGTTGGCACCGCGTGCCGAGGCATCGGCACCGACCGCGGTGGCGCCGGTGGCCGAGGCGACCGCCGCCGTACCCAGCGCGCTGCTGCGGGTGGCACTGGCGGTGGCACCGGAACCGGCGGCAAGCGCATCACTGCCACTGGCCGTGGCCACGCCGCTGCCGCTGGCCTGGAAGTGCTTGCCGACTGCATCGGCGGTGGCAGCGACCCGATCCAGCTGCGCCTTGTTGACCGCATCGGTGGATTCTGCACCCTCGGCCACGTTCGTGATCTGGCGCTCTGAACCGACCGACCCCACCGAGACCGTGCGGGCCCGGTCCGCCACGGAGGCGGTACCGATGGCGACGCTGTCGGCGGCGGTGGCTGCACTGTTGAAACCGACCGCCACCGCGCCCTCGGCGCTGCTGGTGCTCATCGCGCCCAGACTGACGGTGTTGTCCGCGCTGGCACGCGCACCGCCACCCAGGGCGATCGCATCCACACCATCGGCGACGGTATTGCGGGTGATCAGCGCACCGTCGATGACGCCAGCGTAGATGCCACCGATCGCGATCGCGCGGTCATCGGTCGAGGTTGCATAGGTGCCCACGGCGATGGCGTTCTGCGCCCCGCTGTTGACGCCGGACAGCGTACCGACCGCGATGCCGTTGATGCCGTCTTCGCCCACGCTGGCCAGCGTACCGACCGCGACCGAACTGCTCGCCCCGGCCTGGCTGAGTGCACCAACGGCCACGCCCAGCGCCCCGCTGGCGTTGGCCAGTTGACCGGCCGCCAGGCTGCCCGCTCCCTGCGCCGAGGCTTCGCGCCCCAAGGCCAGGCTGGAATCACCGCTGGCAGAACTCCCATAGCCGGCCGCAGCGGCGTAATCGGCCGTTGCGCTGCTGCCGTAGCCGCTCGCGGTGGCATAGTTGCCCAGCGCCGTAGCGCCACTGCCCAGGGCCGTGCTGCCATTGCCGATCGCATTGGCGGCCTCACCGGCGGCCAGTGCGTTGTCGCCGTCCACGTAGGCGCCGGCATCGCTGTCCGCGCTGCCCGAGGCCTGGAAATAGCGGCTGGTGGTGCCGGCCACATCGGCAACTGCATTGAGCTGATCGACATTCACCGCGTCGGTGCCTTCGGTACCGGCGGCGACGTTGGTGATCTGCCGTTGCGCGGTGGCGGTGCCGACCGAAACCGTGTTGTCACGGTCGGCGACCGAACCGGCGCCGAGCGCGACGCTGTTCACGCCCTCTGCGCTGGCACTGGCTCCCAGCGCGGTGGCGTTGCCCGCATCGGCCCACGAATTCCAACCGATCGCGGTGGCGTAGTCATCGGTTGCCCAGGCGCCCGCACCGAACGCCGAGGCACCGGTTCCCGAGGCGCGCGACGGCAGCAGACCGAAGAAGGTCGTGCCACCGATCGCCACGCTCTCATCGCCGGTGGCTTCGGAGTACTCGCCGACCGCCACCGCACCCGAGCCGGACGCGGTCGAGGCCGCACCTACCGCGACGGCGTAGGCGTTGGAGGCCACCGCGCCGTAGCCCAGCGCGGAAGCGAGCTGGCCGGTCGCTTCACTGTAGCTGCCGAAGGCCGAGGCCCCCGCTTCCGAAGCGTTGGAGCGGAAACCGTTGGCGGTGGCCTGCTGGCCGGCCGCCGTGGACTGGCTGCCGCTGGCCGTGGCGTATGCACCGCTGGCCTGCGCGCCGGAACCGGTGGCGCTCGCACCGATCTCACTGGCACTGGCGCCGTTGCCGATCGCCACACTGTCTTCGCCGGTCGCCTGCGCGTCACTGCCCAGCGCGGCGGCGCCCTCGGCGCTGGCCAAGGCATTGAAGCCGACGGCCGTGGCGTTGTCGGCGATGGCGGTCGCCCCGCTGCCGAGCGCGCTGGCGCCGTTGCCGATGGCATTGGCGGCCTCACCGGCGGCCAGCGCATTGTCGCCTTCCACATAGGCACCAGCATCGCTGTCGGCGCTGCCGCTGGCCTGGAAGTACTTGCTGGTGGCTTCGGCGGCGGCGGCCACCTCCTTCAACTGCGCGACGTTGACCGCATCGGTGTCTTCGGTACCGGCACCGACATTGGTGATCTGGCGATCGATGGCCGCATGCACCACCCCCGCCGCATCGGTCCAGGCCTGTGCCGCGCCCACCGAAACCGCATTGGCACGATCGGCCAGCGAACCCGCACCGAGCGCGACGCTGTTGTCGGCATCCTTGGTGGTCCAGGTGTTGCTGCCGACCACCGTGGAATTCACTGCCTGCGCGTAGCTGTTGTAGCCCACCACGGTGGCACCGTCTTCGGTCGCCCACGCTTCGCTGCCGATGGCCGTTGTCTGGATGCCCTGGGTCACGCTGCCGGCATCCGCACCGGCCAATGCGTTGAAGCCCACGGCCACGCCGTCCTCGGCGGTGGCCGCATTGTTGCCGACCGCCACGCCATACTGGCCGGCATTGGCCTGCACGCCGAACGCGGCGCCAGCGATGTCCGCACGCGTGCCCTGGCCGACGGCCGTGGCGACCTCGCCCGCCTGTGCATTGCTGCCCAGCGCGGTGCCGAAGAAGGCGGCACTGGCATTGGCGCCGAACGCGCTGGCCTGCCAGCCGTCGGCGGTAGCGAAGTTGCCGATCGCAGTGGACTCCCGGCCCAGGGCCCAGGCGCCGTAGCCGACCGCCGTCGCGGCCAGACCCGCCGCCTCCGAGCCAGCGCCGATCGCCACCGCACCGAAGCCCTGCGACAGCGAACCACCACCGATGGCGACGGACGCCGCACCGGATGCCGCGCTCAGATCGCCGATGGCGACCGCCCCGGCAGCACTGCTGGTGGCATTGCTGCCGATTGCCACAGCGTTGTCACCTGTAACCGTGGCGTTGAAGCCCAGTGCCGTGGATTCGTTGGCGATCACGGTGCTGCCACTGCCCAGCGCGGTGGCGCCGTTGCCGATGGCATTGGCGGCCTCACCGGCGGCCAGCGCATTGTCGCCTTCCACATAGGCACCAGCATCGCTGTCGGCGCTGCCGCTGGCCTGGAAGTACTTGCTGGTGGTGGCGGCCGCATCGGCCACCGCATTCAACTGGTTCACGTTGACCGCGTCCGTGCCTTCGGTACCGGCGGCGACGTGGGTGATCTGGCGCTGCGCATCGGCGCTGCCGACCGAGACGCTGTCATCGCGGTCGGCGATCGAGTCCGCCCCCAGCGCCACGCTGTTCGCCCCGGTGGAGGTCGCTGCATTGCCGAGCGCGGTGCTGTTCACACCGGGCGACCATGCCCCGCCACCGACAGCCGTGGAGTAATTGCCCGACGCTTCGGTAGGCAGCAGGCCGAACAGCGCACCACCGACGGCCACGCTGTTGATGCCACTGGCCAGGCTGCCTTGACCGGTGGCAGTGCTGTATGCACCGGAGGCTTCAGCATCACCACCGAGCGCCACGCTGTTGGAGCCGGTCGCCTGCGCGAAGCTGCCGAGCGCGGTGGCGTTGAAGGCCGAGGCCACGGCATACCCGCCGATCGCGGTGGTGTAGTTGGCGGTCGCTTCGGAGGCGAACCCGTAACCCGCCGAGAGGGTGCCGCTGACCACGCTTTCCGCGCCGACGGCCGTCGCACCCTCACCGCTGGCGCTGCTGAAGTAGCCCAGGGCCACCGACTCTTCACCCGCCGCGTCGGACAGCGCGCCACCGGCCAGACTGCCGGCACCAGAGGCGACGCTGGCAGCACCGGTCGCGGTGCTCTGCTCACCCGAGGCCAGGCTTTCGGCGCCGCTGGCCGTTGCGTACTCGGCGGTCGCCTGTGCGTTGGCACCGGTTGCGCTTGCGTTGGCACCGCTGGCGACGGCGTTGAAGCCCAGGGCACTGGCGTTGTCGGCCAAGGCAAAGGCACCACTGCCGACAGCCGATGCGCCGGTACCGGCCGCGAAGCTGCTCGAGCCCACGGCAGTGGCGTAGTTGCCATCGGTCGCCGCGTTTGCGCCGGCGGCCACACTCTCCTCGCCACCGGCGACAGCGACACCATCACCGCTGGCCTGGAACTGATCGGTGGCTGCGCTCAGCTGATCGAGATTGACCGCATCACTGCCTTCGGTACCGGCGGCGACCTGGGTGATCTGGCGCTGCCGGCCATCGTTGCCGACCGAGACGGTGTAGGCACGATCAGCGACCGCACCCGCGCCCAGCGCCACGCTGTTGGAGGCACTGGCATTGCTGCCGGCGCCGATACCGATCGCGCTTTCACCGCCGGCCACCACATTGGTGCCGATGGCGATGGTGTTGATGCTGTTGCCCAGAGCCTGGAAACCGACCGCGACGCTGTTGTCGCCGTAACCGAAGGCACCGCGGCCGAGTGCCGTGGAACTGCTGCCGCGCGCCCAGCTGTTGTAGCCGATCGAGGTGGACCCGGTACCGCTGGCCCAGGCCGACTGACCTACCGCCGTGGCGTTGGCTTCGGTCGCCCACGCACTGGAGCCGAAGGCGGTGGCCCCATCGGCGGTCGCCCATGCATAGGCGCCGGTGGCCGTGGTTTCTTCGCCACTGGCGAAGGCGTTGTCGCCCTGCGCCACGCTGTAATCGCCGGTCGCGCGCGCCTTGTAGCCGCTGGCCAGGCTGTTGCTGCCGGTGGCCTGCGCACCGCTGCCGAAGGCGTTGCTGGTGGTGCCGGTCGCCTGTGCACCGGCACCGACCGCCACGCTGTCCGGCGCCGCGGTCGCACCGATCAGGATCGCATTGCCCTGGTCATCGACCAGCGGCTGGTTGTATTCGTCATAGGCTTGGCCCAGCCCACCGATGGCGACACTGCCATTGCCGGTGGCGCTGCTGTTGCGGCCCAGCGCGACAGTGTCATCGCCGACCGCGGTCGCGCCGCCGCCGACCGCCGTGGCACCGGCACCCAGCGCATTGCTGGCCTCACCGGCCGCCAGCGCATCCTCACCCTCGGCGAAGGCACCGACCACACCGCCGGCCGCACCGTTCGCCTTGAACTGCGCCGAGGTCGCCGAGGCCGACGTCGCGACGGCATCAAGCTGTGCCTTGTTGACCGCGTCCGTGGCTTCGGTACCGGCTGCGACGCTGGTGATCTGGCGCTCGTTGCCGACGTCACCGACCGAGACCGTGTTGTCACGGGTGGCGGTGGAGTTGGCGCCGAGGGCAACGCTGTTGGCGCCGCGCGCGGTGCTGTAGAAACCGACCGCCGTGCTCAGCTCACCACTGGCCCAGGTCTCGGCGCCCAGCGCGGTGGCGCCCTCGCCCGGGGCATAGGCGAAGTAGCCCACCGCCGTGGCTTCGGTGCCCGAGGCTTCGCTCAAGGTGCCGTTTGCCACGGCGTAATCGCCGCTGGCGATCGCACCGGCGCCCACTGCGGTAGCGGCTTCGCCACTGGCCTGGGTCTGCACGAAGAAGCCCAGCCCCGGGAGCAGATCCGCTGGGCCACCGATGGCCGTGCTGCTGTTGCCGGTCGCCACGCTCTGCGTGCCGACGGCAGTGGCGTAATCGCCGGTCGCGTTGGCAACCGCACCAAAGGCCGACGCCTGCGCACCGGCCGCGTACGCACCGACGCCGTAGGACGACGCAGCAAATCCGGATGCTTCCGCGCTCGCGCCCACCGCCGTGCCGCCCACGCCAGCGCTGGTCGCACCGGTATCGACCGGCACGCCGCCATTGGTGATCAGCGGGTTGCCGTCGGCATCCACCGCTGCACCGCCAACCGCCACGCTGCCCGGGCCATTGGCCTGCGCATTGGTGCCGAAGGCCGCGCTGTTCTGGCCGGTGGCACTGGCGTTGTAGCCGACCGCGGTGGCGTTCTGCGCGGTGACGGTGGCGCCGCTGCCAAGCGCGGTCGCGCCATCGGCCAGCGCGTTGGAGGCTTCACCGATCGCGGTGGCGTTGTCGCCTGCCGCCAGCGCGCCGGCATCGCTGTCGCTGCCGCCGGTGGCCTGGAAGCGTTTGTCCGTGTTGGTGGCGACGGCACCGACGGCATCGAGCTGCGCCTTGTTCACCGCATCGCTGTCTTCGGTACCGTCGGCCAGATTGGTGATCTGGCGACGCAGGCCGTTCTCGGCATTGCCGACCGATACCGTGTCGACACGATCGGCATACGAACCGGCGCCAAGCGCCACGCTGCCCACCGCCACCGCAGCCGAATTGGCGCCCAACGTGGCACTGAAATCGGCGACCGCGACACTGAACGCACCGACCGCCACCGAGGCTTCGCCGGCACTGGCCGCACCGCGCCCGAGCGAGGTGCTGCCCGGGCCGATGGCCAGTGCGCCGCCCCCAATCGCGGTCGCGCCATCGGCGCTGGCTTCGGCGAGACCGCCAATTGCGGTGGCCGCGCCGTTTTCACTGGCCGCTACCGCCGAGGCACCGAGCGCGACATCGCCCAGACCGAACGCCGCGGCGCTCTGGCCGAGCGCGATGCTGGCATCACCGAAGGCCAGGCTGCCCTGGCCGAACGAGCTCGCCCCGAGGCCGACCGCGAGTGCCTCGCTGCCCACTGCGGTGGTTGCATTGCCGATGGCCTGGCTGCTGTGGCCCAGCGCCGTTGCGCCGTCACCGTCTGCGTTGGCGCTCGCCCCTGCGGCCAGTGCACCTTCGCCATCGATCTTCGCCGCGTCGGCATCGGTGCCGTCACCATCGGCCTTGAAATAGCGGGTCGCGCCTTCGGCAGCGACCGCAACCCTGTCCAGCTGTGCCTTGTTCACCGCATCGGTGGCGGCGGTGCCGGCGGCCACGTTGGTGACCTGCCGTTCCTTGCCGGCGTCCCCCACCGATACCGTGTTGGCGCGGTTGGTCTTCGAGCCGGCGCCAAGCGCCACGCTGTTGGCGCCGGAGGCGGTGCTGTTGCTGCCGATCGCGACCGCGTTCGTGCCCGAGGCGGTGGCGTTGCCATCGACCACGCAGCTGTCGACGATGTTGCTGTTGAGCACCAGGCAGTTGGCATTGCCACCGACCTCCACCGACTGCGCGTAAGCAGTCTGCGACGCGCCTGCCGCGCTCAATCCCAGCGTCAACGCGATGGCGGCCGAGAGCAGTGCGGTGTTGCGTCCGCCAGAGGTTCGGCGCTGATCGATGACGACACCCGAGGACTGGCTGCTGGCCAATTCCGAGGCGACGACCATCTGCCCCAGTGCTTTGTTCCAGACCTTGCGATAAATCCGATTCATCGATGCGGCTCCTGATTAGGCTGGTTTTAGGCAAAGCGACGCCAACGCCGGACCGCGTGGTCCAACGTCCCCTGGGGGCGTTTTTCGCTTGATTTACTGCGTTGTGCGCAATGGCTGGCAGATACCTACAGCGTGCACGCCATCCATGCGGTTACTGTGGAACTGAACGCTGTCGAAATGAGGATCCAGTGTTAACGTACAGTTTGAACAACGTCAAGACTTTGACATTGAAATTCATATGACCGCGCAGTGCGTCACAAAAACGACGTGTAATTGCGTGAGTTTGTTAGATACATGTGAGCAATCGCCATAACGCGTTTTCACGTTGTAACGCGATGTAACTCATTGGCACCGATCATGTTGTCGGGCATACAAAAGAAAACCGCCGGACATGCCGGCGGCTTCTTCACGCGATATTCACTGCCTCGATTTTGAGGCGGTGCGCAGTATTAGCCGCACCATACTCTTGCGTTGCGGAACATCCGCAGCCACGGTGAATCACCGTTCCAATCTTCCGGATGCCAGCTGTGGTTGATCGCACGCGGGGTGCGCTCCGGGTGCGGCATCATGATCGTGGTACGGCCATCGGTGGTGGTCAGGCCGGTGATGCCGTCGGGCGAGCCGTTCGGATTCAGCGGGTACTGGGTGGCCACATTGCCGTCGCCATCGATGTAACGCAGCGACACGCGCGCCGCTGCCTGATCGACCGCATTGGTGAACACCGCCTGGCCCTCGCCATGCGCCACCGCGACCGGCAGGCGCGAGCCGGCCATGCCGCGCAGCAGGATCGACGGCGATTCCACCACTTCCAGCAATGCGGTGCGCGCTTCGAACTGCTCGCTGCGGTTGCGGCGGAACTGCGGCCAGTGCTCGGCACCGGGGATGATGTCCTTGAGCTGGCTCATCATCTGGCAGCCGTTGCACACGCCCAGCGCGAAGCTGTCCTCACGGGCGAAGAACGCGGCGAAGGCATCGCGCAGCGCACTGCGCTCCAGCACCGAGGTCGCCCAGCCGCGGCCGGCACCGAGCACGTCGCCGTAGCTGAAGCCGCCACAGGCAACCAGGCCGGTGAAATCGGACAGCGCGACACGGCCTTCGATGAGGTCGCTCATATGCACATCGAACGAACTGAAGCCGGCACGTTCGAAGACGTTGGCCATTTCGATCTGGCCATTGACGCCCTGCTCGCGCAGCACCGCCACGCGCGGGCGCGCGCCGGTGTTGATGAAGGGCATCGCCACGTCTTCGTTGAGATCGAAGGTCAGCTTGGGCTTCAGGCCCGGCGCGTTGAAGTTGCGCGCGATGGCACGCTCCTGGTCGGCGTTGTCCGGGTTGTCGCGCAGCTTCTGCATGGCGTGAGTGACCGACCACCAGGCGTCGAACAGCGCCTCCCAGCGCCACTCCACCAGGCTCTCGCCCTGCAGCGAGACGCGCACCACCGGTGCGGTGGTCGGGCGGGCGATGCGCTGCGCGCATTCGGTCAGTGCATGACGCTCGACCAGATCGGCAAACGCGGCGCGGTCTTCCTTGGCGATCTGCACCACCGCACCCAGCTCTTCATTGAACAGGCTGCGGAACGGATCATCGCCCCAGGCATCCAGGGTGATGTCCAGGCCCAGGCGCGAGGCAAAGGCCATTTCGCACAGCGCGGCAAACGCGCCGCCATCGCTGCGGTCGTGGTACGCCAGCAGCAGGCCGGCCTGGCGCGCATCGCGGATCAGTTCGAAGAAGGCGCGCAGGCGCTGTGCGTCGTCCAGATCCGGCACGGCACCGGCAAAGGCCGGCAGTGCGGAATGGTCGGCGTGCACCTGGGCCAGGATCGAGCCGCCCAGGCGCTGCTTGCCGGCGCCCAGGCCGATCAGCCACAGCTCGCTGTCGGCGTCACGGTCGAGCAGCGGGGTCAGCTGGCCGGTGGCATCGGCAACCGGCGCGAACGCCGAGATCACCAGCGACACCGGCGACACCGACTTGTGCGCCTGGCCGTCGGCCTGCCACTGCGCCTGCATGGACAACGAGTCCTTGCCGACCGGAATGCTCAGGTCCAGCTGCGGGCACAGCTCCATGCCGACCGCACGCACCGCGTCATACAGCAGCGCGTCTTCACCGTGATGGCCGGCCGCAGCCATCCAGTTGGCCGACAGCTTCACCGTTTCCAGTGCATCGACCGGGGCCGCGCACAGGTTGGTGATCGCTTCACCGACGGCCATGCGCGCCGAGGCGGCCGCATCCAGCAGGGCCAGCGGGGTGCGCTCGCCGATCGCCATCGCTTCACCGGCCACGGTGTCGAAACCGGCCAGCGTAATGGCGACGTTGGCCAGCGGCAGCTGCCACGGACCAACCATCTGCTCGCGTGCGGTCAGGCCACCGACGCTGCGGTCACCGATGGTGACCAGGAAGTTCTTCGAGGCCACCGAAGGATGCGCCAGCACGCGCAGACCCGCTTCATGCAGGTCCAGCCCGGCCGTCTTCAGCGCCGGCCAGCGCGGCGCCGCCGGGTGCACGGTGTCGCGGTGCATCTTCGGCGCCTTGCCGAACAGCACGTCCATCGGCAGGTCGATCGGGGCATCGGCCGGGGTGTTGCCCACGGTCGCGCCATAGGCCACCACCAGCCGCTCTTCTGCGGTGGCGACACCGACCGCGGCGAACGGGCAGCGCTCGCGTGCGCACAGCGCGGCGAACTCGGCCAGGCGCGCCTGCGGCACACCGAGCACATAGCGTTCCTGCGATTCGTTGCACCACAACTGCATCGGCGACAGTGACGGGTCATCGGTGGGCACCTTGCCCAGATCGATCACACCGCCCACGCCGGAGTCGTGCAGCAATTCCGGAATCGCGTTGGACAGGCCACCCGCGCCGACGTCATGGAACCAGCGGATCGGGTTGTCCAAGCCGAGGGCGACGCAGCGGTCGATCACTTCCTGGCAGCGACGCTCCATTTCCGGGTTGTCGCGCTGCACGCTGGCGAAATCGAGGTCTTCAGCGCTTTCACCGGAGGCCACCGAACTGGCGGCGCCGCCGCCCAGACCGATCAGCATCGCCGGGCCGCCGAGCACGATCACCGCATCGCCAGGCTGCAGGCGCAGCTTCTCGACCTGGTTCTGGTCGATCGCGCCGAGGCCACCGGCCAGCATGATCGGCTTATCGTACGCGCGGGTCAGGCCCTCGCCTTCAGGCAGTTCGAAGCTGCGGAAGTAGCCCAGCAGATTCGGGCGGCCGAATTCATTATTGAACGCAGCGCCGCCGAGCGGGCCGTCCAGCATGATGTCCAGCGCCGGGGCCATGCGCGGGTTCAGCGCGCGCGGCGCTTCCCACGGCTGCGGCAGGGTCGGGATGCGCAGGTGCGAGACCGAGAACCCGGTCAGGCCAGCCTTGGGCTTGCCGCCGCGGCCGGTCGCGCCTTCATCGCGGATTTCGCCGCCCGCACCGGTGGCCGCGCCCGGGAACGGGGCGATCGCGGTCGGGTGGTTGTGCGTTTCCACCTTGATGCAGAACGCCGAATCGACCACGGCTTCGCTGCGGTACTGACCGGTGGCCGGGTCCGGGCGATAGCGCGCGGCCGGGAAACCGGCGACCACGGCGGCGTTGTCGCTGTACGCGCTCAACGTGTGCTGCGGGGTCTGCTGGTGGGTGTTCTTGATCATCCGGAACAGCGAGTGCGACTGGTCGGCACCGTCGATGGTCCAGCTGGCATTGAAGATCTTGTGGCGGCAGTGCTCGGAGTTGGCCTGGGCGAACATCATCAGTTCCACGTCCGACGGCTTGCGGCCCAGTTCGCCGAAGCGCTGGCGCAGGTAGTCGATCTCGTCCTGGGCCATGGCCAGGCCGAGGCGGCTGTTGGCTGCCTCCAGGTCATCCAGGGCGATCCGTTCCAGCTCACCGCGGGCCGGGGCACTGAACAGCGCCTGCGCCTGGGCAGTCTCGGCCAGCACGGACTGGGTCATCGGGTCGTGCAGGGCGCGGATCACCGCCTCCTGCGCAGCCGCGTCGGCCGGCCAGCCGGCCAGATCGATGCGCAGGCCGCGTTCGACCCGGCGGATCGGCTGCCCGGCGCCCCGGACCAGCTCGGTGGACTTGCTCGACCACGGCGACAGCGTGCCCAACCGCGGCACCACGAAGCGCGACACCGCCCCGTCCTCACGCCCGGCCAGGTCCGGCTGGGCTTCCAGGATCCGGCTCAGGATCGCCGGGTCCGGGGCCGCATCGCCCTCGGTCTGGATGAAGTAGACATGCCAGGCACCGGTGATGCGCAGATCGGCGGCCAGGGACTGCAGGCGGGATTCAAGACGTTCGCGGCGGAACGGCGAAAGGGCGGATGCGCCCTCGAGGACCATCATGTCCGGGGAACCGTGGTTGGGAACGGGGCCCACTATTGTACCCAACTCGGCCGCCGCGGCCCGGCCCGGGGGATCGGCCGCCCAAGCAGGGGGCCAGGGGCGTTCACGCCCGAACCATGCGCTGGTTCACGGATTGCGCCGGAATTACATGACAACGTTATCACCACCTGGCCCAGTGCCCGGTGCTGTCCGTCCCCCATGTCGTTGCCGGCCTCTCTCACCGGCGCCCGGACCTGCTGCACGCATGCCGCCATCCCGGCGGCATGCGCCCACCTGATCGGAGACCGACCATGCCAGACCCGATTGCGCGCCGTGCAGTGACATCGTTTTCCTCCCCCGCCCTCTTGCCGCGCCGACAGCGCTGGCTGCTCGCCTTGGCCCTGGCCGCTGCCGCTGGCACCCCCACGCTGGTGCAGGCCGCGAACTGTACCGGGGTACCCGAATGGAACGGCGCGGCCATCTACCTGGCCGGCCAGACCCTGCAGAAAGGCGGCGTGCTGTACCGCGCCAACCAGGACATCTGGAACGCCCCGCCCGACCACCCGGCCGGTGCGCCCTACTACACCAACCTGGGCGCCTGCGATGGCAGCGGCAGCAACCAGCCGCCCAGCGTCGCACTGACCTCGCCCACGGCCGGGGCCAGCTTCACCGCTGGCAGCAGCATCACCGTCAGCGCCAATGCCAGCGACACCGACGGCAGCATCAGCAAGGTCGAGTTCTTCCGTGGCGGCACCTCGCTGGGCATCGACACCAGCGCGCCTTACAGCGTGGTGTGGAGCAACGCCTCGGCCGGCAGCCACACCTTCAAGGCGGTGGCCACCGACAACAACAACGCGGTGACCTCCTCGGCCACGGTCAGCGTGACCGTTACCGCGGCCAGCAACGACACCACCCCGCCCAGCGTGCCGGGTGGGCTGGCCTCACCTTCCAGGACCGCCACCACGGTGAACCTGGCCTGGAACGCCGCCACCGACAACAGCGGCGGCAGCGGCGTGGCCGGCTACGACGTGTACCGCAACGGCAGTCTGGTCGGCTCACCCAGTGCCACCCAGTACACCGATGGCGGCCTCACCGCGAGCACGGCCTACACCTACACCGTGCGCGCGCGCGACAACGCCGGCAACGCCTCGGCGCAGAGCGGCTCGATCAGCGTGACCACGGCCGCCGGCGGCGGCGGCGGCGGCAACAAACGCGTGATCGGCTACTTCACCCAATGGGGCATCTACGGCCGCAATTACCAGGTCAAGAACATCGACACCAGCGGCTCGGCCGCCAAGCTGACGCACATCAACTATGCCTTCGGCAATGTGCGCAACAACCGCTGCGAAGTGGGCGTGACCCAGGCCTCCGACCCGAACACCGGCGTGGGCGGTGATGCGTATGCCGACTATGGCAAATCCTTCGCTGCCGGCGACAGCGTCAGTGGCACGGGCGACACGTGGGACCAGCCGCTGCGCGGCAACTGGAACCAGCTCAAGCAGCTCAAGGCCAAGCACCCGAACATCAAGGTGCTGATCTCGCTCGGCGGCTGGACCTGGTCGCGCGGCTTCTCCAGCGCGGCGCAGCCGGCCAACCGGCAGGCGTTCGTGGCCTCGTGCATCGATGCCTACATCAAGGGCAACCTGCCGGTCGCCGACGGTGCGGGCGGCGCAGGTGCCGCGCTCGGCGTGTTCGATGGCATCGACATCGACTGGGAGTACCCGGTGGCCTGCGGGCTGAGCTGCGGCACGCCGGCGGACAACGCCAACTTCACCGCGCTGCTGGCCGAGTTCCGCCGCCAGCTCGATGCGGTGCGGCCGGGCCTGCTGCTGACGGTCGCCGTGGGCGCAGGCGTGGACAAGATCCGCGTGACCGATCCGGCCAGCTACCACCCGTACCTGGATTTCATCAACGTGATGACCTACGACTTCCACGGCGCGTGGGATCCGCAGACCAACCATCACTCGGCGCTATTCGATTCACCGGCCGATCCCTCCACCGGTGACCAGAAGTTCTACAACAGCAATGATGCGATGGAGGCCTTCCTCAGCCGCGGGGTGCCGGCCAGCAAATTGAACCTCGGCATCGGCTACTACGGGCGCGGCTGGACCGGTGTGGCCAGCGGCAACAACGGCCTCTACAAGAGCGCCAGCGGGGCTGCACCGGGCACCTACGAAGCCGGCATCGAAGACTGGAAGGTGCTGAAGAACCTCAACTGGCCGGTCTACACCGACAACGTCGCCAAGGCCACGTGGATCTCCAACGGCACCACGTTCTGGACTCTGGACACGCCGGCGATGGTTACCGAGAAGATGGGCTATGTGAAAACACAGGGCCTGGGCGGTGCGTTCTTCTGGGAGTTCAGTGGCGATGATGCGCAGGGCACCCTGACCAAGGCGATCAGCGACGGCTTGAAGTGATGCCGTGGCGCGGGACGCGGCCCCGCTGATCGAGCAGGGCGCTCCCGCCGAGTGAAAAAAACGCCCCGGCCTGGCCGGGGCGTTCTGTTTCAGCGGCTACCGCCTGCCGAGACGCGCTCCAGCGCCGCCTTGAGCTGGGCCGGCGGCAGGTAGCCACCGAGCTGGGTGCCGTCGGCGGCGAAGATCGCCGGCGTGCCGTTGACGCCCATCTGCTGGCCAAGCTTGTACTGCATGGCCACCGGATTGGTGCAGTTCTTCGGGGTAACCGCCTTGCCGGTCTTGGCCGCGGTCAAGGCCTGCTTGCGATCGGCCGCGCACCAGACCGAGATCATGTCGGTGTAGTCCTGGCTGCCCAGGCCCATGCGCGGAAACGCGAGGTATTCCACGGTGATGCCGTTGCGGTTGAGCTCGGCGATGTCCTGGTGCAGCTTGCGGCAGTAACCGCACTCGATGTCGGTGAAGACGCTGACGGTGTACTTCGCATTCGGCGCAGCGAACACGATGCGCTCGTTGTGCGGCACGCCATCGAGCAGCTTGCGGCGGTAGCTGAGCAGGCCCTGGCTGCTCACCGGCGCCTTGTTCTGGATGTCGTACGGCTGGGACTGCATCAGGTAACGGCCGTCATCGGAGACGTACAGCACCTGGCCGCCGACCAGCACCTCGCGGAAACCGGCAAACGGCGCGGCCCCGATGAAATCGGGCTTGAAGGTCGGATCCAGCTGCTGCAGCGCGGTGCGCACGCGCTGGTCGGCATCACCGGCAGCGGCCGGGGCCGGGGCCGGGGCGGCGGCAGTGGAGTTGGCCGCCGGGGCGGACGGTTGCTGCGCGCAGGCAGTCAGGCTGAGCGCGCCGAAGAGCGCCGCAATGGCAACACGGAGCATCGAGCATTCCGGTGTAAGAGGTCAGGCTGGATTCTCGCACAGCTGCCTGCTCACGCAGCTGGACCGCAGTGGAACGGTGACGCGCGGCCCGGTTCTGCCCGCCCCCTCAGCCGCGCGGGTGGTGCTTGGCGTGCAGTTTCTGCAGGTGTTCGCGGGCGACCAGCGTGTAGATCTGGGTGGTGGACAGCGAACTGTGGCCCAGCAGCATCTGCAGCGCGCGCAGGTCGGCGCCGCGGTTGAGCAGATGGGTGGCAAAGCTGTGGCGCAGGCCGTGCGGGCTGATCCTGACCGGATCGATCCCGGCCAGGACCGCGTATTTTTTCACCAGTCCCCAGAACTGCTGGCGGCTGAGCGGGTGCAGCGAGGGCTCCAGGAACATCGGCACGGCGCCATCCTGCGGCGTCGGCACGTTGCGCTTGCCGGTGAGCTGCGGCCGCGACTCCCCCAGATAACGCTCAAGCCAGTGCTGGGATTCTTCCCCAAGCGGTACCAGCCGCTCCTTGCTGCCCTTGCCGGTCACGCGCAGCACGCCCTGGCGCAGGTTGACGGCATTGGCTGGCAGGTTGACCAGTTCACTCACGCGCAGGCCCGCGGCATACATCAGCTCCAGCATGGCGCGGTCGCGCAGCCCGAGCGGCGTCTCGATGTCAGGGCTGGCCAGCAGGGCGTCGATCTGGCTTTCGGCCAGCGCCTTGGGCAGCAGCCGCGGCAGCTTGGGCGGGTCCAGCAGCGCACTGGGGTCATCTGTGCGCTCGCCGCGGCGCACGGCATCGGCGAAGAAGGCACGCAGGGCGGAGAGCAGGCGGGCGTTGCTGCGTGGCGACCAGCCATGGCGCGAGCGCCAGGCGAGGTAATCGAAGAGCGCGGCGCGGTCGAGCCCGGCCAAGCCCCCCGTGGCGCCATCACGCCAGCGCGCCAGACCTTCGAGATCGCGCCGGTAGCTGTCCAGGCTGGCCCGGGCCAGGCCGTGTTCGGCCCAGGCGGTGTCGAGGAAGCGCTGGATGCGGACGTTGTCGTCGTCGCGCAGCGCGGGCAGGTGCTGGACAAGCTGGCGGCGCAGGGCGGGGGTGGTGGCGTCGGACATGTGGACAGCATACGGAGCGGAACACGCGTGGGCCATCGAACGCGGGCGGCGGGCCGGGTATGCTCCGGAACATGACCGATACCGCGCTGTCGTCCCCTGCTGCTGATCGCCCTGCATCGTTGCTGCTGTGGCGGTTGTTGTCGCTGTTGTACGACCTCTTCCCGGCGCTGGCGTTGTGGATGCTGCTCGGTGCGGTGTTCGTGGCGATCTACACGTTGAGCGGCCATGCGGAGCGCGAGAACATCGCACCGTTCAGTGCATGGCAGTGGGCGTTGTGGGCGTGCTGCTGGGTGGTGACGGGGCTGTACGCGACGATGAGCTGGCGTCGTGGTGGGCAGACGCTGGGGATGCGGCCGTGGCGGTTGCGGGTGGTGTCGTTGGACGGCACGGTGCCGACGCGCGGGCAGTTGTGGCGGCGCTATGCGGTGGGGTCGCTGTCGGTGTTGGCGGCCGGGCTGGGGTTCTGGTGGGCGCTGGTGGATCGGCAGCGGCTGACCTGGCATGACCGGGCCAGCGGGACACGGGTTGTGCGGTTGCCGAAGCGTTGAAGGCAACTGCCAACCGCAATGCGCAAAACGCAAAACGCAAAACGGCAGCGTCTCTGTTTTCTCTGTGTTTGCGGAGAGGCGCAACCCATTTCTGGACCCGCCGCAAGTACGTCCCTGTAGGCTCGTAGTGCGCCATCCATGGCGCACTACGGTCCTGAAATGGGCTGCGCCTCTCCGCATTGACAGATCACGTAATGCGGTTGGTAGAAGCGGAATTACTGCGTGCCTGAGGTATCGCGCTGAACACCGAGTGTCGCGATCAAGATGCCTCAAGGAGCGCAACCTTCATCGCGAAGTCGAACGTTGGCTCAATCGATAAATTCATTCGCCGCTCTGCCGCTCTGCCGCTCGACCAACAGGATTCGACACGAGCAAAGGCGCCTGCGCATTCCATCAGAACGGGTAGAGCCGGGCCATGCCCGGCTGCTCTCCCCTCCCCACCAGCACACGATCGGAGGCGCGGCGGGATTACCAGGCCGGGACCGTGTGCTGCCATGGATGGCAGCACACGAGCCTACAGGGACGTACTTGCGGCGGGTCCCGGAATGGTGAGCCCGTCGCGCCTAGCCTGAGAGAACATGGTGGCCGCTTTGGCTTTGGTCTTTGGCTCTTGCAGCGTTTGACATCTTCCGCTCGAGCGGAAAAATCAGCCCGACTTTCGCCGGAACAACAACCCGGATACCACCATCATCACGATCGGTGGCAACGCATACGCAATCCGATAATCGAACTTCAACGCACCCGCCATCCGGCCGAAGAACAACTGCAGCAACCAGAAGCCCAGCGCGAACAGAATGCCCAGGAACAAGCGCTTGCCCATGCCGCCACTGCGCAGCGAACCGAACGCGAACGGCACCGCCGCCAGGCACAGCGCCAGCACATTGATCGGATAGAACCAGCGGCTCCAGTACACATCCTCGTAATCGCGCGCGTCCAGCCCATTGCGCTTGCGGTACTCGATGCTGGTGCGCAGATCCATCGCCGTCAGATTGCGTGGCTTGGAAATGCCGCTGGCCAGCGCCGCCGCATCCAGGCGTGAATCCCACGGCTCGGACTCAGCCGTCTCGCGCGTTGCCGAACGCTCACCGAAGGTGTCGCGGCGGACCTTGTTCAGGACCCAGCCGTCGGCGCCATGCTCGGCGGTGGTGGCATAGGTGAGCGATGCCAGGCGACCGTCGTCGGCGATCTTGTACAGGCGCACATCGTGCAGGATCAGGCGCGTACCGCCGCCGGCCTGCAGCTGCTCGTCGCCGCTCTGGGCGTTGAGGAAGGTATCGCCTTCGCGCGCCCATACACCGGAGTAGCGGGCCGCGCTCAGGCTGCTGCCCCACTTGGCGCTGATCTTGATGTCGTCGGCCTTGCTCTGGCCCCACGGGCCCAGCGTTTCGCCGCTGAACACCATCACCGCGGTCATCAGCGACAGCGCGATCGCCACCGAGACACTCAGCCGCTTGCGCGACAGGCCCAGCGCGCGCAGGGCGGTGAGCTCGGAGGTGGCGGCCAGCTGGCCCAGGCCCATCAGCGCGCCGATCACGGCCGCGGTCGGGAAGAAGGTATAGGCACGGCGCGGCACGGTGTACAGCACCCAGGCGGCGGCGTGACCAAGGGTGTAGCTGCCCTTGCCCACGTCCTTGAACTCACCGGAGAAGGCCATCACCACGTCCAGGCCGACCAGCACTGCCCAGGTCAGCAGGACGGTGCCGAACACGGCACGGCCCAGGTATAGATCAAACCGCATGGGGCGCAACACGTTCATGCGGTCCTCCGGGGACGCGACAGTTTGCCGTCGCGGAAGTACATCCACAGGGCGAGGGCCAGCAACGGCAAGGTCAGCCACCACAGGCCCGCCACGGCGGGGATCTTGCCATCGGCGATCCAGCGGGTGCCGATGAACATCAGGTTCATGCCCACCATGTAGGCCAGGAAGGCCAGCATCATCCGGCCGTAGCGCTGCTGGCGCGGCGAGCTGCGGGCCAACGGCAGGGTCATCAGGGCGAAAGCCAGCGCGATCAGCGGCGGGGCGATGCGCGAGTGCAGCTGAGCCTGGGCTTCAGGGCGTTCATCGCCGAACAGCTGGGTGGTGCGCAGCAGTTCGGGATCGTCGTCCTTGCGGGTCTCGGCACCGTCGGGCATGGCCACGTCGTTGCGGGCGAAGGTCATCAGCTTGTAGTCCAGCGCGCCATTGGCCGGGCCTTCGACCTGGTGGCCGTCGTCCAGTTCCAGGTAGCGCTGCTTGGCACCCTCGAAGTACATCCGGCCGTGATCGGCGGAGATCACCTCAAGGCGGTCCTCCTTCTGGCGCTGCAGGAAGACCTTGCCCAGCTGGGTGCCGTCGGGGGAGACCGAGGACAGGTAGACCACGCCGCCATTGGGCAGGGAGGTGAACTTGCCCGCTTCCAGGCCGGCCATGACCACGCTGCGGTTGGCCTCGTCGATCATCGTCTCGCCGGTGCGGTCGGCCCAGGGGCCCAGCCACAGCGAGCACAGGGCGATCAGCCCGACCACCGGCAACACCAGCATCAGCAGCGGGCGCAGCAGGCGCTTGGGACCGACGCCGATGGCGGTGATGACCGCCATTTCCGAATCCCGGTAGAGCCGGGCCGTGGCCAGCAGCAGGCCCAGCATCAGCGCCAGCGGCAGGATCAGCGGCATATAGACGATGAACTGCAGGCCCAGCTGGGAGAACAGCAGGCGGGCAGGCAGGCGGCCGTCGGCGATGTTGCCGAGGATGTCCACCAGGACACCACCGACGCTCACCACCAGCAACACGATCAGGGTGGCCAGGAAACTCTGGACGAAATCACGCAGGAGATAGCGATCGAGCTTCGACATGGGGCGGTGGTTTAAACTCTCGGATTCGTTCGCGGTGCTGCCCAGTCTACTGACGGGACGTAAACAGCTCGCGATTGTACGGATTTGCCAACGGAATCTGATCAATGGCCCTGGAATTCACCCTGAACCACGCAGCGCCGGCCTCGGCCGAGTGCGATTGCGTCATCGTCGGCGCCTACGCCGACCAGACCCTGAGCCCGGCGGCACAGGCCCTGGACACCGCATCCGGTGGCCGCCTGTCGGCCCTGGTCGCCCGCGGCGACGTGGGCGGCAAGACCGGCAACACCACCCTCCTGCACGATCTGCCCGGCGTCAGCGCCGCACGCGTGCTGGTGGTCGGGCTGGGTGAGCCGGCCAAATTCGGCGTGCCGCAGTACCTCAAGGCGGTCGGCGATGCCAGCCGCGCCCTGAAGAGCGGGGTCAACCACCACGCGCTGCTGACCCTGACCGAGATCGAGGTCAAGGGCCGCGATGCCGCCTGGAACATCCGCCAGGCCATCATCACCGCCGACCACGCCGCCTACCGCTACAGCGCCACGCTGGGCAAGAAGAAGGCCGACGAGCCCGGCCTGACCACGCTGGCCATCGCCGGCACGGACACCGCAGCCCTGGCCCAGGGCCAGGCCATCGCCGCCGGCGTGCAGTACGCCCGCGAGCTGGGCAACCTGCCGCCGAATGTCTGCACCCCGGCCTACCTGGCCGAATCCTCGGTCGCGTTCGCCCAGGCCCATGAAGGCGCCGAAGCGGAGATCCTGGACGAGCACCAGATGGAAGCGCTGGGCATGGGCTCGCTGCTGGCCGTGGCCCGTGGTTCGGCCAACCGCCCGCACCTGGTCGTGCTGAAGTGGAACAACGGTGGCGACGCCAAGCCCTACGTGCTGGTCGGCAAGGGCATCACCTTCGATACCGGTGGCGTCAACCTGAAGACCCAGGGCGGCATCGAGGAAATGAAGTACGACATGTGCGGTGGCGCCAACGTCATCGGCACCTTCGTCGCGGCCGTCACGGCCAAGCTGCCGCTGAACCTGGTGGTGGTGGTGCCGGCGGTGGAGAACGCCATCGACGGCAATGCCTACCGCCCCTCGGACGTGATCACCTCGATGTCGGGCAAGACCATCGAAGTGGGCAACACCGACGCCGAAGGCCGCCTGATCCTGTGCGACGCCCTGACCTACGCGCAGCGCTTCGAGCCGGCCGCGCTGATCGACGTGGCCACCCTGACCGGCGCCTGCCTGGTTGCCCTGGGCCACCAGACCGCCGGCCTGATGACCAAGCATGACGACCTGGCCAACGAACTGCTGGCCGCCGGCGAGCACGTGTTCGACCGCGCCTGGCGCCTGCCGCTGTGGGACGAGTACCAGCCGATGCTGGATTCCAGCTTCGCTGACATCTACAACATCGGCGGCCGCTGGGCTGGCGCGATCACCGCCGGCTGCTTCCTGTCGCGCTTCGCCGAAGGCCAGCGCTGGGCCCACCTGGACATCGCCGGCGTGGCCAGCGATGAAGGCAAGCGTGGCATGGCCACCGGTCGCCCGGTTGGCCTGCTGAGCCAGTGGCTGCTGGACCAGGTCGCCCGCGCCTGATGTCCTGCCCGATCGCGGCCGCCCATCGGTGGCCGCGATCCCGCCCGGCCTGGCGCCGGGTTCTCCCTCCGCTCCAGGCCCTGCCATGTCCCGTGCTGATTTCTACCTGATCGCCAAGCCCCGCTTCCTGACCGAGCCGTTGCGGCTGGTCTGTGAACTGGCCCGCAAGGCCAACGACGCCGGGCTGTTCACCCTGGTGCTGGCGCGCGACCAGGCCCAGGCCGAAGAGCTGGACGAACTGCTGTGGGCGTTCGACAACGATGCCTATATCCCGCACCAGATCGCCGGCGAAGACATGGACGAGGAAGAGGCGCTGGTGCTGATCGCCGTCCCCGGTACCGAGGCCCCGGCCCGGCCGCTGGTGATCAACCTGCGTGACGACCCCTACCTGGCCGCCTGCGACCGCGTGCTGGAAGTGGTCCCGGCCGACCCGGAAGCGCGCGAACCGCTGCGCGAGCGCTGGCGCCAGTACAAGGCGCTGGGCTTTGACCTGAACAAGTACGACATGTAACCCGCGCGGCGCCCGTCCGGTCGCCGCCGCCCCCGGAGACCCTTGATGCGCCTGCTGATCGCCCTGATCTTTCCCTGGTTCGCCTTCTTCACCATCGGCCGCCCGATCGCAGGCATCCTCTGCCTGATCCTGCAGATCACGCTGATCGGCTGGCTGCCCGCCGCGATCTGGGCCGCCTACGCGGTCTCACAGTTCCATACCGACCAGAAGATCCGTCGCGCCTTAGGGCGCTGAGCTTCCGGCACCCCCACCTTCCGTATTCGATCCTGGTTCCCGCATGACCCAACTCGCCTCCAGCTACGACCCCAAAACCTTTGAAACCGCGTTGTACGACGCGTGGGAGAAGGCCGGCCATTTCAAGCCGTCCGGCAAGGGCGAGCCGTACACCATCCTGCTGCCGCCGCCGAACGTGACCGGCACGCTGCACATGGGCCATGCCTTCCAGCAGACCCTGATGGATGCGCTGGTGCGCTACCACCGCATGCGCGGCTACGACACGTTGTGGCAGGTGGGCACCGACCACGCCGGCATCGCCACCGAGATGGTGGTGTCGCGCAACCTGGCGCTGGCCGGCCAGGGCGAGACCCGCGATTCGCTGGGCCGCGACGGCTTCATCGAAAAGGTGTGGGAGTGGAAGGCGCAGTCCGGTGACACCATCGAGCGCCAGATGCGCCGCCTGGGCACCTCCAGCGACTGGTCGCGCAGCACCTTCACCATGGACCCGCAGCCGTCCGAAGCGGTGATCGAGGCCTTCGTGCGCTGGCACGAGCAGGGCCTGATCTACCGTGGCCAGCGCCTGGTCAACTGGGATCCGGTGCTCAAGACCGCCATCTCCGATCTGGAAGTGGAGAGCGTGGAGGAAGACGGCTTCCTGTGGTCGATCAGCTACCCGCTGGCCGATGGCAGCGGCACCCTGACCGTGGCCACCACGCGCCCGGAAACCATGCTGGGCGACACCGCGGTGATGGTGCACCCGGACGATGAGCGCTACGCGCACCTGATCGGCAAAATGGTGAAACTGCCGCTGACCGATCGCGAGATTCCGGTGATCGCCGATGATTACGTCGACCGCGAGTTCGGTACCGGCGTGGTCAAGGTCACCCCGGCACACGATTTCAACGATTACCAGGTCGGCCTGCGCCACAGCCTGCCGATGATCAACCTGTTCACCCCGGAGGCGGCGATCAACGACAACGCCCCGGAGAAGTACCGCGGGCTGGACCGTTACGAAGCACGCAAGGTGATCCTGGCCGAGCTGGAAGACCTGGGCATCCTGGTGGAGACCAAGGCACACAAGCTGCAGGTGCCGCGTGGTGATCGCACCCAGCAGGTGATCGAGCCGTACCTGACCGACCAGTGGTTCGTGAAGATGGACGTGCTGGCCAAGCGCGGCCTGGAGCTGGTCGAGAACGGCAGCATCCAGTTCGTCCCGGCCAACTGGATCAACACCTACCGCCACTGGATGGAGAACATCCAGGACTGGTGCATCAGCCGCCAGCTGTGGTGGGGCCACCGCATTCCGGCGTGGTTCGACGCTGCAGGCAACTGCTATGTCGGCCGCGACGAAGCCGAAGCGCGCGCGAAGAACAACCTCGCCGCCGACCTCCCCCTGCACCAGGACAGCGACGTGCTGGAGACCTGGTTCTCCTCGCAGCTGTGGCCGTTCTCCACGCTGGGCTGGCCGAACGAGCAGGCCATGCAAGCGCGCGGTTTCGAGCGCTACCTGCCGTCGGCGGTGCTGGTCACCGGCTTTGACATCATCTTCTTCTGGGTGGCCCGCATGATCATGGCCACCGACAGCTTCACCGGGAAGATTCCGTTCAAGGACATCTACATGACCGGCCTGATCCGCGATGCGCAGGGTCAGAAGATGTCCAAGTCCAAGGGCAACGTGCTCGACCCGCTGGACATCATCGACGGCATTTCGCTGGAGGACCTGGTCGCCAAGCGCACCACCGGCCTGATGAAGCCCAAGGATGCGCCGAAGATCGAGAAGGCGACCCGCCGCGAATTCCCCGAGGGCATCATCGCCCACGGTGCCGATGCGCTGCGCTTCACCATCGCCGCGCTGGCCACCCATGGCCGCGATATCAAGTTCGACATGAACCGCGCCGAGGGCTACAAGAACTTCTGCAACAAGCTGTGGAACGCCAGCCGCTTCACCCTGATGAACACCGAGGGTGGCAGCTTCACCGGCGTGCCGCAGCCGCGGACCGATGCCGAGCGCTGGATCCTCGCGCGCCTGGCGGCGGTCTCGGCCGAAGCGCAGACGCATTACGCCAACTACCGCTTCGACCTGCTGGCACAGTGCCTGTACGAGTTCGCCTGGAACGAGTTCTGCGATTGGTTCCTGGAACTGACCAAGCCGGCCCTCAACGGGGCCGACGCCGAGGATGCCAACAGCACCCGTCACACCCTGCTGTACGTGCTGGAAGCGCTGCTGCGCCTGCTGCATCCGCTGACCCCGTTCGTCACCGAGCAGCTGTGGCGCCAGGTCGCCCCGCGCCTGGGCATCACCGAGGACACCATCTCGCTGCGGCCGTACCCGACCGCCGAGGAGTTCGCCGGTGATTTCGCCCGCGCCGAGGCCGACGTGGAATGGCTGAAGTCGATGGTCAACGCCCTGCGCCGCGTGCGCAGCGAGTTGAATGTGCCGCCGTCCAAGCTGGTGCCGCTGCTGCTGCAGGGCGGCACCGACGACGACCGCGCACGCATGACCCGCTTCACCTCCTCGCTGTCGTTCCTGCTCAAGCTGGAGCGCATCGAGTGGCTGGCCAACGGCAGCGACACGCCCCCGGCGGCCGCCGCGATCGTGGGCGATCTCACCCTGCTGGTGCCGCTGGAGGGCCTGGTCGATCTGGGCGCCGAGCGCGCGCGCCTGGACAAGGAAATCGCCCGGGTGGAATCGGAGAAGGAAAAGAGCGAGACCAAGCTGGCCAAGTTCACCGACAAGGTGCCGGCGGCGGTGGTCGAGCAGGAGCGTGTGCGCCTGGTCGAGTGGACCGCACAGCTGGATGGCCTGCGTTCGCAGCGCGCGAAGCTGTAAGCGCCCGGGTAGAGCCACGCCATGCGTGGCTCTACCCAGTCCATAGTGCATGCAGGGCCCGCCCGAGCGGTTTCGGGCGCGATGTCCGCGCATCTGCGGCATGATGCGGGTTCGCCCATGGAATGAATGACCGCCGACACGATGTCGCTGTCCATCTTCTGCATCGTGCTGTTCGCCGCCCTGCTGCATGCCAGCTGGAACGCGATCGTCAAACGTGGCACCGACAAGCTGATGACCACGCTGCTGGTCACCGGCTCGGCGGCGGTGATCGCCGCGATCGGCCTGCCGTTCCTGCCCGCCCCCGCGCCGCAGAGCTGGCCGTGGCTGGCGACCTCCACGCTCCTCCAGGTCGGGTATTACCTGCTGGTCGCCCGCACCTACCAGCTGACGGACATGAGCGCGTCCTACCCGCTGATGCGCGGCTGCGCGCCGATCCTGGTCGCGCTGGTCAGCACACTGTTCCTCGGCGAGCGCCTGACCTGGATCGCCTGGAGCGGGATCGCGCTGATCTGCCTGGGCATCCTGTGCATGACCCGCGGCACCTCACGCCAGCACCTGTGGCTGCCCCTGCTCAATGCCGGCGTCATCGCCACCTATACGCTGGTCGATGGCTGGGGCGCACGCCACTCGGGCGCCGCGGTGAGCTACACGCTGTGGCTGTTCCTCCTCTCCGGGCTGCCCCTGCCGCTGTGGGCGCTATGTACCCGGGCCGGCGCGCTGCGTGATTACGCGCGCCGCAACTGGCGCTACGGCATCATCGGTGGTGTCGGCACGCTGGTCTCATATGGGCTGGCGCTGTGGGCCATGACGGTCGCGCCGATCGCGATGATCTCCGCACTGCGCGAAACCTCGATCCTGTTCGGGATCCTGATCTCGGCCTGGCTGCTGCGCGAACGCGTGACCGGCCAGCGCTGGATCGCCGCCGGCCTGATCTTGCTCGGCGCGGTGCTGCTGCGGATGGCGTAGTGCCACCCCACGCCGTCAGAGCGGCGGCATCACCTGGATATCGTCGTCGACCAGTTCGATCGCCATCACCAGCGCATCCTCGCGCCCCTCGCGAGCCGGGTAATAACGCGGCCGGCGACCGATCTCGTTGAATCCTTCGCTATGGTAAAGCGCCACCGCTGGGGTATTGGACGGCCGCACTTCCAGGAACACGCGGTGCGCACCGTGGTCACGCGCCAGCTTTACCAGCGCGCGCAGCAGATGACGACCGTGACCGCGCGACTGGCACAGCGGGTCCACGCAGATATTGAGGATATGGGCTTCATCGGCGGCGATGCTGAGCAGGCCGTAGCCCATCAGCAGGCCGTCCTCTTCCATCGCCAGGCCGGGATAACCGGCCCGCAGGCAATCCTGGAAGATGCCGCGGGTCCACGGATACGGATAACCACGCACTTCGATCGCCATCACCGCATTGAGGTCGCTTTCGCGCAGCGCGCGCAGCGACAACGGCCGCGGCGAGCTCACCGCGCTCACGGGCGGCCCCGTTTGCGCAGGGCGCGCAGCTGCGGCCACAACGCACGCTTGGCGGCCGCGCTGCTGCGCAGTTCATCCAAGTTCCAGCTGGCCATCAAGGCCTGGGTATCCGGCTCGGCCGGGTTGCAGCCGGAGGCGCGCAGCAGGGCGATCTGCAGGCGATCGGGCATCCGTACCGCCGCGCGGCGCCCGCCACTGGCGCGTGCCGGCGTGGCCGCCGACGGACGGGCCGGTGCCTGTTCTTCCACCGTGCGCGGGGCGCTGCGCCGTGCCGCTGACGGCTCATCCGCCGGCGCTGGCGGGCGCGAGGGGCGCGCAGGCGCCGGCGGCTCGGCAACCGGGGCCACACGCAGCTCGACCTCCGGCGCCACCGACGCTTCCGGCGCGACACTGCCATCGACGAATACCGTGTAGCCCATGGCCTGCAGCCAGGACTGCTGCGCCGGCGACCACAATGGCGGCAGCGCCTGGCCGCTCACGCGTTCGGCTCGACCGTCTTGCGGGTACGCTGCCACACCCAGTAGCACGGGCCGGACAGGGCATACACCACGCCCACCGCGAACAGCACGCGCGGCAGATCGATGACCATGATCGCGATGGCGATCGGTACCAGGGCCAGCGCCAGGAACGGCACGCGGTCCGCGCGCGGTCCCTTCTCGCCACTGCCCTTGAAGCTCCAGAAGCGGATCCGGCTGACCATCAGCAGGGCCGACACCAGGGTCACGCCCAGGGCGACATAGCGCAGCTGGTTGCCGTCCCAGCCCAGGTTGCCATCGGCAAAGGCCCAGACGAAGGACATCATCAGGCCGGCCGCGGCCGGGCTGGCCAGGCCGATGAACCAGCGCTTGTCGACCACGGTGACCTGGGTATTGAAGCGGGCAAGGCGCAATGCAGCGCAGGCGGCATACAGGAAGGCGACCGCCCAGCCGACGCGGCCGAGCACCGGGTCGTCGAACTTCAGCCAGGACAGCGACCAGTGGTACATCACCAGGGCCGGGGCCATGCCGAAGCTGACCAGATCGGCCAGCGAGTCGTACTGCACGCCGAATTCGCTGCTGGTCCCGGTCAGCCGGGCCACGCGGCCGTCCAGGCCATCCATGACCGCCGCGACGAACACGGCGATGGCGGCGTTGACGAAGTCGCCGTTGGCCGCGGCGATGATCGCGTAGAAGCCGGCGAACAGGCCTGCGGTAGTGAACAGGTTGGGCAGCAGGTAAATGCTGCGCGAGCGCGGCGGGGGTTTCAGTTGATCCATGCGGCCAGTTTAGCTTGCCAGCACCGGCCCGGGGTGCTGCAATCGCGGTTCTGCCCCGTTCCCGGAGTTGCCATGCGTGCCCTGTCCCGTCTGAGCGCCCTGCTGCTGCTCGCCAGCGCCGCGGCCAGCGCTGGCAACGTCTACAAGTGGAAAGACGCCAACGGCGTCACCCAGTATTCGGAGAAGCCGCCGACCGGGCAGAAATACGAGGCCCGCCAGGTCGAGAACCGGGACCCGGCCCCGCGCGCGACGGCGGCCGCCCCGGCCGAGAACAGCGCCTGCACCACCGCCCGCGGCAATCTGGCCCTGCTCGACGGGCCCGGCAAGGTTCTGCAGGACACCGATGGCGATGGCAAGCCCGATACCGCCCTGACCGATGAGCAGCGCAGCGCGCAGAAGACCCTCGCCGAGACCGCCATCCAGGCCTACTGCACGCCCAAGGCCTGAGCCGCCGGCCCCTGCGAGGGGCCAAAACCACCGCCAGCACCCATCGCGGCGGCCGGACTGGCAGAATATCGGCTTCTGCCGTTCAGCGAAGCCGACGATGCGCCTCTCCCAGTTCCACCTGCACACCACCAAGGAAACCCCCAGCGACGCGGAGCTGACCAGCCACCGCTTGATGCTGCGCGCGGGCATGATCCGCAAGCTGGCCTCGGGGCTGTACACCTGGTCGCCGCTGGGCCTGCGCGTGCTGCGCAAGGTCGAGCGCATCGTGCGTGAGGAAATGGAGCGTGCCGGCGCGGTGGAATTCCAGATTCCGACCATCCAGCCCAAGGAACTGTGGGAAGCCACCGGCCGCTGGGAAAAGTTCGGCCCGCAGCTGCTCAAGATCAAGGATCGCAAGGAGCAGGTGTTCTGCTACAGCCCGACCGCTGAAGAAGCCGCCGCCGATTTCGCGCGCCAGGAACTGTCCAGCTACAAGCAGCTGCCGGTCAACTTCTTCCAGATCCAGACCAAGTTCCGCGATGAGATCCGCCCGCGCTTCGGCGTGATGCGCTCGCGCGAATTCCTGATGAAGGATGCATATTCTTTCCACCTGCACGATGAGTGCCTGGTGCGCGAATATGAAAACATGAAGTCGGCCTATGCCCGCATCTTCACCCGCCTGGGCCTGGATTTCCGCATGGTGCAGGCCGACTCCGGCGCGATCGGTGGCGACGCCTCGCAGGAATTCCACGTGATCGCCGAGTCCGGCGAAGATGCGCTGGTGTTTTCCACCGGTTCGGATTACGCGGCCAATATGGAAGCCGCCATCGCTGCCGCTCCCGGCGAGCGCCCGGCCGGCAGCGAATCACTGCGCAAGGTCGAAACGCCCACGCAGAAAACCTGCGAGGCGGTGGCCGCCCTGCTTGGCCTGGGCCTGGAGCGCACGGTCAAGTCGATTGCGATCATGAGCGAAGCCGGTTTCGTGCTGGCGCTGGTGCGCGGCGATCACGACGTCAATGAAATCAAGCTGGGCAAGGTCGAGGGCCTGCAGGGCTATCGCATGGCCAGCGAGGCGGAGATCGCCACGCACCTGGGCAGCGAGCCGGGCTTCCTCGGCCCGCTCAATCCGGCCCAGCCGATCCGCATCGTGGCCGACCGCGACGTCGCCGCACTGGCCGATTTCGTCATCGGTGCCAATGAAGCCGGTTTCCATATCGCCGGCGTCAACTGGGGCCGCGACCTGCCCGAACCGGAAGTAGCGGACATCCGCAACGCCAAGGCCGGTGATCGTGCCGCCGATGGCGGTGAACTGAAGATCGCGCGCGGTATCGAAGTCGGCCACGTGTTCCAGCTCGGCCGCCAGTACGCGCAGGCGTTGAATGCGACCGTGCTCGACGAGAACGGCAAGGCCGCGGTATTGGCGATGGGCTGCTACGGCATCGGTATTTCGCGCATCGTCGCCGCGGCGATCGAGCAGAATCATGACGACGCCGGCATTATCTGGCCCGACGCGATGGCGCCGTGGCAGGTGGTGGTCTGCATGATCAACCCGAAGCAGGACGAGACCGTGGCGGCCACCGCCGCCGACCTGCTGGCACAGCTGCAGGCCGCCGGCCTGGACGTGGCACTGGACGACCGCGGCCTGCGCCCGGGCGCGATGTTCGCCGACATGGAACTGATCGGTGTCCCGCACCGGATCGTGGTCTCCGAACGCGGCGTCGCCGCCGGCACGTTCGAGTACCGCGCGCGCAATGCCGCCGAAGCGGAGGTCCTCGACAAGGACGCACTGCTGGCGAAATTGACGAAGTAATGACAAAGGCCGGGTGAGTAACCCGGCCTTTTCAATGGCGGACCCGGTTTCAATATCTCCGGTTTGTTTGTGTATTTCGCAAAAGAGAATGTATGCTGTTTCCGATGCCAAGGACCGGCTCACCCTGTCCTTAATATATTGCGGAGTAGTAGATGAGCATTGACCTGAGCGGCCTGTCCGCCAAAGAGCTGGGCGCGCTGATCAAGAACGCCAAGAAGCAGCAGACCATCGTGGCCAAGCGTCCGGCGATCAGCAAGGTCCGCGCACAGCTGACCAAGCTGGCCAAGGCCCAGGGCTATTCGGTGGAAGAACTGTTCGGCGGCGCCGCCCCGGCCGCACGCGGCCGTGCCGCAAAGGCCACCAAGGCTCCGGCCAAGGCCGTGCGCAAGCTTGGCAAGGTCGCCCCGAAGTACCGCAACCCGGCCAACCCGAAGGAAACCTGGACCGGCCGTGGCAAGCAGCCGCGTTGGCTGGCCGCGCATACCGCCAAGGGCAAGAAGGTCGAAGAGTTCCTGATCAAGAAGTAAGCCGGTCAGTCACTGCTGCATATGAAAACGCCGGCCTCGCGCCGGCGTTTTCTTATCCATTGATCGAGCGGGCCTGGCCCGCGCGGTCAGAGATTCTTGCGCGCCGGGATCAGCAGGTTGCCGAACAGCAGGCCGGCCACCAGCGCCATCACCACGTTGAGCACGGTCATCAACACCGTCTGCCCGGCGCTCATGTCCTGCTGCTGGACCAGCGTCAGCACGCCGCGAAGGCTGGTGCTGCCAGGCACCAGCATGATGATGCCGGGCAGGCGGATGATCGCGCCCGGCCGCTGCGCCAGGCGACCGAACAGATTGCCCGCCGCGGTCAGCAGCATCGCCGACATGAAAATGCCCGCCGGTATGCCCCAGGCCTGGCCCGCGAACTTGGAAATCGCATAGCCGGCCACCGCCGCGGCCATCACCCACGGGAAATCGCGGCGGTTGGCTTTGAACAGCATCGCGAACGCGAACGCGGCCAGCAGCAACGCGCCCCACTCGACCCAATCGGCCTGCGGCCGCGAAGCACGCACCAGCGGCTCCAGCCCGACGATGCCGGACAGGGTCACCGCGATCACCGCGCCCACGGTGAGTTTCAGGATCGTGGTCACCGCACCGGCAAACCGCGCCGTGCCCGACACCCAATGCTGGCTGGCCAGTTCGTTGACCGCATTGGTCAGCGACATTCCGGGCAGCAGCACCACCAGCGAGGCGATGATCACCGTGTTGAGGTTGAGCGCCCCGATGAAGGAGGCCACCAGCGTGGCCACCGAGCCGGCCAGCAGGGCCGCCAGCGCTTCGTTGGCTTCGCGCGTGGCCGGGCGGCGGTCGGTATACATGCCCATGACGCCGATCAGCAGGCCGATCACGCCAGCGGTGGCGATATCCAGCCACGGCAGTTTCCACAGGCCGGCCACGCCCGCCGCGCCCAGGCTGTAGGACAGAATGGTGCGGATCTTGCCCCAGCGGCCGGGGTCCTTGTCCAGCTGGCGCAGTGCGGTATGGCCCTGCGCGATGCTCATGGTGCCGTTGGCCACCGCGTCGGTGATCTGGTCGGCGATGCTGAGTTTATGCAGGTCGTTCTCGCCCGGTGCCAGCCGGATCACGCGGGTAATGTCCGATGAACCGATGGCCTTGGTCGGGTCACTGAAACTCAGGATCAGGCCAGTCGGGTTCGACCACGGCTCGCAATCCAGGTCCAGGCGCTGCGCCAGCGCGACCACGGCTGCCTCCAGCCGCTGCGCGGTGGTGCCATAGCTGTGCAGGCGCCCGGCCATTTCCGAAACGAAGGCCACGCGCTGTGCGTAGGTGGCCGGTGGTGCAACGATGGTGGGGGCGTCGGCAGACATGCGCCGTAGTATTACCCGAACACGCCCCGGCCTGAGGAATCCCGGTGTCATCGTGCGCCGGTGTGCGGGCGCTGGGCGCACTGACCGACGCGTTCAGCCTGCTCCGGCGCATACGCGAGCCATGCACCCGGACAGGTTATGCTGCGCGCAGGACGCCTACATGACCTCAGACCAAGCCCCCCATCTCGAGCAGGATGCCCAGGACCCCGGCCTGATCCGGTTGTCTGGCCATTGGACACTACGCACCGCGCTGGACGCGGCCGAAGTGCTGCGCGGCCTTCCGGAGAAAGTGACCGGGCTGGACGCCAGCGGGATCACCCTGCTCGACTCGGCCGGCGTGCTGCAGCTGCTGCGCGTGGCCCACCGTGCCGACCTCGGCGAGGACGCGGTGACGTTCCGCGAAGAACATCGCGCACTGGTCTCCACCATCGAGGAAGTTGCCGACGACCGCCCCAAGGCCAAGCGCGACTTCGGCGTGCTGGCCGCGCTGGAGCGGCTGGGTGTCAGCGTGCATGGCATGGGCCACAACATCGTGGCGTTGGCCAGTTTCCTGGGCGAGAACCTGGTCAAGGGTGCGCGCCTGATCAAGGAACCGCGCCGTTTCCGTCTCACTGCCACCGTCGCCCAGATGGAGCAGGTCGGCCTGGACGCGGTGCCGCTGGTGGCCCTGTTGTCGTACCTGGTCGGCGCGGTGATCGCCTTCCTCGGCTCCACGATCCTGCGCGACTTCGGCGCAGAGATCTATGTGGTCGAACTGGTCAGCATCGCCTTCCTGCGCGAGTTCGCGGTGCTGTTGACCGCCATCGTGCTGGCCGGCCGCACCGCCAGTGCGTTCACCGCGCAGATCGGTGCGATGAAGGCGCGCGAAGAAATCGACGCGATGAAGACGCTCGGCCTGGACCCGGTCGACCTGCTGGTGCTGCCGCGCCTGATCGCCTTGCTGATCACGCTGCCGCTGCTGACCTTCATCGCGATGGTCGCCGGCCTGGCCGGTGGCATCACCGTGGGCGCGTTCGATCTGGATATCCCGCCGCAGATGTATATCGCGCGGATGCACGACACCATGGAAGTGCGCAACATGCTGGTCGGCCTGTCCAAGGCCCCGGTGTTCGCGCTGGTGATCGGCCTGATCGGCTGTCTGGAAGGCCTCAAGGTTGAAGGCACCGCGCAGTCGGTCGGCGAGCGCACCACCTCCAGCGTGGTACAGGCGATTTCGCTGGTGATCATCCTCGATGCGTTCGCCGCACTGTGGTTCATGAAGATGGGCTGGTAACCGATGATCACCGACACCGCCCCGGCCGCTGACCGCGACGACGCCGCCACCGACGACGGTGAACTGCTGATCCGTGTGCGCGGGCTGACCAACCGGTTCGGCGCGCAGGTCGTGCACGACGGGCTGGACCTGGATGTGCGCCGCGGCGAGATCCTCGGCGTGGTCGGCGGCTCGGGTACCGGCAAATCGGTGTTGATGCGCAGCATCCTTGGTCTGCGTACGCCCGACGATGGCCAGATCGAGGTGCTGGGCGTCGACGCCCGCTCCAGCGACCCGGCCAACCGCCTGCATATCGAGCGCAACACCGGCGTGCTGTTCCAGGATGGCGCGCTGTTTTCCTCGCTGACCGTGGGCGAGAACGTGCAGGTGCCGCTGAAGGAACATCACGGCGAGCTGCCCGAGCGCTGGCATTACGAGCTGGCCCTGCTCAAGGTGAAGCTGGCCGGGCTGCCCGCCGATGCGATCAACAAGCTGCCTTCGCAGCTGTCCGGCGGCATGCGCAAGCGCGCCGGCCTGGCCAGGGCGCTGGCGCTGGACCCGCCGCTGCTGTTCCTCGATGAGCCCACCGCAGGGTTGGATCCGATCGGCGCGGCCGCCTTCGACCGCCTGATCAAGACCCTGCAGGAAGCACTGGGCCTGACGGTCTTCCTGATCACACACGATCTGGACACGCTGTATGCGATCTGTGACCGGGTGGCGGTGCTGGCCGACAAGAAGGTCATCGCCAATGCCCCGCTGCACGAGATCGAACAACTGGACCACCCGTGGATCCAGGAGTACTTCCACGGACCGCGCGCGCGTGCTGCGCGCGATGCAAAGCACGAGAGCGAGTAAGCCATGGAAACCAAAGCCAATTACGTCCTGATCGGCGCCTTCACCCTGATAGTGGGCCTGGCGCTGCTGGCCTTCGGCCTGTGGGCCGCCAAGTACTCCTCCGACCGCACCTGGACCGAGTACCGCGTGGTGTTCCGCGAGGCCGTCACCGGCCTGTCGGTGGGCAGCCCGGTGCAGTACAACGGCATCGCGGTCGGCTCGATCACCGAGCTGAACCTGGTGCCGGACGACCCGCGCCAGGTGGTCGCGCGGATCCGCCTGAACTCCAATACGCCGGTCAAGACCGACACCCGCGCCAAGCTGGCGATCACCAGCCTGACCGGCCCGTCGATCATCCAGCTCAGTGGGGGCACGCCGCAATCGCCCGCGCTGACCGCGGTCAACAAGGATCCGGCGCCGATCATCCCGACCACGCCTTCCGCGCTGCAGAACATCACCGACGTGGCCAACCGCATCGTCGAGCGGATGGACCAGGTGCTCAGCGACCGCAACGTGGCCAGCATCAATGCGACCCTGGCCAACCTGGAAACCATCAGCGGCGGCCTGGCCGACCGTGACCAGGGCACCCAGGCGCTGCTGCTCAGCGCGCGTGATGCCGCCCGCAGCCTGGATGTCACCCTCAAGAGCACCAACGGCACCATCCAGCGCCTGGACAAGAACCTGGTGCAGCAGCTGCCGCCGATCCTGGACAAGCTGGAGACCACGCTGAGCAAGCTGGATTCGGCCGCCGGCAATGCCGACTCGATCCTTGGCGAGAACCGCGCCGCGATCAACAGCTTCGCCAACGATGGCCTGGCCCAGCTCGGCCCGACCCTGACCGAGCTGCGCGGCCTGATCCGCGACCTGCGCCGGGTCAGCGACCGCCTGGACAACAACCCGGCACGCTATCTGCTCGGCCGCGACGCACCCAAGGAGTTCGAACCCAAATGAGCCGCCCGACCTTCTTCCGGCCCCTGCTGCCGATCGCCCTGATCGCCGCGCTTGGCGGCTGCTCGCTGCTGGGCAGCAACGAGCGCAGCGCAGTGACCATCTATTCGCCCGTGGTGCGCATCCAGGCCGACCCCAGCTGGCCGACCGTCGACTGGCAGCTGGTGCTGGTCAAGCCCAGCGCCGCGCGCGTGGTCGACAGCCCGCGCATCAACGTACGCCCGACCCCCTCCGAACTGGAGGTCTACAAGGGCGTGAGCTGGGCCCAGCCGGCCACCGACATGCTCGACGACGCGCTGGTGCGCGGCTTCGAGGATTCCGGCCGCATCAACGGCGTCGCCCGCGTCACCACCGGCATCCGTGCCGACTACAAGCTGGCGATGGACGTGCGCCGCTTCGAAGCTGACTACCGCGGCCAGGCCACGCCGACCGCGCTGATCGAAGTCAACGCCAAGCTGATCCACGTGATCGACCAGCGCGTCGTCGCCGATCGCACCTTCCGCCAGGAAAACCCGGTCGGCAGCACCGACGTCGCCCAGGTCACCGCCGCGCTGGAACAGGGGCTGCAGACGCTGACCACAAACGTGGTGGGCTGGACGCTGGTCACCGGCGAGCAGGATCACGCCCGCGCTGCGGTCACGCCGACCCGGGTGCGGTAATCCAGCGGAAGGTCAGATTGAGGCGCTCGGCCAGCGGTCGCGCGCTTTTGGGCAGGGAATGCTGGTAATGGCGCTGGGTCTGCCCGCCCATCACCAGCAGATCGCCATGGTCCAGCAGCACCTCGGCCTTTTTGGCATGGTCGTCCCGGCGGCGCAGCAGGAACCGCCGCGGCGCGCCCAGGCTCAATGACGCGATCACGGGCGCCGGCCCAAGCTCGGCCTCGTTGTCACTATGCCAGCCCATTCCGTCATCGCCATCGCGGTAGCGATTGAGCAGCACGCTGTTGAACGGCGCGCCGCAGAAGGTTGCCAGCTGATCGCGCAGCGGCAGCAGCGCCGGATGCCAGGGCTCGGGCACGAACGCGGTGCCGGAATAGCGGTAGCGCGCGGCCGGGTCGCCCATCCAGCAGCTCAGCCGCGGGGAATCGACCTGGCGGCCGAAGATGCGGATCTTGTGCACTTCCCACGGGACATCGTCGCGGAGCGTGCGCTGAAGGGTGTCGGCGGCGTCGCGGGAGAGCCAATGGCGGTGCCAGTGCACCTGGGCGTCGGGGAGGTGGAGATCCATGGGGTGACGCTAGCACGTGCGGATTTGCCCGTGCGCAGGCAAACCCCGAGAATGGCGGCCACCCCGTTGTGCCGCTGGAGCCCGCATGCCTGCTGTCGTTTTTCCCTGGATCGAGGTCCGTCGCGCGTGAGCACGATCAAGACCAGGCTGCGCCAGGCGCTCTTCGTGGCGCTCCGCACCGGATTTCGGACGTTGCCCCTGTCCGATGACCAGCGTGATCGGCTTCGCGCGCGCTTCCTGCGCGATCACGGCGACTGGGTCCCGCCACCGCCCCGCGGCCACATCGATGCCACGGCAGCGACTGTCCATCGCCCGCTGCAGCGCGCCGATGAGGCTGCGATCGGCTACGTACCGCATCGGGTGGATACGTTGCCCGCGCAGCTGCCCGCGACGCTGGTGGCGTTCTACCTGCCGCAGTTCCATCCCTTCGCCGAGAATGATGCGTGGTGGGGCAAGGGGTTCACCGAATGGCGCAACGTCACCCGCGCCCTGCCCCAGTTCGAGGGCCACATCCAGCCGCGCCTGCCCGCTGACCTGGGGTTCTATGATCTGCGCAACCCGCAGACCATGCGCGACCAGGCGCAACTGGCCGGCGAGTACGGCATCGGCGCATTCTGCTTCTACTACTACTGGTTCAGCGGCACCACGTTGATGGAGGACCCGCTGCGCCAGTGGCTGGCCGATGACAGCATCGACCTGCCGTTCTGCCTGTGCTGGGCCAACGAGAACTGGGCCCGGCGCTGGGACGGTCGCGACGAGGACATCCTGATCGGACAGCAGCACAGCGCCGAAGATGATCTAGCCTTCATCGCCCACGTCGCCCACTACCTGCGGGATCGCCGGGCACTGAAGGTGGACGGTAAGCCCATGCTGCTGGTCTACCGCCCGCACCTGCTGCCCGATGCACGCGCCACCGCCCAGCGCTGGCGGCAGTGGTGCTTGGACAACGGCATCGGCGAGATCCATCTGGCGTATGTACAAGGCTTCGAACGCCCGGATCCGCGTGACATCGGCTTCGACGCGGCTGTCGAGTTCCCGCCGAACATGAGCAACCCGCGCTCGCTCACTGCCGACCAGTACCTGATCAACCCGGATTTCGAGGGCGACGTGCGCGACTGGCGCGAGCTGGCCGCAGAAAGCGCCGCGCGCCCGCTGCCGTCTTACACGCTTTATCCGGGGGTCAACCCGGGCTGGGACAACGAAGCACGCCGCTCCGGCAAGGGCCGCGTCTACCTGCATGCCTCGCCGCGCGGCTACGGCGACTGGTTGTCGACCACCGTGCACACGCGCTTGGCCGCGGTGTCGGCCGACCAGCGATTGGTGTTCATCAACGCGTGGAATGAGTGGGCCGAGGGCGCGGTGCTGGAGCCGGATGCCCGCTTGGGACACGCGTACCTGCAAGCGACGCGCGATGCGCTGAATGCGCCGACGGTGCAGGGCGTCGTGACCCGCCCCTGCGTGGTGATACATGCGTGGTACCTGGACGTGCTCGCCGAACTGCTTGCCGATCTGGGCGCCAGTGGGCTGGCGTGGAGGATCGTGATCACCACGACCGAAGAAAAACGCAACGACGTGCAGCGGGCGGTAACGGATGCCCATCTCGATGCGGAGATCGAAGTGTTCGCCAACCATGGCCGCGACATCCTGCCCTTCCTCCAAGTCGCCGAACGTCTGTACCAAGACGGCGAACAGATCGTACTCAAACTGCATACCAAGAGGTCCACGCATCGCAGCGACGGCGAAGACTGGCGGCGCGAGCTGACCCGTCGATTGCTGGATGCTGACCGTGCGGGACGGATCTTCCAAGGCTTCGCCGAAGATGAATCGCTGGGCTTGGTGGCCCCGGAAGGGCACGTCCAGCCCCTGCATTTCTATTGGGGTGCCAACCAGCGCAACGTAGGCGCCCTGTTGGCCCGGCTTGGCCTGCCGGCGGCCGACATCGACACCGATACCTTCGTCGCGGGCAGCATGTTCTGGGTGCGCTTGTCGTCGCTACGGCCGTTGCTGGATGCGCATCTCTACTGTTCGGCATTCGATACCGAGGCCGGACAGCTCGATGGCACGCTGGCGCACGCGATCGAGCGCATCATCTCGCTGGTGGTGCGTAGCAGCGGAAAACGCGAAGCGACAGCTGCGAGCCTGTTGGGCGAGGTATTCGATGCCGGTCAGCCCTACCGCTTCGCGCAGAAGGGCTGACTTCGCTCGCGGACCGCCCCGATGCGTCGGGGCGGCTTTCACATCAAGCCGTAGCGAACGCCACGCCGGTCTTTTCCTTCAGCTCATCGATGCCGACGCCCGGGGCCGCCTCGACCAGCACCAGCCCCTTGTCGGTGACATCGAACACGGCCAGCTCGGTGATGATCCGATCGACCACGCCCACGCCGGTCAGCGGCAGCGTGCACTCGGGCAGGATCTTGTGCTCACCGCTCTTGGCGGTGTGCTCCATCAGCACCACCACGCGCTGCACGCCGGCGACCAGATCCATCGCGCCGCCCATCCCCTTCACCATCTTGCCCGGCACCATCCAGTTCGCGAGGTCGCCCTTGTCGGTGACCTGCATCGCGCCGAGGATGGCCAGGTTGATGTGGCCGCCGCGGATCATCGCGAAGCTGTCGTGGCTGCCGAAGTAGCTGGCGCCCGCGCGTGCGGTCACCGTCTGCTTGCCGGCATTGATCAGGTCGGCATCCACTTCGGCCTCGGTCGGGAACGGTCCGATGCCGAGCAGGCCGTTCTCGGACTGCAGCCACACATCCACGCCGTCGGGAATGTGGTTGGCGACCAGCGTCGGCAGGCCGATGCCCAGGTTGACGTAGGCGCCGTCGGTCAGTTCGCGCGCGGCGCGCTGTGCCATTTCATCGCGGGTCCAGGCCATCTCAGTTCGCCTCCTGGCGCACGGTACGCTGTTCGATACGCTTCTCGGGGTGCGGGTTGTGCACGATGCGGTGCACGTAGATGCCCGGCAGGTGCACCTGGTCCGGGTCGATGCTGCCCACCGGCACCACCTCTTCCACTTCCACGATGCACAGCTTGCCGGCCATCGCGCAGGCCGGGTTGAAGTTGCGCGCGGTCTTGCGGAACACCAGGTTGCCGGCCTCGTCTGCCTTCCAGGCTTTGACCAGCGCTACGTCGGCCCGCAGCGCGGTCTCCATCACGTAGTGCTTGCCATCGAACTCGCGGGTTTCCTTGCCTTCGGCCACCACCGTGCCGTAACCGGTCGCGGTGAAGAAGGCCGGAATGCCAGCGCCACCGGCGCGCAGCCGCTCGGCCAGGGTGCCCTGCGGATTGAACTCCAGCTCCAGCTCACCGGCCAGGTACTGGCGCTCGAACTCTTTGTTCTCGCCCACGTAGGACGAGATCATTTTCCGGATCTGGCGGGTCGCCAGCAGCTGGCCGAGGCCGAAGCCATCCACGCCCGCATTATTGGAGATCACGGTCAGATCCCTGGCGCCGGTATCGCGCAGCGCGGCGATCAGGGCCTCGGGAATACCGCACAGGCCGAACCCGCCGACCGCCAGGGTCTGACCGTCGGCGATTGCACCTTGCAGCGCCTCGGCCGCACTGGCGTACTGCTTGCCACGTCGCCCGGCGTTGTCTGGGGACTTGCTCATCTACGCCCTCACCTCGTTGATGTAAGTGGCCATTGTAGCCATTGCCCGAGCCTTTCCCCGGCCTGGGGTCCCGCGTTGCCCCGACCCGCCCCGGTGAAAACGATTCCCATACACGGCAGCGGCTAAACTACTGCGCTGACTGTCAGAAGGACTGAAAAGATGACGCTCCCCGCTTTCAAGGCGTACGACATCCGCGGCCGGGTTCCGGATGAACTGAACGAAGATCTGGCCCGCCGCATCGGTGTGGCGCTGGCAGCGCAGCTGTCGCCCGGCACGGTGGTCGTCGGCCACGATGTCCGCCTGACCAGCGGGGCCCTCCAGGATGCCCTGGCCGCCGGCCTACGTGGCGCCGGCCGTGAAGTGCTGGATATCGGCCTGTGCGGCACCGAGGAAGTCTATTTCCAGGTGGATCATCTGAAGGCGGCCGGTGGCGTGATGGTCACCGCCAGCCATAATCCGATGGATTACAACGGGATGAAGCTGGTCAAGGAGCAGGCGCGCCCGATCAGCTCCGATACCGGCCTGTTCGCGATCTCCGATGCGGTCGAGGCCGACCAGGCGCCCGCCGCCGCGCCGAGCGCCGGCCTGCAGTCGCATCCGGACAAGAGCGCCTACATCACGCATCTGCTGAGCTACATCGAACCCAAGGCGCTCAAGCCGCTGAAGCTCGTGGTCAATGCCGGCAACGGTGGCGCCGGCACGATCGTCGATCTGCTGGCCCCGCATCTGCCATTGGAGTTCATCCGCATCTGCCACGAGCCCGATGGCAGCTTCCCCAACGGCATCCCCAATCCGTTGCTGCCGGAAAACCGCGAGCTCACCGCGCAGGCCGTGCGCGAGCATGGCGCGGACTTCGGCATCGCCTGGGATGGCGATTTCGACCGCTGCTTCTTCTTCGACCACAACGGTCGCTTCATCGAAGGCTATTACCTGGTCGGTCTGCTCGCCCAGGCGATTCTGGCACGCCAACCCGGCGGCAAGATCGTGCACGACCCGCGCCTGACGTGGAACACCGTGGAAATGGTGGAGGAAGCCGGTGGCCAGCCGGTGCTGTGCAAGAGCGGCCACGCCTTCATCAAGGAAAAGATGCGCTCCGAAAATGCCGTCTACGGCGGCGAGATGAGTGCGCACCATTATTTCCGCGAGTTTGCCTACGCCGATTCCGGCATGATCCCGTGGCTATTGATCGCCGCGCTGGTCTCCGAATCCGGCCGCTCGCTGGCCGATCTGGTCGAAGCGCGCATGCAGAAGTTCCCGTGCAGCGGCGAGATCAACTTCAAGGTGGCCGACGCCAAGCGTTCCGTCGCCCGCGTGATGGAGCACTACGCGGCGCAGGCACCGTCGCTGGACCATACCGATGGCATCAGCGCCGATTTCGGCGACTGGCGCTTCAACCTGCGCAGCTCCAACACCGAGCCGCTGCTGCGCCTGAATGTTGAAACCCGCGGCGACGCAGCACTGCTGCGCGCGCGCACCGATGAAATTTCGCAGTTGCTCAAGGACGCCTGAGGCGAGTACCCCCCACCATGCAGAATCTTCTTCCCGTCATCCTCTCCGGTGGCTCCGGCACCCGCCTGTGGCCGCTGTCGCGCGAGTCCTACCCAAAGCAGTTCCTGGCCCTGGCCGGTGAACAGACGATGCTGCAGGCCACGTGGCAGCGCGTGGCGCCGATTGCCGGCCGCGCGCCTCTGATCGTCGCCAACGAGGAACACCGCTTCGTAGCTGCCGAGCAGCTGCAGCAGCTCGGCGTGGAGCCGCAGGCGATCCTGCTCGAGCCGGTCGGCCGCAACACCGCACCGGCGATCGCAGTGGCCGCATTGGAAGCGACCCGGGATGGCGATGACGCGCTGCTGCTGGTGCTGCCCTCGGACCATGTGATCGCCGACGAGAACGCATTCCGTGCCGCGGTACTGCGTGCGGTGCCGGCGGCGGAATCCGGCAAACTGGTGACGTTTGGTATCGTGCCGACCGGCCCGGAAACCGGCTACGGCTACATCAAGGCCGCCTCGGGTGGTGATGTCCGTGCGGTGGATCGGTTTGTCGAGAAGCCGGATGCGGAGACCGCGAGTGCTTACGTGCAATCGGGCGAGTACTTCTGGAACAGCGGGATGTTCCTGTTCAAGGCCTCGCGCTTCCTGGCCGAGCTGGAGAAGTTCCATCCCGCCATGCTCGCCGGCAGCCGCACCGCCTGGCAGCAGGCGCGCCGCGACAGCGATTTCACCCGCCTGGACAAAGACGCCTTCGCCGCCGTGCCGTCGGACTCCATCGATTACGCGGTGATGGAAAAGACCGCCGATGCCGTGGTCGTGCCGCTGGATGCCGGCTGGAACGACGTGGGTTCGTGGACCGCGCTGCGTGACGTGTCCGAACAGGATGGGGATGGTAACGCGCACCACGGCGACGTGATCGCGATCGACTGCCGAAATACCTTTGCCTACGGCGAGCGCCTGATCGCCCTGGTCGGCCTGGACGACGTGATCGTGGTGGAAACCGATGACGCGGTCATGGTCGGCAAGAGCGACCGGATGCAGGAGATCAAGCAGGTGGTGGCGCGGATCAAGGCCGATGGCCGTCCCGAAGCGACCTGGCACCGCAAGGTGTACCGCCCGTGGGGCGCCTACGACTCGATCGACAATGGCGCCCGCTTCCAGGTCAAGCGCATCACGGTCAAGCCGGGTGCAACGCTGAGCCTGCAGATGCATCACCACCGCGCCGAACACTGGATTGTGGTCAGCGGTACGGCCGAGGTCACGCGGGGCGATGAAGTGCTGCTGCTCACCGAAAACCAGAGCACCTACATCCCGCTGGGCGTCACCCATCGCCTGAAGAACCCGGGCAAGCTGCCACTGGAGCTGATCGAAGTGCAGTCCGGTAGTTACCTGGGCGAAGACGATATCGTGCGGTTCGAGGATACGTACGGGCGGAGTTGAGCGTATGGATGAACCATGAAAAAACCCGGCCAAGGCCGGGTTTTTTCATTGCCGGTAGAGCAACGCCATGCGTGGCTGCCCTGCCCGGGATTCTGACTCCGCGTCAGCCACGCATGGCGTGGGTCTACGCCCGGGTCAGCAGTCCGCGATGACCCGCTTCAGGCCTTCCTGCCAGCGTGGCAGCACGATGCCGAAGTCCTGCTCCAGCTTCGCCACATCCAGGTGCGAATACGCAGGACGCCTGGCCGGCGTCGGGTACTCGGCCGTGGTGATCGCCTCGACGGTCGGCGCGCGCGGCAGTACGCCTGCTGCTACCGCCTCGGCAAAGATCGCTTCGGCAAAGCCGTGCCAGCTGGTTTCACCCTTGGCGGTCAGGTGCCAGGTGCCCGACAACCCACCGCCCTGCTGCAGCGCCTGCGCGGTCACATCGGCAATCAGCGCCGCTGGTGTCGGCGTTCCGACCTGGTCGGCGACCACGCGAAGCACATCACGATCCGCGCCGACCCGCAGCATGGTGCGCAGGAAATTGGCGCTGTGCGAGGCATACACCCACGCCGTACGGAAGATCAGGTGCCGCCCACCGGCCACACGGATGGCGCCCTCACCGGCCAGCTTGCTGGCACCATACACGCCGAGCGGTGCCGTCGCGTCATCCTCGCGATAGGGGCGCGTGCCCTGCCCGTCGAAGACGTAGTCGGTGGAGTAATGCACCAGCGAGACGCCGGCTTGTGCGCACCAGCGCGCCAGCACCCCCGGTGCCTCGGCGTTCGCACGGAAGGCGGCATCGCGATTTTCCTCGGCGCGGTCCACAGCGGTATAGGCCGCTGCGTTGACCACCACGCTCGGACGGAGGCGATCCAGCAGTGCGGTGAGCGAGCTGGGCTGATCGAAATCGGCCACCTCGCACGCGCCGCCATCGGGCAGCACGCCGCTGCGCGTGGTCGCCACGATCGTGCCCAGCGGAGCCAGCGCGCGTTGCAGTTCACGACCGAGCTGGCCGTTGGCACCCAGCAGCAGAATCACGGCTGATAGACCGGCAGGCGGTCCTCGGCGATGTCCTTCAGGAACGGCGCGGCTTCATCCTTGCCCGAGAGCGTTGGTGCGCTGATCGGCCAATCGACGGCGACGTCGGCATCGTTCCAGCGTACGCCAGCATCGAAGTCCTTCAAGTACACTTCGGTGCACAAATAGCTGAAGACCGCACGCTCGCTGAGCACGGCAAAGCCGTGTGCGAACCCTTCCGGAATCCAGAACTGCTTCTTGTTGTCCGCGCTCAGCACCACCGCTTCCCACTGGCCGAACGTCGGCGAGCCGCGGCGGATGTCCACGGCCACGTCATAGACCTCGCCTTCGAGCACGCTAACCAGCTTGCCCTGCGGCCGCGGCCACTGGTAATGCAGGCCACGCAGCACGCCCTTGGCCGAGGTGGAGACGTTGCTCTGAACGAACTTCGTGGGCAGGCCGTGCTGGCCGAAACGCTCGGCGTTCCAAGTTTCAAAGAAAAACCCGCGCTCGTCACCGAACACGGCCGGCTCGATCACGACGCAACCTGGCAGCTTGGTCTCGACAATTTTCACGGCACCACTCCTCGCACAGCCAGCGTGTGCAGATACTGGCCGTAGCCGTTCTTGATCAGCGGCGCCGCCAGCGCCTCCAGCTGTTCGGCGGTGATCCAGCCCTGGCCAAAGGCGATTTCTTCCGGACAGCAGACCTGCAGGCCCTGACGGGTCTGGATGGTCTCGATGAAGTTGGAGGCTTCCAGCAGTGACTGGTGCGTACCGGTGTCCAGCCACGCATAGCCCCGGCCCAGCGCTTCCAGATGCAGGTTGCCCTCGCGCAGGTAACGCTGGTTGAGATCGGTGATCTCCAGCTCGCCACGCGGCGACGGCTTCAGCTCGGCGGCATACTCGCTGGCATGGCCGTCGTAGAAGTACAGGCCGGTGACCGCATAGTTGGAACGCGGCTTCTCCGGCTTCTCGACCAGGTCGATCACCTTGCCGGCCTTGTCGAATTCGGCCACGCCGTAGCGCTCCGGATCATTGACCCAGTAACCGAACACCGTGGCCCCGGTATCGCGCTGGTCGGCATTGCGCAGCACTTCACGCAGGCCATGACCGTGGAAGATGTTGTCGCCCAGCACCAGGCAGCTCGGCTTGCCGCCGATGAAGTCCTTGCCGATCAGGTAGGCCTGCGCCAGCCCATCCGGACTCGGCTGCACGGCGTACTCGATGTTCATGCCCCACTGCGAGCCATCGCCGAGCAGGCTCTGGAACAGCGCCTGCTCGTGCGGCGTGTTGATGATCAACACGTCGCGGATCCCGGCCAGCATCAGCACGCTGAGGGGATAATAGATCATCGGCTTGTCGTACACGGGCAGCAACTGCTTGCTGACGCCCTTGGTGATCGGATACAGGCGGGTGCCCGAACCACCCGCGAGGATGATGCCCTTGCGTTGAGTCATGCGGTTGTCCTCTGTCTGGTGATCACCGCCCTCAGGCGGTGGTGCCGATGCGCTGCAGGCGGTAGCTTCCGTCCAGCACGCCGTTGACCCAGGCCTGGTTGTCCAGGTACCAGTCCACGGTGAAGCCGATGCCCTGCTCGAAGGTGTACTTCGGCTCCCAGCCCAGCTGGTCCTTGAGCTTGGAGGCATCGATCGCGTAGCGGCGGTCATGGCCGGGGCGGTCGGTCACATAGGTAATCTGGCTGGCGCGCGGCTGGCCATCCTCACGCGGGCGGCGTGCATCGAGCAGTGCGCAGATCGCCTGCACCACTTCGATGTTCTGCTTCTCGGAGTTGCCGCCGACGTTGTAGGTCTCGCCGACCTGGCCCTTGGCCAGCACGGTGCGGATCGCTTCGCAGTGGTCGCTCACGAACAGCCAGTCGCGCACCTGCTTGCCATCGCCGTAGACCGGCAGCGGTTCGCCGGCCAGGGCCTTGGCGATCACCAGCGGGATCAGCTTCTCGGGGAAGTGGTACGGGCCGTAGTTGTTGGAGCAGTTGGTGGTCAGCACCGGCAACCCGTAGGTGTGGTGGAACGCGCGCACCAGATGGTCCGAGGCCGCCTTGGACGCCGAGTACGGCGAGTTGGGCGCGTACGGGGTGGTCTCGCTGAACTTGCCGGTCTCGCCGAGGGTGCCGTACACCTCATCGGTGGACACGTGCAGGAAGCGGAACGCCTGGCCCTTGTCCGTCGGCAGTGCCTTCCAGTAATCGCGAACGGCTTCCAGCAGCGCCAGGGTGCCGACCACGTTGGTCTGGATGAAGGCGCCGGGGCCGTCGATGGAGCGGTCCACGTGGCTTTCGGCGGCGAAGTTCAGCACGGCGTCCGGGCGGTGTTCGGCCAGCAGGCGGGCGACGAGCGCCGGGTCGCCGATGTCGCCTTCGACGAACACGTGGTCCGGGTTGCCGTCCAGAGAGGCCAGCGTCTTGAGGTTGCCCGCGTAGGTCAGCGCATCGAGATTGATGACGCGCACGCCTTTGGCGACCGCTTCGAGGACAAAGTTACCGCCAATGAATCCGGCTCCGCCGGTGACAAGCCATGTGGGCACCAAAAGATTCTCCTTGAGTAGAGCTACCCGCGGATGGAAGCAGCCCCCCGCAGAACTAGACCCCCAAGGATACAGCGCCGCCGGCCGACGATCCTTAAATTGAACGATCCGGCTACGCTGCCACCAGGGTCCAGACCTTGATATCCGCCGGGAGCAGGCCCAATAGCGGGGCCAATACGGCCAGAACCCCTGTCGTTGCCAGAGCCTTCGTAGCGGAAACAGAGCGGTCGTAACGTATCCGCGCGTACAACCCCCGTACGCTTATTGACTTCAAGGTACGGACACTGTGTAAGCGCAGGCCCGCCCGTGCACCCAATGCTGCCATTGTCCGGTCATCGAGGTAGTGCACATGGGGGGAAGGGAAGCCCTTTTGCCACATGCGATCGAAGCTGGCGGAGAGACCAATGCCGGCCATTACCCGTGAAGTTCGATACAGCACCCCCGTCCGCGCTGGGGCATTGATCACAATCATCCCACCAGGCAGAAGATGACGTGCACATGCGTGCAAAGCCGCACGGATATCGGGGATGTGCTCCATGACGTCATTGAAAATGATGACGTCAAAAGAATCGTCTGCGGCCAACACATCTGGAAAGAAACCACGTCGAGCAGGCAGTCCCCGCGCAGTAGCCAGCTCCGCTACACGCGCGTCCGGTTCGATTCCCAGCACATCAAAATGGCCGGCTGCGGCTTCAAGAAACCAACCATGAGCGCAGCCAACATCCAGCAGCCTGGGGCGTCGACCGTCATGGGGGAAGCGCGCTGCCAGCTCCTCGGCAAGAATTCGGAAATTACGCTGCCGCAACGTCCCCAGGCCCTCTTCGCGCAGAACTTCATCCAGCACCTCGCGATCACCTTGGAGATCGATGTCGACCTGCAACGTGCTTCCCTCGTAGGTGCAGCGGGTACATTGGCGGTGCCAACTCTGAAGACCTTTGCTCAATGGTTGTTCGCAAGCAGGACAGTGACCGACTTCCATTCATTGGTCTCCTCAGGCTAGGACTCGGGTGGCGAGGCAGCGGAAAGTACGGACTCGCGACGGCTGGGGGACGTACTGAGGCTGAGGATACTAGCGACAGGGCTGGGAATCTTGCTGCAGGTGCAGCAGGCCTGCAGCCTCCATACGCATTCGCATGGTGCCGCTGCGCCAGTTAGAATCGCTGTCCCACCCGAGAACCGGTTGCTGTGTACAGAACCGGACGTTCCCCCCGTTATTGAAGGATCGAGCACCAGATGAAAATCCTCGTCGCGTACAAGCGCGTGGTGGACTACAACGTCCGCATTCAGGTCAAGCCGGACGGTTCCGGCGTGGTCACCGACGGCGTCAAGCTGTCCCCCAACCCGTTCGATGAAATCGCCCTGGAAGAAGCGCTGCGCCTGCGTGACAAGGGCATCGCCACCGAGGTCGTGGTTGCCACGATCGCACCGGCCGATGCCCAGGCGCACCTGCGCAACGGCCTGGCCATGGGCGCCAACCGCGCCATCCATGTGATGACCGACCAGGCCATCCAGCCGCTGACGGCGGCTCGTACCCTGCTCAAGCTGGTGGAGAAGGAACAGCCGGACCTGGTGATCCTCGGCAAGCAGGCCATCGATGACGATGCCAACCAGACCGGCCAGATGCTGGCCACGCTGTGGGGGCGCCCGCAGGCGACCTTCGCCAGCAGGCTGGAGATCGCCGACGGCAAGGCCACGGTCACCCGTGAAGTCGACGCCGGCCTGGAAACGCTGGAAGTCGACCTGCCGGCCGTGGTCACCACCGACCTGCGCCTGAACGAGCCGCGCTTCATCAAGCTGCCCGACATCATGAAGGCCAAGGCCAAGCCGCTGGAGACCCTGCAGCTGGCCGACCTCGGCGTTGAAGCCGCCGATACCTTCAAGACCACCCAGTACGCGGCGCCGGTCAAGCGCAGCAAGGGCGTGATGGTCAAGGACGCGGCCGAACTGGTCGCTGCACTCAAGCAGAAGGGGTTGCTGTAATGACCAAGATCCTCGTTGTCGCTGAACACCACGACGGCAAGCTCAACGCCGCCACCGCCAAGACCGTGAGCGCAGCCGCTGCGATCAGCGGCGCCAGCATCGATGTGGTGGTGCTGGCCGCGGACCCGACCGCGGCCGCCGCTGAAGCGGCCCAGCTGGCCGGCGTCGCCAAGGTGCTGACCGTGGCCAACGCCGCCAACGCGCAGGCGCTGGCCCAGGTGCTGGCCCCGCAGATCGCGAAGCTGGCCACCGGCTACACCCACGTGTTCGGCCCCTCGACCACCTTCGGCAAGGACCTCATGCCGTGCGTGGCCGCCCTGCTGGGCGTCAACCAGGTCTCCGACCTCATGACCGTCGAAGGCAGCCACAGCTTCAAGCGCCCGATCTATGCGGGCAACGCGATCATCACCGTGGACGTGCCGGCCGACCAGATCGTGGTCGCTACCGTGCGTGCAGCCTCCTGGCCGGAAGCGGCCAAGGGTGGCAGCGCCAGCGTGGAAGCGGCCAGCGTCGATGCGGCCCTGCCGACCCACACCCGCTTCGTCGGCCTGGCGGCCGGTGCCACCGACCGCCCGGACCTGCAGAGCGCCAAGCGCGTGGTCTCCGGCGGCCGTGGTGTCGGATCAGAAGAGAACTTCAAGGTGATCTTCCAGCTGGCCGACAAGCTCGGGGCCGCCGTGGGTGCCTCCCGCGCCGCCGTGGATGCCGGCTATGTGCCCAGCGACCTGCAGGTCGGCCAGACCGGCAAGATCATCTCGCCGGAGCTGTACGTGGCGGTGGGCATCAGCGGTGCCATCCAGCACCTGACCGGGATCAAGGACGCCGGCACCATCGTAGCGATCAACAAGGATCCGGACTCGCCGATCTTCGAGATCGCCGATATCGGGCTGGTGGGGGATCTGTTCACCCTGCTGCCGGAACTGGAAAAGGCGCTTTGAGGCATTCGTCCACCTCAGACAGGGGCGCCGCGAGGCGCTCCCTGTCAGCCGGATGAGCGATGCCACATGATTCCGCGCCTTATTCGTTTCCTGCTGTCCGGTTGCTCCGCTGCCGCAGTTGAATACCTGGTGTTCCTCGGGATGCAGACAGCTTTCGGTAACCGCTGGCTGCTCGTCAGTCAGTCGACCAGCTTCGCATGCGGCTTCGTAGTCAGCTTTCTACTCAACCGCCGCTGGGTGTTCCGCAGCGAGAACACCTGGACTACCGAACTGGCGCGCTACGGTGCGCTTGCAGCAGTTAACTTGGTGCTGGGCAACTTCGCCATGGTGATGCTGGTTGACCATGCACACGTCCATGTCCTGCTCGCCAAGTTCATGGTGATGGGCATGATCGCGGCGTGGAACTACCTGTTGTTCTCACGACTGGTATTCAGGCCATCTTCCGGCCCTAGATGACACCAACATGCGGGCCGGCGTCGCTGGCCCGCGGGTCGTCCTCGATTCAGGCACGTTTGCCAGGCCGGAACGGGGCAAACAGGGGGTGCAGCACCTGGCGCGGCACGCTGGCGATGTCATACCCGATGAATGCCAGCAGGAACTGTAGTCCGCTGACCACCGCAATCGACGGCAGGACCACCGTGCCGACAGCCGACGCCTGCTGAGCCTCCAGCGCCTGCCACCAGTGCCAGCCGCCATAGAGCACGCCGCTGACCAGTAGAAGCAGCCCGGCAAGCAACTCGAACGATGCGATAGAGAGGTCACGCAGGAAATAGCGGTACCCGATGCGTTTCAAGAGATTCCTCGCATGCTTGTACGAGAATTCAGTCAGAACCTGACCAATCTTCAGATTGCTCTCTTCGTCACCATAGGTAGCGTCCATCGGCACGTCACACACAACCGCCCGCATGATGTTCAGGCGGAACAGGATGTCGGTCTCGAAGAAGTAGCGCCGGCTGATGGAGGCAAACGGAAGTCGGGCAGCGACATTGGCATGGATGGCCGTGTAGCCATTTGTGGGATCAAACACATCCCAGTAGCCTGTCGACGCCTTGGTCATGAACGACAGGCCAAGATTTCCGATACGCCGCACCAGCGGCATGCGGCGGATGTTGGACAGGTCCCAGAATCGGTTGCCCTTGGTGTAGTCCGCCTGGCCCTTCAAAATCGGCCCGATGAACAGCGGCACCAGCGTTGGATCCATCTGCCCATCGCCGTCCACCTTGACCAGAATCGACATGCCATCGGCTATCGCACGCTGGTAGCCCGTCATGACCGCTCCGCCTACACCCTGGTTCTGCTCATGGCGCAGTACGACCACGCGCGTGTCCCGCGCCTGCTGTTCGATGAAGTCACCGCTTGAGTCCGGGCACCGGTCGTCGACGCAGTAGATCGCATCGACTTCCGGCCCAATCGCGTCGATGACCCCGAGAATATGGCGGCGGACTTTGTAGCAGGGAATCACCACTGCCACCTGTTGGCGCGGCTTATCCGCCTTGACGTCAGACATGGGTAGCCTCATTAGAATTCATTGGGCGGTCATGCCAGAACCCACGACCATGCACCATCCGGCCAATCACGAATACCGCCAGCAGCGTGCTGAGCGGCGCCAAAAAATAGTAGTAGCGGAAGTCGTTGGCCATTGACGTTGCGATCGGCAATACCATCTGCATCAGGATGAACAACGACAGGATCCAGAGCGGGCGCCGCGGTGCACTGAATACCAACAACGACAGCAGCAGCACGAAAGCTGGCAGCAGGTTCCACACGAACAGGTTCTGCGTGGTGCCGCGGGTATCCACAAACCGTGAAACGAACTTTCGCTGGAAATCGACCAGCATGCTGGGCCGTTCACCGCGTTCGAAGCGCTCGAGCACGTCGCATTTCTCGGGATCCATGCCGAACACCTTCGGGCAGTTTTCCATGATGGCCAAGTCATAGAACTTCATGCCGCCGAAGGCGGTACTGGGTTGCAGCGTTGCAAGCATCATCTGCAGGCGGTCGGAGCCACACTGCGAGACATTGAGCAGACACAAACGTGCGGTACGACGCAGGATGAGACGATAAGCCTCATCGAGCTCCTGGGCATCGGTGAGTACCACGTCATTCATGAGATAGTCCGGACGGTACTTCTCAGCGTAATCCGGACCAAAGACGCGGGCGGCCAACGCCTGGTCCTGTCCTGGATCATTACTGGTATATCCACTCCGGTTGGACACCATGCCCAGGAAAGGGCCGGACACGGCTGAGATCTTCAGCTTGTTCAGATGCGCGACGTCATTCTTCACCAAGGGGGAAGCCGTGATCACTGACATGAACAACCAACCGACTACCGCGGCCACAAAGGCAGCTCGGTAAGGCCGTGCCGCCCACAGTCGACGGGCTCCGATGGCTAGCGGGAGCAACAGGAAGTTGATCGCCATTCCATGACGGGTGGCAACGATCAAGAACAGCGACAGGCCGAGAAGAACGGCGTCGCCACGCCCGGCAAGAACGCCAGTCTGGCGCGCCTGCAAAACCAGCGTCGCCAGGAAAAGAAGACAGTATGCGCAGAGCACGTCCTTCCAGATCATGCCCAGATAGAGATACGTGCTGGGCATAGCCGCCCAAAGCGCTACGCCAAGCAGAATCCACACCGGTCGGTTGACCATCCGCGCAAACAGCGTCGCACTACGCAAGTAAAGTGTCCCGCAGAACACGATCTGCAGCGTGGTGTAGATGCTGAAAGACTCGAATGGCACCGCCAGCCAACGGATCAGCAGTGCATTGAGAACCGGATGGTACGAGGTGTACTCACCGCGGAGCGCCTCCTGGGTGATGAACACCGTGTCGTGCGTTGCAAACCCCGGCCAGGAGAACAGCCGCGCCACAAGCATTACGACCACACCAAGTGCGAGCAACGCACCCGCGATACGCGGATTCTCGATGGGCAACAACCACCCCAGCCCGCGCCTCAATAGACCTTGTTTCATCACTCCCCCAAAACCTGCATGCAACTTTGCCAGCGACGGGTCACCGCCTCGTCGAACATATGCGGCCCCACGCGCGAAATAGCGCGTGCGGCAACCTCATCTACCGCAAGGCGCCGATCAATCAGTGCGACGATCTTCTCTGCCCAAGCGTCGTGCGTATTGTCGACCAGGATGCGATCTTCCTGTGCATCGTCAGCATAGGCCGGCACGTTTGATGCAAACGTCGCCAAGCCCATTGCGGCATAGTCCAGCACCTTGATCGAACTCTTGCAACGGTTGAAACCTGTGTCGAGCAATGGCGCCACGCCCGCATGGAAGCCACGGAGGCGCGAGAACCAGTGCACGAATGCAGGATAGGATGCCCCCACATGCGGCGGCGGGCTCAAACCTGCCATCCACGGACGGCTGTCGGTTGCAGCCGCAGTGACGCCAACGAGCGTCAACGAAAACGTATCGGGCCGCTCGTCCCACGCCTGGCGAAGCGCCGCGTCGAGTAGAAGGAAGTCGTCGTCATGGGTGCGCGTTCCCATATAGAGCAGCCTCAACACGCCCTTATCGGGAAGTGGCATCGGCGTCTGCGGTGCTGCCAGCCAAAGGTCGGCATCCAGCGCGTTGGGCATCCATTGTGCCGTGCCACCGGCATCCTTGACGACATCGGCCAACCTGCGCGTCGAACACCAGGTGACGTCGGCCATTGCAATCGACACACGGACCGCGTCGATGACCACAGCATACGCCTCCCGCTCGGGATGCTCGTCCATGGCCAACAGATTGTCGTCCAAGTCGTAGACAAGCGACGCCCCCTGCCGCCCCGCTTCGGCGATCAGCGCCAATTCCGCCTCGGCAACGACCGCCCCGCGATTCCACAGCACGAGGTGGGGTGCAAAAGCCGCCAGCTCTTCGGGCATCAGATACCGCACATCTGCAGCAAAGCGTTCAGTGAACGAGTGCAAGCGAATGCTGGCACACGGCGACATCACCGCACCGTAGCGCTCGGGTATTACGGCAACGCGCAGGCCGTACTGTGAACGCAGTGCGAGGCGTGCACCCATGCCAAATCGCTGGTTCATGCGCTTTCCTTTGCGTACAGACCTTCCATCCATGCAACAAGCGCATCTACGGCGTCCGTCGCAGGTGCGTCATGCGCCAGCATCAGTGCATTCGGCACGCCTTCGAGCCGCTCGGTAAACGCACCGAGGCGGTTGGCGGCGATCGGCCTACCGTCACGAAGAGCGTGCGACAAGGTGTAGGAATAGGTTTCAGGTGCCTGAGACAGGAAGAGGAAGGCGTCGGGGTCGTAGGCTTGGATCAGGTCATCCAACGCATGCTCCTCATACGGACCGCTCCAGCTGAAGCCTGGGTTCTTCGGCACTTCCGTCTGCGGGTATCCGATCAAATGGAACTCCAGCGGCGCCCCTGCCCGTCGGGCTTCATCGGCGATGGCCAACAGATGGTTCAAGCCCTTGTGCGCGGCCATCACCCCCAGCAAAAGCACGCGATACGGCCGCAGACCCCGCCCCAACCGCCCCGGATGCGCATCGATGTTCGACTCGTGGTAAACGGCCTGGACAGGAATGCCGCTGTAACGCTGCATCCGCTGCGCCGCATCCCGGCTCGGTGCCAGCACGGCCTGCGCGCCCAGAAGGGGCCACTGGTTGTTGGCGCGCCAGTTGCGGATATCTGCCGCTCCATTGGAGGGTCGCTCGGCAATGCAGGCGTCACAGCCATTCTCGGCCGGCTCGCCGCAATAATTCCCCGAGGCATCGGTAAGCGTGATCTGCGGGCAGATCGCATAGTTGTCGTGCACGTGGAAACTATAAGGTAGACCCGACGAGGCTACTGCGCGCCGGACCGAGGGGCCAAATCCAACAAGGTGATGGATCTGCAGCACACTTGCCCCAATCACTTCCAGCAGCGCCGCCAGCTCTTCTGGCGTCCGATAACGGAACAGGAACTCGAAACCGTCGAAGTCGGAGGCATGGCTCACGTTGACCAGGCCCGCGCCGTTGTTGTCTTCCATCGGGCGTACGATCACGACTTCGCCGGCACCAGCCAGCGAAGCCCGCATCGCCTGGACGGCGCGCTCTGTCCCCCCGCCCCAGGTGTGGCTCAGCAACACCGAAACCGGGCGTCGCCGTGCCTTCCACACCTGCAGGGTCAGTCGCACGCGCGCCGAGAAGCCTGGATCCATCGAGCAGAAACGAGCGACCTGTGAACCATAGTCCGGATAGCGCTCGTCAATGATCCTCTGGGCAATGATCTTGCCGGGCTTGCTGTCGTCGGCAAAGCTGACCTCGCCCACGTGCTCGACGAACACGTCCATGGCCAATCGGTGGCGGAAGCCCAGGCGCCCGGAGCGCATGCAGAAGTCGTTCTCCTCGCCATAGCCCTTGCCAAAGGCCTCTGCGTCGAACAGACCGGCCTTCTCCAGAGCCGTGCGGGAAATCAGCATGCAGAAGCCGACGCCGGTCGGAACGTCCACGGCCACTCCTGCATTGGTGCTCCGCGTCAGGTGGTCCAGCGCCGCCGCGTCCATCCCCTCGGGAAGCGCGTTGGCACCCAGCTGTGGATAGCTGCAGATGGTGGCGTTGTTGGACAGCGCCGTCACCGAGCCGACATCGGCGTCCAGATGGGCGACCATGCGATCGACCCAGTCCGCGGCAACAATGGTGTCGCTGTTGAGCAGCAGCGCGCCGATGCTGTCCGGCTGCTGCAGCGCATGTGCCATTCCAGCATTGACGGTCAGCACGAAACCCAGGTTCTGCGGATTCTCGGCCAGGCGCACCGACGGCTCACGGCTGGCAAGCTCTCGCAGGTAGGCGGTGACTTCCGGCTCGGGGGAGCAATCGTTGTAGATGTGAAGCCGGGTACGCGTACGGTTGTGCGAGCGCAGCACCGAATCGATGCAGTTCCTTGTTTCTTCCAGGCCGCGATAGACCGGCAGCACGATGTCGACGACACCTGCGCTCAGCCCCCTATCCGCAACCGGTGCAGGAGATACAAGGTCCGCCAGCGACAGAGGGCGTTTGCCAAGTTCGCGGCCGTCGTGACGCCCGACTGCCAGATAATGAGCCAGCGCGTTCATCCCTGATTGGGCGACGTCCGGATTCTGGTCGAGGTACTGTCGCGCGTTGAATTCAGGCCCCGGACTGCGCCCTTCCGCCGCGCCATGCTGGAAGAAATGGGCAAACGGATCATTGCCGCCCACGTCCGGGTAGGTCTCCACATACCACAGCGGCACGAAGTAGGGATTTGGCAATCGCCCTTCGGGAATGCCGTCGTAGAGGAAGTGCAACAGCGGATTGGCGCCGCTATCGCGCACGTCCGGGTAGCGGTTCAGGTACCAATCCTGGTCGAACAAGGGATGCGGCGCCCCCGCCCGTCGGTAGTCGGTCAGGTACTTGCCCAGCACCGACTGCAGCACGCCTGCCGAAGCCCCCGTCGCCCGACAATGGCGCGGATCAAACCAAGGGCTCGGAGCCAGACCCAGCCTCTCACCGATGAGGAGATACTGCATCAGTGCATCGAGCGGACTCGCCTTGAGACCAAAACGCGCGCAGTACCATGCCGGATCGAACAAGGGGCTGGGAGATTTTCCTTCAGCGTTGCCGTAGGACAGGAAATGACGTGGCCCGTCCGCGACGGCATCAGGCGCACGCAGGATGAAGCGCGCATACCAGTGCCAGTCGCAAACGCCCGCCCGGCGGGCGACCAGCAACTTGAGGCGGTCTGGAAGCAGCGAAAACCAGTTGATGGATAGCAGTTTGATCGCCACCCGCTTCAGGCCACGCTTGAGGAAAGTCTTGTCGATGGACATGTGGGTGCCTTGCGGATCCTCGTTGCTCAACGGCCAAGGACACGGCGCCACCAAGGGCGCATGAGGTGATTCAATTTTCGGTCCTGCTCATCCAATCGTGGGACCACCGACGCCACGACGTTGGCAACGGACGCTTCGCGCGACTGATCCAGCGCCAGTCGTGTGTCGTTCATCTCTTCGATGACGCGACGCTCCAACGTCGACAGCCCCTGGGCGAGGCTGGGAAGCTGCGATTCGACAACGGCGTAATGCTCTTCAGTAACGTCGCTGCTCCGGTCGAGCAGCGCGCGCAGGCGAGCCTCCTCTGCGGTAAGCCGTCCGATCTCCCCGTGGGCGGCGATCAGGCCCTGATTCACCCGCTCGATCTCCTCCACGTTCTTGATGTTGCGCCCCAGCGCATCGAAGAGCTGGTTGATGGTCGCGAACTGTCCATTGCGCGAGGCCTCGGCAAGCCGCAGCAGGTCATCCGGCTGCTCCTCCCCGACCAGCAGCACGCCCAACCCATGGGTATGGGTGAACTCAAATGACGGAAACTGGGAGGACACTTCACTCCAGTACTGCCACACCCCGAATCCACGCTCACGAACGCAGCTGTCATGGAAAAGCACCACCGCACGTGGAGAGAGCTTGCAGCGCCAGGTTTCGAAGTCCTCGCGGACAGCTTCATACGTATGAAGCCCGTCAACGTGAAGCACGTCGATCGATCCGTCGGCAAAGTACTCCAGCGCTTGGTCGAAGCGCATCCGCATCATCTCGGAAATGCCCGCGTAGTGCCGCTGCTGGTAATCGCGAAGCTCCGCATGAATCTCATTGCCGTAGAAACCGGCATGCTCGTCACCCTGCCAGGTATCCACCGCGAACACGCGCGCGCTCACCTGCTGGGCTTCCACCGCTTGGCAGAACGCCAGGAACGACGCGCCGTTGTGCGTCCCCAACTCGACGATGCTTTTCGGGCGCACCACATCTACCAGCCAGCTGGCGAAGGGGATGTGCCCCAGCCACGCACTGTGCGGAAGCTTGCGAGGCATCATCAGCATGCTGGGCGACAACGGGAAATCAATCATTTCAGTCTCTATCACGGTATCGACGCCGCAGCGTCCGGATCGGCCAGCGCGGCCGCAATGAATGCATCGATGCTGGGGCTGCACAGCAGCGATTCGAATTGCCTGATTTTCTCGATCGACCAGTTCCACCAGGCGATACCCAACAGCTGTTCGATCTGTGACTCGCTGAACCGCATGCGCACGACGCGTCCAGGATTGCCGGCAACCAGGGCATAGGGAGGGACATCCTTGCTGACCACGGCGCCAGCACCTATACAGGCGCCATCGCCCACGGTGACCCCGGAGAGAACCAGGGCGCCATGGCCGATCCACACGTCGTTGCCAATACGGGTGGTGCCCTTGCTATGGGGGTGCCCATCCTGCCCCGCACCCGGAGAGCCGAATGCGATGCGCAGTGGATGGGTGGTGACCCAGTCCGTGCGGTGCTCGCCGCCACCGAAGATCAACACATCTTCGGCGAACGAGCAGAATGCCCCCACCTCGATACGCTCCCCGTCGCTCCACAGCTTGAACTTGGCGCCGCCATAGGTAAAACGACCGATGCTGACACGGGGGTCGTCGGTCGTCAGCGGGGGAATGAAACCGTGATTCATTCTGTTGTCCCTACCCGCTTCATGGTGACCTCATCGAAGGGAATGCCTACCAGGCCGTAGCGCAGCTTGGGCGACGCAACCTTGATCAATACCGCGTCGTGCAACCAGGCATGCTGGGTGTTGGCGAACGGATCACCGTCGGCAATTGACACGGTCATCGAATAGTCGCCGTTTGGCAGCATCGGCAAAGTGAAGCGGAAGCTGGCCTCGAGAGTGGTGCCGGCCTCTACCTGCATGGGCGGCTGGATATACGTGAAGGTGTGCTCCCCAAACAGCGACTGACCCAGCCGATCCTTCACGAAGAAGCCGATCAGCGGGCTCGACAAGGCTTGATGCGCAGTAGCACGGACCCTGAGCAGAACTTCCTCGCCGCCAGCAAAGGATGAAAGGGGCTGCCCTTCCAGACTGCCTAGAACCACCGAATCGATGCTGGCGACGCCGGATTGCCAACCTGCCGCGTTGGCAACATTGTCGAACATCTCCAATCGGGTGTCCTTCTCAATCTTCGCCTTCGGTTTCAGCGCCGTCGGCACCGCTTCACGGGCAACCTGGCGCGAGGTGATCTTGACCGAATCTCCATAGACCTCCTGCGAGCAGTACTCGATGTAGGCATTACAGGTCTCTTCTGCCGACCCATGCATGAGCATGTCGCCGCGATTGAGCCATACCGCGCTCTGACAGAAGTTCAGCACCGACGAGGTGTCATGGCTTACGAATAGAAGCGTGCCGTTCTCACGGAACTTGCGCAGGAACCGCATGCATTTCTGGACAAAGATGGCATCACCAACGGCCAAGGCCTCGTCAATGACGAGGATGTCGGCGTCAACATGCGCGATGACCGCGAACGCCAAGCGGACATACATGCCACTGGAGTATGTTTTGACCGGGCGCTCGACGAAATCACCGATATCGGCGAAATCGACGATGTCATCGAAACGTGCATCGATCTCCTCTCGAGTCAAGCCAAGGATCGACGCACTGAGATACACATTCTCCCGACCGGTGAATTCGGGATTGAAGCCGGCGCCAAGCTCCAGCAACGCTGCAACGCGGCCGTTCACTTCCACCGTGCCGGAGGTGGCCTGCAGCGTGCCACAGATAATCTGAAGCAGGGTGGATTTCCCCGAACCATTGCGGCCGATGATACCCACCGTATCGCCGCGACGGACCTCGAAGTCCACCCCCTTGAGTGCCCAGAACTCCTGAAAATAGGAGCGTTGGGAAAGTCCAAACGCACGGCGGAGCCGAGGCATTATTGCCTGACGGAGGCGCTGATGCGGCTGGTCGTAGATCTGGAAGCACTTGGTCACGCCGGTCACCCGGATTGCGACATCGGTCGGAGCATCAGAGGACATCAGCAAACCCCCTACGCATTTTCTGGAATGCAGCAAATCCGAACCAGGCCACAAGCATCGCGCCCAGCGCGTATTTACCCAGTCCCACCAGATTCGGCGCATTCCCCCACAACAAGACCTCACGCGACTGTTCGATGATGAAGGTCAATGGGTTCAAGTAAATGTATGGCCGCAAGCCCTCGGGAAGTGCCTGCACCGGATACAGGACGGGTGCCATGAACAGCATGACGGTGGTCAGAATGCCTGTGACCTGCCCGATATCCCGCAGATAAACCCCAAAGGCAGCAAGCAGCCATGAAATTCCCATCGTACCTACGATCAGGGGCAGCACGACCACCGGCAGCCACAGAGCAGTTAAGGGAACGGAACCACGAAGAACAATCTGCGCGATCAGCAGCACAAGCACGGAGACCAGCGAATGGAAAAGGGTTGCCCCCATCGCCACCCAAGGCAAGGTCTCCAACGGAAATATCACGCGCTTCACGTAGCTGGCATTGTTGAGTATCAGGCCCGGTGCACGATTCACGCACTCGGCGAATACACCATGCACGATGATTCCAACAAAGAGAATCACCGCAAAGTCGCCGTGACCATTTGTATCCAGACCCCAGCGGGCCTTGAAGACCACTGAGAAAACAAATGTGTAGACGGCCAGCATTAGCAAGGGATTGAAGAAGGACCACGCCAGCCCAAATACGGAGCCACGATATCGGCTCACTACGTCACGCCGGGTCAACTGCCAGACGAGCATTCGATTGGACAGGAAGCTCCTCACAAGCGCCATCGGAGAGCTGCCAAATTCAGTATGAATGGCACTCATCAGACGGATTCCGCCAGTGCCCGCTCCAGATCCAACTGCAGATCCCCCAACTCCTCAACCCCCACGCTCAGCCGCACCAGCGCATCACTGATGCCCAGCTTCTCGCGGCGTTCCACCGGAATCGAGGCATGCGTCATCACTGCGGGATGATTCACCAGGCTTTCCACGCCGCCCAGCGACTCGGCCAGGGTGAACAGTTCGGTCTTCTCGCAGAAGCGCTTGGCTGCATCGAACCCGCCCTTGAGGACGATCGAAACGATGCCGCCGTAGCCGTTCATCTGGCGGGTCGCCAGTTCGTGCTGCGGGTGCGAGGTCAGGCCGGGGTAGATGACCTTTTCCACGGCCGGGTGCTTTTCCAGCCACTGGGCCAAGGCCAGCGCGTTGGCGCAGTGCGCCTTCATGCGCAGCGGCAGGGTCTTCAGGCCACGCAGGGCCAGGAAGCTGTCGAACGGGCCCTGCACGGCGCCGATGGAGTTCTGCAGGAAGGCCATCTGCTCGGCCAGTTCGGCGTTGTCGCCGACCACCACCATGCCGCCGACCATGTCCGAGTGCCCGTTGAGGTACTTGGTGGCCGAGTGCAGAACCAGGTCCGCGCCCTGCTCCAGCGGGCGCTGCAGCATCGGCGAGGCGAAGGTGTTGTCGACCACCACCAGCAGGTTGTGGCGCTTGGCGATCTCGGCGACCGCGGCGATATCCACGATCTTCAGCATCGGGTTGGTCGGGGTTTCGATCCAGACCATCTTGGTCTGCGGGGTGATCGAGGCCTCGAACGCGGCCAGGTCGGTCAGGTCGACGAAGCTGAACTGCAGGCCGGCAGTGCGCTTACGCACACGCTCGAACAGGCGGAAGGTGCCGCCATAGATGTCATCCATCGCCACCACGTGGCTGCCGGCATCCAGCAGTTCCATCACCGTGGAGCTGGCGGCCATGCCCGAGGCGAAGGCGTAACCGCGGCTGCCGCCTTCCAGGGAGGCCACGCACCGCTCATAGGCGAAACGGGTGGGGTTGTGGGTACGCGAGTACTCGAAGCCCTGGTGCTCGCCGGGGCTGGACTGGGCGTAGGTGGAGGTCGCATAGATCGGCGGCATCACCGCGCCAGTGCTCGGATCCGGCGACTGGCCGCCATGGATGGCCAGCGTGGCCAGGGCGAGCGAGCGGTCGCCGTGCCCGGAAGAAGCGTGATCGGACATGTTGTTTCCCAGCAAGAGGAGCCCCCATGGGGGGCCCCGCAAAAGGAGCGGAAGTCTATCAGCGGTGGCTTAATCGGCCGTTGACGCGGATAAACATGGGTTCATTGCGACACTACGGCTTACTGTACCCGGCGGCGCAGGTAGTTCAGCAGGTCGATGCGGGTGATCAGGCCGAGGAAGTTGGCGCCATCCATGACAATGGCGACCTGGCCACGGTCGAACACCGGCAGCAGGGCCTCGATCGGGGATTTCACGTCCAGGCGGTCCAGCTTGCTGACCATCGCGGTGGCGACCGGGTCGCGGAAGCGGGCTTCGTCACCGTAGACGTGCAGCAGGACGTCGCTTTCATCCACGATGCCCACCAGCTGGTCGCCATCCATTACCGGCAGCTGCGAGACGTCGTACAGCTTCATGCGCTGGTAGGCGGTGGTCAGCAGGTCGTTCGGGCCGATCACGACGGTGTCGCGCTGGCCATACGGGCGCAGGATCAGGTCGCGCAGGTCGCCCGACTGCGGGCGCTCCAGGAAGCCGTTGTCCAGCATCCAGTAGTCGTTGTACATCTTGGAGAGGTACTTGTTGCCGGTGTCGCAGACCAACACCAGCACCTTCTTCGGGGTGGTCTGCTCTTTGCAGTACTTCAGCGCCGCGGCCAGCAGGGTGCCGGTCGAGGAGCCGCCGAGGATGCCTTCCTTGCCCAGCAGCTCGCGCGCGGTATGGAAGCTCTCGGCATCGCTGATCGCGTAGGCCTTGGTGACGCGGCTGAAATCGGCGATCGACGGCAGGAAGTCCTCGCCGATGCCTTCCACCAGCCAGCTGCCCGACTTGTCGTTGAGCACGCCGTCATTGATGTACTCGGCCAGGATCGAGCCGACCGGATCGGCCAGGACCAGCTCGGTCTTCGGCGAGAGGGTGGAGAAGGCGCGCGACAGGCCGGTCATGGTGCCCGAGCTGCCGCAACCGAACACGATCGCGTCGAGGTCGCCGTCCATCTGCGCCAGGATTTCCGGGCCGGTGCCGAATTCGTGGGCAGCCGGGTTGTCCGGGTTGCCGAACTGGTTGATGAAGTACGCGCCGGGGGTTTCCTCGGCCACGCGCTTGGCCATGTCCTGGTAGTACTCCGGATGGCCCTTGGCCACGTCCGAACGGGTCAGGCGCACTTCGGCGCCCATCGCCTTGAGGTTGAAGATCTTCTCGCGGCTCATCTTGTCCGGCACGACCAGGATCAGCTTGTAGCCCTTCTGCTGGGCGACCAGCGCCAGGCCCAGGCCGGTATTGCCGGCGGTGCCCTCGACCAGGGTCGCGCCCGGCTTGAGGTCGCCACGCTTCTCGGCGGCTTCAATCATCGACAGGCCGATGCGGTCCTTGATCGATCCTCCGGGATTGGCACTCTCGAGCTTCAGGTAAAGCTCGCAGACACCGGTATCCAAGCGCTGGGCCTTGACGATCGGGGTCTGGCCAATGAGTTCGAGTACGGAGGAGTGGATTGCCATCGGTTCACATCGATTCGCGCCGCAATGCGGCCGGACCGGTGATTATCCGACGGTTGGCGGCGAAAGTCAGGTTGCCGCGTTCATCGACCCTGCCGCCGCAATCCCGCTGCAGCGGGAGACCCGGAGCGGCGCGGACGGCACCGGTCGACGAGGAGACCGGAACCGCCCGCGACGTAGGGCGGTAAAGGGGTCAGTGCACGGGGGAGGCGTACATCCGTTCCAGTTTCTGCTTGGCCAGCAGCTTTTCACGCTTCATCTGTCCCAGGGTGAGGCTGTCTATCGGGAGCACACCCAGCTCGGCATCCATGCACTTCTTGTTCAACTTCTGGTGCCGTTCGTAAAGCGCCTTGAATTCGGGATCCTGCTTGCGCCGTGCGTCGATATCGCTCTGGGGCTGACCTTCAAACATGATGAACCTCCTATCGCTTTTGCAGAAACAAGAACGCCCCGGCCTGACGGCACGGGGCGCTGCTTGGGGCGGAGTGCCGGGCAACCCTGACCTGCGAACCCGCAGCGGCGTCCAGTGCGTACTGGACCTGCGACTGCTGTGATTCGTGGCGCTGGTGCATTGCCGGCCCTCCAATCGTCCGGGGCGCGGAAGGCGACCCGGACAATTGACCCTACGCTTGCTTCGGAGCCGGTTCAACCCTTTCAAACGATATCGTCGACCGCGCCTAAGCGGGGTTCAGGCTGAACGCGCAGAACAACGAAAAATAAACAAAAACAACCAGTTGCGTCATGCCCCATGGGCATGACGCCGCACCGGCCCGGCATCACGGCGCGATGATGACTTCCGCCGAGCGGGCCTTGGTTGCCGCCGCCTTCTTGCCGCTGACCTGCAGGCGGCTGGCGCTCACGCCGGCCGCGACAAGCGCATCGCGCAGGGCCTCGGCGCGTTGCTGGCCAACCCCGGCCGCGGCGTCGTAAGCCTCGATCCGGACCCGGCCCTTCTTGCCGATGTTCAGGTACTCGGCCAGGGCCTTGGCCTGCCCCTTGGCACCGCCGGACAGGCTGCCCTTGCCGGCCGCGAAGGCATCGCCATTGAACGTGAACACTTCGCCGCGGGAATCAAACTTGGAGCCCGGCAGCTTGCTGCCCGACACCAGCTCGGCTTCTTCACGGGCCAGCTTGGCGGCGTTCTGCTGGGCCGCGCTCAGGCGGGCGGTCTGCTTGCCGGCCACGCTGGTCAGCGCGGTTTCGGCATCCTGGCGGGCCAACGCTTCCTGCTCGGCGGCCTGGCGCAGGCGTTCGCTTTCCTCGGCCTGGATCTGGGCCTGCACGCGCAGGCGCTCGGCCTCCTGGCGGGCACGCTGGGCATCGCGGCGGCTGGCTTCGATCAGCAGCTCGCTGCGGGTGCGTTCGAGCTGGTCGACCTCACGCTGGGCCAGCGCGGCCCGCACGCTGGTCTCGGCGATTTCCACCCGGCGCTCAGCCAGGTAACGGGCCTGGTCCTGGTCGCGACGCTTGGCCTTGGCCAGATCGGCCACGGCCTGCTGGGCCTGCAGGCGCTCGAAGGCAGCCAGCTGGGCGGCATCCGGGTTGGCCTGGATCGCCATCAGGCGCTGGGTCAGCTGGGCCACGGCCGGGTCATCGGCGGCCTGGACCAGCAGCGGCAGGCTGAGGCTGGCGGCCAGCAGCAGGCAGGGCATGCGCATCTTGGTGGACATCATCAGCGGTCTTCCCCGGTGGCGAGCTGGCGCTGCAGCTGAGTGACTTCATTGCGGCGCAGCTGCAGCTGGGCAGTGGCGGTGGCTTCTTCGCTGCGGGCGCGGGCCAGGTCGGCATCGACCGTGGCGCGAACGGCCAGCATCGGCGCGTTCTTGCGCTCGCGGCGGTCGCCGGCGGCACGCTGGGCCTGCTCCAGGCCTTGGCGGGCCACGGCGATCAGGTCCGGGGCGTACTGGTCGGCATCGGCCTGGGTGGCCTTGTCGACCGCCTGCCGGGCCTGCATCAGTTCCAGGGCGCCATCCTGCGCGTGTGCGGCACCAGAGAGCGCGAATGCGCACACCGTCACATACAGGGCCCGTCGTATTTGTGCGAAGCTAGGTTTCATTGGGGGTGCCGTCGCCAGAAGTTGTGTGCACGGCCATTGTCGGAAGCCTGCGGTGCGCTTGCAATGGCAAGCCGCTGATTGTTGGGGAAACATTTCGCATGGATATCGGCTATTTCCTGAAGCTGATGACCGAAAAGAACGCGTCGGACATGTTCTTGACGACCGGAGCACCGGTATACATCAAGATCGAGGGGAAACTCTATCCGCTGGGCAATACCGGGCTGCCGCCCGGGATGGTCAAGAAGATCGCCTACTCGTTGATGGATGAAGGCCAGGCCCCGCAGTTCGAGCGCGAGCTCGAGCTCAACATGGCCATTGCCCTGCCCGATGCCGGGCGCTTCCGCGTCAACGTGTTCAAGCAGCGCGGCGAGGTCGGCATGGTGATCCGTGCGATCCGCAGCAAGATCCCCAGCATCGAAGAGCTCAACCTGCCGCAGGTGCTCAAGGACGTCATCATGACCCCGCGCGGGCTGGTGCTGGTGGTCGGCTCGACCGGCTCGGGCAAGTCGACCTCGCTGGCCTCGATGATCGACCACCGCAATACCACCACGACCGGGCACATCCTTACCATCGAGGATCCGATCGAGTACCTGCACAAGCACAAGATGTCGATCGTGAACCAGCGCGAGGTCGGGCTGGACACGCACACCTTCCACGACGCGTTGAAGAACGCGATGCGTGAAGCGCCCGACGTGATCCTGATCGGCGAAATCCTGGATGCGGAAACCATGGAGGCGGCGATCGCGTTTGCCGAAACCGGGCACCTGTGCCTGGCCACCCTGCACTCCAACAACGCCGACCAGACCATCGAGCGCATCCTCAACTTCTTCCCCGAGAGCGCGCACCGCAACGTGCTGATGAATCTCTCGCTGAACCTGCGCGCGGTGGTCTCCCAGCGCCTGGTCAAAGGCAAGGACGGGCGCCGCCTGCCCGCCACCGAAGTGCTGATCAACACGCCGATGATCCGCGACCTGCTGCGCCGCGGCCAGGTGCACGAGATCAAGGCGGCGATGGAAGCTTCGCTGGAAGAAGGCATGGAGAGCTTCGACCAGTGCCTGTTCCGGATGGCCAAGAACGGCATCATCGAGCAGGAGGAAGCGCTGCGCGCGGCCGACTCGCGCGATGGGCTGGCACTGAAGTTCCGGCTCTCCGAAGGCGGCAGCGAGCACGACCCGTACGCGGATTACTCGGCGGCCTCGGCCCCGGCGATCACACACGGGTTCTGACGGTTCCGGCAGTGGGTGCCCGTGGCTCCACGCAGGGCGTGGATCTACGTGGCGTCGATCTGATGCTCGGGGCGGGCGGCATCGAAGGCCGGCAGCGCCAGGCACGCGGCTTCAATCCGCTGCAGGGTCGGGTACGGCGTCAGCGCCAGGCCGAAGCGGTGCGCGTTGTACAGCTGCGGCACCAGGCAGGCGTCGGCCAGGCCGGGCTGGTCGCCATGGCAGAACGTGCCGGTCGCTGTATGACCGGCCAGCAGCGTTTCCATCGCCGCGAACCCTTCTGCCATCCAGTGCAGCGTCCACTGCGTGCGCGCCTCGGCGCTGGCCTGCAGCGTGCGCTCCAGGTACTGCATCACCCGCAGGTTGTTGAGCGGGTGGATGTCACAGGCCACCAGCTGGGCCAGCGCGCGCACCCGCGCCCTGCCTTCGGCGTCGCCGGGCAGCAGCGACGTCGCCGGGAACACCTCGTCGAGGTACTCCAGGATCGCCATCGACTGCTGCAGTACCCGATCGCCATGGCGCAGGGTCGGGACCAGCTCCTGCGGGTTGAGCGCGGCATAGGCCGCGCTGTGCTGCTCGCCGCCCTCGCGGACCAGATGCACCGGGGTGATCCGGTGCGGCAGACCCTTGAGGTTCAGCCCGATGCGCACGCGGTAGGCCGCGCTGGACCGCCAGTAACTGAAAAGCTCGATCGGTTCCATGACGGTCTCCGCAGCGCCGCTCAGGGTTTGGCCGCCTGCTCGATGCGCTGCTCGATCGCACCGAAGATGCTCTCACCGGCCGCATCGAACATCTCGATCCGCACCACGTCGCCGAAGGACATGAACGGCGTGCTCGGCTTGCCGTCGCGCAGGGTTTCCACCGTGCGCTGTTCGGCGAAGCAGGAGGCGCCCTTGCTGGTGTCCTCGTTGGCGATGGTGCCCGAGCCGACGATTGCACCGGCGCCCAGCGGGCGGGTCTTGGCCGCATGGGCGACCAGCTGGGCGAAGTTGAACTGCATGTCCACGCCCGCCTCCGGCGCACCGAACCAGGTGCCGTTGATATGCGTGACCAGCGGCAGGTGGACCTTGCTGTCCTGCCAGGCGTCACCCAGCTCATCCGGGGTGACGAACACCGGCGACAGCGCCGAGCGCGGCTTGGACTGCAGGAAGCCGAACCCCTTGGCCAGCTCACCCGGGATCAGGTTGCGCAGCGAGACGTCGTTGACCAGGCCGATCAGCTGGATATGGCCGGCGGCCTGCTCCGGGCTCACCGCCATCGGCACGTCGTCGGTGATCACCACCAGCTCGGCTTCCAGATCGATGCCGTAGTCCTCGCTCACCACCTTGACCGCATCGCGCGGGCCGTAGAACCCGGCGCTGGTGGCCTGGTACATCAGTGGGTCGGTGTAGAAGCTCTCCGGCACTTCGGCGCCACGGGCGCGGCGCACGCGGGCCACGTGCGGCAGGTAGGCGCTGCCGTCGACGAATTCATAGGAACGCGGCAGCGGCGCGGCCAGCGCCTGCAGGTCGATGTCGAACACGCCATCGGCGTCGCCATCGTTCAGCGATTCGTACAGGGCGTTCAGGCGCGGGGCCAGGTGGCTCCAGTCTTCCAGGGCCTGCTGCAGGGTCGCGGCGATGCCGGTGGCGCGCACGCCGTGGCGCAGATCGCGCGAGACCACGATCAGGGTGCCGTCGCGGCCGCCTTCCTTCAAAGAACCAAGCTTCATGGGTGGGTATCCGGGATCGCGAAAATAGGTTTCAAGTGTAATCAAATGGTTGGCGGGGCGACCAGCTGCACCGCCGCATCGCCTTACCGTAATGCATTGCCCCAGCCACGCGTGGCCTGGCACTACCGCCCCCTCCCCCTCCTTGCAAACTGAACAGGGGGATTTGGTATGGGTCTCAAACATCCGTTAGACTATCCGGGTCTGCAGCGGCCGTCCGTTTCCCTTCGGGATCGCCGGCGATATGGATCAACGATCCGTCGCCCGCCCCCACTCCGACGCCATTCGTCATGCATTCCAGTCTTCGCACCGCGTCGACTGCACCCAATTCTCGCAGCGCGGTTTACGGGAACGCTCCGAGTCAGCCGATCACATTGATCTGCCTCGCGTCCGGCCATTCGGCCTGGCGTTACTTTGTCTTTGGAGCTTCCACCCGATGTCTTTTGAATCCTTGGGCCTTGCCCCGTTCCTGCTGCGCGCGTTGACCGAGCAGGGCTACGATACCCCCACCCCGATCCAGGAGCAGGCCATCCCGCTCGCCCTGGAAGGCCGCGACCTGCTGGCCGGCGCACAGACCGGCACCGGCAAGACCGCTGCCTTCGGCCTGCCGCTGCTGCAGCACCTGGGCACCAACCCGCAGGCCGTCAGCGGCCCGCGCAAGCCGCGCGCCCTGGTGCTCGCCCCGACCCGCGAACTGGCCACCCAGGTGCATGACAGCCTGCGCGGTTACAGCAAGTACCTGCGCATCCCGAGCGCGTGCATCTACGGCGGCGTCGGCATGGGCAACCAGTTCGACGTGCTGCGCCGTGGCGTGGACCTGCTGGTCGCCTGCCCGGGCCGCCTGATCGATCACATCGAGCGCCGCAGCGTCGACTTGTCCGGCATCGAGATCCTGGTTCTGGATGAAGCCGACCGCATGCTCGACATGGGCTTCCTGCCGTCGATCAAGAAGATCCTCGCCAAGCTGCCGCGCCAGAACCGCCAGACCCTGCTGTTCTCGGCTACCTTCGAAGAGAGCATCAAGCAGCTGGCCCTGGAGTTCATGCGCGATCCGGCGCAGATCCAGGTGACCCCGAAGAACACCGTCGCCGAGACCATTACTCACCGCGTGCATCCGGTCGATGGCGCGCGCAAGCGCGAACTGCTGCTGCACCTGCTGGCGCAGGACAGCCGTGAGCAGACCCTGGTGTTCGGCCGTACCAAGCACGGCTGCGACAAGCTGGCCATGTTCCTGGACAAGTCCGGCATCAAGACCGCGGCGATCCACGGCAACAAGAGCCAGGGCCAGCGCCTGCGTGCGCTGGGTGACTTCAAGGCCGGCCGCGTGACCGTGCTGGTGGCCACCGACATCGCTGCGCGCGGTATCGACATCAACGAGCTGCCGAAGGTCATCAACTATGACCTGCCGATGGTGGCCGAGGATTACGTGCACCGCATCGGCCGTACCGGCCGCAACGGCTCGACCGGCCAGGCGATTTCGCTGGTGGCCCAGGACGAAGCCAAGCTGCTGCGCCAGATCGTGCGCCTGCTCGACAAGGACATGGACATCCGCGACGTGCCGGGCTTCGAGCCGCAGACCCCGATCCGCTGGGGCAACAGCGCGCCGGGCAAGGCCGAAGTGCCGGGTGGCGATCGTTCGCCGCGCAAGCACGCGCGTCGTCCGCACGCCGAGGCCCCGCGCCACGCCCATGCCGGCCCGAAGAAGGCCGGTGGCGGTCAGCGTGATGGCGCCGGTCGCGGTGCACCGCGCGGTGGCCAGCCGCAGGGCCAGCGCCGTGGCGGTGGTGGCCGCAGCCAGGGCGGCGGTGGCGGTCGCGCCAGCTGATTCCTTCGGGCATCGCTGAAACGCAAAAAGGGCGACGCAGCTGCGTCGCCCTTTTTTTATGTGTACGGAGCCGGTGAGTGGCCGGCACTACCGGCCCGGCCCTGGGTAGGCGCCCCTGCGTCAGAAGCTGTAGGCCACCGTGATCCGCGCATTGCGGCCCGGCTCGCTGTAACGGCCGATGCCTTCATCGTTGACGTAGCCGTAGAGCGTGTTGCTGCCCTTGTTGATGTTGCGCACGCGCTGCCAGAGGTAGTACTCCTCGTTGGTCAGGTTGTAGAGGCCGGCACTGAGCTTCCACTGCGGAGTGACGTTCCAGGTGCCGTACAGATCCAGCACAGTGTAGCCGTCGGCCTTGTCGACGAAGGCCGGCGTGGTGACCTTGCCGGTGGCGTCGGTGGTGTAGGCGTCCTTGGCCTTCTTGGCCACGGCGTGGGTGATGCTGGCCGTGACATTCCACACCGGCGAGGGTGCGTAGCGCACGCCCAGTACGGCACTGGCCGGCACGATGCTCTCCAGTGGGTCGCCGTTGCGCTTCTCGCCTTCGCTGTAGGAGGCCGCCAGGCGCGAGGACCATGCATCATTGACCTGCCAGCGGCCCTCCAGTTCCACGCCCTTGACCGTCACTTCGCCGGCGTTGGTCGGCATCGTGTAGTTGCGCGAATACAGCACCGGGCCGGTCGCGGTGGTGCGGAAGCCGCCGGGTACGGACTGCACCAGGTTGGTGTATTCGATGAAGTTCTCGTAACGGTCGCGGAACACCGACAGGCCGAGCTGCGCGCGATCGGTGCTCCAGCGGTAGCCGAACTCGAGATTCAGGCTCTTTTCCGACTCCAGGTCCGGATTGGACACGGTGTCGTTGAGCAGCAGCGGCTGGCCGTTCTGCGCGTTGATCACCTGCGTCGCACTGGTCGGCGAATACATGTCCGCCACGGTCGGCGCACGGAAGCCGCGTCCCACCTGCGCCCACAGCGCATGGTCGGGCAGGAAGCGATACTCGACGCCGGCCTGCCAACTCGGCGAAGCGAAGCTCACATCGCGCACGGTGCCGGTGCGATCCACGAAGGTGGCATCCACCTGCGGCGAATAGTCGTAGCGGTCATAGCGTGCGCCGGCACTGAGGGTCAGCCGTTCGTCCAGCAGCTGCACGCTGTCGCGCAGGTACAGGTTCCAGGCGGTCACATCGGTCTTGGGTACCTGGCGCGGATCGATCTCCACCGAGGCGATGGCGCCGGCGGCATTCCAGCGCGTATCGACGGCGGTGAAATCGATGTCGCGCTGCTGCCAGGCCAGGCCGTAGACCACATCATGGCGCGCGCCTGCGGTGGCAAACACCTTGCTGAAGTCGGCCGCGGCACGGTCCAAGGTCTGCTTGGTCGAGCGGTTCTCGCTGCGCAGGCACGGCGTGGCGCCGCCGGGACAGCCGCTGCCGGCCACGATCGTGGTGATGCCACGGCTGTCAGTGACCTGGCGGTCCACCTGCGCATCCAGCGTATCGAACAGCGCGGTGTCGGCGCGCCACTGGTAGTTCACCCCGTAGCGGTCACGGTCGTTGGTGTCATGGCCTTTGCGCGACAGATAACCCGGCGCATAGACACGCGACAGGTTGTCCACATCGTTGGTGGCGCGGCCGCGCTCGTAGAGGAAGCCCAGCGTGTTGGCGTCGTCCAGCTGCAGGTCGAGCTTGCCGAGCAGGTTGTCGCGCGTGCTGTCGACCGGGTCCGGCGTGCGGCGGCCGACCCCGATGCGGTCGTTCGTGGTGTCGTACCACGACTCGGATTCATGACCTTCGCGGCGGGTGTAGACCAGCATCGATTCGACGATGCCGGTGCGGTTGGCGAAGGTCAGCGTGCCCATGGTTTCGTCGTTGGCACCGGAGTAGCCCGCCTTGAAGCCCAGGTGGGTGTCGTTGCCGGCGGGCTTGAGGTAATCGGCCGGGTCCTTGGTGGTGAACACCACCGCGCCACCGAGCGCGCCGCTGCCGGCGCTGATCGAATCGGCGCCCTTGATCACGGCCAGGCTCTTGAGCGTATCGATGTCCACATCGCCGCGGCCACCGCGGAAGAACTCGTAGGAACGCGCGGTTTCCACCGATTCGCCCAGGCTCAGGCCATCGACGGTGATCGCCACGCGGTCGCTTTCCAGGCCGCGGATGTTGAAGCCGTTGTCGCCGAAGCGGCCCATGTCCACGATGCTGACGCCGGGGATGTAGCGGATGGCTTCTTCCATCGTGTTGGCCATCTCGTTGTCGAGATCGGCCGCGGTCAGCACGGTGACGTTCTGGTTGGCCGAGCGTGTTTTCTTGGCGCGCTCGGCCTGCACGCGCACGGTATCGAGCGTGCTGGCGTCGGCAGCGGTTTCAGCGTGCACGGTGAAGGACAGGCTGGCGGCGACCGCCATGGCCAGCAGGGTGAGGGACGACTTCATGATCAGACTCCGCAGGAGGGAAAGGGAATGGCGTGAACGCCGCGGTGGCGGCGGGCCGTTCCTGGCTGCGGCGATCGGTGGATCGAGCGGGGCTGGGAGGCGCGAGGGCGCGCGGGAAACCACGCGCCGGATTCATCGTTGGCTGATACGTGGGACGTGCGCGGCACGTCCGGGGCGCTAGCGGTTGCCGTTGGCCGAGTGCGCGCCGGCGATCGGCTCGGGATCGCGTGCGTCGACGACGCCATCGCCATTGCTGTCGGCACGGTCGAACATGCGCTTGCCCGAGAGCTGGTACTCGGCGAACGTCATGCGGCCATCGGTGTCCTTGTCCAGCGAGGCGAAGCGCACGCGTGCCTGGCGCTCGGCATCGGCGCGCACGCGCTGGCGCTGCTGGTCCAGGCGGCCTTCGAATTCGGCGGTGTACTCGGCCAACGACAGCGTGCCGTTGCCGTCGGTGTCGGTCGCGGCGAAGCTCGCTGCGCGCACCGCGTCGAACTCCTCGCGATCCACCGCGCCATCCTTGTTGCGGTCGTACAGGTCCAACATGCCATTGGCGGTATGCGAGGTCGGCATCTTCAGCGGATCGCGCGAGGACGCCGCAGCAGTCTCCTGCGTGGCGTTCTGCGACCGCTCGTAGCCGGCCCAGGTGCGTTCGCCAGCGGCGTCGTATTCGGCGCGGCTGATCGCCCCATTGCCGTCGCGGTCCAGTGCCTTGAAGCGGGTGTCGGTCTGGCGCAGGTGGCCGGCGCGTGCATCGGCCAGCCGCACGTCGAAGCGCTGCAGGTATTCGTCGACGTATTCCTGTTCGTCGACATGGCCGTCCTGGTTGCGGTCGGTGTCGGCGTAGCGCTGCTTGCGGAAAGCCTCGAACTGGGCCCAGCTGACGCTGTCGTTGCCCTCGGTGGCGAACTGCGCCAGGAAGGCGGCGGCGGTCGGCGAAACAGTGGTGGCCTTGTTGGCCGGCTGCGCATGGGCGGCCGGCGCCAGCACCAGCGCCAGCACGGCCGCGGTGAGCGGGACGATCTTCATGGTGGTTCCCCTGGAGAAAGGACGGTTACGGTTCGAAAACGCGGACGCTCAATGTGTCGGCGCCGTCGTACATCGGGGTGGCGGTCCGGTCCAGGCTCGCGTAGAGCGCGGCCAGCAACAACGCAGCGATCGGGCGGAACGACATGACGGACTCTCGCGGCCGGGACCGGGCGATCCCGGCGGGCGCCATCGTATGCGTATTGCGAATGATTCGCAATACGGAATTTTCACAGGGGGTGTGACGGGTGTCCAACAACCGGAAACAGCCGACCTGGGTCGGCTGTTTCCGGATCCGACCCCTCAGCCGCGCGGCTTGGTCGGGTTGAGCTGGTTGCCGAAGAAGATCGCGTTCAACAGCAGGCGCTCGGTGCCATGCCAGTACTTGCGGTGGGCCGGGTCATCGGCGAACAGCACCACATTGCCCTGCCCCTGCGGCGACACCAGCAGCCAGGCAGCACCGGCGACCCGGCTGCGGTTGCGCTCAGAGAGGTAACCGTTGACCTTCGGCGTCTCGTCGATGCGCACCACCGTGGAGAACGGGTTGCGGCTGGGCTGGAAGCTCAGGCCGTTTTCCTTGTTCACCGCCAGCTGCCGGCGCGGCACGCCGAAGCCCAGCGGATGGGTAGTGTCCACGTCCGCGCTGAGGATGTTGCCGCTCACGCGCTCGATCGCGGCGATATCACGCTGGTCGCCGAACGCACGTCGTGCTGCCTCCGGCTCCTTTTCCTCCGGCCCCAGCACTTCGTCGCTGAGCTTCTGCTCGATCGCCCAGCGCGCGGCGGTGCCGTAGGTGACCAGCGAGCCCCCGGCGTTGATCCAGCGCTTGAGCGCCGCGACGGCGGTCGCGTCCACGCCGGCATAGGTGCCACCGGCCAGGACGATCGTGGTGTAGCGATCCAGGGCGATCTTGCCCAGCTGGGCCGGGTCGATCTTGCTGGCCGGCAACTGCAGGTGCTGATCAAGCAGGAACCATGCCGAGCCGATCTCGGTGGCACTGACCCCCTCGCCCATCACCAGTGCGACCGCCGGCTTTCGCAGCGCCTTGACGCTGTCGCTGCCCAGGTCGATGCCACCGCGGCTCTGCCCACTGGACAGCGCCTGGATGTGCACGCCACTGCTGCGCGCGGCCGCGTCGACCGCGGCGAGCAGGTCGGCACCGGCCAGCGGCTGGCCAGCCACCGGCACGACCACGCTGCCGTAGCCGAACGATTGCTCGCCCTGCGCGGTGGTTGCGGTGAACGGCTGGAACGCGGCGCGGGTCAGCAGGCCCTTGGCCTGCAGCGCATACAGCGCGCGGCTGGCGTTGTAATCGCGCCAATCGAACACGTAGGCGTAGCCGGCCTGGCCACCGACCACGCCACCGTTGGCGGCCGGCACACTGGCGACGCGCTCGCCACCGGCAATCCGGCTGCGGCTGGCAGCGAAAGCGATGCCGTAGGCCGGCGCGATCGCATAGGAGGTACTGCCGTAGAACACATCGCCCTTGATCGGTGGGGTGTCGGCAAAGATCGAATGCACGAGACGGAACTGCGGCTGCGCCGCCTGCACCACGTAGGCGCTGCCCGGCTCGAAACGCTGCCCCTCCACGGTCACCGGGGCGCTCAGTGCCTGCACGGTGATCTGGTGCTGCAGCAGCAGATCCAGCAGGCGCTGGGTCAGGCCCGGATCGGCCGCATCGCCGAACACGAACGACTTTACCGGCTGCTGGTTGGCCTGCTTCAACGCGGACTGGAAGAACTCCTTCTGCAGCTTGAGCAACCCGTCGCGCTCGGTGACCGCGCCGCGCACCGTGCCCAGCCCGGTGGCTACCTGGTTGCGGATGGTGAAGCCGAAGGTCAGCAGGCCGTTGACCGATTCCTGCACGCGGCCGCGCGAGCTGGCCTGCTCCACGGTCACACCCACTGCACCGTGGAAGTCCGGGTAGGTCGAGCCGTAGACCGGCGAGAAATTGTCGAAGGTCTCCCCGGTGTAGTACAGCGAGCCCAGCGCATCCAGCGACTGTGCGTGGTACTTGGCCAGGGTCTTGTTGAACGCATACGACGCCGCCGGAATCAGCGGGCTGTGCATGCTCGCCGGCGACGGTTCGAAGTAGTAGGTGCTGTCCTTGCCCATCTCGTGGAAGTCGATCTGGACGTTGGGATACCACTGATGGAAATACGCGATCTTCGGCCGCGTGTCCTGCTGGGTCAGCGCCAGCCAGTCGCGGTTGAGGTCGGTGAAGTAGTGATTGGTGCGGCCCTGCGGGAACGGTTCGACATGTTCTTTGTCGGCCGGATCGGCCGAGGCCGGCGAGGACGCGTACGCGTTGTGCCAGCTCGCCGCGCGGTCGCGCCCGTCCGGATTCTGCGCCGGATCGAACAGCACCACCGCCTGCTGCAGCCACTGCGCGGTCTCCGCGCTGCGGTTGGCGACCAGGTAGTAGGCAGTCAGCATCGCCGCTTCACCACTGGAGGTTTCATTGCCGTGCACGCTGTAGCCCAGCCACACCACCACCGGGCTGCTGCCGGCGGCCGCGAGCGGCTGCGCCGGATCGATCAGGGTGACGTGCTGGCGCCGCAGCGCCTCCAGGTTCTGCAGGTTCTGCGCCGAGGTCACCGTGGCGATCAGCAGCGGGCGGCCCTCGTAACTGCGGCCGATCTCCTCGACCTTGATCTTGTCGGAGTGCCTGGCCAGTTCGTTGAAATAGGCCACCAGCTGATCGTGCCGCGTGTAGCGGCTGCCGATCTCATAGCCAAGGAACTGCTGCGGGGTCGGCACGGCGGGATCGAAATCACCGCCGGCCGGGAAGAAATACGCGCTCTGCGCGGACGCAGGCGCAGCGGACAGGCACAGCACCAGCGCCAGCCAGGCGATGGGAGAGAGCAGACGTTGCAGAGACACAGCGATTCCCCGGGAGACGGGCCGGTTCCTTCCGGCCCTGTGGATGCGCACGCTCCGGTGCAGTGGACAAGGTCAGAAGCGGTAGTCGAAGCCGACCGTGAAGTAGCGGCCGCGCAGGTCGTACTGACTGAAGTCGTACGGCGCGCGGATGCCCGGGAACGAGGCGTCGTAGGGCGGTTCCTCGTCGGCCAGGTTCTGGATCTTCGCGTACAGGGTCAGCTTGTCGATGCCGGTGTAGCCCAGGTACAGATCGAACTGGTTGTACGCATCCACGCGGTCCTGCACGGCGGTGGCCGCGGCGCCGGCCTTCTGGTCGTAGCCGCTGGTGTAGTACCAGGTCAGCGCGGTGCGGAAGTCGCCGTAGCTCCAATCGAAGGTGGTGGTCGCCTTGTTCTTGGGCAGGGTGGCGCCGAGGTTGCTGCCGGCGTAATCCACCAGCGGACCACCGACCACGGTGGGGCGGCTGTAGTCGCGCACGTGGGTGAAGGCGGTGCTCAGGCCGAAGTCGCCCGCGCGCTCGGTCGGGAAGCGCTGGCGCAGCTCGACATCGAAGCCGGAGGTCTTCAGCTCGCTCAGGTTCTGGTAGCGGTTGTAGACCGCCAGCAGCTTGCCGCGCTCATCGCGCAGCACCGCGCCGGGAACGTTGTCGGTCACCAGGGTCTGGGTGTTGTTGGTGCCCACCAGGTTCTCCAGCTCGATGCGGTAGTAGTCCACGCTCAGGCTGGTGTTGGACCACGGCGACAGCACGATGCCGGCGTTGAAGCTCTTGGTGCGTTCGGGCTTGAGGTCGTTGTTGCCGACGGTGAAGAAGGTCGGGTTCTGCCGCGAGCCCGGCACGTCCGGGTCGCGCGGATCGATCACGCTGCCGTAGGCGATGCTAGTGCTGTTGGAGTTCTCCGACAGCGACGGCGCCCGGAAACCCTTGGAGGCGGCGGCGCGCACCAGCAGGATGTCCCACGGCTGCCAGCGCAGGCTCAGCTTGGGCGAGAAGGCATCGCCAAAGTCGCTGTAGTGATCGGCGCGCGCGGCCGCCTGCAGTTCCAGGCGCTCGGCCAGCGGCACGTTCACCTCGGCATAGGCCGCGCTGACCTTGCGCTCACCGTGAACCTCGGCGATCGCCGGGCGGATCTGCAGGCCCGCATCGATCTGCCAGGGGTTGTTGGAATCGAGCTTCTCGCGGCGCCATTCGGCACCCGCGGCAAACCCGATCTCACCCGCCCAGGTGTGGCCGATCGCACCGGAGATCTTGGCATCCACGCCCTGCAGCACCGACTCGGCCGGGCGCAGCGTGCTGATGTTGATCGCGTTGAGCACGTCCTGCGGGGTGGCTGCGGGATTGAGCAGGTTGTAGCTGCCGGTGGCGAGGGCATCGGCCAGCGCATAGCGGTTGGCGAAGCCACCGGAGACAGTCTCGCGCTCACTGCTGCGCGCGCCGAACGCGCCCACTTCCCAATCCCAGTTCTGCAGGCTGCCACGCAGCCCGACCAGGCCGCGGTACGCCTGCGAGCGGTTGGTCTTGATGGTCGCGCCGAGGTTGAAGAAGGTGTACTCGATCGGCACCGCGCGGCCGTACGGGTTGTACGGGCTGCTGGCCGGCAGGTTCGACGATACCGGCTCGGCCAGGCCGGTATCGGCGTTGAGCGCGAAGCGGCCGCTTTCCAAGGTGAAGAACGGGCTGCTGCCGAACCAGGCAACGCCCTTGATGTCGCTGTAGAGCACTTCACCGAAGGCTTCCACGTTGTCGTTCACCCGGAAGGTGCCGTTGACGTAGGCCTGGTAACGCTTGGTCGAAGGGATCAGCGTGGTGTACGGCGCCTGGTTGAAGCCGCAGGTATTGCCGGCCAGGCCATCGATCGGCGCGCTGGCCACCAGCGTGGTGCCGTCGGGGCAGTTGCCGTTGGCATCGAGCATGGGCACCGAGGTGCCGTTGACCAGATAGCGCGCACCCTTGGCCGACCAGCCGTTCCAGCGGCCGCCGGGCTTGTCGGTGTAGATGCCCGACTTGGTCAGGTCGCGCTGGTCCTGGTCCAGGCGCTCGCGGTTGTAGCCTTCCAGGCTGACCAGGATGTTGTAGCCGTCCGTGTCCAAGTCACCAATGCCACCGATGAACTTCAGGTTCTGCTCGTCGAGTCCCCCCTGATCGGCGGTGCCGAGGCTGCCACCGAGTTCGGCGCCTTCGAAATTCTGCCGGGTGATGATGTTGACCACGCCGGCCACGGCATCGGAGCCGTACACGGCCGAAGCGCCGTCCTTGAGCACTTCGATGCGCTCCACGGCGACCAGCGGCAGCGCGTTGAGATTGACGAAGGTGTCCGACAGGCCGCCGGCCGGGAAGCCGTAGTTGGCCAGGCGGCGGCCGTTGAGCAGCACCAGGGTGTTCTTCTGCGACAGGCCGCGCAGGCCGATGCCGGCCGAACCGGAGGCCCAGCCGTTGTTGGTGGTTTCGTTGTTGGCGTTGCCGGTGTTGGCCGAGATCGAGCGCAGCAGGTCGGCGACGGTGGCCTTGCCGGTCTCCTCCAGTTGCTGGCGCTCGATCACCTGCACCGGGTTGGCCGACTCGGTGTCAGTGCGTTTGATGTTGGATCCGGTGACCCGCACGGCGGCGAGGGTCTTGCTGTCGCCGGTGGCGGCGGCATCGGGGGCGGCGTCGGCGAACGCGGTCAAAGGCGTTGCCAGAGCGACGGACAGCGCCGCTACGAGAAGAGTGTGCTTGGGCATGAACTTCAGTGGGGTGGTGGACGACAAGTTCCGCAGTAGTCCATGTCTGGCTGAACCACGGCCAATAACATCTCTTCATACGGATATAAGAGAAACTAACATCTCTTCATCCGGATGGAAATGTTTTAGTGAGCAAAAATTAACGAACGGGACCCGCGCCCTCCCCGGCCCACCGCTACAATGCGGGCATGGAAATCTTCAAAGTCTTTACCCTCGAGGCCGCTCACCACCTGCCCAACGTGCCCCCGGGCCACAAGTGCGCGCGCCTGCACGGCCACTCGTTCCGGGTGGAACTGAAGGTGGAAGGCGAGCCCGGCGAGCAGACCGGCTGGATCATGGATTTCGGCGACGTCAAAGCCGCCTTCCAGCCGATCTACGATCGCCTGGACCACCACTACCTCAACGACATTCCCGGCCTGGAGAACCCGACCAGCGAGCGGCTGGCGATATGGATCTGGAACGAGCTCAAGCCGGGGTTGCCTGCGCTGAGCGAAGTCACCGTGCACGAAACCTGCACCTCCGGCTGCCGCTATCGCGGTTGATCGTTTCCGGGGATGCCATGCCATCCCCTTGATCCTGAAGCATTTCTGACCGCCACCGGGCAAATCCGGACCGGTTCGGGAAAAATATGTTGCATCGCAATATTTTCAGCGTATGCTGCATTGCATCAACGTTCTCGAACCGTCCTGACCATGGCGTCCGCGTTCACCGATTCCTTCAGCGACTACACCCGCCAGCTGGCCGCCACGGCCACGCGTGCCAACCGGCTCGCGCTGGAAAATGCCGAAAGCATGTTCGGGGTGCAGCTGAAGACGCTGGAGAAGAACATCACCGCCACCAGCGGATTTTTCGGTGAAATCGTGCAGTCACAGGATGCTGGCACGCTGCAGTCGCTGCTGCCCAAAGGCGCGCAACTGGCACGTGACAACCTCGCCCGTTGGACCAGCGCCAGCCAGGAAGTGGCCGGCCTGGGGCTGAAGGCCTCCGAAGCCTTCGGCGAACTCGCCCGGCAGCCGTTCGCGGCCGCCACGCCCAGCGCAGGCAAGACCCGCGGCTGAGCCGGACAACATCGAATTTGCGTGGGTCCCTCCCCCCACGCAATCCCAGACCCGACAGAACCCTCCCTCTGTCGGGTCTTTTTTTGGGCGCTGTTCAGGCCTCGGCCACCGCGCGCCGATGGCGCTCCAGCCACGCCTGGAACATCAGGATCGGCCCCAGGTGCGTGTGCCACTTGCGCCGGCCGTCGCAGAACTCCGCCCATATCCGCGCGACCTTGCCCGCGTCGAAGTAGCCTTCGCGGCGCAGTCGCTGCTCATCGAGCAAGGCATTGGCCCACGGAAACAGCGGTCCCGCCAGCCACGCCGCGACCGGGGGACCGAAGCCCATCTTCGGCCGATACACCAGCCGTTCCGGCAGATGCCGCGACAGCAACTGCTTGAGGATCCATTTGTGTTCGCCGTCTGCGAACGTGAGGCGGCCAGGCAGCGACCAGGCAAAGCGTGCCACGGCCGGGTCCAGCAATGGCGAACGGGTCTCAAGCCCATGCGCCGCGCCAGCGCGATCGATCTTGGTCAGGATGCCGTTGCCCAGATCCATCAGGAAATCCAGGTATTGCACACGGTCCGCCGGATCGCCCGCCTCCAGCCAACGCCCGCGATCGGTGAACACCGTGCCCGGCTCGCGTGCGTGCAGCACTACCCGCGCCGGATCGCGCCAGCGCGAGACCCGCAACAGGTAATGCCCTTCCACGCTGTCGGCGCCCAGTTCCGAACGCAGGGCTGGCCAGCCGCCCAGCCGCGCCCGCTCCGGGTCCGCCGCAGGCCACCGCCGCAACAGGCTGCGCAACGGCGCAGGCACACGTTCGTTCCAGGCCGCATTCCGAATGGCGCGCTGGTACGCACCGTGCCCGTGGAAGAGCTCATCCCCGCCGTCGCCGGTCATCACGACACGGTGGCGATTGGCCACCAGCATGCTGGCCAGCAGGGTCGGCACCTGCGAGGCATCGGCGAACGGTTCGCACCAGATGTCCGGCAGCGCCGCCACCAGGGTGGCCGCCTCACCCCGGCGCAGGATGTGACGGGTGTGCCGGGTGCCAAGCCGGGCGGCCACCTGGTCCGCCCAGTCGGCTTCGTCGTGCCGCGGATCATCGAAGCCGACCGTGAAGGTGTCGATCGGTCGGGTGGACTGTGATTGCAGGACCGCGGTGACCAGCGACGAATCCGTCCCCCCGGAAAGGAACGCCGCCGCGTTGCCATCGCGTGGCGTCCGCCGCGCCACGGCCTGGTGCAGCACCATCTCCAACCGCTCCAGCGCATCGTCACTGGAGACCGGCATGTGCGCGCGCTCATCGATGGCCGCTCGGATGTCCTCGCGGGCGTCCCAGTAGCGGCGACCGCCGGCGTGATCGCAGTGGGCCTGTGCCCCCGCGGCGCGAATGGCCGGGGTGAGCCGGACCACGCATCCCGCGGCGACCTTGAAGACACCCTGCTGGATGCTGTGCGGCGCGGGAATGTAGCCAAAGCGCAGCAGCAGCGGCAGCGCATCGCGATTGATCGGTGCCTGGAAGCCGGGATAGCCATGCAGCGAGCCCAGCCCCACGCCGAACAGCAGATCGCCGTGGCACCACCCGTAGTACAGCGGCCGCGCGCCGACCCGGTCGCGGGCCAGCCACAGGACGTGTTCCTGACGGTCCCATACGGCCAGCGCGAAGTCCCCATCGCACTCCGTCAACGTGCGCTGCAGTCCTCGGGCCGCGATGGAGAGCAGCAGCAGCGTCGTATCGTCCTCGCTGGCTCCCACCGACGACGCAAACTCGCGCTGCAACGCCGCACGGGTGTACAGCGTACCGTCCAGGCACAACACATAGCGCCCGCAGGCGGATTGCTGCGGCGACGATGGGGTGCCCCCCACGCTGTGCAGTCGCGCCAGCGCCACGCCGTGGCTCTGGTCGTACCAGGTCGACGGCGTGCGACCGCCGTGGCGCAACGTCGCACTCATCGCGTCCAAGCGTTGCGGCAAGCCAGCGGAACATTTTCCAGGGCGCACGACGACGCCACAGATACCACTCATACGAAACTCTCTCCTGCCAGGATCGCGGAAAGGCGACCCCCGACCGCAGCGGGTCGGGGGCGGCGATGGCGTTGCCGATCAGAAGGCGTAGGACATGCCCACGTTCCAGGTGTTGAGGCGCATCTTTTCCACGCCGGCCGCCTGTTGGACCTTCTTGTTGGCCGACATCGGGATCGTGTACTCGGCGCGCAACGCGAGCGCATCGGTCAGGTACACGTTGGCACCGGCGCTGGGCGTGGTCGCAAATTTGCTCTGCCGGGTCGTCTTGACGTCGGTCCCCTTGGGCGGCAGGAAGCTCTGCTGGCGGCTGCCAACGGCCACCTTGCCGAACAACTCGACACGTTCACCGATCGGCATCAAGGCCAGGCCACCCACGTTGAGCGAACGGCTGGAGAAATTCGCCGTGCCCGGATCCTTGCTGCGACGATTGCCGATGGTGTTGTCGAAGGAGCCTTCGGCCGCCAGGAACGGGCTGAAGCGATACCCAGCGCCAACGCTGTAGCTCGCCCCGGAACTACGCTGCTTGCGCTTGGTACCCGGTGCCACGTCGGCGGCGGGAATCTTCCAGCTGGCCTGGGTCTTGCCGAGGCCACCGTAGACGTAGGCGCCCTCGCGATCCGCGGGAGAAGCCTGGGCCGCGGTGGCGACCAGGGCCAACGAGAGGGCAATGAGGGAACGCTTGAGGTACATGGATGACTCCGTGGTTGGGAGTGCACAGCGTGGGTTCGCGGCAGGACCATGTCAGTGCAGCGCGCGTGTGTCCCGCGCAACCGTTCTCGACCGTGTGTAACCGGGCGTGACAGCGGGCCGGACGCGACACTCGGGCAGCTGTTCCGTGCTGTCGCGGGCACGCCATCAAATCGCCCGATCACGACATCCATGGACGCTATCCACCGCAGATTCGCCGCCTCCCTGCACCACGCGTGCTGCCTGGATGAACCGGCTGACGGGTCCGTTCAGCGCAGGCCTCGGCGCCCTGTCGTGCTGCCTTAGGATCGCGCCAGGTCAGGAAGACAAGGCTGGGCCGCAATGGTGGATATCGTGCTGGTGGAGGATGACGAGCGTCTGGGCGCTCTGGTCAGCGGCTATCTCTCGCGCCATGGCTACGACGTGGTGCACGAGCTCAGCGGTGAAGGCGCGGTGGAGCGCATTCCCGGCCTGGACCCGGCGGTGGTGCTGTTGGATGTGACCCTGCCCGGCATGGATGGGTTCGCCGTCTGCGCCGCGATCCGCCCACGTTTCAGCGGAGTGATCTGCATGCTGACCGCCCGCACCGACGATATCGACCAAGTGCTTGGGCTGGAGCTGGGTGCGGATGACTACATCGGCAAGCCGATCGAGCCGCGGGTGCTGCTGGCGCGTGTGCGCGCGCACCTGCGTCGCGACAGCAGCCAGCGCCAGACGCGCCCGAGCCTGTGCTTCGGGCAGCTTCGCATCGAACGCGATACCCGCGAGGTGACGCTGCTGGGCGAACGGGTTGAATTGACCACGGCCGAATTCGATCTGCTGCTGTGCCTGGCCGACAGCGCAGGCACGATACTCAGCCGCGATGACCTGCTGCGCGACCTGCGCGGGATCGGTTTTGACGGCCTGGACCGTTCGATCGATGCCCGCATCTCGCGGCTGCGACGCAAGCTCGGCGACGTGGGGGAAGTGCCCGACCGGATCAAGACCATCCGCAGCAAGGGCTATCTGTTCAATCGCGCCGGATGGAGCTGACGGGATGGTGCGACGCCGCCCATCCGCACAGCGCAAGGGTCACTTCCGCCTGTTCCTGCGCTATTGCCTGGGCTTCGTGCTGGCCTACCTGGTGCTGATCGCCTCGGGGCTGTATCTATGGGCAACCCTCACCGAGCAGGGCGAAGACCAGCAGATCCGAACACAGCTGCAGGGCACACAGCATCTTCTGCACGCACGCTATGCCGATACGCCGCAGGCAGACTGGCCGCAGCTCACCCGGCACCTGCAGATGCAGTTCGCCTACCCGCTGCAGGTCATGGCGCTGGCCGAGGCGCCGCACGTCCTGGATGCGCCGTCGCTGGAGCATCTGGACCAGGGTGGATTGGTGCTCTCGCCGGACGGACGCTTCAGTTACCAGCGGCTTCCCGGCTCCGCACAGGTCCTGGTGCTGGGCGATTTCTCCGAGCCCGAGCAGGCCGATGTTGCCTGGTACGACAGTGAAAACGTGGATACGGCGGTGATGATCAGCATCTTCATCATCGCCATCGCATTGCCCCTGTATTTCCTGGTGTACCGGCTGTGGCGCGATGTCTATGCGCTTGGGCACATGGCACTGGCGATCCAACAGGGAGAGCTGGCCGTCGCGGCGCCTGCCGTCAGTACCCACCTCGTGCGGCCGCTGCGTGAGGCGCTGTCCAGCATGGCTGCGCAATTGCAGGACGTGATGGATGGGCAGCGGATCCTGTCCCAGGCGGTCGCCCACGAAACGCGTACGCCATTGGCACGCATGCGTTTCGCCCTGGCCATGATGCAGATCGGCGAGGAGGACCCGGAAGGGGTGGAGCTGCTGGACGGCCTGAAGACCGATGTGGCGCGGCTGGAGCAACTGGCCACCGCTGGCGTGACCTACGCACAGTTCGGCCGCAGCCCCCGGGTCACCACGCACCGGCTGGACATCCTGCGGTTGTTCGAGGCGCTCGAGGAGCGCTTTCCAGCCACCGGCGGCAACGGCCCCAGGCTCTGCTTCCAACCCCCTCATCAGCGCACGCTGGTGGCCAACCGCGATGCGCTGATGCTGGCGCTGGGCAACCTGATCGGCAACGCACGGCGTCACGCCGTGAGTCAGGTGGTTGTCAGCCTGCATGTCGCCGAACCGGGGCTGGTCATCGCCGTGGATGACGATGGGCCGGGCGTGGCCCCGGCCGACCGTGAGCGCATCTTCCAGCCTTACGTGCAGCTGCAGCGGCACCCCGACGGCTTCGGACTCGGGCTGGCCCTGGTCCACATCATCGCCACCAAGCACGGTGGCAGCGCGGATGTGTGCGATTCGGTGCTCGGCGGCGCGCGCTTCCGGCTGCGGCTGCCACAGGCCTGAGCCGGCCGCGCGCTGCTCAGCGCGCGGCCGGCAGCGAGAACACGAACAACGCGCCTTCCCGGCTCTCCAGCAGGCGGATGTCACGCCCGTGCAGCTGCAGGATGCGATGCACGATCAGCAGGCCCAGCCCACCACTGTCCGGCCGCTGGCTGCCCAGCGCAGGCATCGCGGTGAACAAGCTGTCGCGTCGCTCCGGCGCGATACCGGGGCCGCTGTCGGCCACGCTGATCTGCACCTCGCCGTCGCCCGCGCGCAGCGTCACCGTGACGTGGCCGCCTTCAGGCGTATGCCGGATCGCGTTGTCCAGCAGATTGGTCAGCACCCGCTCGATCAAGCCCAGATCCGCCACCACCGGCGGCAACCCGGGCGCGATATCGGCGCTCAGCGACTGCCGGCGCGACTGGGCCGCCAACTCGAATTTCTGGAATACATCCTGGACCAGATCCGGCAGCGAGAACGCCTGGCGGTCCAGCACGACACCGCCGTGCTCGAGCCGGGCCAGCTCGAACAACGCCTGGGCGAGGCGACCGACCTTGTGGCTCTGCAAGAGCGCGATCGAGAGATAGCGCTGGCGCTCGTCGGCGCTCAGTGTGGCGTCCTTCAGCGCCAGCGTCTCCAGATAGCCGTGCAGCGAGGACAGCGGGGTGCGCAGGTCGTGGGAAATATTGGCGACCAGCTCGCGGCGCTGCAGATCCTGCTGCCGCAGCTGCTGCCACTGCTCGCCCAGGCGCTGGGCCATGTGCCCGAAGCTGTGCTGCAGGATGGCCAGCTCGTCACGCTCGCCGGGGCGCAGCGGGGCCGGCGGCGGCGCGGCATCGGGTGTGGCCGTGTCGACATCGAAGGACTGGATGCGCCGCGTCAGCTGGCGCAGCGGGCGGGTCACCCAGCGGAACGCGACCAGGCCGGCCAGCAGCCCTACCACCGCAACGATGGCCAAGGACCACAGCGTGGTGCGCAATGTGCTGTTGGCGGCGATGTTGGCCGCCAGTGCTTCGCGCTGCTCACCGACCAGCACCACGTAGATGTAGCCGGCCTGATGGCCCTGCACCCACAGCGGGGCCGCGTTGAATACCTTGCGGCCGGTCGTGCTGCGCGGGTCGTCGCCGAGGATCGGCAACGGCTCGTCACGCAGCAGCGCCTGCACCGGCGCCAGATCGACCCGGCTGCGCTTGAGATGACCGTCCGGTGCGTCATGGCCGAGGATGCGGCCCTGGTCATCGAGCAGATACACCTCCACGCTCGGGTTGACCGCCATCAGCTTGCCGAACAGCGCGCGCACTTCGCCGTTGCGCATGCCACGGCCATCCATCAGTTCGCCACTGCGTGCGATGTGTTCGGCCAACCCGCGCGACAGGCGCTGCACGGTTTCCTGCTCATGCACGGTGGTGCTGCGCATCTGGATCCAGACCAACGCGCCACAGCACAGCAGCAGCAGCGCGAAGAACACGGCGGACAGGCGCTGGGACAGCGTGAGCCGGATCATGCGCCGCCCCCCTCGTTGCCATCGACCAGTTTGTAGCCGCGGCCCCAGACCGTCTGGATGCGCTGCGGATTGGCCGCGTCGCGTTCGATCTTGTTGCGCAGCCGGTTGATGTGGGTGTTGACGGTATGTTCGTAGCCGTCGTGCTGGTAGCCCCAGACCTGGTTGAGCAGGTCCATGCGCGAATACACCTGGCCCGGATGACGGGCGAAGAAGTACAGCAGATCGAACTCGCGCGGGGTCAGTTCCAGCGGCCGTCCCTCCACCGCCGCCGTGCGTGCGACCGGGTCGATGCGCAGCCCGGCCACCTCGGTTTCACCGGCATCGATGCGCGCGTTCTGCGCCATCGCTTCCACCCGGCGCAGCAGCGCTTTCACGCGGGCCACCAGTTCCAGCATCGAGAAGGGTTTGGCCAGGTAATCATCCGCGCCCAGCTCCAGGCCGAGGATGCGATGCACTTCGCTGGCGCGCGCACTGGTAATGATGATCGGGGTATAGCGCGTCATCGCCCGGGCGCGCTTGCAGATCTCCAGGCCGTCCACGCCGGGCAGCATGAGGTCCAGCACCAGCGCGCTCCATGGCTGCCCCTCGAGCAGGGCCAGGCCCTCATCGCCGGTGGCGGCATGGGTGACCTCATAGCCCTCATCGCGCAGGTGCATGCGCAGCAGGTTGGCGATGTGGACATCGTCTTCGACGATCAGGACACGCTTGGCGCTGCTCATCGGCTCGGGAGGCGGCAGGAGGGCATGGCGCATTGTCGACGGATCACGGCCTGAATGTGTCACGGAAAATTTAACCCTGCGTGAGGATTCGTTGACCGGGCCGGGCGCAGCATGGCCGCATCGTCCCCCTGCCCGGAGATCGGCCATGCGTTACACACGTCGCAATGTGCTTGGAATGGGTGGCATGGCGGCCGCCGCCGGCCTGTTCGGTCTGACCGCCTGCAGCGGCCCGGCCCCGGCAGCCCCTGCCGCGCCCGTGCGCCAGTTCGAGGTGATGCGCAGCGATGCGCAGTGGCGGGAGCAGCTGACGCCGGCCCAGTACAGCGTGCTGCGCCGGCAGAGCACCGAGCGGCCGTTCAGCAGCCCGCTCAACAAGGAGCATCGGCGCGGCACCTTCACCTGCGCCGGCTGCGCGCTGCCGCTGTTCTCCTCCTCCACCAAGTTCGACAGCGGCACCGGTTGGCCCAGTTTCTGGGCGCCGCTGCACGATGCCGTCGGTGAAGACCGCGACACCACATTAGGCATGGTCCGGGTCGAAGCGCATTGCCGGCGCTGCGGGGGCCATCTGGGCCACGTGTTCGATGACGGCCCCCGCCCGACCGGACTGCGTTATTGCATGAACGGCGTGGCCATGAATTTCGTCGCGGCCTGAGCGCTGCACTTCCCTGCGTCATAGAAGGACCTCTCCATGCTTCTGCTCGTGCTGGCCTACCTCGGTGGCGTGCTCACCATCCTCAGCCCCTGCATCCTGCCGGTGCTGCCGTTCGTGTTCGCGCGGTCCGACCGCCCCTTCCTGCGCAGTGGGCTGCCGCTGCTGATCGGCATGGCGCTGATGTTTGCCGTGGTCGCCAGCCTGGCTGCGGTGAGCAGCCAATGGGTCGCCCAGGCCAACCAGATCGGGCGCTGGATCGCGCTGGTGGTGATGGCAGTGTTTGCGCTGGCGCTGCTGTGGCCGGCGCTGGCCGACCGCCTGCTGTCGCCCTTCCAGCGCCTCGGCGCGCGGCTGAGTGCCTCGGCCGACGCGGCCAGTGACGCCGGCCGTGGGGGCGTGGGCACCTCGCTGCTGATCGGCATCGCCACCGGCCTGCTGTGGGCACCCTGCGCGGGCCCGATCCTCGGCCTGATCCTCACCGGCGCGGCGTTGCAGGGTGCCAGTGTCGGCACCAGCGGGCTGCTGCTGGCGTATGCGCTGGGTGCGGCCACCTCGCTGGCGCTGGCGATCTGGATCGGCGGACGCGTGTTCGCTGCGCTCAAGCGTCGCCTCGGCGTGGGCGAGTGGGTGCGTCGCGGGCTCGGCATCGCCGCGCTGCTGGCGGTGGTCGCCATCGCGATGGGCTGGGACACCGGCGTGCTGACCCGGCTCTCCACGGTCAGCACCGCCAGGCTGGAACAGGGCCTGCTCGACGTGCTGCCGGCCCAACCGCCCGCGGCGGGTACCGCGATGACCAGTGCCGCGGCAAACACACCCGGTCAGCCGCTGCCGGTGGAAGGCACCCTGCCCTCGCTGGCGGGCGCCACCGGCTGGCTCAACAGCCCGCCGCTGGATGCGCAGGCGCTGCGCGGCAAGGTGGTGCTGGTCGATTTCTGGACCTACTCCTGCATCAACTGCCTGCGTGCCATGCCTTACGTGAGTGAGTGGGCCCAGCGCTACCGCGACCACGGGCTGGTGGTGATCGGCGTGCACGCGCCGGAGTTCGCGTTCGAGCGAAGCCTGGCCAACGTGCAGCGCGCGGTAAAGGATCTGAAGGTCACCTACCCGGTCGCGATCGATAACGACTACGCGATCTGGCGCGGCTTCAACAACAAGTACTGGCCGGCGCACTACTTCATCGACGCGCAGGGCCGGATCCGCGCGCATCACTTCGGCGAAGGCAACTATGCGCAGTCCGAGCAGATCATCCGCCAGCTGCTGCGTGAGGCCGGCAACACGCTGCCCGGTGACGATGCACCGGTGGCAATGACGCTGGAGGGCGTGGCCCGCCAGGCCGACATGGACAACCTCAAATCGCCGGAGACCTACCTGGGCCATGCGCGGGCCGAGAACTTCGCCTCGCCCGGTGGCCAGCGCCAGGATCAGCCCGCCGACTACACCGTGCCTGCCACGCTGCAGCACAACCAGTGGGCGCTGGCCGGGCGTTGGACCGTGGGCAACGAAGCTGCCCGGCTGGAAACGGGCGGCGGCCGCATCGCCTTCCGTTTCCATGCGCGCGACCTGCACCTGGTGATGGCCCCGGGCGAAGAGGGCAAGCCGGTCCGGTTCCGCGTGCGCATCGATGGGCAGGCGCCGGGCGCGGCGGCCGGTGGAGATGTTTCCGCCGACGGCGATGGCCACGTCGATGAGAACCGCCTGTATCAGCTGATCCGCCAGTCCGGCGCCGTGCAGGAGCGCACCTTCGAGATCGAGTTCCTCGATCCGGGCGTGCGCGCTTACGCCTTTACGTTTGGTTGAGGAGCTATCGCATGAAGATCGCGTTCGACAAACTCGTTGCCGGCGGCATCGCCGTCGCCATCGCCGCACTCACTGCCAGCGTGGTGGTTGGCCTGGATCGGCCTGCACAGGCCGCAGCCGCTGCGCCGAGCGCGTTGGTGCCGGCGCCCACAGGCAAGGCGGACCTGCACCAACCCGGCGTGAAGCGCGCCCAGGTGGTGTTCGCCGGCGGTTGCTTCTGGGGCGTGCAGGGGGTGTTCCAGCACATCAAGGGCGTAGACAGCGCACTGTCCGGCTATATCGGCGGCAGCGCGGCGAACGCCACCTACCCGCGCGTCGGCAGCGGCAGCACCGGCCATGCCGAGGCCGTGCAGGTCACCTACGACCCCTCGCAGGTGAGCTACGGCCAATTGATGCAGGTGTTCTTCTCGGTGGCGCACGATCCGACCCAGCTCAACCGGCAGGGCCCGGACCGCGGCACGCAGTACCGCTCTGCCGTGTATGCCAACGACGCGGCCCAACGCGATGCCACCCGCGCCTATATCGCCCAGTTGCAACAGGCCAGGGCCTACGCCGCGCCGGTGGTCACCCAGGTGGACGGCGGCAAGCCGTTCTTCGCCGCCGAGGGCTACCACCAGAACTACCTCACGCTGCATCCGGAATCGCTGTACATCCGCATCAACGACCTGCCCAAGGTGGCCGCGCTGAAGCAGCAGTACCCGGCGCTGTACCGCGAGCAGCCGCGCCTGGTCAGCACCACGATATCGGCCCGCTGAGTACGCTGAAAAACAAGAAAAAACGCACGGCACACATCGCCCTGCCGTGCGCGAGGGAAGTCGGGACGCGCATGGTAGGCTGGCGCCAGGCGCGGATACAGATGCAGATGGCTGGCATCCGCACGGTTACAGATCCCGTGGATGCAGCTGCCGATGGCGACCAACCTTTACCAGTCCCTGGCCGATGAGATGGCCGATGCGATCCGCAGCGGACGCTTGCCGGTCGGCACCCGGTTGCCGTCGCTGCGCGGGCTGGCGACGCAACGCAATCTCAGCCTCAACACGGTGATCGCGGCCTATCGGCAGCTGGAGGATGCCGGGCTGGTGTTGCCGCGACCCAAGGCCGGCTTCGTGGTCAGCCCGCGCCTGCCCGAACCCACGCAGTCACTGCGGCAGGCACCGTCGCCGCCGACCGCCCCCGCCCAGCAGGCGATGATGGCGCGCGTGCTGGCCGCGCAGCAGCAGCCGGGTATCGTCGACCTGGCCTTCGCCGGCCCGCGCGGCAAGCGTTTCTACCCCGGTGCGCAGCTGGCCCGCAGTACCGCGCAGGTGCTGCGTCGTGCCGCTACCACGGTGGAGACCTACGCCCGCCCGAACGGCGCCGCGCGGCTGCTGACCCAGATCGTGCAACGTGGGCCGCGGCTGGGGCTGCACACCACGGTGGATCGGCTGGTGCTCACCCATGGCGCGATGGAGGCCCTCCAGTTGGCACTGCGCGTGGTGACAACACCTGGCGATGCGGTCGCGATCGAAGCGCCCTCCTACTTCAACATCTACCCGCTGCTGCGCAGCCTGGGCCTGCGCGCGATCGAACTGCCGACCCATCCGCGCGACGGGCTCGATCTGGATGCGCTGGAAGCCCTGCTCGAGACCGGCGGCATCGCCGCGATCATGGCCATGCCGACGGTGCACAATCCGCTCGGCAGCAGCATGCCGGTGCCGAACAAGCAGCGCCTTGCCGCACTGGTGAACCACTACCAGGTGCCCTTGATCGAAGATGCGGTGTACGCCGAACTGCAGTTCAAGGAGCCACTGGAGCCGTTGGCCAAGAGCTTCGACCGCGATGGCTGGATCATGGTCTGCAGCGGGTTCTCCAAAACGCTCGCCCCGGATTACCGCATCGGCTGGCTCGACGGGGGCCGTTTCGCCGCCGATATCCAACTGCTCAAGTTCCATTCCTCCGGCGCCGAATCACGCCTGCTCGGCGATGCGGTGGCGGCGTTCCTGGAGGCGGGCAACTACGAGCACCATCTGCGTGGGCTGCGCCGGCTCTACAGCGACCAGGTCAGCCACGTGCGTGGCCTGATCGCCCAGCACTTCCCCCCGGGCACCTCGGCCACCCAGCCCACCGGCGGCTTCCTGCTGTGGGTGGAGCTGCCTGCCGCGATCGATACCGGGGAACTGTTCGAGCAGGCCTTGGCCGAGGGCGTCGTGTTCATGCCCGGCCAGGTGTACTCGCGCGGCGCACGGTACCGGCACTGCCTGCGCCTGTCGTGCTGCCAGGAACTGGACGAGCGCTTCGTCGGCGCGATCGCCACGGTGGGGCGGCTCGCCGCCGCACTGCAGGCACGCGCAGAGCGCTGACGCTCAGAACACCAGGCGATCGGCCAGGCTGGCCGGGTCCGCGCCGGGCGCATACGGCAGGCGCCCCCAGCACGGCATCGGCAACCGCGCCTTGAGCAGTGCGACGTTCTCATCGCGGCGCGCCATCGCCGGGTCCACCTCATTGGCGATCCAGCCGACGCAGCGCGCGCCACCGGCGGCGATCGCCTCGGCGGTCAGCCGCGCATGGTTGAGGCAGCCCAGCCGCAGCCCAACCACCATCACCACCGGCAGTTCCAGCGCCTGCACCAGATCACGCTGGTCCAGCGTGGCCGACAGCGGTGCCAGCCAACCGCCGACACCTTCGACCACCACCGTGTCCGCGCTGGCGCGCAGGCGCGCGAAGGCCGCTTCGATCGGCGCCAATGACAGCTGCACGCCCGCCTCGGCAGCGGCGATCTCCGGGGCCAGTGGCTGCTCCAGGGCAAACGGGTTGAGGTCGTCGTACGCCGGCGCCGGCAGGCTGGCCGCCAGCAGGGCGGTGGCATCCTCGTTGCGCAGGCCCTCGGGGGTACGCTCGCATCCACTGGCGACCGGCTTCATGCCCACCGAGGTGCCGCCGTGCCGACGCAGGGCATGCAACAGCACACAGCTGCTGAAGGTCTTGCCGATGCCGGTATCGGTACCGGTAACGAACAGAGCGGCAGGGCGCGGCGCAGGCAGGGACATGGGGACCACCGGGAGCGGAAACGCGCCATTATCCGCCTCCCGGCCGCGTTGCGATGCGGTCCGCTGCGTTCCGCCGGGCCCCGGCGCAGGCGGACGTTCGGCTTGGTAGACTGCGGCCATGTTCGATACCTCCACGCTCACCGGCAGCAAGCCGGAACAGTACGGCCAGCTGCTGGCCCAGGCCCGCGCCCTGGTGCACGGCGAGCGCGACCGCATCGCCAATGCGGCCAACCTGTCGGCGCTGGTCTACCACGCCCTGCCGCACCTGAACTGGGTCGGTTTCTACTTCTTCGATGGCAAGGAGCTGGTCGTCGGCCCGTTCCAGGGCCTGCCCGCCTGCGTGCGGATTCCGCTCGACAAGGGCGTGTGTGGCGCCGCCGCCTCGCAGCGGGTGACCCAGCGCATCGAAGACGTCGATGCGTTCCCCGGTCACATCGCCTGCGACTCGGCCTCGCGCTCGGAACTGGTCGTGCCGCTGGTCCACAACGGTGATCTGGTCGGCGTGTTCGATCTGGACAGCCCGTCGCTGGCCCGCTTCGATGCCGAGGACCAGGCCGGCCTGGAAGCAATCGCCGCCGTGTTCGTCGAGGCACTGGGATGAGTGCCGCCAAGCTGCGCAACATCGGCCCGAAGAGTGCAGCATGGCTGCGTCAGGTCGGTCTGCGTACGCCGGAAGACCTGGTGGCCGTCGGGGCCGTCGGGGCCTTCGTCAAGGTGCGCCGCGCCGGCTTCAAACCGAGCTTGAACCTGCTGTATTCGCTGGAAGGCGCGCTGCAGGACTGCCACTGGCAGGAACTGCCGGAAGCACGCCGCACCGTGCTGGTGGCCGAGTACGAAGCGATCATCGCCGACCAGCCGCTGAAGAAGGCGCCGCCCGCCTCCGGCCCGGTCTACGACCGCACGGTCGAGCATCGTGATGATGACGGCGACGACGCACCGCCGTTCGATATCGACGACGAGCATCGCTGATCCGCAGGTACCGACACACCGTCGGTACCTGCGCGCTTCATACCTGCTGCAGTTCCAGCAGCTCGCCCCACAGGTGATCGTCCTCGCGCTCCACGCGCAGGCGCAGCCGCGTGCCATGATCGATGCGCAGCGCCCAGCACATTGCCATCGGCAGCCCGCATACCTGGGACAGCACCATCCGCAGCGCGCCGCCATGGCTGACGATCAGGGTGGAGACCGGCTCGGGTTCATCCAGCAGCCGATGCAGTCCACGCGCGATGCGGCGCTCGAAGTGGCCCCAGCTTTCGCCATGCGGCGGCGGGTTGGCGTGCGGGTCCAGATGAAAGGCCGACAGCGCATCCATCGGCAGCGCCTCCAGCGCGGCACCGTCCCAGTCGCCGAAATCCAGCTCTTCCCATTCCTCATCGGTCGCCACGGCCAGCCCGAGCGGCGCGGCCAGCGCCTCGGCGGTGACCACGGCGCGTTGCCGCGGCGAGCACAGCACCCGCTGCCAGGACAGCCCTGCGTAGCGCGCACACAGTGCGTCGGTCGCGCCCTCCTGCAGCGGCGGATCGGTGCGGCCATCGAGATGATCGTCGCGGCCGGTGCTGGCATGGCGGATCAGATCGAGGATCACGCCAGGCCCCCTCTGCTGCCCGCTGCAGCCGGCCAGTGCGGGTCACGGGCGTCGGCGCCGGGGTGCTGCAACCACGTTGGGGTCATGGGGATCACATCGAAAAAGCGAGGCGCATTCTAACCGGCGCGCGCCACCGGCCCGGCCGATGGCTTAGACTGCGCCCACTTTCAGGTGACCCGGGGCTGCAATGCCGCCAGGTTGAAACGGGAAGCCGGTGACGCGTCAGGCCTTGTGCCATGCCGCCACTCCGGCGCTGCCCCCGCAACGGTAAGCGAGGAAACACCAGGCAACACGCCACTGTGCTCCGGCATGGGAAGGCGCCTGGCACGATGGCACCCCCATCGACCCGCGAGCCCGGAGACCGGCCTGGAAGACGACTGGTTGCGATGCGGCGGGCATGGCGGCGGCAAGCAGGCGCCTGCGTGCGCCCGCCCACCGTCGAACACCCCTGCAGCGCGATCATCCCCACCCCTTGCCGCGCGGGCGTGCGCGGTGCATGGAGTCATCGATGAAGCTGCAAACCCGCGTTCTTTCCCTGGCTGTGCTCTCGGCCCTGCCCCTGCTGGCGTCCGCCCAGGACCAGGCCACCGCACTGGACCAGGTGCTGGTCACCGCCACCCGTACCCCGATCGCCCTGCAGGACAGCATCTCGCCGGCGCAGGTGATCGACCGCGCCGAGATCGAGCGCAGCCAGGCACCCTCGCTGCAGGATCTGCTGCGCGGCCGGGCCGGCATCAACCTCAACAACAGCGGCGGCCTGGGCAAGCAGAGCTCGCTGTTCCTGCGCGGCACCAACTCGGCCCACGCCCTGGTGCTGATCGACGGCGTGCGCATCAACACCGGCGACCTCGGCCTGGCCATGATCCAGGACCTGCCGCTGGCGCAGATCGAGCGCATCGAGATCGTGCGTGGCCCGCAGTCCAGCCTGTACGGTGCCGACGCGATCGGTGGCGTGATCCAGATCTTCACCCGCCGCAATGCCGGCCAGTTCGCGCCACACCTGCAGCTCGGCGGCGGCAGCAACGGCCTGCGCGAAGCCAGCGGCGGCTTCGGTGGCAGTGGCGCGCGTGGCTGGTTCGGCACCGACATCGCCTACCAGCACACCGACGGCATCAACGCCTGCCGCGGCTCGGTCTCGCCGTTCGCCGGCTGCGGCGCCAATGAGCCCGACCGCGATGGCTACCGCAACCTGTCCATGAGCCTGCGCGGCGGCTACGCCCTGACCGACACGCTGAGCCTGGAAGGCACCGCGCTGCGCGCCGAAGGCGAGAACCACTACGACGGCTACTACAACTACTCCGAGACCCTGCAGCAGGTGCTCGGTGGCAAGCTGCGCTACACCCCCAGCGAGCGCTTCAACCTGACCGTCAATGTCGGCCGTGCCGACAACGAATCGGACAACTTCAACGGTGATACCTGGCTGGGCAACGCGCAGACCCACCGCGACAGCGCCTCGGTGCAGGCCGATATCGGCATCGCCGAGGGCCAGCTGCTGAGCGCCGGCGTGGACTGGAGCCAGGACAACCTGGATGGCAGCAGTGCCGGGTATCTGGTCGACAGCCGCGACAACACCGGCGTGTTCGTGCAGTACCAGGGCCGCTTCGGCGCGCACCACCTGCAGGCCAGCGTGCGCAACGACGACAACGAACAGTTCGGCAACCACACCACCGGCAGCCTCGGCTGGGGCCTGGAGCTGGGCAGCGCGTTCCGCCTCAACGCCAGCTACGGCACTGCGTTCAAGGCCCCGACCTTCAGCGATCTCTACGACCCGTGGAGCGGCGTGCCGACCCTGGATCCGGAAAAGTCCAAGAGCGCGAATGTCGGCATCACCCAGCAGGGTGATGGCTGGCGCTGGGGCCTGGATGTGTACGAAACGCGCATCGATGACCTGATCACCTATGACGCGACCACCTTCATGATGTCGCAGGTCGAGAAGGCCCGCATCCGCGGCGCCGAACTGACCGGTGCGATCACCGTGGCCGGGTTCGACCTCAATGCACAGCTCAGCCACACCGATCCGCGCAACCGCACCGACGGCAGCGCGCAGTTCGACAACTGGCTGGCCCGCCGCGCTCAGAACACCGCGCGCCTGGACGTCGATCGCCGCTTCGGTGCCTTCCGCGCCGGCATCACCGCCAACGGCGCCGGCAAGCGGTACGACGATGCGGCCAATACGGTGCGCCTGGGTGGCTACGGCACCGTGGACCTGCGACTGGAATACGCACTGACCCGCGACTGGTCCGTGCTGGGCCGGGTCAGCAACGTCTTTGATCGCGACTACGAAACGGTGGCCTGGTACAACCAGCCGGGCCGCGAGTACCGCCTGAGCGTGCGTTACCAGCCGAAATAAGGGATCTGGACGGCGGCCACGCCGCCGTCCCACCCTCGTTAGGTGCCGACCGTTGGTCGGCACAATCATTGAACCTGGTAGCTGCCGACCGTTGGTCGGCACACCCATCATCCTCGGTAGCTGCCGACCGTTGGTCGGCAGACGCCCTGACGCGTTACAGCGCCAACAATCCCCGCAGATCATCCACCACGGCAACGGCCTGAACGTTGTCCAGATCCAGCCCGCGCGGATAGCCGTAGCGCACCAGCGCCACCGGCATCCCGGCATCCACGGCAGCGCGGTAATCGGTGATCGAATCGCCCACCATCAAGGCGTCTTCGACGGCCACCTCGAAGTGCGCGGCGATATGCCGCAACGGCGCACCACTGGGCTTGCGCTCCGGCAGCGAATCTCCACCCAGCACCAACGCAAACTGATCCTGCAGCCCGAAATGCTGCAGCAACGGTGCCACCAGCGTGGACGGCTTGTTGGTGCAGATCGCGAGCGTCACCGAACGCGCGCGCAATGCCGCCAACGTCTCGCTCACACCATCGAACAGACGCGGGCTGCGCAACAGGCACGCCTCGTAGTGCCGCATGAACCCCGGCATCACCTTATCCAGATCGATATCACTGGCGGCTGCGGTAAACGCCTGCTCGACCAGCCGACGCACGCCATCACCGATCCATGTCAGCACCGTCGCTTCCGGCACGCGTGGCAACTGCCAATCTTCCAGCGTGCGGTTGAGCGCCTCGGCGATATCGGCCGCGCTGTCCACCAGCGTGCCATCCAGATCGAACACCACCAACGGGTACGGGTAAGACAAGGCAATGCTCACTTCAACAGCAGGGAAGCGCCATTGTACGGAGGTGCGTGTGTGATGCCGATGCACGCCCGGGTAGAGCCGACCGTTGATCGGCTGCACGCGCCCGCTGCGGTTGCGCGGCGTGCTGATGCGAGGTTGGCTAGTCTGGTGCAGCCGACCAACGGTCGGCTCTACCGGCGCCGCGTTTACAGCTGCGCCAGGAATTCCGGGCTGGCAAAACGCTCCACCAGGAAATCCAGGAAGCTGCGCATGATCGTCGGCAGCTGCCGACGCGACGCGTATACCGCGTGGATGCCCAGGCCTTCCACGTCGTAATCCGGCAGCACTTCGATCAGTTCGCCACTGCGCAGCAACGGGGCGATCTGGTACGTCGGCAACATTGCGATACCCGCACCGGCGCGCACCGCTTCGAGCAGCAGCGACGCCTCATTGGCGCTGATGTTGCCGCCCACCGCCACCGCGATCTTCCGCCCCTCGCGTTGCAGATGCCACACGCTCTTGCCGACGTAGTGGTGGGTCAGGCAGTTGTGCGCGGCCAGCGCATCGGCGGTGGTCGGTGTACCGCGCTCGGCCAGGTACGCCGGGGCTGCGCACAGTACCGAACGGCACGGCGCCAACGGCCGCGCAATCAGGCTGGGATCGATCGCGCGCGAGATGCGCACGGCGATGTCCACGCGCTCCTCCACCAGATTGACCACGCGGTCCACCAGCAGCAGTTCCACGCGTGTGAGCGGGTGCCGTTTGACGAACGCCGCCACCGCTGCCGCCAGATGGATCTGCCCGAACGAGACACTCGCGGTGACCCGCAGCAGCCCGTGCGGCTCGGGGTTGTCGGTAGCCAGCTCACCGCGCAGCTCATCGCTGATCGCCAGCATCTGCCGGAAGCGCAGCAGCGCGGCTTCGCCCGGGCCGGTCAGGCTGATCCGCCGCGTGGTCCGGTGCAGCAGCCGCGCGCCCAGCCAGCGCTCCACCTCGGCCAGATAGCGCGTCACCATGGCCCGCGACATCTCCAGCGCGTCGGCTGCGGCCGTCAGGCTGCCGCGCTCGGCGACCTCGACGAACACGTTCATGGCGGTCATCCGGTCCATTTGATCGATCCGTGCAACAAATTAGGCCGTTATACGCGGTTTTTCGGCCGATTCCAGAGGCATACGCTGGCCTTCCTTCCTCAACGGACCTCCCCCATGAAAATCGCGCTTGTTGGTGCCACCGGCAACATCGGCCGTGAGATCGCCCGCCAGGCCCTCGCCCGCGGCCATCAGGTCACCGCCATCGTCCGCCGCGAGACCGGCCTTCCGGCCGAATTGGACGGCGCCCAGCTGGCCGTTGCCGCGCTGGACGACACCGATGCGCTGGCCGCCGTCATCGCCGGCCACGATGTCCTGGCCAGCGCCTTCGGCCCGCGCCCGGGCGATGCCCCGAGCACGGTGACCACCACCACCGCCGCGCTGGTGGCCGCCGCACGCCAGGCCGGCGTGCCCCGCTTCATCATGGTCGGTGGCGCCGGCAGCCTGGAAGTCGCCCCCGGCGTGCAACTGGTGGACACCGAGGGCTTCCCCGACGCCTACAAGCCGGTTGCCCTCGCCGCCCGCGAGACGCTGAAGCAGCTGCGCGCCGTCGACGACCTCGACTGGACCTTCTACTCCCCCGCCGCCGAAATCGGCCCCGGCCCGCAGCGCGGTGGTTTCCGCACCCAGGCAAGGAATTTCCTGGTCGGTGCCGATGGCCACAGTCGGATCAGCTACCCCGACTACGCCGACGCCTTCATCAACGAGATCGAAACCCCGCAGTACGTGCGGCAGATCGCCACGGTTGCGTACTGACCAGGCCGCCGGTCTGGACGCAGCCGACCAACGATCGGCTCTACCGGCCCCGGTGTCATGTCGGGGCCATCCCGCCCCGGTGTGATGCCAGGGCCGCACTGCGCAGGACTTCTTGAAATGCCCAACGTTTCCCGCACCACCCTGGCCCTGGCGTTGACGCTCGGTACCGCATTCGCCGTGAGCGCACCGGCCATCAGCCACGCCGCTGCGGCCACCGCCGAAGCCCACGCGCTGCAGGTGCAGCCCTACCACCCGGGCGACAAGGCGCTGTTTTCCGTTGCGTCCACCCTGATCACCGGCCGCCACGACGCCATCCTGGTCGACGCCCAGTTCGCCGCCACCGATGCCGCCCACCTCGTCGAGCGCATCCGCGCCTCCGGCAAACGCCTGACCACCATCTACATCAGCCACGGCGACCCCGACTACTACTTCGGCCTGGCCACCCTGCAGGACGCCTTCCCCGACGCCCGCATCCTTGCCACCCCGGCCACCGTCGCCCACATCAACGCCACCCAGGCCGCCAAACTCGCGTACTGGGGCCCCCAGATGGGCGCAGGCAAACCGACCCGCATCGTCATCCCCGAACCGCTGGACGGCGACACCCTCACCCTCGAAGGCCAACCGATCAAGATCATCGGCCTCACCGGCCCCACCCCGGACCGCACCGTCCTGTGGATTCCCGCCCTGCGCACGATCCTCGGCGGCATCCCCATCGTCGCCGGCGAACACGTCTGGATGGCCGACACCCCAAGCACGCAATCGCACACGCACTGGCTGCAGACACTGGCAACCATCAAGGCCCTGAACCCCACCCGCGTCATCCCCGGCCACTACGCAGCCGATGCCACCCTGGACATCAGCGCCGTGGATTTCACCGCCAACTACATCCGCGCGTTCGACGAAGAAACCGCACGCAGCAAAGACGCCACCGCACTCATCGCCGCGATGAAAAAACGCTATCCGACCTTGGCTGGCGAGAGCTCACTGGAACTGAGCGCGAAAGTAGCCAAGGGCGAAATGCAGTGGCCGTAAAGGCGCAGAAGTAGCGCGCAGCGCGAATTTTCCATGCGCACCGACCCTGTGTCGGAGGGACGGCGCGGGTGGGGTATCGGGACCGTGTGTTGCCATGGATGGCAACACACGAGCTTACAGGGACGTACTTGCAGCGGGTCCCGCTACCCCACCCGCGTCGTCCCAAACCCTCATCACCCGAACACCAGCGCATCCCCGTTGACGTTGACGTTGACGTTGACGTTAGCGTTAGCGTTGGGGTCAACGCTGATATCGATCTTGAAAAAGGCCAAAAAAACGACCAACTACACATCGCCCAGATGATCAAACAACCCCGGCTGGCGCACCACCTCCCGCTCCCGGAATCCCCCCAACCCCACCCCCACCAACCGATACCGCGTCTCCAGCGGCAACTCCACCCGCGCCCGCAACCCCAACGCAATATCGCGCAGTTCCTCCAACGAATCCGGCGGCGACTCCGGCGTGAAACTGCGCGTAATGATCCGGAACTGCGACGTCTTCAACTTCAACACCACCGTATGCCCCACACGGTCCGTCTTCCGCGTCGCCTGCCACGTCTTCTCCGCCAACTGCACGATCGCCGGCGCCAGATCCTCCAGCAGCAGATCCTCCGCGAACGTATCCTCCGACGAGATCGACTGCACCGGCTGATCCGGCTCCACCGGCCGCTCATCGATGCCACGCGCACGATTGAACAAGCGCCCGCCGAACGTCCCGAACCGCGCCTCCAGTTCCTCCAGCGGCAGCGCACGCAGATCGCCCACCGTCGCGATGCCCAGCTCGGCCAGCTTGGCCGCCATCACCTTGCCCACGCCCGGCACGCGGTTCACCGGCAACGGCGTCAGGAACTGCTCGATGCGATGCGGCGGCACCACGAACTGCCCATCGGGCTTGCGCCAATCCGAGGCGATCTTGGCAAGGAACTTGTTCGGCGCGATCCCCGCCGAGGCGGTCAACTGTGTCTCTTCACGAATCTGCGCGCGGATGATCTGCGCGATCTCCGTCGCCACCGTCATCCCGCCCTTGTGCTCGGTCACATCCAGATACGCCTCATCCAGCGACAACGGCTCCACCAGATCCGTATGCCGCAGGAAAATCTCGCGCACCTGGCGTGACACTGCCTTGTAGCGCGCGAAATCCGGCGGCACGAATACCGCATCCGGACACAGCCGCTCCGCGCGCACCGCGGGCATCGCCGAACGCACGCCGAACACGCGCGCCTCATACGATGCCGCACACACCACCGAGCGCATGCCGCGCCACGCCACCACCACCGGTTTGCCCCGCAACGAGGGATCGTCGCGCTGCTCCACGGACGCGTAAAACGCATCCATGTCGACGTGAATGATCTTGCGGGGGCGGGACACGGGCGTTGGCACTCGGATTCAGATGAACAAGATTACAGCCACACGCCGCAGTATGGTTGTTGGATAACAACAACATGCGTTTTTGAACCTGAAAACACTACGGCGGCGTACGGTTAAAACGTTTGATTGAATCACTTTTTCTCATGCACTCTTGAGCACTTGCTTCAAGCAAGAGCAGTCGACCTGTGGTCGGCTCACCCCGACGACAACTTCTTCAGGATTGCGTTTTCCATGACTCGTCTCAACGCGTTCTCGCGTGACCAGCTGCTGGCCAGCGCCCGCGGTGAACTGTTCGGCCCGGGCAGCGGTCGCCTGCCCAATGATCCGATGCTGATGTTCGATCGCATCACCGATATCCGCGAGGACGGCGGCCCACACGGCAAAGGCATGGTACGCGCGGAACTGGATATCCGCCCCGACCTGTGGTTCTTCGACTGCCACTTCCTTGGCGACCCGGTCATGCCCGGCTGCCTCGGTCTGGATGCCATGTGGCAGCTGACCGGCTTCTTCCTGACCTGGATCGGCGCACCCGGCCGCGGCCGCGCCCTGGGCTGTGGCGAAGTCAAATTCACCGGCCAGGTGCTGCCGAGCGCCAAGCGGGTCACCTACGAAATCGATATCTCGCGCGTCATCAACCGCAAGCTGGTGATGGCCCAGTCCGACGCCCGCATGCTCGTCGACGGTCGCGAAATCTACTCTGCCAAAGACCTGCGTGTAGGTCTGTTCACCTCCACTGAGAACTTCTGATGCGTCGCGTCGTCATTACCGGAATGGGCATCACCTCGTGCCTGGGCAACGATCTGGACACCGTGTCCTCGGCACTGCGTGAAGGCCGCGCCGGCATCCGCCACCTGCCTGATCACGCCGAAGCCGGCCTGCGCAGCCACGTTGGCGGCAACATCGAGCTGGACCTGGACGCGCAGATCGACCGCAAGGTGAAGCGCTTCATGAGCGACGCCTCGGCCTACGCCTACATCGCCATGCGCGACGCCATCGCCGATGCCGGTCTGGACGAGGCGCAGGTCGCCAACCCGCGTACGGGCCTGATCGCGGGCTCCGGCGGCGGCTCCAGCCAGTGGCAGGTGGAATCGGCCGACATCCTGCGCGCCCGTGGCGTGCGCAAGGTCGGCCCGTACATGGTGCCGCGCACGATGTGCTCCACCGTGTCGGCCTGCCTGGCCACCGCGTTCCAGATCAAGGGCCTGAGCTACTCGCTGTCGGCCGCCTGCGCCACCTCCGCCCACTGCATCGGCGCCGCCGCGGACCTGATCCGTCATGGCGCGCAGGATGTGATGTTCGCCGGTGGCGGTGAAGACCTGCACTGGTCGATGAGCGTGATGTTCGATGCGATGGGCGCGCTGTCGACCCGTTTCAACGAGACCCCGGCCTCGGCGTCGCGCCCGTACGACAAGGACCGCGACGGCTTCGTCATCGCAGGTGGCGGTGGCATGCTGGTGCTGGAGGATTACGACCACGCCGTGGCCCGTGGTGCGCGCATCTACGCCGAGCTGGTCGGCTACGGCGTCACCTCCGACGGTGCCGACATGGTCGCCCCCTCCGGTGAAGGCGCGGTGCGTTGCATGAACATGGCGATGGAACACCTCACTGCCCCGATCGACTACCTCAACACGCACGGTACCTCGACCCCGCTGGGCGATGTCACCGAGCTGAAGGCGGTCCGTGAAGTGTTCGGCGAGACCATCCCGCCGCTGTCTTCGACCAAGGCGCTGTCCGGCCACTCGCTGGGCGCGGCCAGCGTGCACGAGGCCATCTACTGCCTGCTGATGATGCGCGATGGCTTCATCGCCGGCTCGGCCAACATCGGCGAGCTGGACCCGCTGGTGGAAGGTTTCCCGATCGTGCGCGAGACGCAGCCGGCACAGCTGAACACCGTGATGTCCAACAGCTTCGGCTTTGGCGGCACGAACGCGGCGCTGGTCTTCAGCCGGATCTGATTCCTGCACGAAACCATATGAAAAAGCCCGGCCATGTGCCGGGCTTTTTCGTGCAGCGCGACCGCCACCGCCAGGTGTCAGCGCCCACTGGCCTCCGGTAGCAGCGGCACCAGCAACTGCCGCGCATCCAGCAGCGAACCCACGATGCGATGCCCCAGCGCGCGCAGTTCCTCATCCGGGTGCACCAGGTCCGGCACCTGGATCGCGGTCATGCCCGCACCCACCGCCGCGCGGATGCCCGCGGGCGAATCTTCCAACGCCAGGCAGCGCGCCGGGTCCTTGCCCAGTTTCTGCGCCGCGAGCAGGTAGATGTCCGGCGCCGGCTTGGGACGCGACACGTCACTGCTGGTCACCACCACCTCGAAGAACGGCAGCAGGCCGGCGGCCGCCAGCTTGCGCGAGGCGCGCGGCTGGCGCGTGGACGTCGCCACCGCGCGCGGCACACCGTGATCGCGCAGCAGCTGCAGGATCTCCAGGATGCCCGGGCGCAGCGGCAGACCCTGCTGCGTGCGCGCTTCATACAGGTCATGGCAGCGGGCGAACAATGCGGCGACCTGCTCGGCATTCACCGTCTGCAGCAGCAGGCGTTCGCAGTCGCGATCCCCCAAGCCCACCATGCGCAGCCAGAACCCCTCCGGGAACGGCAGCGCCAGTTCCTGTGCGGCCTGCGACCAGCACGCGATCGAGACCCGTTCGCTGTCGATCATCAGGCCGTCCATGTCGAAGATGACGGCGTCGGGCAGGAACGGCAGCGCGGCGAAAGCACTCATGGGACGTTGAACAGCGTCTCGAGATCGGCCGCATCCAGCGTGCGCCACTCGCCTTCAGGCAGTTCGCCCAGCGACAGCCCGCCGATGCGGCTGCGGTGCAGCGCCTCGACGTGGTTGCCGACCGCCGCGAACATCCGGCGTGCCTGGTGGTAGCGGCCCTCATGCAGGACCAGCTGCGCCTGGCGCGGGCCATTCACGTGCAGCTCGGCCGGCAGCAACGGCTTGTCGTCCGATTCCAGCAGCAGCCCGCCGCTGGCGAAGCGCGCGGTTTCATCGCCGCGCAGGTCTTCGGCCAGGGTGACCTCGTAGGCTTTGTCCAAGCGCGACTTCGGCGACACGATCCGGTGCAGCAGCGCGCCGTCATCGGTCATCAGCAGCAGGCCGCTGGTGTCGCGGTCCAGGCGGCCCACCGAGGACAGCACCGGCGCGCGGTCGCGGTAACGCGGCGGCAGCAGGTCGTAGATCAGCCGGCCCTTGTCCTTGGTCGAACAGGTGTAGCCGCGCGGCTTGTGCAGCATCAGGGTCAGCCCCTGCGGCGGGTCCAGCGGCTCGCCCTCGACCCGGATCGCCTCATGCGCGACCGCGTCGTCGGCGTACAGCACCTCGCCCTCGGCATCGGTGATCAGGCCGGCGCGGAACATCCCCTGCACCTGCTTGCGGCTGCCATAGCCCAGGTTGGCCAACAGCTTGACCAGCTTCATGCGCGGCCTCCGCGGCCCCACTTCGGCTCGGTGCTGCGCGGGGCACGGGCCGGGGTGGCGCTCTTGCTCGCCTTGGTCGCTTCGATCAGCTTGAAGCCATCGCGCTCGGCAGCCACGCGGACCTGGCCGAAGCTTTCGTTGAGGATCTGCTCGTACGGCAGGTGGCGGTTGGCCACCAGCCACATCCGGCCCCCCGGGCGCAGCGCCTGCGCGGCCACGGCGATGAAGCGCTGGCCGATGTCGGGACGGTCCGCGCGCGACGGGGTGTGGAACGGCGGGTTGGTCACGATGAAGTCGTACTCGCCCTCGATCCCGGCGGTGACGTCCTGCCAGTGGTAAGCCAGCGCAGCCGGCTTGCCGAGCGCGGCGAGGTTCTCGCGGGCCAGGGCCAGCGCGCGGCCTTCGGCCTCGTACAGGTCCAGCGCGGTCACGTTCGGGCAGCGGGCCAGCACTTCGGCGGACAGATAGCCGAAGCCGGCACCCAGGTCGGCGCCACGGCCGGCCAGATCGGCCGGCAGCTGCTCGACCAGCAGCGCCGAGGCCGGGTCGATGCGGTCCCAGGCGAAGATGCCGGGGCGGCTCTGGAAGCGGCCGCCCAGGATCGCGCGCGGCGCGTCCAATGTTGCCCAGCGCTGCGCGAGCGCGGCGTCGTGCTGGCCGTTGAGCGGCGCCGTCCAGTAGGCACGGCAGTGGTTCTTGGTCAGTTTGCCGCCCAGGCCGGCCAGCTGCTGCAGGTCGCCTTCGCCGGAGCGGGCACCTTCGTTGTTGTGCTGGCAGGCCACCACGATGCCGCCGGGGGCCGCCAGCGCCAGCGCACGGGCGAACAGGGCCTTGGCTTCCTCGCGCTGGCGCGGCGGCAGCACCAGCACCACGGCGTAGCGGGTGGCATCGGCGGCCAGCTGCTGCTCATCACGCACCGTCCAACCACTGGCTTCCAGGGCATCGGCGAACGGGCGGAAGCTCTGCTCGCAGACCAGCTGCGCGGGTTGGGCATGCTCGCGCAGCGGGGCGCCATCGCGGGCGCGCAGGAACAGCACGGGGCCGGCCGGCCAGGACAGTGCGCCACTGGCGAACGGCAGGAACAGGGTTTCCAGGGGAGCGTCGTGCTGGGCAGCCATGCGGGGGGCACATCTTGAAAAGAGGCCGCCATTCTACCGGTTCGCCCGCCCGGCCCGGATTTGCGTTTATTCAACGTCCTGTTGATGCCCTGACAACATCCAAACCGGCAGGGTGGAGCCTCACTTCCCGTGGAGATGGCTCATGCGTGCATTGTTCGTCGGTGGCGTAGTCGACAACAGCGAGATGGACATGGAGGGCAGCCAGCCACCGGTGCATTACCCCGAAGACACCGGCGGCGGCCACTCGCGCTACCGCCTGCACCAGGTCGGCAAGACCGCCGATGGCAACGTGGCCTATGCGGTCTACGGCGCCCCGGACCTGGCCGATGAAGAGGTGGCCCGGATTGCCGATGAACGCGCCTACGCGCGCCGCTTCGAGGCTGAACCCAGCGAATTCACCCACTGAGCCGGCCACCCGCGCCTGCCCGCCGCGATCACTCGCGGTAGGGCAGCTGCCGGATGGCCTTGATCTGATCGAGCCAGATGACGTGCTGCTGGACCGGGGTATCCAGATCGTCCAGCCGCAGCTGGCCATTGCTCCCCTCGTTCTCTTCAGCGTCGCGGTACTGCTGCAGGGTCGGCTGCACCGCCACGGTGCCCAGCAGGCGGCTGCCATCCTCGAGCGTCAGCTCGACCTGGGTCTGGCCGTGCAGCTGCGGCAGCAGTGCTTCCAGGGCCGCGATGGCGGCGGGATCGGTGTGGATGCGAGGGGCGTAACGGGACATGGCAACTCCTGTGGCGTACGCCCTCAGTGTGCCCGTGGCAGCGTCAACACGTTGCCAACAACCGCCGATTACGCGGTGGCCTCAGCGGCCGGCGAGCACGCCACGCACCGCGGCCACCAGCTGGGCGACCGAATACGGCTTGGCCACATGTTCCTGGAAGCCCGACGCCAGCGCGCGTTTGCGGTCGTCCGCACGCGCCAGCGCCGTCACCGCGACGGCAGGCAGCGCCTCCGGCTCGACGCCCATGTTGTCGCGCAGCGTCCGCACCAGCCCGTACCCATCCATGCCCGGCATGCCGATGTCGGTCAGCAGGGCATCGATGCCGTCATGGCCGTTCTCGTTGAGCAGTGCCAGTGCTTCGCCGGCAGAGGATGCCGTAGTGACCGAAGCGCCCTGCTCTTCCAACAGCCGCCGCAGGTACTCCAGCACTTCAGGCTGGTCTTCCACGGCCAGCAGATGCAGGCCCTTGAGCGGATACGGCTCGATGATCTGCTCGGTGATGGGGCCGCTGAACACTTCGCGCAGAGGGCGACCATCAGCCTGCGGCTGGTAACGCGGCAGGCGCACATTGAAGCTCGCCCCCTGCCCGTGGCCGTCGCTGCTGGCCGCCACCGCGCCGCCATGCAGTTCCACCAGCTGCTGCACGATCGCCAGGCCCAGCCCCAGGCCGCCATGGCGACGCGTGGTGGTGCCATCGGCCTGGCGGAACCGGCTGAACAGATGGCGCAGGAATTCCGGCGCGATGCCGTCGCCCGAATCGGTCACGGTGATCGACCAATGGCCGCCATCGGCGGCCAGGGTCAGCACCACGCGCCCTTCGGCTGGGGTGAATTTGATCGCGTTGGAGAGCAGGTTCCACAGCACCTGTTGCAGGCGCGTGGCATCGCCGAGCACCAGGCACGGCTCGTCGGGCATCACCAGTTCCATCGACAACGCTTTGCCTTCGGCCACCAGCTCCTGCGCGCGCATCGCCTCTTCCAGCTGCGCCCGCAGATCCAGCATTTCCACTTCCAGCTGGACCTTGCCCAGCAGCATGCTGCTCAGGTCCAGCATGTCCGAGATCAGCCGCTTCTGCGCCATCGCGCTGTTGGCGATCACGCCCAGGCCCTTGTACATCGGGCTGGTGTTGTCGATGCGCTGCAGCAGCAGTTCGCTCCAGCCCAGGATGGTGGTCAGCGGCGTACGCAGTTCGTGCGACAGCGTGGCCAGGAATTCGTCCTTCAAACGCGCCATGTTCTCGGCGGCACTGCGCGCGGCACGCTCGGACTGCAGCAGTTCCTCGCGCGCCATCTCGATCTCGCGGCGCTCGGTCACGTCCGGGCTGCTGCCCGCCAGGCCGATGAAACGGCCCATCCGCGAGAAGCGCGGGCGCGCGTTCATTTCCAGCCAGCGCCATTGGCCATCGGCGCGGCGGCCGCGGACCAGCGCATGCATGGAGCGCTGGGATTTCAGCGCTTCCTGCAGTTCGTAATCGAACACCGAGGCATCGTCGGGATGCACCAAGCCGCGCCAGACGTCATCCGGCACGCGCTGCTCATCACCGCCGAAGAATTCGCTGAAGGCACTGTTGACGAAGCGCGAATGGCCGCGCTCATCGAGCACCCACACCGGCATCGGCAGGCCATCGGCCAGCGCGCTGAAGCGCGCCTCGCTTTCGGCCAGTTCCACTTCGATGTGCTTGCGGTTGGTGATGTCGAAGAAGACCACGGCCACCAGGTGCTCGTCCGGTTCGCCCACGCTGACCGCCTCGACCGAGTACCACCGGTTCAGCGCGCGCGCTTCCATCTCGAACTGCCGGGCCTGGCCGCTGAGCGCCACCTCGCCATAGGTGCGGTACCAGTCCGTCTCATGGCCCGGCTGCAGGCTGGTCATCCGCTGCCCGCAGACATTGCTCAAGCCGGTATTGCGTGAAAAGGCCTCGTTGACCTCCACGAAGCGGTAGTCCACCCCCACGCCGGCGTCATCGAAGATCACCTCGATGATGCAGAACCCCGCATTCAGGCGCTCAAGGACCGTGCGATACAGGGCCGGATCCGGCGATGAAGCCAGGAAAGAGGCGCGTTCCAACGTCGAAGTGGGCAGGCTGGGCAAGGGCTTCAATGAGGCAACTGGCGAAACAGAGGAAGACAGGATCGGCCAACGCGCGTATTCGCAGCGTCAAGCGCCGAGGGTCGGGGGGCGGCCTGGGTGAATTGACGCCAACCGCAGAGGCGGAGCATACACGCCTGCATTGTGGGCGACCCGGATCGGGATCACACTGAGCACCTGATCCCACTTGTGATCGCGACCCAGGAGCTGTCATGAACCGCACATCCCTGATCGCCGGGGCGTTGGCCGGCCTGCTGCTCGTCGGCAGCGCTGCGGCCGCGCCGCGCACCGTGACCGACCCGCAGGCCCCGCGGGAGCTCACCTCCGATGGTCCGGTACAGGTGAGCTGGACCGACCCGGCCCAGTTCACCGAGATCCGCCAGAGCAACAACCGCTTTGAAGCCGAGCGCGGCGACTGGGTCCAGCAGCTGGCCAAGTACGTGCAGACCACGGCCGGCAAAGAGCTGCAGCCCGGCCAGACGCTGGAGGTGACCTTCACCGACATCAAGCGCGCCGGGGATTACGAGCCGTGGCACGGCCCGCGCGCCAACGATATCCGGGTGATGCGTGATATCTACCCGCCGCGCGTCTCGCTCACCTATACGCTCAAGGATGCGCAGGGCCAGGTGATCGGCCAGGGCGAGCGCAAGCTGCAGGACACCGGTTACCTGCACAACATCGGCCGGCAGAGCGATACCGACCCGCTGCGCTACGAGAAGCGCCTGCTGGATGACTGGATCCGGCGCGACCTGCGCAATGAGGCCACGGCCAGCACCTGAGCCGTTGCCCCCCAGATGAGAAAGGCGGCGCATCAGCGCCGCCTTTTTTTGATGCACGCGGTATCGCCGGTGGCGCCTCAGCCGTCGACATACTCGCGCACCACCCGCTTGACCCCACACGGCAGCTGGTAGGCACTGACCCCGCACAGCGGCGCCAGGGCCTCGATGCGCGGGGCATCGCCCCACAGCGTCACCGTGCTGCCGATGCCGGCCTGCGGGAGGTGGGTGAGATCCACGGTGAGCATGTCCATCGAAACGCGCCCGATCACGATGCCGGGCTGGCCATCGATGCGTACCGGTGCCCCGTTCGGCGCGAACTGCGGGTACCCATCGGCATAGCCGAGTGCGACCACGCCGACCCGGGTCGGCCGCTGCGCGACGAAACGCGCGCCATAGCCGACCGGCTCGCCGACCGCGATGTCGCGCACGGCGAAGATCTTCGAGCGCATGCTCATCACCGGGCGCAGGCGCTCGGTCAGCGCGGTATGCGCCGGCATCGGGTTGATCCCGTACAGCATCAGGCCCGGGCGCACCCAGTCGCTGCGCACGTCCGGCCAGCCCAGCAGCGCTGGCGAATTGCACAGGCTGGTCTGCCCGGCCAGGCCCTCGATGGTGGCCGCGAAGACGTCGGCCTGCTCGCGGGTGCGCGGGCTGTCCAGTTCGTCGGCGCGTGCCATGTGGGTCATCAGCACCATCGGCCCGACATGCGCCAACGCGCTCAACGTGGCGTGCGCGGCGCGGAACTCGTCCGGCCACAGGCCCAGCCGGTGCATGCCGCTGTCCAGCTTCAGCCACACGTTGAGCGTGGCGGGGGTCTGGAACGCGGCGACCGCCTCGACCTGCCACGGCGCGCCGACCGCGAACCACAGGTCGTGCTCGACGATCAGCGGCAGTTCGTCGGCGTCGAAAAAGCCTTCCAGCAGCAGGATCGGGCCAGTGATGCCGGCCGCGCGCAGTTCCAGCGCTTCCTCGATGCAGGCCACGCCGAACGCATCGGCCTCGGCCTGCAGCGCGCGGGCACAGCGCACCGCACCGTGCCCGTAGGCATCGGCCTTGATCACGGCCACGGCCTTGCCGCCCCCCAGTTCGCGTGCCAGCCGGTAATTGCTGCGCAGCGCGTCCAGATCAATCAACGCACGGGCTGGGCGCATGAACTCGGCTCACGGTGACGGACAGAGGCGGCGTGGTGGGTGTAGCGGAAGATATCCAGGCCTTCGGTGCTGATCTTCGGCTGGCGGGCATCCATCAGGTCGGCCAGGTAGCGGCCGGAGCCGCAGGCCATGGTCCAGCCGAGGGTGCCGTGGCCGGTATTGAGGAACAGGTTGCGGTACGGCGTGGCGCCGACCACCGGCGTGCCGTCCGGCGTGGCCGGGCGCAGGCCGGTCCAGAACTCGGCGCGCGACAGGTCGCCGCCGTCCGGATAGAGGTCGCGCACGACCTTCTCCAGCGTGGCGCGGCGGCGCGGCGAGAGCGACAGGTCGAACCCGCCCACCTCGGCCATGCCACCCACGCGGATGCGGTCGTCGAAACGGGTCACGGCCACCTTGTAGCTTTCATCCAGGATGGTCGAGGTCGGGGCCATCGCCGGATCGGTGATCGGCAGCGTCAGCGAGTAGCCCTTGAGCGGGTACACCGGCAGCTGCAGGCCCAGCGGCGCGACCAGCGACGGCGAGTAACTGCCCAGCGCGACCACGTAGTGATCGGCGGTTTCCAGCGTGCCGTCGATGCGCACGCCGGTGATGCGGTCGCCATCGCTCTGCAGGCCCGCGATATCCTGGTCGAAGCGGAATTCGACCCCGGCATCGACGCACATCTGCGCCAGGCGACGGGTGAACAGCTGGCAATCGCCGGTCTGGTCGCGCGGCAGGCGCAGCGCGCCGACCAGCTTGTCGGCCACGCCCGCCAGTGCCGGTTCGTAAGCGATGATGCCGTCGCGGTCGAGCACCTCATACGGCACGCCGTACTGGGCCAGCACTTCAATGTCCTGCGCGGAGGCATCCAGCTGCTGCTGGGTGCGGAACAGCTGGGTGGTGCCCAGATCGCGGCCTTCGAACTCGATGCCGGTCTCGCGGCGCAGCTCGTTGAGACAGTCGCGGCTGTACTCGGACATGCGCACCATGCGCGCCTTGTTGATCGCATAGCGCTCATGCGTGCAGTTGCGCAGCATCTGCGCCAGCCAACGGTACTGGTGCCAGTCCAGGCCCGGGCGGATCGCCAGCGGGGCATGTTCGGAGAACAGCCACTTGACCGCCTTCAGCGGTACGCCCGGCGCGGCCCACGGCGAGGTGTAGCCGAACGACAGCTGGCCTGCGTTGGCGAAACTGGTTTCCAGCGCCGGACCGGGCTGGCGGTCGACGACCGTGACTTCAAATCCGGCCTGCCGCAGGTACCAGGCACTGGTCGTGCCGATCACACCGCTGCCAAGGACTAGAACGCGCATGACACCTCTCCAACCCGATCATTCCCTGCGCAGGAGCACGCCGGGACCATAATTGAGGAAGTATAGTCAGCCGCAACCAATCAATTCGCCTGTTTTTCCCGCATCAGGCAGGGTATTGTCTCGCGAACTTCCTTGAGAGGCTGACGCCGATGGCCACGCGCGCCCGCGAACTGGACAAGATCGACCGCAAGATCCTGCGCATCCTGCAGGCCGAGGGCCGGATTTCCTTCACTGAACTGGGTGAACGGGTCGGACTGTCGACCACGCCCTGCACCGAGCGCGTGCGCCGGCTGGAGCGCGACGGGGCGATCACCGGCTACTACGCCAAGCTCGATCCGCATTACCTCAAGGCCAGCCTGCTGGTGTTCGTGGAGATCAGCCTGGCCTACAAATCCGGCGACATCTTCGAAGAGTTCCGGCGTGCCGCATTGAAGCTGCCCAACGTGCTGGAATGCCATCTCGTTTCGGGCGATTTCGACTACCTGCTCAAGGCACGCATCAGCGAGATGGCGTCGTATCGCAAGCTGCTTGGCAGTACCTTGCTGACCTTGCCGCACGTGCGCGAATCCAAGAGCTACATCGTGATGGAAGAGGTCAAGGAGACCCTGACCCTGCCGATCCCGGATTGACGTCGGGCCGATACAGCAGAAAGGCGGCGCGCAGGTGCGCACCGCCTTCGTTCATTGCGTCAAGCGCATCAGCGCTGCTGTTTCTGGTCCTGATGCTTCTGGTCCTGCTGCTTGCCGCCCTTCTGATTCTGCTGGTCCCACTGCTGCTGGTTCTGCTGGCCGGGCTTCTGGTTCTGTTGCTGACTGCCCTGCTGCTCCTGCGGCGATTTGCCGGGACTGCGGTTCTGCTGGTTAGCCATGATTGCACTCTTCTCGAAAAACCTCGGGGATGCGCCTGTGTTGCGGCGCGTGTACAGGGTCCCGCCGATCCGGTTAATCACAGGCGAAAAAACAGTGAGGCGTTGCGTTGACGGCGATGACTGCGGGCGACGGGATGTAAACCATTCATCTTCTGCCACCCAATACCGCACCGCTCAGGGTTTGATCTGCTGTCCATCCCCACTGGGAATGGCATCGTAGTAACGCCCAGTGCGGGTATCGAGCACGCGGTTCGGGCCCACCTGCTTCACGCCCGGAATGATCCGGCCCTGGCGGTCGTAGACCTTGCTCTGCACGGCAGGGCCCTGCATCGGTGCGGGCTGTGAGGGGCCTTTGCTCTGGATGGGGTGCGTGCGCAGCTGCTGCTGGGTCTGCGAGGACGACTTCACCGGCGCCATCTGCCCGGACAGGCTGTCGGACGGGGCCGGCTGCACGGGGATCGGCAGCGGCGCGGGCGCGGGCGACGGGGGCACGACCGGGCGGGTCGCCGTGGGACGGGGCGGCGGGCCGATCTGCGCGGCCGCGGTCAACGGCAGCAGCACCAACAGGGCAGCGGCAAGGCGACGTGGGCGGTACATGGCGATCTCCCGGCGACGGTTCAGGTCTTCACCATGCACCGGCACGGGTATCAGCACGATGAATGCCCCAGCTTGAACCTCAAGAGGCAACGGCCCAATCTACGTGCCACATCAATAGGGAATGTTTATGACCGCTTTCGACCTCTCCCCGCCCACCGACGCCCAGCGTCAGGCCCTGGTCGCCGGCCTCAGCGCCGATGAGCAGCGGGTGCTGCTGCACCATGGCACCGAGGCGCCGTTCTGCGGGGTGTTCCTGGACAACAAGCAGGATGGGGTCTATGGCTGCCGGCTGTGCGGCCTGCCGCTGTTCCGCTCCAGCACCAAGTTCGACTCCGGCACCGGCTGGCCGAGCTTCTTCGCGCCCTTCGATCCGGCCCATGTCCGTGAGATCCGCGATGCCAGCCATGGCATGGTCCGTACCGAAATCGTCTGCGCGCGGTGTGACAGCCATCTCGGCCATGTTTTCCCGGATGGCCCGCCGCCGACCCACGAACGCCACTGCCTGAACTCGGTCTCGCTGTCGTTCACGCCCAACGGGCAGGCCTATCCCGATCCGCTGCAGCGCGGTGGGGCCGAAGCCGAGCCGGCGGCCTGAATCCGGAAAAGTGTGACATCGAGCGAACGCCCCCCTTCAGAAAGGGTGTGAAGGGGCCGACATGGAGGTATCCCCTTCCCGCGTCGGCCCCATGCTCATCATCGTTGGACTTCTCGTCGTCATCCTCAGCGTGCTCGGCGGCTACGTCGGCGCGCACGGCAAACTCGGCGCGCTGTGGCAGCCCTATGAACTGGTGATCATCGGCGGTGCGGCGCTGGGCGCGTTCCTGGTCGGCACCCCGGTCAAAACCGTGAAGCAGACCCTGCAGGCCACCGTGGGCGTGTTCAAGGGCCCGCGCTACAAGCAGCAGGACTACATCGACGTCCTCAGCCTGCTCTACGAACTGCTCAACAAGGCGCGCCGGGAAGGCTTCATGGCGCTGGAAGACCACGTCGAGCGCCCGACCGAAAGCAGCATCTTCGCCAACTATCCCAAGGTGCAGGCCGACCACCACCTGGTCGATTTCATCACCGATTGCCTGCGCCTGATGATCGGCAGCAACATCGAGCCGCACGAGCTGGAGCCGCTGCTGGAGCTGGAACTGGAGAAGCACCATGGCGAGGCGATGCAGCCGGCCGCGGTGCTCAACAAGGTCGCCGACGGCCTGCCCGGCTTCGGCATCGTCGCCGCAGTGCTGGGCATCGTGATCACCATGGGCTCGATCGGCGGGGAGATCACCGAGGTCGGCGCGCACGTCGCCGGCGCGCTGGTCGGTACCTTCCTGGGCATCCTGCTGGCCTACGGTTTCGTCGGCCCGCTGGCCTCGGCCGTGGAAGCCCGCGCCGAACAGGACGCGCGCATCTATGAATCGGTGAAGACCGCCCTGCTGGCGTGCCTGCGCGGCTACAACCCGAAGATCGCGCTGGAATTCGCCCGCAAGACCCTGCCGTCCAATGTGCGCCCGGGCTTCAGCGAGTTCGAACAGCACCTCAAGACGGTCAAGTAAGGCAGCGCCATGGCCGAGACCAAACCCACCGTCATCGTCCGCCGGGTCAAGAAGGCCGGCCACGCCGCGCACCATGGCGGTGCCTGGAAGGTGGCTTACGCCGACTTCGTGACCGCGATGATGGCCTTCTTCCTGGTGCTGTGGCTGATGGCCGCCACCAGCAAACCCGAGCGCGCGGCGATCTCCGAATACTTCCGCAACCCCAGCCCGCTGGCCGGCAGCAGTTCCACCCCGGCCCCGGGCATGGCCGGCCCGGGCGGCGCCAGCACCTCGATGATCAAGCTGGGCGGCGCCACCGATATCTCGCGTGGCAACAGCAACGACCCCTTCCAGAACCAGCAGGCCTCCAAGCCGGTGCCGCAGGAAGACGAGCGCGAGCGCGAAAAGCGCCAGCTGGAAGCGCTCAAGCAGGAGCTGGAAGAAGCGATCAGCAAGAGCCAGGCGCTGGAGCCGTTCAAGGACCAGCTGCTGCTCGACCTCACCCCGGAAGGCCTGCGCATCCAGATCGTGGACAAGCAGAACCGGCCGATGTTCGACATGGGCAGCGCCTCGCTCAAGCCGTATACGCGCGAGATCCTGCGCGAGCTGTCGCAGTTCATCAACCATGTGCCGAACCGGATCAGCATCACCGGCCATACCGACATCACCGCCTACAACGCGGCCCACGGCTACAGCAACTGGGAGCTCAGTGCCGACCGCGCCAACGCCGCGCGGCGGGCGCTGCTCGATGGTGGCATGACCGAGGACAAGGTGACCCGCGTGGTCGGCCTGTCCTCCTCCGTGCTGTTCGACCGGACCCAGCCGGACAACCCGATCAACCGCCGGATCAGCATCGTGGTGATGACCAAGGCGGCCGAAGCGGCGGCCCTGGCCGGCGCCGGGCAGGAAGTGGCGCTGTCGCCCGCGGCCGCCGATGCCGACGTGCAGGCCGCCAGCGCGCCACCGGCCTCGCCCTGAGGCGCGGCCGCGGCGGGTGATTCATGGAATGCGTGGAGCCGGCCGGCGGCCGGCACTACAATGGGTCTTTCCTTTTGTAGATAGACCGCACCCATGTCCAAGCAGTCCAAGGCCAAGCGCGACAAGCGCAAGAAGCAGCAGCCCAAGCGCCCGATCAACCGCCTCAACGCCCAGCAGCCGGTGCAGAACCATGCCGTGCTGACCAACGAAGAAGGCCAGGTCGTCGCTGCGATCGGCCTGCAGGGCACCGAATGGCTGCTGGCCATCGGCGGTCAGACCATGGGCAACGCCGACAACCCGGTGCCGATGCTGGCCATGCTCAAGCACCTGTCCAACGTCCAGGAAAAGGAAGGCCGCAAGGTCAACCTGGAGTACTCGACCCAGCTGCAGCAGCTGATCGACGACCTGGCCGCTGACGAAGGCAAGACCGCCGACGAGTACCTGTCGCAGCTGGTCGCCGAGTTCGAAGGTGTGGAAGGCGAAGAAGGCGAAGACGCCGACAGCGCTGCCGATGCCGGCGACGACGCCGTGGTGGCAGACGAGGCCGGCACCGATGCCGCCGACGCCACCCCGGCTGCCAGCGACGACAAGCCGCAGGCCTGAGCCACGGCAATCGGGTGACGGTCTATATCGACGATGCGGTACATCCCTGGCGCGGCGAGCGCTGGGCGCATCTGATGGCCGACACCCTGCCCGAGCTGCACGCCATGGCGGCGCAGCTCGGGATCCCGCGGCGGGCGTTTCAGAACCGCCGCAGCGGCGCGCACTACGACGTGCCCGCCCCGTTGCGCCTGCAGGCGATCGCCCTGGGCGCACAGGCCATCTCACGGCATACGGACCGCGAACGGGTCAAAGCCGTGATCGCCAACGCAAGAAGCCAGTATCAGGCGTAGGTGCCGACCGTTGGTCGGCATCCGCAGGCCGCAATCGCGCCGTCAGAACGGATCGCTGCCCGGCCGCACTTCCACGCCCAGCAGCGAGCACAGCGCCAGCATCGCATCGTCATCGCGGTTGAGCGCCATCCAGCCGGCCAGCGTGTCATTGCCGGTATCCACGCTCCACAGCGCGTAGTTGTGCTCGCGCAGGCGGTCGTGGGCGGTGGTCATCAACATCGGCGCATCCACTTCCGCCGCAAAGTCTTCATCGTCCAGGTCGCCGCCCCAGTCGATCTGCAGGTTCCAGCGCGCGGACAGCTCGTTGACCGCCGACATCAGCGCATCGGCATCGCCCCGCTCCACCTCGAACCCGGACTGCCAGGCAATCGCGGCCATCATCGGCGGCAGCCAGTCGGCGTCCTCATCGATGCCTTCGCCGCTTTCCAGCAGCGCCTCGCGCCAGCGGTTGAACTGCTGCAGGGCCAGTTCTTCGTCACCCGGGTTGATCAGCACGAACAGATTCCAGATCCGCGCCTCGAAATCGTCTTCGTCGAAATCGCGTTCCTCTTCTTCGAAGTCGAAATAATCGCTGTTGTCGGGCATGGCCGGTATTCCTGGAGACAGGGGCGCATTCTGCCGTGCAAGGGCGTTGGCAGGAAGCGAAATTCGGCGCGGGGCCCGCTGCGGTTTATCCTGTACGGCAGAAGGCGGCCTTGGTGGTCGCCAGCATCCTGTGACCATGAGCGATACCCCTCCCGATCACCTGGCGATCAACCCGGCCAGCCCCTTCCACGATGCCGCTGCGCTGGAGCGCGGCGTGGGCATCCGTTTCAACGATGTCGAACGCGACAACGTTGAAGAGTATTCGGTCAGCGAAGGCTGGATCCGCGTGCAGGCCGGCAAGGCCCGCGACCGCCGCGGCAACCCGATGACGATCAAGATCAAGGGCACCGTGGTGGCCTACTTCCTGGATCAGAAGCCGGACGCCTGATTCCACAGTTGCCGGGTTGGAGCCGCCCATGGGGTGGCTCCAACCGTAGCGCGGCACCCACGCGGGTGCGGCCTCAATCGCGTTGCCGCGTCTCCAGCAGGTCCAGATTGCGGATCAGCCTGCGCGAAATTTCATCGGAAATCTTGCCGCGCCGGGTCAGGCGGAACAGTTCTTCACGCTCGGCGGTCAACCCGGCGGTGCGCAGCTGGCGGTAGCCCTGCTCCATCCGCTTGACCTTCTCCGGATCCGCATCCGGCCCGGCCTCCTTCTCCAGGTTGCGCTGGTACAGCAGGCTCACCCGCGAGGCGGCATCGTTGTAGAGCTGCACATTCTCGGTGGTCTGGTTCTGCACCAGCTGCTGGCGCGTGCGCTCCACGCCGGCCAGCGCGGCCTTGGCGGCGAGCTTGCGGGCCAGATCCTCTTCCTTGCGCTCGCCCGAATCGGCCGGCAGTTCCAGCCCCTTGAGCAGGCGCGGCAGCGCGATGCTGGCCCCGACCAGCGAGATCAGGATCACCGCCGCGGCCAGGAAGATCACCAGATCGCGTGCGGGGAAGGCGCTTCCGTCGGGCAGGAACAGCGGCAGGGTCAGCACGCCCGCCAGGGTGATCGCACCGCGCACGCCGGCGACCGAGGTCGCCACCACGATCCGCCAGGAGGTGCCTTGCCGGGCCTCGCCACGATGCCGCGCACGCAGCAGGCTCCAGCGCAGCGACAGCCACACCCAGGCCAGGCGCAGCAGCACCAGCGCCAGGTTGATCACCACCACGTACACCAGCAGCCACCACGCACTGTGGTGCCCGCTCTCGCTGACGGTCTTGATCGCGCGTTCCACGATGCCCGGCAACTGCTCGCCGAGCAGCACGAACATGATGCCGTTGAAGCTGAACTGCAGCATGTTCCAGACCGCCGTGCGCTGCACGCGCATGCTGCCCGACACGCGGCCGGTCAGCTCCACGTAGCTCATCGTGACGCCCGCCGCGACCGCCGAGAGAATGCCCGAGGCATTGAGTTCTTCGGCCAGCAGGTACGCGGCGAACGGGATCAGCAGATTGACCAGCAGCGCTGCGCCGGGCTCCTCGCCGAAGCGCCGCCACAGCCAACGCTGGAAGGTGGACACGCCCAGCGTCACCGCCACGCCGATCGCCAGACCGGCCACCGCCACCCACAGGAAGGTCAGCGAGGCGCTCGCCAGCGAGAACGTGCCGGTCATCACCGCGGCCACCGCGAACCGGAAGCAGACCAGGCCGGAGGCATCGTTGAGTAGCGACTCGCCTTCCAGGATGTGCATCAGCCGCTTGGGAATCGGCGCACGCGAGGCGATCGAGCTGACCGCCACCGGATCGGTCGGCGAGATGATCGCCGCCAGCGCGAAAGCCACCGCCAGCGGCATCACCGGGATCATCCAGTGGATCAGGAAGCCGGCGCCGATCACGGTGAACACCACCAGCCCAAAGGCCAGTTCCAGGATCACGCCTTTATCGCGGAACAGGCCCTGCTTGGGGATGCGCCAGCCATCCAGGAACAGCAGCGGCGGCAGGAACAGCAGGAAGAACATCTCCGGCTCCAGCGCGTGGCCGCGGTTGAACACCCCAGCAATGACCGCGCCCAGCCCGATCTGCACCAGCGGCAACGGCAGCGACAACGGCAGGACGCGGACCAGGTAGCCGCTGGCGACCACCGCCACCAGCATCGCCAGAACGACTTCAATGGTATGCATGCATTTTCCAGTAAGCAGCGCGGGGGAGGCTGCGGACAGCCGGCGCCGGAAACAGGAAAAAACGTACCACACGTGCGCCGCCACGCGAATGCGCGCGGCGCGGCAGGCTCAGTTCGCGGACAGCAGCACGCTCATGCGGCGCGCTGCTGCGCGTCGGCGCCGTCGAAGCGATAGATGTCCATCGCCAGGAAACCGGCATCGATCCCGGCATCGATGCGCTGCGCGCCGAGCGCATCGCCACCGGCCGCCCCCATCGCGAAGTGCAGCGGCTGCAGGTGCTCGTCGCTGGGGTGCGCCTGCACCGCGTGTGGGGCCTGGCGGCGATAGTCCAGCAACGCGGCACTGTCATCGGCCTGCAGGCGCTGCTCCACCCACTCGATGAAGGGCCGCACATACGGCGCTTCCTTGCCGTCCTGGTAGCTTCGCCAGTCGTGCAGGTTGTGGGTGATGCTGCCCGAGCCGATCAACAGCACGCCCTGCCCGCGCAGCGGTGCCAGCGCGCGACCCAGCGCAAACTGGTGGGCCGGGCCGAACAGGGGCTGGATCGCCAGCGGCACGACCGGGATGTCCGCCTGCGGGTACAGAAAGCGCAGCGGCACCCACGCACCGTGGTCCAGACCCCGCTGCGGGTCGATGGCAGCCGGCAGGCCGGCCGCGCTCAGCCGCTGCGCGATCTCCTGCGCCAGCGCGGGCTCGCCCGGTGCCGGATACTGCAGGTCGAACAGTGCCTGCGGGAAACCGCCGAAATCGTGAAGGGTGGGCGGCTGGGCATGCCCGCCCACCGCCGGCTGATGGGTCAGCCAGTGCGCCGAGGCCATCACGATCGCGCGCGGTCGCGGCAGGCGCGCCGCCAGCGCTGCCAAACGCTCGCCCACCAGACCGGGGTTGAGCGCGGTCATCGGTGAGCCGTGGGAGATATACAGGGAGGGCAAGCGGGACATCACGGACTCCAGGTGCAGGACCCGACGGGTCACTCTACCGACCAGACTATTGCGCACAGATCAGCCAATAAATACGATGCATCGACGCTGTTTATTTCGCAAAGAGCAACAATGGACACTCTGGACGCCATGCGTGTGTTTGTCGCCGTGGTCGAGCGCAACGGCTTCAGTGCCGCCGCGCAGGCCCTGGACCTCTCCACCGCGGGGGTGACCCGGCAGATCGCCGCGCTGGAAAAGCGCCTGTCGACCCGGCTGCTCAACCGTACGACCCGCCGCGTGAGCCCCACGAGCACGGGCGCGGCCTACTACGCCGAGTGCGTACGGCTGCTGGCCGAGTTCGATGCGCTGGAGGCCGGCATCAGCGCGCAGGCACTGGAGCCGTCCGGGCGGCTGCGGATCAACGCGCCGGTCAGCTATGGCATCGCCCGGCTGGGCCCGCTGCTGGCCGGGTATCGGGCGCGCTACCCGCAGGTGGAACTGGACCTGTCGCTGTCCGACCGCCTGGTGGACATGGTCGAAGAAGGCTATGACGTGGCGATCCGCATCACCCGCCAGCCGAGCCCGGCCCTGATCGCGCGCCGGCTGGCCGACGCGCAGATCAGCCTGTGCGCGGCGCCGTCGTATCTGGATGCGCGTGGCCGTCCGCAGCAGCCCGAAGATCTCTCCGCGCACGAGTGCCTGCACTACAGCTACTGGGCCGGCGGCGATGCATGGCTGTTGCACGGTCCGCGCGGGGAGGTCTCGGTGCCCGTGCACGGCGGTGTGCGTGCCAATAACGGCGATGTGCTGCGCGAGGCCGCGATCGCCGGGATGGGCATCATCGTGCAGCCGGATTTCCTGGTCGCCGACGCGCTTGCCGACGGGCGGCTGGAGCGCGTCCTGCCGGAGTGGACGGTGCCCGGCATCGGCATCCATGCCGTATACACCAGCCGCAGCCACCTGGCCCCGAAGGTGCGCAGTTTCATCGATTACCTGGTGGACGCCCTGGCGTGATGCCGCGCGGCACCTGCCACCAGACCCCACCCGGCGCTAGGCCTCCACCGAATCCAGCTGCGCGATCACCCTGGCCAACGGCATCGGCCGGCCCAGCAGATACCCCTGCACCTGGTCGCAGCCATGCGCGGCCAGCCACTGCAGCTGGCCCGGGGTTTCCACGCCCTCGGCGATGATGGTCAGCCCCATGCTGTGGCCCAGCGACAGCAGCGCGCGGCAGATCGAGGCATTGCGCGGATTGGTTTCCACGTCGGCGACGAAGCTGCGGTCGATCTTGAGGATGTCCAGCGGCAGGTGCTGCAGATAGGACATGTTGGAATAACCGGTGCCGAAATCGTCCAGCGAGATGCAGATGCCCTGCTCGTGCAGGCGCTGCATGGTCTGCTTGGCCTGGCCCGGTTTGCGCATCAGGCTGCTTTCGGTCAGCTCGACCTGCAGCGCGCCACGGGCCAGCCCGAACTCCTGGCTGGCACGGGTGAACTCGGCGACCAGGTCGCTGTTGAAGAACTGCACCGCCGAGACATTCACCGCGATCGGCAGGTCCCAGCCGGCATCGACCAGCTGCCGCTGTGCCTGCGCGGCGGCACGGATGACCCAGCGGCCCAGCGCCAGGATCAGGCCGGTGTCTTCGCACAGCTGGATGAACTCGCCCGGGGGAATGAAGCTGCCATCGGCCTGCGGCCAGCGCAGCAAGGCTTCCAGCGCGGCCGGGCTGCTGTCGCTGGCGTGGCAGATCGGCTGGTAGTACAGCTCGAACTCGGTATCGATCGCACTGTGGATGCGGCCCGCCAGGCGCAGCCGCTCAGCCAGGCGCGAACTCACGGTGGCGTCGTACCAGGCGATGACGTTGCCTTCGTCGCGCGCGGCATGCGCGGCCTGCGCGGCCATGCCGATCACCTGCTCGGCGGTGCTGGCATCGTCGTCGAACTTCACCGCGACGCCGATGCGCGGTTCGAACTGGTGCAGCCAGTCCTGCCCACGCACCGGTTCGGACACGGTCTGCACCAGAGTGTCCAGCGCGGTCTGGCGCTGATGGTCGTCGCGGATCGCGAAGATGAAATCCTCCGCCGGCTGGAAGGCCAGCAGGCCATACCGCACGCCGAGTCCCCCAAGGCGCTTGGCCATCGCCTGCAGCACCACGTCGCCGACCTCGCGGCCGAGCGTATCGGAGACCAGCTGCAGACCGCGGAACTGTACATAGGCGATCGTGTAGGCACCGCCCTCCTCGTCCAGCTGCGCGGCCAGCGCGCGTGTGTTGAGCAGGCCGGTCGCCGGGTTGTGGGTGGCGTGATACGCCAGATCGCGCTCGTAGGCCAAGCGTTCGCTGACGTCCTCGGCCAGCACCAGGCACGCCTGGCGGCCATCGAAGTCGAGCCGGGCCAGATGCGCACGCACTTCGAAGACGCTGCCGTCCTTGCGCTGGTGCAGGCGGACCTGCGCATCCTGTACATCGCCGATGCGCGCCTGTGCGATCGCCCCGCGGATCTCATCCCAGCCTTCGCGCGGGCGGATGTCCAGGATGCTCATCGCCAGGAATTCATCGCGGCTGTAGCCGTACTGGCGCACCGCCGCCTCGTTGACCTCCAGGAAGCGCAGCGTGTCTGGATCGAATACCCAGAACGGTGCCGGATTACGGTCGAACAGCAGCCGGAACTGGCGCTCGGCCTGCTGTACGCGGGCCAGTGCATCGACCCGCTCGCTGACATCGGTCAAGGCACCGATCATGCGGCGCTCGCGGTCCACCACCGCCACCCGCTGGCCGCGTGCGGACACCCAGCGGATCGCACCGCCGGGCAACACCAGCCGGAACATTTCATCCAGCACGCCGCTGCCGGCGAACGCGGCGTCGAAGGCCTGCTGCATGCGCGCGGTGTCATCGCGGTGCACCCGCGCGAAGAAATCCGCGACGGGCAGGCTCTCGATGTCGATGCCGAAAATCTCGCGGGCCAACGGGGACCAGCGCAGCAGGCAGGCATCCTCGTCCACGTACCAGGTACACACCTTGCCGACCTGGTGGGCCATGCGCAGCTCGGTATGGCCGGTGCGCAGTTCTTCGCTCAGGCTGTCCTGGTCGCGGGTGGCGCGGCGCAGGCTGACATATACGGCGGCAAACAGCAGCCAGTACAGCAGATAGACCCCGACCGAGGCCTGCACATACGGCCACCACGCGGCCAGCACATCGCGCCGGCCGAGCCCCGCATAGACCGCCAGCGGGTACTGGGCCAGCGTGCTCAGGCTGGAGATGCGCTCGATGCCATCGACGGCGCTGGTCTCGGTGCCCAGCGGGGTCAGTGCATCCCGGCGCAGCAGCTCGCGCTTGGCCAGGCCGAAGCGATGCCCGACCACCCCGGCCGGATCGGGACTGCGCGCCAGGATGTAGCCATGCGGGTCGGTGATCGAGATGACCCCGGCATCGCCGGTATCCATGCCGCCGATGATCGATTGCAGCTCGGCCGTGCGCAGCCGTGCCAACAGCCAGCGGTCCCCGCCCATGGGCAGCGCCAGCGGCAGGATCCATTGCGTGGCGTCCAGCGCCTGCGGTGGCCCCAGGAACACCTGGCTGTCCTGGCCGCGGTTGTCGTCCACCGCCCACAGCGGCAGCTGCAGGTCACCGCTGCCACTGGTCAGGGCACGCCCGTACGGGTCGACCACCACGATGCTGTGCAGTTCGGCATGGCGCTGCAGGGCGCCGGCGATGCTGGCATCGAGCAGGTCCGGCGCCTGCTCCGGCACGCGCTGGAACAGCAGCGCGCCATCGCGGGAGATGCCCTGCATCACCCGCTCCAGAGTGCGCAGTTCCAGCCGCAGCAGGCGCTGGGCGCCGGTTGCCAGCGCCGAGCTCTGGCGCTGCGCGGCCTCCTGCCGCCGCTGGCAGTCATTGAGCAGCATCGCCACCAGCCCTGCGGCCAGCAGCACGCCCAGGGAAACCCCGAGCCACACGAACGTCCGCAGTGGCCGCGCCAAGGCACGGTTCAACGCGGGCATCGCAACCCTTTTCCCGCACGACAGGCTGACTTCATCTGTAAACGCTTCCTGGTTTCCCCAAACCTGAGCGGCCGCTGCCCGGGATTCTTGACGCCTTGATCGTCACACCGGCGCCCACCGGCGCCTGCGGAATCCGTGGCGACCCAGCATGCACCAGCGCGCGCGGCACGGGAAGATACGGCGGCGGGCAGTTCACAACGGTGAATCCGGGGATGGGCAACCCCGGCACCCGATGCCGCCGAAGCCGGCATAACCGCGCGGCCGGGACAGGATTAGACTTGGACGTTTCCGTTGCTGAGAAGCTCAATGTCCAAGCTGCGCCGCCCCACCCTGATGCTCGCCATTGCCGCCAGCCTGTCGCTGAGCCTGGCCGCCTGCGACCGCGAGGCCACTGCACCGGCCGCGTCCGCACCCGAGACCGCCCCGGCCGAACCGGCCGCGCCCAAGCCGCAGCTGGGCAGCTTCGGTTTCGACGCCGCCGGCATGGACCGCAGCATCGCCGCCGGCGATGACTTCTTCGGCTTCGCCAACGGGACCTGGGTCAAGAACACCGAGATCCCGGCCGACCGCTCCAGCTACGGCAGCTTCAACGTCATCTCCGAAAAGACCCTGGCCGACACCCGCGCCATCCTTGAAGGTGCCGCGGCCGACACCAAGGCCGAGGGTGAGACCAAGCTGATCGGCGATTACTACGCCGCCTTCATGGACGAGACCGGCATCGAGTCGCGCGGCGCCGCCCCGGTCAAACCCGAACTGGACGCCATCGCCGGGATCAGCGACAAGGCCGCGCTGGCCACCGCACTGGGTGGGACGCTGCGCGCCGACGTGGACCTGCTCAACGCCACCAACTTCTATACCGACCGCCTGTTCGGCGTGTGGGTCTCGGTGGACCTGCTGCAGCCGGACCGCACCGCGCCGTACCTGGTGCAGGGCGGCCTGGGCCTGCCGGACCGTGACTTCTACCTGCAGGGCGGCCGCATGGCCGAGATCCGCAAGCAGTACCAGGCCTACATCGCCCAGGTACTGCAGTTGGCCGGCGTCGCCGATCCGGCCGCCAAGGCGCAGCGCATCGTCGCGCTGGAGACCAAGATCGCCCAGGCCCATGCCACCCAGGAAGAGACCAACGACGTCGCCAAGGGTGCCAACGCCTGGAAGCAGGCCGACCTGAGCGCCAAGGCGCCGGGCATGGACTGGAGCGCCTTCCTGACCTCGGCCGGCCTGGACGCCCAGCAGGACTTCATCGTGTGGCAGCCCAAGGCCGTGGCCGGCATTTCGCGCCTGGTCGCGACCGAGCCGCTGGAGGTCTGGAAGGACTATCTGGCCTTCCACGCGCTGGACCGCGCCGCCCCCTACCTGCCCAAGTCGTTCGCCGATGCGCGCTTCGCCTTCCACGGCACCACGCTCAACGGCACCCCGCAGCAGAGCGAGCGCTGGAAGCGTGCAGTGGATGACAGCAACCATGCCGTTGGCGAAGCGATCGGCAAGCTGTACGTCGAGCGTCACTTCGATCCGGCCACCAAGGCCCGTGCCGATGAGATGGCCAAGAACATCATCGCCGCGTTCGCCAAGCGCATCGATGCGCTGGAGTGGATGTCGCCGCAGACCAAGGCCCGTGCCAAGGCCAAGGTTGATGGCTTGACGGTGGGCATGGGCTACCCGGACAAGTGGCGCGATTACGCCGGCCTGGAGATCAAGCGCGATGACGCGCTGGGCAATGCCGAGCGTGCCGAGCTGTTCGAGTACCGGCGCAACATCGCCAAGCTGGGCAAGCCGGTGGACCACAGCGAGTGGGCGATGCTGCCGCAGACCATCAATGCGATGAACGTGCCGCTGGAAAACCGCCTGGTGTTCCCGGCCGCGATCCTGCAGCCGCCGTTCTTCGATGGCGCGGCCGACGATGCGGTGAATTACGGTGCGATCGGTGCGGTGATCGGCCATGAGATCAGCCACGGTTTCGACAATGCCGGTGCGCTGTTCGATGAGACGGGCAAGCTGCAGAACTGGTGGACGGCGGAAGATCTGAAGAAGTTCAACGCGGCCGGCGATGCGCTGGCGGCGCAGTTCAGCAGCTACAGTCCGTTCCCGGGGGTATCGGTGAATGGTCGTTTGACGCTGGGCGAGAACATTGCGGACGTGGCGGGCCTGTCGACGGCATACGATGCGTATCAGTTGTCGTTGCAGGGCAAGCCGGGCCAGACGCTGGAGGGCTTCACGCCGGATCAGCGGTTCTTCCTGGGCTTCGCACAGGCATGGCGGAGCAAGGCGCGTGAGCAGGCGCTGCGTAATTCGCTGTTGACGAATGTGCATGCGCCGGGCCAGTTCCGTGCGTTGACGGTGCGCAACCTGGATGCGTGGTATCCGGCCTTCGAGGTGAAGGAAGGCCAGAAGCTGTATCTGGCGCCGGAGAAGCGGGTCAAGGTGTGGTGAGGTGGTTCATCGCACTGTGCTGAGATGAGAGAACGGGCGCTTCGGCGCCCGTTTTTTTGGAGCAGAGCAACGGCTTTGGTTTGCGGCTGCTCTGGTTTGGGCGGGCATGGATGGGGTGTCGGGACCTGTGCGTGCCCGACCCAACCAGCGGACACAGGGCACCTACCGCTTCAAGGCCAATCAGCAAGCACGCTGGCAGGAACACCCATCCGCGTGCACGCCCGCGTCGCCAGGCCATCCTGCAGCGCACGCCGGAACAACGGCGCCATGCCTTTCAGCATCACCGCAGACGCGCGCGACTGCGCACGTTGCATCGGCGTGCGCTCGATCATCGTCGTCGCCCAGTGAGGCAACAACGCAGCGCCGGCACCGAGGAACAACTCGCGCGAGAGGCCCGCCATCGGCACCGGCAGGCGGATGCCTGACAGCACCGCCAGCACCTCGCGCGAGCGTGCATCGAACATCAGGTGCGATTGCTGCTGCGCGAAGTACGCGTCCACCTCCGCTTCCGACGCCGGAACGTCTACAGCACCGAGCTCTTCGGCCACGCGCTTGTACTCACGGTAATACCGGTCGGCGACCGCCGTGGGCACGTCGCGGCAATAGCGTCGGCAGCCCTGCAGGAAGCCGTAGGCTTCGGTGACGTGCACCCAGGTGAGCAGCGCGGGATCGTCGGCGGAATACGCGCGGCCGTCGGCGGTGTGCCCGCGTACCTGTGCATGGATGCGGGTCACCTTGGCGATCAACGCCTCTACTTCCGCGGTCGGTGCGTACGTGGTGCCGGCGACGAACGCGGTGGTGCGGCGCAGGCGGCCCACCAGGTCATCGCGGAAGTTCGAGTGGTCGTACACCCCGGCCAGTGCCAATGGATGCAGGGTCTGCAGCATCAGGGCACACAGGCCGCCGGCGAGCATGCCGGGGAACTCGGAATGCACGCGCCAGGTGATGCTGTCCGGGCCGAACCAGCCGGGGTCGCCCAGCGGGTGGTCGTAGTCGATCCCGCTCTGGCCGCGGGGGAAGGCGCCCAGCACCCAGCGGCGGATCGGGGCGGTGGCAGGGCGGGCAAGCGAACGCAGCAGGGAAGACATCAGCAGTACCGAGGGCGGAGCGGACCGGCGTTTCGCGCGGATGCGTCAATTCTGCGTGATACCGACGGGGCTGGCGAGGACGCGGCCCGACAGGGCCTTGGCATTGTGCAGATGCAGCATGGGAGCCGCCGTCCGCGCCGTATTTACCCGGCGATTTGCGTGCCGCAGTGCGCAAATCCGCTGCGAGTTTGCCCATTCAGGCAGAAACGACGCCGGATCTTTGCGCTTTGCCCATTGCCAAGCGCCGTGAAAGTGCTAGAACTGGATGCGCCACAACGTCGTCCAATGCGCTGCCGCACGTTCCAGAAGGAGCTCGTCATGATCGCTTTGTTCAAAGGTTTGGGTTTGCTGTTGCAGGACAACGAGCTGTACAGCAGCCCGTTCGAAAAACAGGTCGCGCATTGGCGTAACAAGAGTGAACAGCAGATCCGCGAAGAAGTCGCGGTGCTCGCCAAAGCCAAGGGCCAATGGCTGATGGCCTCGATCGTGGGCTGGCAGGCATCTTCGCTGCTCATCCTCGGCCTGATCAGCAACTACCTGTGGAAGGATGACTTCCATATCACCTTCACCCGCGTGGTGATCGTGTTCGGCTCATGGGTCTCGATCCTGTTCGTGATCTGGTTCATGGCCAACATGTTCGATCACACCGCCGGCTTCGAGCGTTGGATGAAGGCCTTCAACAGCCGCGCCCGGATCACCTCCGATGCCGATACGGTGGAATGCGTGGCCGAAGCGCTGGACATGGCCCAGCACTATCCGGAAGTCCTGGATTACAAGCAGGCCGTGAGCGCCAAGCGCGAGCTGCGCCACGAGGATATCCGCATCATGCGCGAGATCGGCCGGATGAAGCAGCACACCGAACTGGTCGGGCAGCTCAACCACGTCGGCGAGCAGCCCAACGGCACCAACCTGCATCTGCAGCCCGCGTTCTGACCCTACTGAAAAGCGGGGGGAGCCACGATGCCACCGTGATCATTCACGGTGGCATTGTTCTTTCTGGACCGCACTGACGCAGTGTTGGAAGCCGGCTGGCAAGCCCGCCATCTGCTCGGTCTTGCCCACCGCCACCGCCAACCGGTGCAGGGGGGGATAGCCGCAGTCCTTGTCCTTCGCGCACCGCGCATCCAGCACCAGGTAATGGCAGCGGCCACTGCTGCTGGCGATGCAGTCGAAGCGGGCGACGCCGTTGTCGACGGTGGTCTTGCTGTACAGCGTATCCACACCATTGGCGCGGATCCGGGTGACGGAGGTGTTGCTCGATTGCTGGCAGGCGGCCAGCACCAGCACGCAGAGACTGACGAGAACGGCGATACGCATGGCAGGCTCCAGACAAAAGGAAAGGCGCGTTACATCCCGCGGAACAGGCTCATGAACGGCTGGCTGACATTGAGCACCTCGGTGCGATGCTTCAAGCGCAGCTGACCGCGGCCGGTGTCATCGCGGGTGACCGCGGCGACGGCCTTCATGTTGACGATGGTGGAGCGGTGGATCTGGCGGAACCGTTGTGGGTCGAGCGCATCGAGCAGCTCGCGCAGTGAGGTACGCAGCAGGCTTTCGCCCTGCTCGGTGACCACGGTGGTGTATTTGCTGTCCGCACGGAAGTAGATCACATCTTCGAGCATGATCAGCTGGGTGTCGCGGCCGTTGCTGGCCGTGATCCAGGCCAACGGCGGTGTACTCGAGGCAGCGGCGGGCTGCTGGCCCAGGCGCTGCAGCAGCTGCTCGAGCATGCCGCTGTCGGGGCGGCCCAGCTGCATGCGGGCCAGGATGCGCTCGCGCGTAGCGAGCAGGCGCTCGTCGCTGACCGGCTTGAGCAGGTAGTCGATCGCCCCTTGTTCGAAGGCGTCGATGGCGTACTGGTCGTAGGCGGTGACGAACACCACCTGGGTGCGCGGGCTGATCTCCGGCAGCGCGCGGGCCACCTCGATGCCGGTGATGCCGGGCATGCGGATGTCGAGCAGGGCCAGGTCCGGCTTGAGTTCAGCCAAGCGCTCCAGCGCACTGGCGCCATCCTCGCATTCGGCCACCAGGCGCAGTTCGGGCCACAGCCGCTGCAGCTGCGCGACCAGCGACTGGCGCAGCAGGTCTTCGTCTTCGGCAATGAGCGCATCAAGCTGCATGGGTCGCCTCACGTGCGTCGCGCGGCAGGGTGATGGTCGCTGCCACGCCGCTGGGGAAGTTGGACACGATGGCCACGCTGGCGCGCTCACCGCAGGTCAGGCGCAAGCGTTCGCGCAGGTTCTTCAGACCGATGCCGGTGCCACTGGTGCCCTGCCCGAAACCGAGGCCGTCATCGGCCACGGTGAGGGTGACATGGTCCTCGAAGGCGCGCGCGATGATCCACACCGTGCCACCGCCGGGCTTGGGCTCCAGGCCGTGTTTGATCGCATTCTCGACCAGCGTCTGCAGCGCCATCGAGGGCAGCGGCAGGCTGAGCAGGGCCGGGGGTACATCCACCTGCAGGGCCAGGCGTGCGCCCATGCGGATCTTGAGGATTTCCAGGTAGGCCTGGGTGCGCTCCAGCTCCACGCCCAAGGTCGACATCGACTCTTCCACGCTGGGCAGCGAGCTGCGCAGGTACTGGATCAGGTGCCCGAGCATCTGGTCGGCGCGCGGTGGATCGGTACGGGTCAGCACCTGCGCGTTGGCCAGCGTGTTGTAGAGGAAGTGCGGCTCGACCTGGGCATGCAGCAGGTTGAGCTTGGCCACCGACAGCTCCTTCTCGGTCGAGGTCTGCTCGGCGGCGGCCTGCTCGTCGCGGCGCTGTTCGGCCACCCGGCGGGTGATCGCGCGGCTGACCGCTTCGGCGTTCTCATGGTTGCTGCCTTCGTCCACCGCCAGCAGGTCCGCCCAGACCCCGGCATCGGGCTCGAACAGCAGGGTCACGCTGCTGGTGCCCTGCCCCGGGGTGACCGTGGCTAGCACGCTGTTGCGCTTGATCGCCAGCCGCGCAGGCAGGTTCCAGCGGGACGGCGGGCGGCCGTTGTAGGGATCCACGCGGCGCACGTAGGCGCGCACCTGCAGGCTGCCCGGTGCGCTTTCGATGTCTTCCACCCGTGGCAGCTCGGCGATGGCGGCTTCGACCAGGGCGAAGGCCGGGCCGGCATCCATCGGTACCTCGATCTGGCGGCGCTGGCGGCTGGACAGGGTGGTCGCGTCCAGGCGCCCGGCGGCGTGCCGGACCCGGCGGATATGGGCGATGCAGCTGCCCAGCGCGGTCACCATCACGAACAGGGCCAGCAAGCCGAACACCCAGCCGGGGCCTTCATCCATACCGTGGAAGAAGCCACTCCAGACGAACCCCGCCACCACGATGGCAGCGGCCCAGGCCAACAGAATGCGGAAGATCAGAGCGAGGCTGGCGAACACGGTGGCGTCATCACAGAGGAAGTGAGGCGAGCATAGCCCTGCTGCCAGCGGGAACAAGCGGCATGCGACGAAGGCGGGGTTTGGTGGGACGAAGCCGCGTAGAGCCACCCCATGGGTGGCTGGCGTTCGTTCCGGAACCGCGACGCCACGCATGGCGTGGCGCCGGGTTGGAGGTCCGGCCGGCGATGCCGGCCGGACCCGGTCTCACTTCCGCTCGGCGGCGCTGGCGTCACGCGGGGCGCGGAACTGGGAGTCTTCGCTCCAGTTCGGCCAGGCGCGCGAGTTGGCCAACTGGTTGCCCAGCGTGTACAGCACTTCCAGATCGCGCGAGGCGCCGGCGAAGGTCCAGTCCGGCTGCCACTCGTCGCCCTGCTGGTGATAGCGCTTGGCGGTGTAGTCATCCGAAGCGGCCTTGCCGGCCGCCACGCCCCCCTCCACCCAGTCCTGGCCCGCCGAGTACGACACCGCCGGCGCGCCGCGCTTGGCGAACGGGAAGTGATCGGAGCGGAAGAATAGGCCAGCTTCCGGCTTCGGGTCCGGCGTGTAGCGGATGTCCCAGCCCTTGGCGGCGTCCTTGAGCTGGTCCAGCAGCTCCAGCTTGGCCGAGCCGTAGATGCCGAAATCACGCGAGGGGCTGAAGGGCGCCATGCCGTCCATGTTGATCAGCGCCACGGTCTTGCCCAGCGGGTACAGCGGGTGGGTGGCGTAGTACTCCGAACCCAGCAGGCCCTTTTCCTCGGCGGTGACCGCCAGGAACAGCACCGAGCGCTCCGGACGCTTGCCCTTGGCGAAGCCACGGGCCAGTTCGATCAGCGAAGCGGTGCCGCTGGCGTTGTCCAGCGCGCCGTTGAAGATGGTGTCACCGTTCGCGTCCGGCTTGCCCACACCGATGTGATCCCAGTGCGCGCTGTAGATCACGGTCTCATCCGGATGCTTGCTGCCTTCCAGGCGCGCGGCCACGTTGTGCGAGGTGATCACCTCGGTCTTGACCGCATACTTGGCCGAGAAGGTCTCGCCCTTCAGTTCCACCGGCTTGAACTCGCGGGTCTGCGCCTGCTTCTTGAGCGCCTCGAAATCCAGGCCGGACCGCTTGAACAGCTCCACCGCCAGATCGCGCTGGATCCAGCCTTCCAGCAGCGGATGCGCTTCGGCCGGGTTGTCACGGACCACATCGAACATGGTGTTGGTGTTGGAGCCGGCCACGGTCGCCCAACCATACGAGGCCGGTGCGGTCTCGTGCACGATCAGCACGCCGAGGGCGCCCTGGCGCGCGCCTTCTTCGTACTTGTAGGTCCAGCGACCGTAGTAGGTCATGCCTTTGCCGTCGAAGTCGCCCTGGCCGGTTTCAAAATCCGGATCGTTGATCAGCACGACCGCGATCTTGCCCTTCAGGTCCACACCCTTGAAGTCGTCCCAGTTGCGCTCGGCGGCCTTGACGCCGTAGCCGAGGAAGACCAGCGGCGCGTTCTTGATGTCCACGTCGCTGGCGCCGTTCATCGCGGCGCGCACGGCGATTTCCTTGCCCTGGCTCAGGGTCTGCGGCGTGCCCTTGCTGCTCAGCGACAGGCTCGGGGTACCGACGATATCGCCCTTGAGCAGCGGCACGGCCTGGGTCCACAGGCGCTTGCCGTCTTTGAGGTCGCCGCCCGGCTGCAGGCCGGCCGCCGCGAACTGCTTGCTCAGAAAGGCGATGGTCTTCTCTTCACCGGCGGTGGCCGGCGAGCGGCCTTCGTAGGCGTCCGATGCCAGTTCCTTGACGTCGGCGGAGATCCGCGCGCCATCGAATTTGGGGGTGGCGGCCATCAAGGCCGACGACACCGACAACGCCAACAGGCTGATTACCACACGCTTCACGCTGCACCTCATGACTGACCGACAATCGCCCGAGTGTAGGCCAGAGCCGCCGCGCAGTGCAGTGCCGGTCTACACAGCCGCGGCGCGGGCCAGCAGCATCGCCTTCTCACGTGCGTTGGCGGTCAGCGCGGCGGCGCGCTCGAAGGCCGCCCGCGCTTCGTCGGGACGGCCCAGCTGGGCCAGCAGATCGCCCTGCACCGCGGCCAGCGGTGCGTAGTCGCGCAGGCGCGCATCCCCACCGAGCGCGTCGACCAGTGGCCATGCGGCCGCCGCACCCTGGGCCCGCGACACGGCCACTGCATGGTTCAGCGCGACCACCGGCGAGGGCTGGCGCTGGGCCAGCCGCGCGTACAACACGGTCATCCGCGCCCAGTCGGTGTCTTCGGCGCGGCGCGCGCGCGCATGGCACTCGGCGATGGCCGCCTGCAGTGCATAGGGATCGTCACCACCGCCGAGCGCGACCGCCTGCTGCAGGGCGGCCTGGCCGCGGCCGATCTGCAACCAGTCCCAGCGCGTGCGGTCCTGGTCGGGCAGCAGGATCGGCGTGCCGGCCGCATCGGTGCGTGCGGCGGTCCGCGACGTCTGCAGTTCCATCAGGGCGAGCAGCCCGTGCACCTGTGGCCAGGTTGGCAGGCGGCTGGCCAACACGCGGCCGAGCCGCAGCGCTTCATCGCACAAGGCCGGGCGCATCCAGTCGTCGCCGGCGCTGGCCGCATAGCCTTCGTTGAAGATCAGGTAGACCACCTCCAGTACCGACGCCAACCGCTCCGGCAAGGCGGCCTGGCGCGGCACTTCGAACGGGACCTGCTTCTGCGCCAGGGTGCGTTTAGCACGCACGATGCGCTGGGCGATGGTCGGCTCCGGGGCGAGGAACGCGCGCGCGATCTCCTCGGTGGTCAGCCCGCCGAGCAGCCGCAGCGTCAACGCCACACGCGCATCGGCGGCCAGCACCGGATGGCAGGCGACGAACATCAACCGCAGCAGGTCATCGCCGATATCGTCTTCCAGCGCGTCGCTGTCGTCCGGCGCCGGCAATGGCAGCGGCTCCAGCTCACTGCCGTACTGCGCATGCTGGCCGGCGACGCGCTGGTGCTGGCGCAGCACGTCGATGGCGCGGTTGCGCGCGGTGGTCATCAGCCACGCTCCGGGATTGTCCGGCACACCCTGGCTGGGCCAGCGCTCCAGCGCGGCCAGCCAGGTGTCCTGGACCAGCTCTTCGGCACGGCCGACGTCACCCCCAAGCAGGCGGGTCAGGCGGGCGGTCAACACTGGCGACTCCATGCGCCAGATCGTTTCCAGTCGTTGCGTCAGTGCCGTCTCCATGCGGCCGATCAGAGCACCGGTGCGGCCGGGGCACAAGCCGCACCGCGGCGGGCGATCACCCTGGTTCACCGTCCATGTGCGCGATTTCCCACAGGTGCCCATCCAGGTCCTGGAAGCCACGCTGGTACATGAAACCGTAATCGCGCGCGGGCTGCGGCTCGCGGGCACCGGCCTTCAACGCCTTGTCCACCAGCCCATCGACCGCCTTGCGGCTCTCCGCCGACAGGCAGGTGATCACCTCGGTCTGGCGCCGCGCGTCGCTGATCGGCTGGGTCGTGAACTGCGCGAAGAACGGCTCCACCAGCAACATCACGAAGATGCTGTCGCTGATGATCATGCAGGCCGCGTTCTCATCGGTGAAGGTCGGGTTGAAGGTATAGCCAAGGGCGGCGAAAAACGTCTTGGACGCCTCCAGATCGCGCACCGGGAGGTTGACGAAGATCATCTGCTGCGTCGTGCTGGTCATGCGGAGGGTTCCTGTTGAACGGAAGAATCAGGGCTGTTTCATGCAGTTGACCATCCACGGCTTGCCGTAACGGTCGATCAGAAAGCCCCAACGATGGGCCCAGAAGGTTTCGGTGATCGGCATCTTGATCTCGCCACCGTCGGCCAGCGCATTGAACACGCGCTCGGCCTCCTCGATCGAGTCCACATCGATGTTGATCGTTGTGCTGCCCTGCCCGTCGGGCGACGGGCCGTCGGCGGCCATCAGGATCGCCGAGCCCACCTCCAGTTGGCTGTGCGCGACGTGGTCCAGTGTCTCCGGCGGCATCTCGCCACAGCCCTCCTTGCTTTCCATGGGCGGCATGTCGCGGTACTTCATTTCCGAGGTGACCTTGCCGCCCAGCACCTGCGCGTAGAAGGCCATGGCCTCATGGGTCTTGCCGTTGAAGCCGAGGAACGGAATCAGTTTCATGGGAATGCTCCAGGGATGCGGGGGGATTAGTCGGCAGCGCCGATCTGGTCGCGCAGACGCTGTTCCTGCGCCTGTAATTCGGGAGTGAAGGCGGCGCCGAAATCCTCGGCACTGAGGATCGGCCGCAGCTCGACCACATCGCCAGCGGCGAACGGCGCGCGCTTGAGCCACTCGGTGGCCTCGTCCAGCGAGCGGACCTGCCAGAGCCAGAACCCGCAGACCAGTTCGCGGGTTTCGGCGAACGGGCCGTCGATCACGCGCGGCGGTTCGCTGCCGAAGGCCACCCGGCGTGCGCGCGAGGTCGGGTGCAGGCCCTCGCCCGCCAGCATGATGCCGGCCTGGACCAGCTGCTCGTTGTAGGCGCCCATGGCGCGGATCTCCTGCTCGGTGGGCAGTTGACCGGCCTCGGTGGCCGCCGTTGCCTTGACCAGTACCATGACTTTCACGGGGTGCTCCTGTGTGCAAGCCCGGAACCCGGGCCGTTCACTGGATACAACGAGCCGGCGGGGCGGAAATCGACAGGCCCGACCGATTTATTTTTCCATCGCTGAACAGGGCACCGCTGCGGCGTTGCAACACGCCGCGAGCGCGGGCTGGGGCATCATGCGGATTCCCCCGCCCACCCCGGTCCGGCCATGCAATTTCTTCTGCTGATCTATATCGACGAGGGCCTGTTGCACGCCCTGCCCGGCGACGAATACGACCGCCTGATGCACGACTGCCTGCAGCACGCCGACCGGTTGCAGGCCGAAGGCACGCTGGTGCTCGCCCAGAAGCTGGAACCGGTGGACAGCGCGCGCACGCTGCGCGTGCGCCAGGGCCAGACCCGCATCACCGACGGCCCGTTCGCCGAGACCCACGAACTGCTGGCCGGCTTCAACCTGATCAACGCCCCCGACCACGCCGAGGCGATGCGCATCGCCCAGCAGTTCCCGTGGTCGCGTTTCGGCAGTATCGAGGTGCGGCCGCTGGCCGACATGGACGCCGAGCGCGTGCGCGTCGGCGCCTGAGGCAGCTCAGGGCAACAGCGTGACCTTCAGATCGCGCGGGCCGATGGCCTCATTGCCGCTGTAGTCGCGCGCACTGCCACGCAGAATGTACTCGCCGGCCGGCAGCGCATCCGGTTGCCAGCGTCCGGTCTCGACCAGGCCGTCACGCACGGTATTGGTGACCAGGTAGCGGAACCGCGTGACCGCGCTGCCATGCACGGTGATGCCGCTGTCCGGTGCGTAGGCCACGCGCGTAGCGCTGTCTTCGCGCGGCATCCGGTTGAACACGATGTTGAAGCGCGGCTGCTCGTAGCCGGCCAGCGGCTGGCCCTGTGCGTTCAGCACCTGGTAGCCGACCTGGTACAGCCCCAGCCGACGGCGCGGCAGGTTGCGGTCCACCTGGTCCCACGCTTCCACCACGATCTGCACGCCCGGGCCCTGGCGGGGGATCGCAACGCGTCCGTCGGCACCGGCCTTGATCGGCTGGTCCAGATCGTCCAGCACGGCGACCTCGGTGATGCGCGGCGCGAACGTATCGGCATAGCCGGTGAAGCCCAGCGCCACCGCATTGCGCTCGAAGCCACTGGCGCCCACGCTCAGGTGGACATGCGCCATGCGGTTGATGCTGCCCAGCGTTTCGCCGGCGGCGAAACGGGTGCCGCGACGCACGCGGATGCGCTCCAACGTGCCGTCCTCACCCGACACCTGCTGCCAGCGCGGATCGAACGCACGATCGCGCGGGTCACGGCCGACCTTCATGTGGATGTACTTGAGCCGGCCCAGCGAAAGGCCTTCGGCCTGGCCGCCGACCGACCACGCCGCGAACGGCGTATCGACCTTGCCATCGGCGATCGCCAATACCGGCTGGCCGACATCACCGCGGATGTCGAAGCCGCCATGCAGATGGTGGCGGCTCTCGCCCTTGAAGTCGCCGCGCACTTCACCCAGCGTGCCGACCACCTCATGCCAGCCATCCTGCGGGGCCAGTGGCCAACGGCCGGCGGTGTCGGGCAACGGCGCGTCCGGTGCCGGGCCGATCAGGGCCGGCGGCGCAGTCTGGCCCGCGGCCAGCGCACGCAGCCGGTGCACCCGGTAGGACGCGGCATCGGCCAGATACAGCCCGCCCTCAGCATCCAGTGCGAGTGCGGTCGGCCGGGCAAAGCGCGGCTGCGGCGGCACACCCGCCAGGGCGAGCTGGTGGCCCTGCGCCGAGATCTGCACCACCTTGCCGTTGATGTCGCTGGCGTAGATCACCCCGTCATGGGTTACTGCCACGGACAGGGGCCCACTGAGCAGACCACCGTCGGCCACGCGCGTGCTCAGCGTGCCATCCGGCGCAAGCTGGCGGATCGCGTTGTTGAACAGGTCGGCGATCAGCAGATTTCCCTGCGGATCCAGTGCCAGCGCGACCGGCGTATCCAAGCGGGTGCCCGCGCCGATGCCGTCCATCAGCCCTGGGCACTCGCCACCAGCCAGGGTATGCACACGGCCATCGGGCTCGATCACGCGGATGCGGTCGTTGTAGGTATCGGCCACATACACGCGGCCACCGGCGTCCACCGCCACCCCCATCGGTCCATCGAACCGCGCCTGCGCGGCTGGCCCATCGACGAAGCCCCGCTGGCCATCACCGGCCAGCGTGCTCACGGTGCCGTCCACCGCGATGCGGCGGATCACGTGATTGCCGGTGTCGGCGACGTAGACGTTGCCGGCCACATCCAACGCGATGCCGGACGGTGTATTGAACTGCGCCTGCAGCGCGGCGCCATCGCGCCAGCCCTCGCCGTGCCCGGCCAGCGTGTCCACGCGGCCGTCGGGGTGAACGCGGCGGATGCGATTGTTGTCGCCGGCATCGGCGATGTAGACCACGCCGTGCGCGTCCACCGCCAGTCCGTAGGGATCGGCGAAGCGCGCCTGGGCGGCGGGACCTTCGGCGCTGCCACCGACACCGTCGCCGGCCAGCACGCTGAACTGCGGCGACCAGCCGAGCACGGTCGCCACCGGGCCCGGCGGCGGCGCGGGCGCGGCCGGTTCGCGCAGGAAGGTCCATGCCAGGGCCGCCGCCATCAGGGCTGCTATCAGCACCACCATTGCCCATCGTCCGCGCGTCATCGCTGTCCTTGCCTGCTGCTGTTCGGGACACGACCTTAGCCGCTCGTGGCGTGCCTGCAAACCCTGCACAACGAATGCGACTTGTGTGGACGCCACGTTCCGGTTTCAATCAGCGTTCATTCCATGGAAGGACAACGTGATGCAGCGCCTGCAACGTCATCGTATTGCCATGGTGCTCGCGCTGGCGATCGCAGGCATCAGTGCCGCCCACGCCCGTGCCGACACCGGCGATGGCACGGCAGCACCGTCGGCGTTGGCCCTGCGCGACGCCGTCGCCGATGCAGCCCGTCAAGCTGCACAGGGCGACACGCTGGGTGCATTGATTGCCTTTGAACGCCTGCTGGCGAGCCCTGCCCTGCATACCCTGTCCAAGGCCGACCGTCTCGAGGCCTACACCCAGGCAGCATGGACCGCGCTGCAGACCGGCCAGACGGGGCCCGCACGCACGTACCTGCAGAGCGCACGCCAGCTGTCGCCGGATGAACCGCGTGTGCTGTATCTGCTCGGGACGCTGGATAGCCAGGAGGGCAATCCCCTCGAAGGCATCCGGAACACCACCCGTGCCGTGCAGCTGGCCCCGCAGTTCGTGGGCGATGTCAGCATCGGCATAGCCGCGCAGTTCCTCCAGCAGTTGCAGGGCGAAGACGAGGCAGTGCGCGCGTTCCTTGAGGTGCTGTTCGCGCATCAGTGGAAGCCCGGTGGCGTGGAGCCGACAGATTTCTGGCGTGCACTCGCGCTGCTTCAGATCAACGCCGACCAGTCCGAACGGGTCGCGGCCACGCTTGCGCGCATCGACACACCGGTGGAAGTCATCGCCCTGCGGGCGGACAAGCGTTTTGATCGCTTCATCGATCGCGACAGCCCTCGCTTCGATCCGCAGCTGGCGGCCCAGCGCCATCTGGACACGCTGCGGCTGGACACGCTGCTGGCGCCGGAGAACGTCACCGCGCTCTCGGCGATGAGCGAGGCGATGCTGCTGATGGGAAAGAACGACGAAATCCTGTCGATGACGGACCGGGCGGCCAAGGCGGCTGCCGATCCGGGCATTCCGGACGTGTTCGAGGGATCCGGCGACCTGGCGTGGCTGCTCAACAGTCGTGCCATCGCCCAACGACGGCTGGGCGACATCGAGACGGCGATGGCCACCATGACGCTGGCGGGCCGTTTCTGGGAGGGTGGCGGCAGCAATGTCAGCCAGCGCCTGAATCTGGCCGTGTGGCAGACCGGCACGCTGCAACCCCGCCAGGCGCTGGAGACCGCTGATGCCATCGGCAACAGCCTCAGCCCGTACGGTGAAGCGGTGCAGCAATGGGTGCGCTTTGCGGCCTATCGCCAGCTGGGCGATGCCGCACGTGCCGAACAGGCAAAGGCATGGCTCCAGGCGCATGACGATGTTGCGGCAGGCTATTTCATGGATGCCTTGCTGGAGGACAACGCCTTGGACGCCGCTGCCGCGCATCTGATCGGCAGACTGCAATCCACCCAGCACCGCAGCGATACCCTGCTGTCGGTCCAGCGCTTTGTCACCGTGCCCTCGCTGCCCGGCGATGCCGAGCGCGATCGTCGCTGGTGGCAGGTGGTGGCGCGCAGCGATGTGCAAGCGGCGTTGAACACCGTCGGCCGCAGTGACGCGTACGGGATTGTTGCGCGCGGCTCCTCACGCTGACCCCGGTTCCTACTTCGCCGGCGTCTCCACCTTGAACCCCATCGCTTCGCGATAGCGCACGTACAGCGCACTGACCTTCTCCACGTAGGCCAGCGTTTCCGCATACGGCGGCACGCCCTTGTAGCGCGTCACCGCACCGATGCCGGCGTTGTACGCGGCGGCCGCCAGCACGCGGTCGCCCTTGTAGCGGCGCAGCAAGGCCTTCATGTAACGCGCGCCACCGCTGATCGACTGTTCGGCCGAGAGGGGATCGGCCACGCCGTATTCGGTGGCGGTATCGGGCATCAGCTGCATCACGCCCTGGGCGCCCTTGGGCGAGATCACGCCCGCATCGAAGCCGCTCTCGGCATGGGCGATCGCGCGCAGCCAGGCATCGTCCACGCCGGTGGCCTTCGCGGCCGCCTTGAACTGCTTGGCATGCCGGTTCAACTGCGGCGTGCCGACCTTGCCCAGCCCTTCGTGCGCCGGTTCGCCCGGTGGGGTGGCCACGGTGAATTTCAGGAACACGCGCGAGCCCGGCAGGTTGCGGGTCGAGTAGACCAGCGCGCCATCCTGTTCGCGCTCATACAACGTGCCGCTGAAGACGCCCATGTTGCCCCACAGGTTGGGGGTCTGCACGGCGTTGTCGTCGATCTGCTGCGGGGTGCATCTGGAGCCTGGCTCCGGTGCGGTGGCCAGGCTGACGGTGTTGCTCTGCACGCAGCGATAGACCGTGCGCGCCGATGCCAGGCCAGGCAGCAGCAACGACAACAGGGCCAACACGGCAGGCAGGGTCGGATTCATCGGGCTCGGATCGGGGCACGCAGGGGTGCGGCGCGATCATCCGGCCGGGGGCGCGAACCGAAGGTGAATACCGGCGTGCTCCGGTGACGGATCAGCCCTGTTTGGCGGAAGACGATCCCGACAGCACCGCCCGCTCCCGCGGCGAATGGTTCCAATCCCTGCCCGCTGATGGTCATATAGGGTTCCCGGGCCACACGGGGCAGGACTGCCCGCGGCCGTGAGCCCCTTCCCCGCCAGGGCATCGAGGTCTGCTTGAACCGCGCCAGGATCATTGCCGCCACCGTAGTGCTTGCCCTGCTCGGCGCCCTGGTGCCGATCGCCACCGTGTTCTATTTCACCTGGAGCCGCGCCAGCGAATCCGAACAGGTGCGGCTGCAGACCACTGCCGAGCGCACCCTGCAGCGCGCGCATCGCGCCTACGAGATGGCGCTGACCACCCTGCACGAACTCAACCAGAGCACGCTGGCGCCCTGCTCGCCCGAGCACCTCCAGCTGATGCGCAGCCTGGTGATGCGCACGCATTCGGCCGAGCAGGTGGGCTATTTCGAGAACGGCCGGCTGGTCTGCAACTCGTGGGGGCCGGTAAGCGCGGAGATCCCGCAGCCCACGCCCGGCTATGTCACCGCCGAAGGTGCCGGCATCACCCTGGGCGTGCGGCCGTTGGCCGGCAGTGCGCAGCAACCGTTGATGGCGCTCAGCTACGGGCACTACGACATCCTGATGGACCCGGCCCGGCTGGTCGATGTGATCGCCGACCCCAACGTGCGCCTGGCCGTGGCCAGCCCCGACGGCCGTCTGATCGCGCAGCAGGACATCCAAGACCAGGTCCTGCTGCAGCGGCTGCTGCGCGAACCGGCCAGCGGCATGGAAGACCAGACGCTGTATGCCACCGCCCAGGACCAGGAGTGGCTGGCGATCGCCACGGCCCCCCGCACCGATCTGGTCGCCGCGTTCCGCCATCAGATCGGGCAGTTCATTCCGCTGGGCGTGCTGGGCGCGCTGGCGGTGATCTCCGGCGTGGTGTGGCTGTCGCGGCGGCGGCTGTCGCTGCGCGGCGAACTGGCCACGGCGGTGCGCAGGCGCGAGTTCTTCATGCATTACCAGCCGATCATCGAGCTGGACACCGGCATCTGCGTGGGCGCTGAATCACTGGTGCGCTGGCGTCGCCCGGATGGCACCCTGGTGCGGCCGGACCTGTTCATCCCACTGGCCGAGGAAGCCGGCTTGATCGAGGCGCTGACCGACCAGGTCATCGACCACGTGATCGCCGACATGCGCGAGCTGCTGGTGCAGGACCGCACCGCGCATATCGCGATCAACCTGGCCGCCGAGGATGTCAGCAGCGGGCGGGCGTTGAAGGTCCTGTCGGGCAAGCTGCATGGCACCGGCATCCACCCGCAGCAGATCTGGCTGGAAGCAACCGAACGGGGCTTCATCGACATCCGGCGCGCGCGCACCAGCCTGGCCAATGCGCGCCGGATGGGCCACTGCGTTGCGATCGATGATTTCGGCGTCGGCTATTCCAGCCTGCAGTACCTGCAGCAGCTGCCGCTGGATGCGTTGAAGATCGACAAGTCGTTCATCGATGCGATCGGCACCGACAGCGCGACCAGCCCGGTGACCTCGCACATCATCGACATGGCCAAGACGCTGGGCCTGTTCACCGTCGCCGAAGGCGTGGAAACCCCGGCACAGCTGGCCTACCTGCAGGCGCGCCAGGTGGAATTCGGCCAGGGCTGGCTGTTCTCCAAGGCACTGCCGCCGGCCGAGTTCCGGGCCTTCCACCAGCTGCGCCAGCAGCAGTATGGTCAGGCCCGCGAAGACATGCAGAACCCCAACAGCGACACCCCGGCCTGAGCCGGCACGCTACTCCGCGTCGAGCCCGGCCAGCGTCATCACCCATGCCGGCACCTGCGGCTCGCCCGCATAGAACGCCTTCGGCTTGTTCTCCGCCATCGCCCAGCGCTGGATCCAGCTGATGCCACCGGCGCCGTTGTAACCATCGGCGTGCTGGTAGGCGGGGTCCTGCAGTGCCGCCTCCAGCGAGATGAAACGATAGCCCCGCCGCCGTGTGGCCGCGACCAGTTCCTCCACGCAATCGGCGCTGAGCGCATTGGCATGGATCAACCACACCTGCGCAGGCAACCGACCCAGCAGCTGCTGCCCCTGCTGCTCGTAGTAGTCCAGCTTGTTGAGCATGTACGGCACGTAGCCACGGCGCAGCTGGCGCAGGCGGGCCTCACGCGCGATGGGATCGGCCTCGGTATCGCGCACATGATCGTAGGCGAACGCCCAGATCCATTCGCTGTTGTCGACCGTGACCGGCGCGACCTGATACCCATGCTGCCGCAGGAACGCACCGAGCGCGGCGCGTTCTTGCGGCGACTGCCCGGCACGCAGATACGGATGCCGGAACCAGCGGGGTGCCTGCCCGGTTTCGGCCAGCAGCGGGCGCAGGGTAGCTTCACCGCGCAGGATGTCCTGCTCATACGCGGGCAAGCCGATCGCGTGCAGATCCACATGGCCGTGGGTGTGGTTGCCCAGTTCGAAGCCGGCATCGCGCCAGTCGCGCAGCATCTGCACCCGCGCCGGTTGTACCCGCCCATCCACCTCCAGTTTGACCTCGTTGACGAAGCCCACCACCGGCACGTCGGCGCGCTTCAAGGCCGCGATCAGCTGCGCGTGGCGGGCAGCAAGCTCGGGCTCGACGCGTTCGTCCAGCCGCTGCCAGGGCAGATCGTCGATGGTCAGCGCGATCCGCCGCTCCGGCCCGGCCGCGTGCGCGATGCCGGCCAGGCACAGCAGTGCCAGCACGCCGCTTCGAAGGACCCCGTTACGCACCCGCCACTCCCATTGCGATACCCGGCCCCAGCATAGCGCCGGGTATCGCGGCCCACCTTGCCGGGTGCGGCGGCTGGGCTCAGTGCCCCGTGGGCGCCCAGGCGCGCGGCTGGCGCAGCACCACCATCAACGTGGCCAGCAGCAGCACCAGCAGCACGGCCGGCAGCCAGCGCTCGCCCACGGTTTCCAGCATCACGCCGCCGAGGATGCCAGCCAATGCGATGGCCAGGTTCCAACCAGTGACCACGAACGATTGCGCGATATCCCCGGCCTCGTCGGCACGTCGTGCCACCGCCGTCTGGAACTGCGTGGCAACGCCGCCGAAGGAAACACCCCACACCACCGTGCCGATCAGCAGCACCCACGGTGAGCCTGGCCACACGCCGAACGCCACGGCCGACAGCGCGAACGCCACGGTGCTGGCGACCACCAGCTCGCGCAGCCAGCGATCCACCAGCAGCCCGGTGATCCAGATGCCGACCAGCGCGGACACGCCGAACACCAGCAGCAGGCGGTCCAGCCACGCCGCCGCGCCGGACAGCGCCGCGAAGGGTTCGATGTAGGTGTACAGCACGTTGTGCGCCAGTACGTACAGGAACATCGTGAGCAACGCGGTGCGCATGCCGCGCAGGCGCAGCACGTTGCCCAGCGGCTGCTGCGCGGCCGCGCCCGGGGCCGGCAGGGGCGGCAGCGCCAACCGCGCCCACACCAACAGGCCGACGCTGAGCAGCGACATCAATCCGAACGCCCAGCGCCAGCCGATGGTCTGGCCGAGCAGCGTGCCGGCCGGGATGCCGAGCGACAGCGCCAGCGGCGTGCCGACCATCGCCACCGCAATGGCGCGTCCCTGCAGCTGCGGCACCACCATGCGGCTGGCATAGCCGGCCACCAGCGACCACAACAGACCCGCACTGATGCCCGCGCAGAAACGCGCGACCAGCATCAAGCCGTAGTGGTGCGTCATCGCGGTGATGGTGTTGACCACCACGAAGCCGGCGATCGCGGTGAGCAGCAGCGGGCGGCGTGGCCAGCGCCGGGTCAATGCGGTCATCGGCAGCGCGGCCACCAGCGAGCCCAGCGCGTAGATCGTCACCAGCTGCCCGACCAATGCACGGCTGACGCCAAGATCAGCGCTCATCGGCGACAACAGCCCGGCCGGCAACGCCTCGGTGAGGATGGTGATGAAGCCCGCGCAGGCCAGCGCCAGCAGCCCGCCGAGGGGCAACCGGGTGGCGGCATTGGGCAGGCGAACTGCGGTGGCATCAACCGCGTGCCCGCTCATGGCTGCACCTGGGTGGCGCGCAGGCCCGGTGGGTGCGTGGGGTCGCGGAGGTCAGGGAAAGAGGACATGGCGGTGCCGGGAAGTGAGGGAGCGCCACGGTAGGCCCAGAGCACCCGGTGAAACAGCCGGTTGGCGCTCCGCACATTCCGGAGCGGGGAGGCCGCAATCGGCAAGGCGCCGTCCCTGCAAGGTCTTCGGCCCCCATCGCCCCCGCGCGCACCACAGTGTTGCGGGTAGATGCCGCAGCCTCCCGCCCCGGCAGCGCTGCCGACCGCTACAGTGCCCGCTTTCCTCCCCGTGCCACCGCCCATGTCAGCCCTGGACAATCTCGGCAACCTGCAGACCTTCGTGCAGGTGGCCGACACCCGCAGCTTCGTCGAGACCGGCCGCATGCTCGGCATCTCCGCCTCGGCGGCCGGCAAGACCGTGTCCCGGCTGGAGCAGGCACTGGGCGTGCGGCTGTTCCATCGCAGTACCCGCAGCGTCACCCTCACCGCCGAGGGCGAGCGCTTCCTGGTGCGCTGCCGGCGCATCCTCGATGAGCGCGATGCCGCCCGCGATGAGCTGATCCAGCAGACAGAAGCGCCTACCGGCGTGCTGCGGGTGAGTCTGCCGCTGGTCGGCGACATCTCGCTGCCGCTGCTGACCGAGTTCATGGCTGCCTACCCCGGCATCCGCCTGGAGCTGGATTTCGATGACCGCCTGGTGGATGTGATCGAAGAAGGCTTCGACGCGGTACTGCGGGTCAGCGAGCCGACCGACTCGCGTCTCAGCGCCCGGCAGCTCGGCGTGTTCCCGCGCTATCTGGTGGCCTCACCGGACTACCTGGCCCGGCGCGGTACCCCGCGGGCGCCCGAGGACCTGCTGCACCACGACTGCCTGCACTACCGCTTCCCCAGCAGCGGCAAGCTGGAGCCGTGGCCGCTGCCGCAGACGCCCGGCGCTGCGCCGCTGGCCCTGCCGATCTCGATGGTCAGCAATACGATCGAAGCACGGTTGGCCTTCGCCATGGCCGGGCGCGGCATCGCCTACATCCCCGAGCACTCGGTACGCGAGGCGCTGGCGGACGGCCGGCTGCAGCGTGTGATGGCCGACCGCATCCATGCCTGCGGCACCTTCTACCTGCTGTGGCCCTCGGGCCGCCACGTGCTGCCAAAACTGCGGGTCTTCATCGATTTCATCAGCGCGCGGCTGACCGGCGTGAGCTGCTGAGCAGGCCGCGTTCATCGGCCTTGCGCCGGGTGGTTTTATACTGGCCGCGCGGCAGCCAGCCGCCTTTGTTGCCGAGGTAGGCCTACATGCGCCATTGATGCCGCCGTCGTCTGACGGCCAGTCTCCCACCCGCCTGTTCTTCAGGAGGGGAGTCCTTGGCATCCAATGGAGGTCGCATGACCGCATTCGCACTCACGCTCGATCGCGTGACGCATACCCTGCCCGACGGACGGGTCCTGTTTTCCGAACTGTCCGCCGCGTTCGACGGCACCCCGACCGGCCTGGTCGGGCGCAACGGCGTGGGCAAAAGCGTGCTCGCACGCTTGCTCAGCGGCGATTTCGCGCCCACCTCCGGCCGCATCCTGCGCAGTGGGCCGGTGCACCTGCTCACCCAGCACAGCGGCGTACCCGAGGGCCGCATCGCCGACCTGGCCGGGGTCGGTGCGGTGCTCGATGCCCTGCTCCGCATCGAAGCCGGCAGCGTCGATCCCGACGATTTCAGCTGCGTGGGTGACCACTGGGATCTGCGCGAGCAGCTGCAGGCACAGTGGCACCTACTCGGGTTGCCCGCACTGGATCCCCTGCAGCCGGCGGCCACGCTCAGTGGTGGCCAGGCGATGCAGGTCGCACTGGCCGGTGCGTTCCTGTCCGGTGCCGAGGGGCTGATCCTGGATGAACCCAGCAACCACCTCGACGCCGACCACCGCGCACGCTTGATCGATGCGCTGAAGCGCTGGCACGGCGGCCTGATCGTGATCAGCCACGACCGCACGCTGCTGCGGCACATGACGCGCATCGTCGAACTGACGCCCAGCGGGCTGCGCCAATACGGCGGCAATTACGATCACTACGCCGAACAGAGACAGGACGAGCGGCGCAGTGCAGACGCCCAGCTGGCCCTGCGCAAGCGCGAGCGCCGCCAGCAACAGAATGAGCTGCGCGATCAGCGCGAGCGCCTGGAACATCGGCAGGCACGCGCCACACGCGAGGCACGCACCGCCAACCAGGCGCCGATCCTGCTGGGTGGCATGAAGAACCGCAGCGAGCACAGCGCCGGCCGATGGCAGGCGCAGCAGACCGAGCGTCGCACCGAACTGGATGCGCGCGTGCGCGAGGCCGCCAGCGAGGTGGAGCAGGACATCGAGATCGCCCTGCTCGCGCCGGTGATCCATCAGCCCGGACCGCAGCGCGTAGCCGAGCTGATCGGTGCCGAACTGCCGTGGGTGCGGGCGCCGTGGAAGACACTGGATCTCACCGTGCAGCGCGGCCAGCGGATCGGCGTACAGGGGCGCAACGGCAGCGGCAAATCCACGTTGCTGAAGGTGTTGGCGGGCACGCTGGCGCCGGTGTCGGGACAGGTCGAGGTGGCGGCCAGTGTCGCCCTGCTCGATCAGTCACTCACGCTGCTGCCGGACGATGCCTCGGCCTTGTCACTGCTGCAACGCGCGCATCCGTTGGCCAGCGAAGGCACGCTGCGCACGCAGCTGGCCCTGCTCGGCCTGGATGCCGAGCGCAGCCTGCGGCCGCTGGCCACGCTCAGCGGCGGCGAACGGTTGAAGGCGGCGCTGGCGTCGGTGCTGTATGCGCAGACGCCGCCGCACCTGCTGCTGCTCGATGAACCCGGCAATCATCTCGACCTGCCTTCGCTGACCGCGCTGGAGCAGATGCTCAGCCAGTACACCGGCACGTTGATGATCGTCTCGCACGATCACGCCTTGTTGGAGTCCGTGCAGCTGACGCATCGCCTGAAGGCCACGGAAAGTGGGTGGCAGCTGATGTAAGCGTGAGGGCGGACGTATCCCGCTCAAGCATCGGACCTGAGGCTGGAGATCGATCTGCGTTCCGGCATCCGTTTGTTCATGCACGCGCCCACGCCGGAAACGCATCCGGCAGCAACTGCCACAGCAGCGGCCCGGCACGCAGTTCCTCATCGTTGAGCAGGCAGACATCCAGCTCGGCACGCACCGCATGCTCGTCCATTGCCACGCCGATCACCGCCAGCTCCTGGCGGCGGTCGCCCCACCAGGGATGCCACAGCGTGCGCATGGCCTGGTACTCGCCGGCATCACCGACCTGTTCCACGCTGGGCAGCGGCGCCGTCCAACACGCGGACTGCTGGCGGGCCCAGCCGATATCCGTATAAGGCACGCAGGTGGGTGGCAGCGCTGGCGCAGTATTCTCCAGCCCCGCCTCCATGCGCTCGCGCGAGGCGTACCAGAAGCCCGCGGCCGAGGTCTGCGTAGCCGCACCGACGCTGGAGAGCTCGCCCACCCAGTCCATGCGGTTGGCCAGCCAGAAGAAACCCTTGCTGCGGATCACGCTGCCCAGCCCGGTCTCCAGCAAGCGCGCGAAGCGCTGCGGATGGAACGGCCGGCGCGAGCGGTAGACGAAACTGGTGATGCCGTACTCCTCGGTCTCCGGCGTGTGCTGCCCACGGAGCGCCTGCATCCAGCCCGGCGCCAGCTGCGCTTTGACGAAGTCGTAGCGGCCCGTATCGAGCACTTCATGCAGCGGCACATTGCCGTGTTCGGAGAGCACCAGCCGCGCCTCACGGTTCATCGCACGCAACACGGCCAGCGTGGACTGCAGCGTGTCGTCATCGATCAGATCGCACTTGCTCACCACGATCACATTGGCGAACTCGATCTGCTCGGCAAGCAGATTGACCACGCCACGATCGTCGTCCTCACCGGCCTGCTGGCCGCGGTCGATCAAGCGATCGCTGGAGCCGAAATCGTGCAGGAACTGTGCGCCATCGACCACCGTCACCAGCGTATCCAGCCGCGCGATGTCGCTGAGGCTGAAGCCCTGCTCATCGCGCACCGAGAAGGTCGCCGCGACCGGCATCGGCTCGGCGATGCCGGTCGATTCGATCAGCAGGTAGTCATAGCGCCCCTCCGCCGCGAGCCGGCGCACCTCCTGCAGCAGGTCATCGCGCAGCGTGCAGCAGATGCAGCCGTTGCTGAACTCCACCAGCGTCTCCTCGGTGCGGCTCAGCGCGGCGCCCCCCTCGCGCACCAGCTGCGCATCGACGTTGATCTCGCTCATGTCGTTGACGATCACCGCCACCCGGCGGCCCTCTCGGTTGCGTAGCAGCTGATTTAGCAGGGTGGTCTTGCCGGCGCCCAGGAAGCCGGACAGCACGGTTACTGGCAGACGCGAATCGAAGAAGGCAGCAGAGGCAGTCATGGCGGAGCAGGTCTGGAAGCGGAATGAAATGTTACTATATAACATTAACTGACCAAGGCCCCCACGCCCCATGAAGCGATCCTCTGCCCTGTTGGATGCCGGCGCCATTGCGCTCTCCGGCCTATGCCTGCTGCACTGCCTGGCCCTGCCGCTGCTCGCGGCGATGCTCCCGCTGATGGGCGTATGGGCTCAAGCCGAATGGGTGCATGCCCTGTTCGTGGCCATCGCCGCACCGGTCACCGGCTTCGCGCTGTGGCGCGCGCATCGTCAGCATCGCCTGCCCGTTCTGGCGATGGCCGGCGCCTTGGTCGGGCTGCTGTTGCTGCTGGCCGGCGCCATGGGCTGGCCGAGCCATGAGGCCGAGACCCCGATGACCGTGGTCGGCAGCCTGCTGTTGGCCAGCACGCATGTGTGGAATGCCTGGCGGCGGCACCGGCACTGAGCCGGCGTGCGCGCTGCGCGGCTTACTTGCCGTAGGCGCGCAGCAGCTTGACCAGCACCTGCGCCTCGGCCGCGCGCTCGGCCGGATCGTCTGGCTCGACCACGTGCTCCTGCAGATGCTCGTCCAACAGCGCCATCAACAGCGCGTGCGCGGCGCCACGCACGGCCGAGGCCTGCATCAGGACATCGGTGCAATCGGCCTCGGCCGACTGCAGGGAGGCTTCCAGCGCGGCGACCTGGCCGGCCATGCGGCGGACCCGGGCCAGCAGCGGCTTGCGGTGGTGTTGAACGTGCGACATGGGGCCGGAGCATATACCCTATGGGGGTATATTCCAATGTCCGGATTCCCCATGATCCTCAGCGCTGCCGCCGACGCCCGCCGCCACACCCATCGCTTCGACGATGGCAATCCCCTCGCCGAGCGCAGCACGCAGCGCGCGCTCTGGCTGACCGCCGTGATGATGGTCGTGGAGATCATCGGCGGCTGGTGGTTCAACTCCATGGCCGTGCTCGCCGACGGCTGGCACATGAGCTCACATGCGCTGGCGCTGGGCCTGTCCGTGTTCGCCTACGGATTCGCCCGCCGCCACGCGCACGACCATCGCTTCACCTTCGGCACCTGGAAGGTCGAAATCCTGGCCGGTTACACCAGCGCCATCGCCCTGCTTGGCGTGGCCCTGTTGATGGCCGTGCAGTCCGGGCAGCGCCTATTCGTGCCCAGCGCCATCCACTACAACGAAGCCATCGCGATCGCGGTGGTCGGGCTGGCGGTGAACCTGCTGTGCGCGTGGTGGCTGCGCGACAACCATGATCATGCGCACCACCATCATGGGCATCATCATGGGCATGGGCATGCCAACGCGCACGAGCACGGACACGGCAATGACCATGGCGGTCACGGCGGTCTCGCAGAGCACCATGGCCACGCTCATGCCGCGCACGGTCCCCAGGACCTGAACCTGCGCTCTGCCTACCTGCACGTCATCGCCGACGCCGCCACATCGGTGCTCGCGATTGCCGCACTGATCGGCGGCAAGGTCTGGGGCGCGGCGTGGCTGGACCCGGTGATGGGGCTGGTCGGCGCCGTGCTGGTCACCGTCTGGGCGATCGGCCTACTGCGCGATACCGGCCGCGTGCTGCTCGATGCACAGATGGACGCCCCGGTGGTGGCGGAGGTGCGTGAGGTGATCGAACAAGGGCCGTGGTCGGCGCAGCTTTCCGATCTGCACGTGTGGCAGGTCGGCCGCGGCAAGTATGCGGTGGTAGCCAGCCTGGTCAGTGCCGACCCGCTCGGCGCCGATCAGGTCCGCGAAGCCCTCTCCGTGCATGAGGAGCTGGTGCACGTGACGGTGGAAGTACACCGGTTAGATGCCGCGCTGCCGGCCTGATCAACGCACCTCAGTAACACCTCACTGCTTGAACATCATCCCGACCAGGAACAGCACCAGCGGCGCGGCGCTGAGCACCGCACCGACGATGCCCAGCCACGGCCAGCGCTCCTGACGGACGCGCGAGCCGACCGTGGCGATCAGGCCCACGGCTGCTGAAGCGAGCACCCCGATCGAGACACCGGTGGTGCTGGCGCCTGCGGTGACCCCGTGGTTGGCGGCGGTGGCGATGTGGGCGGCAAAGGCCCCGATGGGGAGGCCGAGGAAGCTGACGAGGCCGAGCAGCGGGAGTCGCTGCGCAGACATCGGGACGCCCGACGGTGGGCGCGGCGCTTGCGGAGAATCTGGCGGCACGAGGTGTCTCCTGAGAATCGCGTCACCGTACACCATTGCCTACCGGCGACGGGGCACGGGGCACGGGGCACGCAGACGGCATCTTTTCACGCCGTGTTGGACAATGCTCCAACACCCGCCGCCAAGGATCTGCCATGCGCGTACTGACCAGCCTGCTCTTCCTGTCGCCGCTGCTGTTGACCGGCTGCGGCAAGGACAACAGCGCCGGCGTGTTCTCGTCCGACCCGATGCTCGGCTGCTACGCCACCCACGCGCGCAAGCCAGCCGAATTCCGCATCGAGCAGCAGAGCGGCCAGTATTACGTGTCCTTCAATCGCGATGAGCAATGGCAGCGCGATGCCACGCCGCTACAGGAATCCAGCCGCGCCGAGATAGCCCAGTTCTTCCGCGACGATGCCGACCAGATCAACAAAGCGCTGGTCCGCCCGGGTGGCGGCTTCGGCATCTTCAAATTCAACCCGGGCGCCACGCTCAAAGGCAAAGCCAAGGACAGCGACTACATGGCGCTGGTCCTGATCGGTGCCGGCCCGGTGTTTCCGGTGAAGTGCCCCTGATGGCCAATGCCTGTTGCTCCCGCCCACCGGGCCACTGATACCGGCGGCGACCGACCGCCCGCCGGCACCGGTGGCCCGGCCCGCAACACCCATCCCCGACATCGCCCCACCCGCAGTCGTACACAGGCGGGAATCCCATCCCCATACTTCAACATGGCGCCTCCGGCTCGCGGCGGCCGCGATGGATCGAGCTGTACGGCCATTGCGTCGCATCCCTCACGTGCCCGTGCTTGACCGGGTTGTGGTGCACGTAGGCCACGTGTCGCTGCAGATCCTCGGCGTCGACGATCCGGTGTTCACGAAAGCCGTTGTGCCAGAGCGGCCGCAGGCTGCGATCACGCCGCAGCTGCAGCCGCGGATCAACCATCGGCAACTGCCGGTCGAAGATCGCCTGGACCTGCGCCCAGCGCCGATGCCCCTCCTCGTCGCCCTCCGGCAGTGTCCAGACGCCATGCAGATGATCCGGCAGCACCACGATCGCGTTGATCCGGAACGGCCGCGCCTGCTGGGCCACCCGGAACGCCAGCCGCAGGACCTGCGCCTGCTCCACCAGCAGGCTGCTGCTGCGATCGCGCAGGTGGGCGCTGAAGAAGTACGCGGTGCCGCTCGGCCAGAGGATGTGGTCATAGGACATGACCACAGTATCCAAAGCGGCCGGCCGCAGGACGATCAGCGCACTCCCTGTGCGCGCCTCGGAGACCGGCGCATACACGGGTCGGTCTTCCGTCATGAATGGGCCACATGAGGGCTGGCCGATGGCTTCTCAGGTACGATGCCCACCCCTGACCGACATACCGCCTGGCGCCTGCGCCGCGGCCCTGGATCCCGTGCCCCATTACACCGGCCCCCTGCTGACCCGCCCGCTCGCCGAGAGCCTGACCCGCGCCCGCGATGCCGGCACCGGCGAATGGACCGGCTCGCTCGACCTCGGCCGCTCCACCGGCACCGCCACGCTGGCGGCCGACCACTGGCAGTGGAAGGGCCAAACCTACGCCTATCCCGGCAAGACCAAGGACCGCACCCTGTACTACTGGGACGGCGAGGAATTCCTGGCGATCTCGCGCTTCGGCTCGGCGCTGATCAAGCTGGTGCCGACCGACTGGGACGCACCGACCTTCGAGATCGACGGCATCAAGATGCTGCCGAGCGCGCAGGTCTCCCCGTTCGAGGATGCCCGCCGCAAGGTCGCGCTGATCGCGCCGGCTGGCAAAACGGTGTTGGATACCTGCGGCGGCCTGGGCTATTTCGCCGCGTGCTGCCTGGAAGGTGGCGTCACCCGCATCCGCTCGTTCGAGAAGAACCCGGACGTGCTGTGGCTGCGCACCCTCAACCCGTGGTCGCCAGATCCGGACGCGGAGAGCAGCGGCGGCCGCCTGGCGCTGAGCCAGGGTGACGTGTCGCAGGAGATCGAAGGGCTGGAGACCGCCTCGGTCGACGCGATCCTGCACGACCCGCCGCGCTTCGGCATCGCCGGCGAACTGTATTCACAGGTGTTCTATGACCAGCTCGCGCGCGTCATCCGCAAGGGCGGCCGGATGTTCCATTACACCGGTGCGCCGAACAAACTGACCAGCGGCCGCGATGTGCCGCGCGAGGTCGCCAAGCGTCTGGAAAAGGCAGGCTTCAAGGCCGAGCTGGCGATGGATGGGGTGCTCGCGATCAAACGCTGAGCAAATGGCTGGTCAACTGCCGCGAGGCAGTTTGGCCGCCCACATGTTGTCGACCAGATTGGGATAGCGCCGCCCGTTTTCCTCGGCGCGCTGACGTGCCGCATCCTTCTGCGCCTCGGAGAGCGGCTGCGTCTTCTTCTTCCCGTTGGGACTGGGCTTCTTCCAGGGCGGCGTCTGGGACTGGCGCATGGGTGGTCTCGTGTGGTCTGGCGCTACAGTTTTGCTACGCGGGTACAGCGTACAACAACGCCCGACACGTGATCTCAACGTGCCGGGCGCGTAATGCGAAGGACGACCTGCGACTTACTTCTTCAGGAAGTCCAGCAGCGCCTTGTTGAACGCATCGGCATGGCTGGCATTGCAGCCGTGCGGCGCGTCCTTCAACACCACCACTTCACTACCGGCGATGGCCGCATGGGTGCGCTTGCCCGAGCCCTCGAACGGCACCGTGCCGTCGCTGTCACCGTGCAGCACCAGGGTCGGGACCGTGACCTTCTTGAGGTCGCCGCGGAAATCGGTCGTGCCGAAGGCTTTCATGCAGCCCAGCGCCGCGGTCTGATCGGACTGCTGGCAGAGCTTGATGGCCGCCTGACGCTCCTCCTCGCTGACCTTCAGCTCGCCGTTGGCGCTGAAGAAATCCTTGGTGAATCCATCGAAGAACGTGTCGCGGTCCTTCTCCAGGCCTTGGCGCATTTCATCGGCCTTTTCCTGCGTCAGCGGGCCCTCGGGGTTGTCGCTGGTCTTGAGCATGTACGGCGGTACCGCCGAGGCGAACACCACGCTGTGCAGCCGTGACTCGCCGTGCTTGGCGACATAGCGCGCCACTTCACCACCGCCCATCGAGAAGCCGACCAGGGTGGCGTCCTTCAGATCGAGATCCTCGAGAACACCGGCCAAATCGTTGGCGAGTGTGTCGTACTCGTAGCCATCGGCCGGCTTGTCCGAGCGCCCGAAGCCGCGGCGGTCGTAGGCCACCACGCGGTAGCCCGCCTCGCGCAGCGCGGGGACCTGGGCCTTCCACGATTCGGCCGACAGCGGCCAGCCATGGATCAATACCACCGGGCGGCCGGTACCACCGGAATCTTCAACGTGCAGGCGAACGCGGGAAGCAGCCATGGGAACTCCTTGAAGCGATGGGGAAGGAAGTTCGATCCTAGGGAGAGGGGGTTGGGTGAGCCGTGAAAGAAAGCGGCAGGGCGCTGACGTGGCGTGCACGGGGCTGACTGATACCGGCCGGGGCATTCAGCGGTGACAGGGAGGAATCGGGCCACGATCTCAGGATCTGCGACACCTCAGGACGATAGTTGCGATGGGGCATCGTCGAAAGTGGGAGCCGGTACATGGATTGTGATGAGATCACGTCGGAGGCTGCTACCGGCACGCCTGCCGGGCTGCCCGGCCCTGCCGAGGGCGCTTGCTGCGGGCTGGCTGTCACCCTGCTGCTGCATGGCCTGGGTGGGCACCCTGCATCCCGCGCGGCATTCAGCGCTGCACTGCGGCAGACCCCGTTGACCGAGCGTTGTGCGAGCTGCGCCAGCTATGTGTTGTTGCGTGGGCGCACGGTTCCGTAGACAGGGCGTCGCACAGCGAGGCGTCTCAGAAAGTGCTCATGCCACGATTCATTGACGTTGGTCGTCAAATCCCATCTGACGACGCACCGTCGACGCAATGGGCAGGTCCGCCGGAGAATCCGAGTACCCCACGATCTCCAGGCCGGTAATCCGGCCGTTGAGACCAAAGACAAGCACGCCCACCTCTTCCCCGCTGGATGTCTCGCCGATTGCGTCGGCAACCACCTCGGCGATCTCTCCCGCTCCTAGGAGCCTGAAGTCCACGGATGCGCAGCCGCAGCCACAACGGCTGACTACGTTGAGGGATTCCAGATTTTCCAATGAAGGGAGCTGTATGCCTTCCACCGGCGCGGACTGTACAGCGTGCCTGACCACGTCCATCCAGTGCGTCGAGATACGTCTAACTGCCATCCTTGATCTGTTCATGCGTACGAATACCGCGGGCGTTGCGCCAGTCTCGCATCATGGCCTACGCGGGAACAGTCCATCCAGGGCAATGAATACGAAACCGGCCGCCCCAGGCGGCCGGTCCCTGTTCCAGCTGCAGTGCGTTACAGCGCAATCCGAGCAACAGACTCTTCACTGCCCTTCGGCTCGCTGTCACCGTTCTTGACGGTCACGTACAGCACGTTCTTCTTCGCATCCAGCGCCAGGCTGTTCGGATGCGTCGGCACCGCGTACGTCGCCACCTGCTTGTAGGTGTCGCTGTTGTATGCGGTGACGGTCCCGCCATCGCGGTTGGTCACGTACAGGCGCTTGCGAGGTGCATCCAGCAGGATGCCCAGCGGGCCGGCATCGGTCGGGATGCTGGCCAGTTCCTTGCCGGTGGTACGGTCCAGCACCAGCACGCGCTGGCCCGGATGCTTCGATTCGAAGCCCGAGCTGCTGGCCTGGTACTTGCGGATCATCTCCGAGCCCTGGTCGGTCACGAACAGGCGCTTGCCCGCCGGGTCCAGCGCGATGTTCATCGGCTGCTCCGCACTGACCTTGAAGCGCTGCTCGACCTTGCCGCTGTCGGTGCCGACGGTGACGACCTCGGCCAGCAGGTTGGAGGTGTAGACGCGCTTGGCCTTCGCATCCAGCGCCAGACCCGGTGCCTTGGCATTGCCCAGACCCGGAATGGTGTTGATGACCTTCAGCGACTGCGTGTCCACTACGAACAGCACGCTGCCCTCACCCGAGTGACCGGTGACGTACAGCCGGTTGTTGGCGCCATCAACGACCAGCTCGCGCAGATCGTGGGTGTAGGCGGCCTTGCCGTCCTTGCCGACCTTCTTTTCCATCAGCTGCACGATGCCGACGGCCTTGTTGGTAGCGGTGTCGACCACGGTGACCGAGGTGTCGACAGTGTTACCGACGTAGAGGCGGTTGTTGGCGTCGTCCAGCACCACGCCGAAGGCCTTGCGCTCCAGCGGGATGGCGGTCTCGACCGCCAGAGTTTCCGGGTTCAGGCGCAGCACCTGGGACGGACCGGCCGCATCACCGAAGCCACCCGAGGAGGCGACGAACACGGCGTTCTGCTTGGGGCTGAAGGCCAGCTCATAGAGGCCCTGGGCGACGGCTTTGCGCTGGACGTCAGTGGCGGTGGCCGAGGCGGCGGCCTGCTCCGCGGCGAACGCGGACGGCGCGCCAAGGCTCAGGGAGATGGCGAAGGCCAGAGCGGCCGAGCGGATTACGGAATTGCGAAACATGCGAGCTTCCTTGAAGGGGCACGGGAGGGTGTCCTGGCTCGCTGGGCCGTACATGTGACGGCCGGCCCCGCATCTGTCTGCGCTGGGTGGGCTGGCTGGGTTTGTGGGGAATGGTAGCAGGCCCGGCGAGCACAAAGCAGTTGGCCGCTTGGAGAAGTAGCCTTTACATGCGCGAGAAGAGATCTCCGCGGCCAGTCTCCCAGCACCTCAAGCACTGCAACTTCTTGGCGTACGCCGCCGGAAATGTCGCACTTCACCCTGACAAGAGAGCTTGAACTACCGCCCGTATCGAGGAAGGCTGACATGATGGGAGCATCCACCTCGTACTGCCTGTCATCCAAGATTGGATTCCAGTGGCGAACCAGAGTGCTTTTCAATGAACCGCTCGGCGAAACACGCTCCTGAAGTATCTACCTGCACCGCTCGATCGGCTCCATTCGGGGAGTGGACCGGAGCACGTATGACTGTTGGATCAGCACTCTCTCACGCGCCCTGCATCGGCCAACACAGCAGGAGTGCTTTCACTGGCGTCGCCCGTAGATATCTGCTTGAGCAACATGCCCGCCTGCGTATCGATGCTGTTGCTCAAGGTCAGCCCGAGATCAGCACCCTACTTTTTCTCGTCCATTTCATACGCAGCCTTGAAGACGCAACCACTTTGGGTAGTCAACCCGACACCACGCCTTGAGTGCCAAGTCTACCGCTTTGGACTCTCGGCTGATCTGTGTTGCACAGCCAGCCAGGCCAACGAACGATAAAGCCATCAATGCCACACCATTCTTATTCTTAGATCACGCCCTAGTGAGCCGTGCACATGACTATCGGCCCGAACTACGCAAGCTTGAGGCGCTTCTACCGCGCTGGCCGACTTGGTGTGACAGGACAAACCGCTGTCCCAGCGCGCTTTCCTCACCTAATCGAAATACTGCCGATGACCGCGTCCTCACTCCTGACCAAATAGACGCAACCTGTAACCATCTGGCACTCCCCGGAACTCAGCAAGAAGCTGCGGCGCGGAGCGTACCCGCTGAGCAACTGCGAAAGTACTTTCAGCACCAAGTACATCTCTTTGTGGACACCCTCCGGTCCAGTGCAAGTAGCTCGCCACCTGCATAGCCACGCTCCGAGTCTGGCCAGCTGGGGAGGACCCCGGATAGCGATATCGCCGGAGAACTCAGTGGCGCGTGTCTCTCCAGGTCACATTGCTTTCATCTATCAAGGACGTTCCATAAAACTGGCGCACTCCTCCAGCTTTGGTTGCGTAGATAGCCACAGTCGATGACAATCCGAGTAACGAGTCACAGTCCAATAGAGGGCTGCGGTCTCTTCTGAAGGGCATGGATGCCGCAGGGGGCGCATCCAGCCCAGCATTCTGTTGCCCCCGACAGCGCAGGATGCCGCCTTGAAGACACAGGTTGACGCTTTTTCAGACATGATTCGGGCAAAGCTCCCGAGCTACGATACTTTGGATAACGCCGTACAGGCCCTTCGCCAAACTCTCGAAGTTGTCATGGGGAACTTTCCAGCGGATGTCGAGGCAAACTTCCAGGCTGCGGTAGAAGGTGTTCGCGCTTCATTCCAGAAAGTTGAAGTTCTACGAAAGAACTCACTGATCAAGCCCCGGCCGGCTTGGTATACGGGTCCGTCAGAACACGATCGACACTGGCCAGCTCTCCTGGGCTACCTTCGGGAGGTTAAGAACTGGAAGGACGCGTCCGAGTCACTCGACGAGTCATCGTCGGAGATCGTATCGCTACTCGCCAATCCCGCTGACGACTCATTCCGCTGCCGGGGTCTGGTCGTGGGCTATGTCCAGTCCGGGAAGACGGCCAATATGACTGCCGTGATTGCCAAGGCCGTCGACGCTGGCTACAACTTGATAATTCTCCTCGGCGGGGTAACGAATAAACTGCGCTCGCAAACGCAGCGACGCATTGAGAGCGATGTTGTCGAAAGGCACAGGACGCTTTGGCAGATGTACACAACAACTGAGGATGCTGGCGACTTCATCAAGCCTGCAAATGATCAGTTTGTCATGCCCCATAAGGGCGGTGCGCAGCTGGTGGTGATGAAGAAGGAATCTACACGGCTGGACAAGCTGCTTGATACCGTCACGAGAACTCCTCCACCAATAATGCGGAAGCTCAAGGCACTCATCATTGACGATGAGTGCGATCAGGCGTCCGTGAATGCTACTGGCAACGATGAAGAAATCACGCGTATCAACGAGGCAATTCGGCGACTGATCGAAGCACTTCCCTGCGTATCCTACGTAGGATACACCGCAACCCCATTTGCAAATGTCTTCATCAAGCCATTCCCGGAGCGCGCTGACAAGCTGGATGATCTGTATCCCGAGGATTTCATCACTGCCCTGCCCCGCCCCAAGGGTTATTTCGGCACGCTAGAAGTATTCGGGACCTCGGATGCTTCTGCGGATGATGAAGAGATTGATTACGGACGGGATATGTTCCGCTCAATCCCACCTGAAGAGCTGGAGCAACTGACGCCAAAGGGCAAGGGCGGCCACAAATCCTTCACGCCTGTTGTAACACCTCAGCTGCAGAGGGCAATTGCATGGTTCCTGATCTCATGCGCCATTCGTCGAACGCGCGGCCAGCAAGATGATCACATGACCATGCTGGTTCATACCTCGGCATACGTCGTTCAGCATGAGAACATGGCGGAAGCGATTCGAGCGTGGATCTCGGCAAACACCGATGCCCTCAGGGCCATCAGCGGTAGCGCAGGAAAGCTTCTGAAGGACGTGTTTGCCCAAGAGATTGTCAGAAGTCCACTCTCTGCAGAAGTGCCTGCGGACTACCTCCAATCTTCATTGAAGGAGCCGCTCGGCCTCGTTCTGGATGCGCTTGAGCTTGTTGTTGAGAACGGCGAGAGCCTGGAGCGCCTTGACTTCACCAAGGGCGCAAGAACCTACATTGTTGTTGGCGGCTCGGTTCTGGCTCGTGGCCTCACTTTGGAGGGCCTGTGCGTATCCTTCTTCCTGAGAACTTCTCGCCAGTACGACACACTTCTGCAGATGGGTCGCTGGTTCGGCTTCCGAAAGGGCTACGAGGACCTGCCGAGGCTGTGGACGACGACTGATCTCATCTCGAACTTTCGCGCACTTGCCCAAGTCGAGGAAGAGATCCGAAAGGAGATATCGGTCTACAAGACTGCCGAAGTAAGTCCACTCGATTTCGCGGTCAAGGTCCGTTCGATTCCTGGACTGGCCATTACATCAGCAGCCAAAATGACGCATGCCGTAAGGGCCAGCATCAGCTTTGATGGGAAGCATGAACAGACCACAAGATTTAATCATAAGGACAAGGAGATCGTCCGAAAGAACTGGGAGGCTGCCTTGTCCCTGGTGGAACATCTTGTCGATAGCGGATACGAGAGGATAAAGCCTCGCACGTTTGGCGGGGTTCCCCTATCCGCGATACGTAGCTTCCTGATTCGTTACAGCATGTGCGACAAGCAGCTGAGCCTGAACAAGGAACTACTGCTTGCATACTTGGATGCATCTGCGTCGAGGCTGAAGGAGTGGAATGTGGCGATCATGAGCTCAGGCGGCAATGCGAGCCCCGTCACCATGGGCTCGCTCGGCGAGATGGTTCCGTTCGTTCGTTCTCGCCTGGCTGAGCCATCAGACTACGCCGACATCAAAGCATTGATGTCCAAACACGACTTGTTGTCCGATGTGGTCGCAGACGAAGCGCCGAAGCAGGTGAGTTGGGAGGACCTGAAGGATCGTCGCCCCAAGGTCCCGTTGTTGCTCATCTATCCGATTGATCGAGAATCGGCTCCGGCAACCCCTCCCGATCAACGTGTACCGCTCGATGCGGCAGGGACGCTAGTGGGCCTGGGCTTCGTTTTTCCGGGTCAACGGGATAAGTCCAGCAGCTTCTTTAGCGTAGACCTTAACGTTCCCACTCCGGACCAACTGGCGGATGATCCGACCGCTGAGTTCGAAGAAGCAGATGCCTAAGTCCCCTCACGAGCACTGGCTGGGTCTTCGCGAACTTAGTCGGGGAGATTCGCGAGCCGAGGTCTCAACGGTCGCCGGCGACGCGGACACGGGTTTCGGCCCTGTCCGCTTTGCCCTTACAGAGACGGCTGCTCCCCGGCTGCTGGTACCCATCGCATCTTCTATAGCCAACTTGCAGGCGAAAACACTTAGCGGGCCTAGCGTTGAGGTTCGCATATCTCGCCTCTCTCTGGATGGCGCCGCCTCCGTGTATCTGGATATCAGTCTGCTTGAACCTCGGTTACATCAGCTCTTCGGAGAGCTCTGTACAGAGATGGTGTCACGTATCGCTGCCGGCACTTCGCCTGTCGCTGCAGTGACGAGCACTATCGAGGACTACCGCGCGCTGCTGGCGGAAAGCCGGGACCAGAGCGTAAGCAGGAATAGTTTAGTCGGCCTCCTTGGCGAGCTGATGATGCTACTCGAAGGTGCAAAGAGAAGCTCGACCGCTGTTGAGTCGTGGACTGGACCTACGGGGCAGCGCCATGATTTCCGCGGAAGGCATGGCGCCCTCGAAGTCAAATCAACAGGCTACAAGCAGCGAACGACCGTTCGCATTCATGGCATTGAGCAACTCTGTCCTCCGTCAGATGCCCCACTTTGGCTGGCTCATGTCGTGCTGGAGAGCTCTCAGGCAGGCAACATTCACGTAGCAGCGCTATACAACGAACTCGTAGCGGTTGGTGTTCCCTCAACTATGCTTCTCACTCGCCTGGCCTCGCTTGGCTGCAATAATCCGTTGGCGCCAGAATGGAACGCGGCCAAGTTCTCCTTTGAGGGTATGAGCCTTTACTCGGTGAACGACCGCTTTCCACGCCTCATGCTTCCGTCCACCGCAGATGGCCCGATCCCGTCTGGCATCAGCGAGATCGAGTACACCGTTGATCTGTCGGCGGCAGCAGAGCAGATGCTGCCGCCCGCTCACCACGATGACGTCTTGAGGGCGGTGTTTGAATGAATCTGAATCTGTATAGCGAGCCTTTTTCGAAGAATGGAAACCTTGCGGGCGAGGGTTTCAAGCGTCTGCTCGGTCGTCCAAACCTCGATCTTCTACAAACCCTGGTTCGTGAGAGTCTCCAGAACGTCATTGACGCAACCCTGCCCGGCTTTGCACCGGAAGCGAGGATCAGGCTACGAAGACTTGGCATTGAAGAGCGAGCTGCTCTGACCGGGGTGGTACTCGCGACTCTCCCACAAGGGCTTGCGTCTCGCGAGGCGCTACAGAACTCCACTGAGAAGGAGGAGCTTTGGGTTTTGGAGATAGCGGATTTTGGCACTGTAGGCCTGTCCGGACCAACCGAAGCCGATGTCCCTCCTGCGCCCGATGAGCGAGCGAACTTCGTCAACTTTCTCAAGAATGTTGGTGCAGCGCGTGATAGCCATCAGGGTGGAGGTACATACGGATACGGCAAAAGCTCGCTGTATGGAATGAGTACCTGTTCTCTGGTCCTTGTCGATAGCCAGACGTTTGAGCTTGGCCGGCCGGTAAGGCGCTTCATGGCGTGTCATCTGGGTGATGCATTCGACGTTGATTCGTCGACTCCAGGGCCCAGGCGATTCACGGGACGTCATTGGTGGGGAATGTCTGGTGAAGGTGACAGCATTGCTCCTGCTACAGATGAGAACGCCATCGCGCTCAGCAAGTCGCTTGGCATCTTCCCGCGGGCCGAGACAGACAGCGGCACATCGATTGTCATCCTTGATCCAGAGTTGGACTTCTCTTCGCTTGAGAAGCTCGGGCCGGAGCTCGTTACCTGTGTACTGCTGAATTTTTGGCCAAGAATGGCACAGACGACGAATGCGGATCGGCGCCTGCATGTGACGATCGAGATCGACGGCGAAACGATCGAGATGCCTAGCCCTGAAGCATTCCCTCCACTTGATCTGTTCTGCAGGGCATTGGCGGATGTGCGTACTGGAAGCGCCAATCTTCACAAGATCAAGTCGCAGCGGCCGGCCAAGGACCTTGGTCGCCTTGCATTCGCGCCCGGTATATCCGCGCCTCGCCATCCGCTTTGTGCACCGGGCGGCTCCGATGTGCTGGTGAACTCATCCCACATCGCGGTGATGCGGCCGGTGGAGCTTGTGGTCAAGTACATCCGAGGGAGTGCCTATCCGGATCCAACTCTGGAATGGGCGGGTGTCTTTGTCTGCTCCAAAGACTCCGAGGTGGAAGAGGCATTTGCTCAAGCTGAGCCTCCTACTCACGACGACTGGGTTCCAAATAACCTTCCGAAAGGAAGGCAACAGACAATGGTGCGCGTGGGAATGCGGGATTTGCGTGTTCACGCGGATAACTTTGTCCCTGTCAGATCACTTGAACGCTCTGCCGATGCAGGTGGACCAAGCCTTGCCGCGACATCTGGACAGATGGGAAAGTTCCTTGGTCCCGTCAGCTCGCGTGGCGCAGGGAAACCAACCGCGCCTGGGCGCATCGCCGCTTCAGTGAAGAAGGGCGTTCGCGTCACAGCACTCGAAATGATTGGCCTTTCGATCGCAGCGGATGGCAGCCGCGTTGCCAACTTCCATGCCGATCTTTTTAACGATGGAAGCAAGGGCCCCATCTCAGTGTTGATTGAACCCAAGCTGGTCGTTGACGGCGGGGGAATTGATGCGGTCGGCGTGCCAGACCACTTGATTCCCACGGTTCAATGCGTCGCGTTACCCTCCCATGGGTTGATGACCGCTGACAGTACGCTTGCAGTGGGCCTTTCGGAGGGTCAGATCACCGCATCGATCAGACTTGTCGAAGGTGCCGCTATTACGGCTGGGGCCCGCATCCTGGAAGGAGTTCAGTCATGAGCCGAATCGCTTACCCTTTCCTTCGCATACCTGATGAAGCCATCGAATTTACCGGATGGCATATTGGGGATGTGGGCTTGCCGCTGTTCGCGGCAACGGAGATTCTGGAGGACTGGGACTACGCTAGAGACCTGACCTTGAGCGGCAGTGTCACTGTCGACTGGGAGGCTGCATCATCGGCCATTGGCTTCGGAGATGGGGACTGGCTGGCGCTCGCACAGTTGAGCATCGGTACTGGTCAAGGTCATCTTCCCCGCTTGGTTCGGAATGTAGCCAGCCATCGGCTCTGGAAGGATTCGACGTCGGCCTTGTTCGAGGTTGTCGTTCCAGGACAGTCCCTCTCTGCACAGTTGATAGCCCGTCTGGATATCATTCTGCTGGAATCCTCTGCCTCGGCGTCGGAGCTCTCTCCAGTTGCAAAGGGCTCCCGGCTGTGGCGCGAGGAGTTGGATGTCATCATCGAGGACGGTGGCAATGCGAGATTCCCTGTTTCGTCCATCAGCTTTCAAGCGGCGTTCGCAGACAAGCCCCATCAGTTCGCACCTTGGTATGTGGACTGGCGCCCGGAAGATCTCTTCGGTGACTTCTCTTCAAAGGTGGTGCTGTACGTGAACTCCGATGAGGAACTCTTCCTTGAGCGATTCATGCAGGGCGAGCGCCTCACCGTCCAGGCGGTTCTGGGTGGCGTAGCTGCCCAGATGTGCTCCACCGTTCTTCTGCATAACACTGATGAGCTTGATTTTGATGTGTTCGAGGAAGGGTCCGTCGGCGGAGTCCTGCGGCACTGGCTTCACCAGGCGTTTCCTGACGAAGGCGGAGTCGCCTCGCTGGTCAGGCTGCTCCACAACGACCCAGGGGCGTTTAATGCCGCAATGATTGCGGTGGCGGATATGGGAGACAGATCTTGACGAGCGTTGAGCTACTACCGCGACTGTCTCGGATTGGAGTGAACAGCGTTTTGAGGGACCTGGGCCCGGAGTTCGTGTCCGAAGACGCCTTGGCCTACCTGAACGAACATGCGTCCTTCACGAGCTATGCTGCAACCGGCGGTGTCCGTGCTCAGCGTGCGTCGCCTACGATCGCCGGCTTGATACGCGCTGTGGCTATCGAATGTGGATTTCCTTCTTCTTCCGGCCTAACGGTCAGAGCGAAGTTTGATCGGGATGCAGCTATTGCGCTCGCTGCTGTGCAGGAGCTATCCGGCGCGGAAGGGCTGAGAGATGACGTCTGGGCATACCTGACCACGGTGCTTCTCCCTGATGTGGCTCGCTGGCGTTTTCCCAGCGTTACCGAGGATCGGTTCCACGGAGGCGCTCGTAACACACTCCAGCGCCTTCACATGCGTTCGCGGGCTCTCGACCTTGGTGAGGACGCGGGCGTAGACCGGTGGAGGCTGCTGAGAGCACTCACCGAGGACGCGCACGTCGCCATCTTTGAACGTCCGTCAATAGGGGGCAACCCCATTCTTGCGCAAGCGATTGCACGCCAGTGGATCTTGTCGAGTAGTACCGTGGGCAAGACGGCGATGGAGGGCGTGATGCGGCACGCGATCAAGATTCTCCGCCTGAGGTATCAGGTTTTCGAGCTAGGTATTTTGGAGGAAGATGAGCTGACGGCCGCGGTTGGATTGGTGTTTTCGGAAGCAGCTGGCCTATCCTCCCCTGCCAGCTAGTTTTGGTTGAATTGCGGCCCCGGGCGTGCGATCCTGGCGCCGCTCCAGGGCGCATGGGCGCCCTGCTCATCCTTGTGAAGTCAGGCATGCACATCCCAGTAGTTGACATCTTCGCTGGCCCAGGTGGGCTGGGCGAAGGATTTTCTGCCTACACGGCACCTCGAAACGCCAGGCATCAACCGTTCAAGATCGCCATTTCGGCAGAAATGGAAGTCAATGCGGCCAAGACGCTCCGCTTGCGCGCCTTCTACAGGCAGTTCGCGCCCGGGAAAGCGCCTACCAGCTACTACGACTACGTTGCCGGTCGGGCTGCAGCGCCGTGGACGGATGCGACAGAGAGTCAGTGGGCGGCTGCCGGCCATGAGGCACGACAGCTGAAACTGGGCGAGCCTGCTGATGACAAGGAGCTGCATGCGCGTATTCGCGAGGTTGCTGCACAGGGTGATCCCTGGGTCCTTATCGGAGGACCTCCCTGCCAAGCCTATTCCCTGGTGGGGCGCGCCCGAAATCGCGGCGTTGTTGGCTACAAGGCGGAGGAGGACCCCAGGCACTTCTTGTACAAGCACTACCTGAAGATTCTGAGGAAGTACTCGCCTGCCGCGTTCGTAATGGAGAACGTCAAGGGCATACTTTCGTCGAAGGTGGGCGGAGAACTCATGTTCCCGCGCATTCTGGAAGATCTCCGTGCTCCAGGCGGACGGAATGGGCCGAAGTACAGAATCCTGCCGCTCGTTGAGGAGCAGAGTGGGCTATTTGATGATGAGGATGGACGCCGTTACATTCTGAGGGCTGAAGAGCTAGGGGTTCCTCAAGCACGTCACCGCGTTGTCCTTTTCGGTGTTCGTGAGGATGTCGAGATCGGTTCGGTACGCCAGATTCGGCGCGCTTCGGGCCAGTACGGGGTCGGGGATGTTCTGGCTGGCATGCCAAAGCTCCGAAGCGGGATCACCAATGTCGAGTTCGACGATTGGCCTGCCGCCGCACGTGAGGTTCTTCGGCATGCGGCCGAGCTTTCGGACGATGCGAAGGTCAGTCGGGAGCTCAAGGACCAGGCGAAGCTTGTGGCGAGCTCAGATGCCGGCCCGGGTGGGAGGTCCATGCCCAAGGCAGCGTCGGCAGACAGTGTGCCTGAACACCTGAGGTCTTGGCTTCTGGATCAGCGACTGGGACACATCCTTAATCATGAAGTCCGCCCGCACATGTGGATGGACTTGGTCAGATATGGGTATGCGTCCGCATTTACCAAGATCCATGGTCGCGCCCCCCGAGGATCTTCAGAGTTCCCGGAAGCGATGCACCCCAATCATGAAAATTGGACCAGTGGCAAGTTTGTCGATCGATTTAAAGTCCAGGCGTGGGAGCATCCCAGCTCCACCGTAACCAGCCATCTTTCGAAAGATGGCCACTACTTTATTCATCCTGATCCTGCACAATTGAGAAGTCTCTCTGTTCGGGAAGCGGCGCGTCTTCAAACCTTCCCCGACAACTATTTCTTTGAGGGATCTCGGGGCGCTCAGTTCCGTCAAGTGGGCAATGCAGTGCCGCCGTGGATGGCAAGACAGATTGCTGATGTCGTCTATTCGGCCTTGGGATCTTGAGCAGAGGTGAATTCATGAAGCGATCTATCTGACAGTACGAAATCGTGGAGCCCAGCCAGCGTCGTCTCACTTGAGCGGCGCAGGGCACACTCCCATACCACTGCGACTCGCCATCCTTGCATCAACAATGTTTGTTGTGACGCCTCGTCGCGGGTACGATTTTTTTCAAGCTTGCTGATCCAAAACTCACGCCTCGTACCAGGTGTTGTTGCGTATCGGCAGTCGCGGTGGCGATGCCAGAAGCAACCATGGACAAAGACGACTACGTTGTGACGTGTGAACACAAGATCCGGCGATCCTGCTAGTTTCCTGTCATGAAGCCGATAGCGAAGCCCGCAAGCGTGCAGGTATCTTCTGACAAGGAGCTCGGGCTTCGTGTTCTTCCCTCTAATGCCCGACATCATGAGAGCGCGCTTCTCTCTCGACACGATGTCCATGATTTTCATCCTATCAGTGACCGACCACTCAACGACGCCCTGTCTCTGCCGCAGCCGGCGTCAGAATCCGGTTCTGGTGCTATCTGTCTTCGATGCCAACTGCGCCATGTAGTCGCGTAGCGAATCAGACGAAATTTGGTGGATCAGGGACTGGGAAGCCACAGATGCGGCCCTATGTACCCTATGACTATTTTCATACTACCTCTATCCGCGATCAAATGGATTCTTCCCGCCGAACCATATCGCGCATGCCATTCAAAAAACTTCGACGCGCCGGAAGCGTCCTTAAATGTTCTTTCTGCTATGACTCTATCGTAGCCTTTGGCGCGCTCACTCTCTGGAGAAACCTCCGTCTTCCACGGAGGGTGTGCGCCTCCCGTATCGATCCACTCGAGTGCGGCTTGATTAAGCAGGTTCAGCTTTCGAAGCACTGTCCTGAAGATCCCTTCATCAATACTTCCGATATGCGCCTTCACGTCCATACCAAAGTCCAGACCTGGAAAAATTTCGCACCGCTGCGCCCAGAAACTTACGGTATTTGTTGACTCCATCTTTTCCAGACGCGCATTGGAAACCTCGCGATTTGCGTGGCGAACCGTACAGATGTTTCTTACAGCCACAACAGAATCAGTTATATCCGAATTGGAATCAATCTCCAGAAACGAAAATTCGACAAGGTCGCGATCCCACCTTGACCCACGAAGGAAGCTAATGGAGAGGAAGTCTGCAATTCCGGCCCACAACAGGCCGACGGCCTCTCTGCCATCGACTCTTGCTTCACAGCGAGAGAAACGCTCCTGAACCCACTCTTCACACCCTTCCCCACAAGGTACTTTTTGGGCAATCCGACGGAGTAAGAGCATATCATCGCGGAAGCGACTGGAATTACCAACACCAACCATGGCGTCATGCAATGACACTTTATCTCTGTACTCGATCGTTGAAAGTGAATCGCCCAGGGTTTTGTAGACAGTCGTCAGCCGTTTAGTGCGTACTGCTTCTCGAACTCTACCGGGGACAGCCCGTCGTTGGAACTGTGCCGCCGTTTTGGGTTGTAGAACATCTCGATGTACTGGAAGACGTCGGCCCGTGCCTCGTCGTGATTGCTGTAGATCCTCCGCTTAATACGCTCCCGCTTCAGTAGCTGGAAGAAGCTCTCCATCGCTGCGTTGTCATGGCAGTTTCCTCGTCGACTCATGCTGCACACGATGTCGTGCTCGCGCAGGAAGCTCTGCCAGTCTTCGCTGGTGAACTGGGTTCCCTGGTCGGAGTGAAGCAGAAGCCCGGGGCTTGGCTTGCGCCGCCACACTGCGGCCAATAGCGCCTGCAAAACCAGGTCCGTATGTTGAGTTGGTCGGGTTGCCCATCCAACGACCTGACGCGAAAACAGATCAAGCACTACCGCCAAGTACAGGAAGCCGTCGTACGTGCGGATGTAGGTGATGTCCGTGACCCACGCGCGATTTGGCTCATTGACTTTGAAGCCGCGAGCCAGAACGTTCTTGGCGACTGATCCAACAGGGCCGCTCAATGGGCGTGGTCGCCGACCGTAGCCGACCATTGCCCGCAGCCCCTCGCTCTTCATCAAGCGTGCCACGCGATGACGACTACACGTCTCGCCAAGCTCGCGCAGATCTGTGGTCACTTTGCGGTGGCCATACACAGAGCCGCTTTCCAGCCAGCTGTGCTTGATTAGGCCGAGCAATCGCTGATCGTCCTTGTCGCGAGCGCTTGCCGGCTCTTTTAGCCAGGCGTAGTAGCCACTGCGATGGACGCCAAGCATCCGACACATCGCCGCGAGGCCGAACTCATCTGCGTGTTGCTTCATGAAGGCGTACTTTGCTCTTACCCCTTTGCAAAGTACGCGGCGGCTTTTTTTAGGATGTCTCGCTCTTCAGTGACCCTGCGTAGCTCAGCCTTGAGGCGGCGCACTTCCGCGTTCTGGTCCTGCTCGACACGCCGGCCAACATCGCCTTTGCCTTGTTGCCGCTTCCAGCCGTAAAGACTGTGGATCGACACGCCCAGTCGCTCGGCAACCTCCGCTACCGGACGGCCGTACTCAACAATCTGCCGTACCGCCTCGATCTTGAACTCATCGGTGTACCGCTTCGTGCTCATAACCACCTCCGCCTAAGCCATAGTTTATGGCTGCGAGGTGTCTACGGAACCCTGGGCGATTCAAAGCGGCAAACAGGATCGGAGCACAGGCTTGGTAACCTGGCTGTTTACCAAGCATGCCACTGCCTGAGCCATCTCCGAAAGAATATCAGCATCCGCCAATGCGCACCCTTGATCGATCGGCAGGCTTAGTTCGTTCAAGCATAGTTCAACCACTTAAACATCCTTTGGCGCAACGAGCGCCGCAAGATTGAGATCCTGTTGATCGAAGAATCCAGCGGGCCAGTGGCTGAGCCGTCCGTCTGCGTCGAGCACGGGAGACTCAATCGAAGCAGATATTCCGAGTCTTGAGAAATAATTAATTCTGCACAATTGCGCCGAAAGGCTAGCGCGCCGAACTTCAAGCCTTACCCCATCTAGAAAATGATCGCTGTGCGTCTCAACCACAACTTGGACCCCAGCGGCCGCCGCCCTCACAGCCAACTGTCCGAGTCTTGTCTGCCCACGAGGGTGCAAGTGAGCCTCAGGGTTCTCAATGATAACCAATGCTCCTGACTTTGCAGACAGCAAAGAGTAAATGATTGGCAGTGAGTAGCTCAGCCCGAAGCCGACATTCGTCGGACGGTAGCCTCGGCTACGCACGTCTCCGTCACGGCTGAAACTGTAGCCAGCCACGACAAGATCTGCTTCCCGAATCAGCTGAATTCCAATAGCAGCTCCTGGTGAGACCTCCTGCATCCAAGCGACGACTTGGTCCAAGAGAGAGCATGAGTCAGCGGATTCTTTCAACCTTTGGTCATTGGAATCGAGAAGCAATGCACCATAAGCAGCAATATTGTGAAGAACGAGCTCTCCGTCTCGCCCCAAGTCTTTTGCCCTAATTTTTCTTTCCGACATCGGAGAAACCGTGCGCGGGCCATTTCTTTCCGCCCGCAGATAACTAAAACTAGCAGAGAAAATTGACAGCCCGCTCAGCGAATCCTCCGAAAATACTGCGCTCGACTTTAGTTCATTTCCGTCCCTGTCATATGCATATGAGAAATCAAAATCGACCCCATCAGTCAGTTTGATCCCGATGGCATCTTCTTGAGCCTCCTCGTGCAGCACGTCACTACCAGTTCCGATATCCACGAGCTCGCCAGAAAGCAACAGGCTACCGGTTTCCAGATACCCTACGGTATAAGATTGCCTAAGAACGAGAAGTGATTGAATAACGGTGCTCTTTCCGGATCCGTTGAGGCCGGTCAGTACAGTGAGCCCCCCAAACGGAACAGTCACCTGCCGAAAACACTTAAAATTGAAAAGCTCAACGGATGTGATCAAGCCAGCACCTCACGCAAAATTCCTTCCACTACAGAAAATCTAGTCCTGACCCTTTGAGGCGCACCAGTCGAGGATGAGATGGATTTTTCAAAACCCCCATCTGTGGCAAGAGTTTTGGCAAACGCGTCCATTACAGCTGACCTTCTAGACACTAGAGTCTGGGCGTCACGACGCGTTAGTTTTGCAAGATTAACCGACCACGCCTCAAACAATGCCTTACTTACTGGATTTTTTCTCTCCGGAGGATACTCATACAACTTCCTGAACGCATGCTCACCGAATATGGAGTGCGCTATGTGCAACGACCACCTAAACTGGGCATCCAGCTCTTTGAGCCTAGCTCGACCTATCTCGTTTAGATGGATCATCGCCTGATGGAGGAATCCGTCCAAGTCACTTTGATTGTAGTCGTCCCATCCAAATTCGAAGAACGCGCAAAATCTCAACGCGCACTCTTGAGCCTCCATTCTATTATCACCAACAGAGCCACCGGTCGCCAACTCAAATTCTTCTGATTCCGCAAGAACTTTGAGGAACGCGCGGGATTCCCCGCGATTTAGCGCATTGCGAATTTCTTGGCCATTGAGACTCAACCCTCCAGTATTAATTCTCTTGAATATATTTATCATCACCGAATCTGGCGTGCCATACTCGATGACATGCATTACCAACTCAGTCTCTTCAATCCTTCGTCGCATCTGTCGAGGAAGGTGCTGAAACTCCAAGCCATTCAACTTGTACAGATACTCCAATCCGGACAATCTGAATCCATCAGAAAGAAAGTCTGAAATTGTAGTCAGGCGCTGAAGCCCATCGACAACAGCCCAGTTTTCTTCGGCATCCGAAGCAACATAAAAGACCGGAAGAGGAATTCTAAGAAGAATAGACTCGATTAGCCGACTCCTTCTACTCTCCTCCCATATCCGAGCCCGTCGTTGAAACTCTGGAGCCAAGTCAATCTCATCATGCTTAATCCTTCGCATGAGAAGATCAATTGTCTTCGTGACTGTCTTTACCTTTATTTTCTCGGGATCAAATGGATTCTGGATCTGAAGATCCTCATCCTCGCGCTCAACTTCGACCCCAAGCCCGCGATCCTCCAGACCGCCAGTTATTTGCTTAGCTTTTTTTAGCGGCTGTTTCACCGCATTTGATGCGGAGGACGTCCTTCGCAGATACCCGAGAAGTTGAACCTTCTCAGTCTGAGAAATAGGCTTATCCGGATCTGAGAATATTAGACCAGCATCCGCCAACTGCGCCATCAATCGAAGAACAGGCACATTGACTAATTCCGCTAGTTTTCTGACTGTGGTCTGACTGCTCATGGTCTGCTCTGATCCAAATGGAATGATATTGAACCAATCAAGATCGTCTCAACTCCGAGAAGTGTCCAAAACCAGGTAACCTAAGGCAAAAAAAGGGGCGACATTCAAGCCGCCCCTCTGGTGCTCGATCCCTTATTTTGGATCAAACCCCGACAGGATTAGCCTTCTCAGGATCAATCTTGTACTGCTTGATCGCCCTGGCCACATCCTTACCCGTCATCTTCCCTTCCTTCGCCAGCGCCGCAATCGCGGCATGCGCGATGTAGTACCGGTCAACCTCGAAGAAGCGACGCAGGTTCGCACGGGTATCCGAACGTCCGAACCCATCCGTGCCCAGCACCGTGTACGACATCGGCACGAACGCACGGATCTGGTCCGCATACGCACGCACGTAGTCGGTCGCGGCAATCGCCGGGCCCTGGCGGCCTTCCAGCAGCTCGGTCACGTAGGCCTTGCGCGGCTCGGCTTCCGGGTGGAAGCGGTTGTAGCGCTCGGCATCGAAACCATCGCGGCGCAGTTCGTTGATGCTCGGGCAGCTCCAGATATCGGCGGTGACGCCGAAGTCCTTGTCCAGCAGCTCGGCCGCGGCAATGGCTTCACGCAGGATGGTGCCCGAACCCAGCAGCTGCACGCGCAGCTCACCCTTCTTCGGCTTGCCGGCGTCGCTCAGCAGGTACATGCCCTTGACGATGCCTTCGGCCGCGCCTTCCGGCATTTCCGGGTGGGTGTAGTTCTCGTTCATCAGGGTGATGTAGTAGTACTCATCAATCTGATCTTCCATCATGGCCTTGGTGCCGTGCTGCAGGATCACCGTCACTTCGAAGCCGAAGGTCGGGTCATAGCTGCGCACGTTCGGGATGCCACCGGCGACGATATGGCTGAAGCCATCTTCGTGCTGCAGGCCTTCACCGTTCAGCGTGGTGCGGCCGGCGGTGCCACCGAGCAGGAAGCCACGGGTACGCATGTCCGCAGCCTGCCAGGCGATGTCGCCCACGCGCTGGAAGCCGAACATCGAGTAGTAGATGTAGAACGGCAGCATCGGCACGTTGGAGACCGAGTAGCTGGTACCGGCAGCCATCCAGGAGCTGATCGCGCCCGGCTCGCTGATGCCCTGCTGCAGCACCTGGCCGCTCTGGTCTTCGCGGTAGAACATCAGCTGGTCCGCATCGACCGGCTTGTACTTCTGGCCAAACGGGGCGTAGATGCCGATCTGGCGGAACAGGCCTTCCATACCGAAGGTACGGGCTTCGTCGGCCACGATCGGCACGATGTGCGGGCCCAGTTCCTTGTCGCGCAGGGTGATGTTGAGGCTCTGCACGAAGGCCATGGTGGTGGAGTAGCTGCGCTCGCCGCTGCTCTTGAGCAGGCGCTCGTAGCTTTCCAGCTTCGGTGCGTTGAAGCTCTTGGTCGCCTTGCGACGACGCTGCGGCAGGTAACCACCCAGGGCGGCACGGCGTTCCTGCAGGTACTTCACTTCCGGCGAATCCGGGCCCGGGTGGTAGAACGGCACCTGGCCGTCGGCCAGCTGCGCATCCGTCACCGGGATGTTGAAGCGGTCGCGGAAGTGGCGAACGGCGTCGTCATCCAGCTTCTTGGTCTGGTGGGTCGGGTTCAGTGCTTCACCCGCGCTGCCCATGCCGTAGCCCTTGACCGTCTTGGCCAGGATCACGGTCGGCATGCCCTTGGTGTTCACCGCCTGGTGGTAGGCGGCGTAAACCTTGTGCGGATCGTGGCCACCGCGGTTGAGGCGCCAGATATCGTCGTCGGACAGGCCGGCGACCATCGCAGCGGTTTCCGGGTACTTGCCGAAGAAATGCTCGCGGGTATACGCGCCGCCGAAGGCCTTGCAGTTCTGGTATTCGCCGTCGACGGTTTCCATCATCAGCTTGCGCAGGACGCCGTTGGTGTCCTTGGCCAGCAGGGCATCCCAGTAACCGCCCCACAGCAGCTTGATCACATTCCAGCCGCCGCCACGGAACACGCCTTCCAGTTCCTGGATGATCTTGCCGTTGCCACGCACCGGGCCGTCCAGGCGCTGCAGGTTGCAGTTGACCACGAAGATCAGGTTGTCCAGGCCTTCGCGCCCGGCCAGCGCGATCGCGCCGAGGGTTTCCGGCTCATCGCTCTCGCCGTCGCCGATGAAGCACCACACCTTGCGGTCGGATTTCTCGATCAGGCCACGGTTCTCCAGGTAACGCAGGAACTGCGCCTGGTAGATCGCGGCGAGCGGGCCCAGGCCCATCGAGACGGTCGGGGTCTGCCAGTAATCGGGCATCAGCCACGGATGCGGGTAGCTGGAGAGGCCACCGCCGTCGACTTCCATGCGGAACTTGTCCAGCTGGGCTTCGTCGATGCGGCCTTCCAGGAAGGAACGCGCATAGATGCCCGGGGCGCTGTGGCCCTGGATGAAGAGCAGGTCGCCCGGGTGGTCTTCGCTCGGGGCGCGCCAGAAGTGGTTGAAGCCCACGTCATACAGCGTGGCGCCGGAGGCGAAGGAGGCGATGTGACCGCCCAGGTCGCCCGGCTTGCGGTTGGCGCGCACGACGGTCGCCATCGCGTTCCAGCGGATGATGGAACGAATGCGCCATTCCAGTTCGGCGTTGCCCGGGCTCTTGGCCTCCAGGGTCGGCGCGATGGTGTTCACGTACTCGGTGGTGGGAGAGAACGGCAGGTAAGCACCCGAACGACGGGTCAGTTCCACCATGCCTTCCAACAGCTGATGCGCGCGCTCGGGGCCCTCGACATCAATAACGGCCTTCAGCGACTCGATCCATTCCTGGGTTTCCACAGGATTCGGGTCGTTGTTCAGCACCTCGTTCAACCAGTTCATTTGCGCTCCCATGACCGCACGCACGCGCGCGACTGTTTTAGATTTCTAGCCGCAAAGTGTAGCGCACCAAGGGGTTTGCTTACTTCGCTACGGTTGCGTATGGAACCATCCGGGCGTGTCCGGATGGACAGCCGGCGACAGCGCACCGGCCGCGCTGGAAGGTTCCACGCTGCATTTCAGCCTGCCCGGTGGCGATGACACCGGCGCGTCAGCAGGACAGCGCTGGACAGCGCAGGCGCTGCGGCGCGGGCGATTGACGTGGCCAGTGCGCGAAGCGACGCCGTTTGAGCGCGCGGCGGCGTGAATCATCGGGCGTGCTGGCGGGCCGGGGCGCGGCGCAGTGTTCCACCACAAGCACGCACCGTCGCACGCTGGATTGACCTGAACGCATCCCTGCCATGCGTGCGCGGTTGCTGGCCCAACCGGGGTTTTCGATATATCGTTCCGCTACTGCATTCGATATATCGAAATGACCTCTCCGCGCGACCTCGACCGCCCTGCCCGCCCGCTGACCGCCCGGCCCCTCAGCCGCGGCGACCTGCGCCTGCTGGTGCTGTCGCTGCTCGCCGACCAGCCCCGCCACGGCTACGAGTTGATCCAGCTGATCAGCGACATGTTCGTGCGGGTCTACACGCCCAGCGCCGGCTCGATCTACCCGGTACTGGCGCAGTTCGAGGCCGCCGGCTGGGTCGGCGCGGTGGAGGACGGTGGGCGCAAGCGCTACGCGCTCAGCGCGCTTGGCCAGGCCGAGTTGGAGGCACAGCGCGACGAGGTCGATGCAGCGGTGCACCGGGTACGCGACAGCGCGCGCACGATCACCAAGGCCAACCTGCCGCCGTCCGTGCGCGATGCGCTGCGCGAGCTCAAGCACGCGCTGGGGCTGTGCCATGGCCGCTGGCAGGACGACAACGCCGCTGCCGTGGCCGAGGCGCTGCGCGAGGCCGCCGCGCGGATCCGTGCGCAGGGCCGCTGACCTCTCCCTCCTTCTTTTCAGACCCAGCCAGCCACCGCCCGCCAGGTCCTTCTCTCTCAACGCCGCGCTGCGGCACCGATCCAGGTATTCCCATGGCTCTGCATGAAAACCGACTGCTCCGTCATACCGTGACGTTCCGCCCGCTGCAGGTGCTGCGCACCGAAGAGATCAGCCCGTGCATGCGCCGGGTGATCGTCGGGGGCGAGGCGCTGGAAGGCTTCGATTCGCCCTCGCCGGATGACCACGTCAAGCTGTTCTTCCCCAACGCCGAGGGCCAGTTCGTGGTCCCGACGATGACCCCGGAAGGCCCGCGCTACCCGGACGGCCAGACGCCCTCCCCCTCGCGCGACTACACCCCCCGCTGGTGGGACCTGGAGACCCACGAGCTGGCGCTGGATTTCGTCATGCACGGCGACGGCCTGGCCTCGACCTGGGCCGCCAACGCGCAGCCGGGCGATGCGATCGCCGTCGGCGGCCCGCGTGGCTCGCACATGACCGCCGATGACTTCGACACCTACGTGCTGATCGGCGATGAAACCGCGCTACCGGCCATTGGCCGCTGGCTGGAGACGCTGCCGGACGGCGCCAACGCCGATGTCTACATCGAGATTCCCGAGTCCGGCGATCGCCAGGAACTGCCGGAGGATGACCGCATCCGCGTCTCGTGGCTGGAGCGCAACGGCTTCGACGCCGCCAGCAGCACCCTGCTGGAAGACGTGCTGACCGATTTCGAGGAACCGGACGGCGACACCTTCTACTGGATCGCCGCCGAATCGCGCCGGGCCCGGATGATGCGCAAGTACATCGAGGGCCACCTGGGCGTGCCCAAGGACTGGATCCGCTCGACCGGCTACTGGAAGGCGCACGGCAGCGAGCACCACGACGACTGAGCCCGCGACGGGCACCGGCCGCGGATGCGACAATCGCGTTTTGTGCCGGTGCCTTTCATGCAAGCCCCCTCTCTTTCGGCACTGACCGATCTGATCGACCGCGCCGAGCGCGCCGATCCCGCGCTGGATGCCGCCCTGGCGGCGCTGGCGCCTTCCGTGGGCGAGCACATCGCCCCGCTGCGCACCGCCCTGGTGCCGCTGGCCCGCGCGCATGCGGCGCTGGTGCAGGCGAATATCGATATCGACCTGGTCGCCGATGAGCTGCGCCGTTACCAGAAGTACGCGATGCCGGGTAAACCGAGCCTGCAGATCGTGCAGCTGCGCAAGCAGCAGGCCTCGGTGAAGCAGGCCGCGCTGCTGGCGCGCCAGGCGTTCGCGCAGGCCACGCACGCGTTCCTGCGCGAGAGCGGCTTGACCGCACCGGCACGGCGCACGCCGACCGATTTCACCACGCTGTGGCTGGGCAAGGTCAGCGCGCAGGTGGCGGCGGGTTGATCAAGGCTGTCGTGCAGCCGCGCCCACGAACGGTCGTGCCGGCCGCCGCACAAAAAGAAAGCCCGCCAATTGGCGGGCTTTCTGCCTTCTCACGACGAGTGAGGAGAAACTCAGGCAGCCGGCTTTTCGCCAGTGGCCTCGGTGGTGATGCGGATGTTCACTTCATCGCTGACGTTCGGGGCGTACGCGCCGACGCCGAAATCGCTGCGCTTGAGGGTGGTGGTGGCATCGAAGCCTGCCGCCGGCACCTTGGCCATCGGGTGCTCGCCGCCACCGTTGATGGTGACATCCAGGGTCACCGGCTTGGTGATGTCCTTGATGGTCAGATCGCCCGTCACGGTCAACTTGTTGGTGCCGTTGGCTTCCACCTTGGTGCTCTTGAAGGTGGCGGCCGGGAACTTGGCGGCGTCGAAGAAATCGGCGCTCTTCAGGTGCTCGTCGAACTTGGCGGTGAAGCTGTTCAGGCCGGTCAGCGGCAGCTTCACTTCCACGGTGGACTTGGTCACGTCGGCCGCGTCATACACCAGGGTGCCTTCGGCGCTGCCGAAGTGGGCGGTCGGGTGCGAGAAGCCGAAGTGGCTCCACTGGACCAGCACGTCGGTGTGGGTCGGGTCGAGCTTGTAGGTGCCCGAGGCGATCTGGATCGCATCGGCGGCCGGAGCGGCAGCCGCAGCGTCCGCGGCCGGGGCGGCGGTTTCGGTGGCGGCCGGCGCATCGGCAGCCGGGGCAGCGGCTTCGTCGGCCGGCTTGGAGCAGGCGGCGATGGCCAGGGTCAGGGCGAGCGGCAGCAGCAGTTTGCGGGTCACGGTCATGTCAGGTCTCTCTCGATTCGAAGGGAAAAGAAGCAAAGGTCACGCAGCCCATCCGCACGGACGGGCCGCTATCCGGCGGTAACGCTTATGCGATGCGGGCAGCTTCGTCGAAGGACAGGCGAGGCAGCCGCGGGAACAGGCCCGAGGCGTCACCGTACCCCAGGTTGACGAGGAAATTCGACTTGATCGCGGTGCCCTTGAAGAAGGCTTCGTCGACCTTGGCGTTGTCGAAGCCGGACATCGGGCCGGCATCCAGACCCAGCGCGCGCGCGGCCAGGATCAGGTAGGCGCCCTGCAGGCTGCCATTGCGGAACGCGCCTTCGGTACGGCCTTCACGCGGGCCGTCGAACCACGCCTTGGCATCGGTGTGCGGGAACAGGAACGGCAGCTTTTCGTGGAAGTCTTCATCGAAGGCGACGATCACCGTGACCGGGGCAGCCAGCGTCTTGTCGTGGTTGCCTTCAGACAGCGCCGGGGCGAGCTTGGCCTTGGCTTCGGGGGATTTCACGAACACGAAGCGCGCCGGGCTGCCGTTGGCGGCAGTCGGGCCCCACTTGAGCAGCTCGTACAGCGCCTTGAGCTGGCTGTCGTCGACCGGCTTATCAAGGAAGGCGTTCTGGGTGCGGGCGGTACGGAACAACTGATCGAGCGCAGCATCGTCAAGGACGTGGGACATGAAGCCTCCGGAAATAAGGGGAATCGTTCGCGCATCGGCTACCGTGGCAGGGCGACAGCGCGATCGGCGAAGGCTGGCAGTGTAGAGTGTCGCGACAGTTGCAACACCCAGCCTGACTGAAACGAATTAATGCCATACGTGAAACGATGGAGTCCGCCCTGGACGATCACTGACGGCCGTGCCGGCAATGTGCGGCAGGCGGTGGCCCTGGCCACGGCATTGAAGCTGGGGGCGCATCGTCCGCTGGTGCTCACCCCGCGCGCGCCCTGGCGCTGGCTGGCCCCGCGCTGGTTGCCGGGTGCCGCCAACGGTTACGGCGAAGCCTTTGCTGCACTGGCCGCCGAGGCGCCGGAGCTGGCCGTCGGCTGTGGCCGCCAGGCCGCCGGTGCGCTGCGCGAACTGCGTCGCCGTGGCACCAAGGTGGTGCAGATCCTCGACCCGCGCCTCAGCCCACGCCACTGGGACCTGCTGGTGGTGCCCGAGCATGACCGCCTGCGCGGCAGCAATGTACTCACCCTGCTGGGCAGCCTCAATCCGGTCAACGATGACTGGCTGGCCTGCGGCCGCGCCGCGTTCGCTGCGTTCAGCGCGTTGCCCGGCCCGCGCACCGCGCTGCTGGTGGGTGGGCCGACCCCGCACGCGCCGTGGCATGAGCCGGACATGGTGCAGGTGTTCCAGCAGCTTGCTTCCCAGTTGCGTGAGGAAGGCGGCAGCCTGCTGGCCACGACCTCGCGGCGTACCCCGCCGGCCCTGGTCGGGGCGCTGCGCAGTGCGTTTGCCGATGTGCCGAATGTGATCTGGGGCGATGGCGGCGACGGCGTGAACCCGTATGCCGGGCTGCTGGGCTGGGCCAACCGCGTGGTGGTCTCGCCGGATTCGGTGAACCTGCTCTCTGAAGCGTGCGCCACACGGATGCCGGTCGCCGTGGCCCTGGCCGACCAGGCGCAGGGACGGCTGGCGCACTTCCAGCACGCGCTGCGCGAACGTGGCCGGTTGCAGACGCGTTGGCTGGACTGGCAGACGCACGGCCGCATCGAACCGTTGCGTGAGACCACGCGGGTTGCCGAGGAAGTGCGTGCACGGCTAGGGATTCAGGCCTGACGTCTTCCCACGGCGTTATGATGCGGCCGCGGCCGGTGCCGCCGGAGACCGTGTGACATGGACGTACCCTGCGCTGCGCTGATCAAGCGCCTGCACCCCGCGCTGCTGTGCGCTGTATTGCTGGGCGCTGCGCTGACCGCGCAGGCCGAGCCGCAGTGCACCGAACGCTATCCCACGCCGGCCGCGTTGGCCTCGATGTTCGATGTGGCCTTGGCCACCACCGATGCATTGGACGCACTCGATGGCGTGGATGTGGTGCTGATCGCCCGCGGCGGCCAGGACCTGAGCAAGTACGGCCTGCGCCACAGCCATCTGGCCTTCCTGCTGCGCGAGGACGATGGCCACTGGCGCGCGGTGCACCTGCTCAATCCGTGCAAGACCGCCGAGTCCCACTTGTTCCGCGAGGGCGTGGCGACATTCATCGGTGAGACCTCCAGCCACACCGACCTGCGCATCGGCGTGCCGACGCCCGCCCTGCGTGATGCCCTCAAGGCGATGCTCACCCAGCCGGCGATCCAGGCCAAGGCGCTGCACGAGGCGCGCTACAGCGTGGTGGCCTATCCGTTCCGCACCGAGTACCAGAATTCCAACCAGTGGGTGCTGGAAGTGCTGGGCGCGGCGATGGCGCAGGTGGAAGAGCGGACGCTGATCGTCAACCGCACCCAGGCGCAGCAATGGCTGCAGCGGCACATGTATACCCCCACCACGCTGCACATCGGCGTGGCCAAGCGGCTGGGTGCGCGCTTCTTCGTGCCCAATGCGGCCGTCACCGACCACCCGGCCAGTGAGCGCATTTCCGGCAATTATTCGGTGGTGACAGTGGAATCGATCTTCGATTTCCTCAAGCTGCGCAGCAGCCTGCAGCAGGAACTGGCGGTGCCGCATGTACCGGTGAAGGGCATTACCGCGCCCAAACCGTGAGTCAGCGGCGGGCAGCACGCCAGCGCGCATACTGCCGGCCTATGTTGAGCCATCAGAAGGATCTTCGATGAGACGAGTTACGCGCAGCATCGTTACGCCGTTGTTGGCCATTGCCATGTGCGCGACCAGCCTGCCGGCACCCGCGCAGGTGGTGGGCATCAATCACCCGGTGGCCAGCAGCGCCATCATGACCTCGGTGGTGAGCGTGGTGGTGGTGACCGCACCGGTGTGGCTGGTTTCGGCCGGCCTGAGCAAGGCCAGCGACGCCTCGGCCCGGCGCAGCCGCGCGGCCAAGGACGCACGTGACAAGGCCGGGCCGCTGCCGCCGCTCACCGTGGAGAAGGTGGAGCACACGCCCGAAGGCGGCATCGAAATGGCCCTGCAGAACCCGCAGGCACCGGATGACCTGGCCGTGATTGCCTGGCCCGCGCGCGCGGACAACCCGGCAGCAGCGGTGGCCGTGGGTGATGTCCTGGCCCTCACGCCGACGCAAGGTGGCGCCGGCTGGACGGTGACCACCGCCGAGGGCACCGCACTGGCCTTCCTGCCCATCGATGCGGCCGCGGCGCAGCCAAGTGCGCGCTGGTAACCCGTTGCTGCCCCTGCCCACTGGAGCCGTTGCATGAACCGGATGTCCCGTCCCGCTGTTGCGCCGCTGCTGGCGCTGGCCCTGCTCGCGACCAGCTTCCCGGCCGGCGCCCAGAACCTCAGCAATGCCTCGCCCGTCACCAGCAGCGTGCTGACGACCTCGGTGGTGAGCCTGGCAGTGATCACCGCGCCCGTCTGGCTCAGTGCGTTGGGGGTCAGCCAGCTGCATGACGCCTCCATGCCACACAACCGTGCCGCCCGGGCCGCGAAGCGGCAGAAGGCCGGGCCGTTGCCGCCGCTCACCGTGGAGCGTGTGACGCACCAGCCCGATGGCAGTTACGAGGTGGAGCTGAAGAACCCGCAGGCACCGGATGCCCCGGCCGTGGTGGCGTGGCCGGCGCGCGCCGACAACCCGGCGGCAGGTGTGAAGGCAGGCGATGTGCTGGATTTCACGCCTACCCCGGCCGGCGCGGGCTGGATGGTGGCCGATGCCCAAGGCACCGCGCTGGCGTTCCTGCCGACCAACGATGCGGCAGCCACCAGCATGAGCGAACGCTTCTGACTGAACCGGCCCGGGCTGGCCCTGGGCCGGTCAAGCCCGGATAATCCGCTGCTCCCCCACCTCCTCCGGCTCGCCATGTCCGCGCGTCCTGCCATTGCTTTTGCCCCGTTGACCCCGCGCTCGCTGCTGCTGGCAGTGCTGGCCATGGGCGCGGTGGTGCTCGGCTCGAACGTGCTGGTGCAGTACCCGATCAATGACTGGCTCACCTGGGGCGCCTTCAGCTATCCGGTCGCGTTCCTGGTCAGCAATCTGATCAACCGCCGCTTTGGTCCGGCGGCGGCACGGCGGGTGGCGTGGGCGGGGTTTGCGCTGGCGGTGCTGCTGTCGATCTGGATCGCCACGCCGCGGATCGCGGTGGCCTCGTGCCTGGCCTTCATCGCTGCGCAGCTGCTGGACATCACCGTGTTCGACCGGCTGCGCCGCGGGCACTGGTGGCGCGCGCCGATGGTGGCGACCACCTGCAGCGCGACGCTGGATACGACGATTTTCTGGAGCATCGCGTTCGCCGGTTCCAGCCTGCCGTGGGTGAGTTGGGCGCTGGGCGATCTGGCGGTGAAGCTGACGATCGGTGTGTTCCTGCTGGCGCCGTTCCGCGCGCTGCTGTGGAAGATGGCGCCGCGCGCGGCGTGACGCCGGCCACGCATGGCGTGGCGCTACCCTTCAACCGTGCACGGCCACCGGGGTGTCAACTCGCGGCGTCGATCGGCACCTGGAACGGCAATCCCGCCGCATCGCTCGCCGCGATGATCATCGCGCGTGCTGCTTCCAATGCAGGCGTTGGTGGCGCCAGGCGCGGACGGCGGTCCAGCGTGCAGGCCAAGCCGACATCCAGCAGCGCGGCATGTGCCTCGTGCAGGCCCTCGCGGGTGCCACCGGGCAGCCAGGCGATGTCGGCCAGCGCGTCGATCAGGCTCGGGGTGTCGCGTGGTTCCACCACCTGTGGATGCGACCCTGCGCTGTCGAGCACGCCGGTCTGCAGCAGGAACTCCAGATCCACGATTCCGCCTGGGCCCTGCTTGAGATCGAGCCGCGCCGCGTCGCTGCGGTCCAACTCGGCACGCATGCGCGCACGCATCTTCAACACGTCGGTGTAGAGCACGGCGTTGTCGCGCGGGCGCGCCAGCGTCGCCGCGCGCACCTGTTCGAAATCGGCCAGCAACGAGACGTCACCGGCAATCGCGCGTGCACGCACCAGTGCCTGGTGCTCCCAGGTCCAGGCGCGTTCGCGCTGATACTCGGTGTAGCTGGCCAGCGAGGACACCAGCGCGCCTTTGCCACCATCCGGGCGCAGGCGCACGTCGATGTCGTACAGGCGGCCGGCGGCGGTGACCGCACCGAGCATCGCCATCACCTTCTGCGCCAGGCGCGCGTACCAGCGGCCGGGGTCCAGCGGGCGCGGGCCGTCACTGCTGTCCTGATCGGCCGGGTGATCGTGTAGGAAGACCAGATCCAGGTCCGAGCCGAAGCCCAGCTCCAGTCCGCCCAGGCTGCCGTAGCCGATGATCGCGAAACGTCCGCCGGGAATGCCGCCGTGCTGGCGCTGCATGTCCGCCTGCACCAGCGCGAGCACGGTGACGACGACGGCTTGGGCAAGCTCGGCCAGTTGCCGGGTGGTGTCGACCGCGCGCTGGCGCCCATCCAGTGTGGCCATCGCCATGCGGAAGCTCAGCGCCAGGCGGGTCTCGTTGAGCAGGCGCAGCGCGGCCTCGGGATCATCGAGGGTCAGCGCGATATCGCACTCGGCCTGCATCCCTGCGGCATCCGGCATCGGGCCGGAGACGCGCACGTCCAGCAGTTCATCGAGCAGCAGCGGATACGCCGCCAGACGCTCGGCGAGCAGGGCGCTGCGGGCAAGCACATCCACCAGGCGCGCCAACGCACTGGGCTGTTCGTCCAGCAGGGCGAGATAGCTGGTACGGCGCATGACCGCCTGCAGCAGGCCGAGCACGCGCTTGAGCGCGGCGTCCGGTTGCGGTGAGCGCGTGGCGGCGTGCAGCAGCGCCGGCAGGACGCGGTCCAGGCGCGCACGCGCCGCATCGGACAGCGACTTCACGCCGGAGCTCTGTGCGAAATCGCGCAGGGACTGATCGGCACTGCCGGCATCGAAGAAGCCCGCCTCGGCCAGCACCTCGGCGCTGCCGTTGTCGGGCAGGCCGCGCCAGTAGCTGGCCAGCGCATCCGGCGCGGCCTGGCCCCGACGCGGTGCGAGCAGTGCGGCGAACTCGGTGCTGACCCGCTCGCGCTGTACATCGAGCGCGGCAACCAGCGCGTCCCAGTCCGCGTAGCCGAGGCCGCTGGCGATGCGCAGACGGTCGGTGGCGTCGGTGGGCAGCGCGTGCGTCTGCGCGTCGCGCAGCATCTGCAGGCGGTTTTCCAGGCGACGCAGGAATCCGTAGGCGTGCAGCAGGTCGGCGCCATCCTGTTCGGCCATCTGGCCGGAGGCGACCAGCGCCGGCAGCGCGTGCAGCAGGCGACGCTCGCGCAGCGGCGCTTCGCGGCCACCGCGGATCAGCTGCAGCGCCTGCGCGAGGAACTCGATTTCACGGATACCACCGGGGCCGCGCTTGATGTCGTCGTGCATCTCGCGGCGCGAGACCTCGGCGGTGATCGCGGCCTTCATCTCGCGCAGGCCATCGAGTGCGGTGAAATCCAGATAGCGGCGGTAGACGAACGGACGCAGCGTCTGCAGCCACGCTTCGCCCGCCGCGATATCCCCGGCGACGGCGCGCGCCTTCAGCCAGGCATAGCGCTCCCAGTCGCGGCCTTCGCGCTGGAAGTACTGGTCCATGCCGGCGAACGACAGCGCGACGCGGCCGGCGTTGCCGAACGGGCGCAGGCGCAGATCGACGCGGTGGCTGAAGCCATCCACGGTGGTGTCATCCAGCAGCCGCGCGAGGCGCTGGCCAAGGCGTGCGAAGTATTCCTCGGCGGCGAGCGGGCGCGCGCCATCGGATTCGCCGCCCTGCGGGTAGGCGTAGACCAGATCCACATCCGAACTGAAATTGAGTTCGCCACCACCGAGCTTGCCTAAGCCGAACACCACCAGTTGCTGCGCGCTGCCATCGGTGGCACGCACCACGCCGTGGCGGCCGGTGAATTCCTGCTCCAGCGCGGACAGCGCCAGTTGCAGGCACTGCTCGGCCAGGCGGGTGGCTCCGGCAAGCGTGGCGGGCACGTCATCCAGCCCGGTCAGGTCGCGCCAGATCAGGCGGGTGGAGGCGGCGGTGCGGTAGCGGCGCAGGCGCTGCTGCCATTCGCTGGGCTGCAGCGGGTCCAGTTCGGGCAGGGGCAGCGGCGGGCAGCCGTCCTGGGTGAGATGCGACAACAGCGCCGGCTGGCGGCACAGCGTGTCGATGGCGAAATCGCTGGTGACGGCCAGTGCACGCAGGGTGTCGAGTACGGGGGCCGGCGGCGGCCAGTGGCCGCCATCGGTCAGCGACAGGGCCAGGCGCGCCAACGCGCGATCAACCAGTGGAACAAGGGCGTCGGGGACGCGCGCGGGCGCAGCGAGGTCGGAAATCGGCATGGGGGGATTATGTGGCATCGCGGCGTGGTGTTCCCCAGCCAGGCGCCATGCCCGTGATGTGCGGGGACCAACGGACGCGTAGCGAGCCATCAGGCGGCGCGGCGGGGCGTGCCTTTGCCCGAACGGCGCGCATAAAAAAGCCCGCTTGCAGCGAACTGCCAGCGGGCTCTGCTCCCTCCCCCACGTCGGGATGCAGGTCGATCTTCTAGGGTCGGCGAAGAACTTGCACGCTGCACTGCAAAACAATACTTGCGGGTACAGAAGTAGGCCGGAAAGCTGAACAGGGAGGCGTAGATGTGAAAACGCCATCCCACCAAGGTAGAACCCCTGCCGCTGCACGGATCGCCGATAATGGGGATCCCCCAAAAACGTTGTCGTCATGTCTGTCGATCGCATTGCAAACGCGCGTCTGCGTGACCGCGTTGTCTCCGCTGAAGCTGCCGCCGCCCTGATCCAGCCGGGTGAAACCGTCGCCATGAGCGGCTTTACCGGTTCAGGCTACCCCAAGGCGGTGCCGGTCGCGCTGGCGCAGCGCATCGAGGCGGTGCACGCCCAGGGCCTGCCGTTCCAGATCAGCCTGATGACTGGCGCTTCGACCGCGCCGGAACTGGATGGGGCGCTGGCCAAGGCCGATGGCATCGCCATGCGCATGCCGTTCCAGAGCGACCCGGATGCGCGCAACCGCATCAACGAGGGCAAGCTGGATTACATCGACATCCACCTCAGCCATGTCGCCCAGCACGTGTGGTTCGGCTTCTATGGGGACATCGACACGGCGGTGATCGAGGTCTCGGCGATCCGCGAGGATGGCTCGCTGGTGCCCTCCACCTCGGTCGGCAACAACAAGACCTGGCTGGACCTGGCCAAGAAGGTGATCGTCGAGGTCAACGAGTGGCAGCCGGCCGGCGTGGACGGCATGCATGACATCTACTACGGCACCGCGTTGCCGCCGCACCGCAAGCCGATCCCGCTGGTGCATGCCAACGACCGCATCGGCGAGACCGCGCTGCGCTGCGACCCGGACAAGATCGTGGCGGTGGTGCGCACCAACGGCCCGGACCGCAACAGTCCATTCAGCCCGATCGATACCACCAGCGAGCAGATCGCGCAGTACCTGATCGAGTTCCTCAAGCACGAAGTGGCCAAGGGCCGCCTGCCGGCCAACCTGCTGCCGCTGCAGAGCGGCGTGGGCAACATCCCCAACGCAGTGCTGGCCGGGCTGGCCAAGAGTGGCTTCCGCGATCTGAGCGCGTTCACCGAGGTGATCCAGGACGGCATGCTCGACCTGCTGCGCGATGGCGTGCTGAGCTACGCCTCGTGCACCGGCTTCGCGCTGAGCCCTCAGGCGAACGAGACCTTCAAGGAGCACATCGATTTCTACCGCGAGCGCATCATCATGCGCACGCAGGAGATCTCGAACCATCCCGAGCTGGTGCGCCGCCTGGGCTGCATCGGCATGAACGGGATGATCGAGGCCGACCTGTACGGCAACGTCAACTCGACCCACGTGATGGGCAGCCGGATCATGAACGGCATCGGCGGCTCGGGCGACTTCGCGCGCAACGGGTTCCTGTCCGCGTTCCTGAGCCCCTCGACGGCGAAGAACGGCAGCATCTCGGCGATCGTGCCGATGGTCAGCCATGTGGATCACACCGAGCACGATGTCTCGGTGATCGTCACCGAACAGGGCCTGGCCGATCTGCGCGGGCTGACCCCGCGCAAGCGAGCGCGGGTGGTGATCGACAACTGTGCGCATCCGGATTTCCGCGATCAGTTGAATGACTATTTCGACCGCGCCAGCCGCGAGAGTTATGGCAAGCACACCCCGCATCTGCTGCCCGAAGCGCTGTCGTGGCACCAGCGCTGGCTCGATACCGGCACGATGAAGGCGTGATCCCCCAGCGGTAGGCCACGACCATTGGTCATGGCGTGCTGCAGTCGTGCGTGATGATGCACGGTACCGACCAACGGTCGGTACCTACCGGGGCGGTGGGTTCCCGGTTGTGCCGGCCGCTGGCCGGCCCCCTCCGTCAGGCGTTGCGAAGGCTCGCCAGCGACTCGGCCTGCAGCCGCGCGTAGATCGCGAACTCGTCCTCCACCTTCATGCCCAGCGCCTGCTCGAAGGCATCGCGGTTGGCATGCGCGGCATAGGCGCGCTGTTCGTCGCCGCCCAGATTGGACTGGAAGATGCCCGCGGCGCTGACCGGCAGGAAATCCTCGTAGACGATCGGGTCGGCGCTGGCCAGGCCGGCAGCGATCAGCGCTTCGGCCGGCAGCTCGCCGACCGCGGCCGGGTTGGCGCGGCCAGCCTCGGTCAGGGCGTACCGGTAGTAACCCAGGCCTTCGCGGCGCAGGGTGTCGTGGTCATCCGGGAAGGCAGTGAACGCCGCCGCCAGGCGCGTCGGGTAATCCTGCCCGGTGCTGCCGGCACCGCCGCTGTCGCGCGCCTGTGCCAGCAACTGGTCATACAGCGCGCGGCCCTTGGGGGTCAGCGCCAGGCCACGCTGTTCGATCTCGCCGAAACGCGCGGTATGCGTGCCGGCATCGCCCGCATCCCCCGAGGGGAAATGCACGGTTTCTTCCAGCGCCTTGAAGCTGGTCTGGCGCAGCAGGATCGGGCAGCGGCGTGGTGGCGGGCCTTCGATCACGGCCTTGGCATCGATGCCACGCGCGAGCATGCCCGCCTGCGCAGCATCGATGTCCAGCGTGCGCGGGGTCAGGTGATTGATGTGCGGGCCGCGGAAGCTGACCACATCGGCGATCAGCCGGTGCGCGTCATGCAGCGCGTGGTAGGTGGCCAGCGAGACGGTGGCGTCGCCATGCCAGCGGAAGGTCTCCAGCGCTTCGATGACAAAGCGGCGCGCATCGGCTTCATCGAGCCCGCCGTCGCGCTCGGCCTGCTCGATCAGGGCCAGCGCGGTATCGGTGAAAATCCGGCGCTGGGCGAGGATGGCGGCGGACTGCTCGCGCAGCGCGGCGTTCTCGATCAGCTCCAGCCGCAGCAGCGAGGTGAACACCCGGAACGGATTGCGCGCCAGCGCCTGCGCGGTGCGCGGGCGGAAGGCGGTGGAATGCACCGGCACGCCGGCCACCGAGAGGTCGTAATAGCCGACCGGGTACATGCCCATCAGCGCGAACAGGCGGCCCAGCGTCGCCAGTTCCCCGGCAGTACCGACCCGGATCGCGCCGTGGCGTTCCTGGTCGAGCCGGGCGCGTTCATCGGTGCGGTCCAGCTGCTCGGCCAGCGCCGGATGGGCGGTCAGCACGGCGTCGTTGATCTCGGCCACCAGGTCCACCAGCGTGCCGTACAGCGGCACCTCGGTGCGGTACATGGTGGACATCGCCTGGGCGAACAGGCTGCGGATATCGTCGGGTGAAACGAAACGGTCGGCGCTCATGACGTACTCGGCAACGGATCACGGGGAAGGTGCAGCAAGCGCTGCATTGTCGCCGAGGGCGGGGGGTTACCGCGATCTGCACAGCAGCAAAGGGACAACCGGGTAACCACCCGTTGGCACCCGGTGGGTGGGTGCGCGGCAGCTCAGCGCGCAGGTGGCGTGGGACTGCTCGCCGCACGCTGGCGCTGCTCGCGGTTGCCGAGCTGGCGCTGCAGCGTGGCGTCGAGCTTCACCGGGCGGTCCCAGTGATCGTGGCTGGCGACGATGGCATGGCGCAGGGCGCGCCAGTGCAGGTTGGTCGGCGTGACCGGCAGCTCGGCGACCACGGCGTCCCAGCGCTTGGCCTGGCCCTCCTCCGGCACCGCGCGCGACCACGTCTGCACACTCTCGCGGCAGGAACGTTCGATCACGTGGGCCCAGAAGCAGGCGAAGTAGATGTCGCCCGCCTGCCAGCCGTGGGTGTGCATCAGCGCGGCGATATAGCCGCGCGAGACCCCGGCGTAGCGCGAGACTTCATCCAGGAAGCTGTCCGGGTAGCGCTCGGCGTAGTGGTTGATGTCCTGCAGCTGGGTGTCCACCCAGGCATCGCCAGTGTCCACCACGTAGGCGGCGGACTTCTCCGGGGTCTGCTCGGCCGCGGCTGCCCAGGGCAGCATCAGCAGCAGCGCGAGCAGGCCGGCGCGCATCATCCGGCCTGTGCCGCCTTCGCTTCGATGGTGCGCAGCGCCTGCGGCCACTCGAAGGCGGTCGGCGCATCGACCATGCGCGGTTCGTCGTCGGCGACGCCGTGCTGGGTCTCGTGCGCCCAGGTCACCGCGTACGGGGTGTGGATGCCCCAACCGCCGAGGGTGACCACCGGTTCGATATCCGAGCGCAGCGAATTGCCGACCATCACGAAGCGCTGGATCGGCAGATCGAACTCCTCCAGCACGCGGGCGTAGGTTTCCGGATCTTTCTCGGAGACGATCTCGATGCGCGGGAACAGGTCACGCAGGTTGGCCAGCTTGATCTTGGCTTCCTGGTGGAACAGGTCACCCTTGGTGATCAGCACGACCGGGTAGTCGCGGGCGATCTCGGTGACCGACTCACGCACGCCGTCGATCAGCTCGACCGGGTGGCGCAGGGTGTCATGCCCGATGTCGAGCATCTGCTGCAGGTCGCGGGCGCTGATGGTCTGGTTGGTGATCTCGATGGCTGCTTCGACCATCGACAGCGTCATGCCCTTCACGCCGTAGCCGAACACGCCGAGGTTGCGCTGCTGTACTTCCAGCAGGTGGCGCGCGGTCTGGGTGTCGTGCACGTCGACATAGCGCGACAGGATGTCGAGGTAATCCTGCTCGGCCTTGCGGTAGTAATCCTCGCTCTTCCACAGCGTGTCATCACCGTCAAAACCAACCAGGCCGATAGCGCCTTGCGGCGTGGGCAGGGAAGTCATCATCGGCCAAGGATACCAACAGCGGCCAAGCCGGCCCAACCGCCGGCACAAAAAGAAAGGGCGGCCGAAGCCGCCCTTTCCCCCTCACTGCGCTACCGGTGTCCCCGGTTCTTACTTGCTCTGCTGGGCGCCGCTATCGGAGGCCTTGCCCTGCTGGGCGGCCACGTACGCCTTGTATTCATCCGGCGAGAGCTCGCCGTCCTTGTTGGTGTCGGCCTGGTCGAACACCTGGGCAAGGCCCGCGTTCACCTGTGCCTCGGCCTTGCTGATCGTGCCGTTGCCGTCGGTATCGACGCTGGCCCAGGTCTGGCCACCGCCCCCGTTGGCCTGCGCGGAAGCCTGGGCTGCGGCATTGGCAGCGGTATCTGCTGCGTCACCGGCCTGCGCCGCCGCCTGCTGGGCCTGAGCAGCCTGATTCTGCGCCTGCGCGGCACTGTGCTGTGCCGACTGGGCCATCGCCGGAATGGCCAGCACACTGCCTGCGGCGACGATCAGGGCGATCAGGGGCTTGCGGATGCGAGTAGTCATTGGGGTGGTCTCCTTGGTTATGTGTTGCGCGGCCTGTTGTTTCCGCACGGCCCCACACTGCCACCCCGTTTGTGAATCGATATTGCCCCTTGATCGCACTGCGCACGCGGTCTTAACCACCTCCCCGAACGCGTGCATTACCGCAGTGGTTAGCCGCAGGTGAGCAGTTGGTAACACAGGCATTCAATGGCAGCGGATTTAACCGGATGCGAACGCAATCTCACGCGGCGTTGCTGTTTTTGCCGGCTGAGCGGGAACTGAACACAAGCCACCCCAGTGCGACACCGCCAATCGCGCCGGCCACTTCGAGCACGACGCGCGAGCCCAGCTCATTCGGATCGTGGATGCTGGCCAGGAACAAGCGCGCATACAGCGGCGACTCCAGCCGCATCATGCCCATGTAGAACAAGTTCCACGCATCGATGCCCGCCGAGGCCACGACCGCTATCACGCAGGCCCAGCCGATCGCGTGGCCGTCGGTCCATCCTGCCCAGCGGCACAGCCGATGCCACAGCGCATACACGAGCAGCCCGACCAGCAGTGCGATCAGGCCCGCTTCCAGCGTTCCCAGCAATCCAAAATGCAGCGGCAGGTTCATCGTGGTCCGATCAGGCGGTCAGCGCACAGTGTAGCGGTGCGCCTCAACGGACCGGCACGTCGTAGGCGGTGGTCGGCGCCGGCTCGGGCTGCAGGGTGAAATGCCACCACTCCATCGGGTAGTTGGCGAAGCCGCGCCGGGCCATCGCCTGGCGCAGCTGCTGGCGGTGGTGGCGCTGGGCCGCGCTGATCTCCGGCGCATCGGTATGTGCGCGCGGGCCGAAGAAATCGAAGTCGGTGCCCATGTCCATGGGGGCGCAGGGACCCGTGCGGCAATCGAGCAGGGTCAGGTCCACGGTGGCGGCGCGGCTGTGGCCGGAGGTCTCGGCGATGTAGCCGCCCAGCAGGGCCGGCTTGTCGATGTCCGGATACTGCAGGGCCTTGCGCGACTGCTCCTGCGGGTCGTGCGCCCAAGCCACGAAGGCCTTCACCGCGTGAGCCGGGCGATAGCAATCGAAGAGACGTAATGCGAAGCCTTCGGTACGCAGGTCGGCCTCCACCTGCGCCAGCGCGGTGGCGGCCGGGGCGAGCAGATAGCACTTGGGCGTGTCATAGCTGGGCACGCGCCGGCCGGTGAAGTTGTCCACGCCGGCGTAGCGGATGTCCTGCTCGATCGCCGGTGCCAGCGTACGGATGTCGACCAGCCCGGCCTCGGCCACGTCACGGGCCGGCGAGACGGTGACCGCCGGCGCTGCCGCGTGGGCACTGCCTGTCAGCAGCGCCAGCAGCAGCGTGCTACGGGCAATCGCCGACGCGGGTGAAGTACAGGTCCTGGTAGTCATAACTGAAGTCGATCTCCGGATCGATCGCGGCCAAGGTCAACGTGGGCGGCGCACCAGGCTGCAGCTGCAACCAGGGCTCGGCATCGGCCCCGAGGGTATCCCACTGCACCAGCCAGCGCTCCCCGAGCTGCATGACCTGGCCACGCAGCATCGGCGACTTGGCCACGCTGAAGCGCAACGCACCCTGCTGCGGGCAGAGCAGTGCCTCGCCCAGCCATGGGTCGCGGTAGCGGCCCTGCGCGGCGGCCATGGTGCGCAGCGGGACCGGACGGCGCGCACGGGTATCCGGGCGCACCTGCCCGGCCTCGCGGCGGCCGGCACGCTCCTGCTCCAGCAGCGTCAGGTAGTGCTCCACATCGGTGCCGTCCCCCGGTGCGGTGTAGTGCTTCAACGCCGCCTGCATCAGCGCGGTGCGGGCGTCTTCGGCATCGCTGTTGATCAGGATCACCACGCCGACCTTGCGGTCCGGCAGCAGGGCGAGCGAGGAATACATGCCCGACAGCGTGCCGGTGTGGGCCACCTTCCACTGCCCGTCCATGTCCGACAGGCGCCAGCCGTAGCCGTAGGCAGAGACGTGTGCGTTGTCCCAGCGGCGCTGCCGCTCGCCCAGCGGCATCGGCATGTGTGCGGTCCACAGCGCGTGGCGCTGCACCGTGCCCAGCCAACCGGGTACCAGCGCCGGATCGAGCAGCACCTGCATCCAGCGGGTCATGTCGCGCAGGCTGCAGCGGATGCCACCGGCCGCCATCGAGGTCAAGTCGGCACTGATGTCACCCTCGGCACCGCGCACCATGTTACGACCGTCTTTGCGCGTGTGCGGCTGGGCGACATTGCCGACGGCCGTGACCGACCACGCGCCGACCTGGCAGCGATCCATCCCCAACGGCACGAAGACCTCCTCGCGCAGCAACTGATCGTAGGGCTTGCCACCGGCTGCCGCGGCGACTTCACCCGCGACCACATACATCAGGTTGTCGTAGGCATAGCCACTGCGGAAGCTGGTGACCGGCTTGAGATGGGCCAGCCCGGCGATGATGTCCTCACGCGTGAAGCGGTTCGGCTCGGGCCACAGCATCAGATCGCCCGCGCCCAGGCCCAGCCCGCTGTTGTGGATCAGCAGATCACGCACCTGCATCTGCTGCGTCACCCACGGGTCATGCATGCGGAACTGCGGCAGGTACTTGATGACCGGATCATCCCAACGCAGGAGACCGCGCTCGACCAACCGGGCGAGCAGCACGGCGGTCATCGCCTTGCTGTTGGAGGCGATCTTGAAGAGGGTGTCCGGATCAACCGGCTCGCCCTGCCCCGCACGGCGCTCACCGCGGGTGCCGATGAAGACGGTCTTGCCGTCTTCGACGACGGCCATGGCGATGCCCGGCAGGTGTTCATGGGTGACAGCCTGATCGAGCAGCCGATTGAAGGTGTCGGCCGGATCGGCTGCCCGTGCGCTGGGCGCGATGGCCAGGGTGCAGGACAGGCCAAGCGTGAGAAGGCGGGATGGGATGCGCGGTGTGGTGCGTGACAGCATGGATTCCCTCGTCATGACCGGAGGGCGTGCAACCGAAGCCGCCCGTGGAAGGCATGTGCCGACCAGCGGTCGGTACCTACCGGATGGCGATGGAGACAGGTGCCGTTCCGCGGTCGCTTGCGCGCGTGCACGCGACACGGCGGTGAAGGCAGGTGCCGACCCACTGTCGGCACCTGCCACGTACGGACCGGATCAGAAGTTCCAGGTCACCATCAGCTGCGTGTAGCGCGGCGCCTGCCAGCGGGTGCCGGTGTTGAAGGTGTTCTCACGCACCTGGCCCGGCTGGGCCTCATAGCGCTGGTGCACGTTGATGACGGTCTGGTTGTTGAACAGGTTGTAGACCGACAGGCGTGCGCTCAGGTCGATGCCCTCCACCGGCAGACGCCAGGTGACATTGGCGCCCATGGTCCACGTCCATGGCAGACGACCGAACGCACCGCGCGAGCTGTACTCGAACTGGCGCTGGTTGTACGGACCCGAGCAGTTGGCCACGCACAGCCAGCCGGTACCACCGCCGCTGCCTTCGCTGGAGGTGCTGCCACCGGCGACCGTATCGTTGGGCCACATCACGCCGAAGGCCGTGATCGGGCCACCGGACAGCACCTGCAGCGTGGTGCCGAACGACCACTGCTCGTTCAGCGCGTAGGCGGCGCGGAACTTGAACTGATGGCGGAAGTCGTTGAACAGCGGGCCATAGCGCTGGTTGTTGGACGGATGATCCCAGTGCTGGACCATGCCGGTGTCGCCGTAGTTGGTATCCGAGTTGACCGGGCCTTCGAAGTTGCCATCGCTGCGCGACCACAGGTAGGACGCGTTGAACAGCCACTTCTCATCCCACGCGCGGTCGATCTGGAACTCCAGTGCCTTGTAGGTGCGCTTGGGCTTGGAGTAGCCGACCACCTCCAGGCTGCCGCCCTTGCGGTAGCCATCCTTGGAGGTATCGATGGTGATCCAGCCCTCGGTGGCGCAGCCGATGCTGGAATCGCCCCAGATCGTCAGGCTCTCGCCCGGGTTGGCGATCGGCCACAGGGTGGTGCCGGTCGGGCCACACGGGGTGTGGTTGATGCGCATGTCATCCAGCGCGCGGTCCATCTTGCGGTAGGTGGCATTGACGCCCCACGACCAGGCCTGGTTGATCATGGTCTGGAAGCCGAGGATGTACTCATCCTGGTAGACCGCCTTCAGGTCCTTGTCCACGCTCTGGCGCAGATCGGCCGCGCCGGTGTTCATGCGGGTATCGACCGGGCCGATCTGCTGGCCGATGACCGGGGCCATGTACGGCGCACCGGTGACCGGGTTGGCCTGCTGCTGCCAGCCGTTGAGCACGTAGTAGGAGTACTCGTCGGTGAGGCCGCCAGCGAAGTTGACGTTGATGTTGTTGGTCACCGGCAGGTAATAGCGGCCGGCGTTGCCGAACAGCTTGGTGCTGCCGTCGCCCTTCATGTCCCACGAGAAACCGAAGCGCGGCGCGATCAGGTCGTCCATCTCGATGAAGGCGTCGCCATCGGCGGTGCGGTTCTCGAAGCGGTCCCAGCGCACGCCAAGGTTCAACATCAGGTTCGGGGTGATGTTCCAGATGTCTTCCAGGTAGAACGCGTTGGCTTCGGTCTCGAAGGTGCCGCCGGAGACGCGGTTGCGCGCACGCAGCATCTCGGTCACGCCCGCCGGCACATAGGCATTGGCGCCGTCCCACACTTCATCGCCGGGGCGGGCGACGTAGGCGGTGTAGCTGAGCTGGGTCGGCCCCGGGTAGCGGGTGGACTGCTTGGTGGTCATCAGCTCACGGTCCACGCCGAAGCGCAGCAGGTGCGTGCCCAGCTGCCATTCGAAGTCCAGCCGCGCGACCTCACGGGTGTCGTCGCGCTCGGCGACCGCGGTGCCGGTGGGATGGCAGCCGGCGCGCAGGCCGTTGAGCTGGCCCAGGCGTGGCGCGTAGCTGGCATCGGTGAACACCGGGCTGCACGCTTCATCCAGCGAGGAGTTGGTGAAGGCCCGCTGGTTGTTCTCGCCCACCATCGCGCGCGCGGTGAAGTTCTCGCCGAAGTGGCCGGTGTAGGTCGCCGACCAGTTCTTGCCACCGGTTTCGGTGACCGAATCGCCGCCCCAGGCACCGATCTGATCGTCATCCCAATCGTAGTTGTACGCGCCGTTGGTGATCTCGCCTTCGTCGGAGAACGCCAGCAGTGCCAGGCTGTGGTTGTCGTTGATGTTCCAGTCCAGCTTGGCGCCCCAGAAGCCGTTGTCGCTCTTGTTCTTGAACCAGCTCAACGCATCGGACGATGTGTTGTGGCCGGTGTCGTCGCGGTCCTCATACATCGCGAACAGGAACAGCTTGTCCTTGATGATCGGGCCGGAACCCCAGACGTTGGTCTTCAGGAACGAGTTGTTGTCCCGGCTGGCATACGAATGCGGCGTGCCATCGCGATGGAAATGGTCACGCGGGCTGGAGCGCAGCGCGCTGGGTTCGGCAGTGACTTCCACGCCGCCCTGGAACTCATTGGTGCCCGAGCGCGTCACCGCGTTGATCACGCCGCCGGTGGAACGGCCGAACTCCACCGAGTAGCCACCGGTCTTGACCTGGAATTCGTTGAAGAACCCGAACGGCGCGCTGGAGAAGCCCCGGCGGGTGTACATGTCGGTGACGTTCAGGCCATTGATGAAGACCGCGTTCTCCGCCACCGAAGAACCGGCGAAGGACAGGCCGCCGAAGGAGGAGTTGCCGCCCACGACGCCGGGCGCCAGCAGCGCCACCGCCGACAGGTCCTGCGCCACCGGCAGGCGTGACAGCTCCTGACGGTTGACGTTGAACGAGGTTTCGGTGGAATACACATCCACGCGGTTGACCACGCGGGCACCGATCACCTGCAGTGCATCGAGGTTGACGACATCGCCGCTGCTGGCCAGGTTGACCGTGGTGGTACCGCCGACCGCCACGCTCACCGCGAACGGCTCGCCCAGCTTCTGGCCATCACGGCTCAGCTGCAGCTGGTAGTCGCCGACCGGCAACTGGCCCAGACGGTAGCTGCCATCGGCACTGGCGGTGACCGTACGGGTCAGCCCGGTGGCATTGCTGACCACCGTCACCTGGTCACCTGCCGTGGCACGCCCGGCGACAGCACCGCTGACATTCTGTGCCGAGGCCGTCATCGGTACCAGGCTGCCCAGACACGCCCCGAGCGCAACGCACAGCGCCGCCCGCTTCAATCGATTTACGTTCATTCCCTGCTCTCTCCTGCAGATGTGGAATCGTGGATACCGCCGTTTACCGCTTGGCCTCCAGTGGCACCACGTGCGACTGGAAGTCGTAGTTCCATTGATCGAAGTACAGGTTGCCGCCGGACCACTCGGCCTCACCCCGTTGGGAATCCACCGTGTCCGAACGGACGTGCTGCTTGGCCGGCACCAGCGGCTGGCCGTAGTCATCGTTGAAGGCGATGCGATAGGCATCCAGCCCGCCCAGGTAGAAATCACGCAGCGCCGGCTGCGCACTGCCCAGGCGCCCGGTGGTGACATCCATCGGCACCCAGCCGTAGGGCGCCAGGTACACCGCGCCCCAGTCGTGCAGGTTGTTGTAGCCGACCGCATCGTCCGAATAGACCATGCCCGACTGCCAGCGCGCGGGAATGCCGTTCAGGCGCAGCAGCGCGATCAACAGCAGGGTCTGCTGCCCGCAATCGGCATGGCCGGCGCGCAGGGCGTAATCGCTGATGTTGGAGATCGTCGCGTACTCGCGTGCGCCGGCCCACGGGATCCGATCCACGGCATCGAACAGCTTCTGCACGATGCGATACGGATCGGTCTCGGTGCCGACCACCTGCTGCGAGAACGCACGCAGCGCCGGGGTAAACACCACGTGCGGGGCCTGCTCGGCAAGGTAAGGCTGCAGTGCCGGATCGTCCGGCGTCGGCCGGACCGCAGCCGGATCGATCGCGATGTGCCGCGCGTACACGGTGACCGCGTAGCGGATCTGGAACTCGGTGGGCGTGCCGGCCACCGCGGTGCGCTCCAGGTAGGCAGTGCGCTGCAGCGTGGCGTCGGGGGCCACCTGCGCGCCGGTCGGGATACTCGCGATCCAGGTGATGTCGTCCTGCTGGCCCGGGAGGGCGCGCGGGTACGGAATCCACGCGCGGATCGTTTCCCCGGCGGGCACGGCATCCGCCTTGACCACCAGCGACTGGGTTACCTCGACGCGGCGCGGCACCACGCTGGTCGCGCCCGCGTCGCGGGCGGCGGCGACGATCTCTTCGTGGTGCGGGTGCAGATGCTCGTACGGGCCGTCCTTGGGCACCGGGGCGTCGGGTGCGCGCCGCGCGCGTGCCTCGGCACTGATCCGGAACAGGTTGGACGGCGCGCGTTTGAAATAGCGGCGATGACCATCGATATCCAGGTGTTCGATCAGGCCGGCAGAATCCCAGCGCGCGAATTCGTCATCGCGAAGGTCGGGAATCTGCTTGCGCAGCTGCGCCTTGGCGGCCGCCGCATCCAGGGTGAAATCCAGTCGCATGCGACGCATGCGTTCGCGCTCGAAGGCGTAGGCCTGACGATCCGCTGCCGACAGGCTCGGATCCTGCAACGCCGTGGCGATGTCGGCCTCGACCTGCGCGAACGCACCGCGGTCGATGCCGGCAATCACCGTCGGCAGCGCGGCCGGCGCGGCGGCCAGCCCCCACGGCGTCGCCAGCAGACCAGCGCACAGGCACCAGACAGCAGGCAGAGGCAATCGCGGTTTGCGCATCACAGGATCCACGGCGACACTTCCCAAGGTGCGGGTGGGGTAATCGCTGTGTAACACGGGCCTGATAGCCGGTCAATAATTTATTCTTGCTTTCGCCGAAAAAAGGAATAAATATTCCTGATGCTTCCTGAGGAGGGTGACCGCGTGATGATCCAGGCTTCCCCCCACCGCCCCGTGCGGTCCCGCTGGCTGTCGCGCGCCGTGCTGGCGGCGGTCCTTGCGGCCACGCTGGCGCCCGCGTGGGCCGAGGCCCCCCGTGCCGCGCCCGGTCCCGACTTCGGCGGGGTCATCGCCCTGCGCGAGGCGTATCTCGCTCCCGGTTTCTGGGCCGATCGCCTGCCCGACCCGGACCGCGTGATTCTCGATCGCGCCGGGATCGCCGCGCAGAACGCCCGCATGCGGGCCGAGGATGCCTCTATCCACAATCTGCGCGCATTGCCGGCGCAACTGCCGCGCGAGCAGGTGCTGGGCAGCATCCAATCGCTCTCCAAGTGGCCGGAGCGCACGTTGTACGGTCAGGATGGCAAGACCATCAGCGACCAGCAGCGCAGCGAGACCATCGCCAACCTGGCCCTCGCCGCGATACCGGCGCAGCGCCCCCTGCAGTACGGCCTGGTCACCCATCGCGCCGCGCTGCGGGCGTTCCCGACCGCGTTGCGGGTGTTCAGCAGCCAGGGCGACACCGACATCGACCGCTTCCAGGAGTCGGCGCTGTTCCCCGGCGATGCGGTGGCGGTGCTGCATGAAAGCGCTGACGGGCGCTGGCTGTTCATCACCAGCGAGCGCTATTCGGCATGGATCGAGAAGCGCTTCGTGGGCATCGGCGATGCCGACACCGTGCTCGGCTACGGCCAGCGCGGTCCCTACCGCGTGGTCACTGGCGCCACGGCGTTCACGGCGTACACGCCTGAGGAACCGCGCGTGTCGCGGCTGCAGCTGGACATGGGCGTGCGCCTGCCGGTGATCGCCGACTGGCCGCTGGAGAAGACCGTCAACGGCCAGCAGGCCCACGCCGCGCATGTGGTGCAGCTGCCGGTGCGCGAGGCCGATGGACGGCTGGCGCTGGTGCCCGCGCTGCTGCCGCGCTCGCAGGACACCGCCGATGACTACCTGCCGCTGACCCCGCGGACGCTGCTCACCCAGGCCTTCAAGTTCCTCGGCGAGCGCTATGGCTGGGGCCACGATTACGACACCCGCGACTGCAGTGGCTTCGTCTCGGAGATCTACCGCAGCGTCGGCGTGCTGATGCCGCGCAACACCAGCGCGCAGGCGATCAGCCCGGCATTGGACCGCATCGCCTTCACCGCGAAGGACGGCAAGGCCACGCGCGATGCCGCTGTAAAACAACTGCAGGTGGGCGACCTGGTCTACATCCCCGGCCACGTGATGATGGCCATCGGCCATATCGACGGCCGCACCTGGCTGATCCATGACACCGCCGGCGGCGGCTGGCTCGGCGCGGACGGCACGCGCGTGCAGGCGCATCTCAACGGCGTGTCGGTCACTCCGCTGGAGCCGATGATGGCCAGCGATACCGTGAGCTACATCGACCGCATCACCAACATCCAGCGCCTTCGGCCACAGAACCCCTGAATGAAGATCACCGACATCGAACTCGGCATGCTGCGCGTGCCGTTGAAGACCCCGTTCAAGACCGCGCTGCGCACCGTGGACACCGTCGAAGATGTGGTGGTACTGGTCCGTACCGACAGCGGCCACACCGGTTACGGTGAGGCGCCAGCGACGGCAGTGATCACCGGCGACACGCACGGCTCGATCATCGAGGCCATCGACGGCTTCATCAAACCACGCCTGATCGGCGAGGACGTGGCCAACCTCAACCGGCTCTGCGGCCTGATCCAGAGCTCCATGGAGCGCAACACCAGCGCCAAGGCGGCGGTGGAGATCGCGGTTTACGATCTGTGGGCGCAGCTGCACAACGCGCCGCTGTACCGCATGCTCGGCGGCGGCGACCCGGTGATCACCACCGACATCACCATCAGCGTGGACTACATCGACAAGATGGTGGCCGACTCGCTCTCGGCGATCGAACGCGGATTCGAGTCGTTGAAGATCAAGGTCGGCAAAGACATCGGCCTGGATATCGAACGGGTCAAGGCGATCCATGCCGCGGTACAGGGCCGCGCCCTGCTGCGCCTGGACGCCAACCAGGGCTGGACGGCCAAGCAGGCCGTGCACGCGATGCGGGCGCTGGAAGAGGCCGGCGTGGTGCTGGAACTGCTGGAGCAGCCGGTCAAGGCGGCCGACATCAGCGGACTGAAGTACGTCACCGACCGGGTCAACACTCCGGTGATGGCCGATGAAAGCGTGTTCAACCCCGGCCAGGTGTTCGACCTGATCCAGCAGCGCGCCGCCGACATCATCAACATCAAGCTGATGAAGACCGGCGGGTTGTCCAACGCGATCCGCATCGCCGATATCGCCGCGATCTACGGGGTGCCGTGCATGATCGGCTGCATGATCGAATCGAGCATCTCCGTGGCCGCCGCCGTGCACCTGGCCGTCGCCAAGAGCGACATCATCACCAAGGTGGATCTGGACGGGCCGTCGCTGGGCCAGTTCAACCCGGTGACCGGTGGGGTCAACTTCAACGAATCGGAAATCACCATCAGCGATGCGCCCGGGCTGGGTATCACCGAAGTGCGTGGGCTGGACATGATCACGCCGCGGCGGTGGTCCTGACCCCGTGCCCATGCCGCCCCTGGTGAAAATCCGCTCCGAGCGTGACCACATGTCGGCGATCGAACGCCGCATCGCGGATTTCATTCTCGACAACGCCCACCTTCTGCGCGACTACTCCTCCCAACAGCTGGCCAGCGCGCTGGGCATCAGCCAGTCCAGCGTGGTCAAGTTCAGCCAGAAGCTGGGCTTCAAAGGCTACCCCGACCTCAAGTACTCCATCGGGGAGGCCGTCGCCCGCGCCGGCAGCGACCCGCACAGCCGCCCGCCCCCGCCCGCGGCGGCCGACAGCTTCGCCCAGGTCGCCGAGCGCCTGCGTGCGAGCAAGGCCGCCGCCGAAGAGGAAACCTGGCTGGCCAATCCGCAGGCCGACATCGAGGCCATCGTGCAGCTGATCGACGGCGCGCCCAAGGTGTTCGTCTACGGGTTGGGCGATGACGGCCTGTACGCCCGCGAATTCGCCATGCGCCTGTCGCTGCTGGGCATGCTCACCGTGCACCACGCCGATCCGATCCTGATGATGGCCAACCTCTCGGCCGCGCGGCCCGGCGATGCGATGCTGGTGTTTTCCGAGTTCGGCAAGCTGCCGCAGTTGTTCCAGCTGTCGCGCCAGTTCCAGGATATGGGCGGCAAGGTGGTGTCCATCACCCGCCACAGCGCCAACCCGCTGCGCGCGCATGCCGATGCCAGCCTGGTGCTGTGCGCCCACGACCCGGCACCGCACGTGGCACAACTGCTGTACCGTTCTTCTCTGCAGGCGCTGCTGGATGTTGTCTTCGTCCTGCTGTGCCACGCCAACCCGGACCGCCACCGCCAGCTCGGGGTGAACCTGGAACGGATCGAACATTTGATCGACAGCTGATCCTGGAGTCCGCCACGATGATGCCGCTGTTCCGTTCCGTCACCGCCGCCGTATTGCTGGTTGTCACCGCGCCCGTCTTCGCCGCCGCGCTGGAGGGCAGCACCCAGCTGGTCGTCGTCACCACCGACGGGTGGGATGCCACCCAAGGCAAGCTGCAGGCGTTCGAGCGCACCGCGAAGGGCTGGCAGCCGCAGGGCGCTGCCTTCGAGGTGGCCGTGGGCCGCAGCGGCAGCGCGTGGGGCGAGGGACTGCACCCGGCCCAGCCTGGGACGCCGCAGAAGCAGGAAGGCGACGGCCGCAGCCCGGCCGGCATCTTCGCGATCGGTCCGGCCTTCGGCTATGCGCCCGGCCTCACCAGCGGCCTGCCCTACCAGCCGATGCGCGACACCAGCTACTGCATGGACGTGCCGGATTCGCCGTACTACAACCGCATCGTCGATGCGGAGGTGGTCGGGGCTGAAGCGGTGGAAGGCTCGACCGAGCCGATGCGGCTGGACCTGCACAACAAGGGCGACGTGCGCTACCGCGAGGGCTTCGTCATCGAGCACAACCCGAAAGCGTCGCCCGGCCGTGGCAGCTGCATCTTTGCCCACCTCTGGCGCACACCGGGCGAGGCGACCGCCGGCTGCACCGCGATGGAGCCTGCGCACATGACCACGCTGTTGGCGTGGTTGAACGCCAGCGCGCGGCCGCGCTTCGTGCTGCTGCCGCGCGCGGAATACCAGCGCCTGCAGGCCGAGTGGCAGCTGCCCGTGCTGGCCGGGAGCGTGCATTGAGCACTGCGCCGCCCGATCCGCAACTCGAACGCGCGGTCAGCCGTTGGCAGATCGTCGGCCTCTCGATCAACGATGTGATCGGCAGTGGCATCTATCTGCTGCCAGCCGCCACCGTCGCCCTGCTCGGCCCCTTCAGCCTGTGGGGCGTGGTCGCCGCCGGCATCGTGGTCGCCCTGCTGGTGCTCTGCTACGCGCAGGCCGCCAGCTACTTCGATGAGCCCGGCGGCAGCTATCTGTATGCGCGCGAGGCGTTCGGCCGGTTTGCCGGGTTCGAGATCGGCTGGATGATCTGGCTGACCCGGATCAGCTCGGCGGCCGCGCTCAGCAACGCGCTGGCCGATGCGGTGGCGCGCTTCTGGCCGTGGGCCGGGCATGACATCGGCCGCATCGCGATCATCGTGGTCTCGTTGGGCTTCCTCACCGCGGTGAACGTGGCCGGCGTGCGCTCGGCCGCGCGCACCGGTGTGATCCTGGTGATCGGCAAGCTGCTGCCGTTGGTGCTGTTCGTGGCCATCGGCGTGTTCTACGTGGATACCGACCTGGCCTTCTCCGGCGTACGCCCGGACCCGCACGATCTGCAGCGCATGGGCGAAGCAGCGCTCCTGCTGCTGTATGCCTACGCCGGCTTCGAGAACATCCCGGCCGCCGCCGGCGAGTACAAGAACCCGCGCCGCGATATTCCGTTCGCGCTGATCACCATGATCATCACCGTCACCGTGATCTACGGCGCGGTGCAGTTCATCGCACAGGGCACGTTGGCCGGGCTGGCCAGTTCGCCGACGCCGCTGGCCGATGCCGCTGCCAGCTTCGGCGGGCTCACGCTCGCCCTGATCCTCACCGTGGGCGCGACCATCTCCATCCTGGGCACCAACAGCAACACCATGATGATGGGCCCGCGCTTCCTGTTCGCCTTGGCGCGCGATGGCTACGGGCCGAAGATCCTGGCGCAGGTGCACCCGCGCTTCCGCACCCCGGCCGCGGCGATCATCGCGCAGGGCCTGATCGCCCTGGCGCTGGCCTTGTCCGGTTCGTTCGTGCAACTGGCGCTGCTGTCGATGACCACGCGTCTGTTCGCCTACATCGGCACGGCCGCGGCGGTGCTGGTGCTGGCACGGCGCTTTCGCGATCGTCCCGGCGCGCTGAAGCTGCCGGGGGGTCCGTTGATTCCGATTCTCGCGCTGGTGCTGTGCCTGGCGTTGTTCGCGAGTGCGAGCTGGCAGAACATCGCCGCGGCCGGCATCGCATTCGCCGTCGGTGCGGTCATCTACACATTCCCGCGTCGCGATCATCAGGGCTGAGCCAACGCGCAGGTGAATGGCACTTGATGTGTCATTCACCTCGCCGGTCCATGGCGTTAACCCGGCTTTGGGTACGGTGAAGCCTCACCCAACCGGAGCCAACACATGAGCACTGACTATCAGATTCCCGGCCGGGTGCCGGAAGACGGAGTTCCGCGCCAGGCCGTATCGGATTACTGGCGTGAGCGCTTTCCGAGCGAACCGTACTATGACAACAACCAGTTCTTCGATGACTACGAGCCGGCCTACCAGCTCGGCCATCGCACCCGTGCTGACGACATGATCCGCGCGTACGAAGAAGTGGAAGCCGAGCTGCAGACCCGCTGGGCGCAGGAACGCGGCCAGAGCAAGTTGAGCTGGGAGCAGGCCCGCAATGCGGTGCGCCGTGGCTGGGATGAATCCACTGCGCTGCGCCAGGCACACTTGGACAAGGGCGTACCGCGCGGCACCTGACGCGCCCTGTCCGGCCCACCTCCAGCGGCGGCCCTCGGGTCGCCGTTGTTGTATCGGGCAGGACCTCTGGTCCACGCGGCGTTGATGGGCATGGTGTACAACAGGGGTTGGCCATCGCCTCCCCGACGGAGACTTCCATGACCCGCAAGTTGTTGCTTACCCTCGCCATCAGCCTCACCCCTGCCCTGTTCACCACTGCCTGTGTCGCCGCTGACAAGGCCGCTGCGCCGGTCGTGGAAAAGGCGCAGTGGCCGTTCGCCGCCACCGAATTCGCCCGCTTCAATGAGCCGTGGGCCATGAGCTTCCTGCCCGATGGCAGTCTGCTGGTCACCGAAAAGAAGGGCGCGCTGAAGCACTTCAACGTGCAGACCCGCAAGACCGCCACCATCACCGGCGTTCCCGAGGTTGCCTACGGTGGCCAAGGAGGGTTCGGCGATGTGCTGCCGCATCCTGACTTCGCCAGGAACCAGCTGATCTATCTCAGCTATGCCGAGGAAGGCGACGGCGATACCCGTGGCGCTGCGGTCGCGCGTGCGCGCCTGGCACTGGCCGCCGATGGCAGCGGCACCCTGGAAGAGCTCAAGGTGATCTGGCGCCAGACCCCGAAGGTCAGCGGCAAGGGTCACTACGGCCACCGCCTTGCCTTCGGGCCGGACGGCAAGCTGTGGATCACCTCCAGCGAGCGCCAGAAGTTCGATCCGGCCCAGGACATGGGCGGCAACCTCGGCAAGCTCATCCGCCTCAATGACGACGGCAGCGTGCCCGCCGACAATCCGTTCGCCTCGCAGGGTGGCGTGGCCGCGCAGGTGTGGTCGCTCGGCCACCGCAATGCACTGGGCATCGCCTTCGATGCGCGCGGCAAGCTGTGGGTGCATGAAATGGGTCCGGCCGGCGGTGACGAGCTGAACCTGATCGAGCGCGGCGCCAACTACGGCTACCCGATCGTCTCCAACGGCAACCATTACGACGGCCGCGAGATTCCCGACCATTCCACCCGCCCGGAATTTGCTGCGCCCAAGGTGACCTGGACCCCGGTGATCTCGCCGGCCGGTTTCATCATCTACAGCGGCACGCAGTTCCCGGCATGGAAGGGCAGCGGCTTCATCGGTGGCCTGTCGTCCAAGGCGCTGGTGCGCGTGGCCTTCGATGGCGACAACGCCCACGAGGCCGAGCGCTTCGACATGGGCGAGCGCATCCGCGAGATCGAGCAGGGCCCGGATGGCGCGATCTGGCTGCTGGAAGACGGCAGCAACGGCAAACTGCTCAAGCTCACGCCGAAGGCCTGAGCCGTGCAGGCTGCCGGTGCATCGCCGGCAGCCTGCACAACACCGATACTTACTGGATGGTCACGACCTTGACCTCGGTGCGGCGGCACGCCTGATCCAGGCAGGCACCGTTGAGCCAGACCTGGCCGTCGCCGATCATCACGCCCTGCTGGTTGACCATGACGTCGTCGAACTTCTGCGCGGCGATGGCCTTGCGCACGGCCGGGGTCAGGATGCGCTCGTAGTTGCGCTGGAACTCGCCGGGGCCGGTGATCTTGGCGCCATTGGCGATGTTCAACGGGAAACGCACTTCCTCGACCACGGCCGCGCGATCGCCGCCGTTGACCGCCTTCTGGAAGGCGTTGAACACTGCTTCGTACTGGGCCGCATCGCCGAGCACCTGATCGATGCGTTGGCGAACATCGCCGTTGGCGGGCACAGCCGGCGTGGCGGGGTCGGTGGTGGGTGCCGGGGTGCCAGCGGATGCAGGTGCCGGTGCGGGTGCGGCGGCGTCCGGCGCAGGGCTGCCGGCCGTGACCGCATCGGGCGACAGACCGGACGACGGTACGGTCTCACCCGGCGTCGGGCGACCCTCCGGAATAGCCGTGGCCGGGCCCTGGGCGGGATCGGCCGCGGCGGTATCGGCCGGCGGCGGTGCCGACGGACTACAGGCGGCCAGCCACAACGGGCTGGCCAGGGCCAACAGCAAGGGGGTACGGGACAGGCGCATGGGTGGCTCCATCGGTTTCACGAGGGAGCCAGCGTAACGGCCGAGACGTCAGCCGCCGATGATGGATCACGGTCGTGCCGACCAATGGCCGGCACGACCGGGTGACGCGATGCCGACTCAGGCGGCCAGCAGCTCGAAGATCACCGGCTCGCCGCTGACCGACGAGGCGCACACCCACAGCTCGAACTGGCCCGGCTCGGCGCGGAACACGCCGTCGCGACCGGTGAAGCCCAGTGCATGGCGATCCAGGGTGAAGGTCACCTCGGTGCTCTGGCCCGGCTGCAGCGCGACCTTGTCGAAGCCCTTCAGCTCACGCACCGGCCGCACGCGGCTGGCCACGCGATCGTGGATGTACAGCTGCACCACTTCCTCGCCTGCCACCGCACCGGTATTGGTCAGCGTGGTGGTGATGGTCAGGGTGTCGTCCCAGCCCAGCTGAGCGCTGCTCAGCTGCGGCACGCCATAGGCGAAGGTGGTGTAGCCCATGCCGTGGCCGAACGCGTACGCCGGCTCGTTCGGGATCTCGCGCCAGCGCGCCTTGAACTCGGACATGGTCGGCAGTTCCGGGCGACCGGTACGCGGGTGGTTATAGAAGTACGGCTGCTGGCCCGACACCTGCGGGAAGCTCACCGGGAGGCGACCGGACGGGTTGTAGTCGCCGAACAGCACATCGGCCACGGCATGCCCGGTCTGGGTGCCCAGGTACCAGGTGATCGCCACGGCATGCGCATTGCGCACCGCGCCCTGCAGCGCCAGCGCGCGGCCATTGCGCAGCAGCACGACCAGCGGCTTGCCGGTCATCGCCACCGCTTCGGCCAGCGCCTGCTGTGCCGGCGGCAACGTGATCTCGACGCGCGACTGCGCTTCACCGCTGTAACGCTGCGGTTCGCCCAGGGCCAGCACCACCACGTCGGCGCGCAACGCGGCCGCCACGGCCTGTTCGATGCCGTCCTGCACGGCCGCTTCCAGATCACAGCCCGGCACGATCTCCAGCAACGATTCGTCGCTGATGGCCGCACGTACGCCGGCTTCCAGGGTGACGTAACGCGACTTGTCGCCGAACAGCGTCCAGCAACCTTCGATGTTCTCGCGGTCCTGCACGAACGGCCCGATCAGCGCGATCTTTTGGCCGGCCTTCTTCAGCGGCAGCACCGACTCGGCATTCTTGAGCAGCACGATCGAGCGGCGCGCGGCATCGCGCGAGAGCTCGTCATGCGCGGCGATATGCGAGGTGTTCGCTTCGCGCGCCAGATCCAGCGAACGGTACGGGTCATCGAACAGGCCGATCGCTTCCTTCAGGCGCAGGATGCGGCGCACCGACTCGTCCAGCGTGGCCATCGGGACTTCGCCGCTCTCGATCAGGCCCGGCAGGTGTTCGGCATAGAAGCCGCTCTGCATGCTCAGGTCCAGGCCGGCGGTGAAGGCCTTGGCGGTGGCGTCGCGGTCATCGGCGGCATAGCCGTGCGCGACCAGCTCCATGTCGGCGGTGTAATCGGAAATCACCACGCCCGGGAACTTCCATTCCCCGCGCAGGATGTCGGTCAGCAGCTCGGCGTTGGCGCTGGCGGGCACGCCGTTGATGTCATTGAAGGAGGACATCACGGTCAGGGCACCGGCTTCGAAGGCGGCTTTGAACGGCGGCAGGTGGACGTCGCGCAGGGTCTGCGGCGAGATGTCGACCATGTTGTATTCCATGCCGGCCATCACCGCGCCGTAGGCGGCGAAATGCTTCGGGGTGGCCAGCAGTGCATCGGCGGCGCGCAGGTCCGGGCCCTGGAAACCGCGCACGCGGGCAGCGGCGAACGCACAGCCCAGCACCACGTCTTCACCGGCGCCCTCGGCACCCCGGCCCCAGCGCTGGTCGCGGGCGATATCCACGGCCGGCGCGTAGGTCCAGTGCAGGCCGGCAGCGGTGGCTTCCACGGCGGTGGCGCGGGCGGTGCGCTCGGCCAGGTCCGGCTCGAAGCTGGCGGCCTCGCCCAACGGGATCGGGAATACGGTGCGCATGCCATGGATCACGTCCGCGGCCAGGATCACCGGAATCTTCAGGCGGCTTTCTTCCAGCGCGACCTGCTGGATGCGGCGGCCGGCTTCCACGCCCACCCCATTGAACAGCGAGCCCACCTTGCCCTCGCGCACCTGCTGCAGCACCTGGTCGGCATTGCTGACGTTGGCTTCCGGATTCACATCCGGCGCGAACGGGCGGACCATGTCGGCGAACACACCCAGCTGGCCGACTTTTTCTTCGACGGTCATCTGGGCAATGAGGGTTTCGATACGATCGGCGGCCACCGGCTGTCCTTATGAAAACGTTTACAAGCCCGGGATTCTAGCGTTCCCGAGGCCGTTGTGAATGACTTTTGCGTTCATTTTTCTTCCCGGGAGGAAAGACCCCCGCCACCGCACTGCGGCGACGGAGGCACAGGAGCTTACTCCGCAGCGGCCAGGCGCTGCTGCCCCGCCATCAACATGGCGTCGCTGGATTCCTGGAAAACCCGCAGCCCAAAGGCCGGGAGGATCGCCAGCAGGTGATCGAACACGTCCGACTGCACGCCCTCGTACTCGCCCCACGCCGTGCTGCGGGTGAAGCAGTAGATCTCCAGCGGCAGGCCCTGGGTGGTGGGCTGCAGCTGCCGTACCAGCAGGGTCATCTCCGTATGGATGCCCGGATGGTGCTGCAGGTAGCGCTCCACATAGGCGCGGAAGGTGCCCAGATTGGTCACCCGGCGCGCATTGACGGCCGCCACGCCTTTGGCCTGGAGGTCGGCGTTGTACTGCTGCAGCTCGGCCTGCTTGCCGCGCAGGTAATCGCCCAGCACCGCGAACTGCTCCAGCTCGGCCAGCATCGGCGCATCGACGAAGCCGACACTGTGCTGATCCAGATACAGCGACCGCTTGATCCGGCGTCCGCCGGCCTCCTGCATGCCACGCCAGTTCTTGAACGACTCGGTCACCAGCTTCTTGGTCGGGATGGTGGTGATGGTCTTGTCGAAGTTCTGCACGGTGATGGTGTGCAGCGCGATATCGATCACATCGCCATCGGCGTTCTGGCTGGGCATCTCGATCCAGTCGCCCAGCCGCACCCGGCCATCGCCGCTGATCTGCACGCTGGCCACCAGCGAGAGGATGGTGTCCTGGAAGATCAGCATCAGTACCGCGGTGGCCGCACCCAGGCCAGTGACCAGCGGGCCGAGCTTGACGCCCAGCAGGGTCGCCACGATCGACAGGCCGGCGATCACGAAGACGATGATCTTCACGACCTGCAGGTAGCCCTTGATCGGCTTGTTGCGCGCATCCGGGCGGCGCTCGTAAAGATCGTTGGCGGCATCCAGCGCATGCGAGACCGCCAGCGCCACGGTCAGCACCGCCCAGGCCCGGCACGCTCCGATCACGAACTCCACCAGCTCCGGCGGCAGGTCTGGCACGATCCGGATGCCGGCGGCGATGACCATGCTCGGCACCACGTTGGACAGCCGCGAGATCACCCGCAGGTTGTTGCCGCCTTCATTGCCGGCGCTATGGCCGGGCAGGCGGTTGACCAGCTTGCGCAGGCCGCGCAGCAGGATCTTCTTGGTGACGAAGTTGGCCAGCCAGGCCGCCAGGGCCAGCGCTGCCAGCACCAGCAGGGTGTAGGCCCAGGGCCAGGGTTCCAGGGTCCGCTGGACACTGTCCAGCCATCGGGTTGCCACTACCGCATCCATCATCGTGTATCGATCTCCTGCTCGGGGGTATCAGGGCGTTGCCAGGTCCTGCGCGCTGCGCTCGATGATCACGCCGACCGCGCGCGCGCCGCGCACCGCACCGGGCTTGCTGAGCTTCAGGCGCAGCCATTGCACGTTGAATTCACGCAGCACGATCTCGGCGATGCGCTCGGCCAGGGTTTCGACCAGGCCGTAGTCCGAGTCACGCACGAACTGCTCGATGCGCTTGCTGACGGCTTTGTAATTGAGGGTATCGGCGATGTCGTCGCTGGCCGCCGGACGGCGGTTGTCGAAGCCCATTTCCAGATCGAAACGCAGGGTCTGGCGGATCCGCCGTTCCCAGTCGTAGATCCCGATCAGGGCATCGATCTCGAGCCCTTCGATGAATACCTTGTCCATAGCCATGCCACGTGGAAGATGGCGACCATGGTAACGGGGCTGTCCGGAATGTGCCGGGAATCGGGCGGTGGGGCGCGCCTCACACCGCCGGCAGCGTCGCCATGTCCCAGCGCGGCGTCACCTGCACCTGCGGCGGGGTGTGCTGGCCCGCTTCCAGGCGCAGGGCGCCGGCGAAGGCGATCATCGCGCCGTTGTCGGTGCACAGCGCCGGGCGCGGGAAGCAGGCGCGGCCACCGCGGCGGGCGGCCATCTGCTGCAGCTTGGCGCGCAGGCGCTTGTTGGCCCCTACGCCACCGGCCACCACGATCACATCGGTGCCCGCCGCATCCAGCGCGCGTTCGCACTTGATCGCCAGGGTGTCGACCACCGCATCTTCAAACCCGCGCGCGATATCGGCGCGGGTCTGTTCGCTCTGGTCGCTGTCGCGCCAGGCCAGCAGCACCTGGGTCTTCAACCCGGAGAAGCTGAAATCCAGCCCGGGGCGGTCGGTCATCGGGCGGGTGAACTTGAACCGGCCCGGGGTGCCGCGCTCGGCCAGGGCAGCCAGCTGCGGACCACCGGGGTACGGCAGGCCCATCAGCTTGGCGGTCTTGTCGAAGGCCTCGCCGGCGGCATCGTCCAGGGTCTCGCCCAGCAGGCGGTACTGGCCGATCCGGTCCACCGCCACCAGCTGGGTATGCCCGCCGGACACCAGCAGGGCCACGAAGGGCGCCTGCGGGGGGTCGTCTTCCATCAGCGGGGCCAGCAGATGCCCTTCCATATGGTGGACACCGACCGCCGGCACCTCCAGCGCCCAGGCCAGCGAACGGGCCACGCCCGCCCCGACCAGCAGCGCGCCGACCAGGCCGGGGCCGGCCGTATAGGCCACCCCGTCGATGTCGGCCACGGTCATGCCGGCCTCGGCCAGGGTCTGGCGGATCAGCGGCAGCAGCTTGCGCACGTGGTCGCGGCTGGCCAGCTCGGGCACCACCCCGCCGTACTCGGCGTGAAGGGCGATCTGGCTGTAGACGGCGTGGGCGCGCAGGGCGTCGATCCCGGACAGGGAGGTGTCATACACCGCCACGCCGGTCTCATCGCAGGAAGATTCGATACCAAGGACTCGCATAACGGGTATTATGGACCTCTTCAGGCCCCGGCAGACGTACGCTGGCCTGTCTCAGCATCACCCGTGGCCAAGAAGTTCGCCGGGGTGGGTTGCAACTTCTTTTCTCGCCGCTATAATGTGCGGCTCTCACCGGGCGTGACCCGGTTCTACTGTGTCCCGGAGATTCCATGCCCAGCGTTAAAGTCCGCGAGAACGAGCCCTTCGAGTTTGCGCTCCGTCGCTTCAAGCGCACCTGCGAAAAGGCCGGCGTGCTGGCCGAAACCCGCAAGCGCGAGTTCTATGAAAAGCCGACCCAGGAGCGTAAGCGTAAGGCTGCCGCTGCTGTGAAGCGTCAGCTGCGCCGTTCGTCGCGCGACGTCACCAAGCGTCAGCGCCTGTACTGATCGGACGCAACTTCGATACGGCAGGCCCTGGCCTGTCGTGACGGAGCCGAAGCCGGAACGCGCGAGCGTTACCGGCTTTTTGCGTTCCAGCGCTTCGGCGCCCCGCTTTCCTTTTTCACCGACACGAGGTGTTCCCATGAGCCTGAAGCAGCAGCTCACCGATGACATGAAGGCCGCCATGAAGGCCGGCGAGAAGCACCGCCTGGGCGTGATCCGCCTGATGAACGCCGCGATCAAGCAGCGCGAAGTCGACGAGCGCATCGAGCTGGACGACGCCGCCGTGCTCGCCGTGCTGGAAAAGATGGTCAAGCAGCGCAAGGATTCGGTCACCCAGTTCGAAGCCGCCGGTCGCGAAGACCTGGCCGTGATCGAGCGCGAGGAAATCGTGGTGATCGACCAGTACCTGCCGGCCAAGCTGGGCGAGGCCGAGATCGTGGCCGCCATCCAGGCCGCCATCGCCGAAACCGGCGCAACCACCCCGGCCGACATCGGCAAGCTGATGGGCGCGCTCAAGCCGCGCCTGGCCGGTCAGGCCGACATGGGCCTGGTGTCCAAGCTGGTCAAGCAGCAGCTGGCCGGCTGATCCCGCCGCCACGCCGCACAGGAAAAGGCCCGCATCTCGCGGGCCTTTTCAGTTTCAGCAGATCCGTTGTCAGGTGGCCTGGCGGCAGTTGCGCAGCGTCATCGAGCTTTCCTCGATCGAACTGATCTCGCCTTCCAGCTTGGCCCAGTCGCGCTCGCGCAGCATGGTGAAGTTGGCCGCCTGGTCCGACGCGAATTCGCAGCGGATCGTGTAGTTGTTGTTGTTGTAGCTGTCGCTCTGGCGGACGCGCAGCAGGCCGCGGGTGGGCGTGACCAGATAGTTGATCGAGCCGATGTCACCAGGCTTGGTCGAGTACGTGTTGGGATTGACGGTATAGATCTGGCCGTCGATCTGGTAGCGCCGCCCCACATACTTGGCGTACAGCGGCAGGAACGTGGCCGAGCGGTCGCCCTTGTCTTCCTTGTTGGTGGTGGTACCCAGCATCAGGTCCTTGAAGGCACCGGCACTGCGGTACAGGGCCATCGTGTCTTTGACTTCCTTGCCCATCATCTTGGACAGATCCGGTGCCGCCACGGCCTCCATGGCCGGCATCGGGTACTGGGTGCGTCCCGCTGCGGCAACCGCGTCGCCCTGGCTGCCCGCCTTGAGCTTATCCAGCATCCCGCACATCGACTGCTTGGCCGCCGCCGGCTCGATCGACTGCCCTCGGGCCAGTTTGGTCGCCAGGGTGACCCGACCGGTCCGGTCGGCGGTGCCCACCAATACCAGCGGGGTGCGCAGCCCTTTGCGCTGGATCAGGTACTGATCGCCCGTATCGCCCTGCACCAGCTGCCCAGCGACTTCAAATTCGTCATCGCCGCCAATCTTGCGCAACTGGTCCAGCGCGCTCTGCACCTTCAGCCCCGGTACGGTGACATCGGCCATGTAAAGCGCACCGTTGCGCGCGTCCCCTACCGTCTTGAAGGCCTTGTCGCAGGCCCCGGCAGCCATCGCCGGACCTGCGGCCGCCAACAGCGCCATCGTCGTGTAGACCATTCCTTTCATGAAGCGTCCTTTCTGCTGTGAAGGTGGAAAACCGGGCAAAAGGATAGCGCGATATCTGTCAAGATCAGGCCTTGATCGGACCGCTTCACCCAGCCCACCCCGGGTATTTGCTAGAACAGGGGCCTCGCTCCCGACCCGACGCCGTCCATGCACCAACCGAGCCACTCCCTGTCCAAGGTCCGCAAGCACATGGCGCGGCTGGAGAAGAGCTTTCCCGCCGTACTGGTGCGCCGCTTCATCGATGCGGACGTGATGACCCAGGCCGCCGCGCTGGCCTTCTATGCCCTGCTCTCGATGGCGCCGCTGCTGGTGCTGCTGCTGTGGCTGACGGCCTCGCTGTATCCCCCCGCGCAGCAGGCGCTGCTGGGCCAGATCAATGATGTGGCCGGCACCAGTGCCGCCTCGGTGGCGGAGACCGTGCTCAGCAACGCCAACAACCAACCGGACATCGGCACCCTTGCCGGCGTGTGGAGCACCCTGCTGCTGTTCGTTGGCGCCACGGCGGTGTTCGCCCAGCTGCAGAATGCCCTCAACCTGATCTTCAACACCAGCGGCGAACGCCTGGATGGCATCGTGGCGTGGCTGCGCAAGCGCGTGTTCTCGTTCGGCGTGGTGCTGGCGCTGGGCTTCCTGCTGATCCTGTCGATGACCGCCACCACCATGCTGCAGGTGGTCTTCGCGCACCTGCCCTCGGTACTGCCGGCGATCGGCTATCTGACCAGCCTGGCGCTGTACACGGTGGGCTTCGCTTTCCTCTACCACTACCTGCCCGACCGCCGCGTGGCGTGGCGCCAGGCCTTCATCGGCGGTGCGATCACCTCGGCACTGTTCGCACTGGGCCGTTATGGCATCGGCCTGTACATCGCCACCGTCGCACCGGGCAGCGCGTATGGCTCGATGGGCGCCCTGGTGATCTCGCTGGTGTGGATCTACTACGCCACCGTGGTGTTCTTCGTCGGCGCCCTGATGACCTCGGTGATCGATGAGCGCCTGCGTGCCCATGCCTACCTCGCCCAGGCCGGTGTCGAGCCGCCGAAACCGGGCGAAACGGCCGGCAGCTAGTAGACTAGCGGTACCCCCGCTTCCGCGCGTGGCCGTGATCGGCCATGCCCCCGCCTGCTGCCCATGGCCCGTATCCCCGACGCATTCATCGACGACCTGCTGGCCCGCTCCGACATTGTCGAGGTGGTGGGCAGCCGCGTACCGTTGAAGCGCCAGGGCAAGGAATATGCTGCGCGCTGCCCGTTCCATGACGAGCGCTCGGCCTCGTTCACGGTCTCGCCGACCAAGCAGTTCTATCACTGCTTCGGCTGCGGGGCCCATGGCACGGCGATCAGCTTCCTGATGAATTACGACCGCCTCGAGTTTCTCGACGCGGTCGATGAGCTGGCCAAGCGCGTGGGCATGGAAGTGCCGCGCGATACCCAGCCGCGCACCGCCCAGCAGCAGGACGACAGCCGCGATCTCTACTCGGCCCTGGATGCGGCCACGCGCTTCTTCCAGACCGCGCTGAAGGGCAGCGACAAGGCACGCGCCTACCTGGACCAGCGCGGGGTCGATGAGGAAAACCGCGAGCGCTTTGCCATCGGTTACGCACCGGATGGCTACAGCGCACTGAAGGATGCACTGGGCAAGGACGAGCGGCGGATGAAGCTGCTCGACCGCGCCGGGCTGTTCTCCAAGAACGACCGCGGCCACGTCTACGACAAGTTCCGCGACCGGGTGATGTTCCCGATCTTCGACCGCCGTGGCCGCGTGATCGCTTACGGCGGCCGGGTCATGGAGAAGGACGACGGCCCGAAGTACCTCAACTCGCCCGAGACCGCACTGTTCCACAAGGGCCGCGAGTTGTACGGCCTGTGGCAGGTGCGCCAAGCCAACCAGAAGATCGAGCGGCTGATCGTGGTCGAGGGCTACATGGACGTGGTCTCGCTGTTCCAGTTCGGCGTCACCCAGGCGGTGGCCACGCTGGGCACGGCGACCACGCCGGACCATGCCGAGCTGCTGTTCCGCAACGCGCCGGACGTGTTCTTCTGCTTCGATGGCGATGCCGCCGGCCGTCGCGCCGGCTGGCGTGCGCTGGAGTCGGTGCTGCCGCGCATGAAGGACGGCCGCCAGGCCTTCTTCCTGTTCCTGCCCGATGGCGAAGACCCGGACACCATCGTGCGCAAGGAAGGCCGCGAGGGCTTCGATGCGCGCCTGCAGCAGGCCACGCCGCTGTCGCAGTTCTTCTTCGACGAGCTCACCCGTGAGGTCAACATGGGCACGCTCGACGGCAAGGCCCGCCTGGCCGAACGGGCCAAGCCGATGCTGGCGCAGATTCCCGATGGCGCCTTTGGCGACCTGATGAAGCAGCAGCTGACCACGCTGACCGGGCTGGGCGCCAAGCCCAGCGCATCCGCGCCGCCCTCGCGCGCCCCGCAGCGCGCGGTCGCGCCGGCGCAGCGCCGCAGCCTGGTGCGCGCGGCCATCGCGATTCTGCTGCAGCAGCCCTCGCTGGCGATGACGCTGGACGGCCACCACTTCACCGGCCTGCGCCTGCCCGGCATCGAACTGCTGACCGAACTGCTGACCCTGGTCGAGCAGCGCCCGGACATCAGCACCGGGGCGCTGCTGGAGCACTTCGAAGGCCGCGAGGAACAGGAATCGCTGCACAAGCTGGCCGCGCAGACGCTGCCCGGCGATGAGGCGATGTGGACCCAGGAACTGCATGACGCCGTGGCCCAGCTGGAGAAACAGCTGCTGATGCAACGTCTGGATGAGCTTCAGTCAAAGCAGAGCCAACAGGGTCTGGATGATACTGACAAGTACGAGCTGCGCGAACTGCTCAAGGCGCGCAGCACCCTCCGCTTCTGAGCAACGGAGCCGCCGTGGCATCCCACATCGTCAGTCCCGCTGCATCGATCGTCCGCCGGTTCCGCCTTGCTGCCATTACCGCACTGTTGGCGGTGTGCCTCCCCGCCTGGGCGGCGGAGCTGCCCTTCGCACAGCCACGGCCGCAGCTCTACACCGCGGGCCAGCCCAGCGCAGCCCAATTGCAGCAGGCCGCTGCGGCCGGGGTCACCACCCTGATCGACCTGCGCCAGCCCGACGAAGCGCGCGGCTTCGATGAAACCGCCGCGGCCGAACGCCTCGGCCTGCGCTACGTGCGCATTCCGATTGCCGGTGCCGCCGGCCTGACCGACGCCAACGCGCAGGCGCTGCGTACCGCGCTGGCGCAGAGCCAGGGCCCGGTGCTGCTGCACTGCGCCTCCGGCAACCGTGCCGGTGCGCTGCTGGCACTGCTGGAGGCGCGTAACGGTGCCTCGGTGGATGAGGCACTGACGCTCGGCCGCGCGGCCGGCATGACCTCGCTGGAAGCGCCGACCCGTGTCCTGCTGGAGCAGGACGCCACGCGTTGACCCTGCTCTTCTTTCCCCGCCCGCTTCCCTGCCCTACAGGAGTCTGCCCACCATGACCCGCTGGTGGTCGCGCCTGCGACCGGACAACTTCACCCTCGCCCTGCTCTGCACCGTGCTGCTGGCGTCCTTCCTGCCGATGCACGGCGCCGCCGCGATGGTGCTCGACGATGTCACCGACGTCGCCATCGCCGCCCTGTTCTTCCTGCACGGCGCGCGCCTGCCGCGGGAGTCGATCGTCGCCGGGCTGCTGCACTGGCGCCTGCACCTGACCATCCTGGCCTGCACCTTCGTGATGTTCCCGTTGCTGGGGCTGATGTTCAAACCGCTGGATGGCTGGCTGCTGACGCCGGAGCTGTACATCGGCGTGCTGTTCCTGTGCGCGCTGCCGTCCACCGTGCAGTCCTCGATCGCGTTCACCTCGATCGCACGTGGCAACGTTCCGGCGGCGGTGTGCAGCGCCTCGCTGTCGAGCATCCTCGGCGTGTTCCTGACCCCGCTGCTGCTGGCCCTGCTGGCCGGCACCGAAGGCGGCATGCACAACCCCGGCCAGGCCATCGTCAGCATCATGCTGCAGCTGCTGGTGCCGTTCGTGGCCGGCCATCTGCTGCGCCCGTGGATCGCCCGCTGGGTCGAAAAGCAGCGCGCCCTGCTGCGCTACACCGACCAGGGCACGATCCTGCTGGTGGTCTACTCCGCCTTCGGCGAAGCGGTCAGCGAGGGGCTGTGGAGCAAGACGCCGCTATTGTCGCTGCTCAGCGTGGCGGTGGTGGCGGCGGTGCTGCTCGGCATCGCAATGCCGCTGATCCGCTTCATCGCGCGCCGGCTGGGCTTCAACCGCGAAGACGAGATCACCATCCTGTTCTGCGGCTCGAAGAAAAGTCTGGCCACCGGCGTGCCGATCGCCAAGGTGCTGTTCGCCGGCGGCAGCCTCGGTGCGATCGTGCTGCCGATCATGATCTACCACCAGATCCAGCTGATCGTCTGCGCGATGATCGCGCAACGGTATGCGCGTGATCCGGTCAACCCGCGGTAGGGTCGCTCGACAGACGACCGCCGATACCGGTGAGCGGCCGATGATGGGCGTAATGCCGAACGACATCGGCCGTTCGACACACCTTCGACAAAGGTCATGCCGCCATTGCGCTGATCGACGTTATCTGAAGTCGTCTGTCGAGCGACCCATCCGGAGGACAGCACTTGGGAGCGTTGAGCCGTTATCGCCGTCGTATCAATCTTTCACACTAGCGGCGATCTGTTGCAACACGATGGCTTTTTGCTCCACGTCGCCTTCACCGATAGCGATCAGCGAGTAGGCCTTGCTTTCACCTGCCCATTCCAACGTTGTGCGGCTGCGCCCAAGGTCATCCAAGACTTGTTCCAACTGCGCAGGCACACCGTTAACGCGGATGTTCTGAAACTCTGCGATCACCTCTACTTTGCTGCCTGGCGCACGAAAGTTGTGTTCATTGAACTCGACGATACCCAGGCCATTCACGCGATAGAAACGGGTTAGACCGGTGGATTTGAGCCCGTCCAGTACGCCGCTTGGCTCCATTCCGATCAGCTCCGCCGCCCCAAGAATTGTGCTTTGGAGATCGGATGGCGGGGAAGGCAATCGCCTACGCAGTTCTGCGTTGGAACGTACGGTTGTCGGAAGCGAAGAGATCAGCTGACCCTGGGATGGGATCTCGTCATTGGAAACCCGCCGCACTCCGGCTCGACTTAGCGCTATTTCGGCACGGAAGTGTTGCTTGACTTCTTCGGGTGCATCCAACTCAGACAAGGGAATGACCTGATAGGTGCCCTGCTCCGACGAGCGGCGCACTCCATTGCTGCTGTCTTCCATTGCGGCGCGCATGGTGCGCTCATTCAACCACTTTCCTACTGCATCCACTTCGTCCTGGGCACTAAAGCTCGGGGCACTGTACAGCGACGCAGCAACCAGTAACGACACGGCCAAAGAATTCATGAAAGTCACCATTCGGTCAGATTGCAATTGACTGCGTAAGTGTTTGCGGTATTTACCCTGCCCCTGAAAATCCAAGTGTGGTAGCCCTTCACCGTGATCCGCTCGTTGTGAGACTGGTCGCCCGCGCGAAACCGCCACCAAACCGTCCCATTGTTGGGCGCGCCCAGGGTGTGCCTCGGTTTCAGTTCACCTTGCGCATGATGTGTGCTCGCGGCTGATCCCGGCATTCTCCTGAAAAGCGGCCTGTCATACGTGATTGATTCATTGACGGACAGCAGACAGTTGGCACGACTTAGGGTTTTCATTGCAGCAGATGCTTCTGCACTAATGAGCAGGGCAGTAGCCGTCGCGGCTACGACTCCGATGTCTCTTATGGACGTCACTTGAGCACCATTGGATTGAGCGAGCAAAGTCTCGCGACGTCATTTCTACGGGGTTGTTTCTGATGAAAGTGAGCGCTGTGTATCGTTGCAGGTCGTGCAATCGGCTCCCCACCCCTCGACGCGAGGGTTCCTTACAAGAAACCGTGCCTCAAGCGCCATCCATGTGAGAGGAGTGCCGGGAGGTCGTCTCCCAAATGACACTACGCATGGATGCAGAGCGGCGCGGTCGCAGGATGCGGAGAAGCGCCCCGCCGGTATCGGTGATTGGCGGACGGTAAGCGCGGTTGCAAACGTAACGGCGCTCACAAAGCCAAACTCCGGCAAAGGTCATGCCTTACCAGGCGGGTGGGGTCGGCGTGCGGTCGTTTGGGAAGCGACCCTACCAAGGCACCGCATCTTCGGCATTCGCCTCGCTACGGATCCGTCAGCGTCCCCACGCTCAGCTCCGGCAGCTGCACCCACACGTCGTAGGACCGTTCCGGATCCGTTTCGACGACCGGATCCTGCACCGGCAATTCACGCAGCGTGAGCGCGCGGCAGGGGTTCATGCAGCCCCAGAACTGCCCACGCAGAGCTTCCACGCGCACGCTGTACAGCGGAAGGTCCAGCAGGTACGACGCCATGGTGCGGTGCTTCATCTCCGGCGGCGCGTCCGCGAAGGGGTAGCGCATCGCATGCACGTTACCAGTGAGCACCAACATCCGCGTCACGGCCGGCAGTGCGTTGAACTGCTGGCGCAAGTGCGTAGCCATCGCAGCGTCGCGATCCATATCGCTGTCGTACGTACTGATTTCAATGTCATAGCCGGCCACGCCTATGTCGCGCCCCTGCACGCGCAGCGTCTCGATCAGCGCCAGCATGTCCCGGCTGCGGCGCCCGTCGTGCTGGTCGTCCTTTACCTGCCAGAACGGCGAGGTGCGCAGTGCCGCCCGCGCATCAGCATCGCCGCTGGAGCGCAGGTAACGCGCCAGCGCAGCGTTCTCGCTCATCGGCAGTTCCAAGCCCAACCGCACCGGTGCGTTGTCGCGGCTGTAGCGTTCCATCAGGTCGGCCACCAGCAGCGGTGTCTCGGCGGTGCCGTGGTATTCGCCCAGCATCACCAGGCGGTGGTTGCCCGCCAAGGTCACTATCTGCGTTGCGGTGTCAGCGACACTGCCTGCCGGCACGGCAGCGGCTGTGCCGCACACCATCGAAGCCACCATTACAGCCATCCAGAGCCATCGCTTCATACCGTCACGTCCTGTTGGGGTCATGAAAGCAATGGCGATGCTATGGCCGGTTTCAAGCCCGGCGCAGGAAGCTCACAGGAACGGCAGCATCCAGTGGTCCACCATCAGGAAGGCGAACAGCGCCATCAGGTAGACGATGGAGTAGCCGAACATCTTCATCGAGAACAGTTCGTCGGGCGGGTTGAGCATGCGCCAGGCGTACCAGAGGAAGACCGCGTTGAGCACGATCGCGCCGCCCAGGTAGAACATGCCGCTCATGCCGAACACGACCGGCAGGATGCTGACGATGGCCAGGGCGATCGAATAGACCATGATCGACTTGCGGGTGTACGCCACGCCGTGCGTCACCGGCAGCATCGGGATCTCTGCCTTGGCGTAATCCTCGCGGCGGAAGATCGCCAGCGCCCAGAAGTGCGGCGGGGTCCAGATGAAGATGATCAGCACCAGCAGCGACGCGTAGGCCCAGTCCCACGGGCCCTGCATGCCGGTGATCGCGGCCCAGCCGAGCATCGGCGGGGTGGCGCCGGCAAGGCCGCCGATGACGATGTTCTGCGAGGTCGCGCGCTTGAGGTACACGGTGTAGATCACCGCATACCCGATCAGCGAGGCGAAGGTCAGCACGGCAGTGATCACGTTGACCCAGACCACCAGGATCGTCATCGACAGCGCGATCAGCAGGCCGGCGAACACCAGCACCTGCCACGGCTTGACCTTGCCCACCACCAACGGGCGCCAGGACGTGCGCGCCATCTGTGCATCGATGCGCGCGTCCAGCAACTGGTTGATCGCCGCGGCGGCCGAGGCCGCCAGCCAGATGCCGAGGAAGCCCAGCGCGCCGTCCAGCGCCTGCTGCGCGGTCGGCAACCCAGGGATGGCCAGGAACATGCCCACCAGGGCGGTGAACACGATCAGGGCGACGACCTTGGGCTTGGTCAGATCCCAGTACTGACGGTAACTGGCCATGCCGTCAGCCCGCCTGCACGGCAGGGGAGGCAGCGCTGGCCTTGCCGCCCTCGGCATCCGGTGCGCGCAGGCGCGCCAGCAGCGTCACCAGCACGAACAGCAGCGCCACAGCGCCACCGCTATGCGCGACGGCCACTTCCAGCGGCACCGCCAGCTTCACGTTGAGGATGCCCAGGGTGATCTGCAGCACCACCAGCAGACCCAGTGCGCTCGCCCAGCCGCGCATGCTCGGCAGGCGGAACAGGCGCACCGAGAGCCACAGCAGGTACACAGCCACCACGATCGCCATCATCCTGTGTGCCATCTGGATCGCGATGCGCGAGGCGCCATCCAGCACGCCCCCTTCGTAATCCACGCCGATGCCGCGCCACAGGGTGAAGCCTTCCTTGAAGTCATGCGGCGGCCACCACTGGCTGACGCAGCGCGGGAAGTTGTCCAGCGAGGCGCTGCCGCCACCGCAGGCGAGTGCGGCGTAGTTGGCACTGACCCAGCCGCCGAGGGCGATCTGCGCGACCAGCACGGCCACGCCGGCACGGATCAGCCATTTCAGCTTGGGCGCTTCGGCCAGGGTGATCGGCATGTGCGTGGCGCGCCACGCCATCCACACCAGCAGGCCGAACATCAGCATGCCGCCGAGCAGATGCCCCATCACCACGATCGGCTTGAGCAGCCAGGTGACGGTCCACATGCCGAGCAGCGCCTGGAAGATCACCACGGCCAACGTCAGCAACGCAGCGCGGGCCAGATCGATGTTGGTCCAGCGCAACGCGGCGATCAGCAGGATCGCTTCGCCGATCAAGGCGATGATGCTCGCCGGAACATGCATGCCCATCATGTACAGCGGTATGCCGGCGGCCACCAGCACACAGGCGGTGATCACCGCAGTGCTGCCCCAGCGACGGCGGCGCGTGGCCAGCAGCGCCAGGGTGAGGATCTCGATGCCGAGTGCGCCGGCCAGGAAGCGGTGCACCTGCTCGCGCCACGCCTTGTGCGTTTCCAGCGGGCGGATCTTGGCGGCCTCGTGGCCGATCACTTCCTCGGCGTGCTGCGGCCAGGTGACGCGGCCATAGCAGGTCGGCCAGTCCGGGCAGCTCAGGCCCGCATCGGACAAGCGCACGAACGAACCGAACATGATCGTGCTGGCGGTCATGATCAGCGCAAACCACGCCAGACGGTGGAAATTGCGGTGCAGCACCGGGCGTGCGGAGAGGCTCATCTAAACGGAACTCACTTCAGTTTCAGCAGCGTGGCCAGGTCTTTGCGCAGACCGGCCATATCGAATCCCGGCGCGTACCGCATGATCACGAATCCGTTGGGATCGATCACATACACAGGCGTGCCGGCGGCGTCATCCACGGCGGGCAAAGCGGCACGCAGGTCCGGTTGGGCGCGCAGCGCGCGCAGTGCGGGCATGCCCTGGACCTCGGCCGGCGGCGTGCCCAGCCACAGGATCTCGACATTATCGGCGTTATGGCCGAACAGCTGCCACACCTTGCCCAATCCCTGCGACAAAGTGACGCACTCGCTGGTACAGCTGGCAGACGGGGCCACCAGGATCCGCCAGGTGCGATCGTTGGGGTTCCACGGGTACGGCTGACCATCGGCCAGGGTCGGCGGCAGCGCGCGCAGGTCGGCCGGCGGCTGCAGCAGCTGCCCCGTATTACGGTGCGAGGTCGGCTGCCAGCCGGAGAAGCGCAGCACGCCGGCCAGCGCCATGGCACCGAAGAACACGCCGAACAGGGCGATCAGGGTCCAGCGCCCGCGTGAGCGGGACGGCAGCCGTGCCGGGGAAGTGGCATTCATGGGCGGCATTTTCTCATGTTGAGCCGGTCAGCGCCGGGGAGTGCCACGCCGGCGGCGATGGCGTCGGAATTCCAGGACCAGCGCGACCACCAGCACGGTCAACGCCAGCCCGAACCATTGCACGGCGTAGCCCAGATGGCGACTGGGCGGCAGGGTATTGGGCAGCAGCTCCAGATCGCGTGCATAGCCGCCTGGCAGCGCCGGATCCAGCCGCAGCACGCGCGCCGCGAGGCTGCCCTGCGGCAGCGACAGCGCGTGCGCCATCTCCTCCGGCGGCATCCGGCTGGCCAGCCATACGCCCGGCTGCGGCGCGGGCGACAGCGCCGGGCCCAGTGCCAGGCCGGTAGCCGGCGGCGGCGCCAGCAGGCCGCTGATGGCCGTGGGGCCGCTATGCGGGGTGATCGGCGGGATCACACGGTCGGGCGGCATCGGCAGCCAGCCCAGATCGACCAGCACCCGCGCGCCGTCGTCACTCTGGAACGGCTGATAGACCTTGATCCCGGCCCGGCCTTCGCGGGTCTGGTTGTCGAGCAGCAGCGTACCGGGCAGGAAGCGGCCGCGGTCCTCCACCCAGCGCAGCACCGGCGGTGCGGCCAGCGCCTGGCGCAGAGTGAGTGACTGCGCACGCGCTGGCACCTGCTGGGCCAGCAGCGCCTGTTTTTCATGCATGCGCTGCAGTTGCCAGCGGCCGAGCTGGCAGAACGCGAGGATGACGAGTACCGCGGCGATCCAGCCAATCAGGCGTGTGTGCTTGCGCATCATGACAACGCCGGCAAAACGCGGTGATATAGGCGCACCCGCCACGCCATCGAGCCGCGCATGAATGATTCGTTGAAGACCCTGCTGGTAATCGCGTTTCTGATCGTCATCGTCTGGAATCTGGGCGCCGGGCTGTATTACCTGCTGGTCGATCGCGGCCAGACCAAGCGCACCGTCAATGCCCTCACCCGCCGCATCGCGGTGTCGGTGGCGCTGATCGTGCTGGTGGTCATCGGCATCTACAGCGGTTGGATCAAGCCCCACGGCATCGGCGGCTGAGGCCGCACCGGCGTCGATGCGGCAGGACGTCGCACCGACGCTACAGCACGTAGACGAACAGGAACAGCATCAGCCACACCACGTCGACGAAGTGCCAGTACCACGCGGCGGCTTCGAATCCGAAATGGTTGTCGCGGGTGAAATGCCCCTTCGACGAGCGCAGCCACATCACCGCCAACATGATCGTGCCGAGCAGCACGTGCACGCCGTGGAACCCGGTAAGCATGAAGAACGTCGAGCCGTAGATGCCCGAGCCCAGGGTGAGGTTGAGTTCCTCGTAGGCGTGGATGTACTCCTCCGCCTGCAGCGTGAGGAAGCCCACGCCCAGCAGCACGGTGATGCCCAGCCAGACCAGCAGCTGTCGGCGGTGACCAGCCTTGAGCGCGTGATGCGCGATGGTCAGGGTCACGCCGGAGGTCAGCAGGATCAGGGTGTTGATCAGCGGCAGGCCCCAGGCCGGAATGGTCTGGAAATGCCCGCCGATCGCGCCGGGGCCGTTGGTCGGCCACGCCGCCGAATAGCCATCCCACAGCAGCTCATTGGTCATCACGCCGTCGCCCGCACCGCCCAGCCACGGCAGGCCCAGGTTGCGGGTGTAGAACAGCGCACCGAAGAATGCGCCGAAGAACATCACCTCGGAGAAGATGAACCACACCATCCCCATCCGGAACGAGCCGTCCACCTGGCGGTTGTAGCTGCCGGCCTGCGATTCGCGCACCACGTCGCTGAACCACCAGAACAGGGTCAGCACCAGCATCGCGATGCCCGCGTAGAAGGTCCACTTGCCCCAGCTGGAATCGTTGAGCCAGCTGGCCACGCCGACCATGGTCACCATCATCGCAATGGAACCGATGAACGGCCATTTGCTGTGCGTGGGCACGAAGTACACGTTCGCATCGGGGCTTTGCTGGGCCATGGTCTTGGGTCCGGTCCGGATCAGGGAGCTGCACGCGCGCCGGTCGGCAGGTTGGCCGGGGCCAGCTGCGCGGACAAGGCGTCGTTCTTGTAGAAGGTGTAGGACAGGGTGATCGTGGTGATGTTGGCCGGCAGGTCGGGATCGACGATGAAGCGCACCGGCATGTCGCGTTTCTCACCGGCCTGCAGGGTCTGCGCGGTGAAGCAGAAACACTCGGTCTTGCTGAAGTAGCCCGACGCCTTGGCCGGTGCCACCGAGGGCACCGCGCTGCCGACCAGCGCGCGGTCGCTGTCATTGCGCGCGTAATACAGTGCTTCATTGAGCTCGCCGGGCACCACGTCCATCGTCAGCTGTTCGGGATGGAACGCCCACGGCAGCTTGGAATTCACGCCACCATCGAACTCGACCCGCACCGTGCGCTTGCCGGTGGCGGCCGCAGTGCCGGCCGCGGCACCGGGGCCGCGCTCCAGGCGCACGCCGAACACCTTCTCGCACGCGATGCGGTACAGCGGCACCAGCGAGAAGGTCAGCACGAACACCGCCAGGGCCACCCCGATCAGGCGGGGCAGGCCCGCGTGACGCGCGGGCGGGGCCGGGCGCGGATCGCTCATCGCCCGATCACCCCGCTGAGGATGAAGCCGGCATAGACCATCACCGCAACGATGCCGACCGCCCATGCGGTGCGATGCGCGCGGCGGCGTTGCAGGGCCTGCTCATCGGGGGTGCGGAGCGTACTGGTCATGAGCGGCCTCAATGGGTGATGTCGTCATGCGCCAGATCACCCGGACGGATGGTCGGTGGCGTGGTGAAAGTGTGCGCCGGTGCGGGCGACGGGATCGTCCACTCCAGGCCACGTGCGCCTTCCCAGCAGCGGTCGGCGGCCTTCGCGCCGTGGCGCAGCGAGTGCCACAGGATCGCAGCCATCATGAAGGGCGTGACGAACATGCCGAACGCGCCGATCGAGCTGATCAGGTTCCAGTCTGCAAAGGCCACGCTGTAATCCGGAATACGCCGCGGCATGCCGGCCAGGCCGAGGAAGTGCTGCGGGAAGAACAGCAGGTTCACGAACACGATCGACCACCAGAAGTGCACCTTGGCCCAGGTTTCGCTGTACATGCGCCCGGTCCATTTGGGCCACCAGTAGTACACCGCGGCGATCAGCCCGAACACCGCGCCGGTGACCAGCACATAGTGGAAGTGCGCGACCACGAAGTAGGTGTCGTGGTACTGGAAGTCGGCCACCACGATCGCCAGCATCAGCCCGGAGAAGCCGCCGATGGTGAACAGGATCACGAAGGCCACCGCCCACAGCATCGGGGCTTCGAAGGTGAGCGAGCCACGCCACATGGTGCTGACCCAGTTGAACACCTTTACCCCGGTCGGAATGGAGATGAGCATCGTGGCGAACATGAAGTAGATTTCGCCGCCCAGCGGCATGCCCACGGTGAACATGTGGTGGGCCCAGACGATGAAGGACAGGAAGGCGATCGCGGCGATCGCGTAGACCATGGCCTGGTAGCCGAACAACGGCTTGCGGCTGAAGGTGGGGATGATCTCGCTGACCACGCCGAACGCCGGCAGGATCATGATGTAGACCTCCGGGTGCCCGAAGAACCAGAAGATGTGCTGGTACATCACCGGGTCACCGCCACCGGCGGCGTTGAAGAAGCTGGTGCCGAAGAATTTGTCGGTGAGCAGCATCGTCACCGCACCGGCGAGCACCGGCATCACCGCGATCAGCAGGAAGGCGGTGATCAGCCAGGCCCAGCAGAAGATCGGCATCTTGAGCAGATCGATGCCGGGCGCGCGCATGTTGAGCACGGTGGCGATGATGTTGATCGCGCCCATGATCGAGCTGATGCCGGCCACGTGGATGGCGAACACGCTGAAGGCTACGTTGTAGCCGCCCTGCAGCGACAGCGGCGGGTACAGGGTCCAGCCACCGGCGGGGGCGCCGCCGGGCAGGAACAGGGTCAGCAGCAGCAGGCTGAAGGCCACCGGCAGCAGCCAGAACGACCAGTTGTTCATGCGTGGCAGGGCCATGTCCGGCGCGCCGATCTGCAGCGGGATCATCCAGTTGGCCAGGCCGACGAAGGCCGGCATCACCCCACCGAAGATCATCACCAGTGCATGCACGGTGGTCATCTGGTTGAAGAACTCGGGCTTGACGAACTGCAGCCCCGGTTGCGCCAGTTCGGCGCGGATGATCACGCTCATCGCCGCGCCGATGATGAACATGATGAAGCTGAAAAGCAGGTAGAGCGTGCCGATGTCCTTGTGGTTGGTCGAGAAGAACCAACGCTCGAAGAACCCCTGCTGATGCCCGTGATGCCCGTCGTGGTCAACTGCGGAATGCGCCATCGCAACTACACCTCACTGTATCCGGTGGTACCCGCATCCGCCGGCTGGCGGACACGGCTCGATTTCAGGCGTTGCTGTCTGTTGCTGCAGCGGCAGGCTCAGCGGCCGGTGCCGGGGTCGCCTCGGCCGGGGCGGCTGGCGCAGGTGCCGGGGCCGCCTCCGGTGCAGGGGCCGGCGCAGGCTTCTTGGAGGCGAGCCATTTCTGGTAATCCTCCTTGGAAACCGCCTCGACCACGATCGGCATGAAGCCGTGATCCTTGCCACACAGTTCGGCGCACTGACCGCGGTACACGCCGGGCTGCTCGATGTTGGTCCAGGCCTCGTTGATGAAGCCGGGAATCGCATCCTGCTTCCAGCCCAGCGCCGGCACCCACCAGGCGTGGATGACGTCATCGGAGGTGATCACGAAGCGCACCTTGGTATCGACCGGCAGCACCAGCCGATTGTCGACATCCAGCAGGTAATGCGGGTGGCTGTCGCGGGTCGGCACCACGCCACTCTGGCGCACCCGGTCGGATTCACGGTCCAGGCGGCTGGTGAAACTGACGTTCTCGCCGAGGTATTCGTACTTCCACATCCACTGATAGCCGGTGACCTTGACGGTCATTTCCGAATCGCGGGTGTCGTAGAACTTGATCAGATTGGCCGTGGCCGGCCAGGCCATCACCACCAGGATGATTACCGGAATCACCGTCCAGATGACCTCGGCCTTGGTGTTGTGGCTGAAGGTGGCGGCCACCGCCCCCTTGGATTTGCGGAACTTGAAGATCGCGTAGAACAGCGCGCCGAATACCAGCACCCCGATCACGGTACAGACCCACAGCGAGAACAGGTTGGACTCCCACGCCAACCGCGAGCTCTGGGTCACCCCCTTGCCCATGTTCAATTGCCACGGTTTGGGGTCGGCCGCCTGGGCCCACGCCATGGCCGGCGCCAGCAGCGCGGCCCCGCTCAACACTGTCTTCCCGAACGTCCTGCCCCACTTTCTGCATTGCTTCATTGCCTAGACCCTTAGCGTCGTCGGTTGCGGCCGTCATTGGCCGCGAGCAAGCCTTCTAGTTTCTGAGCCAGTACCTGGCGTTCGGCCGGTGCGAGGAAACTCCCCACGTCCACCTGCCTACCGCTGGATGCCAGCCGGACTCTGCGTTCGTCGGCGCTCAGCCTCACCCAGTGCGGGTGGGCGCTGAACACCGGCGAATGCCCGGGTGCGGGAATCACTTCCACGCACGCCGGCACTACCCGGATCTCTTCCTGCCGTTCTCCACTGCGCCACACCGTGCGCAGCGCCACTGCCAGCAACACGCTGTACAGCAGAGCAAACACGGGGGCGAATACATTGCCGGTGAACCAGCCCAGGCCGGCCGCCAGCCACATCACCCCCGCCAACACTGCAAACAACAGGACGAACTGCCGGGCATCGAGCGCCCGTGGGGGACGCAGCCGCAGTTGCGTCCCTGATCCGTCCGGAGCGATGAGCACCTCGATCATGTCGCAACCGCGTTTTTCCTGCCGCGGGAAACGTCTCGATGGTAGCCCTGCTCTCCAGCGAGTAGCAAGGGTCCATTCACAGTTTCAGGAATGTTGCAATACAGCATCACGTGCGGCGGCCGTTTTGACGAAATCAGCACAATAAATCGCACCCGGGTCGATTCCGCCGAATCCCCCTGTATGAAAGGCTATGCGATGGGTGGCGAAGGCTACGCAAAGCGCTTGACTCGCCCAAAAAACGATTAAAATGGTCAAGTTCTCCACGAGCCGACTGGCATGACTGCATCCTCTGTCCTCCCCCCTGCCCCGGCGTCGTCCGGTGGCGCCCGCCCGCCGCTGCTGTCCCCCGAGCTGCCGGCCGTTCCCAACGCGTTCCGCCAGGCGATCACTGATGCCTGGTTGAAGGACGAGGCTACCCATGTGCGCGAGCTGCTGGAGCAGGCACGCCTGCCCGCCGCCGAGCAGGCCAGGGTGCAGGCCACCGCTGCCGACCTGGTCAAGCGCGTGCGCGTGCGTGCACAGGATCAGGGCGCGATCGAGGCCTTCATGCGCCAGTACGATCTGGGCAGCGAGGAAGGCGTGCTGCTGATGTGCGTGGCCGAAGCCCTGCTGCGCATTCCGGACCAGGAGACGGCCGACAAACTGATCCGCGACAAGCTCGGCGATGCCGACTGGAAGAAGCACATGGGCGGCAGCGACTCGGTGCTGGTCAATGCTTCCACCTGGGGCCTGATGCTGACCGGCCGCCTGGTGCAGATCAACGATGCCACCCGCGCCGATGTGCCGGGCGCGTTCAAGCGCCTGATCGGTCGCGTGGGCGAGCCGGTGATCCGCCTGGCCGTGCGCCAGGCGATGAAGATCATGGGTCACCAGTTCGTCATGGGCCGCACCATCGACGAAGCGCTGTCGCGCTCGCACAAGGGCGACAACGCCAATTACCGCTATTCGTTCGACATGCTCGGCGAAGGCGCGCTGACCATGAAGGACGCCAAGCGTTACCTGGAAGACTACCGCCGTGCGATCCACTCGATCGGTGGCGACCACAAGGCCCGCGGCGGCCGTCCCGATGGCGACGTCAATTCGGCACCAGGCATCTCGATCAAGCTCTCCGCGCTGTACCCGCGCTATGAGCACGCCAAGCGCGTACGCGTCATGGCCGACCTGGTCCCGGGTGTGCTGGAACTGGCGCAGCTGGCCAAGTCCTACGGTATCGGCTGCACCGTGGACGCCGAAGAGACCGACCGCCTGGAGCTGTCGCTGGACATCATCGAAACCGTGGTCAGCGACGCCTCGCTCGCCGGCTGGGAAGGCTTCGGCGTGGTCGTGCAGTCGTATCAGAAGCGCACGCCGTACACGATCGACTACCTGGCCGATCTGGCCCGCCGCATCGGTCGCCGCCTGCAGGTGCGTCTGGTCAAGGGCGCTTACTGGGACGCGGAGATCAAGCGCGCGCAGATCGACGGTCTGCCGGCCTACCCGGTGTTCACCCGCAAGCAGAACACCGACGTGTCCTACCTGGCCTGCGCCAAGCGGCTGTTCACGCACAGCGATGCGATCTACCCGATGTTCGCCACGCACAACGCGCACACCATCGCGGCCGTGCAGGCGATCGCCAAGGGCGGCCAGTACGAGCACCAGAAACTCCACGGCATGGGTGATGACCTGTATGCCGAAGTGGTGCCGGCCGACCGTCTGAACGTGCCGTGCCGCGTGTACGCGCCAGTCGGTTCGCATGAAGACCTGCTGCCGTACCTGGTGCGCCGCCTGCTCGAAAACGGCGCCAATTCCAGCTTCGTCAACCGCATTACCGACGAGAACGTAGCCATCGACGACCTGATCCGCGATCCGGTGGACGTGGTCTCCTCGTTCGCGTCCATCCCGCATCCGAAAATCCCGCTGCCGGTCGATCTGCTGCGCAGCCAGAACCATGACAGGAAGAACTCCATGGGCGTCAATCTCGCCAACGACAACGATCTGCGCGCTCTGGCCGAGCAGCTCAACGCGGCCGTGCCCGCGCCGGGTAAGGGCGGGTGGCACGCCGCGCCGCTGGTGCCGGGTGCCAACCCGACCGGTGCGCTGTTGAACGTGACCAACCCGTCTGATACCCGCCAGGTCGTCGGCCAATGGCAGCCGGCCGACAGCGCCACCGTGGAAAAGGCACTGGCCAATGCCGTGGCCGCGCAGCCGGCCTGGAACCGCACCCCGGCCGCCAGCCGCGCAGCGATCCTCGAGCACGCTGCCGACCAGCTGGAAGCACGCCTGCCGGAGTTCATGGCGCTGTGCGTCAAGGAAGCCGGCAAGAGCCTGCCCGACGGCATCGCCGAAGTGCGCGAAGCGGTCGACTTCCTGCGCTACTACGCCAAGCAGGCGCGCGAGCAGTTCGGCCATGCCGAGAAGCTGCCGAGCCCGACCGGTGAATCCAACGAGCTGCAGCTGCATGGCCGCGGTGTGTTCGTCTGCATCAGCCCGTGGAACTTCCCGCTGGCAATCTTCCTGGGCCAGGTCAGCGCCGCACTGGCGGCCGGCAACAGCGTGATCGCCAAGCCGGCCGAGCAGACCAACCTGATCGGCTACTACGCGGTGAAGCTGCTGCTCGACGCCGGCGTGCCCGAAGGCGTGCTGCAGTTCCTGCCGGGCGACGGTGCGACCGTTGGCGCCGCGCTGACCGCCGACCCGCGCGTGGCCGGCGTCGCCTTCACCGGCTCCACCGACACCGCCCGTGCGATCAACCGTGCGATGGCCGCACGCGATGCCGCGATCGGTGTGCTGATCGCCGAGACCGGCGGCCAGAACGCCTTCATTGCCGACTCCTCGGCGCTGCCGGAACAGCTGGTCAAGGACGCGATCGGGTCGGCCTTCACCTCCGCCGGCCAGCGCTGCTCGGCCGCACGCGTGCTGTTCGTGCAGGACGACATCGCCGACAAGGTGATGACCATGCTGTCCGGCGCGATGGCCGAGCTGAAGGTCGGTGACCCGGGCCTGCTCTCCACGGATGTCGGCCCGGTGATCGATGCCGATGCGCTGCAGATTCTCAAGGACCATGCCGTGCGCATGGAGAAGGAAGCGCGCCTGATCGCCGCTGCCACGCTCAGCGACGAAGCGGCGCACGGCACCTTCTTCGCCCCGCGTGCGTACGAGCTGAAGAACCTGGACCAGCTGCACAAGGAAATCTTCGGGCCGGTGCTGCACGTGATCCGCTGGAAGGGCGATCAGCTTGATGCGGTGATCGACCAGATCAACGCGACCGGCTACGGTCTGACCCTGGGCGTGCATTCGCGCATCGACGAAACCGTCGACCGCATCTCCTCGCGCATCAATGTCGGCAACGTGTACGTCAACCGCAACCAGATCGGTGCGGTGGTCGGCGTGCAGCCGTTCGGCGGCCAGGGCCTGTCCGGTACCGGCCCGAAGGCCGGCGGCCCGCACTACCTGCTGCGCTTCGCCACTGAAAAGACCGTCACCGTGAACACCACGGCCGCTGGCGGCAATGCCTCGCTGCTGACGCTGGGCGACTGATTCCAGCGCGCGTGCGTTGAACGAAAAACCCCGCGAAAGCGGGGTTTTTTGTGGGTATTACTCTTCGATGGACTCGATCTCATCGCGCATCAGCAGTTCGTTGCCCAGGTAGCGCTCGAACTTGATGCGGCCGAAGCCGGCGGCGTACCAGGCCTCGATACGGTTGTCTTCGAAGGTCGCCGTGACGTGGCAGGTGTCCTTGAAGGTCCGCGGCTGGTAGCCGACTTCCGTCTCCAGATCTTCGAAGCCGACGAAGGTGTAATCGGAGAAGCCGTCGTAATCGATCGGCTCGACCGTCTCTTCGACATGGTTCGTGCGCTCGCCCTTGCCGTTGACTTCGAAACGATCGCCCGGCTTGGCGCTCTGCGGGAACGTCGGCGCAGGCTTGAAGATGTCGGTCATCACCGGCTTGGATGCGTCGCCACCCCAGGCGGAAATGCCGAGGCGCTCCTGGCCGAGGAGCTGGCGCCCGCTGGCATCGTAGTAGCTGGCCATGCCAACGCCACCACCGGCGCTGCTCACTTTGATTGCATTCTGGCCGGCGAAGGTGGCCTTCTCGATGGTCAGCGTTTCATCGCTGTTGGACCACGACATGCCCGGGGTCAGGGTAAAGCAGGCCGCAAAATCCGGTGCAGCCAGGGCCGGCAGCGCGAAGCTGGCCAGACCGAGAGCAAGCGAGGAGCGCAGCAGCAGAGACGACATATACAGATCCTTGTCAGTAAGCACGGGACGGCAGGGGCGCCATCCGGGCGGGGATTGTACGCCCTGATGGCGGCCTGCTCGTTACCTTGAACCGCGCTTCCCCATCAGCGCCGCGACGGCCTGCTCCCAGTGCCGTCCGTCGAAACACTGGATCACCTGCGTGGACAGATCCGCGCCGTCCACACAGCGCAGGTTGACCACCCATTTGTCCGGCGCGATGCGCGGATGACTGAAGGGCCCTACGCCGCAGTGACGGCAGAAGAAGTGCGCCGCCGTGCGCGTGCCGAAGCGATACGTCGACAGATCCGCCTCGCCCTCGAGCAGGCGGAACTGCGGGGCGTCCACGAGCTGCCATACCGCACCGCGGCGGTGACACAGCGAACAGGTGCACTCGAACACGGGCGCGGACGTGGCCTCCACCTCGAAGCGCACCTTGCCGCAGTGGCAGGAACCGGACAACGGGGGCATGGCGTTCTCCTCTTTGGCAGGGGCCGCCGGCGGTCAGGCCGAGGCGCAGCGCGGCTGGGGTGCAATGGCTGCGCGGTTCTCAGATGCGCGTCGCGCGCCGCCGACGGGACCCCATTGGAGCCGAACGCCACAGACGGCACCATCGGCCGATGTGACATCTTTCGTGCACAATCAGCCAATGCATGATTTCACCGTCATCGTCCTGCCCGGTGCATTCGCCTCCAGCGTTGCGCTGACCCTGGACATCCTCACCACGGCCGCCACGCTCGCACCGCGCCTGGGGTTGCCGGTGCCGCGCTGGCAGGTCTGCAGTCCGGCACGCGGCGCTGTCCGCCTGGGCACGCACCTGCAGCTGCGTGCGCAGCCGCTGCCGCGCGTCGCCGAGCCGCACTCGTGCTGGATCGTGCCCGGGCTCGGCGTGGAGGATCCCGAGGCCATCGCACAGCGCCTGCGCGATCCAGACATCCCGGGCGTGCGGCGGGCACTGCGCGCGCACGTGGCGGCCGGCGGGCGTGTCGCGGCCTCGTGTGCGTCCGTCTTCCTGCTGCACGACGCCGGGCTGCTGGCCGGGCGCAGCGTGACCACCACCTGGTGGCTGGCCGGCGCGTTGCAGCGGCAAGCCCCGGAGTGCCAGGTCGATCCGGACCGCATGGTGATCGACGACACGCCGGTGATCACCGCAGGCGCCGCGCTCGGGCATACCGATCTGATGCTGTACCTGCTGCGGCAGCGCTTCGGGCCGGCACTGCCCGATGCGGTGGCGCGGGCATTGCTGCTGGATCGCCGGCAGCTGCAATCCCCCTTCATGGTCCCGGCGATGATGGCGCAGGGCAATGCGTTGATCGCCTCGCTCACCGCGCACATCGAAGCCACGCTGCCGGCCACGGTCAGTGTCGGCGCACTCGCCGCGCACGCCGGTATGTCCACGCGCACGCTGTCGCGGCAGGTGAGCAAGGCGACCGGGCAAGGGCCGCTGCACCTGATCCGCGGCGTGCAGTTGAACCAGGCGCGCGCCCTGCTGGAGAACAGCCGCTACTCGGTGGAGACCGTGGCCGAGCGCGTGGGCTACCGCGATCCCACCGCGCTGCGCCGGCTGATGCGCAAGCGCCTGAATGCTACGCCGCGGCAGTTGCGCTGAGGCAGTTGCGCCTGGCCAGCCGCATTGTCTACGGGCAACAAAAAACCCCGCTTTCGCGGGGTTTTCTGCTGCTGCGTTCAACCGATCAGTGGTGCGTTGATCAGAACTTGTAGTTGAACGAAGCGGCCAGCACGTCGCCACGGACCTTGTACTTGCCGTTGAGCGAGTTGCCCTGGTTGCCAGCGTTCGCCGGAACGATGAGGTTCGGCTCGCTGGTGAACAGGTGGGTGTAACCGAAGTTGTATTCGGTGTTCGCCGACGGGGTCCAGCCCACGCCCAGCGACAGCCACTTGCGGCTGGTATCCGGCACGCGCACGTCGCGGTGGGCGTCGGTGGTCGGGGTCTGATCCAGCGCTACACCGCCACGCAGGGTCACGGTGTCGCTCAGCTTGTAATCGGTACCCAGCGAGACGAAGGTCGTGTCGCGGTAACCGAAGTTCAGGTCCGAGTTCGGCTGGTTGGAGGCGAAGTCGATGGTGACCGTGTCGAAGGCGGTCGACCACGCAGTGCGGGTCACATCACCCATGACGGTCCAGCGGTCATTGATGTTGTGGGTGACGCTCAGGGTCGCCGAGGCCGGCAGGGTCAACGTGGCCTTGCCGCTGGTGCTGACGAACTGGCCTGGTGCAGCGACCTGGAGCACCTTGGCAGCGTCAGGCGGCACGACGAAGGTTGCATCACCGCCGGTGATCTTGTGCTCGACCTTGGAACGGTAGCTGATGCCGATGTGGGTGTTCTCATCGGGGCTGAACAAGCCGCCGACGGTCCAGCCCACGGCGTTGTTGTCGCCTTCCACGGTCAGCTTGCCATCGGCGTTGCCCGGGCGGAAACCCGGAACGCGCTGGGCGGCCAAGCTGGCGCCGAAGTCGATTGCCTGGCTCAGCTCGATGGTCAGGTGCTCGACGAACACGGATGCACCGAAGGACACGTACGGGTTGACGTCATAGGACGCGGCGAAGCCCAGGTCGATGGCCTTCATGTCGGTCTTCAGGCCGCTGTAACGGCCGACCCAGCCATTGTCGTAATCGGTCTTGAAACCGAACGGGGCGGTCAGCGAGACGCCGAAGTGCGCCTGCTCGCCGATCGGCATGTGGAAGTACGCGGCCGGAACCGGGGCGATCATGCCGGCGTCGCCGCCGTTACCGCCCGTCTGCGGCTGACCTACGCCGTTGCGGCCGGTGCCCTTGTACTTGGCCGAGAAGCTGATCGCGCTCAGGTCGCCCTGGATCTGGGTGCCTTCGAGCTGGCGCATGCCAGCCGGGTTGACGGCCATGATCGAGGCGTCGCCGGCGGCGCTGCCGGAACCGGCAAAGGCGCGGCCCAGGCCCTTGGCGCTGTTTTCCTTCAGCTGGAAGGCGGCGGCGTGGACGTGGCCCACGGCCAGGACACCGGCGATGCCGACGGCCAGGGCGGTGACGCGGGCAAGAGTGGAAGCGGTATGCATTGTTGGTTCTCTCCGGAAAGCGGTGATGTTGGCAACGCGCGCCTGCGCCGCCCCTCCCCTTGATGGGTCAGGACAACGCGCCGGATTCCCCTCCCGACATACGACGCCGTATGCGAGTATACCGAGAGCGGTTAATGAAACAATAACGTGAGTCGCCCTTGTGGCTATTCATGCTGAACACGACATATCCCCGTCAGGTCAGCCGCCGCGCTAGGCTAGTGCCCGCATGTTCGTGTCCACCCCCTCCCGCAAGAAAGCCGCCTACCGCTGGGCCACCCCCCTGCTGTTCGCGGCGCTATGGGTCGCCTTCCTGTGGTCGATCTCCCGCCCGGACGACGCGCGGCGCAGCCTGTGGATGGACTGGGGCGCCCTCTCCACCGGCCTGACCCACCCGCTGGACTGGTGGGCGACCCTGCAGGATGGCAGCGTGCTGCGGCTGTTCACCGCGCTGTTCCTGCACGCGGACTGGTCACACCTGCTCGGCAACCTGGTGTTCCTGCTGATCTTCGGGCTGCCGGCCGAGCGCGTGCTGGGGCCATGGCGGCTGATGCTGCTGTTCCTGGTCGGCGGGGCGATTTCCAACCTCACCGCGATCTACACCATGGGCAGCCCGGACCAGATCATCATCGGGGCCAGCGGCGCGGTGTCGGCCTTGATCGGCGCCTACCTGGCCCTGTTCCCGGGCGCGCGGCTGGGCGTGGTGATTCCGCTGGGCCTGTTCCTGGAATTCGTGCGCGCCCCGGCCTATTTGCTGATCGGGGTCTGGGCGGCGCTGCAGGTGGTGTTCGCCTACATCGGCCCGACCTTCGGCATGGTCGCGTGGTGGGCGCACATCGCCGGCTTCGTGTTCGGGCTCGGCTATGGCGTGTATGTGCGCGCGGCGATCGCGCGGCGGCTGCGCAAGCGGCACGGGTTCTAGGCCAACAACCGCCGCCGTGGGAGTCATCCCGGCCGCTGTCTGGCTTCGCATGATGCCGATGGCGCGGGGAGCCGGCCGGCGGCCGGCACTACCGGTCAGGGCTTGATCGGCACCGTCGAGGCCGGTGCATCTGGCTTGGCCGGCGCGGGCGTCGCCGGCGCAGCAGCAGGCTGCTCGGCTGGCTTTGCATCGGCTGGCTTCGTATCTGCCGGCTTCGCCTCTACCGGCTTGACCGCTGCCGCTGCCGGCTTCGGCGCCGGCTTCTTCGCCGCGTCCGCCTTCTGCCTAGCCAGCACCGAACCCGGTTGCTTCAACTCGGCCAGGGCATCGTTGATCGGGCCATCGCCCGGCAGCACGTCACCGGCCTTGTAGCCTTCTGTGCCTTCTTCGTCACCGCGCAGGTGGCCGGGCAGCGTGGCTTCGCTGTAGTCGGTCAGGCTGGCCGGCAGGTCGTCATCGCCGGCACGCTTTTCCGGCTGCAGCAGCACATCGGGAATGATGCCGGTGGCCTGGATCGACTTGCCGCTCGGCGTGAAATACCGCGCGGTCGTGAGTTTCACCGAGTCCCCGTTGTCCAGCGGCAGCACGGTCTGCACCGAGCCCTTGCCGAAGGTGCGGCTGCCGACCACGCGCGCGCGGCCGTTGTCGCGCAACGCGCCGGCCAGCACTTCAGACGCACTGGCCGAGCCGGCGTCGGCAAGCACCACGACCGGGGCCCCCTTGAGCAGATCACCCGGGGTCGCATCGAAGCGGGCATCGCTGATCGAGATGCGGCCGCGGGTGCTGACGATGTTGCCCTTCTCGAGCAGATCGTCGGCCACCTGCACGGCGGCGGTGAGCAGGCCCCCCGGGTTGCTGCGCAGATCCAGCACCAGGCCCTTCAGCTTGCCACCGGCCTGCTGCTGCAGCTGGGCGACGTGCTTCTGGAAATCGGCACCGGTGTCGGCCTGGAAGGTGCTCAGGCGGATGTAGCCATAGCCAGGTTCCAGCATCTTGCTGCGCACGCTGGTCACGCGGATGGTCTCGCGGGTGACGGTGACATCGAACGGCTTGGGCTTGCCCTCGCGCACCAGGGTCAGCACGACCTTGGTACCGGCGGCGCCACGCAGCGGCTCGGTGGCTTCGATCGCGCTGATCGGCTTGCCGTCGATGGCGATGATCAGATCGCCGGCCAGAATGCCCGCGCGGGTTGCCGGGGTATCGTCGATCGGGGAAATGACTTTCAGGCTGCTGTTGTCGGGCTGCTGCTGCAGCTCCACACCGATGCCGTCATAGGCACCGTTGGCCTGCTCATCGAAGGCTTCGGCGTCTTCCTTGTCGAAATAGGTGCTGTGCGGATCCAGGTCCAGCAGCAGGCCGCGGATGGCGGACTGCATCAGCTTCTTGTCGTCGACCGGATCCACGTAGGCAGCACGCACCGCGTTGTACACGGCCACGTAGCGGCGGATCTCTTCCAACGGAACCCGTGAGGTCACCGCTTCTTCCGTGGTGGCCGCATCGGCCCCGCGTGCCGGCGCTTCGGCGGTCTGCTGCGCCCAGGACACCGCGGGCAACAGGGCCAGCAGCAAGGTGGCGGAACGGGCTACGCGCATGAAGCACTCCAGGATGAGCGGGGGACGGTTATCCACGCACCAGGGTGCGTCGCCCGATTATGCGCGAAGCGACGATAAATTCCCGTTGAACTCCGTGCCTGGCGGCGCGCCCGCGTTGGGCGCGGTTTATCGGCGTTGCAGCCAGCTGCCCGGGTCGACCGGCTGACCATTGCGACGCAGCTCGAAATACAGCGCGGTCACGCCCTGCCCGCCCGAGTTGCCGACCTTGGCCACTGCCTCGCCCTTCTTCACCGTGGCGCCGGCATCGCGCAGCAGGGTGTCGTTGTGGGCGTAAAGGCTCATGTAGCCGTTACCGTGATCCACGATCAGGATCATGCCGTAGCCGGTCATCCAGTCGGAGAACACCACCGTACCGTCGGCGACGGCGGTGATCGTGCTGCCGGCCGGGGCGCCGATCAGCACCCCGCTGCTGGTGCGGCCATCGGGCAGCTTGCCGCCGTAGCGGGCAAGCAGGTTGCCGGACAACGGCCACCCCAGGCCACCCACCTTCGGGGCCGGCGCGGAGGCGACGGCAGGGGGTGTCTTGGTCGCGCGCGGCGGCGGCCGGGTACCACTCGCGGCGGCGGCGCGGTCGGCCTTCTCGGCAGCGGCTTTGTCCGCCGCGGCGCGGCGCGCGGCGGCACGGCGCTCTGCTTCGGCGCGGGCGGCGGCGGCACGCAGATTGGCCAGCAGGGTTTCCAGCGCCTTGGCATCCTGGCCCAGGGCTTTTTCGCGTTCGCTGCGGTCTTTGTAGCGTTCGTCCAGCGAGGCCACCGTGGCCGCCCGCTCGCGACGGTCGTCGGCCAGCGCGGCGACCTGCTGCTTCTGCTGCTGGCGGGTGCCTTCCAGTGCCTTGCGCCGTTCGACGATCTCCGTCTCCACGCGCTGCAGTTCGGTGAGGTCGGCCGTCAGTGACTGGATCCGCTGCGCGCGCTCGCGCTGCAGATACCGGTGATAGGCTAGGCTGCGGTTCGCATCGGCGACCCGGTCCTGCGACAGCAGCAGCTTCAGCGGTGCGTTGTTGCCGATGCGGTACGCCGCACGCAGCAGCGACGCCAGCTCCGCCCGCTGCTGTTCCAGCCCGGCCTGCAACGCATCACGCTTGGCCTGCAGTTCGTTCATAGCGCGGGTTTCGCGCTGCAGTGCGGTCTCGGTCTGGGCCAGCACGCGTCCGGTGCGGGCGACCTTCTCGTCGGCATCGCGCAGCTGGCGCGAGGCTTGGCCACGCTGGCCTTCCAGATGCCGGCGTTCCTGGGCCACGCCCTTGAGCTCGCTGCGCAGCTTCTGCAGTTTGCGTTCGGCTTCCTTGGAAGATTGCGCGGCCAGCGGGCTGGCGCCGAGAACGGCCACCGCCAGCAGCAATGCACGCAACGCCGGGGTCAGCCACTGCGTGCGACCGCTTTCGTCGGTCGGATTGTTATCCCGGCGTGAGGAAAAGGCGTTGTGGCGCAAGGGCTTTCCAATGACTTCAGGCAGATGCGGATTGCAACGATGCATGGTGACATTCCTGCAGGCGGCCTGCCAGCCGCGCTCCACCATCGAGGTTCCCATGAAACGCTCCCTGCTTCCGCTGCTGCTGGCCCTGACGCTGCCCTGTGCGCCGGCCTTGGCAAGCGACAACATCAGCAAGGTCAACGGCAGCATCTCCGTCGAGGCTGGCCAGAGCTACGGCAATCTGGAGACGGTCAACGGCGGCATCAAGGTCGCCGAAGGCGCCGTCACCGGTCGCATTGAAACCGTCAACGGCGGCATCCGGGTGGCCGATCGCGCGCGCACCGGCGGCATTTCGACCGTCAATGGCAGCGTGCGGGTGGGGCGCGAAGTGATTGCCAATGGCGGCGTGGACACCGTCAACGGCGGCATCTTCCTGGACCGCGGCACGCAGATCGATGGCGGCCTGGAAACCGTCAACGGCAGCATCGGCCTGGTCGAAACGCGCGTGGCGCGCAACATCGAAACGGTCAACGGCGACATCACCGTTGGCGTGGGCTCGCAGGTCGAGGGCGGGATCGAGGTCAAGAAGCCGAACTTCAACCTGTCCCTGACGCCTGGCCGCAAGCCGCGCGTGATCATCGGGCCGAACGCGTCCGTCAACGGAGCGCTGCAGTTCGAGCGCGAGGTCACCCTGTACGTGCACCGCACTGCCCGCATCGGCCGGGTCAGCGGCGCCGTGGCCGTACCTTTCGATACCGACACCGCGCCACAGGATTGATATGGTGGTGACTGGTGCCATGCGCACCCGCCTTTCCCGTTCCAGGAACCGATGATGCCCCGCAAACTTCTGTTGTGCCTTGCCGCTGCCGCTGCGTTGACCGCGTGCAAGGGCGAATCCACCGCGCCCACCGCAGCGCCCGCCACCGACGCGGCGCCCACCGCACCGGGCCACGCGTTCTCGCCCGAGATCAACGCCGACGACTTCGCCGAGCTGGTCAAGACCCTGGCCTCGGATGAGTTCGAAGGCCGTTCGCCGGGCAGCAAGGGCGAAGAATTGACCGTCAATTACATCCGCGACCAGATGCAGCGCATCGGCCTGCAGCCGGGCAATGGCGACAGCTGGTTCCAGGACGTGGCGATGACCGAGACCACCGCCGACGAATCGACCGTGCTCAAGCTGGACCAGGCGGGCAAAACCCGCGAGCTGACGTTCGGCACCGACATGGTGATCGGCACCCGCAGCGGCCAGCCGGAGGTGAAGGTCCAGGACAGCGATCTGGTCTTCGTCGGCTACGGCGTGGACGCACCGGAGCAGAAGTGGAACGACTATGCCGGCCAGGACTGGAAGGGCAAGACGGTCGTGATGTTCGTCAACGACCCCGGCTTCCACGTCAACGACGAGAAGCTGTTCGACGGCAAGCGCATGACCTACTACGGGCGCTGGACGTACAAATTCGAAGAGGCCGCGCGCAAGGGTGCCGCCGCCGCACTGATCGTGCACGACACCGCCGGTGCGTCGTACGGCTGGGATGTGGTCAAGAACTCGTGGGCCGGCCCGCAGTATGACCTGCCGGCCAAGGATGACCCGGAAGCGCGCCTGCCCGCACAGGGCTGGTTGAGCGCCGAGGCCGCGCGTCAGCTGTTCGCCGAGGCCGGCCTGGATCTGGACAAGGCCTACAAGGACGCCAGCAAGCGCGGCTTCAAACCGGTCCCGCTGAAGGCGAAGGTGTCGTTCGACCTGAAGAGCACCATCGCCGAGAAGAAGTCGCGCAACGTGGTCGGCGTCCTGCCGGGCAGCAAGCGTGCCGATGAGGCGGTGCTGTACATGGCGCACTGGGATCACCTGGGCAAGCACGAGGGTGAGCAGGGCGACAACATCTACAACGGTGCCGTCGACAACGCGACCGGCGTGGCCGGCATCCTGGAAGTCGCCGATGCGATGGTCCACCAGCAGCCGGCACCGGAGCGTTCGGTGGTGTTCCTGGCGGTGACGCTGGAAGAGTCCGGCCTGCTGGGCTCGAAGTACTACGTCAGCCACCCGACCTTCCCGCTGGACAAGATCGCCGGTGTGATCAACATCGATGCGATGTCGGTGGCCGGCCGTGCCAAGGACATGACCGTGACCGGTTTCGGCAGTTCCGAGCTGGAGGACATTCTCAAGCCGCTGGCCGCCAATCAGGGGCGCACCCTGCACGGCGAGACCGCGGTGCAGAGCGGCTTCTACTTCCGTTCGGATCATTTCAACTTCGCCAAGGCCGGTGTGCCGGCGCTGTATGCCGACGGTGGTGAGGATCTGCGCGAGGGCGGTGTGGAGGCGGGCCGCAAGGCCGCTGAAGACTACGGCAGCAACCGCTACCACGGCCCGAAGGATGAGTTCGATCCGGCCACCTGGAAGCTGGATGGCACGGTCGAGGACCTGCAACTGCTGTACGGGGTTGGCAAGGAACTCGCCGGCGGCGATCGTTGGCCGAACTGGTACGAAGGCAATCCGTTCAAGGCGGCACGCGATGCGATGATGAAGGGCAAGGGCGCTGACGCGCCGGCCGCGGAGTCTGCGCACTGAGCGGTTGGTTGCTGTGATGTGATCGTTGCTTCATGAAAACGGCGCCTTTCTAGGCGCCGTTTTTTTTGGGTCTTTTCCCCCTACGCGTGGCGAGCATGAACCGCGGCAGCTTTCCAAGTGCGGCGGCGGCTGGCTTGGTCGGGCGTTGGGATTGATCTGGTCAGTCCGCACACAGCACGCCAAGCCGCGTAGCGGCCGGTAGGCGCCTGGGCAAAATCAAGGAGGAGGCCGTCGTCGTCAGGCGGCGGCCGGGGGACATTTGCCGAGGGGGCCTGCCGGTCGCTACGTGGCCCTTATGCTCGCGGAAGATGCAAGCGGAGACGCCATCATTCCCACAGCGCAGAACTACCCGACTGCACCCGCCGCACCGGCACTAGCAGCCGTAGCAGCCGTAGCAGCCGCAGGCGCAGGCGCACGACCGTGCGCGTCTGCTGAGGGACTCGACATGAGAGGCTACCCATCCGTTGAGAGATAAAAAAAAACCCCGCTGCGTGAGCAGCGGGGTTTTGGGTGTAAACCCTGGCGATGACCTACTCTCGCATGGCTTAGGCCACACTACCATCGGCGCAGCTGCGTTTCACTTCCGAGTTCGGGATGGGATCGGGTGGTGCCACAGCGCTAATTTCACCAGGGAGACGGTTGGAGCAGCGCGATGCGCCGGCTCAGCAGAGGTCTCTTCCGAGAAACAGATACCCGCAAAAACCAGGTGCCTGCAATAAAAGAAAACCCCGCTGCATGAGCAGCGGGGTTTTCGGGGTAAAAACCCTGGCGATGACCTACTCTCGCATGGCTTAGGCCACACTACCATCGGCGCAGCTGCGTTTCACTTCCGAGTTCGGGATGGGATCGGGTGGTTCCACAGCGCTAATTTCACCAGGGAGACAGTTGGAGCGTCGCCATCCTAAGGAACGGATTAAGGCGCCTGCCTCTCGTAAGTCTTGTGACGTAGCGTGCACTTGGGATCTATCGACATGTCATGTCGGCCAAGGCAACTTGAGGTTATATGGTCAAGCCACACGGATCATTAGTATCAGTTAGCTCAATACATTGCTGTACTTACACACCTGACCTATCAACCACATAGTCTATATGGTTCCTTCAGGGGGCTTGTGCCCCGGGAGATCTCATCTTGAGGCGCGCTTCCCGCTTAGATGCTTTCAGCGGTTATCGCTTCCGAACATAGCTACCCGGCAATGCCACTGGCGTGACAACCGGAACACCAGAGGTTCGTCCACTCCGGTCCTCTCGTACTAGGAGCAGCCCCTCTCAAATCTCCAACGCCCATGGCAGATAGGGACCGAACTGTCTCACGACGTTCTGAACCCAGCTCGCGTACCACTTTAAATGGCGAACAGCCATACCCTTGGGACCGACTACAGCCCCAGGATGTGATGAGCCGACATCGAGGTGCCAAACACCGCCGTCGATATGAACTCTTGGGCGGTATCAGCCTGTTATCCCCGGAGTACCTTTTATCCGTTGAGCGATGGCCCTTCCATACAGAACCACCGGATCACTAAGTCCTAGTTTCCTACCTGCTTGATCCGTCGATCTTGCAGTCAAGCACGCTTATGCCTTTGCACACAGTGCGCGATGTCCGACCGCGCTGAGCGTACCTTCGAGCTCCTCCGTTACTCTTTAGGAGGAGACCGCCCCAGTCAAACTACCCACCATACACGGTCCCCGATCCAGATTATGGACCTAGGTTAGAACGTCAAGCACGACAGGGTGGTATTTCAAGGATGGCTCCACCACAGCTAGCGCCATGGTTTCATAGCCTCCCACCTATCCTACACAGACGAACTCAACGTTCAGTGTAAAGCTATAGTAAAGGTTCACGGGGTCTTTCCGTCTTGCCACGGGAACGCTGCATCTTCACAGCGATTTCAATTTCACTGAGTCTCGGGTGGAGACAGCGCCGCTGTCGTTACGCCATTCGTGCAGGTCGGAACTTACCCGACAAGGAATTTCGCTACCTTAGGACCGTTATAGTTACGGCCGCCGTTTACTGGGGCTTCGATCAAGAGCTTCGCCTTGCGGCTGACCCCATCAATTAACCTTCCAGCACCGGGCAGGCGTCACACCCTATACGTCCACTTTCGTGTTTGCAGAGTGCTGTGTTTTTGATAAACAGTCGCAGCGGCCTGGTTACTGCGGCCCTCTTCAGCTATAGCTCGCATGAGCCACCAAAAAGGGCGCACCTTCTCCCGAAGTTACGGTGCCATGTTGCCTAGTTCCTTCACCCGAGTTCTCTCAAGCGCCTGAGAATTCTCATCCTACCCACCTGTGTCGGTTTACGGTACGGTCTGCGTAAGCTGAAGCTTAGGAGCTTTTCCTGGAAGCGTGGTATCAGTGACTTCGCCTTAAAGGCTCGTCTCGGTGCTCGGTCTTAAAGGATCCCGGATTTGCCAAAGATCCAAACCTACCGCCTTTCCCCCGGACAACCAACGCCGGGTACACCTAACCTTCTCCGTCCCTCCATCGCACTTACGCGAGGTGCAGGAATATTAACCTGCTTCCCATCGACTACGACTTTCGTCCTCGCCTTAGGGGCCGACTCACCCTGCGCCGATTAACGTTGCGCAAGGAAACCTTGGGCTTTCGGCGTGCGGGTTTTTCACCCGCATTATCGTTACTCATGTCAGCATTCGCACTTCCGATACCTCCAGCAGACTTCTCAATCCACCTTCAACGGCTTACGGAACGCTCCTCTACCGCGTACATATAAATATGCACACCCCAAGCTTCGGTTCACTGCTTAGCCCCGTTAAATCTTCCCCGCAGACCGACTCGACCAGTGAGCTATTACGCTTTCTTTAAAGGGTGGCTGCTTCTAAGCCAACCTCCTGGCTGTCTGTGCCTTTCCACATGGTTTTCCACTTAGCAGTGAATTTGGGACCTTAGCTGTGGGTCTGGGTTGTTTCCCTTTTCACGACGGACGTTAGCACCCGCCGTGTGTCTCCCATACAGTCCGTCTCGGTATTCGGAGTTTGCAATGGTTTGGTAAGTCGCGATGACCCCCTAGCCATAACAGTGCTCTACCCCCGAGAGGATACATATGAGGCGCTACCTAAATAGCTTTCGAGGAGAACCAGCTATCTCCGGGTTCGATTAGCTTTTCACTCCTAATCACAGCTCATCCCCGTCTTTTGCAACAGACGTGGGTTCGGGCCTCCAGTACCTGTTACGGCACCTTCACCCTGGCCATGACTAGATCACCCGGTTTCGGGTCTACTGCCCGCGACTATGCGCCCTTATCAGACTCGGTTTCCCTTCGCCTCCCCTATACGGTTAAGCTTGCCACGAACAGTAAGTCGCTGACCCATTATACAAAAGGTACGCAGTCACTCTTTCGAGCTCCTACTGCTTGTACGCACACGGTTTCAGGATCTATTTCACTCCCCTCTCCGGGGTTCTTTTCGCCTTTCCCTCACGGTACTGGTTCACTATCGGTCGGTCAGTAGTATTTAGCCTTGGAGGATGGTCCCCCCATGTTCAGACAGGGTTTCACGTGCCCCGCCCTACTCGTCTTCACTGGAGTGGCCCTTTTAAATACAGGGCTATCACCTTCTATGGCCAGCCGTTCCAGGCTGTTTTTCTAGAACCATTCCAGCTTAAGGGCTAGTCCCCGTTCGCTCGTCGCTACTCAGGGAATCTCGGTTGATTTCTTTTCCTCTGGTTACTTAGATATTTCAGTTCACCAGGTTCGCTTCCAGCAGCTATGTATTCACTGCAGGATACCCGCAAGCGGGTGGGTTTCCCCATTCGGACATTACCGGATCAAAGCTTGTTGCCAGCTCCCCGATACTTTTCGCAGGCTGCCACGTCCTTC